>CALRVI020000006.1:0-7931 GCA_943371575.1 Methyloversatilis discipulorum | reverse complement strand
CGAGGCGGGCCAGATCGCCAGCGAGCTTGCCTGCCGGACCTTCATCGACGTTTATCGAAACCACCCCAGCGAAGATCCCGAGGCAGCGGCGCGGAGCGGGGTTGCGGCAGCCAACAGATTCATCCTCGACGTCGCACGGATGATTCCATCGCGCAAGGGGATGGGCACCACGCTCAGCGGGCTTATGATTATCCAAGACCGAGCCGTGATCGCCCAGGTTGGCGATTCTCGGGTGTATCTCTGCCGCAACGGCGAGACCAAGCAGATGACCATCGATCACACGTGGGTCGAGGAAACGGTTGCTGCGGGAACGATGTCTCGGGAAGATGCCGAAGCATCGCCTTATCGACACGTCATCACGCGCGCCCTCGGAGTCGAGGACACCGTCATGCCCGATGTGTTCTCACTCCCGACCGAGGCCGGCGATATCTGGATGATTTGCAGTGATGGTGTGACGAATCATGTGACGAATCCTCGGATTTCCGAAATTCTCCCTGCGAATGGTCCGTCCGAAACCGCATGGACTCTCGTGAACGAGGCCCTCGTCGGGGGTGGTTCTGACAATGCGACGGTGATCGTAGTCCATGTTGATGGCATGGAGCCCGCCTAAAACAGAGTCGCCCCCTGGTAAGAACACTGGTTCTCGTCAGGCAACGGTTCACGCGACCTATCCCTTAAAGATTCGATAACATTCCCCCCTTAGGATGACTGATGTCGAGCTTCGGTTCGAATATTTGGAGTGGTTATAAGGAAATGAAAACGATCCTCTTCACGGCTTTCGCCGTTCTCGCAGCTTCTTCCCAGGCTGCCATCATCACGCAGTGGAACTTCAACTCGGTGACCCCCGACGCGAACACGGGCACGGGCTCCGCAACCCCTTCGATCGGCGTTGGTAGCGTCGCTCTCGTCGGCGGAACGACCTCGACCTTCGCAAGCGGCGATGCCAGCGGCGGTTCCACCGACCCGGCAGTTGGAGACGACTCCGCTTGGAACGTCTCGACTTGGGCAGCTCAAGGCACCGAAAACAAGCTTCGCGGTGCGCAATTCAACGTCAGCACCGTTGGTCAGCTCAACGTCAAGGTGAGCTGGGATCACCGACACAGCAACACCGCGAGCAAGTTCGCTCAATTCCAATACAGCACCAACGGCACCGACTTCGTCGACTTCGGTTCCGCTTTCGAAGCCAGCGCGGGTGACACCTGGTTCAACACGCGATCCGTCGACCTGAGCAGCATCACGGCCGTCAACGACAATGCGAACTTCGCGTTCCGCATCGTCGCTGCGTTCGATCCTGCGTCCGGCCAATACGTTGCTAGCAGCCCGACTGGAACCTACGGAACCTCGGGTACCTGGCGATTCGACATGGTGACGGTTGATGCCGAACCGGTTCCCGAGCCGGCAACCATCGCTCTGCTCGGCCTCGGCCTCGCCGCCGCTGCTCGCAAGCGACGCAAGTAAGCCAGACGAAGAGGACACAAAGAAGCCCGGAGGTCTCACGACCCCCGGGCTTTTCTCATGCGTTCATGAGGGATGGTCAGCGGAAGAGGTCGCTCAGCTGAACCGCCCAGCGACGACCCACCTTTTTCTCCATTTCCTCCAAGCGATAGCTCCCATCTTCCGAATGCATCCAATCGCGCAGGAGCTCCACGATGCCCGGCTTCCCTTGGCCGACATACTGAGCCCGCCGCGTCTTGTACTCTTCCAAAATGGCGATGGCCCGCGTCCGAAGGTTCAGGTCGATCTCCGTCGGCACGTACCCGACCGGAACCGCGTACACGTACCGCCCCGATTCCCCACTGTATGCAGGGATTTGGAAAAAGTCACGCTTCACAAAGTCGCCCGTCTCGCGACGGGTGATCTCCGCATCGGCGAAAAAGTCGACGGCATGCTTGGGATAACCAAACAGATAACCAAACGCTCGGAATCGCGCCGGAGTCGGGTCGCTTTCAAACGCCATGATGACCTCCGAAGGGGGCATCGAGGGAGTGACTCCCCAGAATCCAAAGAGCCCGGGATGGGCCTGAATCGCAGCGGACACCGCGGATTGGTTCAACACGAAACCCTCCAGTGCTCGCCTTCCCGATGAGGTTGAGAAGTACGGCAGAACCGAGAACTCCAGCTGACCCGGGATCGAAAGCTTGCGGAGGAGAAGGCGATCCGCATCCACTGAGGCGAGAGCCATGTCAAACTCCTCCCGATTCATCCCGCCCAAGGGAACCTGGTGGCTCACAAATCCCGAAGAGATCGGCTTGAGTCCGCCGACCACCGTGTAGAGCCCCTCGTTGTCCATGATTTCGAGCAGGAGCGCTTCCGCTCGCGCGCGATCCGCAGGCGAGAGTTTCTCGACCGGGAAGATGTCCGTTCGCTGCAAGCCCGCCCATCCGGGAAGAGCCGCGAGAGCGAGTGCCACGCCGAGGGCGGATCGAAGAAAGAGTCGGTTCATCACCATCCTGCGCTCTTATTGAGGCTGAAGAACCGATTGTACTCGGCAATTCGGGGGTCACCTGCGGTGATCACCGATGGAAGCGCGACACTGCTCAGCTCCCCGATGCGCGCAGCGCGGCGCTGATCAAATCGAGCATTCCCGGTTGGTCGGAAGGTCGGGCGCACGGTCTTGGCGTGCCCGTCCGCCCAGGCCGCCACTGCCGATCCACTGTGCCGACCATGCACGCGAGGCGAGAAGCAGTCTGCGGTGCCAGAGCCGCTGCCGTTGTCCACGCCCCGGGGAACATCAAAGGGAGGCACGATGAAGAAGGACTTACTCAGTGCTCCAGGATTGCAGGCGTTGACCGCATCGACCATCAGAAGGGTTGAAGAAGGCTCTTCCACTTCGCTCATGCTCACCGCATTAACGGCTGCGAGCGTGCCCGTTGCAGGCCTTGGCTGGACGAACAGTCGATTGTTGGTTCCGTAAGCCGGAACAAGATCGCCGAACTGCCATGTTGTGAAGGGGGTCGCCAGACTTTTCCCAACCGGGCAATCCTGGATCTGGGCATTGCGCATGTACGGGTAGAGGAGCCCCTGCTCTCGGCGATAAACGGCGAAGAATGCCCCTCCTTCGCGGGAGCTGCGTCCATGCCACCACACGGTCGAACTGCCGACGCCCGTCGCCGGACCATCACCTGGGATCGAGTAAGGCACCATCATCTCGTCGTAATCGCCTTGATAGAGAATCGTCCCCAGCCCAATCTGCTTGAGATTGCTCAGGTTCGCCGTCTTCTTGGCGGCGGCTTTTGCCTGAGCAAACACCGGGAAAAGAATCGCGGCAAGGATCGCGATGATGGCAATGACCACGAGAAGTTCGATGAGGGTGAAGGCCTGTCGACGCATGTCGTCATATTACTGCAATATTATTGCTTTAATGGGCCACGTGACTCCCCGAGAATTCGGTACGGTCTGAAACCTTCGGGGGCCGAAACGGCTAGTATGGAAGCATGAACGCCCGTGTTTTCCTCGCCACTGCCGCCCTCACAATCGGCCTCCTTCTCACCGGTTGCCAGACCGGGCCTTCCCTCGTCGGCAAATGGCAGGGGAACGTGGAGAACCAAGGCCAGACTCTTCCCGCCACGATCGAGCTGAATTCCGATAAGACAACCAAGATGACAATGGAAGTGGTCGGTCTCAAGGTCGAGGTCGACGGCACCTATGAAATCAAGGAAGATAAGGTAACGATGACCGTCTCGACGGCAAAGCTGGTGGGCGATCTGCCTGCGCAAGCCGCTGCGATGAAGCCGATGATTGAAGCCGAACTGAAGAAGATGAACGGGTCGTCTTCCACCAGCACCTTCAAGTTCGAAGGCAACGATTCTGTGACTCTCACCTCCGACCGAGGCTCGATGACCTGGACACGCGTGAAAGCGAACTAACTCTGTTCTTCCCCGCCTCATGCCCCGGAGCCCTCATGCTCCGGGGCATAATGTTTGGTATGGCAGGCTTTCAGGTCGCAACGGGGCGAATCGCGGTCTACGCGCAGGATCATGTCGATACGGATCGGATCATTCCGGCACGATTTCTCAGCATGGTGACTCGCTCCGGCTACGGCGAGCTTCTCTTCGCGGACGCACGCAAACAGGAAGCCCACTTCTTCCTCGACCAACCGGATGCCGCAGGGGCAAGCGTTCTCGTTGCAGGCACCAACTTCGGGTGCGGCTCAAGCCGCGAGCACGCGGTCTGGGCCATCCAACAGGCGGGATTTATCGCGGTGATCTCCCGGGTCGAAGACGACTCCCCCGGCTACAGCGACATCTTCCGCCAAAACTCCGCGAACTGCGGATTGCTTCTCGTCGAGCTTCCGCCAGCGAGCCATGCCCAACTCGTGGCGGCGGGATCCGGCGCAGAGGTCACGATTGATCTTCCGAATCAGGAAGTGATTCTCGGTGAGCACTCGTTCCCGTTTGAGATCAACGCGGCGATCAAAGATCAGCTCTTGCAAGGGCTCGACCTCATCGGCACGACGATGGTTCACGAGAACGAAATCGCCCGATTCGAAACAGAATGGACGAGCTTTGCCCCGAACCGCTAGTCCAGCCCGTTAACTGCGTTTGATCGGATACTTGACCGGGTCTCCGGGCTTGCCTTTGAGATCAATCAGGATCGAGTACGGGAGATCGATATTCGTGTTGTTCGGGTCATTGACGAGAATGATCTTATCGCCGGCCCCGTTCATGTCGAGGCTGTAGATCACGTCCCACATCGCGCTGAAGTACGGCCGCATGCTGAACTTGTGCGCGCCGGTTGCCACGTCGATGCTGTTGATCCACTTCTCCGCCGAAAGAATCAGGGTCTTTCCATCGGGAGAGAACATTGTGCATCCAAACTCTCGCAACTCCTTTGAGGCGGGCGTAACCTTCTTCGTATCGAGGTTGAGGATGGTGATGCCCTCGTAGTTGAAGCTCGCGTTCATCGTGTTGTAGGCGATGACATTGGCCACCGGACTCGCCACCAAGTTCGCCGTCTTGGGCTCCGGGAGCTTGATCGTTTCGATCACCTTCTTCGTCTCCAAGGAGTACAACGTGAGCTTGCCATCGGCAAGATGGGCGAACCGTTTGTTGTCACTCAAAAAGGCGCAGGTTTCGAGGAAGGTGCGCGGTACTTCAAATAGTTTCTCTCCCGTGGAGAGTTTGTAGACCATCTGAACCCGGCGTTCGGTGTCGCTGAACGACACGTACTCATTGTTCGGGCTCACCAGGTCGATTCCCGTGTGGAGATCGGGGAGCGCTTTGAGCTTAAACTTCCTCAACAGCTCGCCGGTTTCGGTGGAATAGAAAAAGACCTCATCGTGACGATCCGTGAGAGCAAACTCCTTGTCTCCGAGGATGCGAAGCCTTTGCGCCTTCATCTTGGGTTCGTTGAGGCCAAACACTTGGTTGATCTCGTTCTTCTTGAGATCTTCGACTTCCTTCTTTTGCTTCGGGCTCATCACCCAAATCGGCACTTCGCCAATCTGCTTGCGGCGGATCGTGTCCTCGTTCACCGGCTTTCGGGTGTCGATCCAGCGGAGCTCACCATCTCGCGAGAGGGTGAGCAAGATGTTGGGATCAGGGGTGAAGAAGATCATGGCCGCCCGGGATTCGGCTTCTCTGACCTTGACTCCGGCCACTGATCGGCTATCGAGGTAGTAGGCCGCAGGGGCGGCTTGAGTCAGAGCGGCGGAGGCGATCAACGTCGCAATCATGCCTCCATGATAGCCATTTCCACCCACAAATGTGCGAGGTTCCTTCGGGCGAGAACGCGAGATTCTGGTAAACCGGACGCATGAAGGTCACCCGCCGAGAACTCCTCGCATCGGCCGCCGCGACTCCCTTTGGACTCGCCCTGACCCGAGAATCAGCCCCCGAGGGCGACTCGACGGAGATCGTGTTCTTCTCGGATACTCATGTGGCGATCAGGCGAAACATCGTGGAAAACCGGGACATGCTCGGCAAAATCGAGGCCTTCTGTACGCCTGAAATCGTGATCAATGGCGGGGATGTCACCGACTACGGCTGGGCCGAAGAGTACGACGAGTACGAGTCGCTCCTCAAGACCTTCCCGTGGCCGGTTGTCAACACGATGGGCAATCACGACGTGCGGTGGTCGCCCCAGGGGGAAAAGATCTTTCGCGAGCGACTTGGCCCTCCCTACCAAAGGATCGAGGGATCTCATGCCACGGTGTTCGTACTCGATTCCACCGTGCCTTTGAGTCACTGGGGACACTACTCATCCGTTCAGCTGAAGTGGCTCGCCACGGAATTGGAGAAAGTAGGAACGGAGCGACCGGTCATTCTCGCAACTCACCACTGGGTGGGGCGGGACAGCGTGATGATCGATAACGAGGAAGATCTGCGCCAGATACTCAAGCCGTACAACGTGATCCTCATCCTGAACGGGCACGGTCACAACGATCTGCTTTGGGATTGGGACGGAATTCCCTGCACGATGAACCGGGGACTCTATCAAGGCAGTTGGGAGACGATTCGATTCAATCCGCAGGATCAGAATTTCCAGCTTTTGCGCTACACAAAGGAATCCGGAGCCTTGGTTCCCATTCTTGAGAAGAGTCTGCGCGACCGCCGCGCACCGACCCCGCTCCCCGCGCTCGTCATTGAGGGCAAGGCTTCGGCGGAGTATCAGAGCTTCCGAGTGAACAGTGGAGCGTGGATCAAAACCGAAGGCGAACCAAGGGATCTCTCGTCCCTGCTCCCTGGCGAGAACATCGTGACAGGCAGGATTCAAGGTCGATGGCGCACCGAAATTGTCCAGCAGAAGTCCGAGGATCTGGAGACGATCTGGCGCCTTGGGCTCGGAGGAGAGGTGATGTCGCACATCGTCGGAGAGGGCGGCACCCTCGCCGTCAGTGCGCTCGATGGGTCGCTGAACCTGGTTGAAGCGCAATCCGGCAAGCTCCTCTGGCGAGCGAGTCACGGTCTCTACTGCCACTCCACCCCGCTCTTTGCCGATGATCTGGTGATTGTCGGAAGCGCCGATGGCAACCTCAATGCTTACCGCCGTGCATCGGGTGACCTCGCTTGGCGAGTCACCACAGGAGGCCCGGTTTATGCGGGAGCCACCATGGCAAAGGGTGTGGTTGTGGTCGCGGCGGGCGATGGGGTGATCTACGGAGTCGATCTGAAAACGGGAAAGACCAAGTGGAAGACCCCGATGCCATCCAGTCGAACGGCATTCTCTCAAAGCCGCGCAACCACCGACGGAGAGCGGATTTACTTCACCGCCTGGGACAGCCACCTCTATGCCGTGGATCCTGAGTCGGGAGGAATCCTCTGGCGCAAGGCCTGCCAACCCCGAACCTTTGCGTTCTCACCCGCAATTGGCTCCCCGTGCGTCGCCGAAGGATCGGTTTGGTGCGTGGCCAACGGGAACGGACTCTTCCGATTTGATGCCAAGACGGGAGACCAAATCTACGAGGTTGCGGCTCCGGGTGATAAGTTCGGTCACAGCTCAGCGGTTTGGAACGAGGGCCGAATCTACGCGGGAGGCCTTGGGGACAACGGCTCGGTTTGGGGTGTCGACGCTGAATCCGGCAAGATCGAGTGGGAATGCCGCACGGGCAGTATCATCTACGACTCGTCGCCAAGTCTCTCAGGAAATCACCTGGCGATCGGAAGCGTGGCGAGCCTCCTGAACATCATCGACAAGCGCGAAGGCAAGCTCGTCTGCCAGATTCGCCTGAAGCCAGGGCACTTCCTCTCCACTCCTCTCATCCAGGGAGATCGGATCTACGCGGCTACATTTAACGGCGAACTCAGGTGCCTCAAATTCCTTTCTTAGGGGCGAAAAGTTGAGGTGCACTAAAGGCCGCGTGCGCAGGCTCCCTTTCGGGAACCTGCGCACGCATAGTCGATCGACGTTGTAACCGGTGGACTTAGAGGCCGGCAGCGGTGATGGCCGCAGCCTTCGTGGCAGCGCCTTGGAAGGCATCTGCGTTTTGACCC
>CALRVI020000005.1:0-117048 GCA_943371575.1 Methyloversatilis discipulorum | reverse complement strand
GCCTCGTGACCGCCCATGCCATCACAGACCAGAAAAACGTGGCCTTTCTGGGCGATTTCCGGATCTTTGCTCGCCAGAAAGTACTCGTGCTTATCCTCGTTGTTCTCGCGGACGCGACCCATGTCAGTTTTGGCTCCGACCGTGACGCTCGGGCGGAATCGCAGCGGGGTCTCGACGATTACCTGCTGGATCGTGATTTCTGCCGTGACTTCATCCATCGTCTTACCCCCGGAACCTCACCCGGATTTCGATCTGGCCGAGCGTGATCACATCTTCGGCGCGAATCTGCGTGCGTTGGCCCACGGCAAGCTTCGCGTCATTGACCACTGTGCCGTTGGTCGAGCCTGTATCGGTGAGAAAGACACCTTGTTCGGTGACTTCGAACACTCCGTGCTGACCACTGACATACGGGTCGGGAATCGAAATTGGATGCTCCGCCCGACGCCCGAAAACATGGGTTCCGAGGAGAAGTGGGATCTCGCGATCGGCCAGCACCAGCCAGGCTTTTGTTTCGTCGAGGCTTGGCGCGGCGGTCATGGCTGCAGTTTTGCCGCGCATCGCCGCCAGAGTCTTGTTCGCCTCCCCAGGAAGACCGAGCCGAAGTTCAAATCCTCCCAGGCTGATGTTGGATCCGTTCTCGACGCGCCGCTTTTCGCCAGCCGCGAGTTTCGATCCGGCAACCGAGGTGCCGTTGGTCGATCCGAGGTCTGCGACAAAGACGCCGTTTGAATCGCTGGTGACCTGAGCATGACGCCGGGAAACTCGCGTGTCTTCCACCGTGATGTCACCCTGGCGACCGAGCACCGTGACGCCTGGTCGAAGGATGTGCTCTCGCCCCGTGCTTTCCACGAGAACCGGGAGCTGCACGGCCGGTGCCCCAAAGGCATCGCCATCGAGGGCCATATCCAGCACGAGACCGCATTCCACGCAGAACTTGACGCCGACCGGATTGTACGTGCGGCAGACCGGACACTGGACGGGCTTGATCGTGATGGTGGCATCAAAGCTGGGCGACCCCATCACGGTTCGGTTGGGATCCATCGTCGGCGCGCCGAGGACGGTTCGGTTGGGATCAGCCACCGGAGGGGCACCCATTTGAGTTCGTGCGGGATCGTGCATAAGCGGTCGGGGAAGTCGCGTCCGTGCGCGGGCTCTCCCTTCTCAGACGTCAGGCATCTGCTGGGAGGTGCGGCGTGGACGCGCTCTTTTCTTACCATTTTGGGCAACTTTGATGGGAATCTGGGGGTAGAACCGCCAAATGCTTGCTCAGACCCGTTCTCGCATGGCCGTTTTGGTGTGCGCGGCGTCCTTGGCACCGTCCGCATCGCTCGCGGCAGCTGCCCACACTGGTGGTGATCTCATATCGGAAAACAATCTCCGGGCTCACCTCGGTTTCGTCGCCCATGATTTGTTGGAAGGCCGGGACACTCCCAGCCGTGGCCTTGACATCACCGCCCAGTATCTCGCCGCGCAGATGCAGATGTACGGCGCGATTGGTGGCGGGGACAATGGAACATTCTTCCATGCGATGCCGCTCGAGCGCTCCAAGTTGATCGCGAGCGAGACCTCTCTTACGATCAACGGACAAGCCGTCGCGATTGCCGAGGGTTACATCCCGCGCACGATGAAAAGCGTGACGGCCGATGCCGAGGTCATCGAGGTGAAGAGTGCGTGGGTGAATGCCAAAGACGGCGTTGATCCTTTCGCTGGTCTGGACGTGAAGGGCAAGATCATCATTACAGATGGAGCCCTTCCGCAAGGCGTTGATCGCCGCTTGGCGATGCGATCTCCCGATTGGAAGCGCCCAGAACTCGCAGCGGCCGAGAAGGGTGCGGTGGCGGTTCTCTACGTCGTCGACCAACCGAACCTCGCGACGTGGAAGCGTCAATTGGATCGATTCTCGAGCGGCGGTAGCTTCATGCCCGTCTCGCGAGTCGACAATGGCGTCCCAAGCCTGACTATCTCCGCAGAGACCGCAACAAAAATCAGCAGTCTGAACGCCTCCATGGCCCCGGGATCAGCCCCCAAGGTCGGCCTGAAGATGACGGTCGAGAAGGAAACAGCGATGACCTGGAACGTCGTTGCGATCATCCCTGGCACCGACCCAAAGCTGAAGGATGAATTCGTCGCGATTGGAGCGCACTACGATCACGTCGGAATCGGTTCCCCCGATGCGACGGGCGATACGATCTACAACGGCGCGGATGACGACGGATCAGGCACCGTCGCGATGCTCGAAATCGCCCGGGCAATCGCCAGCGGAAACCGGACGAAGCGATCGGTGCTCTTTGTCTGGCACACCGGCGAGGAAAAGGGGCTCTGGGGAAGCGCGCACTTCTGTGCCAATCCAACGGTGGATTTGAGCAAGATTGCGATTCAGATCAATCTGGACATGATCAGCATGACCAAGAAGCCGGGCGACACGAACCCGCGCAACGCCACCCTGGCCGGCCCGAACGAGCTTTATCTCATCGGCCCGAAGATCGTGAGTAGCCAGATCACGAAGCTCACGGAAGCCACGAACAATGCTTATCTCAAGATGAAGCTGAACGATAAGCACGACACGCTGGATGATCCGGAGCGCATCTTCTTCCGCAGCGACCACTACAGCTACATCCAAAAGGGTGTGCCGGCGGTGTTCTTCTTCAGCGGCGCGCATGAGCACTATCACCGGCCGTCGGACGAAGTGGATGTGATTGACTTCGAAAAGCTCACGACGGCGACTCGAACCATTTATGCCGTGCTTCGCGCTTTTGGAAACGCGAACGAGCGGCCCGTGATCGATGGCCCCGCTCGGCAACTTCTCGGACTCGGCGACTAACTCTCGTTTAGAGAAAGGAACTCTCATGCCTCCTGCGGATGACTCCGTAGGAGGCATTTTTCATTGCCCATGCGCAGAGATGGAGGCGGAAGCCACGCTCATGAGGGCGGTTTGGGAGCAAATCGGATCGTCGGTAGATGCTTCGATTCTCTCGTAGACTCCCGCTTCCGAGCAGATCCACGCTTGCTGATTGTCGCGCAGAGGTGCCCCCAGGACGTGATCGCGCAGATAGGCGATCTGACTCGGCTCGCTGACCGGCACGAGAGCTTCGATCCGGCGATCGAGATTCCGGCGCATCATGTCGGCGCTTCCGATGAAGGCCTCCGGCTGCCCGGCATTCTCAAACCAATAAACCCGGCTGTGCTCCAAGAACCTTCCGACAACGCTGCGAACTTCGATGTTCGCGCTCATCCCGGACACGCCGGGACGGAGGCAGCAGATGCCTCGGACAACCAGCTTCACCGAAACTCCGGCCTGACTGGCCTCATAGAGGGCATCAATCACCTCGGTGTCCACCAGGGAATTCAGCTTGAACAGAATTTGAGCCGGTTTCCCCGCTCGGGCATGCTCGATTTCCCGCTCGATGCGATCGATGATTCCATCGCGTAGGTTGACCGGAGCCACCAAGAGCTTTCGGTAATTGGCCTGCCGCGAGAGACCGGTGAGATAGTTAAAGAGCTCGGTGACATCCTGGCAAATCTCGGGGTCTTGGGTGAACAGGCCGAGGTCGGTGTAGAGCCGGGAGGTCGAAGGGTTGTAGTTGCCTGTCCCGATGTGGCAGTAGGTGCGGATCCCGGTCGCCTCCTTGCGAACGATGAGGCAGAGTTTGCAGTGGACTTTCATGTCCATCATGCCGTAGCTCACATGAACCCCCGCCCGCTCAAGCGCGCGAGACCAGACAAGGTTGTTGCTCTCATCGAATCGCGCTTTGAGCTCGACCATCACCGCAACCTGTTTGCCCTCTTCCGCAGCGGTGAGGAGGCTCTCGACCACCGGCGATTCTGAGCCCACGCGGTAGAGCGTTTGCTTGACCCCGATGACACTCGGATCCGTGGCGCCGGAGCCGATGAAGGCCAGAACCGGATCGAAGCTATCGTACGGGTGATGGAGGAGAATGTCGCGTTCAGCAATTCTCGCGAAGAGGTTGTCCGGCTCCTCGAGACCGGGATGATGAACGGGTTCGTGGGCGGAAAACTTGAGGTCCGGTCGATTGACTCGGGCGAGCTCCCACAGAAACTCCATGCCTAGCTGTCCTTCGACGCGGAAGAGGTCTTGCTCATCGAGCTCAAGCCCTTTCATCAGAATCTTCTCGCACTCCGACGGCATCGTGGCTTCGACCTCTAGCAGAACAGGGTCGCCGAAACGACGGAGTCTCAGCGTTTTCTCAACGGCGTCAATCAGATCGGCGGCTTCCAGCTCGCGGATCTCAATATCCGCATCTCGAATCACCCGGAAAAGGTGCGCTGACACAACCTCGACGCCGGGGAAGAGGCTGGCGAGGTGCTGACGAATCAGATCCTCGAGAAGGATAAACGAGTTAGTCGTGCCGGGAATCGGCACGAGTCGGTTGAAGACAGGCGGGATCTTGACCCGCGCCCAGAGCGTTTCCGTGGTGTCGCGAAGCTCCACGGCGAGGTTGAGACTCCGGTTGCTCATGAAGGGGAAGGTGAGTGTTGGCTCCACCATGAGCGGGGTGAGAACCGGAAAAACCTCCGCCTGGAAATACTCGGAAAGCGCCTTCTGCTCTCCGGATTCCAACGCATCCCAAGGCCGGATCGCGACGGCGTTTTCGGTGAGACTCGGACGCAGTTCCTCAGCCCATACCCGGGCGACCTCGGCGCGGAGCCCCCTTGCGACCTCGGAGATCATGGAAAGTTGCTCGCTCGGAGTGAGCCCATCGGGGGTCAGAGCTTTGGCCTTTGAGGTTTCTTGTTCGATCAGCCCCGAGACGCGCACCATATAGAACTCATCGAGATTCGACTCGAAGATCGCCAAAAACTTGATCCGCTCCAGAAGCGGATTACGCGGATTGCTGGCTTCACTCAAGACCCGGGAGTTGAACTGAAGCCAGCTGAACTCGCGGTTGACGTACTTGGGATGCCGATTGCTTGGGTGATTCAGTTTGTGGAGAGCCACTTTTCTCCTCCTTTCTGAGCCATTTCCAGCACCGCTCCTTCTCGGACGCCGTATTGGCTCACCGTCATCTCCGGGAGCCCAAAGTGGGCAAGTATCTGTCCAAAGATTAGCGAACCAGGCAAGAGGGTTCGGGCTCGATTGACCTTCACGTCGTAGCGGCTCACGATGGTCTCTGGGCTCAGACGCCGGCAATCCCAGGCCAAAAACGCGAGTTCCTGGGCGTGGAGGTTGCGATCGCCATCGGGGTGGAGGGCTCGCCAGAGTCCTCGCGCCACGCCGCCCGCGGAAACGATCCGGGCGGGCGTAGGGAAGTCGTCGATCTTCGTGAGCGCCTCAAATAGCAGGTCGCGAAGCCGCTTCTCTTGCGCGTCGGTCGCTGGGTAGGTCAGTCCACTGGCCGCCGTGAGAGCTCCTGTGCCGATCGGCAGACTGGTTTCCCGCTCGATCACGCCGGCCTGACAGAAGGCAACTTGGACGCTGCCGCCGCCTGCTTCGACCAAGAGAATGGGATCCGGCCCCGGACAATCAACTTGAGCGGCGATGTAGCTGAGTTCGGCTTCGCGCTGGGGCGAGATGATGTCGATATTGAGCTGGAACTTTTCCGCCGCTTCGCGCAGGATCAAATCGTGGTTGTCGGCTCGTCGCATCGCCTCGGTGGCGAAAATGTAGTGTTCCTCAACCTTGTAGGTCACGAGAATCTCTTTGAATCGCTTGAGGGTGGCGAAGAGATTCTTGCGATCTTCCGGCGGAATGGTGCCTCGCCGGGTCACGACCTCGCCGAGGGAGAGCCAATCGCTCTCGTTGACCAACCTCTTGAGCCCGTTCGGAGTGACGTGCGCCACAAGAAGATGCGCCGTATTGCTCCCAATGTCTGCCGCCGCGATCAGTCGCCCCATAAACCAGCCTCAAGTCTAGCAGAGGGAGTTCATAGAACTGGGGCGAAGAAATGTTAAGGTTTCCTTCGGCAGACACTCCAGTTTGCCACGGATCTCCGTAGGTTTCCCCATTTGTGCAAGCCTGTTAATCAAACCTTCACACTGCTTAACGTTCTCATAGCAATTCGTGGGGTGATACTGCAACTTGAGGAAGCCCTTATCATGAAACGAGCATTCACCCTCATCGAACTTCTGGTCGTGATTGCGATCATTGCCATTCTGGCTGCCATCCTGTTCCCGGTTTTCGCGCGCGCTAAGACCGCGGCTAAGATCACTTCCAGCCTCAGCGGTATGAAGCAGATCGCGATCGGCCTGCAGATCTACTCGGCGGACTATGACGACATGGCGGTTCACGACTACGGAACTCCGTACCTCGGCGAGGACACCTGGGTCGGCGACATCTATCCCTATGTCAAGAACCGCTCGATCTTCTTTGACCGCATGGTCGCCGAGCCTCGGGGCACGATCGACCCGGTGAACGGAGAAATCTTCCCAGATCCGTTCTATCCTGGCCTCAACTACAAGTGGCAGTGGGTCACCAACTTCTCGATCAACGTGGATGGCTATTCCCGACGATGGAGCGGTTCAAGTTGCGCCACGGCATTCACCGGCTCCAACACGGTTCGCTCTCTGACTTCGTTCGAGGACTCGGCAAAGCGACTGGCCGTCACTCCGACGCGCTACGCCAACCTGCCGTTCTCCTGGATGCGATTCTACGGCTACGATGCTGCATGGCCGACCATGGATCGATACGCTTCGGGCTTCAGCTGGTACCAACTCGTGTGGGATGCTCGCCGCCAATACGAAGGGCCACGCTTGATCGGTGCCTTCGCCGATGGGCACGCGGGTAAGTTCGGCCGCGAAAAGTTCGTGGCCTACTATGCGGATACCCCGGCTCAGAACGAGGCCAACACCTTGGCCCAGTTCTGCACCGCGATGGATCGCAACGACCGCTGGGCGTTCTGGGGGCGACCGTGGGCCGACTGATCTCCGGCTTGATCGTGGCGGGCTTGCTCGGCGTCATCCTTGCCGGATGCGGGAATGATCCCATCCAGAACGCCCCGCAGATGAGCCCCGAAGAAGAGAAAGGCATGCGTCAGGAAACGATGTCGGACGACGAGCGCAAGATGCTCGAAAGCCGGCCTCGCTAAGAAGTCTGCCTCTGTCCAGTCTCCCGCCGAGTGGATTACTCCACTGGCGGGAGATTTTTGTTGAATGGCCCCACATGGGCGATTCGAAACGATTCGACTTAATCAGAAAAAGTTCGTATACTAGGGGTGAGATGTTGTCGCTCACGCTTGCACTGACGCTGGCGGGTTCCGCCCAAGGTTTTGCTTCGGAAGTCCAGGCTTTGCTTCCGGCCAAAGGGACGGCGATCATGCCCCCAGGGGTCTCCGGGCTGACGGTGGACGGTCCGCCCGAGATCGTGAGCCACACGAGAGAAGGGCAAACTCTGCGAGTCACGGTGAAGAAGCCGGGTGAGAATCCTTGGTCGGCGCAGGTGCAGTCTGGAGCAAACACGACCGCGATCAAGCAGGGAGACATGGTCTTCATGGCGTTCGAGGTACGCACAACCAGCGGCGGACGCGAAACCGGAGAAGGCTTGCTCTCTATGTTCGCCCAGCGCCCCGCGCCACCTTGGGACAACATTGGTTTCCTTAACGGTTCGTTCGGACGTACATGGCGACGCATGTACTTTTCCGCGAGAGCTCCTCAAGAGATCGCAGCAGGGGGACTGCAGTTCACGTTCCACATCGCCCAGCAACCGCAGGTCTTTGAGTTCCGCAACTTCATGGCGTTGAACCTCGGCGCAGGAGTGGATGCGGCGAAGATGCCCTTTAACCGAATCACCTATGATGGTCAAGAGGCGAGTGCCCCGTGGCGAGCCAAAGCCGCGAAGATGATCGACGAGAACCGGAAGTCGGAACTTTGGGTCTCGGTTCGTCGCGCTGGCAAAGCGGTGCCCAATGTCGAGCTCGACATCAAGCTCTTGCGTCACGAGTACCCCTTTGGTACGTTTCTGGACCACGATCCGACAGGTTCCGACGCGGATGCGGCCAAGTACCGCGAACTTGTTCCCGAGCTGTTCAATCACGTGACCGTGCCGATCTACTGGGCGGATTGGGGCTGGGAGAGTCAGGATACGCGGAAGAGCTACTTCAACCGATTCCAATGGGCTCGCGAGCAAGGGCTTCCGATGAAAGCGCACAACTTGGTTTGGCCGAGCTTCAAATGGTCACCGACCCGGCTTGGGAGGATCAAGGATGAACCCGAACTCCTCCGAAGAACGATTGTCGAGGAGGCAAGGGATCGGGCGAAGTTGTTGAGCGATCAGCCCTTCGTCAACGTGGACGTCTTGAACGAACTTCGGACGGAAACGGACTTCGCGAACATCGTGGGAAGGTCCTTCTACAAGGATCTGTTCGACATCTCCCGAGAAGCCTGGCAGGGTGCCCATCTCGTTTACAACGACTACGATATCTTCGAGGGCGGCGGACTCACGGAGACGACTCGCTCCCAGCATAAAGAGATCGTTCGGCAGCTTCAGCGAGAAAAGGTTGGGGTGACGATGCTGGGATGGCAGGGCCACTTTGGAGAATCTCTCACCCCGCCGGAGCAAGTATGGAAGTTGCTGGATGAGTACGCCGAGTTTGGGCTTCCCATCGAGATCACCGAATTTGATGTGGATACCCGCGATGAACAAGCGCAGGCAGACTACACGCGTGATCTGCTGACCGCATGGTTTGCGCATCCGCGCACCTTTGGCTTCACGATGTGGGGATTCCACGAGAAGTACCACTGGCGTCCGAATGGGGCGATGTTCCGCGCCGATTGGACGCCGAAACCGAATCTCGCTGTCTGGAAACACTTGACTCAAGAAGTGTGGGCCACCCGCGCAAAGCTGAAAACCAACGCAGACGGATCCGCTAATCTTCGCGCTTTTCGAGGGACGTACGAAATCACGATTCGGAACGGCAACGAGACAAAGACCGTCCGCACGACTCTGGGGGTCAAGACACCTTCCGTTCAAATTGATCTTTGATACCGAGCGCACGGTCCCAGGGCTCGAGCAAAAAGCGGGTCATCAGGAAAGCCCTGGTGACCCGCTTCACTTATCGGGCCGAGAGATTAAAGTCGCGCTGCGATCGCGTCGCCCATTTCGGACGTGCTGAGGATCTGGGTGTGCCTCTCGTGAATGTCCGCCGTGCGGAGACCATCGCGCAGAGCTGCTTCGACGGCGTTCTCGATCCGCTCACCGGTCTCTCGATCGCCGAAGGAGTAGCGCATCATCATCGCTGCGCTGAGAATGGCCGCGATAGGATTCGCCTTGCCTTGACCGGCAATGTCGGGGGCCGAGCCGTGAACGGGTTCGTACAGCCCGAAGACCGCATCGCCCTTCGCATCGCTCAAGCTCGCGCTGGGCAGGAGTCCGAGAGATCCCGTGATCATCGAGGCTTCGTCCGAGAGAATGTCGCCAAACATGTTCTCCGTGAGAATCACGTCGAACTGGCCAGGATCGCGGACAAGCTGCATGGCACAGTTGTCAACGAGCATGTGGCTGGTGGAGACTTGCGGATATTCTTTCGCGACTTCCTCCACCACCTCCCGCCAGAGTCGGCTTGTCTCCAGCACGTTGTTCTTATCGACGCTCACCAACTGGTGGCGACGCTTGGTCGCAATTTCGAATGCCCGACGGGCGATGCGCTCAACCTCGTGGCGTGAATAGAGGCATGTGTCAAAGGCGGTGTTGCCATTGTCCCGACGACCACGGGGTTCGCCGAAATAGATTCCGCCGGTCAGTTCGCGCACGACCATGAGGTCGATCTTGCTCCGGCCTTCTTTGAGAGGGGAAGCGTGGATCAGGGCCTCCATGGTTTTGGCGGGTCGGAGGTTGGCGTAGAGGTTCAGCTCGCTGCGAATGCTGAGAAGGCCACCGATCTCGGGACGCTTACTGACAGGTTCGATTTTGTCCCACTTCGGGCCACCAACTGCCCCCATCAGCACCGCGTCGGCGGATTTGCAAAGATCGAGGGTCTTCGGCGGCAGAGGCTCGCCACATTCATCGATCCCTGCGCCCCCAAACGCCGCAAACTCAAATTCAAACTCGACCCCAGTGGCTTTCAGGACCTTGACCGCTTCGTCAATGACTTCAGGGCCAATTCCATCGCCCGGCAATACCGCGACCCGAAAAGGCATGGCGCATTATGGCACTGAACTCAGCTCTTCTTCTGGCTGAAGATGAGGATCGCCGCCATCAGGGCAAGGCCCGTGATGCTGAGCGGGGCAACGAGAGGTTTGCTTTGGTACAAGGCTTGTTGATCCTTCATCCCTTTTTCCAGGCGATCAACGCGGACATTGCTTTGCAGTAGCCCCTCGAACGATGTGTAGCTGCTTTTTGAGTGGAAGTGCACGCCCGCCACGCCAGAGAGGGAGCAGAGAATCAGCACCCATCCGAGAAAGACCGCGAGCTTGCGCTCGGCCGCGAGTGCGGCGAGGCAGCAGACCAGCGCGACGCCACAGGTGACGACCGGGATGTAAGCCACCGGATTCTGACCCCAGATTCCGGCATGGAAGTAGCGCAGCTCGACCATCAGGGCAGCAAACGAGCCCGCGAGCATCAGGAGCATCCATTTCGCCGCTTTCATTCGATCTCCAAGCTCCTGAATCGCTTCTCTGCCGGAGACATTTCTTTGGTCAAATATGTGTAAGCCCAGGTCGCCTTGCGCAGGATCTCTTCAGCTTGCAGGGCTTCGGGCGTACCCGCCTCGAAGTTTTCGGGTGCACTCCGACGGCTCATCTTTTCAAAGGCCTTGCGGATTGATTCGAATCCTGCGTCGGGTTCGACATCGAGAATCTTTCGGGCGGAAGCGGCCAGGCTCTCGGGAGAGGTCGATTCCACTTCAATCTGAACATTCTCCGAGGTTGGTGTTGCCGTCGGCTTCGCCACCGTGGACGCGGGCATGTCCCCGCTCCGCCCCATTGCTTGCTCCAGCTCATTCCACGCGGACTTGAGGTCGAGAGAATGGAGACGATCAACTTCTCGGTTGACATACCCCCGGAGCAGGTCATAAGCGCGGCGCGAGTTACTCATTCCTCGTGGTTTCCTCTACAGATTGGTTGACTTCGTCGAAGGCTTGCCCAACGTGTTCCAGACGCTGGATCAGCTCGTCCAGATTCTCCGTCCCAGGGAGTTCAAGTTCGCCTACCGATTGTTGGGCAACCGATTGCGCGACTCGCAGGGTCATCTGATCCACGGTTTGGGTGGCTTCGCTGATGCTACGGTCTATACGATCCACCACCTCTAAGGGGTTGCTAGGGTCGAGACCTTGGGACTCCAACCGTCGGATGAGGTCGGTCATTTGGTCACGCGCAAAGGCCATCCGCAGGGCTTCCTCGAGAATCTTGCGAGCAGCCGGGAGCACTTGCGGGCCGAGCAGCTTCGCCGATTCAGACTTTGCCTGGGCACGAAGCGTGGCTTCTAGGTTCTCAACGGCTTGGCGCAGGGGACGCGTGAGGGCTCGACTCGTGGAAGAGAGTTCACTCGGGTGTGGACGGCTGGCGTTCTCCTTGGCCATTCGGGCGAAGAAGTACGCCACCACGCCGATTCCCGCGAGCATAACCACGGGAATCAAAAGGGTCAGGATTCCCACTAAAACCTCACCCGGACACCAAATCCAAATTCATCGAGCCTGCCTTTGTTGAGCCGAGTGTAGGGAAGCCAGGTGGCATTTTCTGCCGCGCGGAACTCGCCCTCCAATCGGAAATAGTTGTCGCCCGTTCGCCAAGACCTTGCCCATCCGAAGGTCATTCGCTCCTCTCCGGTCGGGTTGAGCCATGTGGTGCGGAAATCGGAGATATCGAGTTCGCGCAGAGTCGAGTCCTCCGGAGAGCGGAAGCTCATCCACTCCGCCTCCAGGCGAAAGATCCCGCTGATCCACGTCGCGTCCGCACCCCAAAAGGACTCGAATCCGCTGCCTTTGCCGAGCGCGTGGCCGGGTTGTTGGATCATGGAGAGAGTTCCGCTTTGGGTCCCCCAGTGTTCGCCGAAGGCAAAGCTCACGCCCAGATCCCGCCCGATCCGGCCGACTACGCCGCGAGCCTCGCCCGCTCCCATATCGGCGTAGGCGATGGAGATCGGCAGATTCGCGACTGCAAGACGGGTGTCGAACCTCACGGCAGGTGCCAGTTCGCGGAAGCTGGCTCGCGAGCCGATCGGGAGGACCTGCTTACCAAATCTCCAGACACCTGGTTCCTCAATGAAATACTCGTCGAGCGAGTCTCGATCCGCCGTGCTCGGGAGCCGTTCGAGTCGCTGAGAGACCACGATCCGCTTGCCATCCGGAAAGGCGAGTCGCAGCCCGACAACGCTGGGGCGGCCTGCCCGGTCGTACCAATGGGCCTCGCCTCCCTCGCCCTCACGCCACGAAAGCGTCGGGCGCAGATCGGCAAACACCGAGACGTCCGGGGCGCGGGACTGCGCGGCGGCGACCAGGGCCAACCCGCTGAAAATCCCCACGAGCAGAGCACGTCCGATCATCCTGCTAAGTATGCCGCGAGATCGGCCTGCGGAATCGAGGTTTGATCGCCTGTAGCCAAGACTTTGACCGAGATCGTGCCCGCCGCTAGCTCGTCGTCACCAAGAACCAGAGCAACCCGTGCGCCGCTCCGATCCGCCGACTTGAATTGGGCTCCAAGCTTCTTGTCGTCGAGGTCGATGAGCACCTTGAAACCCTGATCCCGTAGGGAACTGGCGAGCTGCCGAACCGGGGCTTTGGCATCCTCAGTGGCGGCGATAAGGAACGCATCGAGAGGCGGCACCGGTTGCCCGATCCCGAGGGATTCGAGGGTCAGGAGCAGGCGCTCCACACCGATTCCCACTCCGACGCTGGGCGTGGACGGCCCGCCAATTTGACCGATGAGGTGATCGTATCGCCCGCCTCCCGCGAGGGAGAGATTCTCCCCGAGGCTCTCGTTGACGACTTCAAAGACGGTGTCGGTGTAGTAGTCGAGCCCGCGGACCACGTCGTCGGAAACCTCGTACGGTATCACCTCTTCATCGAGGGCGCTCTTGACGGCCTCAAAGTGGGCAAGGCTTTCATCAGAGAGGTGCTGCAGGATGCTCGGCAAGCCTTGGAGAGCCGTCCGGAGGTCGGGATCCTTGGTGTCGAGGAGGCGAAGCGGGTTTGCTTCTGCCTTCGCTCGCTCGGCGGGATCCCGGCTCTCAAAATAGTCCGCGGTGTGTTGCAGGATCACCGCGCCGAACAGGATTCGATCTGCTGGTTTGCCGATGCTGTTGAGGAGCACCTTCTGCCCGGTCATGCCCATGGTGGAGAAGAATCGGTAGGCCAGGGTGATGATTTCTGCATCAGCCCGAGGGCTGCTGGAGCCGATGAGTTCCAGGCCAAGCTGGTGAAGCTGGCGGTATCGCCCCTTGCCCGGGCGACCATATCGGAAGCTGTGAGTGAGGTACCACAGCCTGGTGGGCAGGCCGGGAGCCGCGAATTTGTTCTCCAAGTAGGAGCGCATGACGGGGGCCGTCCCCTCCGGTTTAAGCGCGATGTGCCGCTCCCCCTTGTCGTAAAAGTCGTACATCTCCTTCGTGACGATATCGCTGGTTTCGCCGCTGGAACGGATGAACAGCTCGATATCTTCAAACATCGGAGTGCGGATTTCTTGATAGCCGTGCTTTTCGACTAAGCCCTGGAACGTGCGCTCGGCATGCTGCCACTTGTGAACCTCGAATGCTGGCTCATTCGGCCTGGGGGCCGGGGTGATGTCGTTGGTTCCTCGGGGTCGTTGATAGGGCATGGTTAGTCGAGCCTCCCATTGAGGGCTACTTCGAGAAGATGATCGAACGCGCGATCGGGCATCGGCCGAATCTTGCCAATGTTGCCCGCGTGCATGATGACGGTCGCCACGCGCTCCAGGGTCTCCATGCGGGCGTAGGCGTCGTAGATGTCCTTGCCCAGAGTGGCTGCGCCGTGATGAGAGAGGATGAAGGTTTTGTGATCCGGGAGCAAGGGCGTGATTTCGCCCGTGATCTCATCGGTTCCAGGCATCACGAAGGGCACGGTAGCGACGCTTCCGAGGATCACCGCGCTTTCGGGGAGGAGGTTGTCGGGAATGGTCTCTCCGGCAAGACTGAACGCCGTCGCGACCGGCGGATGAGCGTGGACAACGGCCTGACAATCGGGCCGCCCGGCGTAACAGGCCACGTGGAGTCGGACTTCGCTGCTGACCTTTTGCCCTTCCCGTACGGGTTGGCCTTTGAGGTCGGTGACGACCAGGTCGTCGGGTTTGAGATGACCCTTACTGACTCCGCTCGGCGTGACCAGCAACTGCCGGGGAGAAAGTCGACAGCTCATATTGCCCTCGTTGCCCCCGACGAGACCCCTCTGCCAGAGGCGTCGGCCGACTTCGCACAGGGCGGCGCGTAGTTGGAGTTCGGTCATCGTATCCCTGTGATTATGGCCGAGGGAGTTCAGGCTTCCCGGGTTCGCACGGAGCCTAGTCTGAACCGGGGCTTAACAATTCTCAGGTGAAATCAGGCCATGATTTCTACGGTGATTGCTGCGATGGCTTTCTCATCTGCTCCCGCCCGACCTGACGCCTCTGCTCTGATCCAGAAGAGTTGGGATCGCACGCATGTTGTGGGGCACCGGGGCGCGGCGGCCTATGAGCCTGAGAACACGCTCATCAGCTTTGCCAAAGCGGTGGAGGTCGGAGCCCATGCCACGGAGTGCGATGTACACATGAGCAAGGATGGAGTGGCCATGGTGATGCATGACACGACGCTGGAGCGCACGACGCGGTTGACCGGGAAGGTCTCGGACACGGACTCCTCCACGATGATTCAAGCCGGGATCCCGACTTTGGAAGACTACATTGTTGACCTGAAAGGCAAGATCGTCCAGGTGATCGAAATCAAGGCGGGAACTGGCGTGGTTCCAGAGGTTGTGCGCCTGGTACGTAAGCACAAAACTGAGCGTGAAACGATCATCTTTAGTTTCAACGCGGACTTCATCAAGGAGTCCAAGACACTTGCACCCGACGTGACTGCAATCTGGCTGGTGGGGGCGGCGACGAACGAGGGGAACCTGGGCGAGGTCTTGGCTCGACGAGCGGACATCAAGGCAGATGGTCTTGGCTTTCAGTTTCGCCAAGTTCAGCCGTTTTTGGCGGAGAAGCTGCGAGCCGAGAAGTTGCCTCTCTTCGTCTGGACAGTTCCTCCCGGCGAGCAAGTTGATCGCCTCAACGGGTTGAAAGTGAACTTCATCATCACCGACCACCCCAAGGATGTATTGGAAACTCTCAAATTCTGAGTCCAAGGGAGCGAGCGGGGCACCGTGTAAAATGCGGGCGTGCAGCAGCTCGATCTGGCGATATTCCGGTGGATCAACACCTGGCCAGATGGGCTGGAGCCTTTGTTTATCACTTTGAGCGAAGGAAACAAATGGACGCCGGTTCGGCTGCTGTTGCTCGCGATTTTTGGCTACTTGGTCTACCGCAAAGACACGCGACTCGCGGCGATCGTTGCGGTCATCAGCTGGCCGCTGGCGAATGAAGTTTGCGACATCTTCAAGAACACCTTTCAGATGATGCGCCCCTCGGCGGAACTCTCGGACGCGGTGATCCGGGTGAATCGGCTGACGAGCTTCGGTACGGCGAGTGCGCACTCGGCGAACATGATGTCGGTGGCGGCGGCGTTCTTGTTTTTGGCGCGCGGGCCGTGGGCTTATGCCTGGCTGGTCATCGCAATTCTCACGGGGATTTCGCGGATCTACATCGGTGTTCACTATCCATACCAGGTGCTTTACGGATGGGCGGTCGGTGCACTGGTGGCCGTGGCCATCGGGTTGGTTGCGAAGGAAATCGTGCGCCGTCGCTCGCCCCACGTTGATCCAGAAGATCTGGAACCCGAAAGCGCGCAGTTGTGAGTCCCGCATCGGAACCGGGTTGCTCCGGTACCTTTGGGTCATGAACTGGGTTCGCTGGTCGATGTTGGGTTACGGTCTGTTCCTGATTACGATGGGAGTGCAGAGTTTCTTCTTCCCGCGCGCAGGGCACGAACCCTCGGTGATGTCTTTGGCAGCGGCGGCCGGTATGGGCATCGTCGCCTTGGTGTTGACGTACCTCAGCACGATTTTGCCGAACCCGCGTGGTGTCTATATCACGATGATCTTCCTCAGCATCTTCGCGATGTCTCGGTTCCTGATGACCGGGTTTACAAAAGGGAATTGGGCTCTCTATCCGAACCTCACGGTGATTGCGATGAGCTTGCTGATGATCGCGATTCTTGGCGCGGGGCATATGCTGAAAGTGAAGCAAAACGGATCATCCCCGGAAAGCCCCGCGAGCTAATCGAGAGATTCGAACGCTCAACAAAAGAGAAACCCTCCCCAGCCCGAAGGCGGAGAGGGTTTTCGTTTGTCATCCCGGTTGCACCGGAATCAAGGCGATCAAACCGTCTTGATTTGGATATCGACGCCGCTCGGCAGATCGAGTCGCTCAAGAGCTTCGATCGTGCGGTTGGTCAGGTCGTGGATGTCGATGAGGCGGTTGTGGACGCGCAGCTCAAAGTGCTCCATCGATTCCTTGTCGATGTGGGGACCGCGGATGACGCAGAATCGTCGAATCCGGGTCGGAAGGGGGATCGGGCCAGCAACACGCGCGCCCGTCTTGCGGCAGGTGTCACTGATTTTCTCGGCGCTTTGATCCAAGATTCGGTGATCATAAGCGCGAATGCGAATGCGTACGGTAGGAAGTCCGGCCATTGTTTTTATCCTCAAAGGGTCGACTGATTCCGGAGAATCAATCGGGTCAGAAATTCCAGTTCTGTGCTTTCACGCAGAACCCAACCTCCTGACCGGGAAGGATGATACCAATTTCCTCCTCCGCGGGATCGTCTGGTCCCGCGAAGGAGGAAGGTCTGTCAGCCGAACTTAGGCGTTTTTGCGAGCCTTGCGTCGCTTCCAAGCGGCGAAGGCAGCGAGTCCAGCCATCGTGAAGGGCTCCGGAACGGCTTCATAGCCGAGCCCGTCAACGTAAGTCGCACCGAGGATATCGGAACGTCCACCGCGAGCATGGAACTGGACGGCATCGACGCCAAAGATGCTTCCGCCGTTGTAGCCAGCTTGTCGAGCACCTTCTTCCCAAGAGGTCGAAACCGCGTTCCAGACAAGCGTATTCGTCGAATCGAACAGGGAGTAGGTGACGACATCGTTTGCTGCGCCGCCATCCACAAAGCTGATTTCCGTCACGAGTTGGTACCAGGCGCCCCATGAGATGTTTGCCGTGCCAGTTTGGACGAACGCCGCCGTTGCATCCATTCCGAATGCGTACACGAACAGATTGCCCGAGGCATCGTTGTTGACGCCAAAGAATGTCGTTCGATCCGGGCCATAGGATTCAGATCGGAATCGGTACCGGGTTGCTTGCGTCCCTGCGTCCGCATAGCCCGTGGTTGCTGCCGTGCGGAAGGAGAAGCTGGATCGGAATGTGCTATTCGGCGCGACGCTCGTTTCGCCAGCCATCTCGGTCAGGCGAGCCGACTTCACGTTGTCAATCACGCCGTCGAAGCCATTGCCTCGGTTGCCGACTTCCAGACCTTGCGAGCCGCTCAGCCCGATTCCGGCCTTGACTTCGCCGTAGCTGGCGGAGTTGTCGGGGTTCCACCACTGACCGTTGCCTGGCATGCGCGGATCCGCGCCACCTGGGACGGCTCCGAGGCTCATTGATTCGAAATCATTGTTGATCGAGGCAGACGCCAGAGCGAACTGGGCTGCAAAGACGAAACTACAGGCAAGCGCGAGCTTGCTCATCCACTTGTTGTTCATGTTGTACTCCTCTCGAATGCCAGCGAAACCCACCAGATCTATTCAAGTTCCCTTAGTATGCCTAAAGAATTGGTTGCTCTGTGTCAAGACACCAAATCTCTAGTAGAAATGCGAGCCTGGATGCCAGGACGGACTCAGCCCAAGTACTTTTCGAGGTTGCCTCACGCGTAGAATAGGGGAACCGCTATGAATCTCGACGTGACCTACGAGCGACGCAAAACCAAACCCTGCCGGATCGGCGCGGTCACGATGGGGAACGGGCATCCGGTGGTGGTGCAGAGCATGATCACCGAAGAGACCCGCAACGTCGATGCGTGCGTCGAGCAGATCATCGCCCTCCACCAGGCTGGCTCGGAGATTGTCCGCGTGACCACCCCGACACTCGGCGAGGCGCAATGCCTCGAAGAAATCAAGGCGAAGACTCGCGAGCAGTACATGGATGTACCGATGACAGCGGACGTTCATCACCAAGGCACCAAGATCGCGGTCGAGGCGGCGAAGTACGTCGATGAGATTCGGGTGAACCCTGGTCTGTTTGTGTTCAAGCGGCATGGATCGCGGGGCGGTGAGATCGGAGCCGAAGACGCCGATATGCGCGGCCGCACCGAGGAGGACTTGACGAGTGTCGAAGCACTCCGCTCTCAGCTTGCCTACGGCGAGAAGGAGTGGCAAGACGAACTCGATGCCATCGAAGAAGACTTCGTGCCGGTCCTCGAGGCCTGCAAGAAGTTCGACCGGGCGATGCGGGTGGGAGTCAATCATGGCTCCCTCAGCGAGCGAATTTTGATCACGTACGGCGACACCCCGCGCGGAATGGTGGAGTCGGCTCTGGAGTATCTGCGGCTCTGCGAAAAGCACGGATACTACAACCTCAACATTTCTGCCAAAGCCAGCCGCGTCCCCGTTATGATCGCGGCGAACCGGATGATGGCCATGAGGATCGACGCCGAAGGGATGAACTATCCCCTGCACCTGGGTGTGACGGAGGCGGGAGACGGGCAGTACGCACGGATCAAATCGACGGCAGGTATCGCCACGCTTCTCAGCGAGGGAATCGGCGACACCATTCGAGTCAGCCTCAGCGAAGATCCAATTCACGAAATTCCCGCCTGTTACGAGATTCTTCAGGCTCTGGGGCTGCGTAAAACGCAGGTCGAGTACATTGCCTGTCCGAGTTGTGGTCGCACGAAGTTCGATCTCCCGACCGTGCTCAACAAGGTTCGCGACGCCACGCGGCACCTCAAGGGGCTGGATATCGCGGTGATGGGTTGTATCGTGAATGGCCCGGGCGAAATGGCGGACGCGGACTATGGATACGTCGGCGCGGCAGGGGGGAAGATCACCCTGTATCGCAAGCGGGACGTTGTGAAAAACGGGATTCCCCAGGAGCATGGAGTTGAGGAACTCATCCAGCTCTTGAAGGAAGATGGTGTTTGGGTCGAGCCAGGTCAAGAAGCCGCCCTGAACGCCCCTCGCTAAACAGCTTTGTCGTGGTTCGTCCAAGCCGGGACGGACCGAGAGGATTGCGCCCGAAACCGCGTAGACTAGCGCGGGCGACAACGGTGTCCTCTGCCAAGCGTGAGTGTGTCAAAAGGTATGCTCAAGGCTCGGTTCCGGTAGGTTCGGAGAACTTTAAGCAATGACTGAAGTGATCATGCCCAAGATGGGCGACGGTATGGAAGAAGGCACCCTCCTTGAGTGGCTCAAGAAGGAAGGCGACGCGGTGAAGTCGGGAGAAGTGATCGGAACGATCCAAACCGACAAGGCCACCTTGGAGTTGGAGTCTCCCGGGAAGGGTCGTCTTGCTGGGATTCTCATTCAACCAGGAGCAACCGTGCCCGTCGGCGTTCCCATCGCAGCCCTGCTGAAGGAAGGCGAAGAACTTCCCGCCGGTTGGGGCGGAGCCTCTGGCGCATCGGCAGCCACGGCCGCGCCCGCCGCTGAGGAAGCCCCGGTGGCGACGGCCGCTGGAACGGTCTCCGAATCTGTCGCTCCCGCCACGGAAGGACGCGTGAAGGCCAGCCCGCTCGCCAAACGCATCGCCGCCGAAGCTGGACTGGACATCAGCCGAGTCGCTGGTTCTGGCCCAGGAGGACGCATTGTCGAAAAGGACGTGCGCGATGCTCTCGCGAATGGGACGGCGATCCCGGCAGACCTCGGAGTTGCGCCCAGCGCTCCGGCCGCCGCGAGCGTTGCTCCCGTTTCGACCCCAGCGGCACCCGCGGCTCCCAGCATGCCGAAGGTCGTGGCCACTCCTGGTGTCGACACGAAGATTCCTCTCAATCGCTTGCGACAAATCATTGCCGAGCGCACGACGCACAGCAAGCAAACTGTGCCTCACTTCTATGTGACGGTCGAGGTGGATCTCGAGAAGATCAACGCTCTGCGTGAAGCGTTCAAGGAAGAAGAGGCCGGCAAGATCAGTGTCAACGATTTCGTCGTGCGCGCTACCGTGGTGGCTCTCCAAGAGATGCCGATCATCAACGCCACCTACCACGGTGACCACATTCTTCAGCACGGTTCGGTGAACATCGGAATCGCCGCGGCAGTCGATGACGGCCTGCTCGTTCCGGTGATCCACAATGCCGAAGCCATGACCCTGCGACAGCTGAGCGATGCGGCGAAGTATCTCGTCACCAAAGCGCGGGATGGCAAGCTGACTCCCAACGAGATGCAAGGCAGTACGTTCAGCATCAGCAACATGGGGATGCTTAACGTAGATACCTTCGGTGCGATCATCAACGAACCGAATGCCGGAATTCTCGCGATCAGCAGCGCGCTAAAACGAGTCGTGGTCGGCGATGATGACGAAGTCGAAGTCCGCTGGAAGATGAACATCACCGGATCGTTCGACCACCGCGTGGTCGATGGTGCCATCGGAGCCGCGTTCGTGAACAAGGTTCGCGAGGCCCTCGAGAATCCGATGCGACTGCTGAGCTAGGCTTGCTTATCTAGCAGAGAAGACCCCGAAGCGGCATATGGCCCTTCGGGGTCTTTTTGTGGGTCGTCCAATGAAATCGGCCCGAGCGATCTGCTCGGGCCGATCAACACTGGAGACTCCTTAGAGGATCACGGTTTGATGGTGCCGCCGCCGGACTTACCCTTGCCGCCGCCACCGCCAGCGCCCTTGCCTTGGCGCTCCTTCATCATCTTCTCCATCTCGGCGCGCATCAGCTTTTGATACTCAGCCCACTTGGCCTTGCCCATCGCCTTTTCCATATCGGCTCGATAGGTGTCCGAGATCTTCTTGCCTTGCTCGCGCAGCTTTTTCATCTGCTCTTCGTTCGGTCGTCCGCCACCCTTCGGCATCGACTCCCGCATCTTCGCCATGGCGGCATCTCGCTTCTTATCTGCCGCGGCCACGGCTTTGGTTTGGGCGTCGGTGAGCTTCAGCTGCTTGAGCACCTTTTGATGAATCTTCTTCATCTCTTCCATGTTGCCACGGAACATTTGGCCTTGACCTCGTTGGCCTTGGCCTTGCGCTTGACCCTGTCCGCCGCCGCGCGGTCCAGCATTTTGGGCAAAGCTCACGGAGCTCATCGCAAGAGCGGCCACGAGTACGATGATGGTGGTAAGAGATCGTTTCATGTCTTTTCCTTATCTTTCGGTCGAGTCAGGTGTCTCGTTCTGCTAAGCCAAGACGGATGGGTCTTCTTGGTGTTCAGTGTCGGGCAGAAAAGTCCCGAAAACCTTGATTTCATTCAGAGGGCGGCATCGAGCATCTCGGCTCGCGCCTTCTCGACAAGTTCTTTGATTGGCCCCTCGCGCACCTCCCGGAACTCATCCGGCGTGCCATTGAACGCGAGTATGCCTTTGTCGAGAAACAGGATTCGGTCTGCGACCCGGAAAACCGAACTCACGTCGTGGCTCACCACCACGCTCGTCAGCCCAAGGGTATCGCGGGTCTCGACAATCAGCTGGTCGATGCTGTAGGCGGTGATTGGGTCGAGACCGCTCGTCGGCTCGTCGTAGAGCAAAACCTCTGGCTCCATGCAGAGCGCGCGCGCCAGACCAACCCGCTTCCGCATACCGCCGCTGAGTTCGTTCGGCAGAAGGTGCTCCACGCCCGTGAGTCCGACCTGCGTGAGGTGTTTCTCCAGGATTTCCACCTCTTCCTTTGGCTTAAGCTTGCGCTGACGCCGGACGCCGAAGAGGATGTTGTCGCGGACATTCAGAGAATCGAACAAAGCCGCATACTGAAAGACCAAACCCATCTTGGTTCGGGCTTCTTCGGGCTGATGCACCACATCCACTCCTGCAACGGTGATCGCGCCGGTGTCCGGTCGAAGGAGCCCCGAGAGACATTTGAGCAAAGTCGTTTTGCCCCCACCCGAGCTTCCCATGATGACCGCGATCTCCCCGGCGGCGACTTCAAAGCTGATGTCGCTGAGCACCGGGCGAGCGTCGAAAGAATGAGAGACCCCGGCGACGGAGATCATGATGCCGAGCCCTGGGTGAGTTGGAGCCGGGCCGTCCGGACTGCCTCAATGCGCTCGGCACCGACTTCGCGCTCGAAGGAACGGTATCCATCGACGACAAAACCGTGCTTGGCGGCAAGTCGCTGAGTCTCCTCTACCTGCTCCACCGAGACATCTTTGCCGAGCGTGAAGCTCTCGGGGCGATCCTCCAGCGCGAGCATCATGGTTTCGGACATACAGGCATACGCGGTTCCCGGAGGGAAGCCAAAGTTGACCCCGAACTCGGGTTTGCCGGGGACACGGACCACGCCGCCTTCGATGACCAGAACGTCGCTTCGTTCCTTCACCACTCGCACGCTCACGTCGCGCGGGCGAGCGACATCGCAGATGACCGAACCGGCTTTGAGATGTTCGGGAAGGATCAAGGCGGCGTCGCTGCTGGTGACGGTCACGACGACATCTGCTTCGCGAATATCCTCCAGGTCGGTGCTCGCGACACCCCGCTCGACTTCCAAGGCGACTGCTTCAGTACGATCACGGTCTCGACCGATGAGGATCGTTTTGCCGAACGATCTCCCCATGATGATGGCGCAGGTACGCCCAATGGCTCCGGTCGCGCCGACGACGGCGAGAGTCGATTGGGCGGGCACAATACCTACTTGATGGGCGGCGTTGAACGCGCCCTCAATCGCGGTGGCGACGGTGTAGCTGTTGCCCGTGGTGACGGCGATTTTGCTCCGCTGCGCCACCGTGATGCCTCCATCGCCGACAACGCTGGTGAATGCGCCCAGCCCGATAATCTGGCACCCTTCGCGATGCGCGATTTCGGCGCAGCCGACGATCTTTTCGTAAACCTCTTCGAGGGGTCGCTCGAGGAAGAGCCGTGGTGTATAACCGACACCCAAGAAGAGCCCTTCAGTTTTGGCTCCGGTGATGCTCTCAATCCCTGTCACCTCGCTGACCACCCGTGGTTTCATGCGGGCCATCATGCCTTCGAGCATCGGCTCTGGGAAGGGTTTGAGGCAGGGGAACTTCCGCAATGCGTCGCGTCCGCGCAATGGATGGATGATGAAGGCGAATCGCGTCAAAGGTTCGGCACCACTCTATAGGAGGACGTCTAAGAAGCTGGATGTGTCCCTCATCCGGCCGATTCGCCTCCAAATTGAGACGACAATTTTACCGGATGGCCTCATCGGTTTGAAGGTCGATGATGTTGGGTGACCAATTCAACTGAGCGAGCACCTTCATGTAATCGCCCGCCGTGAGTGCGCTGGGTGGTCGTTCGAGCAGGGCAACAACGACGCCCTCCATCACATTGGTGGCAAAGGTTTCGCCCCCCATCATCGGGGTGGTCGTGATGAGCCGCTGGAGGCCAGTTGATTTCAGCCAGGCCAGGTCATCGGCTCGTACCGTTTGGCTGAGAACAGTCTTCCCGGGAAGTCTCTCCGGCGCGTACCGGCGGATGAAATGCCAGTCTCCGCAAATGAAGGTCGCCTCCTCGAAAATCTTAGGAAACTTCGGAGTGCGGTGTTCTTGTTTTTCCCCGGTCGGATAGAACCACTTGAAAGGGAGTTGAGTAATGATCGGGGCGATGATGGCGGCAAGAATCTCCACCGTTTTGTAGCTTCGAACGGGAAGGGGAAGCCCAACGCCAAACAGCAGGTCTCCGTAGATCACGCGAGGGCAGACTTCGTTGAGAGCCTGGGCCATTCCATGCCGATCGACCGCGGAGACGAGGAGTGCTGTTTCGTGCTGGAAGTCGACGACGCCTTCGCGCTGAAGCCACATGATTGCTTCGCGCTCCAGCGTATGCTTCAGACCGCTTCCATCCACGACGGGTGTGGTTTTGACTCCCCGAATCAGGTTGCGTATTTCGCGAAACTCGAATCGCTGCTTGCTGGTGGCGATGGCAATATCTGCGCCGCCCACACCGAGGGCATCAACCTGACCATCCAGCTCCTCCATCAGGCGTTTGAAGGCACCCATGTCGCCATCGGTGCCTCGACGCTCAATGCGAAATTCTTGACCGAGCAGGGAAGTCTCGTAGACTTTGTCCCGCTTGCTGCTCCCCAGAGATACCGAAACGACGCGCTTTACTGGCAAGCGATCACTTCGATTTCGACATCCACGCCGCGCGGGAGTCCAGCCACGGCGACGGTGCTGCGGGCCGGCATGTCGCCACCCGCGAATCGGGCACCATAGACCTCGTTCACCGTCCCAAAGTGATCCATCGAGCTCAGGAAAATCGTGGTCTTGACCACGTTGTTGAACCCAAGACCCATGGAGTCCAGCATGTTCGCGATGTTCTCCATCACTTGCTCCGCCTGGGCTCGGACGTCGCCGGAGATCAACTCTCCACCCGGGGTGAGGGGGATCTGTCCGCTGCAGAAGAAGAACGTTCCGCTCGCCGAGACGGCTTGGGAATAGGGGCCAATCGCGGCAGGCGCGCGATCCGTCGCATGAACTTGCTTGGGCATGATGTCACTTTACCCTTGGGAAGGAGGCAATTCCTTAGCCGATAGCCTGACGAACGCGGTGGATCGCTTGGATACTCACGAGAAGCTCACGGGCCTTGTCGAGGGGCCACTGGGTCGCGGCGTCGCTCAGGGCCTTCTCGGGGTTCGGATGGACTTCCAGGAAGATCGCGTCAATCCCGACGGCGGTTGCCGCACGCGCCATGGCGGGAATCGACTCGCGGATCCCTCCGGTCGAGGTTCCGGCACCGCCGGGGCGCTGAGCGGAGTGGGTGGCGTCAAAGCACACCGGGACGCCGAAGCCGCGCATGGTCTCGAAACCAGTCATATCGACGACGAGAGCGTTGTAGCCAAAGCTCGTGCCTCGCTCGGTGAGCATGACGCCCCGGGCGCCGAAGTTTTGGAGCTTCGTCACGATGTTCTGGGCATCCCAGGGGGCGAGAAACTGCCCCTTCTTCACGTTCACCGGTTTCCCCGTGACCGCGCATGCTTCCAGCAGATCGCTTTGGCGACAGAGAAACGCCGGAACCTGAATCAAATCCACGACACTGGCCACGGGGGCCGCTTGTTCGGCGGTATGCACGTCGGTCGTCACGGGGAGACCAAAATTCTCTTTCACGCTCGCCAAAATGTCGAGCCCCGCTTCCATTCCGCTTCCTCGCGTTGAATGGACGGAGGTTCGGTTGGCCTTATCAAAGCTTGCCTTGAACACATAGGGCATCCCGAGATCCGCGCAGATCTCCTGCATGGTTCCCGCCACCTGATGGCAAAGTTCCATCGACTCGGCCAGACATGGCCCGGCAATCACGGTCAGGCTGCCGGAGCCAACTTGAGTGCCAGCGAGAGGGAAGACGTGGATGCTCATTTCGTGGCCTTATCATAGCCCCGTTTCATAAACTCAATGAAGTGCTCGTCGGTCGAGGCCATGCCTTGGTAGATCTCTTCGACCTTTCCATCAGGTTGCAGGATGGCGTAGGCAGGGTTGGTCGCACTCTTCGTCATTTCCTCACGGAGTTTGGCGTTGGCCTCATCCTCGGGAGTCTCCCGGTCGGTGAAGAGCTCAATACGCACGAACTTATCGAGGTGCTCGCGGTACTTGGGCATGGGGAATCGCTGGTACTCCATCACGCGGCAGTTCCCGCAGGTTTTTCCGGTGAAGTTGATGAAGACTGGCTTGTTCTCCTCGCGAGCTTTGGCCATGCCTTCCTCGTACGTCATGATCCACGTGATCCCGGTTTGGGCCGATGACTTGTTGTCAGGCGGGAAGAAGGCGAGTGCCGAGCCCAAGTTGCCAGGGTTGGAGATGCCGCTGAGGATCCAGATCGCGATTCCCACGTTGACGAATCCGAAAAGTCGGCGTCCCCATCCGACGTTGTCGCCCTTGTCGTGTGGGGTCTTCACCCAACCGAAGAGATACATCGCGGCGGCAATGAACACGGAGAACCAGATCGCCGCGTAAGCGGCAAACGGCACCCAGATCGGGTCGTTGAGGATGACATCAACATTGCTGAAGAACTTCGCGGCGGCGGCGAGTTCCAGAAAGCCCATGTAGGCCTTCACGGCGTTGAGCCACGTGCCCGACTTGGGCAACTTGCTCAGCCCCTGGGGCAGCATCGCGAGGATGAAGAACGGGATCGCAAAGGCCAGGCTGAACGCCGTCATCCCGAGGACAGGATAAAGAATGTCTCCGGTGGTGGCGCTCACCAGAATCGTTCCGACGAATGGGACGGTGCAGGTAAAGGTTGTGAGGCTGAAGACAAATCCCAACAGAACCGGGGCGACCCAGCCGCCCTTACCTGCCTTGTTCTGGGCCTCATTCACAAACTTCGAGGGGATGATGATCTCGAAGACACCGAAGAGATTCAGGGCCAGGACGACGAAGAGCACGCCCAAGAAGAGGTTGGCAATCGGACTTGCCGCGAGCTGCTGGACACCTGTCGCTCCGAACGCTAAGGTGACAATCAGTCCGAGCGCGACAAAGGTTCCCACGATGCCGAGGCAGTAGGCGAGCGCGCTGGTGAGCACGACCTTCTTGCCTTGCGAAGCCTTCTTCGTAAAGAAGCTCACGGTGATCGGGATCATCGGCCACACGCACGGGGTGAGGAGGGCGAGAAGCCCGGCACCAAACGAGAGAGCAAGGAAGGGGAGGAGGCCGGCGGATCGGGCGTTCTCGACGTCGCTCCGGAACTGATCCGTCGCTTCAGTTGCTTCGCCCGATGCGGCCCCAGTCTCACCCTTGGCCTTTGCCATGACATCCGGATTGTCACTGCTGACATCATCCGCTGGGACGATGTATCCCTCCGGCTGAGCGGGAAGCTCGGTGACTGGTTCGGTGCGATCGGCACGCGCCTCGCCAGCGGTCAGGGTGATCGGGATTTCGATCTCGACTCGCCGAGGACGGTCGCACGACGAATCGTCGCAGGTTTGAGCCCGCACTTGGAGTTTGACGATCTGCTCTCCTGTGAGGCCTGCCTTGATGCGAATGGGCACGGCGAAGGCCATGGCATCGTCGTACCAGACACCGGGTTTCTCGAAGCCCGGAACATTCTTGACCACGCCCGCCGGGAAAATCGGATCGCCAGTAGGTTCGGCGGCGTTGCCTTCTTGGGACATGTCCGTGGTGATACTCACCCAGTCGCCCGCGAGCTGAGGGCCGAAAACGTGCCAGCCCGGAAGCAGCTTGCCGCTGACAATGATCTGAGTGGTTTCGCCCGCGCGCAGATCGCCGTCCTTGAGGCTGGCCGTCCAGGTCACCTGCCCGGCTTCGATGGGGTCGATGCTGGGGCCCTGCGCGAAGGAGAGGACGCTGAGCAGGCTGATCAGCAGGAGGAAGAGGGCGCGCAACCTCACTTCGCCACCTTTCGCTGGCTCAAGGCATTCGCCCAGGCAAGACGCTGCGACACGCTGTTCCAGCCTGCGGGGGCGTCTTGGACGGTGATCGTGGCCTTGGCGGTCACTGAAGCCGGGCCGAAACAAACTTGATCCGTGCACTGTTGGTACCGAACCTTGATCGCGACTTCGTGCTTGCCCGCAGTCTTGGGTGCGTGCACGAGGGTCGGGAAGGTGACGGTGCCGTTGTACACAAACGATGCTTCCGATTCGCCGCCGACGGTGCTCAGGCTCCCGCTGGGATACCAAACTTTTCGTACTTTCGAAGTCTCCGCGCCTCCACTCAAGGTGACGGGGATTTGGTAATCCTGCGACGGAGGATTCTGATAGCCGTGCAGTCCATCGGCGAAGGTCACTTCCACATCGGCCCGCACAGGCGCGCCCGGATAGATCGCCGCTTCGGGGATAAGGATCCGAACCTGCGGAGGAGTGTTGGCTTGTCCCAGCATCGCGCTGGCGGCAACAAGGGAGAGGAGGGAAGCAGTGACCATCTTGGCTCTTTCTCGTGTAACAACGTCTCTAGCAGAGACGGGCTGATCGTCTCAATGTTACCGAGTGAAGTCTTGTTCCCGGAGGATTCTGCGGATAGGCCTGTTCGCATTGGCCAACGTACGCTCGTACATAGGTCGTTGCTCGGCGAAGTTTGGGTTTAGGATTCGGGAGTAGGTAGGGTGCCCCGATCCCTTTAGGGTCGGGAGTTGCCGAATCAAAGAAACAAGTTTGAAATCAATCGCACTTCGGATTGATCGAAACCCCTGACCCGGTGATCCGGCCCCTCAAGGGAGCCGGGCACCCAAAACAAGCCCAACCGAAAGTGGGGTCGCTCAGCCTCCGAGGCCGAAGAACTTTTTGATCTTATACGTGGTCGTCTGACGGTTCATCTCGGCGATCGCGAGGGTGAGAGGAACTTCGTTCGGGCAGACCTTGACACAGTTTTGGGCGTTGCCGCAGTTGGAAATCCCTTCCGGGCCGGTGAGGAACTCCAGACGATCCGAGGCGAATGCCTTGCCAACCGGGTGCAGATTGAAAAGAAGCGCTTGACCAATCGCGGCGGGGCCAACGAACTCAGTCTTCTCGCTCACCTGCGGGCAGCTTTCGACACAGCATCCACAGGTCATGCAGCGCGAGAGATCGTAGCGGAGCTTGCGGACGTGGTCGTCCTGTGGTTGCGCCGGGCCAAGGTCATAGCTGCCGTCAATCGGCACCCAACCCTTGATCTTGATCAGGCTTTCGAACATCTTCGAGCGATCCACGATCAGGTCGCGGATCAGGGGGAACTTGCTCATCGGTTCCAGCTTCACAACGGCGACATCACCCTGGATGGTGGCAACCTCGTCGATCAAAGCGGTGCAGGCTTGTCGGATGTGGCCGTTGACGTACATCGTGCACGTGCCGCAGACTTCTTCCAAGCAAGCCGCTTCCCAGGCAATCGGTTCCACGAGTTCGCCCTTGGTGGTGACGGGCTTCTTGCGGATCTCCATGAGTGTGGAGATCACGTTCATGTCGGGAAGGTACGGGGTCTCGAAGGTTTGCCAGAACGGAGCACTCTTCGCGTCCTTCTGTCGCTTCACTTCAATTCGGATGGTTTTGACCGCAGTTGCCGTTGACATAGATGCTTTGTCCTATTCTACGCAATCGGCATCCGGGGATGCTTCCTTAGGTCATACAAAACGTCTATGATGTTACGAAGTGGTTGCAAGCACAGGAGCCTCATCTTCCGATCACCCGAGGACAGATGTTCTCGGAGTGCCGGTTTCGTGCCTGAACATGGACGAAACACTGGGTGAAATCGAGAAGATGATCCTGAGTGGCGAGCCGCACCTGGTTGCCACGGCCGATGCTTCCGGCATTGTGATTGCCCAATCCGACCCAGAGCTGATGGCGATTTACCAAGGCTGCGCTCTGGCGACTCCCGATAGCTATGGCGTCGTATGGGCGCTCCGAAAGAAAGGAGTCCACGTCGACCGAGTCAGTGGCGTCGATGTCGCCGATCGCTTGTGTGAACTGAGCGCGCGAAAGGGCTACACGATTTACCTTCTGGGATCAGAACCGGGTGTTGCTGATGCGGCGGCGGAGCGGATGCGGCTCAAGTACCCCGGGTGTCAGATCATCGGCACCCATCACGGCTATTTTCCCGCGAGTGATGATGAGTTTATCGCCGAAGCAGTGGCTCCGGCGAACCCGGATATCCTTCTCGTCGCGATGGGGATCCCGCGTCAGGAAAAGTTCATCCTGAAGACAATGCCGATCATCAAAGCGCGGGTGGCGATTGGCGTTGGCGGATCGCTCGACGTCTTCAGCGGGAGAGCCAAGCGAGCTCCGGTGATGGTCCAAAAGCTGAAACTTGAGTGGCTCTGGCGCACCATTTCCAACCCGAAGAAGATCAGCAAAGCCAAGACGCTGCCTCAGTTTGCCAAGCTGGTGCTCCTCGAAAAATCGGGCAAGGGAAGCAAGTGAAGATTTACACGAAAACGGGCGACGACGGCACAACGGGAACCTTGCGCGGGGATCGTGTTCTCAAGAGTGATCCGCTGATGGAACTCCTCGGGGACATCGACGAGTTCAACGCATCGCTCGGAATGATCCATGCCGATATGCCGCTCAAAGCAAAGGTGCAGTCGGCGCTCTTCGATCTCGGTGCCGAACTCGCGGCAGATCCAGAAGATTCTCGGTTCCTTGCTCAGGGCATCGCCGCTCTCACGACTGCGCTGGAGGAAGAGATGGACGTGCTCACCGGCGATCTCGCTCCTCTGACGAACTTCATTCTCCCCGGTGGCTCAGAAGGGGCCGCATCGGCGCATCTCGCGAGAACCATCTGCCGACGAGCCGAGCGAAAGCTAGTCGCATTGGGCGAGACTCGTCCCATCCGCAACGAACTCCGAACGTTTCTGAATCGTCTTTCAGACTGGCTCTTCACCTGGGCGAGAATGCTGAATCACCAGGCAGGAGTCGCCGACATTCTTTGGACAAAAGAACGATGATTGCCACTCTCTCACTCGCAACCGCGTTGGCCTTGCAGCAAGATCCCGGCGCAGGGATTGTCTCCGATGCGCTGGCTCGCTACTACACTCGCACGAGCGCGCATGGGACGATTCTTCTCACCGCGAGTGTTGGTAAGACGAAGGCGCAGATCGAGACGAAGCTCAGTTTCATCGAACCCAATCTGTTTGCCGTAGAGCAGCGTGCAGTGGGGGAAAATGCACCGCCGGTCATCGCCATTTCTGACGGGACATCGTTCGTCTACCCAGAACCGATGGCGGCCCAAGAGGAGGGCGCAAAGTATGTCCGCGAGTCAGTGCAAACCCGCACGGGCCCCATGACGATCCACGACATGTATCTCATCACCTCGAAGTTCCTGGTGGATCGGTCAAGCGCAATGGACATCATTTTTGGGCGTCGGGTGGATCTCGAATTTGTCACCAAGCTCTACCGCAAGTTCAAGAGCGCAGGCACCGTGGTCATTGATGGGGAAACGGTGCGGGTGGTGAATTGCGAGGCCCGGCGAGACCCAAGCTCCGAATTCAAAGGATTGGCTGCGTTCTATGTAAACTCCACGAACGATCTGCGCCGGGTTGTTTACGTGGAGCGTATCGGCGAACGTGGAAATAGCCTGGACGCCACCTACACCTGGGATATCAACGTCGAGATGAACGCTCCGGACAAGATCCCGGCGGGAACCTTCAGCCTCAAACGGATTCCGAAATGAGTCAGCGCGGGCAAAGCGTCCGCGAGAGAGGCACAGGGACAAAGCCGAACCGTAAGTACACTCTCATGTAGAGATTCGCCGGATGGAAAAAGTGTTGACGTCGAGAGAACTGCGTAAAGGCATGAAAGCCCGAGTCGCCAGCGTGGAGGAAGGCGAGGATCCTTGCACCCGCTTGATGGAGCTGGGCCTGATTCCTGGCACCGAGTTCAGCGTCACCAAGGTGGCCCCGCTGGGCGATCCAATCGAGATCGAAATGCGCGGCTACAAACTTTGTCTGCGGCGAACCGAAACGGAGTGTTTGCGCTTTGTCGAACTCCCTTGAGACCCCTGTTCCAGCTGGTCGCGCAAAAACCCACAAGCAAACAATCGCCTTAGTGGGCAACCCGAACGCGGGTAAGACAAGCCTGTTCAACGCCCTGACGGGGGCCCGCCAGAAGATCGGCAACTACCCTGGGGTCACCGTAGAGAAGATTTCCGGTGACTTCACTCACGAGGGCGAGACGTTTGAGGTCATCGATGTCCCTGGCCTCTACTCGATGACACCGGTTTCGAACGACGAGACCGTGGCCGTCAAGGTCCTCGAGGGCGACCCAGAACCGCCGAAGCTCGTGGTCTACGTGCTCGATGCCTCGAATCTGGAGCGTAACCTCTTCCTCTTTTCCCAGCTTGCGGAAACCCATACCAACGTCGTGGTCGCGCTCACTCTGACTGACGTTCTGGACAAGGAAGGGGCTCGCCTCGATTTGGCCAAGCTCAGCTCCCACCTGGGTTGTGAGGTCGTTCCGGTCATCGCTCACAAGGGGATTGGCGTGGAGGCACTCAAAGAAGCGATGGCCCGGGCTCTGGCGTCACCCGATGAGCTGGAACTTGATGTCGGATTCCCCAAAGTTGTGATGGACGCCGCGGATCGCGTGGTTGATCACATGAATCGGCGGGGCGTGGCTCTCGGACGCCGCGAAGCCAGATGCGTCTTGCTGGATGAGCAGTGCACCACCAGCGAGCGATTCCGAGGAATCCCAGAGCTGTGGGCAGTGATCGAAGAAGAGCGTCGGGCCGTTTTGGGGGCGAGCGGGCAAGGCCGCACGCTTGATGCTCAAGCGCGGTACGCCTGGGCGGCCAAGGTCAAGAAGGATTCGATCACGCCTCCGGTGGAGCGGCGACGCTCCGGCACGGAGAAAATCGACTACTTCCTCACCCACCGAGTCTTCGGTCTCCTGTTCTTCCTGGGCGTGATGTACGCGGTGTTCCAAAGCATCTACACGCTCGCTGGGCCGCTGATGGACGTGATCGACGCAGGGAAGTCGGCGGTGGCGGATTTTGTTCGTCCGATGCTGGATAGCACCCCGGTGCTTCAGTCGCTAGTCGTTGATGGGATCATCGAGGGCGTCGGCTCGGTGATTATCTTCCTGCCCCAGATCATCATCCTTTTCTTCTTTATTTCCGTGCTCGAAGGCACGGGGTATCTGGCTCGGGCGGCGTTCCTGATGGATCGCCTGCTGGGTTGGTGTGGACTGAATGGTCGAGCGTTTATCCCACTTCTAAGCAGCTTCGCCTGCGCGATCCCGGGCGTGATGAGCGCGCGGGTGATGCCAGACGAACGCAGCAGGATCATGACCGTGCTGGTGGCGCCGCTGATGTCGTGCTCGGCTCGCCTGCCCGTGTACGTCCTGCTCATTGGCGCGGTGATCGAGCCCCGGTATGGCGCGGCTTGGGCTGGATTCAGTCTCTTTGCGATGCACTTTGTGGGCCTCGCCGTCGCGATCCCAGTGGTGCTGATCTTGAACAAGGGCGTGTTCAAGGGGAAACGGCTCCCGTTTATGCTGGAGCTCCCGAAGTACCAGTGGCCGCGCTGGCGTGATGTCTTCCTCACCATCACCAGCCGGGCGAAGGTGTTTTTGGTCACGGCGGGCACGATCATCTTTGCGATGTCCGTGCTGATTTGGGCGCTGCTTTACTTCCCGCGTGGCGACAATCCTCGGTATGAGCGCGAGTACAGCTCGCTTTCGGCAGCGCGTCAGGAAACCGTCTCGCTGGAGCAGTTCCAAGAGCTCCGTCAGCGCGAGGAGTCGATTCTCGGGCGATTTGGCAAGGCGATTGAGCCAGCTTTCGCTCCCGCTGGATTCGACTGGCGGTTGACCACGGCGATTCTGGCCGCGTTCCCAGCCCGCGAAGTGGTGGTTCCCGCCATGGGAATCCTCTTCGGCACCGGGGGAGATGTGGACGAGGCCGATGAAGGCCTTGTCTCAGCTATTCAACGGTCTCAATGGCCTGATGGTCGGCCCCTGATGACCCCGTGGACGGCGATGAGCCTGATGGTGTTCTTCGCCCTGTGTTGCCAGTGCATGGCGACTCTTGCGGCGATCAAGCGCGAGACGAACTCGTGGAAGTGGGCGGCGTTCGCGTTTGTTTACATGACGACGCTCGCCTACGTTTTCTCGGTGGCGATTCAACAGGTAGGGAGGCTCGTCTCGTGAGTTGGCCCGAGGTGATCACCGTGGGGGCGATTGTCGCGCTGAGCGCAGGATACGTTCTCAAGCGGTTCTTCGGAGCATCGAAGGGAGAAAAAGGCTCCTGCAAATCCTGCTCCGATACCTGCGGCTGCGCGATCCATGAGGCGATGAATCAGCAGGAAAAACGCTCACCGGCGACCGGGGAGTGAAAAACCACGATGCCAGAGGGCGAGTAGACGAGGTCACTTGGTGAAGGGATGGATGGAACGACGAGGAAGTCGGGGCCCAATATTTGGGTGAGCTACCACTGCTCGGCAAGTGAACGCCTGCAGGTTGTCCTTAGTAGCGTTTTTCTCGCTTTTCCAATTGCCGCCTACAGGGGCATTCTTGATGAAAGTATAGACTCGGCCGCCGAGGGGCACGCCCTGATTGCGCATTTCTCATGGTGCGCATTCATTTATCTCACACTCACCTTCATCCCCTTCGTGGCCTACAAGTACCTCGCAGTCACCGAGGATGAAGTTCATATTGGGTGTCGATTGTACTGTTGGAGGATTCCGCTTCGATGGCTCGCCAGTGTCGGATCCTTTGAATCCAACATCCTCTTCCACTTCGACCTTCCCCTCCTTCGGTTCTGTGGGTTCTTCTTTGTGTGCGATCGCCCAGCTTTCGATGGATTTGTCCAAGAAGTCCGGTGGCGAATGGAGAATGTCCGTCGAGCGGACTTTCCGAACATGCTGGATTAAAGTGGAACTCCCCGTGTCGCTCGTCTAGATAGGAAATGAAAAGGCGTGATGCACGAATTGTTCTGCATCACGCCTTCTTGTTTCGAGTCTTGGGTCGAACCCTACTGCTTCTCAACCTGCGAGAAGTCGAGTTCGACAGGGGTGTCGCGGCCGAAGATGGAGATCATGACCTTGAGCTTTTCGCGCTCGGCGTTGACTTCCTCGACACGACCGGTGTAATCCAAGAACGGGCCTTCGCTGACTCGAACGATATCGGCTTTCGCGAAAGCCACCTTCGGAGCCTCTTGGCTCTGAGCCAGGTTGTTCATGATCCGTCGAACTTCGTATTCTTCGAGCGGCACAGGACGGTTGCCGCTGCTCACAAAGCCGGTGACGCCTGACGTGCCCTTGACAACCTTGAACGTCTCGTCGGTCAGATCCATCTGCACGAGGATATAGCCCGGGAAGACCTTACGATCAACCTCGTATCGCTTGCCGTTGCGGGTTGCGACTTCCTTTTCGGTGGGGATCAGAATCTCGATGATGTCGATTCCCCAAACCCCTTCGATTTGAGCCCGCTTGGTGAGCATCTCGCGCACCTTGTTCTCGTGCCCACTGATCGTGTGGACGGCATACCAGGCGCGTGCCACTAGCGTCCCACCCCAATCATGCGGAAGAGTTGCTCAATGACCAAGGAAAGGCCAAACAGGAGCACGACCACCAGGATGCACACGCCGAGAACCGTGCCGGTGAGGCGAGTGGTCTCCTGCGGCGTTGGCCACGTGATCATGCGAATCTCGCGCTGGAGATCTTTAAAGAAGGCACGAGGGCCTTTTTTCATATCAGGGATGGGCGGTTGTTTTTCGCTCATAGCCGTTCTCGGTCTGTCTCCGCGCCTGAGGCCTGCATGCATTCAGATACAGTACGGCGGGCCTTGGAAAAGGGGGACTTCAAAACTATACCACGGCACGAGTTCGAAGTCTCGTGCCGTGGTAGGCCAATTTCCCGCAAGAACCGCTGGGTTAAGCTGAGATGTTCTTGACCTTGTAAGTCAGTCGCCCGACCGGGGCATCGAAGGTGGCATTCTCGCCGACCTTTTTGCCGAGGAGGGCCTCACCCAGGGGTGATTCTTCCGAGATCAGATCTTCGTCTGCGTTGGCTTCGATGCTGGCTACGATTCGGACATCAAATTCAATGCCGCGCTCGTCATCCGCGACCGTGACGACCGATCCCAGTCCGACTTCATCGGTGGAAATGTCGGCGAGAGTCAGGATGGCGGCACCAGAGAGGATCGTCTTGAGCTCGCCGATGCGGCTCTCCACAATCGCCTGCTCCATCTTGATCTCGTCAAGTTCGTTGTTATCTTCGCTGAACTCACCGTGATCCTTGCTCTCGCGGATGCGCTCGGCGATCTCCTTGCGCTTTTCCACGGTCAAGTGATTAAGTTCGGCCCTGAGCCGGTCATGGCCCGCCTGGGTCAGCAAAATAGGGGCTGACGATTCAAGCTCAAGTTCTTCCATTGCCACGTCGCTGTTTCTCCTTCCGATTGAAGACGGCTATTATATCGGCAACGCATGTGCGTTTCTTCAAGAATCCGCCTTTAGTTTTCCCCGGTTCTTACGTACCGGAGATTCGTTCGGTTCACTTGAACGCCGATTTCCTGCCCAAACTGACGTCCTTTAGCTGGTCTTCTGTTCAGTCATACTAGGCCCGTGCGCGCCCTGAGTTGCTTTTTAGCCCTGGTTTTGCCCCTCCTCTTGGGGGCTCAAGAGCCGACGCAAACACCCCAAACTCCGCAGCCGCCTGCTCCCACCGATCTCACCGAAGCCGATTTCGGTCGCCCAGATGTAGTGATTACGGTCGAAAAGCGTCCGAGCGGAGCCGATTTCGTCACCGTGACCGTGCTCCGCGACAACTATCCCCCGGATTTTCTGCCCGCCCAGGCGGCCAAAATCGCCGAACTTGCCGGATCATCGGCCCGTGGGCTCACTGTTTCGCAAACGAATCTGGGAACCCAATCGGTAGGGTTGCAACGCGCCGAGTTCGCGACGGACTTCCTGGTCAATCGGGAGAGTGGGGAGATCAACTTTGAGGCACTGATCCACCCGTTCCTCGGCGTGCCGGAGCCAGCGACGGTCACCTCGTTCCTCGTCCAATTCAGCGGAGAGAAGGCGTCGTTTACAACTTTGCAAAAGATGGCCAACGATGCGGTGAAAATCATGGGGGTCTCCATGAACAACCCGTCTGGGCTCGAATATCGCATCAAAGTTCTGAGCCAAGACCCGAAACTTGTACGAATCCCCCGTTCGGTCACCGAACCAGTAGGGAAGACTCAACCGGTGCAGGTTCAGTCGGGGCCGAATTTTATCGTTTTTCTGTTGCTTGGTGTAGGGGTTCTCGCGGCGGGGGCTTTGGTATACTCGCTCCTGCTTCGGCCAGCCTCAGGGACTCGCCGTCGCCGCTGAGAGAATTCACCCATGCGCGAACCTTCCTCGATCAACCTGCGCGAGCTTATCGAAATCGCCTACAACCAAGAGGCCTCGGACGTTATGCTCAAGGCCAACAGCAAGCCGAAGATCAAGCAGTTTAGTTTTGTTCGGGATATGCCCGGCGACTGGCCCGTGCTGAATGGCGAAGATGTCCGCCGCTTGATTGCGGAAGTCATGACCGAGCGCCAGAAGCGGATGTTCGAAGAGCACGGCGAAATGGATCTCGCGTTTGTTCTTGAAGGCAAATGCCGGGTTCGTACCAACGTTTATTCCCAGCGAGGCAACATGGCTGCGGTCATGCGGATTGTTCCGAGCCGCATCCGAACCCTGGAAGAGCTTGGTTTGCCACCGTCCCTCGCCGAGGTCACGAAGAACCGACAGGGTCTCGTGCTTGTCACGGGTCCGACCGGTTCTGGAAAGACGACGACGCTTGCCGCGCTCATTGACATTCTCAACGAGCAGCGCCGATGCCACATTGTCACCATCGAAGACCCGCTTGAAGTCGAGCACCAGGACAAGAATAGCTACCTCTCCCAACGCGAGGTCGGCATCGACACCCACGACTTCGTTCCCGCGATGCGCGCGGTCGTCCGGGAAGCTCCGGACGTGATTCTCATCGGTGAAATGCGCGATACGATCACGATGAACGTCTCGCTGCAGGCGGGTGAAACGGGCCACTTGGTCTTCTCCACGGTTCACACGGCGAGCGCCTACGAAACCCTCGACCGGGTCATTAACATGTTCCCGCCGCACGAAAAGGTTCACCTTTGTCAGCGCCTCGCGAACAGCCTCCGCGCGATCATCGCCCAGAAGCTGGTGCCACGCGCGGATGGAAATGGACGCGTGGTTGCGGCGGAAATCCTCATCTGCACTCCGACGGTCAGCAAGGCGATTGAGGATGGCCACTTTGGCGATCTGTATCACCTGATGAACGAGGGCGGATTCTGGGGCATGCAGACCATGAATCAGTCGCTCGCACGATACGTGCGAGCCGGAATCATCACCGAGGAAGTGGCGTACAACTACGCAGGGCTCCTCTCCGAACTCAAGCAAATGCTCCGCAGGTAAGTGCACCGTGCATCCGGTTCTTGAATCCTTGCTCCGGCGTGTGGTGGAGGTTGACGCAAGTGACCTCCATCTCAAGGCCGATAACCCGCCTCTCATGCGTGTGAGAGGCGATCTTCGTCGGCTTGACACAGAGCCTCTCTCGGAGGAACTCACCCGAGCCATGCTCGACAGTGTTCTCACTCCGGAGCGGAAGGAGAAGCTCGAGAACTTCAAGGAGTGCGATCTCTCCGTGGCCGTTCCGGGCCTCGCTCGGTTCCGGGTGAATATGTTCTGGCAGCGGCATAAGGCAGGTGCCGTGTTCCGATTGATCCCGTACAAGATTCGAACCATCGATGATCTGAGATTGCCTCAGGTCACGAAAGAGCTTTGCCTTCTTCCACGAGGTCTGATTCTCGTAACGGGGCCGACCGGTTCGGGTAAGTCAACGAGTCTCGCCGCGATGATCGACCACATCAACCTCAACGTGAAGAAGAACATCATCACGATTGAGGATCCCATCGAATACGTTCACGCGGACAAAGGCTGCATCATCAACCAGCGGGAACTGGGCACGGACACTCATTCGTTCGCCGATGCCCTGAAGCACGTGATGCGCCAGAACCCGGACGTGATTCTCGTTGGCGAAATGCGGGATTTGGAGACCATTCAGCTTGCTATTACGGCAGCCGAAACGGGACACCTTGTCTTCTCCACCCTTCACACGGTGGATGCCGCCCAAACGATCGACCGGATCGTGGACGTTTTTGACTCAGAGCAACAGGCCCAAATCCGTACTCAACTTAGCGTGACGCTGCAAGCGGTCGTTTCGCAGACCCTGATGCCCCTCAAAGACAATTCAGGACGAGTGGCTGCGCATGAGGTCATGGTCTGCACGCCGGCGATTCGCACGCTCATCCGAGACGGAAAGACACACCAGATTTATCCTCACATCCAAACGGGCGGCGAGTTTGGAATGCAGACCCTGGATGGCTGTCTGCTCCGACTCTTGCGGGAGCACAAGGTGGATTACGAGCACGCATTGACCAAGAGCTCGAATACGGCGGAATTCCACCGTCGAGCAGAGAAGGAAGGACTGGCGGAGGCAACAGCTCTTGCACATTGACACCCTGCTTCGCCGCTGTGTCGAGATGAACGGGTCTGACCTGCACATCAAGACCGACACGGGATCAATTTATGTCCGGGTTTACGGCGAGCTCATTCAGCTCACCGACGTTCCGACATTTACAGACGAGCAGTTTCGCTCGGCGATCGTCGAGTTGCTTCGCCCGGAACAAGTCGCCAAGTTTACGCGCGACCTGGAGCTGGACTTCGCCCTGGAAATCAAGGACATCGCCCGCTTCCGGGGGAACTTGTTCCAGCAGCGCGAACATGCGCAGGCCGTCTTCCGGGTGATCCCGTTTGATATCTCTTCGATGGAGGATCTCGGCTTGCCCCAGGCTTGCTACGATTTCATCGAGCGTCCTCGTGGGCTTGTCTTGGTGACGGGGCCCGCAGGAAGCGGGAAGTCAACGAGTCTTGCGGCGATGATCGATCGCATCAACAAGAAGCAGGAACTCCATATCGTCACCGTCGAGGACCCGATTGAGTTTGTCCACGATGACCACGTGGCCTTGATCAACCAGCGTGAACTCGATGTTGACACTTTGAGTTTTGCGAACGCGCTCAAGTACGTTCTCCGCCAAGACCCCGACGTGATTCTCGTCGGTGAAATGCGTGATTTGGAAACCATCCACCTCGCGATCACGGCCGCCGAGACCGGGCACCTCGTCTTTGCGACTTTGCACACCGTGGATGCACTCCAGACCGTTGACCGAATCGTGGACGTGTTCCCGCAGCACCAGCAGCAACAAATTCGCATGCAGCTCTCGGTAAACCTGCTCGGAGTGGTGAGTCAGAGCCTCGTGCGGCGAAAAGATGGCCGGGGCCGGATCGCGGCGTTCGAGGTTCTTTATGCCACGAGCGCGGTGCGAAACCTGATTCGCGAGAACAAGACGTACCAGATCGGCTCAATCATTCAGACGGGAGCCAAGCAGAAGATGCAGACCCTGGATCAATCTCTGGCCAAGCTCGTGGATCGAGGGCTCGTTGAGTACGATGAGGCGATCTCCAAAGCAAAGGACGCAGCAGAGTTTCGACGGATCATGGAGGTCGGCACCCAGAATGCTGTCCCTGCGTCGGCCCAGCCGTTTCCTGCTGGGGGAGCCGAACCACCCAAGCCACCTCCAGGGCCGGTGCGTGGTCAACCTAACCGACCCAAGGTCGGAGGGAACTAGGCAACCTCTTCCAGGAGCACGATTGATTGGAAATCGATCCCGCCCTGTTTGAGGAGAATGAGCGCACGGCTCCCGCAGAGGATGGTCGTCGGTTTTTCAAGCTCGGCGAGACAACTCTCCGGCGAGGTGGGGTTCTTCCCGAAGTCGAGATTTGCTACCAAACTTGGGGCAATCTTAATCCGGCTCGGGACAACGCCATACTGGTCTGCCACGCCCTGAGCGGCGATGCTAACGTGCTTGGCTGGTGGGAGCGCCTGTTTGGGCCAGGCAAAGCGATCGATCCGAATGAGTTCTACATCATCGGGGTGAATGCGCTGGGTGGGTGTCAGGGCACAACCGGGCCGGCCAGCCTGGCACCCGATGGTAAGCCCTGGGGAAGTCGGTTTCCCCAGATAACGGTCGAAGATATGGCGGATCGCCATGCGGATCTGCTTGACTACCTTGAGATTCCTCAGCTGCGCTTGGTCGCAGGCGGGAGCATGGGAGGGATGCAGGCTCTTGCCTTGGCCACCTTGCACCCTAATCGCGTGGCGAAGTGCTGGATGACCGCCAGCTGCGCGGCTCATTCCGCGCTGCAGATCGCCTTCAACGAAGTCGGGCGGCAGGCGATCCTGAGGGATCCAAAGTTTTTGGGTGGGGACTACTCGACGGAGAATCCGCCCTCCGATGGCCTGAGCGTTGCTCGCATGGCGGGGCATATCAGCTATCTGAGCGAAGCGAGCTTTGAAGCGAAGTTCGGCCGTCGTCGCCAAGTGGAAGGGGGCTCGCAGTTCGCGGTGGAGAGCTATCTGAGCTACCAGGGGGACAAGTTCACTCATCGCTTTGATGCCAACAGCTATCTCGTTCTCACTCGAGCGATTGACGAGTATGAGTGCAACTGTCTAGAACGGGCTGAGTGTGAGTTTCTTCTCACCAGCTTCACCAGCGACTGGCTGTATCCCTCCCATCAGAGCAGAACACTTTGGCAAAATTGCCAGGATATCGGTCTCGTATCGAATCACATTGAGATCGAAGCCCCGTTCGGACATGACTCTTTCCTCCTTGAAACGGTTCAGCAAGGCGACGCAATCCGAAGGTTTCTGAAATGTTCTGAATAGGCCAAAGTATTCATCCTTGAACGATTCCATACACCGATAGACTCAGTTGGGATATCGTTCTGATTGCGCGGGGAGGAATCGCGCTAAGCGAATGCCTACGGTACTTCTGGTCGAAGATAACCTCGATGATGAGCGTCTTGTTCGGCGAACGTTGGAGAAAAACAACGTCACGAACGAGGTGGTTGTGGCCATCACAGGTCAAGGAGCCTTGGATGCTCTGCAAGAAATGGAGAGGCTCGGTCAGCGACCCGATCTTGTGATCCTCGACGTCAAGCTCCCCGACATGAGTGGCCTTCAAGTCTTGAAGGATCTCCGCGAAAATCCGCGCACTCAACTCGTCCCGGTAGTCGTTTTGACAGGAAATGCGAGCCCTGACGACGTCGCCGCCGCGTACCGAATCGGCGCAAATTCCGTCGTCCTGAAGCCGGCAGATTTCGCAGAGTTCAGCGAAGCTCTCCTTCACCTGACGATCTATTGGTTGCTCGTTAACCGATCGACCGACATGGTCACGGCCTAAATCTGACGCCCTGCAACGTCAGTTAAGAATTCATTAGGCAAACAGTCCCTCTGTGCGCTTCGTCCCGAAATCGCCTGTCATACTCTCCTCTGCACGCGGGGGTGTAGCTCAGTGGTTAGAGCGCCGGCCTGTCACGCCGGAGGTCGCGGGTTCAAGTCCCGTCATCCTCGCCATCGCACCCTAAGGTGCCGCGGTAGCTCAGTTGGTAGAGCAAAGCACTGAAAATGCTTGGGTCGCCGGTTCGAGTCCGGCTTGCGGCACCATTCTCCTTCCTTTTTTACAATCGGGCGGATCGCCGTCACGAGGCCATCTGGCTGACGCCCTCAGGCCTCAGAGACTTCCAGATCGAATTCTTCGGATCGTTGAGCGCGAACTGCACCACGGTTCGACCCTGAGCGAGCAACCACTCGGCCGTCTCCTCGGGATCATCGCTGGCATTGCTCCACTCGGAGAGCATGATCTGCTCCTTCATTTCAGCCCAGATTTCGTGGAATCGTATTTGGTGCTTCACCGGGTGCGCGCTCAGAAGGGTGTCGCGCATTAAGGTGGGCAGGGGGCTCGTCTTGGCTTCCTCGATGATCTCCCAGAACTTGGTTTCGTTCATCGGCAGCCGTCGGTCGTAGGCAGGGTGAAAGTGCCGAGATGAGCTGAATTGAGCGAACTTCGGGAATCGGGTCTCGACATCCCCAAGTTGAACCGGTGACACAGATTCGAGGGCGAGGACGAGCTTGTCCGATGCCTGACCGGGATCCTTCCACCCGGCCAACTTCAACCCCACCCGAGCCCAGAATTTATCTTCCATCGCCTGAATTTGCATCCTGGCTCGGGCCGAGATATCCGCTCGGAGAGCCGCATGGCGAGTCGTCGCCCGGAGGAGGGAAGTGTCGCTCCAACGTCCGCGCACAATCTTCAGCGAGGGAACAGCCTCTGGTGACTTGATCACTCGATTTACGGCCTCGGAGCCGTGGAGGACAACCCATTCGCCAAATCGAGGCAGAAAGTCGTTCGTCGCGCCATGGCTGAGATGCCACGAGGCGGCAAAAATTTCCCAGGATGACATTTCGACCAAAGTGTCTTCGAGGTGCTCGTTTACTTGGAGGAGTTCAAACTCGGAGAGTCCGCGCAGGGCATGATCCCAGTGGTGCAAGAAGAGGGCAAGATCAGACTGGCTTACCTGGCGGCAAGACTCGACCATATTCCAGAATCGGGCGCGATCGACCATAGAGTGTATAAAGGTTGATCTTTTCCCGACCCTCCCGGTATGGCTACTAGATCAGATGGTTGCGATGCGAAATATCTGCGTCAAGTGGCTGATCCCGGGACTCTGGGACCCTTCCTTGAACCCACGAGCCTGAATGCTGTATGATTGAGGGCCGCCCAACTTGTTTGGCGCGAAGGGATTTGTATCATGGCGAAGATTTGTCAAGTCAGCGGAAAGAAAGCGAACAAGGCCAAGCACGTGCGACACCGCCACTCGGCCTGGAAGTTCCGCGCTCCTCACAAGAACCGCTGGCAGAATGCCAACCTTCAAACCGTCACCATCAACACCCCGACGGGCAAGGTTCGGTTGACCGTGGCGACCTCTGTGCTCAAGTCGGCCGAGTTTGCTCGCGTGATCTGTGGTCTCAAGCCGATTCCGAAGGAATGGCTCCACAAGCCGGGCTACCAGCTCTAAGCTGAGCCACGATGCAGGTTCTAAGCCCCGGAAGCTGAGCTTCCGGGGCTTTTTCGTGCCGCCACTGCTGGATCAGCCCTCGTAGGCATCCAAGGTGCTTGATCGAATCCTTCTACTCACCCTCTTTGGCTCCGGTGCCTGGATGACGGCGATCTCCTGGTTTGTGCGAGCGGTTCACTATCCGGGATTCCGCTCGGTGGATCCAGCTCAATGGGGCAAGTTTCATGAGGATCACACGCGCCGCATCGGGCCAATCGTAGGAATGCCGATGATCGCTCAAGTCGTTGCGACCGCTCTTCTCTGCATGGATCCGGAGTTCCCGGTTTGGTTGAAGGCTGCGGTGCTGATTGCCGGTGCGTTCAGCATCGGCTGGACAGGAGTCGTCAGTGGCCCGCTTCATGTTGGTCTCACGCAGATGCCGCCGGACAGGCTCAATCGGCTGATCTCCACGAATTGGGTTCGGACGGTGGCTTGGGGGGCCCTGACGCTCGTCGCTGGATACGCCCTGATCCTGTGAGGCTCACAAATAAGTTTCCCTCCGAGCAGGCTCGGAGGGAACTTCTTGGTATCCGCGTTGCGCGAGAGCTTATCGGTTACCGGCGAGCTTGCGGATCAGTCGCAACATTTCGATGTAGAGCCACACCAGGGTGACGAGGATGCCGAACGCGGCAAACCACTCCATCTGCTTCGGCATGCGATTCTCGACGCCTTGCTCCACGAGGTCGAAGTCGAGCGCCAGGTTCATTGCGGCGAGGACGATCATGGCGAGACTGAACACAATCCCGATTGGACCTGACGTGAAGACAGGCAGGCTCGAAACTGCACCCGGCCAGACGAAGCTCGCTGCGAAGGCCCCGAGGTAGAAGATACCGACGGCCATCGTCGCGCCAATCACAACGGTTCGGAAGGTTTGTCCGACTCGAATGATTCGAGTCGCGTAGAGCACCAGCATCACGCCGAACACGACGAGCGTGCCCATGATCGCCATGGGGACAATGCCTGCGTACTGCGTGCCCTTCATCTGCATGGCGTAGATGAACGAGATCGCGCCCAGGAACGCTCCGCTGAACGCCGTGTAGACAAATCCGAGCGGAGCCGCGAGCTCTCGCTTGAAGTTGATGATGAGAGCGACGATGATGCCGCCGATCGCGCCCGCGATGGCAGCGATCATCCCGAGTCCCGGTTGCGCCGCTGTCACAGCGTATGAAATTGCGGCGAAGATAACGGTGGAGAGCAGGAACAGGCCCGTCTTGGCGACCGTTCCGCTCAGAGTCATAGGATTGACAGAAGTGGCAATCGACGACTGGGTGAAGATCTCCTCCTTCATCGTCGGGTTGTTAACACGAAGCCAGTTGCTCATAGATGGTTTCCCTATCCAAGTATACGATATGAATCTCTACTTTGGATTCAAGATTCGAACAGGCCTATCGTTAGCGGGCGTGCAGGGGCCAGGGAAGGGCCAATTTCGCAGGTAAAGTGGGGCTTCCGCATGGGTAAGTCTCTGACGATTTCGCGTGTCTCGGGCTTTCGAGGCAAGGTTCGGCCACCGAGCGACAAGTCGCTCACTCACCGGGCTTACCTTCTTGCCGCTCTCGCCCAGCCTGCGCCTGGAGACGAATTTGTTCCCGCAGTAGATGGGCCCGGAGCCGCCTCTGCGTACGGAGTCCCAGGGCGAAACGTGAGCCAGATTCTGAACCCACTGACCGGGGAGGACTGCGAGAGCACCCTCGGGTGTCTGGAAGCGCTTGGCGTCCACGTGGAGCGCGTGAGCGACCGGGAGAGACGCGTCCATGCTGCTGGCCAACTCCAAGGCACCGGAGTGACGCTGGATTGCGGAAACAGCGGTACCACCATGCGGCTCCTCGCAGGGTTGGTTGCGGCGAGTCCCGGCGCATCGGGCACGATGATCGGTGATGCTTCGCTCTCGAAGAGACCGATGAAGCGCGTGGTTCAACCGTTGCGCCTGATGGGGGCGGAAATCGAGGGAGATACGGCCCCTCTGACCTTCACCGGAAAGACTCTTGGCGGAATCAGTTACGAGAGCCCGGTAGCGAGTGCGCAGATCAAGAGTTGCCTTCTGCTTGCCGGGTTGCTCAGCGATGGCACCACAACCGTGACCGAGCCAAGCCTGAGCCGCGATCACACGGAGCGGATGCTGACCGCTCTCGGGGTGGAGGTGCGCAGGGATGGGCTTTCTGTGAGCGTGCAGGGCGGCCAATCTTGGAACAGTTTTGCCTTCCGAGTCCCGGCAGATATCTCGAGCGCCGCCATCTTTATGGTCGCGGCGGCCCTGCACCCCGGGGCAAGCGTGACCTTGCAAGAGGTGGGCGTGAACCCCAGTCGCACGGGAATCCTCGATGTTTTCGCCGCAGCTGGCATCCCAGTGAAAGTCGATCCCCGGCAAGACGAACTCGGTGAACCCGTTGCTGATCTCATCGTGGAAGCTCCTGGGCGCCTGAATCCGTTCACGATTCAGGGCGACTTGGTGCCAAGACTTATCGATGAAATCCCTGTGCTCGCGGTTTTGGCGACTCAGTGCCACGGAACATCGGTCATTCGGGATGCAGCCGAAATGAGGGTGAAAGAGACGGATCGGATTGCCGTCGTCGCGGATGCTCTGACTCAGATGGGTGCGCAGGTTGAGGTTTTCCCCGACGGTATGGCCATCACCGGGCCAACGCCGCTCATTGGGATCACGGTGGATTCCGCAGGAGATCATCGCATTGGGATGAGTTTCGCCATCGCGGGCTCCATCGCGGAGGGTGAGACCACGATTCTGAACGCGGATCACATTGGCACGAGCTACCCCGAGTTCGAGCAGCACTTCGATACACTGGCGGTGAAATCGTGAGCCGAGATTCGCTTGTCATCGCGATCGACGGCCCGGCGGGCGCAGGGAAGTCGACGATTGCTCGGCACCTCTCCGATCACCTCGGGATTCGCTTGCTGGATACCGGAGCGATGTACCGGGCCTTTGCCGTCGCTGCGCAGCGAGAGGGTGTTTCAGTGGATAACGCGGAGGCTCTTGGCGAGCTGGCCGGGCGCACGAACGTGAGTTTTGCCGAAGGTGATCCCCCGCCGGTGCTTCTTAATGGCGAGGATGTCTCGTCCGAGATTCGTTCGCTGGAGATCGGCCAGATGGCGAGCCAGGCGAGCACGGTGTCCGCGGTGCGGCGTCGCATGGTGGAGCTTCAGCAAGCCATCGTCGCGAAGGGAAACACGATTCTCGAAGGGCGGGATGTGACGACGGTGGTGGCTCCCCAGGCAGATCTCAAGATCTTCCTTACGGCGAGCATCGAAGAGAGAGCCCGTCGGCGCTGGCACGAGATCCGCGAGCGCGATCCGGCCGCGCGACTCACGGAAGTGGTGAAGGATGTTGTCGAGCGCGACCACCGCGACTACACCCGTCAAGACAGCCCCTTGATGCTCGCTGAAGACGCATGGATTGTCGAGTCGTTCGGGCTCACCCCGGTCGAAGTTGTTGATCTGATTCTTGAACGCCTTGACAGCCTGGCCAAGTAGCGGCGGCTACGCGATCGGGAAGTGGCTGAGTTCGGCAGAAACCTCGCGTCCCGTGGGGCTCTGGATCGTGACTTCTTGACCCTCACGCGCTGAGGCATTGCGCACTGTCGTCGTGCCAATCCAGCCCAGGCGCGGATGCCAGGCCACCCGATGGATCGTCCCCGTGGCTTGCCCTCCATCGATCACCGCATCCCCGGCTTCGATTCGCGATTGCGCGAGAACCGCCATCCACGTCTTGTTGGTATGTCCCCGGCTATGAATGCGCTGAAGCACTTCCTGACCGGTATAGCACCCTTTACGGTAGTTGATTGCTGCGTCTTCGAACGCCTTTCCAAGCTCCGGTGGAAGTGTTTTCTCGGTGGTGTCAGTTCCGAATCGAGGCAGACCAGCCTCGATTTCGAGCGCATTGAGGGCTTCGTCGGTGAGCGTTTCGAGGCCGCTCAGTGCGGTTTGGTCATCGGTCAGAATGTCCCAGCCGCCAAGCCCGGTGCGGTCGCGCCGGAACGCATATCCCCAGGGAGCAGAGATCACGTCCAGAGCCGGGAGTTCGAAGGCTTCATCGAGGAAGTCGCTTGCTCCCCCGCCTTGAACACTCACGAGACTTCCTTGCAAGAGATCGTAGTTCACGTCTTCTAGGATCACCAAGTTCTCAATCCGATCCACGATCACGTCCATCTGGGCGCTGACTAAGTACAGAGCGTCGTCGAGGTCGTAGACGGTGGCCAGGGCCCGAAGTTGCCCGGTCGGCGTGCAGAAGCAGGTCTGAACCGATCCCCCGGAGCGCAGGTCGCGCATGTCTTGCGTGATCTGCCCCTGGAGCCAACCGCGGCGATCCTCACCCGTCATCTTCAGAACTCGGGTGTCAGAGAGGGGGAGCCGGGCGGCTCCGTGGATCAAGGAGTCGATTTCGTTTTCCAGCGCGGCGGAATCTGCAGACATGGGGAGGCACCCGCGAGGCGCGGCGGCACCTCACTGTTTCTTAACGATAAAATAGACGTGTGGTGTGGCGACGATGGGACTCTTAGGCGCGGCCTTGGTGGTCGGAGCAGGACTCTGGGCGACCGGCGAAGAGCTAAAGTTTGAGCGCGCTGCAGCTCAGGAGATTCAGTCCAGGCTTCAGGACGTCAAGGGTTCGGTCAGCGTGAACATCCGCCCGACTCCGATTGCCGCCGCCTGGGGAGAAGTGGACTCCGCTACGATCACCGCTGATAACTTCTCCCTTGACGGACTCCCGCTTTTCACGGAACCTGATCGGAGCCAAAAGGGGAAGCTTGGGATGCTGCGCCTCCGGCTGAAGGACTTCACCTTGCGCAAGCTGAAAGTCGCGGAGCTCCAGGCGGATATCCCCGGGTGCCGTTACGACTTCGCCTTGGCGATGCGTGAGCGCCAGTTGCGGCTGAGCCGATCCGGGGTCGGTGACGGATGGGTGAAGATTCGCGAGGAGGATTTGGCGGCCTACTTGGTGCGCAAATTCCCCGAGATCAAGCGGTGTACGGTGCGTGTCATGCACGGAATCGTGTGGGTGGAAGGGTACGGAGAGTTCTTGATCGTCAAAACGAACTTCGCCGTCATCGCGAAAATCAGTGTCACCAACGGCACTGAGCTGAATCTGAGCGAGGCAAAAGTGTTCTTCGATTGGCGCGAAACATCTGGGCCAGCGGTGGATGGACTGCTCCAAACTCTGAACCCGGTGATCGATTTGGACAAGGATCTCGGTCTCTACGATGCGGTGCAGGTCGAGGAGATTCGGCTTCGTGACGGTGTAATGTTCGCCAAAGGAAAGACAAAAATCCCGGTGAAGCCGCTCGAATCCGTGTCTTTCCGAGAAGTTTTGGAAGCGCAGAGCCGAAAATAGACAGCAGAAATGCTGGCCTCGCTCTGCGCTATTGCCGCTCTGGGAACTTCCTCCGGAGCGTTTTTCCCGAGTTCGATTCTCACCCCCGAGTTCGAGCGAGGACGGGCGATTGCGTTGCGACGATCTGCCGACGACTGGCAACGCCGCACCAACATCGGCCCACTCAGCGGCGAACTGCAGACGATCACCGACATATTCGAGCATGACCGCAAAGCCATCGGAACGTGGAACCAAGGCTTGCGGAAGGTAGATGTTGAGTTCGTGGTCCGGTTTTCGCCAGAACTCATCTCGCGCTGGTTTGGCTTCCTCAGCGCGCGGGAAGGATGGCAAAAGGGGCAAGAAGTTCGGCTTTGGCAGGAAGTCCGCGAGCAGATCAGCGACCGACCGACCTTTCTCGTGGTGCTCAGCACGTTCCCGAGTCAGCAGATGTTTGGCACCGGAGAGGAAATCAAGAACTCGACGGACGAGATGCTTGATGTCGTGATCCAGTTCGAGTCAGAAGTGGGAATTACTCCGGCGGATGTTGACCTTCTCAAGACGCGCCGCGCTAAGGGTCGAGGAGAACTCGACGCGGTTCGCTGGTGGGAGTTTTCGCCACTGGCTGAGCAGCTCCGATTTGCCTTCGACCGCCCGCAAGAGGACCCCATCATTCAACGCGGAGACTTTCACCGCGCATGGTACTGGGTGACGACGGATGAAGCTCTGGGCGACGGGCCGGTCACGCTCAAGGTTTTGAGCAAGCGCAAGATCCGATCCGCTACTTTCCTGGCTTCCAAGACCGGTATTTGAGGAGCGTGAGGAACGCTTCCGGGGCATCTGTCCACCGGATTTTCTTGCCTGCCGCCTTCGTGCGGGGCACGTATTCAATCGGAGATTCGTGGATGTGCTCGCCGAGTCGAATGGCCTTGGCGGTCACCTCGGGACAGAACTCGAATCTTTGGCACTCAAGGTTCATTTTTTGCAGGAGCCCTTCTCGGAATGCCTTGTAGCAGGTGGCTTCGTCGGTGATTTTGCGCCCGTAGAGCACCTTCACCGCGAATCTCAGGAGCAGATTCACGACTTTGTTTGGGAGGGCCATATCGGGGTGGAGCCCATGTAGGAATCGCGTGCCATAGACGACATTTACCTGGCCATCAAGAATCGGCTGAATCAGTGCGGGAATCTGTTCTGGGGCGTACTCCAGATCGGCATCTTGGATAATCACGCTTTGGCCAGTTGCGCTCGGAAGTCCCCGACGGATCGCGTTGCCTTTTCCACTCGGTGCGGGATTGGTGACGAGCGTGATGCGCTCGCCGAAGGAGGCGAGGATTTCGCCGGTTTTGTCCGTACTGCCATCGTTCACGACGACTATTTGAGCCTGAACGGGGAGGGCAAGGAGGCGTTCGACCACTTCTCGGATCGTCGCTTCTTCGTTGTAAGCGGGCACGATAACCGACACTTGGGGCTGGGTCGTACCCTCTGGCATCGCGGGCTAGGATACCCGTGATCGGCACGGCTTTCACGGGCTAAGATGGAAGGATGTCGAGCGCGGATTTCATTCTCAAAGGCGGCCTTCTGCTTCTGCCCACGGGTCATGTGGTGGGCGACGTCGCCGTTTCCGGGGGCAAGATCGTTGCGGTGGGGGATATCGGAGAGGCCAAGGGCGAAGTGATTGACTGCACAGGGCTTGCGCTCATGCCGGGCGCAATCGACACGCAAGTCCACTTCCGCGAACCCGGGTTGACCCACAAGGAGGATCTGGAGTCGGGGACGCGGGCCGCGATCTGTGGCGGTGTCACGACGATTTTCGAGATGCCGAACACCGATCCCACCACGACCACGGCGGATGCTTTGCGCGACAAGCTGCAGCGTGCCGAAGGTCGAGCTTGGTGCGACTACGCCTTCTTCGTCGGAGCGAGCAAGGAGAATATCGAGGATTTGCCCCTCCTGGAGATGATGCCGGGGACGCCGGGAGTCAAGATGTTCATGGGAAGCTCCACCGGCACGCTCCTCGTGGACGACGATGACTCGGTGCATGAAGTGATGAAGCACGGAGTCCGCCCCATGCCGGTTCACAGTGAGGACGAGGCCCGCCTGCGCCAGCGCAAGGCAGAACTTCCTGAGAACCCGCATGTCCGCCTCCATCCGGATGCTCGAGATGCCGAGAGCGCGCGGCTATGCACGGAGCGGCTGATCAATCTCGTGAGGGAGACCGGGCGCCCCACCCACATCCTCCATATCTCGACCAAAGAGGAATTGCCACTTCTTGCCGCTGCGAAGAAGGAAGGGCTGCCGGTGACGTGCGAGGTGACGCCGCATCACCTCACCCTCAACGCGGATCGGTACGAGGATTTGGGGTCTTTCATCCAGATGAATCCTCCCGTGCGGAGCGAGGACCATCGCCTGGCGATTTGGCAAGCCGTGAAGGATGGCCTCTTTGATGTCTTCGGCAGCGACCACGCGCCACACACGAAGGAAGAAAAAGCAAAGCCGTATCCCAATTCACCGAGCGGGATGCCAGGCGTCCAAACTCTTTTGCCCTTGATGGTGGATTGGGCTCTGCGTGGGGAACTGCCTCTGGAGCAAGTGGTCGCCATGCTCACGGCGAATCCGGCGAAGCTCTACGGCATCGAGGGCAAGGGAAGTCTCGCTCCTGGGTTCGATGCCGATATCGTCGCCTGGGATCTGGAAGGATCGCAGGAGGTCTCTCAGGACTGGCTGCAAAGCAAGTGCGGATGGTCGCCCTACGAAGGCACAAGGCTGCGTGGGCGCATCGAACACGTGTTCGTGCGGGGTCACCACACGGTACAAAGTGGGCAACTGACCGGGACGCCTCAAGGAGCGATGGTTCGGTTCGACTGGAAGTAGGGGTCTCGTCCGATCCAGGCCTCAGAGATAGTCCAATTCCCTCAAGAGCCGAGGGGATTGGCGCCATTCATCACGGACTTTGACGAAAAGCTCGAGGTACACCTTCTGTCCAAGGGTGTCCTCCAACTCGAGCCGGGCTTCTGTGCCGATTTGCCGGAGCATTTGGCCTTTCTTGCCGATGACAATCGCCTTTTGCCCGTCGCGTTCGACCAGAATCACGGCGCGAATCAGGGTCTCTCGCTCCTGCTCATCCCATTCTTCGACGTAGGTGGCGACGGCATGGGGGACTTCCTTTTCGGTGTGATGAAGAACCTTCTCCCGAATGATCTCTGCCGCGAGGAATCGCATTGACTGGTCGGTGTATTCGTCTTCAGGATAGAACTGGGGATTCTCGGGGATGTGCTTGAGCAGGGTTCCCGTGAGGATGTCGATGTTGCGCTCCCGGAGGAGGCTCATCATCACGACTTCGTCGGGCTCGAAAATCTCTTCGTAAGCCGCGTAGTGAGCTTGGACATCCTCGGCTTTGAGTTTGTCCATCTTGTTGAGCACAAGCACCACTGGAGTCTTGCGCTCGCCTTTCGGCTTGAGAAATCCTGCAGCGCGGAGCATTTCGGCCACATTCTTATCCTCCGGCGTCGGCATCCGGCTGACATCGACGACCGGCAGGATGACATCCACGTCGAAAACCGACTGCCGGGCGGCTTCGTTCAGAGTGGCTCCAAGCTTGTGGAGAGGCTTGTGGATACCGGGAGTGTCCACGAAGACCATCTGCCACTTCGGCGTGGTCGCGATGCCGAGCACCCGCTTGCGAGTGGTCTGAGCTTTGTCGCTGACGATGCTGACCTTGTGCCCCACTAAGGTGTTGACGAGGGTGCTTTTGCCGACGTTGGGCTTGCCCACGACGGCGATGACTCCGGCTTGATGCACAGTCTCCATCTATTCTCGCTTGCGGAAGAGGACGCTGACACCGGTATCGCCAAAGGCTTCCTTCGGGGCTCCGCGGTCTCCAGAATCATCCGAGCCGCCTCGGCGTCGACGTCGTCGGCGTCGTCGGAGCTTCGAATCGTCGTTGCTCTCATCCGGGCCATCATCGACCAGCGGGCCATCGAGGTCGACCATGGAAGGCTTCAGAAGCAGGTCATCCGCCAGTTCTTCGCTCCAGGTTTCCTCGACCCATTCGTCCAGCTTCATGATTTGAACATCGAAGTGGACGGAATCCCACCGCAGGGTGTTTTCTTCGCGGTGGATCGGCTCCGTGATGGTTGTGAGGGTAGCGAGATCAGCCTTCACGATCGTGCTGACTTCGCCCATCGGTCCGATGACGAACGTGTGGGTCGAGCCATCGACGGCCTTGAACTTCACCGCGCTGTTTTCGACCGGGATGTAGTCGCGCGCTTCGATATCGTAGGCCACCCAGTTGCTAGGAAGCATGATCGTGCGCTGTCCGGTGCCGCTGCAGTGAACGGTGAGGAACGGCGGCGTGACGTGAACGAGATCGTTCTCAAAGCTCCAGACATGGGCTCCAGCGAACTGGCCAAGCGCTCGGAAGAATCCAGGGCTCGTGACCGGCTCGCCGAGGAACACGCTGCGCCATCGCTCGTCCGGCTTGTCTCCGGTGAAGTCACGTACGACAAAGCTCGGAAGGCCCGTCGCGGTGTATTCGCCGAGGACTCGGGCTTCCTCGGGGATCGCGAAATAGCTTGGTTCCAGCTGTCCGCCACGCGCCAGGTCGTCGGCATTCAGGTGCCGGCCGAGATCGTCGCGGGAGTTGAGCAGGCTCGTGCCGCTCTTGCAGTTGTACGGCTGAGGTCGCAGGGCAATGCCGGTGACTTCGCGTACACGCTCAAGGCTCTCGCGTCCGGCTTCAAAGAGGCCAGCACTGTAGAGCCAGAACAGGGTTTTGCCGTCTCGTTGCAGGCGCGATTTGATCGCACTGCGGACTTCGGGACGGATATCCCAGGCATTGACGAAGACGTAAAGTCGGCTCTCCGGGAAGTTCTCGCGGTGGGCGAGGTCGCTCAGAAGATAGAATCCCACGCTGAGTCCCGATCGGAGCACCGATTCCCGAACCTGCTGCACCAGCACCTCGAATGCTCGGGGATCGGTGAGGTAGGTCAGAGACCGCTCGTCGATGAAGAGGGCGACATCGGGGGATTGCTGCGGCACGGCGAGTCGGCGAAGCAGGGCATCGTGGATGTGCTTGGCCCGCTCCCAGATCCCCGGCGAGTTGAGCCACCCGGCCCCGTAGCTGTCCATCCAGATCACGCCGCCGTTGTGAGCCAGAGCACCGCCCGCTCCGCGCCAGTGAGCGCTTTCCAGAGCTTGCGGGGTCTTCATCACCGGGATGTTGTCAGCGATTTCTGTGCGACCACTGATGGGAGTCTTGAAGTCCTCCTCGCTCATGAACATCTTGCCGTTGAGAGCGAAGCTGTCGACGGGGAACGGGAACGCCGCACTTCCGCCCGGTTCGCGGTCGGAATAGCTCGGTGGGCCGGCGATGTAGTCCAGGTCGGGGCAGCGCAGAAGCTTGCCGAGCGAGAGGTGGCCCGAATAGGGATGCGACCATTCGAAGGTGTAGCCGTAGCTCACGCCGGTCAGATAGTCGCCGGACGATGCTTTGCGGATCGTGTAGCAGAGATCCGCGATCCGGTCGACAATGGAGTCGCTGACAAAAAGGTGGTAGTCGATCCAGCGACGCGACTTGCGGTCGGTTCGGACAAAGGCGTCAGATTCAAGACCTTCTGAGATCAGCGGAATCTCCACCGTGTCGAAGGTGACGCTTCCATCGAACCATGCGGCGCGCAGGGTGACATTGTCGTTGCGGTATCGGTGGCGGAGCCACAGCCGGAACTTGAGTTTGGCCGCGTCGCTGGTGTCGTAGCCTTCGCTTTCGTCTTGGAACCACTCACCTTGGTCGAGGTGGATGCCGAGGATGCGATCACTGTGCTTGCTGGATCGGAGTTTCTCGATCAATCCCGTTATGGATGCATCGGCCTCGTTCCAGTATTCATCGTCGCAGACGCTGGGGTCGGCTTGCTGATTCTTTTGATCGCGGTAGGAAGCGAGAGGGAAGTTCTGCGTCCAGCCATCTTCGGGCTTGATCGAGAGGCGAAGGATGATCTTGGCGTCTGGTGCGGCCGAAGCGATGTCGCTCACCGCGTTTTCGACTTGGTACAACGTGGTGCCAACTTCTTCCTGGTTCACGCGCAGAGTTGTGAGGACGCTGAAGAGGGTGATGCCGTTGTCGCTTGCCGCGCGGACTTCCTCCATCACCAGGCTCCGCCGAGAGTGATCGGAGTAGTCGGCGTGGAAGATGATCGGACTCAGAATGGTCTTGTTGTGAACCAATACGGGCTGACCACCATGGACAATGACTTGGGGTGCCTCCTCTCGCCGGGAGATGGGCTCCCGAACGATGGGAGTCGGAGCCTTGGGTGCTTCCGGCTGCGGGGCTTGAGTCTCTTCCTCTTCCTCATCGCGGTCGCTTCGGGATCGGAAGGTTGCGCCCTCGGGGATCGCAGCGGCGGCGGTGATCTCTGTGTCCCGGCGATCGCGGCGCTTGCGGGTTCGACTGCGGCGCGGGGCTCGGTTGGAGTCATCGGTGGCCTCGGTGGCATCCTCGTCGTCCTCACTCGCTACGGGAACCGGGCCGGATCCAACCGCTCGCCATTCGAGGATTGTGACCAGGCCGAATTCGTCTTCGAGGGAGAAATCTGGATCGGGAGTGCCGACGGTGGCGATGGTTGGGGCGGTCTTCTTGCCCTTCTCGCGGCGATCTTCCCGGAATTTGCGCGTGCGGAATTCTTTGGGTTCTTCCGGCGCAGATTCGGGGGACTCAGTCTTCGCAGCGCGGGCCGAGCTCTGCCCGTCTGTCGGCTTGCTTCGCCAGGAAAGGGTGAAAAGCTCTTCGCCGGTATCCGGGTCTTGGGTGAAGGCCTCGTTGCTTGTCACCGGGGCCGACTTGGGCTCGGCCTTGGTGCGGGGGGTGCGTCGCGGCTTGGCGGTCGTGGCCTCGCCTTTCGCGGGGCTCTCGGTGGTTTCGACGAGGACAGGTTGCTCTTCTGCTTGCTTCGGAGCCTTGCGAGCGCGGGGGGCGCGCTTTGGCTTGGGGGATTCCTCGGCTTCGGCAGGTGTGGACACTTCGGCCGCGCCGGCGGATTGAAGGATCTCTTCCGCGGTGCGTCGACGTCGACGAGGGGTTGGGGTTTCTTCCTGTTCGGAAGGAGATGTCAAAACTTCCTCGGGGGAAGTCGATTCAGAAACGGTTTTCGGTTTTCGTGTGCGCATCAGAGCAGCCAGCTTGTAAAACGTTCTCGGTGATCTCGTGAGATCGTGGCATGGGGCGGGAGCAGCACTCGATGCAATGGGCGAGCAGTCGCACGAGCGGTTCAACCGGGCCTTACATGCCGTCCGGTTCACTCATTATGCCGGATCAAAGGTCTGGAGCCTGGGGAAAACTGGGACAGAAACAGCGCGTTTCACGATATTCGGGCACAAATCACCCTGAGATTATTGCGGGGCCGCGCCAATGATCATGCCAAGCCACACAAAAAAGGCACGATCATGAACATCTTCTCGACGATCGGGGCAACGCCCGGAGTCGCGGAGGCAACTGGATCAACGATCGGTAAGCAGAGCGAATCTCCTGAAGCGGGACTCTTTGCCTCCGAACTGGAAACCGCAGAAACTGCACTGGTTCCAGGAGTTGAAACAGGTCGTTCTGAGCAGGAAGTAGACCCGAACGGGCTGATTGCCCAGTTGGTCGCGCTGGACCTCCTCGCAACGACAACGCCTCAAACCGCGACGGAAGTTTCGGAGACCGCCTACAGCGAGTCCCCCACGCTCGGCGTCGTTGCCGTATCGACCGGCCCACGCCCCATTCTCTCACCCGAACAGCGGGCGAAGCTGGATCTCCGCGTCAATGATCTGCGCCTCCTGGTGGATCGTATCCCGGAAACGGCGGGTCAACCCGTGGCGAACACCGAAGGGATCCAAGGAAAGCGACCGTCATTCGATGCGTCCGTCCAGGGCATCGTTCGGGACACACTTCTGCGAGCTGCGTCTGAACTTGGTATTCGAGTGGATCCCAAGGCTCAGACCGGAGAGATCGCAGGGCAACTGCTGGAAGGAGCGAAGGCCGCTGGTCTTCAGCCCGAAGCCTTGGTGAAGTCGATCAGGAACGCCTTCTCCGTCGAGGCCGCTGAATTGAGCGAACCGGCTCAAGCTGCTTTGGCAGGCTTGCTGGCCCAGATGGGAATCAGCATCAAGTCGATCCAGAACGTGGACGCTGCAGCCCAGAGTGTGGCCCCCTTAGGTGGATTGACTCCGAATTCAAAGGGGCCAGGTAATGTGGGATACAACGGCACCGGACAAGGCCGACCGAATGACCCTGCGGGACGCATTCATCCTGGCTCCCAGGGAGGATTTATCGGCAAGGGAGGCCGAGGTTTCCAACTCGGGAGTCGCACTGGCACTGATCCGGTGACGATCTCTGGTGATCTCCGTGACTGGATTCGACCGATTCCGGTTGTGGTGACCGCGGCGGATATCGCGCAGGCGAGCAAAAACATCGAGCAGTTCGCCGTTTCCCTCGCGGGTAAACCCTTGGTGGGTGGCGACACTCCTGAAGCTCCGGTCGTGAACGCGACCGCTTCGGCGCCGACCGCCGGGGTCAACGCCCTCTCGACTGGCAGTACCAAGCATTCCGGCACCGGCGATTTTGGACAGGGCTCGACGCAGTCTTCCGTCGCTCCGGCCAGTGATGCGAAGGGTGAAGAGTTCAGCCTGAATCTTGCCGAGAGCCGCGTGACCGAAACTGTGGGCAAGAGTTCGGTCGCGTCACCGAACCAAGACAACTCGCTTGACGCATTGAACACCTACGCCGTAGTCGACACGGATGACCTCGACGAGTCCGTGATCGACACGAGCACGGGAGATGCCTCGGCCTCCGAGCTGGGCGTGGACGACATCAGTTCGCCGACGATCAACCGAACCGAATCCAAGGAGATTCGCGAAGGGATTGATCGCGGCATCCGAGAGTCCACCGAAGCCCTGATGAAGATGGCCGAAGAGCGACGACCGGGCCAGATCACCGTGCGCATGATGCCGGAAGATCTGGGGATCATTGAGGTGACGCTTAGCCAGTTTGGAACCCGGTTCGATATCGATGTGCAGGCAACGGATGATCGAGTTCGATCGAGCATGAACGCCCACCGCAACGATCTGGTTCAGAACCTGGAGACGCGCGGCGTGAACGTCGGCAGCTTCAACGTGAGCGACCAGACGAAGGGCGACATGACTCAGCAACAGCAGCGCCAGCAACAAGAAGGCCTCCTGCGCGAGGATCTTCAGCGAGCGGCGAACCTGAATAGCTGGGAAACCCCTGCTCCGATTTCAACCCCTGCCCCGTCCTATGCTGTGGCGAATCGCCAAGCGGTGGATGTGACGGCCTGACCGAAGAAATTCAAGAATCATGAGTATCAACATCACCGCCGATCAAACAGGCAAGAATACCTACACCAATATGGGAGGGCAAGCCGTTAAGAAAAGTGAACTGGATATGAACACTTTTCTTCGATTGCTGACCGTCCAATTGGCCAATCAGAACCCGCTCGAACCTATGAATGACCGAGACTTCTTCGCCCAAATGGCGCAGCTTGGTCAGGTGGAAGGGATGGATGAGTTGAAAGCAGGCATGGAGACCATGAGTGCTTCAACCATGCTGGGTAAAACTGTCACGGCCGTACGCCCGATGACGGACGTGAACTCCGGCGGGGTGAACTCGTTGGTGACCGGAACAGTTGATCGCATGACCGTTCGCGATGGCAAGCGCATTATTGGTATCAAGGAAGCCAATGGTGGAATTGTTGAAGTCGAGATGTCTGCGATTCGAGAAATTCGATAAGAACTCACATGAGTAGTCCCATTCAGAACAACAAGGTTCACGACCTGCTCTCGGCAAGGACGGCAACGCCGAGCAAGCCGGTACAGCAGGGAAGCGGGCCGGACTTCCAGGCGATTCTCGCGGATCGTTTGAAGGTCAGTAACCACGCGAAAACCAGGCTCGAGAGCCGAGAGATCGCCCTTGATGCCGACAAGTGGGAGCGTGTGCTTCAAGGCGTCGAGAAGGCGGCGGAAAAAGGTGCCAAGGAATCTCTCGTGATGGTGGATGATGTGGCCCTCGTCGTCAGTGTCAAGAACCGCACTGTGATCACAGCGGTCGATCAGAATCATCTGAAAGAAAATGTGTTCACAAATATCGACTCTGCCGTGATTGTTTAACGACAATGACCCGACAATAAACAGTAACACTGTGAGCCAAGAGCGGTGGTCTCTGAGAGAGTTCTCAGAGAGCTTCGACGAAGCGAGAAACGCGTAGTCTTCCTCACCAGTGTTGCAAGTGATCTGAGGAGAATATGCTTCAAGCCATGCTCGCTGGCGTCGCCAGCATCAAAGCGCAACAAACGCGCATGAACGTCATCGGCAATAACCTTGCCAACGTCAACACAACTGCATATAAGGGAAGCCGGGTGACTTTCCAGGATATGCTCGCTCAAACCATGCGCGGTGCTTCCCGCCCGACCGATCGTTTGGGTGGTACCAACGCCATCCAGTTTGGTCTGGGTGTGTTGGTTGCGGGGACGGACATCAACACAGAGCAAGGCTCGCTGAATGCCACCAACCGACCGACCGACTTCGCCATCCAGGGCAACGGGTTCTTTATGGTCAGCAACGGTGACCGAATCGCCTACACCCGAGACGGCTCCTTCGACCTCGACGCAGCGGGCGATCTCGTCCACCGCGCAACTGGTGAGCGACTGATGGGATGGACGGCTGATCAAGCAACCGGCGATATCAATACGAATGCCCCTGTGACGCCTGGCTCCGCAGTTCGGATTCCGATTGGTGCCCGAACCGCAGTTCAGGAAACGACCGTTGTCAACTGGGCCGGAAACTTGGACAGCCGCGAAATGAACCAAGCGGGTCTGGCCAGTACCAGTAGCATCGTTCGAGTCTTCGACTCGCTCGGTGGATCGCATGACATCACCCTGACTCTGACCGAGACGGCGACTCCCAACGAATGGGCTTGGACGACGACCGGGGCTAACGGCACGACCACGACTGGGTCGGGCACGTTGGTGTTCAACCCGGCTGATGGCAAGCTTGTCTCCGGCTCTCCAGGGCCGATCGTGGTGACGCCTCCGGCGGCGAGCGGTGTGGCTGCCTTCAATATCGATCTCAACTTTGGATCCGTCAGCCAGCTTGCCACTGATATGCAGGTTCAAGCCAGCTCACAAAACGGTTTCGAACCTGGCTCGCTGAGCTCGTTCTCCGTGAACCCAGATGGAGTCATCACTGGCCTGTACACAAACGGTCTTACTCGCCCGCTTGGACAGATCGCTTCCGCAATCTTCCCGAACGCGAACGGTTTGGAACGACAGGGAAGCAACCTCTGGCGCAACACGGACAACTCCGGTATCCCTGTAGTGGGGACCCCGCGAACCGGTGGTCGTGGTCAGATCAACGCAGGCTTCTTGGAGCAGTCCAACGTGGACATCGGTAACGAGTTCACCGACCTCATCATCACCCAGCGTGGCTTCCAGGCGAATACCCGGGTGGTCACCACGGTCGATGAGATGCTGCAAGACCTGATCAACATGAAGCGTTAATTCTAGCGTTGCGTTGGTGAGGTGATCCTCCGCTCGGGAAGCTCCGGGCGGAGGATCGCTCTTTTACCGGGAACTTGAATTTGTGTGATTCGGTATACACCTTTCATTCGATCCCAGGGGACAAATATGTCTATGCTTTCGCTCTGTTTCGTCACAGCTCTCTTCGCTCAGTCCACGGCCCAAGAAGTCTCGCTTGAGTTTTCGGCGCGTCCCGCATCCGAGGTTGTGGCGGCTTTGGCCAAGTCTGCATCGCAAAACATGATGGTGGCTGGAAACCTGGCAAAGGAACCTCTGTTTGTCGATATCAGTGATCGCCCGTTAGATGAGGTGAAGGCGGCCCTGGCCAAAGCTCTTCACGCCGAATGGTCGGAGAAAGACGGGTTGTGGACGCTTGCCCGATCTCAATCGAAGGCTGTCCAGCTCCGCCAGGCGGAAGCGCTTCGACTCGCCGCCTCTCTCCGAACCAGTCAGGAGAAGGTTCTCGCCGGGCTGCCGGACGAGAACTGGACGGCGAAGATGGCCGAAGATTCTGTGAACAAGATTCTAGCGCAGCGAGAGGAGATCCGGAAGCGGGTTCAGTTCCCGCCGGAGGCAAACTTGACGATCTTTTCCAGCGGCCCCGCTCTGCCGACTCCCGCCAATGGTGTGCTCCGCTCCGTGATCTCCAAGCTTCCCGCTGAGGTGATTGCGGCTACCTTGCCAGGCAAACGAAGGGTTCTCAGCACCCGACCAAACGCGATGCAAGAACGGCTCGGGCTCAACCTAGACAACTCGATTCGCGCGTTCGCCCAAGGCATGAATCTAATGGCTCAGGCGGTCAAGAATGCGAACCGACCCTCCTCGGATTCGAGTTTCGCCGGAGGGCTTTCGCTTGATTTCCGTCCCCTTCAGTCCGTCTCGAAGGTGAATGTTTTGCTTTGGCGGAGCTATGACGGGGATGAGGTCATCGTCGGGGTGGAGATCATGGATCAGGAGGGAGTCCTTGTCGGGGCTGAGTCAGTGGTTCTCACAGTGCAACCGGAGCGAGCCAATCCAGGCGAGATTCTCGGTGACGCGGAGGTGACGCCGGAACTCCAGGAGTATTTCCGGGTGCTCGCCTCACGTGCCTCGCTTTCTCAGAACGTCGCGAGCATGGCATGGAATATCGACGGAGACTTTGTCGTAATGAATAGCACGGACGCTCTCAGTGAGCCGACCATTTCCAGCCCGTTGCGTCAAACTCTCTCGGATCCTGTTCGTCGTGATCCGCTCTCATTCCTGTTGGAGGGTGGAATGAAGGCCTGGCAAGCTCAGGGGATCAATGACTACGTCATCCGGGTGCCCGATACCCTCTACAGCCAAGTTCAGTCGGCATGGAGCGGAAAGAGTGCCTCGACGACAGCCTTTGTGCGCGAACTCATGAGCCTCTGCGAGAGGGCCGATAATGAATCGCTTGCGGTGTTGCGTCCGAAGGAGCCTCTGAAAGCCGAGGCAGAGCGCATCGACCGCGTGGCACTGCGCGAGATCATGGCGATCGTTCAACGGCAGGGCTACAACCGCTTGAGCGATGTCTGTGCCTACGTTGCGGGTCGATTCGGCCCGGGAGAGATCCAGCGTTTCGATACGGATTATCTGCGCTTCCTGGCCCCATACGTCGCGAATGAGCTCAACAATCTGCGGGGGCAAGATTTCCTTGCCTGCAAGTGGCTGGCGAGCTACGGAACGCGCCTCGACACTTTTGCTGCCGGGACAAGCCAGGCTGCCCTCGCCAGCATGAGTAAGACTCAACAGGATGCGGTGAGGTCGATGGTTTTTGATGCCCCCTTGCAACCTTCGATTGAGGAAGGCTCAGGTTCGATCGGCGTCTTTGCTTCGGATGATTCGGACACTGGCGCTGGCGGAGCGGAGGGCAGATTCTTGAATCGTAACCCGACGGAGCAGTACCCCAACGGGATTCCGGGAGATGCGACGATCTCACTCAACATCAAGGATGAGCCCGGGGTTCTCGGACGGCCCAAGGGGCAGAAATCGGGCCGCATCATGGGCGCGACAACCCTGGGGTTGATTCTAGGAATGATGGACAACGCTCAAAACTCGGACGTCCGGGTTCTGGTGCCGACATTCGGTGAGTTTCTCCCCGCAACGGCACGATCTCTGAACGTGACCGGCACGATAGGGAAGGCACAGTTTGTGTCTTCCCGTCACCGAGACGGCGTGGTCGCCCAGGGGGCGAAGCCTCTCGCTTTGACCGATTTAGATCAGGCCTTCCGAGATCGCATGGAAGCGATGCGGAAGCGGAGTCAGGGAACGGACTGGCGCTGGGGCGGTGGGCCGACCGTTCCGCCGCTCTGACTCGGCATCGCGTGTGCTAGGCTCAAGCCATGACTCACGAAGAAGCCCTGAAACCTCTGGACTCGGCCATCTGGGAGATGAGCGAAGCCTTCGACGGCCTCCGGGATGAAGATGTGTGGGTGCGCGCGCATCCGCGACTCCTCAGTATCGGAGAACTGGCATCGCATGTGGCGTATGGTGAAGCAGTGTCCGTCCTCGGTACCTTCGAAAGTCCACTCGTCATCCCGGCCATTCGCTACTATCCGGTGACGATGGAGGAGCCTGTGGTCGCGAGCCTAGGCGCAGCTGAGCTCTACGAAGAGGTCAAGCGCATCCACGAGGCTTGTCGGGCGTTTGTGCTGGAGACTCGCCCGGATCTCGACTCGCTGAGCCCGCATCGAGAAGAGTGGACGTGGAGCTATGTCCTGGAATATATGGCCTTCCACATTGCCTACCACACCGGTCAGATGTACTCTGTTCGGCACTTGATGGGGCACGAGACCAACAACAATTAGCCCTCCCCGAGTTCGAGGAGGGCCAACTCTGGACTTGCGGCGGCTTAGTGCTTGGCGCGTCGCTTTCGGGCGGCGATCGCAGCCGCACCGAGGCCGAGCAGCGTCATCGTTGTCGGTTCAGGCACGGCCTCAGCGTCAAACCTCATGGTCAAGCCATCGTATTGGGGCGAGACCGTCCCGCCGAACTCCACGCTGTAACCGAGCATCGATGAGTTCGAAGGGTAGCTCGAGATGTTCAGAATCGGATAGAGATCCATGTAGAGCGTGTAGGCTGAGTTTGCCGCAAGGATGGTATTGGGAATTCCGTTGCTGAGATCCTCAATATAGACGCCTTGAACGGTGCGGTTCGTTAGGTACGTCGCGTACTCAGCATCCGGCGCAAAGGTTCCGAAGTAGAGCATTGCCCGGTAGAAATTAGTCGCAGTAAATGTTGCGGTAGAACCGCCACTGACGACTTCTTTCCCGTTGTAGTCGACGGCGATGTTGCTCAGCAGCACAGGCGCCGCGCCAGTCGTGAGCGTGAAGTACACGGAAGACTGGTGAAGAAAGTCCGTGGCTGTTCCCGTCATTTGCGCGGTCACATCCCCCCGAAGGTTGAAGGAATATGACGATCCACTGATGGTGTGCGAGTGAGAGACGTTCGACTGGAACGTGCCAGGCGTTCCGCCAAAGAAGCCCCCACTGCCTTGGGAAAGGTCGTTGGAAACCGAGATCGGCTGGGCGAAACTTGCAGCGGCAATGACGAGGAAACTGAGAGAGAGGATAGTTTTCATTTTTTGCTCCAATCCAGACGCGAGGCACATCCCCGCGAATAACTCCACTATAAACACTGATCCCGGAATTGTCAAGGGAAGTGGCGCACTTTTTGTCCCGAATCTGCGCGACCGTTCCCATTAAGAACGCGGTTTCGATTCGGGCGGGGTCGCTTCGGATGTGCACCAAAACGGATACACTCCAGCCATGTCCGACCGCGTCGTCCTTGGCCCCGAATCGAATCAAGCTCTCGGAATTGGCCAGTTCGCAATCGACTTCATGAATGGCACCCTCGGCCCTGGACCGAGCGAGAAAGTGCTCGAACGTACACGCATGTTCCACACCGATGCCGTGCTCTGCGGCGTCTCCGCGCTTGCTCTCGGAACCAACGCTCCCAAAGTCTTGCGCGAAGAGGCCTTGCGGTATCGAGCCGAGGATCCGAGTCACGCCGCGATGGTGTTCGGACACAACCAAGGCGTGATGCCGGAAAAGGCGATTGTTGCCAACTCCAGCGCAGTGCGGGAGTGGGACAGCAACGGCACCAACTTCGGATTCCGCCCGGAACTCGGCCACACGGCGGGCGAATTTGGCCACAACGATTTCTATCCCGTCGCCATCGCCGCCTGTCAGCAGCGGGCTCTCGATGGCGCAACCGCTCTCAAGGCGATGGTGCTTCTCGATGAGATTCGCGGCCGCTTGGCCGAGGTTTTCTCACTGAAGAGCTACAAAATCGACCACGTTTTGCATGGTGGCATCGCGAGCGCCGCTACATACGGGGCGCTCCTCGGGGCAACCGCCGAGCAGATCGAGAGCGCGATTGGCATGGTCGTCGCCCACGCGACTCCGTGGCGGGCGATTCGCGCAGGCAAGCAGCTCAGCGATTCCAAGGGGGCGAGTGCGGCGATCACAACCGAATTCGCCATTCTCAGCATGATCCGGTCGATGAACGGGTTCCGAGGGCCTCGCGATATCTTCCGAAACCCCGAGGCCATCTTCCGATTCTTCGAACCCACTACCGAGGGAGCGGAGCGATGGAAAGAGGCTGGGAATAGCCCCGTGGAACTCGTGCTGAGCCACAGTGGCGACGACTTCGCCGTGATGGGGATGCACTTCAAACTCGGGCTCTACGAGCATCAAAGTGCAGGTGCCTTGCAGGGCGCGATTGACCTCCTCGCGGCTCATCCACACTTGCTGAACGATGCAAAGGGAGGCGAGATCAAGAAGATCACGATCACGGCGTATGAACCAGCGTTTGGCATCATCGGCAACCCGATGAAGAAGGATCCCAAGACGCGCCAGAGTGCCGATCACTCGATGGCGTACATCGTGTCCACGCTGATTCGTAAGGCTCTGGAGCTTCATGCCGAGCAGGGAAGTCTTCCCTCGGGCGGAGGCGCGAACGACGCGATCTGGAAGGCATTGATGCTGAGTCCCTACGACTACGAAGTCAGTGACAAGGCGATTTTCGAGCCGGTGGCGCGGGATTTGATGCAGAAAATCGACTTCCGCCACGGCGGGCCGGAGTACGATGCCAAGTATCCCGACGGAATCCCAACGAGCATCATCATTGAGGATTCGGCAGGGAAGAGCTACGATTCTGGTCTCGTGATGTACCCGGCCGGCCATGCCCGCAACACCACCGCTGATCTGGGCGACATCCTCGACTACAAGTTCGCTCTGCTTGGTGGCCTCGGGCTCGCCGACGAAGAGAAGTCCACCGAAGTCATTGAGCGGCTGAATCGACTAGGCGACCTCGACGCTTTCGATCTTGCGTCGCTGTATGATTTCGAGATCGCGGATCGCTCCGACTATCAAGACTGACATTCGATAGGGAGCAAAACGAATCAGCCCGCAGAGTGATTTCTGCGGGCTGATTTTGGTTCAGTCATCGTCTTCGTCGTCGCCTTGCGGTTTGTCCGGGCGCATCATGGGGAAGAGCAGAATCTCCCGCAAGTGCTCGGCTCCCGTGAGGAGCATGACCAGTCGGTCGATGCCAATTCCGCATCCGCCGGTCGGGGGCATGCCGTTTTCGAGGGCGAACAGGAAATCCTCGTCCATCGGGTGCGCTTCATCGTCGCCCTTGGCACGCTCGCCCAGCTGTTGCTCGAATCGCTCTCGCTGGTCGATCGGGTCGTTGATCTCGCTGAACGCATTGCACACCTCGCGGCCCAGCACGTAGCCTTCAAATCGCCGCGTGAACCCCGGGCGATTCGGATCCTTTTTCGCCAAAGGGGAAGTCTCGATCGGGTAACCGATCACGAAGGTCGGCTCCTGGAGATGAGGTTCGACGATGTGCTCTAGCAGCTTCTCGATGATGCCGCCAAGGTTGTTCTCCTTCTCGGTCGGAAGGCCTACGCGCTTCATCGCTGCCTTTGCGGACTCTAGATCGCGGAGTTCCTCGGGGGCAATGCCAGATCGCTCCTGGATCGCGGTGAGCATGTCCACGCGGTGCCAGGGCTTGCCAAAGTCGAGCCCGTGAAGTTCCGTTGTTCCGAACACTTTCTGCGCCACATCCTTGAACAGCTCCTCGACGCATGACATCATGTCTTCGAGGTTCGCGTAGGCTTCGTACCATTCCAGAAGCGTGAACTCTGGGTTATGGCGATTGCTCACACCCTCGTTTCGGAACACGCGCCCGATCTCGTACACCTTTGGCACATCGCCGCAGATGATCCGCTTGAGATAAAGCTCCAGGGAGATGCGGAGCTTGACATCCATGTCGTACGCGTTGTAGTGCGTTTTGAAGGGCCGCGCCGCTGCGCCGCCTGCTTCGAGTTGAAGCATTGGAGTTTCTACCTCAAAGTAGCCACGGTCGTCGAAGAAACGCCGCACCGCGCTCACAATTCGTGAGCGGTTGAGGAGCATGGTTCGGGCGTCCTTATTCGCGACCAGGTCGAGATTGCGATGTCGATAACGCTGATCGACGTCGCTCAGGCCATACCACTGCTCGCCATCCTTTTCCTTGCCCAGCGGCAGAGTGTGGAGGCTCTTGCTGAGCGGGGTGAGGCTGCGAACATAGATCGACTGCTCACCGGTTTTGGTGCGGAACAAGTAGCCAGTGACTCCGACGTGGTCACCAATATCCAGCAGCTTGAAGGCTTCCCAAGCTCCGGGTTGGAGTTCGTCGAGGTCGTTCTTACGGAAGTAGGCTTGAATCTTGTCGTCGCCATCCGAGACATTAGCGAATGCCGCTTTGCCCATCTCGCGCAGACTCACGAGGCGTCCGGCCAGAGAGAGCGTCTTGGTCGCGATGTCTTCGGAGCTCGGATGCCCGTCGTCGCCGGGAACGGGAGCGAGGTCATCGAAACGTTTATGGAGATCGGCGATGGAGGTCGGCGTGTCAAAGCGCTCGACGGCAAATGGGTCAAAGCCAAGCTCGCGGAGCTTGGCCAGCTTTTCCAAACGCAGGTCTCGAATCGTTCGATCGTCGCTCATGGGTCGGACTCCACCGTACCCGCGATGACAATTCCGATCAGGGACGGGCTGATTTGAGAGATTTGCTTCTTCAAACACGAGGGAAGTGGGTTCAGGCGTCGGGAAATCGCGTAATTGTCATAATAATGATTATCGGCAGTATTATTCAATCCCTTCCCCCACCACTTTACCAACCTGCCGACACGGTGGCATAGAGGGACGGTGTGGAGGGCGGTAACCTAACGCGTAGTGTCTGACGCCGCCTCCCCTGCCCCGACCAGTCCCGAGAAGCCTGAAATGACCAAGGCAGAGCGGAAAGCCGCCGATCGGATTCTGCTTCGCCGAATCCTCGAGCTGTTCAAGCCGCACCTCGGGATGGTTCTGATGACCACCGGTGCGGTTCTTGTTGGCGTGCTCCTGGGTCTCGTTCCGCCTTACCTCATCAAGTCGATTATCGACGAAGGCATCGCCAAGCAAGATTTGGGAGTTATTGGCCGCGATTCACTCTTGATGCTCCTGGCTGTGCTTGCTGGCGCAGGATTTACGCTTCTGTATGGCTATTGGGGCGTGATGATCGGGCAAAAGATCATGTTCACTCTCCGCCAGAAGCTCTATGAGCATCTTCAGGGGATGTCGCTGCGGTTCTTCACCTCGACGCGAACGGGCGAGATTCAAACTCGTCTCATCAGCGACGTCCAGGGAGTCCAGACGGTTGTCAGCAACACGCTGGTCGATCAAGTCAGCAATATCGGCATCGTGATCAGCACCCTCATTGCGATGTTCCTGATGGATTGGCGGCTGACCTTGCTGAGCATCGGCCTCGTCCCGCTGTTTGCCGTTATCGGTAAGGGTGTCGGCGAGTTTGCCCGCAAGGTTCGCCAAGGAACCCAAGAGCAGACCGGCGAACTCAACGCGATGATGCAGGAGACCCTCAGCGTGAGCGGAATCCTTCTCACCAAAGCGGTGGGTCGCCAAGACTTGCTCGCCAACCGATTCCGCGTCGAGAACGACAAGCTGGCGGGCTGGCTCATCAAGAGCAGCGTCGTGCAGTACCTCTTCTTCGGCATGATCCGCCTGATCACCCAGCTGGCTCCTGCTTTGGTTTACTGGCTTGCGGGGTGGTTACTTGTTGCTCGGGGCGATACCTCGATCACCGTGGGTATGTTGGTCGCGTTCACTGGACTCCAAATCCGACTCTATTTCCCGATGACAGGGCTCTTGAGCGCACAGGTCGAGATTCTCTCGTCTCTCGCCCTCTTCCAGCGGATTTTCGAGTACCTCGATCTGCCGCGTGACATCAAGGATCACCCCAAGGCGGTTTCGATGACGCCGGCTCAGCTCAAGGGCAAGGTCGAGTTCCGCGACGTGGTCTTTGCCTACGATCCTGATGCTGAGACTCCGACCCTCAAGAGCTTGAATTTCACCGCAGAGCCGGGGCAGTTGGTGGCTCTCGTCGGGCCGAGCGGGGCGGGCAAGACCACTTTGACCTACCTCATTCCCCGCCTATACGATGCCGACGCCGGAGAGGTGCTCATCGACGATACGGACGTGAAGGAAATCAAGCTCGCCGATCTTTCAACGCTCGTCGGAGCGGTGACTCAGGAGACGTACTTGATGCACACCTCAGTCAAGGAAAACCTGCGTGTTGCGAAGCCCGAGGCCAGCGATGAGGAACTGATCGCGGCCTGCAAGGCGGCGGCGATTCACGATCACATCGCCGGACTGGAGCAAGGCTACGACACCATCGTGGGAGAGCGGGGCTACAAGCTCAGCGGAGGCGAAAAGCAGCGGCTCGCCATCGCCCGTGCGATCCTCAAGAATCCGAAGATTCTCATCCTGGATGAAGCTACTTCGGCTCTCGACACCCGCTCTGAGCGCTTGATCCAGGAATCACTCGCTGGGCTCATGCAAGGCCGAACCACCTTCGCCATCGCCCACCGTCTGAGCACGATTCTAGCTGCGGATCAGATTCTTGTGCTGGAAAAAGGCGCGATTGTCGAGCGAGGACGCCACGCTGAGCTGCTCGCACAGGGCGGCCTCTACTCGCGGCTCTACAACGAGCAAATTTCGGTCGAGAATCGCGAGACTGAAGGCGCGTCGTCCGGCTAGCCCAGGATTCACCCCGCTACACGCGGTGCCACGGTCACCCACCGGTTCAGGCACAATGGGGAAGAGATGCTCTCTTCCCTTCTTCTGGGTGCCCTATCTGATTCAAACTTCGTGTACGAAGCCAAAAATCCGGAAGCCGACGGCGCGAGTCTGAAACTCTCGAGTTCTGCCGACACATGGGCGGAAATCCGGTTGAGCAAAGAGGGTGAGCAGTGGGTTGCGACGGTGCGATCCCAGAAGAACGGCGTCTCCACCATCGGCACCGATCCGCGCTTTGGCAAGGAGAGATATCGCCAAGTCCTGGATGGGCGCTATTCCCTCCCCTTCCGTGTCCCCGACGGACGCCTCCGCGCCTTCCGTGACACCGTCGGCGATGTCATCAGGTTTTCCTGGGGGTTTGAGTCGGAGGTGGCAGGCAAAAAGGTGAAGGGCTGGATCGAACTCGCACCTCTTCCCGATCCTCTCGCAGAGGGTGAGGCCACGGCCACGCCCAACACGGTCATCTCCACCAAGATCCCGACGAAGGATCGCGATGACCGAGCCACGGGTTTTGAAGTCACGAAACGCCCCTTCCACTGGTCGGGAGCATTCGGTGAGGCGCTCGTCGTGACCTTCGACGATGCGTTCGCGTGGCGTCAGCAAGATATCAAACTGGCTTTCTGGAGCGAAGCCGCCTGGACGCCATTCTGGAAAATGTCTCCCAAGGCGATGAGCGGTTTTGAGTTCATCGAAACCTGGGGCGGAGGGGCGCCCGGGTGCTTCGAACCGATGAGTGATCGAGTGAATCGGTGGGCGAGCGCGGAGGTGGTCGAGGATGGAACCACTCGCAAGATCATTCGCTGGAAATACGCCCTCGTGAACCCCGATTACATTCCCTGGGCCGGCAACAAGGGCTCGAAACAAGTTCCGGAAGTCGAGGAAGAATGGACGATCCTGCCCGATGGCACGGTCTATCGACTCCAAAGGTTCTGGCCATCACTCGATACGGGTGAAGCTCAGCACTCATTGGGAATTCAACTTGCCGAGGCCGATGTAGTGTTTGCCGCCGACACTCTGCCCGAAGAAGTCGTTCCCCGTGAAACCCTCACCGCATTCGGAGCCGACGGGCGCCGGGTCGTCGCCAGCTATCCAACGAAGAACGAAGCCCGGAATACGAAAGTCGGGGATTGGCCTCGCTTTGGATACGCGATCCACTTCCTTGACCCTGCGCTCCCGGATCCGTTTATTGGATTCGCAGACCCTGGTCTCGATTCCTCGCTCGATTGGGCGGGCACGTGGCACGAGCAGCAGTTCTGGCGATTCAGCCACTTCCCTTTCAACAGCGAACCGTTCGTGAACGAATCCAACAGTCAACTCGAAGGACGGGGTGCGATCACCCACACCTGCCTTGCCTATGTCGGTGATGCAAGGCGTCGGGATTGGAGCGACAACTACAAAGTGGATGCTCGCGGCAGAAAGTATCGCGAATGGGTTTCCGTCCTCGGTATGGAGCCCAAGGGCAATCTGCAGCGGATGGATGATCGGCTGAAGGATTGGCAAGAGGGCGCGCGCTGGACCAAGCTCGTCTCCGGCGCAAAGGCGACCTGGAATTCAGCGCGCGGGGAAATTCGTCTGACCAACCTCAGCGAAAAAGTGGTTCTCGGCCAGTCGTTCGGACGCCTGCCAAGCCTCATCTTCGAAGGAAAGCATCGACTCACGAACATGACCCTGAACGGCCGTGGCCTTAAGCCGTTTTCCGACTTCAGAATGGGGATCGAGGAAGGCCATTTCTTGATCTGGTTCTCACCCAATTTAGAGCCAGGACAGCTCGAACTCTTCGTGAGATAGAAAAGCGAGAGGCACCTTCCGTGGCACCTCTCGCTTGAGTGGTCAACGCCGACTCGCTTATCGCGGGGTCGAGGCTTCGGCGGCTTCGAGAACCGCGCTTACTTGGCCCTGCACTTCTTCCTTGGTCGGCAGATTCCAGGCGTCCTTGTTTTGCTCAACGGTCTGGAAGAGGCAAGCGATGGCTCGTCGCGTCTTCTTCTCCGTCGCATCCAGATCCTTGGCGTTGGCGAGGCGGGAGGTCTTGCGCTCCACATCTCGCAGAGCGACCAGCGACTTGTCGAGCTTATCTTGGATCGACTCTTCGCCATTCTCGCTCGTCGTCAGGTAGGCGATGAACATGGATCGCAGTTCGCGGGCCACTTCGTCCGTCGTTTCCTTGTCCTGACCGGCCAGGATGATCGTCTTGAACTGGTCTTGGTTTTCGATCAGGAACTGATCCAGCACCACGTCCAGTTGCTCGCTGGTCTCGCCCGCCAGCTTCTCGAACTCATCTTCCAAAGTGGCTTCCAGATCTTCCCGAACGATCGGGAGTTGATCCTTGGCGTACTCGGGCACGGATTCGATCCATGCCGGGATTTCCTTGCCCAGATAGCTGCTGATCTGCGGTTGCGCTTCGTCGAGGCGCTGCACCACGAGACCCTTGGCGATTTTCGCGGCTTCCTTTGGTTCGAAGTTTGTGGCAAAGCCGTTGGCAATCGAGAACAGGAAGCACATCACGCCGAACACCACCATGGTTCCCCAGATTTGGGTGTTCTGCAGAGCCTTCTTCGTGCTCTCAAGCTCTTGGGCCAGAAACTGCTGGCTCAGATCGGCACCCTCAGCCGATTCTTGCGTCGGTTTCAGTTCTTCGCTCACTTTCGATCCTCCTTGTCTCCTCGGTAGATCCGAGCAGCATTGGCTTTTCGCTTCGCGACTTCCTTCTTGGTGGCGTCGGCTTGAGCCTTCTTCACCGGAGTCGGCATCGGGGCGACTTGATTCGCCTTCTTCTTCGTGCTCACAGTGGTAGCCGCCTTGATGTTGGTCTCACTCTGGGCCATCATCTTGCTAGCCTTGTCCGGTCGAGCATTCTCAAGATCCTCGCGGAAGAGATCGAGTACGAGGAGGCCCATTTCCCAGCTCGGATCAACTCCGGCGAGCTTGGATTCTTCCTTTTCCGCGATCACTTGCAGGTTCTCGTGGATGCCCATGAGAGCATCGTGATGGCTTCCGAAGAGTTCAACCGCCGCGCCCTCGGCTTCCTTGGTTGCACTCTCGCCGAGATTGGTGAGGAGCCGCTCGATTTGCTCCGGAGTTGCCTCGGGGAACATTTCGCGAATCTTCTCTTCCTTCTCGTTCAGCATCTTCACAAAGGTCCGCGTGAGGACAGCCTCACCGCGCTTCGGAAGGTTCTCTTGCAGTTGGTCGAGCTCGGCCAGTGAGGCTTGCGCGAGTTCGGGGAGTCGGCTGTTCGCCTTATCCACGGCCATTTGCACCTGCGGTTGAACCTCGTTCAACGTCTGCTTGGCCATGTCTTCCACGAGCGGCTTGATCTCGCTCTCCATGGCGGTGGTGAGCTCTTGCACGAACTTATCCTGCGTTGGCCCTTTGTCGACAAGGGAGCGAAACGAATTGTTCACGCTCATAACGGTTGTGAAAGCAACAAAGCATCCGGTGGCAAACAGCCCCCATTTCCACCAGCTCAGTTGCGTTCTCAAGTTCTTTAATTCTTGAATCTGCTTCTCTTCCATGCCCGAGTCCATGACGACCCTCCTGGTCTCCGGGGCCGATTCTTTGCAGAATCCCCACGGTGCCCTGCCAAAGGTATCGGCTAGCCAGAATGCGGACCGTGAGGTCTACGGGGAAAACCCGGTAATTGCATCAGCACCCAGCCGCGGGACTCTTCGCCTTGGGCGGCCCCTGGGCACTGAGAGTAGAATCAGGGCATGGCGATGAATCCTTCTTCTCACCCCCACCGACGAACCCTCGCGGACTCTGATCCTGCGCTCTTCGAGTTGGTTCAGCGAGAAGAATCGCGCCAAGAAGACAACCTGGAACTCATCGCCAGCGAGAACATCGCCAGTCTCGCGGTTCGTCAGGCGATGGAGACCGTTTTCACCGATAAATATGCCGAAGGCTATCCGGGCAAGCGGTACTACGGCGGCTGCGAAGTGGTGGACGAGGTCGAGAAACTCGCCATCGAGCGACTCTGCCAGCTCTACGGATGCGAGGCCGCGAATGTCCAGCCTCACAGCGGGGCCAGCGCGAATATGGCGGTTTACTTCACGTTCCTTGAGCCAGGAGACACTTTGATGGCGATGAATCTCGCCCACGGTGGCCACCTCACCCACGGCTCGCCGGTGAACTTCAGCGGGAAGCTCTACAAGATTGCTGCGTATGGAGTTGATCCCGAGACGGAGCTGATCGACTACGACGAAATGCACCGAATCGCCCTTGAGAGCAAGCCCAAGATCATCGTGAGCGGTGCGACGGCGTACTCAAGGGAGTTTGACTTTAAGCGGATCAAAGAGATTGCCGACGAAGTCGGTGCCCTGCACATGTGCGATATGAGCCACTACAGTGGCCTGATCGCGGCTGGAGAATATCCGGACCCGGTTCCCCACTGCCAGGTGGTGACCTCGACGACGCACAAGTCGATCCGTGGCCCCCGCGGCGGGATGATTCTCGGTACGGCCGATGCCATCAAGCTAATCAACAAAACCGTGTTCCCCGGTCTGCAAGGCGGCCCCCTGTGCCACGTCATCGCCGCGAAGGCGGTTGCCTTTGGCGAGGCCCTGCGGCCTGAGTTCAAGAGCTACGCTCAGCAGATCAAGAAGAATGCGGCGGCCCTCGCGGCGGCTCTGACTCACGAAGGATTCCGCATCGTGAGCGGGGGCACGGATAGCCACATGATGCTCGTCGATCTTCGACCGTTCGGGGTGACGGGCAAGCTGGCGCAAGAGGTTTTGGAGCACGCCAACATCACCACCAACAAGAACGCGATTCCCAACGATCCGGAGTCGCCGTTCGTGACAAGCGGAGTTCGGCTCGGAACGCCCGCCGTGACCACACGCGGCATGGTCGAGGCAGATATGAGCTTCATCGCGAAGTCCATTGCCACGGTTCTGCGCAACCACTCGGACGAAGGCACCCTGAACAAGGTCAAAGCGGAAGTAACGGAATTGTGCCGCCGCTATCCAATTCACAAATTTTAGGAAACCTGCAACCGAAGTTATTCGTTGCACCCTTTGATGAGCAAATCACTAAGGGTTGGAGGACTCTTGTTCGTCGCAGCAGCACTCGTGGGGTGCGGCGGCCAAGATCCCTTTTCGTCAGTCTTTCAAGATACGTGGCAAGGCCCCTTCCAGGTGGTCCGAAGCGACGGCTCAATTGAGAGCTCCGGCACAATGCGAGTGGAGGTGGATCGGTTCGGAAGAGCCGACATCCTACTCACGCGACAAGACGCGAATCCGCAGAATCAATCGACTTTCGGATTCATGACAGAAAACGACACCGTCGAGTTTACGTGGAAATGGAACGACACATCCAATCGTGTGTCGTCGGGCAAGCTCCGCGTGAACGGTAACTTCTTGGAAGGGACCGGCCCGAATCGCTCGATTCGAGTCAATTTCACGGGTGGAACAAGCGGCGAAATGCAATTTCGTCTTCAGCGAACCTCTACTCTTTAGTGCATAAACTAGTCCAATAGTTACAGTGGAAATGCGTCGCTTTCAGGTAGCGTAAGAGCTGATGGAAGCGACGCAAACCCGCCCTCTTATCGGGCAATTTTCCGCCATTGATCGTCCCCTGATCCAAGCCGTCGCTGTCTTGACAGGAGCCTTCGTGACCGCCCTCGCTGCGCAAGTGCAAGTGCCTTGGCAGCCCGTTCCGTTTACTCTCCAAACCCTGGTCGTCATGGCCTGCGGTTTGACCCTTGGAATGCGACTCGGCATGATGAGCCAGTTGCTGTATTTGGCGGTGGGGCTTGCTGGATTTCCCGTTTTCGCCCAATTCCGAGCCGGACTACCTGCGCTCCTCGGCCCAACTGGCGGCTATCTGCTCGCCTTCGTTCTCATGGCAGGACTCCTTGGATGGGTCGCCGAGCGCGGATGGGATCGGAAAGTGCTCCCCCTGGCCCTGAGCCTCGTGGTCTCCACCATGGTTGTCTACGCCCTCGGGACGACCTGGCTCTCCTTCTTCACCGGCAGTCTGGCTTCCGCTTGGATGGCTGGGGCGGCTCCGTTCCTCGTCACCGACGCGCTCAAAATCATGATCGCCTGCGGTGCGTTTCCGGGCGCATGGGCGCTTCTGAGCCGATTCACAGGTCGCCCAGCGTGAGGCGTGGCTTCACCCTGATCGAACTCCTGGTGGTGATCGCGGTCATTGCAATTCTGGCCGCGATCCTTTTCCCCGTGTTTGCCCAAGCGAAGCGGGCGGCCAAGAAGACCGGATGCCTCTCGCATCTCAAGCAGATCGGCACCGCGATGACAATCTATCAGGCAGATTACGACGATGGGTATCCCAACACGGGCGACCCTTATCTGTGGGTTGGACGCCGATTCCGCTGGCCGATCATGCCCTATTTAGGGGTTGGTCAAAAGCAGGTGAGCGGTGGTTTCGACGCGAGTTCTCGCTCCGCGCTCCTCTTGTGCCCGGAGGACTCTTCGAGCGGAACGAGCTTCGATGCCACAAGCTACGCCTATTCGGCCGCTTTCTATTTACCTGCCGAAGTCAGTCCACAACTCACGATTCGAAACCTCATCTCCAGTTTGAATACCCCCGGCCTTGCGGCCAACACTGTCACTCAGACCTCCAGTACGGTTGGGAATCCGGCAGCGAAGGCGATGGTGACCGAGTGGTTCAATAGCCACGACACCGGAGGGGGTCGGGCGATCGGGTTCTGGGGCACTCTGAAACCCGGACTGATCCCCGGTGATGACCGGTGGTTGGGGGGTCGCAATTTCACGTTTGCCGATAGCCATGCCAAGTTCATCAAGGCCACTCGGCAAACCCCGAGCTCCGACGATTGCCCTGACTTCAACCGCACTCCCGGCGGGATTTCTGGCACCGATCTCAGCGGGCTTTGACCCAAACAATTTGGCAGACTCCGATGTTTGCCTCAGGAGACAATGATGAAACCGAAGATTGGGGTGCAACTCTACTCTGTCCGTGACGACTGTGCGCAAGATCTGCTCGGCACCATCCGCAAGGTTGCGGCCATCGGATATCAAGGTGTCGAGTTTGCCGGCTACTTTGGCCACAGTGCCGCCGAGATCAAAGCCGTGCTCGATGAAACAGGAATCGAGTGCTGCGGTGCCCACGTTGGAGTCGGCGAGTTCACCGACGAGAAGTTCGACGCCACCGTGAGGTTCCACCAAGACATCGGGTGCCCGATGGCCATCATTCCCTGGCTTCCCGAGGAGATGCGCAACACGCCAGAGGCTGTCGCCGAAACGGCAAAGATGTTCACCGAACTGGCGAAGAAGCTGGAAGGAACTGGCATCTCGACCGGATTCCACGCCCACGACGCCGACATGAAGCCGTTGAGCAACGGAAAGAGTGCGTGGTACGGGCTCGCCGAGGGCACGCCGAGTGACTTCTTGCTTCAGTACGACACGGGTAACGGCCTCGCTGGTGGTGCTGATCCAGTGCAGCCCTTGAAGGACTTCCCGGGTCGATCCCGGACGGTTCACCTGAAGGCTCACCCGATCGGAATTGTCATTGGCAACGACGACGTGCCTTGGAAGGATGTCTTTGAAGTTTGCGAAGCCACCGGTGGCACGGAATGGTACGTGGTCGAACACGAGCAGTACATCGACATGACCCCGTTGGAAGCGATCGAGCACTGCTATCAATCGCTCTCAAAAATGGGCAAAATCTGAGCAATTTTCGCGACCTGCCCATACAGATCGTGGCAGACCTGATGTAGAGTTAGACAACTCCCGGGACAACTGGGAGTTGTCTAGACAAATTGTCTACATCGTTCGATCTCCAGGCGATATCGCCGATCTGCAAAGGCGCAGAGGGTCAATCCCCCGCTTTCCGTCAGGTTCGTGACCAGTTGGTTGCCCTCATCGAAGGAGGAAACATCCCGCTCGGGGCTCGACTGCCCTCCGAGCCCGATCTAGCCAAGGCCCTGGGTGTTTCCCGCATGACGCTTGGCCGGGCCCTCAACGAACTCTCCGAACTTGGGCTCGTGACAAGACGGCGGGGCGCCGGAACCTTTATCAGCTCTCCCAGTGAAGGTGCACTGGCTGGGGCATCCTCAGTGCGCGTGCTCCTCACCGGCCCGGCAGAGTTTGCCTTGCACGACTACTACTTTGGCACTCTCTTGATCGGCCTTCGATCCGGTCTCTCCGAGAGGGGGATCACCCTCACCCTCGACAACTACGAGTCGTTCGATGGCTCCCTGGATCCGTCCCAGCCGCTTGTCCTCCTCAATCCCCGGCAGGAGCAGGCTTTGGCTATCGACTCGAAGTGGCCGAACGAAGCCCCCTTGGTCATTTTGGGTGCGCGCTGGCCGGTTCAGAACGGAATCTGCGTGGACTCGGACAACGTGCTCGCCTCCCTGAGGGCGATCGAGCATTTTGCCGGACTTGACCATCGCCGCGTACTTTTCATCGGTGCATGTCCGGGAGACGCCAACACACTCGATCGCGTGAAAGGTTTCCACGCAGGAATCGCGCAGTACCAACTCGAAGAAGTGCATCCGCCGATTCTGGTGGAGGATACGACGAAGCTCTCCCACGAGGAGCGCGAGAGGATCAGTCAGGCGTTGCGCAACTCCGAACCCACCGCAGTTCTCGCGGGCGGGGCGACGATCTCGCTCCATGTTTGCCGACTCGCGGAGTCAGTCGGGCGCGAAGTTCCCCACGATCTGAGCGTGGTCGCCTTTGATGATCCGCCGTTTATGGCCCTCTCGAGGCCATCGATGACCACGATTGCCCAACCGTTGGAGCGCATGGCGGCGACCGTCTGTGATCTCCTTGCGGGAACCGCCTCTGTTCCGGCCGGGCACCAAACCGTTTTTCACCCGCATTTGACTCTCCGTAAGAGCACAGCCTTCTGCGCTCAAGGATCTAGAACATCATGAAAACTCTGCGAAACACGAGGGGCTTCACCCTCATTGAACTCTTGGTTGTGATTGCGATCATCGCCATCCTGGCCGCCATTCTCTTCCCGGTGTTTGCTCGGGCCAAGGAAGCCGCGAAGAAGACTGCCGATCTTTCGAACCTGAAGCAACTCGCGACGGCAACAATGATCTACGGGTCGGACTACGACGACACCTACATCAGCTTCCCCTACGCCGGTCAATGGTCGGGCCCTGCCTACACCAACCGCGAGAAGGGTCAGTTCTGGACAGACAAGCTCATGCCGTATGTGAAGTCGAAGCAAATGTACAATAACCCCGGTAACACGGATACGGTGTACGATTCGCGCGGCTACTGGCTGCCGGGCGCGACGAGTGCCGCCACCTTGGCGACCGATCCTTCGGTCTACCGCGTCACCTTCGCGATGAACCACATGCTGAACCGAGGCGACAAGGGTCCGGACAATCCGGGTGCCACGAGCCAAACCGCCGTGGATGAGCCGGCACAAATCGCGCTCATGGGCCCCTCGCAATACGCGTGGACCTTCTCTAGCTGCCAAGCCGATTCCGCCGGATCGCAAAACATGAGCTTCTACTGGCTCATTTCTGACGCCGGATGGGGCTACGAGCTCTTTGGGAACAAGGGTGCTCAAGGCGGTTGGAGCGCTGGTGCAAACTTCAGCTACGCGGATGGTCACGCGAAGTACCAAAAGGCAGTTGATCGCGGCACGGCACCGGGCGATGGCATTGGTTACCAAGGCCGAGATCTCTTCCGTGGCTACTTCCCGGGTGCGAAGACCCGCGCGAACGTGAGCACGAACGGAACCTGCCCGAGCGATCGCAGCAGCGTCGCCTACTAAGACTCGTCACTCTCGAATCCTGCGGCGCGGACATCCAAGCCGCAGGATTCCCTTCCCTCTTCCCAATGGATTGATGAAGAAAGAACTTCCCATGCCCGTCGTGGTTGGCTTGATCGCTGTGGTCATCGCAGCCGCGATCGGATTTTTCGTCGCAAGTGGTGGAATCGGGCCGGGGGATAGCTCGAAACCATTGCCTGGAGATTACGCCGGCCCGCCTCCGAAACAAGGTGGCCCACCGGCATCGGCACCGTCCGGAGAATAACAAAAGTGAACAAAGTACTGAATCTGATTGTGGTGGCATTGCTCGCCCTCGGCATCCTGGGGGGATGCGCGACCGCAGAGCAATCGAGTGAGACGAAAGCGGGCGACTACGCCGCCGAACCCGGGCAACCTCGCCCTGGTGCGGCCGGTGCCGCTGGCGCGGGCGAATAGCCAACGACTTGGGCCCATCCCTGAAAGGCCCGCATCACGATGGGATGAGTGAATGCCTGGGCCTCTTCGGAGGCCCATTTTTCGTGCTTCCTCGCTTTGTCCCAAGTTCAAATTTTAATCCACAGGGACTTTTATTGGGCCTCCGAGAAACGGTAAGGTGAAGCAATCGTCTCGATATCCAGAACACCCAATCAACGGGTTGAAGAGGAACTGACATTATGAAGAAATTGATCGCTCTCGCTGTGTGTGCACTGTCCGCTCTTGCGGCTCATGCCGAAACCTACGTTCTCTCGGTCGGAATTAACGATTATCCCGAGATCAAGCAAGCCGATGGAACCGTCTACGACAGTGACCTCAGTGGCTGCGTCAATGATGCCAAATACATGCAATCGTTGTTCAGCAGCAAGTTTGGTGTGAAGCCTCAAAATATGCGAATCATCACGGATGGCCAGGCAAACCTGAACAACCTCATTGAAAACCTTAAGTGGCTTATTACCACGGCCAAGCCGGGCGACCAAGTCGTCTTTACGTACTCCGGACATGGTGCTCAAGTGGAAGTCGAAGCCAGCGAAGAAGCAGACGGCATCCAAGAAGTTCTGGTTCTTGCCGACATGAACCTGATTCCAGGGAGCCTCTTCGGGGAGATCGCCAAGACGATGACCCTCAACGGCATCCACAGCACGTTTGTCTTCGACAGCTGCTTCTCTGGCGGTATGAGCCGCAACGTCGATGGCAAGGTGAAGTCCCGAGTCAAGACTCTCGGCGTTCTGAAGCCGAAGTCCCCGACGAAGGTCAAGGACACCACCACCCGCGTCCGCAGCATCGTTCCGAAGGCCAAGGGTCAAGGAACGGCCGAGTCGGCATTCCTCTTCGCTAGCAAGGAAACCAACCCGAGCTCGGACATCAGCGGTCTCGAAGGCGTCGAGCCCCACGGACTCTTCACCCTGCTGCTGATGGATGTCATGAACGCCAATCCTCAAGCCTCGCTGCGCGATATGTACGACTACATGGACGCTGCCCTTGCCGAGATCAACGAATCTTTCAGGAAGAATAACGTCGATATGCAGTTCGATCAAGGTCCGAACTTTGAAGCAAGCGCCGCTCGCTCCAGCCAACCGATCATTCTGAAGAAGTAATCTCGACGTCATGAAAACGCGCCGCCTCCCGTCTCCCGCCGCCACTCGCGTGCTGGGATGCCTGGGGGCGGCGTTTCTTTGTGCTTCCTCCTTCGCCTCTCTTGCTCAAGAGTCCGGGCGACTGCGTCTGATTCCGATTTCCTCGGATGTCCTGATCCAGGATATTGAAGAATCGAAGGACGGCACCCGCCTCCTCACCCACAACCGAGGATTTGCCCCTCGACTTTGGGAGCCCAAAACGATGCGGCTCCTCGCCGTGTTGAGTGGCGACGGCAAGGCCGTCAACGACATCTTTTTCACTCCAGACGGCACAAGAATTGTCTCCATCGGCCCCGATCGCGTGCGACTCTACAATGCGCAGACGGCTCGGCAGCTGGCGGTTTGGACGGACATCACCCTTAAACCTTCCGAGGCCTTCACGGTCTGCCAACTAACGCCAGACGGATCTCGCCTCTACGTCGGGACAACCCTCGGGAGAGTGCTGACCGCTCCCACCCAAACTGCCTCGACACTCCAACCGACCACCCTCGCGCTGTCCAATGAAGCGAGTGTCAGTAGCCTCGAAATTTCGCCCGATGGCCAAACCCTTGCCGCCTCTGGACTCGGCGCCGAAGTCGGAATCCTTGATCTAGGCGCACCAGCGGTTCCGAAGAAGCTTGCCGTCGGGATCGAAGGCGCGACGTGGATTCGATTCTCGCCAGATAGTCAAGACTTGCTCGTCACGGAGTCGCCGAAAGGTGCCTCCCTTTGGAACCTCGGGTCGGGGCAGAAGCGGGGTTCCTGGCCGCACATCGTGGGCGAACGTGGACTTCCAACCTCGTTTATGGGGGCTTCGTTCGTCGGCGAAAAGTTCGATCTAGTTCTGACTGCCGACGAGAAAGGGGTGATGACTCTGACCGATCGCACCACTCTCTCCGAGGTTCGGAAGCTGGAGGGGTACCGCTCTCCGATCCGAGAGCTTCGTATCAGCCCCGATGGACGAGTTCTCGGAACCTATGCCGATGACACTTTCGTCGAGGGTGAGCAGCTCAAGCTGTGGGATGTCTCGACGGGCAAGGAATTCCCGTACACCCGTGGAGATAGCGGGCCAACGGCGGGCGAATTCAGCCCGAACGGTTCTGTTTTTTGGGTGGGATATCAGGATGGGAGTATCCGACGTCACAGGGTTTCGGACGGCAGCATTTCAACCGAGACGCTCTCCCAAGTGGATTCCTATCGGTTGATTGCGCCCATCGGTGCGAGTGGCTACTACCAGTTCAGTCGGCCCGAAGAAGGCTTTAGCACAAACGTCTTCCATACCGTCGTCAACCCCGAGCGGCCCGACCTCGCTGGGCGGCGAACTTTTACTTTTTGGGGTCTGCCGATGAACGCCTCTCCGGGTGGTCGCCTCGCGCTTGCTTACGGGTACGCGCCGGTAGAGGGTTCCGATGAAGTCAAGCAGCTGAATGTCGTTTGGGACGTCGCCAGCCTGGAGAACATCTGGGGGATGTGGGACGAGTTTGAGGGAGCCCGATGGGGCGGCGGCGAGACGATGATCGCCTACGACCAGCACTCCGCGCACATCTTCGACATGGCCGTACCGGAGTACAAGACGACGGTCTTCAACAACGAAGCCGACGTCGTGATGCAAGTCGATCTCTCGCCGGACAACAAGACTGCGCTTCTCTGGTGCGAGAAAGCCGGTGTGATTCTTGTCTCCGTGGATGATCCGACGAAAGTGGTGAAGATCGCCGACAACCTCTGGTCGTCCGCGTTCTCGCCAGACGGGTCCATGCTTGCCTTCTCCATTGAGGAGCGCATCGAAATCTGGGATCTCAGCAAGTTCGAGAAGCGGTGGTCGAAGCCAGCGGAAAAGTCAAAGAACTATTCGGGGGATGAGGTTGCCGTGACCGAAGGCTTCCGGTTCGCGGAGGGAGGAAAGAAACTCGTCGCCAATGGCTACGGCACGTTGGTTTGCTACGATACGACAGCCGGTGATTTGGTCTACCGGCGGGATCTCTCGTCGGAACTCGACTTCGCAAAAGCGGGCGCAGCCAAAAATCTCGATCTTCTCGCGGTAATCGCCAACCGTGAAGTCCATGTGATCACTCTGAAGACGGGAGAGATGTTCGCGAAAATCTCGACGCGGGATCAGGTTGAGTCTGTGAGCTTCAGCCAGGATGAAACCCGGCTTCTGATCAATGATCGCCTGGATCAACTCTCGATCTACGACGCCAGGAAGACGGTTCCCGCCCGCGACGGGAGTCCTGTACCCACGCTCGCAAAACTCGGTTCATTTGTCGCGATGACCGATGGCTCATGGCTGGTGATGGACCAAGAGGGCCGGTACGACGCCTCCGATCCGGGCAAAGTGACCGGCGCATCCTATGTTCTGGAGTGGGAGGGTGGACTTGAGCCCATCGATGTCCACCAGCTCAAACCGGTCTTCTACGAGCCAAACCTCTTCGCCAAGCTCCTCGGGAAAGATGAAAGCCCGAAGCGCTCGGTTCCCGATCTCGACACGATTCGGCTCTACCCCGAAGTCTTGATTGAGCGGAGCAAGGTGAATCCGAACCGCATCGCGGTCACCCTGAATCCTCGCGACGGGGGAGGGGTTGGCACCGTTCGCGTGCTTCTCAACGGAAAAGAGATCGAGACGAAGAAGAATTCCGACTTCTTCAACGTCAATCTGACGGACTATCAAGCGTTCTTTCTTCCCTCCAGCCAGTTACCTGAGGGGCAGGGCAATCAACTCGAAGTTATCGCTTCAAACGCGAAGGGTGATCTGGTTTCCCGCGCTGAGGTGCTGGATTTGGGAGTACCGAGCAATCTTCAGACTCCCGAAGTGAACCTTTATGGCCTCTTCGTCGGAGTGGGCGATTACGTAGGAGATAAGCGCGACCTCAATGCCCCTCCGGCCGACGCCGCCAAGCTCAAAGAGGCTCTGAATCTCACAGGCAACAAGCTCCTCCCCAACCGGGTTCATCTCAGCCTGATGTCGACGGCCGAAGGAGAAACCCGGCCAACTCGCGACGCCATTCTCGGATGGCTGAGCGAGACGGCAAAGAAAGCAACGAGCTCCGACATCGTGTTCGTCTTCTTTGCCGGCCACGGCACCAGTCGAATCGGGGAGAGTACGGGCTACTTCTTCCTCACCGCCGATGCAAACCCCGGCGATGTGACCCCCGCCATTCTCGGCAACGCAACAATCAGCGGCGAGGATCTGCAAAAAGCCCTCGCCGCGATTCCCGCGACCAAGCAGGTGATTATCCTCGACACGTGCCATAGCGGTGCGGCGGCGAGTTCGGTCATCGACGGCAGTGCGGCTGCGTCGTCTCAGGCCGAAAGAAGCGTGAGCAGCGACTACGTTCGGGCTTATGAGGCGATCAAGGACGCGAGCGGGACTTGGTTGCTCGCCGGGGCGGCGGCCGACCAGCTGAGCTACGAATCCAGCCACGTGGGATACGGAATGCTCACCTATTCCCTGCTCGAAGCCATCGACCTGGCATCCGACGTGGGACTGCGAAAGACGGCAAGCGGCGAGATGTTTGTCGATGTCGGGGTCTGGCTGGCATACGCAGCGGGGCGTGTTGAGTCTTTGAAGAACGAGGTCTCGATCGCAGGCGTTCAACGTCCCGAGCTACGCCGATCGCCCACGGGGCAAACATTTGACGTCGGTGTGACCAACGCTGAAAATCGCGGAATTCTCGCGCTCCCGCCGCCGAAGCCGATTCTGATCTTGGGAACATTCGATCAGGATGAGGAGGATCCTCTGGGCCTCGAACCCCTGTTTGCGAAGACATTTGGCGAAAGCAAAATCTATAAGCTCTGGACCGATGTTCAACGCCACCCGAATGTCTACCGCGTGGCCGGGAGCTATGAGATTACCGAGAACACCGTGGCCCTCCGGGTCGTTATCCAGCGCTACGACCGCGACTCCAAGCGAAAAACGCTGAAGACCATCGAGATTCAGGGCAACCCGAAGGAACTCCCCAAGCTGGCGCAAGATGTTCTGACTGCGGTGGACAAGGCGATTATTGAGTTGGAAGCCGACCGAAAGGGGACGTAACAAATGCCGTCCATCCGGCCCTGGAGCACCGGGCAGTTAGCTACACTCTATCCTTTGGTGGGTGAAGCGAGTATGGCAACTGGAGGAGATCACGGAGCGCGCGTCTGGGGCGGGACGTGCTCTGGCACGACAGCGCATCTGTTTCGAGTGGAAAGCCCCAATCTGATCGCTGACGTCAGTGATTACGGTTGCATCGTGCAATCCCTCCTCGTCCGGGATTCATCCGGGAATTGGCGAGATGTGGTGCTGGGGTTTGATTCCCTTGCCGAATACGAGGATGCTTCGCCGTACTTCGGTGCGACGATTGGACGTTATGCCAATCGAATTGCCGACGCCCAGTTCATGTTGGATGGCCAGACTTGGCACCTTGCCGATCGTCCAAGCGCGCCCGCCAATATGCGACATCTCCACGGCGGCCCCGACGGATTTGACAAGCGGATCTGGGAGGCGCAACCCCTCGCAAACGGGATTGAGTTCACCCTGATTTCCCCCGATGGCGACCAAGGTTATCCCGGCGAACTCTTGGCGACGTGCCGCGTGCTTGTGGCAGACTCCACGCTCCGATTTGAGTTTGAGGCCGAAACATCGGCTCCCACCCACGTGAACTTCTGCCACCATGGCTACTTCAATCTCGCGGGACAGGCCGCGGGATCATGCGCTGGTCACACCTTGACTCTCGCTGCGGATCTGTTTTTGCCCGTCGATGAACGGCTCATTCCTGTCGGAGAGCCCGCCCCGGTAGAGGGGACATGCTTCGACTTCCGCGCTGGTCGAGTCCTCGCCTGGCCCGTCGAGCCATCGCACGATCAGCTCCGACTCACGACCGGGCACGATCACAACTGGGTCTTGAACCGTCGCGACGACGGTTCGCTGACTCATGCCGCCCGGCTTGCTTCTCCTGATGGCTTGTCAATGGACGTGTACACAACGGAACCGGGGATCCAGTATTACGACGGCAATTCGATCCCGCAAGGATTGGTCGGCAAACGCGGGACTCTCTATGCCCCTCACCAAGGTGTATGCCTGGAAACCCAGCACTTCCCCAACTCCCCCAACCGCCCCGACTTCCCCACCACGAGGCTGAATCCCGGTGAGGTCTATCGAAGCGTCACGGAATACCGCTTTTGATCGAAGGCTGAGTTTTTTCCTTCTTTGCAGCGACTTTGCACCTTCCCCTCGTGGGTAATCTGAACCTATGGCCGCGAAGAAGCCGTCACGCGCGAAAGCTGACTCCACCGAACCCTCAAACTCCCCCACCCGACAGCTCACCGAAGCTGATCTCAAGCGACTGCCCTGGCGATCCGTTGGCCCGGCGATCATGGGCGGGAGAATCAGCGACATGGCGTTCGCTCCCGGCGACACCAAGACGTTCTATCTCGCCTACGCCACCGGCGGGGTCTGGAAGACCAAGAACCGAGGCACCACTTTCTCGCCGATCTTCGACAAAGAGGAAACAGCTGCCATCGGAAGCATTGCCGTGTGCGATGCTCCCGCCGACTGGAGCGGATGGGATAAGGACACCAAAAAGCCCGACCGAATCGAAAAGGGTAAAGGCAAGATCATCTGGGTCGGCACGGGTGAGGGCAACGGGCGTAACAGTTCGAGCTGGGGCAACGGCGTCTATCGAAGTACCGATTCCGGCACCACCTGGAAGCACTGCGGCCTCGCCGAGACCCATGATATTCCTCGCTTGGCCGTCCACCCGAATGATGCGGACACATGCTACGTCGCGGGTCTCGGTCGCCTTTGGGGACGAAACAAGGAGCGAGGCGTCTACAAAACAACCGATGGCGGCTTAAGCTGGGAACTGGTTCTGCATCTGGATGAGAACACAGGTTGCTGCGACATCTGCCTCGATCAGAAGAATCCCGACACGATCTTCGCCGCGATGTACGACCGGCTGAGGTCACCCTTCAGCTTCCACAGTGGCGGCCCCAAGGGCGGCATCTTCAAGAGCACTGACGGGGGCAAAACCTGGAAGCAACTCAGCAAAGGGCTCCCCAAGCAAACCGGCAGAATTGGCCTCGACGTCTTCCCTGGCGACAGCAGCAAGCTCATCGCCGTTGTGGAAGCGACCGAAGAAGGCGCGAACTCGATCCGCGATGATCGAATGCGAGGCGGAGGAGTCTTCCGGAGCGATGACAGCGGCGAAACGTGGCGACGATGCTCCCACCGATCCCCGCGCGCGTTCTACTTTAGCAAAATCAAATTCGATTCGCAAGACGATCAACGCATCTACATGCTTGGCTGGACAACAGAGATCAGCAACGACGGCGGTGTCACGTTCCACGGCGGATGGGGAGACATCCTCCACGCTGACCATCACGCCATCCTGGTGAGCCCGACCGATCCAACCCACATCATCGTCGGAACCGATGGAGGTGTCTACCAGACGTTCGATAAGGGCGAAACCTGGGACTTCCTCAACACCATGCCGGTGGGCCAGTTCTACAACATCAGCCTGGATCACGGCGAACCCTACCGCATCATCGGCGGCCTTCAAGACAACGGAACCTGGATTTGGCCGAGTTCGAACCCCGTCCGCGAGGCTCCAGAAGACAAAGCGGCCAAGACGCCGGTCACTGGGCTCACGAACGCCGAGGTTCAATTCGTCAACTGGGGTGATGGTTTCCATGCCGACTTCGATCCGCAAGATCCAGACGTGGTCTACGCCGAGTGGCAAGGCGGCAACCTCACCAGGGTCAATCTCCGCACGGGCGAACGTCGATGGCTCATCCCAGAAGCACGCGAGGGTCAGCCCAAGTACCGCTATAACTGGAACGCTCCGTTCTTTGTGAGCGTCCACGCGCCGCACCCGATCTACCACGCCGCCCAGTGCGTCTTCCGCATGAAGGCACAAGGCGAGAAATGGGAGCAGATCTCGGATGACCTCACCACCAAGAATCCGGACAAGATGGCAACCGCTGGTTCAGCGGCGGAGTACTACTGCACTCTCGTCAGCCTCACCGAGTCGCCCCTCAAGGCAGGGCTGCTCTGGGCGGGGTCTGACGATGGTCTAATCCATGTTACGCAGGACGGCGGGAAGTCTTGGTCGAACGTGACTCCGCCTGTGGTGAACGGTCGGTACGTCAGCCGACTCCATGCGAGTGCCCACGCCGAAGGGCGATGCTACGCGAGTATTGATGGCCACCGCAACAACGACATGGATCCCCTCGTGCTCGTCACCGACGACTTCGGGAAGACCTGGCGTGAGATCACGGGCGATCTGCCGAAGGGTCGCAGTGTGATGGTCATTCGGGAGGACGACGCGAGCGAGAATCTGCTCTACTGTGGCACGGAAATGGCTTGTTTCCTCAGCCTGAATCGGGGCGAAGCGTGGGTCAAGATGCACGGAAAGGCTCTTCCCACCGTGCCGGTTTACGATATCAAGCAGCACAAGCGCGACCGCGATCTGGTGCTGGGCACCCACGGGCGCAGCGTCTATGTGCTCGATGACGCTCACTGGCTCGGGGAGCTCACTGACGAGGTTCTGGGCAAAGCGTTGCACCTCTTCTCGATCCGCGACGTGAAGCCCCGATGGAAGCTGGGTTACAACGGACTGTGGTCTCACAAGCTCTTCCGCGCGCCGAATGCTCCGGCGGGGGTTCGCATCGACTACTGGATCACCGAATACACCGGCGACGAAGTCTCGGTCACCATCGAGAATGATAAGGGCTTAGTGATGAAGAAGCTCGGCGGTGGTAACGCCCCGGGCTACAACCGAGTCACCTGGAACCTGGAGCCGGATGAGTGGCACCGCCTCGCGGACCAGAGCGAAGAGATGTTCATGAACACATTCCACTGCCGCCCCGGAGTCTACAAAGTCAAGCTCAAAATGGGCGATCACTCAGCCGCGGGGTCGTTCACAATTCTGGAGCGGTAAAACCTTCCGCAAGGTACACCAGAAAGCCCCCTGATCGTTCGGGAGGGCTTTCCTTTTTCGGTTCCCTCGCAACTTCAGTCGATGACATCGACCTGAACCGGCGGCACGAGGCCGATCCGCGCGCCCTCACTCAGCAGGAGCCGAATCGCCTTGACCCCATCCTCGCCCATGTCCCGAGTGCGCTCGTTCACGTACATCCCAACGAATGTGTCGCTGGTATCGACATCCATGCCGCGTGCGAATTGGAGGGCGTACTCCAGGGCCTTGTCGCGGTTGTTCAGGCTCGCCTCGATACTCTCGCGCATACAGCGGCTGACATCAATGCATATCTCTTCGCCGAGATCTTTGCGCACCACATTTACACCGAGCGGCAGAGGCAGTCCGCCCGTTTTCGCCTTCCACCACTTGCCCATGTTGGCGAGTTCCACCAGGCCCTCGCGTTCGTAGGTCAGCTGACCTTCGTGAATGATGAGTCCGGCGCGGTACTTTTTGTCTTGGATCGCCGGGATGATCTCGTCAAAGGGGACGACTTCAAACTTCGGCTTCACGCCTTCGCCGAACTGATCTTCGAACCACAGGTTGAGTTGCAAAAACGCGCTCGTGAGCGTGCCAGGAACCGCAATCACCGTTTCCTTCAGATCTTCCGGTGAGATGTTCTCCTCGCTCACGATCATCGGACCGTAGTCGTCGCCGAAACTTCCACCGTGGCGGAGGAGCGCATACTTGTCGGCGACATAAGCGAAGGCATGGACGCTGACCGCACTGGACTCAAGCTTCCCTTCACGCGCCCACTCGTTTAGAGTTTGGATGTCGCGCAGGATGTGCTCAAACTCGTGGTCGCTTTCGACCGCACCATTGGCGAGTCCCCAGAACATGAAGGCGTCATCAGAATCGGGTGAGTGACCAAGACGAATTTTCATAGATGATTGAAATCTACCCAGTTACCCACGGGGTCCCTGGGGGTTTTGATCACACGCAAAACAGCCCTCGGATTCATTCCGAGGGCCGTTTTGCACTTTGCAGGAGTTGGCTTACGCCTTGCGTCGCTTGCGGGCGACAAGAGCGAGGGCGGCGAGCCCAGCCATCGTGAACGGCTCAGGAACCGCTTCCATCTGCACGTCGTCAAGGCCGGAGTAGTTGCTCCAACCTGGAGCATTAAAGCCTGGCACGTTATTCAAGAACTCCACTCGCGTCGTCGCGTTTTGGGCAAAGAAGGTGTAGCTGAACTGCTTCCAACCAACCGTTCCGACGGCGACCGCGTCGGAGTTGGTGAACGCGCTCACCAACGTATTGTCGACGAGGAGCCGAACCGAGCCTGGTGCCTGGTAGCGATTGTCGCCAACCTGGCCCTGCGCTCGTCCGACCCAGAAGCTGAGCGTATATTCTTGCCCGACTGTCGTGCCGACGTTTTGCCACACGCCGTTCGCGAGGCCCGTGTTGCCTTGACCTGTGATGTCCAGCGCCTGCACGGCTTCTTGGGAATTGAAGACGATAGGCGGTGCTTCGGAATAGTTGTTCTTGATTACCAAGACATCGCTACCGACGACATTCCAGGCTCCCGCCATGCCGCCGCCATTGACCTTGATGAACGTGTTCGGATTTGCGATGGGGACTTCAAAACCACCATCGACAATCAAGTTTGCGTGTGCGGAGACGGCAAGAAGCGCCGCTCCCCCTAGGATAACTTTCTTCATTTGTGCTCCTCTCCAGCGAAAACCGCTGAAATACGAAAGCATTATAGCAAGCCAACCATTAAGGGAAGGGGCTGGCCCACGAAACCACGCAATTGTGCGGGGTGCGACGGCTAGTGAAGCCCACTGATCTGCCCGTCGGCGTCAACGGACATATCCACCGCCGCCGGACGTTTGCCCAGACCCGGCATCAACATGATGTCCCCCGCGATCGCCACGACAAATCCCGCCCCAATCGACGGCCGGAAGTCGCTGAACTCCACGGTGAATCCGGTTGGAGCGTTCTTGAGCGTGCCCTGATCGCTGAGACTGGCTTGCGTCTTCGCGATGCAGACCGGCATCGTGTCCAAGCCCTGCTTCTCCAACCAAGCAAGTCTGCGCGTGGCATGAGGAGTCAATCGGAAACCTTCGCCGCCGTAGACCTTGGTCACAATCGTGTGGAGCTTTTCCCTGATCGGCGCGTCGGACGCATAAAGCCGAGAAACTTCTCCGCCTCGGGGCAGCCCAGCCACAACCTCGGCGAGAGCTTCGCAACCCGCGCCTCCGCCATTCCACGGATCCGCGACCACCGCGAGAACCCCCGCCGCTTGGCTCAGCCCGCGCAAGGCATCGAGTTCCGCATCGGTGTCGTCCTTGAACTTGTTGACCGCCACCACGACCGGTACGCCGTACTGTTTGAGGTGATGCAGGTGCCGCTCGACGTTGGCAAAACCTGCCGCGAGGTCGCCGTCTCCGTGATGCCGCACCGCGCGAACCGTGACGACAAGAACCACGGCATCCGGCGATTGCCCGATCTCCGGCCGTACAAGGTGCATGAACTTCTCTGCCCCCAAATCACTCGCAAATCCGGCCTCCGTCACGACCCAATCGCAGAGCCCGAGAGCACATTGCGTCGCCACCACGCTGCTGCATCCGTGGGCGATATTCGCAAACGGTCCACCATGGACGAACGCTGGGCCACCCTCACGGGTTTGAACCAGGTTGGGTCGCCACGCATCGCGCAGAAGCATCGCCATCGCACCGTCGGCTTCGACGTCTTTGGCGAAAATGGGCGTTCGACCACGGTTCATCCCCACCATGATCCGTCCTAAACGCTCCTGCAAATTCGGAAGAGAATTCGCCAGGCAGAGCGTCGCCATGACTTCGCTCGCCGGGGTGATCACGAAGCTGCTTTCCCGGGCCACGCCGTGAGCCCCTGCGCCGAGGCCAATCACGATCTGCCGAAGAGCACGGTCGTTCATATCGACGGTACGAGGCCACGTCACCCACGCCGGATCCATGTCGAGTTTGTTGCCATGGTGCAGGTGAGAATCCACCATCGCGCTTAGAAGATTGTGCGCAGCGGAGATCGCAGGAAAATCGCCGGTGAAGAACAAGTTGATGTCCTCCATCGGAAGAACCTGACTATATCCGCCTCCGGTTGCCCCACCCTTGATGCCGAAAACTGGCCCGAGGGCGGGCTCGCGCACCGCAGGCATCGCCGCCAGACCAATCCGACGCAACCCCTGCGCAAGACCCACGGTGACCGTGGTCTTGCCTTCTCCTGCCGGAGTGGGCGTAATCGCCGTAACAAGCACCAAACGACCTCGGTCGGCGGATTGGAGGCGCTGAATGGCCGAGAAAGTCAGCTTCGCTTTCGTCCGGCCGTACGGGTCGATCTCATCGGGAGCGAGCCCAGCGCGGTCGGCGATCTCAGTGATCGGGAGGAGTTCAGATTCTTGGGCGATCGAGAGATTGGTAGGAGAAGCCACGGCGTGTATGTCCGTTGCTCAGGTTATCCGCTTTCCGAAAAGTCCCTGGGTCGAGTCCACACCGAGTTCGCCTCACGGATGCCAGAGATGGCTGCCCGCCGCGACATCCTCATCCCACGCCTGAGCGACCGCCGCCGCGACAATCGGCACCACGGATCGATCCAGGGGATCGGGGATAACCATATCCACTCGGGGCTCGGAGATGCAGGCCGCCAAAGCGTGAGCGGCGGAAATCTTCATGTGTTCCGTGATCCGGCTTGCTCCGGCATCGAGCGCACCTCTGAAAATGCCCGGGAACGCGAGGACGTTATTGACTTGGTTCGGAAAATCGCTCCGCCCGGTACATACCACCGAAGCCCCGCCCGCCCGAGCTTCGTCTGGGAGGATTTCTGGGTCGGGGTTTGCAAGGGCAAACACAATTGGATCCGGATTCATCAAACGAATATCTTCTGAGGTCAACAGGTTGGCCACCGAAACCCCGATAAACACATCCGCACCGACCAACGCATCCCGCAGGCTCCCGCTCCGATCTGACCGATTCGTGAAGCTCAAGAGAGCTCTCTTTTCGTCATTCAGCTTGTCAAACCGGCTGCGACTGATGATGCCTTTGCTGTCGCACATCAGAATCTCCTTGACGGGGATGCACACGGTGGGATCCTGCCCAATGCACCTCAGTAGCTTCGCGATACTCGTTCCTGCAGCACCGGCACCGTTCAGAACAACCGTAAGGTCATCCGGACGCTTGCCCGTGAGTTTGCACGCGTTGAGCAGTGCAGCAAGAACGACAATCGCTGTGCCGTGCTGATCGTCGTGGAAGACCGGAATCCCAATCGCTTGCAGCGCTCGCTCAATGGCAAAGCATTGCGGAGCCGCGATATCTTCGAGATTGATTCCTCCGAACGTTGGAGCAATCGCCTTCACCGTCGCGATAATCTCCTCTGGTTTTTGCGTGCCGAGCACGATCGGAACCCCATCAATGCCAGCGAACTCTTTGAACAGTGCCGCTTTGCCCTCCATCACCGGCAGAGCCCCGTAAGGGCCGATGTTACCGAGTCCGAGCACGGCGGAACCATCGCTCACGATGGCGACGCTGTTCCCTTTGAAGCTCATCTTCATAGCAGCCTCCGGGTGAGCCGCCAGATGCTCGCTGACTGCGGCAACGCCGGGGGTGTAGGCGAGGCTCAAATCATCCCGAGTCTCCAGGCCGACTTTGACCTCGATGCCGAGCTTCCCTCGATGCTCCTCGTGGAGGGCTAGTGATCGTTCGCCGTAAGAGGAGCCGCTGTCGGACATGCAAAGGACAATACCCGGCGATCAGTCGAGCCCGGTTCCGCCTGTCCACAGCGAAGCCAGGCGCGTGAGATCGACGTTTCCACCACTGACCACAACACCCACCCGCTTGCCGCTCACATCGACCTTGCCTTCCCACGCGGCGGCGAGAGAAAGGCATCCAGTTGGCTCGATGAGGAGCTTCATCCGCTCGGCATAGAACTTCGTGCACTCCACGAGAGTTGCGTCGCTCACTGTGACGACATCATCGACGTGAGCCTGGATATGGGCAAATGTCAAAGCGCTCGCGCTTGGCGTGCGCGCTCCATCGGCAATCGTGACCGGATCCTTCACAGTCTCGATCTGCCCAGACCGGAAGGATCGTGCAATGTCGTCCCCAGCTTCTGGCTCCACTCCGATGACATTGCATTGTGGGGCCAAGGCCTTCGCGGAAACGGCTGATCCACTCAGAAGTCCGCCTCCGCCAAGGCAGACGAGAAGGAGATCCAGTTCACCAGCCTCCCGCATCAACTCTCGAACGGCAGTTCCCGCACCGGCAATGATGTGCGGATGGTCATAAGGAGGAACCAAAGTCAGGCCACGCTCCTCCGCAAGCTTGGTTCCCAGAACCTCGCGGGTGGTCTCGTCGCGATCGTAGAGGATCACTTCCCCTCCGTAGCCCTCCGTGGCCGCACGCTTGACCGCAGGGGCATCGTCCGGCATCACCACCACAACAGGTGCTCCGAGGAGGCCTCCCGCCAAAGCAAGAGCCTGCGCGTGATTGCCGCTGGAATAGGTCAAGACACCGTTACGACGCTGCTCCTCGCTGAGTTGAAGCATCGCATTCATCGCTCCGCGGAACTTAAACGATCCCGAGCGCTGGAAACTCTCCGCCTTGATGAAAAACTCCGATCCGAATTTCGCATCGAGCTGGCGCGAGGTCAGAACCGGAGTTCGGTGGGCGTAGGGGGCAATGCGCTCGGCCGCGAGTTCGATATCAGAATAGTGAACCATCCCGCCCGCAGTATCCCCGATCCGGCAGAGTCACTCCTCGGCTTGGGTCACGGTGCCGTCAGTCACGCCGGTTTTCTGATCAGCTTCGGCTGGAGCTTGGGTCGGAGCCCCCGCGCCGCAGCCCACCAAGGTCACGGCGATGAGCACGGCAAGGACAGAGAACGCTTGAAAATTCAGTCGAGATTTCATGGGGTTTGTCTAAAGGCGGATGACCGGAGACGCGCAAGTCGACTCCGGTCACAGGTTTTGGCGAGAAGGAAGACTTAGGCCTTCTTGCGCTTTCGGGCGATCAAAGCCCCGAGAGCAAGCACGGTCATCGTCATCGGCTCGGGAACCGGAGTCGGGGCGCCCGCTTGTGCGCCACCGAAGTCGCGGACTTCTGCCGCCGAGAGGTAGCGGTCGAACACCATGATGTTGTTCACGTACCACACGTCGCGGACTTCGCGGTCCTCGTCGGCAAAGAACCAGAGGGTTGAACCGAGCGCGTAGCGCCCGTCGAGTCCGAAGTTGCTCGGGCTCTGAACCGTGTTTTGCAGCACGCCGTTCACATAGCTCTTGTACGCTCGGTCGTCGCCAGTGGCCGGGTTGCTCTGGTCGATCGTGAGCACGATGCGGGTCCAGACATCGTTGGTGAAGAGGGTGGAGTTGCCCGGATCGGTGTAGTTGCCGGAGATCCCGAGGCCATTCGCCGTGTTGATGAACCAGTCGCCATCGTTCTCGGCAACACCCGCATCGACGGTGCCCGTCGCAGCGTGACTGGAGCCGCTTTGCATCAAGCTTTGCCAGCCAGTGCCAGGAATTCGGACGTCCATCAAGATGGAGTAAACGTTGGTGCGGGTTCCGCCACCGTTCGCTCCGATCGGGTTGGCCAAGCCGAACCAGGGGTCGGCCGGTTGACCACCCAAGAAGTCACCCTTAGTGAGCTTGGCAACCGTCGCTGCCTCGCCGTTGATCGTCTCGGCTTCGAAGGCAATGTTTCCGTTTGCCGTGAGGGCGGTGCCGCCTCCCAGCTCATTTCGGTTGCCATCAAGAGTCCATGTCCAGCTCGCTGCCTGGGATGCCCCAGCGAAAGCGATTGCCGCGAAAATCAGGCTGTTACGCATTTTTTGTTTTCCTCAATCAGAAACCAGCACCCCGAAGAACAGAGCACCAACGAGAACAGTCTGGAGAGCCCAGATTAAGCCGAAGTCAAGCAAAATTAAGGGGCCAATAAGGTTCACCGAACCCAGTGGAATTGCCAGGTAGTCGAGAGCCCCGTCCCGCGCCACTCCTCCGCAACCTCTGCCGACGATTTCCACGTATACTCACTGCCAAGCAACCGGAATAATCCGAGTCGAGGCTTTGAACTGCAATGGGCATCTGGGACAAGATCAAAGGCGAATTCATCGACATCATCGAGTGGACCGACGACTCCACCGACACGATGGTCTACCGCTTTGAGCGGCACAACAACGAGATCAAGTACGGCGCGAAGCTGACCGTGCGCGAATCGCAAGTCGCGGTTTTTGTGGACGAAGGCCAGTTCGCCGATGTCTTCCAGCCGGGAATGTTCACCCTGGAAACCGCGAACCTCCCGATCCTCTCCACGCTGAAGGGATGGAAGTACGGCTTCAATTCTCCCTTCAAGAGCGAGGTCTATTTCGTCAATACCAAGCGCTTCAACAACCTCAAGTGGGGCACGATGAACCCAATCATGATGCGCGATGCCGATTTCGGCATGGTTCGCGTGCGAGCCTTTGGCACCTACGCCATGCGCGTAAAGGACGCCAAAGTGTTCCTCAAGGAAGTTGTCGGCACCAACTGGCAGTTCACGACCGAGGAAATCAGCGATCAAGTGCGCAACCAGATCGTGAGCGGATTCGCCGAGGCGGTTGCCAAAGCCGCGATGCCGGTGCTGGATCTTTACAGCCACTACGACACGATGGGAGACAATCTGGCCGAGCTGATGCAGGCCAAGATGGATGCCATCGGCATTGAGCTGCTGGATCTGGTGGTCGAAAACGTCAGTGTCCCGCCCGAAGTCGAGCAAGCGATCGACACGCGCAGCAAGATGGGCGCGGTCGGCAACTTGGATAACTTCATGAAGTTCCAAGCGGGCGAAGCCATGGTCAAGGGTGCCGAGAACCCAAGTGGTGCCGGTGCAATCGGTGCCCAAATGGCGGCCGGCATGATGATGGGGCAACAAGTCAGCCAGTCGATGCAGCAGCCACCCGCCCCGCCAGCCGCTCCGGGTGCGGCGACTCCTCCGCCGGTACCGCAAGCCCCGCAATATCATGTGGCGATCGGAGGGCAGCAGCATGGCCCGTTCGCGACGGAAGTTCTCCAGCAAATGGCAGGCGATGGACGCCTGACTCGTGAAACCTTGGTCTGGACAGCCGGCATGGCGGGGTGGGAGAAGGCCGAGTCCGTTCTCGGCAACCTGTTTGCCGCCGTTCCTCCACCGATTCCTCCGGCTGAATAATCGCCGACTGGAACGCGGCAGAGAAAATGGCGGAACAGCGGTATCCCTGCGAACAGTGCGGGGCGCAACTCACCTTTGCGCCCGGCACCAAATCTCTTTCGTGCACGTATTGCGGGCATGTCCAGGATATTCCGGCCTCGATGGACGACATCGAGGAGCTGGATTTTCAGCTCTACCTGACCCAACACGCTCCGCCGACTATGATCGAGCCGAAGCGGGTGCTCCACTGCAATCAGTGCGCGGCGGAGTTCACTTGGCCCGAAAATCAGGAGTCCGGTGCCTGCCCATTCTGTGGGAGCAACGTTGTCGTACCCACCAACCCCGAGCAGCGAATCGAACCCCGAAGTGTGCTGCCCTTCGCTGTGGATTTGCGGGCGGCGAAGACTAACTTCCAGGCTTGGATCGGCAGCCGATTCTGGGCTCCTAACAACCTGAAGGCCCTTGCCCTGGCCGAGAACGGGATCAAGGGGTGTTACATCCCCTATTGGACGTACGACACGGTCACAACCACCGCCTACGTCGGCCAACGGGGTGAGAACTACTACGAAACCGAGTCGTACACTGACTCAAACGGCAACCGACAAACCCGCCAAGTGATGAAAACCCGGTGGTATCCAGCCTCCGGAATCGTCGTTGTGCCGTTCGATGACGTTCTCGTTCTTGCGAGCCAGCATTTGCCTCCGCGTTACGCCCAGTCGATGTCTTCCTGGAATCTCACGGAACTCGCCCCGTACCGTGGAGAGTTCCTCAGTGGCTTCGTCGCCATGCGCTACGATGTCCCGCTCGATGCAGGATTCGAGACCGCGAAGCAGATCATGTCCGGCCCGATCCATAGTGCGATCTGCCGAGACATCGGTGGAGATCAGCAACGGGTCATCCAGCAGCGAACGCAATACGACCAGATCACCTTCAAGCACATCCTCCTCCCGATTTGGAGCGGGGCGTACCGCTACGGGGGCAAGTCGTGGAGTTATCTGGTAAACGGCCAGACCGGAGAAGTGCGAGGAGAGGCTCCTGTGAGCCCGTGGAAGGTCGCCATCGCCGTGATTCTCGCCCTGATAGTGATTGGCGCGATCATCTTCGTGACCAGCCAAAACCAATGAGCGATAATGCTCCCTTTCAAACAGAAAGTGGAGACCCAGACATGGTTAAGGGGAGAGCAAACACCACGCTGGAATCTCCATCAAAACTTTACCAGGAAAAGTGTGGTCCCGCAAGGTGTCCCGGGACACAGGGACATTGTCTTGAAAATTGTCCCACTTTCAAGCTGATTTCATCCTCGCAGCACCCGGAAAACCGCATCGAAAAACTCTGGCCGCGCCTGTGAAATCTTGAGATTTGTTTCGTCCGGATACACCCGGTGCGCCAGCAACACGCCCCAAATCTCATGCTCCGGATCGATCCAGATGCACGTTCCGGTGTAGCCCGTGTGGCCAAAACTCTTGAGGCTGAAGAGCGTGCCCGCCGAGGAACCCGTCGGAGACTTGGTGTCCCATCCGAGTGCGCGTGAGGAGAGATCACTTCCCTTCGTCGTCCACTCCGCCCGGTGGCGGCCGACGAAGGAGCGTCCTTCGAGCCACGACTGGGCGTACTCGGCGACCCCAGACAGCGTGCTGAAAAGACCGGCGTTGCCGCTCACTCCCCCCAAGGCATAGGCGATTGGATCGTGCACCGTCCCTCGAATGAACTCGCCGTGGCTCCACTCTTGCCCTCGCTCCGCCGCGAGTTTGCGTCGCCACGCATCCGTCTGGCCGGTCGGAGGAATCCGCGGGAGAAGCCCCGGCGAGGGGCAATAGTCCGCACCGCTCACGCCGAGCGCAGAGAAGACTTTCACCGCGATCCATTCCGGAAAAGGCATCCCCGTCGCCCGTTCGACGACCGCCATGAGGGTCACGAACCCCAGGCAGGAGTACTCACACTTTTCGCTGACTTTCGTCGCTGGATTCGCCGATAGGATCCTGGACCTCGCCTCTTGGGAGACCGAAATCTTTCCCGCAATGCCAGAGTCGTAGGCGCGAAGCCCGCTTTCGTGGCGGAGCAGGTGACGAATCGTGGCCTCCGTCAGCTTCGTCTCCGGAATCCATCGCGAAACCGGATCCTCGAGGCCGATGAGTCCCTCATCAACCGCGGCGAGAACCGCGGGAGTCGTGGCCATGACCTTCGTGACGCTGGCCAAATCCCAGATCGTCTCCTCATCGACCGATCTCGATTCGGGATCGTACGTGAATCGACCAGCATGATCCTGAATCACTCGATCCTTGGAACCATAGGCGAAAGAGGCACCGGGGAAGGCTCCTTCCCCGATCCACTTTCCAACGACTTCGCGCGGCGTCATGCCTTCAGAATACACTCACGCCGTGGACACGCGTCCCGGCGGCGGATTGAATCGCCGTGATCGTCACGGATTCGATCATTTTCTTGGGGAAACTGAGACGAACCCCACTCAACCCGTCGATCCGCGCCGAGGCGATGGTCGCTCGGTCATCGGTGACGCTGCGCAGGTGTGTGCCGTACCGAAGAGTCTCCTTGACCGCGGAGCCGTCGGCAAAATTGACCACGACATCCACGACCGGGACAACCTCGTTCACGCGAGCAAGGCAGTCGAGCGCGACCGCGAGATTCGCCGCTTCCTTACCGACCGGGATGTTCACCGCATCCGGAGCACTGAAAGAGAGATTTGTCGTGCTTCCAAACAGTTGGATCGGGTCAAACAAACGGAAGCCCAAGGTTCCGACCTTGAGCGGCTTGCCCCGCGAACCTTGAGGCAGAATTGCGTGTCCGGGCAGAGGCGAAACCGCGCTGCGACCCCCGAAGTAGAGCCGCTGAAGCAGCGCGGCCGGGTCGTAGCCAATCTTGTTCGGCATCTCGGTGCGACCACTCCACGCGTACTCTGCCATCAGGATATAGGCATGGAATTGATCCCACGACCGCACCATATTGGCCTCGCTGCTCTCATATCCTGCCCAGGTGGACTGCAAAACCCCCGCGTTGTTCCGAATCGCGGACAAAGTGAAACCACGAATGTTCCCCGGGCGATTCCAGGTCGTTGCAATGGGCTTCATCCCGATTGAATTCCAGAGCTTCAGGGACTTGTCAAACACATCCGGATTCGGATCATCTTTGTAGTGCCAGTCTCCGATGAGATTGCCCTTTTGCAGCACACTCCGCCGATCCTTGGCGATCGCCGGAGAGTCGCCATGCTGGGCGTCGACAGCCTCTTCCTTCGCGAGCATCATGTCGCTCCAAAACATCGCCTTGACATTGTGCTTTTTGGCAATATCCAGGAGCTCGGGGACACTCGTTTTCCAGAGTCTCGTTTCGAGGCCAGGATCATTCGGCATGCCCCGCATCCCGATTTCATCGAGTCCGAAGTGAACCGTGGTGGGGTTGAGTTCCCCAATCACTTCCGCCCAGAGATCCCGAAAGACCGCCCGTGTTTTAGACTTGCGAGGGTCAATCGTGTAGGGGATTTTCGGATTGATCGCCATGTCGAGGTTCTTATCATTTTCGAAGAACCACTCCATATGCCCGAGGCTCTGAACCAGAGGGATGAATTCAAATCCGAGCGACCGATATTGGGCCACCAGCGCTTTGAGATCCTTCTTGCTCATCGTGATGGAGGTTTCAATTCCAGGGAGCGTGTCCCAGTCGGTGCGCTCGCACTGTAGAACAATCTTGTTCAGCTTCATCAATGCAAGGACACGGCGAAGGAGCTTGCCCTGGAACTGGAGGGCCGTTGGGCCAACAAATTTGTGGACGCCGCGCCAACTGGCGCTCGGCCAGTCGCGGATCTCGCCGCGCTCAACCACCAAGCGACCCTTCTGCGGTCGAGTCAAGAGGGCCAGGGTACGCAGCGCATACCGAACCCCGTCACGGTCGGTCGCCTGGATGGTGGCGCCACTCTCCGATACGCTCAACAGATAGCCGCCAGAGGGCATTCCGTTGATCCCCAAGCTGGCTTTGACGGGGAACGGCTTCCCTACCTCGGCGCTGGGTTGCCACTCCCAAGTTTCCTGCAAGAACTCATTGAACCACGCGGGTTCTGCCTCCAGCCCGCTCGGGAGATCCAGCGTGAATCCGGCATGGGCATCGGTGAATCCAGGACGCGGGGTGCGGCTCTTGGGTTGAGGTGCAAGAGGGAGCGGTCGGCTATCTGGCCCGAGAGCCTCTAGGATCTCCATCCCCTCAGTCGCGATGGGCTTCGGGGCACCGGGTTCATGCGGCTTGGGGTCTATGGTGATCGAATATTCGAATGTCATCGCCTCTTGCGGCTGCAGTTCGACGTCTGTGTACCCGAGCCAAAAAAGCTCTTTATCATCCGCCCACTCCACCGAGTGATTCCGAGCATCCATCACGTGAATCGGTCGCTGAGCCCGGATCGTAACCTTGGCACTGGGGGCATCAAAGATGACTTCCTTGGCGGGACGACCGAAGACTCGTTCCTCGAAGCTTGAACCTGCGCGGATTGGATTCTTTAGACTCGGAGCTTGGGCTCCATCAAGTTTGAGAGTGCCATCGGCAAGAAGAGGTGCCCAGAGTCGCCCGACGGCAAACTCGAGCATCGCGGGCTTCTCCCCGCGCCAGCGGAACGACGCGGTCGCGTCAAATCCGTTTTCGCGAGGACGGAGCACCTGGGTGCCTCCCACAAGGCCATCGTCGCTGTTCATCACGACAACAATCGAGCCGTTCTCTCCCGGTCGAACATCGATCGGTTTCCAAGCGGAACTGAAGTACCCGCGCTTCCATCCGCGTTCGTAATATTGGAATCCGCTCCCCTCAATCAGCGCCGTATCGGCGACTTTCATCTCCAAGCCTCGAAATGGGGCGTAAGTGACGCCAACCGTGGGCTTCGCAGCGAGCAACATCGTCGCGGCAAGAGTGCCAAACATGGTCTGATTCTACTGAAAGTGTTGCGTGACACTTCCGGCTCTGGGCCTGCGGGCGAGCTACCTCTGCTCCACTCGGTGCATGACTGGATAGGAATCCCGGCTCAGCCGCTCTTTGCGATCCCCCATCACCCGGAAAGTCTCGACTTCGTGCCCCCGTTTTCCGGGATTTCTCAACCGGCGCTCCCCGCTGACCGTGATCGTCATGGGATCCCGTTGATTCAAGACCCTCTGGACGATTCGTACCGAGCTTGGCCGAGTTTGACGCGAAACCAATCCAATCTTGAGCGTGTTCCCGGTGATTTTCGCCGAGATCGTGACCGCGATCTGGCTTGTGTTTTGGAACTTTAGATCGATGTTCGGATAGGCCACGGCGGCGTCTCGCCCTGGTGCGATGTAATCCGGGGCATGGTGATGAGGATGTCGTTCCACGAACCCCATGCCGGCGAGCATGGCGGCATTATAGAGCGTGGAGCTCGTCTGACAGACCCCGCCTCCCCACTGATCCACGAGATTGCCGCCGAAGCTAACGGGGGCCCGGCGGAACCCACGGTCGCGACTCCACGGCCCAGCCTCTTGATTGAAGCTGAACGTCTCCCCTGGCGCAACCCGAATTCCGTCAAGCCTCTTCACCGCGAGCAGAGCGTTGTGCCTCTGATTCGGCGTTCGACCTTGCAGAGAAGTTACATACTCTCCGATCACTTGCTCCTCTACTTGAGAGGTCGCGCCCAGAAGCGTCCAGGTCAGCAAACCAGTCACCGTCACTCCGACAAGAACGGGAACCGCTTTCATGGGCGCACCTCGAGCCGAAGTTGCGATGACGTGGCGAGGATATCCCGCTGATACATCGGGTAGGCCTGCGCCGGAAGCGCCGTACCGACGCCTGTGGCCTCCGCACGAACTGCATACTCAAGCACGCTTTCGCCCGCTGGCAAGGTGTCCATGAAGAACGTGGCCTTGTCGTCAAAGAACGTGCTGTTTGACCACCAGTTGGTCCAGTCAAATCCTGGTTCGGGCTTGTCCGCATCCACGATTCGCATGTTCGATGGCAAAGGATCCTCGATCGCCACGTAGCTCATGGCCACGTCACTCTTGATCGTCAACCGAACTCGGAAGACTTCCCCGGATCGGAAACTCGTCCGAGAACTCTTTCCGACCTGATAGCGAAGCGAACCATCTTCGAGGCGAACGCTTTCCATGGGGAAGAATTCGCGTTTGAGGCTGAAGCTGCCGGGACGCCGGATCGGGGCACTCTCTTGGGCATACACCCGTTGCTCTCCGTCCAGCGTCGCAAACGCCTGTCCGGTACCCGCAAAGCGTAGCGAAACGACGTTCTTCCCTGGCTTCATCTGTTCCCAATCCAGAGTGATTTCCGTGCTCGCGGCGAGCGGTGCCATTTCGTAGGTGCCAACAGGATTTCCATTGAGCAGAACCGTGACTGATCCTTGGGCAGATTCGATTTGACGCAAGCTGGTGACCGAGAGTTGGGCCCGAATCGCCATATGCGTCCGCCATGTGTCTCCCCATCCTCGTCCGCGTCGTTCCTGATTGAGACTGAGAAGAAGCTTCGTGATCCAATCCGAATCCGGCTCCATTGCAATGAGGGTCTCAAGCGCGGCGGCGGTATCCAAGGGGTCTCCGTAACTCACCGTCTCGGAGCCTGCCGATGCCCGTCGCTTCATGTCCGACAGCATCTTTTGGCTCAGGCGCTTCACTTTCGGGTCTCCACTCAGATGGAGTCCAAGCGCGATGTGGGCCTGATCAGTTACCGAGAGGTTCGTCTGCGCGCTCGCGAGTTGGAGCACCTTGACCGCATTCTCGCTCGTCTCTCGTCGGAGCAAGGCAAATGCAAGACTGACCGGGTACTGCCTGTCCGATCCGACAGGTTTCTCCAGCATGCGGCGTGACGCGCTCAGGGCCTCCTGGGTCAGATCATCTGGAACCTTCACTCCGGCCAGTTCGGCAACTCTCAAGCCCTCCAGCACGATTGCGGTCATCTCCGGGATCGGCTCGCCGTATTCGAACCAGCCCCAACCATCGGAGCCCTTGAGCATCCTGATCCGAGCGAGGCTCTGCTCGGTGACCTCGTCGATCTTTGCATCAAGTGCCGGGTCGCTGATGCCATTCTCGCGCATGTACTGTCGAACGAGGACAGCAGGGACGAACCGACTCATTGTCTGCTCGACACATCCGTAGGGGTAATCCACTAGCTCCGGAAGGGCGGCCGGGAGTCCCGCGTTGAGACTCGGAGAGAGGTTCAGACGAAACTTGCCGGCAACCGCCTTCTCATCTCGCCGAATTTCGAGATCCACGGCTTTTCCTGGCTCAAGCGTCCGCGAGTAGGCAACAGGCACCTTGATCGCGCGAGCCGCGATCGGCACCGTCATTTCGAGTCCATCTTGAAACGCTCCGCTGACGGCGGTAAATCGCACGATGCCCTCGCCGAATGCACTCGCAACGAGTTCCACGCTGACCGACTGGGTCGAATTCGCGGCAATCTTGATCGTCTGCTTGAGGGCACTCTTCGACGACAGTCCGCGCCCGAGTTCCCAAGCGACCTGCACATCCAGGTCTTGATCGGTTGAGTTCGCTACCGACGCCGTTACCACCTGCTGGTCGTTCTGCACCAGAAAAGCGGGCAGACTCAGACGGGCCATCAGCTCCTTTTCCGCGACCACGCTCGCGGTGGTTTTACCGACCCGAGTTGACCGATCCGTTCCCGTGGCGGTGAGTCGCCACTTCGTCAGATTGTCGGGCAGTTTCAGGCGCACGGACGCGCGGCCTGTCTCGTCGGTTCGTACCGTGGGATTCCAAAAAGCGGTGTCTCGGAAGTCCTTCCGAATTTCCGACTTGGCATCCCCCTTCCCTTCGCCATCAAGATAGATGTCCGGGAAACTATAGGATGTCACGACCTCACTGTAGCCCCGAGGATAGAAGGTGTCCATCGGGTCATCGGTATCTTCCATCACCTGATAGATGCCCTCATCCACCACGCCGAGCGCGACCTCCGCCGCGACGCCGGTATTGATTTCGACATCAATCATCTCACCGGGTTTGGCTTCGGTGGACGAAGGCGTCACGGTGATCGGCAGGGTTTGAGGGGCGAGTCCGATCCGCAGTGTCCGAGAGGATTCGCTGAACTCCTTGCCGTGGATGCGCGCAACGCTGACCTGAACATTCGGTGCGTATCGTGCTTGAAGTGGCACCCGGATGAGAGCCTCACCAGACGCCAGATCAACCATCTGATGCTGGAACAGCTTCTCACCTTCAATCGTGACAAGTGCTTTTCCTCCAGGATTCCCTGTGCGCACCAACACTTCTGCCGTGTCAGATTGCTCGTACCGGCGTTTATCCGGGATCAACTGGAGATCGGAGCGACGTCCATACTCCTCTTCCGTCGTTCCGCTCACCCAGATGTAAGCCTGCGTTGCGACCAGATTCTGCCGGGCGTCCACAAACGACACTCGGGCAAGATAGCTGCCCGATTTCTTCGGTTTGATCGAGAGAGTGGCTTTGCCCTCTGCATCGAGCCGAACGGTTTGCTTCGATTCCGCAATCGGCACCATCGTGGTCTCAGTGAATTGCTCGCGCGTGAGTTCCACCTCGACGTCCCCGTTGGCCCTTGTTGTGTTTGTATCGATCTTGAGAATTGCCTCGTGGCCCGGGCCGCTGAGGTTGTACCGATCGAATTCCGCGAAAATCTCGCCATCGCCTCGGTACAGCATCACGTTCCCCTTTCCGGAGAAATAGCGGCCGCTCGGATCGCTCACCGAAGCTTCGAGTGTGAGTCGGGAATCGCTGAACTCCTGTCCAATCGTAACGCGGGGGCCGGTCGTCGCGAAACTAATCGTGGCCTCGCCGCGCTCGTTGGTTCGCGACTGGAAGGACTTGACGTAGTCGCCTGGCCAATCCGAGTCGTCACCCCAATACTCGTCGGCTTCATCGTCGAAAGGCGAGCCCGTGTAAGCCCACGATTCCGAGAGATTCGCCTCGATATCCGCGCCGACAACCGGTTCCCCGGTGAAAGTCGTCGCTTTGACGGTGAACATCACGCGATCGCCTTTCGTGTAGCTCTCTCGGACTGGCTCCACCTTGACCTCGAAGTACGGCTTGCGATACTCCGAGACGGCAAAACTCTCGCTCTCCTCGGCCCCCGCGTAGCGAATTTCGATACTGGCCCAGCCCGGCCCAGCTTCTTCCACAGTGGCAATCTCGCCGGACAGCACACCCCATTCATCTAACGCTTTCGACTCTGTTGCAATGACATCACCGAGCGTGTTTCGAACCTCGACGGTTGCCAGACCTGGCTCGGGAAGACGATACTTCCCTTCCTCTCGAAGTCGAATCGTGGCTTTGTACCGAATCGTGTCGCCCGGACGATAAACCGGTCGATCCGAGACCACGTCAATCACGGGAGCGTCTCTCTCGACGCCGCTGTACCAGAACGAGGTCACGGCCCGAGAGCCCTCCTTCTGGGCAGAGATCAGCAGAGAACCTTGAGGATTCCCCGCAGCCGAGAGTTCGACGATGCCATCCGCATTCGTCTTCCCCAGGGCTTTTCGGCCGCTCGGGGTGATCAGATCCACGGAAGCATCGGCAACAGGAACTCCCGATTTGAGGTTCGTGACATAAGCGATCCCTGCTCCCCGCGCGACCTTCGTGACCATCCCGATGTCGGTGACCATGAAGTAAGCGAAGGATTGAAACTGCTTGTCCGAGGCCTCGACCAAGTAGAGCCCCGGAGGATAGGTTCCGAGTTCGTGCCGTTCGACGAAGACCCCCTCGATGTCCTTGGCCTTGAGAGGTCGCTCTTCCTTCTTCACCTCGACGAGTCCCTTGGTTTCGGCGGGGTTCACCTGGTTGCGGGCCGAGACCAGCGATCTCAAGGCGGCATCGATTCCATTCGATTGATCGACGAGCGAACCACTGACCTCCGACACCCGGAACTGAATGGTATCGACATCCGAGAGGCCCTCGATCTGCACTTCCACGAGTTCGCCAGGCAGGAACACTCGATCAGCTGCGCGCATCGAGAGATAGGGAGTCGAGCGCTCGGCCGTCCCCTCCACCTGGGTGAGCTTGCCTTCTCGAATCTGAACCACCTGACGCTCAATCCGGTGAACCTTCCCGTAGACCGACATCACATAGGTGCCGGCGGGCAACGGCTTGACCTCGAAATTTCCGTCCTTGTCTGTCTCCGCTACCCACTCAGACTTACCCTCGTAGGCGTCGTTGCTGTATCGGACGAACACGACATCTGCGTTGGGCAACCCCAGCTGGTTCGAGGCCATGATGATCCGGCCCTTCGCCGAACCGATCGGAACTTCGGCGGTGATCCCTGCGGTCATCAACCCGAGGACGGCAAGAGTCGCGAGCAAGAGACTCAGGAGTCCGCCAGATTTCAGAGCATTAGACATGAGAAGGTCCCTCCTCCGGAGATACGCCCGACTTCTCTCGGGTGACAAAGGTTGCCACCAGGGCGAGCGCCGCGAGAACTCCGGCCACGGTCAGAAACGCCATTGTTTTCTCCTGCCGGGATGCCTCAAAGAACTCGGAAGCCCGACCGTAGAAAACTCCGATGACCCCGATCAGGCCGAGCGACACGACGCTGGCTCCGATGGAGCCCATCCGTGAAAGGGACGCGATCCACGCCCCCAGGCCGAGGCCAACCATGAGGCCAACCCCTCCCTTCACTCCCAGGAACATCAGCCCGAACGCCATCACGGCACCAAGAGCCAAGGCGAGAACTCCTCCGAGTCCTTGCCCGAGGCGGCCGCGAGCCTGGAGCGTTGACCAACTCTCCAGGCCGATCAAGATCGCCCCAGCCCCCAGCATGACGCCAATGAGAGCGTAGTGCTGACCAATATCAAACGCCCGGGTCACATCTGGATAGGCGATGCGCAAGGTTCGGAAGCCAAGCAATCCCACAAGCGGCCCAAGCACCAACAGGAGATCAAATCGCCCGAGAATCATCCAAGCTAGAGCGGCTGCCAAGAACACGAGGGAAAGCCCGAAACTCTGACCGATCGAAAATGCATAGGTAGCGAGGCCGAGAGTCAACATGCCGCCGAGCACGGGCCCAAGAGCACGCTTGTCACCGAGGGGCCAGGCCCAAGCCAGGAGTCCGGCCAGGAGGACGCCAGCGGTCGAGAGAATCAACACCGTGCCTTCGTCGCCACCCGACCGTCCGATCAGAAAAGCTCCCACGGGAATGGCAAGGCACCCGAGTGACCGGGCAAGGATCGGATGATCTTTCGTTCCGACCTTCGACCAGATCGCCGCGATCAGCATGCCAAGAATCGCGGCACCGCCGAGAACCGTGCCGGCTTGCCCCTTGAGATTGCCGAATGTTTCAGTAGTCCACGCATTCGCCAGACTGAGTGCCGAAGCGGCAACACAGAAGGCTGTCACTTGCTTCAGAACTTGGGATCGCGTCTCCCGTTCCGTCGCCAAGTAGACGCCGACTCCGGCAGCCGCGGTCAAAAACAGCACGTGGAAGGGATGAAGCTTGAGATCGCCCTGCATCGTGAGAATCGCGCTTCCCGATGCCACTCCAATGGCCGCGCTCCCCAAAACAGACTGACTCGTCAGCATCGCCAGCCCGGAGAAGAGAATCCCGCCGAAGACAGCGAGGTCAGCCCCCGCTGCCAAGCCCGTTTGGGTGATAAGAAGCCCCACACCTGGTCCCAGACCGACCAAGCCACCCACGAGGCGCTCCCACGCAGGAGATTCGTTTGATTCTCGCTCGAACCAAACCAGAACAACAGCGGCAATCAGATATGCGTATGGCAAGAAGCCCATTTCATCCACCAGCGCTCCATCAGAGCGCACGTTACAGAATTGACGCGCGACAGGGCGGCTTCGTGTTGAGTGTAAGAGCAGATTCTGCGAGTCGTGTGATCTTGTGCAAGTTTTCCTTGCGTGAGAACGGTATGACTGGCTAGACTGCATTCATGAAGCGTCGTGACTTCCTTGCCATGACTGGTGCCGCAAGCCTCTCGTCGATTGCCTCGAAACTCGCAGCTGCTCCGGTAGCTGAATCCAAGCCGAGTCCCAAAGCTCCTCGCCGCAAAGGCAAGTCCGTCGCCGGGCTCACGGTGCCCCCGATGGACAAGATTCGAGTGGGCTTTATCGGCGTTGGCGCCCGAGGTTCGGGACATGTCGAGCAGATGCTGGTTCTCGAAGGCGTCGAGGTCAAAGCGATCTGCGATCTCTACGAGGATTGGGCCAAGAGCTCCGCGAAGAAGGTCGTGGAGGCCGGTCAACCCGAGCCAACCCTTTACACCGGCGATCCCCACGCTTTCAAGAAAATGCATGACCGCGACGATATCGACATCGTTGTGATCTCAACTCCCTGGGAGTGGCACGTCCCGATGGCGGTTGATGCCATGAAGAAGGGAAAGCATGTCTTCCTGGAAGTTCCTGCCGCGCTCACCGTCGATGAGTGCTGGGAACTCGTCGACACCGCCGAAGCCACGCAGCGCCACTGCATGATGATGGAGAACGTCAACTATGGCCGCGAGGAGCTCATGGTTCTCAATCTGTGTCGCCAAGGGATTCTCGGAGAGCTCCTTCATGGAGAAGCGGCCTACATCCACGACCTCCGCGAACAGATGCACGAGGTCGAGCGCGGCACCGGAAGCTGGCGCACCTATCACTACATGAAGACCAACGGGAACCTCTATCCCACCCATGGTCTCGGCCCGGTTGCCCAATACATGAACATCAACCGGGGCGACAGGCTCGACACTCTCTCCTCGATGAGCACGAACTCGCGCGCGCGAGCCATCTACGCCAAGGAGAAATTCCCCGCCGATCACAAGTGGAACAAGGGCAAGTTTGTCTGCGGAGACCTCAACACGACGATCGCGCGAACCGTTCTCGGTAAAACCCTGATGATTCAATGGGATGAGCAGCTCCCGCGACCCTACACTCGGCACAACCTGGTTCAGGGGACGCGTGGCGTCTGGGCAGGATTCCCCGGTCGCACAGTGATCGAAGGTCGCACTGAATCCACCCACAGCTGGGCGCAAGGCGACAAGCTGAAAGCCCTCTACGAAGAGTTCGATCACCCGCTCTTCCGCAAGCAAGGCGAACTTGCCGTGAAGATGGGCGGCCACGGAGGAATGGACTTCCTCATGCTCTGGCGCATCGTTTACTGCCTCCGCAACGGCGAGCCACTCGATCAAGACGTGTATGACGCGGCCACTTGGAGCGTCATCACTCCCCTCAGTGCCTGGTCGGTCGCTCACCGGGGCGAGATGATCGAAGTCCCCGACTTCACGCGAGGAGAGTGGAAGACGATGAAGCCCCTCGGAATCGTCGATCCGAAGGTCTGAGCCCAGACCTGTACGGCAAAGAGATGCCCGAACCAGATCGGTTCGGGCATCGTTTTGTTGAGAGTTCCAGTGCTCCTACGCGAAGATCCCGATCTCTCGGTACCGCAGACTGGGGAAGACGTCACCCAGCGACGGAGTATGGAGACGCTTGACCAGAAGTTCCCCGAGGACGTTCCGGTAGTCTGTGGTGATCTGGAGATCCCCAGGCCCCGTCAGCTTGTCCGGGATCAACCCCGGCCACTTGGCGTAGACCTTTCCTCCCTGAACCCCGCCGCCGAGCAGCAGCATCACCGACCCTGACCCGTGATCCGTTCCCAGGCCACTGTTTTCGTAGACTCTCCGTCCGAATTCGGTTTGGACGCAGACCGTCACGCGGCTCATCTCCGAACCCATGTCCTTGTCGAATGCAGCCATGCTATCGGCAAGATCGCGCACGAGCCCGTAAAGCCAGCCATCAACCGTCCCCTGAGTCACGTGGGTATCCCAACCAGTTCCATCCAAGCAGGCGATCTCTAACCCAAGATCCTGTTTGATCAGGAACGCGGTTTCCTTGAACGCACGGCCCATCGGCGTATCCGGATAGGTGACGCCCGCATCCGGTACGTACTTCGCTGGATCTACTTTGCGAAGCGTATCGACGACCTGCAAGGTTTCTCGTCCCGCACGCGAGACAGGATCCTCGCCTCGACTGTAGAGACGCCGTAAGGTCTCGCGCTGCGATTCTTCCATCTCCAGCTTGTACTGGGTGATGCTCTCGATCGCGAGCGCTTGAGTGGCCCCGGCGAGGCTATCCGGCATGATGCTGCTCAACGCGACGGCTCGCAGAGGACTCTCCGAGTCGCCTGAAGCGTTGAGGTGCCGTGCCAACCATCCTCCGCTGCCTTCATCTCCCCCGGTGTGCAGACCGCGCTCCATCGTCGCCATCGCCTCAAAGTGAGAATGGGTGGTGTCCCGCGAACCGACGGCATGGATGATCCCCATGCGTCCCTCCTTGTACGCACCCAGGAGTGGGAGCAACGCGGGGCTCAGGCCGAAGAATCCGTCGAGATCGCTCAGGCGAGTGGTTTCCCTGCCTCCCGAATTCGGACTTTTCAGAGCCAGGCTCGGGCGCAATTTGTAGTATTCGTCCTCACCATAGGGCGCGACCAAGTTGAGTCCATCTGCCCCGCCCCGCAAGAAGACGCTCACGAGCACGTTTCGGTTGGTGCGATCCTTCCGGATCATCGTCTGCGCGAGGGCCGACTTGGGGGACGCCCACCAGATGGAGCCGAGTGCGAGTGCACTCGCCGCGACAAGGGCCTGTCGGCGTGAGGTGAGGTCAGGAGCGGGCCGGCCAAGGCCGCCTTCGCCGTCGCAATAAGTCCAGTTTTTCATCGCCACTGCATCTCCGGAGCGGATAGAGCCAGGGCCACTTGAGCCGCGAGCTCGTGAGAGTCGAGGAGTTCGACAACGGAATTCGTTAACGACACGGCATGGTGAGTGGCCGCTACATACCCGGAGTGATCTGTGAGATCCGCCGTGAGCTGAGGCAGATCAACCGAGGTGCCTTGCAGGCGGTTGTGCGCGAGGGCGTCGGCGAATTTCCAGCGGCCCATCAGCGACCCCGTCCAGGCGGGAGCTTCGACCGGGAAGCCATCGGGCATCGGCCACTGGTACAGGGGCTGCCCCATGAGACTCAATGCGTCCTGAATCGGACGAGCGGCATCGGTGCTGGCATCCAGAGCCCGCATCGCAGAGACCACATAATCGAACGGTCGCTTGACCACCGGAGTCGATTCCGCCGGGAAAGCGTCGTGGATCGTCGTCATGACCGCCTTGATATCTCCTTCAGTATCGAGGAAGGTTTTTTCGATCATCGCCAGAGTCTTCGCCGAGACCTCCTCACCCAGGAAGAAGCGACCGAGTTTTCCGGCAAGATGCTTCGCGGTCGCCGGGTGCCGGGAAACCAGCGAGACCACCGTTTCTCCGTCCCGAATCCCTCCGCCCGCGGGGATGCGCGTTCCGAGGACGATCTTCTCGCCGTCGTCATGCAGATCTCTTCTGAATGCGAAGCGACCCTTGGCCCGGAGCAGTCCGCGTTCTTCCGTCCACCCGGTGAAGCACCGGGCGACTTCCATCACGTCCTGCTGGGTGTATCCCCCATCCACGCCGAGGGTGTGGAGTTCCAAAAGCTCTCGGGCATAGTTCTCGTTGGGAGTTGCCTCGTTGCTGTTCTGTTGATCCAGATAGACCAACATGGCAGTCGACTTCGCCGAGGCCATCACCATTTCCGGGAACTTGCCGAGCGCGTGGGCGCGCGAAACTTCCTTCTCGTCCTGCGGCTTGCGGAAGGTGGCGATCCCTTTTCTCGCATTCACGTTGAAGTGATTCGTCCAGAAATCGACCATTCGCTCACGCAGTTGCCAAGGACTGTAGGTCGCTCGAAGGATCGCCGCCTGCTGCATTTGGAACAGCACCGCTTCCTCCTTGAAATCGCGGAGTTCGTATGCGCTCAGATGCTGCGTCTCCATGCGCGAGATCATCCAGGTCAGGTGATCCGGCTCCTCATCGGTGGGATTTAGTTGGGATTCCCACCACTTCTCCGGGCCCAGATCGCGAAACTGGGCGAGGCTCTGCCGGCTCGGGCCGAACCCGAATCGATTGAGTGTGGCGACCGCCAGGTCATCCTCGCGAGTAGGGAGAGGCATCGGAGCCCGTTCGAGGTTCCGGGCCGTCTCCGCCACACGCGAGCACCCGACGAGAAGGCCAGCTCCGGCCAGAGCGGCCAGTGCTTCTCGTCGGGAAAGAGTCATGGCTGGGTTTCTCCTGCAAACGGAGCACTCGGAGTGCTACGTCCAAAGAATCCGCTGCTCAGCGCACCAATCGAAGCGAGCAGAGCCAGGGGCGCGATAAAGAACCATCCGAAGAACGGGATGTTGGCCGCACCGACAATGAGTGCCGCGGCTCGAGTGATGGAGCCGTAGACACTCAGCCCAGAACCGGTTTCATGCACTCGCTCGGAAACCCAACGTACCAATCCGCTGGCTCCCAATGCGCCCATTCCCAGGAAGATGAAGGCGAACACCAGAGCCAGGAACTTCACGATCGGGTTCGGAATGTTCGCGAGCACCAAGATCGCGAGAATCGAAGGAATCGTGATCACAGTGCCTCGGCCAATGACCTTCCAGGGACTCGTTTCCAAGGAGCGCGCCACCTTTGCCGCACGCACCGGGTACAGGAGAGTCGCGACCACCATGGTGGCCCAGATCGAGATGCTCGTTGCGAGCAAGATGCCGAAGATCAGAACAACGTCGCCGATAGTTGTGAACATGGTTTCCTCCGTCATCGCCACTATAGGCGACCTCCGGGCGATCACCAAATCAGGCGGTCAGGATGAGTCGGACGGCCCGGGCCAGAAGGGTATATTTTTAGTGATCGATATGACGTAAGTCCCGAACGAAAGGATGCGGTTCGTACGTCTATCACATGAAGTTGTTCATGCAAGTATATTTGCCGGGATTTGAACCGACAAACGACGTGTGGACAAGGAAAACACAATGAAGCGCATCGCATGGATTACAGCTGTTGTAGGGCTGTTTTTGCTTCTCCTCGTGGGATGCGGTGGTGGCGGATCAGGCTCTGGTGGCGGAAGCACCGGGGTCTCTTTCTTTATCACCGACAATCTCTCGACAAACTACGATCACGTTTACGTGACGATCCACGAAGTGGAACTCGAGTACGCAGGCGGATCGACCAAGGTCTTCGAGTCCGACGCCGGAACAACGGTGGATTTGAGAGCCCTGAACAACGGATCGAATCTCTTCAGCCTGCTCGGCGTCAGCTCGGTACCGAATAGCACCTTCACCGGAGCCCGAGTCAGTGTCGCCAATACAGCGAGCATCATTGCGACCGGCCAAACAAGCGCGACCCAATATCCCTTCGTCCCTGCGCTGGTCGGGGCGAATGGTCGGGCACGATTGAGCGTGACCTTCCCCGCTCCCGTCACCCTCTCCACCGGCTCCAACATGGTCATCGACTTTGACCTCAGCCAGTGGACGATCAATGGAAGCGGTCAGATTGTCCCGGTGGTTCTTCTCCACAACGGCAGCGGGGTGGATGATCTCAATCGCCAAACCGATGAAGACTTCAAGGGCACCATCTCTGCACTGGAGGGCACAGCGCCCACTCAAGCGTTCACGCTGAACATGCCTCTGGGTCGCACCCTCCGCGTCAGCACGAATGCTTCAACGACGATTCTGAACGACAACGGCGCGCCGAACGCGGTTCTCGCGAATGGCCAGACCGTCGAGGTCTACGGAAAGTTCTCGCTCTCCACAGGACGGGTGATCGCTCGTCTGGTGAAGATTGAAGACGGCCAAGGCGCGGGCGGTGAGGACAAGGTCAAAGGTCCGACTCGAAACGGAAATGCGGCCAATGGCACGCTGGAGATCAAGGCGGTCGAAGTCCGAGGGTTCCTCCCCACCAATCTGTGGGTGAACATCACCACGAACACTAACACGGTCTACTTCACTGATGCGGGCAGACCAATTCCGAAGGCTGCGTTCTTTGAGGCAATCGGTCAGGGAGCCAAGGCGGAAGCCGAAGGCACCTACAACGATGACACCAACACTCTTCTTGCCCGCAAGTTGAAGCTTGAGGACTTTGAGGGTGACGACGGTGCGGAGATCAAAGGTACGGCCAGCGAGAAGAACGCGCAAGCCGGCACCTTCCGCGTGACCCTCACCGAATGGTCCGGCTTCAACGGTGCCCCTGGCGTCATCGTTCCCGTCGCGACTGGCCCGAACACCACCTATCGCAACAACGAGGGTTCGCCGATCACGAAGAACCAGTTCTTCGAACTGCTGACCAACGGCGGCGGCGTCAAGGTGGAGGGCATGATTCAGAACGGCGTCATGCAGGCCAAGAAGGCGCAACTGCGCACGAACGTCGGCGGAAACGGAGCAGCGGAAGCCAAGGGCACTGCCTCCGGAGCGAACTCGACGGCTCGTACATTTACCCTCCGGCTCAGCAGCTGGTTTGGATTCAATGGAACTCTGAACCAAGAGCTGGCGGTGACCATGACGGAAAACGCCACCTATCGCAACGATGCCGGCGAGACCATCACGAAGAATGCGTTCTTCGAGTTGATCGCCAACGGTGCGATTGTCGAGGTCGAAGGCACCTACTCCAACGGAGCATTCTCCGGAGTGAAAGCCAAGCTCGACGACGACTAGTGTAGGCGCCTCGAGCACGGAAAGGCCCCTCGGTGCGACCACCGAGGGGCTTTTTTCGTATGCATCACTATGCTGGCGACACTTCTGCTGACAACGATGATGACAACTCCTCTCAATGGCAATTCGGTGGACTACAAGGACGGCGACACGGTGTTGGAGGGCTACCTCGCAAAGCCGGACAAAGACATTGTTGCCCCTGCAGTACTCGTGATCCATCAGTGGGGCGGTCTCGGAGAGTACGAGAAGCGCCGTGCTGATATGCTCGCGAAAATGGGCTATGTCGCGTTTGCCGTGGATGTGTACGGAAAAGGAGTCCGCCCGACGGGTCAGGCGCGAGGCCAGATGGCGGGCAAATTCAAGGGAGATCGACCGCTCTTCCGCCAGAGACTGTCCGCAGCCCTCGACTTCGTTCGAGGTGTCCCGGGCGTTGACAAAAAGCGCGTGGCCGCGATTGGCTATTGCTTCGGCGGTACCGGAGCACTGGAGCTTGCCCGGTCGGGAGCGGACATCCTGGGCGCGGTCAGTTTCCACGGTGGACTTGATGGCGCAAACCCAGAGAAGGCGAACCAAATCAAGGCCAAGGTTCTCGTCCTCCACGGAGCCGACGATCCGTTCGTTCCTGCCAAAGACATCACGGCATTCATGGAGGAGATGCGAGCGGGCAAGGTCGACTGGTCGATGATCAGCTACGGGAACGCGGTGCACAGCTTTACCGAGGTCGAAGCGGGCAACGACAACTCCCGGGGAGCAGCCTACAATGCGGAGGCTGATCGACGAAGCTGGGATGCGATGCAGGACTTCCTCGGAGAGATCTTCCGTCCCTCCCGCTGAGGCTCGGCGCACCCGTTCAAACAAAAGTCGGCCCGGAGTTTCCTCCGGGCCGACTTTTGTTTGTCGATGACCAGATTCGCTTACGCGTCTGGCTTCTTGTCGCCATCGATCAGGTCTTCGGCCTTCTCTTTGACGTCTTCGACGGTCTCCGCAACTTGGGCCTTCGCCTTTTCGACGATGCTCGGTTGTTTGTCAACCGGAGCCTCGTTGAGTCCGTCGCTCATGCTGCCTCGCTTGGACCACCAGATGGCCACCACGAGCGCAGCCGCTGCTGCTAGGGTGATGATGACCAGAGTGTTGTTGTCCCACGGCTTGATGACCTGAGGGGCAAGCAAGAGAGCAACCAGATTCATGACCTTAATCAGCGGGTTGAGAGCCGGACCAGCCGTATCCTTGAATGGGTCACCGACCGTATCGCAGACCACCGCCGCCTTATGAGCTTCGGTTCCCTTTCCACCGTGGAGGCCGTCTTCGATGAGTTTCTTGGCGTTGTCCCACATGCCGCCAGAGTTGGCGAGGAGGACAGCCATCAGCTGACCGGAGAGGATCGTACCGGCAAGGAAGCCACCCAGAGCTTGGGCGCCGACCAGGTTGTACTGCGCACCGTCAATCGTCACCAGCGGCTTGCCGATGGCGAAGCCGAAGGCCACGAGAACCGGGAAGGCAATCGCGAGGATGCCAGGGCCGAGAAGCTCGGTCTGGGCCGCCTTCGTGACGATCTGAACGCAGCTTGCGTAGTCCGGCTTGCTGGTGCCTGCCATGATGCCCGGATCGTTTCGGAACTGGGCTCGCACGTTGTTGATCAACTGGAAGGCCGCTCGGCCGACCGCGTTGATC
>CALRVI020000004.1:0-338973 GCA_943371575.1 Methyloversatilis discipulorum | reverse complement strand
CGCTGAACAGGTACGGAGCCGCACCACCGATGAGGAGTCCAAGGAAGATCTCCGGAACCTCAAGGCGCATACCAATCTGCGTGAGCTTGCCTTCTTCAACATAAGCGTGGAAGAGGGCAACCGCTGCCACAACCGCCGTCGCGATCGCAAAGCCCTTGGTGAGAGCCTTGGTCGTGTTTCCGGCTGCGTCGAGCAGTTGAACGCGTCGAGCTCCATCTTCGCTCTCCTCGCCAGCACCCGACATTTCGAAGACGCCTTGGGCGTTGTCGCTGATCGGGCCGAAGGTATCCATGGCAAGGATGAAGCCGGTGGTGGTCAGAAGACCGAGACCGACGAGGGCAATGCCATAGAAGCTGAGGAGATAGCCGCCGTACTCTGCCGGCGGGAAGATGAGGAGCGGGCCGATGAGACAGGCCACGATGGCGAACACCGAGAACACCGAGGATTCCTTGCCATAGGCAAAGCCGGTGATGATCATCGGAGCGGGGCCAGCCGTAGCAAGCTGTCCGAGTTCCTTGACGGGACGCTTGTGAAGGCCCACGTAGTAGTCGGTCAGCCATTCGAACACGAAGGCCATGACGATGCCGAACAGCACGCAGAGTGCGAATCGCCAGAAGTCAGCCACCTTGTGCTTGACATAAGCGAACTCTGCTTGCACTGCTGGCGGTTGAGGAGCGGCTTCGGCTTGATTCGCGGCTTGTGACTCCGAGAAGGCCTTGACCTTTTCGGGGGTGTCCGCATAAGCAACCGGGCCGGACTGGATCGAACCCAGATCGAGCTTCGTCGGTTCCACGCTGACCCCGGCGATGAGTTCGCCAGAGGGATTCGTGTAGAAGGTCACCGGGTACTCCGCCGTCACATTGAACTTGGAGTTCGGCGAGTTCTTGGCGGCTTCAGCAAGCTGCTTTTCGAAGTCCGTCTTGTCGACGGGGCCGAAGTTGAACTCTTGCTTTTGCGGCTCGCCCGGCAAGGGCTTGCCATCCGGGCCGACCGGAGTCTGCACCGCTTCGATTGAGAAGACCTTCAGATCAGCCTTTTCATAGGCAGCTTTGAACGTCCTGAAGTTCGGCGTGGCCGCACCCTGAGCCGGGTTCGACGTGTCCGGAGCGGCATACCGCAGGATCTTCAGCGAGTCGTTGGAATAGTTGATCGGTCGGAAGTCGTCGATATTCTCAACGACCGGAAGACCGCGCTCACCTGCCGCCATGGCCTGTCGAACTTGGAAGTCCAACTGGTCTGCCGGGATGTCGAGATCCTTGATTCGCGCGTCCTCGAGCATCGTCTCGGGCTTGACTTGATAGAGTTCAACACCCTCCTTGGCTGCGACTTGGCGTTGGATCTTGAGAATTTCTTCCGCTCGATCGCGTTGGATTTCCGCCAGCGTGACGAGTTCGCTGGTCTTGACGATGGCGTTCTTATCCGCGCCGCCAAGCATGAACCAGGCAAGACCCACGGTTGCGACAGCCGCGATGGCGGCTGAGCTGTAGAAACCACGCCGAATCGCCTTGAGGGGATCGAACGTGATGTTCTCTTCGCCGCGCACCATGAAGATGCCAACGATGGAAGCGAGGATTCCCACGCCGCGAGCCATCATCGCGAAGAGGATGAGCTTCATCCAGATTTCGGTCGGGAAGATCGCGGCGGTTGCCGCACCAAGGACGATCGCTGCCACGAGGGTGACTTCGTACGATTCGAAGACGTCTGCGGCCATACCGGCGCAGTCGCCAACGTTGTCGCCCACGTTGTCGGCAATGACTGCCGGGTTGCGCGGGTCGTCTTCAGGAATACCAGCTTCGACCTTACCAACAAGGTCAGCGCCTACGTCTGCGGCCTTGGTGAAGATGCCACCACCGACCCGCATAAAGAGCGCAGCCAGCGAGCCACCGAAGCCAAAGCCAACCAGGAGCTTGGTCGCGTTCTCGGGGAAGCCGAGGAAGATGATCGTTGCGCCCAGCAGACCCATACCGACCGTGACAAGACCCGCTACCGCACCAGATCGGAAAGCGATTTCAAGCGCCGTCTTGTAGCTGGTGAGAGCCGAGTGAGCCACCCGCATGTTGCCGCTGACCGCCGCATACATACCGACATAGCCGGCAATGTAGGAAGCCGCCACGCCACCGACGAAAGCGGCCACTGTGAATCCGGCCAGCTGTCCGCCGTAGCTTTGCAGGTACATGAAGAAGAGGCCGACCGAGATGATGGCGACAAAGACGCCCATCATCTGGACTTGCTGGCGCAGATAGGCAAGCGCGCCGGCGCGGATTGCCCCGCCGACCTCTTGCATCTTCTCGTTGCCTGGGGATTGCTTCTTCACCCAAGACCAGAAGAACGCCGCAAATGCGAGAGCCACCACGCCAAAGCCGAGCGAGATGTACAGGTACATCTTGTCTTGCTCGGTGAACTCCAGCTTGATGTTGGCCTCTCCCCCCGCCGCGAAGGCGAAGGTCGGGAATGAGAGAAACGCGAATAACGTCATCAAGAGGGCAAAGCACCGCTTCCCGAACGGCAGCTTTTTGTCCCTTTGGACGGTTTGAGGTAAGTACATCTTCGAGAGGTTTCCTCCGAACACCCACGCTGCACCCCTTGTCAGAGGCGCACGCGCACACGGCTTAACCTTACCCGCTTGACTAAGGAGAATCCCAGGCTGGAAGGTGTACCAGGACAATTCCCTGCCAATTTTGCGGGGTTGCGATTACTGCTCGACCCGGATGTAGTTCTCCACTTGCGCCACGCACGGGAGTCGCGAGACTTCCTCCAGCGCGGTCAAGAAGTTTGCTTCGCGGCAAACGTGGGTCAGGAAGGCGATTTCCCCCTTTCCGCCGACCTTCGTGCGCATCTCCATCGCGGCCAGCCCAACGCTCCGGCGTCCGAATGCCGTCGTGATCTCGCCTAGGGTACCGGGGCGGTCTTCTACTTCAAATCGAAGGTAGTAGCGCGTTTCCAGCTCCGAGATACTCGTGGTCGAGAGACCGGTTCCGTAAGGGATCGCACTGCCAGAGCCTCCGATCATGATGTTGCGCATCACATCGATGAGGTCTCCCACCACCGCGCTGGCCGTCGGATGCGCTCCTGCACCGCGTCCCGAGAACATTAAGTCGCCGACAAAGTCGCCGTGGAGCCACACCGCGTTGTAGACATCCCGCACGCTCGCTACTTGGTGCCCAAGCGGAATCATCGTTGGGTGGACCCGAACCAGAACCTGGTCGTCCGCCGTTTCTTCACATATCCCGAGCAGCTTGATCTTGTAGCCAAACTGCTTGGCGTACTTCATATCCGCGGCGCTGACCTTTCGAATCCCTTCACGATGAACCTTGTCGAGCGGAACCTGCTTGCCAAAGGCAATCGCGGCCAGGATGCTGATCTTGTACATCGTGTCGAAGCCATCCACGTCGTTTGTCGGATCGGCTTCCGCATAGCCCTTTGCTTGGGCTTCGGCGAGGGCATCGGAGAAATCGGCTCCGTTCTCCTCCATTTGCGTGAGGATGTAGTTCGTGGTGCCGTTGAGGATGCCCATCAGCTTGATGACATCGTTGCCTGCCAGCTGGTGCTTCAGAGGTTGCACAACGGGGATGCCGCCGCCCACCGCAGCTTCGAAGTGGAGATCGAGCTCTAGTTCGCGAGCCTTGGTGATGAGCCGTGACCCGTGCTTGGCAATCAGCTCCTTGTTCGCCGTGACCACATGCTTCCCCAGACTCAGTGCGAGCTCCACCATCTCGCCCGCCGGGGACTCGCCGCCCATGAGTTCGCAGATGACATCGATATTCGGGTCTCGAACCACCGACTCGAGATCCGTGGTGAACATCTCGCCCGGGAGCGATCGGGGCTTGGATGAGTCCTTGATTCCAATCCGCACGACCTTGCCGCGCGCCCCGGTTTTACGACCGATTTCGTCGGCGTTATCAATGAGCATCCGGTAGGTGCCTTCACCGACCGTCCCGAAGCCGAGCAATCCCACTCGAACCGTGCGCAGATCAGCCAATGTAGATCAGAGGATCGCCGGGTTGAACCAGCTGGGCGTTCTCCACCGCCACTTTCGTCACAGTTCCGCTCGTCGGCGCCGTGATTTCGTTGAAAACTTTCATCGCCTCGATCAGGCCGACCACCTGGCCCGCCTGAACCACATCCCCTTCCTTTGCGAAAGAGGGGGCTCCTGGGCTGGAGGACGAATAGTAGATGCCGGCCATTGGGCTCGTGACAGGAATCCCGGAGGGAGCTGCCGGTGCCGATGGGCGCGCCTTGGCCTTGGGAGCAGGAGCAGGAGTTGCGTCGGTTGCCGCACTTGCGACGGCGATGGCTCCGACACCCGATCGCTCGACCTGGGTTGCCAATTCAACCGTGCCATCCGAGGTCTTCCACTTTGCTTTCTCGAGACCAAACTCGTCCATGATCGCGGCGAGTTCGTCCACTCTGCCTTTCAGGCCACTCATGGGCAAGATTATAGAGGATCAGCCGTGGCTAGTTGCGCCCGAAGTCCATGAAGGCTCTCCGGAAGGCGATTCAAAACTCCGGCAATGGTATCAGTAAAGGATTCCTAACTGTTAGCCGTACTTAACGATACGATTGCAAGAACAATCACGACAGGGCGGAAAAGTTTCTCGTGGGACAAGGGTCCCAGTTCCGGGAAATAGCCCGAACGGACGGTGCAAACTACCCGTCACACAAAGCGTGCAGTGACCCAGTGGGGGCGGATGCGGGCATTTGCTCTCCCCTTGGCCCGACTGAAGCTCCCATTGGCTCCTGCACTAAATCGAAGGCTCCTCTCCAATGGCGAGGAGCCTTTTAGTTTTCGGCGGTCACTCTTGAGGGGCAAAGGTGCGCCCCCTGCACCCAAGCAGACGCAGATCGCGACGGATTTTCGGCAAACGCGAAAGTCCGTATGCAGCTCCCCATTGTTATGAAAAAGACCGCAACACTCAAACACTACGGTCTGCGGTAAACGCGATCTCCCAACAGAGTATCGGGATTAATCGAGTCCGGGAGCGAGGCCAAGTCGGGAAGCCAGGCCACCTCGATATCGTGCGCCTCCGTCGGCTCGATGTTCTCCCAGTACCACAGCAGGGTGTCACCGATCTTCTTGTGAGGCGCGGGCGTGCATGTGTAAAGCATCCCGCTCGGGAACCCTGAGCAGTCCATTTCAACCCGAACAGATTTGATTGGCCCCTTCCAAGTGCTGGCAGTGCGAACCACGTATTGGAAGAAGTTTCGTGGAGTGGTGTCGGAGCCATGGTCGCTGATGTAGCGATTCTTGACTGTCCTGGTCTGCCCCTTGCCGAATTCCACGTACTTGAGCCACCAGATCCGATACCCGAACTCTTGGGCATCCTTGTCCTCGAGTTTCTCGGCAAGAGCCTTCACGGGCTTGCCATCCACCCACGATTCAAATTTCTTGAACCACGTTTTCCGGCCGTCTTCCAGATACGCGTCGTAGCCCTCCTCTGGGAATCCCATGAGAGCAGTTCGCTTGGCGCCCAGGTTGGTGAACTTGTACTCCGTCGTGACATCGCAGGATGGGATATTGCCTTTGATGTTCGCGGAGACCATTTGAATCTCCGTGGCGTCGGTCATCGGCTTGGGATTGCCAGATCGAGCCGAGAAGGATGTGTCGTTGAGCAACAGGCAGGTGGCCAGCGTGGCGATCATGCCCGAAGTCTATCCTGAGGGAAAGGATGAATCGTGCACAATCCGGCGGTGAACGACTACTTTCGCGTGACACCCCTTGAGTTCGAGCTGGATGCCCTCCGAATCGAGCCCCTGACTCAGGATCACGCGGAAGGTTATCTGCGAGCACTCCTCCCCGATCCGGAGACCTTCAAGTGGTTCACCGAAGTCCCGCGCAGCCACGACAAGGCTGGAGTCCTCGAGTACATCGACCGGCGCACTCGGGAGGGCTACCATGCTTCAGCAATTCTGGTTGGAGGCCACTTTGTCGGATCAAGTTCCTACCTCGATGTCCGACCCGCCGACTTTGCCCTCGAAATCGGCCACACATGGTTTACCAAGGAATTCCGTGGCACGGCTCTGAATCCGATGGTGAAGTCCGCGATGATGGCCCATGCCGTCGAGAATCTGGGCGCGATTCGAGTCCAACTGAAGACGGATGCCCGCAATCTCGCAAGTCAGAAGGCGATGGAGAAAATCGGCCTCGTCCGCGAAGGCACGCTCCGCCACAACATCATCATGCCAGACGGAGCCTTTCGGGACACCGTTTACTACAGCATGCTCCGCAGCGAATGGCCCGAGATGAGGGATCGTTTGGCAAGGCAAGCCGAGGTCAAAGAACCGATTCAAAGCGCTCTTTCGCGCTTCCTTAGTAACTAGTCCCGATCTCACTGGGTTTTCCACCGCCTCAGAGTTCGTCCTGGTATCCTCTTGCCTGCTTCACGGAGCTTGCTTCGGGAGCAAATTCGCACGGAGATGTGCGCCCCTGGGTTCCCTACTCTTCTCGCCGAAAGCGAAATGAGTCGAGATCGGGCGGCCTGAGTCACATCCTCCGGAGGCACAACCCACAAGGAAAACGAATATGCCTGAACTCAGTATGAAGGACCTGCTTGAAGCAGGCGTCCACTTTGGTCACCAGACCCGACGATGGAATCCCAAGATGAAGCGCTACATCTATGGCGCGCGCAACGGAATCTACATCGTTGACCTCCACCAAACCATCAAGCTCTTCCAAGACGCTCTCGACTACGTGCAAAGCGTGGTTCAAGATGGCGGCACCGTCCTCTTCGTGGGCACGAAGAAGCAAGCTCAATCCGCAGTGAAGGAAGCAGCCCAGAAGTCCGGTCAGTACTTCGTCACCGACCGATGGCTGGGTGGCATGCTCACCAACTGGGAGACGATCAGCCAACGAATTCTCCGCCTCAAGGAACTGGATCGCATGCAAGAAGAGGGCTACCTCGCTCGCCTGCCGAAGAAGGAAGCCCTGAAGCGAATGGAAGAGCGCGATAAGCTCCAACGCTACTTCGAAGGAATCCGCGACCTCGACGAAATGCCGCGCGTGATGTTCGTGGTGGACCTCAACAAGGAATCCATCGCCGTCAAGGAAGCCAAGACCCTGGGCATCCCCATCGTGGCGATTGTGGACACCAACTGTGATCCGGATCTCGCCGACTACGTGATCCCGGGCAACGACGATGCCATCCGCGCGATCCGCTTGGTTACCGAGAAGTTCGCCGAAGCGATCCTCGAAGTCAAGCCGCTCAGCACGGCTCTCACCGAGGGTGAAGAAGGCGAAGAGAAGGCCGCAGTTGAAGGGGACGAGGAAGTTGTCCACTTTGGCGAAGTCGAGCAAGAGTTCCTCAAGTCCTTTGAGGAAGCCAACAAGGCCCAGGCCGCCGCGACGACTCCCGCTGAGGAAGCGTCGAACGTCGAGGAACCCGCTGCCGAAGTCGCTGCCGAAGCTCCCGCTGAAGCCGCTCCCGAAGCAGCCGCGACCGAAGGAAACTAACAAAAATGGCAATCTCAGCAGCAGATGTAAAGAAACTCCGTGAACTCACGGACGCGCCGATGATGGACTGCAAGAAAGCCCTCGAAGAAGCAGATGGCGACTTCGACAAGGCTGTGCAAATCCTTCGGGAAAAGGGTGCCTCCGCGAGTGCCAAGAAGGCAGGCCGAGCCACCAAGGAAGGCATCGCCCGAATCGTGCTCAGCGAAGATCGAAAGACCGGTGCTGGCATCATCGTCGAGTGCGAAACCGACTTCGTGAGCCGCAACGACGACTTCAAGGCGATGGTCAACAAGCTGGTCGAAGGCATGCTCGCCGCCGGTAAGGCAGGCGGAGATGTCGTCGTGGACGGTCAATCTGTCTCCGATCACATCACCGAAGCCGTGGGCAAGATCCGTGAGAACATCCAACTCCGCGCCGCCGAGTTTTTCACGGCAAGCGAAGGGCAACTCGCAGCCTACAACCACCACGATGGCAAGTGGGCCAGCGTTGTCACTTACACCGGTGACAATGCCGACGCCGCCGAAAAGGTCGCCATTCAAGTCGTGGCATACAAGCCGGAGTATCTGAAGAAGGATGACGTTCCTGCTGACCTCATCGCCGCCGAGCTCGCAACCCAAACGAAGCGCGCTCTCGACGAAGGTAAGCCGGAAGAAGTCGCCAAGAACATTGCTCAAGGCCGCGTGAACAAGGAGTTCTACCAAGCCACCGTCCTGCTCGAGCAACTGATCTACACGGACAACAAGACCAAGGTAACGGAATTCCTGAAGCAGAACAACGGTGGCGATGTCACCGCTTACACGCTCCTCGCCGTGGGCCAAAACGCCGGTAGCGAAGAAGCCGAAGCCTAAGTCAAACAGAGAAAACGATGATCGAGGGTGTTAAATTCAAACGAGTCCTGCTGAAAATCAGCGGAGAGATGCTCGGAGGCAAGCAAGGCTTTGGCCTCGAAACCGACACCCTCGATTACATCGCCAATGAAATCAAAGCCGTCCACGAACTTGGCGTCGGAGTTGCCGTCGTCGTCGGGGGCGGCAATTTCATTCGCGGATCCGCATTCAGCGAAACCGGAGGCATCGACCGCACCGTCGCTGACCACATGGGCATGATGGGCACCATCATGAATGGTCTCGCTCTGCAATCTGCGGTCGAAAAGGCCGGGATCGCGACTCGAGTCCAGAGTGCTCTGACCGTAAGTGAAGTCGCCGAGCCCTTCATCCGCCGCCGCGCGATTCGCCACCTTGAAAAAGGTCGAGTTGTCGTCTTCGCTGCTGGCACGGGCAACCCCTATTTCACCACCGACACCGCCGCCGTGCTCCGAGCTTTGGAAATTGATGCCGACGCCCTCCTGAAGGCCACTAAGGTCGACGGCGTCTACAACAAAGATCCCCGGAAGCACTCGGATGCTGTCAAATACGACACCGTCACTTTCAGCGAGGCCATCGACAAGCGCCTGGCCGTGATGGATCAAACTGCTTTCACCATGTGCCGCGAACACGGTCTCCCCGTGGTCGTGCTCGACCTTCTCCGCCCCGGTGGAATGGCCCGCGTTGTGAAGGGCGAACCGGAAGGCACACTCGTCCATGGAGGATAATTGAACCATGCATCCTGTTCTCGAAGAAGCTGATCGAAAAATGAAGCACGCCGTCGAAGTGACGGTTCACGATTTTAGCCACATCCGCACCGGCCGTGCGAATCCTGCCGTGCTCGAACCGATCATGGTGAGCTACTATGGCGTCGACACCCCGATCAACCAGTGCGCGACCATCAGCATTCCGGAGCCGCGCCAACTCCAGATCACTCCGTACGAGAAGTCGATGTTTGGCCCGATTGAAAAGGCCATCCTCGCCAGCGATCTTGGCATCACACCGAACAACGATGGTATCGCCATCCGCCTCAACTTCCCGCAAATGAACGAAGAGCGACGCAAGGAAATGGCCAAGCAAGTCGCTCAGCGAGCCGAAGAGGGCTGCGTGGCGATTCGAAACGTTCGCCACCACGCCATCAACACCCTCCGCGATCTGGAAAAGAGCAAGGAGATCACGGAAGACGAGCTGAAGTCGATGGAAAAGAAGGTGCAAGAACTCACCGACAAGCACATCGCAGAAACTCACGCGGCGCAAAAGAAGAAAGAAGCCGAAGTCATGGAAATCTGAGCCCTGAGCGCTCTGAAATCGAGATGGCCGCGCCTGCTCAGAACACGATTCGCGAACGAGCCCTCAGCCGAGGGATCGACTTGGATCGTCTTCCGAAGCACGTGGCCATTATCATGGATGGCAACGGTCGCTTTGCCCAGAAGCAAGGGCTGATGCGCCTGTGGGGTCACCGTCAAGGATACCGAACCCTCAAGGACGTGCTTCTGAGCGCGGCGAACCTCGGAGTTGAGTTCCTGACGGTCTACGCTTTTTCCGCCGAAAACTGGCGCCGCCCGGAGGAAGAAGTCGGCGGCCTGATGACTCTCATTGAGGAAGCTGCGCGGCATGAGCTCAGAGGTCTGACCGAGAACAACGTCCGCGCTCAGGTGATCGGTCGTATTCACGAGGTTCCCTCCACTCTGCGCAACGCGCTCGAAGATATGGTCTCCTCGACCGCGCACAACACCGGGATCACCTTTACGCTTGCGATCAACTACGGGGGTCGCGCAGAGATCGTCGATGCGGTTCGCGCGTTGATCCAGGCCGGTGTCTCCCCTGAGGCTGTGACAGAAGAGACGATCAGCGAGCGGATGTACGCGCCTTCCCTCCCCGACCCTGACCTGATGATCCGCACCGCTGGAGAGCTCCGCTGGAGCAACTATCTCATCTGGCAGTCGGCATACACCGAGCTTTTCGTCACCGACACCACCTGGCCGGAGTTCGGCGAAGAAGAACTCCTCGCCGGAATCGCCCAATACCAAAAGCGCACTCGCAAGTTCGGCGGCCTCGCCTGATTTCCGGGTTAACTGGGTGGCATGACCGCCCATGAGTGATGCGTCGCCCCGACGCTGGAAGACCGGATTCACCTCTCTGCGCCACCGGAACTACCGACTCTACTGGTTCGGGCAGGCGGTGTCGATTACCGGCCAGTGGATGCAGGCGACGGCGCAGGGGTGGTTGGTGCTCCAGCTCACCAATCGCCCGCTCGAAGTCGGATTAGTCACGGCACTTCAGTTCACGCCGACGCTGCTCCTTGCGATCTTTGGCGGCACGATCGCCGATCGATTTGACCGGCACAAAATCGTGCGGATCACCCAGACCCTGGCCATGAGTCAGGCGATTCTCTACGCAATTCTTGTCTCCACTGGGACGATTACGCTGCCGTGGGTCTTTACCCTCGCGCTTGGGCTCGGTCTGGTGAACGCGGTCGACACACCGGTCAGGCAGTCGTTTGTCGTTCAGCTCGTGCCGCGAGAAGAAATCCCGAACGCGGTTGCGCTGAACTCGCTCATCGTGAACGTCGGTCGGATTGTCGGCCCGGCCGTGGCGGGCGTCATCATCGCGAAGGTGGGCATGGCGCCCGCTTTCTGGCTGAACGCCGCAAGCTTCATCGCAGTGATCGGCGCGCTGCTCCTCATGAATCGCACCCTCATGTCAGCCGCACCGGATAAGCCCAAAGAAAGCGTCTGGGCGGGAATCAAAGAAGCGGTCAACTACGCTCGAGGGCACGCCACGGTGCGCCTCGTTCTCGTCGTGATGTTCTTCTTCGGAGCGTTCGGCTATAACTTCAATACCCTGATCCCCCTCATCGGGAAATTCATCCTGCACGTCGATCCGGTTCAGTTTGGAGGCCTGACCTCCGCGATGGGAGTCGGATCACTCCTCGGCGCATTGACCGCGACCGCTCTCCCTGGCCCAAATCCTGTGCGACTCTTGAAGGCAGGCGCGGCGTTTGCCACCCTGATTGCGACCCTGGCTCTCGTCCAAATTCTCCCGGTCGCCTATCTTGTGCTGGCGATGCTCGGAGCGGCGGCTGTCCTCTTCTCCACCGCCGCGAACACCCTGGTGCAGACCTCGGTGGAAGATCACATGCGCGGACGCACTCTGAGTCTTTACTGGATGTGCTTCAGCGGAACAACCCCGATCGGAGCGACCTTCGTTGGTGTGGTCTCCACTCTTGCGGGGGTCAGAACCACGGTCATCGCGGCGGGTGTGCTCTGCGCGGTCGGAGTGATTCTCGGGATTCTGATGCGCCGACAATCTGACAAGCCTTAAAAGAAAAGAGTGCCGAGCCCCTTGACCCGACACCCGACAACCACCGAGCAAGAGTCGTCGGTACCATGAAAACCACCAGCCCTCACAACCAATGCTTCTAACCGTGACCCTTCCGTAACGTTGCTGAAGCGAAAGGTACCAGGTGTTTCGCATCACTGTAAAGATCTTGTGTCAGCTTTTGAGAAGTTGTTATAAACAACCAGCGGCCAAGGAACTTGTCCTCAGCCGCTGATCTCCCGTCTTGCTCGACGCGAACTTACAGGCGCTTGACTCGAATGTTTCGGTACATCACCTTGTTTCCATGGTCTTGGAAGACGATATACCCTTCCTTGTTCCGGGCAAAGCCCGCCATATCACGGAACTTCGAGGCCTTGATCAGATCCCAGAACTGCGTCGAGTTCATGTCGATCCGCACCAGCCGAACTCCGTTCAGATAGTGCTCGAGGATTCCTTTCGAGATCACGATCCGCCCTTCGTTCCACTCCCCAATCGGGCGGGTGTAGTCGTACTCCGCCGCGACCAGATCGTAGAGCGATCCGGATGCCTGCGACGGCGTGATGATTCCTTCGTGGGAGGCATTGTCAAGCACTTGATATTCCGGCCCGGTTTCCCAGCTATTGCCGCGATCCTCCGAGCTACGATAGATCACGCCGCTGTTTCCGCCGGGTGTGACCTTCCAGAGGAAGCGCAGGTCAAAATCGGCGTACATCTCCTTCGTGCGGAGGTCGCCTCCTTGCTTGCCCGGAGTGAAGACCAGGTCTCCGCCTTCGATCCCCCATCCGCTCGGCACCACGTTCTGCCGGAAGCCGACGAAGTTCGAGAGGTTCGTGCCGTCAAAGAGAGGCTTGAACCCGTCACGGAACTCGGTCGGAGTCATGACGCCGGCAAGCCGGGATCGAGTCGGGGCGACCTTGCCCGACGTCTTCGGGAGCTTGTTCAACGTGTACCAGGCTTCGGTACTCCAGAGCACTTCCCCATCGCCGCTTCGCATCGAAGGATGGCAGCGCAGGTAAACCACGGTGCCCTCCTTGAGCCCAGGAACTTCGAGGAACGCACTCTTGCGATCCTTACTCACGCTGACACTCTTCACGGTGAGCGCTGCCTCATCGACCTTCGGTCCGCCGTATTCGACCGTCGGCACGTAGCGCCAGTGGCTCACGGAATAATCGAGTGGAAGCTCGCCCTGCTCCGTCCCCAGGGGCTCGGTGAAGTTGACCTGCAGGCCATTGCTCTTCACCTGAACCGAGAGCATCTCGAACGTGGACGCGCCGTTGTAGGTGAGCCGCTGGAGGCCGTAGCTGGCCTTGCCTGTCTGACCCCAGTTCCCGCTGGAACCGATTCCACCCAGATAGATCTCACCCTTGGGCGAGAGCAGAACGCGGTTGATGCCCGCTTCAAGACCTTGCGTCCAACGGAACACGACGCCCTGCGTTACTCCGTCGATCCGCTCGACGAAAACCCTCTTCAGCCCACCATGGGTGACATCGCCATGCGCCATCTGACCCTTGTAGGGGCCCATGCTGAGAGGGATGATTCCGCTCGGGCTGTTGCCGATTTCGTTCTGCGGAAGCCAGACGACCGGGGGATCCTCTTTCTTGTTCTTGGTTCCGACCGGATCAACCGATCGGTTGCCGTAGAAAGCCCCCTCGCGAACGAGCATGATCTTGCTGCTGGGCAGCCAGTCGCCCTGATTGTCGCTGATGTAGAGATCGCCAAAGGAACCGACGCCAATGCCGTTCGGCGTACGGAGTCCGCTCACGATGAACCGGTAGGTGCCGGTCTTGGCGTCGATTTCCACGGTACGCCCCCGATCTGGGTTTTGCGGTGAGGTGCTGGCTCCGCCAGGGTTGATCGCCGTCGCGAGATTCCCATAGAACTTGCCGTTGCGATATTCCAGACCAAAGGCGAACTCGTGGAAGTTGCTCGTGACACCCCAGCCATTGGCCACGCACCGATAGGTGTCAGTGATGCCATCGCCGTTGTTGTCCACGAGCTCCGTGAGTTCCTGCTTCTGGAGTACGTACGTGCGCCCATTGACCACTTTCAATCCGAGAGGCTCCGCGAGTCCTGCCGCAATCCGAGTGACCTTAATTTGTTCGCGCGGGCCGTGGATTCCGCTGAGACGATAAACCGCCCCATCGGGATCCCAGGTGCAGACAAGGAGGTCGCCGTTCGGCGCGAAATCCATCCCGCCGACCCGAGGTTGGAAGCTATCCGGACGCACCGTTTCGAGCTTGAAGCTCGGATGGACAGATTCGAGCGGAGATTTGTCGCCCGGGCGAGTTCGCTGCTGACCAAAGATCTGCTTCTTACCCGGAGCCGTGACGCGAACCTCTCCTGCCGGGGTTGTGAAGGCACTGGCCGGAACCAGTTCGAACGAACCACTTCCCTTGCGCCATCGCAAGCGGAGAGCCGCATCGCCTTCATTCTCAAAGTAGTCAATCGCGATCTTGTTTTCGCCCTTGTTCAGCTTGATCTTGCCGGTTTTGACCGGACTTTCGCCGTGAAGACCGTCGTTGTCGATCACGGTCGTGCCGTTGATGACCAGCTTGGAACCATCATCGCTGCCCAGAGAGAACTCATACTCGCCTTCCTCGGGCGCCACGATGAATCCCGTGACTTGAACAAAAAAGTGATCGGTGAAAGCTCCAAATCCATCGTTTCCGAGGTTGAGCTGCGGCACGACCACGCTGTAGTTTGGGGTTTGACCAGGCACCAGACGGGGGAGCTTCTCAAATGGGCCACCGATCCAATAGAGCCGGAGACTCAGGCCCGGCACGCGCTCGGTGGCGGTGTCTTGCTGGGGAACCGGCTTGGGTTGCGGGTTGTCTTCCATCGGCGAGAACACCACGCCCGAATTCGACTCGCCCTGGCGCTTCCAGAACATATTGATACTCGTGGTTTGACCTGCGACAACATCGATTTCGTACGTCGCCAGGCCGCTGCCTCCGCGTGTCCGATCCTTCTCCCCCGCAATCACATCGGGCATCGCGACAAAGCTCATCCGGCTCTGCAAAGTCCAATCCTTGGGCAGGCCGACGGGCACAAACGTGCGGCTCAGACCCACAAGATCGCCCAGAATGGGGTCGGCTGGGGCGTATTCGGGGGTCTCAAAAACTGAGGCAAACTTTCCTCCGCCGAGCGGCACCTTCCATTCAAAGGTCACCTGATTCTGCTTGATCGTGTATCCGCCGTAAGTGAGGGAGATCGGCGCATAGGCTCCGCTGCCTTTCTTGACGAACCATGTCGTCTTGCTCACGTCGTTCTTCACGTAGGGCTTGCCCACGCTCGTCGGCTGAGGGCCGTGAACCGTGGTGTAGACCGCGCCATCGAATTTGACGCCACCCGTCCATACTTGGTAGAGCCCACATGCCGTGGCATCGTAAGCCACCGTGAGGTTTTTGTGAAGCATCGCGGTGGCCATGCGCGCGTTCTGATCCAGCACAGATCGGAACACCCAGATATCCCTCGGGCGCTGGGCGGCCTGGGAGGCCGGGATCGTTAAGGACAGCGGAGCAATCGTCCCCGGAGCCGACCCCACCGACCCCAAGGCAAACGACGCGACAAGACTCGCAATCATGCGTGCAAGGCTACCCTGGCGATCACCGGGTTTGATCCGCTATTCCGGGATCTTTTGGATTACAAGAGTCTCACGGTCAAGGTACCCGTGCCGGGATAACGGGTGCCGAGGCTTGCTCTGCCCGTTGCTGTACCACAGCTTCACCTCGCCTACCTCGTCCTTCCTCTCTATTCGAGAACCAGTTAACTTCCGGACGGAAAAGAGGTCTGAGTACCTTCTCGGAGCCACTCCAATAAATGGCCTGAAGATTACGCGATCAGGATTACCAGTACCCCCACCTTGTGGCTGAGACGGACAACGTATCGAATCCGAGTAGAGATCGACTGCTTGACTCTTTGGGTACGGCTCAATATAGAAGACTAGACGTATGCCTGCCGCAACAATATGGCGGGCACAGTTGTGGCAGGGAAAGGTCGTCGATAACAGCGTGGCCCCGGCAGTCGAGATACCCCGTCGTACGCACGAAGTTATTGCGTCCATTTCGGCATGTACGCTTCTGCCGAATTCTGTCAAATCCCAAAAGCCAGACTTCCGGATAGCCTCCTGAATTTGGCTGTCTTCCGACTGTCCCTTGAGGATCTCACCAATTTTCTGGGTTAATTCAGCTAGTCTTGCGTGCCTATGCCTATCATTGGGGTCGTGTCCAATCTGATAGTCTCTACCATCATACGCGTCCCCCTCCCAATACGCTCCCCCTCCTGCCTTGTGCACCTCGTTGCATCCAGCAGCAAGGATATCCCCTTCCTCGGACATAATCACTGCCCCTACCTGCCTGGCAAGGTCTGCTGATCTAAGTGATGCTGCGTATGCAAGGTTCATGCCGTACTCCTGGCGGGAAGGTGTGATGAAGACATTTCCGAACACCAGTTCGCAAAACCGCCGAAGTTGAGGCCAAATGTTCTCATTCGAGTCCACATAGAAGTCGGCTAGTTCAAAAGTGCCTCGCGTGTTCTGCCCGTGCGGTATGCCATCACTTTCATCCGTCTTCAGGATCTTCTCGATTTCATTGTCTTTCAGCCTTTTGTGCCGAAGTGTCTCCACACGGCTATCGTAGCTTGCATGAGAGGCAATAACGAATAGTCCGTGCCCGTAGACCATTCTCAGCAACTCAACCTCGCTGGGGTGCTTCAGTGATCGCAAAATGTATGCCACTGGCGGGCCCTGGATCGTCTCGCGTCGGGCACAGATTTCCTTTATGCAACGGGCTGCAAGGATATCGTATCCGAGCGATTTCCTGGCACTGTTGCCCGCTTCTTGGAGCCGCTGAATTCGGAGCGCTTCTGTCTCACCGTCGATCGCCACATCTACGAGGTTGCTAACCTGAATTGTCTCGACGTTAAAGCCGTACTCTGACAAGAGTGATTTGAGAGTGGCTTCAATATTTCGATCTTGTGTCCCAATTGGGCTGACCAATGCGAAGACCAGCTCTCCGCCCTCAGGGCCGAATGGGGTAGCCAGTTCTCGAATCGTGACAGGTGATGACTTTTCCCTAAGATTCATTGCAGTATTCCTTACGGAATTTCCGGTCGAAATGACACACGTTTTTTCTTACATTCTCGCTTTTGTAAGTAAAATTGCCCCCTTTTGGCACGATTCTTGCACGGCTTCCCCTCCAGAAATCCCGGAAGTTTTGCCCGGGAAGAACCACCAAAAACGTCCAAAAACAGATCATACGAGGCACTGGACCTTGTACAGGAGGGGCACCAATGATGGATCCGAGACTTAACTCGAACAATAAAGCAGGAAGCGAATACCACCTTTCACCCCAACCCGTGTCGCCGGAACCTACCCCGGAGACGCGTCAGGTCACGTCAACTTCATCCACCCGTAACGAAACCGCGCAACAGCGTCCTGGACAGAACGCTCAGCAGCTCAGCGAACGACTCAAAGCATCGGCCGTGAAGGTCGAGACCGCCCGAGCCGCCTTGGGCCAGATGTCGGATCTCGTCGACAGTGTGATCGAAGGGATGCGACGGAATGCCGCGTCGTCTTCTGGTGGAAGAGCCAATGAACGGCTCATGGAATCCGCCTTCGCGACGGCCCAAGACATCGTTGAGCATGCCCGCTCCGATGGTCAATATCTACTTGGCCCGGGGCGGGCGGCCCCGTACCGGAGCCAAGCCGTGGATGGCAAGACGCTTGCCGCGATTGGAGCCTACCAGCGGAACCAAAACGCCTACGGTCAGTCTGCCGAACAAGCGGATCCTCCTCTGGTTCGACATGCTTTGCAATCGACCCGCGCTTTTGTCTCAGGCCCTGAAGGGGTTCTGGAGACTCTTCGCCAGATGGCCGAGCATGGCCCGCACGAAGGGCCGTCGGCGGAAAAGGCTCTGCACGAAGCCAAGCAGACGTTGAAAGGTCTCACGAATATGCTTGGCGACGCCCGAGTGCGGGAGATCGACCAGCCGCTGCAAGAGATGCAGCAGCCCCGAGGCACGACTCCGTTTGACCTCAAGATCTGAGACGGTCGTACGCAATACGAAGTCCATCCATGGTGAGCATGGCTTCGTAGCGGTCGATCTTCTCGCAGAGATCCACAAACACCTTGCCGAGTCCGCCGGTCGCCAACACCTTTGGCTGATCGGCGAATTCGGCGGAGAGCTTCGTGATGAGGGTGTCCACCGCGCCGGCGTAGCCCAACACGACGCCTGACTGGAGCGCGCCGACCGTGTCCTTGCCAATCGCTTGCGCCGGAGCCTCAATCGCCACGGCGGGGAGCTTTGCCGTGCGTCCGACCAGACTGCTCAGGCTCACGAGAATTCCCGGCATGATCGAGCCACCAAGGTACGTGCCGTCACTGCCAATGCAGTCGAATGTCGTCGCGGTTCCAAAGTCCACCACAATGGCTGGGAGTTCCTGGGCGTCAGCCACCGCCAGAGCGTTCGCGATTCGATCTGCGCCCACCGCGTTGGCCGGTCGATAGTCAACGGGAATGCCGACACTCGCCCCGTCTCTCAGGAAAAGAGCCTCCTGCTTTAGATACTTGCTTGAGAATCGCACCCAGTTGGCCTCGACCGGAGGAACCACGCTCGCGATCATCACCCCTGTCGCCTCAAACGGAATCCCCGCCATCTGAGCGAGAGGCCAGAGAGAGGCGGCAATTTCGTCTTCCGTACGAGGCGCGTCGGTTTCCTGACGCCAATGCGCGATCCACGATGATCCATCGTAGATCGCGACCACGGTTTGCGTATTCCCGACGTCAATCGCCCAGAGCATGAGTTAAGTCTACTCGGCTGTAGATGGTTCCACCGAGTTCGCCAAGCACGACTCCCACGAGAGATTCCGTGACTTCGTCGCGCAACGCCATGTCGTCGGCTTCCACCATCACGCGAAGAATCGGCTGGGTGCCGCTCGCGCGCAGGTTGACTCGGCCCCGAGAGCCCAGGGATTCCTCGGCCGATTTCACCGCAGATTGAATCGCCTCATTCAGATTCCAGCCGTCCTTGCGAGCCACTTCCAGATTCACCAGTAGTTGAGGCCAGTTCTCGAAATCACCGTAGAAATCCACCGCTGGGCGTCCCTCTCGCTTCAAGATTCTCGCGATTTGAAGGGCTGTGACAAGGCCGTCGCCGGTTGGGCCGTGTTCGGGGAAGATGATGTGGCCGCTCTGCTCGCCGCCGACTCGCCCTCCGATTTCGCGGAGCTTGGCACTCACGTACTTGTCGCCGACATCGGTGCGATGCACCCAGATGCCTTGCGACTGCATATAGGCTTCGAACCCGCCGTTGCTCATCACCGTGCCGACAACCGCCGCCGGATCGAGTCCGCCATGCTTAGCCCAGTGCGCACACCAAATCGCCATCGTTCGGTCGCCGTTGATCAGCCGACCCTCGCTGTCCGAGAACACCGCGCGGTCGGCATCGCCATCGTAGGCCACGCCGAGATCAGCCTTGTGAACCTGGGTCAGATCTTGAATCGTGCCAGGTTTGGTCGCCCCGCCCTCTTCGTTGATGTTCATCCCGTCTGGGCTGGTGCCCGTCGAAATGACCTTTGCACCGAGTCGCTCGAACACGCGGATGCCCAGCTCGAAAGCTGCTCCGTGAGCGGCGTCAATCGCCACGGTGAGCCCGTCCAGCTTCTCCGGAACCAGGCTCAGGAGCCAGTCTTCGTAGAGGCTGATCTCCTCGCGGGGCGTCGTCAGGAGGCCAACGCTCCCACCAGTGGGTCGAGATTCCAGCGTTGCTCCCAGGTGTGATTCGATGAACTCCTCACCCTCGGCGGAGATCTTGGTTCCCTCGCTGGTCATCAGCTTGATCCCGTTGTCGGGAGCGGGGTTATGGCTCGCCGAGATCACCGCGCCGAGGCCGTATTCCTGATGCCGAGCCACCCAGCTGATGCAGCCCGTCGGTACGATGCCAAGGCTGACCGCATCCACCCCGACACTGCAGAAACCTGCCGCCAGAGCCGCACCCAGCATCGCGCCAGATCGCCGAGTATCACGACCCTGCACGACGCGATTCGGGATATCGGGCTGAGCGATCAGCCAGCGTCCCGCCGCTTGACCAATCTGGAACGCCAGTTCCGGGGAGAGTTTTTCATTGGCGACTCCTCGAACGCCATCGGTGCCAAAGAGTTTGCCCATAGTGGTTTATTCCGGCTGTTGGCTCACCCGGACACGGGCGGGCCGGAGGACGCGGTCGTGGATGATGTAGCCTGCCTCGATTTCGTCGAGCACGGTTTCGTCAGGGTGTTCGTCGGTCTCGTGGGTGACAATCGCCTCGTGAACTTCGGGGTTGAAAACTTGCCCGACGGACTCGACTTTCTTCACTCCAACCGATTCCAACGCCTTCCGGATCTGTGATTCGATCGATCGAACGCCGTCCAAAATCGCTTCTGCACTCGCGCCAGCTTCGGCGGCCTTGATGCTTCGCGTGAAGTTGTCCAGCGCGACCACGAGTTCTCGAGCCAGAGGCTCCGCTGCGTACTTACGATCCTGCTCCATTTGGGTACGCAGGCGACGCTGAATCGTCTGGGCTTCCGCCATCGCGCGCAGCATCTGATCCTTTTGGGATTCAAGCTCCATCTGGAGGGCCGCGATCATCGTGTCGCGATCATCGAGCACCGGAGGGATTTCGGTGCTGGGAGTGGTGTCTTCGGGAGTCATCGCGTCTGCCGTGGCTTGGTTGACAGGCGCATCGGCGGACGCCGAAGGAGTGCCATTCTCATTCATAGGGGTTGAGCTATTCTACCGGTTGGCCCGGTCTCGGGCTGGGAAACCGGGCTCAAAGGAGTGGCATCGACTCCTGCGGAGGAATCAACCACTCCGCGCCATCGGCCCTCACGACGACCATCTCTTCCAGACCCAGATATCCCCGATTCGCCACGGTGATCCCGAGTTCAATCGTGTAGACCTCGCCTTCCTCCACCGGGATCATCGGGGTGTTCCCATACCGCTCCCACCTCGGCCCGAGAATCGCGCCGCCATCATGCGCCACCCGACCAACCTGGTGCCCCAGGGCGTGCATGTATTCAGGATAGCCATCCGCGATGAGCGAAGCCCGCGCCGCCGCATCGACTTCCCAACCCTGGACTCCCGGCTTGAGAAGGGCAAACCCGGCTCGAATCGCACGCTTGACACTCTTCAGAGCATGAGTCACATCCTCCGGCACGGAATCTCCCACAAACCAACACCTCTGGATATCGCTGGAGTAACCGTTCTTGGTCAAGCCGAGGTCGATGTGGAAGATATGCCCCGGCTGAATCGTGATGGAGTCGCTTGGAATCCCATGACCGATCATCGAATCAGGCCCTGAGTTGACGATCGGATCGCCGTGGGGATCCCATGAGAACCCCAGGCCTCGCTCCTTAGCCAGCGCGTGAACGTGGTTGTAGACCGCGCTCTCCGTCACCCCGACCTGGGCAAAAATGGCGATGTCGCCAAACATCCGCTCGGTCTCGACCAGGGCCTCACGGATACGCGCCAGTTCTTCACTGGACTTGATCCCCCTCAGGGCCATGACGGTTCGCTCCGCCGAGACAAGCTCGTACGGAAGCCCGTCGAGGATCTTGGAGAGGACAACAAACATCCCGTGAGTCAAGCCATCGGCCATCACGTCGCTCTCGCTCATGTTCACCGCAATCTTTCCGCCGCTGGGGAGGAGCTTCGCCAGTTCGTCGCGCAGCACAGGAGCGATGTCTTGCACATAAGGCACAACTCGATCCCAATCGCCGCTGGCGATGAGGGGGTCTGCATCGTAGTTCCCGACCACCGCAACCTTTTCGCCTTTGGAGCTCACCATCAGGGCGCTCTGCCAGGTCAGGCCGCCATCCAGGATCAGAGGCAAGGCGGGATCGCCCGCTGCGCTTGTCTCGCGGACGAATGTGAGCCAGAGATCTGCGCCCGATCGAGGAACCAGAGCCACCGCTTGCGCGAGCTTTTCGCGGGTGAGAGAGGACATGGCTTATTCTGCGAGATTTTTGCGCCCCGGAACCTCCTTCGTATGACTTGAGTTACAATAGTTGAACGCAGCTCTATGCGCCGTCTGATACCGACCCGGCTGGCCCTTTGGGGGCTTCTTGGCATCCTGTTCGCGATGCCCGGGATCGCGCAGGCCTGGACGTCTTGCCAAGAGTTCCACAAGGCCACGCAATCGACGTGTTGCGAGCAGCCGGTGGACGCCTGCGGTTGCGAGGATGGAATCCAGGCAGAATGTGCCTGCGTCGCCGCGCCACAGGATGGTTCGGATGCTTCCCTGATCTTGCCACCGAATCCGTCTTCGGTCGTCGTGCTTGCTTTAGCCGATACCAAAGAACTGTCGGTCGCTCCCGTCGAATGTGCTCCGAAACGCGGAGCAATCACCTTCCGCGCCACCCGCGCTCCGCCCGATATCGGGCCATCCCCCGATTCCCCACGCGGCCCACCCGCTGTCTGATCACAACTTTCGCTCGCCAGATCACCCCGCTGGCCCGACCGTGATCAGATCTCTCGATGAAAAAATTCACCCTGTTGAGCCTCGCTCTCTTGGCCTTGAGTGCCGTGTCCTTTGCCGACACCACCAAGGCCGATCCTGAAACCGTGTGCCCCGTCATGAGCAACCCGACCTCTGCCTCGAGTATTTCCGTATTCTACGGAAGTCTCTTGGTGCGATTCTGCTGTGACGGATGCGATGACGAGTTCCTTGCCGCCCCCGCAACTTTCCTCGAGAAAGCCGCAGAAGGCAACGCCCCCGTCGCGGACTTCCTCTTCGACCCGGTGAGCCACACGCGCCTCGAAATTGCCGACGCCGACGAGGTCATCACCTTCCGAGGAATTCGGTATCCGTTTGCCAGCAAACAAAACGCCGAGGCCTTCCGTGAGTTCCCCGGTACGTACATCGCCATGCCGGGCAAAGAGTCACTCAAGTGCCCGGTGATGAAGAATACGGTGGAGAATCCCGCCGAGGCGAGCGGCTATGCCGACTACAACGGCGTTCGCTACTACTTCTGCTGCGGAGGATGCGACACCAAATTCAAGGCCGAACCCGCGAAGTATGTCGCGGAGGTCGCGAGCGCGGTTCGTCCGGTCGGAGGAGGCAAAGCCCCCGCGAAACAGACCCATGTGATGGCTCCGACGTGTGCCGGTTGCGCTGGCGAAGCGCGTCTGATGACGGGCGACGGACTGGCCGCGAAGTGGATGTTCGGCTATCGCTATGTGGGTACGCCGCAGGTTGGCCCTCGGCATCGATTCACCCTGGATTACGCCGTGACTCCTCGACTGACCGTCGGCATTGAGCGGAGCGGAAGCGACTCGCGAACCCACCCGGTCATCCCCGCGAGTGAGAACTTTTTCGACTGGCTCCGCACCAGTGACGGCGATGCCCTCGTGATGCCTCGAGCGACCTGGTTCGCAACTCCTCAAGGCAAGAATCATCCGAGCGTCGTCTTCGGCATGGCGAGCGACCGTTTGAGTACCCCGCATGGACAGGCGTTCTTTGTCACTTTTGCCAAAACTGTGCCGGGATCAAGCGTAACCCCGTTTGTGAGCGTGAAAACCAACACATACGAAGGCAAAACGGTTGCGCCCTTCGGTGTGAACTTCGGGTTTGGCAACGATCATGTGCTGCAAGTCATCAACGACGGCGACTACACCCACTGGCTCTTCACCCGGATGTTTGACAAAACTGCCGTGAGCCTGCTCTACGCCAAGACGCAGTATTGGGGATTCAGCGTCTCCATGGGGTTCTGATGCTGACGTCCCTCGTTTCGATTCTCGTGCTGGGGGAGGCCCCTCCGGCACGAGTCGCTTTGAAGGCCGGCGACAAGGCCCCAGAACTCGGCGTGATGGACACGAAGGGCGTTACTTGGAAGCTGAACTCGCTCAAGCAAGACAAGGTGTATCTGGTTGAGTTCTGGGCGACTTGGTGTACGACCTGCAAGAAGATCGCGCCGACGGTCGAGGCGTTTGTTCGCGAGAAGCGCGGCGAGAATTTCGAGATGCTCGCGGTGAGCGTCGATGACGATCTCGCCGAGCTACGGAAAGAACTCCGAGCGAAGAAGCCGGAATGGCCCGTCCTCATGGACCCGGACTTTTCGATGATGAATCGGTGGGGGGTCGTCGGGGTTCCGCGGCTCTTCTTTGTGCGAAATGGGGTCATTCTCTGGGAGCGCGAGGGCGAAGTTTCGGCAGAAGACCTGCGCGCGGCTTGGTCGAAAATCGGATCATGATCGCCCGGAATTTTTCTCCACCAAGGCCTTGACACCATTAGTAGACATGTGTATACTTTCGTCAGTCCAGGCCCAGGTTCAACCCCGGCTGGCGCACAGGAGTTGTCCCCAGGGAGTGGAAAGAAGTGGTGCGAAACCCGTTTGAAGAATTTTCTGAAAAGGTGCGCCATCTTGTGTATGGTCTCCGTCTGGAACACAGGATGTTGGGGTCGGTAAGAATACTGGGCCCCAAGATCTTGGCCTGAAAAGGCCGTGGTTGACATTCGGTTCCGCTGCAACGGAAGGCGCAGGATCGGACGCCCCGACTCTCCGGGCAGGAGAGGCTCGCGGGCTCTCCTCCGCCGTTCTGAGCGAGGCATTGACGCCTCCAGGTGAGCAGCGTGCCGAATGACCACCACAACATGAAAGACAAAAGGACTTTGTAACGATGAGCACAAGCAACACGATCCGCGACCTGGAACTCAAGAGGTACGCCTTGATGTCCACTGCCGAACGCCCCCGACTCGACTGGGGCTCGGAGATCGCCCGCACTCTGACCATGGACAAGGAAATCCGCCTTGTCGGTGGTCAAGGCGAGCGCGATTTCCAAGTCGGCATGGTCGGGGATATTGTTGGGGACGCCATGGCCGCCGTGTTGCTCGCCCAAGGCCAAGATGATCTCGACACCGCCGAGAATCGCAAGTTTGCCGGGCGCATTGCCCGCGACGTGGTCGATCGACTCGGCACCCTCGGCGGCGACCGCCTGACGATCAGTGAATACGACCTCTCCGTGCTCATCGAGGCTGTTCTGATCGAAGCAGGTGCGTTTGACATTGCCAAGTCGCTGGTCAGCCAGCGCTCTCGTTTGCCGAAGTCCGAAACCCCTACCTCGGTGATCAAGATGATCCGCCGAAACAACCAGGTGGTTCCCTGGAATCTCGACAAAATCGAGATCGCCGTGCGCAAGGCCTTCCTCAGTCAGGGCCTGAACAGCGAGCCTGCAGTGGAAATCGCCGAAGCGGTTGGTGAGAAGGTGCGCAACGCAGGCAATGCCTACGTCGGCATCGAAACCGTGCAGGATCTGGTTCAGGAAGAGCTGATGCGACGCGGCCACTTCAAGGTCGCCGAGGGCTACATCACGTACCGAGCCCAGCGCGCGATGATGCGTCTCTCCGAGAAGTCAAACCCGGCGAACGATCAGTTCGAAATGATCTCGGTGATCGACGAAGCGGGCAACAGCACCTTCTGGGATGGCGAAGACCTGCGACGCCGCATCGACTTCGCCCTCATCGGCCTCAACATCTCGATGAGCCGCGACAAGATTGAGGTCGAACTCCGACGCTCTATCACCAGCGACATCCCGGCTCGCGACCTGCGCAAGCTCATCGTGATGAACGCGAAGACCCTGATGGAGCGCGATGCGGACTTCCGATTCTTCGCCGCGCGCATCCTCCTGACCTATGTCTACGAGGAAGTTCTCGGCTGGGACATCGTGCGCGACGGCATTGAGCAACTCAAGGCCTTCCACGCGCGGGCCTTCACGCGCTACATCAACCGAGCGATTGAGATCGACCGCCTCGCCGAAGACATGCGAGGATTCGACCTCGCCAAGCTCGCAGCCGCCCTCGACCCGACGGCTGACCTTGATTTCGACTTCCTCGGCGTCCAAACCCTGTACGACCGCTACCTCATCACCGACAAAACGGTGAAGCCAGCCGTGCGTCTCGAAACGCCTCAGATGTTCTGGATGCGCGTTTCGATGGGTCTCTTCCGCCTCGAAGAGAACCGAGAAGACCGCGCAATCGAGCTCTACACTCTCTACAAGAGCCGCCGATTCTGCAGCAGCACTCCGACCCTCTTCAACAGTGGAACCCTGCGCAGCCAACTTAGCTCGTGCTACCTCTACAAGGTCGATGACAGCATCGAAAGCATCATGCTGCGCGGCATCGCGGAGAACGCCTTCCTGAGCAAGTGGGCGGGCGGCCTTGGTGGAAGCTGGACCAGCGTTCGCGGCACGGGCGGATACATCCAAGGCACCAACGGCGAGAGCCAGGGCGTGATTCCCTTCCTCAAGATGCACAACGACCAACTCGTCGCGGTGAACCAAGGCGGAAAGCGAGCCGGATCGGGCTGCGCCTACCTGGAAAGCTGGCACAACGACATCTTCGACTTCCTCGAACTCCGGCGCAACACCGGCGATGAGCGACGCCGCACCCACGACATGAACACCGCGAACTGGATTCCGGATCTCTTCATGAAGCGGATGGAGGCTCGCGAGCACTGGACTCTGTTCCGCGCCAACGAAACCCCGGATCTCCACGATCTTTACGGCGAAGCGTTCGAAAAGCGCTACACCGAGTACGAAGCCAAGGCGGAGCGAGGCGAACTCTGGGGCCGCAAGATCGAGGCTCTTGAGCTTTGGAAGGCCATGCTCAAGATGCTCTTCGAAACCGGACACCCCTGGATCACCTTCAAGGATCCTTGCAACCTGCGCAGTCCGCAAGACCATGTGGGCGTGATCCACAGCAGCAACCTCTGCACCGAAATCACCCTCAACACGAGCGCGGATGAGACAGCGGTGTGTAACCTGGGCAGCATCCTGATCGACAACCACCTGTTGCCGACCGGCGAAATCGACCACGCCAAGCTCCGCGAAACTGTGCGGATCGCGGTGCGCGCGCTGGATAACGTCATCGACATCAACTTCTATCCGACCGATGCGGCGAAGAACTCCAACATCAAGCACCGACCGATCGGTCTGGGCGTGATGGGGCTGCACTTCGCTCTCTTCCAAAAGGGCATCGACTTCGCGAGCGAGGAAGCGGTGGACTTCAGCGATGAAATGATGGAAGCGATTGCGTTCTATGCCTACGAGGCGAGCAGCGATCTCGCCGCCGAACGAGGAACCTACAGCACCTATAAAGGCTCCAAGTGGGATCGTGGATTGCTCCCGCAGGACACCTTGGAGATTCTAGAGCGCGAGCGAGGAGTCCCCGTCGAGGTTCCTCGAGGCGGCAAGCTGGACTGGGCTCCGGTGCGGGAGAAGATCGCCAAGCAGGGCATGCGCAACAGCAACGTCCTCGCGATTGCTCCCACCGCAACTATCGCGAACATCATGGGCACCAGCCCGTGCATCGAGCCGATGTACAAGAACCTCTACGTCAAGAGCAACCTCAGCGGCGACTTCGTGGTCGTCAACCCGTTCCTGGTCGAGGATCTCAAGGCAAGGGGGCTCTGGACGCCGGAGATCATCGACCAGGTGAAGTATTTCGACGGCGAACTCGCCGACATCGAAGGCATCCCCGAGGATCTGAAGGTCAAGTACCTCACGGCCTTTGCCATCAACTATGAGTTCATCATCAACGCAGGGGCACGGCGACAAAAGTGGATCGACCAGAGCCAGTCCCTGAACCTGTTCCTCGGCCAAGCTGATCTCAAGACGCTGAGCCACATGTATCGCCACGCTTGGCGCACCGGCCTCAAGACGACCTACTACCTGCGAACGCTGGGTGCTTCGAACATCGAAAAAGCCACGGTCGCGGTGAAGAAGCAAGTGCGAGAAGGCGTCGCCAACACGGGTGGATCGATGGCGGTGGTCAGTGAGGTCGTCGGCACCGCTCCGGTGGCGGAGGAAAACGCCCCGGTCAGCGGCGGACTCTTCGCCGAAGAAGCCGCCCCGGTCAAAACCTTCACCGCCGAAGAGAAGATGTCCTGCTCCATCCAGGCCATGCTCAACGGCGAAGAGTGCGAAGCCTGCCAATAAGAAGCGCGGCGAGAAACAAGAAACCCCTCGAGGCCGAAAGGCACCGAGGGGTTTTTGTGTCGGAACTAATGGAGGCTCAGTCGCAAGCCCAATACCAAGTGCCATCCGTCGGGTGGGGATCGCCCGATTTGGCCCCGCTGGGATGCACGACGGTGTTGTCAAACTGCCCCGCTCCCGTGAGGAACTTGGCGTGGCCGTCGGCGAAGATCAGCGATCCCCCGCGCGAGGACCAGCGACCGTAGTAGTCGTTTGGGGCATCGCAGTCGTAGCCGTATCGGCTGCAATCCGGGCGCTCATTCCCGCTGGCCCGGGTGAAGAACGGGAGCATTTCCGCCCGCATCAGACGGCTGTTCGAGGGATCTTCGAGCATCGTCTCGGTGACCGTCCAGCTCTGAGTTGCCCCTGGGTCGCCCTGATAGCTCTTGCTGTACCCGGCGACCAGAGTGTGGAGGCACTTGGTGAAGCGATAGCTGCTGCCAAAGGCCGCCCAGTAGCTGCTCTTACCGGTCTCGCGGTTGGTGTAGGGGCCCCCGACATCCAGCGGGCTGCGGAAGATGTCTTTGTTCTTCGCATACGGCAGAATCAGCATCTCGACCCCTTCGTGCCCGGGTTGGAACGGAGCCGGATCGGTCTGATACGCCATGAAGATGGGCATCGTGTCGTCGTAATCGCTGATGTAGATCTTGCTCGCAATGGCCACCTGCCGGGCATTGCTGAGGCAGGCGGTGTTCTTGGCGGCTTCCTTGGCCTGGGCAAAGACCGGGAAAAGGATGGCAGCCAGGATCGCGATGATCGCGATGACGACGAGGAGTTCGATGAGCGTAAATGCTTTTCTCATAGGTTCTCCGGCTGTCGGCGGCGAAGCACTGCTGCGCGGATGCTTAGCAGTGCGTTCGCCTCGCGGGAGACCCGTGAGATGCGGTGCACTTGATCGCATTCCCTACGCCAGCATGACCTGGATCAGGTTCGAGGGGATCGTGCGGTTACTTCCGCATCATCTCAGCCCATTCGGGCACCCCCAGCGAGCAGGCTCGTCGCTTGAGCTCTGATCTTAGGATACGCGAGGGGGACGTCAAGGTAACCGGGGTCTTGGGACTGCGCAAGATGCTCTGCGTCCGCCCTCCGCCAGGAGGGTCGGGGCGAGCATCCCGGCGTATTCCCGAATGATTCGCACCACCCAGAGATGCTTCCAAATCCAATAGCCGATGTCGAGCGACACGCAGGAGAGAGCGATGCGCGCGGGCCAGAAGTACGGGGTGCCTTCGAGGAGGTTCATTTCGCCGCGCACCCGCCATAGATACCGATCATGAGCACGATGTCCTTGCGGTCGGTCTTCTCTGCTGCGTCGCATGCGGTCTCGCCCGAGGCCGAGCGGTACTGCGGGTTGGCCCCACGATCGAGGAGGTTCAGGACGGCAGCCGAATCGCCGCGCTGAGCCGCTTCGTACAGGCCTTTGTCGAGAAAATTGCCCTGATATCCTTGCGTGAAGAGCAACCCACCCAGACCGAGCACCATGAAGACGCCCCCGGCGACCGTGAGTGCGCGGGCTCGTTGAAGGGGAGGCTGCGCCATCATCTTCCCTCCCAAGAAGCCCAGCGGTCGTATGTGCTTTTCATCCATTCAGTAGCCCACTTTCTCCGCTCGTCCGTGTTATTTGGGTGGCCGTCTGGCAGAGCCTGTTGGTACTCAACGAGCAAGCTGAAGGACTTGTCGAGGAGATCCCTGCGGCGCGGCGGTCGGTGGGCGAGTGACTGGTAGACGTATACGAGGTCTCGCTTGCGGGCAATGCGTCTGAAGGGCAGTGCCTCTTGCTTCTGGGCAAGTTGGATCAGTTCTTCTCGATCCGCGAAGTCTGTGCTGGCAGCCCAGTACAGGTAAGCCAATTCAAGTTCCGTGTCATTGGGTGCGGCCCGGTAGAGTTGCGGGAGAACCTCAAATCGCTTAAATGCTTCGTAGTCGTCATCGCCAAATTTCGCCAAAACCTTGGTCCGGACGTAGGCGAAAGAGTCCACCCGTGTGTCGAGAAATGAGGCCATCGCGACAAAAGATCGCCCCTCCTCTGACCAGTGGTCGCGAGGGGGATTAAAGGGATCGGAGCGAAGCACCTCCCGCAGGGCCATCGCCCGCATGAGCAACTCCGGGTTCTCGGGATTCTTCAGAAAGGTATCGGCGGCGGACTCAAACCCCTTCCGGACCATGTGACGGTCGACGAGACCATCTTCTCCGTAGAGCGGCCTGACTTCATCGAGAATCTTCTGGTACTTGTCGTTGGTCGGCTTTGGAGTGAGATCAACCCAGGCGGGTAACTCCGGCAGCCGAGGAGAGATCGTCAACGTCGCGAGAATCGTGATGGCGACGATCACGAGCGCCCCCTCCCGGCCGAAACGATCTCAGTGACGATCAAATGTCCGCTGTCCCCAATCATTCTGTGATCAGGATACAACAGCCGCAACCTAGAGAAGCACAAATTCACGGAATTCCGGGGGATTCTGATTTGGTGCCGAGGAGGAGCTTCCGCATCAGCCACTCGGCGACAAGTGTGTAGCTCAAAGCCATCACTCCAAGAAAGAGTTCAAGCGTAAAGTTATGCGGAAGTGCCTCCTCCCACCAGTCCTCGGCGAACTCGCCGCTATAGAGGCGAACGGGCAGCGTGATATCCGTGAGCGCATGCAGGAGGGCAAATGCCAGAAGGATGCCGAGCTTGAGCCGGAACTTCTTGCCGATCAGCGCGGCTACATTGAGGAACGGAATGACGAGAAGGAGGAAGATGCTCCAAACATACCATCCGGAACTCAGGATAACGGGTCGATACACCACGTGCAGTGCGGTGGAAGAGTGGTAGAGCGTTGGCGGGTCGACCAGGAGAATATCCAGCAGGAACACGTTCAGGAGAACGATGAGGGACAGAACAAGAACGCCCCAACCAGATCCAAAACGTAGCCCCCGCTTCCGTGAGCTTGGGCCAGCCGCTTCCACCAGGTGACCCAAAGGAGCTCCTTACCGAGAAAGCATGCCGCGACCCATTTGGACGAGCTCTTCCGTGCTGCGTTCGCCGAGCAGAACCACGGTGTGGCCCGAAACCACCCAACTCACGCAGTTCATGTTGTTCAGTTTTCCACTCGTGAAACCGGCATGACCGGTCGGTTGATCGAGCCCCGCGATGCGATCCGCATCTTTAATCAGCACGAGAGCCAATCCGCCGAGGCCAACCGAGTCTCGCAAGCCGAGCCGGACAAACGGACGACCATCGACCAAGCCGCTGGCTTGGCTCGTCACCTGATACTCACGCAAATTGAGATTCTTGGCGGCATCAAGATCGGGAGCGGCCATGCGCATCGCGGTTTGCGAGTCAGATGAGTTCGCGGAGAACGGATCAAGCAAGCTCGCGACCTGCGTGGAATCGAGGGTCTTGGAGCCGACGGCGCGATTCGCCACGCCTCCGGCAACAATGATCAGCATCAGAGCACCGCAGAGCGCCCAAGCATACTTGGTGACAAAACTGGTGTGGCGCTTCGAGCGATCGAGCTCATCGAGCCGCCCGACGCATTTGTTCCACGAGGCATCCTGAGCCTCGTTCTTGCACGAGTTCCTCAGGGTGGCCTTCAGAGTTCGGGCCCATTCAAGCTCGCGTTGGAGCTCCGGCTGTTCGGCCAGCAGGCGCATCGCCTCTTGGTGCTCCTCGGGCGAGAGATGGCCATCGGCCAAACCATGCATCAGTTCTCTCGGGTCGTTCATTCGTTGCTTATCCTAGTTAATCCGGTGTTCCCTGTTTTATGTAACCCTGTTCAATGGCATATCGTTCCAGCGCCGCGCGAAGAGCCGATCTTCCCCGGGCAATTCGGCTCCGAACCGTGCCAACGGGCACATCCGTGGCCTCGGCGATCTCATCGTAGGTCATCCCTTCAATGTCGCTCAGGATCACGGCGGTGCGGAAAATCTCTGGCACTCGGCTCAGGGCTTCCTCCACTTCCGCGCCCATCAGATTGTCGAACATCACCCGGTCGGGCGATTCCTCCGCCGGAGCCATCGGCTCGAAGAGGTTCTCGTCATCATCCAGCGAGGCTGTGGTGCCCGTGCGCTTTTTGCGTCGATATTTATTGATGTAAAGGTTGGTGAGAATGCGCAGAATCCACGCCTTGAAGTTCTGGCCATCGAATCGGTCGAAGGCCTCGTAAGCACGGACAATCGCTTCCTGAGAGAGATCCTCAGCTTCTTCACGGTCGCGCGTCAGACGGAGTGCCGTACCGTACACCGACGGATAGACCGCTTGCGCTTCGCGTTGGAAGCGGTCACGGTGCGAGGACACTCTTTTGAAGAGCATGGAAGTGAGCGGATTCTACCTCTCAGAAACGGGAACATCCTGAAGTCGGGCGGCGTTCCCGAGATCGCGCAACAAGGACATTTTCCGGCAGAGATGCGAGGATCGCGGGCTTTAGGCCGCGATGTTGAACGATTCCTGCGCCTTGTCAAGCTCCGCCCGAACCACCTGAAGGATCACAGGAATCTGCGCCTGAGGTAAGCCCGTTTGCTTCGCCAGTTGTTCTTCCGTCATCGGGGGATTCGCCCCGAAGCAGGGGTATCCGGCGAAGTTGGCGATCTTGTTGGCAAAGTGGACGAGCTTCGTCGTCTCATTGAAAGCGCGGTCGTTCGTGGGTGCATCATGGTGCCGAATCGCCTGGATGATCAAATCACTCAAGCCCCACTTTTCCGTCAGCAAGCTCCCCACCTCGAGGTGGTCGAAGTCCATGAACTTCTTCTCACACTCCAGGAGCGGCCGGCCCGACTTTGTCGAGAGGTCAATCGCCTCCTCAAGCTCCTTGGGCAAGAATCTCTCAAGGATCAAGAGCCCGATGTCGTGCATCATGCCTGCGCAATATAGCTCTTCGCTCTTGGCGGGCATCGTCAGTTTGCCGAGAATGCGGCTGCTCACGGCGGTTGCCAGCGAGTGTCGCCAATAGCCGAGCTTGTCGAAGCCTCGAACCTCTGTACGATTCCCAAGAACCTGCTGGAACGCCACACCGACCACCAGGGACCGAATCGTGGTCATCCCGAGAAAGCTGATCGCGCGTCCAATCGTGGGAACCTGAGTGCCGCCATAGTAAGCGGAGTTCGCAACCTTGAGAATCTTGGCCGTGATGGCAGGGTCGCGCTCGAAGGCTTTCTCGAGGTCTTTTTGAGATGAATTCGGGTCATCCGCAAGCCTCATGACTTGGCTGACCGCCTGGGGGAGCACGGGAAGGTTCTCGCTCCGCGCCATTCGTATCTCAAGACTTGCCAAGTTCACGTTCAAAATCTTTGGCCCATCATGCCTTCATCCTTAGTTGAAAACGCACGTTTTTGAGTCTGTTTTGGAGCCTTCGGGCCCGATACGCGGAAACCAGGGACAGTCCAGCGAAAAACTGGGACTTCTCTGAGACCTGCAACCAAACGCACCGAAAGAGTGTCACTTAAGTGTAGGTGACTCAAGTGTTTGAGCGTGGTACTCGTACAGGCAAAGACTATTACAAGATGCTCGGCGTCCCGCGCGGCGCGGACGAAAAGGAGATTAAGGCTGCTTACCGCAAACTTGCCCGCAAGTATCACCCAGACGTCAATCCGAATAACCCGGAGGCCGAAGCCAAGTTCAAAGAGGTCTCAGAAGCCTACGAGGTCTTGAGCAATCCAGAGAAGCGGTCGAAGTACGACCAGTTTGGCGAAAACTGGGAGTCCTTTGGCGGCATGGGAGCGGGGAGCGGAAGCCCTTATGGCGGCATGGGCGGCTCAGGGTTTGAGACGATTTTCGAGCAGATCTTCGACACCTTCGGTGGCGGCGCCGGATTCGGCGGCATGAGATCCCGCCAGATTCCCCCGGTTGACATCGAACAGTCACTGAGCGTGACCCTTCGCGAAATCGATTCGGGAACGCGCCGGAGCCTCACCTATGAGGTGCAAGATGCCTGCGAAACCTGCGGCGGCACCGGAACTGTGATGCTCAATTCCCAGCAGCTCACCACTTGCCCCCGATGCCAAGGCCAGGGCGTCCAACGGCGACAGCGGAAGGTGGATATCACGGTTCCTCAAGGTATGGAATCGGGCAAGAAGCTGCGGGTCTCCGGCGGAGGCGGCAAAGGGACAAGTGGTCGTGCCGGTGATCTTTATGTCCTCATCACCGTGCCTGAGGATCCCATCTTTCGACGCAAGGGAGCCGATCTCGAAGTCGATCTCCCAGTCGACTATCTCGCCGCTGCGCTCGGTGGCGAAGCCAAGGTACCGACCCTCGATGGCTCGGTGATCGCTCGAATCCCGGCGGGAAGCCAATCGGGGCAGGTCTTGCGTCTCCGTGAGAAAGGACTTCACGGCCCCGGGAAATCCGTCGGCGACCTCCACGCCCGCATCCGCATCACGGTTCCCAAAGAGATTTCCGAAGGAGAAAAAGATCTCCTGGCTCAGATTCAAAAACAACGAGAGGCGCAATCGTGAGAAACCGAAAGCAACCCGTCTACATGATCGGCGTGGCCGCCGAACTTTGCGCGATCCACCCGCAAACGCTACGTCAGTACGAAAAGCTCGGCCTCGTCGTCCCGGCTCGCGTTGGGGCGAAGAATCGCCTTTACAGCGAGGAGGACATCGAACGCGTCCGCCAAATTCAGCGCCTCACCCAAGAGATGGGCGTGAACTTGGCGGGTGTCGACATCATCCTCAAGCTCCTCGATGACATGCAAGAAATGCAGGGAGAATTCGAATCGCAATTCATGGAATTTGCCCGGGATGTCGAGATGCGGATGCAGGCGATGGTCGCCAACAGCAATGCTCCCGTGAGGCAAGACACCCCGCTGGTGCCAATGCCGGAATTCAAGGTTCGCCGACGGTTTAACCCCTAGATTTCGCGGAGCCAATGGTTGATTCGGATTTGTTCTGCCAGTTCTTTGATATCGCCTGCACCAAGGGACTACGACGATAGACCATCGATTGCCTGAACCAACCGCTTGAGTAAGGATCTATCTTCGCTTTTCCCACGCGCTTCTTCCAATAAGATGCTGCGCAAAATCGGCTCCGGCTCTGTATGACTTTTCCCTCGTGATTCAATGGACTCGCGACGCAAGTCCTCAATTCGCGCGATTGCAGAACATCGTACTGGCGCCCAAGCCTCCACCTTGCCCGTAAGATGCCAGCCGTCTGCGAGCCCCAATAGAACCCCGATCTCCGCTAGCTCCTCTTCGGTAAAGGACGTTTCGATATTCACTCCCGAAGTATATCCACAGCTGCTGCGATCACTCAATGCGCTACATTCCATGCGTCCAAGGATTCCCCTTGGCTTGGACGATTTTGCCGTCCCGCACCATCACCCAGTCGCCCGCATCAAGCCCGAGCGCTTTCTTGGCCGACGTCTGCTCAATGCCGTTTTGGAGCCGAGCCATGCGGTTCCGCTCGACGAAATGCGTGTCCACCAGGAAGGGCACAAGGCCAATTCCCTCGCCGATCTGAACGGTATCGGGCTCTCCGCCGGGGCCGTAAATCATGGGATCCGACATCATCATCGCCCCCGCGCTGGTGCCGAAAAAGTTCACTCCTTTGCGCACCAACCGACCGAAAAGAGGCTTGAGCCAGCTGGCCTTCCAGCGATTCATGAACATCTCCTGGTCGCCTCCTGGGAGCCAGATTCCCGCCGCGCCTTCAAGGATTTTCTCAGTTAAAGCCCGCTCCTTCTCAGTGATCTCCACGTAGCTGACCAGGGTCACATTGCGCGCGCCATTCTCGGCAAGCAGCTCCACGGATCCAGCCCCCCGCCACGGCTCCTCACGCATTTGGCTCAGCACGACAATCGGAGCATCGCCGCCGCCGCATGCGCCGATGAACGCATTCACCACATCCGGCGTGGTCTCACCGCCGCCCATCAAGAAGAGGCGACCGGATTGCGTCTCAATGTCCGGCTCGATCTCCTGTGACTGCATCCCTATGCCTGCGAACGCCAAGCCTGCGAGGAGCGTGCCAATCATCCGCGTGACCCAGCGGCCGGTCCAAGCTGCTCGACAAGAAACTTGATGCCGTCTTGTACTGCCTCGGGCACCCCGGCCCGCTGCATCTCAACACCGTGATCCATGCCCTCAATCAGACGCATTTCATGCTTCACACCCGCCGCTTTCAGGGCTTCATCCAAGCGCTGGGCCTGCATCACGGGGACGAGCCGGTCAGCCTTGCCATGAAGAGTAAAAACGGGAGCAGAATTCTTATCGACGTAAGTGATCGGGCTGAATGCGGAAGCCTCTGGACTCTCCGGATCGTATTGCTTCCCAATCACCTGCATAGAAACCATCGATGCCACCGTACGATCAAAGTCCTTCCGGATGTCCGTCGGCCCGAAGATGTTGAACACTGCCTTCACTCGGCTGGACTGATCGGGCAGAAATGTGGTCTTAGGATCCCAGGTGTCTCGGAATCCGAGGAGCAGGGCGAGATGCCCACCTGCGCTACCTCCGCTCGCACCAAATCGATTCGGGTCGATACCGTACTCCTTCGCATTCGCCCGGAAGTAGCGCACCGCCGCCTGCACATCCTCGATCATCGCGGGCCACTTGTGTCTGGGGCCGAGCCGATAGCTCACTGTCGCGCTGGCTAACCCGGCCTCACTCATCTGCTTGCACAGGGCAGCCATCTCTGTCCGTTGCCCTCCCACCCACGCTCCACCATGAATCACGATCACAAAAGGAGCGGGAGTTGGTCCCGCTTGCTTGGCGGGATAGAAATCTGCCTGGAGAGCCGTCTCGCCAGCGGTGTAATAGGTAATCCCGGTCTTGACCTCTGCCATCGAGATCGCCGCGCCGAGGAAAATGTTCAGCCACATGTTCTCTATTCTGACGTTCCAGAAGGCCATCTGGTTGTGAAATCTCACTCTCTCCGGTAACCTGCATCCCTCGCACGATGAGAATTGACTTTGTCACCCTCTTCCCAGAAATGGTGTTGCCCGCCACCGAGCACAGCATCCTCGCTCGGGCGTCGCGGGCAGGAGTCGTCTCGTTTCGAGCCCAGAACCCTCGCGATTTCGCTCAAGACAAGCATCGAACCGTCGATGATTCGCCTTACGGCGGTGGTCCGGGCATGGTGATGATGGCTCCCCTTATTGAAGCTGCAGTGATCGCCTGCCAACCCCAACCGAACGCCGCGATCATCCTCACCGACCCGATGGGCGAAAAATACACCCAGTCGAATGCCCGTGATCTCGCCCAGTACGATCACCTGATCCTGATATGCGGACACTACGAGGGGGTTGACGAGCGAGTGCGCACCCAACTCGCGACTCACTGCTTCACGATTGGCGACTACGTTCTCACCGGAGGCGAACTTCCCTCTTTGATCATTGCGGACAGCGTGGTGCGGCTCCTTCCCGGCGTGCTGGGCGATCCTGCAAGTCATCAGGACGACAGCCACTCTGACGGACTTCTGGGATTCCCGCTCTACACCCGGCCCTTGGAGTTCCATGGCGAGAAGGTTCCCGAAGTGCTCACGAGCGGCAACCACGCCGCGATTGCCAAGTGGCGGCGCAGCCAACAACTCCAGCGAACCAAAAGTCACAGACCAGACCTGTTTTCCCGGGCCATCCTGCAACCTGGCGACGCTGACCTGCTATAATCCTGCGTCACGACTCCTGGCCTCTGGGTTCATTGTGCGCTCCTCCGGGAGTTGCCCCCACGCCAGACTGGAGGCCCACATGGCAAACAAGCAAGCGATTTTACAGAGCGTCGGCGCTGAATACATGCGCACCGACCTGCCGGAGATTCGACCCGGCGACACCGTGCGAGCCCACGTTAAGGTTCGCGAAGCCGGCAAAGAACGAATTCAGATTTTCGAAGGTCTGGTCATTGCCATGAAGAATGGCGGCGTGGCCCGCAACATCACCCTCCGCAAGATGAGCAATGGAGTGGGTGTCGAGCGAACGCTTCCCCTCCACAGCACCAACGTGGCCAAGTTTGAAGTCATCCGCCACGGTAAGGTTCGCCGAGCCAAGCTCTATTACCTCCGAGACAAGGTCGGTAAGGCCGCTCGCGTCGCTGAGAGGCGATAGTCGCGGTGGAATGGGTTTTCGGACAGCTGCTGGCGCAAAGCCGGCCGAATGATCTCCTCTTCGCGATCGACCGGATCGCACGGGTGCCGATCAGCACGATCGTTGTATTCGCAGGAGTTCTGACCCTTGTCCGACTGGCCCTTTTCCCCTACATTCGAAAAACCCCGATTCACAAGCGAACCGGGGTTTATTCATTTGCCCGCGTGGTGAACGACATCTCGGACGCCGTGCTCTATGCGGCGATCGTCGTCTTCCTCCTCGTTCGGCCATTCGGAATCCAAACATTCTTCATCCCGAGCCCGTCGATGGTCGATACGCTTCGGGTCGGCGACTTTATCGTCGCGAACAAGTGGGTGTATCGCACCAGCGATCCCAAGTTCGGCGATATCGTCGTCTTCAAGCCACCCAAAGAAGCGATTACGCCGGACATGGGCGAGCAGGATTTCATCAAGCGTTGCATCGGCGTTCCCGGTGACATCATCGAGATCAAGGATTGGCAGCTCTACCGGAACGGTCAGCCGATCACCGAGAACTACAAGGTCATCAGTGATCGCAATTCGATGTATCGTTCCCCGCTCCCGCAATCGGAGTGGGAGAGCAACAAGGACTCGATGCCGAACTTTAAGCTTGTCGAATACGGCGAGCCTAAATCTCCGCTCTACCCCCAGAAGGACGGCAAGGCGATCATCCCTCTGATGTATCAGTCCCAGTTCGGTGGCGGCATCAGCGTGAACGCGTGGGAGCCTTCCTATCCGGTCGAAATCAATGACTGGGAGACTGCCGCGCAGCTTCCTCCGGTGGCCATCCCTCCGGGATACTTCCTGATGATCGGCGACAACCGCAATGGTTCGAAAGACAGCCGGTTCTGGGGATTGGTGCCCCGCGCGAACATCGTCGGGAAAGCCGAAGTTGTCTGGCTCCCCATCAAGCGAGCCAAGCGACTGACGAATCCCCACGCGGACGCCAAGCCAAGTCAACCCTGACCTTGGTAACATCGGGGGCACGATGCAACCCCTTCTCGTCTCGCACTATCAGGCCAAGTGGAACGCTCATCACCACAGCGGTACGATCATCCTGATCAGTCAAGGCGTCGAGTATCCGCTCCCCGCCATGCAGGCTCCGGAATTCCACGCCCTCATCGACCTTCTGCGGAACGAGCGCCCGATCTTCTTTGACCCCACCCACGGCGACATCTTCACCCGCAACGAGATGGTCGGCGAAGAGGAAATGGACTAAACCCGACGATGCGTGTGGCGGTGGTCGGGGCAGGAATCATGGGGGCGAGCACCGCGCTCGCCCTGACCGATCGTGGCCACGAGGTCACGATTTTCGAGCAGTATCCACTTCCCCATGCTCAGGGGTCATCGCACGGAGCCTCGCGCATCGTGCGGCGGGCTTACCCCGATGCCTTCTACACCGAGATCATGCTGGACGCCTACCCTCGATGGGAAGTCTTGGATGAGCGACTCGGCGGGAGGGTTCTCTTCGAAACCGGGCTCCTTTACGTCGGTGCCGAGTCCAGCCCAGACGTCCAATCCATGCGCCAAGGGCTGGTCGATCTGGATGTGGAACACGTCGTGTTTCCCCATGACCAAATTACCGAGGTCTATCCGGCTCTTATTGCTCAGCCCGGCGAAGTCGGGATCTTCACGCCCGGTGCCGGGTGGGTCGCCGCCGAGCGGGCCGTGGTGGGCTCGATTCAACTCGCCCAGGAATATGGGGCGACGCTGATCGTCGAATTCGTTCCGGATCCCGTGCGTCTCATCGAGAACTTTGATGCGGTCTGCATCTGCGCCGGAGGTTGGGCCAAGGAGCTTTTCAATCTTCCGCTCGCAGTCACCCTCCAAACCTTCGCCTACCTTGATCTTCCCCCCCAAGGTCATGGGCCGGTGTGGATCGAAGATGGCCCGCATGGGATCTATGGATTCCCGCCGGAGCCAGGGACGAACCGGGTGAAGTACGGCGTCCACTCACCCGGCGATGAAATCGATCCGCGCAGTGCCGAGCGGCCCTTCTCGGACGAAAAGCTCGAACTCCTCAAAGACTTCGCCACGCGTCGATGGGGCATCTCTGACCCCATTCCTGAGCCTCAATCGTGCCTCTACTCCAGCACCAGCAACATTGATTTCCTTTTCGGCGAAGCGGTTTCCGGCGTATTCTGGGCCTCCCCGTGCAGCGGACATGGATTCAAGTTCGGCCCCTGGGTCGGGGCGCTCATGGCCGATTTTGTCGAGCAGCGGCAGCATCCCCGAGACTGGCCTCGGTTCTACCACGCCTAAACTTCTTTGGCCTTCACCACGCGAGAACGCACGTCGGAGGCTCGCGGTGGCCCTCCAACAATGAGTGATAAATTTCCGGTGCCGACTCGGCTGGCTGAATATCGCGGATGCCGAGTGTGCTCACGCGACCATCCGCCATCATCTCCAAGGCAAGCTTGATGTCATGTGGCTGGCAATCGCGGGGCAGGAGCAAGCTTGCCTCCTTCAAAAAAGCCGACTGATAGTTGAAGTGCGCATCCCCGGGATAGCTTCCCTGCAGCACAATGCGGCAGCCCTGTTCCTCATGGTCATCCCAGGTTCGCTCTCGACCGCAGGCGATGGCATGATCGAGAACCACACGAACCCCGGTGGAATCCACCACGATGTCCGCACCCTCCGGCCATAGGGCCAGAACCGGCTCCGGCAGATTCCGCTCGACCACGGCCGTGCGAATCCCGGTGAGGCCGGCGATTTGAGCGCGGTCTGGCGACTGATCGAGGGCCAGAACATCGGCTCCCGCAGCGGCAAATGCTCGGGCTGAAAAAAGACCGATCACGCCGAGGCCAATCACCGCCACCCGCTCTCCAATCGTGGGGGTGGCGACCGAGACGCCACGCAGCGCAATCGCCAGGAGTCGAGCCATGGAAGCGTCGGCAAGGCTCAAGCCAGCCGGAACTTCGCAGAGCCCGTCCGACTTCGCCACTGCATGACCACAGTGACCGCCCCACATCCGGTCGATGCTGAGCCGTTGACCACCGCCGCAATAAACCGTCTTGCCGAGCCAGGCGGAGTCGCCGCCAATGACTTCGCCGACCATCGAGTAGCCCGGGACAAATGGGAACGGCACGGAGTCGGGTTGCTCGCCACGGACGCAACGGATCTCGGTTCCAGGGCTGATCGCCGAGAATGCCGTCTTGATGAGAACCTCGCCTAGATCAGGAGTGGGCAACTCCACCTCGCGGACTTCAACCTCGCCGGGAGCGAGGCACACAACGGCGCGCGAAACGGTCATAGTTCAAAAACAACTCCGGGGCTAGTCTATCCTAAGACAAGCCCCGGAGCGCGTTGGGCAATCTACTGATTAGTCGACGAGCTTCGTGACCATCTTGCCAGCCGACGGCGGCATCATCGGGTTGAAGCTGACGTTTTGCATCTCAGCGATCATCTCGATGAGAGTCATATCTTTCGAGTTCATCCAAACCGTACCGGTGACGCTCATGCCTTGGGCGGAGTCGAGTTCGGCGAACACATAGTCGATGCGATATGCCGGGCGGTTGGCGCGAGTTTCAACGCCCACGTAGGTCCAGCGAGCCTTGGCGGATTCGAGGCCCTTGGCCTTGTCGCCCGGGTACTCCATTTCCCAAACCGTGCCTGGTTCGACGGTTCCCGTCGGAATCTTTCGGCTCATCATGCGCGCCATTCGGGGGTCGCTCATCATGCTATCGCCGCCCTCAGCCTTCACCAGGGTGCCATCGTGCTTGTAGACCATCTTAGCGGGCTTCTTCATTTGCTCAGCAGCATCTCCCAGCATGGCCGGGTCGAGCGGCTGGCCGCCGAGGAGGACATCGAATGCCGTGACGACGGTTTCTGACGTGACCGTTTCAGCATCGACCGCGACGGTCTTCTCAGTCGAACCCATCTTCACTTCGACGTCTGGCATTCCCGAATTGGGATCGCCAGGGATGCTGATCGTGGTCGCATACTTGCGAACCGAATTAACTTCGGGTTTCTTCGAGAAGTCAGCCGAGTTCTGCGGTGCCATCACGAACATCGCAGCCAGGAGGGCGGAAAGGGCAGTTCCGGTGGTCATCATTCAATGATACTAGCACTCCCGGATTTAAGTTTCGTAGCCCCAGACTTTCCTTAACGGTTCGTAAACACAAGCGCATTCGCGAGGGGTCTTCCTTCGGCGCGGACCGCTTTTCCATTCACGATCATGCCGCTGCTCGCCCCTCCGTCGAGATTCATCGCCTCCGAACAACCGAGCCCACGCATCACTGCGACCATCTTCGTCATCGTCCCTGTGCTGACCGCGAGCACAACCTGGCCATCCGGCATGATCCCGAGCAGCGTGCGCGAGCCGCTTCCACTCAGGATCTTGGGATCGCGGAACCCTTCACTTTCCGCATCGAGAACATCTTTCCCGCCGCGAACCAGGGTCGGCCCTCCGCCCATTCCTTCCGTGACGCCTTCCCAAAACGCACTCTGCGACGTGCCATAGTCGATGGTCATCGAGACTTTGTCACCGAACTTAAAGCGAGACCCCATCGATTCCTCCGTGCCCTTGAAATAGAGCACATATCCACCGGCAGGGATCGTGACCGAACTCCGGCTGACTTGCCGAACCTGCCCGTCGCTGATCTGAACTTGCAACCCGCTCAGCCCCGTCTTGGCTCCCCAGTGAGGCGTGAAAATCTGCGCCAGGTTCTTGCTGAGTGGGTCGTTGTTGGCTCGGAAGGCATACCAACTCTGGTTCCCCACCTTGCCTCGAATCCTGATCTTCAGAGGATCGATCCTCACCTTCCCTTCTTGGTTCATGCCAAACACCACGCCGATATCGCTGAGGTTGATCGGCATCCCGTCCGAGATCATCGTCTGCACGGTGTTCCGGATCGGATTGTTGCTGTAGGCGTCAAAGAATGCTCCATTGATCGCGGCGACCGCCTTGTGCCGATTCGCCATGTTCTTGAGGCTATCCAGCGACCCGACATTGCCCTTCCCCGTGACCACCTTCGCGGCGTAGAGCTTCGGGTCGATCACCACATAGGATACAGAGGCTCCCGCGATCTTGGTTGTCTTCACGGCGAGTCCCTGGTTGCCGACCGCTGACGCCAGCAGGCAGGCCGCAATCATCCCATTCATGGGATCACTTTACAGGAGTTTGAGGCACTCAAGCAAGGTGCTTCCGCATCCAGTCATTGCCCCCTTCGATCATCCGGGGGTGCCAGTCGTGGCCCCAGTCGAGCTCTTCAAGCTCCTTTTCCCCGGCAAGAGCCTGATGCACCGCGTAGACCTGCGGCGGCTTCACCGCTGGATCCTTCAGCCCGAGCACAACCCGAGTCGGAACCCGGCAGGCGGTGGCCTGATTCATCGTGTCGTAGAAACTCACGGTGCGCCGAACCGCCTCATCGTTCTCTGGCGAACTTGCGGCGAGATCCATGAGTTCCTTGATCGGGTAGCGATAGTTTCGTCCACTGAGCGACCACGGCATCCCGCCCAGAAACGGCTCATCCGCGACCACACACTTGATTCCCGGATCCCAGGCCCCGAGCCAGATCGACATACCACCGCCTTGACTCATCCCGCAACTGGCCAGCCGCTCAGCATCGACTCCCGGAAGTCCAGCCAGGATGCGCCGCAGCAGCACCGCGTCTTGAAACATCCGGCGGAAAATCCACGTTTCCGGAGCAAGAGCACCCTCGCCAAAATAGCCCCGAGAGGGAGTATAGGTTTCTTGGTGGAAAGACGACTCGCCGAAGAAGTTCAGACTCGCGCTCGCGAATCCTTCCCTCGTGCCGTACTCGTTCGGCAACATGCTCCAGCGGGAGTAAGGCGGAAGCCACACAAATCCCGGGGCGTGGGGCTCGGAATGGAAGGGCAAAGCCACCCACCCAAAGCGCGGGGTTCCGTCGATCCCACGAAACTCCAGCACCTCGATGTCATGAGTCGAGGAACTCTGCTCCCTCTGAGCCCGAAGGGTGAAGTCAAGAGGAGCAGACAAAGCCTCCCCGACCGCAGCGTGCCAGAAATCGGCAAACCCATCGGGGAGATACGGACTCAGCCCTGGCTCAAGCTCCGTCATGCGGAGTGCTTAGGCTCCCACGGAGCGCTGCAGTGCGTCCACGTGGAGTCCGGTCGTCATCAGCCAAGTGATGGCGCGTTGGACTTCCTCGATCGGCCCGGTAAGGCGAACCTGCATCCAGCCAAAGTCCGATTCGATATTGGCCTTGGTGATGGTGGCACTGATGTCGAAGTCCTTGCACAGCCGGCACATCCACGGCTCGTTGACTTGCTCATCCCGCGCGGTGAGGTTCACATCAATCGACGTCATGCGCCTATTCTACTCAAGGCCCGAACGATTCCGGGCGGCAGTCTGCCCTAGCCTTGCGACTTCGGTGTCGTGGAGATCTTAAGCGGGCAGTAGAGCGGGCACCAGCGGATCACTCCCGTCGCAAGAGGCACCAGCCCAATCGCGCCGAGCCAGTTCTGAGCCGCCACTCCCCAGCCAATAATGGCCAGTCCGGCGACGATACGGAGGATTCGATCTGTGGTTCCGATGTTGGCAGTCATCTTGTGTTTCCCTGCTCTCTCAACTCAGGAGAGACTAGTTGCGACGCGAAGGATTCACAAAAAAGGCCCCTGCACGATGCAGAGGCCCATTTCTTTGCCGAGAAGCAGGAGTTACTTGAAGAACTCCATCTTCTCCAGCTTGTTCTTGAACGCCTGGAGGAATCGGCCGGCTTGCAGACCATCGACGAGTCGGTGGTCGTAGGTCAGCACCACGTTCATGATCGACCGGATGGCGATCATCCCGTTGATGATCACTGGCTTCTGTTGGATGCCATAGACTCCCGCGATGCCGCTCTGCGGAGCGTTGATCATCGGAGTGCCGAGCACCGCGCCGTAGGATCCCGGGTTGGTGATCGTGAAGGTTCCACCCTGGACATCCGCCACGCCGAGCTGGTTGTTTCGGGCTCGCGCCGCGATGCTCTCCAGATCGCGCGCAATGTCGATCAGGCTCTTCTTGTCGCAGTCCTTGATGACCGGAACGATGAGTCCGCCCTCTCCATCCTTGCCGAGGCTGACTGCGCAGCCCATGTGTACCGACTTGTTCATCGTGATCTGGTTGTCCACCAGGCTCGCGTTGAGCATCGGGAATTGCTGGAGGCACTCGGCGAGCGCCTTGATGAAGAACGGGGTGTAGGTGAGCTTCACGCCGTGAGTGGCGAGGAAACCGTCCTTGTTTAGGGTTCGGTAGTCGACCAGCGGGGTCACATCGACTTCGATGAGAGTGCTGACGACCGGAACCTGGCTGGATCGCACCATCGCTTCCGCGATCATCTTGCGCATCCCGACGAGCGGCACAATCTCCTGATCCGGGCCTGCCACGGCAGGAGCGGCTGATTGCTTGAACTCTTGCGGCGCCGCCGTCGGAGCACTCGGAGCAGCCACCGGAGCAGCCGGAGCGGAACCTCGGTTCGCGAGATAGTTCTCCAAATCCTTCTTGGTCACTCGACCGCCCTGACCTGTGCCAGAGATGCGGCTGAGTTCACCTTCGCTGACTCCGTTGTCCTTCGCCATCACGCGGACGACTGGGGTGTACCAGCGACGTCCGTCGGTTGCGACCGGTGCTTCTTCAATAGGAACCGACGCCGCCACGGGAGCGGGTGCTTCTTCTTTCGCCGCCGGAGCCGAAGCCGCGCCATTCGAGGACGGGCCACCTCCGCTGGCGATCAATTCTTTCGCTTTGGCTTCGTCAGGCTCAATGAGGCCCATTTCGCTAAAGACTTCGACCAGATCACCCTCGGGGATCGTGATCTTGACGAGGAATCCCGATGCCGGAGCCCCCAGCTCCGTGTTCACCTTGTCGGTCATGATCTCCACAACCGGCTCGTCTTCCTTGACGAAATCGCCGACTTGCTTCAGCCAGCGGCTCACTGTCCCTTCGTGGACGGACTCACCCAGTTCGGGCATCAGAATCTCGATGGGCATACTTCTTCCATTATGGCCTACGAAATCCAAGGCCTGGGTGCCTTCGGGCATGGTTGTTTTTGCGAGATCGCGAACCCTGATGGCGAACCAACTGTCCCCCGATAATTACCGGGAACCCTGCCGCCATGCCCCGACTCTCCAAACGCGCCGGAACCTCACTCACCGAGATCATGTACGCCTCAGTGATCGGTAGCATTTTGCTTGGGAGCAGCACGACGCTGTATCTGCTGATCAGCCAGCGCACCCAAAAAGATGCGGCCCGTGCGATGGCACTGAGCCAAGCAGTCATGCTTGCGGACGATATGACGGACACGATCAGCAAGGCCCGATCGATGTCTCTCGGAGTGAGCGGCCCCCGGCAGTACGTCTACTTCACACTCCCCGGCAACGCCTCGGACACCAACGGAGACGGCATCGGCGACGTCTTTCAACCCGCGAGCGTGAATCTGGACGGCTCGCTGAACTACATCGCGGGACAGAACATTGCCTACTACTGGAGCGATGATGGGTGGATCACGGTAAGTGGCGTGGTCAGTCAGGGACGGGATTTTTGGCGGAGTCAGAGTGCTCTCACGGGCGGCTCGACTGGCGCAGATATTTTCTGGGCAAGGCACGGCAACGGCACATCGCGATGGAATCTCATCGATGATGTTCGCTACGTGTACGACACGGCGAATCGGATCGTCACGATCACGATTACGGCGAGCGCGAAAAACCGGAATTTGGATCGCGGGAACTCGACCCAGGCATCGGAACACCATGCCGCCGTCACGGTTACAAGGCGGGTTCGGCTGAGATTCGCGCCCTAATCTGAGTCGTTAAGCCACCACTTCCAGTACCGGAAGAGCCCGTAGAAGAAGAAAATCCCGAGCAGGATCATCCCGATACCAAAGTTCCGAGGATCTCCGCCGCTGGCCTCCTGGATATTGACCGAACCACCGCGACCGCTCACGGTGCCCTGCGTGAAAGCCTGATACGCTTGGAACCAACAACTCACTCCCCACCAACCGAGAAAGACGGTCGCAACAACGGGCCAGAGTTTGGAATCGGTGTCGGTAGGAAGCATGATCGAGCACCCTTTCTCCTTACGAACAAAAAGTCAAACAGGCTTCAGGAAAGCTCCTGAAGCCTGTTTGAAATTGGAGTGCTGATAATACTCAGGCTGCGAGTCGCTCTTCCTGCTGGCCGCCCTCGATGAGCGAGAGAACCACCGGCTCTGGAATGGCGACAGCGGTTCGCGCAAGCACGGCGTAGAAAGCAACCGCGCAGACGAGATAAGCGATTCCAACAAGAACCCAAAGCATCTTGTTTTAAGTTGTCGGAGATTCCGCTCCGCTCTTTACCTCTCACACTTACGAGTTTAGAGATTTCGGGTGCCTGAGCGCGGAGGGAGGGGTTCCGAAGCGCTGAGTGAACGCCCGACTAAAGTGGGCCGGACTTTGGAAGCCGACCTCCATCGCAATCTCATGGATCGACCGATCTGTCTGCAGAATCGCCAAACGAGCCTGCTCCAGCCGCATCGAGATCAAGAACTTGTGGAACGGCTGCCCCGTGCGCTGCTTGAACAAGTGTCGGAAGTGCGAAGTGCTCACACCGAGACGATCCGCAATCGCTGTATCCGTGACATCCGCCGAGTAGTGGCGCTCCAGCACCTGAATGGCGCGGTCGATGAGGATGTCGTTCGGATTGCGCGACTCCGGGATAACCTCCTCGGTGAGTTGGTTCACGCAGTCGGCCGCATAGTCGGCAATCTCCTCCAGCGTGGCGAGCTGATCGAGACGGCGCGCAGCTTGCAATTGGAAGGCGTGGAGTTTCTGACTATGTCCGATCTCCAGCAACGCCGCCGAAACCACAGCAAGGAAAGTGAGGGCCGAACCCCGAGCATCATCAAGATCGTGGGTGGAGCGGATCCCCTCGTCCAGTTGCCGCAGGGCCACATCAAATCGGCCCCGATCCCGGAGCCGAAGAATGCTCCCGATTTCATCAAGCCCGACCCGGCGGCCATGCCCACGGAATGGACACTCGGCTTTCACCTCCCCGATCAACGCCACCGAGAGCAACCCGAAGCTTGCGGAGGTGCCCAAATCTCGGAGCATGAGTTTAGCCGGATTGCTGGCCTGTGGAAGCTCGATCCGCAGACGATCAACCCGCACTTTTTGTCCGTCGAACTCCGTAAAGCCGAGCGTGGTCACCGAACTTCCATCGCCATTGATCCGATCAATCGCGAGGCCGTCACAGGCGTCGCCGTAATGCTTCCCGCAAACCAGGCTCATCCCGTGCAGAATCCGACCGGTCTTATCGATCCACTGCAGCGAGGCTCCGATCGTGCCTGCCGGTTCATGGTCGAGTGCGGCATGCAGGGCGAAGATTCCCGTGATCTCCGCCGCCAGGTACCCGCCCTGCTCTGCGCTCGGGGCAATCTCGCACAAAAAAGGCAGAGCCCGACTAGGGTGAGATCTGCTCGCCCCGCCGTTGCTCTGCCAGAGTGATGCGGTGTGGGTCTCTCCGTGGAGATCGACCCAGGTCAGGTCACCGTGTGGCCGGAGAAACTCTCCGGGGACGACAACCTGACCCATGCTTTAGCGCTTGACCTCGGTGGTGGTATGCGGCAAGTGCCCGAACACCGACTTCCGAATTCCCGTCAATCCCGGACGGTGGAGCTCAATGTCGCGCTGATAGAAGATTGGAATCCAGACCGCCTCTTCCAGAGCGATATCTTCAGCTTGCGCATACAGCGGGAGCCGCTCTTCCATATTCAGGATGCGATCAGCCTTCGCGCAGAGAGCGTCGAACTCAGGATTTGACCAACCGAACTTGTTTTCCGGCCCCGTGGTGGTGAGCATGTGGCTCAGGAAGTTCTGAGGATCTAAGAAGTCGGCCGACCAGCGCATGTGATAGAACACCTGCTTCTTGTTGTTGTAGTCTTCCAGATACTTACCCCACTCTTGCGGGCTCACGCGGACATCCACGCCGAGGTTCGATTTGATCTGACCGGCCACCGCTTCCGCCACCAGTTTGATGTCAGGATAGCCTTCTCGGTGAGTCATGCTGAGCGGGGGCAGTCCCTTCCCGCCGGGATATCCTGCTTCCGCGAGAAGAGCCTTCGCCTTTTCAACGTTGTACTCCGGCCCCTTGCCCTTCTCTCGGTGACCCGGGATCGCGGGCGGGAGAATGGTGTAAGCCGGGGTGTTGACTCCACCCATGAGGACATTCACGATGTTGTCGCGATCAATCGCCATGGCAAAGGCCTGGCGAACGCGCTTGTCCTTGAACGGCGCGTACTCCAGTTGGCTCATGCCGACGTACCAGATCGCCGCGCGATCCAGCTTCACCACATGATCCTTGATTTCCGGATTGTCGAGAACGCCTTTGAGATCCTGGCGTTGAAGTTGGATCATGTCCACTTCCCCGCTCAGGTAAAGGTTCAGACGAGTGTTCGCATCGAGAACCACCGGTCGCTCGATCGTCTCGAGCTTGGGAGCCCCGCCCCAGTACTCATCGTTTCGACTGAGGACGGCGAGTTGCTTATCTTGCCACTCCTTCATCTTGAACGGGCCCGTGCCGACCATTTCCGCCGCACTGGAGATCTGCTTGCCCATCGGGGCGATCTCTTTCGGAACCGCCGCTGCGACCAAATACGTGAGTTTGCCCAGGAAGTACGGGCGAATGTCATTCAGGGTAATCGAAACGGTCTTCTCATCGATAACCTTGATGCCCTCAATGCTCGTCGCTCGACCCTGAACCATATCGCTGAGGCCCTTGATGTCGCTCAGGTAGGCCTCAATGGTTGGCGAAGCCATCTTGGGATCAGCCGCTCGCTCGATGCTCCACTTGATGTCTTCGGCCGTGACCGTTCGACCGTTGTGGAACTTCGCGTCGCGCAGCTTGAACGTGTAGGTCAAGCCATCCGGCGAGACTTCCCAGCTCTCCGCCAGGAGTCCAACAACTTCGTTGTTCGGGCCCCAACCCACCAACCCTTCGTAGACTTGAATGAGGAGGTCGAGGGTGTCGCCATCCTGAACGGTGGCCGGGTCGAGGCTGGTCGGGTTGTTCGGAATCGGATAGCGCAGGACATTCGCCGCTGCTTTGCCCGATTTCTCGCTAAAGCCGCCCGAACCGCATCCAGCCAAAAACGCCACGGAGAGAAGGCCGAGGGCCAGCCCGCCGAGCAGGAGCCGAGATCGCTTCATGGCGGCTATTTTACTCACGGCTCCGGCTGATCGTGAGGGATAAGACTTTCGATGAGAGATCGGCACGCCGGAAGGGGCCTTTCGAGCAGGAAATCCCAGTAGTCGATGACGAGCCGCAAGGCTTCGAATCCCTTGTTAAACTTCGCGGGGGGAGCAGCAAGCATCCCAATTCTTGAGAGACCAATCAAGGCCTCTGCGGAGAGAATCGCACACCCTCCTGGGTCATCGATGTGCCGCACGATTCCTCCACTCCGAAAATGAAACGCCGCTGGAGACCAAGTGAGCGGCTCATCCGTGTCAATCGTCTGGGTGAACTGCGCCCCGTGCCCTTCTTCTTCCAATAGCCGCACGAGTGCCCAAGTGAGAGCATGCCCGGGATCAGCGCACGATTCGAAGTGCTTCAAGGAGTCGGTCGCGAGATCGAAGTATTCCGGCGACGGGCTTTCGTATGGAAGCGAGGTCGCGAGAACTTCGACGTAGGCCAGGGCCACGAGAAGCCGGTCGTAGTCGCTCCGAATCTTCGGAAACGAAGTCACGGGAGTCACCTGGGTGATGAATCGGCGATGTTTGCCTTCAGCCCAACCAAATCGCGCGAAGACCAGTGGCTCACTGGAGCCGGCTAGGCGTGAGCCTGCTTTGCGCGCCCCTTTGGCCACGACATCGAGCTTGCCAAAATCTCGGGTGAGCAAAGTAAGTCGCCGATCCGACTCACCAGAGTCAGATCGGCGAAGAACAAGCGCTTCTTGGATTCGATCCGTGTTACACTCCGCGGCCCAGGAGGGCGGTGAGCCACTCATTCACGATGTAGCTCATTCGGTCGATGACCAACGCAAAGCGAGCCATGACCGTGCTTCCGAAGATCGCGCCGAAGCCAATCATCAGCATCCATCGCCCGAAGGTATTGACTCCGGTGAGGAACTTGCCCTTGAGGTCGAAGCTGAAGATGAAGTAGCTGAAGGCACTCACGAAGGTCAGCACGAACACGAGGTTCGAGAGAGCCTGCGAGGCGTACACGTTCTGGCCGATAAGAGCTTGGATCTCTGCCGCTCGCGTCGGATCCTGGATGGGAACCAGCCGCCCGTTCGCGACCTCCACCGTTGCCGGACGAGTGAGAGACTCGAACGTTGTCGGAATCACTGGCTTCATCGTCGCATAAATCTGCGGCCCCCAGGTGTCCCACCAAATCTGAATTTGCTGACCCGACCAGAGGCCGAGGATGATTCCGAGAGGAATCTTGCTCATCCAGTTGTGCTTACGGTTGAACACCATATAGCCCATCAGGCCAATCGGGAGAAGCGCGGCATAGATCCAGTAGCCAACTTGGGCTTCTTGGCCGGTTGCGGCATCTGCTGCGCGACCAAACATCCGCACGAACCAGTCGTTGAACAGCGTGTCCTTCCACGTTGCAACAAGCGTGTAGCCTGCCGCCAGACCAAGGAAGATGTGCTCGAAGAACCGGTAGACCTTGGTCTCTCGGTAAAGCACGCTGTAGAGGCCGATGGTGGCGATCACGCCCACCGTGATCTTAATCAGGAGATACTGATTCTCGTTCATCTTAAGCCTCCTCTCCTTGGCGACGTCGGGCCATGAACATGGAGACGTTGCCCATCACGACAGCGAGGATCAGGAGAACCAGCGCCACGTGAAGGGTGCCGTAGTATTGCTGACCGCGAGCGAGCGTCGTCCCCTCGGTGACCGGAGGTACAACGGCTCCGTCATTGCCGTCCCATTCGACCTTGGCCTTCCCTTCGCCCCCCGGCTTGACGTTGATGCCATTGACCATCATGTATTCCACGTCGTAGACGCCTTTCAAGCCGATGGCCACTCCCTTGAGCTGACCAGATTGGAAGAACGGGAGAACGCCAGGGCCGACGACACCCGTCACCATGCCCATGATCGGAACTCGCTTGGCCAGCCGCTGAATCGCAACGTCGATAGAGGCCGATGCGGTGACGACGATCATCATGCCAGCATCTTCAATCTTGTTGACATTCCCGAGAACCGGCGTCGCAAAGATGTCGACTTCTCGGCCATCCACCCGCGCCTTTCTGCCTTTCCAGGCTTCCCGCAGATTGTTGCCCATGTTCGTGTTCGTTGCTTCTGCATTCGGGAAGTAACCGAGATCAAGGTAGTCAACGCCCGCTTTGTAGACCTTGAGGCCTTGCGCTTCGCGCTCCTTGTTGATTCGGGTGATGACCGTCCGGGCGACCTGAGGCGCCACTGGATCGGCAGCGGAATAGAACACAAACTTGATGTCCTGTGTCATCAGCAAGCGCATCAGGTTCTCAAAGTGCCCCATGCTCTCACCCCGCGTCGAATTCGTCCAGTCCGACTGGATCAGAACGACCTTTTCCGGATTGAGCTTCTTGATCTCTGAGTAGAAACTCTTGCTACTTGGATCCGGGTCAACCGGAATCGTCGCCGGGAAGAACAATCCACCGCAGACGAAGAAGATCAAAATCGCGTACAGCACGCGACGATCAACTTTCTGTGCCTTTTCCCAGAAGTTCATGCCGACAACCCACCACGCTCAAGTCCGAGCCAGAGTCGGAGACCCATTGCCAGGGCTCCAAGTCCGACACCAAAGTCGATTGCACGAATCGCGGGAATCTGCATGTTTGATCTCAGCCAGTTGGCCATTTCGGTCAGCTTGAAGTTGAGAAGGAACGTATTGCCCGTCTGGGTCACCAGACCGTCAATCGCGTTGCCCCACGCAAAGGTGAGGGCTCCCATCAGGTTCAACATCAAGATCAGAGCGGAAGCCATCATGACGGTGGCCTCCACGCTTCGGATACGAAAGGCACGGAACGCCGCACTCAAAATAAAGAAGGCGATCATCGAGAACATCGCCGCATCCATCTGCTGATAGATGCCTTCGAACAACAGGTCGTTGGCTCGGTTGAAGAAGCCCCAGTTCACCGGATCGTTGAGCAGACCCTGAGGATCCTGGAAGGTTCGCGTTGTCCAGTCACCGAAGCCAATCGTGGCCATCGTGATGAAACAGATAATCAGCACGATCGAGAACCCATAGTTCTCCGCCTTTCGCTTGATTTTCATCGAGTGAACACGGAGCAGCGAAAAGATCCCAACGCCAAGCAGGAAGCCCTGCAAGATGTTCGTCAGCTTTCCAACCGGGTCGATCGCCGCGTTAATGAGGAAGCCCATCTGCTCGCCCGGGTTCGGGAGCTGAGTCGCCACGTCCATCGCAACGGGCTTCGGCCAAAGATAGGCCAAAACGTACGGGAGTCCGGCCAGGAAAGTGAACGTCACAACCACCCAGCGCCGAAGGTGACTCGGCACCATGGAGAGCAGGAACAAAATCCCGAATCCGAGGAGCAAGCCCACACCAAGCCAAATGTAAAGATCCATCGAACCTGGCATCTTCCGCCAGAAGTTCTCGGTGGTTTGGGCCAAGGGAAGCCATTGGGTCAGATTCATTCGCCTTCTCCTTCAGCAGCGGCGCCTTCCTTCGGCTTGTCCTTTCGATCCACTTTCAACCAAGCAGCAGGAACGCATGGATTGAAAATCCCGTGCATGAATGTATCTTTCTGAAGTTTTCTCACCGGTTCGGTTTGTCCTTCTGTCGGCTCAACTTTCTCCCACACGCAACCCTCGTCACCGTCGACCCGAACAAACTCCGCGGCTTGGCTTCGTTCGACCGAACCCATCAGGGTGCCGATCAACACGAGGCCCGCAACCGTCATCTTCGCCCAGTCTTGACCGACCAACGAGCCCACCAGAACCGGTTGACGCGTGAGGTAGGCCGATGCCGCGTAGAACTCGTCACCGATCAAAACATAGTCGCACGCCGCAATGAAAAACGGCGTCTGCGTCGATTGAGTCGAACCAGCGACCTGAATCGCACCGACCGCGTTCGAAGTCTCCGCAAAGATCAAGGACTCGGCGAAGAACGCACCGAGAAGGAACGTCGCCGCCACCTTTTCGCGGTGGATGATGCCGCTGACGCCAGCTGCGAACGCGAACTGCTGGTCAGAGACAAACTGAACTGTCTCCGCTCCAAACTTGTCCGTCTGTCCCGCTTGCTGATACACGTCGCGAATGACCTCTTGAGCCACCGCGAACACCGGAGCGTTCGCGCAGCAGATCCGCACGGGTGTCGCGAAGGTCGCCGCGGTCTTGGTGACTTGGGCAAAAATGTTGATCGCCTGAACCGAAATCGCGTCCAGTGCACCAATGCCGGGAACCATCAAAACTGGTCTACCCATTTCCGTCGCCCGGCCGATTGCGTCGTCAATCGCGTTCAGACCAGCGATCCGGCGAATGAAGAGGTTTTCTGCCCCCCGATTCGCCCGGTAGATGTTAAAGAGGATGAAGAAGACGACGAGTAAGGTAAACGCCGTCCCTATCCAGCCCGAGTCGAGATACTGTTCTCCTGACATAAGTTATGCTCCCGCGCTCTGCGCGAGACTCTCCGCATCATCGCCCCCAGGGCGCTTCGGCGGAGTGGGATCTTCCAGTGCGAGGATCAGACGTTCCAGAGACTCCCGACGACTCAGAAGCCGACTGAAATCGCGCACTTGGTTTGCCCCAAGAAATGGTGCCAAAAACGGTGACCCCACGATCATCGCTTGACTGGCCACTCCCGAGACGGGCTTATGAAGCTCCAAGAAAAACACCGTCGGAACCTCAAGCTTTCGGCGCTTGATCTCCCATGTCACTTTCTCTATGAGCCTCGTCTCCTCCTCGGGAGTCAGCTGTTCCGTCCAAAGTTCGTCCATCGCGTTGGGTTAGTTCGGCTATTTTGACCAATACAGCCTCTTCGTTGCCAGAGAATCTCAGCAGGACTCCCCGGAAAGCGTCTAATCGGCTCGGAGTTTCCAGCGGCGACAGTCGAATTCCCCCTTCCACCGGGATCGTTCGCTTGACATTCTCCCATCGCATGGCAGTCAAAGAGACGCCAATTTTCGAACTCACCTGCTCCTGATCAATCCGGTACTTGATGGGAAGAAATAACTCCGCCGTGGAGGCCAGTACGACAATCGGCCCGATCAGAATTCCCAAGTAAAACCCAATCGCGTAGGCGACAATCGCAGTCGCAACTGCGAAAACCAGCACGGGAAGCCGCTTTTCCGGCATGCGGTCGCCCAGCTGAACCTGCCAAACCATTGGCAGATCGTTGCTGGGCGTCGATTCCGGAGGGGTGCTCACCGCCAATCGTTGAAGAGCGTACTCACCGACTCATTCAGGTGGATTCGCCGGATGGCTTCCCCGAGCAGAGGAGCAATCGGCAGAATCGTCAGCTTCGGAAATTCCTTCACGCTCCCGATGGGAATCGTGTCCATCGTAACGACCTTGCTGACGACCGAATCTTGCAGGCGCTGGCTCGCGTTCCCGCTCAAAACCGGGTGAGTGCAGCAGCAGATGACTTCCGTCGCGCCGCGCTTCATCAACGCCTCCGCGCCCATGATGATCGAGCCGCCCGTGTCAATCATGTCGTCGATCATGATGCAGCGCTTGCCCGTCACGTCGCCAATGATTTCAACGATGTCCACCTTGTTCGGCTCAGGACGTCGCTTGGCAATGATCGCGATCGGTGCTTTGAGCATTTCCGCCAAAGAGCGTGCGCGGGCCACGCCAGCAACGTCGGGGCTGACGACGACAATATCTTCCTGATCCGCGTAGCCCTCATCGACAAAATAGCGACCGATGATCGGACCACCGTAAAGGTGATCGACCGGGACTTCGAAGAAACCTTGGATTTGTTCGGCGTGGAGATCCACCGCCACGACTCGGTGAGCACCTGCACGAGCGATAAGATCGGCGATCAGTCGTGCCGTCACTGGTTCGCGTGGCTTGATCTTCTTATCTTGGCGGGCGTAGCCGTAATACGGAATCACCACGGTGAGACGACGGGCACTGGCTCGGCGGAACGCGTCCAGCATGATGAGCAGTTCCATCACCGAGTCATTCACCGGAGCGCAAGTCGGCTGGAGAATGAAAACGTCGTTGCCACGAGCGCTTTCGTCCACCATCAGCCGGATTTCGCCATCGGAGAACTTGGTGGAGGTCAGTCGTCCAAGTTCAATGCCGAGATATTCGGCGACCTTCATGCCGAGCTCTTTGTGAGCATTCCCGGCGAACAGTTTCATTCCCACCATTTCTTGATTCATCCGTTTGAACCCCGTTTCCATTCGCGCCAGCGAACAAACCAGTCTTCTTTGTTCTCCTGTCGGCTCCGCGCGACCGCGAGTGCGCCGCTCGGAACATCCTTCGTCAGGACACTTCCTGCCGCCACCAACACGTCATCGCCGATTGTAATCGGTGCGACGAGCGTAGAGTTGCTTCCGACAAAGCAATCGCGCCCAATTTCGGTGCGATGTTTGGAGAATCCATCATAGTTGCAGGTGATTGTGCCTGCGCCGATATTGGTGCCATCTCCGACCGAGGCATCGCCAATATAGGTGAGGTGCGAGGCACTGACGCCCGCGCCAATCTCGGAGTTCTTGATCTCGACGAAGTTGCCAATCTTGGCTTCTTCCTTCAGAACCGCTCCCGGACGAAGGTTGGAGAACGGCCCGAGCCGGCAACCCTGGGCCATGGTCGCGCGCTCCATGTGGCTCATAAACACCCGGCAAGAGTCGCCGATTTCACTGTCCTTGATCCAAGAGTTCGGGCCGATCTGACACCCAGCCCCGATGCTGGTGGAGCCCTCAATCACGCAGTTCGGATGGATCACCGTGTCCTTGCCGATCATCACATCCGGCCCAATGTGGGTGGAGCCAGGATCAACAATGCTGACACCACTGACGGCAAGCGACTTCAAGATCCGCTCGCGAACAATCGCACCCGCCTCCGCGAGTTGCCATTTGTCGTTGATCCCGCGGAACTCATCCGGGTCATCGCTGAGCACACCCTTGATTGTCTCGCCTTGCTTGACGAAGATCTTGATGACATCGGGCAAGTAGTACTCGCCCTGAGAATTGTCGTTCCCGACCTGATCGAGGGCGGCGAACATCCTTTGATTGTCAAAGCAGTAGATCGCCGGGTTGACCTCTGTGATCTTCCTCTGCTCAGACGAGCAATCCTTGTGTTCCACGACGGCCGTGACCCCGCCGTGCATCGTGTCGCGAAGAATCCGGCCGTACCCAGTGGGATCCTCCAGCTCAAACGTGGACATCACGCATGCCGCTCCCGACTGCGCCTGATCTTCCCACAGTCCGCGCAGAGTCGCGCCGGAGATCATCGGAACATCGCCCGCAACCACCAAGACCGGGCCGTCGAAGCTCCCTAGTTGCTCGCGGGTTTGCAAGACCGCATGACCGGTACCCAGCTGCTCGCGCTGCCAGGCGAACTCAACCGAATCCCCCAACGCCGCCTGCACCTGATCCCCACCGTGGCCAATCACGACGACGATTCGCTCGACTCCTGCCTCTCGCAGAGCCCGCACCACCCATTGCACCATCGGAACCCCGGCAACCGGGTGGAGCACCTTCGGCAAATCGCTCTTCATGCGGGTGCCCTGTCCGGCGGCAAGCACCAGGGCGGCAGGAGAAGCAATGCGGGCGGTGGACATAGTGGCTCTCAGACGATACCCAAGGAGCCCGAATCGTGTAGCATTCTGGACTATGGGACTGCACGTCTCGACCCACCCTCTCGCCCATCACCTCACCACGACGCTCCGTGACAAAGAAACCGGCCCTCACACCTTTCGTCAGGCGGCCAGGATTCTCTCCTCATTGCTCGCTGTCGAAGCCACCGCTTCCCTGCCGACGAAGCCGGTCAGCGTCGTCACCCCAATCAAAGAGATGACCGGCGCCGTCCTCGCCCAGCCCCTCGCCGTCATCCCGATTCTTCGCGCGGGACTCTCGATGCTGGAGCCATTCCTGGAGCTCTTCCCCGAGGTTGCGGTGGGATATGTCGGCCTGGAGCGCGACCACGAAACCGCCGAGGCCAGTAGTTACTACTGTAAACTCCCAACTCTTGCTGGAAAAGCCGCCTTGGTCGTCGATCCAATGCTCGCAACCGGGGGATCGGCGAGCCAAGCGATTGATTTGGTGAAAGCCGAGGGGCCTGCTTCCGTCCGGCTCGTTTCCGTCGTGGCGGCCCCAGAAGGCGTGGCGAGAATGCAGCGAGATCATCCTGACGTGGAAATCTACTGCGCTGCCCTCGACGAAGGCCTCAACGATCGCTCCTACATCGTTCCGGGACTCGGCGACTACGGGGATCGACTCTACGGCACCGGGTGATTCCACTGGGCTACGCTAGGCGAGGATATCGATAACGCTTCCCTTGCCCGGGCTCGTGAGCGTTACGTCCGGCCCAACATGAGCGCGAGCGGCCACCAACTTCGAATTCTGGGCGGGAGGATGAGCCGGGCGTTGTTCGGCCCGACAGGCCAAGGCCACCGCACGCACGCGGCAGCCTGGCCTGGATGAGGTGGCGGAAGAGGCCGACTCCCATCGTGGGGGGAAGCACGTCAGAGCGAACATGATTGCTCCGTGGGAATGATGTTGAGTGCTTCCATCCGCAACAACTTGTTGCGCGGATTGTGCCAAGTCCCTGCCGATCAACCAAAACCCGTAAGGTTAGCGGTGAGGTGCCTTGGTCGGAGTCTCAAGTCTGCCTCCGGGTACCTTGGATGAGAATGAAGATCGGCCTCGCCCTCCTTGTCCTCTTCGCGCTCGCTGGGTGTTCAGTGCGTCCCGCCGAGTCCCCTGCGGCCAAGCCTGCCGCTCCTCCGGCGGACTCGAAAGGTGCCGTGAAGACCGACTCAACCGGCTCGGGAATTGAGGAGATCGATAAGTCCAAGGTCGCCTTGGCCGAGGTACGCACACCGATCAATCAGCTCGGCTCCAAGCTTCGCATTCTTGCCAAGTACGACCCCCACATGGATTGGAACGACGCCTTCATCAAGGAGACCGTCACCGAGGCGAGTTGGCTGAAGGAAGGAGAAAAGCTCGAAGGCGAAATGGTCGCCAAACACAAGAACAAAACGCTCCAGGTTCAGGTTGTGATGATCCGAGTGAGCGAAAAGGAGGTCGTCCTGCGCGTGATGAGCTCCGAGTCGGCGTTCGCAGACGAGCTGTCGAGTAAGTTCAAGTGAGCTTGCCCGTCGTCTGCCACGATGACCAATCGCCGAGGTAGAGAACCTCTTCCTCGAGCCCGACTCCGTACTTTTCCTGAACCTGCGCGATCGCGTATTCGGCAAGACGCCGGAGAGAACTCGCGCTGGCATTCCCAACATTGAGAAGAAAGTTTGCGTGCCGAGCCCCGATCATCGCGCCCTCGTGCCGAAATCCCTTGAGCCCGCAATTCTCAATCAGATACCCCGCCGGGACAACCCCCGCCGCCCTCAATCGCTCCGGCAGATTCGGCAGGGAATCGGCCAATGCCTGGTCGTTGATGTTCTTGAAAAAGCTCCCCGCACTCGCACTCGGCGGCTGCTTACCGATCCTCTGCCGCTGGTAATCCCGGGCTTCGTCGTAGGAAGCCTTCCACTCGCCCCGAGGCAGCTGCATCCTCACCCGAGTCACGGCCATCTGAGGAGGATTCGCACTTCGGAGGATCGAATCGCGGTAGGAAAACTGCATGACCTCGGGCGGCACCCACTCCCGGATTCCACCGCGCACGACCTCGAGCTCGGTCAGGAACTCGCTGACGTTGCTCCGATAGGCTCCTGCATTGCTGACGAGAGCCCCTCCAAGGGTGCCTGGAATCCCAACCGCGAACTCAAGCCCGCGCAAGCCCGCCTGGACGGATTGAAGGAAGAGGTCTTGGAAGCTGATTCCCGTATCCACCTCAACCGCGCCAGAGGATGAGATCGTGAGGCTGCTCGCAAGATTGAGAACCACCAGCCCGGGCACTCCCGAGTCGCTCGGAAGCATGTTGCTTCCCCATCCCAGAATGGTATGCGGGATCTCTCTTGCCTGAGCCCAGGCGCACGCCGATGCAAGCTCATCGCTCGTTTGAGCCACGGTGAATAGCTCGGCGTTCCCACCCGCCTTGAGGGTGGTGTAGAGCCTCAGACTCTGATCGCTCAGGACAGCTGCTTCGTCAAACCGGGTCATGGGAAAACCCCTCCCCCATGATCAACTGCTGCTTGGGCACGCTGATATCCGGCTCGGCAACATAGCATGGCACGAGATTCAGAGCCTCGACCACGCGATGGCTCGGAAGCCCAGGACGCCAGCGGGAAGCCAAGGGGTGTCGAGGCGAATCGCCAAAGGAAGCCCCGTATCCCATACTTTGAGGAGGAATCAACGCGTCTTCGATCGCGACCGGGGCCTCACCCGGAATCCTGAGAAAGGATCGACCTTTCTTCGCATAAACCGCGACGGGGGCAAGCGGATCGATCAGATCGAAGGCGTGAACTTCAGCGACTTCTAACCTCCCCATCGCCGCCCAGACTTTCGCCATCGTCACCCCGACCCTGACGCCCGTGAAGCTCCCTGGGCCGACATCGACAATGATCTGGCTCGCCTCGTGGATCGGAATCTGCGATTCCTCGAGCAACGCACAAACTGCAGAACTCGCGGCGCGGGGGGCTTCACGATCTCCGGCCCAAACACAAGTCTCACCCTCAAACCAGGCGAGACTCGTGCGGGGGCTCGAAGTCGAGAGAACCAGGATCACTGGGCGATCACCGAAAGCCGATCCGCCAAATCGCTGAGAACCGTCTTCTGCTTCTCAAACTCCTCGCTCGAACCGCTCCATCCAATTACCCAGCTGTAGCCGCCTTCAAATCCAAAGGCGATCCACTGGGTGACCGCTTTGCCGTCCGCGAGGCTGCCGTTTCGAGTGAGTCGAGTGACCTTCGATCCCGCCCGATTCGCCTTCCCTTCGAGCTCCTCACGCTTTCCAACCGTGGCAAGTTCTTTGAGCATCGACCCACCAAGGCGGAGATACTCGCGCCGTCCGAGCGCTTCTTCGCCCGTGGTTACGCCCAGACTTACGGAAAGCCCGCTTGAATGAACCAATCGACCGTCTTTCGTCTCCCAGCCACTCGGGAGATACGCAAAGAGTCCGGAACTGGCATCCACCTGAACCCGATTCGGGGCGCGCTCGATCTTGCCCGGACGGTTGCCATCGGGTCGCAACACCACGACCGGAGGTGGGTTGTCGCTCGGCTTTGTCTTCGGATCTTCTGCCGAAACCGGCGCTTCACTCGGAAGCTTGCCTGAGAGACTATCCGCGCTCAGCAACACCTTAAACCACGCGGCCTCTGCTTGATCCGCCACATTCTCCGGCGCATAAAGCCGGAACAGGAGCTTGTCTGGCCGAACGCTGAGCAACAAGCCCGATAAGGAGATCGTGACATTCCCTGGCTCACCCTCGCGCACTTTCGTCATGAGCAACGGTACGTTGAGAAGTTCTTCTTCCCACTGACGAAGCACCTGTCGACCATTCTGCGAGTTGATATCCAGGTTCACTTTCTGCCAGTGATCCTTCGATGCACTCATCTGCGTGACGAGCAGTTGCACCCGAACGAGGGTGCCATCGATGCGAAACTCGAACGTGTCGTACAGGCGCTCTTTCCGAACGCGCCAGTCGGCGGGATGCTGAAACTTGAGATCGAGAACCTTGTTCTCGTAGTTCTTCATCGGCGGGGGCTTTGTCCCTCCGTCCTGGGCTGAAGGCATCCCCAAAGCAAGCGCACAGATCATCGCAGTCAATGGCATCGTTGTCACCGTCTCCTTCCAGACGCCCCGCACTGGTGCGAGGTATCGCTGGGTGGGCCTCCTCGCCCGACTTGCATAAGCTACCCGGAACCGAAAGAGCAACGCGGGTAGATTCATCGCATGATTCGTGGCGCGGCGATGGAGCGAGAAATCCTGGAGCAACCGAAGGTGCTCCGAGAGCAGGCAGGACAGTATTTTGAGTCGGCGTGCGAGGCTCTGGCGGGGAAATCGTTCGACATGGTTCTGCTTGCTGCCCGCGGATCGAGCGACAATGCCGCACTCTACGCCCGGTATCTGTTTGAGATCCATCTCGGCATCCCAGTGACCCTCGCCGCTCCCTCCGTCCTCACCAAGTACGGTAGACAAATTCGGTATCCGAACTGCTTGGCGATTGGAATCAGCCAAAGCGGAGCCGCACCAGATGTCAGCGAGGTACTCGCGAACATGCGCGCTCAAGGGCACACGACTCTCGCCATCACCAACACGGCAGGATCGCGTCTCACCCGCGAGGCCGAGTTCTCCATCCTCCTCGAAGCCGGACTGGAGCAAAGTATCGCCGCGACAAAAACCTATTCAGCTTCCCTCCTCGCTCTGGCTCAAGTGGTTCGAGCCGCAGGCGGCGACCTTCCTGATCCCGACCCCGCACTCCCAAGCGAGGCGTGGCTGGAAGCATGCCGAGTGGCCGCCGAAGCCGCCTCCGGAGATGTCGTCCGGTGCTCCCCCGTTTTCTCTCTCGGCCGAGGATACAGCTACTGCACGGCCGTTGAAACCGCGCTGAAACTCATGGAATGCGCCTTGATCTCCGCGAAGAGCTACTCCACCGCCGATTTCGAACACGGCCCCAAGGCATTGGCCAACCACGGCACCGCCTGTGTGGTCTATGGCGATGTGCCGAGCGGACTCGCCGGCACCGGGGCTTCGGTGGTTCAAGCGCCCGCGTTCGAGGATTCCCCCTATGCGCCGCTGGGGAATATCTTCTTCGGACAATGGTTGGCTCTCCTGACGGCACGAGCGCGGGGACTCGATCCCGACAAAGCCCAGAACCTGAGTAAGGTCACCGAGACGCTTTGAACCCGGCGAGCGAACGATCAAAATCCGTGCTCAATCGAGAATAGCCTTCCTCAAACGCCGCTCCCGACGGCCCTTCGAAGGAGTGCCCGTTCACGAGCCAGTGAACCGTCCCCGTTTCAGGATCTCGCGTGATCCGCTCGATCTCTTTCAGAAAGACTCGGCGAACGCCTTCGGGAGTCGAAAACTCCACCCGATCGCGGTAGATCTCCATCCACGCGCCACTCGCGCCGCCGCTGTTGAGAACGATGTACGTGAGGATCGAGGAAAACACCCAGATCACCAAGCTCCAGCCGATTCCGATGCGGATCAAGGAGGAACCGATCAGGAATCCGACGAGCACCGACCAGCCGATCAATCCCTTCGGGGGTCGCTTTGATTTTGCCGCTCCGCGCCAGACTATAGCGTCCTTCGCCATCGACCTCTAGTCTGTCACACCTTCCTCCATCAGGCGTAGCTCTTCTGGGGTCGCGACGGGATCCGGGACTTCGTAGCCCAGAGACTGGAACAGTTCCGCGGCTATCGTGCTCACCAGCAAGCGGTTGTCGCCGCGCTTCGTGAAAATCGTGATCACGTATTCCCTTCCGTCTGGCATCTTTACCCAGGCGCAGTCGTGCCGAACCTCGCTTGTCCAGCCCGCTTTGCTCCAGATTTGCGTTCCCGGAGGGATCACTCTTCCCGTGTAGGCCTTTGCCTGACCATCAGCCTTCTCCGGCTCATCCTGCGGATTCAGCCGCGCGAGAATTCCCTGCAGCCAAGCGGTTTGCGCTGCGCTCCAATGCTTACCCAAGGCGATATCTGCCATGAGCCGCGCACAGGCCTCAGGGCTGAGCATATTCCGGTTCTCGTACTTCTCGCCCACCCACTGCCGTTCCCGACCATACGGGCCCTCGTTGAACGTTCGCTGAGCCGCGTTGACCCCTGTGTAGCCCAAACTGGAGAACCACCTGTTCACCGCCCGTCGCTTCTCGCCGAACTTCTCCAGCTCTTCGGGAGGCAGTTCGGGGCCGGGAGTTGTGCCGCAACAGAGATCAATCATGTAGCCCGTCGCGTCATTGCTCGAAACCTTGATCATGTCCTCGGCTGCGCGCTGGAGTTCGGGTGTCATTTTCAGCTGGCCGGTGTCAAGCAAGTGAGCCGCATAGGCGAAGTAGAACATCTTCACCACACTTGCCGGATACATCGTCACGGAGGCTCGATATCCTCCCATCGAGACGCTTTTGTTTCCCCGATCAATGTACGCAAGGCTGATCCCAATATCTTCGGGAGCAAGTCTGTCGTCAGGGAACCGCCGGACGGCGGTCATGTAAGCTTCGCTGCACAGAGCATCAAGAGACATGGCGGGAGACTCCGCCGACCGCGAAACTGGAAAGAGCAAGCAGAGCCCTACCGCAAAAGCGACCGGTGTCATGGCTCCATCTTATCCGGCTCAGTAATAACCGAGTGCGTTTCTCGCAAACCCGCCGCCGTGACTTTGAAGACCGAGCCGTCGGCCAGGCCAACCGCGAGCGCTGGCTCTTGGTGGTACGGAGCCACGCAAATCACGCGCGATCGGGGCGGTTGCCATGTTCCCAGCATCTCCGCATGAGGATCACCGGGAGAGTCGTCATAGACCTGAAATACAGAGAGGCCATCGGCGGCACCCGTCACGAGCAGGTTCTCCGAACTGAGAAAGGTAATCATCGGATGGCCAGGGGCACATGGGATCACCACCTTGACGCCAAGATCCGTCGGATCGGCCAGTACGAGCCCAGCTTCGGACCGAAACGCCACCAAGCTACTCTCCGGACAAGCCGCGACCGAGTAGATCCTCCCCATCGCGGACGCGGGCCCAAGCGCTGCACCCGTTCGAGCGTTCCACATCTTCGCGTGGGTGCCCTGGAGTCCGAAAATCGCCTCGTGCGCCGGGAGATAGCACGCGGCGGTCGGGGCCTCGTTATCCCGAACATGATAGACCATCCGACCTTTCTCGTCGAACCACATCATCTCCCCGCTGGTCATGGCGACATAGGTCAGGTGCCCTTCGATCTGAAGCACGACTCTCGGGTCGTTGCGCAGAAATCCAAAATCCCGATGAGCCTGATGCACCCAAGCGACATGTCCGTTCGACACGTTGATCCCGATGATATCGACTCCGGTAATCGCGACGACGAGGTCATCTCGGCCGGCGAACTCGATCCCCTTCAGCTCCGCTTCGGTGCGAATCTTCACCCGATTCGGCTCCACAAAAGCATTCATCCGCCGCTGATCTGGCCCGATAAAGACCAGGGGATCCTGCCTCGACCCCACCGCCAGAACTTCATCCGAGGGCGAAAGAGCCAGGTGGGTCACGGCATCAAGGTGCTCGTGCAAAAGGGTGGTCGTCGCGGTGGCTGAGGTCATGGCGGTCTCCGATTTGAGGGTTCCTACCTAGGAAACCGGCAAAGGGTTCCCGGATTCGCCCGAAGTGAGGTGGCACAATCGGGGGAGTGATCGAAATCCGGCCGACAAGCCTTGAGACTGCCGCGGGAGCCGCTGCGCTTCAGCGCGTCTGCTTTCCTGCCCCTTTTCCCGAAGAGTTGCTTTTCTCAGGTGAGGATGTCGCGCAACATGTCAGCCGGTTTCCTCAAGGCCAGTTTGTCGCGATAGAGGGAAATCACGTCGTGGGAAGCTGCACCAACATGCTCTCTTCCCGCGAGGATTGGGACGCTCATCCGGGCTGGGCCGAGGCGATTGGTGGACTAGCCATCCGTCGGCACAACCCTGCTGGCACCGTGCTCTACGGCGTGGACATCAGCATCCATCCCGACTACCGAGGTCTGGGCCTGGCTTCGCGGTTCTATCAACTGCGATTTGATCTCGTGCAGCAACTCGGGCTGGAGTTTTACGGAACGGTCTGTCGGTTGCCTGGGGCGAGTGAATCGGGCCTGACTGCTGCCGAGTTTGCAGAGGAGGTGGTGGCGGGCAAACGGGTCGACTCCCCTCTCACCCCGTTTCTCCGCATTGGGCTTCGCTATGGCGGCATCATTGAAAACTACATGGACGACGAAGAATCTCTCCATGCCGGGGCGATCCTAACCTGGGAGCCCCCTCGATGAGGCTGGCCGTCGTCACCTGGGCGATCCGCCCGATTTCATCGGATGCCGAGTTCTTTGACCACATGACCGAGCTCGTCGAGTCGGCAGTGGCCCAAGGCGCGGACACCGTGATCCTCCCCGAGTCGATTGATCTGGAGCGGACTCAGCTGTTTGGTGATTTCCGTGTTGATCCGTTCATTAACCCGACCCTGAAGGGATCGGGGCACCCTGAGGGGGAGGAGAATTTGGGTGCCCCGATCCCTTCAGGGTCGGGACAAAACCGCCTCTCTGACCAAGAAATCCCCCGAGCCCTTGCCCCGGGGTTCGATGCTACGGTTTCCCACGCCGATCACCTCTCTCGAAAACACGGCATCACCCTGCTCGCTGGAACCCACCTGAGAAAGTCGGAACGGGGATACGTCAACACGGCCATCCTCGCCACCCCGACACGAACCTATCTCGCCGACAAAAACGTGATGACTCAGTGGGAGGAAACGGAGTGGCGGATTGAGCCGGGCTCCGGACTCGTCGCGACCGACGAGCCCCCCATCGGAATCGCGATCTGCTACGACATCGAGTTTCCGGGAGCCGCCCGGGCTCTCGCGGAAGCCGGTTGCCATCTGATCGCCGTGCCCAGCTTCACCGAGACCATTCGAGGCTTCCACCGAGTACGCCGAACCTGTCATGCCCGCACGATTGAGTGCCAGGTGTATGTGGCTCACGCGAGTCTGGTCGGCAATCTCGGTGGGGAGCCCGTTCCCCACACCTACGGCTCCAGCGCGATCCTCTGCCCGAGCGTCCACCCCTTCCCCGAATCAGGAATCCTCGCAGAAACGCCAGCGGGAGTCGAATCCATCGCCGTCGCTGACCTCGACTTCACCCTCATCGAGCAGGGCCGGAATGCCGATGATGTTCGTAACTGGCGAGATCGAGACAAAGGCGATTGGGTGATCCGGAATCAGGTTCTCTAGGTCATCGCAACCCCCACTCCACACTTGCCGTCTAACACATCATGGTAGGGATCGCAAAAGCTATCAAGTTCATCATGACGCTCGCCGCGCTTGCGGGAGCCGTCGAGACCATCGTGCGCCTCGCCAAGTTTGCCTGGGCTCTCGTGATTAAGCTTCAGCGCATCATGAGCCGCAAACCGATGAAGGCCAAGTGGCGCAGTCGATTCGCGCACTGAGACTCCGCCGCAAACAAGCAAAAACCGCCGAGTCAGATCGACTCGGCGGTTTCTTTTTGGCCCTTGGCAAAATTCAACGCCCAGACACGCGGGCGATTTGCTGAGTACCCGCGCTTGCTTTCGCGGTGAGATCCGTCACGCGGCTTGACCACTCGCGGCCGATCCGGATCGACGAACCCAGGCTGATCCAGTTGAAGAAATACTTCGCCGCATTGTTCGACCCTCGAACAGGCATCCGAATACACCCATGAGAAGCCGGATAGCGCGGCACGCTGGGGGAGCCGTGGATGAAGATGTCACCCTCCACCTGCACCGCGTAGGGCATTGGAGCATCGTCGTACTTGCGAGAAACGCGGTCGCGCGTTTTCTCCGGGCCAGCGTCAAACTCCCCGGTTGGCGTGCGGTGACCGCTCTTTCCGCTGCTGATGTTGGTTTCCAAGACCAGTCGATTGCCCTGGAACGCCATGAGCTTTTGATCTTCCAGGCTGATCTCGACCCACTTTTCACCTGGAACAGCGGCGATAGACGTCTCGGCGTTCCAGAAAACCACCGAGGTATCGGCGTCGGTTTCTGCGATTTCTCGATTGAAGGTCTGGATGGGAACACGCGCCGCATCGACCATATTCGTCCCATCGAATAGTTTGCGGAACAGCTTCGGGCTCACGTCCGTGCCATCGAAAGTGACCGACTTCGTGGCCTGATTCCAGCCAACCTCGACCCCGAGTTCCTTACCCAACTCGCGAATCGGAACATAGATGGCCTTATCGCCATCCGCATAGGTGACGGCATCGATGACCCGACCACGCACTAAAATGCCTTCGTCCGGATCAGGGCCGATATCGGCATAAGCAGAGGCAATTCCGGCCAGGATGCCTCCCAGAATCAGCAAGTTTCGTATGGGCCACATGTCAGTTCCAATCATCGGATGCATGAATATTCTTCAGCATCCCTCATTCTTTGATTATCCCTGGAATGACGGGTGAAACTCGACCCGGATATCTCCGTCCCAGGACGATTGTAGGAGAGATTTAAGAGTCTTCGTCGCCTCAGACTTGGCCTGATCGAGAATTCCCTTCGCGCGACTCGCCTGCTCGAACCGAGCGGCCGCGGATTCCTGCGCCTTGGTCGCAAAGTTGTGATCGCGCCACATCAGTCCGCCTTTGTGATCGTGCACAAACACTTTGACCTGGGCCGGATAAATCGTCGGCTCGGGCAGAGAGATCACGAGAGTCCTCCCTTCAGTGCGTGCCGTAGCTCCTCGCAAGTCGACGCCCGCTTCCACTTTCCCGTGGACGGCAAGCATCCCCTCATTACGAGTCAAGTTCGAGACCATCTGGCTTCCACCGGGAAGCATACGCGCTAGATCGCTCGGCTCACGAGCCGTCGAGTAGTCCATCACATTCTGGTAGGAGTGGCTCACCGAGTGGAGTTGCCCCATCCCTTGAACGCGCTCGACGATCAAGGGGAGTTGGAATCGTGGTTCATGGGCGGGACTCAACTGACGACCCGCCAGGAATCCGATCGCCAAAACCGAGAGCAGGGCAAGAGGAGCGACCACTCTGCGGATGCGAGGACGTTGCTTCACAACTTCTTTGACAAAGAACCCCGCCTACTCGTTCCGAGGCCTACCAATCCCCAAGGAAATCACCAGGGTGTCCCGACCCTGAAGGGATCGTAGTGCTTCGGTTCCTGAACCCAGCTGGGTCGCATGCCGCCCCTCCCGGCCTTCGGCCGCCCTCCCCGAGACAAGCTCGGAGAGGGCGTCGATTGAGCGTAAGGGTGTCCCATCGGGACACCCTGAACGAGATCACAGATCAGTGAGACAGCGGCACTCAGTAGCGAGCCGGGGGCAGTCCCCAGTGCTTCAGGATGAACGCCAGATAGATCTCGTGTCGATCTCGGTTGTCCATATCGCCACCCATGCCGTGACCACCGGTCGGGTCGAGCGACAGCTCCACCAGAGGGCCCTTTCCGGCCTGGAGCAACTTGCGATAGACCTTCACGGTGTCCTGATAGAGCACGTTGGTGTCTTCCATACCGTGAAGCAGGAGGAGCGGATCTTTCAGATTCTTGGCCACATGGGTCAGCGAGAACTTATCGATCTCCTCCGGCTTGGCCTTCGGAGCATTGCCGATGACGCCGCCCGAATACCAAGTGTTGTAGTTCTGCCACTCCGTCGGGCCCGCGCCGGCGATGCCGAGCGTCACCCAGCCCGGTTCGGTGTACATGGTGTGCTGGGTTTGGAATCCACCGAACGACCATCCAGTCAGACCGACCTTGCTACGGTCAATCGTGTACTCGGCCTCCATGTATTTGACCAGATCCACGATGTCTTCGGTTTGAGCTACACCGGGAGCCTCCCAGTTCGCCCGACCGAATCGCGCCGAGTAGCCACTCTGACCACGCGGGTCAATCGTCACCGTGATGTACCCCAGCACCTGAGTCAGATACATGGCAAACAGGTAGTCCGTGCTGCCAAAAGCGCCATCCGAGACCGAGTTGCTCGTGCCCAGCGGGCCACCGTACACGTAAATGAACAGAGGTCGCTTTTGGCCCTTCGCATATCCGGGCGGAAGGAATCGGAAGCCGTGGATCTTGTCACCGTGGCGGTTGTTGAAGTTGAAAAGCTCGGGCTTTTGCTTGACCACATTCCAGAACTTCTCGCTTCGGTGGCTGTCCGTGATCCGGCGCTCGTTGGCTCCCTCGATCACGAACATCTCCCGCATTTGGCTCCAGCTTGCCTGGATTGCGGCGAACTTATCGCTCTTGTGGGCAAAGCTCGGCTGCGAATAGTTCCCCGGCGTGATGGAGAGCTTATCCATCTTGCCGCTCGCGATATTCACACGGAAGATTTCTCGACGGGCGAGCGAATCTTTGCTACTCGAAACCAGCATCGACTCCTTGTCCGCCGAAAGCTGCAACGGATAAACCTCAAATTCGCCGCTTGTCAGAGGCTTGTGGCCACCCTTTCGATCGAGGATGTGCAGGTGTCGCCAACCGCTCAAGTCGAGCATCGCAATGACGGCCGAGCCATCCTTGTTGTACTTGGGATCCGCAAGGCCGGGCGTTCCGTGCTCTCCCGCGCTGGTGCCCTTGTAGATCGACTCGATCTTCTTCGTTTTCAGGTCAGCTTCAAGGATTTCGAGTTCGGCCTTGTCGCGCTTCCAGCTTCCGAACACGAATCGGGAGCCATCGGGCGACCAAGGATGGGCCGAGATCGCGGTTTCTTGCCATTCCTCGCCACCTGCCCACTTCCAGATTTCCAGCGGCTCATTTTCCTTCGACTTATCCGTAAGCGTCGCTTCGCGGATGTCAAACAGATAGATGCGACTCTCGCCGGAGAAATCATCCTCAGCCACGCCGCGCGGAGTCTTGCGAGCCTCGGCGAAACGGCCTCGGTACACGATGTAGTCCACTTGCCGACCAGGCTGCCCCGGCTTGTTGCCGAAGACGAGCATCGTTTCGCCATTCGGCGAGATGCTGTAGCCGCCAAAGTTCACGCCATCCTTGAGTTCTGGCGTGATCTGCATGACGACGGGGCTATCGAATCGCATGCGGTACGCGCCCTGTCCGCGCTGGAACACGAATCCTTTGTCATCGGGGAGGTATTCGACGTTGGTTTCGCCGTCACGGGTGTCCGTCAGCCGCGTTGGTTCCTTGTCGCCGACCTTCCAACGGAAGATGTCGCCACGGTACGTGAACAGAAATTCGTTCGCCTTGTTCGCCCAAGTCACCGAACTGATCCCTGGATAACTCGGGCGCGGCTCACGCCGCTTTTCCTCGTCTTCCTTGAACTTCTGGCGCACTTCGCGCAACTCGGTCAGAGAGAGCGTTTCCCAGGTAGCTAGGCGCTTCTGAGTCTCTTCGAACTCCGCCTTCGCCTTCAACGCCTGGGAATCAAACTTCGCCATCATGTCGATGGTGGTCAGTCGCTCGCTTTTCCCGGTTCGCGAATCAAACAGGTAGAGATCGCGGCCCGGCGTGTCGAGGGGATTCCAGACATAAGCGAGATACCGGTCGTCGTGAGACCAGCCCTGGATTCCTGCGGTCTGGCCGCTGAAAGGTCGTCGAGGGAAGAGGTCTTCGAACTTGAGATTCGTCTCAAGCGCCTTGACCTGCTCCAAAGGAGTGAAATCTGCTGAAGCGATCGCGGCGAGTCCAAAGGTCAGAACCCCGGCCGCAACGAAGCAAGAAGTGCGCAACTGCATCACGGGAGAATCTTACGCATAAACTTCATGCGGATGCTCCCTTATTTCCGGGAATATTCGCGAAGTTACGCCGAGGGCGCGTAGGTTGAGAGGTCGATGACCAACGAAACTGTCTGCCCCGCCAGCAGCCACTCGGTTTGAACCGGCATTGTGTCGATGAGGTTGAACATGTGGTTGTTCGTGGCAAACATCTCTCCCTCGAAGTAATCCACCCCGTACTGCTTGCAGGCCCGGAACAGTCGATCGAGTAGGATGCGCCCCAACCCGACTCCCTGAAACTCATCGCTCACGATCATCCCAAAGTCAGCCGAGTCGGGATGATCCACGTAGCGAACCGCCCGCGCCACTCCGGCGAGTAACCCATCATGCAGCGCGACAATCGCGACGTGATTCTGAGGACTGCATTCGGTGAGATACTTCAGTTCTGCCGCCGAAAACTTCGGCTTCGGACTCAGGAATCGGTTGTAGAGGGTCAGCGGGGAGCAGCGGCTCAACCCCTCGACAAAAAGATCCTTGTCCTCGGCGCGAACCAAGCGCAGATCAAACGTGGTTCCGTCCTTGGCGGTGACGGTTTCTTGGTACTGCGCATCAAACTTCATCGTTTTCTCCTTCCCCACCTCTTTCGACGAGTGATCTCGCCTGACAAGTTGCCCCTGGCTCTATTCTGATCTCAACTCGTCATGAGGAGAGCGAGTCCCGCTCCGCCGAGCATTCCGGCATCCTCAACCTGCTCCGCCACCGTCACTCGGCAATCACGGAACAGCGAGGGAATCGCCGAATTCTCGGCTTGCTCCATCAGACTCGGCAGGAACCACATCCCTGCCTTGCTGACCTGGCCGCCAATCGCAAAGATATCCGGGGCAAAGACGTTTATCATCGAGGCCACAAGGGTTCCAAGAACGCCGCCGAGTTCACGCCAGATTTCGAGGGCGACCGCATCATTATGCCGAGCGGCCTCGCTGATCACGGCAGGCGTGATTTTCGAGTAGTCGCCCTCAACAAGATCGTGGATCAGACTCACGCGACCTCGGCGAAGCCGGTGCTGAGCGCGCCGGATGATGGCGTCGCGCTGGCAATAGGCCTCCACGGCGCCGTAGGTTCCGGCAGAGCAATCGAGTCCGCCTCGTTCCACGATGATATGCCCGAGTTCTCCCCCGCCCTGATTCCCGCCGAGAAGCAAGAGCGGCCCGCTCGCATGCCCCAACACGCTCTGAGGCCCCAGCACGACGCCGCCTCCCACGCCTGTGCCCAAGGTGATCATGCACAGGCAATGCGCCGAATTCTTGCCCGATCCGAACACGTATTCGCCAAAAGCCGCCGCATTCGCATCGTTCGCCATGACAATCGGGAGGTCGATCATCCGCTTGAGCGGCTCCTTGATCGGCACATCCTTCCAGTAGCGGAACACCCCATCGACGTTCTCGCCAAAGTTTGGTGACCACTTCACCTGGCCCTCGTTGTCGTTGACATGGCCGGGTATCGCGAGGCCCACCGCCTCAGGTGTCGCCGAGGATGAGGCAACGGCCTGACGAACCACCAGCGCGACAGACTCGAGAATTCGCTCGGTTCCCTGTTGAGCAAACGAAGGATGCTCGAATCGCTGACCGGCGGGATCGCCGTTCTCAAAAAACGCCTGGGCGCGCACGTTTGTGCCACCCAAATCAACCCCGATCACGCATCTCATAGGAACCTTTTTCATTATGCCCAGCAAGATCAAGGCCCAGTCCGCAACAAGACGCGCTGTAGGAACCGTAATATGATCAAGGCTGCGGCAGACAGCCTGGGGTACGAGTTTGCAACCAAAAGAGATACAAGCACTTTCGCAGTCTGTGATTGATCAAATCAGCCGTGTTATTGTGGGGAAAAGGGACTCCGTTGAGCAGTGCGTCCTTGCCCTTCTGTGCGGCGGACACGTTTTGATCGAAGACGTCCCAGGCGTGGGCAAAACGACCCTCGCCAAGGCAATCTCCCGCTCCATCGGCGGTGAGTTCCGACGTGTTCAGTTCACGCCGGATCTCTTGCCGAGCGACATCACCGGTTCGTCGATCCTCAACCAAACCACTCTTGAGTTCGAGTTTCGACCTGGCCCCCTCTTCACCAACGTCATCCTCGTCGATGAAGTCAACCGGGCGACCCCCAAGACGCAATCGGCTCTGCTGGAAGCCATGGAAGAGCGACAAGTCTCTTCCGACGGCATCACCCGACCTCTTCCCGAGCCGTTCTTCGTTCTGGCCACTCAGAACAACATCGAAATGACGGGCACGTATCCTTTGCCCGAAGCCCAGCTTGACCGATTCTTCGCCCGAGTCGCCCTGGGCTACCCCACGCGAGAATCCGAGGCGGACATCCTGCGGAATCAGCAGACCTCTCACCCCGTTGACACCGTCACGGAGGTCGCTTCTCTCGAGCAGATGGTCGCCGCGCAGAAAGCAATCCGCACCATCTTTGTCCACGAATCCATCCGAACCTACATCGTCGACATTGTCCGCGCCACTCGGGAGAATAGCCAGCTAATGCTCGGCTCGTCCCCGCGGGGCTCCCTTTACCTGATGCTCGCCGCCCAGGCCCGCGCGGCGATGGATGGACGTGACTTCATCTCGCCTGATGATGTCAAGGCGTCGGCCTCTGCGGTTCTCGGCCACCGAGTTATTGTTCGAGGTGAGGTGCGCGCTAAAGGCTTGGAAGGCTCGGACATCATCCAGCAGATTCTCGCCGCCGTACCGGCTCCCCAGCCTGTCAACGTCTAACCAAAGCGCAGGATTTCGATGGCAGAACAAGTCGTCTACGGGACTCATCGGCTCAATCGGTATGCAGGAACCGCCCTCACCTGGGCGGCGGTTTTCCTGCTTGTCATGGCCGTCCTCGTCTTCTCGCCGATGCTGTTTTACATGGCGACGGCGGTCATCATCACGATTCTCGCCGCTCGGTTGCAAGCGTGGCTCGCCGTGCGATATCTGCGGTTCGAGCGATTCACTTCGCCCGCCGTTCGCGTCGGCGAACCCGTCACCGTCGAGATCGTTGTGTGGAGCGAGCGACAACTCAAGCGTCCGCTCGTGACCGTGGAGGACCATCTACCCGGCCGACTCGTGACCAAAGGTTTGACGCACAGCCTGGCCGTCGCCCCAAGCTTCGACCAGCCAATCCGCACTCGGTACACGTTTACCCCCATGCGGCGAGGCCGCTACAAGTGGGAGCGCTTGACCGTTCACGGCACCGACGCCCTCGGGCTTGTCACGATGTCGAAAACGTATCACACCGAGCCGGTCGAGCTTGAGGTCTACCCCTCCCCTCTGCCCGTCAACGAGGAACTCCGACCCTCCATGGGGTGGGGAGCCAGCGACCTTGACTCAGGCCGATCCCAGGGTGCGGGCCTCGATCCCCGAGGCGTGCGCGAGTTCGTCCAGGGCGATCCGATGCGCTACATTCACTGGCGATCCAGTGCCCGCCGGGGCAAAATCATGGTGAAGGAGTTCGAGACAGGATCGGGCGTTTCGCTGAGCTTGATTCTCCAGCGCACCGAGGGCACCGAGATCGGCGACCAAGAGACTTCCACCTTCGAGGCTATGTGTGGACATGCCCTCTTCCTAGCTACCGATTACGCAAAGAAAGGAGCCGTCGTCAGCTTCCCTACCGAGGAGCCCAAGCAGGCAGGGTTTGAGCATGCCGAAGTGCGCCAGCGGGCGTTCCGCCGCATCCTCACCGACATCATGCCGACCCATCGGACAACAATTTCTCAGGATCTCTCCGCCTTGCGCGGTCAGTTGCATGAGGGTGAAACCGTGACGCTCTTTGTCGCGATTCCCGATCCCGATCTCCCGGGCGTGATGTTGACGATTCCCGATGTGCAATTCATCGTCCTCGCCTACGATCCCCGCGAGTACTCTGGGCGACCCGATCCTCAACTCAAGGGCGCATCCGATCCTGAGTACGTCGCGGCCCTCGAACGAGTCGGCGCGCGAGTCATTGCCATGCCGCGTCAGGAGCGTGCCGGATGATCAAACTCGGTTCTCAGCGCGGCTTTGTCGACCACATGCTCGCGGTTGTCCCCGGCGCGCTCGCCGTGTATTCGGTGGCGATGAGCATCGGCAAGCCTCAACTCGCCCTATTCATGGGGGTGATCGTCCTTATGGCGGGGCTCGCCGGCTACGGCTTGTCGCTCGCCTTCCAAGATACAAAGATTCACACGGCGGACGGCTGGCTCTTCGCCATCGCCGCTCTGATGGCTGTCGGTTCGGTACGCAACATCAACCGAATCCTCCCTGAGGAAGGGTTCCCCTTTGAACTCTTTGCCGGGGCCATGATGTTCGGGGTTCTCGCCGCGGGAGCAATCTTCGCTTGGCGCGACGGCACCCTCTTGTTCCTCAGCTTGCCCAGCATCGCGATCTTCGGGCTCGTCGGAACGATCGACTCCTACCGCCCTGGGCTCTTCCTGTTCTGCCTCTTCCTCGTGTTGGTCGCTGTGCTCTACGCACGAACCCACCAGCGCACCATGATCGCCCGAGCGGAGAAGCTTGGCGCAGAGGAGCAGCAACTCAGACGCGGGGCGTGGAGGTGGATGGCGGGGCCCGAATGGGCTTTTGCGGCGGCGAGCACGATCATCCTCTTCAGCTTTATCGGTGCGCCGGTTGTTCAACAAAGCCTCAGCACGGTGTCTTCCCAGGTTCGGGTCAATGTGCAGAGTCAGTTCCGCCAGGCCGCCCAACAGAATCGAGCGAACCAGAATCGTCCCGCGGATACAAGCATCGGAACCGGCCCCGTCCGGCTCTCCGACACCCCGATTTTCAAGGTCAAAACCGATGAGCAGCTGTATCTGAAGGATGCGGTCTATGGTGCCTACACCGGACGGGGATGGAGAAAAATTCCGACCGGAGATGTCTACACGCGGTTACCGATCTCGGAAGAAGGCATCGACCTCCCCTTCCGACGCACCAGCCCCATCCCTCAGCAGGAAGAAATTCCGCTTGGGCGTTCTGTTCGCCTGCTCTACAAGTCCGAAGGCACGATGGGGCGGAACCTGCCGATTCCTGGTCCTGCGATCGAGTTCAACAAGGAACTGGAAGACGTCCGTGAATCCGGCACGGCCATGCTCGGCGTCGAGATTCAGAATAATCCTGCCCGAAACGAATTCATCTCGGGACTCGAAGTCGTCGCGACGATCCCCCTCTCGACCAGTCCAACGACCGAAGCTTCGGGTTCTATCGACCGGGTCTATACCAACCGGCTCGGGATTCCGGATTCCATCCGAAGTCTCGCGCGAAATGCGGTCTCCCGCGCCAACGCCACCACGGATTTCGAGCGCGCCGAGGCAATCCGCCGCTGGATTGCCGCGAACATGAAATACAACACGGAGATCGAATCGACGCCCGCGAATCGAGACGCAACGGAGTATTTCCTCAATGAATCGAAAGAAGGCTACTGTGATGTCTTCGCCTCTGCCTTCATCTTGATGGCACGATCTGAAGGAATCCCGGCGCGGTACGCGACGGGTTACCTGATGAACGATCCGAAGCGAGATGAGGAAGGGTACTTCACCGTCCGCGAAAAGGATGGCCACGCCTGGGCGGAGGTCTACTTCGCTGGCTACGGCTGGGTTCCCTTCGACGCCACCGAGGGCGCAGAGGATGTCACGCCCGACACCCAGATCCAAGAACGGCCCGACTGGCAACGTGAACTCCAGGCCTGGTTTGAAGAAAATGGCGGGATGGTCGCCGCTCTTGCCGGAGGGCTCGCTCTGATCGGGGGCCTGCTGATCTTCGCGAAAAACTCCGTCCCCAAGGGCGTCTCGTCCGCGCGGCTGGATGTTGTGCGGTCGAGCTTCCGATTCACCCAAATCATCGAGCGACACATTGGCCATCCGAAGCGCTTCAGCCAGACTCTCAAGGAGTATGTGGTTTTGAGCGGCGATCGGCTCGGGCCATGCTCCGAAGTGGCTCAAGACCTTGCCAAGCGGTACGATGCCTACATGTTTGGGGCACGTGAAGCGACCAAAGAGGAGATCGTTGATCTCACCAAATCGGTCGATGCCTTTGCCCAACAGCTCAAGTCTGTGCCGAAGCCAGAAGGGGTCAAGCGGAGATTCTGGTCGTGAAGTGGCAACCCGAAAAGGTGCTCGAAAGCCAGGTCGTTCTCCTGTGCGGAACGGACAACAGCACCCGTCTCAAGGCGCTCAAGACGCTGTTAGCGACCGCAGGACTCGGTGACGATGATGCAATGGACATCGAGACGGTCGCGGCCGACCAAGGTGACCCGAGTCACTGGTTTGGCACGGTTGCGACCTTCCCTTTCCTCGCCGATCGTCGGGCGGTCGTCGTGCGAAACCTCGCCCGTCTGAATCCCACCGAGATGATGTGGTCGGGGCGCTCCGACCCCGACACAAAGAAAACCACCAAGGTTCATCTGCTCGCCGAGCAGCTCAAGGCCATCCCCGAAACCGGTCTGCTCATCCTCGTCATCGATGACGAGCGCATCCCCGCAGGAGCGCGGCCTGACCACTTCCAAAGCCGAATCAACGCCTGGAAAAAGCTCATCACCGCGACGGGGGGCACGGTTCTCAGTTTTGAAGTTCCGACCGAAAATCAGGCCAAGCACATTGCCGAGCACGCAGAATCCCTCGGCAAGACGATGACCAAACAAGCCGCCTCGTTGCTCGCGGAAATGCTCGGAGGACGGGTTGATCTCGCGCGGGATGAGCTGGAAAAACTCGCCCTTTACGTCGGGGATGCGCCGCAGATCTCTGAGACTGATATCCGGGCCACCGTCACTCCAGATCAGGAATACAACATCTGGAAGTTGGTGGACGCGGTGAGCGATGGAAATGCCGCCTTGGCTCTCACCCAGTTCAACACCCTGATCTCCAACGTCCGCGATCTTTCTGGCGAGGCCTTTCAGACGATCTTGCCGCAACTCATCCGGCAGTTCCGGCTGGCTTGGCAAGCGCGGGCCTGCGTGGAAAACCGCGTGCCCCCTCGCTCACCGGGATACGAACTTGATCAATGGATGCCGGTGAAGAAGGGGCTCCCGCAAGAGGGCGACTGGGTTCAAACCAAAGCTATGAAAGCGGCCCAGCGACTCGACTATCCGCGCCTGCTCATGTGCTTCGACATCCTGTTGGACACGGATGCGAAGATCAAAGGTCAGCGAAGTGCGATGGACTTACGCGACATCCTCGAGCAATGCGTCATGAACCTCGTCGAGGTTTGCGCGGGAAGGACGAGCGTGTTGCTCGCCTCCCCGCGGGTCTGAACTGACCTTAGAAGCTCCACCCAGTTCGCGCAACCGGGCGCAGCAAATGAGCCACATCGACGCCTTCTTGCACCGACATCCGGCGGGCATTCCACTTGAGCTCTGTTCCAACGGCGGCAATCGCGAGGTTGCCCAGGAGTACCGTTTCGGTGAGAGGGGCCGCGTAGCTCACGAAATCGCTCATCGGACGCGCGCCACCTTCGATCGCCGCAATGAATTCCTCCCAATGCCCCGGGCTCTCGACGAATGCCGCTTCGGGCAGCGGTTTTCCGCTCAGAAGCTTGGCTCCGTCTCCGTAGGTTTCCGGCACAAACAGGATGTCGTTTTCGCCGACAAAAAGTGCGCCATTCCCTGGTAAGGGTTCATCGGTTTTCACCACTCCCTCGGGTTTCAGGCCACCGTCGTACCAGTGAAGATCAACCGGAGCCCGGCCTTTGCGCTCAGCGAACACGTACTTCACGTGGGACATCGACGGGAAGCTATCTGCGTTGTGCTTCATTTCGGGCCGACTCGACTCGGCGAAAACCGAAATCGGGTCGCGGAGATCCAAAGCCATAAAGGGCAGATTCATCACGTGGCAACCCATGTCGCCGAGTGATCCGGTGCCGAAATCCCACCATCCGCGCCAAGCGAAGGCGTGATATCCCGGAGCATAGGGCCGCATGGGAGCAGGCCCCAGCCAGGCATCCCAGTTCAATTCTTTCGGCTCGGGGACTTGCGCCGCTCGCTCGACGCCCTGCTTCCACCAACCGCCGGCGCGATCCGTCCAACAATGGATTTCCTTGACCTTCCCAATCGCTCCCGCTTTCAAGGCGGCCGCCGTGCGACGGAGCCCCGAACTCGCAGTGCCCTGGTTCCCCATCTGAGTAATCACCCGACTCCGCTTCGCGATCCCGGCCAGAGCGCGAGCCTCCGGAATCGTGCGGGTCAGAGGTTTTTGGGTGTAGCAGTGAATCCCCCGCTCCATCGCCATCGCGGTGGCGATTGCGTGGGTGTGATCCGGAGTACTCACCGTCACAAAGTCAATCCGACCCTCCATCGCGTCCAGCATCACGCGCAGATCTGAAAAGGCGGATGCTCGCGGGTGATCCACCATCGCCTCCGAGAGCCGCTTCTGATCGGGGTCACACAGAGCCACGACATCCCCAAATCGGGCCGCGTTCAACCGATCACCGCGTCCCATGCCTTGACACCCTATCACCCCGACTCGGAGTTTCTTCGGAACCCAAATTGTCGGAGCAGCAAAGGCGTTGGATGTGGCCAGAGCCGCACTCGTTGCGGCACCAGCAAGAAGAATTTCGCGACGCGTCAAATTGTTCGGCATGTTTCAGTCCTCAGGAAGGGTCAATCTCTTGGGCGGAGTCTACCAACGCCAAGCCTCGAATCGACCACTGATTTTCGGGGCCCGAAATTTCGAAGGGTCTCCGAAGAAAATTGACCGAATTCAGGTCAATTTCAATCTGATGGGCGCACTTTCCTGCCGCTGATCCGTATGATGCTTGTGGCCGCATGAGAACGTTCTGGGACTTCCGTCAAATCACTGAACTCCCAAGCTCAAACGGCGTCTCCTCTTCCCTTGACCCCTTGGGTCGCAACTTGAATTCTGTGTGGCGTTGAGTGTGGCAAACGATCCTCTAACTTCGAACCCCTTATCGGCCGGCCTTCCTTTCATCGATTTGGAAGAGGTCAAGCCGGATCCTGCCGCCATCAATGCGGTGCCGCGTGACTTCGCCCTGAAGCACCAAATCCTCCCCATGGAGGCCCAAAACGGCACGATTCGCGTTGCGATTGGCAGCCTTGACTCCCTTGGTGCCACCGACGACCTGGCCGTGCTCACCGAAAAGAAGATTCAGGTCAGCCTTGCCGCGCCGAATCTGATCAGAGATCGTCTCGAAGAGCGATTCCTCGAAGGCATGCTCGGCGACCTGCCGGGCGAAGAGGATTCCGGGATCGACTTCGAGGACGTCAGCGACCTTCAAGACCTCCAAAAGCTCGCCGGTGAAGCCGCCGTCGTCCAGATGGTGAACCTCATGTTCGCCCAGGCCGTCCGCGATGGTGTCAGCGACATCCACATCGAGCCCTACGAGCGCGAACTTAAGGTGCGCTTCCGGATCGACGGCATCATGGAGGAGACCATGCATCCTCCCAAGCGGATGCACGCAGCCCTGATCAGCCGTCTCAAGATTCTCGCCGAGCTCAACATCGCCGAGCGTCGCCTTCCCCAAGATGGACGGATCAAGCTCACCGTCGGAGCCAGGCAGATCGACGTCCGGGTTTCGATTGTCCCGACCGTCCACGGCGAGCGAGCGGTCATGCGGATTCTCGATAAGGGCACGAGCATGCTCACGCTACCCCAGCTCGGGATGCGCGAAGATTCGCTCGAGATCTTCCGCAAGCTCATCAGCATCCCGTACGGAATGATCTTGGTCACCGGCCCGACTGGTTCCGGTAAGTCAACGACGCTGTATGCCGCGCTTCAAGAGATTTATTCTCCGAAACGCAACATCCTCACGATTGAGGATCCGGTCGAATACCAAGTCTCCGGCATCGGTCAGATCCAGGTTCGAGCAAACATCGGCCTCACCTTTGCGAATGGCCTTCGTTCCATCGTTCGCCAAGACCCCGACGTCATCATGGTCGGTGAAATCCGCGACCACGAGACGGCGGAAATCGCGATCCACGCGGCACTCACCGGTCACCTTGTCTTCTCGACCCTCCACACGAACGATGCACCGTCTGCGGTCACCCGACTTCTCGACATGGGCGTCGAACCCTACCTGGCCGCCAGCTCCATCGTCGGAGTCCTGGCGCAGCGACTCATCCGAACGGCTTGCAACAACTGCAAGCAACCGGTTGAGGAAAAGCCGGAAGCTCTCACCGCCCTCGGAATTCGTGCCGGAGACTGGCACCCGCAGAATCCGCCCTTCATGGCGGGGGTCGGGTGCGAAAAGTGCGGCGGAACCGGATTCAAGGGCCGACGAGGTGTCTATGAACTCATGACGGTGGATGAGGAAGTCCGCCGCATGACCGTCGACCGCGCTCCCGCGAGCATGATCAAAGATCACGCTCTGAAGGCCCAAAACATGCGGGTACTGCTCGCCGAAGGGCGACTCGCGGTTCTGGAAGGGCTCACCACCGCCGAAGAAGTCCTCCGCGTTTGTCAGAGGGAGGACATCTAACCCGTGCCGACCTTCGCCTACTCTGCGGTGGATACCGCCGGGAAGAAAAAGTCGGGCGTCATCGAGGCGCCGGATGAGCAATCAGCGATTGCCCTCATGACAAAAGAAGGTCGATTCGTCCTCGAAATCAAACCCCAAGAGGGTGTGGCGAAGAAAACCACCACCTCGGACGGCGAGAAGAAGCGGGCCAAGGCAAACAAGAGCGACCTTGCGCTCTTCACGCGACGTCTCAGCGATCTCTCCAGCGCGGGGCTTCCCCTCGACCGAGTCCTCCAGGTGCTCGCCGAGCAAACCGAAGCCGCCCCCCTCGCCACAGCGGCAGAGAATGCCCTCAACGAGGTTCGGGGAGGCATGCCCGTCAGTGAGGCACTTGCGGCCCAGGGCTCGAAACTCTTCCCCGAGGTCTACACCCAGACTCTCCGTTCGGGCGAAGCGAGCGGTCAATTCCCTGAATCCGCCGAGCGGATGGCTGATCTGCTCGAGAACGAAGTCGCCCGCCGAAGCTTGGTTGTGTCGGCATTGGTTTATCCGGCCGTGCTGGCCGGAACCGCCGTCTTCGTGGTCATCTTCCTTCTCACCTTTGTCGTTCCGCGACTTTCTGTCGTCTTCGAAGGATTGGGCGATGATCTCCCGGCTCCGACCAAGATTCTCCTCGGCACCACTGGATTCCTTACCCAAAACGGGCTTGTAATTGTTGGCGCACTCGTCGCGGGCTTCTTTGGCTACCGAGCCTGGGCCGCCACCGACGCGGGAGCCTATGCCCGCGATAACTTCCTGATGAACGCACCTCTGGCCGGTCAACTGGTCAAGAAGGGACTCGTCAGCCGATACGCCCGGGTTCTCGGCACCCTGGTCTACGGAGGCGTTCCGATCCTCGAAGCTCTCCACCTGGCCGGCCTCGCCACGGGGAACAAGGTCTTTGCTGTCACCAGCGATCAAGTGCTGGAGGAGGTCAAGGAAGGCCGCCCGATCGCCCAAGCCATGAAGGACACAGGATCGTTCCCGCCTGTCCTTACCCACATGGTCGCGATTGGCGAAGAAACTGGCGACCTACCGAAGATGCTCAACCGAGTCTCCAACAGTCTCGACTTCGAAGTGGAGCAGGGTCTGCGCCGCCTCACCACGGCCCTGGAGCCGATCATCGTGCTCACCATGGGTGCCTTTGTCGCTTTTGTCGTTTTGTCGGTCATCTTGCCGATCTTCCAAGCTCAAGAACTCGTGAAATAACATGAATCTCCGCACACGTTCTCGTCGCACGACTGCCTTTACGCTCATCGAGCTTCTGGTCGTCATCTTGATCCTTGCGGTGCTCGCCGCGATGATCGTGCCGCGTATTGTCAGCCGCACTTCGGAGGCCAAGACCGCCAAGGCTCAGGGCGACTTGGTGAACCTTCGCAAAATGCTGGACACCTACCGCTTGGACGTCGGCGTTTATCCGACCTCCGACGAAGGACTCGAAGCCCTTCGCTCCCAACCGGGCGACGCCGAAGGATGGAAAGGCCCCTATCTGACAAAGCCCGTCCCGACGGATCCCTGGAACGAGCCTTACGTTTACGAATGGCCGGGCCCAGACGGAGATGACTCCTTCGTACTCCTTAGCCTGGGCAGCGATAAGCAACCCGGTGGCGACGGCGAAGCCGCTGACATCATCGAATCCGGCGAATAAACCGTTCTCTCCATGCGTCGTCGCGGCTTCACCTTCATCGAAATCAGCGTGGTGGTCTTCCTGATCATCCTGCTGAGTTCGCTCGTGCTTCCGAGTACGGTGGCCGTGTTGCGCAGCCAGCAGGCCCTCGACTACCGAGTGAATCTGAGCGCATTGATGCAAGAAGCTCGGCGACAAGCCCTCGAATCCGGCCGAGCAACCACGGTTCGTTTCGGCACGGAGAACACCATGGGGTGGGAGTTCCTCGATGACCCCGATGAGAACGCCACAACCGACGAGGAACTCGATCGGGAAGAAGAACGCACCATCGATCAACCCGACGGGCTCCGGCAGTTGGTCAGCCCCACTGATTCTGTGAGCTTTACGCAGTTCGAACTTGATCGGGAAACAGTGGACGAAGCCAACTGGCGCGTTGGCTTCTACCCCGATGGCACCTCGGATCAGGCGATTCTGGAGTTCGAGCAAGACGGTCAAGCCTTCGTACTTGTAGTCGATCCCAAAAGTGGGGTTGCTAAACTTCAACTGGGCCGGCGAGACGAGATTGAAGAGACCGAATGGGAGGCGGGCGAACTTGAACGCAGGATTGAGTAAGCGCGGATTCACCCTGATTGAGGTCCTCGTCGCGGTCTTTATGCTCGGTGTCGCCTTCACGGCTCTCGTTGGAGCGCTCTCTGGACTCACCCGCGCGGAGCGGGCCGTTCAGGAAAAGGACATGGTGGATCGCCTCGCCGCCCGCAAGCTCGAAGAACTCGTTGCGACGGAAGCTTGGCGCAGTGAATCGGGAGGAAGTTTCGACGAGGCCCGTCACTCTGACTACACCTGGGCGTTGGAGCAAGTTGATACCGGCGTGGCGAATGTCATTGGGCTGCGGCTCGAAGTCACCTCGCTGAACAAAGGCGCAGCCACCGCAGAGACACTGATCTTCGATCCTCCCGCCGAAGGAGGCACCACCGGCCCATGAGAAAGAGGCAGGGTCTCACGCTCGTGGAACTGATGGTGGTCGTTGCCATGAGTAGCGTCATCGTCGGAGCTCTGGGATCGGCGTATTCGCTCGCGCTCGACTACGCCCAGCGCACCCCCGCGAGGCTCGACGATTTCCAGTCGGAGATTTCGCGCAAGAACACGCTCGAAAGCCTCTTCCGGGGAGCGTATCTCAGCACCGTCGCGGACGATCCGCTCACCTATTTCGCTGCTTTCAGCAACTCCGGGCAAGGCTCCGTCCCTGATACCGTGAGCTTCACGAGCTTGGGCAACCCGAGCGAAGGCGGCTTCCTCCGGGCCACCGAGACCGATTTTGAAACTCTCAATGAGCGCTACGGCGCCCAGGCGGGCATGACCGAGGTCTCGCTCAGCATCCTCCCGGTCGGTGACGCCGGTGAACGTGCCGGACTCTTCCTGCGAACTCAGCGACCCGCCGATGGTGATCCCACCCAAGGCGGAACCGAGCGACTTCTGTGGGACGGAGTCACCCAGTTCGATCTTGAGTTCTGGGATGGCCAGCAGTGGATCACCACCTGGGACACCCGAACAGGCGCGCGACGCCTGCCTGCCGCCGTCCGCCTGAATATCACGGTGGACGAGCAGGAGATGGAAAGCATTGTCCTGCGCCTCCCGAACAGCGACGTCACCAGCACGAACCCACTCGTTCAGTCCACCGATGGACAAGGAGGCACTGGCCCGTGAGAACGAGATCTCGCAACACCCAGCGTGGCTCAGTCTTCGTACTCGCCCTCCTCGGGATGGTGCTCATGACGATGGTCGTCGCCAGCTTCAGTGTCCGCATGGCCGCCCACGTCAAATCGGAGACCATCCGAATCGACCGCCGCAAAGCCGAATCTGCCGCCCAGGCCGGGATCGCCCGGGCGATGGCCGCACTCGCCGAAGCGAATGTCAATGTCGTCACCGAGACGGACGAGTGGTTCGATCTCGGACAGCAGGGCGACGAGCTCTTCCTCGTCGGGGACAGTGAGTTCCGGATGGAAATCCTGGACGCCGGGCGGTACGCCAATCTGAACAACATCGACACCGAGCAGATGCGACGAATGAACCTGACCGATGACGTCATCGAGTCGATCCTCGACTGGCGTGAGGAGCAGCTTCAACCGCGCACCCAAGGCGCGAAAGACGAATACTACAACGGACTCGTCAACCCCTACAACGCCAAGCTCCGACCGTTCGAGACGGTAGACGAAGTCTTGCTCGTCAAGGGCATGACCCCCGAGCTCCTGTATCAACCACCGCAGGCCACCGGAGGAAATGTCCTGGTCAACGGCGCACTCGAAGATCAGCCAGCACTCGATGCTCTGATCACCACCGATTCCACCTCCACAAACAACCGCGCGGATGGCACGACTCGAGTGAACGTGAATACGGTCAACCAGGGACAGTTGGTGACGGCTGGCCTGAGCAACCAGGGCGCGACCGCGATCATCAACCGTCGAAACACCCAGGGCACGTTTGCCGGTCTGAGCGCGGTGCTCCAGACTCCCGGCCTCAGCAATGCCGACGTGACGGCCGTTTTCAACGCCCTGACGATCACGGCGGAGACGACGGTCAGCGGCAAAATCAACCTGAATACCGTCACCGAGCCCGTGCTCCGGACGATTCCTGACCTCACTGACGATCAGATTCAGTCGATTCTCTCTCGACAACCAACGTTCGCAGAACTCGGCGATCTCGCGACCTTGTCGGGATTCACCCCTCAAAACATCCAAACCTTCGCCGACCGATTCACCGTGAGCTCATCGACGTTCATCGTCCGAGTCGAGGGGCGCAGGGGAAGCGCTGCCGTCCGACTCGAGGCGGTCGTCACGGTCGCCGACGGAGTTCCAACTTTGCGAAAAACGATCCGCCCGGCTCTTGCCGACATCATCACCCGCTGGGAATGGGCAGCGGAAACTACCACAGAAACAGTTCTCATGGAGCGACCAACCCGATGACCTTTCCGATTGCCGAATGGAGCCCCGATGGCTGCCGCATTTACACCCCGGCGGGAGGCGATCTAACGCCTTACTCCACCCCGGTCGAGGCCCTGAATCGCGCGGGCAACCCCAGCAAGGTGATTCTGGCCCTCGGTCGCCGCGTTTCTTGGCTCAAGTCGGTTCGTATTCCGAATGTCGCGGCAAAGGAAGACGCCCAAAAACTCCTCGCCTTCCGACTCGATGACCTCTTCCCTCTCCCGGCAAGCGAAATCGCCTACGACCTCATCCCGACCGAAGATGTGAATTCGGAAGGGCGTCTCTGGATCGTCGGAGCCGCCAAGGCAGAGACCCTTCGCCAGGCGACGGCTGTCTTCAAGGAAGCCGGGGCGAAGGTCGTCGGGGTCACCCTCGTCGCTCTCGGCTCAGGGCAAATTTCAAACGCTGCCACCTCAGGGGCTCTCTATCTTGCCCAGTCTCCCGAAGGCTTGAGCCTCGATGTGGTTCAAGGAGGCTTCACTGTCTTCAGCCGAGTGGTGCCGAACCTGGAGGACTCCTCCGATCTCCAAAGCGAAGTATCTCGCACCATCGCCGCGAGCAAAACGAAGGTCGAGACGGTCTACGCCGATGCGAACCTCGCTGGTTTGGTCGATGCGAGCACGAGCGTTGCCCCGGCAAGCGCGCTGAGCAAGCTCCCACTGATCCCTCATGCGATGGATATGCGACTGCCCGAGGCCGTCGCCCACGAGAAAACCGCTCGCGCGACTGCCCGACGACGGCTCGCCACGCTCATCGTCATGGCCACTCTCTGCGTCGCCGGTCTCGCTTACCTTGATCGGGATGATGCGCGGATCAAGGTAGAAAAGGAAAAGGACAAAGCCAAGCGCGAACTGGATCGGGCCAAAGACCGCCTCGCCCTCGTGACGAAGCGGCTCACCGAAATTGAGGGAACATCCGGGCTGGTTGGCGACGGTCTTGAGCCCCGCCAAGCCCTCAGCGACGTGGCAACTGTCGCCGCCAATGCCGTCCCCGAAGGAGTCTGGCTGACGGGAATGAGCCTGGATCGCGGCAAACCCCTCCAGATTCGTGGCTCCGCAAAGACCAATGAGCAAGTCGCGGACTACGTCCAGCAACTCTCGTCCTCCGAGCGATTGCGCGATGTGAAACTGGTCTTCAGCAACAACAACACCATCGGCGACACCCCGATTGTGCAGTTCTCCATTTCCGCTCATGTCATCGGCAACTACCCTCTTGCCGACACCGAACAAAAAAGAGGCTCACGACGATGAACATTGAACTTGGTCACAACGTCAAGACTTGGAACTTGGTCATCGGTCTTGCCCTCGCTCTCCTCGTCGCGGTTGCCGCGTACGACCTCATTGTTCCGAAACCCTCGGTGCAAAAGGAGCGAGTGCGCATGAACCGCGAGATCCGCAAAGCTGAGATTGACCGGAACGAGGCAGAAGCCAAGCTCGCCGCTCTCACCGCGAATCCCCCGAAGGCGTTCGAAGTTCTTCCCGAGAAAGCCACACCGCAGATTCTTGCCGAGGTGACTCGGCTCGCGGGCGAGAGCAAGGTGAACGTCAAAAGCTTCCGACCTCAGCGACCGGACATGAACGGCGCGATGGCCCGACTCACATACGTGGTTCTCGCCGACGGCACCTTTGACCAGGCCATGAGCTTCGCCAAAGCGCTGGATGCTGCGGATAACCGGATCGGTGTCACGCAAATTCAGTTTGCATCCGCCGATGGCGAGACCGACAAAGTCAACGTGACCATCGGCATCGTTGCTTACGCGGATAAGCCCAAAGCGACCAAGTAAAAATTTTATCGTAGAGTGATTTGTACAGAGAGCTAGCTAAGAATGGCAAAGAAAAGTAATCGAGGTTTGATATACGGCGCGGTCGCGGTGATGGGAGTGGCAGGATTCCTCCTCACCGAGCCTCCCAAGGCATCTGGCGGCCTGGACTCGGAAGACTCCGGGGCTCGCCGCACGAGTTCGCGAAAAGAAAAAGAGTCGGTCTTCACCAAAGAAGATGAGCAAGCCCGATTTGCTCGGCTCGATGGGGGCACCAAGAATGCTTTCCGACCCCTCATCACCGAAACTGACGGACGTGCCGCCCGACTCGGCGTGCTCGCGAATCAGATTCCTCCCGATTACGTGAACGGGGAGTCTGGCTGGTTCTACACCGGCACGGCGATCGTCGATGGCGTCCCGATGGCGCTCATCGAAGATACGGCCAAAGGTCAAGGAAGCTATCTCAAGGTGGGCGAGTCCATTCTGGATGCCACCGTCGTCCAGATCTCTCCCAGCGCGATCACGGTGGCTGGCCCCAATGGAGCCACGAAAATCCTTCGACTCATCGAAAATCGTCCGATCAATGATGATGTGTACGCCGTGGCTTCGTCCCGCAGTGCGCCCTTTGATCCCGGCGCAGGGAACGCAAGCCTGCGCGGATCCATTTCGCCTAATGGAAGCGGACGAACCACTCAGGTGATTCCCGGCGGGATGCCCAGCGCTCAAGCCGCACCAGGATCACCTGGCCCGAACGTTGTGACCGAAACGTCGACCTCCGGCCAAATTGGCCCCGACCTGGAAGAGATCGTTGGTACCGACCAACGCACCCGATAAGACCTCATGAAGAACTTCAAGAAAGTCAGTCAACTCGCGATTGTCGCCCTGGCGCTAAGCGCGCCAGTGCTCGGGAGCGCGCAGTTCTCGACCGGAGGGGACGTCCAACGACAACCGGCCTGGGAGCAATTCAAGCTCGATAACACCAAGACGATGCGGCTGAACTTCCGCAACGCCAACATCGACCTGGTGCTCGACCTCTACATGAAGGTCTCCGGCATCACGATCGTGAAGGATCCGGCCCTCAACCAGCCAATCACCGTGAGCAGCCCCAAGCCCGTCAAGCTGAAAGAAGCCTTCGAGATTCTCGACGCTGCGCTCAGCCTTCGGAACTTCCAGCTTGAGAAGCAGAACAACCTGCTCGTCATCCGCCCTCGGCGACAGCAGCAACAAGGTGGATTTGATCCTGCCGCGATGCAGGCCATGATGGGTCAAAGCGATGTTGAGTTGCAGGTTTATCGCATCAAGTTCGCTAGCGCGAGCGAAGTCGCCCGGGTGATTAACGAGGTCTTCCAGCAACAACAGCAAGCCCAAAACCCCTTCGCAAACTTCGGCGGATTCGGGGGCTTCGGCGGAAACCAAGGCGGACGCGGCCGATTCGGTGGAGGCGGTGGATTCAACCCGGCTTCGATGTTCGGAGGTGCTGGCTCGGGCGACACGGTCCGCGCAGCCGCTGACGATTTCTCCAACAGCGTCATCGTCAACGCCAAACGATCGAAGCAACGTGAAGTCGAAGCCTTGATCGAAGAAATTGACCAACAGACCGAACAGCCGCTTCAAAGCAAGGTTTACAAGCTCGAATTCGCCATTGCCACTGATCTGCAAGCCACGGTGCAATCGGTCTTGACCGCCAATGCCCCACAAGGGCGAGGCAACACCGGTCGGCCCCAGGGTGGATTTGGTGGATTCCTTGCCCGACTCGCCGGACCTGGTCAAGGCGAAGCGAGCGTCACGGCGGAGCCGCGATCCAACTCGCTGATCGTCAATGCCACAGCGAGCGCGCAGGCTACCGTCGATGCACTCATCAAAGAACTTGATGTGGAGGTGGAAGTCGCCACAACGACCTTTGTGCTCCCCTTGATGAACGCACGCGCGGACACCGTGTCTCAGCTTCTCAACAGCGCCTTCGGAAGCCGCAACACCGGACGGAACAACCAGTTTGGCGGCAACCAGGTCGGCGGCAACCGAACCGGTGGGAACAACAACCGAAACAACAATAACAATCGCCAGGGGGCCGGTGGCGGAGGAGGCGGTGGCGGGATAGGGCGCGGCGTGGATGAGAGCATCCGCGATGGTGAACTCTATCTTGACATCACCGGAACCGAGGGCGAAGAAGAACTTGTCACCCAAGTTCGAACTCAGCAAGGCGGGTTTTTTGGCGGAGGCGGGCGACAAAACACCCAGCAGAACCAAGGTCTGGTGCGCGGCGCGGATGGTCGGCTTGTCAATGCAAGCAATCTCGACGGCCAAGTAACCGTCATCCCCGATCCAAGCACGAACAGCCTGATCGTCGTCACCGATCCGCAGAACCTGGAGCTCCTGCAACAGATTCTCCAGCAACTCGACCGGATTCCGGAACAGGTGATGATCGAGACAATCATCGTCGAGGCCACCCTCGATAAGTCGATGAAGATGGGCGTGGAATGGAACTACACCCAAAATCCCGCCTTCGGCAACAACGGAACTCAAGGTTCTGCCGGAAGCAACTTCGGTTTGGCAAACGCGAATCCGGCTCTTCAGGGCCTGCGCTACAGCTTGACTGGCGGAAATCTGACGACGTTCCTCAACGCTCTTGCCACGGACGACAAGTTCGCCGTGCTCAGCACCCCGCGAATCTTCACGAGCAACAACGTCGAGGCGGAAATCAACATCAGCCAGAGCGTGCCGTACGTGTTGAGCTCCCGTGAGGACGCCAACGGCAACCTCACGTTCAACTATGCCTTCCAGGATGTGGGAATCGTTCTGAACGTGCTTCCCCGCATCACCGCCGATGGCATGGTCACCCTGGATGTCACCCAGACCGCAAACGACCTGCAAGGCTTCACCGACTTCAACGCCCCGATTGTCAACCAACGCCAAGCGTTCACCACCGTGAGCGTGAAGGATGGCGAGACGATTGTCCTCGGCGGCATGATGCGAGACACCGTGACCAGTAAGGTCAAAAAGCTCCCGATTCTTGGAGATATTCCGCTTCTTGGTGAGCTTTTCAAGTCTCGGGATCGTCAGAGCGTGAAGACAGAATTGCTGGTGTTCCTGACCCCCAGAGTGGTGAAGACACCTGAAGATGCAGCGAAGCTCCGCTCCGACCAGGCCAAGCAAATGAGCCCGGAAGGACAAGCCAAGCTGGATCAGGCGATGAATGCGGGTAAGCCCGCGACTCCTCCGGCCATCAAGCCGGGACCGAAAAAAGACTCCGGAAAATAAGATGCGAAAACTGACTCTCCTCAGCGCGGTGGTAGCCGCAGTGCTTCTCATCCCAGCCATGAGCTTTGCCCAGCAGGGCGGTCGCGGCGGACAACAACGCGGCGGCGTGATGGGCATGATGAACAACAAGAACTTCTTGCTCATGCGCAACGATGTTCAAAAGGATCTCGGCCTCAACGATGGACAAAAAGCCGCCGTGAAGACCGCGATGGAATCCATGCAAACCAAGATGACCGAGGCCTTCCAAGGCATGACCGGCGGTGGACAAGGTGGCGGCGGTGGTCGCCCCGATTTCGCGGCCATGCAAGAGACCATGGAAGGGATCATCAAGGGCTTCGATACCGCGGCTGCGGAAATACTGGATGACAAGCAAGAGGTTCGCCTGGGCGAAATCGATCTTCAAATCGCCGGAGCCAACGCTCTGACCCGCGAAGACGTGCAAAAGGCGCTTGGTCTCAAGGCCTCGCAAAAGCGAGACATCGAGGACATGCAAGAGGCCATGAACAACGCGAACATGGAGATCATGGGGCGCGTTCGAAGCGGAGAACTCACACGCGAGGAAGCAACCCCTCTCACCGAGAAGAATCGACAAGCGCTCGCTGGTGAACTCGCCAAGATCCTGACTCCCGAGCAGAACGACGCCTTCGCCAAGATGAAGGGTGCCGAATTCAAGCGCGACCCGAAGGACGACGAAGCCATGCGCAACATGTTCCGCATGCGCCGCGGCGGATGATCCCCAATCTGGGTCTCCCAAAAAGCGCAGGGCTGGTTCGATTGAACCAGCCCTGCTGCTTTCCCACTTCCCTGCCTGATCCTCGCTGGATCCTCTTGCCCCAGATTCACCGAATCAACAGGGTCCAGCAGTCCTAACCTGAGACTGCCAACTTGAGCCTTAGCAGTCTCACTGGTACACTGCTAATCATACTCCTGAGGAGAAGATTCGTCTTCTCCTCATGGTGAGAGAAACACTATGAATCTGAAACCGTTGCACGACCGCATCATTGTGGAACCCGCGACCGCCGAAGAAACCACGGCAGGCGGCATCATCCTTCCCGATTCGGCCAAAGAGAAGCCCCAGCGCGGCAAAGTTCTCGCCGTCGGCCCCGGCAAGACTCTCGACAGCGGCGAAAAGGCCCCCGTCGATATCGCCGTGGGTGACGTGGTGCTCTATGGCAAGTACGGCGGCACCGAAGTCAAAGTCGGAGGCGTGGACTACGTGATCCTGCGCGCCGACGACGTCCTCGGCGTGGTCATCGAAGAGAAGGCGAAGGCAGGAGCGAAGTAAAGAAATGGCAGCAAAGGAACTCAAGTTTAGCAACGACGCCCGCAAGCAAATCGAAGCCGGTGTCGACAAGCTCGCCAATGCGGTGAAGGTCACTCTTGGCCCCCGAGGACGCAATGTCGTCCTCGAAAAGAAGTTCGGCTCTCCCACCGTGATCAACGACGGCGTCACCATTGCCAAGGAGATCGAAGTCGAGGATCGATTCGAGAACATGGGCGCGCAGCTCATCCGCGAAGTCAGCAGCAAGACCAACGATCTTGCTGGTGATGGCACGACGACGGCTACCGTGCTCGCGCAAGCCATCTACAAGGAAGGCGCCCGCAACGTCGCCGCCGGCAGCAACCCGATGCAAATCAAGAAGGGCATCGAACTCGCTGTCGACGCCATCGTCGCAGAAATCGCGAAGATGAGCAAGCCGGTCAAGGATCGCAAGGGCATGAACGAGGTGGCAACGATCAGCGCAAACGATTCTGAGATCGGCGCGATGGTCGCTGAAGTCATCGACACCGTCGGCAAGGATGGCGTCGTGACCGTGGAAGAGAGCAAGGGCACCGACACCGGATTCGAGATCGTGGACGGTCTTCAGTTCGACAAGGGCTACCTCTCGCCGTACTTCATCACCGATCCGGCCCGCATGGAAACCGTGTTCGAAGACCCGATGATCCTGTTCTATGAGAAGAAGATCAGCACGGTTCAAGACCTGGTGCCGGTGCTCGAGAAAGTGCTCCGAAGCGGCAAGGCTCTGGTCATCGTGGCGGAGGACATCGAAAACGAGTGCCTCGCCACCCTGGTTCTCAACCGACTCCGCAGCAACCTGCCGGTCGTCGCCGTGAAGGCTCCTGGATTCGGCGAGCGACGCAAGGCGATGATGGAAGATATGGCCATCGTCACCGGCGGTCAGTTCATCACCGAAGAGCTGGGCCTCAAGCTGGAGAATGTGGATCTCACCATGCTCGGCACCGCCAGCAAGGTCGTGGTCACAAGGGACAACACCACTATCGTCGGCGGCAAGGGCAAGAAGGACGGCATCAACGGCCGCATCGCCCAAATCAAGCGCGCCATCGAGACCACCGAGTCCAGCTACGACAAGGAAAAGCTCCAAGAGCGACTGGCGAAGCTGAGCGGCGGCGTGGCCGTCATCAAAGTCGGCGCCGCCACCGAAACCGCTCTCAAGGAAAAGAAGGCTCGCATGGAAGACGCTCTCGCAGCCACCCGCGCGGCTCTCGAAGAGGGCATCGTGCCGGGCGGCGGAACCGCGCTCATCCAAGCCGGTGCCGATACTCTCGGTGCGGTGAAGGGCGATGGCGACCAAGAAATTGGTGTGGACATCATCCGCAAGGCCATCGAAGCTCCTCTGCGCACGATTGCCCACAACGCGGGCGTCGAAGGCAGCGTGATCGTGGATCGCGTTAAGAATGGCAAGAAGGGCATCGGCTTCAACGCCGCGACCCTGGAGTTCGAAGACCTGCTGAAGGCAGGCGTCGTTGACCCGGCCAAGGTCGTCCGCACGACTCTGCAAAACGCCGCCAGCATCAGCGGCCTGCTCCTCACCACCGAGTGCGCCATCGCTGAACTGCCCGAAAAGGCCGAAGAGCACCACCACGATCACTAAGATCGAGGATCGTGACTCGACTCACAACTTCCCCCAGTCGCATGCGGCTGGGGGAAGTTTTTTCATGGCCGAGTCGACCCGCGCAGTCTCGAATCATCCTTGCCGGTTTTCCGCTACTCCGGGAAGCATCTCTTGACTTTGATTCGCGAAGATCGCCACCTTAGAAGGGATGAATGTCCGCGCTCTCCTCCTTGCTGTCTGTGCCGTCCCTCTCCTGGGTGGGGCAGATCTTGCGGACACCACGAAACTCGACTCCGGCGGCGTTCTCCGGCAGGCAGGTGACCCAGATTCCCTCTTTCGCGTTCACCTCCCTAGTGAGATCTATGAACGCACGATTGCTTCATCATCGGATGGCATCACTCGGACGACCGAGATTTCGTTTCCTGGGACAGTCACGCTCGATGGTCAGGCCGTGGTTGAGCTGTACTATGACTTGATCCCCGGCGGCTCCCTCTACGACCACGCAGTCATCGCACCCATTTCGCAGTACGCCTATGTCGGGTCAAACGAAAGAATCGCAGCGAAGGCTGCGAAAATCGTTCGGTGTGAAGATCGGACGATCATCGGGGACGCGACTCTCTCCGTCGCTCCGAGCAAAATTCGGCTCCAACACCCCACCTTTTCGGAGGATCAACCACCGACGTTGGTGATCCTGCGCTATATCCCATCCTGCGTTCGCCCGGGCTCTGTGGCAGAGGGGATCAACGGTATCCCGAGATTTGTTTCCATTCACTCCCGATCCGAGATGGTGCAGGCATCCTGCTTTCGGTACCCACCCTGCCGCCGAATCCGGAAATCCGCGAAGGGCACCCAGGCAGTCACGAAACCCTCGGTCGGTAGAGTTGGTGACTCGACTTCCTGCTTCCCCTAGCGGCAAGCGGCTGGGGGAAGTTTGATTTGCCGCTACAGCTTTCTGACCTAGAATGCCCCGCTGAAGAACACCGCGTTGAGATACGTCCGTGACTGGGCGGTGAAGAAGCCTCGGAAGAACGGGTTGTCGGCAAAGAGCACGATCCGCCCGGCTCCGCTCTGCTTGGCGAGAATCGCGGGACGGCCAACTGCAAGGGGCAGAACCTTCTCGGAGACGTACCCGGCAACGAGCGGATCTGCCGTGTAGCGCGCCACCACCGACCCAGGCTCAGGCGGAGTCGCCAAGAACACTCCCGACTCGCGGAACGAATAGGGCTGGGTTCCCCCGAACGTCAGGGGATGAGTGGCATCGAACTCCACCCGGAAAATCGATCCCGGCAGATCGTGTCGCCCTCGTTCTTCACCAATGTCGCCATAGGCCAACCCGCGAACATCGGCGGTGTAGCGCACCGTGTCGAGCTTCCAAAGATCGGTGCTTGCTGCCCACGTCGCGCCGGAGCTACTCGCGATGAAGGTTCCTCCGCCCTGCACCCACGTCGCCAGAGCCGCAGACCACGCGACCGGTAACGAGCCTCCCGCAAACAGGATCACGTTGTAGTCGGCCAAATCCGCCACCCGAGTCGCGGAAGCCGGAAGCAGAACCACGTTGTGACCCATTTTTTGATCAAAGTGGTGCCAAATCTCGCCCGCGTTGTTGGCGTCCACGCCGGTGCCGACGAGGAGAGCAATTCTGCGCGGCGAGATCGTAGTCAGCGATCCTCCCGCCCAGCTCACGACTTCCCCCGTCTGCCCCGGAACACCGACAACCTCCACTCGATGAGCCAAGGCGAGTTCCTTCATCAAGGCCTCGTCTCCTGCCAGGATCGGGACAAACACATCGCCCGGCTGGGCATGCCCGATCGTCTTTTCCGCGAATCGCACCGGCCGACCGCGCCGCATCAAATCGGCGACCAAGGCATGAAATCCCATCCGCCCCGATTTGACCACGTGCCCCACCGGCTTCACCGCCGGAGCAAACGAGCCTTCCTCAAGCAATGCTTCGGAAACCACCTTCCCTTCCGTAGTCGCCGAGATCGGCGTGACTCGGGCTCCCATTGCGTACTGCAAAGACCACGCGGAGATGTCGTAGAACTCGTCATCCGTGAACTTGGTGATTGGAGCAAACATCGCTCGAACCAGCGTCCCAAGCGGCTGAGCCACCGGGATTACGTAGCCCTCGGGCTGACGCCGCACCCAAATCCCGTGAGCCATCACGAGCTGGATCAGATTCCGACCCGCATCATCATCCGCCACCTGGTAGCCCGTTACGGTTCCCCCCGGTTGCAGGGCCGACGCACAGAAGTTCCGCTGATACTCAAGCAGATCGAGGCGCATCGCCTGAGCCGACTGAGCTGCCGAAATGAACGTCGCCACCTGATTCCGAATACTCTCGGCAAACGTGAGTCCGCTACCCGAGCTGACAAGCGCGCTCGTGGCCTCCTGTTCGTAGAGAATCCCGACCGCACCCACCATGTCGGCGTAGGTCGAGCCCTTGCCGATGTAAAAGTCGTCGAATCGCTCTCCACTGAAATAGTGAGTTCCGACTCCTTCCAAAGCCCGCGCGGTGTTGTTGGCAAATCGCTGGGTGAGATCACGATTCTCCGCCGTCTGGAGAGGGTTGTTGCGCGTGGCCACCCCAGGCTGGAAGAAGAACCCCCGATTCCCCATTTCGTGGTAATCGAGCACGACCTGGGGCCGAAATTCGAGCAAAAGCTCCTGACGGCTAAAGCTCTCGGGATGGGTCAGAGGCATCCAGTCACGGTTGAGATCGAACCAGTAATGGCTCACCCGCCCCCCAGGCCAAGATGAACTGCGCTCCCAATCCTGACCATCCGCATTAAACGTAGCGCCACGGGCGTTGTTGACGCCGAACACAAAGCGGTCGCGCCCGTCGGGATTCATGTTCGGCAGGATGACAATCACGGCCTCGTCGAGCAGTTTCTTGATCTTCGGATCTGTGCCCGCGGCCAAGTGATACAGGCTCAGACACGCCGCCTCCACGACGCTTGCTTCATTTCCGTGGATGCCAAATCCCGCCCATAGCACCACGGGCATCTTGTCCATCTCTGCCTTCGTGACCTCGGGAGCGTCGTACGTCAATCGGCGATTGCGATTCAGGATCGACTCAAGATTCTTGAGGTTCTCAGGCGAGGACACAACCGCGTACGAGAGGTTGCGCCCTCCATAACTCTGCCCGTACCTCCGCACGATCACGCGATCGCTCGCCGCATCCACGGCCCGGAAGTAATCGTCGGCTTCGTGGCTCCGCAGATGCCTCGTACCCAAGCGTACAAAAATCGAATCGTCCGGCGTCGGAATCGCCCGGTTGTAACCCGTTCCCGTCTCGATCGGTGCATCGAGCGGAAGCTGCGCCTGCGCGGCGAAAGCGCTTGCCATTCCAATCACCAGGAGAGCCTGCTTGAGCATGAAATGAATCCTACCTACAACAGGGCCGCCAGAAGTCCAGCCGTGTCCCGAACCAGCGCAATGGGGCGCGGTAACGTCCGTTACGGCATGGATGAGGCGAAGGACAAATCTGTTTTCCGGCAAGGCTGGGAAGCAGTCAAGGCAAGTTGGCCTCCGATGCTCCTCATCCAGCTGATCGTCCTGACGGTCGTGGTCGGCTACTTCATCTTCGAGCCGATCCGGGGCGGCCTTGTCGGATTCAGTAACTTCAAGGATCAAGCGGGATGGATCTTCATCCTCGGATCGGGCTTTGTCACCGGCGGTTTCCTGCCGGAGGTCGCCAAAACCCTCGTCGGACGCGTGCCGACGATCAACAAAGAATGGTGGGGGCGGTGGAGCTTCGCTGGCCTCGTCTATGGACTCACCGGGGGACTCGTGTGGGGGCTTTACAAGTTCCTCGATGCCGCTTTTGGCCCCACGACGAACGCCTGGATTCTTATCCAGAAGGTCGCGTTCGATATGTTCGTCTTCACGCCGTTTTTGTCGATCCCCTTTGCGACCGCGATGTTTGCCTGGCGCAAAGCCCACTGGAATCCCGACGCCTTGCTTGATGGCTACTCGCCCAAGCGATACATGAAGAATGTCGCCCCCGGTGTGGTGATGTGCTGGTTCTTCTGGGGGCCTGTGGTCGCCATGATTTACACCCTTCCCGAGCGATTGCAGTTCGTGGTCAGCGCCGGCTGCCAAGCCGCTTGGAGCATTTTGTTCGTGTTCATGGTCGAAAACCGGGCCAAATCTTGACTTTCACCCAGCTCTGAGGCTAGGATTCCTCCTGGCTCCGATGCTTGGGGCCACGCGGACATCGATGTTCCAACCGGAGTTCTCGTTTGAGTCGGGCGTCCATGCACATGCACCGTTCGATCAACGTGGTGCCACTCCTGATCGAGAGTCCCGCAAGCCTCACGCTCGGCGATGATGCCAGGAGGATCGTCAGTGCCGACGATCTCCTCCTCCCTTTCTCAGCACACTGAAATCCGGACGCCTTGTTCGAGTAGATAGTCGCGCATCTGCGCCACAGGATCGGCCCCGGTTTCGTCGCCGGGGTCGATCTCCTTGGCAAGCCACCCAAACTCCACGGCTCCCGCGACGTTGCCCGGGTGGTCATCGAAGAAAATCACTTCGCCCTCGCCGGGAGGCAGCAGGTCTTGAATCGCCTGGAAGGCTTCCGCCGCCGGCTTGTTTGCTCCGATACGATGGCTCGCAATCAGGTGATCCAAGGCATTACAGACCGGGAAACGGCCGCCAAAGAACTCCTTATAGTGAAGCTCGTTCGTGTTGCTGAGGCAGAGCGTCGGCAGGCCCTTTGCTTTGAGCTCAAGAACGAGTTGCTCGGCGCCCGGGTAATCCGAACCGAGAATCGCGGCATGAACGCGATCCGCCTCCTCGATCGAGCAACCGAGATCCTTCGCCAGTGTTGCCAGATAAGCGCTCTCCGAGAGAGTGCCCCCTTGATAGTCACTCAGCGGAGCATAGGAGGCCAGTCGGCCAAGATGTGCGCCTCCCGAAATTCCAACCGAGCGAGCGGCGGCTTCCCATGTGTGATGGATGCGCACGAGCACACCCCCCAGATCGAAAACCACCGCCCGAATCATGCTGGTTCAGCGAGTCAAGATCAGTCCTTCAGACCGAGATCCAACAAATACTTGCGGCTTTGAACCACCGCATCGACGGGATCAATCCGCGGCTGGTCGTTCTCGATGATCGCAAACTTGGTCTTGGCTTCCTTGCAGACTTCAATGACGCTCGGCCAATCGATGCTGCCTTGCCCGACTTGGGTGAAGAAGCCTTCCTCGTCGATATCCTTGAAGTGAGCCAACGGAAGCCGATCGCTCATTTGCTTGAGAATGCGAACGGGATCAAACCCGGCCTTCTTGACCCAGTAGATGTCGACTTCGGCGAGGACGTCATCGCTAGCGTGCTGGAACAGAATGTCGTAGCCGGTATCCCCGCTTCCCACACGTTGGAATTCGAAATCGTGGTTGTGGTAGGCCACTTTGATGCCGTGGGGCTTGAGTTCGGCCGCAACATCCGTTGCGCGTTCGCCGACTTCCTTCCATCCGCCCGAAAAGTCTTTGATCTGCAGCCAGGGGATCACGACCGTATCGAGCCCAAATGCCTTGGCGAATTCGACCACGCTTTCGGTTTTGCCTTCCAAGTCGCCGAATCCCATGTGCGTGGAGTGGGCGGTGATTCCCCGCTCCTTGAGTCCGGCGGCAAGATCTTCGGCCGACATCCCGTAGAGGCCAGCGAGTTCAACGTTTTTGAATCCTGCCTCGGCGAGTTGATCAAAGGTGCCCCAAACCGATTTTTCGAAGCTGGAGCGGAGTGTGTAAAGTTGAACAGAAATTCGCATGACGACTCTCCTCCAAACTTACCGGATGCGGTCCTTAGACCCAGGTTCCTTTGGAGGCTCAGCCGACCTTGAATGAAGCCATCAAAAATACCTGTTCCTCGTGAGATAACGGGGGAACCTTTAACGAATCTTTACGTTCATAGACAGAATGGGCTATCATAGCCCGTTGCACGAAGGGCACCCTCGGGTGTCTGGAAGCTTGATCACGGAGATCTCTGTCGAATGAAACGACAAGCCTTTACCCTCATCGAACTCTTGGTCGTCATCGCGATTATTGCGATTCTGGCCGCCATTCTCTTCCCTGTTTTCGCCCAAGCTAAGGACGCGGCGAAGAAGACGCAGTCGATCAGCAACATGAAGCAGATCGGCACCGCGACGATCATCTACGCGGGCGACTACGACGACCAAATGCCTCTGTCGGCTTACCTTAAGCCGCCGGTCGCTCCGAACCCGCGACCGATCGTGTTCTCGGTGTACGAAGCTCTTGATCCGTACATGAAGAACCTGCAGATCCTCGTCAGCCCGGCCGACAGCCCGGGACAAGAGTGGCGCGGTCGCCTGAACGCTCTCAACCTGACTTCCGAAAAGGTTGAACGAGCCAGCTACGTGCCGAACCTCGGCGTGTTTGGTGAGTACCTCTGCGGCACCCCGCTGAAGACCTCCTTCACCCCGACGCAAAACCACGCTGGCCTGCCGGAACCAGTGGACACCATCCTGTTCTTTGATGGCTACATCCGACGCAACATCCCGCGTCTCGACTTCGACACGTTCATCGGCACGGCTCGCCACGCCGATGGCCTCGTGATCAACTTCGCCGACACCCACGCGAAGTACTACCGATGGAACGGCGTCGCCGCCATCGCCCGGGGCTACACGACCCCGACGGGCAGCCGCGCACCGGTTTACTACAGCTGGCGCGTCGACACCGTCAACTGCGGAACCACTGGTCTCTGCAAGGGTGGTCAGCTGGAAACCGTTCCCGTGAGCCAAACCGGCTTCACTCTGAACGGAACCACTGGCCCGTACAACGACCTCCACGGCGTTCCGGGAACCAACATCACCGACTCCGAAGACACCAACGCCTGCCCGTAAGGCTGGCCACGGTTCCTTCGGAACCAAAACTCCCCCTCCTGGTTCCGCAGAGGGGGAGTTTTTCATTCCAATCCGGCCCTCCGGATCATCAGACCGCCCTCAGCAAGTGATCGGCAATCTCTCGGCCCTGAGGGCTGAGCGGCATGTAGGGGCCACGAAGCGGGCCGAACTCGAACCCAATAGATTCGAAAACATATTTCCCCACCCGAGCCGGGCCGGCAAGCTTGAGCAGCCCGCTCAGCACAGGCTTGAAGGCTGCCCACTTTTCGAGCATCGCTGCCCCTTTCTCTGCCCCGAAAAGACCAGCGGGATGAATGAGTCCGCTGGGTGACCAGAACTCGTAGTTCGTGCCATGAGGCATCGTGGCCAAATGCTCGAAGCCATGCTCGGAAAGAAGCCCAGGATTCTTCCGGCCCGGAGCATGGATCACTTCGGCCTGACCACTCGTGTGCCCGGTCGGATCGATCCACCCGCAGGCCAGGCCACCGTGACGACGAACCGCGCTCAGAAACGCCTGTGTCTCTTCCGGAGTGAGCCCACCCCAGGGGGGCGGAGTGAGGATCCCCGCATAGGCGCCCGATTCATTGGCATCTTGGGCAAGATCAATCGTGTAGGCGGTGGTCATGCCCGTGATGTTCACGTAAACCGGCAGGTCTCCGACCTCCCGCATGATCCACTCGAGCGCCTGTTTTCGCTCGTTCAAACTCAGAGAGCCCGGCTCGCCGGCATCCGATCCCACCATGAATCCGCCCGCGCCCTGCTCCTTGTGCCATCGCACCATTCGGGCGATGCGAATCTCGCTCACCGTCGACCCATCATCGGTGTAAGGGGTCACGAGGGGCACAATCAGAGGCGGCAAATCCACAAGAGTACAGACGCGGGAGACCCCTCGAGAGACGCAGGCTACACCACCGGACGTCGGGCGAAGAGCGTCATTTCCCAGAGATCGAATGTGGTTTGTTCAGGCAGGATCATCGGACTGAGGTATTTGCGAAGCGGGCCCTCGCTATCCAGAATCAGTTCGCGCAGTGTTGCCGCCCGCGCATCCTCCACACTCATCCGCACCAGCCAGTCCTCAAGATCAAGCGATTTCCGAGCCACTTCGACCCATTGCATCCCCAAGCCCGCCGTCTCGATGAGCGATCCCCACTCGCTGACGCTCAAATCGTGGCGATGGGAAGGGTCGCGCAGAGTCTCGATTTCGTCGAGTTCCGCTGCCGTTTCGGGATCCTCAGGGCTCACGGTGTCGATGAGCAGGAGCCATCCGCCGGGTCGAATCACCCGAAACGCTTCGCTCACAAATGCCGATGGATCATCGAAATGATGAGCGGCCAGCCGGCACGCAACCCCATCGAACGAGCCATCCTCGAAGCCCAGCGACTCTGCGACCCCTTCCTGCACGGAAATCGAACTCAGCCCGCGAGCGGCCGCTTCTCGCTGAACCACCGAAAGCATTTCGGGGGTCATATCGTACGCAACCACTTCGCATCCCGCTTCGGCGAGAGCGTAGGCGGTGTGCCCCGCTCCGGTTCCAATGTCCAAAACCTTGCCCTGCGGCTCGATCCGGGTCATCAGCGCAGCCAATTCATCAGACTTTGCGTGAGCCGCGCTCGTGAGATACCTCTCCGCAGCGGGGCCAAATTGAGTGCGCGGATCGGTAGCCATGAGCGTGAGCAGACGGGGACTTATTGAATGGAGAGATACACGCGTTGCGAAATCTCTTTCTCGCCGATCTTGGCTGTCAGCAAGATTGATTCCACGCCAGAGGCTCCAGCAGGAACAATGAACTCCACCGGGACGCGCGCCGTGCCCCGCGTGTGATAGATCAAGAAGTCCTCATCCAAACCTTTTCGCGCCGACCAACTCTCCGGCAACACCATCGAGAACTTGCCCGACATTCGCCCATTCGCTTGCGAACGCAGTGTCACATGCCCTTTCACGACCCGCGACTCATCAGAATATTCGAGGCTCTTCGGGATGAAACTGTCGAGATCCACCAGATCTGCGATGCGGATGCTGGTGCGAATGATTGCCAAACGCCCATCCTGACTCAACACGGTGGCCCGAAGAACGCGATATCCCGGCGTGGCTTCCGGCTTGATGTCGCTGGAGAAGTCAACGAGCGCCCGCCCCTTTCGATCCCAGGTTGGAAACGGCACCGTGATCTGGCTGATCGCGTCCCGAGCGTAGCCCTCACCAACAATATCCACCGACTGAAGCGGCGGACAGTCCAGGGAATTCTCGAAGTTGAAGCGGAACTTCATCGAGTCCACGCGCGCAATGCTCCGGCTTAGAATTTCCGGCCGCCACGTGAGCCCGCTGAACAAGTTGCGGCTCTTATCAAAACGAAGTCGCAGAAGGCTCAGGCTCCGAGGCATGTAGGCTTCGCCCACCGTCGTTTCGGTTGGGACAATATCGATCCGAACCCCAATCCGAGAGTCTTCGGCCGGGTTCTTGCCAAAAATGAACGGCTCAAACGCGCCCTCGAGATTCCAGTACTCCCGAGACGGCTTCCCCGTCATCAAGATCGAATCCGGGGCAATCCGGGGAATCACCCATTGGGGCCCGTTGCGATCCGTAGCATCGAGCTGACGAATCGCGGCCTCCATCTGCTCGCCCTTCATCGTAGCGCGGATTTCGAGGTTGTCATCTCCAACCAACCAGCCATCCCCGTTCACATCTAAGGAGAGAATCACATCGAATCCCGGCTTGGGCTTCGCGCCGAAGTAGAGTTTGCCCGGTTCCCACTGGAAAAACGTCGGACCATCCGGGCTTTCGGCGAGCCCATCCCATTCTTGATCCATGACCACGCCATCGAAGATGGGGGTAAGCGCCAAGCGCAACGGCTCAGCAACCACCGGGGGACGAAGCATCAGCGGCTCTTGAGCTTGAGTGCTCAGAGCGGCAAAAAGACCGAGCGCGAGACCTGGAATCACTATGATTCCAGACTACTCAGGTGTCCTGAACGATTCCCCATTCGGACTCTCGACCCGGTTTTTGCGGAACGGGCTGGTAGAATAGGTCACCTCGCAGGGGTATAGCTCAGCTGGTAGAGCAGCGGTCTCCAAAACCGCAGGTCGCGGGTTCGAATCCTGTTGCCCCTGCCATTTCTTACTTGTCCATACCGGAGACATAGGTAACAAATGGCCCCCGAGCGATAAGGCCGTACGTCATTTGTGGTGCGGTGTCGCTTGCCCCCTCCATCTAGATCTTCCCCATTTTGGAGGAGGTTGCGACGCGACCCCAGCATGAGCCCGCCATCCGCATCTCAAGCGGGCACCCAAAAGGGTCGGAGCGCGTTGGATCATGTATGCCAGAATCACGAGGTATGCGCAACGCGCTTTCGTTCCTTTGTGCCGCCCTGCTGACTGCAGTTCTCGTGGGATGCTCGTCTCCGAAAGCCTCGGTGTCGGGAGTTCCTCGCGAGTACGAGCGACCGCTCAAACTCATCAGTCTCAGCCCGAGCACCACAGAGTTGATCTCTGGCGTTGGATACCCCTCTCAGCACATCATTGGGCGGACCTCCAACTGTGACTACCCGCAGATGTTGACCAACGCGAAGATCGTCGTCAGTGGCACCAAGCCAGACTTCGAGAAGATCGCCTCGCTGGAACCCGAGTACATCATCTACGAAAAGTCGCTCTACTCCGATGCCGACATCGAGAAGATCAAAACCCTGGCCCCTCGCACGGTCGAAGTCAACGTCACCAATTGGGAGGAGTACGAAGCCATGGTGATCAAGCTCTCGAAGGATGTCGGAACCGAAACCGCCGCCAGCGAGTATCTCGACAAGATTTACGCCGCGGTCAGCGTTCTCGAAGGCAACGTCCCCGAAGGCACCTCGGTCAGCGTCCTGATGGGCGATTCCACCACGGGTTACATGGCACTCGGAACCAAAACTGTCCTCGCCGATATCCTCGGCAGGGCCAATATCAAGCTTCATGGTCCGGAGAGCAGTCGCTTCGAAAAGGTGAGCACCGAGCAAATCATCGCCTGGAACCCCAGCGTCCTCATTGGCAGCACGAAAGACGCTACGAACTTCCTCAAGGATCCCGGCCTGGCGAGTTTGGAAAGCGTGAAGAAGCGCAAGATTTTGGGAACGAACCCGGATATGTTGTTCCGAACCGGGGGACGATACAACGTCCTGATCGACGGCCTCGCGACGGGTCTGGGCCGCATCAAGGAACTGAAAGGAAACTAACTGAACATGTCTGTGGCAGAAATTGGTGTATTTGGTGGTTCGGGCTTCTACAGCCTGCTTGAGAACGTAACCGAGGTCAAGGTAGACACTCCTTACGGGCCTCCGAGCGATGCCGTGATGCTCGCGGAAGTGGCTGGCCGGAAGGTCGCGTTCCTTCCCCGCCACGGCCGTAACCACACGATCCCTCCCCACAAGATCAACTTCCGGGCGAACGTGTGGGCGATGCACAAGCTCGGCGTCAAGGCGATCATCAGCCCTTGCGCCGTCGGATCCCTCCAGGCCCACATTGAGCCAGGAAGCTTCCTCGTCGCCGACCAATTCGTCGACCGCACCAGCGGCCGTGCCGACACGTTCTACGACGGCCCGATTGTCAGCCACTTCTCTCCGGCAGACATGTACGACGAAACGCTCCGTAAGCTCGCCGTCGAGACGATCAAGGAACACGGAATCGTCGCCCACGATGGCGGCACCGTGGTCGTGATCCAAGGCCCGCGCTTCAGCACGAAGAGCGAAAGCCAGTGGTTCACCAGCGCGGGCTGGGAGATCATCAACATGACCCAGTATCCGGAGGCGTACCTGTGCCACGAACTCGGCATGGCGGTGGTCAACATCAGCCTGGTCACCGACTTCGATTGCGGTGTCGTCGCAGGCGTGGAAGCAGTAAACGCCCACAACGTCCTCGAAGTGTTCAAGAGCAACGCCGAGAACGCACGGAAGGTTGTGCTTGACCTCATCAAGAAAATGCCCGCCGATTTGGATTCTTTGGGCAAAAAAGAAGCCCTGAAGTACACGCGAGGCGATGGTCACGCGTCTAGTGAATACGACATCCGTATTTTTGACTAGAGGTCTCTGCCCCTTATGCTGAATTCTCTCATCGCCCTGGCTCTGCTCTCCACGCAGAGCCAGGATCCCAATGCCCCCGAGCTCCCGGTTGCCGGCAAAATCACCCTCGGACGCGAAACCCTCGACTTCTCGCTTCCGAACGAGAACCCAACCCCGTACACTGTCGTCAATCTGGACGGCCAGAAGTACGAAGCCCTGACCCCAAACTCGTTGGGAAGCTGGGTTCCGAACCTGGGAGGCTGGGCCGATGCCAAAGCCGCCTACAAACCGGCACCTCCAGGAGCCCCCTGGGTGAAAGTGGTTGTGGCGTCCGAATCGCTGGTGATTGATCAGCAGTTCCCGAGTGGTCGAGCCGCGTCCCGCCGATCCGCGATCACCGTGACGCAGTACGAAGAGATCGAACAGGTTCTCGGACAAGTCTCGGCGATTCTCGCGGCAGATGGAATGGTCGTCCCGGTTTTCGAGATCATCGAGGACGATGATGTCGTCGTAGCGGCAACCGCTTACAAGGACCCAGCACGGCTCGCCGGATTCGACACCATTTCCCAGACTTACGAGTGGGATTTTGCCCGCACGCGGGTCAACGTGGATCGATTCCAAGGAGACGATCCCATCTATCGGGGACCCTACGCCGCCGTCGTGGTCGTGCACGCAACCCTCGGACGGGGGATCATCGATACGGTCGTTTCCGAGCAGCGCGTCATCACGGTTCCGTTCTGGGCGACGGGATTCCAAAGCGCGCGCGATTCTCTGGCGACCGTGCTCGCTCCTCGGATCAAAGATGCCCTGATGGAGAAGATGCGACGGGATCACGCCGACGAATCCATTCTCCTGGATCCGCCTGTCCCCACTTACTCGCGCTTCGAAGAAAGCCAAACCGCCTGGAAGGGACTGGTCGACGCATTTCCATCTGGCCAACTCCGAATTCCCTTCTCCCTTGGCCCCCGGGAGACGCTGAGCTACGCTCAGGTCGAGGGCCAACCGATCATCTTTGCGCGCCGAGATGGGCTTCTCGCCCTCAGCGCCCGGAAGGATCAAATCGCCGATTTCACTTCCTTCGAAGGGGGATTTGCAGCCCGCCTCAAAACAGATCCGGGGAGCCTCGCCGGGTTCCTGGGCATCCCGCAATGGACACCGAAAACCGTCGGGCGATCCGCTCCTTTCGGTCTCGGCGACTTCGGGATCAAAGCGCAATCGGAGAACGGAACCAACTTCTTCCGAATCAACCGCTTGGGATGGAACACCCGCGGACTCGCTGTCATCGCGCGCGGACTCGAGAAACCGCTTTTCGAGAACGGCACCGTGAGGGGTCTTGGCTTCCAGGTTCGAAGCCAAACCCGCGAAGACTTCGCGCTGAACCTCCACGCCCAAGACGGCTCGATTCTCCACAGCATCCAGTTCTCCGGAGAATCACATCGACCCACCGACAGCCCGAACAAAGGCAAGATTCAGCTTCGCCGGGTCGCGATGGACGGGGCCTGGCAATCCGTTCGCGCATTCCTTCCGGATCTTCCTGCCCCCGTCTACGCCCTCAGCGTCGGCCCTCCGGTGGACGGCGAACTCCTGAACCGCCGCGACGCCCAAGAGGACATCATCGACGTGACCCTGCCGGAGTATCTCCAAAGCGTCACCGAGAACCCAGATACCCCGAGCCGCGTCGACCTGATGTTTGTCTCCCCGAGCCAAGTTCGCGAGGCGATGGATCTTCTTGGAAATGGCGCGAGCTACGAGAAACTCAACGCTCTCAGCGTCCTGAGCCAAAACGCCGATCCGCGCAGCATTCCTGTGCTCGGCGAATTTGCGCGCGGCACCGATTCCAGCCTTGCCTGGATGGCGCTCCAACTGCTGGCCGATCTCCGCGGAAAAGCCAAAACCCCCGCGACTCACCCAGCACCAGGCGTCGACGCCGCAACCTACGAGATCGAACAAGCCATCCTCAAAAGCCCATTCGAACTCAACCGGCAACTCGCGCTTCCCTACGCGGAAAAAACGCTCGGGCCGGAATGGTTGGGTCACCTCAACACCTTGATGACCAATCGGAGCTGGCAAATCCGCTCGATGACAGCCAAGCTGTTCTCGCGGGTTCAAAACGATAAGGCCGGACTCCTGCTCGTCAGCTCGCTCCAGGATCCCGACCCGAACGTTCGAATCGCCATCACGTTCGAACTCAGTCTCGAAGACGACCTCTCCTCGCGTCGGCTGGTCTTCCAAGCGGTAAACGATCCAAACGAAGTTGTCCGAGCCTACACGTTCGGACACCTCAGCCGATCTAACAAGGATGACGTCCTCGCCGAAGTCGTCCGTGCCGTTCGCGATGAAAGTCGCCTCGTGCGATTAGTGGTCGTGGACTCCCTGGGTCAGCGCAAGGACGAGCAATTCCGCAATGTCTTTCGAATCGCGGTTCTCGATAAGAATGTGCAAGTGGTCACCTCGGCTCTGCGAGCCCTCAAGGATCTTCCCGAACCGGTCGTCTTGGGAGAGTTTTCCAACACGCTCAGCATCAACGATCAAAGGGTGCAGTCCGCCATTCTCGAACTTGCCATTGCGAAAAACATCAAGCTCCCGCAGGAGAAGCTCGATGAGTGGATGAAGAGCTCTGATGCGCGTATCCGACAAATGGCCGCTGATCTGGGAGGCAAAGCGTGACGATCGTCGTCGGCAGTGACCATGCCGGACTCGAATTGCGGAATCACGTGCGAGATCACCTCAAGAACCTGGGCCACTCCGTCACCGAAGTCGGGGCTCTCTCAACCGAAAGTTTCGACTATCCCAGTGCTTCCGACGCCCTCGTCACAGAAATTCTGGATAACCGGGCCTCGTGCGGCGTGCTGATCTGTGGAACAGGAATAGGAGTGAGCATTCGGGCGAACCGCTACCCTGGGATCCGCGCCGCGTTGTGCACGAGCACAGAAATGGCCCAAATGGCGGTCGAGCATAACCAAGCAAACGTTTTGTGCCTCGGCGCACGTATCTTGGAAGAAGCAGAAGCCCTCGCGATTGTCGATGCCTATCTCGCGGCGAAGCCCGATCTGGGGGAGCGACACGTTCGACGGGTGCAGATGCTGGATGGGCATCTTTCTTGCGGGCAGAACTGAGCAATGGCGACGCTAAGCGGATGCACATCCGCCTGAGTTGAGGAATCGAGAAACAGGATGGGTAAGCTACAGACGTTGGCATTCGGAGCGGCGGTCGTCTCCGTCATGTGCGCAGGGATCATCGGCGGAACCGTGCTTCGCACCCAGGCCGATATCAAGCAGGTTTCCCAGTCCGGCACCATCAAACTCGGTAACGTCGCCGGAATCCAGAAGGAAGGCTTGGAACTCAGCGAGAGCGAGTACTTCTTCCAACTTGCCGAGCTGATCCAACGAAACTACGTCGAACCCATCGAGATTGATCAGGCGATGGCCTCGGGAGCCATCCGAGGCGCGATCGGAAGTCTGCTCGATCCAGAGAGCCAATTCTTCAGCGAGGAAGCCTTCGCCACCTATCAGAACATGCTTCGAGGTGAATACGAGGGAATTGGCGTGGATCTGCGATTCCTCTACGACGAAAGAGAACTGGGCAAGCTCCGCGACAAGAGCCGAGACACCGATACCCTCCTCTTGCTCCCCGTCATCGAAGTCTCGGCCGTCATGCCAAATTCTCCCGCGAACAAGGCTGGGATCGAAGCCGGAGACCGGATCCTCAAAGTCAACGACAAGTGGATTGTAACGGGCGAAGACATCCGAAAACTCCGTGACATGCAAACCCAGGTCACTGAGAAAAAGCTGGATGCCTCCGAGCTCACCAAGTTCCGAGACATCCTCCAGGAGCGAGTCAAGAGCAACATCCCCGGCGGCAAAGTGCGCGAGAAGCTCATGGTCGGTATTGAGGGCACGATGAAGTTGACGTGGGTTCGCGATGGCAAAGAGATGTCCGCCGATGTCGGCAAAGCAAAGCTCAAAGTGCCCGCTGTGACCGAGAACGAAGTTCGATTCTTCGGTGACTCGAACCTGGAAGCCTCCAAGTTGCCCGAAATACTCGACCTGCGCAATAGCGGGCCGGGCGACCTCGACACCATGACCCGCCTGCTCACCGATCTCCTGCCGAGCGGAGTCTATGGACAGATCGTGCGGGAGAAGGGCGATGCCAAAGATTTCACGCTCGAAGGCCAGGGCACCGGCGAAAAGCGTTTCCGCCTCATGACCGATAGCAGCACAACCGGCGTCAGCGCGATCTTCGCCCATGCGCTTGTCGGTGCCGGACTCGCCACCATCGAGGGCAAGTTGCCTCCCGATCCCAAGTGGATTCAGGTGCAACGCATGCCCGATGGCAGCGGATACACCCTCAATACGGGAATCTTCCGCGCGAAAACCGCCGTATCGAAAAATGAAACCGCAGAGGTGATCCGATGAAGATTTTCGTGCGCACGCTCATCGCTCTTGTCGCGATCCTCTTCGGACTCGGCTTCGGGTTCTTCGCCAAAGACCTTTTCCGGGGCGACAGTCTCAAGGTAGACCGCCTCCAGACACTTCTCGGCGCACCGGTCAACAAAGAGGCCCCCGTCGATACCTTCCAAGCGAACTTCGATCATATCGTCGCGAACTACGAGCGCAAGCTCGACCGCACAGAGATGTTGCACAGCGCGATGGCCGGGCTTGCCTCATCGCTCGGAGACCCCCACACGAACTACCTCGACCCCGAATTCACCGAGTCTTTCACCATGGAGACTCGCGGCGATCTCGTCGGCATCGGGGCTCGGCTGAGCGAAGATCCGCTCGGGGCCAAAATCGTCTCTGTCTTCAAGAACGGCCCCGCCGATCGTGCCGGGATCAAGGCGAACGACATCATTTCCAGCGTCGGCACCGAGCAAGTCGGCGGAACCCCCGTCGATGACATCGTCGACAAGGTGCGTGGCGAAGAAGGCACCACGGTTCGACTCAAAGTCGTACGGGATGGCGAGGAATCTCCCCTGCCCTTCTCCATCGTCCGACGCCGCGTCGAGATTCCGACCGTGGAGTCGAAAATGCTCGCGGGCAAGATTGGGTACCTGCAAGTCTCCGGCTTCAGTCAACCGACCCCTTACCAATTCGAGGAAGCGATCCGCGAGGCGATGGCCCTGGGGGCAACGGGCATCATTGTGGACATGCGCGGCAACCCGGGCGGCCTCCTGGAAGCAGCAGCCGAAATGCTGAGCCTGTTCGTCAGCGATAAACCCGTGGTCACCATGAAGGTGCGCAACGACCGCACCGCCACCACCAACACCCTGCCTGGCCGAACCATCGACGGCATGCCTCCTGTGGTTGTCCTCGTCAACGAAGAGTCGGCCAGTGCCGCAGAGATCTTCGCTGGAGTCCTGCGCGACTACGGCCGCGCGGTGCTCGTCGGCGAGCACACCTATGGAAAGGCCTCGGTGCAAGACCTCAAGGCTCTCAGCGATGGTGCCAGTGCCAAAATCACGATCGCCAAGTACCTCCTGCCCTCCGGCGAGGACATCAGTCGGAAGATCGACGATGACGGAGTCTACATCTCCGGAGGCATCAAGCCAGAAGTCCAAGTGAAGCTGGAAATCAACGAAAACACGGTCTTCGGCGAACCAGGCAAGGATAGCCAGCTCGACAAAGCGATCGAGATCCTCAGGGGCAATCGATCCGGACTCTGAGGTCGCGTGTTAAGGCGATATTGTCGCCGGGTAAAACCAGCGGCATGTCTCGCTTTGGGGTACTCAGTGGTTCGCTTGCCTTGATGTCAACGCTCGGCGTGGCCACCCATCTTCTTATCCAGCAGTCGCCCGATCCCGTCACCCAGGAACCGACCCGCGTGCTCCTCAGCTGGTCCAGCGACCCCGCCCGATCTGCCACAGTCAGTTGGCGCACCAATGGCGCGGTAGAATCGGCGGTCGCCCAGATCTCCATCGCCAGCGCCGACCCTCGGTTTGTGAATACCGCCACAAGCGTTGCCGGCACCACGGAATCGGTAAGTCTGACCGAATCGGCCTCTGCCCAGTACCATAAGGTCACCTTCGCCGATCTCCAGCCTGAAACCCGTTACTCGTATCGCGTCGGAGACGGCAAAACTTGGAGCGAATGGTTCGACTTCACCACCGCTGCGGCTTCCGCCAAACCCCTCACCTTTATCTACTTTGGCGATGCCCAGAACAATATCAAGTCCATGTGGTCTCGGGTGATCCGGCAAGCAAGCACCGATGCCCCCCATGCCGACTTCATGCTCCACGCCGGAGATCTCATCAACATCGCCGATGCCGACAACGAATGGGGTGAGTGGTTCTACGCCGGAGGATGGCTCCACTCGACCATTCCCAGCATCGCCATTCCTGGAAACCACGAGTACAAAAGCGGCCAACTCTCCAAGTTCTGGAAGCCGCAATTCGAATACCCTCGTAACGGCGTAGCGGGTCTGGAAGACACCTGCTTCTACATCGACGTCCAAGGCGTGAGAATCGTCGGGATGAATAGTTTGGAAAAGCGCGAAGAGCAGGCGGCTTGGCTCGATAAAATTCTAACGAACAACCCGAACAAGTGGACGATGATCACCTTCCACTATCCCATGTTCAGCACGGCAAAGGGGCGAGATAATAAAGCATTACGCGAACTCTGGATGCCGATCATCCAAAAGCATAAAGTCGACATGGTGTTGCAAGGTCATGACCACACGTACGGAAGAACCAACGTACCGACCGGAGTCAGCACGCAATACGCGGGAACGATGTATCTGGTCTCCGTCAGCGGGCCTAAGATGTATGCCGTCGGAGACGAAGCCAAGGCTTCCATGACGAGAACCGCGCAGAATACGCAACTGTATCAGATCATAAACGTCGAAGGCGACCTGTTGACGTACAAAGCCTACACCGCAGTGGGAGAAGTTTACGACGCCTTCACCCTGCGCAAAACCCCGAACGGAAACCAACTCACTTCGGCTCCCGGGCTGCCCGCCGATCGGAGCGGCGCACTCTCGGAGTAAGGGATTTCCCTACCAAAAAGGAAAAAGAAGGTTGGGTGCCCCGATCCCTTCAGGGTCGGGACATCCAGCTAGGCACCCGAGCAGTCAAACCCCAGCGAGATCGCTGGAAGCGTGGCGACTGCGCTCGCCGAGCATTCCTTGGGCTTCACGACGCTTGCGCCGAAGCAACAAGGCTTCCCGCGCCATATCCAGGTGATAGAGCGCGGTCGCATTTTCATCGCACTCCAAATCGCGTCCTTGAAAATCGAGGAGCTTTTCTTGCAGAACCTCGATCACATCTTCCAATCGGCACCCGTTGACACCGACTTGCTCCGGTGCACCCCCGTGCTGGAAGATGATTTTGATGTAAGGCTTTTCGACGATGGCATCACTGCCATCAATGTGCCGAAATTTCTCCATATTTTCGCTCATTCTCTGCGTACTCCTATCAATAAAAAGGGTCAGGGAGAGAGCCGATCACTCAACCAATCGGCTCTCTCAAAACGACGAATGCTCAGAAGAATCAGGCCGAACGATTTTTGCCCAGAAACAACAGAACTTTTTCTTTCAGCTTCAACTTGGTTTCATCCAGTTGAGCAATCTCTTTCATACGGCCTGGACCAAGAGTTTCCATCTCATTGGCGCTCAAGCGCATAAACGATGACTGCATTCGCTCGCGGATCGTGTCCGCTTCGCTCACAAGCTGTTCGAGTTTTTCTGCTTTTTCGACTGGCGCCGCATCGCTTCTTTCCACGATGCTCGCCTTTCGCATGATCTGGCTGACGAAAGACATGGGTGTACCTCCTTCCGTTCGTCGGTCAGGGGAGGCGTAGTGCCTCCAGGACTTCTTGATTGCGCCTACGAGGTTAGCTGCCGGGTTAGGTTCAAGAACGACCTACGCCTTTCATCAGGCGCTTCACCCCAGAATTGGTTCCCCCGTTCTGGGCGTCACCCAGATTCGACGTATTTCAAATATACCAGACGTTTCAAGGCCGCAGGGGGATGCGTCCTAGGCGGTTTAAGGGGGGATTTGAATGTGAAATCCATAAAAATCGCCCCTCGAACCTCTTGTCCGAAGGGCAATCCTTATGGCTTCCGAATGAGATGAACCCCTGCAACAGGCTCTCCCCGCCAGAGGATCAGCGCAGGCCCATGGCTTGTCGCACCGAATCCATCGTCTCGGCTGCAACCGCCCGCGCGCGCTCGGCCCCATCGCGCAGGATGTCTTCAATCGTCGAATCATCCAAAGCCGCCCTTCGCTCCCGCATCGGCCGGAAGAACTCGTTGATGACCTCCGTCAGCTCCTGCTTGCTCTGCATGCAGCCCCGCTCGCCCGCCACATCCTCGGCCCACTGCCGCTCCCAATCCGGCGAGTAGAGCTTCAGATATTGGCAAACCGCGCATCCTTCCGGGATCCCCGGATCGGTCTTGCGCATTTTGGTCGGGGTGGTAAAGGCGCTCTTGATCTTCGCCGCCGTTTCGTCCGGCGTGTCGCTCAGATAAATGCAGTTGTCGTAGCTCTTCGACATCTTGCGCATGTCCAGCCCCGGCAGCTTCGCCCGATTCTCATCCTCGGGGATCATGTACTTATAGGGTTCAAAGACTTCGACGTTATAGAGGTTGTTGAACCGCCGCGCGATGTCGTTCCCAATCTCCAGGTGCGGAGCCTGATCGCGCCCGACGGGGACTCCGTGGGGGCGATAGAGGAGAATGTCCGCCGTCTGGAGCACCGGGTAGCCGAGGAGTCCGTAGGGGATGGAGGCTTCATCGACAGAAGCAAGTGATGCAAGATCTTTTACCATTTCTTGCATCTCCTGCAGACTGATCTCGAATAGCTCTCTGCTCTCAACGCCCTGGAGAATGAAATCTTCCAGTCCTTGATAAAAGGTTGCCTGGATTTCGTCGACTTTCCTCAATGCAGACGGCCAGTCTTCACCGAGTTCATCTATGGCGGTCCGAGATTTTTCTCCAATCTCCTTCACGAGATGGGCCGCTCGATCTAGTCGACGGTACTGCGATTCGTGCTCGGTCTCTTCGAAACCCGCCGATTGAATAAGGTTTACTAACCTTTGTTGCTCCGATTCGATCAGATCCAACATTTTGCCCCTGCCGGACTCAATCCGCGTCAAACCGAGTCGGAGCCTATCAACTCCGTGCTTATTCAAATCGAGCACCTTCTCCTTATAAGTCGGAGTGCGCTCTAACCACCCCAGCGGAGTCATCATGCTCAGCAGCAGATGGAACTCCGCGTGCTCCTTCACGTGGCTCTGGATGAACACCACCGACTTCGCCGGATCGATCCCCGCCGCGATATAGTCTTTGGCCACCTCACGCGCGTTTACGCTCACATCCTGCGGATTCTCGAACATCGTGGTGAGTGCATGCCAGTCCGCCACCATGCAGAACATATCGAATCCCGTGTTCTGCAGATCCACCCAGTTCCGCAGCGCCCCTTCGTAGTTCCCGATGTGGAGCTTGGGGTTGGTACTGCGCATCCCGCTGAGAATGCGTCGGTTTGTTGGCAGGCTCATATCCTCCCAAGGATGACACGCCCCGCCTGCCCAGGTGGGACGCTAGGAAGACTACGAGCCCGCCTCCTCCAGGAGCCCGCCCCAAACGCAAAACGCCCTCCGCTTCCCCAAGGAAAGCGGAGGGCAATCTCAGTCCAGACAGCAGCCTCAGGCTCGGCGACGCTTACGCGCGACCGCCGCCAGCCCCATGCCCGCCAGGAGCATCAGCGACGGCTCCGGCACCGCAGCGACCGAGTAGTCATCGAAATAGGCGAACCCAAGCTTGTTCGTCGCCGAAGGATTCACGAGAATCGACGTGATGTCGATATCGAGAATGGCGTTCGTCGCAAGGCTGAGAGTCGGCAGGTTGAACGAGGTTCCGTTCACCGAGGCGATCACTTGGCGGTTGGCCAGGTCGGTGCCGAGGGTCACGTTCACCCAAGTCTCAGCAACGTTGCCCACGTTGCCGAGCAGATTCAGAGCATTGCTCGTCGAAGAACCTTGAGTGCCGTAGACATCGCCGTTATTCGTCACGAGAATCGTCGCGAAGTCCGGGCTCAGGGGATCGAAAATCATGTCGAGACCGAACGCGTAGGTGCTTCCGCTGTTCGCACCCGGCTTCACCCACAGGCTGGCCAGAGCATTCGTCGTGCCGATCGGCAACTCGCGGAACGCCCACGGGAAGTCCGTGCCGTTCGGGTCGTTGTAGATCAGACCTTGGGAGCCCGTCCGGGCGGCAGCGGCGGAGGCGGCAACCTGATAGCTGTTGAACGAATCAACCCATCCGCCCTGACCATCTAAGTTACCGGCGGTGAAAGTGGGAGCCTCGAAAGAAGTGGAATAGGGGAGCGCAAAGGCACCGGAGACCACACAAAGCGCCAAGAGCGCGAACGTTTTCCTCATTCTATTGTCCTCAAAAGGAGATCATCGCCCACCAAATGCGAGCAAACTGATACACCTAGTATGATGGAAAGAGGGGCTGACAGGGGCCAAACAGTTGACAGGTTTGGCCAGAACCCCGCAAATATACGAGGGTCTTTCCCGCCCTCAAGTCCCATTGATCAGGCTACGGGCAAGCCAACGGGCCAGGCCTAGATTCATCGCCCGCACAGATGCCAGAATGGAGGGCCGCATCTGCCGACTTTCGGCTTCGAGGAGTGCGAACACTTTGGCCAAACAAAAGAACCTCACCGATCAGATTGCCCGAGACTACGCCGACCGACTTGTTCTAGAAAAGCTCACCGAGCTTTTTGAAGTCGTGAAGCCAAGCGAAATCGCTGACCAACTCAAGGAGCACGGACTCGGACTCGCCGCTGTGCGATCCCTCCTTGCTTCGAACCCCGAGCGATTTGCCTACAACGAGCGACGCTGGGTTCCCGCCTCCCGCCTGGAAGCCATGGGCCGACCGATCTCCGAGACCATCCGCCTGATGGTCGAGCGATTCGGTTCCCCGATGCCCCTCAGCCTCACCATCATCGAGCTGAGCCGCACCCTCGGGCGCGACGAGGATGCCCTCGAAAGCCACATCCGACGTCTGGCCGAAGACGACCCCAACTTCTTCATCACGAAGGACGACCACGTCGCCACGGCCTCGATGGTCTTTGCCGCCAACGATGAATCCATTGAGCGCGCCTTTGCCATCACCCGCACCTCACCCGAAGCGGTTGAAGAAGTCACCAAGAAACTCGGAGACTTCGACTGGCGCAGCGACGAAGCCATCGTCATCGCTCTTGAGAAGACCGCACCGGTCGGCATCAAGGCTCTCGGCGGAGCGGCCTGGCTCGCCCTGAACCCGCAAGATCCTCGCAAGCACCTTCTTTACGATTGGAAGAAGTTCAACGCCGAGCTCCTCTCAATCCCCGGATTCATCGCCAGCCTCGATGGCAAGCTCTATCCGGAATCCGAAGCCAAGGCATGGGTGAACGCCGCGACGAAGATGGCGGAAAGCCTGGAATCGGTCATCGAAGTCGAAGATGCGGTACCGCTCGAACTCAAGGTCAGCGACATCGAAGAGTGCGTGCAGGCCATTCTCAAGAGCGAGGCCTCCATCCGCGCAACGAGCCTGCTCGAAACCAAGTTCGAAGTCACTCCGAGTGTCAAAACTTTCCCCGACGACCTGCGCAACGTCATGAACGCTCTGCAGTCCGACAAGCGCGTCTGGTGGGTCGGTGGAGACCGATTCCGTAAGCCGGACAGCGCACCTGACTTCGTTACCGAAGTGCCGGAACCGTTCCAATTCGTGAACAGCGGCCTTCTGCAAGAAGACGGAGATCCGGTCGATGTCGAACTCAACGACGACGGTCTGAGCAGCAGCCTCCGCAAACTCATCGTTCACCCTCTGGCGACCGATGTTCTGGACGAAGAAATCATGCCGGCTCCTAAGACGATGCCGGAGCAGATGCGGCTCGTCCTCAAGCCGATCCACCGCGAACTCGGAACCTTCCCGATGTCGCAGTTCCCCACTGGCTGGTTTGGCGAAGCCCCGGCCCTCCAGGAACTCATCTGGATCGATCCGGCAGGCAACGAGCTCCAAGTCTGGCTGAACCACGAGTGCCGACTGATGTTCAACCTGTTCGATTGGTGGCTGGAACAACCGGTTGAATCCGGCGCGGTCTTCCAACTCAACAAGACGAACAAAGCAAACGTCTTCGAGTTCGAGTGGCTGGATCAAACCGACCCGGTGGTCTACGTTTCCAACCAACGCATGGAAGAGCTGCGAGAAATCGCCTCGGCCAGCGAAGGCAAGAGCACGTTCGAGCTTCTGCGTGAAGTGATGGGCCACTGGCCGAAGGGTGCGGACTTCCTCACCGTTCTGTGGGAGATCAACGTTGTGCGACGCACGAGCCGGCGCATGCTCGCTTCCCTGCTCAGCAGCTACGTGTGCTTCTATCAGCGCTCTGGCTCGCCGGTCTGGCACTACGACCACAAGAAGGTCGATCAGGGCTTCGACAAGAGCAAGAAGAAGTTCCTCAAGAAGGACTAACCCGTCGTTTTGGGCCGGAACCCCAGGTTTCGGCCCCTTTGAACCTAAGCTGGCTGGGTCCCCGGGCCTGCCTCCCTTGCAAAAGGGAGCGGACTCTGCCATTATCTGAGGGCTCATCCAAAGAGATCGTTTATGGCTAACCTGAAATCATCGAAGAAAGATGTCCGACGGATCGCGAAGAAGACCGTCGTCAACAAGAGTGTCCGCACCTCGCTGAAGACCTATGTGAAGAAAGTTCGCGTGGCCGCTGAGACCGGAGACAAGGATCAAGTCGCGGCCGCCCTCAAGCTGGCCTACAAGAGCCTCGACAAGGCCGCCCAACGCGGCATCATCCACCAAAACCAAGCCAACCGACGCAAGAGCCGAATCGCCAGCGTCGCCGCTGCGGTTAAGTAAGTTTCTTTCGACTTCTCTTTGGAGCCAGACCCTCCTTGCACCCTGCAAGGAGGGTTCTTTTGTTAACCTGGTCAGGCTCGATCCGGAGACCCTTGTCCCACTTGCGCCTGAAACCACAAGATCAAAGTTGGGACTTTCCCAGATACTCGGAACTTTTCCCCCCAGTAAATCACTCTAATACTTTAAGAGAAAGCCGGACTCGCCCGGCAACAAGGAAACCCGGTTTGAGGTCTCCAGGGCGAACTCCGAGCAGACTCCCCGTCACTCGGAAACCGTCCGCACACAACGCGGATCCTGGTGATGACACAGCGAATACGCAGCGAATTGCCGACTGAACCTGTCCTCTCCGTTCCGTCGGCATATTTTTTATCCCAGCTCCTTTTCGATCGCTTCCATGAGGCTAGGACAGACATCCCGCGGAATGAGTTCCAAAATCCACTGCGTTTGCAACTGATAACGCGCCAACTTCTTTTCGGATCGCGTCCGCTTAGCCTCGCGAAGATTGCTCAAGCGATCCGCCAGCTTGATCAAATGAGCCTCACGCGACATCCCACGAATCTCGTCGAGCAAGATCGACGTCCGCAGCCCCCAGATCTCATGCTTGGACATCCCGGTGGTTTCCTCCTGGGTCGGCTCGCGGCGCGTGACTTCCCTGACCAGCTCACACACTCTCTCGGGAAAAGCCGCGCGCAGGTCGAGGAGCGTGACCGGCGTCTCCTCTAAAACATCGTGGAGCAGGGCTGCCGCGAGGATTTCCTGATCCGTCACCTCGCCAATCAGGCGCAGATTCTGCATCACCTCAATCGGATGGCAGGCATACGGAACCGGATTCTCCCCATCCCGCCACTGCCCCTCATGCGCCTCCACGCACACGCGCAGAGCCAGCATCACCAGATCATTCATGGCACGATCAGAGTGCCGCAGCCTTCATCGGTAAACACCTCACGCAAGAGCGTGTGGGGTTCTCGACCGCTGATGACGTGGACTTGCGGAATCCCCTGCTCAATCGCCTTGAGGCACTCTTCGAGCTTCGCCTTCATCCCACCCGTGACGCCCTCCGATTGAATCAAGTCCTTCAGCTGAGAGGCAGGAATCTGACTAATCGGCCCGGCATCATCGAGTGACCGCATCACGCCACTCACCCCCGTCAGGAAAAGGATCTTCTCCGCCCCCAGGGCCACTCCCGCCGATCGAGCCAGCGTATCCGCATTGATGTTGAGCCAAGTGGAACCATCGTGTCCGAGGCACGGCAGAACCACGCAGCCCTCGCCTTCGGGAATCGCGACCGAGGCCACATCGCCCACCAGACCGAAGTCCACCGTCGATCCATCCGGCTGAGCGACGGGAGGCCGCCGAGTCGCCTTCACCGGCCAAGAATCTCTCAGCTGAGACATCCCGCGCGCGGCAACTCCCCGTGCGGCAAATGCCTCGACGAGTTGCGCATTCAGCCCAGACAGAGTTTCAACCACCACGCCCAGCGTCGCCTCATCGGTGATCCTCCGGCCGTTGACCTTCTGAATTGAAATCCTCTTCGCCGCGCAGGCTTCATCCACCTGCTTCCCAGCCCCATGCACGATCACCGGTCGAATCCCGCACTGCTGCAGAATCGCCACCTGATCGGCCAGACGTTGCCGACGGCTTGCGCTGGTGAGAAGCTCGCCGCCGAACTTCACGATCATCGTCGAGCCGCTGAACTGGGCAATCCACGGCGCAGCTTGGCTCAAGAGCGGCCCGACGTCGTTCACGCGAGCACCCCTTGCATTTTCGCAAAATGCTCGATCAGCGCGGCCTGCGCCCACAGCCGATTTTCTGCCTCATCCAGCACAATCGAACGCTCCGAATCGAGAATGGACGCTGAAATCACGACATTCCGCCTCACCGGAAGACAGTGCATCACCTTCGCGCCGTCCGTCTGATCCCACGCTTCATCGTTGAACTGCCAATGCCGCAAAGGCTGCCGAGACTCCCGCTCTGCCGCTTTCTCCGACCACAAATCCTTGCGACCCCAGCTCTTCACATACACCACCTTGGCCCCCTTTGCCCCGTCGAGCCGCTCGTGGTTCACGCGGAAGTTGCCGCCATTCGCCTTCGATTCCAGGTCGATCTGCGCCATGACCTCGTCATCCAGCTCATATCCAGGCGGGCAAGCGAGAGTCAGATCGCACCCCGCCAGAGCAGCCTGCAAAGCAAACGAATTCGGCACCGCCATCGGCAAGGGATTCGGGTGATACGCCCAACTCAGAGTCACCGGGAGCCCGCGCAAGTCATCACCGAACTTCTCCGTCAGAGTCAAATGATCCGCCAAAGACTGACACGGATGGTGCATCGTCCCCTCCAAACTGATGATCGGCACTCCGGTGTGGCGCGCGAAGGCCTGCAGAACTGGCTCCGTCCGCTCGATCTCCCACGGCTGTGACCCAGGGAACGACCGCACCCCCAGCAAGTGGAAATATCGCCCCAAAACCCCCGCCGCCTCGACAATGTTCTCGACTTTGTCGCCGTCCATGATCGCATGGGGATCCATTTCGAGTTGCCAAGTGTCGCTGCCCGTGTTCAACGTTTGGCAATTTCCGCCAAGTCGCCACACCGCTTGCTCGAAGCTCACCCGAGTGCGCAGGCTGGGGTTGAAATAGAGGGCTCCAACCCGAAGCGCACTCAGTTCCGGCGCCGACTGGTCAGCCTTCAGCACCTTCGCCCGAGCCAGAATCTGGGCTCGTTCGTCGGAGGTCAAATCAGCAGGAGAGAGGAAGTGTCGCATGGAATCGTCGTGCATCAGGGCCAGGCCGCGATCATCGGCAGGCCAGCAGTTTCGGGGAATCCAAGCCAGAGATTCATGCTCTGAATCGCCTGACCGCTTCCCCCTTTCAGCAAATTGTCGAAAGCACACGTCAGAGCAGTGGAATCACCCTGCTCGACCATCCCCATCGCCACCAGATTGGTTCCCACGACGCTCCCCAGAGCCACCGGAGAGTCATGGCGAACCATCATCGGCTTGCCTTCATAGAGCTTTTCCCAGCGCGCTTTGAGCGCGGATGCCGGAGCCCGGACAATCGTAGTCAAGTGGATTCCCCGGGTCAGCGGAGCACTATGGGGGACAAATCGGAAGTCGATCCCCGACCCACGCTCGCTCAGAAGCTGCCTGACTTCGCCCTCGTGCTGATGGTTCAAGGCTTTGTAGGCCACAAAACTAGTTGATCTCAGCGAGTGGTGAACTCCCGCGCTCGGCGCGATCCCGCTCCCCGTGGATCCCGTGATCCCAAAGAGATCCAGCGATTCCGCAAGACCATCGCACAAAGCCAGCACGAGATTCAGTCCTGTGGCAAAACATCCTGGCGAGGCGAGAAGTCTTGTCCCCTCAGGAACCGCTCCCGTCAGTTCGGGCAGCGAATAGAACGCCTCATCCAAAAGCTCCGCATGAACCGCCGGGCGACCGTAGTACTTCTCGACATCAGAGGGATTCTTCAGCCGGAAATCGCTGCCGAGGTCAATCACCTTGACGCCGCGCTCCAGCAACTGCGCCGCCAAGACCGCCGACTCCCCGTGGGGCAAAGCCAGAAAAACAAGATCACATTTCCCAGCGAGCAACTCGGGCTCGGCCGGATCAATCACAAGCTCGCTCACCCCAGCGAATCCCGCCCGGATGCTGGCCAACGTCTTCCCCGCGCTCGATCCGCCCGCAACCGAGGTCAGCTGAACATGCGGGTGCCCCAGCAGGAGCCGAACAAGCTCGCCCCCCATGAACCCCGAGGCCCCGACCACGCCGACACGAATCACGCCTGCAAGGCCTCCTCAATCGCGGCGCAGAAATCCTTGGGTTCGCGCATGATATTCGCCGCCGCCACGCCGAGCTCCTTGAACTTCGCCACCCCCGCGACGTTGTCCGTCGCCGGTCCGGTCACGACTGCCACATGCAGCCCCAAAGCCCGGAGCCGCTCGACCGCCGCCCAACCGCCGACCACATCGTTCGCTGCAACAATGCACGTCTTGAAACCGGGATTCGACTCAAGAATCGCATCCACGCCGTAAGCCCCCAGAAGACCATCCCCGAGTTCCATCACGATGGCATCCGGGTCATCCGCGCTCAGGTGCCCGATCAACGACTGATAAATCTCCGGCACGTCCGTGCGATAGGCGGTCGATGGGATTCCACATTCAATAAAGCTGAGCGCGACACTCGCGCCATTGTCTCGGAAGCTCAAGGCATCTCGAATCGCCCCGACCCCCGTCGATTTCCCGGCATGAACAACCCATCCCTTTGCCCGCAGATAGCGGATCAGCACGCTCGCCGCCGTGCTCTTCCCTGCGTTCATGCAGGTTCCGACAACCGCAATCACCGGAGGATTGACGCTCGATTTCTCGCCCCGTGGCAGAGCGAAATCGGGCAGTCTTGCAGGTTGATCATCCAGCAACGGGACGCCGAGCACTTCTAATCGGATAGGATCGCCCAAGCCCACCGTCGTGCCGTCCGAGAGACCAAGTACGCCCCCGACATTCAGCAAATGCAGTTCTCCGCCATGACTCAGCGAGGAGGGCACGCGACCGGCAAACCCGCGCAATGCAGCCCGATTCCCGAGAACCCCGACGATCAGATCCCCCGGAACGAGCTTCGAGAGACGACCGCTCGGGAGTTCAAGATGTCCGTACTCTTCTCGCGTCGAGAGAACGCGGCAGACCACCGCCGTCCCTTCCCGGCACTCTGGTTCTTGACGCACCTTGAGATACGGGCCAAATCCGAATGGATGGCAGACACTCCCGACCTTATCGGGACGGAGCCTCAGAGTGACATCTTGCACAACGCGCCTCAAAAACAATCAGGATTCGCGCAACATTGAGCGACCTCAACTGGTCGCCCCACTCTACCCGAGCAACGTTCATTTGAACCGGAACCCATGAGGACCCGCACACCGGAAAACGGCTACACTCACCGAATGACTTGGGACGAGATCATCGCCACGCTGAAAACCGACATGGAGGCCAAACACGCCGCCCGTGAGCAAGCCCTGAAATCCAGCCGCGCCTTGATCCAAACCAGCAGCAAGTGCATTAAGCACATCCACCGCAAGCAATTCACCGAAGCCGAGGCGCTCCTGGCCCAAGCCCGTGAAATCGCCCGCGAGGCTCGCTCTGCGATGACGGGCCACCCCGAAGTGGAGTACGCCGGGTACCTCCAAGATTCTGAGAAGGAGATGGTGGAAGCGGCTGGCTGCCTCGCAATTGCCTTGAATCAGCCCTTGCCTTCCCCGACCGAGCTGGGCGTGAACGCCGCCAGCTACCTCAATGGGATGGCCGAGTGCGCCAGCGAAATGCGCCGGTCGGTGCTCGATCTCATGCGCGCCGGAGATCTCGACACCGCCGAGCGCATGCTGCATCAGATGGAGGACATCTACGATGATCTCAGCACCTTCGATTTCCCCGACGGGATCACCGGCGGCTTGCGTCGAACCAATGATGCCTTGCGCGCAGTCATTGAGCGCACGCGAAGCGATCTCACCCTCACTCGAGTCCAGCATCAGCTCCTCACTGAGCTGCAACGTGATCGCGCATGACCCATCACCGGGACGTGATTTGAAAGTTCACTTCAAAGTACAGTATGCTTCTCGTTGAAGCGATGTCCAACGAACCTTCAACTCGTCCTGGATGCCCGATGTCGACCATCGGAAATTCTGTGTCCCCTGAAACGCAAGCCAATGCTGGCTTCGTCGCGATCAACTATATCGACTGCAAACCGCACTACGCGGAGCGCTTCGAGTGTCTGTTCTGCACCCGAGCCCGAGCCATCGACCGCATGGAGGGATTCATGGGGATGCACGTCCTCAAGTGCCATGACGAAGGCCAGCCGTACCTCGTGATCTCTTACTGGCGCGAGAAGGCCTGCTTCGATGCCTGGGTCGGCTCACCGGAGTTCCTCGAAGGCCACAAGCGTGGATTCGAAGATCTGCGCGAGTACAAAGAGCGAGGCGAAGAGCCTCCGATGAAGAGCGACTTCAAAACCTACGCGATCCTCACCGACTGACCGGCCCCCCAAGTGCTTTCGTTGGCCCCCTGGTTCTCTGAACCGGGGGGTCTTTGCTTCAACAGGGTGGTCGTGGCGGGAAAGTCGGGGCGTGGGCTAGAATCTCTTCGTGGCAAGCTCGCACCCGACCCCAGCCGACTCCCGGCCGAAGAGTTCCATCGGCGGATGGCTCGTCCTGCTCCTCTCAACCGCGTTCGTCGCGTGGCTCCTGTGGGCTTGGTCGATGATGGGCGAGGGCACGAACACCCTGCCCCATTCCGCGCACGGCGCAGGTCACGGAGATGCCAAGGGCCATGCCGACGACCACTCCCATTCCGCCCCAGCGGTCGCTGAAGCAACGCCGCCACCCGCTCAGGAAAACCCGATAAAGGCCGCGTTCACCCTCACCAATCCCGTCGCAGGATCAGTCGCGAGTCTTCCGATGGGTGCCTACACATTCAGCGGAACAGGGTCTGCCGGCGGAAAAGTGATCTTGTTCGGAGACGGAGCGGAGATGGCGAGTGCACCTGTCGCCGCCGATGGAACCTGGGCACTCCCTGTGACCTTCACACCACCGACCCCTGCCGCCATGCAGTTTCGACTTTTCGGAGTCGATGGTGCCCAGATCGGCTCGCAAGATATCCAGTTTGAGTTCCTCGCTCCCGCGACCGCCTCGAACCCAGCCGACGCCAAATTCGCCCTGCTCCGCCCCATCGATCAGGGAAGCGTCGCCGTCGGCGATTGGGTCATCGCAGGCACGGGCAAGCCGGGAACCAAGGTTAAGCTCCAGATGGACAAGTACGTCCTCGGCGAAGCCACCGTCGCCGAAGATGGCACCTGGAGATTCCCTCGAACCATCCAAAAAGCGGGCGAAGCACGCGTCCTCACCGCCCTTGTTGTGGACGGTGCGCCCGAGGAACAGGCCAAGCACACGATCAAAGTCCTCCCGTAAGTCCCAATGGGCGAGACTAGGACTCACCAGAACTGCCTGACGGAATTAACGGATTTCCGTCAGGCAGTTTGCGTTGGTTTATCGCAAAATCTGCATAAAATCGCCTGTAACGAGCAAAGCTTGAAAAAGTTCATTCCTTTTCATTAATTTTTCGCAACTTGGGTATTCAAGATTTCAGTACTCGGCATTACAGTGAACTTCGGTTTGCACACGGAGCACCCTCGGGCAGGAGGGCCGTGCGAGACCAAGTCACCCGGTCGATACCATGGAGCCTGCAAGCCGCACTCTCAGCCCGAAATTGCATCGGTTGATTCACCTCGCGTCATTGGGGATGACGGACAAGGAGATTGCCTCGGAGATGGAAGTCTCGCCCAACACGGTCGAGAGTCATTGGAAACGTTTACGCGTCCTGTTCTCAACCTCAAGCCGAACGCGCATCGTTGCCGACGCCCTGCAGGCGCTTCTCCGGGACACCCAAGCCGAGCTCCATCAAGCCCGCAACCGTGCTGAAGAACTGGAACAAGAACTCTCCCGGCTCCAAAGTGCCGCCGCCCCGAAATCCCTGGACGGCAAATCCGGCGAGAATGCCCCCATTCTCGAATCCATTCTCGGCACCTTCCCCATCCTCGCCTTCCGCCTGGAATCGAATGGTCGCGACGCCCAGTTCATGGGCAGCGGAGTCACCCGATACGGCTTCATGCCCCACGAATTCACCTCGGGGATGATCCAACTCTCCGACCTCATCCACCCAGAGGATCTCATCTACTTGCAGGACTCTGGCTACTTCCCGCGTCCGAATCGCCGTGGCGAATGCGAAGCGCTGTTCCGCGTATCCAGTGCCAAAGGCGATGCCCGATGGATTCTCGAACGGGTGCGCCCGATCCTGAATGAGCAAGAAGCGGTCGTCGGCTACCAGGGTATCTGGATGGATGTCAGCGGTCTGATCGGTTCCCCGTTCTGGCCCAAAGAGATCGCCCAGGTGTGGCACCAGGGTCGAAATATCATGCCGGTTCCGGCGCGCCAGTCCACTTCCGCCTAAACGCGTGGTGATCTAGATCCGGCTCGGCCAGTGACTCGGCTCTCTCGCCAGGGCACCGGAGCAGAGCCGCAAATCCGCCCGCGCCGGTCTGCGAAGTGCCTGCTTGGTGCGGCCAAGCCCGGTAGCACGGAAAAGTCGCATGCGCCGACCGGAACTCATCGTAACCCGCAAACATGACCGCCCTCCACTCCGGATTACGATCAAAGAACCACTTCAACAAACCCTCGTTCTCTTCCAGAGAGTACGTGCAGGTTGTGTAGAGAATCCACCCTCCCGGAGCAACGCACCGCGCCGCGTTGCTCACAATCCTCCGCTGCCGCAACGCATTGCTTTCCCGGATCTTCTCATGGAACGCCCCCGGATTCTCCTTTCCGCGCGCAATCAAACTCTGACCAGAACACGGCGCATCCACCAGCACCAGATCAAAGCATCCCTCCGCCTGCTCCGCAATCTGGGAAGAATCAGCAATGATGACCTGCGCCGCCACCGCGCAACGATCGAGGTTATCCGCAAGGATCGCCGCCCGCTTCGGGATGACTTCGTTCGCGTAGATGTCCTGCGGCTTCAGCAGCGCCCGAGCAACCAAGAGCTTGCCTCCCGGAGCCGCGCACAAATCCAGCATCCGTCGAATCGTCTGCCCCCGAAGCGCATGCAGCAGACTGCCCTCCCACGCTGACGAAGCGTCCAGCGGATAAAGTGCCCCCTTCCCGTACGCGCCCGAACTCCCCACATTCACCGGCCCTTCCAAAAGATCAATCTCCGGCGGAAGCCACGCTGGCCTCCGCGAGAGTTCCCAAGCCATCTCCTCACGATCCCCCAGCCAGACCACCGCCTTCTGTCGCGCGGATCCCGAGGCCACCGCATCCAAGAAGGCCTGAACGGCGTCCGGGGCAGAAAACAGCCGGGAGGCCACCTTCGCGGCATTCCCGCTCAGGCCTCCCGGCTTGTTCTTTCCCTTCTTCCCCATGCGAAATCAGTCGTCAGACCCGTTCGAGAGCCTGGGCAAGATCGTCGATCAAATCCTGCGGGTCTTCGATCCCGATCGAAGCACGCACCAGACTATCGGTGATCCCGACCGCCTCGCGCTCCGCCTTCGGCACCTCGAAGTGAGTCATCGCCGCCGGTTGCTGCACCAGACTCTCCACCCCACCCAGCGATACCGCCAACGTGAACAACTGAGTGCCGCACAAGAACCGCTTCGTGCCCTCTAAATCGCTATCAAGTTCGAAGCTCACCATGCCCCCAAACCCGCTCATCTGACGCTTCGCCAGCTCATGATGAGGGTGCGCCGCCAGACCAGGATAAATCGCCCGACGGATCTTCGGGTGCCCGGCAAGAAACTCCGCCACCGCCTTCGCCCCGATTTCGTGCTGCCGCATTCGCACCGCCAGAGTCTTCATGCCCCGAATCGTGAGATAGCAATCCCACGGCCCGGGAGTCGGACCGATCGCATTCTGCATGGACTTGAGGTGAGTGTATTCCGCGTCGAGATTCGTCATCACCGCGCCCATCACCACGTCGCTATGGCCGTTCAGATACTTCGTCACGCTGTGCATCACAAAGTCCACACCCAGGGCGAGCGGCCGCTGGAAGTACGGCGACATAAACGTGTTGTCGATCGCCGTGTAGCAGCCGTGATCCTTTGCGATTTGAACGACCATCGCAATATCCACCAGGTTGAGGAGCGGATTCGTAGGCGATTCGAACCAAATCAATCGCGTTTCCGGCTTCAACGCCGCCCGAAGAGCTGCTTCATCGTCCATCGGAGCCTGCGTAAACGTAATCCCCCGACGAGCCGCGACATCATGGAGATACCGATACGTCCCGCCATAAATGTCCATGCCCGTCACCACATGATCGCCCGCCTTGAGCAGAGAGAACACGCAGTCAATCGCCGCCATGCCGCTCGCGAACGCCAGGCCATACTTGGCCCCTTCCGCCGCCGCAAACATCTGCTGGAGCAGAGTGCGGGTCGGATTGTCCGTCCGGGTGTAGTCGTAGTCGCCATATTCGCCTGGCGCGTCCTGAGCGAAGGTCGAGGTCTGAAAGATCGGCGGGCACACCGCGCCGTATTGAGGCTCCGGGCGACAGCCCAGATAAACGAGTTCGGTATCAAGGGATCGAGAAGACATAAGCAATCACGCAACAAGGATCGTTAGAAAAACTCCATGCACACAACATCTTGCGGAGGAAAGGCGCGGTCAAGCTCAGCGATCTGCTCCGCGCTCGCCGAGAGCTCGCCGAGATCTGCTAGCGTCGCAGCCGACACAGAACCGAGCCAGAGTTGCGTCGCATCAGCGATGCTGATCTGCCCTGCCCCAGAGCCAAAATCGCCGCAGATTCCATCTCGCACCATCAGGCCAAGATCGCCCAGAGTCCGCTCCGCATTCAGAATCCGAAACATCGAACTCCGATGCCACGCCGCATCCACTCCGTGGTCGCGAAATTGGTGGAGGAAAGGCGACGTGGGCGGTTCGCACCACACGATCTTCCCTTTGTTGATGCCCAGGCTCCGCATTCCGGTAAGGAGGCTCCGGTATGCCCGACCGGTTGTCCAGACAAACTCCCCGATCTCAAGATCGTTGTAAAAACCCGCCGGATTTGTCCAGAAGTACCCCTCAACCGGGTCGCCGACCGCATAAACATCCGGCGCGCGCTTACCAAATCGGCGCAACCACAAAGAAGAGGTGCGCCGACTCGATCCGCTGAACTTCTGAATGAACTGCTCGTAACACGCCTCCAACGGCGCGAAATCGCCATGAGCAACATGCCGAAGCGGAAGCTCGGCCTGCAGGTTCGGAAAACGATCGACCGTCGAGGAAATCTGCCATCGCCAGCCCGCCGACGCGTAGCCGAACTTGCGGTAGTAAGAATCCCGGAAGCCGTAGAGTGCCGCGCAATCGAACCCATCGCCCCGGCAAACCCGAGAAAGCTCGTTGAGCGAGAACTTCGTCAGCCCCGTCCCGCGAGCCTCTGGCGCGGTCGCCACGCACGAAACCCCTGCGCACGCATGCCACTTCCCGCGAACATGAACCTCGTAGCGGTTCACCTGGCAAGCGAATCCCGGTGAGCCGTTTTCGTATCCGATGAACCACGACTGCCAATCCTCCGGCACATCCGGACGATCCTGGGCAAAGTCCTGCCCATAGACCCTCCGCCAAATCTCATGGATGATCGGCGTGTGCTCGGGAGTAGCGCGGACCAGCTCGAAGTGCGACATCGAATGTTAGACGGGGAGAGCCGATGACTCCTTCGTAGTCCGCAGGACAAAACAACTGTGGATTTTGCCCACCGCTTTGATCGACGCAATGTGCTCGCGCATGATCCGCTCGTAGTCGTGCATATCCTTCGCCACAATGCGCAGCATGAAGTCAAAGTCGCCGCTCACGTGGTGACATTCCAGCACTTCTGGTACCGACTCGATCTCCGTGATAAATTGGTCAATCGGCTGATCCTGGTGCAGAGCCAGGCTCACCATCGCGATCACCGTGAGTCCAAAGCCAAGGCCCTCGGCATCCAGGACGGCGGTGTATCCTTTCACCAGCTTCTTCTGTTCCAGCTTGCGTACCCGCTGAAGCATGGATGGTGGTGAGAGGCCGACTTTCCGGGCCAGATCGGCGTTCGAAATGCGTCCGTCTTCCTGAAGAAGGCGTAGAATGTGGCGGTCGGCTTTGTCGAGTCTCTCCTTCATCATCTTCTCAAAACATTCTTAGTCGGGACGCGCAGCACATCGGTCGAAGGGTGGAGTATACCTAAGATAATTTCGAGTTCACCAAACAAAGAGAACACCATGACTACCGCCACGCAGCCCATCGTTTGGGATCTCACCCCCTTCTTCCCCTCCCTCGATTCGCCCGAATTTCACGCCGCCGTTGCCGATCTCAAGGCCACGCTTGACGCGCTTGAGACCCAAACCGAGTCGCTGGATGCCACCGCCTCTTCCGACGACGTCGCCCACGTAATCGAAGCGCAAAATGGGCTCTCCAGCAAGGCGAAGCTCGTGCTGGGCTACTTGAATCTGCTCCTCGCCGCCAACACCCAAGATGAGGCTGCCCAAGCCGCCCGAAGCGGTCTGATGCCCACGGTGACCAAGATGTCGCAGGTTCAAACAAAGATCACCAACTGGATCGGCGAGCTCCCAGCGAAAACGCTCGAATCGGCGAATGAAGTCGTGTCCGCCCATGCCTTTCCCCTCAGCCGAACGAAAATCCGCGCGACCCACCTCATGCCGATGGCCGAGGAGCATCTTGCCAGCGAAATGGTCGAAACCGGATCGACGGCCTGGGAAAAACTCTACGACGACGTAAGCAGCACGATTTCCACCACTCACAACGGACAAGAGGTCACGATGAGCGGCCTGCGCGCGATGGCTTACGACAACGATCCCGCCGTCCGCAAGGAAGCCTACGAAAAGGAACTCGAGACCTGGAAGACGGTCGAGATCCCCATCGCCGGAGCTCTCAACGCGATCAAGGGCGAAGCCAACGCCCTGGCCACTCGCCGCGGCTGGGGATGCCTGCTCGACATCACCCTGTTCCACTGCAACATGGGCCACGGCGCGCTGGAATCCATGATGTCCGCCGCCCAGGAATCCTTCCCCGACTGGCGACGCTATCTCCGCGCGAAGGCAAAACTCCTCGGTCATCAAGGAGGACTCCCGTTCTACGACATCTTCGCCCCAATTGGCGGAACCAAGGTTTGGTCATGGGAAGAGGGCGAGAACTTTGTCGAAGAAGGCTTTGGCAGTTACAGCGAGAAGCTGGGCAAGTTCGCCCGGCGCAGTTTTGATGAAGCCTGGCACGATGTCGATCCCCGGCCCGGGAAGGTCGATGGTGCGTTCTGCGCCGGAATTCGAGGCGACGAGAGTCGTATGCTCCACAACTTCAAGGCCTCGTTCAACTCCGTCAGCACTTTGGCGCACGAGTTAGGGCACGCCTACCACAACGTCTGCCTCGCCGAGCGCACGCCGATGCAAAAGTCCACGCCGATGACTCTCGCCGAAACGGCCAGTATCTTCTGCGAAACCATCATCAAGCGCCGTGCTCTCGCGGAGACAAGCGGAGACGAGCGGCTCGGCATTCTCGAAGCGAGCCTTCAAGGTGCCTGTCAGGTCGTGGTTGATATCACGAGTCGGTATCGCTTTGAGAGCGAGGTCGTGAACCGCCGCCGCGAGCGCGAACTCAGTGCCCGAGAACTTTGCGAGATCATGCGAGAGGCGCAGCTCAGCACCTACGGCGACGGACTCGACGAGAACGCGCTGCACCCCTACATGTGGGCCGCCAAGCCTCACTACTACAGCACCTTCAGCTTCTACAACTTCCCCTACATGTTCGGGTTGCTCTTCGCCCTCGGACTCTATCGGGTGTATCAGGAGAAGCCGGAAGGATTCCACGAAGCCTACGACGCCCTGCTCTCCCGCACCGGCATGTCGATGGCCACCGAACTCACCGCTGAATTCGGCATCGATATCAACGACATCAACTTCTGGCGCGGCTCCCTCGCCGTCCTCAAGGACGACATCGATCAATTCGTCGCCGAAGTCGAGAGCCGCTGAGTCGGGCGCCCTCTGTTTGAAGTTCTCCTCTTCCATGCGGGGAACTTCAAACTATGTGCTTGACTCTTTTCGGCGCGGCCTTCTGGCCGATCCTGGTTCGCAAAGGGCCCCTGTGAATGCACTAGGTATCCTCACGCCATGTCTACCTTCCCTGGGCCGCGTGATTGGGGGCGTTTGCTGACGGCAATGCTCACTCCGTTCAACTCCGATGGATCGGTGAACGAGAAAGAAGTCGCCCGGATCGCCGCGCACTTGGTAGACGATCAGAAGAACGACGGATTGGTCGTCGCTGGCACGACGGGGGAATCCCCCACTCTGACCCACGAGGAAAAGCTGAGGCTTCTCGAAATCACGCTCGACACCGTAGGCGACCGCGCCGCCGTCGTGATGGGGGCAGGCACGTACAATACGACAGAAAGCATTGAGATGACCCGCGCCGCCGAGAAGCGCGGTGCTCATGGCATCATGCTCGTGAATCCCTATTACAACAAGCCAGGTCAAGCCGGACTCTACGCCCACTTCTCCACCATCGCCGCGGAGACAGGGCTCCCTGTGATGCTTTACAACATCCAGCCGCGGAGCGCGATCAACCTCGAGACGGACACGCTGCTCCGACTCGCAGAAATGCCCAACATCGTCGCGGTCAAGGAGGCCAGCGGGGATCTCAACCAAATTAGCGATGTCTGCTCCCGCAAGCCGGAAGGATTCCGGGTCTACAGCGGCGATGATGGCCTCTGCCTGCCAATCCTCAGCGTCGGAGGTCATGGTCTTGTGAGCGTGGCGGCTCACGTGCTCGGTCAGAGTTTCGCCGAGATGATCGCTTCCTTCCCCACCGATCCTGCTCGTTCAACCCAGATTCATCAGCAGGTTCTTGGCAAGGTGCGCGCCGTTTTCTCCGCCCCGTCTCCTGTGCCGATCAAGTATTTGCTCGCCAAGCAGGGTTTTGACTGTGAGAGCGTCCGCCTTCCCTTGGTTGCCCTCAGCGAACAAGAAAAGGCCCGGATTGACCAGGCATTCGCCTAAGTCGCCCCGGGTGTGTGTCGCTTATTGAGAGTTCGCAGAAAGATAATCTACTTCTGCGTGGCCTGAAAAACCATCGCGTCCATCGCATCCGAGACATCTCCCGCGATCTGGGCCGATTTTTCGCCTGCGTAGAACTCGCCAAGCATCTTAGGATCGAGCCAGGTGACCAGGGTCTTGCCGTCTTTTTCCGTCACCGCAATTCGGCACGGCAACTGACTCAACACCCTCGGGTCTTCGCCGAGCATCGCATGGGCATGGACGGCATTGCACACGCCGAGAATCACGGTGGGTGGAGCGCTGAGGTTCTTCTTGGCAAAGTTCGCGGCCAGGTCAATCTCGAACTGAACGCTGAATCCGTTGCTGACGACGGCTTCCTTCAGTTTCGAGACAGTTTCTGCCACCGAATGAGGCGAGGTGGCCTCTTTCTCCATCTTGGGTCGTGTTTGATTCATCTCTGAGGTGAGAGAGGCTCCGTCAGCGGAAAAGGATTCAAGCGAAGACAAAAAGAGCCCGGAGAAACTCAGCAACACCAGCACGGCAGGAACACGCATGTCTCCTGAGAGCCAACCGGCTCGAAAAAGGATTCGTGGCATAGGCCGCAGGGAGCCTTCCCGGTAACCTTGCGGGAGTATGCCGAAGCTCATTCTTGTTCGCCACGGGCAATCGCTGTGGAACCTCGAAAACCGATTCACCGGCTGGGTGGACGTTCCCCTCACTGCGCAAGGCGTAGCCGAAGCACGTCGTGCGGGCGAACTGCTCAAAGGCCACAGCATCGACGTTGCCTACACCAGCGGCCTCCGACGCGCCCAGGAGACTCTGCGGCACATCATGGAAGCGGGAGAGATCAATGTCCCGGTGATCCGAGACGCCGCCCTCAACGAGCGTGACTACGGCGATCTCGCCGGCCTGAACAAGGACGATATGCGCGCCAAGTACGGCGAAGAGCAAGTTCATATCTGGCGCCGCAGCTACGACGTCGCCCCGCCGAATGGCGAGAGTCTCAAAGACACCCGCGAGCGCACGTTGCCGTTCTTCGAGCGAGCCGTATTGGGCGATATCAAGCAAGGTAAGGACGTTCTGGTGGTCGCCCACGGCAACTCAAACCGCAGCATTGTGATGGCTCTTGAAAACCTCACGCCGGATGAGATTCTTGCCAAAGAACTCGCGACGGGAGTGCCCTTGGTTTACGAACTCAACCTTGATGGCACGATGAATTCGGTCGAAATCTTGAAGTAAATCGGGTGATTTGCCGACCAAATCGGCACCAAATCGCCTCCAATCAGGCCCCAAATCGCGTGGATTTGGGGCCCGTTTTTGCCTTTTCAGGCCGCTTCCTGTCCGTCAAAGCCAGGGAAAGCTTCTTCCCCGCTCGGCATAAACCCTCCACGACCGGGGCGGAGTTCTTCGAACTTCGGGGCCATGGCAGGGAGCCCAAGCTGCTTCAGAAGCGTTTGCAGGCGCGTGATTTCCTCATCCTCAATCCGCCGCAACGCGCCCAGTTGGGTTTCGAGTTGACGATTGAGGTGGTTGAACACGTCATAGCTCTGCTTCGTCGGCCCGAATTCGCCGCTTTGGACGACTCCGAGGAGGGCAGCGAGTTTGTTGTTCAGCCGAATCGGGTAGTTCAGGAAGTCCTGACCGGACTCTGCTTTCCCTTGGTGGAGGGCGTCTTCGATCATCGTGAGGCGGGCAGTGATCTTCTCGGCTTGCTCGACAATCTCCTTGCGATCAGCGGGAAGAGCGGCGAGAGCGGCCTTCCATCCGCGAGCCCGAACCACGCCCTCGTGGGCGGCGGTGACTCGATCCGCAATTTGCTGTGAGAATCGGAACTGCTCGCGCAGGTCATCTTCGGTCGCAGGCGTGAGAGGATGTTTCTGCCACTGAACCATCGCGGCGAGAGTCATCTCGCCTTCGGTTTCCAGGGTCACCGAGTACTGCCCCGGGGGAGCCTTGAGCGGGCCACCAAATCCGGACCACATGCGCAAGTTGGCAAACGACTTGTAGCCAGGATAACTCGGGTTCAGCGCGACGCGGTTGAGACCCGGTTTGGCTTGCTTGACAACCACTCCCGCAAGCTCGTTCGCGTTGCCATCCTTGATTTTGATCGTGATATCGCGCGGCTTGTCGACGAGGAACTCGACGACGATCCCGTTGAGGGCCGGATTCTCGCCGACGGGCTCGGCAATCGTCGTTCCCGCGCCCACGGCACCGAATCGGGCCGGGTTGGCCGGTCGAGGTTTGAGAAGGCGCAAGGCCGGAGTTGCCGGCATGTCGCGCAGTTGGCGAAGAAGATGCAGCTCCTCCATCACCCAGAACGATCGTCCATGGGTGCCGACGACGAGATCATTGCCCTTGAACACAAAGTCATGAACGGGAACCTCCGGGAACTTGCCGCCCAGACGTTGCCACGGGCCGCTCGGGAACTTGACGTAGAGTCCGTGCTCCGTTCCCGCGTACACCATATTCGGGATCACGGGATCTTCGCGCACCACTCGAACAATGCAGTCCTCGGGCAGTCCGGCAGACCATGATTGCCAGGTTTTGCCGTTGTCCCGAGTCATGAAGATGTATGGCTTTTGGTCGCCGTTCTTGTAGTTGTTCGCGGCCACCCATGCAGTTTGTGCGGCATGGGGAGAGGTGTCGATCATGCTGATGAGCAGACCGCCGGGGTTGCCCGCTACGGCAGGAGGCGTGACGTTCCGCCACGATTTACCATCGTTGGTCGTCAGCTGGACATTCCCGTCATCGGTGCCTGCCCAGATGGTTCCCTTTTTCAGAGGAGACTCGGCGATGGTGAACACGGTGCAGTAGTACTCCACGCTCGTGTTGTCCTTCGTGATGATTCCCCCGCTCGATTGCTGCTTGCTCTTGTCGTTCGTCGTGAGATCCGGGCTGATGACATCGTAAGACGCTCCCATATCCTTGCTTCGAAGAACATGCTGTGATCCGACATAGAAAACGTTCGGATCGTGAACACTGAAAACAATCGGGAATGTCCACTGGAATCGGTGAACCATCGGCGCGACGCCATCGCCCATCGGATTCTCCGGCCAGGCCTCGATGCTTCGGCTGATTCGCGTTCGGTGGTTCAGCATTTGAAGCAGACCGCCGTAGCTTCCGCCGAGAACGACATCCGGGTCATCGGGCTTCGCCACCACGTAGCCGCTTTCTCCACCCGCCGTGCTCGTCCAGTCTTCTGGGCGGATGCCCGCGAATCGGGTTCGGCTGGGAAGGCGGACTGTGGAGTTATCTTGCTGGGCACCTAGGATGTTGTACGGAAAGGCGTTGTCCACGCTCACGTGATACATCTGCGCCGTGGCAAAGTCTTGTTCCGTCCAGGTTCGACCTCGGTTGGTGCTGACGGTGGCCCCACCATCGTTGCCCATGATGAGGCGAGTGTTGTCGGCCGGATCAATCCACAGATCGTGGTGATCGCTGTGCATCGCGCTGCTTGGGACGAGGGTTTTGCCACCGTCCGCCGAGCGGTAGTACATGACATTCAAGATGTACACGGAGTCCTTCTCCACGGGATCGGCATAGACGCGGAAGTAGTACCACGGGCGCTGCTGAATGCCGCTTCCTCGGTTCACGGCTTCCCAGGTTTCGCCGCCATCATCGGAGCGGTAGAGTCCGCCGGCACGGGCTTCGATCATCGCGTAGATGCGCTTCGGGTCTGCGGCGCTGATGCTGACACCGACCTTGCCCCACGGTTGGAGCGGAAGCCCCGGGCGATCTGAGATGTTCTTCCAGGTCTCGCCGCCATCGGTGCTGAGGTGCATGCCACTGCCCGGCCCGCCTGAATTCAGCGAGTATGGGGTGCGGTTGACCTCCCAGGTCGCAGCAATCATGACATTGGGGTTCTGGGGCACAAACGTGAGGTCATTTGCACCAGCTTTGTCGCTGATGAAGAGCGTTTTCTTCCACGACTTGCCCCCATCCGTGGTCTTGTAGATCCCTCGATCCGGTGAGCTTCGGAATACCGGCCCGATCGCCGCCACCCAGGCGACTTCTGGGTTGGTCGGGTGAACGTGAACCCGTCCGATGTACTGCGTCTTCTCGAGCCCGAGGTGCCGCCAGGTTTTGCCTCCATCGTCGGTGCGATAGACACCATCGCCGTGGGTGATGTTGCCGCGCAGAGCGTGCTCGCCCATTCCCACATAGACGGTATCGGTTTGGCTGGGAGCGACCGCGATTCCTCCGACAGTGCCGGTTTTGAAGAACCCGTCGGTGATGTTTGCCCAGCTCTGCCCTTCGTCGTTGGACTTCCACAATCCGCCGCCGGTTGTGCCCATGTAGAACTCTTTGGGCTTGCCGGGTACACCGGACACGGCCACGGAGCGTCCGCCACGAAATGGGCCGACCTCGCGCCAGCGGAGAGAATCGATGAGAGATTGCGGAGCCGATTGCGCGAAACTGGCGACTGCCATCGCGCACAACGCAACGACCGAGAGGAATCGTGGCATCCCCGCGTTTTACCTAAACTCGCCCAGAAATGAGGCTTGGGGGTGATTTTCTTGGAAATCTTGTTTGTGGCGCACCACTTGAGAAACGTTTCGCGTAGACTGCATCAAGCCTTTTCTTGGTGAATCGATGATGATCAGCCTGGTAGCCGCTTTTGCGATTGGAACGACGATTCCGGATGTAGTTGTGAAGAAGACGGAGGGCCGCGTGCAGCTCACCGTTGATGGCAAACCCTTCCCCATCAAGGGGGTTGGCCTCGGAAATGCCCCGATGACGATGCTCAAGGAGGCGGGCGGGAACACGATCCGCACCTGGGGCACCGATCAGACGGACAAGGTGATTGACGAGGCCGAAAAACTCGGACTCAAAGTCATTGCCGGAATCTGGATTCAGCACGCGAACCACATGGACTATGGTAACCCCGCCGAAGTCGAAAAGCAGAAACAGGCCGTGCTTGCGGATGTCCGCCGCCTCAAGAATCGCAGTTCGATTATTGTTTGGGGAATCGGTAACGAGATGCACGGTTTCGGTAAGCCGGATCCGAGGGTTTGGAAGGCGGTCAACGACATCATCGTCGAGATCAAGAAGATTGATTCTCGACCCACGATGACGGTGATTGCTGAGCTGGGCAACGACCACTTGAACTTCATCAAGAAGGATGTCCCAGCGGTTGACATCATTGGCGTGAACAGCTACGGCGGAGCCTTCAGCCTGGCCGAGCGTTATCGCCAAGCGGGCGGCGACAAGCCAATCGTGTTGACAGAGTTCGGCCCGCTGGGGCCGTGGGAAGTCCCGAAGACCGGTTGGGGGGCGGCTCAGGAGCACTCTTCCACCGAGAAAGCCGATTTCTACCGACGCGCACAAGCCGAGGTCGAGAAGCACAAGGATCTGTTCCTGGGCTCGTGCGTGTTCCTGTGGGGAGATAAGCAGGAAGCAACGGCGACCTGGTTTGGCATGTTCTTGCCGGGCGGAGGTCGTACGGCGGCGGTTGATGTGATGCAGGAATTCTGGACGGGCAAGCCGCCCAAGAATCGCGTCCCCGTGGTGAGCAAGCTGAGCTTGCCGGAAGGAATTGTCGCCGGGTCGTCGGTTCGAGCCACTCTGGAAGCGCGCGATCCTGAGGGAGCGCGGCTGAGAGTCGTTTGGAAGCTGAAGCAGGAAGCGGAGAAATACGGCGAAGGCGGATTCCCCGAGGACAAGCAGCCCGAGTTTCCCCAGGCGATCAAGGCTTCCACGCCGAGCTCGGTGACGTTCGAAGTACCGAAGTCTGGTGCCTTCCGATTGTTTGCGTACATCTATGATGACGCCGGAGGAGCCGCGACAATCAACGTGCCGTTCTTCGCCGGGGCTCGTTAAGTCGAAACCCAGATCGTAAGAAAATCGGGTTCAGATCATCTCGATCTGAACCCGATTTTTCGTTGATCCTCGTGGCTTACGAGGACTTTGTCGCGGCGCTGGTCTCGCGGTAGGTGGACAGGTCTTTTCGCTCGGCTCGGGGCGGATCAGCGATTTTCTTCTTCATCAGTTTCCAGATGATCTTTTGGGTCAGAGTGACGTTTCCGTACTCGGGGATCATGTGGGGGTTCATGTAGAAATCGAGTGTCTCCTGCGGGCAAGGCTCGTTTTGCTTCATGCCATCTGCGAGCCCTTTCTTGCACATTTCCATGAAGAGGCCAAGGCCGACCATCTTCTTCTTGGAGAAGAGAAGCTTGGCGAATTGGTGGTTGCGATAGGCACGGGCGAACTTGCGGGCGACAGGGGCCGGGAAGCTTTTGCCAAGCACTCGGCAGTAATTGTAGTGCCACTGACTGACCCGGAAGTGATCTTCTTGTTTGTTATCTCTTACAAAGTTATTGTGGTAGCACTTGTAGTCAGGGTGGTAGAGAGTTTTGATTCCGACTTTGTGGGCGCGAATCGAAAAGTCGATTTCTTCCCCACCGAATCGGCAGTCGGGATCGAGGTAGCCGATCTTCTCGAAAACAACTTTGCTTATGGCGTGGCAGGATCCATGGAAGTTAGCGACGTAGTGGGGGTCATCGCTGTCTCCGTTTTGTCGCATCCCGAGCGTGGGGTGAAGGATCAGCGGCGAGAGGATTCCGACATCGGGGTACGCCCGGAAGAGGGCGGTGAGGTCATCGAGAAAGTTCTCGTCAGGCCGGCTGTCGTCGTCGAGATTCAGGATGATGTCGCCCTTGGCCAGGCGAAACCCTTTGTTGCGTCCGAGGCCGACACCCAGGTTTTCCTCGTTTGCCACGATTTGGATGTGCGGATACTGCTCGGCGATCTTTCGAGCAATCGCCAGGCTGTCATCGGTCGATTTGTTTTCGACGAGGATCAGCTCGTTTTGCGTCTTCTCGGTCCATGCCGCCAGGTACGGGAGGTTCTTCTCGATCTCTGCCTGCCGATTGTACGAGAGGACAACAATACTCACTTCTGGGTTGCTCATTGCCTTGCTTGGGTTTCCTTACCTTGGAATTATGGCGGCGTGTCTCTCCGACCTCATAGCAAACTGCCAGAGGGCCGGGTGGATCGGTTGGAATTTGCCAGGGGTGTCTCAAAGAGCAGGCCACGATTCAGTGTGAATCGTGGCCTTCAGGTTGCGGATGGTCGAGCGGTTAGAGTTCGTCGTCGTCGACGGCGGTGAGGGCGCTCGATTTTTGGTACTCGGTCACGCGGCCCTCGAAGAAGTTTTGCTCCTTCTTGATGTCCATCAGCTCGGCGAGCCAGGGGAGAGGGTTCTGGATGCCGGGGTTCTGCACGGGCAGGCCGCAGCCTTCCAGACGACGATCAGCGATGTAGTCGATGTAGGTCATGAACTCTTCGGCAGAGAGTCCAACGCCTGCAACCGGCAGACAATCGCGGATGAATTCCTTCTCCAGGTCCACAGCCTCCTTCATTGTCTCGACGAGTTCGTTGCGGAACTCGGCGGTCCAGATGTCCGGATTCTCCTCGACCAGTTCCATGAGGAGTTGGCGGAACAGCTCGATGTGGTTACTTTCATCGCGAAGCGTGTACCGGAACATCTGACCGATGCCCGGGAACTTGCCTTGGCGATACAGGCTCAGTACCATGCCGAAGAGGCCGTAGAACTGGGTGCCTTCCATGCACTGGCCGAACATGAAGATATTCTTGGCGAGCCGCTGCTTGTTCGCGGTGATGGTGAGGTCGACATCCCGGCGGAGGTCGTGGCTGATGCGCGTGACGAACTCGTTCTTGCGACGGATAGTCTCCACGTCTTCAAACATCGCCTCGCACTCGTGCGGATTGATGCCGAGTGAGCTGACCATATAGAGCAGGCTGTCGGCGTGGATGTTTTCTTCGTGGGCGTGGCGGCCGAGGACGAGCTTAAGCTCGCTGGCGGTGGCGACTTCGCGCACGACATGGAGGATGTTGTCTCCGACAATTCCTTCGGCCGCGCTGAAGTAGCCGATGGCCATGCGGATGATCCAGCGATCAACATCGCTGAGGTCATCGCCGCGCCATTGCTCCACATCCTTCTGCATGGGGATGTCTTCTGGCTCCCAGTGGTTGGCCTTCATGGTGCGGTACAGTGTGTACGCCCAGGTGTATTTGAGAGGCAGAAGATTGAAAGTCATGGTCTCTCGACCATTGATGACCGCCTTAGCGCCCTGCGCTGCCTCGGCCTTTTCGCGATCGAGAACAAACTCGCGTTCTCCTACTTTGATGGCGATGGTATCCATATTGATTGCTCGAAATGATCTTGCCAGAGAGCCGATCGCGGCGGTGCGATGGGACGGCGGATAGAGCCAGTATTCCCAAGAAACGCGCCCAGGTGCGACCTCCGGCGTGAGAAAATTCGCCTCTTGTGGACAATCCCGCGTGTTGCGTCCCAATCACTATATCTTGTGGAAACGCGCGGACAATTCTACAGGATGCAGAAGTTCGGACGTGATGGTCGGGCGAGAGGATTCTGGGGACTGCAGGCAATTTTCTCGTGATGCTGAAACTCTGTAGCGACGTATTTGGTATTGTCTTTTCGTCGGGCCATTTGTCACGACTTCCTTGCCTTGGAGGTGCCGAACATGAAGACCGCTCACCTGAACTCGCTCCACCGTTGACACGCGCCTGATGCCGGTCAATTCGGTTCGCGTGCGCCCCCTGCGCCCGCGTGACTTCCCTTTCTCCCGACTCTCGGTTGCGCGCTTTGGCGTCCGACCCCGTCCGCACGATTTCTTTTGAACCGATGACACACGAAACCACTACTCAAACTTGTCCGCCGCTGAAAAGGCTGGACTTCCAAACGCCCGATGTCGAGGCTTATGTCGACATGATTTGCACTGGCTACCCGGATCGCGCCTGCACGGTGAAGCAGATGCTTGAATGGGACGCCACCAATCCGAAGCATGTTTTGCTGGAGAGATTTGGTCTCTACGAGGGCGATTCGATGATCCTCGGAGGATTTGTCGAGGATGCCTACTGGGTGAAGGAACCCGGGGCGATTGAGGTCATCCTCAAAGCCCGCCACGGCCTTGATGCTGGGCTCCTCGATGGGGCCCTGGCCCAGATGCTCGATCGCGCCAAGGAGCGGGGGGCGAAGAAAATCTGTTCCGGAGGCGCGACGAATCGTCCAGATGTTCTTTCGGCGTTCCACCGCGCCGGGTTTGTGACGAAGCAGGAGAACCCGGAATCGCAGTTGGATCTGCGAGAGTTCTCGGCGGAACCCTTCCAGGGCACGATCGACTCGGCTCGTGCAGGCGGGATCACCTTCGTCCGACTGGACGAACTCGTGGCCCAGCGGGGCGATCAAGCCCTGCGCGACTACTACGATGCCGATAACGTGATGTCAAAGGACATTCCGTTGCCGTTCGAGTTGGAACCCACGCCGTTCGAAACCTGGGAGGCACAGTTCCGGCAGGAGAAGTCGAGCTGGGATCTTCATCTCTGCGCGATGGATGGCGAGGAGATCGCTGGCCTCACGATGCTGTTCCGCAGCGAAGCCGATCCGGGGCGCATGCACACCGGGCTGACTGCCGTGAAGCGGGAGTATCGCCGACGTGGGCTCGCAACCGCTCTGAAGGCACTCAATCTGGATCGGGCAAAGTCGCAGAACGGCACGATCGTCCAGTGCGACAACGAAGAGAACAACCCGATGCTCCAGCTGAACATCCAACTCGGATTCCGAGAGGTCTATCGCTGGCACCTGTTGGAGCTTGTGGTCTAGTTTTCCGGGTTCGCCTCATGAAAGGAGGGCGGGGTCGATTCGACCCCGCCCTCGGCACTTTAAGCGAGAACTCTCGCTTAGTTGAAGAACCCGACGCTGCGCGCGAGACGCACATCGTCGTTTCCGGTGAGTTCGTCTAGATCCTTGAGGCTGAGTTCCTTGTTCGCCTTGTCCTCGACACCGACCTTGAGACAGAGCGAGCGAAGCTCGTTAACCAGAATCTTGAAGGATTCCGGAATGCCCGGCTCTTGGATCGATTCACCCTTCACGATCAGCTCATAGGCCTTCACGCGGCCCATCACGTCGTCCGACTTGATGGTGAGCAGTTCTTGGAGGGTGTATGCGGCGCCATAGGCTTCGAGAGCCCAAACTTCCATTTCACCGAATCGCTGACCACCGAACTGCGCCTTACCACCAAGCGGCTGCTGGGTGACGAGAGAGTAGGGGCCAATGGATCGGGCGTGGATCTTTTCGTCGGCCAAGTGCTCCAGCTTCAGCATGTAGATGCATCCGACGGTGACTGGGTTCGGCAGTTCGTCGCCGGTCAGGCCATCGCGGACAAAGCTCTTGCACGACTTCGGATCGAGACCCGCGCGGTGGAACACGTTCGCTTGGATGCGCTCCATGATTCCGCTATAGACCTCTTCGTTTGCCTTGAACGCCTTGCCTCCGACTTCGTTGACTTCTTCGATTTCGAAGTCATCGACGCTGACATTGGCGAGTTCGTCCACCGACTTCGTCGACGGAGCGGCGACGATTCGGCTGACGCGCTCCAGGGAGTCTTGGTCGAGGGTGCGAAGCTTGGCTTCGACCATCGCCATCATCTCCTCGAGATTTGCATCACCCGGGAATCGGATGTTCAGGAACAGTTCGGTGTTGACGTATCCGTTCAGAGCCTTGGTGCGCAGGTGAACGGCGAGCCGCTCCACTTCGCTCAGGATTTCCGCCTCAGTTGCGCCTTCGAATGCTGGGCACTCGTAGCGCAGATCGAGGTGGTAGCCCACGTAACCCAAGTGGGTTTCGAGGATCTGACCGATGTTCATCCGGCTCGGAACACCGAGCGGGTTGAGGATGATGTCCACCGGGCTGCCGTCCATGAGAACCGGCATGTCCTCGACCGGAAGAATCCGGCTGATAACACCCTTGTTTCCGTGTCGACCGGCCATCTTGTCACCGACCATGATCTTCCGCTTTTGGGCCACGTAGGCTTGAACGGTCATGTTGGTGCCAGCCGGCAGTTCATCGCCTTGAATCTGCAGCAGAGGCTCTTCGGTGCGGTCGCAGATCAAGCGATCGCGCTTCTTCGACTCCTTGTAGATGTAGTTGATGCTCGGGCTGAGATACTTGTATCGGCTGAAGACCTTGACATCGATGACGGTTCCCTTTTCACCGTGCGGAACGGTGAGGGAGACGTCTCGGGTCTCTTCGGCCTTCTTACCAAAGATCGCGATGATGAGCCGCTCTTCCGCGGTCATCTCGGTTTGACCCTTCGGGGCAACCTTACCGACCAAGATGTCTTCCGGTCGGACTTCGGCACCGACGCGGATGATTCCGTTCTCGTCGAGGTCGCGCAGTGCATCCTCACCGACGTTCGGAATGTCGCGGGTGATTTCCTCGGGGCCGAGCTTGGTATCGACGGCTTCGGTTTCGTGTCGCTCGATGTGGATCGAGGTGAACACGTCGTCCTTGACCAATCGTTCGCTCAGGAGGATCGCGTCTTCGTAGTTGTATCCTCCCCACGGCATAAAGGCGACGATCAGGTTCTTACCGAGCGCCAGACGACCTTGGTCGGTGTTCGGGCCGTCGGCAAGAGGATCGCCCTTAAGGACGTATTGACCAGGCACCACGATCGGCCGGTGGGTGAAACAGGTCGATTTGTTGCTTTGGTACATGTGAAGAAGCGGATAGTGATCCTCTTCTCCCTCGTCCGTGGTGATGACAATCTTGTTCGCGGTGGAAGTTGTGATGGTTCCGCTGCGCTTGGCGATGATCGACGATCCTGAGTCGATGGCGGCGCGGCGCTCGTGACCGGTACCGACGACGGGAGCGTCGGAGCGAAGACACGGGACAGCCTGTCGCTGCATGTTGGCACCCATGAGAGCGCGGTTCGCGTCGTCGTTCTCGAGGAACGGGATGAGCGAGGTTGCAACCGAGATGATCTGCACCGGCGAGACGTCCATCAGGTCCACGCGGCTCGAAGGAACCGCAGGATAGCTGGCTCCGCCGAACTGCTTGTCACCACCCGGGCAACGCACAGTCACCTGAGTGTTGACGATCTTGCCGTTCTCGTCCAGCAGAGTGTCTGCAGGAGCGATACGGAGGTGGAAGTCCTCTTGCGCGGTCAGGTACACGACTTCATCGGTCACGTGCCCATTCACCACTCGGCGATAGGGGGTCATGATGAATCCGAACTCATCCACGCGGCCGTGTGTGGTGAGCTGGCTGATGAGACCGATGTTCGGACCTTCTGGCGTTTCAATCGGGCAGATTCGACCGTAGTGGGATCGGTGCACGTCGCGCACTTCGAGCTTTGCGGAGTTGCGTTGCAGACCACCGGGGCCGAGGCTGGAGAGACGTCGCTTGTTCGTCAGCTCGCTCAGCGGGTTGGTTTGATCCATGAAGGTGCTGAGCTGGTTGCTGCTGAAGAAGCTCTTGATGCTCGCGCTCACCGGCTTGACGGAGAGGATGATCGACGGGAGCAGGTTGTCCTGATCCGCCGAGGTCATTCGCTCGCGGGCCACCTTCTCCATTCGGACGAAGCCGAGTCGGAGTTGGCTCTGAAGGAGCTCGCCGACGGATCGAACCCGCTTGTTCCGCAGGTCGTCGATGTCGTCGTGATCCGCTTCCTTGGTGAGGTACGGCTCCATCTCGATGATCACGCGGGCGAGGTCATCGGAGGTGAGGTTGCGCGTGTTGATCGGCACATCCAGGCCAAGGCGCTGGTTGAGGAACCGGCGACCGACCTTGCCCAAATCGTATCGGCGCATGTCGAAGAACAGGCTGAAGACGAGCTGCTTTGCGGCGTCGTCGTTCGCGGCTTCGCCCGGTCGCATCCGCTTGTAGATATCGAGGATGGCTTCTCGGGTGTTCGCCGTTTTGTCGGCGGCGAGGGTGGCTTCGATGTGATCCGGGATGCGCACCACTTCGATGCTCGCCAGGCCCATATCGGCAATCTTAACCGCCGTTTCGTGCTCAATCCGCTGCATCGCGCCGACGATGACCTTCTTCCCTTCCTTGATTTCTTCGACGGGGCGTGCGCCCTCAAGGTCGATGACGGTTGGGGTTTCCAGCACTTCGCGCTTGCCAAAGTAATGGTACATGTCGTCGGTCGAGCCGAGCGGGCTCTCCATCAGACATTCCAGCGCCTTGTGCTCGTCGCTCAGGCCATTGAAGACAGCTTCCGAGAGAATCGTGCCACGGTCGAGGATGACTTCACCGGTGTCGGGATCGACGAGCGGATCGCCCAGGCGCTTGCCCAGGCTGTTCGCGATCTTGCGCACCTGTCGGTCACGGCCTCGATCAAAGCCGTGAAGGGCCTTGATGAGCTGGGTGATCGGCAGCTTCTTGGTTTGGGAAATCTGGGTATTGACGACCTGGTTCGCGTCGTTCTCGACTTCCAGCCACGGGCCTTCCATCGGAATGATCCGGGCGCGGACGATCATCTGCATTGAGGTGTCGACGTCCTCTTCGAAGTAGAGACCAGGCGATCGGCTGAGCTGGCTGACAATGACGCGCTCGCGGCCATTGATGATGAAGGTGCCCTTGTCTGTCATCAGCGGGAGATCGCCGAGATAGACCTCGGATTCGATCACTTCGCGGTCTTTGCCACCGAAACGAACGGTCGCCTTGATGGGGGCCTCAAACGTGAGGTCGCGGTCGCGGCAATCCGAAATCGAATACTTCGGCTCGCCGAGTACGAACTCGGTGAACTCGATGTAGTTCGTTTGTGTGAAGTCCCAAATCGGAGAGAATGTCGTGAAGAGCTCAGGAAGGCCCTCCTCGACAAACCACTTGTAGCTGTTCAGCTGGAGTTCAATAAGATTGGGGACCTCGAGGAATCGGCCAATTCGTTTCGAGGATGGTTGAATGACTCTCATAGCGCAATAAGGAGGCAGACGGGAAGTCCCTTACTTTACCCAGGTGAGCGTTTTTGATCCTGGGAAGTTTCGGAATCCGTGGGGCTTTTTGCGTCGTGTTCAGACCCTCCCGACCCTGAAGGGATCGGGGTACCCGTCTGTCTCTTCGGGTGTAGGTGCCCGGCTCCCTTGAGTCGTCGGACGTGATCTCAATCGTTTGAGGCCAGGGCGGTTCCCTACCCTGAAGGGCTCGGGGCACCCTGAGGAAGGAGCCCGTCAGGGCAGAATACGTTCGCTGAGGGGCTCGGCGGATTCGGCTTGGCGATCCCGTTCCAGACTCCAGACGAGACCCTGAACGACTTCTTTGAGATCCGCGACCTCGTTCCGGAGACTCTCGATCTCCCGGGTGGACTGGGAGGCGACCGCGCCGTTGGGGAGCTTTTCGGTGCCCGCACGGATTCGGGCGAGGCTTTTGACGAATTCGAGGATCAAGGTGAGCCCGAGTAGTCCTCCCGCGATAGAGAAGACGACGATGGTGAGAATCGCACCGCTTTCCATGACTTCAGACGTCCTGGTTAAGCCTCTCGGCGACGGGGGTCTCCCCGAATGTGATGCCTCGCCGGAGATCATCGACGAGGAGCGTTTGTTCGTTCAGTTGTTCTCGGAGCTTTGTGACTTCGGCGCGCAGCATTTGAACTTCGTGATAAAGCGCAGGAACCTGATTGTTCTCCGCGTTCCTGCCGTGCATGAACTCCGCCATTTTTTGCTGATGCTTGGTCAGGATCGCGATGATCGGCATCCCGAAAATGAGGAGTACGGCCGCAAGGGGGATCAGAAGTTCGAATTCCATGAGCGCTTGTGGAGTGATACCCGCTACGAGAGCCTTTCCGTATCCCAGGCCTCGGCTTGGGCGACAGTGGAGGCAGTGGATCCACGGGTGCTCAACTCTTGTCGCAGATCCTCAATTTGGAGGGCTTGGGTCGTGACTTGCTCGCGCAGTCGCATGAGTTCGTGGACAAGAAGATCTTGGCTCTGAGCGGCTTTGCCTTCTTGCTCCTTGGCCCGACCATGGATCATCTCGGCCATCTTCCTCTGATGATGAGTGAGAATCGCGACGATCGGAATCATCACGACCAGAGCCGCCACGAACATCGAGGCGATTTCTTCGTTCATGCGTTCACCTCGGAGCTTTGGCGGTTCGGGCTTTGGCGGTTTGAGCTTTGGCGATTCGAGGAGGATTTGAGCTGCCTCAACTCGTGGCGAAGCGAGGCGAGTTCTTGTTCCAGCGCTTGCTCGCGCGCGGAATCGAGGCTGCGGTTGTGGATGAGCTCGGCCATTTTTCGCTGGTGGTTCAGCATCACGCTGACGAGCGACGTCAGTCCGACGAGGGCGCATCCGACGAGAGGGATGATGATGAGGAAGTTTGCGGCATCCATGGCGTGTTCCCTGCCCTCTGGCAGAAATCATCCACCACCGGTCGGTGGGCTTGCGGTCCCCCTCGCGAATCTGTCCAGCTTCGATGATGGGATGGTCTTGCGGCCCCATCCATGCCCTCACTCGAAAGCGGCTTTTATTGCGAGTCCTACCGAACTCGGTGGTGTTTCAACAATTTACACCAAAGTTCCGGCCAACCATCAAGATATGGGACTCTTTTCTTGATAATTTTAAGATTTCGCCAAAACAGACTCAAGATTCTTGATTGCGTCTGCCACGGTCAGCTTCCCTTCGTAGATCGCTTTGCCGACGATGACGGCTTCGCAACCCGTGGAGCTGAGGCTGAGGATATCTTCGACACACGCGACGCCACCGCTGGCGACGACGGGGCGCGAAAGTTCGCTTGCCCAGGTTCGCATCATTTCCAGATTGGGTCCGGCGAGGGTGCCGTCGGTGGAGATATCGGTGACGTTGAATCGCTCGCACCCGAGGCTTTCGAGCCTCTTGGCCAGATCGAGTCCGCGTTGGGTGGAGGTCTCCTCCCAACCATAAACGGCGACGAGTCCGTCCTTCATGTCAATCCCGGCGATGATCTTATCGCCGTACTTTTCAAACCAGCGAGCCGCTTCGACGCAATCTTGCGTCAGTCGGGTGCCGATGACGACCCGGGCCACACCGGCGCTGAGAGCCCGCTCAATCGCGAGCGAGTCGCGGAGACCTCCGCCGAACTCCACCTGGATATCGACTTTGCGAACGATCTCTTTGACCACATGCAGATTGATCGGCGTGCCCGCCTTGGCTCCATCCAGATCGACAATGTGGATCCACTTTGCGCCTTCTTCGGCGAACTGCTGGGCCATCGCGACCGGATCGGAGTCGTAAACCGTTTTGCGGGAGTAGTCGCCTTGAGTGAGGCGAACGCACTGACCGTCGATGATATCAATGGCGGGGATTACGAGCATTTGAGGAAGTTCTCCAGAATCGTCAGTCCAACGTGACCACTCTTTTCGGGGTGAAACTGGGTGGCCCAGATCGATCCCCGTTCGATTGCCGATGCGTAGCGCATTCCGTATTCCGTCCATGCTGCGGCATCGGCGGCGTCCGCGCACTCAGTGTACAGAGAATGCACAAAGTACACACGATCTTGCGGGGCCACGCGCTGCATCAAACCCGATCCCTCACGGGGTTCCAGGACGTTCCACCCGATCTGAGGGGTCTTGAGGCCCAGGTGCTTAGGGAAGTACTTCACGTGTCCCTCCAGGATCCCGAGGCCGTTTGATTCGCCGAACTCTTCGCTTGATTCGAAGAGAAGTTGTTGGCCCAGGCAGATTCCCAGCAGCGGTTGACCTTGGTTGGCCCACGCCCGGAGATCATCTGCCACCGGAGCCAGGTTCTGCATGGCCTGAGCGAAGGCTCCCACACCGGGAAGGATCACTTTGGTTGCTCCCTGGAGGTTCGGCTGGACGCGCGCGTCGTAACCCAGGTGCTCGCAGGCTTTGAGCACACTGCGCAGATTCCCCATTCCGTAGTCGAGAATGACGACCATGGCTTTGGTTAGAGAACGCCTTTGGTGCTCGCCGGGCCCTGGCGATCCACCGGTTCCGCGGCTCGATTGAGCACGATACCGAATCCTTTGAAGAGGGCTTCGCACACGTGGTGGTCGTTCTCGCCGGCAACCTTGTGCATGTGCAGATTGATTCCCGCGTGGAGCGCGACGGACTTGAAGAATTCGCGCACGCATTCGGTGCTCATGTCGCCGATAGTTTCTCGGGCAAACGGCACGTTGAAGCCCAGGGCTCCGCGGCCGCTGACATCAATCGCGACCAAGACGAGGGCATCGTCCATGGGAACGTGCAGGCTCGCGAATCGGGCGATAGGGGAATCGTGGAGGGCTTTGCGGATGGCTTGCCCGAGGGTGATTCCAACATCTTCGATGGTGTGGTGGTCGTCGATGTGGAGATCGCCTTCGCAACTCACGCCGAGATCGAGCATTCCATGGAAGCCGAGTTGCTGGAGCATGTGGTCGAAGAATCCGACGCCGGTTTTGATGTCTTGCTTGGATCCGCCATCAAAACCAAGATTGATGTAGACCTTGGTTTCTTTGGTTTCGCGTTCGATTTCCGCGTGGCGCAGGCCCTGCGACGACTTGCTCATAACTGTGTGCATTGTATCGGTCGGGGCCGGTTGAACCAAAGTCTGGGCCTAGGGGGTCTTTACCGGGTGGTCGCCGTCCGATCACAATAGAGGGGCTCTCTTCGGAGGGTCTTGGCGCGGAGCGGTGTCCGAGCGGTTGAAGGAGCACGATTGGAAATCGTGTATAGGGCAACCTATCGAGGGTTCGAATCCCTCTCGCTCCGCCATTTTTGTTTATATAAGGGGCGTTTTTGGCCTGTTGCCTGCCTCGAAGCCGAACTCTCTCCGCCTCTCGCCTGCCTCTTTTCCGAGTTCTCCACGCACCACCGCCTCGAGTCGGCGGCCGGGGCGGGAGAGGCTCGCGCTGCACGCTTTGCCCTCACCAGAACCTCACTCGCGAGACTCGGGGGATTGGCCTTGGGCCGGGCGCCGACTCGGCGTTTCGATCACCACTCGTTCATCGCAATCTCCACCGAGGCGAGAACAAACGCCATCACGCGCTCTCTGCGTTTGATGTCGTAGGCGGGAATCACCTCCAGCAGAGCCTTCCAATCGGATTCCAGGCTCATGATGCGCATCGTGGTTTCTTCGATCGCCGGGCCGAAATCTCGCTCTCGCATCTCGGGCTCGATTCGCTTTAGCTTGGCCTTCAGCGCCGCAAGGCGCTCCCACACCAGAGCCTGGGTCGCGCGGGGGGTGTGCTTGGGAGGATTCATCAACACGCCGATCACCGCATCGACTTCGCTCAAGGTCGAGGCATGGCTCAGGTTCCAGATCGTGCCGCCGCCGGAGAAATCGCTCGCAATGTTGATCGAATGGGTTCGCACTCCGGAGATCAGCTCGCGCACGTTGAGGATGCGCGTTTGATCGGCTTTCGGCATCTTGGCGATCAACTTGTCGCGCTCCTCTGTTTGGGCCACCCCGAATGTCCAAGCCGCCATCGTCATCGAGTGAGTGGTTTCACCGCCTTCCTTTTTGTAGACCAAAGCGAACCACTTCTCGGAGCCCATCTTGACCACTTGGGCGCTGGTGAAGCCGTAGGAATCTTTGAGGTCGAGCTTGGTCTGGCCAAGCCCCGTCTCTTGGGGGTTCGCCAGGGCGACAAAGCAGACAAGAGCAGAGAGTGCGTGCATAGATACTCTCCAGACGCATGAAAAGGCCGCAAGACACTCATCAGTCCCTTGCGGCCCTAGGAATTCAGATCGTTGCCTAGCTCTTGAACGGCTTGCCCATCAGGGCTTCGAAGCGGTTGAGTTGGATCGCCTTGACCGTTTTCTTCACAGTGATGATCCAGTCGTCGCGGAGCTTCTTGATGGTGGGTTCGAGCTTCTTGCTTGCCGCTTCGGCTTCCTTTGCTGCATCTTCTTGTAGCTTTCGGGCTTCGGTCTCGTTTTCTGGCTTCTTCGCGTTGTACTTGTCGTAAATCGGCTTCAGTACCTTTTCTTGCTCGGCGTTCAGCTTCTTCATCATCGCCTCGAAGGTTGTGCGGAGGCGCTGCTTCTGCTTGTCCGTGATACCCACCTTTTTGGCGACATCATCGTTCATCAGCGCTGGGAATCCAACGGATTGGATCGTGAGCTCGCGGAGGCGGACGATTTGCTTGTCGCTCAGCTCTCCCATCACGCGCTTTGCGAAATCCTGCTGGAGCTTTTGAATCTTGGCTTCCGGCGGATTGGGGGCTTTGCCGGTTCGCTGAGCCTCGGTTTGGAAGGCATCCTGGAGCTTTTTCATTTCTCCGTTGAACCAATCAGCGTGCTTGTTCAGCTTCGCCCGGAGGTCTTCCCCGATGCCCATATCCTGCTGGACTTCCCGCTGCTGGAGCAAGGAGATGTTGGCGTTGTTGCGATCAAAGTCGTCGGCGGCGAGGGCCATCGTCGCGCCCGCCAGCACGAGAATTGCCGTGGCAACGGTTCGGAATCGGGAAGGTGTGTGGGTCAAATCTGAACTCCTGTGGTGATCATAACGCACCGCGTCCCCCTTCTGCTCCCAGCGACCGGGACTCCGTACGACTTGAAAGCGGAGAATCCACGATGCATAATCATCTAGATGCTCTCATTGCTGGTCGCTTCTTGGTTTATTTGTGCCTCCCCAGCGGCATTCGCACCGGAGAACAAAGACGCCGATCGCAGAGCAATCACGCTTTTTTCCAATCGTGTTGAGACGGCGGGCCAGATTACGGTGCTCAGGAACGGCGAGCACCTGCTCGTCGGAGATGCGATCATCGAGACTTCCACAGGGCGAGTGAGTCAACGAGGTGTACCCACCGTCGAAGACTTAGCCGTCGTTTCCCAGAGCCCTGATGGGCAGTTTCTGATGACCAAAGGTAGAAAGGTCGTCGTAGTGACGGATTTTCTTTCGGGGAACGTGCACTTTGATACGCGCTTGCGCGAGAATCGAGTTATAGACGCCGCTTTTATCCCGGAGACGGATTCACTCATTGTCCTTGAAGCGGTTTCATCGCCTAGCAAAGACTCACTGGAATCAGAAGATGTCGTGTTCGTACCCTCCGTTGTAGATGTGACCGGGCGAACAACTGCGTTACCACTTCACGCTCAAGCCACTGAGTCAATCTACCCGTTCTCTGCTAAACACTATTTGTACTTGACCGAAGACAATATACTTTACAGCAGAACCAACATTAACACTTCCCATCCGGATGATTCTCAACTTCTCTCTGGTGTACAGCAAGTAGTAGTGTCACCCCGTGGTGGCTCAGCCCTGATAGAGTGCTCAAACGGCCTTTACTGGTACACAACTAGATCCGACCGTATCGAGCTCATCACGTCTACCTACCGGAAGTTCGGCTATTCTAGGGATGGGGGCTACTTCTTTGTTCACGATGTCCTATCCTCTTCGGTGACCCTCTTTGAAAGCAATGATCTTTCCCGATTGCAGGATATACCATGCCACGACGATGTCTTGGTCTTGGCGGAAAGAGATAGGGTCGTCTCGATTTCCCCAGATGGTACAGGCACATATGTGCCAATGGGACACCCCCTCGGTGTATTCTCGTTTGATGTGGGAGAGTCAGTCGGATCAGCCTGTCTGGCACCTTCCAGTCCAGAAATGTTTTACGTGTCAAATGAGTCTAACATCCTCCGGAGCATTAATCTACTTGCTCCCGTAGCTGGCGCTACCGACATTCGAAGTCTTGACCGACCCGGTTACATTTCAACGCGAATTCTAAAACACATAACATCCACTTCAGACAACGGGTCTCAACTCGCGGCGATTTCTCCAGTTCACGATCCCCTCGTAAGCTTTGATATCAGACCCGATTGGAGCGGCGTCAGTATTCAGCATGATTCAACGACGATCTCTCTGTATGGTCTCCCGCGATGGAATCTCATACGAACACAAAAGTTCCAGACTCCTGTTTTATCTCAGCGCTTTCTTCAAAATGGGAGCATGCTTGCAACCTTAGAATCTTCCGGAAGGCTTTCGCTCTGGGATCAATCCGGTGGTCAGATTTCTACTCGGCTAGTCGATATTGATAACTTCCCCCCAATTTCTGCGGCAGAATCAGGTTCACGAATCGCCTTGCAGCTAGGAGTGCTCAGTGTGTTTCTCCCGAATCTCAGTACCTTAAAAGGTGAGACAACGATCTGGTCGATCTACGGACGCATTTCGTGCACTGCCCTCTCCTCCACAGGTCAGACTCTGTACATAGCTACCGATTCTCAAACACTCACTGCGTACGACGTCCAGGCAATGGAGCAGCGTTTTCAAGTGAATTTGCCAGTACAGATTTCTGGGTTGCTTTCGCTCAGTCGTGGTCGAGGCCTGCTGGCCTCAAGCCCGGATGGCCGCAGCTACCTGATTGATCCGCAAAGTGGCACGGTTAAACAAAAGTGGACAGGAGTGGGATCAGCGGTGAGTGCCCTCTTCGCTCCAAACAGTCAGAATGTTGTTCTGCTTACGAGCCACGGCGCACGAGTACACTCATTTCCGGACGGGACGTTGCTGGCAACGCTTATTCTTGATGCAGACGGGAGTTGGACAGTAACCAGTCCGGATGGGAGGTTCGATTCCTCGCACGGCGCGGCCAGCGATCAACTGCATTGGGTTGTTACTGATTTCAACCTCGGAGTGAGGGAAACGATTTCCCTCTCACAGTTCTCTTCGATCTTTTTCGAGCCGGATCTCCTTTTGAAGGCGATTAGAGGTCTCGAACTTGGCGCTGTGCCTGACATATCGGCCTTGGAACTTGCACCCGAGTTGGGCGAAATTAGTATTGTAAACGGCCGGCTTAAAACTACGCTCACTGATCGAGGGGGAGGGATCGGGGACGTCATCGTGCGAGTCAATAATCAGGAAATTTACAGGAGCGTCGGAAGTTCCACCGTCGAACTTGATATTGCGCCTGACCTGCAAGGGCGATCTGAAGCTGTGGTGCAGGTTCAGGCTTCAAACGCAGAGGGCAGCATGCGGAGTCGATCCGAATCAGTAAGAATACCGCGCGCACCTGCAGATGTTGACCGCTCTCCGTCCTTGTTTGTCGGGCTCATTATTGGTGTTGAACGCTATGCCGGGGAGCACCTGCAACTCCGGTTTGCTTCTGACGATGCTCTCGCAGTCTCCAAGGCTTCTCTTGCTCTCGCTTCAGGGTTAACTGACGTCGAGGCCAAACTCTTTTTACTTGCTAGCGACCCTGGCGAATCCCGGGAACTAGCTAGCGCGGCAACGATTCTGCCTCCATCTCGTGCGAACATCGCTCTAGCTATGGGCCAGATAGACGAGCTACAGCTTACCGACAATGATTTGCTGCTTGTGTTTCTAGCTGGACACGGAGTCGCGCTGGGAACCGATTCTCCTAAGTTTCATTTTCTGACTGAGGAGGCAAGGAGTGCTTCTCCATCCGTGTTGTCAAGTGAGGCTATCCGAAGGCAATGCACTATCAGCGGTGACGAACTTGTCGCGTGGCTTCGCAGAATCAAAGCGGGAAAGAGATTAATGATTCTCGACACCTGCGCAGCCGGGGCTTTTGAATCTCAAGCGTCAAGTCTCACGCGTGCCTCAGGTGACGAACAAAGTAGAGCCATGCTCGACTTTCAATCCCGCACGGGCTTGTATGTTCTGATGGGGGCGCCTGCTGATTTGGAATCATATGAAGCCGGAGATCTGCAGCATGGATTGATGACCTATTCTCTGCTCTACAATCTTTCTAAGGGGAATCTTGGTTCTGAGTCTGAGCCTGACGCTGTTTACGTCAACCGCCTCTTCGACTCAGTCGTCATGAAGACGCCGTTCCTGGCACAAGAACGTGGCCGGCGGCAGAACCCACGGTTCCTCAACCCGGAAGGCACGCCCTTTCCACTCGGATTCTTATCGAGCGCTGCTCGTCAGGCAATTCCTTTGCCATCGAGACTCCCGATTCTCATAAGACCTGAGCTCACAAATCTCGTAGCGCGTCGAGATGATCTGCGTTTATCCCGTGCCCTCGGTTCAGCGCTGCGGCAGAGAGCCTCGCTGTCTTCGCGACCAGGCTACCCAAAAGCGTTCTTCGACTACTCGGAGCGCGACGATGCCGAAGGCTTTCACATCGTGGGGAACTACAGCCACGGATCAGGGAAGATAACCGTTAAGCTTCAGCTCATGAAGGATGACAGCCTTGTGCATGATTTCGGCTCGTTTGACTTCACCAGCACCGACGATCTCGTCTCAGGAGTCATAGAAATGGTCAGCCAGTTTTTCCGAACTTTTTCCGAATCATCCGCTTAAGCAGGTTCCTGGACTTCTTCGGCCATGACGCCAGCGTGAGTGATGACTTCGACATCGCAGTCGGCGAGGCTGCGCTCGATGCGGCGGAGGAACTCCTCGCTCGGGCGAACGCGTTTGAGCATCACCATCGGTGAGGAATCTTTGGCCTTCTGGAACTGGATCACGAGTTCGTGGTAGCCGGGGTGTTTGTCGATCCAGCCTCGGAGCCATTTGAGCTGGGCTTCGGTCGCGGATCGGATTCGGAGCATGACGCTTCCCTCCACCGATTCGTCATCGGAGACTTCCATCGGCGCGCCCATCTCTTCCACGTCAAAGATCTGAAGCTCGGGAGTGCGCTCGGTGGCTTGGGATCTTTCGTCGAACTTCACGCGGCCTCCGATGATGACGACTTTGTCTTTCTCAAGCAGGCTCTGATACTTCGTCACGGTGTCGCCGAAGGCGAAGCAGTTTACTTGCCCAGTGAAATCTTCGATGGCGAGGCGCGCGACGAGGTTGCCCGTCTTCTGACTCGGGCGGATTGAGACCTGGCTGAGAACTCCTGCGACCTTCACTCGGATGGGCTCTTCTTGTTCAAGCACGGCCGCGCAGGTGTGGGTTGCGGCTTGGCGTAAGGTGAACTCATAGCCGCGAAGCGGGTGGTCGCTGACGTAGATCCCCATCGTCTCCTTTTCCATTTTCAGGATGTCGGAGCGGTCGGGCATGGGGGCGTCAGGGAGGGTCGGAAGTTGGAGCTCGAGTTCGGCCGTCTCGCCAAACAGGGAGTCTTGCCCCACGATTCTCTGACGATTCGCGTTGTCGGCGAAGACGAGTGCACCTTCGTAGGCTTGAAGCAGCTTGTTGCGGTTCTTATCGATGCACTCCAGAGCTCCGGCGCGAATCAGGGCTTCGAGCGAACCCTTGTTAAGTCCGTGGGGGCGCAATCGGTCGCAGAACTCGAAGAGGTGGGTGAATGGCTCGTTCTCGCGCTCTTCGACAATCGCCCGCACGAGGCCAGAGCCAACACCCTTGATCGCCCCCAAGCCAAAGCGAATCGACTTGACCGTGCGCTGCTTCTTGCCCGATCCCACGGTTTGGGTTTCGATGGTGAAATCGAGCCCGGAGAGGTTAATGTCCGGCGGCAGAACCGCGATCTTATTGCGGCGACACTCCTCGATGAAAGTCGTGACCTTGTCTTCCCTCTCCCGGAACACGCCGAGCAAACCGGCAAGATATTCGACCGGGTAGTTGGCCTTGAGGTAAGCGGTTTGGTAGGCCAGGATCGCGTAGCAGACCGCGTGGGCTTTGTTGAAGGCGTATCCGGCGAAGGGTAGGAGGAGCTCCCAAACCTTGTCGGCGACCTCTTGGGCGACGCCATTTTCCAGACACCCGGCGATGAACTCGCCCTGCATCTGATCCATGATATCCTTGTCCTTCTTCCCCATCGCGCGGCGGAGGATGTCGGCTTTTCCGAGGCTGAATCCGGCGAGGGCTTGGACGAGTTTGAGAACCTGGTCTTGGTAGACGATGATCCCGTAGGTTTCCGCCAAGATCGGCTCCATCTTGTCGTCGAGGACTTCGATTTTCGTGCGGCCGAATTTGTTGCTCACGAACCTCGGAATGTGCTCCATCGGGCCGGGCCGATAGAGCGCAACCATGGCGGCGAGTTCCCGCACGTTCTGCGGTTTGAGCTCGATGATATTGCGGCGCATCCCGCCCGATTCAAGCTGGAACACCCCGACAGTCTCGCCACGGCTGAGCATATCGAAGGTCGGCTGATCCTCGAACGGGATCGCCATGTGGCCGCCGTCAATGACGGGGTGATCGCTGATGACCTGATCTTTCGGCAGATCGGCGTGGGTTTTGCGGATGTGATCGATGGTTCGGGCAAGCACCGTGAGGTTGCTCAGACCGAGAAAGTCCATTTTGAGGAGCCCGATTTTCTCGAGAATCCCCATTTCGTAGGCGGTGACGGCCTGGCCGTCGTTGCCGCGATAGAGAGGGACATATTCGCTGAGCGGCTCTTCGGCAATCACGACGCCCGCGGCATGGACGCCCGCGTGACGGCTCAAGCCCTCAATTTTCAGAGCCGTATCGACCAGCTTTTTGATCCGGGGGTCCGACTCAACGACCTGCTTGAACTCGGCGACTTCCTTGAAGGCCTTATCGATGCTCCAACCTGGGCCGGTCGGGATGGTTTTCGCGACTCGGTCGGCTTCGATCGGCATGAAGCCCATCACCCGGGCGGCGTCGCGGATCGCGGCCTTGGCACCGAGTGTTCCGAAGGTGATGATCTGGGCGACGCGCTCTTCGCCGTACTTTTCGGTCACCCATTTGATGACTTCGTCGCGCCGGGCGTCCTCGAAGTCCATGTCCACGTCGGGCATGGAGACGCGCTCCGGGTTGAGGAATCGCTCGAATGTGAGATCGTAGTTCACCGGATCGACATCAGTGATGCCGACGGTGTAGCTGACCAGGCTCCCTGCGGCTGATCCTCGCACCCCGAACATGATGCCCTGGTTGCGAGTGAACTGGGCGAACTCTTTGACCAGGAGGAAGTAGGTGTCGTAGCCCGTTTTTTCGATGACACCCAGTTCGTAGTTCAGGCGCTCGTAGTAGGAATCGTCCGGGTTTTTAACGCGCTCTTTAAGGCCTTTTTCGGCGAGATAGCGGAGATAGCTCGTCGGGTTATGGCCCTCTTCGAGCTCCGGATTCGGCATGATCGCGCGGCTGGATCCGAGTTGGAGATCGACCATGTCGGCGAACATGAGGCTGTTTTCCATCGCCTCGGGATGCTGCGGAAAGAGGCTTGCCATCTCCTCGGGAGTCTTGACATAGAACTCTTCGCCCGTGAACTTGAACCGCTTTTCATCCGACATCTGGCTGCCGGTGCCGATGCAGAGAAGTACGTCGTGGGGTTCGGCGTCGCTTTTGCAGAGATAGTGGGCGTCGTTGGTGCAGACAAGCGGGAGCTTCAGCTCCTTCGCGATTTTGACGAGCCCTTCGTTGCAGAGCTTCTGCTCCGGAAGCCCGTGATCCTGGAGTTCGACGAAGAAGGAGTCGGGGTCGAACATCTCCTTGTACATCCCAGCGATGTACTGCGCACGGTCGTAGTTACCTTCGAGGAGAGCTTGATTGACTTCGCTCCCGAGGCAGGTCGTGCTGGAGATGAGACCCTTCGCGTGCTCGCGCAGAATCTCGTGGTCGATGCGCGGGCGATAGTAGAAGCCTTGCAACGCCGCCGCGGTGTGGAGTTTGCAAAGGTTCTTGTACCCGTCCATGTTTTTGGCGAGCAGAAGCAGGTGGAAGGAGTCTTTGTCCTCTCCTCGCTGCTTGTTCTGCATGCCGTTTGGGGCGACATAGGCTTCCATGCCGATGATCGGCTTGACGCCCTGCTTCTTGCACTCAAAGTAGAACTCCATGCAGCCAAACATCACCCCGTGATCGGTGATGGCCATGGCAGGCATGTCGTGTTCTTTGGCCCGTTTCACCATGTCCTTGATCCTGGTGGCCCCATCGAGAAGCGAGTACTCGGTGTGGTTGTGCAGGTGGACGAAGGGGCGGGAACACATGTCTTGGTCGGCTCGATGAGAAGGAGGATCGTCGGGCGCGACGAACCGCTCCATGATACGTGGAACGGGCGTCGAAAACCCTTCTTTCAGGACGGAATCGGGCCCGATAGGGACGCTCGTTTTTTCCCCACATCCGACATGACCTCGCCGGGCCGCCTGGAGAGAAAACCTCCCACAAATACCAGACTTTCTGTTACACTGAAGATTCAAGTTGAATCGGCTTGAGGGTTTTTTTATGAAGAGAGTTCTTTTGTGCACATTGGCGTTTGCGTGCGTTGCGGCTTCGCAGGCTACCGTTCTGATTTTCGAGACCGAGCAGGGGTCCACACTCGGCCAGTTAGATGTTGCTCCGGGTTCTGGGTACGGCGATCGAGTGGCCTCGGTGACACAAGATGGTTTCAGGTACGGCGCAGCCGGTGGCTTCACGCCGAACGTGCTCGTTGCCTATGGTGGCCTGAGTTCAACGCCCAGTGGCTGGGCAACTGGGTACGGCGATCTTGTCAACGTGATTTGGGGGAATGGGCCAAGTACCGGGACGAATACCTACTCGATCACTCTCTCCGCTGATGCTGGCTGGTTCGTTCGACTTCGGCGATTTGACGCAGCTTCCTGGGCTAGCAGCCAGCCGAGCTCCTTCATCTCAATACGAAACGCGTCCGGGCAACAGGTTTTCTCCTTCTCTGGTCCGTTGGAAGAAAACACGAGTACGCCATTTGACTTCGGAGCGGGGCTCGTCGATACCTCGCTGACCATTGAGATCTCGCAGGGGTGGTGGCACGCCCTGGACAACATCGAGTTCAGTCAGGATGTTGTTCCGGAGCCAGCGACGATGGCGATTCTGGGCTTGGCCGCAGCAGGGCTTGCGGCTCGGCGACGCAAGAGCTAATCCTCTTTTGACAGGTTCATTCGGGCTCCCGCCATCGGCGGGAGCCCGTTTCATAGTTAGCAGGGGTCAACCCTTTTGGGCCAAGGAATCCATCTCTCTGTCTAACCAGCAAGGCGGAAGGGCTTTGCAATGAATCTCCGCGTCACAGTCGCCAGTACCCTTGTCGTTCAAACTAACTCCGAGTACGATGAACTCCTCCGTTAGACCGCTGACCTGGTCATTTTTAGCGATTACAAATCCCGGCTGAGGAATTCCCGCTAGGGACAACCTAACGGCGGGTCGCTGCTTCCGCCCACCCTTGATGATCATCTGAATTTCAAATCTTTGACTCATGTTTCGATAGACGTACGACTACCCAAAGTGGTTCTCATTGGGTCCTAAAACCTAAGCCTTCGGCCGTTGGAGGGCGAAACGGGATCCATCCGCAAGGTCGATATAGTCGGGGCCGCCGAGGCGGGCGATCGGCTCGATCCGACCGATCTCGTCCCCACTGAGAAGATGCTCGGCCACGTGCATGGCGAGAATCTCCCCGACGACATAGCGCGAGGCCCCCGCGCCTTCGCCGTGAGAGACGATCTGGAAGACGCGGCACTCGCAGCTCAGAGGACTCTCGGCGACTCGGGCGGGGCGCACATGAGAGCTTGCAACCTGCGTGAACCCGCTGACTTCCCACTCATCGAAGTCGTGGGGATAGGGCGCGCTGGTTTGGTTCATCCCGTCCGCCATGCTTCGGGTGACGAGGTTGACGACAAACTCGCCCGTTTCTTCGAGGTTGCGCAGGGTGTCTTTGGGAGTTCCGCCGCCACCGAGGGTCGGGCAAAAGGCGAGGCTGGGTGGATTGGGGCCGCCGATCATAAAGTAACTGAATGGGGCCAAATTGGCATGACCGGACGCGCTGATCGTGCTGACAAAGGCGATTGGTCGAGGCACGATGAGGTTCGACATCAGGTCGTAGGCGCGACCCGCGCCTGCGCTCTTAAGGTCGATCTCGACGTGGCTCACGCCTGCTCCAAGTGCTCGCGGAAGAAGACCACCGCTTTCCGGTAGGTGTCCTCCGCCGCCTCGTGGTCATAAACCTCGGGTCGGTCGGAATTGAAGAAGGCGTGGTGGGTTCCTGGATAGGTGGTGAAACTGTAGGAGACTCCAGCACCCTTGAGGTGCGACTCCAGAGCGGCCACGGCGGAGGCACTGGCGTAGTCGTCGTGCTCGGCGAAGAAGCCCATGATCGGAGCTTTGCAGGCGGCGAAGTCGGGTTGCACGTGGGGATGGATTCCGTAGTAATTGATGCACGCACCAATCCGCGAATCGAGGCAAGCCGCGAACATGCTGAGCTGACCGCCCATGCAGAACCCGACCACGCCAACTTTGTCGCTTGAGACTGATTCGTCGACGACGAGCATGGATACCGCGCCACGAATCACTTGCTCGGCGTCCGCGATGTTGAGAGCCATCATCAGGGAGCCCGCTTCGTCAGGTTCGTCGGTGGCTTTTCCGTGGTAGAAATCCGGCGCGAAGGCCACGAACCCTTCGGCGGCGTAGCGATCGACGACATCCTTGATGTGGCCCACCAGCCCCCACCACTCCTGGATCACGATCACCGCCGGGCCTGAGCCAGACTCGGGAAGTGCGAGATATCCCTGGTAGCTCGTGCCGTTGCTCTCAAAGTTCACCATCGTTCCGTGCATAGTGCGATTCTACTTTCGAGGTGCCGTGGTCGATTGTTAGCAGACGGGATACACTTCACTCGGTTTGTCCTGATGATCCGATCTTTTTTTGCCCTCGAACTCTCCCCCGGTGCCCTCAAGGTCGTCGAAACTGCGCAGAAGCATCTCGCGCAGTTCGAGGGGGTTTATCGGCCGATTGGCGTCGAGCAGCTCCATCTGACGCTCGCGTTTCTGGGCGAGAACGACGAGGAGACGACGGCGAAGCTGGGAGATCTTGCGGCGGGACTGGAGTTTCCCCAGTTGGCTCTCCGGATTCAGGGGTGGGTTCCACTTCCGAAACCGGATGTGCCGCGCGTTCTGGCGGTGAACATCGCGGATGAATCGGGCGAGTTGGTGCGGTTTCAGCGGCGGTTGCAGGATCGAGTGTTTCAGCTTGCCGCGCACAAGGAAACGCGTCCGTTTGTTCCCCACATCACCTTTGCGCGGCTGAAGAAAGAGGTTCCGGCATCGGCCAAGGTGGTCAAGAAGGGTCTGGCGGCGATGCCGAGTTTGCGGTCTGACGTTTGGACTCCTGGTGAGTTTTTGCACCTGGCGAGCGATCTCTCGGGGGATTCGGCGCGGTATCAGGTTCTGCGTCGGTATCCGGGCACGGGCGGGGAGCCAGCGGCGTCGTAGAAAAGATGAAGGGGCTTCTCGAATGGTCGAGATGGCTGGCGCCGGTCGGCATGCTGAGCGTCATCACCCTGAGCGGATGCGCGCGGTTCGGGTCGAGCGCATCGCCGAGCTCTGATACGGCGAAGAGTGAGCCACCCATGTCTATCGTCGTCCGTGGCGGGAGCGAAACCCTGAAAATCGACGGCCGGAAACCCGCCGCCCCGATCCGCATGGTCTTGGAAACCGACGGGGGTATACGGGAAGTCGAATCCGCCGTGCAATATCCAGGCGTTGTCTTGCCGAACGGCGGACCGCTGATCGACCCAACTCGAAATCACTGGGCTCTCTCTCTCTCGAAGGCCGGACGGACTTATCCAGGCGACATTGAGTTTGTCCTCAACGAGTCGGCCGTGGATGCTGGGTTCCTGATCAGTCTTCAGATTCCCTCGCCTCCTCCCGGAAAGTACAGGATTACCGCTCCGGAGCTGAATTTTCTCATCTGCGCGGTTGGTCAGGGCTCTGCGCCACAGACGCAGCTTGCACCCGGGCAAGAGGTGACCTTCGAGGCTCAGGGCGAGGAGCCTCTCTTCATCATGCTCCTTGCTCCACATCAGAATTGGCGGCCGATTGCTGACTACGGGGCTGAATACTTGTGGCCCACAGATCCGACCGATGTGCCGATTCGAGGGCTCATCCGCCAAGTCCAGAGGCTCCTGACCCTCTCTGAAACACCCTCCCCCTTCGCCGGGACAGACGTTCGGTTCCAAAATCACGTCTTTTGGGATGCTGATGTGTGGATGTTCCCCGCCGTCGCGATTTTCGATGAAGCCCTCGCGACCAAGATCTTCGACTACCGTGTCGATCGGACCGCTGCGGCCCGGAAGAATTTCGCCCAGTGGCGGGAGGCGGGCTACCCCACAGCGAACAAGACCAATCACACACCCCTCCCGGAACTGACCAGACTCCTGCCCAACGTGGTTCCAACGATGTTCCCCTGGGAGAGCAAGCTCGATGGCTCCGAGGGCTCGCCGAGCGACACGGTGCATCAGCATCACGTAACAGCTGCGGTCGGGCTGATGGCGATTCAGGCCGAGCTGCATGGGATCGGCTCAGCCGGTGAGCGGCGAGAACTCCTGGCAGGGTGCGCGGCGTTTTACCTCCACCGTCTCGCCAAGAATCCCGACGGAACCTACGGCATTCTCAATACGCTCAGCCCGAGCGAGTGGCACACCGCCAGCAACGATCTCTACACGAACGCAGCGGCGGATGTGATTCTCCGCCATGTTCTTGGCCCGGAGAAATGGCCGCTCGGAAAGATGAAGCTTCCCCGTCGAGCCGACTCAGGAACCTTCGCGACTTTCAACGAGGACACCTACACGGAGTACCAGCAAGCGGCGGCTCTCCTTGCGATCTGGCCCGCGCGTCACCCTGCAGTCACCCCCGAGAGCAGCAAGATGCTGGAGTTCTATCGAGGCAAAACGAGCGCCTTCGGCCCGGCGATGTCGCACTCGCTCCACTCGCTGATCGCAGCGCGGGAGGGTCGAGTTGATCTCGCTTGGGAGGAGTTTGAGAAATCCTGGCGACCCTACAGCAGTGACGTGCGCACGGAGTTCCGCGAAAAGCCGAACAGCGCGGCGAGCTACTTTGTCACCGGGGCGGCGGGAGTTCTAAATGCATTTTTCTATGGATTCCTGGGTTTCGAGGTGAGTTTCGAGGAGCCCAAGACGCGCAAACTCCGCGCAGAAACCCGCGCAGGAGGCTGGGTGAGTTTTGATCCCAAGATTCCCGATGATTGGCCCGCGATTCGCCTCCCGTACCGAGAGTTTGAACTCCAAATCACCGCACTTGACCCGAAGACTCACCAGCGAACTGCGTCCCTTTTCAGCGGCACCGAGCTGAAGTTCACCACCTCACTCCCCGCGACGGGATTCTCGACAAAAGCCCAGAAAGTTCGCTGAACTGGCCTTCCCCGGTAAATCCACGGGGATTTCGGTCAATAATCCTTATTGTCTCATGAGGAGTTTGAAGTACGCGCATTCATTTGAGGTCATTCGGGAGCTTCCCGATGCCCTCGCCCATCTCAAGGATCTGGCTTATAACCTTCGCTGGACGTGGAATCACGAAGCCCAAGAGCTTTTCCGCGATACCGACCGCGAGCTGTGGTCGCAACTTGAGCATAACCCGATCGAACTGATCAATCAACTCTCCGCCGAGCGAATCCAGGCCCTCATGGACGACGATGTCTACCTGGCGCGACTCAACCTGGCGAAGAAAGATCTCGACGAGTACATGGCGGGGTCCAACTGGTTCGACACCAAGTATCCCGGCGAACGAGCAGAAACCAAGATTGCTTATTTCTGCGCGGAATTCGGGATCCACGAGTGTTTGCCGATCTACTCTGGCGGTCTCGGTGTGCTTGCAGGTGACCACCTCAAGGCGGCGAGCGACCTGGGAATCCCGCTCGTCGGCATCGGATTGCTTTACGCCCGAGGCTACTTCCGGCAGTTCTTGAACTCCGAAGGCTGGCAGACCGAGCAGTATCCGCAGTACGACTTTTATCGCCTCCCCCTCAAGCTGGTACGGAACGATGAAGGCGCACCGATTCGCGTGAAAGTTGAATTCCCGGATCGCACGGTGACCTGTCAGATCTGGAAAGCCCAGGTGGGACGCGTGCCGCTCTATTTGCTCGACTCGAACATCCTGGAGAACTCACCGCGTGACCAAACGATCACGGATACGCTCTATGGCGGTGACGAGGAGATGCGCATCCGGCAAGAAAGCATTCTCGGCATCGGCGGATTTCGCGCCCTTGTTGAAATGGGGCTGAAGCCGTCGGTTTGCCACATGAACGAAGGCCATGCCGCGTTCCTCTCGCTAGAGCGATTGCGTCAGTTCATGAACGAGCACGGTTGCGATTTCCGGACAGCTCGTCAATGCGTGGTTGCGGGCAATGTCTTCACCACCCACACCCCGGTTCCGGCTGGGTTCGATATCTTCCATCGGCCGCTCCTGGAGAAGTACGTCAGCAAGGCGGTCAGCGATCTTGGGTTGCCCTTCGAGCAGTTCCTCCGACTAGGCCGCATCCAGAAGGACAATGCGGAAGAGAACTTCAACATGGCGGTTCTGGCCATGGAGAACTCGAACTACGTGAATGGCGTGAGCAAACTCCACGCGGAAGTCACGCGAGAGATGTTCCATGACCGATGGCCGAACTATCCGCTCGTGGAAGTGCCGATTGAGGCGGTCACGAACGGAATCCACACACCCACCTTTATGAGTCACCGCATGGTGGATCTGTTCGATCGCACCTTTGGAGCGGATTGGCGGGAAGATTCCAGCGCTCGGAGCATCTGGGAACGGGTGACCGAGATCAGCGATGAGGATTTGTGGGAGCTCCGCGAGAATGAGCGCGGCGACTTTGTGCGGTTCTGCCGACGGTATCTGCGCAAGCGCATGGCGATGAACAACGCGTCGCCGATGGATGTTCAGCAGGTCAACTCGGTGCTCGATCCGCGCATTCTCACGATTGGATTTGCCCGGCGATTTGCGACCTACAAGCGGGCGACATTGCTTTTCCGCGACAAAGAGCGACTCAAGTATCTGATGAATCACTCGGAGCGACCGGTGCAGTTTGTCTTCGCCGGAAAATCACACCCGAGGGATGACGGTGGCAAGCGCTTGATTCAGGACATTGTCCACTTCATCCGCAACGAGGGCGCACGAAATCGAATGGTCTTTTTGGAAGACTACGACATGAATGTGGCTCGTCACTTGGTGCGCGGCGTGGACGTATGGCTGAACAACCCGCGTCGTCCGATGGAAGCCAGCGGCACCAGCGGAATGAAGGTTGTGCCGAACGGTGGCCTCAACTGCTCCATCCTCGACGGATGGTGGGCGGAAGGCTATAAGAAGGGCGCAGGCTGGGCGATCGGGGATGGCAAGGAGCACGGGGACGAGGGCCATCAAGATTGGCTCGACTCGAAGGCTCTGCTTGATCTGATTGAGCACGAAATCGCTCCGACGTTCTACTACCGCGCGGAGAACGGACTTCCCTCGCGTTGGATTGAAATGATGCGCCACAGCATGGCGGATCTGGCTCCGACCTACAGCACTCTCCGCATGGTGCGCGAGTATGCCAGCCGATTCTACGTTCCCGCGTCGCGGTCGTTCAATCGCATGGGGGCCGAGAATCTGACGGCAGCCAAGAGTGCCCTCATCTGGCGCGATAAGGTCGAGAGCGAGTGGGGCAAGGTTCGGGTGACGCATGTCCATGACTCGGCCGGCCCGGCGGCAAGCCTTGGGACGGAGTTTGAGGTTCATGCGGAAGTCGAGTTGGGGGGTCTGTCTCCCGAGGACGTGCGCGTTCAGGTGCTGGTCGGTCAGGTGACAAGCAACCGAGAGCTCGTGAATCTCGACCTCCACGATCTGCATCATGTCGGCACTCAAGGCCCGATCCACGTGTTCGAGGGCAAGGCTCGATGCGACTATGCGGGGCACAAGGGATACATCGTCCGCGTGGTTCCGCACCGCGAGGATGTCAATGTCCCTGCCGAGCTTTCGCTCGTGGCGTGGGAGCCTTCGGCCATCTAGGGTTCGACGAGCACGTCCAAACGCGTCAGGGCCGGGGTGGTGAATCTCCCCGGCTCTGATGTTGTTTGGGAGGTGGGCTTTCTACCAGGATTTGCCCACTGGGAGCCGCCACCGTCGGCATTTCGTGATCTTAGTCACATTTAGAATCAGTTTGTCGGTGGATCATAGCGGACATCCCAGATTGCTGGGAGGTTTGATATGAATCACACGACAAATCTGTCAATGGGGAGGATGCGGTGTTCCGTTCTTGGAGCCGCGATCCTGTCGTCTCTCTTCGTCCCCTCTCTTGCCTCGGCGTTTACCTTCACTGATGGCAACATGTTCAACTTGTTTTACGCCAAGACGGAATACCAAGCGGGTGCGGGTGGCACGACGAGTACCTCCGGTAGCTCCTCAGGAAATCCGGGCAATGCCCGTGCCGTGGTGCACACCGGCGCTGGTTCGAGCGGGACAAGTCGAGTCGGGGCATCGCACATTGCAACGCAATCACTCACGACCACCCCACCCACAGGATTCCTTTCCGTGGAATTTGGGATCGATGCTCAGCTCCTCACGTCGTCCACTATTCAGATCGGTCGGCTTGCCTTTGTCGTCGAGCAAAACGGAACCCTCTTCGCGTCCGATACGATTCCCTGGACGGGTAACGGCTGGACCGGCATCTTCACTGATAGCCTTTTCGAGCAAGACTTTGAGCAGATCAACTTCCAGACGAGCACGTACCGGAACAGCGGCGTGAATCCCGACTTTGATCTTGCCGGATCGAGTTTGAGGTTTGGTTTCTTGACTTGGGCCGAGTCGTCTTCTCTGGATGCGCAGTCCGTGACGATGCTGTTCGACAACTTCAGTGTGAATTTCACCGCCAATCCGGTTCCGGAGCCTGCTACTCTGTCGGTGCTCGCGCTGGCCGCTTTCGCTCGGCGTCGCCGCTTGAGAGCTGCCTAAGAGATTTCCTCCGTCTCCAGGAAAACAAACGATCCCGGTCGCGTGATGCGACTCGGGATCGTTTTGTTGTAGAGGAAGTGAACGAAAGGCTCAGGCCTTCTTGCGGCGGCGAGCAGCCAACGCGCCGAGAGCAAGCAGGGTCATCGTCGCCGGTTCGGGAACGGACTCGACCTTGAGGTTATCGAAGTATGTCGTACCGGTCGCACCAGTGGTTCCTGCGTAGTCCGTGCCAAGGTTGATATTCCCAAGCGCCCCACCAGGAGTGAAGGTCTTGCTGTAGACCGCGTTGTCAGAGAACCCGGACATGCTTGCCGTGACTTGGGCACCATTGAAGCTCATGCTGAAAGTGATCCAGCGATCGGCGAAGGTACCTGCCGCAGCTTGCGCATCGAAGGCAACATCGTACGTACTGAGCCAAGTGCTTCCCATACGCACCTTTCCGTCGCCACCCAGGGTCATGCCAGCGGTCGTGCCGCCAAGAGTAGACGTCGCCGTGCTGCCGAAGTACATGCCGGACAGTCGGTCGGCACCAGTGGAGCTCGCAACGTACACCTGAACGCTGATCACCGCAGGAGTCGCAATCGTCGCGCCCAGGGTCGGCAACGCTCGGCGGACCGAGCTGAAGCTGGTCGCTGCGGTCTGAGCGAACCTCAGCGATTGGGTTCCGCTCGCGGCAACATCGGTGCTGACAACGTTGGGGACGCCGCCGCCAGAACCATTGGCCCATCCGTCAATCGCATTGACGCCTGAGCCAGCCGTGTAAGTCGGGGCTTCGAAGCCGGTGGAATAAAGAATTTGGGCTTGAGACGCGGAAACCGCAGCCACAGCCAAGACGAGTAAGAGAGATTTAGTCCTCATCCGAAAACACCTCACAACCCCCGGCCTGGCCACATCGCCACGGAAATCCGGCAGAGTGATGGGGGAATTTTAACAAAGTTATTGCGATTTCCGTGACCCTATTCACTTTTTTCCGTCAAACCAAGCAATTTTCCTAGGTGTCTGCGAACTTTTTCACCTCAGTGATACGACGATGCCCCGGAAGCGAACTTCCGGGGCACATCCGAGCCTCCCACCCGAAGGCAGGGCTTACTTGTCGAGGGCGACCTTCGTCTTGCCGCGAACCGCTGCCTGAGCGGCCGCCAGGCGAGCGATCGGCACGCGGAACGGGGAGCAGCTCACGTAATCGAGACCGATTTCGTGGCAGAAGTAGATCGACTCAGGGTCGCCACCGTGCTCACCGCAGATGCCGCATTTCAGATTGTCGCGCACGCCGCGACCTTCATCGACGGCAAGCTTCATCAGGCGACCAACGCCCGTGGTATCCACCGATTCGAACGGGTTCGTCGGGAGGATCTTTTGCTCGACGTAGCGTTGAAGGAACTTGCCTTCTGCGTCGTCTCGGCTGTAGCCGAACGTCATCTGGGTGAGGTCGTTGGTGCCGAAGCTGAAGAACTGAGCGTACTCAGCAATCTCGCCTGCCGTGAGAGCGGCGCGCGGGATTTCGATCATCGTTCCGAACATATAGGGGATGTCCACGCCTTGCTCTTGGATGACCGTCTTGGCTTCATTTTCCAGCAGGCCTTGGACGACACGAAGCTCGTTCACGTGGCTGACCAGCGGGATCATGATCTCCGGATAGACTTCCTTGCCGGCCTTGATGAGCTTGGCGGCGGCACCGAGGATGGCTCGGGTTTGCATCACGACCAATCCAGGAAGGATGATCGAGAGGCGGACGCCGCGCATACCCATCATCGGGTTGGCTTCCTTCATGCCTTCGACGGCGGTGAGGAGGGCTTCCTTTTCTTCCAGCTTCGCCTTCAGGCTCGGATCGGTTTCGCTTCGAACGTGGAGTTCGGTGACTTCGCGCACCAGCTCTTCGTGGCTCGGGAGGAACTCGTGGAGTGGCGGGTCGATCAGGCGAATCGTGACCGGCTTGCCTTGCATGGCTTCGAAGATGCCTTCAAAGTCGGCTTGTTGCACGACTTCTAGCTTCTTGAGCATGTCTTGGCGCACGGCTTCATCCTTCGTGAGGATAAGTTGCTGGACGAGCGGGAGTCGATCGCGCTCGAAGAACATGTGCTCGGTTCGGCAGAGTCCGATGCCCTCGGCACCGAATTCGATGGCTTGCTGAGCGTCGGCCGGGTTGTCGGCGTTGGTGCGAACCTTGAGGGTGCGCAGGCTGTCTGCCCACTCCATCAGTTCGCCGAACGATCCGCTCACCTCGGGGGCAATGAGCTTGAGCTCGCCCTTATAGACCGCTCCGCTGGAGCCGTCCATCGTCAGGACATCGCCCTCGCGCAGAACCACATCGCCAACCGTGAGGGTCTTGACCTTCACGTTGACTTCCAGAGCCTCGGCACCAGCAACGCACGGGATACCGAATCCGCGAGCGACGACGGCGGCGTGGCTGGTCTTTCCACCGCGAGCGGTGAGCACGCCTTGCGCGGCGAGCATTCCGTGGACATCATCCGGGTTCGTTTCTTCGCGAACCAAGATCACGCTCTTGCCTTGACCACCCTTACCGAGCTCGGCGGCGGTATCGGCATCGAAGACCACGATTCCGACCGCAGCACCCGGCGAAGCAGGCAGACCCTTGGCGAGGGCGTGAATGCCGCCCAGGCTGTCCGGATCGATGCGCGGGTGAAGGAGCTGGTCCACCTGGGAACCGGTGACGCGTTGCACCGCTTCTTCCTTCGTGATCAGGCCTTCGTGAACCATTTCAACCGCGATCTTGACCGCGGCTGGGCCGGTGCGCTTGCCATTGCGGCATTGGAGCATGAACAGGCGACCGTGTTCGATGGTGAACTCCAGGTCTTGCATGTCCTTGTAGTGGTGCTCCAGCTTGTCGCAGTGGGAGACGAACTCCTTGTAGACCTCGGGGTTTTGCTTTTCCAGCTCGCTGATGGGCACCGGGGTGCGGACGCCGGCGACGACGTCTTCGCCTTGGGCGTTCATCAGGTACTCGCCGAATAGGTGGCGGTCGCCGTTGCTCGGGTCGCGGGTGAACGCGACGCCGGTTCCGCAGTCATCACCTGCGTTGCCGTAGACCATCGACTGAATGTTGACGGCGGTGCCGATTTCGTCGGGGATCTTCTCGGTGCGGCGATAGACGATCGCACGGTCGTTATTCCAGCTCTTGAACACCGCGTCGATCGACAGAGCCAGCTGCTCCCACGGATCTTGCGGGAATTCGCGGCCGGCTTCCTTCTTCACATAGTCAAGGAAGAGGTCGCAAACCTTCTTGAGGTCTTCGGCGGTGAGATCGAGGTCGTTCTTCGCGCCGACTTGCTTCTTGTACTCCGCGAAAATTTCGTTGTCGAAGTGGTGCTTGCTGATGCCAAAGGCGACATCGCTGAGCATCATGATGAGGCGGCGGTAGCTATCGTAAACGAATCGCTCGTTGCCGGTCTCGTCGATCATCGCCTTGATCGTCACATCGTTCAGACCGAGGTTGAGAACCGTGTCCATCATGCCCGGCATAGAGAACTTGGAACCGGATCGAACGGAAACGAGGAGGGGTCGGCTCGAACCACCGAGGGTTCGGTTCATGTCCTTTTCGACATCGGCCACGGCGACCTTGATTTCATCCATCAGGCCTTCGGGCAATTTCTTCCCTTGTTCGTAATACTCTGTACAGACTTCGGTAGTAATCGTGAATCCGGGAGGCACGGGGAGACCAATGTTGGTCATTTCGCAGAGGTTTGCACCCTTGCCACCCAGCAGATCGCGCATGGTGGCGTTGCCTTCACGGAACAGATAGACGCGTTTGAGACTCATGGTTTGTTCCTTCTGGGAAGGCCGAACCGCTCTGGCATCTTTGGCAAAGACGGAGGCTTTTCTCGGATGAGGTCAGTTTAGCCCGACCTGTTTCAGAGGCCCTGAGCCTGGTTCCGCCTCAAGAATCTTCTTTGTTTTGTGAAGTTGCACCGATATGAGTGATCTATTCGGCACGGGGCGGCAAACGCTTACGCAACCGGAGGTTCCACGAGGTCTTGTCGTCGAGAAAGGGCAAAGAGGAAGCAAGCTCCGACCCCCGCCGCTCCGCACAGGAGCATCGTTCGGAGACCAAACACATCGGCAACCCATCCCATCGCCAGAGTGCCGACCGGAGCCAGACCAGCAATCGCCCACATGTGCATGCTGATGACTCGCCCCCGTAAAGCCTCGGGAGAGAGCATTTGGAAGAGCGTATTCGTGGTGTTGAACTGCATGATCGTGCACGCCCCGAGCAAGGCCACGCACGGCAAGGCGAGAATCGGGCTCGGGGCGATGCTGAGGAGAATCATCGCGAGGACAAACGTTCCCATCGCGACACGGACGATCTTGGTCTTGATCGGCCGCACCGAGAGGCTGGTGATGGTAATCAGGCCGAGAAAAGCGCCGACTCCCACGGCTGAGTGAAAAATCCCGAGGCCAGCTTTGCCCAACCCGAATAGATCCTTGGTGATCGCGGGCATTTGGAAGAGGTACGAAGTGCCAAAGGTCGAGATGGCCGCCTCCATAAAGAAGAGGAGTCGCAGGTTGGGATTTCGGAAGGTGTAGCGGATGCCCTCCGCGATCAGGTCGCGGATCGGTTGGACGCGCTTTTGACCCGGCGCAAGCTTTGTCTTGATCCGCGAGGCCGAGATTCCCACGGCGAGAAAACTAAACGTGTTCACCCAGAAGCAGACCGCGTAACCCAGAGCTGCGGCGAGGACTCCGCCGATCGCCGGGCCAATCACGCGGGCCAGGTTGAAGGTCATTGCCTGGAGAGGAATCGCCGAGGCGAGTTCCTTGTCGCCGACCACTTCCCTGACAATCGTCTGGCGACTTGGCGGTTCCACGGTTTGAACAAACCCTCCGATGAGGGCGACGGCGAGAATCTGCGCGTAGGTGAGCACGCCGAAGCTCGCTGCGATCGCGTTGGCTCCCGTGACGGCACTCAGAAGAATCGACGTGCCGATCATGATCTTGCGTCGATCCCAGATATCCACCATTGCCCCGAGAATCGGACCGAACACCGTGACCGGGATCATGGAACAGAACGTCACGAAGGCGAGCGCACTCTTGCTTCCCGTGATATCGTAAACGTAGGCACCTTGGGCGACCATCTGCACCTGGGAGCCCGTGAAGGAGAGAAACGCACCGATCCAGATCAGGCGGAAATCGGGATAGGCGAACACCCGGAAGCCTGGCCATGCCTTGATGGCGGCGACGAATCCATTCCGGCCTGGCTCCATGAATGCCAGCTTATTCCATTCTCGAACATCAGACGGCCCGTTGGAGTGAGAACATCAGAATTCGAGCGGTGTGACCCTGTAGAATGACGGGCGATGAAGGAAGGCTGGGCACTGGTTCTCGATCTGTTGATCGCCCTGAGTGGTGCCCTGCTTCTTGGGCTTTTCTTCGAGCGAATTCGCCTCAACGCGATCATCGGGTACCTCCTTGCCGGTGCGATTGTCGGCCCGGGTGGATTTGCCCTGGTCAGCAAGAACGATCAAGTTCTTGTCATTGCCGAGATCGGCGTGGCGTTGCTTCTCTTCACGATCGGGCTGGAATTCAGCTGGAAGAGCGTGAAAAAGCTCGGCGCGCCGGTTCTCCTTGGTGGGGTGGCGATGATTCTCGCGATCATCGGCGTGGCGATTCCCGTCGCCGTTGGGTTTGGGCTGGCGTGGCAAACCGGTTTCGTCATCGGTGCGGCGTGCGCCCTGAGTTCCACCGCGATTGTGATTCGCGTGCTCCGGGCAAAGAACGATTTGGATTCCCGGCACGGCAAGACCACTCTCGGCGTGCTGTTGGTTCAAGACATTGCCGTGGTGCCCCTCGTGCTGGCCGTCACCTTCATGGGATCCGGCAGCAAGAACGTGCTTGCGGATATCTCGTGGGCGCTTGCTTCCGCAGTTCTGCTCGTTTTGGGGCTGATCGTCTTTGTCAGCCAGGTGGTTCCCCGCTTGCTCCACGAGAAGATCGTGGCGAAGAATCGGGAGTTGCCGATCATCCTCGCGATCGTCACCTGCGTGGGTGCGACCTGGGCCGCCCACGAGCTGAAAATTTCCCCTGCGCTCGGGGCGTTCTTTGCCGGGATGCTGCTCGCGGAAAGTAAATTCAGTCACCAAATGCGGGCGGATGTCCTGCCCTTACGTACGTTGTTCGTGACCCTCTTCTTTGTTTCTGTCGGACTCCTCGCGGACGTCACCTGGATGGCGCAGAACATCATTTTGGTTCTCGGGATGACGCTGGCAGTCATCGCGATCAAGGTGGTCGTGACTTACCTCGCCCTCAGATTCTTCATCAAAGGAATCATTGAGGTTCTGGCGGCGGCGATCGCCCTGGGGCAGATCGGTGAGTTCAGCTTCGTCATCATGAGCATCGGCAAAGATGCGGCTCTGCTGCCCGAGAACATCTTCCAGCTTTTGATCTCGACGACTCTACTGACCTTGTTTGTCGCCCCGTTCACCACAGGGAACGCGCTCCGGATTTCTCGGCAGATGGCCAAACGTATCTTCCCCGCTCGGAAACTCGCGCGGAATGAAAGGGAGATCAAGCAGACCACGCTCCGAGATCACCTGCTGATCATCGGCTACGGCGAGGCGGGACAGGCGACGTGTTTGGCACTCCGCTCTTTGCCGAACCCTCGAATCGTTGTGGATTTAGACCCGCGCCTGATCCGCTTGGCTGAGGAGCACGGGCACCGGGGATGCATCGGCGATGCGACGAGTCACGAAATCTTAGAGTCCGTGAACATCCATGATGCCGAGGCGGTTCTTGTGACGATCAGCGATCATCACTTGGCCCGGCTCGTGGTGGCTCAATGCAAGTCGGTCGCGCCGGACACGCCGCTGGTGGTTCGAGCCCGCTACCATATCTATGCCGATGAGCTCGGCACCGTCGGAGCGAACGACGTGGTGGACGAGGAGATGCTCGTTGGAGAGCGGATGGGCGAGATCGTGGCTTCCCTGCAGGCGATCCACACGTCCAACGGAGCGCAAGAGAGCGACGCGGCCATTGACTGGCAGAAGACGACTCCGTACAACTAATCTGTAAAAGAACTGTAAGAACGAAACGTGACATTAATGTATTGATTAACGCAGAATAACAAGACGAAAGTGTCCTGTTTCTTAACAGATAGAAGTCCTAGGCATTTTCCTCACCTCTTTGAACCTGCCTATTCTACACATTTTCGTTACCATTTTCTTCTTTTTTGAGGTTCCTCAGAATATTTAACGTATGGGACATAAATCTCTCGCTGCCCGTCGGGAGGAAGGTCCACAGTGACTGCGGAACTTCTTGCCCGAATTCAGTTCGCCTTCACGGCGGGCTTCCACTACATCTTCCCTCCCATGTCGATTGGCCTCGGAATCATCCTGGTCATCATGGAAGGTCTCTATCTGAAGACGAAGGATCCTCTCTACCACAAGATGACCCGGTTCTGGGTTCTTGTCTTTGCTCTTACCTTTTCCGTCGGCGTCGCGACTGGTATTCCTTTGGAGTTCCAGTTCGGCACCAACTGGTCAACTTACTCCCGCTATGTCGGGGACATTTTTGGAAGTGCCCTGGCAGCAGAGGGTGTGTTTGCGTTCTTCCTCGAATCCGGGTTCCTAGCGATCCTGGTGTTCGGCTGGAACAAAGTCAGTCCAAAGATGCACTTTTTCAGCACGTGCATGGTCTCGCTCGGTTCGATGTTCAGCGCGGTCTGGATCATTGTTGCCAATAGCTGGCAGCAAACTCCGGCGGGTTACCGCATCGAAACCCTTGCCGACGGCACCACCCGAGCCAGAATCACCGATTTCTGGGCCATGGTGTTCAATCCTTCGACCGTTGATCGCTTGACCCACACGGTTGTGGGCGCGTTCCTCACCGGTGCGATGGTTGTCGTCTCCGTCAGCGCTTACTACATGCTCAAGAAGCGACACCTCGAGTTCGCGCGGGCTTCGATGAAGATCGGAATCACCGTGGCGATGCTCGCTTCGCTCGGACAACTCTGGCTCGGTCACGACTCCACGATTGGCGTCGCGAAGAATCAGCCCGAAAAATTCGCCGCGATGGAAGGCCACTTTAAGACAGGTCAACCGATTGATCTCACCCTGATCGGCACGGTGAATACAGAAACCGGCGAAGTCAACGGAATCAAGATTCCTGGTCTCGCGGGTCAGCTCCTTGGCCCAGAAGCCGCCACTCAGGTCGGCCTCAACGACATTCCGAAAGACGAACAGCCCCCGGTTGCTCCCGTCTTCCAGTCTTTCCGACTGATGGTCGCCATCGGCATCTTTATGATCCTCCTGACGGTGGTGGGATTCATTCAAGCGATGCGTGGCAAGCTGGAAACGAGCAATCTGCTCCTGAAAGTCATGGTGGTTTCGGTGGTTCTGCCGCATGTCGCCAACATGGCGGGCTGGATGGCCGCCGAAGTCGGTCGCCAACCGTGGAGCGTTTACGGACTGCTTCGCACCAGCGAATCGCACTCAAAGGTCGTCAGTGCCGGACAAATCGCGGGCTCGCTCACGATGTTCGTCCTGCTCTATGCGCTCCTCTCCTTCCTGTTCATCTATCTGCTGGACAAGCGGATCAAGCTCGGGCCGGATGTGGACTACGAAGAGCCTGAACCGGAGTGGCTGTCGAAGGTTCCGTTCCAAGAAAAGCCCAAGTCTGAGGTGACCCAGTGATCAACTATCCCTTCGACCTGCCCACGGCATGGTTCATTCTCATCGGAGTCCTGCTGACGGGTTACGCCATCCTAGATGGCTTCGACCTCGGCGCGGGTGCCCTCCACCTCTTCGCCAAAACCGACAAAGATCGCCGGATCATCCTGAACGCCATTGGCCCCGTCTGGGACGGGAACGAAGTCTGGCTGCTCGTGGGTGGTGGTGCGCTCTTTGCCGCCTTCCCCGACGTGTACGCGACCGCGTTCAGCGGTTTCTACACCGCGTTCATGCTCGTTCTTGCGGGCATCATCTTCCGAGCCGTTGCCATCGAATTCCGCAGTAAAGAGAATTCGGCCAAGTGGCGAAAGTTCTGGGATTATGCCTTCGCGATTGCCAGCATTCTGCTCCCGATCCTGATGGGTGTTGCTCTGGGCAACCTCATCCTCGGTGTGCCGATTGATGCGAATAAGGAGTACGCCGGATCGTTCTGGACGCTCCTGTCGCATCCGCTCCCGATCCTGCTGGGCGTCACCACGCTCACCATGTTCATGCTCCACGGAGGCATCTACTTGGTGCTGAAAACGGAAGGCGAACTGCAAGAGCAGATGAAGGGTCTGGTGAAAAAGGTGATGTGGGGCTACTTCGTGAGCTTTGCGCTCGTGACCGTCGCCACGTTCATCTGGGCACCTCACATGGCGAAGAAGCTCCAAGAGATGCCGATCCTGTTCGTCCTCCCGGTTCTGAACATCCTTGCTCTGGCCAACGTGCCGCGCGAGATGCACTTCAAGCGCGAGTTCCTGGCCTTCCTGAGCTCCTGCTTCAGCATCGTGGCGAACCTGGCCCTCTTCGGCATCGGCATGTTCCCGAACATGCTGCCAGCAAGCAACGACCCCGCGAATAGTCTGACGATCATGAACACGGCGGCGAGCCAAGCCAGCCTGACCGTCATGATGACGATCGCGATCATCGGTGTTCCGTTCGTCCTGGCCTATACAGCAGCCATTTATTGGGTGTTCCGAGGCAAGGTCGATACCACGCACCTCCACTACTGAGGCACGGTCTGCCAGGTCGCCGAGTTCTTCGGACGATCTGACGGGCAGTCAACGGCCGGGCTCCGGGGTTCTCCTCGGCAAGCCCGGCTCGCCTTTTTTTGACTGTTTTTGCTGGACGGTCGCCACGCTCAGGCGCGCTTCGCCGTAAACTCCACTAGACTAAGATGGAGCCTCTCGACCTCACCCCGCTGAAGCGACGAAAGCGCCGCCGCTGGCCTTGGGTTGTCGCCTTCTTCCTTCCCATCCTGGGGTACGCAGGGTATTTGGGATACCAGGAGTATGAGGTTTATCATCGCCCGTTGCTCCTGACCGAGGTTCCGAAGGATGTCCTTGTCAAACAGCCGGAGATTGCTTACGCCGTCAAGCAGTATCAATTCAAAGGCAACGAGTACATTTGGGGTGCAAACGACTGCTCCGTGTTCGTGATGGACTACCTGAAAGGGTGCGCCAAGCCGGTTTGGATGAGGCTCACGACCAAGGAGCTTTTCAACGACGCCACAATGGCCCAACTTGGTTTCACGGAGGGCGATCGGAAGGATCCCCAACCGGGCGACATCATCGTCTATCGGTACAAGAAGAACAACGGGCAGTGGCGAGGTCACACGGGCATCGTCGTGAAACACGAGGGTCGGCACTGGGTGGTGCACAACTCCATCAATCACGATGGCGTGGTCGTGTACGGCTACAACAAGTTTGTTTTCGGTGCAGACCGGATCACTGGTCGGCGATCTCTGGTCAAATTCTTCCGTCGCAACGATTTCAAGTCGTGGGAAAAGACCTACGCCAAGCGCGAGAAGGCTTTGATCGAGAAGAAGGAACGGAAGGCCTCTGGCTGAGCGTTTCCCTCTGAGCCTCTCCCAGCTTGGGTGCCCCGATCCCTTCAGGGTCGGGTACGGAGCTCCTTCGGCTCAAGCTAGGATCAGTCGAGACACCAGGAGCGTCATTTGTTGGTCTGTCTGAATATCAAGAATGGGATCCCGACTCTGAAGGGATCGAGGCACCCGTGGGGTGGTGTTTTGCTCGAGCGTGATTTACGTAACCGGAACGACCGGCCTTCCGGTCTGCGCACTTTCGATGGCGGCCTCCGCGATCGCAACGGCTTTGAGACCCTCGCGGCCATCGACAGGAACCGGGGATCCCTCCTGAATGGCGCGAATGAATCGGCTCAGCTGCTTGAAATAAGGGTCGTCGGTGCCCGCCATTTGCGACTCGCTCCGAGAGCCGGAGTCGGTATGGGTGCGCAAGACCGGATTCTGCCGCGAGTCAAACTCGATAATCCCCTCAGAGCCACTCACCTCGATCGTCGCCCGGAAACCGCTCGGATCCATCCAGGTGGCCTCCACGTGAGCCACCGCCCCGGATTCGAAACTCAGCGTGCAAAGCGCGTAGTCGCCTGTGTAAGGGCCGGCGTCAACCGTCTTTCCGAGGCGAACCGAGCGAGCGTAGACCTGAGTGCACTCGCCCAAAGTCCACCGGAGCCAGTCGAATTCATGAATCGCCAAGTCGAGGATCACCCCGCCGGAGAGCGACGCATCCTGGAACCAAGCATCGGATCCGACCGGAGCGCGACCGCCGCGGCGCATTCGAACCGCGCCAGGGGTGCCAACCTTGCCTTCCTTTACGAGTCGATGGGCCAACTCGTGCTCGGGGAAAAAGCGTACGACGTGAGCAACCCCGAGGGGCACGCCCGCTTTTTCGGAAGCCTCCACCATCGCCCGACAATCTTCCACCGTGCGAGCCATCGGCTTCTCGACCAACGTGGGAACCCCCGCCGCCAGGGCTTGAAGCACGAACTCCTGGTGACGGTGAGTCGGCAGGCAGATGTCCACGGAGCCCACAAGCGAAAGCAAATGCTCCGGCGACTCGGCGGGCTTGGCGCCGTGGTGCTTGCAGAACGCGTTGAGTTTGTCGGCATCGCGGTCAAAGGCATAAATCCCATCAACTCCCGGGATGTTCTTGTAGTGTCGGGCATGGACATTGCCCATGCCGCCCGTGCCAACAATGCCAACGTGCATGACCTGATCCTATCCGATCCGAGCCCTTGCGTGCTTGGTCTTACGTCGCAACTTCAGGATCGGGATTCGGAGGAATCGCGCCCTGCTTCGCCCACCAGACGCCGAGGAGAACGCCGACCACCCCGAGGCCTTGAATCAGGTTCATCGGCTCACCGCGCAATCCCCAAGCCCCGAGAGCCGCGACGATCGGGACAAAGTACTGAGTCATCGATGCCTGATGCGGCCCCACGGCTTTGATGCCGATGTAATACGACGCGAAGGCTCCCGCCCCCGCCAGTACAACCAGGTACGCCAGTGCGCTCCAGCCGATCCACGTAATCGCGGTGAAGTCGGTTTGGAGCATGGGGATCACCCCGTATGGCACCATGATAATCGCGGCTCCGGGAAAGGTCGCAGTGAAGACGCCGAGAGCGGGTCGATCGACCAGAAGAGGGCGCATCATGATGATCGACCACGCCCAGATGACGGCGGAGATGAGAACAAGGGCGAGACCGAGCGGCGTCCAGTGTCGCTCGCCCGTTCCCGCCAGGATCACCGTGGCCACTCCGGCATAGGAGAGGAGACCCCCGAAAACCAGTGTCCACCGGAACCGTTCGATCCGGGTCGCGACAGCAAAGAGACTCACCCAGAGAGGCGCCGTGGCCAGGCAGACCGCGCCTTGAGCCGCGCCGACTCGATCCATCCCTTCGAGAAAGAACACCATGTAGAGCCCGCTCGACATGAAGCCAGCCAGATAGTGCTTGAAGTGCTCGCCTTTGCTCAGCTTAACCGTTTGCTTGAGTACGGCCGCCATCCAAAACATCAGCGGTAGCATCAAGAGATAGCGAAGGGTGGCAATGGCTTTGACATCCCACTCCTGAAACGCGTACTTGATCGCGACGAAGTTGAGACCCCACACGATCACGACAAACATCAACGCCGGATGGGGCCAACTGATCTTCCGGCGAGTCACGAGAAGCAGGTTACCTACCGGGACGTCGTGGCCCCTTGGCCTAGGCCAAACTTGGAGATTCAAGCTCAATCGCCCAAACTAACGATATGGCACTGATGCCGCAAGAGATGATCACTCGGGTTGGCCGGGCGTATCTTCTCGGGCAAGAATGGATGCAGCGCAACGGCCTCACCGACGAGGAATCGATTGATGTTGCTCTCTCCGCCGAAACCTACCGCTGGTTTTGGAAGCCGCATCAGGTCAAGACCGTGCTCTTCACATCCCTGCGTGAGCGAACGACGCCCCAGGAATTGCTCATCCGAGTGAAGACCCAGTGGCTTACTTGCGAAGGGCACAAGTCGCCCGACAGCTTCGTCCGTGCTCCGTACTGCCTCGGCTACGGCGAGCCGGATATTGTCAACGGAACCCCGAGCGATCCTGGCGGCTCCAGCGTCGCCTTCTGGAACGTTCTCGCCAAACTGGCCGAGCGGCCCGAATACGATTCCCAGGCTTCCCTGCTCGATCGCCTCGAATCGAAGGCCCGCATCCTGCTCGGACTCCACGAACGAGGGATCTGGCTGATCGATTCCACCCTCCATGGCGACAGGCACGACCGCGAACTCATCAAGATTCGATGGCAAACCATCGGGATGAGCCATTACGAAGACCTCGCCAAGCCGATCATTGTCGCCTACGGCCGGAGCCTGTACGACGATCTGCTCGCCGTGGGCGTGCCGGTTTCGGACTGGCTCTACCACCCGCAGGGTCTGGTTCAGCCGCAGCAGAAGCAGCACCAAGAGCGCGCTCTGGAACGGCTTCTGCGCCTTTCGGCTAATGGCTAATCGCCGCGTGGGATACCTTTATCGCCGTGATCCTCAGCGTCAACGGCGTGACCAAGCAATTCGGCATCGAGTATGTGCTCGATGGCGTCAGCTTTCGCATTGATGCTCGCGAAAAGGTCGCCCTGGTGGGTCGCAACGGCACAGGCAAAACCACCCTGCTCAAGATGATCACCGGACGGATGGATCCCGACAAAGGTTCCATCCAAGTCGCACGGGGAGCATCGATCGGCTATCTGAAGCAAGAAGCACCCGTCACTCAAGGACGAACCGTGCTGGAGGAGGCTCAGTCGGGGCTGGCTCATCTCCTGGAGCTCAAGCAACGGCTCACCGAACTCGAAGCGACGCTGGAGCACAATCCGACGCCCGAGGATCTGGACGAATACTCGCTTCTCAGCCAGCACTTCAACGACCAAGACGGCTACAGTGCCGAACGCGATGTTCAGACCGTGCTCCTGCGGATGGGCTTTACGGAAGACGAGTTCGCCAAACCCACCGAGAGTCTGAGCGGCGGAGAGAAAACCCGCCTCGCCATTGCCCGAATCCTGCTTGAAGAGCCCGAACTCTTGATCCTCGACGAGCCCACCAACCACCTCGATCTTCAAGCCACTGAATGGCTGGAAGGCTGGATCAAGAACTACCATGGTGCGGTGCTCCTCGTCAGCCACGACCGGGCGTTTCTGGAAGCGACCGCTCAGAGGGTTCTCGAACTCAAAGGGCACAGCGTTCGTAACTACCCGGCGGGATACGCAAAGTTTCTCCAGCTCCGAGCGGAATACGAAGCCGAGCAAGCGATGCTCGCCGCGAAACAGGAAGCCCAAATCGCCAAGATGGACGAGTATGTCCGGCGATTCATCAACACCCAACGCACGGCTCAGGCCCGCGGTCGGCGGAAGCAGATGGAGCGCCTTATGGAGACCAAGATCGATGCTCCGAAGCATGATCGCGGCATGGCCGCTGGATTCCAGCAAACCAAGCGCTCCGGGGATCTCGTGCTCGAAACCAAGAAGCTGGACGTTGGCTTCTCGGATGAAACCCTGATCCACGGGCTGGATTGGATTGTTCAATACCAAGATCGCTGGGGGGTCATCGGCGAGAATGGCGCGGGGAAATCGACTCTCATCAAGACCGTTCTCGGCAAGCACCCTGCCGTCGGAGGGCACTCCCGGGTTGGATCGAATGTGGAGCTGGGATACTTCACCCAAGATGCCACGCAACTCGATCTCGACTCCACACCGCTCGACTATCTGGTGTGGGAGTACGGCATGGATGCGGGACCTGCGCGCGATCTCCTCGGGCGATTCCTCTTCGAGGGAGACGATGTCTTCCGGCCGATCCGCACCCTGAGTGGGGGCGAAAAGAACAAGCTTGTTCTCGCGGGCCTCACCTACGCGAATCCGAATCTCCTGGTGCTCGACGAGCCGACGAACCACCTGGACATGGATTCTCGGGAGGCTCTGGCCAGCGTTCTCAACGACTACAAGGGAACGCTTATCCTGATTTCCCACGATCGGTGGCTTCTTGGCCAAGTCACGACCAGCATTCTCGACGTGCGGAGGAGCGGGGCGATTCTCTTCCCTGGCGGGTATCAGGAGTACCGAGAGCGCGGGGCAAAGGCGGGGCCATCGGAGACGGGAAAGTCGAAATCTCCGGTGAAGTCGGCGACACCGGTCGAGCCGACTCTGACACCTCGCGAGCTGAGCAAAGAGATCGCCCGGATGCGCAAAGTCGTCGAGACCTGCGAGGAGACTGTTTTCACCCGGGAGGAAGCGATTGCTTCCCTCGAAGAGATGCTGGCTAGCCCGCCTGCGGGGGCAGATATCCACGCCCTGAGCATCAGCTACCAGGAAGCCAAGTCGGCCCTGGAAGCGGCGATGTCAGACTGGGAGGCTCAGTCGGTGAGACTGGAGCAGCTGGTGGCCCAGCAAAACGGCTGACCTAGAGAGGGCCGTTTCACCCAGAAGCGGGGCGCGGAAACCGATTCGTTCGGCGACAAACGCGTGAACGAGCGCTGTCAGCTCTCGGGGACGCAGCTCGGGCAGGCGCCTGATCCATCGCAGCTCGGGCCACTGCTCGCGGAAGAAGCAGACGATTTGGCCACGTCGTTGACGTAGAAACCTGATCCCTTAAACATCACGGCCGTCGGCTGCATGATCCGCTTGACTTTGCCGTCGCCACAACCACAATCCGTCAGTGGATCTTCGGTGATGCGTTGATCCACCTCAAAAACTTTGCTGCAGGTATCGCATTCGTAAACGTAAGTCGGCATCGCTTTCTGTACCATTGTGGGTTCGATTCGGGAGAACCGTAGCCCGGAATGAAGGTGATTCTAACCTATACGGAGGCAAAGATTCATCCGTCCCAAAGCCTCTTTCGGAACCCGAAACGGTAGGTTCAAACCTCACAAGTCGTGTGAGGCCTCAGACTGAAAGATCCAAGAAATTGCAACAATTTCTCGCATTTCTACTGAACATCAGCCAGGAATGACCCGTTAATTGAGGCATAATGCTCCGAGTTATGAACCGATGGCTTGCCTGTCTGGTCCCATGGATGGCGATGACAGTGGCCTGGGCCGCAGGGTTTGAACCTGCAACCGTCCAGTTCGCTTATCAACCTGCCGCCACGTCGGACGCCTTTAAGCGCGGTGACGAAGCGTTTGTCACCACGAAACTCGCCCGAACTTGGGGATGGAACGTCTCCGCACGAGGCTCTGAACTTGAGATCGCGGCTGAAGGACGATTGTTCCGCGTTCCTGTGGTTCAACACCAAGGGCAAAACCTCATCAACCTGAGCGAATCGGCGCGCTTCCTTGGAACGACCGCGGACTGGGAGGGCAACGTCTTCCGCGCCCTGGGCCGAATCCGCAGCATCAGTCTGACCGAGCAAGGGCTCGAGGTTGATTCGACGGTCGGCGTGAAGGCGAGGGTGTTCCGGGTTTCTGGGCCGGATCGTCTGGTCTTTGATTTCGCCGGTGCGAAACTCGATACGCCCGAGGCGCCGGTTCTTCCTGCTTGGTGGAGGGTTCGGCAGTTTAGCGTGGACACGACCCGGATCGTGATCGAGCACCCGGCGGTCGTCGCGGCGACAAACAAGGATTTCGACGCCTCGCGCGCGTTTCGCTTCACGATCCCGGATCTGGTTCGGCAAGACCCCGGCACGATCACTCAAGCGATTGTTCCTGCGTCGACAACGCCGCCCGAATCGGTTTTGAGTTCACCCCGCGTCACCCAAAACACGGATTCCGGCACGATTCTCACCGTCCCCACTTCGGCGCGACTCGCCATTCCGCCCGCCGTTCGGTATCTCTCTCCCACCGAGGTTCAGGTGTCGATTCCGAAGGCGGAGTTCAACAAGACCGCGACCAATGAGTTTGGTGGATCCCCGTGGATCAAGCAACTGACTCTGACGGGTGACGGAGCCAATGCGATCATTGCGATTGAGCTGACCAGGCCGATGGCGTTCACGGTGACGAACCAGGCGAATCAGTTCCAAGTGCGATTCTTCCGCCCGAGTGGTTCGGCGAACCTCATGGGCAAGGTAATCGTCATCGACCCGGGCCACGGCGGACGTGACCCGGGGGCTCGATACGGAAACGTCACCGAGAAAGGATTGGTTCTTCCCATCGGACTCGCCTTAGCGAAGCTGCTGGAACAAGAGGGAGCGTCCGTCATCATGACTCGGACGGATGACACCTACCCGAGCCTCGGCGATCGCGCCAAGCTCGCCAACGACAGCGACGCGGATCTCTTCCTCAGCCTCCACATCAACTCTCTCAACGTGGAGAATGGGCGATCCGGAACGATCACGTTCTATCACAAGCAAGAGCCGGTTGGGCGACTGCTCGCCGAGTGCATTCAAGAGGAAATTGCCAAGGTCAGCGGAATCCCGGATATGGGTGCGTGGAGCGACCAACGCATCTATCAGAGCGGTTTCAAAGTATTGAGAGATAGCAAGATGCCGGGAGTGCTCCTGGAGTTCGGCTTTATCAACCACAAGCACGACCGCGCAATCATGACCAAACCGGACTTCACCGACAAGATGGCCAAAGCGGTCTTGCGCGGAATCCAAGTATTCTTTGGGGAACAGCACTGATGGGTAAGAAGCAAAACAACAAGACAACTCTTGCCGTTGTCGCAATTGCCGCGGGAGCCGCCGCTCTCGCTGGGACGGGATACTTCGTGGCCAACCCCATGACAGCCAAGCCCGAACCGACGGTGGAGCAAGCCGGGCAGAAGCAAGACGTTCCCATCAAGGTCGATGTCCGACCCGACGATCCGCAAAAGGTCACGGCTCTTGAGCCGAAGCTCGATGGCGACGACGTGAAGTTTGAGCAGTCGGATGATCTCGCCCCGGCGGGCGAAGATCCCAAGCTCTACGCGGTGAACAAGTATCTCGACACGCTGAGCATTGTTCCGAAGGAAGCCAAACTTCTCAACTACAACATCGAGAACAAGGTCGCGACGCTCAACTTCAACGAGGCGATCATGGCGGGCTACGGAACCAGCGACGAAATGGTTCTCGTCAATGGCGTCCTCACGCTGATGGGCACCTTTAAGGACGTGGATGCCGTGCGGTTCCAGGTCGAGGGGCAGAACGTGGACACCTTCGGGAGCGCGGATCTCTCGGCTCCGCTCAAAGTCTTGCGCTGAAACGACTTCGACGCAAACGCAGAAGACCCCTCTGCCTTTCCGACTGGAGGGGTCTTCTGATTGGAGCAGAGGCTACTGCGGCCAACTCGAACGGTTGGGATCATAGGTCGGCGCCGCAGGAGGCGGGGCGATCGGTGGCGGGACAACGCCTCCCTCGGTCGCATCGAGCGCAGCTGCCTTTGTGAGGGGTGCCTTTGCCCCGCTGCTGGCGCTTCTCCAAAGCCACTCCACTGGCCCCATGGCAAACTTCTTCGTCCAAAGCAGTGCAAACGCGACAACGATGACCCAAACCACGGGCACGACGCCAAGCATCTGCCAGTAGTTGAGCTTCGCGAAGAGCGCCCCGCCCCATGAGTAGAAAATCGCTGTCGAGACGACGGACGTGAGCAAGTACACAGACAAAGCCACCGTTCCCACCCGCGCCAGAACGGAGGTGATCGGCTTGAAAAGACCCTTCTCCACGGCAATGGCAAGCCAAATCGCGTAGCCGATGGAGAGCGGAATATTGAGCCCCGATTCAACCAACATCGAGAAGTCAAAGGTCGTCCCGGAAGCGTGCATCGGCAGCGCGAGAAGATTGAAGAAGAGTCCGACAAATCCCACGGCAGAGAGAATCTTGGTGGCTTCCGGGTGTCGGCTCGGTGCGGCAAGAATCCCTCGCCGTCCAACAATCATTCCGACAAGAAACGAGGTCAGGAGAGCCGGGCCGAAAAAGAAGAAGAGGCAAAGCCCTGCTCCGAACATCCCGACTCGGTTGATGACCTGATCGAGGTAGGTGCCCGTTTGATAGGCTGCCACCTGGCCCTGCTCTGTGAAAGCCGCCATGATCCCCGTCATGCCAGGATCCGCAGCACCCATATCTCCCCCTTTGGGACTGAAGCTCCCGAGAAACCCGAGGCCAAGCCCGAACACAAGGCTGATCGCAAGCATGATGCTTGCGATCAGGATCAGGGTTTTGTCGTCCGCTTTCACAAACCACATCGCAACCAGAGCCGTGAGAGCATAGGCGGTCAGGATATCGCCGTACCAGATGAGCAGCCCGTGGATGCACCCAAGGAGCAGCAGCAGGAGCGTGCGTTTCACATAGCTTCCCGGCCATGCTCCTGTTCTTTGACCTTTGTTGAACTGGAGCGCCAGCCCGACTCCGAAGAGGAATGAAAGCATCCCACGGAATTTCCCGGAGACGAACGCGGTCTGGAAGGCATCGGCCCATCCCGTCAGAGCATCTTTGGCCAGCATGTTTGGACCGGTGCCGAGTTGCACATGTCCAAACGCCCAAATATTCGCGACCAAAATCATCAAGATGGCGAAGCCCCGCAACACGTCGAGGCTTTGAATTCGGTTCTGGAGGGTCGGCGTGATCGCGGCCATGAGATTCGCCCTGTTCTACCAAACTCGCGAACCGTTCGGTTGCATCCTTCGCAGATATCACTTGAATCAGTCCCGAAACAGTCTCTTTGTCGAAACCAAACCGAAAATCGGGCGGTATCGTGGGGAGCGTTCGCGCTTTCCCCCATGTCGTTTCTGAGCAGAGGTGTGCTTCGGCACCGTGACTTTCGAAGGCTGTTCTTCGGTCAGATCATTTCGCAATTTGGCGATTCGGTCTACATGCTCGTGCTTCTGTTCATTGCCAGCAAGGTCACCAAGGATCCGATGGCGGTTGGTCTTGTGGGGGTCATGCAGGCTCTGCCGTTTGTGTTCTTCAGTCCATTCGCGGGGGTCGCGGCTGATCGATTGGATCGCAAGAAGCTGATGCTCTTCAGCGATTCTGCGAGCGCCGTCATCACCATTGGACTCGCAGTTTACGCCTTCACCGAGCCCAAACCGTCGGTCGCCGTGCTTGCAGGATGTGCGTTCCTGCTCAGTACCGTGAACACGTTTTTCATGCCTGCCCGAACTGCGGCGATCCCACGACTAGTGCCTGCAGAGGACCTCATGGAGGCCAACGGGCTTGCCGTAGCGACCCAACAATTTGTGGCGATGGCGGGTCTCGGGGTCTCTGCTTTTGTCCTTGGCGCGGTCTACAAAATCAATCCGGAATACTTCTTTTTCTGGGCCGTCTTCATTAACGCGATCACCTTCGCGGTATCCGCGCTTTTTCTCACGACCTTGCCAGAGATTCGAGCAGAGCGCGAACCGGCATTCGGCGGCGACCAACCGCCTCAGACCTGGAAGCAGAGTCTGGCGGCCGTCATCCAGACCATGAATTCCGATCTCCGCGAAGGGTTGCGGGTCATGCGGAAGGATCCCGTCATCGCCGTGGCACTCCCGATCAACGTTCTCGGCACCCTGGCGATTGCGGGCTTCATGGTGGTCTACGTGGAGCTCAATGAGGCCTGGTACGGCGGTAATTTCGATACCCTCGCTCTGATTGAGTTCAGCTTCGTCGCCGCGATGATGGTGTTCTCGGTGGTTGTCGCCAAACTCAAGCTGGCGCGCGTCGGGCTTCTCTTCGCCGGGGTGAATATCATCCTCGGCGTTTTGGTCGCGGTGATGGCGGTGAGCAAGCCTTACCCGCTCTTCTTGCTCGTGAACCTGCTTTGCGGGGTTGCTTTGCCGTTTCTCATTATCCCGATCAATACGTATATGCAAACCGCGATCCCGGACGAGGTTCGCGGGAGAGTCTCCAGCACCTGGGGAATGGTGTCGATGACGATGCAGCCTCTCGGCATCGGTCTTGTTGGACCGGCGCTGGGCCTCATCGGCATCGAGGGCACCCTGATTGCGATGGGGGTCGGACTCGCTCTCGCCGGCGGCTACGGGTTCCTCAAACCCGCCTTCATTCGCGCTCGATTGCCGAGTGCCGCCACCGACGCCTAAGCGGCGTAAATTCCGGTCTGGCGACTCACTTGCTGGAGCACAAACGCGAAATCTTCAAATCCATCGCTCAGGGTTTGGAAAGTCGGAGCCTCTTGGTCGAATGGAGCAAAGCTGAAAGTGCTCACCAGGTGATAGCTCTCCTTCCCCTGCCTGGTGTAGTCACACACCAGATCAAAGCCCGATTGGAGCTTGACCTTACGCAGAAAGTCGGGATAGACACCGCTCCAGAACAGGATGAAGTCCCCGATGTGCTTGTGGACTTCCCTCTCCCGGGTGAATGAGTCGGCATGAAGTCGGACATCGCCTTCGGCCACCATCTCGATGATGGATTCCACGCGGTGTCCTGCCGCATTGCGGACGGCAAACACGCGCTCCATCCGCACAAACGCCACCAGCAGATCGACGAGATACTGCTCGGCCGACATCGAAATCTCACCAAGATGCTTCACGGTTTGTTCGTGAACCACTTCATGAAACATCTGGTTGAGAGGGTGAACGGGCCTCTGCTCCATGATTGTTTTTCCTAGACGCATCGGGAAGCCGAACTGTTTCGCGTCGCTCACGGTGATCTTCGGCTCCCACCCTGCTTGTATTCAGTGAGAACACGGCACAATCTGGTGATCTTGCCGGGAGCCAGCAGACGCATTGCTTGGTGAAAACATGGAAGAGCGCGATCCTGCGGGCACCTCTGGCGTTGAAAATGCGTCCTAAGAGTGACGGCACGCTATGAATCCGCACGATCCTTACGCAAGTGAATCGAAAAAGGCCAAGACGATGCTCGGGATTGGGCTCGGGGCTCTCGTGCTCGTCCTCGCGATTGGCGGGGGGATGGCCGCCCTCGGGTTGTTAACTCCGAAAACTCAAGGTGTGACCGCTCAGGTGGTTCAACAGAACCCAGTCCTGCCTGCCGTGCCCAATACCCCTCCGCCTTCCCTCCCTCTCCCGATTGAAGAGGCCAAAGGAATGCCCAAAGATGTTCTCGATTGGCTCGAGCACCTGCGGCGGATTGAGGAGAAAAAGAAAGGGCTCGTGGCGCAACAAATGGGAGAATTTGCCGCGATTCAAACGAAGATGCAAGCTTTGCGCGGTGCGTCTTCCGTCGAATCGTTGATCGACCCGGAATCGGATCCCTTGGCTGACTCACAACAAGAGAGCGAGCGCACCGCGTCTTCGATCCAAGACTACACACAAGACTGGCAAGATCTCCGACGGGAATTCATGGCATTTCCTGCCCCGGCGGAATGTGTGCCGATCCAGGCCAGCTACAGCCAAGCGATTGATGAAACCGGCAACATGTTCAACGAGATGAGCTCCTTCTTTGGGCGAATCGCGAGTGCCGACCAGGGGGATCTCCAGGGTCTGCTTGGCGAAGCGTTTGGAAAGCAAGGAAAGTCTTCAGCCCGCGTCGATTCGCTGCGCAAACAAACCGACCAGCAGGTTGAGGAAGTCTGCCGAAAGTACGACACCCGCAAGTGGTTCTCCATTCCTGGCGACCTCGGGGGCGGCGGACTTCTCGGTGGGATTCCCGGATTCTGAGAAGTTCCTAGTCCGCGGGGCCAGATCGGTACACTCGCCCCTATGTCGCTGAAGCGAAATGCACCAGGTATCAAAGCACTGAAGGGCAAGGAGCGCGTCGTCTGCGTGACCGCGTACGATCTCACCAGTGGACTGATCGCCGACCAAGCCGGGGTCGATGTCGTGCTGGTTGGGGATTCGGTAGGAAATGTGGTGCTGGGCTACCCGACCACCGTGCCGGTCACTCTGGAGGAGATGATTCACCACGTCCGAGCAACTCGGCGCGGAGTCTCGCAGGCCCTTCTGGTTGCGGATCTTCCGTTTGGTAGTTACGGGGCTTCGGTCGAGCAAGCCGTGGAGAGCGCTTTCGCCCTCATGAAAGCGGGCGCAGAAGCCGTCAAGCTCGAAGGCGATTATCCCGACGAAATCCGCGCCATGATCAAGGCGGGAATCCCTGTGATGGGACATGTCGGCTTTACGCCGCAGTCCGTGAACAAATTCGGCGGATTCCGGGTTCAGGGTCGCACCGAATCTGATCCGATCGTCGAAGCGGCGAAGTCCTTGGATGCGGCAGGATGCTTCGCCATCGTGCTGGAGTTGATTCCTGCCCCCTTAGCGGCCACGATCTCTCAATCCGTGGGATGTCCCACCATCGGGATCGGGGCGGGTTTGGAGTGCGATGGAGAGATTCAAGTCTTCCACGACATCATGGGATTGAGCCCCAAATTGCATAAGCACACGAAGAAGTTTGGCGACGCCGGACGGGTGATGCGACGCGGCATGAAACAATATGTTCAAGCGGTCAAAGATCGCACCTTCCCTACTGCAGAGAACAGCTTTTGAAAGTCGTCCGCACGATTGCCGAATGTCGAGCCGCTCGCCGAGAGTTCTCAGCGCTCGGCTTCGTCCCCACCATGGGAGCCTTCCACGAGGGGCATCTCTCACTGATGCGGGCGGCGAAGGCCGCCTGCGGTTCTTGTGCGGTTTCGCTGTTCGTCAATCCTCTTCAATTTGCTCCGACTGATGACCTGGCCAAGTACCCTCGTCAACATGAACAAGACTTCGCCATGGCGGAATCGGTCGGCGTCGATCTTATGTTTGTGCCAGATCCTGCAGAATTGACACAAAACATACAGACAAATGTCTTAGTTTTGGGAGTTTCTGAACTCTATGAAGGTGAGCGCCGCCCCGGGCACTTTGAAGGCGTAGCTACGATCGTCGCCAAACTCTTTGGGATCGTTCAACCGGATACGGCCTTTTTTGGACTCAAGGATTTACAACAGTGCGCGGTGATTCGCCGGATGGTGAATGATCTGAATATGCCGCTTGCTCTCCAATTCGAAGAGACGGTTCGCGAACCAAGTGGGCTTGCGATGTCCAGCAGGAATCAGTACTTCTCTCCTGCACAGAAGGTCGAAGCATCGGAGCTGTACCGGGTTCTCGTCCAGACCGCCGATACCCTCGCCAAGGGCGTCTCTCACTCAAATTTGAACGTAAAGCCTGTTCTGAAGGCGGCTACTGGCACATTGAAGGATCTCGGATTTGGCGTGGAGTATCTGGATGCAGTTGACCCCAACACTATGCTTCCCATCACGCATATTGATGAGGACTCACGACTGGTAGTTGCGGCGAAATTCCATACAGTTCGACTCATTGATAATATCCCGGTTTTTAAGAACTCGTGATTAGGTCCTTGATTTATTGATCAACAGTTCGTCAAGATACGATCTAGGAAGACTTGGGAGAAAATCTCTTCCAAAGGATAGTACGAGGAAATGGCTCGCTCACTTGATAAGATTAAGTTTGGTCTGAAGCTCCGCACCGAAGCAAAAGAAGGTGCACTGAGTCTCAAAATTGGTACGCGCAAAGTTGTGCTGCCCTACGAAGTTCGATTGGTTCAATCCGATCAATTCATTTTTGTTCACATTCCTCCCGCCGCAGAAATCCTCAAGTTTGTGGATGGCGGCGTGGAAGTCGTGACCAGCGACGCTGAAGGCGAAGCAGCCGTGGCAACCTTTAAGCGAGGCCGAAAGAAGGCCAAGACAACAGGTCGCAAGAGCGTCGAACTTCCGGATGATGTGGCAGCCGCCCTCGCCAAGATCCCTGCCGGATACAAGCTCTCCTACGGAGCGGACGGACAGCCGAAGCTCGTCAAAACCCGCAAGCGCCGCAAGTAAGCGCGCGCAAGCACTCAATTCGGAGAAGGGTGGTCTCAGGCCATTTCCCTTCTCCGATTCGCTTTTGGGTACCTTCCGAACCAACTTGCCCGATTAGCTCAGTGGTAGAGCAACCGCCTTGTAAGCGGTAGGTCGTCAGTTCAAATCTGTCATCGGGCTCCACTCTTTCCCGTTTTCGCCGAGACACTTCTCAGCTGAACCGAAACCGGCACGACCAGAGCCGAGTAAACTCAAACGTCTATGTCCAACGATGTGCTCCTCTCGCAAGAGGGTTTTGAAAAGCTCAAACTTGAGCTGGAAGAGCTGAAAGGCTCGGAGCGGGCGCGGATTGCCGAGAATATCCGCGAAGCGAAGTCGCACGGCGATCTTCGCGAAAATGCGATGTACCACGAGGCTAAGCTCAATCAAACCCGCCTCGAAGCGCGGATCGCGGAGCTGGAGCGCGTGCTGATGAACGCCAAAATCGTCTCTGGCCCGAAGAACGTAGGGGAAGCTCACTTGGGCTCCACCGTCGTGCTGGAAGACATGGAATGGGGAGACAAGCTCACCATCGAGCTGGTCGGAGCCTTCGAGGCCGACCCGGCCAACGACAAGATTTCCATCTCTTCCCCGCTCGGAAACGCATTGCTTGATCAATCCGCCGGTTCCGTTGTCGAAGTGGAGGCTCCTGGTGGCACGCAAAAGTACAAAATTCTCGAAGTTCATTAGCCTCTTAATCCTTGCAAGTCTCGGGCTTGCCGGATGCGATCCTTCGGGGCTGGCGCTCAATCAGGGCGAGACAGATACCTTGACAGCAAGCGACGTCAAGCTCACCTCCTCGCACCTCAGCTGCGATCTTGCCATCCTTGCCGATGAATCGGTGATCCGGATTGGCCAGAAGCATGACTCCGCGATGGTCGGAGATTTCCGTGCTCCCGCCCGTAGCGTCAAGCTCAGTGAACTCCCGCCGATGTTCGATGAGAGCTTCGGGGCCGCCGGTTGGGAAACTCCCAATCGCACCGTGAGTCTGGTGACCTCCGACGGCAATGTGGTTCTTGCTCTCGACATGAACGAGGCTCTTGACGCTGCCCCAGTCAACGAGATGATTGAGAAGTACCGGAGTAATTTCGGGATCCCGAGTTCTTCGGTCAAAACCAACCACAGCGAGTATCTCTTCTGGGAGCGGCAGGGTGTCCGCCTCATGCTCTGCATCTATCGACAGAAAGAGAAGCCAGCAACGGTCACGAAAGCCCTCGGACTGACCACCCTCATGGATCGGCTCCGCATGGATGCCGCCTCAGCTCAACGCGATTCTGCCTCCGCAGAGACTCTTCTGAACCCGCGTCCAGAAAACGATGCAACAGATGGCGCGCCGAGTGCGTCCGAATAAGTATCTTCGCTTCGGCGGAGAAATCAAACCAAACAGGAGGTGGTGCCTAGCACATGAGTAACAGTAAACGGAACCACCTGGGAGGTCGTGGGTTTTAGCAACCCGTGACTACGGACACGGGGTTTGTCATGAACTCCGGTCTTCCAGGTGAAAACCTGAAAAACAACACCCCGGGCCACCTCGGCTCCGGGGTTTGTTTTTTGTTCCCGGGCCGATTTCGGACGTCAGGCCACTCTCGGCCATAATCCCAAGCGTGGTGAGGGATGCGACGACTCCAGACTCTTTGCGCCTTTCGGATGATCGCGTCCGCGAACTGGCATCGCACGGCACGCCCCTTTATGTCCTCGATGAGTCGCTGATTCGGCACAAGATCACGCTCTACCGAGAAGCTCTTGCCGCGAGTTGGGGGCAGACGAGGCTTGGGTACGCCAGCAAAGCCAACTCCACATCGGCCGTGCTGAAAATCGCCGCGAGCGAGGGCTGCTGGATCGATGTTGCGAGCGAGGGAGAGTTCCGAGCCGCACTCCTTGCAGGGATTGATCCCGCCCAGTGCTACGCCCACGGAAACAACAAATCCCGAACCGAACTCGAGTTCGCCCTCGCCCAGGGCATCGGGATGATCGTGGCGGATAGTTTTGAGGAGATTTCCTTGCTGGCTTCGCTGGGAGCGAAAACACCTTTGCTCCTCCGTCTTGCCCCTGGGGTGGACCCCAAAACTCATGGCAAGATCAGCACCGGCCAAGACGACACAAAGTTCGGATTTAATGTCAGCGATGGCTCCGGCCAGCGCGCGGTGGAGGCGTGTCGAGGCGCAGGTCTGAATCTGATCGGAGTGCATTGCCACGTGGGTTCGCAACTGCTTGACCCCACCGCCCAGATCACGGGCGGCGAGGTGATTGCCCAGTTCGGCCAAGAGGTCTTCCCGGCCCTCGGCCTCGAACTGAAGATCGTAAATGTTGGGGGCGGGCTCGGCGTTCGGAACTCGGACGAGTCTCCTCTGGCGATTCAGGAGTACTGCCAGCGCGTGGCCGATGCAATCCGCGCGGTGGTGAGCGACGACGTAATTCTGATGCACGAGCCCGGGCGATCCTTGGTCGCGGAAGCCGGGGTCACTCTCTACCAAGTCGGGAATGTGAAAGATGTCCCCAGCCGATCTCATGGCACGCGGCGCTATGTTGCGGTCAATGGCGGCCTCGCCGACAATCCACGCCCCGCGCTCTACGGCGCGAAATACGAACTTTCTCTCACGCCGCAAGAACCCCGCGATCTCCAGGCTTCCCAACGCACCACGGTCAGCGGGAGGCACTGCGAAACCGACAAGCTGTTCGAAGATGTTCCTCTCCCCGGATGTGTGAGGGCGGGGGACTGCGTGCAGGTTTTCGGAACCGGTGCGTATAACAGTTCGATGGCGAGTAATTACAACCGCTACCCGCGCCCGGCGACCCTGCTCATCCGTCTTGATGGCAGCGTGAGCGAGATTCAACGTGCCGAAACGTGGGAGCAGGTGCTTGGCCGCGAGGTTCTGCCGGAGGATTTGGTCTAATGGACTTCGCTACCATCAATGCAAATCAGATTATCGCGATCATCATCGTGATCTTCCTCGCCATCGGGATTCACGAATACTGCCACGCAAAGTTCGCGGATCTCGCCGGAGACCCGACACCGCGCAACCAAGGCCGCGTGACCCTGAACCTCACCAACCATTTTGAACCAGTTGGTACGATGATGATGGTGCTCACTGCGCTTGTCGGATTCGGGATCGGTTGGGGCAAGCCGGTGCCCATGAACCCTGGACTCATGAAGAACCCTCGGTGGGATTACTTTACGGCGGTGCTTGCCGGGCCGGTCTCCAACCTGATTCAGGCCGCAGTCTGGGCTTTGATTTTCCGGATTGTGGCGATGACCTCGCCGACCCTGCTCGCGAACGAATCGTTCCTGTACCTTCTCCTTCTGAGCGGGGTTCTCATCAACATTCGGTTGTTCTTCTTCAACTTGATTCCGATTGGCCCGCTGGACGGACAGTGGCTGCTCGGCCTGTTGATGCCCGAACCTCAACGCGTGAGATGGTTCCAGTGGCATCGCGCTTATGGGGGCGTCGTCTTACTCGTGCTCGTGATCGGAAGCCAGCTCATGGGAATTGCCATCGGGTTCAGTCTGTTCACCCTGATCGACCTACCTTCCGCTTTCGTTTTGAGATTCCTCCTCGGAATCTAACGTCCTTCGAGGAACTTAAGCGCGTCGGCGGTTGCCTCGGCGACGATCATCAGGTGCTCGGCGTTCGGATAGACCTTGAACGTCGAGCCCTTCCGATCCGCGAGAGTCTCACCCATCCGATCCGCCGAGGCTTTGAGCATCGCGATCTCCTTGGCACCCACCGCGAGGAAGGTCGGAATCTCTGGCACCGAACCCTGACCGGCTGGGGCGAACATGATGAGGCCATCAAGCTTCTGTGCCCGTGCGGCGTTGAGCGCCAGTCCGCCGCCCATGCTGTGACCTGCCACCACGAGCTTCTCGATCTCCACTTTCCGGTCGCCGACCAGCCACTCCAGACAATCACGAACCGCGCTGGGCGTCGCTCGGGGGCTCATTACCACCCAGCCACGATCCGCCGCGCCTTGGACAAATCGACCAGCGCCGTACCCTTCCGGGAACATATTCTCCGATCCTCCCGCACCGTGCAGAGCGATCAGCACCTTCACTTTGCCGGAGATCGGCTTCTTGGTGTTGATACGGAAGATCGTCGTGTTCTTTTCGCCCGCATACCACTGCGCAGGGTCGCCAGGCCTGGGAGCCGGGCGCGAGACGAACGCCAGCAAACTCTCCAACGCCTCCCGGCCGAAGAAGAATCCAGGTTCCATCTGCGCTTTGAGAACGGGATCGCTCAGGTTGGGAAAATCCCTCTTCTCGGCATGATTCGACCAGTAAGCATTGATGGGGAAATCCTTGCCCTCAATCGTCACCATAGCTTGACCGAAGGCCCCCGGCTTGCTGGCCTTCCGCTCGATTGTCTGAACTTCCTGACCATACGAACCACCAGCGCTGAACCAAACCTGTTGCCCTTCAAACGTCACGACAAGATCGTCACGCCACGGCTCGCCGTAGAGGCGGTAAGCCTCGAGATACACCTTCTGTCCAGGAGCGTAGATGGTCGGGAAGACTCGGAAGCCAAAACGATCCCATTCCGATTTCTTTTGTCCGGTGAGCGATGTGTGGGCCGCATCCAGGTGTCCGGACACTTCCCCAAAAATCCCGGAGAAGAATCCCATCACCGCGTTGTTGATGTGGGGAATCGCGGCTTGCTTCTGCGCATCGCTTGCCTTCAGCCACGCATCCTCAACCGTTCGAACCCGCAACGCGGCATCGAGGCGATCCGGCATCGGATGCTTCGGCTGAGCGACTTGCCCGCCCAGAATCAACGAGAGAGAAACGAAGCCCACCATGATCCGCTACACCGCCGCCTGATAGAGAGCAAAAGGAACGCCGTCGGGGTCCGAAAGCGCGCACCAGGCCCCTTCTCCCTCGTTCTCTACCACAGGATGAATCTCCGAAGCTCCGGCCGCGAGAGCTCTCTCTCGAGCCCCCGCAAGGTCATCGACCATGAAGTACGGAAGCCAGCCCCGGTATCCCTCAAAACCGGGGAAATCTTGGATCAAACCAAACACGGGGATACCATCCTGAACCGCCGTCCAATCGTCGTGATCGTCCATCTCGGTCGGCTCCATCGTCCAATTGCAGACTTTTTGATAGAAGTCTTTGCTCTCGCTCGCATCCCCCGAATGATGCTCGTACCAGCCGATGATTCCCGATTTTGGTGTCATGCCCCATTCTAGCCGAACCAGCGGATGCCGGTCGCTCGGGTAAAACCACAGGGCGCAGATGAATGGAATCGGAATGATCGGAATGGGCACGATGGGGTTGCCCATGGCAGGCCACCTGGCCAAGAGCCTCGCCGGTTCGGATTCATGGATGATGGTGTGGTCACGCACTCCGGGCAAGGGTGACTCGCTGCAAGAGCAGGGCGTCGCACTCGCCGACTCCATCGAAGAACTCGCAAACTGTGGCGTCATCGTGCTGTGCATTTCGCGCGATGAAGATGTCCGAGCGGTGTTGGCTTCCCTGCTGCCGGTGGTTCAACCTGGAACTCTCTTCATCGACCACTCGACGACGTCTCCGGGAGCGGCGATGGAGTTTCATCAAACCTGCCATTCCCACGGCTGCGCGTTTCTTGACGCCCCCATCACCGGTGGCTCGATGGGAGCCCAGGCGGGAACCCTGACGATTTTCTGCGGTGGCAGCGAGGAGAGCTACGCCAGAGCCCTTCCGGTGATGACCCCCTATGCGAAGCGCACCGCTCATGTTGGTGGGGCGGGCGCGGGGCAGATGATGAAAATGGCGAACCAAATCGCCGTCGGCGGGGCCCTGATCGGACTCTGCGAAAGCCTCGCTTTCGCCGAAAAGGCCGGACTCGACCTGGCCCTCACCCGAGAGCTTCTCAGCGGAGGAGCCGCCGGAAGCTGGGCGTTCGAAAACTACGGCCCCAAGATCCTCAATCGCGACTGGACACCCGGATTCCGCGTCGATCACCAGCGCAAAGACTTTGGCTACTGCCTCGAGGCCGCCGATCAGCTTGGCATCGCGATCCCCGCAACCGCCCTTACCGATGAACTCCTGAGCGCTCTTGACCGCGCCGGGCGAAGCGGCGACACCACGGCGGCCCTGTTCGATGTCCTCTCCGGGAGAGTGCCCCTGGAATGAGCGCCGAATCCGTGGTGGATCTGAGCGGAATCGTTCAGAGGTTTGGTCGCGTCACCGCGCTGGATGGCGTCGCCCTTACCGTGCGTAAGCAGACCATTCACGCTTTGGTCGGCGAGAACGGCGCGGGCAAAACCACTCTGATGAAGGTGCTCTACGGCGCACTCAAGCCCACCGAGGGCAAGGTCATCGTGGAGGGTCAGGAGCGGCACTTCACGAAGCCCCAAGACGCGCTCACCGCTGGAATCGGCATGGTGAGTCAGCACTACAGTATCATCGGCGAGCTCACTTGTCTGGAAAATCTCATCCTCGGGGCGGAGCCAGGCTGGACAATTCCCTTCGCCAACGCCCGGGCCAAAGCCACCGAACTCGCGACTCAGATGGGTTTCAGTTTTGAGTGGGATGCCCTCGCCGAAGGGATCGGGCCCGCCCAGGCTCAGAAGCTGGAAATCCTGAAGCTCCTGTGGCGCGGAGCCAAGATCATGATCCTGGATGAGCCCACGGCGATGCTCTCCCCAACCGATGCCGATCTTCTCTTTGCCAAGCTTCACGAACTCGCTGATTCCGGCACCACGATCATCGTGGTCACTCACCGTCTCCCCGAGGTGATGGATCACTGCGACGATGTAACGGTGCTCCGGGGGGGCAAGCTCATCGCGAGCAAGCCGGTCCGAGATACCAATCCGGAGGAATTAACCGAGATGATCGTCGGCCATTCGGTCGATATCCCGGCTCCGACTCCGGCAACTCCCGGCGCGGTGATTCTCGGGGTATCCGGGCTCACGGTCAAGGGTGAGCGCGGCGATGAGGCGGTCAAGACCGTGAGCTTCGAGCTTCGCGGCGGCGAACTGACCGGACTCGCTGGAGTGGATGGCAACGGTCAGCGCGAGTTGTTCCAAGCCATCCTGGGTCTGCTTCCTTCTGCCGGTTCGATCAGTCTCGATGGTGCAGATCTCGGCAAAAAATCCACGAAGGATCGACTGGTTGCCGGAATCCGCCTGATTGCCGAAGATCGCCACCACGAGGCGGTGATCGAAGATTGGAGTATCGAACTCAACGGCGTTCTCGGCCTTCATCACACCGAGCCGATTCGTCGAGGGATGCTGGTCTCCGCCAAAGCTCGCAAGGAGATCGGCGAAGCCGTCACCACGCGATTTCCCACCAAGTTCGACCGGGTGGGTCAACGATTCGGTGATCTGAGCGGTGGGAATCAGCAGAAGGTCGTGACGGCGCGAGCTTTCCAGCAGAGCCCCCGCCTCATCCTCGCCTTCCAACCAACACGCGGGATCGATATTCACGTTAGTGCCCTGGTCTTCCAAGCTCTCAAGGAACAAGCACGGGCCGGGAGCGCTGTGCTCCTCGTCAGCTTTGATATCGACGAAATTTTGGAGCACTGCGACCGGGTGCTCGTCATCAACCACGGCGAGATCAATGAGCCGCCCGAGCACCTGCGCGGGGATCGACAAGCGATTGGGCGCTTGATGGTGGGGGCCGAATGAACTGGCGGTTTGCTCTGCTCGCCCTCGGCGGATTCGCAGTCGTCTACTTCGCGCTGGTCGTGTGCGGCGTCGTCCCCGTGGAATCCCTGGCGAAGATGATCCAAAGCGCGGTCGGATCCCCGGCCGGATGGCGAAACACCCTTCGGCAAGCGACTCCGCTCCTCATCCTCGGCGCGGCCGTTTTCGTGGCCCTTCGCGCCGGACTCTTCAACATCGGCGCGGATGGACAATTTGTCATGGGGGCGATGTCAGGGACGGCGGTCGCCCTCGCGAATCCCGGATCTGTCGGCATGGTGCTCGGAATGGCCGTGGGGGCACTCGTGGGAGCGCTCTGGGCTCTCCCCGCAGGATGGATCAAGGCGTACCGAGGCGGGCACGAGGTCATCACGACGATCATGCTGAACAACATCGCGCGGGTGTTCAGCCTCTGGATGGTCACGGGGATCATGAAAGATCCGGACGAACAAGCCTCCACGACGAAGTATCTCCCCGCCGAAACCTTGCTGCCGGTGATCTACCGCGAGAAGGCCTTGCAGATCAATCTGGCCTTGCTCTTCGGCATTCTCGTCGTGGTGGGGCTCTGGTTCTATCTCAAGAAGACGGTGAGCGGCTATGAACTCGAAGCCACCGGTGGAAACCCCACCGCCGCCCGCTTTGCCGGAATCGCGGTCAAGCAGGTCACGCTCAAAGCGATGTGCCTCTCCGGAGCCCTCGCAGGATTTGCCGGTGCTCTCCAGGTTCTGGCCTACGAAGAGCGATTCTACGGCGGATTCTCAGGCGGGGTTGGCTTTGATGCGCTCGGCGTTGCACTTCTTGCCGCCGGTTCCCCGATGGCTCTCCTTCCGAGTGCGCTGCTCTTCGGGGTGATTGCCCAGGGCACCACCGCTCTCAGCCTCGATGGAGTTCCCAAAGGAATGTCCGGGATCCTCCTCGGCGTTCTGATCATCGTCTTTGCGGCGTTCCGATACCGCAAGGAGGCGGCCCGTGATTGATCCCATGGTGATCCTCCTGGGGCTTGCGAGCATCCAGGGTCTGACCTTGCTCACGAGCGCGCTGACTCTGAGTTCCCCGCTGATCCTCGCCGCGCTCGGCGGCCTGTGCAGCGAGCGCTCAGGCGTGGTCAATATCGGCCTCGAGGGCAAGATGTTGGGTGCAGCATGCGCGGCAGGCATCGTCGGGCAGTTGAGCGGGAATCCGGTGCTGGCTGTGCTGGCCGGGATCGGGGTCGGAACAGCCCTCAGCCTTCTCCATGCCGTCCTCACCCAAACGTTCCGGATGGATCACATCATCAGCGGCATGGGGATCAATGCTCTGGCCGTGGGCGGAACCTCACTGATCGCCAAAACTCTGAGCAATCAGCTCAGCGGCCGCATGGCCAGCTTCCCGATTTTCATCTACTGGGTGGCGGCTTGGACGGCGGTCGTTGGAATCTGGTGGTATCTCAAGTCCACGCGCGGCGGATTGCGACTGAACGCGGTCGGAAATGACCCGGACAAAGCCCGCCAGATGGGCGTCAATCCCGTACATGTCCGCTTGTTTGCGCTGCTTTGGACTGGGATTTTTTGTGGCCTCGGGGGCACCCTCATCGTCACGAACGCGGGGAGCTTCAGCGATGAGATGACCGCCGGTCGGGGCTACATCGCCCTTGCCGCTTTGATTCTCGGCGGCTGGCGACCTCTTCCCACGCTTCTCGCCTGCCTCGCGTTTGGGTTCTTCGAGGCGATCAACTTGCAGATGCAAGGCCAGTCGTTCTTCGGGCAAACCATCCCCCGCGAGTTCTGGCAGTCTCTTCCCTACCTGGTGACCCTGGTCGCTTTGGCAGGATTCCTCGGCAAAAACAAGCCCCCGAGCGGTCTCGGGCGTCCTTAAAACTACTCCCGTCATGCTGATTGCCGCCCTTGCTGTCCTCTCGTCCACACGTAACGTGGACTATTTCTCCAAGGTTCTCTCCATGCGCCATGCCGAGGTGAGTCAGGAGCACATCGTCGCAGTGAGCGCGGCGGTCACGCCGCGAACGGCGTCCCGAACAACGCATTCCCTAGATATCGTGCGTGGAAAGCGCGCCCACCTGACGATCGATTCCGACTTCCGACCCTACGATGAAATCGCCTACTTCGTCCTGGGCGAAAACCCGAGCGCGACGGTTTACCGACCGGATCTCGGGCAGTACATTAAGCAAGACTATCCCCAGATCAAAACCTTTGCCGAGATGGTTCGTACCGCGACGCCAAGTTACGACTCATTCTTGGGCGCGCTCCTCGACCCGAACGGAATGAAGGACTTTCTCGCTGCGTTCCGAGCCGCAGGCAAATGGACGGAAACCTCCGGAATCGGGAAGCCAATCAAGCTCAACTACATCGAAGGCTTTAACATCATGGAGCTGACGATGGATGGGAAATCGGGCCGACTCACGCGGGCTCTCATCGCCAACGATCAGGGCCGGGTTGAGTGGACGATGCGCTATTCCCCGCTCAAAAATCGTCCGAATCCCGCCGACGTCAAAGGAGCTTTTGAGGTCAAGAACTTCAACGAAACGCTCGCCAAGCCCAACGCTCCGATCAACCGGAACGAGGCGATGATGAAGATCTTTGAGCGACACGAGAAGGATCAAGTCTTCGCGTACAGCATCAGTGACGATGGAGTTCGGACAAGGATCTACTCCGGGCCCGGGGTGGTGGGGCAAGATGACGGGCAGATCAACTGGATCTACTCCAACGGAATCCTGACGCTCCAAAACCGAACCATCAAGACGGTCTTCCGGGGCAAGGCCTCTGCCAGTCAGGCGATTGATGCAGTGGCGAACGCGGGAAGCCGCGTCGACCCGATTCTTCGCGATGTGATGCTGGAGGTCAACCCGTTCCGCGGCATGCTGGAACAAGGGGGATCGTCGGTCACCACGGTTCGCCAAGGCTCAAAGTTCGTGACCACCGCGAAAGTGGATACCGTTACCTTCAGGATCACCTCGCAAGCAGACGGGACGGTGCTGGACATCAACACGGTGATCCGCGATTCGGATGGCGCGCTGCTCACCCAATCGATTAGAGAATTGACGCCGGACTCCTCGTGGAGACCCGGCGTCAAGGGAACTCAGTCAGCGAAGCCGATCAACCAGCTTTTTTCACCGGAGGAGTAGGCTTTTGCAGCAGCTTGAGGGCAACCTCGAGCGGCTCATCTTTTTCAAAAGTGCGAAGCTTGGCCGGATGCGTCGGCTCGACGCCATTGCCTTCCAACCTTCGGCCTTTGATCGTCAGATAGTCGGTGAGGGGATACTGAATCCAGAATCCTTCTTCGCCGGCCAAGGGGACGACGACCGAGGCCAGCACGGCGCCCGCCGTCTGAGTGCCGACGAGCGGAGCAGACTTGATTTCGCCGAGTGCCGCCGCGAGAATCTCGCTGGCTGAACCGGAACCACCGTCAATGAGAACCGCCACCGGAAGCTTCAGGAGAAGCTTTTCCCGATTGCTGCTGGCCCGAGTTTTGAACGGAGAAGCCTCCGCGATTGCTTCGAGATCCGTGGTCGGGCCATGCTTCTGCTCGTAGGCGAGAACCTGCATCTTGCCAATAAAGGTGCCCATCGGTTCGTTGCGCGAATCGAGGAAGAACGAGGCGAGATGTTGCAGATTGAGAACGCGTCCGCCCGGGTTTCCACGCAGATCCAGGATGACGTGATCCGCCTTCTCGGCCACATCACTCATGAGGTTCTCAACATTTTCGCGGCTATAACCCATATCAAATGTCGGAACGCGAACCACCGCCGTTTTGCCTTGCCACGTCAAGCTCTCAGGGATGACCGTCTTATAATCGCGGCGGGTGACTTCTTTGACCAGCCTCTCTGTTCCACGGACGAAGACAATCGTCGACTTCTGGCCCTTATCGCCCTGGAGATCCGCAACGACGCGGGCGGCTTTCCCATCGCATTCGATGATGAGATCGCCCGGTTGCAAGCCGATATCCGTTGCCGGGCTGTCCGGGAATACGTCCATCACGCGGATGCCTTTCGATTCCAAAGTGATCCGAATGCCGATGCCCGATCGACGCTGGGTAACGCGTTGCTCGCCGTAGCTCGGCGGGAAAAGCACAATGTGGCTGAAGCCAAACTCTTCCATCGCCGTGTTCACGACATCAGCGAACTGACCGCGCGTTTTAGCTTTCTCGAACTCGGCTTCACGCTTCTTGACCATCTCTGGCCACCGCGTGAAGCTCACTCCCGGCACGAAGGCATCGCGTAGGAGGACTTCTTCGAGCGATTTCAAGGCCGCTTCTTTCGCTGCCGCCGTCATCGGCTGGGTATCGGAGGTTTGGGCCGAGACGACGCCAGTGAGGGCGAGAGCCGCCACGCCCAAGGCGAGGCCTCGCTTGATGAATGAGAGCACGTTCATAGTAAGAAATATTCTCGTGAGTATGACTGCTCTACTCCCGGAAGAGGATTTCAAGTGCCATATCTTTTGATCAGACGCGCAAATCCGTGGATTCGCTCAGCGTTCTGTAGGACGCGCTCTACGATTTCGGCAGGATACGCAGAGCGATTTCGAAGTAGATAATCAGCCCAGTCGCATCCACGAATGTAGTGATAAAGGGTGCGCTCATCACCGCAGGGTCGATTTTCAGGCGTTTCGCGGCGATGGGGAGAAGGCTGCCAATACTCGTCGCCCAAAGCACGATCGCGGGCAAAGCAAGGCCCACCACCAGACTCAGACCCATGCCGGTATTCCAGCCGAAGAGGGCGCGAGCGAACCCGATCAAACCGAGTGAACCTCCCACGAGGAGTGCGGTTGCGAATTCGCGTCGGATCACGCGCAACCAATCTCCCGGTACCACTTCACCCAGTGCCAAGGCTCGAGTGATCGTCGTCGTGACTTGAGATCCACTGTTCCCTCCCGCGCCCAAAATAAGGGGCAGGAAGAGCATCATGGAGGCGGCGGTCGCGGCAGCTCCATCCGACGGGAAGTAGTGGCGCATCACTTGCCCCGTGAGGGTCTCCGCCACGAAAAGGGCCAAGAGCCACGGGAAACGTCGTTTGTAGAGCTGCCACACGCTGAGCGACATGTAGGGCTCAGCGTCACCCGAGACGGCAACTACGGCGAGGACGTCTTCGGTTTCTGCTTCCCGGAGAATGGCTTGGGCGTCATCGCCGGTGAAAATCCCGACCATCTTGCCCCGATCATCGACCACCGGCAGCGCATAGAAGCCATAACGCGCCATGAGACGGGCCGCAGCTTCTTCGTTCTCCGAGCCGAGTACCGTGACGACATCCCGGTTCATCAGGCTCTCCGCCGTCGTAGAGGTCGGAACGCGCAAAACCTTACGCAAGCTGGTCACGCCGACCACGCGCTCCGATTCATCCAGCACGTAGAGATCGTTCACCATCTCGTACTTCTCATCCGGCGCCTGACGAATATCGGCCAGGATCTCCTTTACCGTCGCCTCAGGCTTCACCCAGAAGAACCTCTCCGTCATCAGCCGACCGACCGAGTCTTCGGGATACGACATCAGTCGCCGAATTTCTTGGGCGTCCTCGTTCGGGATGACTTGGAGGAGGGATTCAAACCGGTCATCACCGAGTTCCTCCCGCAAATCCATCGCATCGTCCATCGGGAGGACATCAAGGTACGCGGCGAGAACGTCGTCCGGTAGCTCGCGGACAATCGCGCGGACGGTCTCCGTCGGGGCCTCGACCAAGACGTTCGCGGCCTGGATCGGCTCCATGACCTGGAGGATTTCCGCCGCGTGCTCGGGATCGATGTGGACGACCTGTTCCGCAAGATCCTCGGGGCGAACCTTTTGAAGCTCTTCCAAGGCCGCTTGGGATTCGGCGGGTCGCGCCAATCGCTCGCGTAGGTGCAGAAGCTGGGCGATTCTTTCTTGCAACGAGTTCATCTCAGCCCATACCTCCGAAGGCTTGAGTGTACCGACGTAAGTTCAAGATGGCCCGATGCGCGGGACGGTTGCCGCAGTAAGATTTAGCCGTGATTGATCGTCTGCAGGCCGAACTCGACCGACTCGGAGTGATTGTGCCTGGGCGACCTCTGGTCGTCGGCTACTCCGGCGGCGCAGATTCAGCCTGTCTGCTTGATCTCCTCCACAAACTTCAGCTCGATGTCATCGCCGCTCATCTTCACCACGGGATGAGGCCAGAGGCGGATGAAGAGCTGCTGCACTGCGAGAAATTCTGTGAGGAGCGCAATATTCCGTTCCTCAGCGGCAAGGCAGATGTTCCGCAAATGGCTCGCGATCTCCGTGTCGGCCTCGAAGAAGCAGGACGGTGGGCCAGGCGACAGTTCTTCCGCCAAGTGATGCACCAGGTGGAGGCACCGTGGACAGCCCTGGCCCATACCGAAGACGACCAGATCGAAACCGTGCTGTTTCACATCGCCCGAGGGACGGGGCTGCATGGCCTCATCGGGATTCCTGGTCGCGAGGATGGAATCTGCCATCCCATGCTCACAATCAGCCGTGCGGAAACTCGCGCCTATTGCGAGTCGAACAGCCTTTGGTTCCACGACGACCCGGCAAACAACGAGATCGAGTTCTCAAGGGTTCGATTGCGCCACCGAGTGATCCCGGAATTGGAGTCGGTGCACCCGGGCTTCCGACAAAGCATCGGCCGGCTGAGTGAGATCGCCGCCGAGGAGGATGCCTTCCTCAATGGCATCGCCGCGAACTCCCTCGAAGCGATTGAGCAATCACCGAACGGAAAACTCGCGTTTCTCACGCGTGATTGCGAAGTGATTCTCTCTCGCCCTGGTCTGATCGCCCTGCCCGCAGTCGTGCAGAAGCGGTGCCTCCGGCTGATCGCTCAGTATTTGGGGGCGGAGCCGAGCCACGAGCAAATCAGTCTTGTCGTGCAAGCTCTCGGCGATGGAGATTCCGGGAGCATCACCTTTGAAGAGGGCGAAGTCGTGACAGAGATCACGCCAGAAGCGGTGCATCTGCGCCAGCTTCTTGTCGATGAGGTCTTCCGATTCCCTCTGACCGTACCAGGCGACACGGAGAGCGACCATTTTGGCTGGAAGCTCACCGCTCAGAGCTGGGATCCTGGGGATTTCAAGCAAGAGCCGGGCAGTTTGGACGTGGTGATCGACCCCGATGCCTCAGCGAAGAATCTCCATTTCCGATCGCTTGAGCCAGGAGACCGGATCGAACCGCTCGGGATGGAGGGCACCAAGCTTGTCAGCGATTTGCTCAATGAAGCCGGGCTGACCCTGGCTGCGCGGCGAAGATTGCCGATCATCTGTGATATGGCTGGACCGATCTGGGTGCCTGGGGTCAGGATGTCAGATCGAGTCAAGGTGACAGATCGGACAAAACGCGGGCTAAAGCTCTCGTTCGGCCCGCTCCAAGACCCATCCTGGTCATAATGGTAGGAACGGATAACCGCCCTCGGACGTACAAAGGGGGAGCGGAAACCCGCTTAGGTGTGCAGATTTGAAGGGCGCTCGATTATTGCTCGTTGCGGTTGGCAGTGTATTGCTGCTGATCCTCCTCATGAATGCTCTTGGTAGCAATCCCAACTTCGCCGTGAATGCGCCGGAGAAGCTCAATGTTTCAGCTTTCCGTGAGCGCGTCTCGGCGGGGCAGATTGAGAGCCCGGTTCGGTGGGAAGGAAGCATTATCACTGGAAAGTTTAAGGACACGAAGAAAGAATTCATCGTGGAAACCGTACCGTTGACCACTGACAACGGCGATCGGCTCGCGACTTTCCTGGACGAGGCGAAGATCCAATACGACACTCCGGGGCCCTCTGCGGCGGCCGCGTTCATGCCGATCCTCGGCTACGTCCTCTTTACGTTCCTGATGATTGGGTTCATCTGGTTCATCTTCTCCCGCCAGGCACAGGCCAGTGGCAATCAAGCCATGAGCTTCGGTCGAAGCCGAGCTCGACGCGCCGGAGAAAACACCCCCAAAGTAACTTTTGAAGATGTCGCGGGAATCGACGAAGCTCGTGAAGAACTCTTCGAGGTCGTCGACTTCCTGCGCAATACCAAAAAATATGTCGCACTGGGAGCGAAGATTCCGAAGGGCGTTCTGCTCGTGGGCCCTCCAGGCGTTGGAAAAACTCACCTCGCCCGGGCGATTGCAGGCGAAGCGGGAGTTCCCTTCTTCCACATCTCTGGTTCGGAATTTGTCGAGATGTTCGTCGGTGTCGGTGCAGCGCGGGTTCGAGATCTGTTCGAGACCGCCAAGGCGCACCGCCCGTGCTTGATCTTTGTCGACGAAATCGACGCGGTCGGTCGCCAACGTGGCACCGGTGTCGGAGGCGGCAATGACGAGCGCGAGCAGACTCTTAACCAACTCCTCGTTGAGATGGACGGCTTTGAGACCAACTCCGGTGTCGTCGTAATTGCCGCAACGAACCGATCAGACGTTCTCGATGAAGCGCTTCTCCGCCCCGGCCGCTTCGACCGCAAGATCATGGTCGATGCCCCCGATATTGACGGCCGGGAAGCGATTCTCAAGATTCACTCAAAGGGTAAGCCGCTGGCGGCAGACATTGACCTGCGCGCTCTTGCCAAGCGGAGTCCAGGCTTCACGGGTGCGGATCTCGCGAATACTCTGAACGAAGCCGCTCTGCTGGCCGCTCGCCGGAATCACGCAAAGGTTGCCCAGGATGATCTCGAAGAAGCATTGGATCGCGTGATCGCTGGCCCGGCCCGCAAGAGCCGGGTGATGGACGAGAAGGAAAGAAAGATCACCGCCTATCACGAAGCCGGTCACGCTCTGGTCGGCGAGCTTCTCGAGCACAGCGACCCGGTTCACAAGGTCACCATTCTTCCGCGTGGTATGTCGCTCGGTTCCACCTGGCAGTTGCCCGAGAACGACAGTTATCACACCTCGAGACAAGAACTGATGGACGACATCAGCGTCCTCCTCTCAGGCTTGCTTGCCGAGGAACTCGTCTTCGGCGAGCGCTGGACGGGAGCCTCCAACGACCTGGAGCGCGTGACGCGGATCGCCCGAGCGATGGTCACCCGGTTTGGCATGAGCGATAAGCTCGGAACCCTGGCGATTGGCCGCAACGTGAGCAATCCGTTCCTGGGTCGAGAGATGCAAGCGGATCGAGATTACAGCGAAGACGTGGCGCGGCAGATCGACGAAGAAGTCCGCCGTATCGTGGATCACTGCAACCAGCGCGCTCGCACGATTATTGAGGAGAATCGGCCAAAGCTCGATGCGATCGCCGACGCCCTGCTCATCCACGAAACCATCGACCGCGAAGACCTGCTCGCTCTCCTCAAGGGTGAGGAACTGCGACCGCGAGAGCTGGTACCACCCACCACGCCAAGCGAAACGAGCGAGACTTCCACTCCTCCGATCACCGGGAAGCTGGAACCTGGCCCAGCGTAAACAAATCTAAAAGCCGTGTTCGTTCACGACACCAAACATCCCCGGGATAAGTTTGGTATGATGACGGGCACGGTTTCTTTTCTCCGATGAGCGACGATCTCTACCAAAAGGGCTTTGATGCCCGCTGCGAAGGCCGCTACCGCGAAGCTAAGATGTACTTCGAGGCAGTGCTGGCCGCGAATCCAAACCACTCCGATGCTCGATGGCAATACGGATTGGTTCTCGGCTTTGAGGGCGATTTTGATGGCAGCATCGCCACCCTCCAGCAGATCGTTGACGCCAACCCCGATCACAACAATGCCCGGTACGACCTGGGCATGACCATGATGATGCTGGGGATGCAAGATGAGGCCTGCGCGCAATTCCAAGAGGTCTTACGACGCGATCCGGATCACGAGAAGGCTCATCAGCAGATGATCTACTGCCGCTGATTCGGCGCCCTCACAGCCACGACCCCTCTCCTGGGCGGTAAGCTTGCGCCGCAATGGATGGCCTCTCGCGATTCAAACAGCCCTCGTTTTGGCTCCCCATCCTGATCCTGTTCCTGATTCCCTCCGTCGTCTTTTGGCGCGGAATCACGGGCGAAGCGCTTGGCCCTTGGGAGCACATCACGCCGATGGCCGGAAACGGAGTGCAAGAATCAGAGCGGGCTTGGGATGTTCTCCAAGCCGATGGAGCGCTTCAGTTCACGGTCTGGCGTGATCTGGTGTTCTCTGCCTGGAGGGCCGGCGAAGCCCCCTTATGGAACCCGTGGCAGCTTGCGGGAACCACCCTCGTGGGGAATTCGCAATCCGCGCCATTCTATCCATTGCATATTCTCTTCGGGGTGATGGGCGTCGGCACTCTCACCGCGATCATCTGGCTCGGATGGATTCATCTCTTTGTCGCAGCGATGGGGGTTCGCGCGCTCGCGCTCCGACTCGGGGCGCGTGAGGAGGCGGCTGTTCTGGCGGGAGCGTTCGTGGCTTTGTCTCCCTTTTTCATCGCCTGGAGTGCCCTGCCGAGTGTCACGACGACCGCATGCTGGATTCCCGTCTGCCTAAATCTCGCCTTGCGAGCGATCCGCGAGTCCTCGCTGAAGAGTGGTGCGCTCCTCGGGCTCGCCAGCGGGGCGATGCTCCTGGGCGGACACCTCCAGTTTGCGTTCTACGGTCTGATTGCCGTGCTCCTGTGCGCGGCTCTGTGGCTCTGGACGGAGCGTCCGGCTAAGCTCGGCGCATCGATCGGCGTCGTAGCCTTGGGAATCGCACTGGGCGCCAGCCTTTCCGCAGTTCAAGTGATGCCAACGCTTGAGTTCAGCAAGCTCAGTCACCGCAAGACCGACGCAACCTCGGAAGGATTCAAAGCCTACGCCGCGAGTGCGGTTCAGCCGTGGGAAATGGTCTCACTCGTCGCGCCGGGATTCACTGGACTCCCCGGAGGCGCGGAAGAGGACTCCCCCGAGGGCTTTCGCGTCCCCACATACTGGCCAGCCTTGGTCAAACCGGGGGCGAATTTTGCCGAGTCCGCCGTCACGATTGGACCGGCGATTCTCCTTGGGCTCTTGATGCTGACCGGATCACGGCTGAAAAACCGGAGCTTGTGGCCCCTGATTGGGCTCGGCGCGGTCGGTCTGCTGCTCGCACTGGGAACGCCGCTCGCCGCCGGTCTCTACTTTGGAATCCCTGGATTCGCCTCAACCGGGTCACCCGGGCGGGCGATCGTGCTCAGCATCATTGCGCTTGGCGTGGTGAGCGCAGTGAGCTGGCCGACTAAATCGGAGGACGCGAACCCGAAGGCCAAAGCCTACGGCGTCATCGCGCTGTTTGTCATCGCCGTGCTCTTCATTCTGGGCATCAACTCGCTGGGGGGATTGACGAACTGGATCACCCAAGAATCGGTGAGTGTTCCGGTCGCAAGGCGCATGGTGGAGACCGTGCCGATCTTGATTCTTGGCTGTCTGCTCGTGGCCGGAGCTTGGTTCTTCTGGGTGAAGAAAGGGCAGATTCTGCTCGGATGTGCGCTTCTTGCCGCCGGGCACCTCGCCGCGATTCCCACCCAGATTCTTCCCTTCGGAACGCCCCCCGCCAAGTGGCAGGAAAGGCAGCTCATCCGCACCGCGTATCTGAACCAGAACTGGGATTTCCTGCGCCCCACGACGGCTTTGATGCCTCCGAATCTGAGCGCATGGAAAGGCGGACTTGATGTTGCGGGCTACGATTCCCTGCTCTCGCTGGGCACCGTGGAGATGCTCAAGGAGATCAACAGCGGAAACGACCCCGCGCCCCCGATCAACGGGAACATGATGTTTGTGAAGCCTGGTTTCGCCCCGGAGGCCCTTGGGGAAGCGGGCGTAACCGAGGTCTGGTCACGCGGTGCGCTCGAGGGTGTGACGCCGGGAGAAGAGCGGGAGGGGTTCATTCGCTATTCCCTGCCTGGGCCAGGGTTGGTGAGCTCCGCGAGCGGATCGGGCATTCTGAGCGCGGTCAAGGCCAACGGATTGGAAGTCGCCCTGGAGCAGCCGGGTGAGGCCACCATTCGCTTCCGGAATCTCCCTGGCTGGCGCGTCGAGGCAGGCGGAACCCTGGTCTCCACGCCCGAGGATCGGTGGTTGAAGGTCAAGGCGGATGAGGCGGGCAAAGTGCTTTTGCGCTTCGATCCGCCCGGTTACTCCACGGGACTGATTCTCAGCCTTGCTTCCCTTCTGATCTGCACGGGCGTCCTCGCAGTCGCGGGTCGAAAACGAGCGGCGAACGGCATCGAACCGGAGCAAAACATCGTAGAATAAGGGCAGGCGACGTGGGGTCGCCTTGATTGCTATGTCCCGACCGGAGCTTTTGCCAGAATCTCACCAGGAAACAGGTTCTGGACGCTACATGACCTTGATCTTCAACAACGAGCACAACTCTTTTGATGAAGTGATTTTTGTGCTCATGCGCGCGACTGGCTGCGATCTAGAGGAGGCATCGATCGAGGCGTGGGAGGCCCACCACTACGGCAAAGCCCCCGTCCATTTTGCCAGCCAGGATGAGTGCGCCTCGGTCGCTCTGGTGATCTCTTCCATCGGTGTGGAGACGGAGGTGCGCAAGGAATGGGAGGACTGAGGATGCTCGGATTTGCCACCGCCACGCGTGACATTCCTCGCTGGGCTTTGGTGGAGACACCGGATTGGCACAACACCCAATCCCCCGTTTTGGAGCCGGAGCTCGACGAAAAGCTCGAAGGTGGGGGCGCGGGCTGGGCGGTCACCGTGTTCAACAACGATGTCAACACCTACCAAGAGGTCATTGCCATCCTGGTTCTGGCCACTCAGTGCACGGTGGAAGAAGCGTACATCGAGGCCTGGGAAATCGACCACTTCGGCCAATCCATGGTTCACCGAGCCGGTGAAGCCGAATGCCGCCACGCCGCCGCCGTGATCTCCACCATCGGAATCCGGGTCGAAGTCACTCCTGAATGGGAGTGAGGGCACGAGATCATTTGACCGTGAAAAGCAGAAGGACGCCTGAGCGAGCCCTCAAAAGACTTACGGCCAAGCGTAGTCGATCGACGTTGGGGCACAGCCAATCTGCGCTCGCTTTGCCCCCCTGAAAGAGACTTCTATCACAACTGTTTCCCCCGCTGAAACGAGCGTGCCAATCGCGGGATCAAGGACTTGCCACTCTATCGTTGGGTCAGGCAGGAGCGGTGTTTCGACGCCTGATACTGACTTGCACGTGACCGTGAACAAGTAGTCTCTCAAGTGGATCTTCACATCCTTTGCCCCTTGATTTTCTACCTTCACACTCAGCGTACGATTCGAACTCAAGGCCCCCACTGCAGTAAAGCTCACGCCTTGATCCCGGTTCGTTCCGCATGATATGAGTAGAAGCGTACAGATCAGCATTCCCCAGAATGCGGCTCTCTTGGATAATGTATTTCTCAACGCAGTAATCCTCGTCTGGCATCGATAAGCCTAGCAATTCTTTATCCAGTAAGCGAGCTTGCATGTTGGCGAGTTCTCTTATGTCTAAATGCTGCTACTCGCGCAGAATTCACCTCTGCGATGCCGTGAGAATGAGGCTGACAAACATTCGAGCGGCATCGTCTGGAGAGTGCAAAAGAAACACTCCGTCAGCTTCCGGTGCGCCCTCTCCACACAGCGGATACTCTTGACCACCGCCTTTTCACTCACTTCCCGTCATCTACTCTCGCGGCTCGTGTCATGGTCTTCAAGTGCAAGATACGCGAGGAGGATCATGCCATAGTCCTGACTCAGACTGGGCCAGCTCCGAATCTTGCTGGTCACCATATTTGACAACTTCTCTGTGCTGACCGATTCCAACGGTTCCTTTTGAAGCACATGCGAGACTAGTTTTTCAACAGAGACGGCATCTCCTTCTGACGACAGTTGGGAGAGAATTTCCCACTCTCGGGAGGTGAAGTCCGACTCTTCCTTTCTGCGAGAGAGTTCCTCGACGGCCTTTGCCACCTCAACCTCCGTTTCCGAGTCAGAAGGCGTCGTCACGCCTGCATAGAAGTCAAAAATGATATAGTCCAGACTCAGCTTGGGTGGCTCCAGAAGTGCCTCTTTCAATAGAGTTCGGTAGCCTTCCTTCGAAACTTCACCAGAAGCATAGGCCCGATTGATGGTGACAAGCGCGTTGGTGACCTGTCTGTACTCCTTGCTGTGTCGCAGCGTGAACTTCGCGATATCGAGCTCAGATGATCGTGTTTCACCCTGCTGACCCGGTGCGTTCACATCGGCACGATCCTGGCTTGGCGTAGAATCACACCCTGCTGCAAACACACAAGCCAATACAGCGGATACAAACCCAATCCTCCTCCTAAACATCATCTCCGGTCAGCCCTCCTCATCCTGTCTTTCATACTGAGGTCAGACTCATAGTACCATCCTCAGGGTGTTCGTAGGATCTGGCCGGGTTAGACGCATTGTCCCGGATGATTCTCTCCAACAACATATGCTTGGACGGCTCTTCCACTTACTCTCTCCACTAAAAGGCTATTCATTTTGACTGAAAAAGGTGCATTCCAGCTGCCCACTATGAGTTCGCGGGCTTCCGTCGACGAAGAGCTGAGCCTGCTTCGGAAACCAGATCACTGCACGCGTCCCGACAAAGGAGACTTGTAGATCCTGCACTCCCCCAATCTTCGAGACTAAGCCGCAGTCGGATTCTTCTCCCGATTTGACTTCTATTAAATTCAGGACGTAGCTTGTAGCCGCAGTTGCGCCAACATCCCGAGTAGTCATCCTCAGCTCATACAAGCCGTCCTTACTTCGGACACTCTTTACCACTTTCGTATCCACTTGCGGAACCAACACCATGGCCAACAGTGGCCAAATCACGGTGAACAGCAATAGCGCACCGACGCTCACTCCACACCAGATGAGTATTCTCCTCATATCCACATTTTCTACCAACAATCACGCCAGTTGACCAGAAATCTGCGTCGCTTTTCTCTGTCATGAGACTAAGCTAGTACGCTGCTGAACGGCAGAGGTTAGTCGTCATCGCCTGTAAGCAGGGCTAAGACTTCTGGAGGAAATGGAGAATCTCCATGTGGGAAACAAAACTGCAGCCCATTGACAATCGACTCCTGCAAGTATCCCGCCTGTCCGGAGTACGGATACTTCTTCTCGTTTTCGTAGATGAGGCTAACGCACATGAATACTCCCACGATCATCCAGTCTCCGTAGAGTATGTGGTTTACGACGGAAGGAGGTGACTTCAGGATCGCCGCACCGTCGACATCGGGAAATTGATGCACGAATGCGCCCCAATCATTCTCCCAAAACGGGTCATCTTCAGCAAAAATTCCTTCGCAGGGCGCGCTCCGAAGTTCCTCGGAAGTCGGGAGTCGTCCGTTGGCAAAGCATCCGCGTAAACGCGGATCCCGCTCGAAACCCTCCCGTATGGTCACATAAGGGCCGACTTCTCTCATCATGCAATCGGTGAAGCAGATCTCATTGTACATAAGTCGAGTTGGAATCCCTTCACAACCGCCACACAAACCCGAACTCGTCGTACTCCAGCGGCCCCTCGGAAATAGATCGTAACCCCACCCTCTCCGCCCCGAGCTTTTCGTAGAACGCGTGCGCCAGGGTGAATTCGATGTCGGACCAAATCTCCAGGCTCTCAAACCCACGCCCCTCCGCCTCTGCCCGAATCACGCCGCACAGAGCTCGGCCCAGACCTCCCCGCCTCAGCCCGGGATCCACGTAGAGACGAACGAGTTCCGCGGGGCACCCACTCACCCTTAAATCCCCTTCAAACGCCACCATCGAACCCGGTTCTCCCGGCACCGGCGAACTCCAATCCAGCCCGCCGCACGCGAGCACCGTGTCGCCCTCGACCGCCACCCAGAGCGCCGCCACCTCGCCATCATAGACAAAGTCGAGCAGGTCGCGCATCTCATATTCGGGCACCCACTTGAAGCCGTATTCCTCGAACGTACGGCGAAGAATCTCCAGAATCGCCGGGACATCATCGGGGGTGGCGCGGCGAATCTCCACGCCTCACCTCAAACCGGCTCGCCGAGGTACGCCTCGATGACCTTGGGATTACTGCGGATCTCGCTTGGTGGGCCGGCCGCGATCTCCTCGCCATGATCCAGCACCACGATCTTCTCGCACAAGCCCATCACAAACTTCATGTCGTGCTCAATCAGCAGCACGGTTTTCCCGAACTCGTCGCGAATCCGAAGAACCACTTCCTTGAGTTCTTCTTTCTCCTGCGGATTCATGCCCGCCGCGGGCTCGTCCAGCAGAATCAGACGAGGATTTGTCGCCATCGCCCGGGCGATTTCCAGGCGTCGCTGCTTGCCATAGGGCAAGTCGCGTGCGCGAGCATGGGCGACGTCGGTGAGGTTCACGACGTCGAGCAGCTGCATCGCTTGCTCCTTCAGTTCCTCCGTCTCCCGGATCGCACTTGGCCACAGGGCCAGTCCGCTCAGCAAGCTCGTTTTGTGGCGCAGATAGCCTCCCACCATCACGTTTTCAAGAGCCGAAAGCGCTCCGAACAAACGGATGTTTTGGAAGGTTCGGCAGATCCCCGCCCGCGCGATCTTGCTCGGGTTGAACCCGGCAATCTCGTTACCTTCGAACTTGATCGAGCCACCGGTCGGCTTGTAGACCCCGGTGATCAGGTTGAAGCAGGTCGTCTTCCCCGCTCCGTTCGGACCGATGAGGCCGAACAGGTCGCCAGGCATGATCTCAAAACTCACCTGGTTGACGGCAATCAAGCCGCCGAACTGGATCGTTGCGCCGTCAAGCTTCAGCAGGGGGTTGGGCACAACCGGCAGCTCGTCCACGTTGACCTTGGAAAGATCCAAATGCTCGCTCACGAGATCGACTCCTCAGCCACGGGCTTGCGACCGGTCAGAACCTTCTGAACCCACTTCCAACTGAACTCATGGTGCCCCATCACACCCTCCGGACGCAGGAGCATGACGACAATCAGCGTCACCGCGAGGATCACGTACCGCAGGTTGTTGAGCTCGTAGGTCTGGTCGCTCAGGTACGTGAAGGTGTGGAGCAACCAGCCAATTCCAAGCCCGGCAAGTGGAACCCCAATTACCGTGGCCACGGTGATCATGCGCCCTTTTGATTTGGGGCCGTGGTATCTCTGCTGATGATAGCGGAGCAGGCTCACAAACGCGATCGCGCCAACCGTGAGGCCGATCAGATACGCCAGGCTTACGTCGATCTTGAGCAAACGTGGAAGCTCCGGAATTGCAAACAACGTAAGCGCCGCGAGCACCGACCCCGTGATCGATCCAGATCCACCCAGAACCACCATCGTGAGGATCAGGAAGCTCACATCCATCTTGAAGAGATCCGGGTTGATGTAGCCCTCGTTCATCGCGAGCAACGCACCGGCGGCTCCCGCGAACGCCGCTCCAATGACAAACGCCGTCACCTTGGTCTTCGTGAGATTGATCCCCATCGCCTGAGCCGCAACTTCATCCTCTCGCACCGCGAGAAACGCCAGGCCATGCGAGGTCTTGAGCAAATTCCGGCAGACCGCCACGCAGATCACCGCCAGCAGCCAAACAAGCCAGAGTCCTTGCACCTTCGGAGCAAATCCCAGGCCGCTCGATCCGCCCAATTCCGGCTGATTCATCACGATGATCCGGATGATTTCCCCGAATCCAAGCGTGACAATCGCCAAATAGTCCCCGCGTAATCTCAAGGAGGGGAGTCCGACCAAGAGTCCAGCGACTCCAGCGAAAGCGGCTCCCGCGAAAATCATCGCGATCAGCCAGGCTACTGCGCCCAGCGGGCTGGATTCGTACAGGAACTTCGTCAGAGTTCCGCCGGTGTACGCTCCCACCATGTAGAACGCAGCATGTCCGATCGAAAACTGCCCGGTGATCCCATTGATCAGATTCAAACTCACGGCGAGCGTGATGTAAATCCCCGCCAAAAAGACAAGACGGACAATGTACTCCTGCAGATAGGTTTGGGCCGCGTAGTCGAGAGCAAGGCACCCGAGAACCGCGACCACGACCGATATCCCCCGCACGGCAAAAAACTTGCCCAGGTTCATACCTTCTCCACCTTCGAGGAGCCGAGCAAACCACCAGGCCGGAACATCAGCACGATGAACAAGATGACAAACGCGACCGCATCTTTGTAGTTGCTGAATCCGAGCCACGTCACCAGGGTCTCCGCGAGCCCCATCAGGATCCCACCGAGCACGGCTCCGGGGATATTCCCAATCCCGCCGAGCACCGCCGCAACGAACGCCTTCACGCCTGGGGCCATTCCGAAGAACGGCTGCATGGACGTGCCCTCGAAGGTCACGAGCATCATCGCGCCCGCCCCGGCAAGCGCCGAGCCCAGCATGAAGGTGAAGGTGACCACCCGGTTCACGTTGATCCCCATGAGGGATGCGGAGTCGAAGTCGTGGGAGGCCGCGCGCATCGAGCGTCCGGCCGGAGTTTTGAGCACCAACCAGCGTAATGCCGCCATCAGCACGAGGACGGTCAGTAGCATCACGATCTTGCCCTGGGTCATCGTGATGGCGGTCGCTGTAGCGGCGACCTGGCCTTCTAAATCGTTTTTGGTGCGCTCCAGTTCGCTGATTGTCTCTGCATCGGCCCCGGATTCTTTGGCCGCTGTCAGCTCATCAACCGATTTCTCGAACTTGTCGCGAATCTCCTTTGGAGCTGGCACCAGAGTGATCGAAACGTTCGCTTGGTAGGGGTTCACTTCCTTCGCGACACTGGGAGGCGGAGAGGAAGGCAGGAACAAAGATCCTGCGTACTGGAGCAAAAGAGAAACCCCAATCGCCGTGATCAAGGCGGCCGTCCGCGATTGATTCCGCATTGGACGGTAGGCAAAAAACTCGATAATCGCCCCGATCACCGCGCACAGTGCCATCGCGAGCAGGATCATGATGACCAAATTGAAGGGATCCGCTGGAATCGCTCGCTCGACATAGCTCGGATCGGCCAATTTCTTCGCCGCCTCGGCCTTGTAAAAAGCCCGAATCGCGTCCGGGCTAAAGCCCATCACCCAACTACTGAGCAGCGCCGTGTAGGCGCCAAGCATAAACACTTCGCCATGTGCGAAGTTAATCAGGCGCAGAACGCCATAGACCATCGTATAGCCCAGGGCGATCAGCGCGTAAATCGACCCGACGACCAGGCCGTTCACAAGTTGTTGAGGTAGGGACGACCAGTTAAGGTCAATCCCTACCAATGTGTAGAACAGAACGTCCATGCGGAGGGGTTACTTCGCGACAACTTCAGAGGGTTCGTACGCTTTCACGAACTCTTGACCGGTTCGTGTGACCTGTACGACCAGAGCGCGCTTCTCTGGGTCACCGTTCTTGCCCATCAGGGTGATGTTGCCACTCACACCCGGGAAGTCAACGGTCTCCGAGATCGTCTTCGCAAGAGTCGCGCTGTCCATGGTTGCCTTGGCGGCATCCATTCGCTTGAGCGCATCAATCATCAGCATGGTCGCGTCGTAGCCGAGGGCCGCCATCGTCGTGCCAGGATCGTTTCCGTTGTTCGCCTCTCGGAACCGCTTCAGAAAGTCTTGGACCTCGGGTCGCTCTTCCGCATTGTTGTAGTGGTTGCAGAAATATCCGCCCACGATGTCATCGCCACCGCTCGCCGTCAGTTCCGTGCTGTCCCAGCCGTCGCCACCGAGAAGCTTGACGTTGGTCATGCCTTGCTGGCGAATCTGGCGAGCCATCGGGCCAACTTCAGTGAAGTAGCCGCTCATGAAGATTCCGTCCGGATTCTGCGACTTGATTCGGGTCAGCTGACCACCGAACTGGTTCTCACCCGATTGGTAGAACTCTTCGCCAACGATCTCGCCGCCGAGCTCCTTGAATCGCTTGGCAAACGAGGCCGAGAGGCCTTGAGAGTACGGCTGCTTGTTGTCCGTCATGATCGCGATCTTGCGGAGCTTCAGGTCGTTGTAGGCAAAGAACGCCATAACCGGGCCCTGCACGTCGTCGGTGTAGCACACGCGGCTGACGAGACCGTTCGAGTCCCTTGTGACCTCCGGGTTCGTTGCGCCGACCGCGATCAGAGGCAGACCTCGATCCATCGCGACCGTCTTCATCTGCAGCGTGATTCCGCTTGCAACCTCGCCGATCAGACCGATGACACCTTCGCTCGCGAGCTTTTCCGCCGCGCTCTTGCCCTCTTCCGGCTTCGAGTTGCTGTCTTCGACAATCAGCTGGATCTTCTTACCGCCGATGCCACCCGCCGCGTTGATCTCAGCTTCTGCGAGTCGAGCACCGGCGATGCAGTCCTGACCCCAAGGACGCAGATCGCCACCTTGGCTCGCTACGAGTCCAATCTTGATCACGTCACCCGTGGCCGTTGCACCGCCTCCGCTCGTGGCTGGAGCGGTAGAGCCGCCACCACTCGCCGCTGGATCCTTACATCCGCCCAACCAGGCCAGGCTTGCCAACGCCATGGCGCAGGCTCCGATTTGTAACAAGCTGTTCCGAATCATCGATTTCAAACTCCATCGCCGCGCGTCTTGTCGCCAGTGGCCCTCCACTCGTGCGAATACCGGGGCTGTAGAACCGCAAGAGCATACCGGAAATGCTCAGAAGATGCACCCTTTCGTGGAGGATCGCGGAAGCGGGGCGTTCCTGCTTCTTTTGACCCGTCCGCGCTGACTGGACATCGCGCACAATCGAGGCATGATTCGGTGGATCGCTCTGGCCAAAGGGGCGGGTCTCGTTTTTTGTGTTCTTGCCCTCGCGGGGTGCCCGTCGAACACCTACGTTTCTCCCACCGAGAAGTACACCTTCCGCGCACGAGAGCCGGTTGATAACGACGTCGAAATCTTCCGCCGAAACTACCTGGCCTTCGCCGAGAAGACGGCAGGTTCTCTTCCCAAAATCTCACGCGAGAAGCCGGTGGCGATCAGCCTCATCGGCACCTACCAACTAGGACTTGCCCTTCTGAGCGGGGCGGAGAGCCAGAGCTTCGCCGCAGTGACTTCCCTCCTCGCTTCGGATCAGGCGGATGAGTTCTCCTTGAATCAAGGATTCAGCGATTGGCTGGGTCGACTCCGCGCATCTGACTCCGTCCGAGTGCGATCTTCCATGTGGATGATCTGGCCGATGAAGCTGGAAGAGCCATTCGTGAAGGACATGGCCGAGCATAACGACGTGGATATCATTCGCCTTGGAAGTGTCGGACTCACCGCCGAGCGCGCGCTGGATGCGTGGATGAGACGCGCCACCGGCGACCCAGAAGCCGTCCACCCCAAGCCGTTCAGCAAGCGGGTCATGACCTTGGGCGTCGCCGTGACCGCCCTCAAACTGGAGCCCAGTCCCGACCAGGCACTCTTCTTTCAAGTTGGCGAGACGCCCATGGCAGAAATCCCAGCCGGGTCCGACGGGCTCCGGCTTTTCGCCTTGAAATCGCGGGAGATGCTTCCTGCTCTTCTGCGGCAGCTCCCAAGCACGGGTCAATCCGGTGAAAAATTCACCATTCCGTCGCTGAATCTCCCGCCGAAAACCCAGCTGGATTCCCTCATCGAGCAACAGGGTGCGTCGAGCCTTTTTGAAGGACAAAACGACTTCCGCAACATGTCTGTCGAGATCGCCGGAGACTACAAACTCGGCCCGATCTGGCAGCACATGAACCTCTCGATTCCTGGCGAAAAATCCACCAACGGCCCCACCTGGTTTGTGCTCTGGGATGCCAACGAAAAACTCCCGCTCGCCCTCGCCTACGTGCCGTGAAGTCTTCGATATCTACAGGACGCCCAGCTGGTGCAGGCTGACAAACTTCCCCTGCCCCACAATGATGTGATCCAGCACGGGGACATCCAAAAGCTCCCCGACCTCAGCGAGCTTTTTCGTGATCGCCACGTCTTCCGGTGAAGGCGTCGGGTCGCCACTGGGGTGGTTGTGCGCCACGATCACACTCGCCGCATTCTCCCGAACGGCTTCCCGAAACAGCTCCCGAGCTCCCACGACGCTCATGTTCAGCGTGCCGATATGGATCACTTTTGTCGACAATATCGCCGCTTTGGTGTTCAAAAAAGCCGCGCAGAAGTGCTCCTGAGTCTCATTTTCCAGCCATCGAAACACCTGATACGCCTCCTCCTGATCGGAGATGCTCTCCACCAGTTGCTTCCCTTGCCCTGCCACTCGCCGCCCGAGTTCCATCGCGGCGAGGAGTCTCAACCCCTCGAAACCCTCGATCCCCGCCACCGAGTGCAATTCAGCCTGACTCAAATCCATGAGCCGCGAGCCGGGGTAACGCCGCACAATCTCCAGCGCGGCCCGCTCGTTGGCTTCGATATCTCGCTCCTCGCGACTGAGGATCATGCACATCAGGTCGGCGGTCGAGACCGCTTTGAGCCCGTGCTGCTGAATCCGGCGATACGCGTCCCCCGCGCTCATGCCCACCCCACGACGAGGGATTCGGTGATCAGTTCTCGCCCAAGAAAATCCTCCGGCGGGGCCGCATAGGCCGCGATCTCCTCGCCCGAGAACGGATGCACGAACCGAAGTGCCGCCGCATGCAGGTGCATCGGGCCCGATTTCCAGTCATCCGGCGCATAGATGGCATCGCCCAGAACCGGGAACCCAAAGTGACTGAGATGCACCCGAATCTGATGCGTTCTCCCGGTCTCCAGGCGACACGCAAGCAAGCTCCCCTGATTCTCCGGCGCAACACCGATGACTCTCACATGAGTCACGGCGGGCTTCCCCGTGTTCTTCACTGTCATCCGCGTGGGAATCCCCTGGTGACGCCCGATCGGGGCGTCAATCGTGAACCGTTCATGCGCGGGAAATCCTCGGGCCAGCGAGACGTACCTTCGCTGAACTGTGCGAGCTTGAATCTGCTCGCTCAATTCTCGGTGCGACGCGTCGTTCTTCGCGATAATCATCAGGCCCGTGGTTTCTTTGTCCAGCCGGTGAACGATTCCCGGGCGGAACGATCCCCCCATTTCGCTGAGTCCGTGCGATCGGGCCAGCAAACCATGCACCAGAGTCGGACCCGTGTGGCTGTCGGCGGGATGCACGGCGAGTCCGCGCGGCTTGTTCACCACCAGCAGGGCGTCGTCTTCGTAGACGATCTCCAGGTCCATCGGTACCGGGGTCATGTCGTGGGGAGCGGTCTCGGGAATCTCGCCGATCTCGACTTCCCAGCCCGGCTTGAGTTGCGTCCCCGCCTTCTGAATGACCTCGCCTTGCACCAGCACCGAGCCATCCTCAATGCACTTGACGATCTTGCTCCGGCTATGATCCGGGAGCTTTCTCGACAGAAAGCGATCCAGCCTCTCCTTGCCCTCTGCCACATATTTCATCCCTTGAATCTACCTGGCCCAGTCTTTTTTCCTGCGATTTCGGGACGTCATTAAACTCTCGGACCTCCGGCGCGTCAGAACGGGCATGAAGACGTTTTCGCGCACCGCTGGCCTGATCATGGCCCTGGGATGCGTTGCCTGGGCTCAGGCACAGAGCATCACCCTCACCGTCGGCGCGGATACCCTCGGAGATGTGATCCCGGCCATCGGTAAGCAGGCGGGCACTCCGCTCGCCGTCTCGCCTGCCATCGCCAACGAAGTGATTGGCCTTCGGGCAAGCGGTGTCGAGCTCGATGCCCTGATGGCTCAGATCGCGGCGGCGACCGGCTTCAAGTGGATCCCTGGCGATTCTGGCTACATTCTCACCCGAGGTCAAGATGTCGATGCTGCGGCCAAGCAACAGATGCAACGCTGGACGGCGGAATTGATCGTCAAGGCTCAACAATCACCCGCTCCCGCTCCCGCCCAAGTGACGGCAGGCGAGGATCGCGGCCCCGCGGCGGGACGACCCCAGGGGGCACCTGGGCAAGGCGGCGGCCCCGGCGGACGAGGCCCAGGGAACGCTTTTGCCCAGATCATGGGTTCGGATGAGCAGTATCAGGAGATTGCCGCCTCGCTTCCCGCCCAGCCGCTCGCCCAAATGGATCTTGGACAGCGACTCGTATTCAGCAATCGACCGAATCGCTACCAAAAGCTTGCCCCCACCACCGCCCAACGCGCTCTGACTGCCCTGGGTGCCCAGTACAAATCGGGCATGCAAGCGGCCCTCAAGCAAGCTCAAGATGCACTGAAACAGGCCGAAGCCAGCGGAAACGCCCCTCGCGGAATGACCGAGCGATTGCAAGGCATGGCCGACATGGCAAATCGCGACGTGGCGAAGTATCTCGTGGTCGTCACCCGAAACGGGCTCCTCACCTACTCCATCCAGGTGCAGATGCTCGACCAAAACGGCATGAACATGGGGGGACGAGGAACTTTTCTCGATCTCAGCCGGGGTCTCTCCTCAAGCATTCCGTTTGAGGTCAGCCCGGGAGTAACTAATTCTCCAAACGCGACTCTCCTTGCGCTCATGGGAAGCGATCGCCCGGACATCAATCAACTGACGCCCGATCTCCGCGCGAAACTCAACGACCCTGTCACGCACGAACCCTGGGCACCGGCGGGCGAAATCATGTTGGGCGCACTTCCGCAAGGTCAGAACGTAGTGATCAGCTTCCCGGACGAGGTCTTCACCCAAGTGGCAGGACTCCTCGGTCGGGGCGAAGTGAAGTCGGCCCTGAGCAATCCTCAATTTGCCACCACCCAAGAAAACGGCTGGATCACCATCACGCCGGCCGTGAAGTGGCACTCTTGGAACACGCGGCGAGATCGCGGAGAGGTCAAGTCGGTCTTCGCCGCGTTTACCGGAGCCAATCCTGGTCTTACGCTGGATACCAAGGCCAAGTTCGCGAGCACTCTCACCGATTGGGCGCGCCCGACGGGATGGGAGTTCCGGAGCCTTCGACTCCTCGCCGGAGGATCGAATGAAGGTGAGTTACGCGATCTCTATGCCCCCAACAACGAGGGTCTGATCATGTACGCGGCGCTCAGGGGCAAGATCGGCAACCAATCCACCACGAATCTTCCCCTCAACGCACTCAGCAAGGGCTGGCTCGACTGGACGGTGTTCAACTCTCCGCAAGGGCCGATGAGAATCGCTCAGCAAGAGGGACAACTCGCTCTCGAAACCGGTCGGGGAATGCAACGCGGTGGCCCTCCGGGCGGACGAGACTTTGGCGCAATGTTTGCGCAGGAGCGCACCGAGCTGCTGAAGGATGGGCTCGCGAACCAGGGTCAGATCACGGTGAGCCTGGATGTCGATCAGCGTGTTCTCGCCCGCAACTCGCGCACCGGACACACGATTACTCTTTCGGCCGAGCAGCTGGGCATGGCCATGTCACCGACTCAGGTTCAAGGTCGCCAACGGGGAGAGCAACTCGACATCACCCAGTTCGACGAATACGCGCCGGTGAGTGAGGTGGAGTACCGCTTTACCGTGACGTGGGCTGACAACACCGTGATCCAGCGGCGCGCTGACGGCATCACCCAAGCGCAGAAGTTCGGGCGCTACGAGTCGCTCCCGGCTGAATTCCGAGAGACCGTCCAGGCCGTCATTGGCCGCATGCAGGAGTTCGCCAACCGACGCAACGAGCGTCGCCCGCGCGAAGTCCCCCCAACTTAAACCCAACACGAGAATATCAGGGTAAAAGCCAATCGCCAGCCGACCCTCTTCGCGGAGACGGCTGGCATTTTTCTTTCTTGGGCCGCCTCTCAACGCCCGGGAAACCTCGTGGCTCGCGGGTAAAACCCAAGGATGCACGACCGATACGAGCCCGCGCTTTTTGAGCAGAAGTGGCGAGATCGCTGGAAGGAACAAGACCTCTTCCGCACCCGCGAAGAGGATGGCCGCGAGAAGTTCTACGGCCTCGACTTCTTCCCCTATCCCAGCGGAGCCGGGCTTAGCGTTGGTCACTGCCGCAACTACATCCCCACCGACGTTCTGTGCCGGATGAAGTACATGCAAGGCTTCAACGTCTTGCATCCGATGGGATTCGATGCCTTCGGCCTCCCCGCCGAAAACGAGGCAATCAAGAACAAAATTCACCCCGCCCCGATGATCGACAAATACGCCGGCACCTACCAGCGTCAGATGGAGCTCATCGGCATCAGCTACGACTGGTCGCGCGAGTTCAAGTCCAGCGATCCCAGCTACTACAAATGGACGCAGTGGATCTTCAAGCTCCTTTACGATCGAGGCCTTGCCGAGCGCAAGATGATTGAAGTCAACTGGGATCCGATTGACAAAACCGTTCTCGCTGCCGAGGAGATCATTGGCGGTCGCGCCGAGCGCTCCGGAGCCTTGGTCGAGAAGAAGCTGATCCCGCAATGGATCTTCAAGATCACGAACTATGCTCAGCGGCTGATCGACGACCTCGACGAGCTTGACTGGCCCGAGGGGATCAAGCAGCAGCAACGCAACTGGATCGGCCGATCTGAGGGCGTGGAATTCGAGATGAAGGTGGTCTTGCCGGGTGCGGCTTCCGGGCCCGACGAAAACGGCTTTGAAGTCATCGAGAAACCCCACACGTTCCGCGTCTTCACCACGCGAATCGACACGATTTTCGGAATGACCTTCTGCGTCCTCGCGCCGGAGCACCCCCTGATCGCTGAGATCAAGAAGCACTCCAACGACGCCAAGAAGGCCGAGGTTGACGAGTATCAGGGCAAAGCCAAGGCCCTGAGCGACATCGACCGCCAAGCCGAAGGCCGCGAAAAAACTGGCGTGGACACAGGAGCCCACGCAATCAACCCCGCGACCGGCAAGAAGGTGCCGATCTTTATTGCCGACTACGTGATGATGGGTTACGGCACCGGAGCAATCATGGCGGTGCCCGCCCACGACCAGCGCGACTTTGACTTCGCCGTCAAGTTCGGCCTGGATGTCGTGCCGGTTTTCAAACCAGATGCCGCGTATCTGAGCGAAAACAACACGACGGAAGCCGACTACCTCGCGGATCCTAAGCGGTTCAAGAAGGTCTTTGAAACCAAAGACGGCATTCTCGTGAACAGCGGCGAGTACTCCGGCATGGGCTACGCCGAAGGCAGTGCTGCGATGGCAGAGTGGATCGTCGCTCTGGGTATCGGCGAGAAAAAGGTCAACTACAAGCTCCGCGACTGGCTGATCTCGCGACAGCGATACTGGGGCTGCCCGATCCCGATCATCTACGACAAAGAGGGCAACCCAGAAACCGTCATCGACGATCTCCTGCCTGTCGAACTCCCGGACGTGGACAACTACGGGCCAAGCGACGACGGTTCCAGCCCCCTCAGCCGAATCACCGACTGGGTGAACACCACAACCCGCGACGGTGCCCTCGGTCACCGCGAAACCGACACCCTTGGTGGATTCGCTTGTTCCAGCTGGTACTTCCTGCGATTCTGCGACCCCCACAACGAGGAGAAAGCTTGGGATCCCGAGCGGGTGAAGTACTGGATGCCCGTAGACTGTTATGTCGGCGGGGCCGAGCACGCGGTCATGCACCTGCTGTACGCCCGGTTCTGGACAAAAGTGCTTTATGATGCTGGCCTCGTGGATGTCAAGGAGCCGTTTGCCCGCTTGATGAATCAGGGCCAGGTGCTCGCCCAGACCCCCTATCGCCAACCCAAAGACGGCGAAACACTGGGCGTCGGCGAAGATGGCATTCTCGTCGCCTTCAAGGATGTCCCCAACTATCAGCCCGATGAACTCACTTACAAGTGGGTGCGCATGTCGAAGAGCAAGGGCAATGTCGTCACGCCGGACGAAGCGGTCGAGCAATTCGGCGCCGATGCCCTGCGCGTCTACGAACTCTTCGTGGCTCCCTTCGAGCAAGCGGTTCAGTGGTCGAACGATGGCATGCAAGGGGCCGTTCGATTCCTCTCCCGCGTCTTCCGGCTCGTCAGCGATATGAGCACGCACTGGGATGAATCCTGGAAGCTCAGCATCAACGCGACCCCGATGGAAGGCAAATCGAAGGATATCCGCCGGATCACCCACAAGCTGATTCGCAAAGCCACCGAGGATATCGAGCGATTCGCCTTCAACACCTACATTTCTGCGACGATGACGGCGGTGAACGACTACAACGATCTCCTGAAGAGCCTGGGTGAGCCTAACCCATCCGAGCGACTCGCCCTGAGCGAGGCGATCCAAAGCCTTGTGCTCGTCCTCAGCCCCGCCGCTCCCCACACTTCCGATGAGATTTGGGAGCAGTTGGGTGGTCAGGATTCGACCTACCACCTGGACTGGCCGAAGTTCCAAGCCGAACTCGCCCAAGACGACACGATCACGATGGCGATTCAAGTCAACGGCAAGCTCCGAGATACTTTGGAAATGCCCGCCGACGCCTCGCAAGAAGCGATGCAAGAGGCCGCGCTCTCAAGCGAGCGGGTGAAAGTGCACACCGAAGGCAAAATCGTGCGCAAAGTCATCGTGATTCCTGGCAAACTTGTGAATATCGTTGCGAACTAGCATCCTTTTCCCCGCGCTTCTCGGCTCGCTGCTCCTCATCGGATGCAGCGGGCTCGAGCAAGGGATGATCCGGAATGGATTGGAGTTCGACGTGGTGAATGAGCAAGTCAAGAAGCTTGTCGTTCCTCCCCTCACCAAGGATGCCCAAGGCCAGAATCTCACGCCGGAAGAGGTCAAACAGGTCGTCTCTGCCCTTCCCATGCTGAGCCAGATGCGCCAGTACGATCCGACGAATCTAAACATTTACTCGCTGCAAGGCAAGGTGCTTCGCGTTGCCGGCAAGCAGGAGGAGTCGTTCAAGGCATTCAAAGACGGCATCGCTCTGGCGTTGCAACCCCGCACGGAGGAGGATCGGTGGGTTCGCGCCGATGTGCTCGGCGAAATCGGGCGGCATCATTACCGACTGAGCGAGCTCCCGGAGAGCATCCAGGCCCTCGAGGCGGCGATTCAACTTGATCCGAATAGTGCGGAGCTGAGGGCTTTGCTCGGTCGATCCTACTGGTACGCAGGCGACAAGACCAAAGCAGAGCAAAACGCCGTCGATGCCCTCGCGCTCGATTCTCAGAACACCAACGCCCGGACTCTCCTGAACATGGTGCTGAAAGGGCGACAGGCTCCCGAGTAAGGGCTTCTAGCTTCCCTTTTTGCCGAGCGGTTTTGCCTTGATCCGTGCCCAGGTTCGCGGGTAAGTCTCGGGGGTCTCGCGCATCTTGCGGAAGATCGGGAAGAGCCGAACGACATCCGTGCCCAGTAGCGGCACCTCGACGAAGTCTTCCAGCTTCAGGCCGAGGACGCCGATGTTCGTCTCGGCAATCTCCTCCCGCTCCATCGGGGTGCGAAAGGGGACGAAAATCCCCCCGACCTTGACCCAGGCCGCCGACAACTCCGCCTGAATCGCAAAAGGCGCCAATGCGCGACCCGTCACCACATCGAAGCCCTCGCGACGTGTGACGTCTTCGGCCCGCTGCTCCCGAAGGATCAGGTTCTTGAGAGGCACACTTTGGAGAAATCGATGCACCTTCGCGGTTGCGTCCAGTGCGTGGATGGTGAGATCAGGGCGCAAACATGCCAGAGGCCACGCAGGCACTCCTGGCCCGGTTCCGAGATCCATGACGCTTCCGCTTGGCGGAAGAAAGCGCAGGAGCAGCAACGCATCGCCCAGATGCTTGATCACCGCCTCCTCCAGCGGAATGCGCGTGAGGTTTGTGTGGGCGTTTGTTTCGTAGAGAGTGCTGAGATATCCCGCCAGTTGATCAAGCTGCTCAGGAGACGCGTTGGCCCCTTGTGCTTCCAGAATCGGCGTCAGTGGCGAGAGGTCCATCGTCTGCGGGTCACTCTACCTCCCTGCTAGACTGCAGGGGTGGTGCCTTCGACGACGATCCCGCGAGCCGGTTTTGTGCTCTGCATCATCGGGCTTGTGATTGCCGCCTCCAGCGTGATTCCCGCCGTCGTGGGCCCGACGGACTTCCCCTGGCCTTTGTTTGTCGGAGGCTTCATCTATCTCCCCGGCGCCTTCATGGCCTTTCTTGGAACGAAGCCGAGCGAGCGCATGAAGATGATGAACTCCATCCGGATGGTGCGTGTGGGGTTTTTTATGATCATCGCGTTGATGTTTATGCGATTTGCCCAGTGATAAAAAAAAGCCACCGGGCTGCAGCAGCAACCCGGCGAAGGAATGGGCAACAAAGGAGGAGGATGAGCAAAAATCTAAGCGTTTAGGCGGCTCGGCTGAGGCCGTACCGTCTGAGCAAAGAGGACACAAGGTGATTCCAGCGGGCGCGGCTCAAGCGATCCGCGTCGAGAATCTGCAACCCTAACTCACAGGCGTCCGTCTTCACCGCCTGATTGGATCGCACAACTTTCGCGACCAACTTCAAAGAAGCTCCGTTGAAATCCATGCGAATATCGACCTCGGATCCGACAGGAAACGACGTGTGGCTGCTGATCAGCAAACCTGATTCGGAGACATCACACACTGAGACGGTTGCACTGTCGTCTCGGCTCGATACCTCGGCGATCACTCCAGGCGCGATGACCCGTGGGGCTCGCTCCATGCCCGGCACCAGCGACTGAGCGGTGACCCACAGTTCCGCCGAGTTCTCCCCCACGGTCACAACGACCGCCGTGATCTTCACATAGTTCATGCCGTCGCCGACACCACATTCCAGTTCGTCGTCGGGCCGTAAATCGGTTCCCCCAGCGAATTGGATGTGAAAGATTGGACTCTTGGCCGACAAGACTTCCCCGACATAGGCGCTCTTATCCCTGAGCCTTACGACTGTGATCTTTCGTCCGACGATCGCTGTTAACATGCTTTCCCCGAGTCATGAGTGGATGACTTGGAAAATATCTTCGGGCCTAACTATTTTCCGGTATGGGTTATCCTTGTGGATTCATCCGCAATTTCAGCCAAATCTTGCTGAAATTTAGGTGAAAACGCGCTTCCTCACAAGAATTGCGAGATCAAAGGGGCGGTCCTGCCCTTCCGAGGCGTGCTCTGTCATACTCTTCCGTTGCGCCCACGCGTGTCCGGCACTCTCGTGCCTGAGCACGACGTGAAACCAAAGGAAAAGGCTAAAACAGCATGGCGACCTATCGAGGACGAAAAACAGATATCTGCCGCAAAGTCGGCTTTAACATTTGGGGCAACGCCAAGTGCCCCTCGACCAAGCGACCGTACCCGCCAGGACAACACGGCCCGAACCGACGCGACGGACGGATGTCCGAGTACGGCGAGCAGCTTCTGGCTAAGCAAGTCATTCGACGCTACTACGGGATGCTCGAAAAGCAGTTCCGACGCACGTTCGAGAAGGCGAGCAACATGCACGGCAACACGGGTCTCAACTTCCTGCGACTGCTGGAAATGCGACTGCAAACCCAAGTCTATCGACTCGGCTACGCCCGAACCGTGTTTCAGGCGCGTCAGTTTGTGAGCCACGGTCACGTTCTCGTTAACGGAAAGCCGGTGAACATCGCCAGCTACCAGTGCAAGGTTGGTGACGTGATCAGCGTCCGCGACAACGACGCCAGCAAGGGCATCGCCCGAGGCAACGCCTACGAAGGCGCCCCGGTTCCGGCCTACATCACTCCCGATGTGCCGAACATGGCGGGCAAGATCGTCGCTCTGCCGGAGCGCGAAGACTTCCCCGACTTCTTCCAAGAGCTGCAAGTCGTCGAATTCTACGCTCGCTAATTCTGGGCAAGCCAGAGAAAGCAGAAAACCCCGAGGTCAACGACTCTCGGGGTTCTTCTTTTGTTGAACCCGAGATTCAGCGTGCGAACAGCGGGAGCGAATCCACCCACGCTTCTATCATCTCAACCGTGGATTCTCCCATCGGGCTGACCTGGAAAAACCGATCTGCGAGATCGCCCTTGCAACCATAGATCACAAACCCTCGCTCGTAGTTTTCGCGGAACCACTCAGGGTACGGCTTGGGGAGCCCCGCCATGATGAGTGCGACGCTTTGCTCCGTCTCACCGAGAGCGATCGGATACCCCTTGCCTCTCAGCCCATCCAGCATGACCCGTTTCTTCTCGGAATACTCGCGATGGCGGCCCGGCTGTCCACCCCTCGCGACAAACTCCCGCAATGCTTGGCGGAATGCCCTCAAGGTTGGAACCGGAGCGGTCATCGGCGGGAGTTCGCCCTGATAGCGGCTCAAATCCAGAGTGTATGTCCGGGGATGATCGAGGTTCGGAACGGGTTCGCGGGTCAGAACGAACCCCACCCCGGGGAGTCCGTGAAGGCACTTGTTCGCGCTCGCCACGACCGCGTCCAGTTGGGCGAACGGAACCTCATCTGCTCCCAGACTACTCATCGCATCGACCATGAGTTTGGCTCCCGCTTGATGGACAATTTCTGCGAGGTCACCGACCAGATTCAATCGCCCGGTGGTGGTTTCGTGGTGACAAGCGACGACCCACTCGTAGCCCTGCTCGTCCAGGGCTGACTTCACCTGGGCGAAGTCCCAACCCTCCAACCAGCCAAAGTTCAAAACCTTTGCCGGGATGCCGTGTACCGAAAAAATCTCCGACATCCGCTCGCTGTAGTATCCATCCGCGAGAATCAAAACCGGTCCGCGCACGACAAGCGAAGTCGCCATGGTCTCCATCGCCATCGAGCCGCTGCCGGAGATGAGAGTCGGGATCATACCTCCGCTGAGATCCCGCAGATGCCCCCGAATCTCCCCCATCAACTCCAAGAATGCCGGATCGCGGTGGTTCAGGTCTTCGCTCGCGGCCGCCTGGCGAACCGCTTCCGAAGTCATGCACGGGCCAGGGGTCAGAAGGATCATTGCTCAGCCTCTGGTTGCGGCCTTCAATGCGGCCACTTTGCTCCCGATCTCCTGAGCCCCGGCACCACCTTGCCACTCACGAGCGAGTAGATCGACGAGCCAGCTTCCCACGACGGCGCCATCGGCATACGCCGCGACTTCCTGAACTTGCTCCGGGGTGCTGATGCCAAATCCGACGCAGACCGGAACCTCCGTCAAGCCTTTGAGAGTCTCCACGAGCCCGCGCGCGTCGGACGACGTGACCGTTTGAGCACCGGTGACCCCGGTTCGAGAAACCGCATAGAGAAACCCGGTGGCCACTCGCGCCACTTCCGTCAGTCGATCCGGCGTCGAGGTCGGAGCGGCGAGGAAAATCGTGTCAAGCCCGGCGGACTGGGAAGCGGCGATCCAGTCGTCGCCTTCTTCCGGAATCAAGTCGCACATGATCGTGCCGCTTGCGCCCGCAGCCTTCAGTTCCTGTGCGTAGGAGACGAGTCCACGGCGATGAGCGGTGTTGTAGTAACCCATCAGAACGATCGGAATGGGCACGTCGATGCCCTTCAACACTTCCAGAATCGCCCCCGGGCGCACTCCTCGATCCAATGCCCTCTGACTGCTCGCTTGGATCGTCGGGCCGTCAGCAATCGGGTCGCTAAACGGAACCCCGATCTCGAGAATGTCAACGCCCGCTTCCACCAGCATCGAGATGATCGCCGGCAGATCCTCCAACGAAGGGTCGCCCGCCGTGATGAAAGCGATCAGTGCCTTTTCGTTTCGGGCGCGGAGCTGGGCGAACTTCTCGGCAATCGTCATTCGCTCCAAGGTACCCGGAGCCCCAACCCGTCCCGTGCCTGGGAAGGCCTCCGGTTGACCCAGCAAGTATTTGTACGAGTTTCCGCTACACGAGGCGGCTTTCCTTATAACTTCGACCTAATCGCTCTGGGAACTCGTGCATACTCCTCTCACGCGACGTCCCCTTGGGGCGTTTTGAGGCACTGGCCTCAAGTTTCGAGAGGAGCAAAATGAATATCAAGCGTCTCATCGCTGCTGCTTTGGCAGTGTCCTTCGTCGTCCCGGCTTTCGCCCAGACCGTGTTTTCGAACAATGCTGCGGGGGACCTCTTCACCCACGCTGGAGCAAACACCCAATCGCAAGACCTGGTCAACTCCCCGACCGCCCCGGTCGTCAACCTTGCTGGCCAACCGGCCGTCGCACGATGGCAGTACGACGACGTCCGCAACAGCGGCACGGTCGGCATTGACACCACCTATGCTCGAAGCGGCAACGGCTCGGCCCGAATCACCACGCCGATCGGCACCTCGACCCAAGCCAGCATCGCCTTCACCGCGAACCCGACGGACAGCTTGACCAACCCAGGCGACAAGGGCTTCGGCGGCTCCTTCGCCACCTTCGGCTCCCTCAACGGATGGGGTTACGATATCTACCGTAACGAAGCCTATGACAACAACAATGCACCGGCTTCCCTGCAAATGGTCGCTCGTGTGGAGCTTTTCACCGTGCCAGGCGGCTTCGGATCGGCTTCCGGGTACCTCGGTAACCTGATCTTCATCCCGGACGCCGCGCAAAACGTGAGCCTCGTCGGCACCCTGGCCGATGACACCTGGCACACGATCGACATCTTTGGCATCGATGGCTACCTCGCCAACTCGCGAGCCCTGACCATCGGCGCAACGACCTACAGCGCATTCAGCTATCGACGACTCAGCGAGTGGCAAGCCGACCTCGGCCTCAGCACCTTTATGAGCCAGTTCAACGCTGGCGTAGGAAGCCACAGCAACCAGTACTTCGATGGCGCGGTGGACAACTACCGCATCAACATCGCAGCGGGCGCTCTTCCTGCTCTCAACGCCACCTACAACTTCGAGGCCGTTCCGGAGCCGGCAACCATGAGCATTCTCGCTCTGGCCGCCGCTCTCAAGCGACGCAAGGCGAAGAAGAACGCCTAAGCTCAGCACCCTCAGGTGTCTGCATCAAAAAAGAGTCTGCTCACCTCGGCGAGCAGACTCTTTTCATGCCGGAAGCTCCACCGCGAGATTTTGTGAAGATTCTTCTTGGTCTCGCTTCAGCCCTGTGTTAGAATAATGGAGATCGTTCCTCCAAAAAATCGATCAAACTCGTACACCACATATATGCCATTGAATCGCCCCGCTTCATCGCGGGGCTTTTTCGTGCCGGACACCCCGTCTCCTGCCTCAGAGCGACCCCCGTTTCGAGGGTAAAACCGAGGCATGGCAGCAGATTTCTCGTTCGATATCGTCAGCGAAGTTGACAAAATGGAGGTCAAGAACGCCTTCAATCAGGCAGAGAAGGAACTCCAGAATCGATACGACTTCAAGGGCACCAAGGCCGCGATGGAGCTCGCCGACGACGCCATCGACCTCACCGCCGACGACGAATTCCGCATGGGCCAGCTCTATGACATCGTGTTCAGCAAGCTGATCAAGCGCGGCATCGACGCCAAGATGATTGAAACCGGCAAGATCGAGGGCGCGGGCGGAATGACGGTGAAGCAAAAGGTCACCTTCAAGCAAGGGATTCCGACCGACCAAGCGAAGGCCCTGGTGAAGCAGATCAAGGACAGCAAGATCAAGGTCAACGTGCAGATCCAAGGCGAAGAGGTTCGGGTCAGCGGCAAGAGCAAGGACGACCTGCAGAAGACGATGCAGTTCGTGAAAGGTCTAGAGCTTCCCTACGCGGTGAACTTCACGAACTATCGCTGAACCCCCGGCTCATCCGTTCGTCCAAGCCAACATGATTCTCACGGCTCTTCTTGGACTGGCGATTTCGCTTCCCGCTCAGGCGGGCGAAGTCGCCAAAATGCCAGAAACCATGTGTCCGGTGATGAAAGGTCGCCCGACGACTTCGCGGTTTGCCGTGGACTACGGCCCGTTTCGCACCTATGTCTGCTGCGACACCTGCGTGCGCACGTTCCGTGACAACCCCGGTCGGTACATGGAACAATCTGCTCGTCAAGGGACGAAGGTGGGAATCATTCTCTTCCATCCCCAGACCGGAGCCCGGCTTGACCCCAAGACCGCAGCAAGCTTTCAGGAACTCGGGAGCTTCTTTGCTCCCTTGAAATCCGGGATGCCCGAGGTCGACGGCAAGGCTCTCAGCTGGGAAGTCATTCCGCGTCAAGAGTGCTTGACCTGCCCGATCACCGCCAAGGAGCTTGCGTCCTCGGGCCAAGCGGCCGGATACGTTGATCTCGAAGGTGTTCGCGTGTACTTCGCCACCCCCGAAGCCTTTGCTCAGGCCCAAACCTCCCAGATATGGCACTCCGCCGCTCAGAAATCTGCTCAACCGCTCAAAGCCCGAGCCATGCCGGTTCCTGGTGTCAAGTTTGAGTAGTGACCGTCAAAATCGGCATCTCACGTGAACCTATATCAGTCAGAATAGAATCTGGAGGTAACTCATGATTCTGTCTACTCTTGTTGCATCTCTCGTCATCGGACAAAACGCCCCTGCCATCGTGTGCACGGTGAACCCGGGTCACGAAGCGGACACCGAACTCAGCCTGGAATACGCTGGTGTCAAGAACTATTTCTGCTGCGAAGACTGTGTGCCCAAGTTCAAAGCCGAACCCGCCAAGTATATGAAGGCTGCCGCCGAGCTGAAGGCTCCCGTCGGAGAGTTCCTTTTTGATCCCGTCTCCGGCAAGCGCATCAAGTCCGACAAGGCCCGAGGCACCGTGGACTACAAGGGCGTTCGATACTTCTTTGCTAACACAGAAAACCTGGCTACCTTCAACAAGGATCCCAAGAAGTTCAGCACGGTTCCTGTCAAGGAATCCCTCGTATGCCCCGTGATGAAGGAAGCGGTTGCCAACTACAGCAAGGCCGACTCTTACGTCGATTACAAGGACGTCCGCTACTACCTCTGCTGCGCGGGATGCGTCAAGCCGATGCAAACCGATCCGGCGAAGTACATCAAGAACGTCACCCCAACTGCTCCAAAGGTTCGGTAATCGCTCTTGTTGATGAGGTGTCCTGGCGTTTGCGCCAGGACACCTGTTTCTTTTCAGAGGGGGATGTTTTCGTAAATCTTACGTGTGACCGTTCCAGGCCCGAGCACCTTTCCAACATCTTGCGATTTCAGATCCCACCCTTCGTGGTGCAGAACCAAGACCGATGAGGTTCCTGTTTTTACGATGAAGTGACCTTCCGTAAAGACCTCAACAATTTCTCCGGGTACTGCGTTCGGAAACACGAGCTGTGAATCAAACGGAATCGCCGACCAGATCGTGATTTTCTGCTCAGGATTCCCTTCTAAATAGGTAAAAGCCCCGGGGAACGGATCGGTTACGGCTCTGACAAGATTCACAATGTCCATCGTCGCATCGGACCAGAAGATCATGCCGTCTTCCTCCGTGCGCTTTGGATAGTAAGTCGCCCCGTGCTCATCTTGAGGAGTAAAGGTCACCGTCCCATCGAGAAGTGAGGGAAGATGATCCACCACCAGCTGAATCATCGAGACGGTGTTCTTGTAGTGCAGAGTCAAGGCCGTATCGTAAGGCGTGATATCAAACGACCGAAATCCTACGACATCACCATCATCGACACCGGGTTTGTAGCGGAAGAGATGCGTAAAAAATGCCGTCTTGTTTTGCAAGAGAGACCAGTTCATCGGGCTCCTTCCTCTTCCGTACGGAAGGTGGCGACTTGATCCATGCATCCCAAACGCTCCGATCGGCAACGACTCCAGCCACCAGTCGGGAATCAGGCGCTGCCACCCGATCACAAAAAGCACATCGAGGTTCAAGGCAACGAGCCTATCGCGGTCTTCGTCAGACTTGAGGCTGTACCGATTCGCCCATGAGTAATCAATTCCTGACTCTTCGAGAAAGGGCCGGAGATCGTGGTAACCTGCCACACTTTCCTTCTCACCTTTCTCCGGAGAGATCGTCAGAACGTGATCGGGTTTCCAACCATGCCGGATCAAAGCGGAGATGAACTCTTGGGTAGTATGTTTGCACCCCGCTACCCCAATCTTTTTACCTGTGAGTTCCTGCCGTCTCATCGAGCCGCCTCCGCGAGCCATCCCACTTGATAAACCTTACAGTTGGCCGCCATGGACTTCGCGAGAGCTTCGCTCTTCCGATCGGCGTATTGCTGCAAGACTTCAAATGGCGAGGTCGCGATCTCTTGCCACCAAATCGGATGAACCAGAATATGAAGATGCTTCCCTTCTGCCCTCGCCGCTGACTCCAGAGGATCACCCTTTGCCCACATTCCACGAGAATCCGACATGTACACAATGTCGTTCTCGGTAAAGGTGTTCATGTAGGTATGAGGCCTTGGGGCGGAGAACGCGGGATCTCCCGTTAAGACGTCCGCCGCTGGGCGGTGATAGCTCACCACTTCGACGGGTTTTCCAAACCAGGATTCCAGCATCTTTGCCTCCCGGTCACAAGCCGCCGCGAGTTCGGGAAGGCCCGCGGTTGAGGGATAAGCGGCGCAATCAAAGTGCAACCCGAGCGAGTGTCCTGCCGCCAAAATTTGTTGAACAAGACCAGTTCCCTCCTCAGAAAAAACGTTGTAATGCTCTGTGCGAACCATGAAGAAGTACGTCGCATGGACGCCCTCTTCTTGCTCGATCAAAGCCATATTCAAAGCAGCTGCCAAATCAAAGTCGATATCGTGGCGCATCAGGGCGACCTTTCGGTTCTCCGCCCGAGCCGCATCCAAATCGGGGAAGGCGGTGAACTCGTAGCCGTCCTCCTTCAATCCGCGCAGGATTTCCCGATACCGCGCATTCGTCAGAGTCGTCGAGGCCGCAACAGGGAGTTCGGAGAGCGTTCCCATGCGGTGCCACTGACCATCCGAAATCGACTCCTGCCCGACGAATTTCCCGATTTCCTCGACCATCCGGCGGCCGCTTTCGCCATCGCCGAAGAGTCCCACCGGAGCCGGGTTCGCCGGAACGAATGAGTTGAGCGCCTCGCCCAGAGCCGCCGCGTCGGTGCCCACCTCCATTGCCCAGCCGGATTCCACAATTTCCACCCACCAGCTGTTTTCCATCGGAATGATGCAGGGCTTTTCCGCAAAGAAGCTCTCGCGGGTCACACCGCCCGAGTCCGTGACGACCCTCACGCATCCGAGCAGAACGCTCAAGAACTCGTAGTAGCCCAGGGGGTCGATGAACTTGAGAGACTGCTTGGGCGTCCATCCCGCCTCCTCTGCCACCTTGCGCGTCCGTGGGTGGATCGGGAACAGAACCGGGAGATCGGATCGATCCATCGCTTCCAGGATCGGCAGCAGCACCGCCGGGCTGGTTGTGTTCTGTGCTCGGTGGATCGTCGCCAGATGATATCCGCCTTCTTCCACCCCAAAATCGGCCGGTTGCAGGGTCGCGCGATCTCGATAAACCGCCTTGCCCTGCAGGAACAAGTCATACATCGTATCCCCCACAAATCGCACCCGGTCCGGGTGGAATCCCTCGCGCATCAGATATCTCTGAGCCCGACGAGTGCTTGTCAGACAGAGATGCGCCGCGTTGTCGGCGATCACCCGGTTGATTTCTTCGGGGACTTCAAAACGCCGGAAAACGCGCTCCCCCGACTCCAGATGGATGAAAGGGATGTTGAGGTGCGTCGCCGTGAGAGCGGCGGCCAGAGTGGAGTTGGTGTCGCCGTAACCCAAAATCGCGGTTGGCTTCTCCGTGGCGACAATCTCCTGGAGTCCCTCCATGATTCTGCCCACCTGATAGCCGCTCGTGCCAGAGCCCACGCCCAGGGCATGCTTCGGAGCGGGAATGCCAAGATCCTGGAAGAAGACGTCGCTCATGTTGGCGTCGTAGTGCTGCCCGGTGTGAACCATCACCTCCTCGAAAGGAGCATTGCCTCCGAGCTGAGAGAGCACCTTTGCGAGCACCCCCGCCTTCACAAACTGGGGCCGAGCACCAACAACCGTCAAAACCTTTGGCATGGGAGACCCGGAGTCTACCCAGCATAAAAAGCAGGGGCCGAGTGACCCCTGCTTTCGTCATCCAGGCGGATGGGAAGTGCCTCTAAGCCCGGCTTGGCTCCCGGCCGGTGAACACGAACTCCCCACCGCTCACATCTACCACCACATCCTGACCATCACGCACCTCGCCGCTTAGGAGCTTCATCGCTAGAGGATTCATCACCTCTTTCTGAATCGCCCGCTTGAGAGGACGCGCGCCGTACACCGGGTCGTAGCCCGCGGTCGCGATCTGGGTCTTTGCCGCATCGGTGAGTTCGAGCGAAATCCGCCGATCCTTGAGCCTGCCGATCAGCAAACCAAGCTGAATCTCCACGATCCTTTTGATCTCACTCACGCCGAGCGAGCGGAAGACCACGATATCATCGAGCCGGTTGATGAACTCGGGGCGGAAGTGGAGCCGAAGCTCATCCAGAACCTTCCCTTTCACCTCCTCGAAGCCCGTTCCCTCCAGGATCCCCTCGCCGTAGTGATGGCTTCCGATGTTGCTCGTCAATATCACCACCGTGTTCTTAAAGTCCACAGTACGACCCTGACCATCCGTCAGGCGACCGTCGTCGAGCAGTTGCAGGAGAACATTGAACACCTCCGGGTGGGCCTTCTCGACTTCGTCCAAGAGAACCACCGAATAGGGGCGACGACGCACGACTTCCGTGAGCTGTCCGCCCTCCTCGTAACCCACATATCCCGGAGGAGCCCCGATGAGCCGCGCCACCGCGTGACGCTCGCCGTACTCACTCATGTCGATCCGCACCATCGCGCGTTCGTCATCAAACATCAAATCCGCCAGAGCCTTCGCCGTCTCCGTCTTGCCGACACCGGTCGGGCCGAGGAACAGGAATGACCCAATGGGGCGATTCGGATCGGAGATGCCGGCCCGACTGCGACGAATCGCATCGCTGAGCAATCGCAGCGCCTCGTCCTGACCCACCACGCGCTTGCCCAGGAAGTCCTCCATATGGACAAGCTTGTCGATTTCTCCCTCCATGAGCTTGCTGACCGGAACCCCCGTCCAACGGCTCACGATTTCCGCGATGTCTTCCGCATCGACTTGCTCCTTGAGCAATCGACCTTGTTCGCTCGCTTCGGTCGCTTCCTGAAGCTGCTTCTCGAGCCTCGGCAGTTGGCCATGCTGAATCTCGGCGGCTTTGGCCCAGTCCAGATCGCGCTCTGCGTTCTGCAGGTCGTTCCGCAGAGACTCAATCTGCTCCTTCAGGCCCCGCAGATCCTCGATCTTGTCCTTCTCCGCCTGCCAGCGAGAGCGTAAGGCATCTGCCTGCTCGCTGAGTTCCGCGAGCTTGCGTTCGGCTTCCTCCAGGCGCATTTTGCTCGCCTCGTCGTCTTCTTTGCGCAGAGCCTCCCGGTCGATCTCCAGCTGCCGAATCTGTCGTTCCAGCACATCGAGCTCATGCGGCACACTGTCGATCTCGATCTTCAGGCGACTTGCCGCCTCGTCCACCAGGTCGATTGCTTTGTCGGGGAGTTGGCGATCGCTGATGTATCGACTGCTGAGCGTTGCCGCCGCGATGATCGCCGAGTCCGTGATGCGGACACCGTGGTGAATCTCGTACCGCTCCTTGAGCCCGCGCAGGATCGAAATCGCTTCATCGACCGTCGGCTCATCCACCAGCACGGTTTGGAAGCGGCGCTCCAGAGCCTTGTCCTTCTCGACATGGAGGCGATATTCGTTCAGCGTGGTCGCGCCGATGCACCGGAGTTCGCCCCGGGCAAGCATCGGCTTGAGCATGTTCGCGGCATCGAGTGACCCTTCGGCCTTGCCCGCACCGACCAAGGTGTGCATCTCGTCGATGAACAGAATGATCTGCCCGCTCGCCTGCTTGATCTCATCAAGCACCGCCTTGAGCCGCTCTTCAAATTCCCCTCGGAACTTCGCGCCCGCAACGAGTGCGCCCATGTCCAGGGCCACCACTCGCTTGCCGCGGAGCCCTTCCGGAACATCGCCATTGACCACGCGCTGAGCGAGTCCCTCAACGACGGCAGTCTTGCCAACGCCTGGCTCGCCGATCAGCACCGGGTTGTTTTTCGTCCGTCGGCTCAGCACCTGAATCGCGCGACGGATTTCATCATCTCGACCAATGACCGGGTCGAGCTTGCCTTGTCGGGCGCGCTCGGTCAAATCGATTCCGTACTTCTCCAACGCCTGGAAGTTCGATTCTCCACCGGCATCGCTGACTTTCCGACCGGCGCGGATGCTCTCGATCGCCTTCATCAGGGTCGGCTTGGTGACTCCATGGCTCGCGAGTGCCTTGCCCGCCGAGCCCTTGTCTTCGGTGAGGGCGAGGAGAATATGCTCCGTGCTGACGTACTCATCCCCCATCGATTCCGCCACCGAGAAGGCCGCGTTGAAAACGCCTTGCAGCCGCGTTCCCAGATTGCTCCCAAACGAAGCTGCCCCAGTCACCTTCGCGGCCCGTTCGAGGGCTGCTTCAATATCCGCCCGGATGGCTCCGACGGGAACCCCGCTCTTTTCGAGCAGAGTGACGGGTAACCCCTCAGAATCCGCCAGGAGCCCGAGCGCCATGTGCTCCGGCTCAACCGCCTGATTCTGGTACCGAACAGCGGCTTGCTGAGCCGCTTGAAACGCCTCTTGCGACTTGATGGTCAGCTTGTCAAATCTCATCTTGAGTCACCTACACTAAAGTGACGTATAGCACTCAGTAACACGTTGCATCTTTGGGACCACTTTTTCGAGGATCTCTATAGGAGGAATACCCGAAGTCCGCCGTGAGAAGGGCGACACACAGTTGGTCAAGATCCCGTACAAATACTGGTCTCGGTTCCCCCACAAGCTCGCCGGATCGTGTATATTGGGGGAGTTAGTGCAATGGCACCGACAAATCTCAACATTTGAGAGGAGCACACATATGAAGATCACCCGTTTCGTGGTGGCGTCGTCAGTCCTTCTGGTCTGCGCGGGCGTCGCCTCAGCTAACCTTGTCACCAACGGTGGCTTTGAAAATTACAACACCGGCCTGGCGACGTCCAGCGGCACCTACTCCGGCGGCAACTACTATGTCTTCCCGGGCGCCAACCTCGGCATCAACAGCTGGACGATCAGCGCAACCAGCGTGGATATCGTTGAAAGCGGTGTCGGCGTGGACGTGAACTCCGGACTCGCCGCCCTCGACCTGGTTGGAACCCCTGGCCCCGGTGGCGTTGAGCAGTCGCTGGCCACGATGGCCGGCGGAACCTACAGCGTTAGCTTCTGGGCGAAGGGCACCGGCGGACTGAACAACATCGTCAATCTCGCTCTGGGCGCCGATGTTCGCACCGTGAACATCACCGGCACCTGGGCTCAGTACACCGAGACCTTCACCGGCGTGGTGGGCAGCGACCTCCTGAAATTCTATTCCGATCCCGCGAACAACGGGAACGGCAACACCTTCATCGACGACATCGAAGCCGTGCCCGAGCCGGCCACGATGACGCTGCTGGCCCTCGGTGCGCTCGCCGCCCGACGCCGCAAGAAGGCCTGAGCCTCTCCCCTCTGATCCAGAAAGAAAATCGGCCCGAGACACCTGCTCTCGGGTCGATTTTTTGCCAAAACTTCCCGGGAGGCCAAGGCGCATGGAAGATACAATCTCGGCACGAATGACTGAGGTCACCCCACCCACGGAAGGGCATGAGGCGGAACCACTCCCGCTTTCCCAAGAAATCCTCGACGTCTTCGCCAAAATCGGCGAAGAGGCGACGATGCACGACCTCTTCCACCAGATTCAGCACCGAGGATTTGGGTTTCTCCTCGTCATCCTTGCCATCCCGCCTGCGGTTCCTGGCACTTCTGGGGTGGCCACACCCTTCGGTATCCTCATCGCCCTTCTGTGCTTGCAAATGGTCTTTGGCCGTGACGAGCCCTGGCTTCCAAAATGGGTTCTCTCAAAGAAAATTGGGAAATCGATGCGGGCGATGCTAAACGCCACCGCGAATCTGCTCAAAAAGCTTGAGCGATTCCTGCATCCCCGGTTTTCCTGGCTCTACCACCATGTGCCGTTCCGCTGGTTCGTGGCCCCGATCCTCGTGATCAGTGGCCTGGCCATCGCGATTCCCCTTCCTGTGATCAATTCGGTCGCGGGAATCGCCGTGCTCCTCATTGGGCTCGGAATGCTTGAGGAAGACGGCCTCTTCGGATTCGGTGGCCTGGCGATTGCCTTCGCGGGGATCGCCCTCGCGGTCGTCGCGCTCTACTTCATCATCACCTACGGCCCGCAGGGGGTCGAGATGTTCACGAAGATGATCAAGGGTTCTGGCCACCTCTGGCTCGACCCCGCACCCATCATTCAAAATGTGTTATAGAGGTCCAGCGGAAGCGTCTTGGACTCGCCCTCTCCGAGCTTGCCTCGGTGAGCGTGGCCAACGGCCGGGAGGGGCGGCACCCCGCCTTCTCAGAAATTGGCCGAAGAAGGCAAAGCGGAGAACGGCAACATAAGTCCGGAGATGCCACGCCATGAACCCTGCGCCAAAGTCTTGGACTCGCCCTCTCCGAGCTTGCCTCGGGGAGGGTGGCCAAAGGCCGGGAGGGGCGGAAAACCACCCGAACCTAAAGGAATCGGGATCCGAGAGCACAAAAAACTATGCCTCGGCTAGCTGATTCTCCAAACTGCCGAGCTGACGATCGATCGAATCCGCCAACGAATCCGCATCCCGATCGCGCTCCTCTTGAACCTTGCGCAGAACGCTCGCGAGAACAAATCCCGCCGCAACGCCGACAAGCAGGAATCCTAAACCTTTCACGACTCCATTTTACTCGCAACCGCCCTCGCCGCGTTCAGAGAGCCCGGAGCGGTTCGGGCGAATGATAGTATGAATTGTCGTAAAACGGAACCTGCAAGAGCCGAGCGTAAAGGGCTCCTTGCTGAGCCAACTTCCCGGCGGAAGAGTTGATCGGAGCTCCGTGGATGATCGAATAAGTCCCCTGCTCGACCACGAGCAGAGGCATCCGATTTCCCTTCCAGTGCAGCACCAAGCGGTAAGTCACCGTGGCACCCGCGCCGAGAACTGATGGGCCGAGCTCCGCCATCAAGACCAGCGCATCAAGCTCATCCAACCCGCCCGAAGCAAAGCGCTTGAAGACTCCCTGCCCCTCACGCCGCGTATAGCGTCGCCCCCTCAGGTCGCAGGTCATTCGCTCGCTGCTCAACTGCCCCCAGAGCCCCGCGAGAAAGACCACCGGCCCGAGCCAGATGAAGATCCACGGCCCAAAGCCCCCGATCGCCGTGCCCGTAAAACTCAGAAAGAACACCACGGCTCCAAAGATCAGGCACCCAATGGTGAGGAAGTCGTACCAAACGGGTGGGGCAAAAATCAATCGCGTTTCCCGCCACATCCGGCCACTCAGTGGAGTCTCGAGACCGTTCTTCGAGCGCGACCAGGCTACTTGGGGCCTTTCGGGAGTGGGACGCTCGGGAATCATTGCTCTTCCCTATCGTAGACCAATTCGATGGCCCTTCGCGAGTCAACTGCTCAGGTTTCTGCCGATCCTTATCGTGCGTATCGCCCTTGGTTCTATGCCGCGGCGGCGTACAACGTGATCTGGGGCGGGCTCGTGATCCTCTTTCCAAGCCTCGTGTTTCAGCTCTCTGGGATGAACCCGCTGAACTATCCTAGCGTGTTCCAAGGCGTCGGCATGATGGTCGCGGTGTATGCGCTGGGCTACTACTACATCGCCAAAGACCCCGAGCGATACGGCAACTTCGTCTGGATCGGCCTGCTCGGCAAAACCTTCGGGCCGATCGGGTTTGTCTACGGCTACCTGACCGGCGAACTCCCCCTCGGCTTCGCCTGGGTCTTCCTCTTCAACGACCTCATCTGGTGGCCCGCCTTCTGGTCGTTCGCCCTGAAGCACGCTCGGAAGCCCTTCAACTGAGTGGCTAGGCGATCACTCTTGATGGCGCGGCTTCTTCCGATTTGTGAAGACGCGTACATCCCCGGGTTGGCAAGATACGAGTGCTAGCAAAATCTGGTCGATCAGCGCGCGTGTGTTCGCCACACCCTGTCCCTCTGGTTGAACGACATAAACTGCAAGTCTGCGGAGAGAAATGTCGTGATCTTTTGGGATTCCCTCATCGAAGGTGATGAGCACCTGGAAATCCTCCTTCTCCGCCCTTGCCAGCAGTTCGCCGTTCTTGGTTCCAGCCCAGCCGAGAAGAATCACGTGGTCACAGTCGTGTCCAACAAAGGCTTTCCTCAGAGGAAGGGGAAAGTTTTCGTCAAGAAGAATTCTCATCAGCCAGCCCGGTCTAAGCCAGCAGCTTCGCGTAGGATCCCATTCCCCCAAGTCACCACCGCCTGGACTTGTTCTCGGGTCACGCTTGGATAGTTCTCCAAAAACTCGTCAATCCCCATCCCTTCTGCCAAGTTATCGAGAAAGATTGATAAGGGAACCCGGGTCCCGGCGAAACAGAGTTTGCCGTGCATGATGTCTGGGTCAACGCGCAAGATTGCCTCAAGGCCTGTCGGGATAACCATCTTCTACCACGTCCATTCTACGTCACGTTTGGGGAAAAGAAAGAGGAAGATCACAACCCGACCATCTCTTCCCCGACCATCCAAGCTGACGTCTTCGCCGCTTCCCTCTGACGATACGCCTCCTCCACCGAGATCGACGGGTTCACGAACTTCAGACCCTTGAACGCCAGGAACTTCTCAAAGAACGTCCGGTTCAGCACCACGCCCTCGAACTGCTCCTTCCCTGGCCCGACCGCCGAGAGCCAGGTGGTGTCGCCGTTGTGACTGGTTCCCGTCCAGCCGACATTCCAGTGCCGACTCATCACCATGCCCAGGCCAGCATATTGATAGCCGTATTGCGTCACCCCGTCCAGAATCTTCTCGTCCCGATTGCGGATCACGAACTTCGCCTGCTCTGCCGTCAGCGTGACCCCCGTGTGCTCCTTCACCTTCGCAATGTGATCATCTGGGTTGGTGATGTCCTTGAGCAAGGGCAACAAAACCTCGAAGCTCATCGTGCTTTTCGGCAGCAGGTACAGGCCGGTGTCTTTCCCCGGGAAGAGCTGATAGTTCAGCGTTGGCCCGCCGCATCCATGGTCGCTCGTGATGACCACCAGCGTCTCCCCATCGTTGCGGGCAAATTCCAGAACCGCCTCCACCGCACTCTCGAACGCGAGCTGATCTCCGACGATCGCCGCCGCGTCGTTGTTGTGAGCGGCGTGATCCACGCGGGCGCCTTCGATCATCAGGAAGAAGCCCTCTTTGCCCCCCTTGAGTAGCCGCAGAGCCTCCACCGACATCTCGCGCAGACTCGGCATCTGCTCCTTCAGAGCGGGGGTGTTCACCCGATCCACCTCGTAAGGAGTCTGATTCTCAGCGAAAAGCCCGAGAACACGGCCCTTAGCCGCCTTCAGTTCCTTCGTCGAGCGTGCCACCGCGTAGCCCTTTTTCGCAAACTCACCCGACACATCGCGCTTGTCGGAACGTGCCGAGGCATCGAAGAACTTCGACCCTCCGCCCATCACGACATCCACTTCCTCGTTCAGATAGCAAACAGCAATCTCCTCTTCGCCGCGCCGGCTGATCGTATAGGCGGCAAAACCCGCCGGAGTCGCGTGGGTGGCACTCGCGGTGGTCACGAGCCCCGTTTTCATCCCCGCTTGCCGGAACAAGCGGCAGATCGGCGTCAAGAAGGTTCCGTCGGGGAAGGCGTTCACGTAGCCGTTCAGAATGTGAGTTCCACTTCCCCATGCGCTTGCGGCGGCCGCAGAATCCGGCACGAACCCTTCGAGAATCCGCGGATCCATGAGCCCGTGCACCGCATCGTCCGCATGCTTGAGCTCCGCCCAGACCGATTTCTTGCCCAGCACCAGTTCCGAATACTGATTCGCCATCACGGGAACACTTGGACTCATCCCGTCGCTCACCATCAGAATGATGTTCTTCGGCTTCTTCGGGGCACTTGGAATCGAGGCCCGACCGAGGAGCGGCGCGCTCACCGCGCCCGCAACGGCGGTTCCCAAAAGACCACGACGAGAGATGCGATCTGCCATGCCTCTATTGTACTGAGACTGGCGTTAACATTCGCCCAAGACTAGTGCGTTCCCGACTTCTTCGGATCCGCCATCGCCCGCAAGCCATCCCCAACAAAGTTCAGGGCGAAAATCGTCAGCGAGAGAATCAGACACGGCCAGAGCAACAGAAGCGGATACGAGTTCTTATTCAGGTTCCCCACCTGAATCATCTGACCCCAGCTCGGCTCGGGCGGCTGAACGCCAATTCCCAAGAAGCTCAGGGTCGATTCGGCGAGAATTGTCGCCGCGACATCCACCATCATCACAGCCAGGAGAACCCCCCACAGGTGAGGCAAAATGTGCCGGATCACTAGATAGAACGTGGAAGCTCCCATCGCTCGACTCGCCGTGACAAACTCGCGATCCTTCAGGCTGGCCACCTGATTCTTCACCAGACGCGCCACCGGAGGCCATGCCCCCACCGCAAGACCAAGAATCACCGGCCCCACCCCCATGCTGAACACGCCCACGATCATAATCGCAAGCAGAAGATCGGGGAAGGCGAACATGCCATCGGTGAACCGCTGGAGCGGAATGCTCACCCACTTCGGCCCAAACACACTCAGGACTCCGACGAGAATCCCGACAGCCACCGCGATGACCTGCACCACCACGCCAATGAGGAGCGAGAGTCGCGCCCCGTAGGCCAGCCGAGCAAAGATATCCCGCCCAATTTCATCCGTCCCCAGCCAATGCGAACCGCTCGGAGGCAAAAACGGAGCCGCCACCGTGACATCGTACGGATGCTTCATCGACGGACCAAAGATCGCAAAGAGCACGAGCAGAACGAGATACCCCACGCCGCACCAGAAAAGACCGTTGCGCCGGGCTTTCACCTTCGGAACCTTCCCCGCCGTCGCGATCATACTTGCGACTCCCTGATCCGAGGATCAATCAGCGGTAGGAGCAGGTCAACGATGAGGTTCACGGCGACAAACATCGCACCCGTCACCAGGGTCGCGGCCAGGATCATCGGGGTATCTCGCTGAGTAATCGCGGTAATCGTCTCGCGTCCGATCCCAGGAATGGTGTACGCGTTCTCGACCACAAATGATCCCGTCAGCAGGTAGCCAAAGCTCGTCCCAATCGCTGTGAGCACCGGAATGATGGCGTTGCGGAGGCAGTGTTTGAAGTAAAGCTGAATCCGTGGCACGCCTTTCGCAACCGCCAGCCGAACGTATTCCTGGCCCAGCGTGTCCACCATGCTTGCCCGCATGAGGCGGGTGAGCGTCGCCATCGGACGCAATGAGAGCACCACCACCGGAATGATGAGATAGTAGATGTCCCCCGCGACCCGACGCCCATCGGGCTGCCAAGTCGCTGGCAGCTGATCCCACTGCACGGCAAAAAGATAGACCAAGACAGGGAGCAACACATAGTTCGGGATCGTTACCCCGAGCGTACTGAGGCTCAAAATCGCCCGGTCCGCCGCCCGATTCTCCCGAATCGCCGCAATTGTCCCGAGCGTGATCCCCACGATGCTCGCAAGAAGAATCGCCAAAACGGCAATCCGCATTGTCACAGGAATCGTTGCCGCCAGCTTCTTGTTGATCGGCTCCTGGATCCCCACCGCGCTGACTCCAAAATCGAACCGAGCCGCGTTCCCCATGAACTCGACATACCGAATCGGCCAGGGGCGATCTAGACCCATTTCCCGGCGAATCCTCTGAACCTGCTCCGCCGTCACCTTATCCCCGGCACGAATCGTGGCCGCATCTCCCGGAGCAATCTCATCGGCCATGAAGGTGATGAACGAAATGAAGATCAGGCTAAACAAGCTGTAGAGCAAGCGCAAAAGGATCGCGCGACCGGTGAGTTTGGTCGCGCGATCCCCACTACTTGTTCGAACGTTCGAAGTCGATGAATCAGCCACGCGAAATCGTGACGGAAGTTACCTGATCGCCGGACTCTACTGCCGAAACGATCTCCATTCCGCGCACGACCTGGCCAAATACCGTGTACTGCTTGTCCAAAAACGGCTTGTCGTCGAGCAAGATGTAGAACTGGCTGTCGCCTCCGTCCCGGTCTCGGATCTCCGTTGAGAGCCCGACCGCGCCCTTCAAGTTGCTCTTGCCGGAATCCTCGTACGGAATCCGCGCACCCGAGCCACCCTTGCCGATCGATTGATCATCCACCGACTTATTGCGCGTCCCCGGATCGCCGAAACGAACCAAGAAGGGTCGGGGATCCTTCATCACGCCAAAGAACCTTTGACCGTTGTAGAACCCGGAGTCCGCGAGCTTCATGATGTGCTCGGTCGTCTTCGGGGCCTCTTTGGTGAACAGTTCGATCACCACATCCCCCTTGCCCGCGATCTTGAGGGTCATTGTCGTGGGGGCAGGAACCGGCGCGCTGCCCGCAATCGCGAGGAGCAGCCCCAGCATCATCGCCACCATCACCAACCGTAGTCGTCCGATCATTATCGTCCTTCTTGCTCTCTCCTGTGAGTTATAGACGAGGGAACGCCCTAGAGGTATCCACGTGGTCCTATATCCAGTTCGCTTGAACCTACACAGAACATTCCTCACAAAAAACTCACAACTCCGACCCACAATACAGCCAAGGTATGAGACTCCTGATTGTCGAGGATGACCTGATCATCGCCAGCGAGCTGGAACGCGCGCTCCGCCAGCAGGGACACCATGCCGACATCGCCCACGATGGCGAATCTGGCCTCCGCTTCGCCTTCGACAAACCCTACTCCGTCATCCTCCTCGACGTGATGCTCCCCGGGATGACGGGGTTCGAAGTCTGTCGAGCCCTCCGCAAGGCCAGCATCTCGACCCCGATCATCATGCTGACCGCCCTCGACAGCATCGATGACAAAGTCGAAGGCCTCGACGCGGGAGCCGACGACTACCTCCCCAAACCATTCGCCCTCAAAGAACTCTTCGCCCGACTCCGGGCCCTGGAACGCCGCGAGTCCCACCAAAAGTCCGAGATCATCGAAGTCGCCGATCTCCGCGTCGACACCGCGCATCACACCGTCACTCGGGGTGGCCAGGAGATTAGCCTGACCAAGCGCGAGCTATCGCTCCTCATTGCCCTGGCCCGGCATACCGGACACGTTCTTGACCGAGAAATGATCCTCCAACGCGTCTTTCAGAACGAAGAAGCCCTGCCGAACACCGTCAACTTCCACATGTCATCGCTTCGCAAGAAGATCGACCCCCCACATCTTCCGCGTCTGATCCACACGGTGCATGGGATCGGTTACAGCCTCCGACCACCCGACGCGGTCGAGGAGACGACATGACCCTCTCCCTCCGCGCCCGGCTCTCGCTCTGGAACGCGGCCGTGCTGGCCGCAGCGCTCATCATCGTCAGCACAATTCTCATCTTCATCACCCAGCGCATGATGCTGGATTCCATCGACCGCGAGCTCCTCGCGCGAAGCCTCCGCGCTGGCCCCGATCGCCCCAGAGGCCAGGGCGGCCCCGGAGGAGGAGGTTTCGGCCCGGGGCGAGGTCAAGTCCCCCTGCAGGGGCAAAACCCCGGCGAAGGACGAGGCTCCGGTGCGCGCGGAATGAGACAAACCCAGAACCCGCCGCCCGATCAGGGCAACCTCAACCAAAACCCGCCCCCGTTTGTGATCCCGGAGGGCACCGACGCAGAGACCGCCAACCTCCTCAACCTTCTGCGCCCACGATTCTTCCCCGCCAACCCCGATTCCGCCCGTGCCCCCGAAACCCCCTGGAGCGAATCCGGACTCCAAGCCGCCCAATCGGGTCGTCTGACCTTCTCTGCCGACATGGACGGCGCTCGTCCGATCCGCGTGATCTCCCGGCCCGTGCGAGTAAACGGTCAGCAAATCGGCGTCATCCAGGCCGCCGCCAATCTGGAACCCTTGGAGAACCTCCGTCGCGTCCAGCGCCTCTTGCTCCTCGCGCTCATCCCTGGCTCGATCCTGCTTGCGACGGCCGGCGGACTCTTCTTGAGCGGCCGCGCCCTTCGCCCGATCGAAGCCGTCGCGCAAGCCGCTGAGAAAATCGATCTCGACACCCTCACGACCAAACTCCCGGTGAGAGGGGATGACGAAATCGCCCGTCTCAGCCAGAAGTTCAACGAAATGGTTGAGCGTCTGGGTGAATCCGCTGCCGTCAAGCAGCGCTTTCTCGATCAACAAGCCGAACTCCTGGATCAGCAGCGCAGGTTCAACGCCGACGTCTCGCACGAGCTGCGTACCCCTCTCACCCGGATTAAGCTCGTTGCTGAATCCGCGCAGCTCGACGACACCCTCCCCGACGACACCAAGCAGCGTTTCACGACGATCGAGCAAGCCAGCGACGCGATGTCGCATCTCATCGAGCAGATGCTCGTGCTCGCCCGATCCGACGCCGGAGCTTTATCCCTGTCGCTTTCGGATCTCAGCCCGCACGATGTCGTGAGCCGCGCCCTCATGCTCGCGGGGATGGCAGAAGGTGATCGTCTCAGACTCTCCGTCTCAGAGATCCCGCAAATCCGCGCTGACCGCGATTCACTCGTGAGGATTCTCCTGAATCTTCTCACCAATGCGGATCGGCATACCCCTGCCGGGGGCACCATCACTCTGTTCTTGCGGTCGGTTGAGGGTGGCATCGTGTGGGGAGTCCGTGACACGGGCGAAGGCATTGCGCCGGAGCACCTGCCGCATCTCACCGAGCGCTTTTACCGAGTCGACAAAGCGCGCACCCGCCAAGACGGAGGCACCGGACTCGGGCTCGCCATTGTCGAAACCCTTGCCCGCGCCCACGGCGGACAGATTCAAATCATCAGCCAACCCGGCTCGGGAACCACTGTCGAAGTTTTTCTGCCCCAACCCGGTTGAAACCAGAAAAAACCGCGTTTCCTCACAAATCCCTCACATCAAAAACCTAATCTTCAATCAGACCGAACTCAAACGAGTGGTTCGGAAAACTCGGAGGAAACGATGAAACACACAACCCATCTCTTGACCCTCGCCCTCGCAACTGTGGCCACTGCGGGCAGCATCTTTGCCTCGCAAGTCACCGAGACCCGAGCAACCCCCACGACTTCCCGCGACACTCTGGTCGCCTCGACGGAACTCCTGAATACCACTCCGATGATGCTCGTCAGCGACGTCGCATCGGATGACGAGAACGGATGCCTTTTCGCCCAGCAAGGCCCGCGTGGCCAAGGCGGACAAGCCGGTCCTGGCGGCCAAGGCGGCCCGGGAATGGGAATGCGCGGCGTGCCTCCCCTCCTGATGGTTCTGCGCGATCCACTGGTGCAAAAGGAGCTCAAGCTCACCCAAGAGCAACTCGACCGAATCGCTGAAGAACTGCGACCTCCTCAAGGCGGACGCGGTGGTCAAGGTGCCGGCGGTCAAGGCGGTCGCGGACAAGGCCAAGGCGGCGGGCAAGGTCAGGGACGTGGCCAAGGTCAAGGTCAGGGCGGCCCCGGCACAGGTGGCCCCGGCGGACAAGACGGCATGGTGCTCGACAAGCTCCAAGAAATCCTGAATCCGCAACAATTTGCTCGGCTGCGACAGCTGGAACTCCAGTTCATCGGTGCCCCGGCGGTTCTCCGCCCGGATGTGGCCAAGGAACTTGAGATCACCGAAGCCCAGAACGAGCAAATCCGCACGATTCTCGACAGCTTCCGACCCCAAGGCGGCCCCGGTGGCCAAGGTGGACGCGGACAAGGTCAGGGTCAAGGCGGCGGCCGAGGTCAAGGCGGCGGTCAAGGCCAGGGCGGAGGACAAGGTCAAGCTGGCCCGCGTGGCGGCGGACAAGGCGGCCCGGGAGCTGGTGGCCCGCCGCCGATGATCGACCCGCAGGTGAAGGCTCAGATCGAGCAAAAGATCATGGCCGTGCTCACTGAAAATCAACGCAGCGAGTGGCGATCCATGCTCGGCGCGAAGTTCACCTTCAGCCCGCCGCCGCAAGGCGGACAAGGCCGCGGCGGTCAAGGCCAAGGTCAAGGTCAAGGCGGACGCGGGGGACGCGGAGGCAATGGTGGTGGCGGTGGCAACATCCCGCCCGAAGCATCCACCACCAGCTTCATCGCCTAAGATTGCTCGCGACGAGCGCTGACTCCCCACCCCCGGCCCTCGCGCCGGGGGTGTTTTTTGATGCTTGCCTCCTGACACGAAGAAGACCCCAGAGCCAGGCTCCGGGGTCTTCTTGAGGATCAAGCAATCGGGCCGCGATTAGTCGCGATGCTTGCGATGCTCACGCAGGAACGCCGGGATATCGATTTCGCTATCCGACTCCTCGTAAACCTCGCTCGGCTCGGTGACCGCTTCGCGCTGAACCGCGCGGTTGCGATCCCAAATGTCTCGAATCGCGTTGGCCGTCGGATTGGTCATGGCCTGACTGCGGGGAGCCTCCGGTGCCTCGACGACCGGCTCCTCGACCGGAGTCGGGACCACACTTTCCGTAACGACCGGACGCTCGACTTCACGCGGGGCGGTCACGCTCTGGAAGCTACGCACCGGCGAGGCTTCCACCACGCGATTCGGATCGAAACCCGTGGCCAGCACAGTAATACGAACCTCACCCTCCAGGCGCGGATCGATGACCGTGCCGAAGAAGATATTCGCCTCTTCTGCGTCGCAGAGGTGGTGAATGTAATCCATCGCCTCACTCACTTCGCTCAGCGTCAGATCCTCGCCGCTCGTCACGTTGACCAGAAGGCCACGCGCCCCATTAATCGTTTGCTCCAGCAGTGGGCTGCTCGTGGCTTGTTGAGCCGCTTGCAGGGCTCGGTGCTCGCCGACGCCGTAGCCGATGCCCATCAGGGCCGGGCCAGCGTCCATCATGACCGCCTTCACGTCGGCGAAGTCCACGTTGATCTGGCCGGGAACGGTGATGATGTCGCTGATGCCCTGCACGCCTTGTCGCAGAACGTCATCCGCGACGGCGAACGCATCCTTCAGAGTCGTGCGGCGCTCCACCACGTCCAGAAGCCGGTCGTTCGGGATAGTAATCATCGTGTCCACGCGACCCACGAGGCTCGTGACCCCGTTATCTGCCATGCGGCGGCGTCGAGGGCCTTCGAAGCCAAACGGTCGCGTGACAATTGCCACCGTCAGCGCGCCCAGCTCACGAGCCAGATCGGCGATCACCGGAGCCGCGCCGGTACCCGTACCGCCGCCCATGCCCGCCGTGATGAACACCATGTCGGCACCTTCCAAAATCTTGCGAACGTCGTTCTTGGTCTCTTCCGCGGCCGCCTTTCCGACCTCCGGATCGCCGCCCGCACCCAGCCCGCGCGCAAGATTCGCGCCGAGCTGAACCTTGCGGCTCGCCATCGACTTATCCAGAACCTGAGTGTCCGTGTTCATCGCCACGAACTCGACGCCCTGAATTCCTGCCTCGATCATTCGGTTGACTGCGTTGCATCCGCCACCGCCTACACCGACGACCTTAATCACTGCACCTTCGATATTCACCATCGCCTGATCCTTTTTGTTGCGACTACCGCCGCTCGAAATGAAATGTGTTTAACCCTTACGGTCAAACTTAGAAATAAGAGCCCTCATTCGATCCCGCCAGCCGGAGCCGCCGGAGATCGGTGCGAGTTCTTCGTCACCAGATTCTAAAGCGTACCGCGCAACGCCCACCACCGTGGCGAGCATAGGCGATGCGACCTGTCCGGCAAATCTACCGGAGACCATCGGTTGGCCCCCTTTGATTTGCGCTTTGGGCAGGATTCGGAGCAAAAGCTCCTCAGTTCCGGGAAGCAGGCTTCCGCCGCCCGAAAGTACAACACTTCTCGGCGTTCCGCCGGTCAATTCAGCTCCGTGCAAGGATTCCGCCGCAAGATCGAACAATTCCTTCATCCGGCTCTCGATAATCTCGCACAGGACGCGACGCTGCATCGGCCGCGCATGATCTTGATCGAACTGCTGAACCTGCACAGTTTCTTCGCCGTCCGCCGCATCGGCCAAGGCCGAACCGTGTTCAACCTTCAGCCTCTCCGCCTCGTCGAACGTGGTGCGGAGGAGCTGCTGCAAATCGCGTGTCACCAGAGCTCCGCCGATCGGAATCACATCCTGATACACGTAAGCTCCATCCACAAAGACCGATAAATCGGTCTTGCCTGCACCAATATCAAGCACGACGCAACCGAGATCCATCGCCTCTTCACTTAGAACACCCAGACCGGAGCCCAGCGAACTCGGCACCATGCCCAGCACCTTGCGGCCTGCCGCCTCAATGACGTTTTCAGCACTCTGGATCTGCACCGTGGCCCCAGAGACGATGTGCGTCGAAACCTCCAACCGGCTCCCTGCGAGGCCAATGGGGCGCATCATCCCCCGCTGACCGTCCACGATATATTCACGTGGAACGGCCAAAACCTGCTCATGTCCCTCCGGAAGCGTGACCTTGCGGCTGTTCCCGAGTACCTGGTGGATATCTTGGCGGCGGATCGCCCGTCCGCTCGGATAAATCGGCATCATGGCGAGACCCGTCGTACTCGTCAGGCTCGATCCGGAAGCCGAGAGCCAGACTTCGCTCGCTCGGATCTTGAGATGCCGCTCAATCTTTCCCAGCACGTTGTCAACGCCGCGCGCTGCTTCTTGAACATCCCGAACCGAACCCTTCTGGACTCCATCGCTGGGGACGTAAGCGAGCGACTTGATCTCCAGGCACCCGGAGCTATCGACCACCGCCGCAACAGCAGCGATCTTCGCGGTGCCCAACTCAACGGCAATCACAAGATCATTCGTGCTCATTTTTCCTTGACAAAACCTATCCTTATCTCACGCCCTTTGCGCGCAAACTTCTACGAACCCGTGACCACTTCACCGTCGGTTCGACTCGCAAGCTCCGATTCCAGCTGCTTGCGCTTTCTCGCATCAGTATAGCGGGTAACCATCAGTCGACGGATCAAACTGAGGTTCGTAAATATCCTCATTCCGAACACCACACCCGCCGCGAGCATGAGATTTATACCAATTCCCAGACCTAACCATACAAAGAACACGGCAATGAGAATGTTGAAAAGAAATCCCGTCACAAAGATGTCCGTTTGGAATTTCCCCTCCATGTGACTCCGCGATCCACCGCAAATCGAATCGAGTCCGGCCAAAACCGCCACGCTGAGGTAAGGAGCGAGGGTTGGATCAATCCCTGCCTTGGAAATCGAGAGCCCGAGGAGCAGCCCAACGACCAACGCAAGAATGGGAATCAGGATCAAGGTTTAGCCTCCGGAACCTGCCCAAATCGACCAGTTGTTGTGCCATCAAATGCAGGCAAGTATAACTTATCCGCAGGCTCAACTTTGGCCATGGCGGGGTCGATTGAGCGCAGATCCTCGAGGATTCCCCCTGGCATGTTGATCGCCCCCATCAGCGTCTTCTGGTCGCCGATCGCCTGGATGACAACGGGAGGCGCGATCTTCTGGGAATCAACGAGAATCGTCGTCCCCACACACCGGAAGTCGGTTCCCGGCCCGACTCGAAGACCATTGACCGAAATCGCCTCAGCCCCTGCGTTGAAGAGTTCGTTCACCGTCTTCAAAACATCAATGAAGTGCACGACCCCGTCGTTGGCAATCAGCATTTCGTCGGCCGATTTCTTCGAGTCGTCAAGCGTGACGATCAATCCCGGTCCTTCCAAATCCGTCAGACCGGCAAACTTCTTCACGTCCTGAAGACTCTTGTTCAGCTCACTGCTCGCATTGCCTTGGTTGGCCAGGGTGCTCTCCAACCGTCCCTTCTCTTCGCGGAGTTTCGCGAGCTCGTTCCGCAACTTGCTGACCTCATCCGCCAAATCGAGCGACCCAAGCAAGGCGGGCTGGATGATCTCCGGTGGCAGGTTGCCCATGCGAGAATCCGCAGTCTGCGTCGTTGTGAAGGCTATCGAGATCAGAAACCCGCTGAGCAAAGCGACAATTGTCACGGGAATCACCCATCGGGAGGGAGTTTTCTTTCGCTGGGCAAACGGATTCATGGTCGTCAGGCGGTGCTAAGGACTGTAGGTCGGGCGATCCGGGGCGGTTAATTGAATCACCTTTGCCCGCTTGAACTTATCCTCTTCATTCGCGAGAATCCGCGACAAAGCATCCAACTTCAGGGCAAGGTCACTCGAAGACCCCAGGACAACCACCGGCCCATCCTTAACACGTAAGGATAGAACGCTTTGCGAATCAACTTCAACCGAATAGTCCAACTGCGGTGCCTTAGACCGGGTTAATTCAATCACTTCGACCACCGCTCCCGGCTCCCAAGCGGCCAAAATCGCACCGGATGGCTGGAGGGAATCGGCAGGGATGGTCAGATCCGGCAGATTCGCCATCGGATCCACCTGCGCGGGCGGCTCGTTTTCGGGCGGTTCTTGCCCGCTCACTTCTGCACGAGGATACCGAGGATCTCGGTAGACATCGCCCCGCGAGTCGAGGAACATGTCCGACGTTTCGGACAAACGCGCGACCGGAACCCGATAGACAACCTTCGCCGCGACTCGCCCAAATATGTTCGCCGTCAAGTCCACCCGCTCAATTCGATCCGCCACGCGGAGCCGGGAGGCCATGTCCGCCGTATTCAGCCGCGCCCAGGGAATATCTTTGTTGTACTGGACGGCTTGGCGCATGGCCGGCAAATCGAGGGGATCCACGTCGGTTGCGCTCAGTCGGCGGGGCGCGGTGAGCGGGCTCAGGAACATCCCCAGCACGAGATTCAGAATCGCGAGCATCCAAAGCCAGGCGCCGAGCGTGAGCTTGCTCTTGCGTCGCCGCTTTTGGCCACCAGACTTAGACTTAGTGCTGCGAGAGGGCATCTTCCACGATCCATTTCACCACATCGTTGAAGCTCATACCCGCTTCTTTTGCACTGCGCGGCACCAAACTGGTGGGGGTCATGCCGGGCAACGTGTTGGTTTCCAGTGCGACAATCCGGTTGGAGGTCACGATCATGTCTGTCCGCGTGATGCCTCGGCATCCCAAGGCTTGGTGCGCGCGCACCGCTTGATCCATCGCGATTTGTGTCTGCTCCGGACTCAGGCGCGCTGGACAGATCTCCTCGGTTGCGCCCGGGGTGTACTTCATTTCGAAGTCGTACGATCCGCTCTTGGGAACTACCTCGACGGGCGGCATGGCACGGTCGCCAAACACCGGCACGCTGATCTCAACCCCCTGCACCATCTCCTCCACCAGGCATGCTTCGTCATGAGCCAGAGCCTTCTCGATCGCGGCAGGGAGTTCGGCAGCATCATGCACAAAACTCAAGCCGACGGTCGACCCTTGGGAGTTTGGCTTCACGACCACTGGCATCGGCAGATTCGGAACCGGATCGCCTCGACGCACCTGAATCCCCTGCGGAACCGGCACACCAGCAGCGGCAAGAACGCCCTTCGTCGCCTCCTTATCCATGGCGATAGCGCTCGCTTGGATGCCAGATCCGGTGTATGGAATGTGGAAGAATTCGAGGAGACCTTGCGCTGTTCCGTCTTCATCTCCTGGCCCATGAAGGGCGAGGAACACAAGATCAGGACGATCTGGCCCGATTAGAATCGAGAGATCGCCCGAGGAGAGAGCCATTTGGCTCAAATCCACCAACTGGGCATCATAACCCAACTCCTTCAGCCCGGCGAAGATCGCGCGGCCACTGTGGATAGAGACTTCCCTTTCTGGGCTCGAACCAGCATAAGCGACCAGCACCTTCGGGGTCGGTCTCTCGCGGCGTCTGAGCTCGGCGGCGAGGCCTGGTGCAAATTCGCTGATATTCCCCGCGCCCATGCCCACGATCACATCGCCGGGCTGGATCCATGCCGCCACCTCGCGCGGCAGCAGATGACGGGCCGGAACATAGCGAGAGGGCTTCCTCAGTTTCTCGCCGATCCGCACACTGCTCACCCCGGGAATCGGAGCTTCCCGGGCCGGATAGATGTCGGTGAGAACGACGAAGTCAGCTTCATCCAGGCTCGCGGCAAACTCGTTGATAAGCGGGGCGGTGCGTGTGTAGAGGTGTGGCTGAAAAACCACAACTAATCTCTGACGCTTCCCGGTCGCGATCCAACCCTCGCGAATCGCCTGCAAGGCCACCGTGACTTCGGTGGGGTGGTGCGCGTAGTCGTCGAGAATCGTGATCTCACCCGTTCCGCCGGGGATCTGACCTTCGAAAATCACCTGCTGACGCCGCTCGGCACCGCCGAATCCCGCGATCGCTTGGCGTCCCGCATTCCCAGAGTCCCGGCCAACCGCCTGCGAAAATCCCGCGAGAGCGGCCAGGGCGTTGGCCCGGTTGTGCGCCCCTTTTTGGGCGAGAACCAGGGGAGCCCCCGATTCGTCCACCGGAGCACCGGTAGGATCGAATCCTTCACCCGAGCATCGGACTCGGCCGGCAATTTCGATGGATCCTGCGTCGGCGGAGTTGTACACCAGGTGCTCCGCCCGATTCACGAACCGAGTCACCGAGTCGCGGAGGTTCTCCCACGTCTCATGGAAATCCACGTGATCCAGCTCAAGATTCGTCAGGACAACCGTGTGAGGATCAAAATCGTGGAGGCTATCGTAGGCTTCGCAGGCCTCGATGACCGCGTACTCGCCTTCGCCTTCCCGGATCGAGGTTCCCCACGCCGGAACTTCGGCACCGACGACCACGGTGGGGTCAAACCCTTCGGCCACCATAGCGAGAGCGAGCATGCTCGTCGTGGTGGTTTTGCCGTGCGTTCCTGTCACGGCGATGGTTTTCTTGTCGCGCAGCAGCCAGCCCAAAACCTGAGATCGGCGGAACAGCGCTACTCCGAGTTCCATTGCACGGGCGACCTCGGGCGAGGCATCGAGGGGAATCGCGTCCGTGAGAACGAGGGCGTCGCCCGGCTGAATCGACTCGCCGCTATGGCCAATCTTGACCTCGATTCCTGATTCAATTAGATCGAGGATCAGGTCACTGGGCGTGGAATCGGTGCCTCGCACGGTGAAACCTCGGTTGCGGAGCATCCTCGCGACACCCGACATCCCTGCGCCCCCGATTCCCACCAAAAAGAAGGATTGAATCGAATCCAGCCGCTCCCGGGGAGCGAAACGTGTGGCGATTTCCTGCATTGTCCTCATCAACGACCTGCCGCGCTCTTGATCATCCCCAAAATCTGGGGCACTGCGTCCGGCACGTCCCACTCCGCGAGGGCTTTTTGGGCAGCTTCCACACGGTCTGCATCGTTGAGCCACGACAGAATGCGCGACTCGATCCGCGCCGGATCCAGATCCTTCTGCGCAATGATCTCTGCCGCGCCGAGATTGGCAAACTCCTCAGCATTCACCCTCTGGTGATCGTTGAAGGCGGCAGGGTACGGAACCAGAACGCTCGGCTTGCGGAAGGCCGCCAGCTCGGCCATGGTTCCTGCGCCGCTGCGGCACAGGGCAACCGAGGCGTTGAACATCGCAGAGGCCATCTCGTCTCCCTCTACATACGCCTTGATCGAGTAGTCCGAGCGGATGCCCATCTTCTGCAAGGAATTCATCGTGCTCTCGAAATGTGAAAGGCCGGTAAGGTGGAGCCACTGAACCTCGGTTGAAGCCATCCGCAAGGCCGTGCCGAGGGCATGATCGTTCAATGCCGCGCTGCCTTGGGAGCCGCCCATCACGAGGACCAGCGGAGCGGCCTTCACGGCTCCGGCATCGAGTAGCAGGCGACCTTGCGAGCTTTCGCGCATCGCTTTGCGAATCGGCATGCCGGTGCGCTGCACTTTCCCTTTGGGGAAATGCCGGGCGGAAGCGTGGAACACGGTGCAGACCGTTTTTGCACTCCGCGCGGCGAGTAGAATCGTGCGACCTGGCACCGAGTTCTGCTCGTGAAGCACGACAGGAATGCCAAGCTTTCGGGCCGCGTTGAGGACAGGGGCGGCGGAATATCCCCCCGTGGCAAAAATCACATCCGGTCGGATCATCTCGAGATCCCGCTTGGCCTCTCCCGAGCTTTTCAGGAGATTCAGCAGACTTTTGAGTCCGCGAATGGTGTGGAGTCGGTAAACCGGCTCGCTCCCATAGGTGCGAATCGGGAGATTGGCTTTGGCGCAAATCGACTTCTCCTGGCCGCGCCTCGAACCCAAATACTCAACGTCGGCACCCTGCTCTCGGGCCGCCAAAGCCACCTCGAGCGCAGGGTAGATGTGGCCCCCTGTGCCGCCCCCGGTGACAATCAGCCTCATCTCACCGACACCTTGCGGTGGAACTCGGGGTAGGCCTCTTCGAGAGTGGAGTGGTCGTTGTTGGCTCGAGCACTTGGCTTGCCGCTGCTGACGACCACCGCCTGGCACAGGCCGAGCATGATCCAGATGGCGATGCTGCTGGTGCCGCCGCCGCTGATGAACGGGAGCGGGATTCCCATCGGCGGCAAGGTGCCGTTGCCCATCATGATGTTCGCGCAGGTTTGACTGCCGACCCAGACGGCCGTACCGACCAGAATCAGCCTTCCGAAAAGGCTCTCGGTGCCGCCTGCGAGCGACATCAGCCGCCATACCAGCCAACCGAGGAGGCCGATGACGACGAGCGAGCCAACGAGCCCAAACTCCTCGCCGATCGTGGCGAAGATGAAGTCGGTCGTCGGTGCAGGGAGAGTGTGCTTGGCACGCCCTTCGGCGAGTCCAACGCCCGTCATCCCGCCGCTGGCGAAGGCAATCTCGGCTTGAGTGGTTTGGAATCCAATCGTGTCAATGTTTGCTTGCGACCAGCGATCAAAGTGGTTGTTGAGTCGCTGTACGCGGTGTCCGCCTTGGAAGGCAAAGTAGCCGAGGGCCAGGGCACCGGCGACGAAGAGCGTGATGAGGTTCTGCTTCGAAACTCGGCCAATGACGAGCATGGCGAAGGAGGTCAAGGCGACGACGGCAGCGGTATCGAGATCCGGGCTGCGCTCGATGATGAGCACGAGGCCCATCACGGCGAGGAAAGGGAGAGCGCGGACGAAACTCTTTACCGCCACTCGATCTGCCCAGTCGAAGAAATCTTTGGTGCGGGGGCGATTCCACAAGGGCTTCGCCGCAAGGGTTGCAGCCAAAAAGACGATGACGCCGACCTTGGCAAATTCGCTCGGCTGGATGCTGACGGGTCCGATGAAAATCCATCGCCGGGCTCCCGCGATCTCCTTGCCCAGACCGGGGATAAAGACAAGAAGCAACCCTGCGAGGGATGCCCAAAACGCCCACCAGCCAATCTTGGCAATTTTCTGGCTAGGGATCTTGCTGACCCCCCAGGCGCAGAGCATCGCAAAGATGGTGGCCGGGACATGAGTCAGGAGTTCGCGGGGAATCCAGGAGCCGTTCGCGGCGGCGCGGGCATACCCTGCGTCCCAGATGGCGAGGACTCCGATCACCGAAAGGATGGTGGCGAGAACCGCGAGGGTGAGATCAGGGCGTTTGGTTTGTGTCATTTTCGAGCCACTCCTTGGCTATTTCTTTAAATGCCGCTCCCCTTTCTCGGAAGTTGGCATACGGGCTTGCGCTGGCACATCCTGGTGCGAGCATCACTGTCTCCCCGTCGGTCGCTTGATTGGCTGCGGCGAGGAAGGCTTCTTTCAGGGTCGCAAAGACCGGCCAACCGCCACCGAGCATTGCTTGCAATCCGTCAGGGCTTGGCCCAAAAAGATACACTTTATGGTGGCTGGATTTCAAGTAGTCATGGAGCGGGGAAAAGTCCATGTTTTTGGTATTCCCTCCCATGATAAGGTGATGTTTTCCCTCTAGACTTTGACTACTCTTGACCACCGCCATCGGATTGGTGCACATCGAATTGTTGATGATTCTCACCCCGTTTTTCGTTCCGAGGAGTTCCATCCGGTTTTCGAGCGACCGGAACTCCATCAGGCCGTTGAACATCCCGATGTGGGCCTCGCCCACGAGCGCGCACGCCATTTCCCAGGCCATCATCGCGTTGGCAATGTTGTGCTCGCCCAGGAACGGGAGGTCGCTCTTGTGGACTTCCTGCCCGCTTAGCCAGATGGTGTCGCCTCGGCGACGGGTGACTCCGTCGGCAAGATTCTCGCCGGAAGGGCTGAAGGCGATGATTTTCGCGCCGTTACTCGCTTCCTGGACCATCTGCCGTGTGACGGACGGTTCGTCGCTGTTCCAGATAATCGTGTCACCTTCGCCCATATTCTTAAACAGATTGAGCTTGGCGGTAGCGTAGTCGTTGAAATTGGGATAGCGGTCGCGATGGTCGTCGGTGATGTTGGTGATCGTCGCCACGCGGGGCCGCCAGGTTGAGACAGTCTCCAGTTGCGCGCTGCTGACCTCTGCGACTAGGCTGCCCTCGGCAGATGTGTGGAGGGCGGCGGTGGTGAACACCTGCTCGGGATAGCCGCTCCCGGCGATGTTGCCGCAGAGTTGCGCGCCGAAGCCGCCGCCGTCGAGGATCTTCCACAGCATGACGGTGCTCGTGCTTTTGCCATTCGTGCCGGTGATGGCGAGGATCGGGGCCTCGGAAATGCGGTAGGCGAACTCGATCTCGCCGATGGTTTGGCCCTCCATGTCCTCAAAAACCGGGTGATGCGGGGGGATTCCCGGGCTGACGACCAAGAGATCGTGGTCCGTCGGATCAAGGCGTCCGTGCCAGCCGGTCACCACGTCGATTCCAGCCGCTTCGAGTTGGTCGACGGCAGCCATGACGCGCGGCTGATCGCCGGGCGATTGGTCGAGAACGGTCGGGAATCCACCGAGGGCCTTGACGGCGCGGGCCACGGCGAGCCCGCTGACTCCAGCCCCTGCGACGGCGACGCGTCGATCACGGAATTCTGAGCGTGGCAATCTACTTCCCTCCTGAGTTCAAATGGATCAAACAGAGTGCAACTACCACGCATGAGAGTTGCACTAAGTGGAACATCCACACGATACGCGTCTCGGGCCAGCCTTTTTCCTGGAATGCGTGGTGGATGGGGGTCTTAAAGTTGAACAAACGCTTCTTGCGCAGCTTCACCGAGGCGATCTGCAAGGGAACGGGGACGATCTCTGCAAGCATGACTAGAAGGATGAGGGTCATCGGGAGAATCGCGCCAACATTGAGGAAGGCTCCGCTCACCATCGGGAGCAGGGCAACTGCGACCATCCAACCTATGAGGGCACCGAGAGGCAGGGCTCCGACATCCCCCATGAATACCCGAGCCGGCGGCGCGTTATAGAAAAGAAACGGGATGAAAGCTACAAACATGACCGCCCCGACCAGGATCATCGCGGGCGATGGGAAAGCGGCGGCGAGCCCAGCGCAGAGGATCATTCCCAGCCCTCCGGCGAGGGAATCGAGGCCATCGGCGAAGTTGTAGGCGTTGCTGAGGAAGAGGATCAGGAACACAAACGCGCCGATTTGGAGGGGTTCTTTCCATCCGGTCAGCCACGCGGCGGCGATGCTCGCGCCGATCTCAAGGCCGAGTTTCGGCATCCAGCCGAGACCGCGCTTGCCAGGCATCATCTTCGGGACAATGTAGTCGTCAGCGAAGCCGACGATCGCGAATCCGATCAGGAGAACGAGGGGGGCGACGAGCTCTTCTGTCCATCCCACTCCGAAGCCCGCGAGGATGCCGACCAGGGCGATGATTCCGCCCATCGTCGGAGTTCCCTGCTTATGGGCATGCTCTTGAATATGCGCGCTGATGGTCTGGCGGCTTTTTGCCGCGATCAGGGCCTTCATCACAAAGGGAGCGGCCACCGCAGAGGCGCCAAGTGACGCCATCACCGCAAGCGGCACGGACATCAGCCCACCACCTCGGGGATGGCTTGCTCCAGGCCGAGCGCGCGGCTAGCCTTCACGAGAACGACGTCACCTGGCTTGACCAAGTCCACCAGCTTCGCCTTCACGGCGTCCAAATCGAGCGTGTCCCAAACCACCATATTCCCGGACGGAAATCCCATCGCGAGAGCTTCTTGGTGCATCCATTGCGTGGGCCCGCCGGTGAGGAGCACCAGATCAGGGTGGGTATCGGCGATCGCTTTGCCGACGAGTCGGTGGCCGCTCTCCGTGAAATCCCCCAGCTCGCGCATTTCGCCGAGCACGGCGATTTTCTTTCCGGCTGCCGTGCCTTCGCCCAGTGCGCGGAGGGCGGCGACGGTGGAATCGGGGGAGGCGTTGTAGGTGTCCACCAGGTAAGTCGAGCCGGCGATGATTCGCTCTTCCATGCGCATCGGGGGGAGATCCGCGGTGGCCAGGGCGGAAACGGCGTCGGCGAAGGGGACTCCGGCGCAGATCGCGGCGGCAACCGCAGCAGCGGCGTTTAATCCCATATGACGCCCGATGGCGTTGAGGGAGACTTCGAATTCCTCGCCGCCGTGTCGCAGCCGAATGGCGCATTCCGACCAGGATTTCATCCGGTATCCGACCAGTTGGACATCGGCATCGGGGCTTGAACCGAAGGTTGTTACGGGAACTCGTGTCCGGTTGACGAGATCGCCGAAGTAGTCATCTTCGCGCCACAAGATGGCGTGCCCGCCGTCAGGAAGGTTCTCGAGAATTTCGCTCTTGGCTTCGAGAATGCCTTGTCGGCTCCCCACCTTCTCAATGTGGGCGGTGCCAATGCAGGTGATGACCGCGATGGTCGGCTGGCTGATCGACGCGAGGTGGCGGATTTGCCCGAATCCGCGCATCCCCATCTCGATCACAGCGGCGCGGTGACCGGGTGTCAGGTCATGCCAGACCAGAGGCGAGGTGTATTCCGTGTTGCGGTTACCCTGATTCTTGAGCACCGGCCCGAGGGGACTGAGCGCGGCAGCGAGGAGTTCTTTTGTGGTGGTCTTTCCGTTGCTCCCGGTCAGGCCGACCACGGGGCCCGTGAACTCAGCACGAACGGAGCGCCCGAAGTTCGCGAGCGACTCGACCAGGTTCGGCACGAGGATCTCGCAGGAGAGGCCTTGGGCTCGCTCGACCACCGCGCACACGGAGCCGCGCGCCAGAGCGTCGTGAGCGAAGTCATGACCATCCACCCTCTCGCCTTTGATCGCGAGATAGACGGAGCCCGCTGGCACGTCCCGCGAATCGGTGACGAAGCTGTCGAAGTCCAAGCCAGCGTTTTCAGCGGGAGAAAGGGCTCCTCGGAGGCGAGTTGCCAGTTCGCCGAGAGTCAAACGGAGACCCCCAGGCCTCGTTTCACGAGGTCGCGGTCGTCCATCGGGTGCTTGGTGCGCCCAATGATTTGGTAGTTCTCGTGCCCCTTCCCCGCGATCACGACCAGGTCGCCGGGCTGAGCCAGACCAACAGCGTGGGCCACCGCTTCCGGGCGGTCGGTGATCCGGACGAATTCCGATCCTGCAGGGAATCCGGTGGCTACATCATCGAGAATCGCCTCGGGGTTCTCGGTGCGAGGGTTATCGCTCGTGAGGATAACGACCTCAGAGTGAGCGGCCGCAGCCGCCGCCATCTTGGGTCGCTTGCTGCGATCGCGGTCGCCACCGCATCCAAAAACGGTGATGATCCGTTGGGGGTTCAGGCCTCGGGCGGATTTCAGAAGCAGTTCCAGAGCCTCGGGGGTGTGCGCGTAATCGACAATCACATCGAACCCGCGACCGGTGTGCACCGGCTCGAATCGCCCAGGCACCGCCTTGACCTTTTCGATGGCTCGCATGGCGTCGCTGAGCGGATAGCCCAGGCAAATCAAGCCCGCGAGGGCACTCGTTGCGTTCTCGATATTAAACAGTCCGCCGACCAAAAGCTGACCAATCACGGTTTCTCCCTCGTGGTTGGCGGTGAGGGTCATGCCACTGGCGCGGACATCGGTGGCTTCGGTGACCAACTCCGCGCCGGGTGCGCCATAGGTAAACACTCGGCACGGAAGCTCGCGCGACCACTGCGCGGCATAGGGATCCGCGACATTAAGGGCACCGACAAAGGGTTTCTCGCTGAGAGCCGCGTGCTCGGTGAAGAGGAGTTTCTTCGCCTCGGAGTAGTTCTCCATCGAGCCATGAAAATCGAGGTGATCTTGGCTGAGATTGGTGAACATTCCGACATCAAACTGCACACCGGAGAGACGTCGTTCAAAGAGAGCATGGGAGCTGACCTCCATGACCAAGTGCTCGATCCCCTGACGTTTGGCATCAGCGAGCATTGTCCAGAGTTCCACGGGGAACGGCGTGGTGTTGTTCAGGGCCTCCATCTGCTCGGCGACCTGGAAGCCCAGAGTGCCAAGGTACGCCGCTTTGCTCCCGAGCGCGAGCAGGGCGTGGCGAACCATCCAGGCCGTGGTTGTTTTGCCGTTCGTGCCTGTCACGCCAAAGACTTTCATCCCCGATGTCGGATCGCCGAGAACGCCTCGGCAGACTCTCCCGAGGGCAAAGTTGAACCGGCTCCCCGTGGGCTCGATGGCGATCGCGGGAATTCCGAGGCTTTGGGCGTAGAGGAGTCCGGAACCGCTGTGGACGATGGCGGCACCGGCTCCCGCATCGCGGACTTGGGGCAAAAAGGAGTGGGTGTCGCGCGAAGCGCTCGGCATGCAGACGAAAAGATCGCCGCACTTCACACTCCGAGAATCAGCCGAAATTCCTTGGAGACGGGGGTTGTCTCCAAGGAATACTTCAGTCGGCCTTGCGCCGGCCCACCGGGCGGCATCCGAGAGTTTCGAGCTGTCCACGTCGGAACTCTACCGCCCCAACGCTGAGTCGTTTTCGACAACCGACCCGACCTGAGGCGGAATGCCGTAGCGACGGATCACGGCCTTGGCAAGATCGGTGAAGACAGGGCCCGCAACGGTGCCGCCGTAATAGCTTCCCGCCTTGGGATCGTTGATCATGACGAGGATGACGGCCTTCGGGTTTTGCGCCGGAACGTAGCCGACGAAGTTCGAAACGTATCCCTTTTGACCACCGCCCGCGAGCTTCTGCGCCGTTCCCGTTTTGCCGGCCATTTGATAGCCAGGAATCCGGAGGCCCTTGCCGGTGCCGAAGTCTTTCTCAATCGTGGAGGTCATGACTTTGAGGACGAACTCGCTGGTTTCTGGGCTGAAGACCGGGCCCATCTCTTGCGGAGCGATTTCCTCCTCCCCGATACGGGTGATGAGGCGTGGCTTCATGCGAACCCCGTTGTTCCCGAACACTGAGAAGGCGCTTGCGAGGGCGACCGGTGTCGCGTTCATCGCTTGACCGAATCCGTTGTTGGCGAGTTGCAGGCTCTTGCTGTAGTCGTCGAAGTTGTACATGCCAGCCTGTTCGCCGGGCAGGCCAAGACCAGGTCGCTCCAGGAGGCCAAGACCTTGAATCATCTCGATCATCGAGTCTCGCCCGATGTCCAGCGCCCAACGAGAAGCGGCGACGTTGCAGCTTTCGGCGATCGCCTTTTCCCAATCGATGTGACCGTGCGCACCGTGGGCGCATTTGAGGGTGCGCCCCTGAACGGTGATGTGGCCCGGGCAATCCATTTCGGAGGCTTGGGTGGTTTTGCCTTCATCTAGCGCCTTCGCCAAGGTAAGGATCTTGAAGGTTGAACCAGGCTCGAACACGCTCATGTAGGTGGCGTTCAGATCGTCGCCGGGCTTGAGCTTGCCGGTGGGATCGTAACTCGGCCAATTCGCCATCGCCAGGATGTCTCCGGTTTTGGGATCCATCACAATAGCGGCCCCGGAGGTCGCATTGTTGCGATCCACGGCATGCTTCAGAGCCATGGTGGCTTCGGTTTGGATCTCGAAATCGATCGTGAGGGCGATGTCGCGACCGTTGTCGAGTTCGGCGAGATCCTTGCCCTTGATCGGCATGAAGATGCCGCTGCGATCGACAAACCCCTTCGCGCGGCCATCTGTTCCCGCGAGAGGCTTATCCTGACTGAGCTCCAACCCAGTGACCGCTTCCCCGTCTCGGACGAATCCGAGGAGGCCGGATCCCGCTTCACCAAGAGGATAGGCTCGCCGCAAAACGGGGGCAAGCGAAATCCCATCGGCCCGCCAGTCGCGCATCACCTGACGAACTCGCCGGGCTTGATCCGCACTGATCGGCTCGCGCCAGAGTCGGGATTTTGCCCCGGTGAGGGCGGGTCGAGAAATCTCGTCAATCGACTTCCCGCTTGCCTCCGCGAGAGCCGCGAAAAAGGCAGGGGACTTCGGCAATCGGGTGTAGAACAGCCCGAGCTCATAGACATCCTGACTCTCCGCGAGGACGCGACCATCGGCACTGAAAACCGTGCCACGGCGGGCTTCTTCAGTGCGTTCGGTTTCGTACCGCTTGGCTTCGATCGCCTTGTTGATGATCTCTTTGCGTGAGAAAACCTGCTTGTCGGCCTGACTGACCGTGGTGGCCAGGAAGCCGAGCATGAGACATCCGCCGATCAGAGTCATGCGCTTGCGGTCGTGACGCCGCAAGGCTTGCTCACCCATTTGCCTCGTTTCAGTGCGCGTTGCGACTCCGCTTGGGCGAGCGGTTGAATTCCGTTTCTTAGTGCGTTTGGGCATCCGTGTTTGTCCCCACCGGAGCATAAGACGGAACAAACCCGCGAGCCGATGCCCAGTCGGCCACGACAGCAGTGTTTGTCAACCGATCGAGTCGACTGCGAAGGCGCACCATGTCCTGACGTGCGACCTTCGTTCGACCCTGAGCCTTCAGGGTGTCGTGCCGTGCCTTTTCCATCATCGAGTTGCCCATCAGAACACTAAAGAGGAAGGTCGCGGCGACCACGAGCCCAAACAGAGCCAACTGACCGAGAATCCACTCAACCCCTACACCTTTCGAAGCACGCTTGTAGGTGGCCTTGTGGTTGCGTCGCGGCGACACGTTCGGGCGAGTCGTCGGTTCGGCAACGGCAGCGCGCTGGGCACGCGGGGATCGCTTGACCTGCTCGCGTTCGCGCTCTCGGACAGTAAGGAAGGGGGCGGCACTCATTGTTCTTCTCCTGAATCATTGCGTCGCAACACGCGCATCACAGCACTTCGCGACTTGGGGTTTCGCGCAACTTCCTCCTCGGAAGGGCGCAGGGGCTTTTTGAAAACGTTGGTGAAGCCTTCTCCTTGACTCAAGGATTTGAAGGCATGCTTCACGGCGCGATCCTCGCCGCTGTGGTAGGCCAGCGTGACCAGGGTTCCGCCGGACTTGAGGCATCGGGCAGCCGATTCGATGGCCTCCTGAAGCTCATCCAATTCACCGTTGATATAGATGCGCAACGCCTGGAACGACCGGGTAGCAACGTGAAGCCGCTTGTCGCGTTTCGCGGCGGGGACGGCAGCTTGGATGCAATCCACGAGATCATCGGTAGTCTCGATTTCTTGGGTCTTGCGTCGCTCGACGATGACTTTGGCGATTTGTCGCGCCCAGCGCTCATCTCCGAGATCCCAGAGGATTTGCTCCAGATCGCGGGCGGAGATCGTCTTGAGGATCTCGCTCAGAGGCACACCCTTGCTGACATCCATCCGCATATCGAGGGGGCCATTCTGACGGAAGCTGATTCCGCGCAGAGCATCCTCGATCTGGGCGTTGTTCAGGCCAAGATCCAGGAGAATCGCATCAACGAGGCGCTGGCGGCCATACCGAGCGCAGGCAGCTTGCACGCAATCCGGGAGGGCTCTGTAGTCGGCATGGTGGAGACTGATCGTGACGCCATCCGCCTCGGCCTTGAGCCGGGCTTCGGCGCGGGCGAGCATCGCCTGATCCCAATCAATGCCGATGAGCAGCCCACCCGGGGCAATCTTCTTGGCGATGGCCACACTGTGCCCCGCCAATCCCAGTGTGCCATCAACGACGACCATTCCCGGCTGAAGGCTCATCGCCTCCAGAACCTCGTCAAGCATCACACTGACGTGAGTCGGGAGTGGGGATTCGGCCGTCACAGCTTGCCTTCCTCCACCATTTCACGGCGGTAGCTCTCCAGCATATCGCGGAACTCTCGGTTGTAGCCACGCTTGTCGGCTTCGTACAACTTGAACTCTTCGGCATTCCAGATCTCGACGACGTCGCCCGCAGGACGAATCTTGGCCTCAACATCGAGGAGCTTGCATCGCTCGCGTGCGACTGCGGGAATGACGCACCGACCGGTGGAATCGGGCTTCACACCCTTGAAGGAGAGGGAGAAAAAGAGAGCGGCGTATTCGCGACGCGCGTCGCTATGGACGCTGTATTGCTCGATTTCGCGCCATGCGGATAGGAAGACATCTTCGTGCATGGCCTCAAGGCAACCAAGGCGACCAATGCGAAGAACGAAGGATTCACCGAGCGCGATGCGGATGGATTTGGGCAGGAGAATGCGGCCCTTGTCGTCGACCATTGTGAGGTCTTCGCCCGCCAAGAGCATGCCGAAACTCATGTGACCGAGTGGTTGCTGCATGCCAGAAATCCGCGCTGTTGTAAGCCATTGAGAGAAGCAGAGCCGGCCCAATCCTTGCGCCGGCTCGAATCTTGATTCCGGACACCCCGCCCAGAATATGTCACCCGCTGTTCCACATCCTGTGGCTGCTCTTGGTTACGATTGGGATTATACGGGAAAAAACGGGAATGAGCAAGTGTTGAGGCCGATTTTGGACGATTTTTTGCATGAAAATGTGCCCCTAGTTGTATATAGTAGTTTTATGTCTACTATATTTTTTGGGAATCAATGTTTTTGTTTACATGTGCAAGATATCTATGATTTGTATATCTTTAGGGCTTCACGTTTCTTGCACAACATGGAACGCTTCCCCTGGGGTATCAAAGGCAGATCGCATGGCGTACCACGGACGGATTTCCCTTTCTTTGATCACGGCTTTCTCGGTTTTGAGTAGCTTGAGTGCCTGCCCCTTGCACGCGGCTCTCCCGAACTTGCCCGCGCCGAATCAGAACGAATCTCAATTCATCGGCGTGGTGACCAAGCTGAATCCGGTGGACGGAACGGTCACGGCGGAGGTTGAGACCGTGGTCGGCGCGGACGGCACCGAGATGTTTTTCGGCAAGCCCATCGCCCGGGTCTTCAAAGTGCAAGAGACATCTCATATCCACTGGATGGACACAGAGCATCGGTGGCTCGGGGTGGCGGAACTTAAGGTCGGCCAGCAGATTGCTGCCTACGGAGTGGAAGCAGGCCGCGAGACCATGACTCGCCGCATCATCTTGCCGGAGCGCGATCCGATGGTGCCCTTTATGGCCCTGGTGATTCCGCCGCAGTTGAACCCAGTCGAGCATGACCAGGTGTGCATGGATCCGGTGACCGTGCCGATGATCTTTCCCGTGCAGGGGCGGTCGAACTGGAGCGACACCTTCCTTGCATCACGCGGTGGAGGGACACGGCGGCACAGAGGGCAAGATATCTTCGGGCCGAAGATGTTGCCACTCATCGCCTGCTTTGATGGCGTGGTCAGTGTGCGAAGGGAGCGCGGGATCTCCGGGAACATCGTGACCCTGGACGGAGACAATGGCTGGACGGCGCAGTACTACCACGTCAACAACGACACTCCGGGAACCGATGACGGCAAAGGAACGGACGACTACGCGTTTGCTCCGGGGATCAAGAATGGAGCGCGGGTCTATGCCGGGCAGCTCTTGGGATGGCTGGGAGACAGCGGGAACGCGGAAACCACGCCGCCGCACCTCCACTTTGAACTCTGGAGCCAAGACACGGGGGCGGTTTACAATGCGGCCAGCTCCTTGCGAGCGGCACGCAAGATTCCCTTCCCTCTTGTTTACGCGCCGATGCCTCAGCTGAAGGTGAAGAAAGACGAAACTCGGATGGATGGCGTGGTGCGGCAGGTAGATTTGGCGCGGCAGGTGCTGGTGCTCGACCTCCTGGCCCAGCAGAATTCGGGCAAGCCGATCGAGAGCATTCTTCGACCGACTAAAGGATTTCTTCGGCAGACAGACAAGTCTCAGTTTTGGGTGCTTGGTGCCGATCGAGCTCTGAACCTCACGGATTTGCTGATTGGCGATCGAGTGACCGCGATTGGGCGCAAGACGGAACCGGGTCGGGCCGCGGAGCTCCAGGCACTCTACGCGATGCGACCGGGGACTCCCGTCGCGGCAGCATCAAGCGATGGCTCGGTGATTGTGGTGGAAGCGGCTCCGAATCGCGTGGCTCCGCAGGATGAGTTTCTCCTGCAAGCGGCCACGGGACTGATTGCGGAGATTAATGAGAAACGATCTGCTCTTGGGCTCCCCGAGCTGGTCGCCGATTTGGAGCTGTGCAAACTCTCGATGGACTGGTCCCGAAAGATGATTGACCAGGACTTCTTTGACCTTCGCGATCCGATGGGGCTCTCGCTCAGTGGGCTGACGGGACGCGAAGAGGCGCGGGCGTTGATTTCATCAGCCGAATCGCCTGCGGTTCTCCGACGTGAGTTGATGGCGGCGCATCAAGATATGCTCCTGAATCCTGCAGCCCGGCGAATCGGGATCGCCCATTCCTACATCGACGAGGATCCGGGCAAGGTTCAGAAGCAGAGCTATTGGACGCTGCTCCTGACGCCCTGATTTTCAAGAGGCTCAGAAAAAGCGAGACCCGCTGGTTGAACCAGCGGGTCGCTTTGTTTCTTTGATGAGGTAAGGAAGCGCTTACGCCTTCTTGCGTCGGCGAGCAGCGAGCGCGCCGAGAGCGAGGAGGGTCATGGTTGCGGGTTCCGGAACCGGCTCGAAGTTCACGTTGTCGAAGCCAACCCAGTCGCCGAAGTCGCCAACAACCAGAACCACACGGTTCACGTTGAGGCCGCTCATCGAGACGGTGCCGTTTCCGGCGGCGAGTGCGGAAGCCACAACGTTGTTAGAACCATCGATCGCGTAAGCACCCGTAGCGCCAACGTTGAACACGCCACCAAAGTCGACGCTGAACGAGGAAATGGCGGTTGAAAAGTCGATGGTGACCGACGCATCTCCATCCTCGCTAAACCAGCCGTCGAACGAGTGAACAACGGTGCCTGCCAGACCTGAACCAGCGAGTCCCCCACCAACGTCACCACCGGCGATCGTGGCAACTTCCATGCTGGTGTTGGTCGCCCAACCCTCGGTGCTAAAGGTCGGGTTGGCGATTCCCGTGGTCGTATGTCCTGCGGAGAACGTGACGCCAAGGCCAGCATATTGGTTGCCCAGGATGGCATTGTCAGCAAGATCGTCGAAATTGATCGTCACAGCGAAAGCAGACGATACGGAAGCAACCGCGAGTGCGGTGAGAAGGAACTTATTCATTTGGGTTTTTCCTCTACACATCCAACAAGATGAGCGAATCCCTATATTAAGGGATGGCGCACAGGTCTTGCGCAGGCAAAAATACGGGCTTTGGTCATTTTTCCGTGAATTCAGAAACAAAATTCGGCCCGCTCCGACGTGGAGCGGGCCGAATTTCTGGGGGTAGAGCCAGTTACTTCTCTTCCTTGAAGTCGGCGTCGATGACGTCATCGTCGCCTTTCTTGGCCCCGGCGCCGACTCCGGCTTCATGGGGTTGCTCGGAGGTTCCGCTTTGGGCGTAGAGAGCTTCGGCGAGCTTGTGGCTCTCTTGCTCCAGCGCGGCTTTGGCGGTGGTCATCGCTTCGACATCTTGTCGCTCGATGGCTTGGTTCAGCTCCGTGATCGCTTCCTCGATTCGCACCCGGTCGGCTTCTCCGACCTTGTCGCCCAGATCCTTGAGCATCTTTTGCGTCGAGGCGACCAGACGCTCGGAGTCGTTCTTCAACTCGGCCGTTTCGCGGGTCTTCCGGTCGATCTCGGCATTCGCCTCGGCATCTTTGACCATGCCTTCGATCTCACCCTTGTCCAGGTTACCGGAACCAGTGATCGTGATCTTCTGTTCATTGTTCGTTGCCTTGTCTTTGGCCGTGACATTGAGGATGCCGTTGGCGTCGATGTCGAAGGTGACTTCGACCTGCGGAACGCGAGCCGGTGCCGGAGGAATGCCGCTGAGGTTGAACTGTCCGAGAGACTTGTTGTCTTTGGCCAAACTACGCTCGCCTTGCAGAATGTGGATCGTGACCTCGGTTTGGTTGTCAACGGCCGTGGTGTAGCTGCGGCTCTTCTTGGTCGGGATCGTGGTGTTGCGCTCGATGAGGATGTCGGTGATGCCCCCTTGCGTCTCCACGCCCAGGCTGAGCGGAGTGACGTCGAGAAGGAGGATGTCTTTGACATCGCCGCCGAGAACACCGGCTTGAATGGCGGCTCCGATGGCCACAACTTCATCCGGGTTGACCGACTTATTCGGCTCCTTGCCCGTGATCTTCTTGACAAGCTCTTGCACCATGGGCATCCGCGAAGATCCACCGACAAGCACGACTTCGTCGAGGTTGCTCAGGCTGATCTTTGCGTCATCGAGGGCACGCTCGACTGGGGTCTTGATCCGGCTGAGGAGGTCGGCGCACAGGTCTTCAAACTTCGCTCGGGTGAGGCTCGTCTCGAGGTGAACCGGCTCGTTGTCGACGGCGGTGATGAAGGGCAGGCTGATGTCGGTGCTCACCGCGCTGGAGAGCTCAACTTTCGCCTTTTCGCCCGCTTCGCGGAGTCGTTGGAGAGCCTTGGAGTCCTTGCGCAGGTCGATCCCGTGCTCCTTCATGAACTCGTTGGCGAGCCAATCGACGACTTTTTGGTCGAAGTCATCACCACCGAGGTGGCTGTCGCCCGCCGTGGATTTGACTTCAAAAACGCCTTCGCCGACGTCGAGGATCGAGACATCGAAAGTTCCACCACCGAGGTCGAAGACCAGGATGGTTTCGTTGCCCTTCTTGTCGAGACCGTAGGCGAGGGAGGCAGCGGTCGGCTCGTTGATGATTCGCAGAACCTTGAGTCCGGCGATCTCGCCCGCGTTCTTGGTTGCAGTGCGCTGGGAGTCGTTGAAGTAGGCAGGAACCGTGATGACGGCCTGGTCGACGGTCTCGCCGAGATAGGCTTCTGCGTCGGCCTTGAGCTTTTGCAGGATCATCGCGCTGATCTCTTCCGGCGTGAACTCCTTGTCCACGGCGGGGATATGCACCGAAGCATTGCCGCGCTTGTCCTTGATGACTTTGTAGCTGACTCGCTTCGCTTCTTCGGCGACTTCCTCGAATTTGTGACCCATGAATCGCTTGATGCTGGCCACGGTATTGCCGGGGTTGGTCACGGCTTGGCGCTTGGCGGTCACGCCGACGAGGCGCTCGCCATTGGCCTTAAAGCCAACAACACTGGGGAGAGTCCGGGTGCCTTCTGCGGTCGAGATGACCTTGGCTTCCCCGCCTTCCATGATAGCAACCACCGAGTTTGTGGTGCCCAAATCGATTCCAACGACGCGTCCCATTGTTTTCTCTTTCGTGCCTGAAGGACTCTTGCTCCTTGCATTAGCAGGATACTTGAGTCCCCTACACTCACGTAACGCCATTTTACCCCTCGGGGTTTCAGCCGGGGGTCAAGAAAGGACCTTTTAAGAGGACTGCAAAGGATGGGGGATGTCGGGGGCATCGGGGACGAAGAGGTAGAGCCAATCGCTCGGATCCTCCACAAGTTCGGCATCGACGGGAGAGGAGAGGATGGATTGCCAGGTCGCCTCGTACTCCTCTTCGTCCCGGATGATCCGGTCGAAACTTTCGCCGTAGAGAGGCGGCCAACGCTCGCCCGATTTCTTGATCATCATTTGCCCGGCTTTCCGCTTGGCTTTCTCGATGATGTCGCTGAGTTCGTAGGCGTTGCCATCCGAATCCATCTCGACGGTGAAGATCATCTCGGTGGCTTCGGGTCGAATGACGAGGATGTGGTAGTCCAGCTTCCTTCGTTGCGCCCTCATCAGGCGCTGGAGAAGAATGTTCATCTCCGAATCGTTGAGGTCACGCTTGTGGCGAAAGGTGAGGTAGTAGCGCACATGGTCGGCTCGCCAATGGGGGAGTCGTCCGCGCCAAATTGAGAAGTTCTGCCACTTCGCCACGGGTTCTAGTGTGGCACGAGGGCTTGCGGCGAGAGCTGACCGGGGGCTTAGAGCGTCGGAGCCCAGGCCCCGAAGAATCGAGAGACTTCGGCGCGAACGCCGGATTCATTCGGTCGGGGCCCGGGGGATCTCATGCGGAACAGCACCGACTCTGCATTGCGGTGTGCCATCTCTTCAAAGTCATCGCCGGAGTAGCGATAGCAAACATGCTTCCAGAACGCGAGGCCGAGTCGGTTCTCATGGTGAACCGGGATCGTCCACGTGCCTGCGTAACTGTCGATGATCATGCGAACCACTTCTTCGCCCATGCCGAGCCGGCGATAGGATTCCAGCATGAAGATGCAGTCAAATCGGTAGTGATCGGTAGCGGGAGCTTCGCGTCGGATGATTGCAAATCCGGCGAGTTTGCCTTTCACGAGAACCAGAATGCCGATGTGATGCTCGTCGTCGGGATTCGGGATTTCTGCGGAGATATCGAATCGTCCGTCGTCAGCAATTTCGCGGGGGTGGAAGGAGCTGCACTCGTGCGAGTAGAGCTGAACCAGATTCTCCAGAATCGGTTGCTCCATCTGTGTCACAAGCTTGAGCGAAATTGGCAAGAGCGAAATCCCCGATCCCCGCTTCATCGCGAGGCGTTGAAGCTATGACTGGCAAGCCCCTCGCCATGTTCCGTGAAGGGTCGAAAAAAGTCGAAATGAACCACGGAAAACCGTGGTTCTGCCAGGGCCGGAGCCCAGCGCTTGTTGCCGAGTACCTCTGACGAACTCTTGGTCAAGCTTGTTCCAGGGCGTGTTCAAGATCCCGGAGAATGTCCCGCACATCTTCCAAACCGAGAGCGAGTCGGATCCCGCCTGGGGCGATCCCGGCCTTGGCTTGGTGCTCGGGAGGAACGACGGCGTGGGTCATGGAGGCGGGGTGCTCCACCAGAGTTCGAATCTGCCCAAGACTCACCGCCAGGGTGATGCTGAGCGAGTTCTGGGCGAGATGGTTCACGACGCGCATGGCACTGTGATAGCTCTCTTCCGGGGTGCCCTTGAGTTCAAAATAGATCATCGCGCCAGGGGCAAAGTCACCGTCGATGTCGCGCATCTGTTGCTGGGCGAGCTCGCGCTGGGGGAAGGAATCGAGGCCAGGATAGGCCACCCGGGCGACTTTGTGATGGAGATCGAGGAACTCGGCGACACGCATCGCTGACTCTTGCTGGCGCTCGAGCCTCACCGCGAGGGTGGGGATTCCATAGGTGAGGATGTGCCAAGCGGCATCCGGCGACAGGCTCGCGCCGAAGTCCTTTCGGTAAAGCAAGAGCTCGGTTTCGACTTTGCGCGGGCCGATGACCACGCCTCCCATGGTTGCGCCAAATCCCCCGATGTGCTTGGTGAGACTATGGATCACCAAGTCGATTCCCATCGTGAGAGGTCGCTGGGCATAGGGGCTGGCAAAGGTGTTGTCCACAATCGTGACGATCCGGTCGGGTTCTTCCCTGCTCTCGTTGATCTCCTTGACCAGGGCAACCACCTTGGCGATGTCGATGAGTTCCATCGTGGGGTTGCTCGGGGTTTCGAAGTAGATCACCTTCGTCTCGGGACGGATCGCCGCGAGGAGGGCTTCGAAGTCATTCAGGTTCACCGAGTCGTTCTCGATTCCGTACCGGGTGAGCCAATGGGTGATGTGACCGTGGGTGCAGCCGTAGATCGCCGGGTGATAAATGATGTGGCTTCCCTGGCGGACATTGATGCCAATCGCCGCGCTGATCGCGGCCATTCCGGTGGAGAAGCAGACGGCGCAGTCACCTTTTTCACTGAAGGCCAAAGTTTGCTCCAGAAGGCTGGAGCACGGCTCATCCAGGCGGTCGTAGATGTAGACCGGAGGCGTCGTGTCTCGGTTGAAATCGGGGTTGGCAAACTGGCAGAAGCCTTCGTACCCGCGCTCGGCGCTGCGGAGTCGGAATGAGACCGCCGTGGTGATTGGCGGAAGGATGTGATCCTCAAACGTCCATTTTTCGCTTCGGAACTTGCCGTGGATCAGAACGGAACGATCTCGATAGGTCTCTTCGGCCGACATAGGATCATTTTCGGGATTCTTGGCCTGAGTTGCAAGGATGGCAAGAAAATCCACCGAATCGACAAAGAAAACTCCTACCCGGCGAGGTTCCAGGTAGGAGTTGTTTGGAATAAAACGAGAAACAACGAAGAATGTTCGTTGCCAGACTCGAAATTCTTACTTCTTGGCTTGGTTGCCATAGCGTCGCATGAACTTTTCGACGCGACCGGCGGTATCGACAATTCGCTTTTGACCCGTGTAGAACGGGTGGGTGAACGCGCTGATTTCGACCTTCACCACGTAGTGCTCGATTCCGTCGATCGTGCGCGTTTCGTTGCTCTTGCTGGTCGAGATACCCGTCCATTCGTGCTCACCATCGATGAACAGAACGGGGTAGTTAACAGGATGCGTTTCAGTTTTCATTCCAAACCTCGCGCGGCGAAACGCCATAGAAGCGCACACCGGGCCTCAAAGTGTGACACCCTGCGGCTCCTCGTTTCAACTAAGGCTAGGACCCGGTGCCTGGCGCCCAGCGATTCTCTCGCGGTTCCGACGGGCAAATTGGCCCCGAGAGCGAACGTTATTCCAAGGTTATCTGCAGCCGCAACATCTTTCTCACCGAAACCGATACATCTGGCCTAACTGCCTGCTCCCAGCATCCCGATACATTGGTTGGAGCCAGGTCGCTGCGATCTCTTATCGCCCCGTTGAGCTATGGAACGTAGTCTGATCATGATTGTGGACGACTCCCTGCAGGGAGTTTCTCATCTGCAACAGCATATTGATCTAGAAGAAGTGCACTACTGCGCCGAGAGCGACCCTCAGCGCGCCTTTGACTCGATCATCGAACAATCTCCCGACTTGGTCATCGTCGACCTCGCGTATGCTGGAGTCGAATCGTGGGCTCTGATCGATCGGATCCGCCGAACCAAGGCGATCGCTGATCTCCCCGTGGTGATGGTCACCGGGCTTGCGGACGTGGAGCTCCGGATCAAAGCTTTTGAAATGGGGGCCGACGACGTCGTACAGAAGCCTTACAACAAGGCCGAACTCCGAGCGATGATTCGGAACGTCATGAAGCTGAATCGCTTCCGAAAGCTCGCCGAGCAGAGGAACGAGATCGCCCATGCGTTCAACAAGGTTCAGCACGCTTACGACATGACCATTCAAGGCTGGGTCAAGGCACTGGACTTGCGCGATCAGGAAACCGAGGGGCAGTCACTTCGCGTGGCGGAAATGACCATGCGACTCGCCAAGTACCTGCAGGTGGATCAGTCGCATTTTCCCCACATTTGGCGAGGGGCCTTGCTGCACGATATCGGCAAGCTGGCGGTTCCCGATAGCATTTTGAAAAAGCCCGGTGCTCTGACGATGGATGAGCGGCGGATCATTGAGAAGCATCCGATGCATGCGCATGAAATGCTCTATCCGATTGAGTATCTGCGCGCCGCTCTGCCGATTCCGGTCTATCACCATGAGAAGTGGGATGGCACGGGGTATCCGTTCCATCTCAGCGGGGAAAGCATCCCATTTGAGGCTCGGGCCTTTGCCTTGGTGGACGTTTGGGATGCGCTGAGTTTTGACCGGCCCTACCGCAAGGCACTCTCACAAGCCACGGTTCGAAGTCACATTCTCGCAGAGAGCGGGAAGCACTTCCAGCCCGAACTCGTGGAGAAGTTCCTTGAATTGCTCGCGATGATGGATGCCGAAGGCTCCATTCCCACAGCAGCATAGGCAGGGATCGCACCCGAATTCCGTGGCAAAGCGGCCCAATTTGTGACACATCCCGCCCGGAACGTCGTCTGAACTCTCGATGCTTGCCGTTGCTCTTGGCACCCTTTTGCTCACGGGTCAACCCCAACTCCAACCGGGGCAACCTGCTCGTTTCGAGCAGATCGAAGAGGAAAAATTCCGCGCCTACAGCAATCTGCCATCGTTCCGCGGCACCTACGTGATGGTGACTCTGCCCAGCGAAGGGGTCGGAATGAGGCAGGCCATTGAGATGGTTCTGAGTGGATCGGGCCGCCGCGTGAAGGTGTTACAAGATGGCCAGCCGGTCGTCGAGACGGGCTGGACGAGCAAGTCGCGGTGGACGGCCAACCACATGACTCGGCAATATGTGCTCGAGGAACCAGAAGGAGGGTTGGAGTTGAAGCCTGCCTTCAAGCCCCTCTTCGTGGAGCCGGGCCGGGTGAACGTTCAGCTCAACGAGATGGGACCGCGATTCGCGGCGGATCCTAACCCACAGACATCCGCTCCGACGCTGGAAACGGTGGATGGACGGCGATTGCACAAGTACGTCGCTACCGCGCGGACTCCGGATGGATCTTCGACCGTGGTGTTCACTCAGTGGTTCGACGAAGGAACCTGGGTTGTGCGCCGATTTGAACTGGAAAAGTCGACCTCGGACGGCCGGAGCCAGATTGTCGGGTTCCTCAGTGAAGAGAATTTCAAAGCCACGATTGCGCTCGCGGACTTCCTCCTGCCGACCGATATCGCGGGCAAGTATCAGCGAATCTCTGGGTCAAACCCGCAGTAGTCCCGTCCCCTTTCACGCCCGGAGTCCTGAACAAGGCCCGGGGTAACATATCGCGCTGGCCCTTGGGCCGGAGGAACCCTCCTTGCAGTCACGAAACGCCTGGTTCATTTTGATCGTCGTCTTGCTTGCCGCAGCGTCGATCTTCGGTTATCAGAACACCAAGCTCGTCAAAGGTCTTGACGTTGCCGGTGGTGTCCGCTTGGTCTACGAGATCGATGATTCTGATCTCAAGCCCGAGCAGCGACAGAACATGACCGAGGTGCAGGCCCGTCTCCGGCGCATCCTCGAGAACCGCGTAAGCGCGGCCCTCGGCGTCGTGGAAGGTACGGTATCGACGAAGGGTGAAGATCAGTTTGTGATCGAAATCCCTGGCGCGACCGATCTGCAGGAAGCGCGAAACATCCTCTCCAACACGGCGAAGATTCAGGTCTTCCATGCCGCAAACGTTTCGACGGCGGGACGATCCCGACTCTACACCGAGGCAGGCACCAACTCCGATGGCCCATCGCCCTTCGTGGAGTTCGCCCGAGCCAGCGACCCTTCGAAAACCTTTGCTCCCAAGAGTGCCGACTACGAGCGGATGCTCAAGGGTTGGAAGCTCATCCTTGAGGGCGAAGATATTGTTGATGCGACGGTTCGCGTCGACGGAACGCGCACGCAACCGGACTTCCGCTTTGGCGGTAAAGGTGCCGAGAACCTCGAGCGATTCACCCGGCAAAACCTCAACCGAGGCGAGAAAATCGCCTTCGTGCTTGATGGAACGGTGTTGAGCATTGCCCCGATCCAGGACGGCGCGATTCTGCGCGATCAAGCGTTCATTGATGGCGATTTTGACCCTGCGTACGTTCGCACCCTGACCGAATTGATCAAGTCCGGCTCGCTCCCCGTAAAGCTCAACGAGCTTTCGAGCCAGAGCCTCTCCCCGACGATTGGTCAGAAGGCGTTCGATCAGATGATCGTCGCCGGCTTCATCAGCCTTGGAATCATCTGTGCGTACCTCATTGGATACTACGCGTTCCCGGGCCTGATCGCTGCGGTCGCGATGGTGCTCTACACCCTCTTCACGCTGACTGTGCTGAAGTTCATGGGAGCAACGTTTAGTCTCGCGGCGGTAGCCGGTCTTATACTCAGCGCGGCCATGGCGGTGGACGCCAACATCCTTGTTTTCGAACGGATGAAGGAAGAAATTCGCAATGGCCGAAAACTGATGACCGCGATTGAGCTTGGCTTCAAGCGTGCCTTCTCTGCAATCCTCGACTCCAACGTCTGTACGATCATCACTTCGCTTGTCCTGTGGACATTAGGCACCTCGGCGGTAAAGGGCTTTGCCACCACACTGATCGTCGGTGTGCTCATCAGCTTCTTCACGGCCCTCGTGGTGACGCGAATCCTTCTTCTCGGCTTGCTCAGCCTGGGAATCGGAACCAACGAGAAGTGGTACGCGCTCAACCGTTCGCTGTTTGGTGAGAAGCTGGAACGCAGTTCCGATGGTCGAGTGGTGCCCGTGATCAGCAAGCTCAAGTTGTGGTTTGGCATTTCCGTCGGCCTTATCATCCCGGGCATCATCGCGATTGCGATGGGCGGGATCAAGCCAAACGTCGAGTTCCAGGGTGGCTTTGAGTTCGACTTTGCCATGCCGGCAAACGTCACGGAGGCTCAGGTTCGACAGAGTCTGGAGAAGGCGGGATACGAGGGATACAACCTGAAGTTCGCCCAAGTTGATAGCCTCAAGCGTGTTTACATCACGATTCCTGACGGCGGCAAGATCAAGACTGGTGATCCGAGCGCGAAGCAAACGGTGGCCACTGACCTTGGCCTACCGACTGAAGATGCCGGACTGAGCAGCGTTGGACCAACCTTCCAGCAAGAGACGATCCGAAATGCCTTGCTGGGCATCTTGCTCTCCACGAGCTTCATTGTCATCTACCTCGCGGTTCGCTTCGGATTCGCGCTGGGTGGTATGAAGAACGGCCTCAAGTTCGGCCTCTCGGCGGTTGCGGCGCTTCTCCACGACGTTCTCTTCGTGGTGGGTGCGGCTGCTCTCGTAGGCCTTCTTCTGGGCTGGGAAATCAGTTCGCTCTTCATCACCGCGATGCTCACGGTCATCGGCTTCTCGGTTCACGACACGATTGTTGTGTTCGACCGAATCCGAGAAAATCTGCGCAAGGCGTCGAAGGGCGAAACGTTTGGTCACATGGTTGACCGCTCGGTGACGCAGACGATTGCCCGCTCGATCAACACGTCGTTCACGGCAATCCTCACCCTTACGCTCCTGATCTTCTACGGAACGCCGACTCCGGAACTGAAGTTCATGTGTCTGACGATGCTGCTCGGCATCATCATCGGAACCTACAGCTCGATCTTCAACGCCTCCCCGATCCTGTATCTGTGGGACAAGGCGGTGATGAAGCGCAAGGGCGAATCGGCCGGTTTGATCGCCGAAGCTCATCAGGAAGCCACCCTGCGCGCGTCCCAAGTGCTGGCCAGTCCAGCGGGAAGCGGCATGGCCGCTGGCACCGCGACTGGCGAACCAGGTTCCGCCAGTCAGTACGGAACGATCAAGCGTCGTCGCCAAGCCCGCGACACCGCGGCTCAGCCGCTCGACGACGAGTAAGTAGGAAGGATCTGGAACTGAACAGCCGCTCGCACCTCTCGGTGCGGGCGGCTGTTCAGTTGTGTGAGTGGCTTGAGAGCAAGTATTCCCGACTCTGAAGGGATCGGGACACCGAGACAACTCCGCCTATACCGTGCAGAGCTTGACCGCGTGCGCCAGCGAGGTCATGGGGTCCTTGCGCGGGATGAATTCGTGGGCGAAGTAGCCTTGGAATCCCATGTCGGCGATGGCTTGGGCGATGCGACGATAGTTCAATTCTTGAGTCTCGTCGATTTCGGCACGCCCTGGATTTCCGCCGGTGTGGAAGTGGCCGATCGCATCCTTGTTCCGCTCAATCGTGCGAATCACATCGCCCTCCATGATCTGCATGTGATAGATATCGTAGAGGAGCTTGAAGCGATCGGAGCCGACTTCTTTCACCAGGTTCGCTCCCCATTCGGTGCGGTCGCATTGGTAGTCGCCATGATCCACTCGGCTGTTGAGGAGTTCCATGATGATGGTGACCCCGAGCTTTTCCGCCAGTGGGGTGATGCGTTTGAGGCCGAGCGCGCAGTTCTTGATCCCGTCGATGTCTGGGAGTCCGCGTCGATTGCCGCTGAAAACGATCATTTGCGGGATTCCGGCGGCGGCGATGAGGGGGAGCAGGCGCTCAGATTCTGCCACGAGCTTGTCGTGTTGCTCAACGCGATTCCAGCCCACCCCGATTCCTCCTGGCCCGTTGGCGATGGCGCATCGCATTCCTTCCTCTTTCACCACCGACCACTCGTTCTCGCTGAGAAGCTCCACGCTCACGATGCCCATGGCCTTCGCTTTTCGGGCGAGTTCGCGGAGATCCATGCCGCCGTAGCACCACCGACAGACCGACTGCTTGAGGCGCCCGGCCGGGCTGGGGGTGTCCTGGGCGGAATCCAGAGGGAGTCGGAAGAGAGAGGAACTCGCGGCTCCTGCCGCCAGGGTCATCAGATCGCGCCGAGTGAGGTTCTCCATGCCCCCATTATGGGGGCGGGCGATTCCGAATGGCATTGAAGTTTGGTGTTTTTGCCCTCGCTCGACACATCGAGGCGCACAAAGAATGTCCCTTTAAACAGGGACACCCGTAAATCTACTATGGTATTTTTACGGCCTTTCCTTCACAAATCAATTTCTTTCGGTCCCCATTTCACTTTTCTCTGACGATCTCTGCTAGAGTGACCGGAGTACGTGGCTTCTGGTTGCGTTGTTTTTTCGGAGAATGAATATGAAATCCCTCTCTGCCCTTCTGGGCTTCGCTGGTATGGCTCTTGCGGCTTCGGCCTCTGCTTCCACCGTTTTTGCTGTCGACGTGCGCAACGACCGATTCGTGAGCTTCGATCACACGACGCCGAGTTCTCAAACGGTTCTTGCCACTGGTTTCACGCCAAGCTATTTCGGCCTCGACTTCAATGCCTCTCAGACCAATCTGTACGGTCTTCGCGATACTGGTGCCCTTGATCAACTGGATCTCGCTAACGGAGCGGTGCTGAGTACGGTGACCGTTACGGGGAGCGCTACCACCGGGTTCACGGGACTCACCTTCGACCCGTCCGGCAATGCCTTCGTCAGCACATTTGTCACGGGAGTTGGTTCGCAACTCCATAGCCTCAATGTTTCCACTGGGGTAACGAGCCTCATCGGCCTGATGGATGCCGACGTCACGAGGATTGTCATCGACATCGCGGCTCGCGGAAACGGTGAAGTGTGGGCTCACGGCATCACCAACGATGCGTTCGGCCAAGTCAACATCAGCACCGGCGCGACGACTTGGCTGCCGACGCACGGCCTGGCCGCGAACTTCGCGCAGGGCATGGACTTCGACTGGTCGACCGACACGCTCATCGCTGCGGTCTACACCGGCGGCGGCACCAACACCTACGGTACGGTCAACCTGACCACTGGTGCGGTGACCTCGCTCGGCGCAATCACGGCCGGCGAATATGAGATCGCCATCCAAGCTGTCCCTGAGCCGGCGACGATGACCCTCCTCGCTCTCGGTGCCCTGGCCGCTCGACGACGACGCAAGAGCTAAGCTTAGAGCTACAAGCGAACACAACTCCAGCTTCCCTTCATTGCGGAAGCTGGAGTTCCTTGTTTTTTGACGCAGCGGATACCCGCCGGAGCGATGGTCGCTGTGCCACGATAACCCTATGACTTCACCTTCCCTGGCCCAAGCCTCGGCAGGCCCCGATGGCGCTGGCCTCAAGCGGCTTTGGCAGTATGCGCGTCCGCACCGGCGCACGGTGATCCTCGCGAGTATCTACACCACCATGGGCAAGGTGATGGACGTGGTGCCGGAAGTGCTGATCGGCGCGGTGATTGATGTGGTTGTGCGGGGGCAGGACTCGCTGGTCGCCACGGTCTTCGGGATCGACGATCGGTGGCAACAGCTGCTCGTGCTCGCGGTTCTCAACGCTTGCGTTTGGATTCTTGAAAGCGTGTTTGGCTATCTCTCCGCGACGACGTGGCGGAACCTCTCGCAAACGCTGGAGCATGAGATACGGAGCGAAACTTACACCCATGTCCAAGGGCTGGAGGTTGCGTGGTTTGAGGACACGAGCAGTGGCGGGATTCTCAGCATCTTGAATGACGACATCAACCAGTTGGAGAGGTTCCTCGACGGCGGGGCCTCGTCGATCATCGCTCTCTTCTGGAACATCGTGCTCGTCGGGGCGGTTTTCGCGGCGAGTTCGTGGCTCGTCACGCTGCTCGCCTTCCTGCCGATTCCGATCATCATCATCGGCTCCATCACCTATCAGAAGCGGCTAAAGCCTCGGTATGCCGGGGTTCGGGAGGCGGTTGCCGAGATGTCTTCGGCCCTCACGACGAATCTCAGCGGCATCACCACGATCAGGGCGTACACGGCCGAAACAACTGAAGCGGCGCGGATCACCCGGGTCAGTCAGGCGTACCGCGAGGCGAACCGTGAGGCCATTCGCTACTCAGCCGCCTTTGTCCCGCTCATCCGCATGGCGATCCTCACCGGGTTCAGCTGCACACTCGTGGTCGGGGGTTGGATGACCCTGCAAGGCCAAATGGAAGTCGCGATCTATTCTGTGCTCGTCTTCATGACGCAGCGATTGCTGTGGCCTCTCACTGGGCTCGGCGAAACGCTGGACCAGTTCCAGCGAGCCATGGCCTCGACTCGGCGGATCTTTGCCCTCCGCGATACTCAGCCCGCGATGCAAGAAGGCGCGACATCCCTCGCGGCGCCCGTGCAGGGTGCCGTCGAGTTTCGGGATGTCAACTTCTCTTACGGGAACGGCGTGGAGGTCTTGCGCGACATTTCGCTCCGGATACCGGCGGGAGAGAATCATGCGGTGGTGGGGGCGACCGGTTCGGGCAAGTCGACTTTGCTCCGGCTCTTGCTCCGCTTCCACGACACGACTTCGGGGAAAGTTGAGGTGGATGGAGTGGACGTTCGCAGCTTACGATACTCAAGTCTGCGAGAGGCGATTGGCTACGTGAGCCAAGACGTGTTCCTCTTCCACGGCACGGTGAAGGAGAACATCGCTTTCGGCAATGGATCGGCGAGCGATCAGCAGATCGAGGACGCTGCGCGACTGGCGGAAGCCCACGACTTCATCGCGGCTCTTCCCCAAGGCTACGACACGGTTGTCGGCGAGCGCGGGCAGAAGCTGAGCGGAGGTCAACGGCAACGAATCAGCCTCGCGCGGGCGATTCTTCGCGACCCGGCGATTCTTGTGCTCGACGAGGCGACTTCGGCGGTGGACAATGAAACGGAAGCCGCGATCCAGCGCTCTCTTGCCCATGTGACCAAGGGGCGAACCTCGCTGGTTGTGGCGCACCGCCTCTCCACCGTTCGCGATTCCGATCGGATTTGGGTGCTGGAAGCAGGCAAAATCATCGAGTCGGGGACACACGACGAACTGCTGTTGCTCGGAGGGCTCTATGCCGCGCTCTGGCGGGTTCAAACCGGCGAGAAGGCACCCGTATGAGCGACTTCGTGCCCTATTCTCGGGAGTGGGTTTCGCCGGAAGAGGTTGCCGCTCGGCTCCGAGAGGATCGGGAAATCGCCGAGACTCGTAGGACGGTAAGGATGTTTTCCGATCGCCCGGTGCCTCGCGAAGCGATTGAGGACGCGATCCGCCTCGCGGGAACCGCACCAAGCGGGGCGCACAAACAGCCTTGGTTTTTCGTCGCGATTTCTGATCCCGAAACCAAGCGGCAGTTGCGCGAAAAAGTGGAAGAAGCGGAGCGGGAGTTCTACGAACAAAAAGCGACCGAAGAGTGGCTCGACGCTCTGCGCCCGTTCGGTACCGACTTCGTGAAGGAGCACATCACCACCGCGCCGTGGGTGATCATTGTGTTTCGTCAAGACTACGAACGGCTGCCCGATGGATCGCGGAAGAAGAATTACTACATGACCGAATCGGTCGGGATCGCGGTGGGGTTCTTGATCCAGGCTCTGCATCGAGCCGGCTTGTGCAGCCTGACTCACACGCCTGCACCGATGACATTTCTGCGCGAAGTCTGCGGGCGGCCGGAGAACGAAAAGCCGTTCGTCCTCATGCCCGTCGGGTACCCCGCAGAGGACTGCGTGGTGCCTGATTTGGCCAGGAAGGCGCTCGATGAAATCGCCGACTTCCGCTAGTCAGCTCAGACGCGCGTGAAGTGGGTCTCCATGAACTGGTGCCACGTGCCGTCGGCTTGTTGGACGGTTGCTCTCAACAGGCGTTCATTCTCGTTGAGGATCACGATGGTGTCGCAGTAGTTGCTCAGTTCGCCAGAGCCATCGAAGGCCGGGCCGACGCAATGGAGGCGGAGTTCGGACTCATCCTCGGAGAGCTCGCCCTCGTAGACCCACTGATGGCTCATCATGTCACCGACCCAGGTGCCAACGAACTTGCCTTTGGCTTCGTCAAAACCGAGCGTGGTTTGACTGGACATCACCCGACCGCCTTCAAAGTTCAGGCTCAGACGACCGATGATCCAGGCTTCGCCGAGGGCAGTGATCGTGTCGGATCCCCCGAGGAATCCCTCTTCCCCACCCGGGTTCACCCTCCACTCGCCGACGAGTCGGAGGAGCCATTGGTGCTGAGGAGTTGCTTGGATCGGTTCCATAGGAATCCATGAATTGTAACCGATTAGACAAAGAAACAGAAAGAACCCCGCCCGAATTGGACGGGGTTCTCTTTCTGCCCTGTAGAGTGGCCTACGCCGCGCGGCGAATGCCTTGCTGCGGAGCGGTGTTGCCTCCTGCCTTGGCCTTGTCCACGACTTCCTGCGCTTGCTGGATCACGGCTTGCAGAGACGCGATCTGCTGATCGACTTCGTGCACGCTTGCCACGAGTTCCTCGACCTGGGCGGTCATTTCTTCGGTGCTCGCGCTCATTTGTTCGGTGGAGGCGGAGTTCTCTTGGCTGATCGCCGCAATGTTCTCGATGCCGCCGTTCACGGTGCTGATCTCCCCGCTCATGCTCTCCAGCAGGCTGCGGTTCTCCTGAGTCACTTCATCGACCTTCTTCATTGCCTTGGACAGTCTGTCGTTGAGCTTGGCAGTTTCGCCTGCGGTTTTCGCGATGCCTTCGAGACATCCCGCCGCCTGGAGGGTGACCTCGGCCGCGCTCTCGACATCCTCGATGGTTTGGTTCATCGAGTCAGCGGCTTGTTGGCTTCCCGCCTGCACTGCCCCGATGAGAGTCGTGATCTCCTTGGTGGCAGCGGAGGAGTGCTCGGCGAGCTTGCGAACTTCCTCGGCAACCACGGCAAAGCCTCGACCCATTTCCCCGGCCCGAGCCGCTTCGATCGCGGCGTTGAGGGCAAGGAGGTTGGTTTGGGCGGCAATGTCCTCGATCGTCTGGACGATGCGGCCGATTTCGTCGGAACGCTTCGTCATGTCTTCCACACGTGCGGCAGTGCCGAGGACAGTCTCCTTGACTCGATCCATCGCGGCGATGCGGTCGCGGATTTCTTCCCAAAGGGCTGCCTGCTCGGTGATCTCAGCGATGCTGGACTGCACGAGGCTGACACTCTCATCGGCTTCTTCCAAGGCCTTCATCTGAACATCCGCAGAGGCGGACATCCGGCTACTGGCCTCGGAGAGCTCGTTCATGCTGTTCGCGGAGTCCTGGCTGGCCTCCGCTTGGCTCGTCGCCGACTGGGCGAGCTGTTCAGTCACATGGGCCAGTTCCTGAATCGCTCGTCCGGACTCCTCCGAGCCTTCGCGAAGGGCCGTGCTGCTGTCTTTCAGATGACTCGCGATCTCGTTCGACTTCTCCACCACCTCACGGAGCTGAGCAACAAAGCCGAACTCGACATAGGCTTCCATGACGAGAGCTTGGTCGAGGTTCAGTGTCTTTTGAAAGGCGATGAGGATCCGCTGGAGCTTCTTCGGGCTGAACTTGTAGGAGTTCACGAGCAGGCCGTAGATCACATCGTAATAGGTGCTCATGGCGGCGTAGAACCACTTTGGCTCCAGACCGATGACCGCGTGGATCTTGCCGACAATGTATCGGCTCTCGAAATAGGCTTCGCCGAACTCGGCGCGGAGCATTTCCGCAAAGTAGTTCGGATTCGTTTTCTTCAGGCGGTCAATGTTGCTACCGGCGCTCGTGATGATCGCGAGGGCTTCGGGAAACTTGCCCACGTGAGCGTAGAACTCGTCTACGATCGTGGTCATGTGCTTCTCAAGGAGCGGCTTCAATTCCCTCAAGGCCTCTCGATCCGCGTCGGTGATGCGATTCATTTCGAGGCGCGCGCGTCGTTCCGCCTCATTCATTCCAAAAACCTGGCTCAGCATGACAAAACCCTACAGCCCCGGTAGAACCGCGAGCCTTGGGGTCATCTTTGGAAAGTCACCTTGCGCTTTTGAGGGAGAAGCATTGAATTGTCAACCAAAAGTCACAATTTTGTTAGTTAGTAAATCATACAGTGATGTAATTTTCTTAATTCATTACTGATATATCACACTTCAGCAGGAGGAGCTGCATCTGGATTGGGGAGAGAATTCAGCATTTCCGCGGCGTCGGTCGGATGCTCCACAATTTCGTCGCGCTCTACTCTGCCATCTCGGAAGCGGATGATGCGGTTGGCGTGGCGGGCGATGTCTTCTTCGTGGGTGACCAGCACGACCGTCTTCCCGGCCCGGTTCAACTCCTGGAACAGAGCCATGATCTCGTAGCTGGTTCGGGTATCGAGGTTCCCTGTCGGCTCGTCGCCGAGAATCATCACGGGATCCGTGACGATGGCGCGGGCAATCGCAACGCGCTGTTGCTGACCACCCGAGAGTTCGTTGGGTTTGTGATCCATCCGCTGGCCAAGACCGACGCGGCTGAGGGCCTCCGCAGCAAGCTTTGCCCGGTTCTTCACTCCACCATAAAGCAGAGGAAGCTCGACATTTTTGAGTGCGGTGGTTCGGGGCAGCAGATTGAACGTCTGGAAGACGAATCCGATGGTCTTGTTGCGAATCGCGGCGAGATCGTTGTCCCCCATGCGCCCGACCTCAATGCCATCGAGGAAATACTGCCCGCTCGTGGGGCGATCCAGACACCCAATCATATTCATGAATGTGGACTTGCCGGAGCCAGACGGGCCCATGATCGCGACAAACTCGCCTCGGTGGATCGTCACCGAAACCTCTCGGAGCGCTCGCACGACCATCTCGCCCATGGTGTAATTCTTCGTCAGGTTCACCGTGTCGATAACGGTTTGGGGCGGAGCCATGGTGATGGCACCGCTCGGTCTAGGATCCTGGTCGCTCATCGCACGTCCTCACCCGGCAGGGGATCCCCGGTGGCGAGTCGGAGTTGGGCGTCGGCGATCAGCATATCGTAGGTGGCTTCGACCAAGTTGGAAGCGGCGGTCGTTAGGCTGACCTGGGCGGTCAAGACTTCGATGACGTTTCCGGCCCCTTCACGCTGAGCATCGGTCGCGGCTTTGAAGTTGAGTTCGGCAGCCTCCAGGGCAATTTGCGCGGCCGCGAATCGCTCACGATTCTGCGAATAGAGTCGGTAGGCCGATTCGATTTCGCTGATCGCAGCGCGTTGGTCTTGAACAAAGTTCTCGCGCAGAGATTCCAACGTCAGTTGCTCAAACTTGACCAGTTCCTTGCTTCGATTGCCATCGTAGACCGGAAGCGATGCGCTGAAGGTGAGCGCAGCGCGTTGGAACGGGTCTTCGGCGAAGGCTCGGCGGTAGCTTGCGTCGAGCGAATATTGCACGGAGCTATCCAGCCGGGCGTCCTGGACGGCGATCCGCTGGCCCTCGATTCGATCTTGCGCCGCCGCGAGGTCAGGTCGTTGCTGGAGACCTCGAGCGATGGCGTCTTCCAGACTGTAGTTGAGTTCAGGAAGCTGAACGGGCTCTGGCTGAGCCAGCGCGGGAGTCTCGCGATCTTCCCATCCGACGATGGCTTTGAAGTCTGCCAAGGCTGTCGCGACCCGGCTCTGAGCGGCCAGAACTCCGACCCGAGCATTCTGGAAGTCGGCGTTTGCTTGCAACACATCCTTGCGCGGGACGTCCTCGATGGGAGGATTGGCGCGGAACTCGGTTTGGTCTCGGATGACCTTTGCTCGCTCCAAGGTGGCGGTTTGGACTGTCAGCAGCTCGGTGGCGCGGAGGGCGTCGTAGTATCGGTTGTATACCGTGAAGAGGACCTGGCGAAGCGTTTGCGTGGCTGTCCGTTCGCTGGCGCGGAGGGAGAATTCTGCGCGTTTGAGGGCGTTTTGCCTCGCACCTGAGTCAAGAACTCGCCATCCCAGGTCGATGAGTGCGCTGGTGGTGTTGAAGTCGTTTCGGCCCTTCTGGGCACCGGTGTAGAACTCACTCTGACCAACCGAATGCTCAAAGCTCGGTGTGAGGGTGGGGAGAAACGCGCTCTTGGAAACGACCAGATTGGACCGCGCGGCCTGGGCATTAAGGAAGGCAGCCCGCACATCGCCGTTTCGGGTCTTGGCGAGAGTCAGAGCCTCATCGAGGGTCAAGCCAGACGATTGAGCGAAAGCGGGCAAAGTGGCGAGACTCGCGGCGACCAGGGCAAGCGTGCGCAGTGACAGTTTCATAATCCGACCAAAAGCAAGGCACCCCTCCGCTGCCTCGTCAACAATTGTCTTATATACCGGGGCGGAAGGGCTACGGTTGCTCATCACTGTCAAGAGTCCTGCCCAATCGCGGGGGATTCGCCGACCTGGGACGGGAGGGCTTGCCGGCTCCCAAGGGGTGTTCGTCGAATCGTGGCAAAATGAGGCTACCATGGCACGCAATTTCGATGAACTGAGCCGCATCTTGGGCGACTCTGCCGAGTCCCTTCTGTCCCACACGTGCAAGACCATTGACAAGTCTCAACTGCACCTCCCGGGCGGCGATTTCGTCGACCGCGTGTTGGCTCACTCTGATCGAAACAACCAAACGCTTCGTAGCCTGGAAGCGATGTACAACCACGGTCGCCTCGCGGGCACCGGCTACCTCTCGATCCTCCCCGTCGACCAAGGGATTGAGCACTCCGCTGGGGCAAGCTTTGCCAAGAATCCTCTCCACTTTGATCCCGCGAACATCGTGGAGCTCGCCATCGAAGGCGGATGCAACGCGGTCTGCTCCACTCTGGGCGGGCTCGGGATCGTGAGCCGCAAATACGCTCACAAGATTCCGTTCATGGTCAAGATCAACCATAACGAACTCCTGACCTACCCGAACAAAGCCGATGAAGTGATGTTCGGTCAAGTGAAGCAAGCGTGGAACATGGGCGCGGTCGCCATCGGCGCGACGATTTACTTCGGAAGCGAACTGGCGACGCGCCAGATCCAAGAAGTGAGCGCGGCGTTCTCGGCGGCGCACGAATTGGGCATGGCGACCGTGCTGTGGTGCTATCTGCGCAACAACGACTTCAAGAAGGACAAGGATTACCACCTCAGTGCTGACCTCACGGGTCAGGCCAACCACCTCGGCGTGACCATCCAGGCGGACATTATCAAGCAGAAGCTGCCGGAGAACAACGGTGGATTTAAGGCTCTGAACACGGGAGGATCGAGCTACGGCAAGCTGGATGAGCGCATCTACACCGAGCTCACGAGCGATCACCCGATCGATTTGACGCGCTACCAAGTCGCGAACTGCTACATGGGTCGAGCCGGGCTCATCAACTCGGGTGGAGCCAGCGGCGACAACGATCTCCAAGAAGCCGTCATGACCGCCGTGGTCAACAAGCGGGCGGGGGGCTCGGGGCTCATCTCCGGTCGGAAGGCGTTCCAGCGTCCGATCAGCGAGGGTGCAGAGATTCTCCAGGCGATTCAAGACGTCTATCTCTGCGACAAGATCACGATTGCCTGACCCTCGGGTCGCGAAACTAAAGAAGCCCGGTTCACTGGAACCGGGCTTCTTTGCGTCTGATCGAGATCAATTTCCGCCGCGTCCGATGGGCTGATTGCGTAGCCACTCCATGAACGCAGGGTCATCCATCCGCGGGAAGTCTCGGCTGAGACGCTTTTCGAAGCGAGGATCATTGGGATCCATTGCTTTCTCCGCGACAAAGACCCTTGGGTCGGTGTTCACATGTTTGTACGGCGTGTAGTCCGCTTTTTCGGTGAACATGTCGTGGAGAGGGGTCGCCACGGCGTCGAACATGTTGCACGGGCCGAGGCCGTACATCAGATAGATCGTGCGAATGATGCTCATGATGCTCGTGTGATCGCTTGAGACATAGCCACGCTTGGCGAACGGCGAGATCGCGAGCACAAAGCTTCGGTGACGGTCGATGTGATCGTTGTCGCCGCCCGGATCATCCTGGGTGACGAAGATTGCCATGTTGCGCCATTCTGGTCGGCTGGAGAGGAATTCGACAATTCGCCCGAGGGCAAGATCGTTGTCCGCCATGTAGCTGGCCACGTAGGGGTAGCCCTCGTTCGGCCTTGCTCCGGCGCCGTGGTCGTTGCAGATCGCGATGTTGATGAACTTCGGCAAACCCTTGCCTTTGGAGAAGTAGTTCTTCTCCAGATCTTCGATGAACCACTCCGCCCGGGCGATGTCCGGGATATTGGTGTTGTAGGCCGGGAAATCGAAGCATGTGTTGTCGTACAGCACCTTGGGCATCGGGTGATTGTAGGGGTAGAACGTCCCCGATTTCGAGGTCATGATCCCCTCATCCGTTCGAGGGAGTTCGTATCCCTCGCCGTAGTTGCGGAAATCGATCCCGTTGCGATCCAAGTGCTCGAACATCGAGCCGTTTTCAAGGTAGTCCTCGGGAATCTGCGAACCGTCGGAGCCGAAGCTCACGAGTCGACCGGGTGTGTTGTTGTCGGCCCGGAAGTTCCAGCCGGAGTAGAACACGCGGGTTGTCCAGAGACTGGGATAAACCCCAACAAGCCATCGGTGTCCATCGCCGGATGCTTGCGGCTCCATGTAGAAGTTGTCGCTGATCGCGAACTCCTCGGCGAGCTTGATGTGGTTCGGCATGATGGGAACGCGCTCCTCCACTCCGTTCTCACGAATCCAGCCGTTGCGGCCAAACTCGGCGTAGCGCGGTTCGCTCTTGGCTCCTTTGAGGCCTCCGAAGATGCCATCGAACGTGTGGTTCTCCTTGGTGATGAAGACCACGTACTTGATCTCATTGCTCGGTTTGCCTGGAACGAGAGGAACCACCTTGCTCGCCGGAACCGGTCGTGGCACCATGCCGTTGTTGAGGAGCACTTGTTGCGTGAGGGTGGCGAGCTCTTTGTCCGCGGGAATCGGGGCATAGTCGATCATGCCTGGCATATCCGAAAGACCGAACCGTTCGTCGCCTTGGACGCGGGCACCCAGCGGGCCACGTGGCCCCCGCCCGATTCCTTTCTGGGTCGCGACGGCGATGTTCTTTCCGTCAGGGCTCAGCTTGACCTGCATCGGGAACCAACCCGTGGCGGTGTATCCCAAAACCGACCCCTTGCTCGGATCGAGAACCGCCACGGCATTGAGCCCGCTACAGCACACGTAAAGCCGGTTCCCTGCCTTGTTCATCGCCATTCCGCTCGGGATCACGCCCCGGAACTTAGCGAGTTGAGGCACGGGTGCGAGCTTGATCGTCTGCTTCAGCTCCAAGGTTTTGGCGTCAAACGCTTGAACCGTATCGTTGTTCGCGTTGCTGACGAAGAGCGTGCCTTTGTGCAGCAGAAGGGCATTCGGTGAACTGCCTCCCACGCTCTTGCCGCCATCGGCAGGAGCATGGATGAGAATGCCGGGCTTCACCGTCCGCTCGATCCGAGGCTCGGCGCGATCGGCGATGCTGTAGCTGTAGACCGAGTGAGCGTCCGGCACGTAGGGACTCCCGAGGCCTGGAACGTAGCGACCTTCCTTGTTCAGACCCGTCACGCTCTCTGGGCTTGGAAACGCGAAGGCCGGTCGGTTGAGGCCTCGGGGACTTCCCTTCCCGGGCGCAGGAGGCGGGACGAGCGAATAGTTGAAGATGCCGATGTTGGCGACAAAGATCTGCTTGCTCGATTCGTCAATGGCAATGGCGTAGGGTTGTCGTCCAGCCGCCGTCCGATTCACCACCGTCTTCGTGGAGAGGTCAATCGTCACCACTTCTTGATAGGAGGTATCGACCGCGTAGGCGAACTTGCCATCTTGGGTGACCACCAGTTCGTTGAGGTAAGGGTGTTGGCGGTCGTCGTTCTTGACGCTGATGAGTTCGACGTCCGCCCAGGTTTGGGGATCGAGGATTTCAAGCGTGCCCTCGTCGCCTTGGCTGATGAGAAGTTTTCCGTTGGGAAGCCAGACCCCGGTCGGGGCGACATCTTTGCGCGGCAGAGCTTTGCGCGTGCCGTCCTTGAGATCATGGACAACGAGGCCGGAATCATCGCAGCCAACCAAGAAGCGTCCGTTCGGGCTGACGAGCACTTGCCAGAGATCTTCGCCGGTGTAGAGCCGCTTTCCACGAGGAGTGAGGAATCGACCGTTCGGGAGGATTGTCCGACCGCCCGGCACTACCTGGGCGAATTCCTTGAGTGCGGGAGCCTGGAAATACGCACCCGTCACCGGCGTTGGCTGGCTGACGATGAGGGCGGAGGCAAGAGAAAGAGTCAGCATGCCCGCAGTCTAACGAGCCCACAAGATTCTTAACCGTCCTGAAACTTACTTCTTTTGGAAAGATTCATGGGGCGCATCTCGTTGATGCGCCCCATGCTTCGCTGACTATGTTCCCCCGATGCGGCGAGACCGATCCGACCGACGTTCTGTTAGCCCAAGTAGCCTTCGCCGTCCTTTTTGGCGGCCGCTGCGGGTGCCGGAGCGGGCTTGGCGAACACTTTGGACTTGCCGAAAAGTCGCTTCAACCGCCGCTCGATCTTGCGATGGAGGGAGTGGAAGTCGGCAGGAAGCCACTGTTCGGCGCAGTGGTGCGCACCGTACTGTTCATTCGATCGCACATGCCCGGTGCCTTTCTTATGAACAGGGTGGAACTTGGCGCGCTCCGGGGCGATCCAGTTTTCGCGCTCCACACCATACGCCCGCAAAGTGTCGGTGAAGAACATGGGGCCGGTGTAGACGAGCACGTCGTGGATTTGAGCGTTTGCTGGCGGAGGGTTGCTGAAGAATCGATCCAAGAGGAAGAGGAAAAACGGGTTCTTCTCCGAGCTGGCATAGATGCACATGTCGTAAACATCGTGCGGCCTCGGATTGTCCTTATCACCCGTGTGGCGGCAGATCGGAAGCACCATCTCGAATCCTTCGAACTCATCCAAGGTGCGGAATAGTTCGTAATCCGTATCGAGATACCAACCACCATCGACATAAGACTTCATGTATCGAAAGATATCGACTTGCATGATCTTATGGGGCAATGCTTGGTAGGCGTCCCAGTGCTGGGGGAAATGATCCTTCACGAATTGGTCTTGTTCGGGATTCGTAACAACTTCAAAAACCCAATCGGGGTGGAGCCGGGCGGCCGTATCCATGTAGGCCTGCAGGTCCGGGCGCATTTCCTTGGTCTTCGACGTTGTAAAGAGTCGCTTTGGGATCATTATTTCTCCTTATGCAAAGATGCGGAGAGGCGCAACACGCTTCTCAACATCCACATTGTACCGAGAGGTCGTGCCAACCGAAAGCCCGGGAATCGAAAGCCGGTAGTTTGATTTGGCCACTGAGTTCAGCATTCCGGCACGTATACTGGCGGTCGTTCGGGCCGGATTCTTCGATTTGGGCCTGCCGGAACCAGCCCAGCAACCGATACTCTCTTGAGGGGCCGGGCTTCGAGAAGGATTTTTTTCTGTGTACGAACAAACTGACGACGCTCCTCTATCGGCCCAGCCCGCCGTGTCGGCTGACCCCGATAAGACGCGGAAAAAGAGCATCAAGCTTGGAATCATCACTTCCTTGATCTCCAAGCTGTTCGGCTCGATCGTGCAGTTTGGCGCGATGCCCCTCGCCGCCGCCAAAATGGCCGAGGGCTACTACGACGTCTACACGTTCCTGCTTTACCAGGCGATGCTGTTGGGGCTCCTGAACTTGGGGAGCGGGCCGGGGGTTGTCCCGGAGATGAGCCGCTTTGCTACCGAGCCAGACCAGCAAGAGGAAGCTTCGTGGTTCACCTCGAGCTTTTGGGTCGGGTTGGTCTCATCCGCCGCTCTCGCTCTCATCATCCTGATTGCCGCTCCACTCGCGCCGATACGCGCATACGTTGGCCCGGAGTTTTGGCCGTTTGAGACGGAGATCCGGATGGGGTTGGTTGCATTTTCCGCCATCGTGGTGCTGCGGAGCGTGATCAGCCAGGTGACTTACGGCTATATGGCTTACATGGAGGAGTACCGGATGAAGGCGGTGGTCTCGGCTGGTTACGGGCTGAGTATTCCTGCCATCGTGCTGGTTGCTTTCTTCGCGCCGCACCCCGTCTGGCTGATCATGGCCGTGATCGCGGTGCCGTTCCTGGCCCAGTACGTGACGGTTTATCGATTCTGGAAGATTGAGCGGCCGTATCTCATCCCGAAGCTCTCGCTGTACAACCGGGCGCGCGGATGGAAGCTGTTCTTGGCGAATGCCTATTCCAGCCTGGCTGCGGCCGGTACGACGGTGACCATGACGGTTCCGTTGCTCTTGTTCACCCGGGTGGCCTCCGAGACGGAGCAGGTTGGCTATCTCGGCACTTTGCTCACCTGGTATGCGCTTGCCTCGACGGTTGTGGTGATGATCGCCAGCGCGATTATGCCGACGATCAGTAATGCGTTCGCCCACGGAGATTACTCGTGGATTCGGCGCGCGACGCTCAAGGCGTTCCGAGGAACCGGGGTGTATGGCGTGGTGCTAGTGATTGGATGTTCGGCCGCACTCCCGCTTGTGACTCAGCTGCTGTATCCCTCGATTCCCGAGTATCACGGGTCTCACTTCGATGGATTCCTGCTGGGGTCCCTCATCGCGTCGGCGGGATTCAACATTTTGCTCAAGGGATATCTGGAAGGTATCGGCCGGTTTGGCCACAGCGCGATCGCGGGATTCGCCGGAGCAGCGGTCGCGGTGCTCCTGACGATTGTGTTTCTGCCGATGTTCGGGGGGACGGCTGCGTTTTGTGCGATCATTGCGTCGCAGTTGGTGGCGGGAGCCATCTGCTTCGGCATGCTCTACCGAGATGTTTTCAGGCCCGCGTTCGGCCCGGAGGGTCGAGCCGCTCCGGCGAAGGAAGAGCCGGAAGCCTGATCCCGGTTTCCGTCCTGCCCGGTCCCCGAAGTGGTGTGGGCTCAGGGGTATCGTTAACGTGCGTTAAGCGTGTGCTCCCGTCGTCTAGCGGTTCAGGACATCGCCCTCTCACGGCGAAGATCGCGGGTTCGAATCCCGTCGGGAGTACCAATTTATCTCTGTCCATACCGGGGACATGAACTAGCAACCCACAACTTTGATTTCCGGTTAAGAACGAGAAAACGTATTATCTGTCGCGGCGGCCGTCCCAGTTTCACATCGGCGCTTCCCGATGAAACGTGAGGGTAGTCTCCTTCAACACATGCCCACGATCCAGCGATTTAACCAAGTGACTCCCGCCTGGCTGACTGCCGTGCTCGGTGAGGAAGTGGTGGGAGTTGAGCTGACATCCTCAACGAGTACGTGGGCACAGAATGCTTCAATTTCCGCCTTGATGGCGAGCGGACACCGACGACGGCTCTGGCTAAAACTGTGCCTTGGTGACACATTCAGTTGCTCAGAAGTAAACTACTATTCACGAGACTACGTCGAGCTTGCAGATGCACCGCTTGTCACTTGCTATGATAGTTGCTACGAACCTGGTATTGGATATCACCTCTTACTAGATGATCTTTCGGAGGAGTTTCGGGATCGCAAAGACGCTCCCCCCACGTTAGAGTACGGCCTTGCCCTCGCATCAGCAATTGGCCGAATTCACGCCCACCACTGGGAAAGTGGCGTGCCGCCGACGATGGTTCAATGGAACGAATATCTAAATCATATTCGCTCGGGCATCGGGCCCTTCGAGATGGCAACGGGGTTCCCTGTTCGCGCGAAGTTCGAGTCCCATGCGACAAGACTCCGGGAACGTTGGTTCAATCCAATCGGGCTGACTTTGCTTCATGCCGATATCAACCCGACGAACGTGCTTACACCAAAGGTGGCCGAGTCGCCTGTTTTCATCCTGGATCGGCAACCATTTGACTGGACAATCACCTATGGCCTCGCCGTATACGACCTTGCCTACGCGGTTGTTCCATGGTGGCCCTACGAGTTTCGCGTTTCCATTCAAGAAGTGATTTTGAAGCGATGGTTATACGAAATCGGTCGACCTGAATACACTTGGGAACAGGCCCGAGAGGATTGGTATCTCTCGGTCGAACATTGCCTTCACATTCCCATCGAGTGGTGCCGTGATCCTTCTGACCTTGAGAGGATGCGAGGCCTCTGGGAATGGCAACTCGCGAACATCTTGGGGAAACAAGATCATCTCCGACATTCTTGAGAAGGAGGCGAATTAAGCGACTGGGCTCCAAGAGCGGTTCAGATCTCAGTAAGTGCACCTCCATTCCGGGGAGCAATCAAGGTGTGCCAAATCATTCCTCAACTCTTCATAGGGTAAATGAGCCGATTTCGGGCTCTCATGCTCACCCGAGCCTTGCCGACCTCTTCCGACGTCTCCAGGCGGATCTCGGAGGGCTTCAGGCGTGGCCTCGAAAGCAAATCGGCAGATGTCCTGTTGGCGAATGGCCGGATGCTCGGTTTGCGATTTCTTGGCGCGCAAGTCACTCAAACCGTGGAACCCGAATTGTGAGCAAAGTGTTGCTTGGTGCATGAGGGCTTTGAGTTTTGTCTGTCTGACTTCCGTTCTCCTCCTGACGGGATGCCAACCGGCTCCCACGGTCGTGGTCGAATCCTCCACCCAGCAACATCGTGGGTTGACCGTCTCCGGCAAAGCAAGCGTCCGGGTGAAGCCAAGCTTGGTCGTGATCCGGCTCGGCGTGTCGCATAGCGATGCTCGGCCCGCAGCCGCCAAACAAAAAACCGAACGAGCCATTGCCCAAGTTGTCCAAGCCGTTGAAAAGGCGGGGATCAAGGCCGAGGATGTGCAGACTTCCAGTTTTCGCCTGTGGCAGTTCCCACCCTACAACAAGCGACCCGGAGGGTGGACCTGCTCCAGCGCACTGGATATTCGTGTGAAAGATGTGGCCTCGGCGGCTACGGTTCTCGAACGGTGCATGTCGGCAGGGGCCAACGAAGTGGAAAGCGTGGAGTTCACGGTGGAAGATCTGGAGACCGTGCGAGCCCAGGCCCGCGATGCGGCCAGCGCTGTGGCACGCTCCAAAGCGGAGCAATACGCAAACAACTTTGGTCTCACACTTGGCAAACCGGCAAGCATCGTCGAAATCCTGCCTCAAGAATGGGACTACATGTCAAACGTAGCGCTGCGGAGGAACACCGACTCCAAGTCGAGCTCAGACGGTTCAGCCGAGAGGATTCTCAGTTCTGGGTCGGTCGAAGTGACCCTGACCGTCGAGGTGAACTACCCGCTCAACTAGATTCCGGATCTCATCGTCTGGAGTCGCGTCGCCTCAATCGCGCGTCAGATGCCAGACCGTCCCGAATCGGTCGGTGACTTGGGCGTAGTGGCCGCCCCAGGGGGCGGGTGAGAGGGCGCAGTGGACTTCCCCGCCCTCGCATGCCAAGGCATAAAGTTGCTCCAGTTCCGGAAGGTCGCTGGCGGAGGCGACGAGCGAGGCGGGCTGGGCGACCGGGTTCATGTCGGAGCCCATCAGGGTGAAACCAGGCGCATTCAGGGTCGCGTGGTAGACATCCGCAGGGTTGCCCGCGTACTCCCCGGCCGCAGGCGATTCTCCGACCGCAATCACCATGAGCTCCCCGCCCAGCCATTGCTGGTACGCGGTCATTGCCGGGAGGCATTGCCCGGCAAAGTTGAGATAGGGGTTGACCCGGCTCATTGTGCAAGCTTACCACCGCTCCCGGCTAGCTCATCCACAAGCCAAAGAGCGTAAAAATGGCCGTTGCGCAGCCTTTGGGCATGGGAGCCGGGGGTGCGCCGGGATCCGAGGGAGCGGCGCTCGGATCGGTGTCGTGCTCCACAACCGTGAAGGTCGGCCCGTTGCACCGGAGTACGTAAAACGGTTTCAGATTCGTGCCTGTAGCCACAAACGGCGCGGTGCGCCGATTGTCCGAGATCGGTGGAATCGGCGTCACGTTCAACACGAACATCACTCGATCCACGCCGGCGGGGATATCGAACGGCAAGATCGGCACCCCAGGGGTAAACGTTCGGTCTCCATCCGGAAGGGGGACGGCGAGATAAAACGGGCTCGCCGGGTGCTCGGCGGCATTGAAAATCAGGACACGCCGAGGCGTCTGATCTGCCCCCGCCGGGTCGCGTGCATCTTGAAAGAATACGCGTCCGGCCATGACCCAAGATAGCACCGGTTGGGGGAAAAACCAAATCGCCCCGATCTCCAGGGAGATCAGGGCGTTTGGTTTCGAGAAGGAGAGCAGAGCGACTTACTTCTTCGCGGCTTTCTTGCGCTTGCGCAGGGCGGCCAGAGCGAGGAGGCTCATCGTGGCCGGTTCCGGCACGACTTCGAAGTTGTGGGTCGTACCCACGCCGTTGAAGCCAAGCACATAGTTGTCCATGTAGCCTTCGTACGGAGTGTTCGAGGTTCCCCATCCGGCGTTCGCGCTGAAGACCTTGTAGTTCAAGCCTCCCAGGATGCTGAGGGCTTGCGAGAGTTGGATCTCACCGCTCGTCAGGTTCGGTTGCAGGGTGGTGATCAGGCTGTTGGTGGGGCGCACCCACAGGCTGCTGGCAATCGACATCAGGTCGAGCGTTTGCCATTGACCATAGGTGATCGTCGGGTGGCTGAATCCGGGGTTCCATTGGGTGTCCCACACCAGGAAGCCTTGGCGGTTTCCGTTGATTGCGTTGGTGCCATCGCCCACGTAGAGCCGCATGATGAAGTTGGCATTACTCAGCGGGGTGGCCTCGGTGCGGAGATCCGCGCCCCAATGGGTGAGGTCAGCGACATTGCCGAGTGCGCCGAGGTCAGAGCGAGCGTAAGTGATGCTCGCCTTGCTGTTCGGATTCGTCGCGGTGCCGATGCTGTTGAGTTGCACCGAACCGTTCCCGCTTCGAGCTTGGGTACCGTTGATACCGATCACGGCACTGTCCTTCATTTCGTTGTAGAACCACTGGGCTCCGTTCGGGCCGATGTAGCTGTTGATGGCCACGGTTCCGCCCGGGTTGGAAGGCGTCGGGTCAGAGTAGAAGTCTCCACCGACATTGTTCGAAAACACGGTGACTTGCGCAAACGATGCGCTGACGAGCACGGCCATGCCGAGCACTGCAAGGATCTTGTTCATATTGGCTCCTGTCCATTCGTCGCCTGCCCTCATTCAGAGCAGAAAGTTGCGACAACAGGATGTTAACACGCTTGAGAAGGGGATCGCGGGCCTTCCGCCGAAACCCAGTAGGAATACTAGGCAAAACCCCCGCTTTTCCGTGATTTGAGTCACGATTGCGTCTCGGTTTGCTACGATTAAGCCATGGATTTGATTCGCGCACTCTCGGGGCAGTATCGAGGAAACCTGGCCATGTTGCGGCAGTGCATCACGGATGTTGATGAAAGAACCTGGCTGGGCGGAACCCATCCGCGCACGTTTTGGCGGATTTGCTACCACGCGCTTTACTACACTCACCTTTATTTGATGCCGACCGAGCACGATTTTGTCCGCTGGGAAAAGCATCGCGATTGCACCGATCTTTGGGATGAAGAGGGGACGAATCCGCCGGAGGTCGAGCCTTACACCCAATCCGAGATGCTGGAGTACCTGGACTGTCTCGATTCCAAGATTGTCGAGTTCGTATCTGCGCTGGATTTGACTTCGACCGAGAGCGGGTTCAGTTGGTATCCCAAGCTGGAGAAGCTCGATCACCAGATCCTGAACGTCCGGCATTTGGGAATCCACCTGGGGCAGCTCTCCGAGTTGGCGATGCAAGGCGGGGTCGATGAAATCCAGTGGAAGACCCGCGTTCCGCGATGATTTCACTTTTGCCACGAATCAGTTGGTTCTTTCGCGAGCAGGGCTAACGGTGCTGGCAGAAGAAGAGCCCAATCCCGCTACGGGATCTGGCTCTTCTTTTGCCAGTTTGGCTCCAATTCCACGGTGGCGATGTCTCCGACGGTGAGCCCCGTTTCTCGCTGGACAGCAACCTTGATCGGGAGCATGTAGCCGCCGTCTTTCGGAAAGAGTGAGGTCGTGAAGGCGACTCCATTCGCAGATGCTGCCACGGGGATACATCCCCACCCGTAGCTCGCTTCGCGCGCGACTTGTTTGATCGCATCCACCGCATCGGCGGGCAAAGGAGCGAAGACGAAGGGGGCTGGCCCCCTCCACTCAATCAAGGTCGCTTGGAATCGAATCTTCATGACCGGAACTGATCGGACGACATGAGCTCGACCAGCTGTTCAAAGGCCGTCCCCCACCCGGTATCGAAGCCCATCGAGTCATGGGTGTTCCGCCCCTCGGTGTCCGCATGGATCCCGTATGCCCGGTACCGCGTGCCTGTTCCGTCGCGCTCGAGATCAACCATTCCCGTGAAGTGGAAGGAGCCAGCGCTCTGCTCTGGGTAAGGAGCCGGACGGAAACCGCGAGAGAGTGCGCTCGTGAAGGTGAGCCGGCGGTTCTCAACGACCTCCAGAACGCACCCCTCGCTCGGGTACTGATCTCCCTCGGGCGATACCATCGTGGTGTTGAAGGCACCACCTGGGAAGAGTTCCAGCTCAACTTCTGCGACGCTCCAAGGGCGCGGGCAGAACCACTGCTTCAAAAGCTCCGGCTCTGTCCAAGCCCTCCAGACGAGTTCAACGGGAACATGGGTGGTGCGTTCAAGAACGAGGTCGAGCGCGGGGTCGGTGTGGATGGGGCGGAGATCACTCATGGGGTTTCTCTGGGTGCAATTCGGTGAGCAATGCGTCAAGCTGATCGAGTCGTTGGTTCCACTGGGATCGCTGCACATCAAGCCAGTTGTCCGCGAGAAAGAACGCGGGGGGATCGAGCTCGTAGGTGCGCGAACGGCCTTGCTTCTGCGATTTCACCAACCCTGCAGACTCCAGAACCCTCATGTGCTGGAGAAACGAGGGCATGGCCAATCCGAACGGCTCGGCAAGCTCGGTCATCGTGGCGGGACGCGCGGACAGCCGCTCGACGACCTCCCGCCTCGTCGGATGGGCGAGGGCATGGAAGATCTTGTCGAGCGAATCTTGACTATTAGTCACTTAGCTAAGTATCTATCTTTTGATTCCCGTTTGTCAACCCTGGGGGGCGGAATATTCTCGGGCTCGCTTCACCCAGTAGGCAATGCTGTCCGTCTCGGGGAAATCGGCAAAACCCCACGCGACGCATAAAGTCCGAAGATGCCCTCGGTGGTACGTCGCATGGTTCATCACGTGGTGGAGCACATGCCACAGCGGGAGAGTCACTTCCCCACTTCGGAGGTTGAGGGTGACGCTCTCCAGGGGGTCGCGGGCCATGATTTCAGCGCGCCAGAGGGAGTTGAACCGCTCCGTGTCTCGCTCAAAGTCCATCCCCTCATCGTCGACATCCGGCACCTCGCTGACGCTACTCAGCCATCCGATGTAGCATCCCAGGAGGTGCTTGTAAGCCTTCCGCGCGTCCTCTGGGTTCGGGGTGGAATCGAGAATCGGGAGCCACTGCTGATTCGCCCAAAGGTCGTAATCCAGCAGGTCAAGAAGCGCTTGCCTATCCATCCTCGCAGGATATCCGGTCGCCCGCACAGCAAGAAGTCAATCCCGACGGACTACCCTGCGGCAAACAGAGCCACACCTTCCTTGTCCTTTCCGTTCGTGATCTTCCCACGGAAGATCTCGTCCATCACGACCTCGTACTTGTCCGTCGTCAAGTAACGCGCGGTGATCTCGACAGAGTTGTCTTCGTAGATGCGGAATCGGACGTAGTTGTAGACGTGCCCGTATCGGGGATGCGCAATCAGGACGGTATGGGAACACGCCACGTAGGCTTTGTCGTTCCGGATCACGCCCTTGGCGAAGTACTCCCACGCGTCGAGCTTCATGCCCCCAATGGCTTCGGGAGCCTTTTCCTCTTTGCCATCGATGAGCAGCGTCGTCTTGGCGTACTCCACCACTACCCTCACTTCCCTCCCCGATTTGAGTGCCGTCATCATCTGGTCAAACGTGGTGAGGCGCTGCGGTTGGGCAAGAATGACGGTGGCGAGCAGGGGCGCAAGCATGCTCTCAACAGTACCAGTTTGCGTCTCGATACGCCTGCGATCCCCTCATGGTCAACGGATTTCCGCCAACAACCAAATCCATGCTCCGAGCTTTTGGGATGCTGATGGCTGCCCTCGCCCTGCAATTTCCCACCGACGTGGTCGTGATGAACTCCCTGGTCGAAATCCATCGCGAGCAGCTGTCTCACGTCACCCCACTGTAGAGCGAGGGCGCATCTCGGTGCAACGTCGGAAACAAGTGCGACGTCCCTTTCTCTGAGATGCTTGCAGTTGGAGTCTCGATTCTCTCTCTCCTCGCCCAACCCGCGCAAACGGAGGTCACTTTCCAGGGAGCAGGGATTGAGTTGGCGGGGGTTGTGACCTTGCCGAGTGGGGATGTTCAAAAGGCCCCTGCGATCCTCCTCATGCCCGGAAGTGGGCCGACGGATCGCGATGGCAACCAGCCGGGGTTAACGACCGACCTGCTCAAAGATCTGAGCAACGCGCTTGCCGAAGCGGGCTACGTGACCTTCCGCTTTGACAAGCGACCCGTGGCGCGGTATCAATCCCAGTGGCCCAAGACTCTTGCTGAGATGGGGCCGTTCTTCAACTGGGAGAATCATCTTGCTGACGTCGAGGCCGCCTATGGCGTGCTCAAGTCGCGGCCTGAAGTGGATGCGAAGCGCATCGCGATCCTCGGTCACAGTGAGGGCGGACTCTTTGCCACAGCGGTCGGCAACAAGCTGGGGGCCAAGGCGTTGCTCCTTCTCGGCGCTCCCGGGCGGAACATGGGAGACATCCTTTACTCACAGGTGTCGGCTCAGGTCAGCAGTGCGCCGTGGGATGAAGAAAAGAAGAAAGAGTTCAACCGCCGCCACCGCCAGACCATCGATCATCTGACAAAGACGGGGGAGATTCACGCAGAAACGCCGCAGGAACTCGCCGGCCTCTACAACGTCTCGACGAAGGATCTGATGACGGGCTATTTCCGGGCGACGCCTCTCAAGTGGGTCGAGGAATTTGGGGGCGCGGTCTTTGTTGCAAACGGCGAAAAGGATGTTCAAGTCTTGGCGACGGAGGATGCTCGCCTCCTGGATGAAGCGGCCATGAAGAAGTCCAACCGCCCTCTTTCGCTTGTCATCGTTCCCCAGGCGAGCCACAATTTCAAACTCGGGAGCCCGGGATTCATTGGCCCGATCGCTCCAGGGCTCGTCCCTCCCATGATGGAGTTCTTGAAGAAGAACCTTTAAGGCGACCGAAGGATAACCCGTACCGATACGGGCCGACCCTGTTAAATCCCTTGAGGTTTTCGCGTGGACGGGGTGGAAGAACTCAGGCAGGATGTCTTGTGTTTTTTCCCTCCGCCGATCTTTCCTGGCCGCGTCGATCCTGCTCGGTGCTTGGGCGAGTGCCGATACGGTCACTCTGAACTCGATGAGCGAGCTTCAAGGGGCCATCGACTCTGCCACCGAACCCCGTACGATTATTCTTCCGTCTGGTGAGTTCCCCGTCACGGCAGGAATCCGCATGAAGTCGTACATCACGATCCGCGGAAATGACACGCGTCTCATTTTCTCTACCACGTCGGGCTTCCCCGCATTCTCTGCGGAGGGGACGGTCACTGCGTACGGCACGACCACCAACCAGCCATCCTGGAACGCGACCTGGCTCGCGACAGGGGATTCCTCCGGGCTCCAAGTCGGTGACATGATCCATGTCGACTACGGCAATGGCGTCGATGGCCACACCAACGAAGTCGTGCAAATCATCGACTCCAACTATGTCCGAATGCGCTTCCCTCGGCCTCCGGGATTGAAGCAGGGCCAGAGCATTTTCAAAGTGGATCCGGTTCGAGAGATCAGCCTGGAGAACTTGACGGTCGTCGGCGCGCAAAACGCTTTCTTCGGTAAGTACCTCCGTTCGGCGAACTTCAAGGGCGTCACCGCTACCCGTGCTCGATTCAACACCGTGTTCTGGCACACGCTCGATTCGACGGCCCAGCAGTCTCTGGTCGACGACTGCGGTGGAGGCATCACCTTCATCGGGAGCAGTGGCGCAAGTGTCATCGGGAACACCATCCTGAACCACCGGATGTCGGGCGTGTTGATCCGCAGTTGCAGCGGCGTGCTCGTGAACAAGAACCTCGTCGCAGGGAACCCGAACACGATCGGACAAGGGATCAACGGGGACGGGATCACCGTCTCCGCTTCCCGTGGCACGATGGTGACAAACAATGATATTCGCTATCCCGAAAGCTACGGCCTGTGGCTCAAGAACTCCATGGAGTCGGTGGCTTCGATGAACAGCGCGGTCGGTTGCGGAAGCTCGGCTTACTTCCTTCAAGGAGGCGTGGACGACCAGCTTGATCGCAGCTGGGCCTACAACAGCGAGACAGGATTTGGTGTCTCGGTGGTCGGAGCTGTGCGGCCGAAACTGACTTCAAACATCTTGGAGAACGTTCAACGCGGCGTCTACATCGCGGAGACCTCCAACGCGATGACAAGCCAGAACATCAGTCGAAAAAACCGTCAGGCCGATGTTTCGATCGCCAACGCAGGCTTGCAGACTCAGTAAGATCCCATCCTCTCTGACTGAGACGCAAGAAAGCCCGGAGCATCACTCGATGCGCCGGGCTTCTCTTTGTCTCACGCGGCTCGCTTAGATGTCGCTGTAGAGATAGAACTCGTACGGGTGCGGGCGAAGATCGATCGCATCGCACTCGTTCACCAGCTTGAAGTTGATGTACGCCTCGATGAGATCCTTCGTGAAGACGTCACCCTTGAGCAGGAACTCGTGGTCGGCCTTCAGGGCGTGGAGCACCTCGCGGAGCGAACCGGGAGTCTGCGGGATATCCGTCTTTTCTTCCGGAGCGAGTTCGTAGAGATCCTTGTCTACCGGTGCGGGCGGCTCGATCTTGTTTTGGATGCCGTCGAGACCCGCCATCATCATGGCGGCAAAGGCGAAGTATGGGTTCGCCGTCGGATCCGGAGCGCGGAACTCGATGCGCTTGGCCTTCGGCGAGTTGCCGACCATCGGGATGCGGATGCACGCCGATCGGTTTCGCGCAGAGTAGACCAGGTTGATCGGAGCTTCGTAGCCCGGGACGAGTCGTCGATAGCTGTTGGTGCTCGGGTTGGTGAACGCGAGCAGCGCCGGAGCATGCTTCAGTATGCCGCCGATGTACCAGCGAGCCATGTCGCTCAGACCCGCATAGCCGGTCTCGTCGTAGAAGAGGTTCTCGCCGTTCTTCCACAGGCTTTGGTGGACGTGCATGCCGCTGCCGTTGTCGCCGAACAGAGGCTTCGGCATGAAGGTGACGGTGGCTCCGTATTGGGCGGCGACATTCTTGACGACGTACTTATACTTCATCATCTTGTCGGCCATCTTCAGCAGCTCATCGAACCGGACGTCAATTTCGCACTGACCTGCACCAGCGACCTCGTGGTGGTGGATTTCCGTTTGGATTCCCACATCTTCCAGGGCCAGAACCATGCTGGAGCGCATGTCATGGAGCTTGTCGGCCGGAGCGCACGGGAAGTAGCCGCCCTTGACACGTTGGGTGTATCCCAGCGCGTCATCGTTGCCGCTGTTCCAGCTTGCTTCGATGCTATCGAGCGAGAAAAAGGCGTTCTGCGGATCGTTGCGGTATGCCATTTTGTCGAAGACAAAGAACTCGGCTTCCGGCCCGAAGAACGCGATATCCGCGATGCCGGTGGACTTGAGATATTCCTGCGCCTTCTGAGCCGTGTAGCGCGGGTCGCGCGAGTAAGGCTCGCCGGTGATCGGATCTTCGATGTTGCAGATCACCACCGCCGTCGTGTGTTCGGTAAACGGATCCATGAAGACCGTGCTCGGATCCGGCATGAGCTTCATGTCGCTTTCATTGATCGCCTTGAATCCGCGGATGCTGGAACCATCGAAGGCCAATCCGTCTTCGAAAGCATCGGCATCGAAGGCATGAGCCGGCATCGTAAAGTGATGCCACATGCCAAACGGATCGGTAAAGCGAATATCGACGAATTGAGATTCATTCTCGTGAATGAGTTCGAGCGCTTCTTTTCCTGTCATGGTTTTGGTTCCTGCTGACCTACGTGATCGAAATGACGGCGACCCTCGGCTGGGGATCAGGTTACTAGGCGACGATGGGTCGTTGCCTGGTGCCCGGGCCTCGTTTGTCGGAACTTGCGGTGGAAAACGTGAGAAGCCTCCAGAGACTCTGATCCCTGGAGGCTTCATTGCACGCTCCCTAGCTCCGTTGCTGGGGTGTCTTATGGGTTGTACCTGCCCGATCCCCGCTTTCGCAACTGATTCAAAAAGCGCTTGTGGGAAACTCGGATCTGGTTTTGCGAAAAGGGATTTGAGGAGCAACCGGGCTTGCTCTCACGGTGACTTTATGTACACTAGGTGTGGATGAGTCCGAGCACGAGGCGTGAGAAGATTAAAAGAGTGTTGCTCACCGACCTGAGCCGCCCCATGCGGGCGTTTCAACTTTTCGTGCTGGCCGTGATCACCCTTGCCGCCTTCACGGGGTTCTTTCTCTCCGTCTTCCAAGGCTTCTTTGTCTTTGAGTTTGCGGTTTGCGCCCTTGGGTTGGGAGCAGCTCTTGCTGTGGCCGTGATTCGGCCGAATCAGGTTGGGCTTGTGTTCGGGCTCATCACACTGGCCTGGTTCGCCTATGCGATCCACTACAAGGCTATGTATGTATGGGGCAATCTTTGGACGCTCTTTGGAATTTACGGCTTGGCGTCGTACGACGCACCAGAATCCGCGTCGAAATGACCGAGTCTGCGAGCCAACCTTGGGTAACCTCGCACCGTTCGTGGGAAACCGCAAATTGATTCGGGAGCTTATCCGGGAGCTAGGGCTGATCGCCTTTTCGCTCTTGGTGATTCTCTCGTTTGCGCTCTCTACCTATCCCAAAACCGCTGAGGGCGTACACTGCCCAACAGCAGCCGTCCAACGGATCGAAAAGGCTGGCAACATGGTGACCCCAGAAATAGGGGACGCCGAGTTTGAGCAATGCCGCTGCGCGGAAGCTGAATCGGCCGATCAAGGTGCGTCCGGCGACAAAATGACGGTTTACGTTCTCCCCGTTCCGGCGATCGACCTCCCGGTGGAAAGCGGTTCCTTCCTCATCCCCCTTCTTCCGTCCGCAGGAAGCCTAGCTGCTCGTAGAATCGGCACGCTGCTCTCTGGGAATGCGGATATCACGACTCCCCCTCCCAAGCTTGTCTGAGTGAATCTCACGATCTCTGTCCCGTCGACCTGACTCCCGTCACCTCGTCGGGCTTGACCCCCATTTCACTTATCAAGTAATGAAAACAAACCCATACGCATTTGCGTGTCTCGGGCTTCTGCTTTGCATGCCTGCGACCTCCTCGACGTTCGTCTTTCAGAACAAGGAAGACCACGAACACACTCGCGACCAAGATGGCAAAGAAGCCGGTCATGTCACCGAATCGGAAGCCACGAAAGCCGCACGAGCGCTGATTGGAACCAAGGCTCCCGACTTCAGCACCAAGGATCACTTGGGCAAAGTCGTTAATCTCAAGGATCTGATCAAACGACCGACACTGCTCGTTTTCATTGAAAACGGCTGCCCCTGTTGCAGCAGCGGACGACCCTACATCGACCGCGTGCACAACCACTACAAGGATGTCGCAAATGTCGTCGGCATCGTGTTTGGCGACCAGAAAACGGCGGCCGCCTGGCGCAAGGAAACCAAGCCTCAGTTCCGAGTCATCGCGGACCCGAAAGGCACGATTGCCAAGGCTTACAAGGCCGAGGCTGGGTTGGCCACGAGGCTGGTGAATCAGAGCGGAAAGATTGAGCTGGCTTACCCTGGCTACTCAGCACCCATGCTCGCGGAAGTAACCGCCCGGATCGCCAAGCTCGCCAAGGTCAAAGACCGAAACATGGAAACGCGTCCCGCGCCCACCGAGATGACGTCAGGCTGCCGCCTGGGGAGCCGAGGATGAGACGCCACGCCTTCACCCTGATCGAGCTCCTCGTCGTCATCGCGATCATCGCCATCCTGGCGGCAATCCTGTTCCCGGTGTTTGCTCAGGCAAAGCAAGCCGCCAAGAAGATTGTGGATCTGAGCAATATGAAGCAAATCGGCCTGGCCCTGATGCTCTACGGAGGCGATTATGACGACCGGATTCCGATGGTGAAGATGATGGGAGCCCACCAGATCACCTGGGTCGATGAGCTTCAGCCGTATGCCAAGAACCGGCTCCTGAATCGTTCGCCGCTTGACAACTCGGCAGAGTGGGGCAAGGGTACTCGCTGGACCACTTACGGGCTCAATGCGTACTTCGAGGCCTTGCATCCTCCGTATTACGGTGTGACGCTATCTCAGCCTGCCAACCCATCGATGACGATCTTCGCCGCTCCGGTACGCGATGAGCTGAAGTGGTTCACACCAGCAACGACGGTGAATCCCGATCACTTTATGCCGATGTTCTGGGGTTCCCCGGCGAAGGTGCCGACCTACAACGGCGGAACCATGATGCACATGCGCGGCTGGGATATGATGCGGCGGTTGCCTCGCACTCTCTGGTTCGATATCGATGGGAAAGGTGCGAACTATTTGTTCTCGGATGGCCATGCAAAGAATCATCGATTCGAGCAAACGTGGGCTCAGTCTCCCGGTTCGCCACCGACGCGCGACTGGTACGACCCCATGTCCGAGCTGAAATAGGGTCGGAGACTTCCTTGCCGGGTGCGAATCCTAAGTGCCTCACCCGGCGAGGGCTCACTCAGTTGTCTGAGTCACTTTGATTTTTGCCGCACTCGGCTGCACTTTCGCCCACCCTGCGGCGCGAGAGAGCACTTTTGCTCCAGTCAGCTTGGCCTTTGCGCCAATCGGAAGGAAAATCGCCTTTCCTTGGAGCACCTCAGGCACAGTGATCTCGAGGGATGCGACTTCGGCCACTGCGTCGCGGATCGACTTTTCGTAATCGATCGCCTTTTGCGAACCTGTCAGCATCAGCGACCGACCAAAGACTCGTGGCGGCAGAATCTGCCCAGCGTAGGTCGTGAGGGCGACGTATTCAAAGAAAGACTCCTGAGACTTCCCTTTCAGAAGCTCCAGATTCGGCCCCTTGGTGCCCATCGAAACCAGCATCGGGTGGACATTCTTGGCCAGATACGTGTCCAAAGCCGCCACATCGGTGTGAACCGTATCGTCCGTGCTCAGCTTGCCCGCGACGATATCATCCCGGAGCCATTGCAGATAGAGCCGCTCGCCCACTTCCCCATTCGCCCAATCCTCCGGCCCTTCGTAGGGGCCGATCGCGGGCAGAATCGCGTGGCCGTATTCGTGAGCCAACTCACGGCTCAGCTGGATCGGAGCCTCGATCTTTTGAATCTGATAGATGTAGATCGTGTTCACCCGCTTCGGGTTGCCGTTGTTGTCCAAGTCGAAGGTGTCGACATCGAACAGGTGTTCGCCTCCGGCATCTCCGGCAAAGCAGAGATACACATCCACGCCGCGACGGAATCGCTCCGAATGGTCGATTCGGAGGCGGGCAAAATTGTAGTCCCATAGGCGAAGGAGCATCCGCGTGGACCACTGCGCCACGTCGTCGTGCATCAGCGGTGGGTCGGGCACACGGCGCGATTGGGCGAACACGCGGAAACGAGGGCTGAAATTCTCACCCTCCGCCGTGGTCTTCACGAACCCAGCGGTCACGAACGGAAACTTCCAGAGGTGCTTCGGTGACGTCTTAGGTTCCGACATCGGGAACACGAAGTGCTGGAGAGTGAGCGTGGTCGGCATCCCGGCGATGCCCGGCATCTCGGCGGACAGAAAGTCGCGCGGCGGCTCGGCCTCCTGCGCTTTCGTCGGATCTTGCGAGACGGCCAGAGCCATCACTTTCCAAGCAACCAGTGCGGTGATCATAGTCTCCTTATTCCCGGCACAAAAGTGCCTTGTATAGATGGGACGCTTTTAGTGCCCCAGAGATTCGAGGTATCGCTCAGCCTCAATGGCCGCCATACAACCCGTGCCAGCCGCCGTCACGGCTTGACGGTAGACACGATCGGTGACGTCGCCGCAAGCGAACACGCCGGGGATCGAGGTCGTCGCGGAGCCCTTCTCAACAAGAAGATAGCCCAGGTCGTCGGTCTGGAGGAAGTCGGTAAAAACATCGCTGTTCGGCTTGTGACCGATGGCGACAAAGAGACCATCAATCGGCATCTCCTTGCGCTCGCCGGTGACTGTGTCTTCGAGGGTGACCGCCTTCAGCTTCTTGTGCGGCTCAAGGTCGCCGTGGATATCGACGACTGAGCTGTTCCAGATGACTTCGATCTTGGGGTTGTCGAGCACGCGTTGCTGCATGATCTTGCTCGCGCGGAACGAATCCCGGCGGTGCACCACATAGACCTTGCTCGCATGTCGGGTGAGGTAGTTGGCTTCTTCCATCGCCGTATCACCGCCGCCGACGACAATGACTTCCTTGCCTCGGAAGAAGAATCCGTCGCAGGTTGCGCAGGCGCTGACCCCGAATCCGCCAAACGTCTTTTCGCCTTCCAGACCGATCCATTTCGCCGAGGCTCCGGTGGAGATGATCACGGTTTCAGCGGTGTGTTCCGCCTCGCCGACCCAAATCTTGAACGGAGCGGCTGAGAGATCTACCTTCGTCACGATCTCAAACCGGACATCGGCCCCGAATCGCTCCGCTTGTTTTTGGAAAAGCTGCATCATCTCCGGCCCCATGACGCCCTCGGGGAAGCCAGGATAGTTCTCCACGTCCGTTGTGATCATCAACTGACCGCCCGGCTCAGGTCCTGCGAAGACAACCGGACTCAAGTCCGCGCGTCCGGCATAAATCGCCGCCGTGTATCCAGCCGGCCCAGAACCAATGATCGCAACTTTGTGGTGCATAAGAGTGCAGAAGAGGTTACCTGCGTGGGAGGGTTCCTCCCCTCCCTCGACGCGGGACTTCCGCACCAAAGATCAGGCCGCTTTGCGGAGATCGCTCGAAAGAGTCACGCGATTGCGTCCACCTTCCTTCGAGGCATAAAGGGCCTTGTCGGCCAGATCAATCAGGTGTTGCCGGCTCTCGACATGCGGGCCAAACATCGCCACGCCAAAGCTTCCCGTCACTTCCCGATGCGGCCAATCGTGCTCTTCCAGGCGAAGACGAACCTCCTCAGCAAGCTCCCAGGTTTCGGTCTCATTCAGGCCCACCGTCACAATCACGAACTCTTCTCCGCCATACCGAGCGGGCATATGGGGTTCCGGCACGGCTTCTCGCAAGATCCGAGCGACTCCCTTGAGCACCTCGTCCCCGGCCAAGTGGCCAAAGCCGTCGTTGTACTGCTTAAACTTGTCGACATCCAGCAGGATCACACCGAGTTCCAAGCCTACAGTTTCCGCCGCGTGGTACTGGTCATGCAAGAACTCCTGGAAGGTCTTGTGGTTCTTCAGGCCGGTTAAGCCATCCGTGGAAGCGAGGTTGCGGAGCTTGTGGTTGGCATCCTCCAGCTGCATGTGCTGGATTTCGAGTTGCAAGTTCGCTTCATTCAGACGAGCCATCTGCTCCTCGATCTTGCCGAGAATCAGCTTCCGCTCCGTGATGTCCTGGTAGAAGACACTGATGCCGCCGTTCTGCCCTGGATAAACCCGGAACTCCAGCCAGGTATCGCTCGGCGGATGATACATCTCCAAGTCGCTTGGCTCGCCGGTTTTCTGAACATGATCGAAGCAGTCCCACAGAAGCGACCAGTACTCCTCAGGATGCATCTCTTTGATGTTCTTTCCGAGCAGTTGATCGGCGTCGAGGCCGTAACCCTCCGCCGCCGAGCCATTCGCATAGGTGAACTTGCGATTCTTATCGAGTGAGTAGAAGCGGTCTTGGATGCTCTCCAAGATGCCCGAAATGCGTTCTTTGGCGGCAGCAAGATTGTCTTCCGCGACCTTTTGGAGCGTGATATCGAGGCCGGTTCCCCGGAACCCAATCACCGATCCGTGTGCATCGCGGATCGGCAGAGCGTTGACCCTCTCCCAAATCGTGTGGCCATCTTTGTGCAGGCTTTGGAAGATGAGATTGGAGAATCCTGTCCCGGCGAGCATGGCCTCGGCGACGGCATTTTGCGCCCGCCGGATGTCCGGCTTGGCGACCATGTCGAGCATCGTCCGGCCAAGGAGCTCTTCGACCGCGTAGCCCGAGACGTCGGTCACTTGATCCGAAACGTAGGTGTACCGGAACTCGGTATCGACTTCCCAGATGTACTCGCCCGCCGCCTCGACAACGTCGCGGAATCTTTGTTCGCTCGCGAGAATCTTGAACTCCGCATTCTTGCGCTCGGTGATGTCTTCCTCGATCGCGATGAGGTGGCTGCACATCCCCAGCTCGTCTCGACTGACCGACAACGAGAGTCGAACCCAATAGGTCGTGCCGTCGGGACGCTGGAATTCGAGATCGCCATCGAACGGAGCCTGACTGCGAATGGCCTTGGTCAAGTTTGCCAAAACCGATTCATCCGTCTCCTCGCTCTGTCGGAGCGAGTACGGTGCCCGACCGAGAATCTCTTCGCTCGAATAGCCGGAGATCTTGGCGAACGCGGGGTTCACGAACAGAGCATGACCGGACGCATCCATGATCACGACGCCGTTGGCCGCTTCTTGTGCCACCAAGCTGAGGGTCACGAGTCGCTCGGCGTTGGCCCTTTCCTGTGTGACATCCTTCGCCACAGCGAGGTACCCCGTTACGTCGCCATGCTCATCGCGCAGAGCGGTGATCATGACTTCTGCGTCAAACGTGGATCCATCCTTGCGGACGTACTGCCATTCGATGTCGCTCGCCTCACCTTTGTTCGCGTGATGAACCAGAGCCTCAAAGGCGGAGATTTCCTCGTTCCCGGTCGATTCGCCCAATTCGGCGGCCCACAGTTCGAGTTCGGTGTCGAGGTGGAACTCCACGATCGACTTTTCGCTCAGAACCTCGGAAATCTGATATCCCAGGAGCTTCTCTGCGGCAGAGTTGAATCCCGTGACGAGTCCCTCCGTGTCGCAGGTGATCATCGCGTACTCGGTGGAATCCAGAACAACGCTCTGGAATCGCGCCATGCTTTCGATCTGCTTTTGGCGGGCGATTTCTTCCGTGACGTCGAGGGCGCAGGCAATACCGCCGACGATGACACCCCGGTGGTCGCTGAGGGGGAAGAAAACAAACTCCGCCACGCGGGCTCCGTTTGCGGTCTCAAAATTGTATTCGAGGGTGACTTTCTCACCGTCTTGGACGGTTCTCCGAAGCGTGCCGAGGAGGAGGTCTTCCTGACCGAAGCCCTTCAGAGCCGAGGTGATGGGATTCAGCAGCGCGAGGTGTCGCGGTTGATCGATGATGTCGCTCATCCGCTGGTTCCACTCAAAGACGGTTCCCTCCCCATCAAAGGTCATGCACCCGACCGGCAGCCCTTCGAAGAGTGACTGGAATCGTCGTGAGGCGTGGTCGTGCATCGCCGTCTGAATTTCGGCATGTTCGAGGGCGTCTTGGATCTCCTGTCGACTCTTCTCGAGTTCCTCTTGGTGACGGAGGAGAATTTCCTTTTCGCGCTGAAGCTCTTCCGTGGTTTCCGCAAGAGCTGCGTTTTGCTCCACAAGATCATCGCGCTGGGAAACAGATTCCGCGTATCCCTTTTGCAAGCGAGCCAGCAAAGCAAGCGTGGCCCCCGCCATGAGAATCAAAACGCCTCCGCCCAGAGAGAAGAGAAGATAAATGCGTTCCTTCGTGCGGTCTTCCGTGGAGGCATCCACGGACTTCCCGAACGAGTCATCGAGAGAGGAGAGAGACGACCGCAAGGCCGAAGCGGTTCCCGCCAACGCGGCGGCTCGTTCTCCGAGTTCTTTGGAATCGAGGGGCAGAGCTTTGAGGGCGGTCAGATCTTCCTCAAATGCTCCGAGCTCCAAGAGAGCCCGCTCGACCGATTCGGATCCGGAGACCAAGCCTTCTCGGCTGAGATTTTCGAGAGCGTTTTTCGCCGTTCCGCTGGCCAAGGCAAGTTCACTGATCTCCGAGGCGACCCACGCTCTGCTCTCGCTTGCAATCGCCAACTTCAGGCTCGAACTGTGCGACTCCAGCTCGTCGTGAGCCATTTCGCTTCGGCCGAGTTCTTCCGAGACACGCACGGCCCAGTTCTTTTCGACCTGCTGCGTTTCCCAGGTCAAAACGAGATTGGTTCCGGCCCACAAACATAGCACGAGACACGCGACCAGTCCAGAGAGAATGGCGCGCGCCGTGCGCTTAGCTTCCCTATTGTTTGCGTTGACGCTCTCGGGCATCTCTCCCATTGTCGGCAAGTGGATCCCCGCATCTTTAGTCGCCCCTGTCACCGGATCCCGGGACAACACTTTTTTGCCCCGTTTTTCTACGAGGCCTGAGATTTCGCGACAGATTGCCAATAACCGAACTGACGGCCCCACCCAGGCCTCGCACAAATGCCTGGGAAAACGCCGCAACGAAGGTAACAAGCGTGTCCGAGATTCTGTCGCAAGCCGAGATCGAATCCCTGTTGAGCTCCCTCACCGAAGAGGCGGGGGCCGCAGAATCCAATGCGTCTCCGCGTGTGGCGAGTCAAGAGAACAATCCCGCGCCGGGAGCCCTCACCAAGAACACCAAGCGTTCATCGCGCTCCGCCGTGGCTTACGAAGTCTATGACTTCCGCCGGCCGGACAAGTTCTCCAAAGAGCAGCTTCGCACCCTCCAGATGCTCCACGAAACCTTCGGGCGACTCGCAGGCACCAACCTTTCCGCATTTCTCCGCACCAACGTCAACATCGACCTGATCTCGCTCGAACAGGTGCCGTACGAAGAGTATCTGCGCAGCATCAGCTCCAGCGTCTTCACCATCATGTCCATCCCGCCTCTGAGCGGCCAGGCCGCCTTGGAGATGGAATTCGGCCTTGTTTTCACGATGCTCGACAAGCTCCTGGGAGGCCCGGGGCGATCCATCAGTCGTCAGAACCTGACCGACATTGAAACGCCGCTCTTCCAGCAAGTGGTCAGCCGGATGTTCAGCGCTCTGAAAACCGCTTGGGAAGGCGTCGTGATCGTCAACCCGAGCGTGGAGGAGATCGAAACCAGCTCGCAGTTTGTGCAAATTGCACCGCCGAGCGACATCGTCGTTTCGATCCTCTTCGAAGTCCGGGTCGGCGAAGCCCACGGCGCGATGAGCCTCTGCATACCCTACATGGTGCTCAAGCCTATCACCGCCAAGTTGAGCGCGCAAAAGTGGTTTGCCGCCACGAGCAGCCGCAAGCAAACCACCGCGCACCGCAAGTCGCTCATCGGCCAGCTGGGAAGCACCAAAGTAGATGTCGCCGTCCGCATGGGTCGCTCGCGCATCAACGTCCAAGATTTCCTCCTGCTCCGCGCCGGAGATGTGATCCGCTTGGATCAGAAAACCAAGAACGATATGGTGCTGACCGTGGGCACCAAAGACAAGTTTCGCGGGAAGCCTTCTCTCAACGGGAAGTCCATCGCCTTTCACATCAACGACACCATTGAGGAGGACTAATCGGTCATGTCTAGCATCGCCCCTGAAATCATCTCGAAATTCTCGAACCTGCAAACCAATATCTGGCAGAACGTCGCCCTGGCGGTCAGTGAGTCCGCAGGTCAAGAAGTTTCATTCGTTGACGCCCTGACGATGGCAACCAGCATCTCGGATCTCTACTCTGAGATGTCCAGTCCGAAGCTGATCCTGCAGTTTGCGTTTGCCGATCAGCCCGAGAACTCTCAGGTCGTGCTGATCAGCCAGGAAACTCTTGTTGACCTCTATAACACCTTCACCGGGAGCAACAAGGAGACGATCGACGAGAACTCTCTCTCCGAGATTCGCCCCGCGATTGAAGGGATCGTTCAAGGGATGTGCATTGCGGCAGGCAACCTGCTCAACGAAGCGATTGTTGCCAGCGGACTCTCCATCCGACTCCAAATTTTCAGCCTTCCCCCCAACATGCAATCGGTGGCGGAAGTCATTCGCACCAACGTGCGGATCGCCGCCGACGGACTCAATGGAAGCCTCATCTGGCTCGCCGATGAAGCGACGGTGCGGGAACTCCTCGGACAGAGCGGCGGCAGCGCAGCCAACCAGAACACCAAGTCCCCCTTCGAGAACGACCAAGCCACGGCCAAACGCAACAGCGACAACCCGCAAATCGTGGGCATTGAGGACACCGGACTTGAGATCCTGCTCGACATCCCGCTCGAAGTGAGCGTCGAGCTTGGCCGCGTGAAGATGGTGGTCAAGGATGTCATCGACCTCGGTTCAGGCTCCATTGTCGAAATCGACAAGGCCGCTGGCGAACCCGTGGATGTCATGGTCAATGGACGCCTGGTGGCTCGGGGTGAGGTTGTGGTCATCGAGGACAACTTCGGGGTTCGTATCACGGAAATCCTGAGTCCCGCTGACCGCATTGCTCGACTGAACGAGGTGGCGTGATGAAGCGATTCTCCGCTCTGCTCTTTGCCACGAGTCTGTCGGTTTGGTCGTTTGCCCAAGAAGCGGCCACGACCCTTGCCGGCACCAAGCCTGACATCGTTGTCAACCAGCCCGCTCAGCCGCAGCCGGTCGTCAACGGATTCCAGTTTGTTCAAATGATCGTCGCCGTGGCGATCGTTCTCGGATTGCTGAAGTTTGTCCTCCCGCGAGTCGTGGGCAAGGTCGGAAAAGGACTGCATACGGGACTGAACAGCTCGATTCGAGTGGAAGAGTCGGCGACGTTTGCCGCCGGCCAGCTCCATATTGTCAGTGCCCGAGGCAAGGCGATTCTCATTGCCGTCACACCGCAAGGCGTTACGACTCTGGCCGATCTCACCGAAGTACCGACCTCTCCCCAGCAAACGGAAGAACCAGCTTTCTTTGAGCTCATGGATCAAGCCAAGTCCGAGCCGGAAGAAGTCCTCCGAGATCGAGCCGTGGTCGAAATCTTTGAGGGTGAAGATGAGGAAGCAGCGGGCGAAACCGTGGATCTGACTTCCCTCCTCCAAGCTGCTCGCGAGAAGATGGCCAGCGATGAAGCCGCTCCGAAGCCAGCCTCCGGCTCCGCGAAACGTCAGGCCGCTTCGAAGGCATACGGCAGCACCACAGAACCGAAGAATTCGTCGGAAGAACTCTCGCCCGAGGAGCTGAAGAAGCGACTCGACCGACTGAGCAAGCTGATTGGATAAGCCGCGATGCCCAAACGTCACTCTGGCCCCGCGAGACCTCTCGCTCCAATCTTCGAGCAACTTCTGAGCTTTCGGAAGCCAATCCTTGTCGGACTCCTTCTGCTTTGCGTTGGATTGGCGTGCGCTCAGCAAGCTCAGACCCCAGTGCCAAGCATCAACCTGGGCATTGGATCGGGCAGCGATAAGGATCAGCTGAGTACCTCGCTCCGCATTCTGGCGATGCTAACGATTCTCAGCATTGCTCCCGCGATTCTGATTCTCACCACCGCCTTCACGCGGATCGTCATCATTCTGAGTTTCACGCGCACGGCGCTTGGCACGCAGAACATTCCGCCCAACCAGGTCATCATCGGCCTGAGCCTCTTTCTGACGTTCTTCGTGATGGCGCCCACCTACAACGAGATCAATCAGAACGCGATCATCCCCTACATGCAGGAAACGAACGGGATCACGTTCGATGAAGCACTCACCCGAGCGCAGAAGCCGATCAAGGAATTCATGCTCAAGAACACCTACGAGAGTGATCTCAAGATGTTTATGGACTTCCGCAATCAAACCGCGGCGACCCGAGCGGATGTCGACATCATGACTCTGATCCCGGCGTTTGTGATCAGCGAGCTCAAGACCGCGTTCATCATCGGGTTCTACATTTTCGTCCCGTTCATCATCATTGACCTCATCGTCGCCAGCGTGCTGATGGGCATGGGCATGATGATGATGCCGCCTGTTGTCGTCTCCCTGCCGGCGAAGATTCTCGTCTTCGTCTTGGCCGACGGCTGGTCGGTGCTCGTACGCGCGATATTGGCGGGGTACGCATGAGCGAAGGGATCGTTCTCGAACTCGCCCAACAGGGCATCATGGTCGGTCTGATGATCACGATGCCGGTGCTCGCAATCGCCCTCTTCACCGGTCTGATCGTGAGCGTTTTTCAGGCGGTCACTCAGATTCAGGAGATGACGCTCACCTACCTGCCGAAGCTTGTCGGAGCCGCATTCATCGTCATCGCGATGGGAGGATGGATGCTCCAGACCTTGGTGCGATTCACGCAAATGTGTTTCGAAATGGCCACGCGGGTCGGAGGATAGATCGTGGCTCTGGACACCCATTTCCTCATCGGGTTCTTCGCCGTCCTTTGTCGCTGTACCGCGATGATGATGTCGGCCCCGTTGTACGGAAGCGTGGTGCCGGTCAACATCCGCGTTCTGGCGAGTGTCGTGATCTCTCTTGCCCTGACGCCGGTGGTCAAGGACTACCTCCCCGCCGTTCCGACCGAACTTCTTGGACTCTTTCTCATCGCGGGGCGTGAAGTGCTTTTTGGTCTGCTCATCGGGCTCTGCATGCAGTGTCTTCTCGCCGCGTTCCAGATCGCTGGTGCCTTTCTCGATTTCCAGTTGGGTCTGGGCTCGGCGCAACTCTTTAACCCGGCGATGGGTATGTCCACGCCGCTGGGGCAGTTCAAGTTCTGGCTCGGCCTTGTCTTGGTTTTCCTCCTCAACGGCCACCAACTGATGTTCTCGGCGTTCGTTTCCAGTTTCGCGATGCGTGGACCCGTCGGAGCAGAGCCGATCTTCATGATCGAAAGCCTGACGTCGATGCTGGGGCAACTGATGCTTCTCGCCGTTCAGATCGGGGCTCCGGTGATTGCCGTCACGGTGGTTATTGACGTCGCCGCCGGTCTGATCAACAAGGCGGTGCCTCAGACGCAACCGTTTCTCATTTCCACTCCGGCCAAGCTCGCCCTTGGTTTGACCGCCATGAGCCTCGGGCTCCCGACGCTCGTGATCGCCGTCCAGCGCGGACTTGACATTGCCTTTGTAGGGCTTGACCGCATCCTGGGAGGCGTGTAGTCGATGGCCGAAGGACAAGCTGGCGAACGAACGGAAGACGCAACTCCTCGACGGAGGCAGGATGCGCGCAAGAAAGGCACGGTCGCCAAGTCGACCGACTTGACGGGTGCTTTAGCCATGCTGGCCGCATCCTTCCTTCTTCCCCCTGTGGTGACCGTGCTCGGCCGCGAGAGTTTCGGAGCGCTCGTCAATGTCGTTTCTCGCGCGCCGCATGATGTCCACAGCCAATCCTTGATGCAGTTCGGAACCGCCACCGGCGCGCCGCTCGCGCTTGCCACGATTCCTCTGTTTGCCGGACTTCTTGCCATCGGATTGCTCGCCAACTTTGGCCAGGTAGGATTTGTGCTCTCCGGCGAACCCCTGAGTCCCAAGCTCGAGAAAATCAATCCCGGTGCGGGCTTCAAGCGTATCTTCTCCAAGCGGGCCCTTGTCGAGGGACTCAAAGCGACGGCGAAGATGTTGATCTTCGGATGGATCGTGTACAGCGTTGTTTCGTCCGATTGGGATCGGATGGTTGGCCTCGCTTGGCTCACGCCGCTCGATGCCTCCATCGTGCTCGGTCAAATGCTCCACGGGATTCTCATCAAGATCGCCGTGGTGTGGCTCATCATTGCGGCGGCCGACTACTTCTTCCAATTCAAAGAGACCGAGAAGCAGCTCAAAATGACGAAAAGTGAGCTCAAGCAGGAGATGAAGGAACAAGAAGGCTCCCCTGAGATCAAAGGGGCCTTGATGCAAAAGCGGCGACAGCTGCTGAAAGGCGGAATGGCGAAAAAGATCCAGGAAGCCGATGTTCTCATCACGAACCCGACCCACTTTGCCGTCGCGGTCAAATACGAGCGCAACTCGATGCACGCCCCCATCGTGCTGGCCAAGGGCCAAGACTTTCTCGCCCTCCGGATGAGGGAAATCGCGGGGGCCGCCAACATCCCAATGGTCGAAAACAAGCCTCTCGCCAGAGCGCTTTACGCACGGTGCGAGGCCGGGGACTTCGTTCCCCGAGACCTTTTTGGTCCGGTAGCCGAAGTCCTGGCCTATGTGTTCAAGACAGTCAAGCGCGCCCGCGGTAAGTTCTAAACGAGCCCGCGAGCGATCAAGCCTTCCCCGATCTGAACGGCATTCAGAGCCGCGCCTTTGAGAAGCTGATCTCCTGAAACGAAGAGCTGCACCGCTCGGGGGTTTCCAACATCGTGACGGATACGCCCGACGAGCACCTCTTCGATTCCACTCGCATCGAGAGGCATCGGGAAGGTGTTCGTCTCGCGATCATCGACGATCCTGACGCCAGGAAACGAGGCGAGGGCCTCTCGGATCTGTCCGACCGACGGGCGTTCCTCCACAAACTCCACGGTGATCGACTCGCTGTGGGCACGAAGCACTGGCACGCGGACGCAGGTGGGAGACACGAGAATCGAGCTGTCTCCCAGAATCTTGTGAGTCTCCTGGATCATCTTGCGCTCCTCCTCGTTGTAGCCATCTTCCCCAATGGTTGTGTTGTGTGAAAAGAGGTTGAACGCGTAGGGGTGAGGGAGCACTTCTGGCTTGGCCGGCTTCCCGTCGAGGACGTCGCGGGTTTGATTTCGAAGCTCCTCCATGGCGGCCCAACCAGCTCCACTGGCACTCTGGTAGGTGCTGACATTTACGCTCTTAATCGCGCCGAATTGGCGGAGCGGCGCGACCGCCATCAGCATGATGATCGTGCTGCAGTTAGGATTTGCAATAAGCTTATTGCTGGAAGTGATTGCATCGAGATTTATTTCTGGTACAACCAACGGCACAGTGGGATCCATCCGAAACGCACTGGAATTGTCGATCACCCAGGCCCCTTCGGCCACGGCTTTATGGGCGAGGGTCTTTGATGTGCTCGATCCTGCGGAAAAGAACGCAACATCCACACCGGTAAAAGACGCAGTAGCCGAGTTCTCGACGGTAACCTGGCTGTTCGCGAACGCGATCTGTTTTCCCGCTGAACGTTCACTCGCAAGAGCGCGTAGGTTCCCAATATTCCACGCATGATCCTGAAAGAGACGGAAGAATTCTTGACCAACGGCACCTGTCGCACCAACGACGGCCACGGTGAGTTTGCTAGGCACGATGGCAATCATGCCATGCGAAGTCACGGGACCAAGGGACTCGTGCGGGAACAGTATCGATTGACTTGCCTTCTGTTTCAGAAGAGGTAATTCCTCACTATGGCGATCGACATCCCCCATCCTCCGATCACGGCGCTCGAATCCGATGGATTTGCGTCTGAGCTCACCCTGAGCGGCATCGCTGGAATGGAGCCGTTCGGGGTCTGGTCGATCACGGGAAACGCGGGCTCTCCCCGGAGTTACCGCATCCATAACTCCGGCGGAAAGTTCAAGGCGATCCTGAGTCGCAAAGGTGCCGCCCTCATCACGATGACTGGCGGAAACGCAGGCGCCCTCGTTCCGCGATCCATGGCGATGGTTCGCCCAGACAGCGACACCTTCATTACCTTTGGCCGAGGCGTTCACGACGCTCTCCTCATCTCCTGGGATCACGCTGCGATGCCGTTCCTCAAGGAACCCATCGAGAAAGCTGGTCAACAACTCTGCTTCAGCCACTTTGCCCCCGGAAATCCAATTGCAAATGGCCTGTACCTCGAAGTCTCCGCCGTCGAGGACGCGCCCGACCTGGAGGTTCGGCCGATTGTCGGAACGCTCCTGGCTTTTGGTGTTCATCAATGCTTGAACGCCTCCGACCAAAAGCTGGTTCTGGCGGACATCCCCGCCGAGGCCTCTGGTTCGATGCTCCAGCTTTTGGAGGCCGTCAAGGCCCGTCCGCAGGATCCCTGGTCGTTGAAGGAAGCCGCGTCCATGGCGGCCTACTCAGCCTTCCACCTTTCGCGCACCTTCCGCTCGCTCACTGACTATGGGTTCCCCGAGTTCGTGGATCGAGCAAGAACGGAGGTGGCCGTCGCCATGCTCATGCGCAGCAGCTATGGCATCGACGAGATCGCCGCGCAGTGCGGATATGGCTCGTCGCAAGCGCTACGCAACGCATGCCGCGAGTACCTCGGTCTCCTGCCCTCGGAGCTCAAAACATCCCTCATTGACTGAGCCCCAGCTCGACGGAGTGCGGTGCACACCGATCAGAGATGGAGAATCTGGGACGCTCGTTCCATGTCCTTGTCGCCGCGACCGGACATGTTGACTAAGATTCTCGTTCCCGGTGCCCAGAGATTCTTGCGAAGCAAGGCGAAGGCATGGGCGGTCTCGAACGCCGGGATCAACCCTTCCAGTTGGGAGACCCATTGGAATGCGTCGATCGCTTCCTGATCGGTGATCGCAACATAGTCCACGCGACCGATATCCTTGAGATAACTGTGCTCGGCACCCACGCCAGGATAGTCGAGACCAGCCGAGAACGACTCTGTCTCAATGACCTGCCCATCATCGTCCTGCATGAGATAGCTGTACGACCCGTGGAGCACACCCGGGCTTCCAGCCGTCAGAGGAGCCGCATGACGCCCGGTCTCCACACCATGACCTCCCGCCTCAACTCCATAGAGCTTCATCGAGGCATCGGGAACGAAGGCATGGAAGAAGCCGATCGCGTTTGATCCCCCGCCGACGCAGGCGATTCCGACGTCGGGCAGAACTCCATGTCGGGCGAGATACTGCTCACGAGCTTCGATGCTGATGACGCTTTGGAACTCCCGAACCATGTAGGGATAGGGGTGCGGGCCAGCAGCGGTTCCGATCACATAATGCGTGTCCCGGACGTTGGTCACCCAATCGCGCATGGCCTCATTCAGGGCATCCTTCAAGGTCTTGGTTCCGCTCTCAACCTCAATCACCTTGGCTCCGAGGAGCTTCATGCGAAACACGTTGAGGCGCTGACGGACCGTGTCGGTGGAGCCCATGTAGACCTCGCAGTCGAGGCCGAGAAGCGCGCACACCGTGGCGGTTGCGACTCCGTGCTGTCCAGCGCCGGTTTCGGCGATGATGCGCTGCTTGCCCATCCGCTTGGCGAGAAGGCACTGCCCCAGCGCGTTGTTGATCTTATGTGCGCCGGTGTGGCAGAGATCTTCCCTCTTGATCGCCACTTGATATCCCGTGACTTCGCTCAGGCGAGTGGCTTCGGTGAGCGGCGTTTCCCGACCAACGTAGTCGCGAAGCAGAGTTTGGAACTCATCTCGGAACTGAGGATCCGCCCAGGCGTCTCGGAATGCCGCATCGAGTTCATCGAGGGCCGGCACGAGGGTTTCGGGGACATATCGTCCGCCGTATGCTCCAAAACGACCGGAAATGGGCTCAGTTGCCGCCATGTTTCAATTCTACGTGAAAACTCGCGGGGTCTTTGCGCCGAGCGTCCCGAGCGTTACAGCTTCGATTGCACGTAGTCGGCCGAAGCTTCCGGCATCTCATCCTCTTCCAACGATAGACACGCCGTCGAGAGAGTGGGAGCGGAGGGCGCGAACTTATCAAGAAGCACTTTCCCGACGATGATCAGCGTGAGGCCTGCCCCCAGGGCTAGGAACACGCCTCCCAGCCAGTTCGTTGGCTTCTTCGGCGTTCCATCGAGGGTTTCGCTCGCTTGAACGACCGACTGCGCGGCCTGCTTACTTGCTTGCTCTCCTGCTGATTGGGCTTTGAACTCTTCGGGGAGCTCTACCTGCCGGGAGGGGGAAAAGGGAGCACTGTGCCGGCTGACTCCGCCTCCAGCTGCGGACGATGACTCCACTGCGCTGGGGGAGTTGGATGAACGACTTGCGCCTGGTCTCATTTCGATCTGAGACCAGGCGACGCTTACCGCAGCCACGAGGGCCGTCAGAGCGAGAAGTCGTTGCAGATGCACTCTGTAAGGATTGTCGGTTACTTCAGCTTGAATCCTCTGTCTTGCCAGGACAGGAATTCAATCGACGGACCGCGCGGAAGGTCAAGGTCGATGAGCGGTTCTTTGTCATCGCCGCGATCCTTGATGCGGGTGTCGTAGTTCATCGTGATGGGGCCGGAGTAGGCGACGACCGCCTGATCCTTACACACCATCGAACCGTTGATCGTGAGACCGCCACCTTCGTAGCCGACTTGTCCGCCGACCATGTTGTTGGTGTACACGATTCCGTCGATCTGATTGACGCCTTTCACCGCTTCAGCCTTGAACGCAGCCTTGAGGGCGTTGTCCTTCTGGATCAGCGATTCGTACCGCTTCAGACCCCAAGGATCTGTTTCTTTGGCATTGAAGGCGGGCACGTTGTTCCCGAGCTCGTCCTTGCGTGCTTTCGTGAACGGAGGCACCATGTGGTCGATTTCGTGGCTGGAGAACTGCTCCGGATCGCCGATCATCACCGACCCTCGCGCCGCCATTCCGAGGAAGTCACGCTTGGAGTTCTGTTTGTCGATTTGGTCGAGCGAGGTTCCGCGGAAGTCAGGAGCATCCTTGTATCGCACTGAGCTGATGATGTGGATGTTCCGGTTCGCATAGAGCGTGCCTTGTCCATCCACGACGCCGCCGATGGCCACGTCACCGTTGATGGTCACTGGACCATGGATGACGATGGGCTTGGAGGATGTTCCGATCAGCAGGGCCGAGCCGTTCACGACTCCGTTCTGCGAGACGCGGACATATTTGTTTTGGTTTGCGTCCCAGACATCCACAAATGCGCCGGAGTAGTTCGGGTTCGGATTGCCATTCGGCAGGAATTCGTTCGCGGAGTTGGCGTTTCCGTTGAAGTTCGGATTGCTCGACCCATCGAGGAAGGTCGCCTTGGTGTTGCGCCACGCCTTGCTGCGAGCAAACTGCTTGCCGGAGATGTTCGCGGCATCGCTCGGCGACCCGAAGTCGCTGAGGTCGGGCATGACGATCTCGCTCGTCGGATTCTCGTCCAAGGTTTTGAACTGAGACCACGGACTCGTCCGCTTCCAAGATCGAACACCGCTGGAGTCTTGCACCGTCGAGCCGAACGGTCGACCGTTGACCATCGACGCTTCACTCACGAACACCAGGTCGCGCCACTTTTCGAACTCGGCGCTTCCGGGAGCACCGTGTCGAGCAGGATCGTAGGCCTGACGCATGCGGTTCGACCAGCTCTTGTTCGTTTTAATGTGGTTGTCGTAGCTTCCCTGCTCCCACTTGTAGGGAGTTTTGTTCACCAGGCCAATCGCGGCCGGTGTGAGCTTGTTGTTGGAAGCTGCGATCACCGAACCATTGATCGTGGCGGTGCCGCTGATGAGGTCAAAGTCGCCATTGACCCGCCAGTCTCCGTTCACAATCATGTTGTTCTGGGTAAAGCCTTTCACCCAGCCATAGTTGTTGACGAACTGCGCGTAGTCAAAGACCTGACTGCGTTTGAGGCTGAAAGCAATGCGAACATCAACCGTTTTGCGCGGCTCGTTGGCATCAGCAACGTTGTTGTTGTTCTGATCCAAATAGCCCACGGCTCGAATCGTGAAGGATCGCGACTGATTGTTCGCTGGCTTGACGTACTCAATGACCGCCGCCGCATATTTGCCGACGTCGGCTTGATTGCCCGTAATCCCCGCCTTCGGCGCGCCGACGCTGGCACCCGTCATCGCGGTATCCATCGTGTTGAAGTTCTGGTTGATCTTAAAGTCTTTCCAGTACTGCGCCACGATATCTTGCACGGCCGCGTCGCACAGCCAGCTTCCCCGGGCTTCGTAGTTGGTCAATCGCGCCATGCGAATCGCTTGCGTGCTCTGGTCGATATAGGCGGTACTTGCCGCCATGACCAAGCTCAGCAGCGCAAAGCTCACGATCATGGCTACGCCTTTCTCGCGCTTGTTGACTTTCCTTCGTTGCTTCATGGGTACTCCTTTCGGATTGAGAGGGCCGGATGGTTGATTCAATGTGAAATCGTTTTATTCTCGGTAAATCCGAGTGTCCTATCGAGCCCTTAGTTCGCAATCAATCAAGCAAGATTGATGCCTGATTGACGGCTTCGGCTCGATCTGGCCTGAAACCCGGGATTTGGTCACGGGTCTCAGGCCAACGAGAGTCAGGTGCAGCCTAGAAAGCAGCGATCGGCTTCTTCGGCGGCGGTGGTGGCGGCGGCTTCGGCGGCTGGGGCGGCTTGGGCGGCGGAGGCGGCTTCGGCGGATTCGGCGTCGCTGGCCCGGGAGGCGCAGGAGGCTTCGGCCCGACCGGCTTTGGCGGCGGCGGTGGCGGTGGAGGTGGTGGCGGCTTCGGAGGAGGCGGGTTGCCCGGATCTTCCTTCCAATCCCCACCGTCGTTGATGTCCACTTCACTCCCTGGTGCGCCAGGAGCGTACGGAGTTCCGGTATACGATGTCGCGGTATTGCGGAGGAAGATCCGTTCTCGCTTTCGGGCAACAACGGTCTCGTCTCGGGCACCGTTCTTGCCGAGGACAAGCGTCATCGTCAATTCCCGAGTGAACCCGGTTCCCGAGGCCTCGAAAACTGGATAGGTGGCACCGGCAGCCTGCATCTGCTCCATGTACATGCCCGATCCTCGGTTATGGGAGACAATGTTGGCCTTGTAGGGGTCGCGATCCCAGATCCCGGTCAGAACCGTCCGCTTTTGGCCCGAGACATTCTGCACCAGCTTGCCATCCTCGATCAGGAACTGGCGATGAACGCCGTCCCACACGAGCGGCTGCTTCAGGGTGCCGTCCGGATTGAGACCCGGCAACTTGTACGTGACCGTGTTCCCTTTGTTCTCAACCTTGACCGACATCGCTTGTCGGAGTTCGCGCGAGACTTTGCTCAGGGCAAGACGGCTGCCGTCATCCGACTGGATCCAGTTGGTTCCCCGCTTATAGCTTGAGGCCGTACCGACGGCGAGCATGGCACCGGATCCCACAACCATCGTCGTGATGGCCGTGGCCGACATCAGCTCAACAAAGGTCACGCCCCTCTGCTTTTTCTTTGGGTGATGCTTCTTCAAAGTTTAACCCCGCTTCGGCCAGGAGACTTTTTCAACTCAGTCAGTTCAAAAAGCCTTCGACCGCAAAGCAGTGAAAGTGTGAGAGCGAACTCTCACACTTTCATCTTTGGTTCTTTGCTGAATCATCTTCTCCGCATTGGTGCGGGGTTTTTCAGAACGCAGCGATCGGCGTTTTTGGCTTCGGCGGCTCGGGCGGCTTAGGCGGCTGCGGCGGCTGCGGCGGTTGGGGCTTCGGCGGCTGAGGCGGCTGCGGTGGCTTAGGAGGTTGGGGAGGCTTCGGCGGCTCGGGCGGCTTCGGCGGAGGCGGGTTGCCCGGATCGTTCTCCCAGCCAGTTCCGCCAGGAATCGGATCCTTTCCGTCGACAACGCGCTTGAAGTTGCGGAGGATCACATTCTCCTTCTTCCGGCTCACAACCACTTCGGATCGCGCTCCGCGGGCCGCGCTGACCACCGTCACCGAGATATCGCGGGGATTGCTCGGCGTCAGACTGGAAAACATCTTGTACGTCGTCGAGGCGGCCTTGACCCCATCGAGCGTGTCGTCCCACACGATCCGCTCGGGGCCATCGACTCCTCGGTAGGGATCGACGGTCAGCACGTTGGACGCCAGCACCCAGCTCTTGCCATCGACCATCTTGTACAGATCGCCATTGCTGACATAGAAGCGGCGCTGGACGCCATCAGAGGCGGTCGGCACTTTGATCGTGCCGTCGGCATTCTTTTGCGGAAGCCGGTACGAAATGCCAAATCCATCTGGATCGAGCTGGACTTCGACGGCCTCACGGAGGGTGCGGGTCATCACAGAGACCGCCATGCGGGACGATTCTTCCGTATTGATCGCGGAAGCGCCACGACCCCACGATCCACCGGTACCGGCGAGAATCGACACGCCTGCGCCCAGGACACCTGCCGTCAAACCCGAAGCCACCAAGGCTTCGACCAGCGACAGGCCTGCGGTGCGTCGCAGGGATTTCTTACAATTGCTCATGCGTTTTCACTCCCATTGCGTCCTTCAGAGGTTCGCAATGCGGGTGCTGAGCTTGACAAAACGATTGTTCGAACCCTCGGTCCAGAAAACCACAACTTCCACCTGCTTCAGGTCGATGTTCACATTGGTGATGCGAACAAAAGAACGTCCGTTGGGCAGAAGTTTCTTGGCACTGTCATTGACGCCGTCATCGGCATTCGAAAACTCGAACCCCGTTGTTCCCGGAGGGCCATAGTAGATGGCCGTGTTCATGTTCACCGGGGTGACGCTATCAATGAGACCGGAGGCCTTGAGCTGACTCGGAACGTTGTTCGCGTATCCGAGATGCTTGAGAGTCTCCATCTGCTTTTTCGCAAGACTCAACGCCACATTGGCGTTTTGAGCTTTGCCGCGACTCTTGTTCGCAATCGGGATTGTCCCAGCGAAGATGAGCGCACAGACCAGCAGAGTGAACATCGCCACCATGGCTTCCAGAATAGTGAAGCCACGTTTGCGGTGCGATTTTGGAGACACGTTTTGTCGAGCCATTCCCATAGTCCTAGCAATCAATTATCGTGCCGAAAGGCCGATTTCTTCCCGATGGTCGTACCAGGTTTCGAAACTCCTTTCGCCTTGCGCTTCGGAGCTTCGGGAACCACCTTGTTCAGGTAATGCTTGATACCAATGGCCGATGCCAGACCGAGCAAAACGAAGAGTCCGGCGAAAAGTAAGAACTGAGAGGTTTTGGGTTCTTCGGGGCCTTGCTCTTTCGCCGCTTTGCGCAGAGTCGTTTGCGCGGCCTGTGTCGATGCCCCGGCCAGAACCTGCGCCGCGCTCCGATTGTTGCTCCCGTCCACCTTCGGAGTCGCCTCCTCCTTTCGCTGAGGAGTCGGGCTCGCTTGCACGGTTCCGGAGCCCTGATACTTCGAGATCTCCTTCTGACTCAGCTCGTCGTGGAACTGGGCATCTGCCGGCTTTTCGCCGATGGGGGCCCAGCAGGCTCCCACCACACTAAGGGCGGCGAGAACGGTTGCAAATCGAGTCATCACTTTGTTCATCGGTTAGTCCACACGGAATCCTTTGTCTTGCCAGGTGCTGCGCAGAATCGTCGGGCTGCGCGGCAGGTCGAGGTCGATGAGGGGCTGACGGGTGACTTCCCTCTCGCGGATGCGGTTGTCGTAGTTCATCCGGATCGGCAGAGACCAGGTCACGATGGCCTCATCGCGGCTGATGATCGTGCCGTTCAGGGTCATGCCGCCGCCCGCCGTCCCGACGTTTCCTCCTCCGACGAAGTTCGTGTAGAGGATCGCGTCGATCTGGTTCACGCCGCCCGCCGCGAGGTTGCGGTAGGCATCGCGGGTGGCCGGATTGGTCTCCAGCAGCGATTGGTAGCGCATGATCCCGTAGCTGTCGGTCTGCCGGGCGTCGTATGCCGGGATCGTGTTGCCGTTATCATCGAGTCGCGCCTTGGTGAACGGCGGCGTCATGTAGTTGAGCGGGTACGCGCCAAACGTCGTGGTGTTCCCCATGATGATCGACTCGCTCGCCGCCAAGCCGAGGAAGTCGGCCTTCTCGGCTGCGTTCTCGACGGATTGCATGTTCGAGCCCCGGAAGTCCGGCGGATTCTTATAGCGCACCGATCCGATGATGTGCACGTTTCGCTTGGTGTAGAGCGTCCCCTGACCTTGGATGTGGCCAGTGATCGCGACATCGCCGTTCACTGCCACGGGGCCATGAATCCGGATCGGATTGGTATCTGTTCCGACAAGCAAGGCCGAACCATTGACGACACCGTTCGAGCTGACTCGTCGATATCGGCCCAAGCTGGTATCCCAAACATCGACGAACGCGCCTTTGTAGTTCGGGTTCGGATGCCCGTTCGGGAGGAACTCGTTCTGAGCCCCGGGATTATCCTTGTGATTCGGATTCGGCGTGCCATCACCGAACACTGCCTTTTCATTCTCGTAGGCTTTGCTCCGAGCGAACCGCTTTCCACCGAGATCAGGGGCATCCGTGGGATTGCCGAAATCGCGCAGATCCGGCATGATCACCTCATCGGTCGGACGAGGATCCAGCATGGTCTGCGTGACCGCACCGCCTGTGTTGACCCAAGATCGCGATCCTCGGGAGTCTTCGAGTGCCGCCCCGAAAATGCGGTTCCCGGACACAGTGCCCTCGCTGAAATACACCAGATCGCGCCACTTTTCAAACTCGGGCGACCCGATTGTTCCGTGAATCGCGGGGTTGTACGGTTGGCGCATCCGTTGCCGGTGAGGCGTCCCTGAACTGTTGTAGGTTGCGGAGTAAGCCGTGTCAGTCTGCTTCACTGGCGGCGCATTGATCAAACCAGCCGCCGCAGGTGTCAGCTTTTCATTGATCGACGCAACAACAGAGCCATTGACCGTTCCCGAGCCGTTGATGAAGTCGAAGTTCGCATTCGACCTCATGTCCCCGTTGATAATGAGGTTGGTCGGGGAGAATCCGCTCATCCAACCGTAGTTGTTGATGAAGTAGGTGTAGTCGAACACCCGGCTTCGAGCGAGACGAAACTCAGCCGTGACATCGACGGTCTTGCGCGGTTCGCCGCTGTCCGCCACTCCATTGAAGTTGCGGTCGATCCAGCCAACGCTGCGAATCACGACCATGCGCGAGTAGGAATCGCCATTCGGCGTCCACATCTTGATGACGCCCGCCGCATAGCGTCCCACTCCGGGAAGCTCATTGGTTTGCGCGGCGCGAGGATTCGTCTCACTCGCTCCGGCGAGGTTGGAGTCCATGTCCACAAAAATCTGGCTCTGCTTGAATGGCGTCCAAATAGAGAGCATCACCGCCTGGACACCGGCATCGCAGAGGTTCGTGGTCTGCACCTCGCGCATGTTGTGGTTGGCAACCCGGATCTGCGCGGTTGCGCGATCAATGTAGGTTGTCGCGGCGATCGTGATCACCGCCATCAACCCGAAGGTGACCACAAGCGCGACTCCACGCTCCTTCTTGTTCTTCTTTCGCAAATTCGGTGAGGGCTTTTTCACTTAATCAACTCCGGTACGTTCCGCAAAACGACCCGCTCGCGCTTCCGCGATCGAATCACTTCATCCACTTGGCCCCCCTTGGCCCCTGTGACAATCTGCACAACCACCTCGGTGGTCAAGGCTCCCGCGTTCGCGGTGAAAATTCGATAGCGGGCAAAGGTCGTGGTTCCTCCCACCTCCCGACGCGCATCCATCGCATGCGCTCGCCCCTGGAACGCATCGAACTCCGTGACATTGGTCGCCAGGCGGCGACGGGTGCCAGGGCCGGCGGTCATCACGAGCTCGGATTGATCCAGGAAAATGCGTCGATCCACGCCATCCCACACGACCGGGGTCTGGAAAGCTCCGGAGGCGTCTTTGCGAGGTTGGCGGAAAGTGATCCCCATCCCGTCAGCATCCACGCTTACCCACATCGCTTCGCGAAGTTCGTGGGCCACGGCACGCATCGCCTTCCGGGTGTCGCCGTCTCCGTCCATTTGGCTCTCTCCCCGAGCCCAGCTGCCGATGCACATCAGGAATACGCTCACGGCAAGGCTCAGCACCAAGCTGGAGATCACCGAGCTGACAATCACCTCGGTCAAGGTAAATCCTGATCGTTTGGATCGAGGGGACTTCATGCAGGCCTCGCTAAAGGTTGGCAACGAGCGTGCTCAGACGAACTCGTTTGGTTTCGCTTCGCTCCTGCCAAATCACGATTACCGTGACCCGACGGAGCCCCATTTGCAGTGACTCGGTTCGGATGAACCCGCGCCCATTCGGGAGCACCGTCCGTGGACTATCGACCAAGCCCGTATCCGTTTCTGTAAATTCAAATCCCTGCTCCCCTGCCGCCCCCGCGCCGACGCTCGCCAAGTTGACTGGCGTCGTGCTTTGAATCATCCCGTTTGAGAGAAGCTGGGCGGGGGTGGTGTTGGGGTATCCCTGCCCGCGAAGAGTCTCAATCGTCTTCTGAGCCAAGCTAACGGCGGAGTTTGTGTTCTCTGCTTTGCCCCGCGTGAGATTCGCCACGGGGATCGTCGCGGTGAAGATGAGCGCGCAGATCAGGGCCAGGAAAGCCGACATCATGGCTTCCAGCAATGTGTGCCCCTTCTGAATTCTTCGACGCCTCAACATAATCACTCACGTGACGCAGGCAGGATTGCGCCACTGTAAAAGGCGTCTTCCACGAAAAAACTCAAGACGAGATCGTCGGAATTGCCAGGTTTGTGGCGTGAACCTGGTCTAGAACGGGAGCTGGCCCATGATCGTCGCCCGTTGGCTTCGGTTCTTCCAGCGATCCAGCGTGATGCTCTCGAAGGAGGCGAGGGCGTTCACCGCTCCCGCCGAATAAGTGCCAGGGATCGGCCCGGTCGGCCATTCGCGCAAGTAGTTCGGGACAAGGTTTGCACTTGTTGGAACTGCGGTAGGGCTGGCGTTGGTTTCAATCGCCCACCGAGTCTTTGCTTCCTGCAGGGTCTCCAGATTCGCCCGGATGGTCGCGAATCGTGAATCGGAACGGCGTTTCACCAGCGAGGGCGCGACAATGCTCATCAAGAGGCCCATCATCAGAACCACCATCATCACTTCGAGCAAGGTGTAGCCGCGTCGCATCCGTCTTCTTTTGAAATTCTCGGAATCTTTGCGCGCGGTTCGGAGGGTGCTCTCTCCCCTTATCGTGTCGCGGGTTGAGGGTTAAAGCCCTGCGGCAGTGACGGAGGCCGCTCTCGTTGCCGGGTTTTGAAACTGCTCGGAGGTTCGTCCCTTAAACGTGGGGGCCAGGTCGAGACGCCGAGCAACATAGTCGGTCGGAACTCCGACCGGGCCGTCGGGCCACTTCTTGAGGAAATTCGGCACCAGCTGGGCTTGAGTGGGAGTCGCCGTGCTACTCGCCCGTGTCTCCATCGCCCATTGCTCCTTTGCCGACTCGATTTGCTTCAGATTGGCCACGACCGTCTGAACCCGACTGCTCTGCCGTGACCGCACAAAATTCGGAACGGCAATCGCCAGCAAGATGCCAATGATGAGCACCACGATCATGATCTCGACGAGCGTGAAGGCTCTCGGTGAGCGCGTAGCGCGCTGGGGGAAACGTTTCATCCTCAATTACCTGTTGCCGACTCCCGTGCGGGAGCGTTAGAGGTGATCTCGGCGAGAATATTACGTGAGACTAGTAAGAATCTTCTTGCGGTTTCCGAACGAGGGACAAGGGGGCAGGTTTTGTCCGAACTGATGGTTTTGAATTTGGTAAAAGCCAAAAAGGAGCGGGGCGTCATCCATAGATGACGCCCCGCTCGGGCGATTGACTCGATGATCCTTACAGACCAGCAGCCGTGATCGCAGCAGCCTTCGTCGCAGCGCCTCGGAAGGCATCCGCGTTTTGAC
>CALRVI020000003.1:0-457082 GCA_943371575.1 Methyloversatilis discipulorum | reverse complement strand
TTGTCGAACTCGATCACGAGCTCATGAGGCCGACCTGCCGCGCCAGAGATCGCCCATCCGGTCTCCGGGTCGCTATCGAGGATGCCTGCCGTTGAATATCCGCCCTGGGTGAAGTCTGCCGCGACGAAACGCACCTTCGCGCGATCCGCTGTCACCCGGCTGAGGATGAAGTTTCCGCTATCCGCGCGCCCGGGGCCATCGTACGGACGACCTTTCTCAGGCAGAACCCGCACCCGAATCGCGGTCGTGCCCTTCGGCAAATCGAGGCTCAGCTCGTAGCTCATCGTATCGGGCCCCGGCCCGGGCGCCGAGACTTCGCTACCCGCCACCACCAACCGAGCATCTTGCGTCGAAACCCGCACATCCTGCCACAAGTCCGGCGAGACCGCGAGCCGCTCCCACTCCGCCCTCTCGACGACCAAGTCTCCACGCACCGAAGCCAATGCTGCCTCGGCACTGGTCACGCGGCTGCGCATCTGCTCCAAAGCCTTTGCCTGCTCCGGCGAAGGAACTTGCATCGTGGGTTCGATGTACTTCTGCTCGCTAATCGAAGCATCCCCGACTTTGTAGAACCGGTTGTTCGCAAAAAACGCGTAGAACTGGAAGTACTCCTTGTGCGAAATCGGGTCGTACTTGTGGTCGTGACAGCGAGCGCACGCCATGGTCTGCCCGAGCCAGACTGTCGAGGTCGTATCAGCGCGGTCGTACCGAACCTGATACATCGCCTCCTCCTGATCGACCCCGCCCTCCAGATTGAGCATCGTGTTGCGATTGAAGCCCGTGGCCACCAGATCGGCGAGCGTCGGATTCGGGAGCAGATCGCCCGCAAGTTGCTTCACCGTGAACTCGTTGTAGGGCATGTTTGAGTTGAACGCGTGGATCACCCAATCGCGGTACTTCCAAATCGACCGAGTGCCGTCTTTCTCGTATCCGTTGGTGTCGGCATACCGGGCCAGATCGAGCCAGGGAACCGCCATGCGTTCGCCATACCGAGGGCTTGACAAGAGCCGGTCAATCGCTTGCTCGGTGGTCTCGCCTCCCGCGACGAATTGGTCGAGTTCCTCTAGAGTCGGCGGCAGCCCGGTCAGATCCTGCGTCATCCTACGGAGCAGCTTCTCACGAGAAGCAGGAGCCGAAGGCTCCAGACCCTCGCTTCGCAATCGCGCCAGGACGAATGCATCGATCGGATTCTTCACCCACTCGGAGCTCAAATCCGGCACTGCTGGCTTGGCCACGGCTCGGTAGGCCCAGTGAATTTCCGGTGGCTTGCCTTTGGTCGCCCCTTGAGCAATCCAGTCCTCGACCATCTGGATTTCGGCGTCCTCCAGGGCCTTAAATCCCTTGGGCATCCGTTCCAAACCATCGTATCCTTTGATCCGCCTCACGAGAGTCGAGCTCTCAGGATCACCTGGTTCGATGACCTCCAAAACGCTCTCAAGGGCATGAAGATCCAGCCCTGCCGCCGGCGAGTCACCCTGGTGGCAGGTCGAACACTTGCGCACGAACAGCGGCTTGATATCCCGCTCAAACGTGCGAATCTGGAACGCTGCTCCTTGGGCGATCCAATCTCGGAACAACTTCACCTGCGGCGCGCGAAGAGGGGCCATCCCTTGCGGCATCAAGAGCGTGCGATCTTTGGTCGTCAACCGCTCGATCAAAAGCGATTCGTCCGGCTTTCCAGGGATAAACAGCGGCCCTGAATCCCCGCCCTTCATCCAGGCTTCGGGGGTACGCAGATCGAGTCCGCCGTAGGTTTCGGTGCCTCCGTGGCAGCTCAGGCACTTCGCCTTCACCACTGGCATGATCTCCTCGACAAAATCCACCGGCTTCACCGGTTCCGGCGGAGTCTGAAGGGCTAAGACAAGGTACGGCACCACGGCCATCACCATCAAGCCTATCGAGGCCACCGAGCCGATCCCAATCCGTCGCGCCATCTCCAAACCGTCCCTGCCGCTACTTTACCGAGAACGTTGGCCGATTAGGATACAATTCATTATCGGGAATGCGATCTCGCGGTAGCATGGTGACCAAGGAGCCGTGCGTGCATCCGCGCGAGTCAAGTGGAGAATGATCCCCATCCTAGCCGGAATCCTCCTCGCCCAACAATCGGCATTGCAACCAGAGGTGAGTTTTGAGCTTGTGTGGGAATCCACCAATTCCCCGCTCGCATTGCACGGGAGCTCGCCTGACGACTGGAGATACAAACAACTTCATATCGGCGGCACACCATCTAACCCGCTCAACGGTCAGCCTGTACCGAACAGAAGTGGCGACATCAATTTCCGTTTCGATCCGTACAGCGCAAAGACCGTACTCATAGGCGCATCAAAGTACCAGATAGCCCATCAGAACGAAAAGTTCAGCCTTGCGGTTTCTGAGAAATGGGACAGCATCGTTAAACTGAGCCCTGACAGGAAAGTACTAGAAACACTGACGGCCCAAGACCCCAAGAATCCGGTCTTCATAGATGGATATGGTTGGAGCAACAGCGGACTGAGCGGACGTCTGGCAGACGGATTCCTTCTCGTCCTCAATCGGTACGAGGGTGCAAGGGATTCGTTCACGGCGAAAGACTCTCTGGTTCTTCTCAATCCTCTGCGGCCTTCCCCACTCAAATTCGCCTATGTCCTGGACACGAGCAATCCTAGGCGTGCTCTCGGAATGTTCTGCCCTGATTTCAGACCGATCCTTGACAAAAAGGAGCGAGGCCCCCTTGGCTTTGCATGTGGAGATGTCTTCACCGGTCAAATTCACTGGAAGGTCGACACGCGGATGAGGATAATTGGCCGAGTAGGAGGCACAGTCCTCGCCGTAGGCTGGAACGACGGCTCAAAAGAGGAGGAATGGTTTTCTATTCTGGAATCGTCGGGACGAGCCGTTCCCATAACCCCGCACCCCTCCATGAAGAGCATCAAGAGCATCAGCTACTATCCCGATTTCTTTGTCGTTGATGACTTGCTCGTATCTATTGGTCGTCCGATTTATCAAAGCGGCTTTCCTGGCGTCTCCGGTCAAATCATTCGCACTTACCGCGTCAAGCGCACTTTCAAGGATCTCGAGAACTCTTTCAAGGAACTTACTCAGGGCTCAGCTCGACTTTTGGCACAAAAAACCCGAACGGTTCAAGGTCGGGAAGTTTCTTCGCCTTTCCAGTACACCGATTAAGTTCCTCCCCCTCAACTCTCACCCAATGCGTCACTCGGAGAGACTCTATATCGAGCAACACTTCATGACTCCGCGCCCCTCCGCCATCCCCCGTGTTGAACCAAAGGGTGAGAGTGTTCCCAGTCAAAGAATGATAAACCCCAGCATCTTGTGTTGGATGCATTTCCTTGAATCGCCGGATCACTTCATCGGGTAAACGGAATCGGCCGACAGAGCAGGAGAGATCCACTTTCGTCGCCCTGTAATCTCCGTGAGGCTCCGGTACCAACTCCAGTTCCAGCCTTGCCTCCGCCTGCTCGTTACCAAAGACTTGCCATGTACGATAGCGCGGCCCAAACTTCGTCCACTCAAACGGCTTACCATCCGATGCTCCGTATTCGTCGGGATTGAGCGGAATTCTCGCCGCTTCAGGATCCGGGACTTGACCATGAACATAGTTCAAAACACGAACTTCCCAGAAGTCCTGATCGAACTCCATCGTCGTGCTCTGCGTCATCGCGCCGCGCCGAAACTCAAGCCAGAGAACCGCCGATTCGAACTCGTGGGAACTTGTCGCGCCAGCAGACAATCCGCCATCGTCGAAGGCTGGAAGCGAGGCGATCACGGATGCCGGCACCGAATACAGATGATCGTCAGACAGAACCTCCACCGCACGGATCGACTTCACGCGCCGCACTTTCGCATCCTGACCCTCCAGGGACGATTCAATAACGAAACGCATTGTTGGCGCGTCCGCCGTCAGCTGATCAAGAGTCGGGCGCCCCATCTCCGGAGCTCGACATGCCACGAAAGTTCCCGCGATCAGTGCCACCAGAAGCAAATTCGTCCAAAACTGCGCCCTCATCGAAGACTCCTTAGTCTCTTCAACCCGAAGACTCTCGGGTTCGTGCCGAAAATCTAGTTTGACCGCAACGTCAGCTCAGCGAAAACCGGGCGGTGGTCGCTTGCCAATTTCTCGTCGATCACTTGGCACGAGTTGATTTCCCATCGATCCGCCGGGGCGCAAAAGATGAAGTCGATCTCCTTCTCCGGTTTCGTCGAGCTGAAGGTGAATCGGTTGCTCGCTGGCTTCGGCACTTCTTTCGCGATGCTTTGGAACAACTTCAGGGTTCGCGAGCCCGGCTCATCGTTGAAATCGCCGAGCAGGATGAACGGCTCTTTCGCCTTCTTCAACTCATCGGCAAGCTTGCTCGCCTGGGCAAACCGAAAACCATCGTCTTCCACCCAATCGAAGTGAACATTGACGAGCTTGAGCGTCTCGCCGGTCGGCAACTCGACCTCCACAATCAGCGCAATCCGAGGCTCGTTCCCCTCGGGGAGCGCGAACGAGGTCATCCGCTTGAGCGGAAATCGCGAGAGCGCACCCATGCCATATCTCTCACCTTGGTAATCCATGAACGCCCCAAATGCGGGTTTCATCGTGAGGTTGTCCCCCAGAAACCCCGCCTGATCCACCGACCCGCTTCGCTGGACTTTCTCGTCCACCTCCTGCAGTCCGACGAGATCAGGATTCAGCTTTCGAATCACCTCCGCCGTACGCTCCAGGTTCAGCTGATTGTCCATCCCCCGCCCATGCCGGATGTTGTAGGTCATCACGCGAAGGGAAGTCGATTGATCCAACATTGGGGCTATCGCGAGTAGACAAGAGAACATTAATTCAACTACCGCCACAAAACCATCGCGGAGAGCGGCGAGAGCTTCACCTTCCCCGAGGTCTTGCGCAGAGACCCGTTGATCGCCGACTCACCGTCCACGGCCACATTCCAAGTGCCTGCTGGCAAGGACATCTCCGTCGATTTCCTTCCACCATGCAGCACCACAACGATCTCCTTCCAGGAATCCCCGACAAGCGATCCGTTGAGCCGGTACGCCACGGTGTTCGCGGGCAAAGATGCATCCGGCAGGAAGCTGAGCACCTTGCGCACATCCTCCGCCTTCGCCAAGCGGAACGCGGGATGGCCCTGCCGAACCGCAATCAGACCCTTCGTATAGGCACTCAGCGGCTGGAACTTCGCCGCGCGAGCCCAGTCGTACTGATTCGCCTCATCACCCGCGTTGTAGCTGTTGTGATTTCCGTCTTTCGTCCGGCCAATCTGCACCCCGCCCTCAAGGAACGGAATCCCCTGCGAGAACAGAACACCCGCCGTCGCCAACCGCACGGCGCTCTCATTGAGAGTCGCCATATCCCCTGGCATCGCCAGATTCACCTTGTCCCAGAGGGTCAAGTTGTCGTGAGCGGACACGTAGTTGATAGTCTCGGTGGGGTGGTCAGTGAAATCGCGGATCGCTGAATCAAAGCTGATCGACCCGACGACCGCGCGCTTCACCGCCTCCGTCACGCCGGTCGCCCCCATCGCGAAACCAGGCCCCGCACCGTCGGTATCGCCACGGAAGGCGGATCGAATCCGGTCGTTGAACACTGCCATGCCCGTGCCCCGCTGGGCTTCTTTACCGAACCGAATCGGCCCGCCCCCCGTCCACGGCTCGCCGTAAAGAACGATTTCGGGCCGCTCTTTCCGCATCGCCCTTGTCCAATCGACAATCGAATCGCGGGTGAACATCCCGATCAAATCGAAGCGAAAACCATCCAGGCGATACTCGCGCATCCAGAAGAGCAAGCTGTCGCGGATGAACTTTCGGACCATCGGCCGCTCGTCGTGAAGGGCATTCCCGACTCCGCTTTCATTCAAGACATCTCCCCGGTCGTTGGTGCGGAAATAGTAGTACGGCACGGTCTGCCAGAAAGCCGACCGCTCACCTTGGCTCGGCACCGAGTGGTTGTAAACCACATCCTGAATCACCCCAATTCCTGCGTTCTGAAGGGCTGCCACCATCTGTTTGGTCTCGCGGATCGTGCCAATGGGATCGTGCCGATTCGTGGCGTACTGCTCCTCCGGAACATTGAACTGGGTGGTTTCATAGCCCCAGTTGTACTGCTCGCTGTGATCCGGATTGAAATCGTGGAAAGGCAGCAGGTGCACATGGGTCACGCCGAGGGCCTTCATGTGATCGAGCCCCGTCGGAATATTCGTTCCAGCAAGCTTGGTTCCCGCCTGAGTGAGTCCCAGATACTTCCCTCGCCAATCCGGCCGAACTCCGCTCGCCGGATCAACCGTGAAATCACGCACGTGGATTTCATAGATCACCGCATCGGTCGGCCTCTTGCCTTTGAACGGATTCTTTCCTGGCCAATTCTTGGGGTTCGTTCGAGCCAAGTCGACCACCAACGATCGCATGGAGTCCGCGCTTCCTGCGACGCCGTAGATGTCAGTGGCTGTTCGAGTCTTGCCGTAGCTTTGGAAGCGGTACTGATAATACGTGCCATGCAGATCACCCTTCACGCTGGCGAACCAAACTCCGTTTGAACCAAGCTTCATCGGCACCACTGCGCTTGGGGCACTCTTGGCGTCCTTGAAAAGCAGCAGCTCCGCGGTCGTACTCACCGGGCTCCAAACCTTAAAAGTGGTGCCCGATTTCTTGTAGGTCGCCCCGAGATCGCTCTTTGTGTAATTCCAAGCCGGATCGCTCAAGACCTCGCGAGCAAATACCTTCCTCTCTGGGCCATTGGCGACCGTTACCGACATCGGCAGAGCAATTTGGCTCGGCAACAAAGGCTGCGCCAACACCGCTCGAAATACGTTGAATTGCGAAGTCTTCGGATCGGGCGGCTGAACCTTCAAGGGCGGAGCGATGCTCGGCGCGGTTACTTCTGTTGGATTGTTCAAGGAATCCTTCACGAACTTCTCTTTGAAGCTCACCACGAACTTGACAATCGTGCCGTCCTTGGGCACTTCCAATCGGATATTTCCTCCTCCCGCGACAAATCCGCTCCCATAGTTCTCCGCCCAAGACCCGCCTCGGGCCACTTTATATTCAAAGATCCCCTTCGGAAACGCGGCGACGAACTCGTAGACGCCTTCGCCCACCCGATCCATGCGCGTGATATCGCCGTTGGGATCCCATTCGTTTTGCCCCAGCGCACGTTGAATCGAGCCGGGAAGCACCACTTTGTCGGCACTTGGGGCGGTCTGGCCAATCGGCGTTGCGTCCCCAATCGGAGTCAAATCGCGGATCGGAATCGCGCGACCATCGATTCGGAAAACCAGATCATGCTTTAAATCGTCTGCTTTACGTGCGACAGGAATCCAAACCGTGACCGCATCGCGCGCATCTAGAAACGCTGGTACTTCCGCCGTCTCAACCGGCTGCTGATTGAGGATCAGCCGAGCGATCGTCATCACTTGAGCCGATGCGGCCCCCGCCCATGTGGCAAGGAACCCGAGGCTCATCATCCGGAACAAACTACGTTTCACGCCGGAAGTATAGCGAGACACCTACGTGACCTCCAAATCCGCTCTAGGACATCAGAAAGATTACAAAGTCACGAATATCCAGGACATCCACCGCATTGAGGGGATAAGATCACCCACATTCGTTGGAAAAGTACCGATGACAAGCCTGATTCTTTCCGCTCTCTTGGTTCCGGTCGCCGGCCAAATCTCTGCATTCGCCCCCCATCAGCTCACCGGCATGCGCAGCATCGCCCTCAGCGCGGATGGACAACAACTTGCCTTTACGTACCGCGGCGACATCTGGATCGCTCCCAGCGCCGGTGGCCGTGCCATTCCCCTCACCAGCAACGTTGAGATGGACGACAATCCCGTCTTCTCGCCTGACGGCAAGTGGATTGCATTCACTTCGGATCGTGCCGGGGATAACGAGATCTACGCGGTCTCTACGGAGGGTGGCCAGCCCGTTCGACTGACCTTCAACAGCACCTCCGAAGCACCCGTCTCTTGGACGCCGGATGGGAAGGAACTGATTTACGACACCAGCTACGACAAAGGCTACAGCGGCATCTATGCCCTCGATGTCAAGTCGCTGCGACTCCGGGAAATCTTCGTCAACTACCACCGCATGGACTTCCCCTACGTCTCTCCGGATGGAAAGACCATTGCCTTCACCCACAAGCAGGTCTTCGCGTGGACACGTCCACGGTACGAGGGCTCCGGCGCGGCTCAAATCTGGACAATCGGAATCGACGGATCGGCCCGGAAAATGGTTCGATCCAGTGGGCTCCAACACCTCTGGCCCCAGTTCGCACCCAATAACAAGGACATCTATGCCGTCACGGTGACGGACAAAACCCCCAGTTCTCGACGAATTGATGAGAAGCCCGCGCGGTTCACCGATTCGCCGGAACGCACCCCGAACGTCCACCGAGTCGCCGCCAACGGTCGAGCCACTCGGCTGACCAACTTCGTCGGTGGCTCAGGTGCCCGATTCCTCAGTGTCGCAAGCAAGGCCGAAATGATCGCCTTCGAGCGCGATGGAGCAGTCTATACGATGGTTCCAGGTAAGGAGCCGCAGAAGGTGAACTTCACCGCCAGCATCGACGACAAGGGCGTGATGGAGGAGCGGCTCGTGATCACGAACGGCGTTGAAGGCGCGAGCATGACGCCCGACGGTAAAACCGCGATCATCCAGATTCGCCGCGAGCTTTGGAGCGTCCCCACAACCCGAGGCAAGGGTCCGAATGGTGCCGACGCGACTCAACTCACGAACTACGCGGGAACAGACTCGCAGCCTGTCGCCTCACCGGATGGCAAGCACATCTTCTTCACCAGCGACCGAAACGGCTCCCTCAAGCTCTTCAAGATGAACTTGGAGACTAAGCAGATCACGGTCGCCCACGACACTGCTGAGGATGTCAGCAACATCACGGTGACCCCAGACAAGAAGCATCTTGCGTACCAAGTCACCGGCAAGGACCGAGGCCTCTACACTCTCCCGATCGAAGGCGGCACGGCGAAGCTCGTGATCCCGAAATCGGACGGCGCCTACGCGTTCTCACCGGACATGAAGTATGTGGCCTACGTGAAGTCGTTGGTCAACAGCGGATTCAAGCCGTGGGAAAACACTTCGAACGTCTGGGTGCGCGAAGTCGCGACGGGCAACGAAGTCAATGTCAGCCGGCTCAACGTGGTGGACGGAAATCCCTCCTGGTCCGCCGATGGCAAGTTCCTGTACTTCACGTCCGCTCGATCAGGCGGCGGCATCTTCATGGTTCCTGCCCAGGAAGAAGAAGCCAACACCACCGAGCTGGAGCTCAAGTACACCAAACCCGAAGGTGCAGTGACCACCAACTTCAAGTTCGAGGGAGCGGCTGATCGAATCCGAGCCTTCTATCGAGGCGCGGCTTTCGGACAAGGTCTGAGCGACCCTGAAAAGGGCGATCTCTACTTCCTCGTCGCCGGCGACATCTGGCGAGCGGGTTATGACGGAGAAGGCGCTCGTGCGATCACTGCCGGGGGCGGAATCTTTGGCATGGAGTTCAGCGCAGACGGAAACTCAATCAACTTCATCCGCCGAGGCACGGTGGAAAGCGTCGACATCCGCAAGCCGAACTTCCCCACCAAAACACTCGAATTCCGAGCAGATTGGGTGCGCAACATCACCGCCGAACGCAAGGCGGCGTTCCAAGAGTTCTATCGTGTGTACAACCAGACGTTCTACGATGAGTTCTTCCACCGCCGCGATTGGAAGGAGATCCGCGACCGTCACGAGCCCTTGCTCGACGGTGTCGCCCACCGGCGCGAGATGGCAACCGTCCTCAACATGATGGTCGGGGAGCTAGAGGCATCTCACGCGGAAGTCGGCCCCGCTGGTGGTGGAGTCGCTGGTCAGAGCACGGCTCACCTCGGATTCACCATCGACTTCAGTTATACGGGTGCAGGGCTCCGGATCAAAGAAGTGCCAAGGCGCACTCCTGGTTCCTTCCCCAAAACCCAGCTGAAGGCGGGTGAGTATGTGATGGAGGTCAACGGCACGCCGGTCTCCGCCGACCAGCATCTCTTCAAGCTGCTGAACAACCAGGCGGGTCGAGACATCACTCTCACCGTCAATTCGACTCCTAGCACGACCGGTGCACGAAAGGTCACCTATCGTGCAATGTCCGGAGGCCAATTCCGAGGCATTCAGACCGAAAACCTCGAGCAATGGCGCCGCGAATACGTGGAGAAAAAGTCGAATGGACGCATCACGTATGTTCATATCGCGGGCATGGGAGGCGGAAACCTCACCCAATTCAATCAGGAAATGTGGGAGTACGTCCAGGGTAAGGATGCGGTGATCATCGACGTTCGTGAGAACGGCGGCGGCAACATCGCGGATATCCTCCTCGATGCGCTGGAGCGACGCCTCCACATGCGCTATCAGTGGCGCAACGACGATGAAATCCCTGGACCGGGACAGGTCTGGGGCAAGCCGACGGTCGTGATGCACGCAGAATCGAGCTTCTCGAACGCCGAGATGTTCCCCGCCGCCATGAAGACCCTCGGCCTTGCGACCCTTGTCGGCATGCCGACTCCTGGGTACGTCATCTACACCGGTGGTTCGCAGTTGGTGGACGGAACCAGCATCCGCATCCCCGGCGGCGGTGTTTACCGAGTGGACGGCACGCCACTGGAGAACATGGGCGAGAAGCCGGACATCCAAATCGACCTCGATCCGGATGACTTCTTCAACGGTCGCGATCCTCAAATGGATAAGGCGATCGAGCACCTGATGAAGCAGCTGCCTCGGGGGTGAGGTCGCTCCGTGTTGGCATTGAAAGCACTCTGGAACCGCAAGGTTTCAGGGTGCTTTTCACTCAGGTCTCGGGCGTTTGCGCACATCCGCCAAGTGAAGGAGGCGTTGATCCTCTTCCACTGTCCACGATAAGTAGACCCTCTGCGGTCGTTCCTTCACTCGCATTCGCTCCTTCACTCTCTGTATCACAGCCGCACCAAAACTGGATAGCTCGACGGAACCAGAAGGTGCTCATAGCGAGCCCGTTAAGGTAGAGTCCCGCCCCCACCCCGGCACCGAGTCAAACTCTGCTTTGTGACCCATGATGAGCTACAAGCCCTGATCGATGCTGGCTGGGAAAACCGCACCGACTTCTCCCCCACTTCCCACCCAAGCGACCTGAAAGCCGCCATCGACGAGACGCTGGCCCATCTCAACGCGGGAACTCTCAGGGTTGCCGAGAAGCTTGGCGGCACTTGGACGACCCACCAGTGGATCAAGAAGGCGGTGCTTCTCAGCTTCCGCCTGAGCGCAAACTCGGTCGCCGAGGCAGGGGCTCTGCGATTCTATGACAAAGTCGCTCTCAAGCATGCGAGCCTCTCCGAAGCCCAATTTGAAGCGGATGGCGTGCGCGTGGTGCCTCCGGCAGTCGCCCGATACGGCTCTTATCTCGCCCGAAATGTCGTGCTGATGCCGAGCTATGTGAACATTGGAGCCTACGTCGATGAAGGCACCATGGTTGATACCTGGGCGACGGTGGGATCGTGCGCTCAGATCGGAAAAAATGTTCACCTCAGTGGCGGCGCGGGAATCGGCGGAGTCCTGGAACCGATCCAAGCCAACCCCACGATCATCGAAGACAACGTCTTTATCGGAGCCCGGAGCGAAGTCGTCGAAGGGGTGATCGTCGAGGAGAACTCGGTGCTCGCGATGGGCGTTTTCCTCAGCCAGAGTACGAAGATTGTGGATCGCTCCACGGGTGAAGTCTTCCAAGGCCGTGTGCCCGCGGGCTCAGTGGTTGTCCCAGGAAGTATGCCGAGCGGTGATTCGGGAATTCACCTCGCCTGCGCGGTGATCGTGAAGCGCGTGGATGCCCAAACTCGATCCAAAACCAGCCTGAACGAACTTCTCCGAGCCGACTAATCATGCACCCCAGCGTCGCCCTCGCCCTCGATCTGCTTGCCCGGCCCTCGGTCACGCCTGATGATGCGGGGTGCCACCATGCCCTCGCCGAGGTGCTCCGACCAGCGGGTTTCAAGCTAGAGGAGATGCCATTTGGAGACGTCAGTAACCTCTGGGCAACGCATGGCACAGGCGGGCCGCTGATCGTTTTTGCCGGACATTGCGATGTCGTGCCTCCTGGCCCGCGCGAGGCTTGGAAGGACGATCCGTTCTTTCCGAGCATCGAAAACGGAGTGATCACCGCCCGGGGGGCCGCCGACATGAAGAGCGGACTTGCCGCGATGACGACTGCGGTCGCCGAGTTCGTGAAAGCACACCCAGACCACGCAGGCACGATTGCTCTCCTCAGCACAAGCGACGAAGAAGGTGCCGGGGTAGACGGAACCAAAGCGGTGCTCGAAGCCTTGGTCGCCCGTGGCGAAAGGCCAGACTTCGCCTTTGTCGGCGAGCCCACCTCCGAGACGCAGTTCGGCGATACGATCAAGGTCGGACGCCGGGGTTCAATCAGCGGCTATTTGACGGTGCGGGGGATTCAGGGGCACGTGGCCTACCCGCATCTCGCCCGAAACCCCATCCACGACCTCGCCCCGTTCCTTGTCGCCCTGACGAGCCACCAATGGGATGAAGGCGATGAAGTCTTCCCTCCGACATCCCTGCAGGTCGCCAACCTTAATGCGGGAACCGGGGCGATCAACGTCATCCCGGGCGTCGCGCACCTGGAGTTCAATGTGCGATTCGGCCCGGCAACCACGGGAGATGACGTTCGGCGTGTGGTCTCGCAAATGATCGAGGAGCACGGATTGGACGCCGAGATCCGCTGGCTGGAGTCGGCACAGGCATTCAAAACCGACAGCCCGCTCCTGATCGACTCACTGATCCGGAGCATCCAGTCAGTCACGGGATTGCGCCCCTCACCCGGAACCGGCGGCGGCACCTCCGACGCAAGATTCTTCGCGGCTCATGGGATTCCCGTCGTCGAATTCGGTCCAATCAACGCAACGATCCATGCGGCAAACGAGTGCGTCACGATTCAGGAAATCGAGCAGATGCACGAACTCCTGGTGCTTTTTCTCACGTATCTCGCCTCCTCCGACGAGCGATAACGATTTCCCCGCCCATTGACCTATCGAACATTAAGAAGACTTTAAGGGGTCGATTTCATAAGCTTTCGTTAACAATCGACCCCCACAGTGGGTGTGCCATGAAAAAGGCCTTCACTCTCATTGAGCTTTTGGTCGTGATTGCGATCATTGCGATCCTCGCAGCCATCCTGTTCCCAGTTTTTGCCCAAGCTAAGCAAGCCGCCAAGCAAACGCAAGACCTGAGCAACGTCAAGCAGACCAGTCTTGGCTTCATTCTCTACTCCTCGGACTACGATGACATCCTGCCGCCGGCCTACTTCCACCGAGCATGGGATGCTCCGCTCGGCGGAACCCGCGCCGGGTACGAGCACTGGTCGGGTCTCACGTATCCGTACGTGAAGAACTTCCAAATGTACATCAGCCCGGGCGACCAACTCCGCGGCCACGCTCCGACCTGCTTCGCCAGCTCAGACAACAACGCTGGTCAAGGTTTCCCTGGTGGCCAACAAGCCGACCGCTGCCCGGCGGGCGACCCGCGCGTTCCGGCTCAATGGATTCGTGGCGGTGCCATCGTGGACAACCAAGCTCCGCGACTCAGCTACACCGTGAACAGCGCCGTTCTGCCGCGCATGCGCAACAGCGCCGACGCCGCAGCTGGGATCCGCGTGATCAGCCAAACCGTGCTCCCGGCTCCGGCCAGCACGATCATGATCGCCGGTCTCGTGGACAACCTGCAGTGCCTCAATGGTGCTTCGCTCGGAACGGGCCTTCGCAACTCCAGCCACCGCTCCACCAACGCGTACACCTTTGCCGGCATGGGCCAGTACCTGGGTGAGAACACCGACGCAAACGGCGTAAACAGTGCTCAGCTCTTCGCACTGAACTTCGGTCAGATCACCGGCACCTCGAACCCGTTCGGCGGAAACATCTTCAACCTCTGCCGCACCAACCCGGCGGGCAACTTCCCGCTCATCACCTACCACAGCCCGCGACGCTGGAAGGAAGGCGACAACTACGGCATGGGCGATGGCTCCGCGAAGTTCCGCAACTTCAGCAGCACGCTCAACCCGAACAACTACCTCTGGGGCGCCCAGGTGTACACCGATGGTGGCCGAACCGTCCTCGACCCGATCAGCGGAAACCCGGTTCAACTGAACTAGGTTTTCAAGTCGTCAACTTGCTTCGCCCCCGTGTAAGGAGTTCCACGGGGGCACCTTTTTGCCTGATTCATTGCAACTGCAGCCACATCCACCGCCGCTGATCCTCCAGTGCTAAAATGCACCCAGAGCGGGCCACATCCCGCCGGATAAGGAACCTATGGCAAACATCGAAGATATTGAAGGCATTGGCCCCGCTTACGCCGAAAAGCTCCGCGAAGCCGGAGTGAAGACCGAAGAAGCTCTGCTCGAGCACGGCGCGTCGAAGAAGGGGCGCGAGACCCTGGCCGAATCAACCGGAATCTCCGAGAAGCTGATTCTCGGTTGGGTGAACCGCGCGGATCTGAGCCGCATCAAGGGAATCGGATCCGAGTACGCGGACCTCTTGGAAGCGGCTGGCGTCGACACGGTTCCCGAACTTGCCACGCGCAATGCGGCCAATCTCACGGCAAAGATGGCCGAAGTGAACGAGGCTAAAAACCTAGTTCGCGCTCTGCCGACCGAAGCTAAGGTCACCGATTGGATCGAACAGGCCAAGGGTCTGGATCGCGTCGTCACCCACTAAGCGAGCGAAACGATTGGTTCATCAGGAGCGGGCGTCAAACTTGACGCCCGCTCCTTTCTTGTTCAAACGTTGACTCTGCAGACAAACGAGCAATTTCTGTCCCAGACCTGTACACTGAGGTTTCCGAAGCTCCATCGCTTTGGTAAACCGGAGAAACCAATGGATCAACTGCTCACTTTGCTCAAGGAGAAGACAGGAATCGACGACGCGACAGCGGAGAAGGTGGTGGGCTTCATTCAGGAGCACCTGGATGACCTGCCCAAGTTCGTCGGCGGAGACTTGGCAGAAAAGGCGAAGGATCTCCTTGGCGGCAATGCAGATGGTCTGCTCGATGCAGCCAAGGGCTTCTTCGGAGGCGACAAGCAAGAGTAGCGACAGGCTTTTTGCGGCAGTACTCTTTCCCTTCCCGTCTTAACACGCGAGCCGTGCTCGCTCTGGAGGAATTTCAAAAACTATGTCAATGATTTCTGAGTTTAAGGACTTTATCAACAAAGGCAACGTGATGGATCTCGCCGTCGGTGTGATCATCGGAACTGCATTTGGTGCCATCGTGACCGCTTTGGTCGAAAAGATTATCAACCCGATCATCGGTCTCGCCACAGGGGGCGTCAAGTTTGATGCTTGGGGTATCGCGATCGGGAAAGACGCAGCAGGCAAGGATCTCACGCTCGAATTGGGCGGTTTTGTATCGGCCGTGATGAACTTCCTCATCATTGCCTTCGTGGTCTTCCTGATGGTGAAGGCGATGAACCGCGCTCGCGCCGCGATGGAAAAGCCCAAGCCGGCCGAAGAAGCCGCGCCCGCAGGCCCGACTCAAGAAGAGCTTCTCACCGAAATCCGAGACCTCCTCAGAGCTCGGGGCTGATCAACGCCTCGCCCCCACGCGAGTTGCCTCGCGCTGAATCCGGATCAGGCCCTAGCCCGATCCGGATTCATTTGTTTCTAGACTCCGATACAGTTCTCCCCTCAAAACCTCATGTAATTACAGAAAGTTGGCGAACAAGCCGATATTTCTGCTAGGCCGTGACGGTCGATGGGCACTGACCCGTCCGGTCGAAGGATAAGAGGTATGGGTCAACAACGCGCGGGGATGCGCAAGTGGTTCGGCAGCGCGCCGAAAAATCGACGAGCCAAGGCCGTCGTGACGCGCACGCCCGTCAATGCTCTGGAAGCATCGCTGCAGGCAGCCGTGCGGACAGGAGACCATGTCGAAGGACTGGCAGAAATCCTCCGACTCGCCGTCGACGACCTGGGAGTCACTGGCGGATTTGCCCTCATCCCGGACGAATTTGATTCGGGCACTCTGCTCGCCCAGTGCGCCTATTCGCCCGACGGGGAATTCCCATTTCCAGAGGCAATCGCCGCTCACCATTCAGTCAGTGGCCAGGTGATTTCGACCCGCCAACCCGTGATGGTTCGCAACAGCGAGTTCACCGAAGCCCAGCTCCAAGAATTCGGGCACGGCGTGCTCGCCGTTCTCAGCGTGCCCCTTCTCGGACGATCCCCCCTCGCCTCCTTTGATGAAGTGGCAGAGGTCGTCCACGGCACGCTGACCCTTGTCAGCACCGATTCGGCCAGCGCATTCGATGCCGAGTGCATCCGCCGAGCCGAGAGCTTCGCACACATTTACAGTCTGACCTACGCCTCTCTCCGATCCGAGCGATACCGACGCACGACCCTCGTCGATTGCCTTGAGCAGATCTGCGTGTACATCGAATCGAAAGACCGATTCCGCGCCGGTCACTCAAGCCGAACCGGCAGAATCGCCACGGAACTCGCCAACGAGCTCGGCCTCGGAACGAAAGCGATCGAGGAGTTGCGCATTGCCTGCACGGTCATGGATCTGGGCTACATCTCCATCCCCGATACGATCTTGCAGAAGCCCGATCAACTCACGGATTACGAGTTCCTGATGATGCGCATGCACCCGGTGGTGAGCTACGAACTGTGTCAAAAGCTCCAGATTCCGGACAACATCCTCGCTCTCGTACGCGGTCACCACGAGCGATTGGACGGATCCGGCTATCCCGATCAACTCAGCAACAACGAGATCACTTTGCAATGCCGCATCCTGACCGTAGCCGACGCCTATGACAGCATGCGCTGCCCTCGGGCGCATCGCGCCGGGATGACCGAGGAGGAATCGATGAAGCAGCTCTTGCTCGATGCAGGAAGTCGGTTCGACCCTGTCGTTGTCCAGACTCTCCGGACGCTGATCGAAAAGAACCAGTTCAGTCACCTCTACGACGACATGTTGGCGGCTTAGATCATGGGGATGGCAAAGCAAGTTGGACTAGAATTTGGCAGCGGCCTGATTCGCCTCGTCGTGGTCGAGCACCGGCCATCGGGCGAGCGGACACTGATCTCGGTCGACACGTACTCTCTGCCTGAGGCAATCGACCGCGACGGACGAATTGTCGATGAAAAGGCAGTTGTCCAGGTTCTCAAACAGTGGGCCACTCAACGAAAAATGGTGGGAGCGTCTCTCGTTTTTGCAATCCCGAACGAGAACTGCCAGATCGCCTGGCTCAAACTCCCGGATGTCGGAGGATCGGAGCTGATCAATGTCGCCCGCTATCGACTCAAGAAGCAGTTCCCTCGGATGTCCGACCGCGCGGTCGTCGCAGTTGCCCAGCCGAACGGGCCGGAGCACGAGTCGATTCTGATCGGCGCCGAGCGCAGCCTTGTCGATGAGCGAGCCAATCTCGTCCTCAAAGCCGGACTCCACCCGGTGGGAGCAGAGTCGGAGGCGCAATCCATCCTGCGGGTCATCGATGGACACTTGCAAGGCTCCGGATCCATTCCCGAACAAGCTTCCGTCACTCTGGTTCATATCGGACAAGAGCGGACTCAGTTCATGGTTGTGAAGGAGGGCCGGCTAAACTTCATGCGCACCGTCAAGGTTGGGCACGAGCGATTTGAGACGCTCATCTCCAAGACCCTTGAGTGTTCGCGGGAAGAAGCGCAGAGCTATCTCTTTTCCCCGACCAGTTGGCTTCTCAATCGCCGCATGATCGCCTCGATGGACGAATCTTTCGAGCCGATTGACGCCGAGGAGCCGATGGAATCACTGACGAAGGAGTTTCGACGGCTGATCCACTACTTCCGATCCATTCACCCTGACCGGAGCTACGCGGGCATCTTGGATCGCATGATCCTGCTCGGGCGGATCACGACCCTGCGCGGATTTGCCCCGTCGCTGGCCGATCTCATCGGCGTGAGACTCGAGCTTCTCAACCCGCTTGTCGGTCTGCAGATCGCCTTGGAGTCAGATGGATTCCTTTCTCTGCAGCAGCAATCTTCGATGTACACCGTCGCTCTCGGCCTCGCTCAGAGCCCGTACGGTCTCAACCAATCTGAATCCATCCAGCAGGAGGAACAAACCAATGAGTATCTATGGACACGCCAAAGCGCGTAAACAAAACTTGGAAATCGCGGCCAATCTGCTGACCAGCTGGCACGACGAACGCGAGAAAGCGCGGACTGCGGCCCGGAAAGAGATGGGCCAAGGGATCGGGATGCTCGCGGTCGCTCTGCTCGCTTTCGTAATTCTGAGCGTGATTGAAGGTGGAACGGATTCCAAGCTTTCCGCAGTCAAAGCCGACATCACGGAGAAGCAAAAGATTCTCAAGGGTGAGGTGGATACCAGCACTCTGTCCGCGGATGACAAAGAAGCCAATCGGATCCTCAGCAAGGCCACCGCGCAGAACTTCTCGATGCTCCAGCAACTCGGCGTGGCCCTGTCCAAGTCGAATCGAGGGATGGCTCTCGACTCGCTTCAGGTCGAAAAAGATGATCTCGGCGTGATAGTCCGAGGCGTGGCCGCCGCTGCTGATCTCAGTACCGCCTACGAATACACAGCCGATCTCACAAAAGACCAAGAGGACGCGCGCGCCTACCTCACAAATGTCGAACGCCAGCAGCAGTGGGGCCCCGATGCCGTCAAACTCTCGTTTGAGCTGATTCAGAGGAGCATGTTGTGAAGCTGAGTCTCGCGGGCGGATTGTCGCCCAGCAAGATCCTTGTGATCGCCGCTGCCCTGTTTGCCTTTCTCGCCGCCCTCTCGGTACCCCGTGTCATCGGAAAGAGTGGCGAGCTGGGCGGGATGGGCACTCAAGCCACCCAACTCCAAACCGAAATCGACGAGAAATCGAAGATCGAGCGAACCAAAGCCTTTGAGCGCGGGGCGGAGCAGCCTCTGACAAAGACGGTTCGCGAACTGAGTCAGACCGTTGCCGATGTCGGCGCGCAACGAAGCGTCTCGCTGGTTCAACTGACCAACCAAGGCGGAGCCACCCCCTTGGCGATGAAGAAGGGAGCGACGAGCCAGGCTTGGTCAACGACTCAAGTGGAGTTTGTTCTCGTCGGCACGACTCCTGCGATTTATGCGACGCTTGATGCGATCAATGCTCAGGATTTCCCCATGGAAATCGTGGGAATTGAGATGCGTGCCGCCACAAATGAACGCGCATCACGCGGCCCCAGTGAAGCGACGATCCGCACAAAAGTGTATGCTCAAGCGGACTAAGTTATGGAGACTGGAAGGCAGAAATTCGTTCTTGCGGGCCTTGGCGTAGGGGTTGTTGCCCTTGCGGCCATTGCCTTTCTCGTGTCGAGGCAACTCGGGCCAAACCCTGCGGTCGGTGCTGGCGATGAGTCAGCTGTGGTGGCTGATGCTGGCAACAACCGAAAGCTTCCGGAGCTGGACGGAGATCCCTTTGCGAACAGCCCCGGTGGGAGCGGCCGAGCTGGTGGCACGATGGGCGAAAACGGGTTGCCCGGCGGGATGTCCGGGATGGGTGGCGAGATGCCGCAAGGATTCAATCCCAATGCCGCTCCTGGCACCGGAGCCCCGACGACCACTCCCTTCTCCAGCGCGAACCCTGGTGGGCTTCAAAGCAACCCATTGCCCGGCAACCCCCCGGTAAACCGACCAGGAGGGCGGCCAGGTAGGCCTAATGGCCCATCGCAGAACTCGCCATTTTCAGGAAATTTTCAGGGCGGCAATCAGGACATTCCAACCCCGCCCTTCAATCCCGCAAGTAGCGGAAGCGGGGGTTCTGGATCAAGCGGCAATCAAGTAATCAGCCCGCCCGCTCCCGAACGTCCGACGGCGATGCTCCCCCCCGATCCAAACGCTCTCAACAACCTTCCTCCGGTCAACCCGCCCGGGACAAATTCAGGATCAGGCACTGCATCTGGTGGCAATGGAGTAGGTTCAGGGGCTACCGGTGGATCAAACCAAAGTACCGGCGCAAATCCGCCTACTCCGATGGATCCAAACATTGCTTTGATCAACAATCCCCAAGCGGTTAAATCGAACACAATTTCACTGAAAGCCATCGTCATTTCGGGTGAAGCGGTGGCCTATATGGACATCGCCCGACAGGGCGTCCGCACATACCGAGTAGGTAGTGAAGTGGCCCCTAAAACCAAGATCATCTCCATTACAGCCGATGAAGTTGTGATTAAGAAGGGTCAAAAATCGGTTACAATCTCCGTCGGCAAAGACGGAGCTTTACCGTGACTCTTCTAGGATATGTGATTGCACAAATCTTAGTCCCTGAGGTCACCTCTCCGCCAATAGTAGACCTGTTGGCACGGAGGCCGCTGGTTCAGGAAACTAGGACAAGGATTGTCGACCCGCGTGACGCCTTGCTCACCAAATCGGTGAACAAGGTAGCTGACGAACAGCGTGTTACGCCACGACCGATACCGATTGGGCAGCGACGTGCGTCGCTCAATGCCTCAGACTGGGAGCTCTCCCAAGCCCTGAGCGCTTTGAGCAAGCAAACGAACGTCAACATCGTTCTTGCCAGCAAGGACAACCCCAAAATCACCGTGCAACTGCGCGAGATGCCCCTATTGGACATTTTGCGCGTCCTTGCCGCTGTCACAGGACTTCGTTTTGTGCAGGCAGGGGAGTCGTACGTCGTCGCAACCGAGGAAGTTCTCAAGACCTCCTTCCCTCTCGAATACGCAATTCAGTATCCCGTGGAGGATACGAAAACTCTCGGCCCCAGCGTGGTCAAGCGATTCATCTGTTCGCATGTTTCGGCAAGCGAAGCCAGCCAGACTCTCGCGGCTCTTTTGCCAAAGGATTCAAAGTTGCAGATAGCAGTTGCTCCGGCTCCCGGCATCCCCGGAATGGGTGGCGGCGGAGCCTCTGGCGCAATCTCAGGCGGAAGTGGCGGTGGATCCAGCTCGGGCGGAGCTGGCGGACCCGACGCGGGTGGCGGAAGTCAAAGTGCTCCTCCAACCGGCGGCGCCGGAGGAGGCGTTCAGGTCGGCGGAGCTTCCGGTGAAGGCCGGATGCTCGTCCTGCGCGGCCCAGAGGCCGAAGTCACAGAAGCCCTTGCTCTCCTTAAGGAGATTGACGCTAAGCGCCCGCAGGTCGTCATTTCGGTCGAGATCGTGGACGTCAGCAAAGAGCTCCTGAAAGAAATGGGCTTGAGCTGGAGCTTTGCAAACACCACTCTCACCGAGAGGGCTCCGAGCGGTATTGGTTTTGAAACCATCGACCGTTCCGCGTTCTCGGGAACCGGGATCATCAAAGCAGTTCAAACCGACGAGAAGTCGCGCATCCTTGCCCGTCCGAGCCTGAGTGTGCTCGATGGCCAGTCTGCGTACATCCTCATTGGTGATCGGATTAATTACCCGGTCGTCATTGGTCTGAGCGACAACAACACGCCGGTGTTTGATATCAAGGAAGAGCGCGTAGGCGTTTACTTCCAAGTCGGAGCCAACGTGACTGAAGACGGCGAGATTGTGATGAATCTGTATCCACAGGTCAGCGCGATTACCGGATTCCTTCAGGTCAATGGTGCGAGCTATCCGCAAGTTTCCACGCGAGAAGCGAAGACGGTTCTGCGCGTAAAATCGGGTCAAACGATTGCGGTCGGCGGTCTCATTCGCGAAGAAGATATTGATCTTTGGGAGAAGGTTCCTTTGCTCGGAGACATTCCGATTCTGGGTGAACTGTTCAAGCGAAAGCGAACGACCAGAAATGGCTCTGAAGTAATGATCTTCATCACGCCGATAATCCTGGTAGATGAACCAGGATCGGGCGCTCAATGATATCTTGGTAGACGAGGGGTACGTCACCCGTGACGTACTCCATACCGTTCTTGCCGGCCGAGCCGACACTCGCGAATCTGTCGTGGATGTGTTAGTGCGGCAAGGGGCGATTACGCCTCAACAGAAGCTGAAATGTATCGGCCTTCAGACTGGCATACCCTTCGTGGATGTGCGCAGTATGGAGGTCGATTCGCGTTCGGCAAGGCTCCTTCCGCAGAAAACCTGCGCCCGCTTGAAGCTCCTCATCATCGAAGCAAGCGACACATGCGCCACCGTCGCGATGTCGAATGCGCTCGATCTCGAAGCGATTGACGAGATCTCCCAAGACCTCAACCGCGATGTCGATCCGGTCTGGGCCCTTGAGCAAGACATTAGCGAGAAGATGGTCGAGGTGTTTGGGGCCTTTAACGACCTCGAAGACCTGCTTGGAAACAACTCCGGGCTCGATGAGGATATCGAGGTCACGTCCGGTGAAGTCGAGGATAACGACCACGTCATCGCACTGGGCGAAGGCGGTGAGGGGAGCCCCGTCGTTCAGTTTGTCAACGGACTCTTTATCCGAGCGATCCGGATGCGCACAAGCGACATCCACATCCAACCCGACTCGAAGGGAGTCAAGGTCAAGTTTCGCATTGATGGCGTCCTACGCGATATCATGGAGATCCCAAGAGATGTCCACCGCGCGGTCGTCAGCCGAATCAAGGTGCTCAGCGGGCTCGACATTGCCGAGCGACGCGTTCCGCAAGATGGCCGCTGCAGCCTGGTGAGCAGCGAGGGTGAGTTCGACTTCCGGGTCGCCACGTATCCGAGTGTCAACGGCGAAAAGGTCACGATCCGGGTTCTGGATAAATCGCGAGGCATCGTTCCCGTCGAGAAGCTTGGCATTGAGTCCGACAGCGAAAAGCGTCTTCTCTGGGCCGCGGAGCAGTCGCAAGGCCTCGTGCTCGTCACAGGCCCGACCGGTTCCGGTAAGACAACGACGCTCTACGCTCTGCTGCGCCACCTCAACGAAGGCGACCGCCAGATCATCACCATCGAAGACCCGGCGGAATATCAAATGGACGGCATTGTTCAGGCAAACGTGAACAAAGCTGCCGGTATGACCTTTGCTACAGGTCTCCGCGCGATCCTCCGTGCCGACCCCGATGTAATCCTGGTCGGTGAATCGCGTGACCCTGAAACCGCCAAAACCTCCATCGAAGCCGCGCTGACCGGGCATTTGGTGCTCACCAGTCTCCACAGCAACGACAGCGCCGCGGCCATCACCCGTCTCGTCGAGATGGGCGTGGAAGAGTTCCTCGTCGCCGCGAGTGTGACGTGTTCAGTTGCCCAGCGGTTGGTTCGGTGCAACTGCCCGAATTGCTCCGAGCCGTACAAGCCCGATCCAGAAATCCTTGAACGCCTGCAACTCCCATTGACCGGAAACTACAAGAAGGGCGTCGGATGCGACACCTGCGGAGGCACGGGATACAAGGGCCGAATGGGGGTTTACGAAGTCCTGAGCGTCACTGGCACCATCCAAAAGATGATTCTTGCGGGCGAATCCAATGTCGCGATTCGGGAGAAGGCTCGGGAGCTGGGCATGAAAACCTTGATCGACGATGCCGCACTGAAGGCCGCCGCCGGTCTCACTACGGTCGAAGAAGTCGCCCGCGTGGTCGCGGCTGAGGATCGAAGCTAATGGTCAGTTTTCGCTACGAAGCTCTCGACTCAAACGGCGCCAAGGTCTCGGGTGAGATCAAGGCAAACGATCTGCATGCCGCCGAATCTCGACTGGGGGAGCGTCATCTTGTGCCGCTTTACGTCGTCGAGGCTGGCTCGGGCGCAGGCAAGGTCTCCAAACCGATCGCCAGCAACGGGGCGCGGCCACGCAAACTCAAGGCCAGCATCGATGAGATCAACGATCTTCTCCGATCCATGCAAGTCATGGTCAAGGCCGGTGTCCCCATTGTCGAGGCCTTGAACACCATCACGGAGCACGCGAGTTCGCCGACGATGAAGGTGATTGCGAACAATCTAAAGACCGACATGCTGGAGGGCCTCTCGTTCGACCAAGCCATGCGAAAGCATCCGTTGGTCTTCCCCGAAATCGTGTGCGAAATGCTCGCAGCCGCCGATGAAGGGGGCCAACTTGGCAAGGCTCTCGGTGGCGCAATCGGCTACATGGAGCAACGCGCACAGACCAAAAAAGCGGTGACGGGTGCGCTGGTCTATCCGGTCATGCTCCTGAGCATTTGTATCGGCACCTTCCTGATGTTCCTCGTCTTCATTCTGCCGACCTTCGGCAAGACCTTTGAGGGCTTACAAGTCAAGCTCCCGGCAACAACGACCTTCCTTCTCGCGCTCGGAGGCTTCCTTCAGAAGAATTTCGGTCTTGTGTTCCTGGGAACCATCGCGGGAGTGGTTGGCCTGAAGTTCCTGCTCAAGATCCCCAGCGTCGCGACCAAGGTGAACGCCGGACTCTACCGAGCCCCGATCTTCGGCAAGGTGATGCAGCAGATGGCCATGGCCAGAACGATGCAAACCATGGGCTCCCTCACCGCCACGAACATCCCGATCATTCGAGCGATTCAGTTTTCCGGCAAAGTCTCCGGCTATCCCAAGCTCCGTACGGCGATGGAAGTCGTAGAAGACCGCGTCCAGAACGGCGATTCGGTTGCCGAGGCGATGCAGAAGAGCAGGATCTTCAACCCGATGACAATCCAGCTGGTCAGCGTCGGCGAGAAGAGCGGTCAGCTAGCCGACCTCCTTACGACGAGTGCCGAACAGCTCCACGGCGTCGCTGAGCGAAAACTGAAAGCCGCTCTCTCGCTGCTCGAACCGCTTCTGATTCTCTTCATGGGGTTGGTCGTCGGTTTGCTGACTCTGTCGATTCTCCTCCCCCTGTTCACTCTCAACCAGAGCATTAAGTAACCATGCGATCTCCTCGAACACGAAACAAGGGCTTCACGCTCGCGGAAATGATGACAGTCGTCGGAATCATGGCGGTTCTCACCGCAATGGCCACGCCCTCCTTTGTGGGCTCGTTCCAGCGAAGTCGCGAGAATGCCCTGCGAAGTGACCTCGCCGTGGTTCGGAGCGCGGTGCAGATGTTCTTCACCGACACGGGGGCCTTCCCTTCGTCTCTTGCGGATCTCACCGTGACGACAGCACCGGGCACCGGGCGGTCGCGAACGGGCACGAGCGTCAACATCGACTTCCGCGACTGGCGAGGGCCCTACTTGGCCACCGTGCCGAACGATCCCATCTCGGGAACTGCCTTCACCTACTATCCAAGCCCCTCTGGCGCATTCCGCGCGGGAGCGGTCGCCTCGTCAATGAGCGGCAACGATTCTTCAGGAGTGGCTTTTTCCACGTATTAGCGCGGTTTTGTTTCGAGCGCAACTAACCGTTTGAAGAAGGAGAACTATGTCGGGATCCATGGAATTTGATGAACTGCTGCATTTGTTTGGCTCAGCGAGCTCGCTGCCGCAACTGCCCAAATCGCCGCTCCGCCTTTCAGAGCTGCTCGATAAACCCGATGCAAGCCACACCGAGATCGAGCAGTTGATTCACTCAGATCCAGCCTTGACCGCAGGAATCCTGCGTGCCGCCTCGTCCGCGCTCTTCGGTCGAGCCAAGCCGGTGACAACCGTCCGGGAAGCCGTCATGCTGCTCGGTTTTCGATCCTTGCGATCGCTCGCCGTGGCCCTCTGGACAAGCGCTCTCGTCAGCGAATCCACCCATCGATCCCAGCTCGACACCGACCGCTTTGCCCGTAACGGCAACTTTGTCGGCGCGCTGGCGAGCCAGTTGTATCGCAAGCGATTCTCAGGTGGCTCGGGAAGCCGCTGGAGTCACGAGGAGATCTTCGCCGCAGGCGTCCTCCACAACGTGCTCTTCGGATTGCTCTCCTACGTGGCCCCGCAGGAATTTGATCGGCTCTACTCGATGGCGAAGGAGAAGGAGATTGGCCTGACTCAGGCCTTCCTGATGGTTCACGGTCGAGACATCAGCGAACTCGCGCCTCGAGCCTCGGAAGCACTCGGATTACCGGATGTGTTCGTGGAGACCGTGATGGGAATTGACGATCCCAACGGGACACTCGAACTCCGAATCCCCCTCATTCACCTGAACTTTGCCCGAGGCATCGCCGAGGAACGAGGCATGGGGCTTGTCCCGTGGACGCTTCCATGGACACCCAGCGAGGAAGTCGAGGACGTGATGCAGTTGGAGGAAGCTGTCTTGGAGGAGTGCATTGGCGAAGCACGGAAACTCCTCATCTTGAGCGGAATCCGATCTGCCTAAAATCTATCGATCCCCAAGAAGAGAAGCCCCAGCCGCTTGGCCGGGGCTTCTCTTTTTCGCGCCTAACCGATTCCGATTAGTTGCCTTGCAGACCGAGATTCAGTCGCGTCCAGCGCAGGTCCAGGTTGTTCACCTGACCATCGCCATTCACGTCGGCATTCGGGTTGTATCGCGGATCGCTGGGAGCGAGTCCGAACGAGGTCTTGATCTGGTCAAGATCCGCGCCGTCAACCTTGTTGTCCCCGTTGACATCCCCGATCTTAAGCACCACGTTGAGCCCGCTCAGACCGTTTGCCAGGTTGACACCCATGATCCGGTTGCTGAGATAGCCCTTGACCTTCACGCGAAGATTCACGTTTCCACTCAGGAACGTTCCAAACGAGAACGCCCCTTGGGTGGAGAGCCCGGTGTTGGCGAGAGGCAACGGGTGCGATTCCAACACGGCGTTGGTCACCGGATCGAGGATCTCCAGCGTGCCGGGGAGGCTCGCCGGGGTGCCGAGGAACCGTTCCAGACCCACCGTGCCCGTGGCGACCTTCTTGTCTTCCCAGGGCTCGCCGACGATGCGCAGATCGTCCATCGTCACGCCATCGCGCTGAGCCGTGCCGTCCGAGGTCAGCCGGAACCGTACACGAGTGAACTCGTGGTTGAGCAGATTGAGGGAGACGGAGCCCCACGCGGTTTGCGCACCGTTTAGCGACGAAGCGCGCGTCCAGGTGGAGCCGCCATCCGAGGATTGCTCCAGATGGAGGTAGTCGTAGTTGGTTTCGAGGTCGAACTTCGCCTGCATCAGCAACGCCGGATCGGCGATCCCTCGCAGGTCAAGAGTATTCGTGCCTGTCAACGACGTGCTGGCGTTCGCCGCATAGTTTCCACCGGGGCTGTCGCTCCAGGCCGTCACGGGGCTGAACGCATCGGCCACCTTGGCCCACGGCGTTTGCGACGTGAAGTTATTGGTTCCTTCGAAGCTGTCGCTGAAGATAGGCGACACCGGCACCATCACGAAGTCATCGAGATAGACGCCGTCGCGCACGACAGAGCCATCCGACGTCATGCGGAACCGAACCCGCATTGAGTCGCCGTTGACCGCATCCAGAGTGGCTCCGTACTGCGTCCAGTCTCGCGCACCCGTCAGTCGAGTCAGGGTTTGCCACGCGCCTCCGTTCTTCTGAACTTCGACGAAGAGGAAGTCATAGTTCGACTCCAAATCGACCTTCGCTTGGAACTTGAACGCTACTGGCCCGTTGACCACGACCGGAGCGTTCATCGAGAGAATGGTGGAGGCGTTGTTTCCGTAGTTACCCGCCGGCGAATCGGTCCAGCTTCGGCTGCCCGAATACTGCTGACTCGTCGTGGTCGCCCAAGTTTGGTCACCAGCGAACTGGTTCGTTGACTCCACGCGATCACCCCAGGCACCACCCCGAGTGGCGAGAGGCCCGAAGAAGGCGGTCGGAGACACGTTGCCAACGTTGTCCTTCGCGCGGACGGCCACGTAGCTGGCATCGCCCGGCCAAATACCGTTCACGCGGAAGCGAACATTCGTTCCCGGTGCTGCACTCGGAACCGTCGCAAGCACGGGACGTGCCGACGCAAAGTTTGCGTTCGTGATCGGATTCGGGCTCACCCGGATATCGAAGCTATCCACCGGGCCGACCATTCCATCGTCGCCCGGAATCGTCATCGAGAGCTCGATGACGGTGAACGCCCGACGCTCTGCGGTCAGGCCAGAAATCGGGCCAGGTGGCGTTGAGTCGTTGTCCATGGCATTGAGCAGATTCGCCCGCTTGCCGTTGGCCACATAGCTAGAAAGTGCCGGAACCGAATCGCCCAGAGCGATCAGTCGATCGAGTGCTTGTCGAGCGGTTGCCGTTGGGTACATCGCGCGGATGACACCCAGCATGCCCGATGCATGAGGGGTAGCCATCGACGTGCCGCTGTTCAGACCATACGTGTTGCCTGGCAACGTGCTCAGGATGTCCTCACCCGGCAGGAAGACCTCAACCAGGGTGCCGTAGTTGCTGAAGCTGGACTTTTGATCGTTGTGGTTCGACGCGGCAATAAACACCACGTTGTCGGCCACGCTGCGGATCGCTTGGCGCGGCGGGTTGGCCTGGTTGTTGTTGCCCGCCGAGTTGCAGTAGATCACATCGGCTGCTTTTGCGCGCTGGATCGCATCAACCAGAGCTGTGGTGTAGCCATCAATGTTGTAGCTCACGCTGATGACGCTCGCGCCATTGCGCCACGCGTAGTCGACCGCGTTCGCCAATGCGCTCATCCAAGGAGTTGCGCCGCCGTAAATGCGGAGCGGCATGATGCGCAGATTGCGCCCGACACCCGCGACGCCGATTCCATTGTTGATTTCCGCGCCGATGGTTCCGGCAACGTGCGTTCCGTGCGAGTCTCCGCTCGCGGGGTTCGGGTTGTTGTCGTTATCCGAGAAATCCCAGCCTCGGAAGTCATCGACAAAGCCGTTCGCATCGTCATCAATCCCGTTGCCAGCAATCTCATCTGCGTTGTTCCAGATGTTGCCGTCAAGATCGGGGTGAGCCAGATCAACGCCGTCATCACACACCGCAACGATTTCTTCTGCATGGACACCCGTGACATCCCATGCCTGCACGGCATCGATGTCTGCGTCCGCGGTTCCGCCGGTCTGCCCCGTGTTGTTCAGAGCCCACATCTCGGAAAAACGCGCATCATTCGGCACGTAATCTGGCTCCAGGAGGGTATCGAACTCCGCATAGCGAACCGCTGGATTCGCGTTGAGTTGACGCACCACTTGCTCCACCGTTTGCCCCATCCGCATCGCATCGGGGGAAAGGTGAAGAACCGAGAAGTAGGGGTTGGCGATCTTCGTATCTTCGCTCAGCGCCATCCGACCGATCACCGCCTTCTTCACCGACTCGCGAGCCGCAGGGTGGAAAGCGACCACGACATGGGTCTTGGAATAGATCGTCTTGGGCGGAAGCTTGAATGGATCCGTTCGCAGGGTCGTGAAGTCAAGATCTCGCGGCTGAGCGACGCTGGCGAGCGACGCTCCCACCAGCGTTAAAGCAATCAAGGGGCGCCAGACGGGGCGCGCATTCAACTTGGGCATATTCTCTCCGCGACTCCCAATGGAGTCGTGTTGTTAACCCTTCCATCATAGACGGAATTCCGTCACTCTGGTGTAAATCGTAGCTCACGATTTCCCCATCCTGGCAAAAAAACGAGGAGCCCGGCGTCTAGCCAGGCTCCTCGCGTTGGGCAGAGAATAACCCTAGTAGGTGACGCTCAGTTGGATGTGATCCGTAAGAACGTCGAACGTGGTGCTCACGCCTCGTCGCTCAGCACCGAGCACCATGACTCGAGCGCGGATCTTGCCGTTTGCGCCGACGTACTTAGGTGCGTCTTGTCGACCCACCGTTCGACCGAACATCAGGTCTTCTGTGCTGGATCGCGTCGAGCCCAGGACATCCCAGTTGCCGGTGACGTTGTTGTACAGATAGATGTACTGCGTCAACTGGCGTCGGTTGACCTTGAGTTCCGTGTCGAGCTTGATGCGGCTGACATTCGCTGCCGGAACCGGCGACTGAACCTCAACCTCGAACGTGACGTAGTTGCCGCGTCGAGCGAGCGAGGAAGCGCGCATTTGCATGTGCGTGTTGTCGCTGCTCATGACCTCAGGCAATCCACCGCCCAGAACCGTGCCCATGATCGGGGTGATTGAGAGGAGCGGCGGGAAGACGGTGACCGACGTGGCATTGGCGAAGTTCATTCGCTTTTGGCCAGGGATCAAGCCGGTAAGATTCGCCACCGCATCGCCATTGTCGATGAGGCGATCGAGAACTTCTCGGGCCGTTTCGTCTGGATTGAGGCCTCGCAGAGTGGCCACGACGCCCGCCACCATCGGTGTGGACATCGAGGTTCCGCTCGAATACTCGTAGCTATTCTCGGTGTAGGTGGAGAGGATGTCTTCACCCGGAGCGGCAATCTCGACGCGCGTTCCGTAGTTCGAGAAGCCCGCCAGGTCGTCGTTTCGGTTCGAAGCCGCAACGAAGATGAGGTTGTCATGGATATCTCGCAGGGCCGAGCGCGGGGGCTCATTCTCACCGTTGTTGCCTGCAGAGCCGCAGTAGACAACGTCGGCGGAACCAGCTCGACCGATCGCATCGCTCAGGGCTTGGGTAAATCCATCCAGGTTGTAGCTGACGCTGATCACGTCGGCACCGTTTTCCCATGCGTAGTCGATCGCGTTCGTGAGGGCCGACATGAACGCCTGGGTCGGATACATCTTGAGGGCCATGATTTGCACATTCGGGCCCGCACCGGCTACGCCGAGTCCGTTGTTGAACGTGGCTGCGACCGAACCAGCGACGTGGGTTCCGTGAGAATCGAACGGAGAATCCGGCATCGGATCGTTGTCGTTGTCCACGAAGTCCCAACCGTGCTTGTCATCGATGAAGCCATTGCCGTCGTCATCAATTCCGTTGGTCGGGTTTTCGCCCGGGTTGGTCCACATATTGTCGGCCAGATCTTCGTGGGTGTATTCAACACCGTCATCGCAGACCGCAACAACCGTCGTATCGGCATCGAGAACGTTGTCCCAAGCTTCCACGGCATCCACGTCGGCATCGTTCACGCCGCCGCCTTGTCCGGTGTTGTTCAGACCCCATTGCTCATCGAATCGGGGATCGTTGGGCAGGAACTCCGGCTTCAGAACCGGGTCGAGCTCAGCGTAGAGGACGGCCGGGTGATTCGCCAGAGCGCGGGTGAGGTTGTGAACCGTCACGCCCATCGCCTTGCTCCGCGGAGTGATGTTGAGAACCGAGAAGTATTTGCTGGTGATCAGCGGATTGTTCGTCAAGCCATAGCGTTTCAGAACATCCTGCTTCGTCGCAAGACTCGTGTTCGGACGGAACGTAACGACGACGTGATCAGGGGCATACTCCCCTTTCACCATGGGCGGCCGAGTCAGATCAGAGCCCATTCGGCTCGGCTGCGTCGGCACCTGCGCGATCGCGAGGGTCGTCATCACGGCAAGAGCCGCGACACCCATCGCTCGGCAGAGGCGATTCATTCGGTAGTTCATGAAGATATCTCCGCGCCTGGAATTGGCAAGGTGATTTCATTATAGCAAAGGACTGGCAATAACGATCTGCTTTATTACAAAGTGGAATAGATTTTCTCGATTTACCCCTGATTTCCGCCCAAATTCTGTAAGGATCAATCCGGCGAGCTCCGACAATTTCACCAGGAACCCTCGTGAATTTGCGAGGCATGAAGATTTATGAGTCGATACCAACGTGTCGGAGACTGGCTGATTGATCGTGGGATCATTTCGGCCGAGCAATGCTCGCATGCTCTCGAAGTTCATCGAACCACGGGAGGTCGCTTCGGCGAAGTTCTGATCTCGCTGGGCTACTGCACGGAGCAACAAGTGGTGGAATGCCTCGCCCAGCAGTACGATATTCCGGTCTGCGACCTGCCTTCTGTGAAGCCGAGTGAAGCTGCCCTGAAACTGGTCTCGCCGACTTTCGCTCTCTCCCGCTTGATTCTCCCGATCAGCGTGACCCAGACCGAATTCCACTGCGCGCTCTGCGACCCGCTCGATATCCAGGGGACGGACTACCTGACCCGGGCACTCAACAAGCGGCTGGTCATTTCTCTCGCCGGTCACCAAGAGATTTTCGAGGCGATCGCTCGTCACTACGCACTGCCTACCGCGAAGAAGCAAGCACCTGTGGCGGTGACGGAAGGAGCACCAGCAGCAAAGAAGACCAAACGATCTTCTAAGCCTCGGGCTCAAGCCAAGGTCGATGAGCAGCCCGATCGACGCGAACTTCTGCTTGCCATCGCCGGTGGCGGCCAAGACTCACTCTGGGATGCCTACCAGGACTAAATTTATGCTCACGATTGCGATCACCAGCGGAAAGGGCGGAGTCGGCAAGACGACTTTCGCGGCGAATCTGGCGGCGGCTCTTCAGGAAACCGGAGAGCAGACGACCGTCTTCGACGCAGACCTTCAACTCGCAAACCTTGATATCGTTCTCGGCATCTCGCCCACCCACAACCTTCAACATGTGGTCTCGGGTGAGAAGACCCTCCGAGAAATCGCGACGACTGGCCCCGGAGGTCTCACCGCGATCACCGGTGCCTCCGCTGTGCCCATGTTGATGCGCGCCGGCCCGAAGAAGCTTGGTCTCTTCATGGAGCAGATCGCCCAGCTGGATGCAGAGACGGATATCTTGGTCTTCGACACCGCTGCCGGTCTGGATCAACGCGTGATGACCTTCATGAAGCTCGCGCAGGAAGTCATCGTGGTGGTCAGCCCCGATCCGACGAGCATCACCGACGCATACGCCACGGTCAAGACTCTCTTCCGAAAGGATCCGGGTGCCCGCGTGAAGGTCGTGTTCAACATGGCCAATCCGGTTGAAGCCCGCCGACTCTTCGAGAGCTTTGAAAAGATCGTTTGGTCTTATTTGAAAAAGCACGTGGACTTTCTTGGTTCGGTTCGGCACGACATGGAAGCTGCCAGAGCAACGCGCAAACGTCAGCTATTTGTCGTCGAAAACCCGACCTGTGGGGCCGCGCAAGACATCCGAGCCATCGCCCAAGAAGTCCGCAACTGGAAAGACATCACGATGCTCCGCGCCGGTTAAGGGGACGGAGGAGCCAGCCATCGCCCAGGAGCAATCTGCTCCTGGGCCTTTTTTATGACTGAATGATCTATTTCACGGAATTCGCGTTGTTTCGCGTCATGTGGGGGTTGAAGCCGGCCAAAACCGTTCGCTCATAGGGGTGGCCAGCCGGATTCTCGAGATCATCGGCCCCGGCATGCAGTTGAACAAGCACCGTCTTGCGGACTTTGTCGGAGCGATTCGGCTTCGACCCGTGCCAAGTGAGATAGTGGAAGAAAACCACGTCGCCCGGCTCCGCCTCGAGCGGCGTGGCCCCTTCCAGAGGATAAGTCTCCTCGATCCAGCCGGAATGGCCTTTGCTGTCGTCAATTCGGCCAGCTTTGTGCGACCCAGGATAGACGCGAAGGCACCCCATTTCATCAGTCGCGGAGCTCACATGGATGATCCCGGCAAGCATCGTGTCGAGCTTGGACGGAAAGTAATCCCAGTCTTGATGCATCGGGAACGGCGCGCCATTCTCGGCGGGCTTTTGGAAGAGTTTGGAGTGGTGGAGCACCACGTCGGGGCCCAGCAGATCCGTCGCTGCTTTGAGGAACTTCTCGTGAAGAAACGCCTGTGTCCACACCGCTGAGTAGTGCTGAACATTGTGGGTGTGGATCACAACCGACCCCGGATCGGCCATCTTCTCCATCACCTCACCTCCCCACTTTGCGTTGATATCTTCCCCGCTCGCCACCAGTTGGGCCACGATCCGATCAAAATCGGCCTCGAGTACCGCAACCTCCGCAGGCGAAAACACACCTTTGACAACAACGAATCCCTGCTCGGCAAATTGCCGTCCGAGGGCAGTATCTGGAATCGGGGCGGAGAACGTGGAGGCTGACATGAGGCCAGTTTAACCGTTATCGCGGTTTAACGAAAAGAGTCACGAAAATCCGGCTAAACTCCGCTGATGCAGATTCAAGGTTACACGGATACCCCGATCATTCCGGGCTCGACGTGGACAGTTCACGATCCTCGGCGACCCCAGCCAACGGTGGTTCGTCCCGGCCTGCCGGGAGGCGTCCCGAGCGATGCCGTGATCCTCTTTGACGGCAAGAGTCTCGACAACTGGGAGGGGAACGACGGTAAAGCCGGTTGGAAAGTCGAAAATGGGTACGCAGAAGTAGTGCCCGGGAGTGGGAACATTCGGTCAAAAATTCAACATGGGGATGGTCAGATTCATCTTGAATTCGCCAGTCCACGCATCGTGCGAGGATCCGGCCAGGGTCGAGGGAACAGCGGAGTCTTCCTCGTCGGCATTTACGAAATCCAGATCCTCGATGGATATGAGAATCCCGTCTACGCCGATGGCATCACGGGCGCGATTTACGGGCAGTTTCCGCCCCTCGTCAATGCCTGCCGCGAGCCGGGCGAGTGGCAAAGCTACGACATCATCTGGCGCGGTCCGGTGTTCGAAGGCAATCGTGTCCTCAGACCGGCCATGGTCACGGTGCTTCACAATGGAATCGTCATCCATCACGCGCAGGAATTGCAGGGAGAGACGAAGCACAAAGAGCTCGCCAGCTACACGCCGCACGGCCCGACCGGCCCGATCGTCCTGCAGGATCATGGTGACCTCGTTCGATTCCGGAACATTTGGTACCGACCGATCCAATTCTAAGTCGAGATCATAAAAGATCGATCAGTCTCAGCCAGCTTCGAGCTGGCTGAGTGCTTTTTGGATCACTTGGTCTGGGCTCAGTCCGTCCCGTCGATACTCCCGAATCGACCGCGCTCCCGTTCGCTTGGCGAGCCGTTCTCCCGATTCGGAAAGCACGAGAGGATGGTGGACGTAGCGGGGTTCGGGCAGGCCGAGGATCTGCTGGATCAGTCGATGAACTCCCACCGCAGGCAAAAGATCTCTGCCCCGAATCACGAGTTCAATCCCCTGCTCGGCGTCATCAACGACGCTGCACAAGTGATAGCTGAATGGGGTATCACGCCGACCCAAAATCGGATCGCTCACTCCGTCCATCGGCGCGAAGTGACGCACGCCATCTGGTCCAAGGAACTCAGGCAGCCCAAAGCGGCCGATAGCTGCCGACAGATCAAGTCGCCAGACATGCGGCTCACCGATATTCACTCGGTTCCGCGCGCTCTTCGCAACGATCTTCTTGCAAGTTCCGGGATACGGGCTCCCGAGCGAGGTCACGCCGTCGCTCTGAGGAGCCGAGCCCAGCCGCTCAAGTTCCTCCTTGATCTGCTTCCGCGAGCAAAAGCAGGGATACATGAGTCCTGACTGCTTGAGCTGCTCGAGCGCTTTGCCGTAGAGAGCTCCGCGAGCCGACTGCCGAACCACTTCCCCGCTGTGCTCAAACCCTAACCAAGCGAGATCCTCGAGCAAATCCGCCTCAAATTCATGCTTGCTTCGCGCATCAATGTCTTCGATTCGAAGCAGAAAGCCACCGTCACTTTTCTCCTGCCAATTTCGCCAAGCCGAATACGCATGACCCAAATGCAGATGTCCGGTTGGGCTGGGAGCAAAACGAACGCGCGGCACGATTCACCGAGTGAACCCCACCGCGCGCCTGTTCGTCCGCCAGAGCCTTAGCGACCGCGTCGAAACTTTGCCAGAATCTCGGTTCCGCGTGACAATTGGAGCTGATCTTTGTTCACTTCCGCTCGGTTCACGCGTCCGAGCATGTTCACAAAATCGGATTCCAAGCGCATCCGAACCTCGTCCGCTCCCATCATGGTCATCGCGCCCAGGTCGATTTGCAGAGTGTCGCCCGACACCTTCCACTGACCGCCAAACTGATTCACCCCACCATGTCCGGCGAGTTCATTGCCTTCGGATCGGAAGGTCACGTAAGGACGATTCTGGGCTCGTACCGACTTGCCAGCTAACTCCGTCAACTCCCATTTCTGATCCGCGAAGTTGACCTTCGTTTGGGTGGAACCGCCGGTGGCATTTCTGACCAAGGTCAACTCGGCCCGATTGCGACCATTGGTGATGACGGCGACGGCCTCCGAGGTTCGGAACAGAGTCTCGCCCCGATCACGGATTTCCGCTCGGAGGAGGTAGTCCTGCCCTTTTTCGATACTGCTGAGCTGGTACGGGATCATGAAGTGAACCGGCACCTGCTTCCGCCCCAGCGACATCGTGAGGCTGGTGACCGGTTGCACAACCCCGCGCGACGTTCGGCTAATCGTGAGGGCAAGCTCCGCCGTCTCGGAAAGCGCAATCCGCTCCCGGTAAGTGACGGTGCCACTGATCGAGCCCATTTCCGCATCGGCGGTTTGGGCGAGGGCCACGGCCAAGATCGGAATCATCATAGGTTTGAAATGGACGACCCAGCGGTGTGCAAGCTTCGACAGGCCTAGGATTTAGGGCGCGATCGCCAAAGCTGCGACTTCGAGATGGGCGCCATAGTTGAGCTCTGGCACCGGCACCACGGCGCGGGCTGGCTTATGGTCTCCCACCCATTCAGCATAGAGCCGGTTGAACTCGGGCCAAAGCGAAAGGCTGGTCACGTAAACCGTCACCTGAAACAGCGATTCCCGAGTGCACCCCGCCGTCGCGAGGATGAGATCGATGTTCGCAAAAACCGTTCGAACCTCCGACTCGAAGGAATCCAGAACCGGCTGGCCCTGAGCATCCAGCGGCAGTTGCCCGGAAATCGCCACCAATCCGGCCCCTACCGTCGCCGGAGAATAGTGCCCCTTCGGCGTGGCCAGTACAGGAACTTCCGAAATCAAAACCGGTTTCATCTCGTTCAGAATACTCTGGTCGAAGTCGAACCAAACCCCGCAGGCATCTCGACGCCCCTTGCTGTTGACGCAACGGGTGGACTAATGGTCGTCGGCCGGGGATTCAAGTCACCGATGACACACGGCGCGGTTCTTGTTCCACGGCATCGCGCCGAGAATGGCGCGCATCGGGCAGAGACCGGTGAGGGCATCAAGCATCAGGCCAAATGCTGGGAGGGCAGCGAGCCACATCCAATTCGGGCTCACCTGGGTGGCAAGAGTAAGAGCCGCGATCAGCATCAACCCCGCGACGAGGTGGGTCTGGCGGTCGATCGACAGGGGTGTGCGCTCAGGTCGCTCCAGAGGGAGACCCGCTGCACGCCAGGCGGCGGTTCCTCCTGTGACATTCACAGCCGGAATCCCCTTCTGCTCCAGCACTTGCGTCGCCATCGCGCTCCGGTGCCCGCTCTCGCAGACCACCGCAATCATCGGTGCCTCTAGGGTGAGCGGATCCCGACCCACCGATCCCAGGCTCACATGATGTGCGCCCGGGATGTGGCCTGCTCGATATTCCAGTCTGGTGCGTACATCGAGCACCGCAACCTTGCCCTGCGCGAGCTTCTTCTCTAAGTCTTGAACAGACATTTGCTTCATGGTCTTGTGAAGGGAGAGTCCTACGAGCCAGGTGAGGATTCATTTTTCGGGACCTCGAATCCTTTTCCATCACACCGTGCCTCTCCCGTTCAGAAAACCATGAAGTTCGTACGCACACTGAGCCCAGGAGCGATCATTGTCGCGAGTCTTGCTGCCCTTGCTCTGGCAGGTTGCCAGCCGAAGGCAGAACATCACGGTGGCGAGGTGCACCAGGGCAAAACCGTACAAGCCGCCACGATGGTGGTCGAAGAAGAAATCATCTCCGGGGTCTTCGAGGCGACGGGCACGGTTCGTCCGCTCTACGAAGCCGACATCTCCGCGAAGATTCTCGCAAAAGTGATGCGGGTCAACGTCCGGCCCGGACAACCGGTGAGCAAGGGCCAAACCCTCATTAGTCTTGATGCGCGAGACATGGCTTCCGCCCTCCGTATGGCCGAGGCGAATCGACAAAGTGCAGGAGTCGCGGTAGGCGCCGCTCAAACCGCTGCGGCGATGGAACGAGAGACGAGCACGTCTCGTATCGCCCAAGCGGAAGCCGCCGCGACTCAGGCACGAGCGGGACTCGCTGCAGCGGAAGCCCGCCTCGATCTCGCTCTCGCGGGCCCGCGAAACCAGGAGCGTGAGCAAGCCAAACTGGCGGTTGCTCAAGCAAAAGCGCAACTGGACCAAGCCGAGCGCGATCTTGAGCGGAGCAAACGACTTTACGAAAGCGGAGCCATCTCGGGTCGCCAGCGCGAGCTCGACCAGACCACGTACGATATCGCCAAAGCTCAATACGATCTCGCGGTTCAAGCCGAGAAAATCGCCGCCGAAGGCACCCGGGAACAGGACATCCGTGCTGCGAGAGAAGGAGTCGCGCAGGCAAAGGCCGCCGTCAAGCAGGCGGACGCCGCCGTGCAATCCGCCAAGGCTGCCGCGATGCAAACTAAGCTCCGCGAGGACGAAATCCGCGCGGCACGAGCTCAGGCCAACCAGAGTTCGGCGGCGGTCGATGCGGCTCGAACAAACCTCAGTTTTGCCGTTCTTTCCGCCCCGTTTGATGGACGCGTGGTCAGCCGCATGGCCGACCCCGGAGCCATGGCCTCGCCTGGTTTACCCTTGCTGAAAATTGAGGGTGGCGGGTTTAGACTCGAGGCGTCGATCCCCGAGAAGCTTCTGGCTTACGCCTCGGTCGGATCAAAAGGTCAAGTTAAGCTCGACGCACTCCCGGAGGAGACTCTCGGCGCACGGGTGGTCGAGGTGATTCCTCAGGGCCAAGGGCAAAGCCGGACATTCATCGTCAAATATGCCCTCCCTGAGGTTCCCGGCCTGAAGAGCGGACTCTTCGGTCGAGTGGAAATCGCTCGATCGGGTGCTCCGGGAATCCGAGTGCCCGAGGCTGCGACTTGGACGAACGAGGGTCTGGACTACGTTTGGGTTGTCCAGGACGGCAAGGCTCACCTGCGGATCATCACGATTGGTCGCCGAGAAAACGGCCTGGTTGAAATCCTCAGCGGCCTCAAAGCGAAAGAAGTAATCGTCACCACCGACCGCAATTCGATCGCTGAAGGCGACACCGTGGAGCCGAAGAACCGATGAAACTCGGCATCGCCGGTCGCATGGCGGCGGCCTTCGCCAACAGCAAACTCACGCCGCTCGTCATCATTGCCTCGATTCTGCTCGGCCTTTTCGCGGTCTCCCGAACCCCACGCGAGGAGGAGCCCCAGATCATCGTACCGATGGCGGATGTCATCGCAACGCTTCCCGGAGCCACGGCGGCCGACGTTGAGCAACGCCTGAGCGTGCCGATGGAAAAGCTCATCTGGGAGATTCCCGGCGTTGAGTACGTTTACACCACGTCCAGCCCGGGGCGCGCCATGTCGGTGGTTCGTTTCATGGTCGGCCAGGACGAAGAACGCGCGATGGTGCGACTCCGAGAGAAACTCTTCTCTCACATTGACCGCCTCCCCGCCGGGGCATCCTCTCCGATCATCAAGCCTCGCTCGATTGATGATGTTCCGGTGTTCGCCCTCACGTTGCACAGCGACAAAGTAGATGCCGCGACTCTTCGTCAGATCGCTGCGCGCGTCGAACGGGCGATCAAGTCTGTGCCGAACGTCAGCGAAACGATGGTCATTGGTGGCCCTCGGCGGGAGTTGCGCGTTCAGATCGATCGGGCCGCTCTCACTGCGCGTGGGCTAGGCTTGCACGATCTTCTCGGGGCCCTCCAAGTAAGCAACCAGAGGTCCGACGCCGGATTGCTCTCGAGCGCAAATCAAGAGGAATCAATCCGAGTCGGCGATTTCTTCCGAGATGCTGACCAGGTGCGAGAGACGGTCGTTGGCGTGGTCGATGGTCAACCAGTCACCGTTCAAGAAGTCGCGACCGTCATCGATGGCGGAGGCGAACCTGTGGACTATGTGTTCCACGGCTACGGCACCGCGCACGAAAAGGGGGCGAAGCCGGAAGTCGAACCAGCGGTGACGATCAGTGTCGCGAAGCGCAAGGGCACGAACGCGATTGATGTTGTAAGCGCCGTTCGCGCGAAGGTCGAGACCCTGAAGGGCTCGGTCATCCCGAGCGACGTGGAGACCAGCATCACCCGAGACTATGGGGCGACCTCCGCCGAAAAGTCGAACGAACTTCTGTTCCACATGCAGATCGCGATCGTCTCGGTGACCGCCCTGATCGCGTTGGCCCTTGGCAAAAAGGAAGCGGTCGTGGTTCTCATCGCCATTCCGGTGACGCTCGCCTTGACTCTGCTGGTCTTCTACCTCGTTGGCTACACGCTCAACCGGATCACCCTCTTTGCCCTCATCTTCAGCATCGGCATTTTGGTGGACGACGCCATTGTCGTGGTCGAAAACATCGTCCGGCACTTGCGGATGCCGAGTGCGGCGGAACGGGGAGTTCTGCGCACCGCCATCGAAGCTGTCGATGAGGTCGGAAACCCGACGATTCTCGCGACCTTCACGGTCATCGCGGCAATTCTTCCGATGGCCTTCGTCGGCGGTTTGATGGGCCCCTACATGCGACCGATCCCGGTCGGGGCATCGGCGGCGATGATCTTCTCGCTTCTGGTCGCCTTCATCGTGACCCCGTGGGCAGCGATTCGCTTGTTGAAGTCTGCCGGAAAACACAGTGGCCATGGTCACGATGAGGAGAATCCCGACGATGTGCTGACCCGGCTTTACCGCAAAGTGATGACGCCGCTTCTGCGAAAACCCAGCACCCGATTCGTCTTCTTCGGAGTTGTCGGCGCACTTCTTCTCGGCTCAATGGCCCTGATCGGCATCAAAGCCGTGACAGTGAAGATGCTCCCCTTCGACAACAAGAACGAGTTCCAGATCATCGTGGATATGCCGACGGGAACGACGCTGGAGGAGACCCTCTCGGCCACCCGGCAGCTCGCCGAGGTCGCGGCTGGATCCGATCAAGTTGTGGACTATCAGGTCTACGCGGGAACCGCTAGCCCCTACAACTTCAATGGTCTGGTGCGCCACTACTTCCTGCGTGATGCAAGCTACCAAGCAGACATCCAGGTGAACCTCCTGGAGAAGCACCATCGCTCCGTCCAGAGCCACGATATTGTCAAGAAACTCCGCCCTGCGCTGGAGGAAAAAGCGCGGCAATTAGGAGCCCGGATCAAGCTCGCGGAAGTTCCTCCCGGCCCTCCGGTTCTGCAAACTCTCGTCGCAGAGGTCTACGGTCCAGATCACGCGACCCGCGTTGAAATCGCGGCCAAGGTGAAGGAGATTTTCCAGACCACCGAAGGCGTGACAGATGTGGATTGGTACGTCGAGGACGATCAGCGAACGTTCCAGTACGTCGTCGACCAGGAGAAGGCCGCGCTTGTCGGAGTGAGTGTCGAACAGGTCAACCAGAGCCTCGCGACAGCCCTCTCGGGCGCTCCTGTGGGACTGCTCCACGACCCGAACAGCCGCGAGGATGTCCCGGTGAGAGTGCAGCTCGACCGCGCCTCACGAAGTGGCCTTGATAGACTCGATCAAGTCGATGTTCGATCCCTGAGCGGAGCCTTGGTTCCTCTGTCCGAACTTGTCAGTTGGGAAGAGATCCCTACGGACAAGAGCCTCTACCGCAAGAACCTGCTGCCGGTCACCTACGTCACGGGCGACGTCACCGGTCGGCAAGAGAGCCCGGTTTACGCGATCCTTGCCATGAACAAGGCGATTGAAAAGCTCGATCTGCCGGGTGGCGCGAAGCTCCAGGTGCTCTCGACTCACCTCCCGGAAGACACCCGCAAGCCCGCGATGAAGTGGGACGGCGAGTGGCACATTTCCTACGAAGTGTTCCGCGACCTTGGAATCGCCTTCGGCGCGGTGCTTGTCCTGATCTACATCCTGGTCGTCGCGTGGTTCCAGGATTTCAAGACACCGCTCGTCATCATGGCCCCGATCCCCCTGACTCTCGTCGGAATCTTGCCAGGGCATGCAATGATGGGGGCATTCTTCACCGCCACCTCGATGATTGGCTTCATCGCCGGCGCAGGGATCATCGTCCGGAACTCCATCATTCTCGTCGACTTCGTCGAATTGCGACGCTCGCAGGGTTCGAGTCTGGAGGATGCGGTGATCGATGCCGGAGCCATCCGATTCCGTCCCATGCTGCTGACCGCCGCAGCGGTGATTGTGGGATCGTTTGTGATCCTATTCGACCCGATCTTCCAAGGACTCGCGATCTCCTTGATGGCAGGCGAGATTGCCTCAACTTTGCTTTCACGCCTCGCCGTTCCTGTGCTCTACTACATGAGCGAAAAGAAAGGAGATGCCAAGAAAATGGCGGCATACGACGCCGCCCGGGAATCGGCGATGGCCGACTAGGGCAAGCTATCAACGAGCTTCACCGGAACGAATTCCATTCCGGTGAAGCTTCGGAGCACCCTTTCTGCGCGTTCCGAGATAAGGAGAGGCGTGGCTCCCTTTCGATCTGCCCGTGTCGCAAAGTCCGTACCGTCATATTCCGAAGCCATCAGCCCACGTCCCAGCCCCCGCTTTGCTTGTGGATCGAGCAGATGCAGCACCCCGCAGCGCCCCAGAATCTGCATGGCATAGAGCGGTGGAAGCTCCGCCGCAGAATTCTGAACACGGACGGGCACAAATTGGATTCCTGTCAGTGCTGCTCCATCGACCGCGTGCTTAAAAGCCTCGGTACACACCGTGAACTGCATTCCGTCAATGACCATGAAGTCGAGACACGGCTCGTCGTCCCAGGCTTCCATCTCGATCATTCCCGGGAGATCCGTCGTTCCTAGCCGGATGGCGAGTTCATCGCGCCATGATCGGTCGTCGCGTTGGGGTGTCCGCAAGAGCATCGAGCTCGCCTTTGCATGAGGTTGGAGAATGAACATTATTGTCCGCCCAGAGGTTACCGTTCTCGAATATTTGCCCCTGTATCAAAGTAGTTCCAGAAAATTGTGAGAGCCACGCTCCAGAGGTTTATACTGGGAGTCATGAGACGAGTTGCCATCGCCCTCGCGATCTTCTCAATTGCCGGTACCTCTCTTGCGCAGGTCTATCGCCCAGGCTGGACTTCGGTGATGAACGGCAAAACCGAAGGCGGAGAATACGGTACGTCCATCGCCCTGGACCCGATGGGAAATGTTGTGGCCCTCGGCTCAACCGCCCCCCGAGAATCTGGTGCCCTCAGACGCGATCTCGTCTTGCGCAAGTTTTCTCCGCTCGGCCAAGTGCTCTGGGATGTCCGACTCGACCCTACGAAAAAGAAGGTCGATGACTGGGCGCACTCGGTAGCCACCGCACCGAATGGAGACCTCTACGTCTCATCCGCAGCTCCACTCCCGAACCAGGATCGTTTCGTGATGTCCCGCGTGAGTGGGGCAAGCGGACAAATCATGTGGTCGCAAATCCTGGATACCGGCCAAGATCGAGCGACGCCCCGTCATCTCGTCACGGATCCAACGGGCGGCGTGATCCAGGCGGGAGGGGTTGGCTCCAATGCCCGCGGCGGGCTGCTCGCGGTGAAGTGGACCGAAGCCGGATCGCCGGCTTGGACGGTTCGATTTGCTGGACCCCAGGGCGACTCCGAGTGCCTCGGCATCGACGTCTCTCCTCGGGGCGAAGTCGCGTTGACCGGGTACATCACCACGCCTACATCGGGCCAGGATCTCGTGGTCGGCTTGATCTCCCCCGGCGGACAGCTGGCGTGGCAAAAGTCGTTCACGGGGGCTGCGGGTTTCGGGCGCGACAAAGGAACCGCCGTCACGTTCAGCCCAAACGGAGAAGTCTGGGTCGCCGGCGAGCTCTATGTGGAAGGCTCAGTGAGTTATCTGACCCTTTTGCGTCTGAACAAGGCCGACGGCAGCGAACTCGGTCGCACCATCATCAGCACTTCGCGCGGGATCGCAGGTGCCGCCGCCGGGATGCAAGCAACTACCGGCGGCGTGCTGATCGGGGGTCAGCTGTACGAGATCACCGCCAACGGCACTGACCTGGCCGTGGTCAAATTCTCGTCCACCGGCGAGAAAATCTGGCATACCCTGATGAACGCGGGGGAACGGACGGAGGAACAGGGCCGATCCTTCGCAGTGGACTCTTACGGGAACTCGTACATCGCCGGAGAATCCACTGCCCGCAACCAACTCGGGCTGACCCTTCTGGGTCGCGTGAATCGAGACGGGACCCTGGGTTGGCAGCACAAGAACGAGCAGGCCGACTTCCGCAGTCACCCGGGTCGGATTCTCGTAGACTCGTTTACTGGGAACGTGTACGTGATCGGCTCTCCCGAGGGCGGCGTAACCTCGCGATTTTCGCTCCAAGCCTTCTATCAATCCCCGACTGCGAGCGGCGATAGTTACTCCACGCCTTCCGACAAACCTCTCGCCGTGGAACCGGGAGGCGGCGTGAAAGCGAACGATGTCTTTGGCCGGTTGGCCACGGTCGAACTCGTGACTCCGCCCAAAGAAGGCACTCTCGCCCTCACTCCGGAAGGTGGGCTCACCTACACTCCCGCGAAGGACTTCGTCGGGAAGTCCACGTTTCGATATCGCCTGAACCGGGAGGGTCTGACCCCCAGCGAGGCCGATGTGACGATCCAGGTGACGAAGCCTGTGCCTCCACAAGGCTCGTAACGATCTTCCTCAGAGATTTTCTCGAATTCTCGAGGCCGTTAATGGTCCAGTAATGGTCACACTCAGTAGGCTGGTTTCACCTGGGTTTGGTGATAGCGATGACACTGTGTCGGAGAAATCGAAAGCGAGCCGCGATCTCAGTTGCGGCGATTCTCGTCGTATCGACGGTTCTGCAAGGTTGCGGCGGCTGGTTCCCCAGAGGCGGCGGATCGACTGCCAGCGCGGGATTGCAGAAGTTCGAGACAACTCTCTCCACGGCTGGTGCATCGCTCCCTCCGCTTGAAACTCTAACCCTTCGAACCTCTGTCGGAACCGACCAGCTCGATTCGGCAGGTCGAGGCACCGCGACAATTTTTGCCGATGGCACGCAGTTCGGAGAAATCATCGACTCGACGGGCCGAACCGTCATGATGGGCTACTTGAGCACGAGTAGGCGCGAGTTCAGTGCTACCACCACGGCTCAGGCTTTGGCTTACTTGGTGTTAGGTGGCGGATTTGCCAAAGGGGAAGGACGGCTGAAGATTCTGAACGAGCTCCCAGCGGAGGTAGGCTTCCCTGCTCTCGTTGCAGCGATTCAAGCCCGGCTGGACGCGGTCGGTCATCTGGATGCCGCCGATCCAGGAATTCGCGCCGCCCTCGAAAATCTTGCCACTTCGCTCACCGATCCAACCCGCGGCATGATTGCCGAGCCAACCTCGGGAAGCGGCCTCTCGGTCGATACATCGATCGAGAATCAGCTGGGATTGGAGAACGTGTACCTTCGCAGGGTCGAAGTTTTTGTACGGCGCACGGGATACAAGAACGCGGGCGGGCAAGAAGTCGAGGACGTTTCGTCATTCCAGAGGCGTGAAATGCCGACAGTCGCCCGTTATGGTGGTGTGCTCGGCACGATAGACGGACTCTTCAAGAATGAAATTGCCTATTCGCCGGCCAGACTCACGCCGCCGCTAAGCACCCCAAGATTCCCCGCAGACGCCCAGCGTACGGACTATGAGGTCTTTGCCGTAGGCGCTGGCATTGTGCCAGATACCCAGATTGGCATTCCCCAAGAGGTGATTGATGCGCAGCAAATCACAGAACTGAAGACGATCTTTCTTGACGGCGTTTTGGTATTCATCGCGAATGTGGCCATCCCACTCGAGGGAGACGCGATCGACGACTTTCTGAAGTTCGCAGGGGGAAATGCGGCTGTCACCGACATCATCAACACCCTCAGAAGCACGGTTCCTCAAGTCTCTGATCTGCTTGCTCAAGGCGAATACACCAAGGCGACGATGGCCGTGGTGACCGCGCTCTATACATCGAATACGATTCTTCCGCTCATCTCGCAGGTCATGCTGGATTGGCTGGAAACAAAAGCTGACCTCACGGAGGGCCAGTATCAATCGCTTCTGGGCAACTTCAAGAATCTCTTCGCCATCCTGGGAGCGGTGGACTTAGTCGGCACGAGCACCGATCTCGTCATCTTGTTTGCCGACATCCTGCGATCCAATCAGTTTGAGAAGTTTTCCCTGCGGGTCACAGAGGGCAAGATCACCCTCACCACCCCTCGTACCACGATCCGACCGACCTCAACTACGGTGATTACAGCGACAATTCAGGATAAGGATCCGAACGGAACTTACGCTTATGAGTGGAGAGTCACGCCAAACAGCAACTACTGGGTCGAAGACCGATCGCTGAACGGAACGGATGACTCTCTCGACGGCGTGCTGCGCACGAGCGAAAGCGAGGTCAATATTCGGAGCCTGGTTCTCACGGCTGGTGATGCGTTGGTGCAGTGCAAGGCATTCCAGGTCATCGGCAGCCAAAGAATCGAGGTCGGTACCGATGACATCACGATCACGTTTGACCCCGAGGCACCCAATTCGGTCACGAATACCTCCCCAGGGCTCTTGGTCGATAAAGCCGTCGTGCAATTCCTCGACGGCGGCTACGGCGGCCTCTATGCCATTTACATGTTGATTCCCATTGACCCCACCGCAACTGGATATGATTTCATCGGGACAGACTCCGACCCGAATTGGAGCTACTTCCTGCGACGAACGACCGCTCAACTAGCCGCCAACCAATACAAGGTCGGACGGACCGGCCCTGGAGCTGGTATCCCCATAAGCATGAATACACCCGGCCCCTCGGGCATGATCAAGGTGTTTCTGGGAGGAGGCGGGGACGGAGTTGTCGGAGGCCATACCACCGCCGGCCAGGCACAGGCTTTGCTCGACACCGTGGTCGAAGGCCGGCTCAATCGCTGGCGATCTGTGCAACACAGCTACACCCGGTTTTTCCCGGAATAACCGGAGATCAGCTTCCCCTGGCACGCCCGAAACGGCGTGCCAGGGGATTCCGCATTTGGCTTGTTTGACATCAGCACGGGCTGAAGCGTGAGTGAAGGAGCGAACGCGAGTGAAGGAACGGAGAATTTCCGGGAACTCGAAAACTATTCCATAATGTAATATGTTTTCATGAGCCTCGCCGCTTGCGCCCTTCTGCTGGCTACCCTCACCACGCCGGTTGCACCCGCTGGAACACTCTTCGTTCTAAACAAAGCGGAGGACTCCGTGACTCTGATCGACCTGAAAACGGGTCAGAACCGCGCGACTCTCAAGACCGGCCCCGATCCGAATGAGGTCATCGTCTCGCCGAACCAGAAGCTGGTCGCCATCACCGACATGGGCCGCGGTCCATCTCGCCCCGGGAATACGATGACCCTGGTCGACGTGGCCCAGGGCAAGGTCAGCAAGACCATCGACCTGAGTCCGCATGGCACCGCGCATGGAATCGTCTGGCTCAGCGACACCCGCCTGATCTTCACCAGTCACAACACGGACACTCTCAACGAGCTGGACATTGAAAGCGGCAAGATCATCCGCACGATTCCGACCGAACAGAAAGGCACCCACCTCGCGGTGGTGACCAAGGATCAGAAGCGCGCCTTTGCCGTCAACGCCTTTTCGGGATCGGTGACGGCCATCGACCTGAACAGCGGGACGATTCTGAAACAGATCCCGACCGGCAACCGTGCCGAGGGGATCTCGCTCTCGCCTGATGGAAAATGGCTAGCGTGTGGCAACGTGGGCGGAAATTCGGTGTCGATTATTGATACGTCGAAGCTTGAGGTCGTTCACACCATCGCCGAGGTTCAGGCTCCCATCCGAACGATGTTTACCGCCGATGGCAAGCATCTCTTGGCTTCAAGCATTCAGGTAGGTCTCCGGGTTTTCGAAGTGGGATCCTGGGCTCCCAAGCACACGATTCAGATGACCGCGCCGGAATCCGGAGTCAAATCCGGCGACTCCACCCCCGTGGCCCCGATGAATCTGTGGCAGTCTCGAAACGGCCTAATCTACAACGTCTTGGTTGCCCACAACCGTGTCGTGGAGATCGACCCCGCCAGTTGGAAAGTCACCCGAGGCTTCCCCACCGGCCAAGTCCCCGACGGCATCTGCGTCGCCGAGGGCTAAGGCTTGGCTGCGGTATCCGAGGAGATAGGAATTCCGTAGGCCTGGCACATTCTCTCAAATCGGGTTCGCCCAAAGAGCCGCGCCCCCCACCCTTGAAACACGTCCTTCGGCCATGATGACCGAAGGACGTGCAAGCAACTGCGCGCCATTCCGTAGCCCCCAAGCCCATGGCGCCGAATGATTGATTCCGCAAACGCGGTTTCTTCCGGCGCGAACTCGAAACGCGTCTGGAGCGCGTTCTCTACCTGATCAAAGATCTCGCAATGCTCGTCGAACCCACCAAGGACGCCGGCAAGGAGACGAATATCTGCCAGACACTCAACTTCGGTCGTGATGTGCGCAGAGAGCTGAGGACGGGGCAGACGATTCCGACCGGCGATCTCCCACAGCACGTAGTCAGACCCTATCCAGAGTTGCTTCGCCCAGGCATCAGGCGGAGCGCTCGCCAAGAGCCGGGCATCGCTCGAGCGCGGAATCGCAGACTCTATCGACACGTGTGTCCACTCAAGCAGATAGTAAGCCGCTCCTAAGTGCACATATTCGAGATCATCCGATGCAGCAAATCTCTCAACCTCACGAAGTTCACGACGTGAAAAAGAGACGTCTCCATAGATTTGGTGGATGGCCTGCAACCGAACTTGGGGATCCGCATGGCCCAAGCCAAGCACCGCTTTGACCGCCCGATCGTTGGTCTCCGATGCGCGAGCCTTTTTGCTTCCTCCGATGCAGTCAAGTATTCGTCGAACCACGTTGCTCCTCCCTACTCCTCGACCGGGTTCGCCATTTCGTAGGAGATCTTCTTCTCCCGAGCCGCCTGATCCAAGATTGCTCTCACACGAATCGCCTGGTCTGCGTCCCGACAGTCGAGGGCCAGCAAGTTCTCCGAGGACCTTTCCATCAAACACTCAAGCGCCGCTAGCTTGTGAATCAGGTCAGCTTTTTCGCGCACCGAAGAGTCCGCCATCCACACCCTAATGGTGATCCGCCCCGACGGATCCAAGATCCGAAAGCCGCCGTCAGATAGCTTCTGAATTCGGTCTCCAAGCGAAACACCGTAAAGAAAGAACGGTATACAACACACGATATGTGAACCATCTTGCTGACTTGAAGTCCATAGTTGCTCGAATTCCGGAGTTTCAGGCTCGCCCGGGATTGCAATCTGAATGACATAGTTCGCCTGACTGCGCCAAACGGGCTCTTGGTGAACGAAGAAACGGCTCATGAATCGTCTTCGATCCGAGGTCGCACTTCCTCGGATCAGTGTGTTATTGTATCTCTACACGAGAACATACGTATTTTCAAAAACTCCCCATCAGCATTCATCAAGTGCGCAGAGCAGAGCGTGGAACACCACGTACTCCGACATATCGTCACACCAAACATTGCACTTGAATCGAACACCTCCGGAGATCTCCGTTCCCTCCATAACCTCCACCACCATTCCGGGTAACCACCAGTTCTCTCCCCCTTCAAGTCTCACGAGGTACAGCCAGAATCTGGATTCTCGCCCGTTTAGTTGCACGGAAAACCGCCCAGATTGATGTGCGAGATTGAGCTCAATCATGGCCGATCGACGAAGACCAGCTTCGGTCTGGATGCAGTGAAGGTCTGCCGTAACTCCGATCGCGAATCTGGCTCGCGTCGCGATCTCTTCGACCCGAACCAGAATGGAGGCGTCGCACCTCAGTGTAAATTCGACAGATTGCATCACTTTCTCCTCTGAACACAAGTTCTGGCGACACTTGGTTCGGCATTTGACATCGAGTCACCCGATCTTATCGCACAAAACGGGTAGGAAGGGCGCAAAAGCGGCTTGACTCCTGAGCGCTCTGAATTTGTTGCGCGCTATCCAGAGACTTCCGATTCAACATAGTCAGCAAATTCTACATCGGTTTCAAATTCAAGATCGACATTCGACCACAGACTGTCCGCTCGTCTACCGAGGGGGCCAGGATGAGGACTGTCCATCAAGTATCTCGCGTAGAGCAAGTCATGATCGAGGCCAAGCGCAGTCATAGCATCAATTCGGTTATGAATGTATGGACTGTTGGCAAAACAAGTAGCAAAAAAGTACTGACCCGTATACTTCCGAACTCTGGCGAATGGAATACCAGACATATTCATCTTCGAGAGAATCAAAATCTCCAATTCCCATTTCGGATCAGGGCTCAGATATGCAAGAAAGAAGGGAGGTTCGCAGAGTGTATGAACGAGAACTTCCGTTGGCAACCAGTCCTTTCGCCGAAATCCGAGCGGGCCATGAACCGCACGGATACGTGGCTGGGATCGTTGAATCACTTCTTCGTAATCCTTTTGCTCAGGGACGGGCGGCACCTCAGTATAAAGATCCGAAATAAATCCGACCCTCCAGCTCGGTGACATCTCGAACTGCTCTCGGTTGGCTAAAACGACGCCAAATCCACTACTACCGTGCTCAGTAATAAATCTGAACACGGTTCCTCGTTGCACATTATTTCCGTTCATTGCCACCTCGAAGCCAAGAAATCTTGATATGGATTCCAATGCTTACCACGCTTTCCGGCCGCATTGATCTTGTTGAGTAGCTCATCGATACCACCATTCATATCCATGTGGTATTGCTCAAGGAATCTCAAATTTTCGAGATCGTCGCATCGCTCAATCACACGAAATTCGAATTTTCCAAAGAGTTCGTCAGTGCCATGCTCAGCTTCTCGACGCAGGAAATCAATCGTTCTATTGATGTACCGGAGCTTACCGTTTTCATAGAGACCGTAGACCCCTGAGCCAATCGGATCATCGACTGTCACGTTGGCAGGTGATCCACCAGGCCCTCCCGCCGCCTGACCGGATCGTCCACGAGAGGCCTGTTCTGCATCGTTGAAGCCGTGCCGAATCGCACTACCTATGCGGCTCCCCAACAGTCAGCCTAGCGCACCCGATACAGATATGTTAAATCGCAAGACTTCGCCAACTATTCGTGAAGTTGGATTGGAGTATAACTTCACTTCCTGGGAACACTCACGAACACCCTTAGCATTTTTACGAACCCGAGCTACCTATCGAAGATGCCTCCCATTCGAGATCAAAGCCTTCAGGATGCCATATTCGCCATCCAGACGGCAACTCAATCAAAAAACTCGGTGAAGCCCACGTATACGGATTTTTCTTCCGGTCACGAGCCACCTCCCAGACAGGAACAGTGCAGATCGAAAGAATCACCTTCCGTATTGCTTTGTACTCCTTCTCTGGGCTTGGAAACAACTCACTCATTCTCCGGTGAGTGTAGCCTAGCCCTGCAGACAACACTGCCTTCTTATTCTCGAAGTACACAGGCATATCTATACTCGCAAACCCGTCAAATCGCCCCTGGTGGTCGCAAAATACCTCGAAGGGCAAACCAGTACTCGCGCGAAAGGCCAACTCCAATCGGGGCTCCAGAACGTCTTTTGAAAGGACTTCTGCAAGTCGCATCGGAACATCGTGTCTCACTCGCGCTACAACGTCATAACCCAGGTGATCCATCGCAGTCAAAATCTGCCGAAATTCCGTCTGCGTGCATAAGAAATGTGTCCAAGCCATGATTTACCAATTGTAGGGAATGAACTCCACAGTCCCCTTTTCCGCAAGATCACCAGCAGCGTCTATTTCTCGGGCGACGGGGCGTCCTTTCTTGGTTTGGCGACCAATTTGGAAGAAATAGTTATTTCCATTCGCGTCTATAAACCAGAGATCCGGTGCTCTGCCGTTAATCATTTTCTCGCCTCTAGTGCCTCCTGCATGATGTTTCCAGTCAGGGTGAGCAGCCTGGATATCCGCCTCAGCCTTCTTCATTACGTCTTGGTGGTCGGGCCCGCCTTTCCTTCCCCAAGGGTTCGTAACGGGTTTGCAATCATTGTGAACCCAGAGAACTTCTTCGCCCGCGTCAACGAAGTAGGTATGGGTACCGGCAACCTCAAAATTGTAGACCGTCGTAGGCTCGCTCAGCCGGACGATTGCAGAGATTGTAACCGGTTCTCCAGCAAGGTTCGCAACCGTGTACCCAACCCGAAGCTCGCCCGCCTCTACCCAATCGCCCTCATCCAGGAAGAATGGGTGTTCGGAAGTCGTCTCAATCGAATCGCCAGAGTCGAATTGGAGCAGGAGTGTTCCCGGCTTCTCGCGAACAAAGAGCTGCGTGACGACCCCTGTCTCCGTCTCGGATTCGTCATCTGCAAACTGATCACGAGTTTTTACATAGTCTCCAACGCGGACATCTTCGATGCGAATCGTCTCTCCGTTGGCGAGAAGTACCTCGGTACCCGCGACGAAGCAACCGTTGCCGTTTCGGATTCCCTTGTTTGCATCGGTAGTAGCTTCGGCCGCATTTCCGAGGCGACCGAGGAACTTTCCGCCTTCTTTCCCTACCCGGGCAACCCAGCTACCAGGAACAAAGGGTACGAATATCGCGAGGGTCGACCAGCCAAGAGCTCCCCAGCGCCACGGATCATCGGGCTTCTCAATGACGTCGAGGAGATCGAGGAAGGCTCCCGCGACATCCATCAACGTTTCGAAGGCGAGGCCGTTTGGATCGGCTCTTGTAATAGGGGAATTCCCTGCATACGCATACCAATTCCGACCATCCTTCGCCGGATCGCGCGTGAGGAACCGGCCCGTGGACGGGTCGTAGTAGCGGTGACCCAGGAGTTGGAGGTTGGTGTCGGTGTCCGACTGGTATCCAAACGAACCCGCGTGGCCGAAAGGGCTGCGCCAGGTGCCGGTGGCACCGACGACGTTCCCGAAGGCATCATACGTTCGGGTGGCCGATGCCACCGCAGACACGTTAGTCTGCAGATCTGCGTTCTTCAGCCCTGCGTGGAAGGTCGTCTTGACTCCACCGCGAACCTCGCCTGAAGTCACGTACCGAGCCAGACCATCGCCCAGAACCGGCGCGGTGACCCCCACGCCATTGCGACGAATCGAGCGTGAGCCCAGCGAATCCACGACCCCAACGCGGGTGTCGAGCCCGTTGTAGGTGTAGGAGTTCGTCGTCATCCCGCCGCGAGTGATGCTCGTGATGCGGCTCTCGAAATCGTAGGCAAACGATGTCACGCCCGAAGCGCGGGTAATCGCAGTTGTTCGACCCGCAGCATCGTAGCTAAAGGTGCGCGGATCCGAGCCGCCCGTGATCGCAGTGAGTTTGTCGCCGCCATCATAGGAGTAGTTCTCGGTGACTCCGTTCACAACCCGGGTCAGGCGGTTGCCGTTGCCATCGTAGGTGTAGCTCGCGGTGTAGCCAGCTCGGGTTTCCGAATTCAGCTGACCAGCTAAGTCGTAGCCGAAGTTCGTCACCACTCCGCCCTGGTTCAGGGAGGTCACCTGAGAAGCGGCGTCGTAGCCATAGGTGCGCGAGCCAAGCACCGTCTGACCCACCCGGGTCAGGATGCTGGAGACTCGGTTGCGCGAGTCGTAGGCGTAGCTGTCGTAAGTGTTGTTCCCGTGGAACTTGTTGAGCAACCGCCCAGCGGAGTCATATTGGAATGCGGTCAGATCCCCAAAGGAATCCGTCACCAGATCCACGCGCCCGGCTGAATCGTAGCGATTCGTCGTCGTGCCAAGGCCCACTTCCGTCATCGTAAGCGGCTGACCCGCCGTGTTGTAGGTGTAAGTCTGCTGACCCTGAGGCGTGGTGAGGCTGGTCACTTCGCCCGCGGAGTTATAAACCCACGTGCTCGTGCCCGTACCATCCACCATCGTGAGCTGGCGACCCGCGCTATCGTAGGTGAAGCTCGTATCGGTTTGCCCCACCGGATAGTCCACCAGGGTGGCCCGGCCTGCATCGTTGAAGCCGTACTGAATTGTCTGACCCAGCGGATTGGTGTAAGCCGTGGTTTCCCCGGTGCCGCTGTAGCTCCACTGCTCGACCGCGCCATCGGGCATGGTGAGGCTGGCGGCCTTGCCTCGGTCGGTGTAGGTGTAGGTTCTGGTGAACCCACGAGCGTTCGTGACCGAGGTCAGATAGCTCACGTTGTTGTAGCCAAACGTGGTGGTTTCGCTCTTGGCGTTGGTCGCCGAGATCTGGCGACCAATGTCATCCAGAACCCTGGTGCCGGTGCGCCCCAGCGGATCCGTCGCCGCCGTAATGTTGCTCTCCAGGTCATAGGAGATGCTGGAGACCGCGCTTCCTGGCTCAGTAACCGAAGTCACCCGGCCCCAGTTGTCGTAGCCAATCGAGGTGATATTCGAGGCCGGATCCGTTACTGAAGTCGGGCGGCCCAGCGTGTCGTAGCTCGTCCAGCTGGTGATGTTCCCTGGCTGAGTCGCCGAAGTCACATCGCCCTGAGTGTTGTAACCCACCGAGCTCTGGCGACCCATCGCATCGGTCGAGGTCGCAAGTTCGCCAAAGCTGTTGTAGGTGTTGGTCACATGGGTGCGGTTCAGCGCATCTTTGGCGGTGAGCAGATTCCCCGTAGTCGAATACGTGAAGGTCTGAACTTGGCTCAGAGGATTCGTCACCGTGAGCAGGTCGTGAGTCACGGGGTCGTAGGTGTAGGTGGTGGTCTGGTTGAGCGGGTTCTTGCTCGTCAGGCGATTGCCCTTCGTGTCGTAGGTCGAGGTCCAGACTTTGCCCCGCTCATCCGTCACGGTGAGCACGTTCTTGGCGGAGTCATAGGTGTAACTCCTGCTGAATCCCGCTTGGTCCACTTCCGAGGCAATCAGGCCATTTGAGTAGTTGTGAACAATCGTCTTGCCGTTCGGCTGAGTGAGCGTGACGCTCGCCGTCCCGAAGGTCCAGGTAGTGGTGTGGCCCAGCGGATTGCTGAAGCTGGTTAGGCGCTCGCTGGTGTCATAGCCCATCGTCCAGACCTTGTTTCGCAGGTCGGTTTCGGTGAGAATATTGCTCTGGGCGCTATAGGTGAAGTTCCGGTCATAAACCACTCCATCCAGCACTGGGTAGGCGATGGCGGTGAGGTCGTTGTTGGAATCGTGGGTGAATGTCCAAACCCGGTTTGTCGGATCCGTCACGCTGGAGATGAGGCCATTTCCGTTGTAGGCAAACGTCAGGGTGCGCGTTCCATCCGTGACCGTGGCGATCTTGTCGCTGGAGTTGCGGTTGACCGTGATCTGGTTGCCGTGAGCATCCTTGACCTGGGTCAGACGACCATTTGCGTTGAACTCAAGCACGCTTCGGAACTTGCTCGTGAGAGTCCAGGTTCCGTTCGAATTCTTGACAAGGTTGTCATAGACTCCGGCGGGCGGGGTGAAAACGCCTCCCGACTCGGTGTAGGGGTGCTCCAGGCCATGACCATAACGAATAATCGCCGACGATCCAGGCGTGTGCGTGACCTTTACATCGTAAGAATGGCTCCAGCCTTTGCCAAGATCAAAGGAGTACGAGCCAATGGAGTTGTGGTGGAGCGTGAAGTTAACCGCCGTGTCGCCCCGGGCTGACCACTGGACAATGGGGTACTTGGCGTGGCGATTTCCGGTGTTCGTGTTCAGAGCCGATCCGCCGCCGAATCCACTCCCGCCACCCGGCGCGCCCGCTCCACCACCGGATCCTCCTCCGGGGCCAGAACCCTCCCCGCCGCTCTCCCCGCCCCCTGATCCGCCGCCGCTCTGCGCGGTGACCAGGCCATAGATGGGAAGCATCGAGACCATCAGATCGGCTTCGGCGGTAGGGGCCTGGCGAGCCTCAATCTGCCTCACCCGGGCCAGATCCCCAAGGAGCTTCGGAGTCCACATCCCTCCTCGTCCCACCGGATCCCGTCCCGGATTCGCCCCCTTCACCACCGGAGTTGGCCGATCCGTATAGTGCGCCCGAATCTGGCGGGAGAAACCCTCTAGGCGCGCTTGAGTCGCTGTCGACGCGGACGAGATCAGGGGATTCAGCGCGAGCGCCGAGGCCGAGTAAAAAAGCCCTGTGGCGAGAAACGTCGTGAGAGCACGAAGCGCAACACGCTGAACAAAACCGGGACGAGGGGGTCGAAAGAGACTCATGATTTCCCTACTTAAATGCTTGCTGCACACTCTATCACGAATCAATACTTTAGTGTCAAGATAATTTCAACACATTACATACATTTTTATTTCATAATGATTTCATTTTTCATGATTATTTCATTATTTCTTCACAGTTAGAGCGCACATCAGTCTGCCTTCATCGAGGCGAGCAATTGCTCGCCTTAACCTCCGCACAACATTCCCCTAACCTACCCATAACGAAACACCGCCACGATGAATCTGGTTGCTGCACCACGCCGCAGCGTTGCCACATTGATCGTTTGAGGAAAAAATGATGAAATCCGTTCTCACTGGCGCGGCTCTCGCGCTCGCGGTGGCCAGCCAGGCTGCCACAGTTTTCGCGGCGGGCGATCTCGCCATCGTCGGCTACAACTCCGGAAATCCGGATGACGTTGCCATCCTGAGCCTGGTGGACTTTGAAGCAGGAACCAGCTTCTATGTCACCGACTACGGTTGGCGCGGCGCGCAAGATGGCTTCCGAGGCGGCGGTGAAGGGTGGATCAAGGCCACCGCAACCCGTGCCTACAGTGCAGGCGAAGTCTTTGTTATCCGCCGAGGTGGGGCCTCTCCGCTGCCCATCGTGGACAACTACCAAAACGCGGCCTTCACCTTCGAGTGGGATGGCACGCCAACCACCCCCGAGTTCGCTCCGAGCGCGGCCGGTGACCAAATCTTCCTGTTCCAAGGAGATTTCACCGACTCAACTTCGACCAGCGTGGCCGCAACCATTGCCAACGGCGGGCTGATCTTCGGATTGAACGGAGAGAGCACGGGCGCCGACGCCGATGGCTGGCAAGCCGACGCCACGAGCTCGAATAACTCCGCTCTGCCGAACACGCTGACCGTCGGATCGACCGCCCTCGGCCTCTTCCCGAGCGGAGCTACCGAGTTCGACAACGCGGTCTACAACCGCGCTCTGACAACCGGAACCAAGGCCGAGCTTCTCGCCGCGATCGCCAACCGATCGAACTGGACGTTCACCGACGGCGATGTCACGGGCTATCAGTTCAATGTGGACAACTACAACGTCGTCCCCGAACCGGCCAGCATGACCGTTCTCGGCCTCGGGATCGCCGCCCTCCTCCGCAAGCGTCTCTCGCGCTAAGCACCCTCGGAGCTCTGTTGTCGGAGGCTTTGCCTCCGACAACCCCTCATTTTTCCTGACCCCATGAAAATCAGATCAGCATTTACTCTCATCGAGTTGCTCGTGGTGATCGCCATCATCGCGATTCTCGCAGCTATCCTCTTCCCCGTATTCGCCGCAGCAAAAGAAAGCGCCAAGGGCACACAATCTCTTAGCAACATGCGCAACATGTCCGTCGCGATGATGCTCTATCTCGGCGATCACGACGACACCTTCCATAAGAATCTCGGCGGTAACATCAGCGTGCCTGCCGCGTATGGATTTGGAGCCAATAACAATCTGCGCGCCTGGACGAACTGGCCGTGGTTCTATGGCCCGTACGCCAAAAACGTGCAAATCTACGACTGCCCCCTCAGCCCAGACGGTCTCGAAAACCTCACGGTCACCAACTGGGGCAACGATGGCAACTACACCTACAACTACGACGGCTTAACCAAAGCAACGAACATACCGGCCCAAGTCTCGACCGCTCTCGAAGAACCGGCAGCCACCTACGCCTTTTTCACAGGCGGCGACCCAGACGTTGTGCCCGGAACGAACAACTTCACCAATCTTCTCGAATCGCTCGATATCAACCTCACTTGCGGAAATAATCAATGGGGCACTCGGTATACGAAAGAAAACCCATTCCGGTACCGCAAGAAGATGATCATGATGTTTGTCGACGGGCACGTTGGTCAAGTGCACTGGAGTCAAGCCTTGGAGCGGAAAGGCGACAACATCGCCCCCTGGAGCATGGACTGGGCAGACTGCAACGGAACCTGCCGACCCCTCGCCGAGGAAATCGCGTTGGTCGGCCCAGGCAAGTGCTTTGACCCTGGCAAGTTGCCCTAACCAGAACAATCCGCCTCTCCGCCGTAGCTGGGAGGCGGTCCAACTTAATCCGGTGCGGTTTTGAGTGCCGAGTGCCACATTATTCTCACCTCAACCACGTCAGGACTGTCGCATAATTGGTCATGCGCTGGTTACGCGGATGCCTCTCTCTGGTCAGCTTGATGGCGGTCTTCACTCCCGCCCTGGCGAACCCTTTGTTCGCAGCCGTGGGAAAACTTGGCGAGACCGGATTCTCCCCTCGAGCCGCCCCTGCCGCAAGTCCAACAACGTTCAACACCACCGCATCTCGACCGATTCTTGATGATCTCATCAAGGGCGCTGGGGAGAGCGCGGAGGAGCAGAAGTTGATCCGCGAACTGATCACCGAGGTCGAAAAAGGCTACAAGGAACTCGCCAAATCCCAAAGTCTGGAGAATGATGGGGCCGCCGCGCTCGCCTTTCTCATCTCCCTCCTTCACGAACTTCAAACCGGCGAAGCACTTCAGGAGGAGAAAGGCTGGCAAGACTTCACGAACAAGCTCCGAGCCAGCCTCGACACTCCCGAGATACGGGGTGCAACCAACGCCCAAAAGCAAGATCTCTATGATCTCGCCATAGGCACGTCTGGGATCACTGTTTTCATGATCTCAAGTCTGGGAGAAGACGCCAAAGCTGCGGAGCTTCTGAAAGACTTCGCCACGAAAACACTGCGGAGCCTGGCGGGGATCGAGCCGGGGCAGCTCAGCGTCAAGAATGGGCTGATGACTCTCAAGGCCCGAGGGAGTTCCCCTGCCACCTCGGGGACAATCAATCCTGCGGCAGGAATCGGCGGCTTGGCTCCGGCCTTTACCTACACTCTTCCCCAAGGATGGAAGAAGGATGGTGCCTGGCACATCGCGGAAATCATCGAACAAGGCGATGTCACCCGTGCCCTCGTTCGATTCCCGGACGCCATCCCCGCTCAGGGGAACATGGGAGCGGCCCTGAACGAGCTTTGGAAACAGCACATCCCGAAAGAGGGCCAAGGCAAGCAGGGCTCCATCATCTTCCGGCGATATGTGGGCGACCGGCTCCTCTCGCAATTCATCTGCGGCCGATTCCGGGAGCAAGGGCGCGACGCCGACACTGCGTTCATGCTGATGCTCATCGACTGTAAAACCCACTGGCAACCGGTCGTGATCGCACTGACGTTCGATTCGACATTCAAACCCGGAATGGACTTCTCCGCGACTTTCAAGTATCCAGATGCAATGGCGCAAGCCGAAAACCTGCTCGGGACGTTCAAATGCCCACCTGCAGCCGGAGGCCCCCTGGTCGACAAAGAGGCGCTTGTCGGCGACTACGGCTTTGGATCGGGTGCCACTCAGGACTGGGTGAACATCTACACGGGCGCAAGCTCGATGACCTTCGTCAGCTACGGGGGAACCCTGAATCTGAAGGCGGATGGCAAGTTCACCTACACCTACAGCAGCGCAACCGGAGCGGTCGGAGCCACAACCTTCCGATCGGCAAAGGGATCCGGGACGTGGGTCATTCAAGGAGACCAGCTCATCTGCACGTACACCGAATACGACCAAGGCGACGGTTACAAGGTCAAAGAGCACCGATACCGAATCGGCGGCGTGACCCTCTTCCCCGACGGCACCAAGATCGTGGTGCTGCTCAACGACCTCGAGCGTCCCATCAACGCGACCTATACCGGAGATTCCAGCAACTGGTACTCGACCAAAAAGAAATGAGCGGGATCGTCCAGATCCACCTGCATATCCGCGTCGCCCCGGAACGGCAACAGGAGCTTCTGGCCTTCTGCCGCCGGGCTTTTCCCATCTACGAGGGCGACAACCATCTCCGGATGGAACTCCTCCGGGTCGAGGGTTCAGAAGATGCGTTCCTGGAAATCGTCCACTACGAGAGCGAAGAAAAGTACGTTGAAGACCAAGCACGGATCGACTCCGATCCAACGAATCAAGCTCTTCTAGCCGAGTGGCGAAGCCTCCTCAGCGAACCTCCAACGGTCGTGGTTTTGCGCGCCCAAGCAATAGGCTAGCGCACTTTGGCTCGCCAGGCTGGCAACTCATCGAGCGTGACCACGAGGTCGTGGTTGTAGACATGCCGAATCCACTCCGGCGTGTTTCCCTTCGCCGGATCCTCGATCATGTAAGCCCAAGTGAGGAAGTAGAGCCACGGACGGGTCTTGAAGTCGGCAGGATTCGGGAGTTTCCCCTCCTCTCCGAGTCCAAACATCAACCCCCGATCGCCGAAAAGTTCGTGAAATTCCGCCCATGCCGTCGGAGATTCGTAATCGCGCACGACCAGATCCACCACATCATCACCGGGATACCAGTTCTCCTTCTCCTTGCCGTAGCTTGTCCAGAGCCAGATGAGGTTGTTGAGCTTGTGATGGTAGGTGAATCGCTGGTACATCAAACGGTAAAGGGACTTGCAGGCCTCTCCCCCCGATTTCCCCCACCAAAACCACTTGCCCTCTGCCTCATGCAGAGGTCGCCACAAGACTGGAACTCCGGCACTCTGCATCTTCTTGAGCTCGACCGCAACCAGGTCGATGTCTCGCAGAAGGTTCCGGAAAGAGGCCGACTGCCGATCCTGCATGGCCAGAGCGAGGTCGAACTTGTCGGTGTAGAAGTCTCCATCGGCATTCGGCGAGATCCAGTGCCACTGAAACGTCACGAGCCCGCCCCGCTTGTGCCAGGCGATCGCCTTTTCTGCGTCGACATTCCCGTTCTGCGAGGGCATCACGCCGTTGAAGTCGTAGCCCATGATCGCAGGTTCCTTTCCTCCCGACTTCTCCCGAATGAAGCGCAGATACTTGTCATCGCACTGCCCCGAGAGCATCGCTTTGCCATAAACCTCTTGCAGCAGACGAAACACCTGCTTCGCTTCTAGGGTCGCATGAGGGTTGCTGAGTTCGGTGCGCATGGGCAAGAGGGAGTGCGCAAAGAGCGCGGCGGCGACAGAGAGCATGGCGCAGATTATCCGATTCGCCGGCAGGATTCTCCGCTCCCTCGTCCGAATCTTGTCTGAAAATGAGCGAGCGGGCCCGTAGCATTAACAGGCCCTTAACAATTCATACTGGAGTCCATGGCTCGGCTCGCTCCCGTCCTCGCGGCTCTCCCCCTCCTTCTCCCCGCATTGGCTTGTGCCCAATCCAGCACGATGGCGGGTGGACCTTCGTTTAAGGTTCAGAAGACGAATCGTATTCAGTTCGACTACCGCCAAACCTCGCGCAGCGAGGCGATTGACGGGCGATATGTCAAGAATTTTCAGATTGTCTACGGCATCTACAAAGATTTCGAGCTCGCCGCCGACACGGATTTCGACGGGAACAATCGCCTCGGTGCCAAGTACTCGGTGCTGATTGATGCGAAGCAAAAACTGCGATTTGGCATCGGTGCCAACGACATCACCGAGGATCCTGACGCTTATCTCGGCTTGGTGAAGGACTTCGACGGCTACGAGATCCACGCGGGATATTTGGAGTCAAACGAGGGTCAGGGGTTCATCGGCTATCGCCGCCGTCTGACTCCGGAACTTCGGTTCACGGTGGATCACTCAACCGGCTCGCGCGGCCGAACTGCGGCGCGATTCGACTACGCCCTGACGGAGCACTGGCTCCTCGATGCCCGCATCTACTTCCCGAACAACTCCACCCGAGACCGCACCCATCGCTTCGGCATCACCTACGCGATGGATTTGAATAGGTGAACCGGGAGACTTTGTACGGCCCACTAGCCGCAGAAATGGATCGCTGTGCGGTAGTCGATCAAAGCCGCCAGAAAGGCTTCCCAGAGAACCGACTCGAGTCTCATCCTGCTGCCGCCGGTGCTCGAAAATGCACTGAACCAATTTATCAGGCCCTCCAATTCTCTGGCACGAATCGGCAGGCCCCCGCCTCGACGCTTTCTTCTGGTCGGCTTTGGTTAGTCGAAAAAGGTAGATCGGGGGGTTCACGGAAGCCTGTACTTCCACGTGACGGCACTCTAGCCCGTCTTGGGTCGGTCTGATTGCCAGCAAATCCATTTCATGAACGCCAATTTTCACGCCCCGAATCGTGAAAAACCCTGCCCGATTCAGCCATTCCTCAACCAGTTCTTCCGCGAGCAGTGCCATAAGTGCTTAGAAGCCGACGGTCTTTTCCCAATCTCGAATGTACATTTCTATCCGCTGGAACTCGGACGGTAAAAGGAACCTATTGTGCGCGATGAAGTGACGCGCTTTTTCCAGCTCCTCCAATCTCTGTGTAAGCCATTGTTGACTAGGAATTACGTCGCTGAATTGATCCCACGCATGGCAAATAATTTTTGCAAGGTGTCCAAAGTCTACGAAACCGAGAAGTTCGGTCTTATCACCTTCGAGCCACGAATCTCTGGTAGCAGATTCCAATCTTGCCTGGGCATGCTTTTTAACGGCCTCTGATATTCCTTTATCCCACCAATCAACGCCATAGCTTTCTTGTAACCTATCCCCGATGAAGTTTCGCACAGAGTTTTCGAAACAATACAGTAGAGCATACAAACGCGACATAGACAATGCCTGGTTTCGAGTAGTCAGGTCAAAAGGATCAAGGACTTGTTCAAGCAAGGTTCTCTCTGCGTCACGGTGATCTGCACCTATCCGAATTCCAGCGGCTCGAAAACGCTCAGACTCCGCCTCTAGTGTCATTCCCCGAAACAGGAAATCTCTCAAGTCCTTTTTTGAGTCAGTCAATGAGATGCTCCTTAAGCGACTTGAATATAGCGTTATATACTTCAATATCCTTTGTTGGGGGCAAGTGAATCTCTATCGTATAGTGAAGGCCACCAAGTGAGTGCCGGGTTTGCTTTATCGGCATGACAGCGGGTTTTGCGGTCTCATCAGCGTCATTTTGTTCATCTTGTGTGTGAACTGGCACTTGTTTAGACTCGCTAGATATGTCTGCAAGTTTTAGGATAGCAAAGAAGGTGCCTGCCATTCGTCCGGCGACATCATCCTTAACGTTGAAAGTTGTCTTAAACTTGCCCTCGATTGCGTCACGGTCTTTTTCAGACGGCGATTCGGAAATGTGAAACAACTCTGCATAGGCTTCCTTGATCGCCTCTCCCAACACGCTTTTTGCTTTGGCCTTATTTCGGTAGTCATGATAGCGTGTAGTCGGCGTTCCGTCGTCCGACAAAAAGCCAAGTCCCTTCAAGACCGGTATCAATGCACGATCATGGCTTGATCCTAAACCGAAATTTTCCTTCAGATGTTGAATCGTGAACTTCGGCGGAGCCGTGCCTTCCTGTATCTTTTGGAAAAGAGCAGGGACATTCTTGAGGCTATAGAGATTCGTACGAAGGAGGTTCGCCATGATACCTGTTGGAAGGTGGTGTACCCGGTTGCGATTTCAAGTTGTATTATACACCTCGATTTTGATTGGTGCATTGGCATAGATTCGCTCAATTCCCCAGGTTCCCCCCTGTTCTACCGTCTCTTCAGAGCCTGAACTGGGCTGAACTGTCGATGCTGGTTCTGAATATCGGCTTGGGCTAGGGTCACGTAGCGGTTTGTCATGGCTAGGTCGGTGTGCCCCAACATTTCCTTCAGCGTGAAGACACTTCCCCCTGCTCGAAGCATCATCGCGGCGAACGTATGCCTGACCGTGCGCGGAAGTCATTGAACGTCTTCGATCTTTGCTGTTCACCTTAGTCGTTCCGTAAGTTGCCGCGCTCTGCAGCGGCACGATTGATGAAAGTGGCAGAGGTGCAAGAGAACGTCTCGCCTGTCCGACTTAGAGACTGGGACGATTTCTCTGCCTGGCGCAAACGGAACACCCCTCACCCGTCCTACTCCCAGTTTCTGGCTAATAGGGAGTACTTGAGATGCCTTGTTTGGTACAAAAAACCGCTGGTGCGCGATACAGGATTTGAACCTGTGACCCCTTCGGTGTGAACGAAGTGCTCTACCGCTGAGCTAATCGCGCACGAGCGGACTGCTATTCTACCCGCCCGACCAGAAATCCCGGGTCCCCAGAAGCGCGGCAGACGTTCCTCAACATATACGACCGCGCTTGGCCTCAATGCCATGCGCAATCGGAGAATCCCCGGCATACCGATCATCCACCGGCTCACTCACCGGTTGGTACCGCACGTCCGAGGAGATGCGGAGCCGATCCGTCTGGTTGTCCAGACTCGCATGCACCGTGCCCATCGTAAAGATCAGCACGTCACCAGGCTGATACTCCCTTGCCGTGAGCCAACGGCCGCCAAACATCTTTTGCAACTCGGCGGGATCATGCGAGAAAGAGCCGTCCCACGATTCGCCCGGATTCTGATAGTGCTCCCAGTGCATTTCGCCCTTGGCGATCCTTTCCGCCGCCGGGCCATTGACGCAGTAAGAATCTACGTCCGCCGCCAAATAGTCGCCCGTAAGGTCGCCCCTTTGGTGCGAGCCTTCCAGGATCATCAGGCCGCCGAGCATCGGATCGACGGCACCAAATGGCACCCACGACGTGAAAATTCGATGTGTGCCTCGCCCCATGTAGACCACGTCGCAATGCGGTGCCGTGCCCATTCCTCGCCCGAGAGACCGGAACCAAACGTACTGATAGTGCATCACTGGCTCCCCATGGAGGCGCTCCATCATTGCGTGAAGCTCTTCGCCAAACATGACCCGAGTAACATCCAGGTTCTGCTCGACAAGTTCAGGTTGAAAGGCGCTGATCTTGGACCCTTCCCTCACCGTGTCCTCTCCTTCAAGCAGCCCACGACCACGGAGCTCGCCGAGCACTTGCTCGCGCACTTTCAGGATCAACTCAGAAGGGATCAGACCACGGAGATACAGGTATCCGTCCTCCTGAAGTCGCTCCGCAAGCCCGTCATCTGTCGGCAAGCTCTCGCGCAACCAGCCAAACGCAGTTGCCGAGGCATCAAGCGGCTTCCCGCAGGCATAAAGGTGGAGCATCGAGGGCAGGCTCGCCATATATCCACAATACCGGGCACAGACCGTGCCGCGCGCCCCGACTCAAAGGCCCAGCCAGCCCCCAACGAATCTGAGGAAACATGACTCTAGGCAACATATTCACCTCAAAAAGAGGTGATATACTGAATATTATTCGTAAACATTGACCTTTTCATCATTTCTAACGAATAACGTAAGGAAATGATTCAAAATGACTCCATCGGATCTCGATCCGAGAAGGACTCAAACAGATGAGCATCAGACCCGAAATCCTTGCCGCCAACGAAGCCTACGCCCAGAACTTCACCAAGGGCGATCTGGCTCTCCCTCCTGCCCGAGGCTTCGCGGTGCTCACCTGTATGGATGCCCGCCTCGATCCGGCGAAGTATGCCGGACTGGCCGAAGGCGATGCCCACGTCATCCGCAACGCGGGAGGCCGCGCCACCGATGACGCGATCCGATCCCTCGTCATCTCGCACAAACTCCTCGGCACCAAAGAGTGGTTCGTCATCCATCACACCGATTGCGGCATGGAACTCTTCACCAGCCAGATCATGGGAGATCTTCTGAGTGAAAGCCTCGCAACCGCCCAGTTTGATGGGTCAGCTTGGGTAAATCCGGCTCAGGAGGGCGGATCACCGGAGGGCAAGTTCATCAACTGGCAAACCTTCACCGACCTCGCCCAAAGCGTCCGCGACGATGTCGCCCGGATCAAGGGGCACCCTCTGGTCAACAAATCGATCCCCGTGCACGGATTCATCTACGACGTCAAAACCGGGCGCCTGATCCCGGTGGAGTGACCTCAGAAAACGAAAAAGCGGGCGCGATTTCCAAAAACGCGCCCGCTTTTCAGCCTGAATAGAATCTCCTCAGTCACTCTCGCGACGCCCGAGCTTGAAAGTCGTCTCAATGCGCCGGATCATCCCCGTCGATGACCGCATGACGATGGATTCCGTGTGCGCCGATCCGTGGCGGAACCGGACGCCCTTCAGCAAATCGCCTGGAGTAATGCCCGTCGCAGCGAAAGTGACATTTCCGGAAGCCAAATCTTCGGTTCGGAACACGCGATCCACGTCACCGGAGACCATCTTCTCGGCTCGCTCGCGCTGCTCGTCGCTGGTGAATTTCAATCGAGCCTGCATCTCCCCGCCGGTGCAGAGCACGGCCGCTGCCGTAATCACGCCTTCCGGCGCGCCGCCGATTCCCATCAGGCCATCGACGCCCGAGTCCGGATCAAGCGCGGCAATGGCCACCGAAAGATCGCCATCGGGAACCAGGTGCACGCGGCATCCCGCCTCCCGGAGCTCACGAATCAAACTTTCATGCCGGGGCCGATCCAGGATGCCGATGATGCATTCATCCACATCCTTGCCCAGAGCCTTGGCCATCAAGCGTACGTTTATGCGCGGCGGCACCGTAATGTCCACGATTCCCGCACACTCCGGCCCCACGACAAGCTTTTCCATGTAACAGTCGGGCGCGTGCATGAGCTTGCCCTGCCCGACCACCGCCGCCGCCAAAACCGAAATCGCGTTCGGAGTTCCATTGGCGCAAAGGTTGGTGCCTTCCAAGGGATCAACGGCAATCTGAATCTCGGGCCCGCCCGGCTGGCCGAGCTTCTCCCCGATATAGAGCATGGGAGCCTCATCGCGCTCACCCTCCCCAATCACGATGGTGGCATCCATCTCCATGGAGTTGAGCTCCTGGCGCATGGCTTCACATGCAGCCTGATCGGCTTCATCTCGTTGGCCCTTGCCAACCCATTTCGAACTTGCGAGCGCAGCGGCTTCGGTGACGCGTAAAAAGTCTAAATGCTTGTATTGATCCACGTTGATCTCCAAGGCGTTCTTATTGTAGCGGAGCCCGCCCCCATTTCGCTTGGGGGGCGGGCTTCCGACAGGATCGGTTTTCCGACGTTTCATGCCGCACGTCGGTGATCATTCTGCCCGGAGGCAGGTTGATCATCGAGTTGGAATTGAGCGACCAGTTCGTAGAGACGATTGGCCACGTTCGTCAGATCCGATGCTGAAGCATTCAGCTCTTCCGTCGAGGCCATCTGCTCTTCAGCTGCCGCGCTCACGTCGCTGATGTCTTCGGTCACCCGGTTCACCGCAACTTGAATCTGGCGTGAACTCTCGACCGTCGACTCCGTGGTGCGGGCGGCGTCTTCCACCGCGAGCTCCATCTGCGAAGCGAGTTTGCTCACCTCATCAGCCGTCTTGGCGACTTCCTGAACCGGCTTTTCGAGATCTTGAACCAGATCGACGATCTCCTCGAGCGACACCTTGGTGGCCTGGCTCGATTCCACGCCAAACGAAACGGCCTTGTCAGCGGCTTGCATCGCCGTGGTGGATTCTCCAACCAGGCCACGAATCTGCCCGACCAGTCCGGCGATGTCCTGCGTCGCAACCGCGCAACGCTCGGCCAGCTTGCGGACCTCTTCAGCAACCACGGCAAAGCCCTTGCCGTGCTCGCCTGCTCGCGCCGCCTCAATCGCGGCGTTCAGGGCAAGCAGATTGGTCTGTCCAGCAATCTCGCTGATCGTCTGGATGATCGAATCAATCTGCTCAGACTTCTCGTGAAGATCACCCAGTTTCTCACCGACGACCGATGTCGTCTCCTGAATCTGCGCGATTCCCTTCAGAGTCCGATCCACCGAATCCCCGCTCTCCGAGGCTTTCTGGCTGGCAACCACGGTTTCGCTCTGAACATGGTTGATCTTCTCCGCTACTGCGCTGACCGCCTCGGCGACGTTGCGAACGTGAAGAACAATCTGGTTCAGAGACTCAGCCTGCATCTCGTTGGCATCCACCACTTCATGGATCGAAGAGGAGGTGTGCTCGGCCGATGCATTGATCTCGGTAGCCCGTTCCGCGACGCTTTGGCTCGCTCCGGCGATGCTGCCCGCAGCATCGTTCAGTGATTGCGCCATGTCCTGCACTTCGACACTGTGAGCGCGAATGCTCGTCAGGGCCGTGGAGAGGTTCGTGACGATGCTTTCCAGCGACCGTCCGATTTCGTCATCCGGAGCCTCTGCATTCGCCTGATGCCGCAGATCGCCACTGGCGATCACCTTCGTCCACGCGGCGTGAGCCTGCAGCTTTCCGATGAGATACCGGATGCTGTCCGCCAGCTTGCCCAGTTCGTCGCTCGACTTATGCGCCAGAGTAACGTCCAGGCTTCCCGTGGAAACGCCATGAAGGCTATTCGCCATCGTGGTAATCGGTCGAGTGATTGCCCGGCTGATGAACAAAGCGAGAGCCGCAATGATGATCGTCGCGATGAACGCCATTCCGGCTTGTTTGCCAAGCACCGCATCACGATCGGCGTAGAACTCTCCACGATCCACGCTCACCAGACTCACCCAGCCCAAGCCCGGGTAGCCCAGCGCGCCTTCACTCTTGAAATAGCCGCCGACTTTTGGATTCGCGCCCGTGCTCTCACCCCAGCCCGATGCCTTGGTGATCGCTTTCGATGCCAAAGATCCCTTGACGTCGGCGTAGTTCTCCTCAAGCACGCCCTCGACGATTTCCGTCGGATTCTTTCCCGATTCCGTGCCGTAACCTGCGAGAAAAACGCCGTCTTTGCTCAGGAGCTTCATCGTGGCCTGTGTCAGACCGCCCGACTTCAGCTCGTTGTAAGCCTCCTCCAAAATGGAGTCAACCGCGTCGACCCGTGCGTAGTTTCGCCAGACGCCAATGATCGCACCGCTCGCGTCCTTCACCGGGGCGCTGTAACCAATATAGGCTCCGTTGCTGCCGAAGATTTCGCTCACCATCGGATCAAACGCTGCATCATCCACCCAAGTCCCGGTCAGGGCATCACTCGATGAGAAAGTGCCAGCCATCGAGTTCTTGAACCAAGTCGTATCAGCAAAGTTCTGCTTGTAGAGCGGCGTGGTGTTGATCGGTTTCCCTTCCCACGTGTTGCTGGAAACCGCTGCGACCTTCCCCTTCGTATCCACGAGAACCATGAGCTCGTAGATCGGGGTGTAGGTGGACATGTATTGGTTCATGATCTGGGTGACCTTATTTTTCGATCCCCGAACGTACCAATCTTCCTTGTTGTAAATCCCCTGGTTGAGTCCGAACGCCTGGACATCGCCATATCGTTCGAAAAGATTTCGCTCAATCCGGCTCATCACGGTCTGGGCGGATGCCTCCAGGACACCCGTTCGTTCTTGAGCGGTATGACTGAGAGCTTGCGATGACATCCAGCTCACCGCGAGAAGCGGCACAAGGCCAATTCCCAACATGGCGGCAATCAACCGTGCTCCCACGCTTTTCTGAAACACTTTCATAGTTCTCGATAACCCTTCGCGTAACGCGATAACGTTCGCACGCATGCGAAACCAGAAAAATTGTCGGCGAGAGCCTGGTAAATCCTCAGATATTGCGTTCTTTTGCGCAACCCTCAATTTCGATAGGATTCCCGCCGAAACCTCACATAGGGCTGGAAGTTATGAGGGTGACCCGCAGGGTGGATTCGGTAGGGAGAGCGCTATCGTATTGGCGCGTCTTGGCGTGCTCATCCATGGGTCTGCTGAGCCTCCCCGCCTTGGCCGACACTCCGGCCGTGCTCATTCCGTCATCTTCCGCCGATCCTCTGGCGCTGGCGCTGGGAACCCTCGCCGTCTCGTTTTTCGCCCGAAAGAAGGCCGCCGAACCCGTGGAAACGGCTCCGTCCGAGCCAACTTACGATGATCTCAAATCGGCCCTCGCCAAGGCTCAGGCAGAATGTGCGGCTCTCCAGATCGATCTTCACGAGTGCAAGAACGTTCAAGAAGCAAGTCTGCGCCGGTTCCAGGCGATGTTCTACGAACTTCCCCTGCCCTGCTTTACGATCAACGAAATCGGCCACGTGATGGAGTGGAACAAGGCCGCCGCCGCCTTCTTCGGCCAAGAAGAGCACCAGGTTGCCGACAAGCCGATCGCCGAGGTGCTGGGGAAAGAGATTTTCCGGGGCGATGCCGAGGGCGCGATCTACCTCGTCTTCATGGGCCAGTACCCTGAGCCCAGTACTCTGACCCTCACTCTCCCCGATGGATCCACCCGCAAAGCCAAGTGGTACATCTCTCCCGTGAAAAACCGTCAGGGCCAAGTAGTCGGAGCCCTCAACACCCTCGGAATCCTCCCCCGAGTCGCCTCATCAGCGGACGACCAACCAGCGCAAGCCGCATAGCTTCTCGAAGCGGTGGTTCCGGGTGCCCCGATCCTTCAGGGTCGGGCTAGAAGACCTGAGTCAGCACCCCGACTCAGGCAACTGAGCCCACAACCAAGCGGCTACGCCGCCTCAGCTTCGTCCTCGTCCGACTTCTTGCTGAAGACCAGCTTGAGCTTCTCCAGCATCGACTCCGGCTCTGCCTCGACTTCACTGGGATCAAGGAAGAACTCAGCCACCGATTCGAGATCGCTCGTGACCTTGCTCGAAGCAAAGAGCTTCACGAAGGGAACTCGTTGCCGCGTCGCCGACACAACTTTGCCATCTCTTCGAACCGTGCCGATGTGGGGCAACGGCTGGCTCAGAAACTGAGCTACCACTGCCTGAACCTGCTTAGCAATTTGGTCACCGTGGAGCTCCGAATCCGCCATATTCACGACCAATCCTGCCGCAAGTGCCTCGTTTTGAACCCAAACTGCCTTGAGCAGGGCATAGGCATCCATCAGGCTCGTTGCATCCGGAGTCGTGACCAGCACCATGTGTGTGGAGGGCAGCAAGAACGGCATCACCCTCGATCCCCAGCCAGGAGATGTATCCACCACAACGAAATCGTAGTTCTGACCCAGCGATTGAAGCTGAGTGACCAAGTGCGAGTAAGCCCCGAAATCCAAGTTCTCCAGTTCAAGCCAACCGGATCCTCCCGAGATTACATCCACGCCATGGCGCGAAGGAGTCACCGCGTCCCGAAGCTCTCGTCCATCTCGAATAACGTGTCCAAGGGTGCAACCAATTTCCACCCCCATCACGACATCGGCGTTCGCCAATCCCAAGTCGCCGTCAAAGAGCAGAACCTTCTTGTCATGCTCGGCCAACACGCAGGCCAAAGAAGCCGCCAGTACGGTCTTCCCCGTTCCCCCTTTTCCGCTCGTCACACTGATCCAATTCACTCTGATTCACTCCAAAAGGCTAGGCGACCTTGTTCCAAATCGATTTCACGATGTCTACGATTCCTGGCTTTGCGTCCGCGCCTGTCATGACAGCAAAGCGAGCGTGAGCGTCCTGGACTTCGGCGTACGCTTGGCGCAATCCCTTGATGACTTCGGCGATGGGAGCCGGTTCAATGACAATCCCAAATCCCGTAGCCTTCGAGATGCGATCAACCGCGACGCGATCAACCGGCTCCGCGACCTTGCACACCAACTTCCCTTCGGCAAATCTCATCGGCAAAGCCAAAGCCCGAACCGCAAGATGGGCCGGTACCGACTTCACTGCCCCAAGCTCTTGCTCTCCCGAACTCACCATGCTTCGAGCTGTTGGCGCAGCGGCCTTGGGCTGCGCTTTGGCAACCGGCTGAGCCACCGCCGGAGTCTCTTCGGCCACTGGAGCCTGCGCCGCCGGACTCGGCGCCGGGTCTGACCCGAGAGCGGTCGCTTCCGCCAACAACTTGGCCAACTCATCCGCATCCATCGCCATCGAAGCCGCCGGAACCGGATCGCCGTTGTCCTCCGGATCAGGAACCTCCAGGAGCGCACTCAGCTGATCCGCCGAGATCAGAGGCTCGGCTTCGGTGGGCTGAGCCGCTGTCTCTAGTTGCTGTGCCTGGGCGAACAGGGCCGCAATATCGTCGTCATTCAGATCATCCGACTCCGAGGTCGGGGCCGAGGCTCCTTGAGCCTGCGCCAGCAACGCTGCGATTTCGTCGTCGTTCATCGAGTCAGCGTCGGACTTCGATTCTGCTGCAGCAAGGGCTTCTGCCTCTGCCGCCGCCTGAGCGTCAAGCTCCTCGCCCTGCGCTGCGATGCTCTGACGAACGAGAGCGGCAAGCGCATCCTCGTCCAGCATCAGATCATCAAAACTATCTTCTTCTTCGTAACTCTCCACTTCGATTTCGGCCCCCGCCACTTCAAGATCGGCCGAAAAGATCGGCGTGGATTCAAGTTGAGAAACGGTGTCTTCGACGAGAGGTTCGTCAGAAGGGGTCGCCAGCGACTGCGCCTGAGCAACGAGGGCCGCGATGTCATCGGCACTCAGCGCCGCATCATCGGGCATCGCCTCGATCGCCTGAACCGCATTGGTCACCGAGTCGAGATCCCCCGCCTCAAGAGCCTGAGACTGCGCCACAAGAGCGGCAATGTCATCCGCGCTCATCGGCGCATCATCGGGAAGGGAATCCAGTGAAGCAGCCATCAGCGCCCCATCTTCTTCCTGAGCCTCTGCAGTCACGACAGTCTCCAACACGTGAGTCTGCGATTGAGCAACCAGGGCCGCAATCTCATCTGCGGTCAGAGGGGCATCGTCGGGTTTCTCAGCAACGCTTGCCGTAGAAGACGCCAACTCGTCGGCTTCCGCGAGTTCAAACGCCTGAGCGACTCCCGCGAGCAAATCACGTTCCTCTTCCGGGGTCACCGCATCAATGAGAGAATCCAACTCGTCCTCCCCGCCCCTATTGAACGACTCGATTTCGCTCAGCAAATCCGGGTACTTCTTGGCAAGATCAACGTCCTCAGGCATCTCATCTTCGTGATGGACGCCGTAGTCTTCCGGATTTTCCTTGTGCCAATCGTCAGGGAGCTCGTCAGGATTCGCCAACGCATGAGCCACCGCCGCCGCGAGAGCCTCTTGGCTCCAATCATCTGCCGCATGATCCGGAGCCTCCGCTTCCGCGGTGATGCTGTTCTCGGCCGACGCTGGAGCAAGACTGGGATCCTCCGCCGGAGCTTCAATCGGCTCGTAGGAGCTGACTGCCTCCGGGGTGGCCGGGCTCGAAGCCGGAGCCTGCGCGACTTGCGCTTTCAGCGTCGTCACTTCTGAAACCAGGAGTTGCATCTGCGCCATCAATGCCGAAAGCATCTCTGCCGAAGCAGCAGGAGCCTCCGCCGGAGCCGCGGGAATCGGCTCGGGGGCAGGTCGCTTCTTGGCCGAAGCAGGAGCCTTCTTGGGAGTTGGCTTGGCTTCAGGGTCGGGTTGAGATCGCGGCATGAGAGGGCAATCGCTAATGCGTCCTTCTCAATGGTTGGCAATTCCCGCAATTTTCGCAGGTCTCCTGCTCGAAAAAGCTGGAGTCGCCTCTCAGCTTTTCCCTTCCGAATCGCCGCTGTCCGACTCCTCTCTCTGGCGCTTGGCCGCAAGTAGCCGAGACCCAACCGACCCTTCGACCTTTGCCGCCGGAGCAACTGGCTTCGCTGGCGCAGCTGGAGTCGTCACCGTACTCGGTTCTGGGGATGCCGCACCTGCCTCCTTCCCTGCAGGAACCTTTGGCTTCAGCGAAACCATCGGGCGAGGCTCACTTGGCGCAGACTTGGTCTCTCGTCGCAGAGTCTCCTCGGCTCGGGAGAAGCGAGAGAGGAACGCGGGGAGCGGAATCATGAGTCGACGCAAAGCAATATCGAGAGGCAGCAGCGCGAGCGCAAACCCAAGAAGCCAAGGCCAGAGATCAGAGATCGTTTTCCCTGGCTCCGCCACCGAGCGCAACGCATCCTTCGGCCCGGCGAGTTCCTTGCCCCCCGTGAGGGTGGTGATTCCGTTGAGCAAACTTGTGTTCGTCCGGGCAAATCGGTACTCCGGAGGGTACGGAACGCTGAATCCCGAGGTCGCCACGCGGGTCTCTCCCGTCGGCCCTGGCTCCACGACACCGACGATGTAACTTCCGAGCTCCGTTGCATCGAAGTTTCCCGAAAACACTCCGGGGGCCTCCTGGGCGAGCACGAGATTCTGCGCCTTGCCGTCAGGCGACGAGACCCTCACCTCAACCTCGGGCGAGGCCAAGGGGTTCCCCGCGCGATCTTTCGCCGTGAGTTCGATCTTCCCACGACCGCCCTCCGGAGTCACCGCGATTTCGTAGTCATTCTGAGCCGCCTGACGCAAGCTGGATCGGACGGTTTGTGCCCAAAAACGAGCAAATCCATCCCAACCTACCCACTCCTTGGCCCATCGATTCTGAGCATCCGAGGTAAACGCCACGCTCCGCCCCAATCCGTACTGCCAGCTCGCGAGCAGAGGCTCATCCTTGTGAGTTTTCATCCCAACCCGGGCCAGAGGACGGGCTTCCGAGATGCAGTAAGCCGTCAGAGCCGGGGTCGAGGTGATTCCTCGCAGGGCCGGTTCACCGCCGAACAGTTTCGGCAAGAAGGCCCCTTCCTCAATCGCTGATCGCGACATGATCGCGACGTCCTGGGTGAAGATTTGCGGCAGCTTATTCGCCCGATCCGCTAGATAGAACCTTCCGCCGCCCGCCGCGGCCAGAGACCTCAGAAACGGGACATCCTTGCCATCCCCAATCGCCACAGTGGAGACGGTGATCTTGTTCCGCAGCATTTGATTGGCCAAGGCCAAGCTGATCCCATGCTGATCGCAATCCGCACCATCGGCCAGCAGAATAAAGTGGCGAACCTTGGTTTGCTCCTTCTCCAGCAGATCTTTCGCATACGCCACACTGGGTTGCGCGAAAATCCCCCCGCCACCCGGAGCCAGCCGCCGAATCTGCGCGGTGACCGCTTCGATGTCATCAAGCTCGCCAAACGGGCGCACGAGCTCAACGCTCGAACCGCTGCCCGCCACCGCCAACCGATCTCGGGGCGACAAAAGGCGAGCCGTCATCACGGCTGCATTCGCCGCCAGCTGGAGCTTCGTCGCGCCATCCTCGACCATGCTCATACTCCCGCTGGTATCGACAATAATCGCCACGCTCGTGCTCGGGAATGTTTTGCGCTGACGGATATTGAGATCCACGGGCAGAGCCTCCGCGACCGGAGTGCCATACCAACCGCCCGGCAAAAAGCTCCCCTCTCCGCCGATCATCACAAGTCCAACCCCGGTATCACGCACCGCAGATCGGACGATCTCCATCTGCTTCGGAGTCGTGAGGGACGCATCAAAATCGTTGAGGATCAGAGAGTCGTACGCCTGGAGATCCTCGGGTCTGGATGGAAAACTCGACGCCCCTCCCAGGGTCACATCAATCCCTTGACTTTGCAAGGCCGTGACCAATTCGCGCTTGCTCGTGTCGGCTTGAACCACGAGCACCCTCGGCTTCCCCCGTACCGCCACGAACGCCGCCCCCAGATTATTCCGATTGTCCGAATCTTCCGGTACTTGCAAATAGGCTCGGTAGCGGAAAAACCCTGGCTTATCCAGCTTCTGGGACACGACAAGCGACGATCGTCCCTGCGGCAGATCAACCGGGATTCTCTGAACGACCTGCCCATCGCGATCAATCGCGAGGACACCCTTTTGCGCCACGCTCGACTCGAAAACCAGCCGTAAGTCGAACGGTTCGTCCGCATTCTGCTCATTCGGAGCGCTCAGCTCGACGACCGATGCCTCGGCGCGACTCCGCTTCTGCCCGAGCGAAACTGTGTCGACCACAATCCCGTCCGAAGCCGCAACTTCTGCCGCCTGCAAAGCATCCCCGGTCGTCTCGTTACCGTCGCTCAGAATGACAATTCTTCGACCTTTGCCATCGGGAAAACTTGCCGAAGCCACCCGGATCGCCGATGCCAAATTGGTCGCGCTCGGGTCGACTTCGGCCTCGATACGCGTGAACCGCCGCTTCCCGCCCGCGGCCGTTTCGACCGCCGCCTGGGATCCGAAGACGATGACGCCCGCTTGGTCATCTTTTCCAAGATTCCCCATGGCATCATTGACAAATTCGATCGCCCGCTTCCGTTCGGATTCCGGAACACTGTCCGACCCATCCACCAAGAAAAGCGTCGCCGTCCCCTGATTCGGTTGCAACGCCTGAGGAGACATCAGAGCCAGGATGACCAAGCTCGCGAGAAACCCCCGAAGAACGAAGGCAATCCTTTTGCGGCCCTTTGTGATCCCGTGCACGTGCCGCCACGAGAAGATCAATCCCACGATCAGAGGGATAAACAGGAGGGCGTAGAGCGGCTCCAGGAACCGGATCATGCGTCACGACCTCCTGGCATACACCCACCATTCCAAGGCCAGAATCGCCAACACGAGCAGAGCGAGCGGCTTCCAGAGATCCGCGAACCGATCAAGTCGCTGATTCGCCGCCACCTGACTCCCAGAAACCTCCACCGTCGCGACGGGAGTCGTCGCAGACTCACGTTCACTGCGCAAGTTTGCTTGAACAAACTTCTGCGAATCCCCACTTCCCCACTTGTAAAGTCCTGGTTTCGAGAACGCTCGGATCACGTAGCGCCCCGCCGTGGCGGGGATCTCCTCCACCCGACCGTCCGGCATCGTCACGGGAAGCGGCGATTCGCTTGCCGCGGGCACCGCGAGAACTTGCCCCGTACGCACCGCCAGAGTAGAAGCCGCCTCGGTTCCGCCCAGAAACTCCAGGACATTTGCGAGGAAAATGGGGAATCCAATGCTCAGTGGGAAGTCGGAATCCACCGGATTGAAGGCCACGTATACCTGCCGCTGCGCGCCTTCCGACACCACCACAAGCGGACCTTCATTCGACTCCGCGATCACTTGACCGGATCCGCGAGGCTCCACTTTCTCTCCAGATTCAATGTAAACCGATCCAAAATCAACCCCAGCGAGGATCGGGTGGGCATTGGCATCGAGGAACGTCGGTTTCGATAGCCGTCCGGTTTTCGTGACGGGCGTCGGACTCCCGGCTGCGCCGAAGGAGAGAACACTTCGAGCCTTGACAGGCACCTCCGTGATTCCATCGAACACCACGAGGTCATACTTGCTCGATCCCTCCGAGGCTCCCCGCTTTTCACCCTCCGGAACCGTTGCCGATCGATCCAGCGTCACCCGGGAATCGAGCGCCAGGGCACGCTCCAAGAAGATGTTGCCCCGGCTGATCAGCAGCACTCGCATCGACTTCCCTGGGTTGGCCGGGATGGTCATCGAGTTGTCCGCCTGAAGTTGATCTCGGGCCCTGACCTCACCCGTCAGCCACCCGACTCCCGCAGGAACCCGCACAGTCCGTCCCCAACTCGCGCCAGGTTTCAACGACGTTTGCACCGAGAAAATCGCCCGTTTGTCCGCCGAAATGGTGATGGTTGCTGGGAGTTCAGTGCCCCCCGTGTTCTTCACGCCGACGAACAGCTGCCTTCCCTTCGAGTCGTCGCTCGTCCCCATCGCTGTAACTGCGATGTTCTTGCCCTCCTTTCCAATCTGCTCGTACAGGAGTTCTGACTTCCCCGCAGTGAAGTTCTCTATCGGATCGAAGACGCCATCGCTCAAGAGGACGATCTTTGCTCCCTCCGCTTGACCGACCAGCGCGGTGGCCAACCGCAAAGCCTCCCCGACATCAGCTTCCGCATCGGTTCGAGACAATCCCGCCAAGGCCGCCTGAATCCGGGTCGGGTCATTGCTCAGAGGAGCGATCACGCGGGGAATCGGCCCAGCTTCGATCACCGCCAGCCGATCAGCCCCTTGCATCCCTGAGACGAGCGACGTGAGCCGACGCTTGGCCTCATCAAAGCGAGAGGGCTGAACATCCGTAGCACCCATGCTCGCGCTTGCGTCAATCACGACGACCGTCGTGCCGCCGGTGAGTCCGGTCTGACGCACCTGCCACCGCGCAAGGCCACCGAGAATCAGCGCAAGGGCGAGCAACTGCAACACCAGAAGCCAGTTGAATTTCAGCTTTTGGAAGAAGTGATTCGCCCGGATTTCATCCTGCCGCTCCGGCCAAAGGAACGTCGCCGACACCTTCAGATCGCGGCGACGCATGCGCATGAGATACATGAGCACGATCAAGCCGCCAATCGGCAGGGCCCACAAGAACATGCGGGGATCCTGGAAGGTCATCGAACCCAAGCCTCCCTCTGCCAAATATCGCGGACGACCGTCTCGACACTCTGATCCGAGAGCACGCGGGCATAACGACCGCCGTAGTGCTGAACCGTGTAGGCAGCTAAGTCGCAGTGAGCCTTCAGATTCGCTTTGTACTCATTGATCGCGCTCTGACTCGCGGTGATTTCGACCGTCGACTCAGACTCGGAATCCACCAGGCGCAAGTCGCCTTCGATATCTGGCTCGACCTCTTCGGGAGCGAGAAGGTGGAGCACGAACAACTCGTGCCCTCTGGCCGAGACCTTGCGGAGCAACTCGGCAAACCCCGGGTCGAGACCATCTGTGATCAGGATAGCCAGCCCCACCCGATGAGTTCCGGAGACGAATCGCCCGAGAGATTGCGCAAGGATTTCATGACCGTTCGGGGCGATCCCCTGACACCACCGATCCCAGGGCAGGACTCCGCTCCGGCCTCGCATGGGAGGTGGAGGCGGAAGACGTCGGCCCAGAACATGCCCGATCACCGCATCCCCGCCAAGCATCCCCACCATGCCGGCGGCGAACGCAAGCTGCCTCGCCAGAGCATGTTTGTTGGGGGTGCCGAAGTTCATGCTCGGGCTGCAATCCACCAGGATATGCACGGCCAAGTCCTCTTCATCCTGATACGTTTTGACAATCGGATGGTCAAGCCGCGCGAAGACATTCCAGTCCAGGTGCCGAAGATCGTCACCTTCGACGTAGTCTCGGTAGTCGCGGAAATCGATGGAGAGACCGCTTCGACGCGTCAGACGCTCGCCGCGAATCCTCCCGGCATGAGCTTGCCGAGGATTCCAGCGCAGGGATTCAAGAACCCGGAGCGCCCGCGGTTCAAGAAGCATCTCAGGCATAGCTCAGATGCTCTTAAACCGTCACGGGATCACGATCCGCCGCATCCACGTGAGCGATCACTTCGTCGATCACTCGATCCGTGGAAACCGCGTCCGCTTCCGCCTCAAAGTTCAGCAGGAGTCGGTGTCTCAGCGTCGGCTTGGCCGCCTTCTTCAAATCGTCGCGACTCACATGGAAGCGGCCATCGAGCAGCGCGTAGACCTTCGCCGCCGTCACCAGAGTTTGTGCTCCACGAGGAGAGGAACCGTATCGAACGTACCGCTTGGTGATCGGGGCCGTCGTTGGCTCGCCCGCGTGGGTTGCCACAATGATGGAGAGAGCATAGTTCAGAACATCCTGAGCCACCTCAATTCCCCGGACAATCTCTCGCGCTTTGAGAACGTCGGCGCCCGTGGCAACTGGATTCGCCACGGCGTGCGTTGTTCCCGTCGTTGACTGAACGATCTGAGCCAGTTCGTGCCGCTTGGGATACGGAACCAAAATCTTGTAGAAGAACCGGTCGAGCTGAGCTTCCGGAAGCGGGTACGTCCCTTCTTGCTCGATCGGATTCTGGGTGGCCATCACCAGGAACGGCTCGGGCAGAGGCCGCCGCTCACCGGCTGCCGTTACCTGGCGCTCCTGCATCGCCTCCAGCATCGCCGACTGGGTTTTCGGGGTCGCTCGGTTGATTTCGTCCGCCAGAATGAGATTCGCGAAAATCGGGCCTGGGCGGAATTCAAACGTTCTTGCCCCCTCCGATCCGGTGAGAATCGAGGTTCCCGTCACATCAGCCGGCATCATGTCGGGCGTGAACTGGATCCGGCTGAATCGAAGGTCGAGCACATCGCCGAGGGTGCGCACGAGGAGAGTCTTCCCGAGCCCCGGCATGCCTTCCAGCAGTGCGTGGCCGTTCGCCACCAAACAGACCAAAACGCCTTCAACGACCTCATCCTGCCCGACGACGACCTTTTGGATCTCCGAGCGAACGGCCCCCCATGTCGCCCGAAACCACTCTGCCGATTGTTGCCCTTCGCTACTCATTGTGCTTGTTCTCACCAGTCGATTTGCTCAACTTAAGTTAACCAATCCTTGTCATTTCAACCCTATTTCCCTTGTCCCAGCGAATCGAAGTACTCCTTCACGCGCTGTCGGTGCTTGGGAGGAATCTTGCTCGTGCCGATGGCCGATTCTGCGGTCTTCTGGTACCGAGGCAGAACCTTGTTGTACGGAACGGAAGTTCGATTCCCCGTCGTCGTGGGTGCTTTGATCTCGGTGTAGACCTCATCGCCCCGCTTCTCGTCTCTCCGACCGCGAACGGCTGTCGGATTGGTTTTGCCCGCAAGTTCCATCGGGTCGCCTTTCTGGTTTTCGCCCTCGCCCTGGAAGGATCCGCCATCATTGGCCCCACCCCGTGCCGACGGATCATTCATCTGACCAAGCAGAGCCATCATCTGCTGCATCGTCTCCACCGACATGTTGCCCTGCTGCATCTGCTCCATCATTTGGCGCATCTGCTCCATCATTTGCTCGCGACGTTCAGGATCCTTGATCGCCTCGGCGAACTCCTCCATCGCCTTCTGAAGCTGCTCCATTTGCTCCTGGGTCATCGGCTCGCCCTGCTGCATCTGCTCCATGCTCTGTTGCATTTCCTGCATCATTTCTTGGAGCTTTTGAAACTCTTCCGAGTTCTGCAGCTCCTGCAGAGCCTTCTGAACTTCCTCCGACATCTGAAGCTTCTGCGCGAGTTCTTGCATGGCTTCCATTTGCTTCTGCAGCTCTTCGCGCTGTTCGGCCGAGAGGTTCGGATCGGCCATTTTCTGCTGCATCTCTTGCTGCTGCTTGGCGATTTCCCTCGCCACCGATTCGCGCTGTTCCTGACTCATGCGCGCCATTTCAGAAGCCGTGTTGTCCGCACCGAGCGCTTTCATCGTCTCTTCGTCGATGTTCTCGCCGAGCATCTGATCCGCGCCGGATTGCTTCATCGCGTCTTCCAGCATCTGCATCTGCATCGAATCAAGTTTGAGATCAGCAAGCTTGCCCAGATCTCCACCCGCTTCCTCGAACTGCTCGCGGATCGACTCGGTCTTGATCGACTCCATCTTGTCCTCGGCTTTCTCCAGTCGAGTTTCCGAGAGTTGCTTGGCTTGCTCCGCCATCGACTGCGCCTTCTGCAGTGCCTGTTCTTTGTTCAAATCGGCTCGATTGAGATCCTGGGCGAACTTACGAAGCTCTGCGGCAAGCTTCTTCTCTGCCGCGAGATCCTTGCCCTGCCCAACTTCAAGTTCCTTCGCAATCCGCTCGACTTCGGGGCTTGCTGCCCGCATTTCCGCCTGCTCGGCCCGCCGCTCTTTGGTCACAAAGGGCATCGCCTGACCGAACGGAACCGCGCCGAGAGCCAGCAAGAACGCACAACTCGCCGCCGATTGAATACCCGTCCATCGGAATGGATAGACCTTCTGGGGAGACAAGTCGCCCAACGACGACTCTGCATCAGATTGGATATCGCCGGAGAGGGGCGTATCGTGAATCTCGAGTCCGCTCGTGAGACGATCCTTCAGATCCGCCCGCCGATCCACGCTCTTTGCGACGGCTTCTCGGGGAAGCGGCATCAGCCAGCCGATCAACGCTCCGACCGCGCCAAGGCCGAAAAGCACTCCAGCCGCATGTGGCCACGAGATCACGGCCCGGCCAAACGCCGCCGCAACGCCCCAAGTCACCAAGACCAGCGAGGCACCAAGGAGCCCCAGCGCGAACATCTTTGCGCACCGCAGAAGCCTTACGCGTTTGATGTACGGAGTCAGTGATTGATCGAGTGACATAACTAAACCAGCCCCAAGCGTTCCATCTTCCTACGTTTCAGCTTCTCGCTCAGATACACGAGGCCCACCGTCAGCACGACGAGCACAAAGATCTTGATCATCTCCAGATCCAACTCGACGTACGGACTCAGGGGATATCGCTGCACCCACGGCGCCCAGGCACCGTTCGTGGTGAAGAGCATCGTCGCATCAAACCACGAGAGAATCAGCGGCATGATCACGACAAGCAGCGCAACTGCGCCGCCCAGACTCTTCTTCGCATCAACCGCCGTCGTAAACCCACAACTCACCAATCGCGCCAGTGCCCAGTAGAACGCCATCGCCGCGAACAGCCACGCGGAGTGCGTGACCATAACCGCCACTTCACTCCGGAAGTTGTTCACCCAAAAGATCCATAGGGGCAACAATCCCGCCACACAGAGCGCGAAGAGGTAAGGCAAGCCGCTGCTCGGTCGTCCAACCAGAGTCCGGCGGAGATTGAAGAGGCCATCTTCCTTGGTCTTACGCTCATCAATCAGGCCGAAACAGCAGAGCGTGCCAACGCAGAACAGCGCGGTCAAGCCCACCGGAAAGGCCAAACCCATAAAGACTCCGCTTATCGTTCCCGGTGGAAGTGCGCCGCCCCCTCCCATGCTCCCCATGATCGGCCCCGTGACAAGCGGCGCAATCAGAGTGACGTAGAGCCCGGACACGATCGCGAGCGAGACCAGCCCGTGGATTCTGAGACTCTTGATTTCCACCGCGCCATCTTTCGAGAGCACCGAACCCGCGCCGAGAAGGCAGAGCTTCACGCCAATGGCCGCGAGCACAATCGCGAAGACCCAGTTCGGAATTTCCCAGGTCGAGATGAGGGTCACCGTCCCCACCGAAAGCGTCCCCGAATACGGCAGAAGCAGAGCGAAAAACACCGCAATGGGAGCTCCGGAGGGCGCGGTTGCCGCTGGACCTCCGAAGAGCGACGCCGCCCCGGAAATCGATCCGAGCATGGAAGCGAAGGCCAGAATCGCGTACGTGACGAACACCGTCGGTGCGACCTTCTTGGTCCCGACCGCGACAATCGACGCAATCGCCATCGCAAGCGCGCCCTGAAGGAAGAACGCCAGGTACTGCTGCAAAAGCTCTTGCCACGTCGATCCTCCGAATGCGACCCCTACCGCAGTAATCGGCAGGCTCAGGAAGAGCAGAAGGAGCAACTGTCGACACGCCCCAAGATACTTCCCCAGCAGAAAATACTTCGGCGTGATCGGAGTCGCGAGCACGATCTCCATGGACCGACGCTCGTACTCCGCCACGATCGGGGACGCCGCGAGCACGGGAGCCAAGGCCAACACTGCGGTTGTGATGATGCTGAGAATGGAAAGATAGAAACCGGCGAGACTCGTTTGAAAGCTCGCCATTGACGTTCCCGCATCGTTAGATCGCTCGGCAATCGCGCTGTAGCTCGTCAGAGCCACCAGCACCAGAATCGCCACGTAGAGGAAAAGCATCCACGCCGACTTCGTGCTTCTCAGCTGAACGCGATACTCTTTGATCGCCGTCGCGTTGCCAAAGTACGCGCTGGTCTGGCGACCCCACCAAGATTTCAGGCCGAGAGCTTTAATTCAAAGCCCCCTTGGTCACCTTCATGAACACATCTTCGAGATTAGCCGTCTCCTCTCGGTACTCCATCACTTGAAATCCCGCGTTGACCATGGCCCGCAAGAGTTCCGCCTGATCCTGCGGTGTCCCCGTGAAGCCAAAGCGAAGCTGCTCGTTCCCGACCAAGCTCGTTTCGGAAACGTGATCCTTGCCGTGCAGGAACATGCTCGCCTCGTTGGCACGCTCCAATACGTGAACCGAGATCATCTTTTGCACTTCCAGCCCACGAACCACGTCGTTGACCTTGCCGAAAGCCAGCATCTGACCCTTCTCAATGATCCCGACAACCGTGCTGAAATCAGCAAGCTCAGGCAGGATGTGCGAGCTCACAATCACGATCTTGCCCATCTCCCCCAGCTGCGTGATGAGTTTCTTCAACTCTGCCCGTGCGCGGGGGTCCAGACCGCTCGCCGGCTCGTCCAGCAAAAGCAGTTTGGGATCATGAACCAGACATCGCGCCAAACACAGCCTCTGCTGCATGCCTCGTGACAAAGACTGAGCCATCGCGTCGCGCTTAAAGGTCAGGTCGGTCAATTCCAAGACTTCTCCGATCACCGTTTGCCGCTCGGAGTGAGGAACACCGTAAAGCGTCGCGAACATGTCCAGGTACTCCCAAACCCGAATGTCTTCGTAGAGCCCGAAGAAGTCCGGCATGTAACCAATCTGCTTTCGCACTTGGATCTGATTCGGATCAAGAGGAATCCCATCCAGCGTCGCCGAGCCCTGGGTGGGCTCGAGCAGAGTCGCCAGCATCTTGATCGTGGTCGTCTTGCCCGCCCCGTTGCTGCCGATGAACCCCATGATCTCGCCAGGATGAAGCTCAAAGTTCACGTCATCCACGGCCTGGAATTGACCGTATTGTTTCTTTAGTCCTTTAACGCTGAGCATGGGTCGGTTTAGTCCTCAATTCCGGCTTGTCGAAGCTTAGTCATGCGGGAAATCGTGGCGTAGAGACCGCAGATTCCCAAAGCGGCCCAGGCTGCCCAGACTCCAACGAAGAGAAGCCAGGATTCTCGAAGCGGTGGAACGAGATCCCACGATTCATCCGCAAGCGAACTCGAAAGACTCGCTATCTGTGCGAAGGGATGGATGTAAGCCAGGACCTGTCCACCCCCGGAGAGCACCCCAATCATCACGGGGATGATGAGGATAACGATGATGAGCACGCCGAGCGTGCCAAGCAAGGCCGCGCTTGTCGTCTTGGTGTAGCTGGAAACCAGTGCCGTCACGCCGACGAGGAACAACGTGTAGGCAAAGCTCGCTACTACTGCGAGCGGCACCAGCATGACAACATCGGGCCAGGCCCTTGCAGGTGCGTCAATCACCCCGCGCGCGGCCATCACTTCCTGAATGCCCTGCGCCGCCAGCGCGACGAAGCACCACAGGATGGTGAGCACAAAAAACGGCAACAGAGACCGCAGCACTTTGGCAATCACAAGGTCTCGCGTCGTCAAAGGAGCCACAAGCAGGCTGTTCAAGCTCCTGGCTTGCCATTCCCCGGCAAACGTTGCGTGGAGCACCGTCGGGATCACCAGCGTCAGAATCGGCAGCATCATGAAGAGCGGAACCGAGGCATCGACGACCGACACGTTGCTAAAGAACGAAAAGCCCAGCAGCAACAAACCGAGGATCACCAGAATCGCGACCACTGCATGAACCAGCTGCCAGTTACGCGGCGAGGCCTTCTGAATCCCCCGTCGGAGATCATAGAGGACGGGATTGTTGTAGTACTGATCGCGGAGCCGACTCACGATCCCTCCTGAATACGAAGCCCAAGCTCCAAGGTCACGGTGTTTTCCAGCGACTCGTCCTGCCCGTACTGCGAGCCGAGCGCATCGGGCTCGATGCTGCCGCGTAGCACAGCAGGATACGTCTCGTAAGCCTTCAAGTCAATGCTCCCCTTCACCTCAAGGAATTCACCAGGCGCTAAGTCGGTCGGCTTGCTCATCGATTTGTTTCCGGCAAAGACCTCTGCCGCCAGAATCTTGCTCCCGGTGGTGTTGATCACCGTGCCAACCAGCCTGACTTCATTCCCCACCCGCTCCGCCTTGACGCGCGACATCGGCGGCAAAGCCGGCAGGCGTTGGAAGAGAACAAATTCGCGGAAACTCAGGCTCGGTGAGGCAAATTGCGGCGCAACGAGGCTGCCCATTTCGACGAACGTGTCGTTCTGTCGGCGCGGCTCGAAGCCCGAGCGAAAATACTCGTCTGAGTCCGGCGGCGAGGCGATCGATTCAATATTGGCCAGCTTGAGATCGTGCTGGCCGCCTCGCGGGATAAAGAACTGCTGACGCCCATCAAAGGTCATCCCGACCCCGTCAAATCCACGCACGATGCCGAAGGTGGAGCGGCTCGCCGGTCTCTGGTAAAGCTCCCCGGTTCCGCTGAGAACAAACCCGGCGAAGAGGAGAGAAATGATCGGCGCGGTGATCCAAGCAAGCTCTCCTTTGCCCAGCCGCCGCAGAACAAGGAAGTTCACGGGAACCGCGAGGATCGCAAACAGAATCAGAAGCGCCGCAATGCGCGCCGCTGGCGGGAAGACCAGAGTTCCCTCCGAATAGTTGCCCACGCCACCCTGAAAATAGAACTGCACCGGAGTCTGCCGCCCGTACTGGATTTGGCCGGGATCCTGCTTAGGCGGAGGAGTCAGCTCCAGAGAAAAAAGCATCTTGCCGCGCCCCGACCAAGTTCGGAAGGGGTTCTCGAACGGATCAAAAGCAAGCTGGATGATGGCTCCCTTACCCACGCCGCGCATGACCGCTTCCGGGCGAGCCTCTGTCCCGAAAGACTTCGAGCCAAGCTTCGGGCGAAGGTTCAAGATGGTCGCGGTTCCGGCCGGCCCGCTGTTTTCTCGAATCAGCTTCATCGACCCCGCATCAACATTCGCCGTGCCCGTCACGGAAGCGGGAAGAAAGTCGCGCCACCGTGGATCGCGAAGAATCGGCGATTCCGTACCGCCCGGGATAATCACCTTCGTTCCCTGAACCATCCCAGCCTGGATCGCGGCCGTGACTTCATCGGACAGACGCTCGCTTCCAACCCCCAGAATCAGGGCATCCAGCGCTGCGTAGTACACCGCACGGTTCGGAGCTTCCTCCGCCGCGGCCTGAAGTGGAGCCACTTTGGTCCAAGGCTTCTTATCGTCGTTAAACTTGCGAAGTTCGTTAAAGAACCCGATCTCGTTCGGGCGATCAGAAATCACTGCCCAACTTTTCGACTGTGTGTCGGTGGTGAAGAGCGGAACCGAAAATTCCTTCACATACGCCCCGACCTGGACAAAGATCCGCGGATCGTAGCTCCCAAACGAGAAGTGGGCAAATTCGACGATCTTCGTGGTTCCACTCGGTAGCTCAATCGGCGTGACGTACGAGAGCGAGTCATTCCGGTACGTAATCAGGCCAACTTCCGGTTTTCCCGTATTCGTCACCGCTACGCGAATCGGCGAGATGACCGGGCTCCCGTGTTGGGCTTGCCACGGATCGAGGAGTTTCACGCTGATCGGGTCGCTGGCTTGGCCGAAGCTGAGCGAGGTGATCCCAACTGCCAGAATCGCCGCGAGTAACCTCCCAATCTTTCGTTTTCCCACCAAATGAGCCGCCTTACTCAAAATAACCCTTTCTCCCTTAGTTCCGTTTCAAATTCCCGCTGTGGCCTGGGATTTCCCGATTGTATCTGCTGAGGCGAATAGACCGATGGATGAAAATGCGAAATTTGCAACCTTCCTGAATCCCAGTGCGTCTACTGGGCATGAAGCACTCGCAACCGTGGGGAGCGCAGGGCTTCGCAGGATAAAGATATGAAGAAGCTCTTGAGCCTCGTGCTCGTCTTTGGCGTTCTCGGTGGAATCCTCGCTGGTTGCGCAGCGCCGGCAGAAGGCGGCGACGCAGCTGCCCCGAAGACCGAAGAAACCAAGACCGAAGGCGAGTAATTTTCCTTCGCTGGCCATTTGGCCAGGTTGACCTGAAGAGAGCCAGCCTCACCGAGACTGGCTCTCTTCACATTTTGAGTCCTTGTCGTTGTTTCAGTCCAGATTGCTGAAGCGAATCGCGTCCACCAAGTCGCCAGAAGCGGAGACTTCCCCGCCAATCAAGGAGCCTCGGATCGCCCCATCGACCTTCACAACCGCGCCTGGCAAAATCACCGAATCCACAATCTCGGTTGCCGTCACGTGGGCGCCATCGCCAATCACCACGTGCCCCGAGACTTCGCAGGAAACATGGGCGTCTTGCCCGACCACCGGATAAGAATGGGTCAGGAATCGGCTGGTTGCCAAGAAGGAATCAAGGGTGCCTGTGTCAAACCACTCGCCGTCGTAGATCCCCGCCTCGACAAAGTGACCTCGGTCGATGAGCATCTGAATGGCATCCGTGATCTCATACTCGCCTCGACCGCTCGGCTGGAGATCCGGCAAGACATCCCAAATCTGAGGGCCAAACACGTACATACCCGCCATCGCAAGGTTGCTTTCCGGTTCCGCTGGCTTCTCAACGAGCTTGACGATGCGCCCTTCTTCAACATTAGCCACGCCGAACCGCCGAGGATCTTCCACCGGCTTGACCAAGTTCAAATTGGCCGCACCCGAAGCCCGGAACTGATCCACATACGGCTTGAGAGGGCGATCATAAATCGCATCACCCAGGTACAGGATGAAGTCCTCACCTTTGACAAAATCCTTGGCAAACCCAACCGCATGAGCCAATCCCTTGGGTTCAACTTGGCGAACAAAGCTGAGCGGGAGACCGTTCGCGGTTCGGTCGCCGAGGGCTTCTCGCATGACCGCTTCGTTTTCACCCACCACCACGCAGACCTCCGAAACCCCACACTCCTTCAGCTGATCGAAGGCGTAGTCGAGGGTCGGCCGGTTGGCAATCGGCAAAATCGGCTTGGGGATCGCCTTGGTGACGGGGTAGAGCCGCGTGCCCTTTCCAGCGGCGAGAATGACTCCTTTCATCGCGTGTTTCTCCATCCGAACAAATTCCGGACGTTCCTGAGGTTAGCACGGGCGGTACCATTCTTCATGTGAAACGGAATTCGCGTGGTGAGATCGGCCTAGCTAGGAGTGCGTGGCCCTGTCTTCTGATCGCCCTTGCTCTGAGTGGGTGTGCCAAGAAGGCGGAGATTCCCTACGAGCAATTTTCGCCGGAATACGAAGCCTACGTCCCGCAACCCGGCAGCGGAAACGCTTACGACGGTTATCTGATCGCGGCAAAGGCCGCCGCCGAGAGCACAGCAGAATTTGCCGACCAAGCGTCATTCCGAGATCACGAGAAAACCAAGTACATCCAGCTCTCGAGCAATGCGGTCAATCAAGCGATTCAGGCGTCCCGCAACCCCTGTCGAATCGAATTCCGGCCGAGTGACCCGTTTTTGCCGCGACCATCCCATCAAGGGCTCACCACCATCGGTCGCGCCCTGGCCTGGCGGATCGAACGCGCCCTCGCCGCTGGAAATTCGGGGGAGGCGGCAAATCTCGCGGCGGCTGCTTTCAAAATCGGCACCGATCTGACAGGAGGCGATGTCCAAGATGCCCTGCTTGGGCACTGGATCGTCGGCGAGGCTCGCAATGCTCTCGCTCCTGCCCTCGCCAAAATGAACGCCGGTTCCCTCACGACCCTGGGCAATCGCACACTAGAGATCATCAGTAATCGGCCCAGCACGGTAGACACCCTGAATCACGAGGAGGCCTCGATGCTTGCGGGTGTGCAGTTCGTCCAGGACGCCTATCAGCGGAAAGATTTTGAGCTGATGCGCACCGCCATGTACAAGGAGGTTCGCCCCGCGATGGAGTATCTGCAGAGCCTGAATCCGGATGATCGCCCGGCCTATTTCCGAGGCTTTGCCGGCGAAGCCAAGGCCCGCGTGGATCATGCCAAAAAGCAGCTCCTGGTGGCCCGGCCCGAGCGCAAAGAATTCGAGATCGACGACCGTGCCCAGCGACCCTGGAAGCGATTCGCCGAACAGCTCTTCGATACCCTTGGCCCGTTTGTGCGATCCGACGAGATTTACGTGGCGCGAACACGCCTCTTCGGTCTGACCTGCCTGGCGTTGGCCGCAGGTAAATCCACCGGAGAAGCTCCCGCCGACCTGCTCGAAGCGTCTGCAGAAAACGCCCTCGACCCCTTCACCGGTCGCCCCTTCATCTACCGCCGAGCCGGCCGCGAGTTCCGACTCTACAGCGTGGGAGAAGACATGCGCGATGACGGGGGCGAGAGCGACGAAACTGGCCGCACTCCGGACCTGCTGCTTGCTCCGATCTCGCGTTAGGCGCCAGAAGTCGGCAACCCAGGAGGCAGGGTCGAGCCGGGGATCGCCGGAACCGGACGCGATTTGGGGCGCCAGATCGCGCCTTGGACATTCTGGGCGGAGATCCGCTCTCGGGAGATCGCGTCGAGACCGCCGAGAAGCAAAGCGCTTGTTTCACTCACGACCAGAGTGCCGACCGGCCCCTCCTTCTGAAGGTGCGCGGCCACGTCGATCACGTGGGCAAAGTTGACCGCAACGGTTTGCTGACCCGGGGCCAGGACGCTCCCGCTATGGATCGCCCCACGCAACTGAATCTCCTCGTTGAGCTGATTCCGGAAGGCATTGAATTCAAACAGTCCCGCCTGGATCGCCTTCCCCGCCGCGAACGCCTGTCGCGGGTCATCAAAAACCGCCGTCACTCCATCACCTGCCGTGGAGTGGATTTGGCCGCCGTTTTTCGTAACCTGAGCCTCCACGTATCGGTGATATTCGTTGAACGTGAACTCGACGCTGAGCGGATCGTTCTCTGCCTTGAGACGGGTCGAGCCGGCAATATCCAGGCTCATGAACGTCACCTGCCGCTCGTCCTGCTTCAACTTGCTCTGGATTTCCAGGAGTTGTTGGAGCAACGCATGGCGTTCTTTCTGCGGATCGCCGAAGCCCAGCCGTTCGCGATTCTTGCTGAAGAAGTGATATCCCGCCGCCCCGAAAATGCCGCCCATTAGCGAGATCGCAATGAACATCGCGTAATTGGAACCCGTGTATTCCGTTCTCGTAATGACTCCAGCCAGCAACGCAAACAGAGCGAGCGTGATTTGGCTCGTCGCACCGGTCACCATCCCGGCCAGAACGGACGTCCGCAAAGATCGCGAAATCGACGCGTTGTACGTGGCAGCAAGATAGGCGATCGCCGTCATGATGCCGGTGAACCCACTGGGGTCAACCCGCAATCGCCAGTTGAAAAACATCATGAAGCCGGCAGCCAGGCCGAGCACACACCCTGCCACCATGCGACGCTTGTCGGGATCGAACGCGAGGAACGAACTTCGCAGCTGTTGGAAGAAATCCGACTTCTTTCGTTGCTCCGGAACACTCCGAACCGCCAGACGCACGTAGTCGATCGGTGCCCCGGTCGCCTCAGAAACCGCGTAGATCGCTTCGTCATCCAGTTCGCCGCCGTGCTGTTCGCGCAAGCGGGCGGCAAGAACCAGCATTTGCTGGATCTCTTCCGAACTCATCATCGACTCACGGCGATCAAACCGTGACTCAAGAAGCTGTTCTCCTGATTCTGAAGACTGCGATTCCAAAGATTCCTCATCCAGATGATACTGGACGACCCCCGGGCGGTTGCACGGGTAGGCACGAGGAATCTGCTATTAGTTGCAGCCCGTCGGTGGTGGCGGTGGGCCGTCAACCAGTCGAGGCACCAGAATATTGGCGGGCAAACTATTGGTTACACCAGGAGTCAGAGCTGGCAGGGGCATCAAGCAGGCGTTGCCAATGGTGGCGTAATTCACGTTTTGATACCGAATCGCCGCGTAGTAGGCGGCCGGGATACTCTGCGGACGCAGGGTCAGTCGCGTCGCCGTGCTCAAAGCCAAGCCGTTGAAGGTGCCGTCGCCATTCGTTCGCGCACCGCCGACGAGATTCCCAAACTGATCCCAGAATTGAACCGTCACGTAGCCCACTCGGAGATTGCCCGTAGTGGATCGAACATTGCCGGAGATGCGGGTGAGCGCGGTGGATGCCGGCACAAATCCTGCCATTTGAACCGAAACCGTGCCAGCGCCGAGAGTCGCATTGGCTTGGACGACAAACGTTCCTGACGCCTCACCGATCACCTGAAGAACTCCTGTGCTCGAAAGCGTCGCCACGCTCCCCGATGCTCCGGTGAGGGTGAATCCGGAAGCGGCCAACACGGTTCGAGTGCCAACCGGGTCATAGTTGACGGCCACGATCTGCGCGACATCGCCCACGCGAAGATTCATTGGATCGACGGAAACGCCGTTGACAAGGAACTCAAGATACTGCCCCGCCTGCGGCGCCGACGTGTTGCCACCGTTGCTTCCGCCCGTGGTGTTTAATCCGCCGCCTCCCCCGCCGCAACCCAAAATGATGAGCAGGGCAAACAGGAGCGAAAGGATTGCGGTTTTGTTGGGGGCAGGACGTCGTTCCATGGCGTGTGATTCGGTTCTCCCGGATTGTGGACGATTCTAACCCTCAGGTATGTTCGTCGGGGTCAATTTCGGGCCGACTTCCGAGCGAAAAGCCTCCGGAAGCAACGCGCTCAGGGGCCACGATTGCGCCTTCCCTTCCGCGTCCAAGCAGGTCACTTTCACTTCCTCGGGGGTCGAGGTGAACTCGGCGAGAGTTTGCCGACACATCCCGCACGGCGTTCCTCCGTCGCGGGTCACGACCACAACCTCTTTCAGCTTGCGACAACCCGCCGCGACCATTTTGCCAATCGCCACCCGCTCCGCGCAGATCGTGAGCCCGTAAGATACATTTTCGACGTTACAACCTGAATAAATCTCGCCATCTGCACCCAGGATCGCCGCTCCCACCAAGTAGTGGCTGTAAGGCGCATAGGCTTTCGACTGGGCGGCCTTTGCCTCACTGACAAGGGTTTCGAACATGCTCATGGCCTTACAAGTGGGCAATCGTCGCCCCGTCCCCACCGTCCTCGGCATCCGCCGAATGGAAGCTGCTCACGTGTGGATGTCTGCGCAAGATATCATGCGTGATCTTACGCAAAACGCCTTCCCCTTTGCCGTGGACGATCCGGACGGTGTTGACCCCCGCCACCAGCGCATCGTCGATGAATTTCTCGACTGTGTCTTGGGCTTCTTCCGCCCTCATCTGCCGAATTAGGATTTCGCGCTGGATGGTCTGGGCTTTCTTGAGCTTCAACTGCGTGGTCGCGCGACTCGCCTTTGGCTTCTCGGCAGGCTCCGGCGCGCCAATCGCGATCAGCTTGTTCATCTCGACATCCATCCGCATCGAGCCAGCCTGAACTGGAATTTTCTTCCCCCGCGCTTCCCCGACAATCACCCCGTTCAGATTCAGCCCGAGAATCTTGACCTGCGTCCCCCGGGTGAGAGGAATCTTCATCCCCTGCTCCTGCGGCTCCACCGGTTTGATCTCTTGGATCAAACCGCCGCCGGCTTCTTGCAGACTTCGGAGCTTAGCCCGCGCAGCGTCGATCCCCTCTTGGGTGGGGTTTTTCTTGACTTCTTCGAACACAGCAGCCGCTTCAAGTCGAATCTGCCGGAGGAGTTCATCGAGCTCGTTTGCGGCTCGCTGGCTGACTCGTTTGCGCGCCTCTTCCGCTTGAGCAATCTTGCGTTCGGCTTCCCCTTCAACCTTGCGGAGTTGCGCAGCAAGACGATCCGCCTCGCTCTGTGATTTCTGCGCCCGGCGCTGGGCGGATTCGAGATCTTGGATCATCTTGGCGATGTCCTGCTCTTGCTCACTGAATCCCGATTCGGCATCGGCGAGGATGCGCTGCGGCACTCCATACCGCGAGGCAATCGCAAGGGCATGGCTCGATCCCGGAGTTCCGGCAAGGAACCGGTACGTCGGCTTGAGCGACTTGACATCGAACTCCATCGAGGCGTTTTGGAACCCGGGCGTGTTGCTCGCAAAGAGCTTAAGTTCGCCGTAGTGGGTGCTTGCCAAGATGATCGCACCGCCTTCTTGGAAACCCCGCAACAACGCACGAGCGAGAGCCGCACCCTCTCCGGGATCGGTTCCGGCACCGATTTCATCGAACAAGACCAGTGCCCCCTTCCGCAGATGTTTGAGAGCGTAGGCAATGTTCTTGATGTGCCCGCTGAACGTCGAAAGCGACTGCTGGAGCGATTGCTCGTCGCCAATATCCGCCCAAATCTGGCTGAAAACTCCGAGCCGCACCGCCTTTGCCGGGAGCATCATGCCGCACTGGGCCATCGCCACAAACAGCCCGACGGTTTTGATGGCGATTGTTTTGCCCCCCGTGTTCGGGCCGGTGATCAGGATTCCCTGCTCATCTTCGCCAAGGCTAATCGAGAGCGGCACGGCGACCTCGCGCGGAATCATCGGGTGGCGACCGTTGGAGATTCGCAGACTCGGCGAGGCATTCCGCTCGGGAAGACACGCATCCATCCGCTCACCGAGCCGGACTTTGGCAAAGATCAGATCGAGCTGAGCCGAAGTCTCTATCCCGATCTTGATCTCCTCCGCGTGGATTCCGACATCCTTGCTCAGCGCTTTGAGGATGCGAGCGATCTCCGCCCGCTCGGCCGCTTCGGCTTGGCGAAGCTGGTCTCCCAGCGCGACGACCTCTTCCGGCTCTAGGTAGACCGTCGCCCCGCTCGCGCTTGTGTCGTGGACGATGCCCCGAATCTTGCCCCGGTGCTCCGATTTGAGCGGGATGACGAACCGGTTGTTGCGCGTGGTGTAGAGCGGATCGCTAAGCAAATCGCGCGATTTCCCACTCACATAGCTCTGGATTTTCTCTAAGATTTTTTGCTGAGACTTAGTCTTTTTTGCCCTCGCGCTGGCAAGTTCAGGGCTTGCTTCGTCGCGGACGTTTCCATCGAGATCCAGCGACCGATCCAGCGTTTCGGCGAGCCGCGAAAGTTCGGGAAGAAGTTCAGCGAGTCTCGCGAGTGAGGGAACCTTCTCGTCTTTCACCAACGCCCGACGGGCGGTTGCCATCACGGTCAGCCCTTGACCGATTTGCGCAAGCTTTTCCGCTTCGAGCGTCGCTCCCTTGCTCGCGATTTGCAGGAGATTCCGGTGATCGCGAATCCCCTTGAGATTGGGGAGCCCGGACTGCCAGAGATCCCAGGCCTCCGCAGTGCGATTCTGCTCCAACCAAACGATCTCGGGATCAAACGCAGGGAGAATTTCGGACGCAAGAGCCTCTCCGAGGCCCGTCTCGCAGGCCTCGGCAAGAAGATTCTGCACCGAATCCCATTCCAGAACCCGCAACGCGTGATCCATTTCCTGTATTCTGGCATCCCAGTCACCAAGGCGTCAGGAGAGGCATTCTTTGACTCGATGAGGAGTCTAGAATAGGATCATGTTTCTTGCCGCCACCCTCGCCGGGAGCATCCTCCTGACCCGCCCCGCTTTGGGGAGTTTCGAGTTGCCCTGTGTGGATGACATCTGGGTGTATCCCCACTCGTTCGACCAAGCCGATGCATCTCTTCGGGCCTGGGGAAGCGGCGGACGGAGTGTGCCGGATGGCAAGGAAGCCGGATCGATTTCGTGGAGCTGTCTCAAATTCGATGTCAGCTCCCTGCCAGAAGACGCAAAGATTTCAAGCGCAAAGTTGATCATTTTCTTCCCCGCCGTTCCGGCGTTCACGAACGAGCAAGCGAAGGCAGCACCGCTGGAAGTTCGATCCGTGAGTCTCGATTTCGAGGAAGAAACGTTCAAGTTTGGCTTCGCCGAGAAGGTTTTTCCGAAAGCGGGCGACGAGGGTCTCTTTGGCCTTGGATCGCCCGATCTCACCGATAACGCCGACACGCCTCACCGATTCGAAATCGACCTCATGAAGGGCAAAGGCGATTTCGCCAAGGCTCTGACAGATGCGCGCGAGAGCCAGAACAAGCAGGTCGCCCTTGCTCTGACCAGCAAGATTGATCCCGAGGAAGCCGGCGATGGTGGGGTCTACAAGCTGTTCTCTCGCAACGCAGAGAAAGCCGTGCGCCCGGTTCTGGTCATCGACGCAGGCAACTAGCGACCTGGCCCGCGCAGGAGTCTCAAACCGTTGAGGATCACCAAAACGGTGGATCCCTCGTGCCCAACCACCGCCATCGGCAGGATCATCTGCTTCAGCTGCGGTGCGAAGGCGTCCATGAGAACCGTACTCAAGGTGAGAATCGCGATCACACCGCCAGCAAAGAACAAGTTCGCTCGAATGATCTTGTTCGTTTTACGCCCAAGTCGGACGATCTCCGGGATCCGTCCGAGACGATCTTGCATCAGCACGATGTCCGCCGCATTCAGGGCGATGTCCGAGCCGAGCCCGCCCATTGCAATTCCAACGTGGGCCCGCGCAAGGCTCGGGGCATCATTCACGCCATCGCCAATGTAAGCGATCGTCGCGCCCTGATCGACCATCTGCGAGACAAGGCGCTCTTTGTCGGCGGGCATCAGGGAGGCATGAACTTCGGTCAGTCCAAGTTGAGAAGCGACAACTTGTGCGGTTTCCTCGTTGTCCCCGGTCAGCATCACGACCCGCGACACTCCCATGTCGCGCAGTTCCGCCAGGGTGGAAGCGGCATCAGGCCGGATTTGGTCGCGCAAGCCGAGCGCGGAGAACCGTCCGTCCGCCTCCATAATCGCGACCGTCATGCCCTCGCGACGCATCTCGTCCGCGTGGAATTGAAATCCCAGAGGGAGATTCTCGAAGAACTTCGGTTGACCAATACGGACATCTCGACCATTTACCTCGGCAATGACCCCGAGTCCCGGCACAACCTCGTGGCGCGTGGCCTCGGGAATGTCCAATTCCCGCGCCCGCGCCCCGCGAACAATCGCTTCTGCGAGAGGGTGGGTGGAATATTGTTCGGCGGCGGCGGCGAGTCGCAAAACCTCCTCGGCACCGGGCGTCATCGATGGGCCGCCGTGCCAGCAGGCCTCTTCATCTTCGCAAGGTTGGGCGACCGCGACGAGTTCCGGAACCGTACTGCACACACAGACTTCCGCCAGCTCAGGCCGACCCTGGGTGAGCGTTCCGGTTTTGTCGACGACGAGCGTATCTACCAGTCCGAGTTGCTCGATGCTCTGCCCGCCTCTCACAAGAACCCCCTTTCGACCTGCCCACGCGAGCGCGCTGAGGGTGGTAGCAGGCGTCGAGATCACAAGCGCGCAGGGGCTCAGGGCCACGAGCAGAGTCAGCGAGGCGTATGCTGCGTGCTCCCAATCCGCAAAGCCATCGGGTACGACAAACAGCCGAATTCCCAGCGAGGCAATCGATGCAACGATGACAAACCAGGTGTATCGAGATCCGAACCACTGACTGATCCGCTCTCCACTGGCTTTGTTTTCTTGAGCATCTCGCACCAAGTCCACGATCTTTTCGAGCATGGTTTCGCCGGAGGCGGTCGTGACGCGCACGACGATCATGCCTTCCAAATTCTGTGTGCCCGCCAGAACGGTCTCGCCTTCGGCTCTTGCCACGGGCTCCGATTCACCCGTCATCGTTGCCTGGTTGACGTGACTCGCGCCAGAGAGGACTGCGCCGTCCAATGGGATGTGCTCGAACGGGAGAACGCGGATATGATCTCCCACCTTCACATCCTCAACCGGAACCTTTGTGTCGCCATTCGGAGTGACAAGAATCGCCTGGCTCGGCCGCAGGTGCATCAGCCCTTCGATGGCCGACTTCGTGCGACCCAGGGCATATTCCTCAAGCGTATTCGAGAGACTGAAGAGGAAGAGGAGAACCGCCGCCTCGCCCCAGTGCCCCAAGAGCACAGCCCCGAGCCCTGCGAGCACCATGAGGATATGCACATCCATCTGGCGTTCCAAAACGCTTTCCCAAGCTTCACGGAGCGCAAAGACGCTCCCGCTCAGCACGGAAATGACGGCTAGAGGCAGGGCAACGGTAGGGATCACAAAGGGCGCGATCCAGGAGAGAACAAGAGTCACTCCACACAAGATGGTCAGGAGTCGCTGGAGCTTTTCGCTCACGCCTTTACTTTATCCGATCCGTTATGTCCGAAATGCAATATCCCGGCAGGAAGCACCTGCCGGGATATTCATGTGTCGCACCCGCCTCAGCGATCTTCAGGATAGTCGGTCGGCTCGACCGTTTCTGGTGCGGTGTAGGGTTCGCCCTTGTAACGCGAGCGGTTGAGGAACCGCCCGAACCGCTCCGAGGCATCGTCGAAGATGAGGTAGGAGCAGGGGATGACCAGCAAGGTGAGCACCGTCGAAACGAGGGTTCCGCCGATGATCGTGATGCCGATGGTCTCGCGGAACTCCGATCCCCGTCCGATGGCCAAAGCGACTGGCAACATGCCCGCAATCAGAGCAATCGTGGTCATGAGGATCGGTCGGAGTCGGGTACCGCCCGATTCCACCAAAGCCTCAAAGCGGTCGACCCCGCGCTCGCGGAGCGTGTTTGCATAGTCCACGAGCAGGATCGCGTTCTTACCGACCAAGCCAACCAGAGCGATGATGCCGATGAAGCCCACGATGTTCAGAGTCTTGTCGGTCAAGACCAAGGCCAGGAGAGCTCCGACCATCGCCTGTGGCTGAGCCAGCTGAATGATGAACGGATAGAGCAGGTTGTTGTAGAGCGAGGCGAGAATCATGTAGACCAAGATCAAGCCAAGCCCAAGCGCTCCCAGGAGATATCCCGTTTCACGCTGCTGAGCATCCGCCTGACCAAGAGCCCGAACCCGAACGCCTTCGGGGACGAGATTCTCTCTCTCCAGCCACGCATCGATCTCGCTTTGGACGGTTCCTGCGGCGAATCCGGGCAGGAGCTCTGCATCGACCTGGATGACTTCAGCGCGGTCCCGTCGGTCAATCTTGTCGAGACCAACCGCTTCTTTGACCGTCGCCACCTCCTCCAGATAGATCGGGCTGCCTTCCCGGAAGGTGACAGGAACCGAGCCGAGCATCTCTGGATTGTTGCGGTCCTCCAGATCCATCATCACTCGAATGTCGTATTCCTGCCCCTTCACCCGGAACTTCGCCGTGTCGTCACCCTCGTAGAGAGCGCGAAGCGCACTTCCGAGTTCGGCAACGCTCACGTTGGCGACAGCCAGTCGAGCCCGGTCGGGGATGGCCTGGATTTCCGGACGACCACCCTTGGAACTCAAGTCAGGCGAGATGACGCCGCGGATCTCACCTTGGGCGAGTCGATCTCGAACCGTTTTGGCGGTGCGAGCCAAGAGTTCGCGATCATCCGAGATGAACGCGAGCTGGATCGCCGCACCAAACCCGAAGCCACCCGCCGTCGTGATGACGACCTTGGCCCCCGGTACCCGGCCTACCCGTTCCGTGAGCTCGGCGGCCACGTCCTCGGAGCTGACATTCATGGGCCGGAGCTCCTTCTCGTGGGGCATCCAGAACATGATCTTGTCGAGGATCGCGTCCTTTTCCTTGAGAGTCACGCTGATCTGACCGAACTGCGTGCCCTGGGAACTCGCCCCGAATCCACCGCCGGATCGACGGCCCACGCTGCTGACAACGTATTCCGTCATCGGGTGTTCTCCGGCGATCTTCTCCAAACGCTCGACGACCTTTGTCGTGGCTGCCAGGCTTGAGCCCGCAGGCAGTTCGACGTCGATCTGCACAACGCCCCCATCACTCGGTGGAGCGAAGGTGAACTTGAAGACAGCTTCGCGCTTCCAGTTCTGATAAACCTTGCCGGAGGCCGGTGCAAGGACGAACAGAGCAATGAAGCCGAGCATGCCAATGAACACACCCGGCTTCCACTGTTTGTGGATGAAGCCGTTGCCAAAGAAGATGAGCAGGGCAAAGATGACGGAGATCGCCGCGAACGTCTGGCCGGCCTGAGCCGCGGCTGCGACATCCGGCGCGAAGCTTCCGCCGATGAATTGGAACACCGCGACAAGAACCGCGAACCCACCACCGAAGAAGTACCACTTGTGCTTCAAGCTGGTCCTCAGGATCGCTCGGTACGAGTTTGAGAAGTTCTCGAATCGGTGCTCGAACCATCGGGCAAACCGGCCATTCGGGTGCTCCCAGTCCTCGCCTTTCTTGTACCAGCGACTCGCGAGCATCGGAGTGACCGTGAAGGAGACAAAGAGGGAGAAAAGCACCGCGACCGCGTATCCGATACCAAGCGGTCGGAAGAACTGGCCGACAATGCCTCCCATGAAGCCGATCGGCAGGAAGACGACGACGTCCGCCAGCGTAATCGCAATGGCAGCAAGGCCAATTTCGGCCCGACCATTGATCGCCGCTTCTGTCGGTTCCTCACCCATGCGCAAGTGGCGATAGATGTTTTCAAGAACGACGATGGAGTCGTCAACAAGGACACCAATCGCAAGCGAAAGGGCAAGCATCGAGAGGTTGTTGATCGTGAACCCGAACGCCCAAAGGACGATGAGGGTCGCGAAAAGACAGACCGGGATGGCGATGCTGACGATGAGCGTTCCGCGCAGGTTATGGAGGAACACCCAAATGACCACGCCCACCAGAAAGATGCCGAGGAAGATTGCGATGTTGAGGTCAAGGAGCGATTCCTTGATCTGAGTGGAGGAATCCAGGGTGACCACGAACTCAAGCCCATACTGCTTCTCCATGCTCTGGAGGAGGCTTTGAGGCTGTCCATCCGGCCCTGGGAGATCGGGCGAGGGTTCGCGGATCAACTTGCTTATCTCAATCGCGTTGCCTTGCTTGGACTTCTGGATGACCAGCACGACCGACTCCAAACCATCGAGTCGGGAGAGGGTTCGTCGCTCGATATTGGCATCGACGATTCGAGCGATGTCGCCCAGGCGAACCTGCTTACTCGGGCCGTTCCGGTTCGGATCCGAAATCGTCAGATACAGGTTACGGATATCGTCAACGGTCTCAAAGTCGCCGAGAACCCGAACCGAATATTCTTCCTCCTCGGTCTGAACGCGACCTGCCGGGATATTGAGACCCGCTCCTTGGACTGCCCGAGTCACATCGGCAATGCCAAGCCCGTACCGGAGCAAGGCATCGCGCTGAAGTTGAACCTGGATCTCGCGCTGATCGCCGCCTGTGACGTTGACCGCTGCGACGCCTTTCACCCGCGCGAAGCGGTCGACAAGCACGTTATCAGCCAGATCGCGGAGTTGGCGGTTGCTGAGAGTCTTGCTCTTGACCGCGAGGGTCAAAACCGGATCGGAGCCCGTGTCGATCTTGTCGACGATGGGTCGCTCGGCTTCCCGGGGAAGCTCGCCAATGACAGTATCGACCTTCGTCCGGACATCGGAAATTCCAACGTCGATGTCGGACCCGATTTCGAACTGGACGACAACCGCCGAGACGCCTTCCTGCGAACTCGACGTGACTTCGCGAACGTTCGCGATACCTGTGACGGCGTCTTCGACCTTCTTCGTGATGAGGGTGTTGACCTCATCGGGGCCAGCGCCGGGATAGATGGTGGTGACCGTGACAACGCCAAAACTGACGTCGGGGTTGAGTTCCACCCGCATGCTGTTGTAGGCGATCCACCCCATCAGGATGGCCGCCACCATCAACATGAAGATGAAAACGGGCCGGAGAATGGCAGTTTTGGTCAAACCCATGAGTTATTCTCCGGTCTTCTCTTCCGACTGAGGCTCGGCCGTCGCGGCTTCTTTTCGAACCGTGCCGCCGTCCACGAGAGTCGTTTGTCCCTTGGTGACCACTTCGTCGCCTTCCACGAGCCCTTCGACCAGGGCCAGACCACCGGTTCGGCGGATCAACGTCACCTTCTTGCGCTCAACCGTGAGGACAAACTCTCCATCCTTCTTGGTCTGGGTGACGAGGAAGACGTAGTTGTCTTCGCCGTCGGTCACCAAGGCCACGTCAGGAATTGTGATGACGCCTTGATCGACCCCGGTCTCCAGCTTTCCACGCACAAACATGCCCGGCTTCAGGTCACTCAGACGCTCATTGACAGAAATGCGGACGGTGAAGAGCCTGCCGAGATTGCTCGCCAGAGGGTTGACCGCCACCACGGTGCCGGTCAGAGCCACATCGCCAAGGGCTTGGATCGACGCCTGCACGGGCAATCCAGGTCGGATGCTCGCGACTTCCTTTTCCGGAACTTCGGCTTCAAAGTAGATGCCACCTGCTCCGATCAGGCGTGCAATCGGCACGCCCGGAGAAACCATCGTGCCAGGTTGGAGAGGCTTGCCGCTGACTTTGCCGGACATCGGAGCGCGAATCGTCAGATCGTCCAATGAGATCTGAGCCAGTCGGACGTTTTCACGCGCAGCCTCAAGTTGGGCGCGGGCACCGATCACGCGCTCCTTCGCCGCAGGATCAAGCTGCTTGTTGGCTCGATCGACTCGGAGCTGTTCTTCGGCTTGCCGCACGCCCTCTCGGGCCTGGGCGATATCCTCGCTTCGCACGGCTTCGAGTGCTAAGTTGTAAGCCTCCAACGCCGACTGGTAGCCGGCAAGAGCATTCTGATAGCGATTCTCATCCGCTTCCAGTTGAGCGGTCGCGATGGCACCCTCCGCGTGAAGTCGCTTGGATCGATCCAGGTTCTTCTCGGCCGTGCTCAGATCACTCTTGGCTCGGTCGAGGTTTGCTTTGGCCTGACGCTTTTCCTCCGGTCGAGCGCCGTTCTCGAGCTTTGTGAGATTGGCTTTGGCCTGTCGCAATCGGGCTTCGGAGGCTCGAATCGCGGCATCCGATCGCGTCGGGGTGACGCGGTTGTCGAGTTCCGCCTGACGAAGCGCCGACTGAGCAGCATCAACCTGTGAGCGTGCCTGTCGGAGCCGAGCCATTGCATCACCCGATTCTTGAAGCGCGATCACCTGGCCCGCCGTGACGGTTGCCCCATCTTGGACATAGACCGCAGTCAGCCGACCGGGGAGTTTCGAGGAAACAGCGACGTCATCTTGGGTCACCAGACTTCCGGTGAGATCCAGCGACCTCGGAACATTTCGGCTCTCGGCGCGGGCCGTTTCGACGACGGTTGTTTGATCCGTAACGATCGCAGCCGTTTTCTTGGCTTGGTCTTGCGCGGCCCGATCGACGCATCCGACGAGCGCAAGGCTCGCCATCAGGACAACCGACCAGAGGGGAAGCGATTTGGGGGTCATTTTCCTTGTTCCAGAGTTGCGGGTGAGGTCGGTGCCGACGCAGCGTCGGTCGAAAGATTGTCGCGGCCTACGGCTTTTTGCAGAGCCGCATAGGCGATATGGAGCTGGGTTCGGGCGTTGACGACCCCGCTTTCGGCGGCCGTCAAGTCAGCCTGAGACACGATGACATCGAGGAGGATTCCTTGCTGCTCGTCGTACCGAAGATTGGCTAGTCGCAGGGCTTCCCGCGCAAGCTCTTGGTTCTTAAGGGCAGTTTTGTATTCGGCCAGCGAAGTCTCCCACTGAGTCAGCGCGGCCCGCACTTCGAGCGCGACGCTGAGCTGGGCTTGCTCGAGCAGAACTTTCGCGCGCTCTTCCCTGGCGCGTGCCGTAGCGGCGTTGGCATCGATCAGACCCGAGGTGACGATGGGGATGGTCAGGTTTGCGCCGATCGAGGCGTTGCTTTTGGGCGAGAATCCGGTCGGGTTCACCGTTTGGCTATACACGCCTTGAAGCGACAAGCTTGGTCGCCCCGCACGCTCGTCCGCGATCCGGGCCTGTTCCAAGGCTTTGATACCGAGCTCCGCCTGCTTGAGTTCCGGGCGAGTCGCGAGGGCCGCAGTTACGAGGGCAGCCGCTTCTGCATCGAGGGTTGCCGGATCGAGCACTTGGGTGAGTTCGACTTCCGCCTCGATCGGCCGACTCATGGCAAGGTTGAGATTTTGCTTGGCGAGACGGGAGGTTCCTTGAGCCCGAATCACTTCTTGTTCCAGGCGGGCGACTTCCGTTTCGATTCGCAGAGCATCGAATCGCGGAATCGCTCCTTCGCGCACCCGGATGTTCGCCTTGTCCAGTCTCTCTTTGGCGGCGGACAGAGCGGTGTTTTGCACGACCACCAGTTGCTCGGCTTGGAGGGCTTGGAAGTACGCGGTTCGAACGCTGTTCTGAATCGTGTTCCAGGTGGCCGCAACTCCGGCTTCTCGGCTCAGGCGATTGAATTCAGCAGATCGAATGCGGTTGGTGAAAACGCCGGAGATGTCGATGATTTGAGAAACCGCGAACTGCACGGTGCTGCTCGTGCTGGAACTCGTGCCGCCTTGCTGGCCGGAGAGTTCGACCCGACTCCAGGTCGATCCGGCCGTGAGTTGCGCGCCCGGGCCCAGCTGGGCTCGAGAAATGCGCTCCAGGGCTTTGGCTTCCGCCACATCTTGCTGAGCGATGCGAAGCCCAAAGGCGTTCAACTGAGCGATCTGCACCGCTTGTTCCACCGTGAGCTTGGTGGAAGTCGGGTCGATTTGAGTGAGTTCGGTCGCCTGATTCTGGGCGAGGGCGGCGATGATAAAGAGAGCCGTGGCGGTCGTGCTCATTCAGATTTTTCCTTTGCCTGGTTAGCGTTGTCCTGCTCGACAAGCTCGGTGAGCTTGCGCTTGAATTCGTCGAAGAAGCCGGTGAGGACTTCAAATTTGCACATCACCAGTCCCTCGTGGACAGGATCTTTCATGATGAGGAGCTTGTCCCCCGGGTTGATGCCGAGTTCGGCACGGGCTTCGGCGGGGATCACGATTTGTCCTCGTTCACCAACGGTCGCCGACCCGTAGAAGAAGTCCTCGCACTTCATACTTTTCACACTTTTCTGCTCATTCAAGCAGAACAGATCAATCCTACCTGAAGGAGCGGGGGTATGGTCGTGAGGACATAGGTCGCCGATGACAGTCCTGATCCGTTCTTGCCGGCGCACTCCCCGTGTAGGAGTCGCGATATTGGTTACTACGATGTGGACACTGCCCACAGTTGCAGTATCCCAGACATTTTTACCGGTTCGGAACTTTCGGTCCCCTAATCTCACTGTGCTTCGCCCTCCCGCACTGGGCGAACCCCTGAAATCCGGGGTTTCGGAATGGCAGTTTCACCTGGGAATCGGGAACGAGATGCGCACTCGCGCGGCAGCGTTTGAGGATGGCGAAACGTGGCGTCTGTCGGGTCTCTACCACGCCAAAGATCGTCGCGGCAACGAGTGGATTGCTGAGCTTCCCTTGATCCACAAAGGGGGCGGGGTGCTCGATCCATTGATCGACTGGTGGCACCGGGTCGTTGATTTTGGGATCGAAAATCGGCGGTTTATCCCCTACGGCGGGTTTGCATCCTCGTACCGCCGGGCCGGAGGCGGACGGGTTGATTTCGGCAGTGGCACAGGGTGGGGCGATCTGACGCTAGGGTTCGGGCGATCCACCTCCACCGGTGAAATCCGGGCCTGGCTCAAGACCCCCACCGGGAATCCAAACCTGCTGTTCGGCAGTGGATCCTGGGATCTCGCCTTGAGTTGGGAGCGCACGTGGAAAATCAGCCCAACCTGGACGTACGGAGCCCAAGGCGCAGTAATCTGGCAGGGGCGAGGCCCGGCGGGGATCCAGGCGCGCTCCCAGGCCCTGCAGGCACAGATGTTCGCCGCGCACGGGATCGGACGAGACCGCTGGCTCCTTGTCCAATGGACAAGCGAGACGTCTGCCTGGATCTCCGAAGACGCCGACCTTGATCGAGATCACCGAACGTTCGCCTTTGCCTATCAATGGCGCGATTCATCGGGGCAGTGGTCGGTTTATCTGAGCGAGGAAGGGGACTTCAACTGGCTCGCGTTTCCCGGAGGAGTCACCGTCGGAGCGGATCTCACGATTGGCTTCGTGTGGCGCGCCCAAAAACTCTGAGAGCAGGCAGGCTCAAAAAGAAAGAACCCCCGAGCCTGCGGCTCAGGGGTTGGGTTGATCTGATTCAGCTCGAAGATTAAGCTTCGGCGCTGTAGACGCTGACGCGTCGTCGCTCTTTCGGGCCTTCGAACTTCACTTCACCGTTCACCAGAGCGAACAGGGTGTGGTCGTTGCCGATGCCGACGTTGGTACCGGGATAAAACTTGGTTCCGCGTTGGCGAACCAGGATCATGCCGGGCTTGACGACTTCGCCGCCAAACCGCTTGACGCCGAGGCGATTGGAATTCGAATCGCGACCGTTCTTAGATGAACCTTGACCTTTTTTATGTGCCATGTCTTACTTCCCTGCCTTCACTTCGGTGATCCGCAGAATGGTTTGCGGTTGTCGGTGGCCCCAGCGCTTGCGCACGTTCTTCTTGGCCTTGTAATTGAAGGCGTTGATCTTCTTCGCCTTGCCTTGTCGCACGATGGTTGCGGCAACGCTCGCGCCCTTCACAAACGGGCTACCGAGCGTGACTTTCTCGCCATCGCACACCATCACCACTTCATCGAGAGTAACGCTGGTACCGGCATCGCCTTCCAGCTTCTCCACGGTGATCATATCGTCTTTCTCGGCCTTGTACTGCTTGCCGCCGGTCTTCACAATTGCATACATCAGAGGTCAACCTCCGCGCCTGACGAACTGAGCCGAGCCTGCTCACGCACGTCTTCGCAAGAGTCAATTATGGCGACTCCTTTGCTGGATCGGCAACGGCAACCCATCGGATCGGGCCATAGGACCGCCCACTTTCTCTGTCTCACGCCCTACGCGGACTCTAATTTTGACCGGTGGTCGGCGCAGGTCACCCGATTTCGTCCTGCGTGCTTCGACTGATACAAGGCCTCATCGGCCGATTTGAGCAGGGTTTCTGCAGATCGACCATGCTCCGAGAAGAGGGCGACGCCAAAGCTCGCGGTGATCTTTTTGTGCCGTCCTGCGGGAGTGACGTAGGGAATTGACTCGATCGCCTTCCGGCACCGCTCGGCAACATCCATCGCCTCTTGATAGCGGGCTCCGGGCAGAAGCAACGTGAATTCTTCCCCGCCATACCGAGCCGCGAGATCGCCGGATCGCACCGATTTCACCAGCGTGTGCGCCACTTTCTTCAGGACATCATCGCCGGCATCGTGCCCTTCTTCTTCGTTGAACTTCCGAAAATGGTCGACGTCGATCATCACGGCGGCAAATCCGCCCGAGGAACGCACGGATTCCTTGAGGAGCCGGGCGAGGAAGTCTTGCATCGTTCGGTGATTCGAGATTCCTGTAAGAGGATCGGTTGTCGCGAGTCGCTCCACGCTTTCGAATGCTTGAGCTGAACGGAGCGCCAAGGAAACCTGCTCGGCGAGCGTGATATGGATCGCGCGATCCGCGACAAAGAACGGATCGTCGGGCCTCGACCAAAGTTCCAGAACGCCGAGCAAGGTCTCCCCACTGTGCAGCGGCAGGAGGGCTCGGTGTCCTTCGGGGTGTTCCCACCACTGGGCCAGCGGATGAAGAATGAACTTGCTCAGGTGCTGGTCTGGCATCTGTCGCTCGTTCGGAGCCGGCCCGGTTCGAGCGAGATCGCCGAGTCCGGTTCCTCCGACTTCCCACACCTTGACACACGCCAGATCGAGCGCGCCTTTAATCGCAAAAGCAACTTGGAGGCACATCGGTTGCGCGGTGGAGTGCATGGTCAGGGCGCGCCCAACTCGTTTCAGAGCCTGAGCTTCGCGATAGACAGGGTCGTTTCGGGTGTTCTCCGCCAGAGGAAGCTCGAAGAGCAAGATCCAAACCGACTTCGCAAAGGGGGTTGCGTGGACGGCCCAACCCTCTCCCGTCGCCGAGCAAGGACCGGTTTGTCGGGCGCGTTGGGCAACTTCCCCCAGCAAACTCGCCAACGTGTGATCGTGGAGCACTTCGAGCGGCAGAGTTCCCGAAGATTGACCGATTCGGCCATCAAGCATCACCTCAATCAAGCCGACCGCCATTCCATCGGGTACCGCCCCACCAATCGGAGTGACGCCCTGGGTTTTGGGAGACCAAAGCCGGGAAAGTGCAGTGAAGAGTGAACGCAACGAGTTAGGCCCTCCTTCTCATTGTCGGAGCAAGAATCACAAAAGTGACAGGCCGCATTAAGAACGTTCCGCGATTTCTCGCGTCTACGACTATGTGAAGAGACTTTCTCCTGTTGTTTGGGCGATCTTGTTTGCCCTGGCGATCATCGCGGGTTGCGGAGGCGGCGGTGCGGGGATCGGCACGACAGGCGGAGGACTCTCCGGCGCCCCTCTCGGGCCATGCTCCGTGGCGACCTCAGCGGGAACGCTTCTGTACTCAACCACTTGGGGGACCGTCGCCAATGATGCGAGCCAGGTCATTCAGGTGATTGACTCCGATGGCTTCGTGCTACGCAGTGATTCAGTGAACCGCGGTTCCCAAGTGGCCTCGAATGTGACGCTGGCGAATCTGGCGGCAGGAATCCACCAGGTCCGCGCGCAGATTTTTAGCGGCCCGAACGCCACCGGCACCCTTCTCGGGGAAGCCCGAATGGTGCTTGATCTCTGCTCCGCCGGCCCCGGAGGAGCCGCTGCCAATCTCTCGACGCACGGAACTCTTCCCCCTCTGGGCGTCCGTGTCTCGGCAAACAATCTCTCGGTTGCCCAGGAGCGAGTGATCCAGTATGTAGGCACCGGATTCAACGGGAGCTTCGCGACTTTCCTCCCCACGAACGGAGTGACCTGGAGTGTGAACGGAGGGGTCGGCACGGTGAATTCCAGCGGGCGGTTCACGGCGACAACCGTTGGATCGGGAAGCGTCCAGGCGACGATTCCGAGCGCAGGAGTCACGGGGCTCAGCACCGTCACGGTCACTCCAAAGCAGATCACCCAGACCAAGTGGACGGTTCTCGTCTACATGAATGCGGCGAACGATCTGTTTAGCTTCAGCGATACAGACATCAACGAGATGGAGCGCGTGGCGAGCAATCCGAATGTCCGATTTGTGGTTCAGTGGAAGCAAAGCCGGGATGCCTTTGGCGGCTCCTCGTTTGATGGTGTTCGCCGGTATTTGGTCAAGCCCGATACCTCGTCGAATATCCAAAGCGAGCTTGTGCAGAGCAACGTGAGCGACGCCTTCGGGAATCCCCTCGACATGGGCTCGCCGCAGACTTTGCGCGACTTCATCACGTGGGGCAAGGCCAACTATCCTGCCGATCGCTATGTGCTCGTGCTCTGGAATCACGGCAACGGATGGCGACGATCTCCGGATGGTCAGCCCACGAGTCGAGCCTTCAGTTACGACGACCAGTACGGCACGTCGATCAAGACCTGGCAGACCGACGCGGCTCTGAGTGGTCAGAAGTTCGACATCATTGCGTGGGATTGCAGTCTGATGCAGATGCTCGAGGTCGCGTATGAGACCAAGGAGTATGCCGACTTCATCGCGGGCAGCGAAGAGAGCCCGCCAGGCGAAGGGTATCCCTATGATCTGGTCTTCGCCGGATTCCGTGACAACCCGGACGCAACGACCCGAGCGCTCAGCAAAGGATTCGTCGATGGGATGATCAACCATCCGCCGTATGTGACCCGCAAGATCACCCAGAGCGTGATTGAAACGGCAAAGCTCCCCGACCTTGCCGCTTCGGTGAGCACCCTCGGGCAACAGCTCAGCGCAAACCTGCCTGCGATTAACGCCGCGGTGCAATCAGCCAGGTCAACGGCGCAGAGCTACTCGCCGACGACGAGCCGGGTCTACCGTGATCTGATGGATCTCTGTTTCATCTTGGAAGCGAATAGCACCGTGCCACTCCCGGTGAAGAACGCGAGCGCGGATGTCCGTGCGAAAGCTGCGGCGGCGATTGTGTGGGAGGCACACAATGCCAACTCCGCGAACAGCACAGGTGTGAGCATCGACTTCTCCAGTAGTGCCACCTTCACCGGCCAAACGCGAAGCGACTATCTGCAGCTGAAGTTCGCCTCGGATACTCTTTGGGATGAGTTCTTGAGCGTGGCTCCGTGATGCTGGATTCTCTTGCTGAGAAACTATCGACCCAACCGCGCCGAGTTTTTCTGATGGATGGGCTCGGCGCGGTGGTGAGTGCGTTGGCTCTCGGTGTCGGATTGCCTGCGATTCAGCCGCTGATCGGGATGCCCCGGGAGGTTTTGTCGCTTTTGGCGGCCATTCCGGTCGGATACGCGGTGTATTCGTTGGGCTGCGCGGCTCGGTTGCCCGCGAAATGGCCGAATTGGCTGCGGGGGATCGCTCTCTTGAACGCGGGCTATGCTGGGTTCAGTGTGGCGATGCTGGTCGTCCACGCCGCGCAGATTCAGCCTCTGGGGTGGGCGTACTTCGTCGGGGAGATTTTGCTGCTCGCCGGGCTCGCTCCGCTGGAGTGGAAAATCGCGGCGAGGGGGTGAGATTCCCGGTTCTCAAAAAGGGAAACGGGCCGGTGGGCGAAACCGGCCCTTGGGCTGGAGGGTTGTGTTCGCCAGAGCGACTGGGCAGGTCAACTCTGGTTGGGTTGTCTGGCGCTGCCAGAGCAGCATCCGAGTAATGGATTCCTTAACATTGGGCGGCATGACCTTGCGGAAATACGAGGGGTCGCGTTTTCCGGCACGATTGCCGTCGCAGGTTTGCTGGCTGGTAGGAAGATGGGGTTCGGGGGGTCGAGCGGGTGCCCCGCTCCGTTTAGGCTCGGGTACCGCGGCTTTCCAGATTGGGGAGGTCCAGGGTTGTCGTCCAGGCTCTTCTGCGTTGCTTCTGAGTTCTTGTCGCCTTACTTGCTCGATTCTCCGCGTCTCCCTGGGCAGAGGTCTTTGTTGCTTGCTCTGCCTTGACGCCCCGGCGTACTCAAAGGCCGAGGGATTGGCCTTGGGCAGGGCGGCGGGGAGGATCGCATCGGGACCCCTCGGCGAGGGGAGGCTGGCTATGCCATAATTGAAGGCCCAATGTCGTGCGTCAGGCTCCCTGACCAGGCGCGCACGTGTGAGATTCGAGACCAGTTATGAGCGAATTTGAAAAAGAACCCCAAGATTCCATGGCCGATAAAGGCATGGTGGATGCGAACGACGGTCGCAATGAAGGCCGTCCGCGCGGTCGAAAGAAGCGCAAGGTCAGCTATCTGACCCTTAACAAGATCGACCACGTTGACTTCAAGGATCTTTCGATCCTCCAGCGATTCATGACCGAGCGCGGCAAAATCACCCCGGCTCGCCAGAACGGCAACACGGCCAAGCAGCAACGCATGATCAGCAACGCGATCAAGCGAGCACGCGAAATGGCTCTCATCCCGTTCGTTGTGATCGAAACCACCGACTCCGGCCCGCGCCGCCGCCCAATGGGCGACCGCCCCGAGCGCGGTGAGCGTGGCGATCGCGGAGAGCGCGGCGAGCGCGCCGAGCGCTAAGCCTCCCCATCAAAAAAACCACCCGGTCATCAAACCGTACCAAGACTCAGGGAAACCCAAATCCCCTCCAACTCTTCGAGAGTGGAGGGGATTTTTGCTTTGGTCAACGATGGATGCGACACGGAGCCCTAGCTCTGTAAGCTACACCAACCCCACGCGGAGCAGGTCTTTGAGCATGAGCAGGCCGACGACTCGGCCGTCTTCCAAGACCGGCATTTCGCCGATCTTCCGGGGGTAGTTCTGGAAGAACTCCAACGCCTCGAACGCCAGCAAATCGGGCGAGGTCGTGGCACCGCCGGTGCTCATCAAGTCCGCCGCGGTGCCCTCATGAACGGAATGTCCGCCGACAATCCAGCGGCGGAGGTCGCCATCGGAGACGAACCCGAGCAACCCTCCGGAAGGATCCACCACGCAGGCTCCGCCTGCGCCCGCTTGCGTGATCACCTTGAGCAACTCGGCAATGGGAGTCTCCGGAGCGACCACAGGGGCATCATCACCGCTCCGCATGACATCGCCCACGGTGAGGAGGAGCCGCTTGCCGAGTGCACCGGCCGGATGGAACTGAGCAAAGTCCTCGCGGGTGAAGGCGCGCCGCTCCATCGCGGCGACGGCAATCGCATCGCTCGCGGCAAGCATCACGGTGGTCGAGGTCGTCGGGGCCAGATTGTTGGGGCAAGCCTCGCGATCCACCGCGACATTGATGACGAGATCGGCCGAGCGTCCCGCCGAACTCTCCGGGCGGCCGGTGACAATCACCGTTTTCGCCCCGATTTTGCGGAACGACGGGAAAAGCCGAACCACTTCATCGGTTTCGCCGCTGTAGCTGTAGGCCATCACGATGTCTCCCGCCGTCACCATTCCTAGATCGCCATGGACGGCTTCGGCGGCGTGAAGGAAAAACGAGGGCGTCCCGGTGGACGCAAAGGTCGCGGCGGTCTTGGCCGCGATGTGTCCGCTCTTGCCGATTCCGCAGGTCACCACGCGCCCCTCACAGGCAAGAATCCAGTCGATCAGAGTGTCGTAAGCCGGATCCAGCCGATCCGCGAGGGCGAGAATCGCGGCGGCTTCCTCGGCGAGAACCCGACGAAGCCCGGTGTGGTCAGCGGAACTCACGGCAACGCCCCCATGATGCGCTTGCCAAACAGCGAACACACCCATTCCTTGGCGATTTTTGCCGTCTCTCCTGCCTCGTCGGTCATCGGGTTGACTTCCACCACATCTAGCCCGGCCAGCTTGTAGGGACGACTCGGGTCGTTGAGGAGGCTATGCAAACGCTCGGCCAAGAAGTGCCCTTCGCGGTAGGTCAGCCCGCCGTAGACCGCCGTTCCGGTTCCTGGAGCATGCAGCGGATCGAGCGAATCGACATCGAAACTGATCCAGAGTCTCGTCGCGCCCGTCCGCACGAGCCAGGCGTCGATCTCGTCGATCACCCCCGCAATGCCTCGATCGTCGATCTGGTGCATGGTCCAGGCCGTACTCGATTGGAGCTTTTGGTAGTTGCTCACCTCCCCCGAGTCAACATCGCGCAGACCCACCCAGCCGGTTCGATCGTGTCGAACCCCGCCCGATGGAACGACTTCGTCGAGAATCGTCTGCCAGGCATCCCATCCCGATTGCCGCGCGGCGAGCGACCAGCTGGAGCCGGTCGGACGAGAAGTCGGGCGATCTCCGGAACTCAGCCGGGTGAGAGCCGCAACCGGCATGCCGTGAACGTTCCCGCTCGGGCTCGTGGACATCGTGTTGAGATCCATGTGGGCATCGATCCAGAGCACGGCGAGGTTCTCAGTGCCATAGTGTCGCAAAGCGCCCGATATCGAGCCAATGCTCAGACTGTGATCTCCGCCGAGTACGAGAGGGAGATTCCCGCGCTCCAGGCTGGCAACAACGGCATCGGACACCGCGCGATAGGCTCCCACGGCGTGGCGGACTTTGGTCGAATAGTCGGTGGGAGATTCGTGGAGCATTTCGAGAGCATCGCTGTCCGCGCAAACCTCCACATCAAGCTCATGGAGGGCCGAGACAAGCCCCAGCATCCGCACGGCTGCCGGGCCGAGCCGACTTCCCACTGCCGCGCCGCAGAGGTCAAATGGAGCACCGATGATCTCGACCATAGAACAATCATTCTACTAGGGGATGAGGGCGCAAGACCGCCGGGCCCGAGGCTGGGCCAAGCCAGCCTGTAGAATCGCTCCGTGGCGACGAAGATCGGAGTCTTGGCGGTTCAGGGCGATTTCAGCAAGCACATCGAGGCTTACGAGTCGGCCGGTGTGCCAGCTGACGCTTTGCGTGAGGTTCGAACGGTGGACGACTTGACCGAAGTGGATCGTCTCACCATTCCAGGCGGCGAAAGCTCCACGGTTGGGTTACTTCTGGAGAGGTATGGCCTTGGCCCGGCAATCATTGAACGGGCCGCATCCGGGATGCCGGTATGGGGAACCTGCATGGGCATGATCCTGATGGCCAGCGAGGTCGAAGATCGCGATCAGTACCGCCTGGGGCTGCTCGATATCACGGTACGCCGAAACGCCTTCGGCGCGCAGGTTCATAGCTTTGAGGACGAGGTAGTTGTGAAGGGCCTTGATCAGCCTGTGATGGGGGTGTTCATCCGCGCTCCGATTGTCACCCGGGTGGGAGCCGGAGTCGAGGTGCTGTCAACCTACGATGAGAATGTCGTGGGAGTCCGCTCAGGATCATGCCTGGGAACGTCCTTCCACCCGGAGCTCACGGCAGACACCCGGCTCCACGAGTGGTTCCTCACGTTCTAAAACGCCCCTTCGGAAATTAAGAGCCCCGCTCGTGAGGGCAGTGAGACGGGGCTTGTGGGGTTTTGGGGGAGGAAGAAAATCTGTTCTCTCGTGGATGTTCTGACTTCCACAATGCGCCCGATGTTCCCGCAGTTCGGAAACACTGTATCGGCGCATAGGACCGAGGGTCAAAATGAGAGGTCGTAGGTGAACCGGCGATCCGGGCCGAAGATCGTTGTCTCTCGGTGGCGGAGCCGGAAGTCCGCATGGGAGAGGTGCCAGGGCAGCCCCTCCTTGAACCTCACCGAAGCCTCGTAGAGCACGAGTTCATCACCGAAACCGGCGTTGAGAAACGCGGTGATTGTCGCAGAACCTCCCTCGACCAAAATGCCCCGGATGCCTTCTCGATCCAGATCTCGGAGAAAAGCATCCATACTCGTCGGCAACGCCTTCTGGTTGGCTTGCGTCGGATGGGAGACATACCACCAGGTCGGCGCAGCGCGATCAAAAACCTTCTCGGTTCCCGTGAGCTTCGCTGCCGGATCCAGCACGATACGCACCGGCGGATTTTCGACCCCAGCTATCCGCGCCGTGAGCTGGGGATCATCGGCTTGCACGGTTCCTCGTCCGACAAGCACGGCACCCCGCTCTGCCCTGAGCCGATGAGAGTCCTCGCGGGCGGCCTCGCCGGTGATCCATTTACTTGTGCCGTCCGGTCGGGCGATGAACCCATCTCGGGTGATGGCTGCTTTGAGCGTGATATAGGGCCGTCCCTGAGCGACGGAAGTGAGGAATTGTCGGTTGACGTAGGTCGCCTCGCGGGCAAGGATTCCCAGATCGACCTCTATTCCCGCGTGGTGCAAGGCACTCGCGCCCCCAGATGCGACCGGGTTTGGATCGGCGACGGCGATCACGACTCGCTTCACGCGGGCCTCCATCAGAGCGACACTGCACGGCCCGGTGCGTCCGGTGTGATTACAGGGCTCGAGGGTGACGTAGGCGGTTGCTCCCTCCACCGAATCGACCGCATTCCGCAGAGCGTGGACTTCGGCATGCGGAGCACCGGCATATTCGTGGAAACCTTCGCCAATGATCTTGCCTCGCTTGACCAGTACGCACCCGACATGCGGGTTCGGAGCAGGAAATCCTTGAGCCGCGAGTTCAATCGCTCGGGCCATGAAGCGCAGATCCTCGGCGTGCTGCCGGCTCATGACGACTTCGATTCAGGGTCAGCCGGAGCTTCTTCGAGAGCCTCATCCAGATCGAGATCATCATCTGGAAAGGCGGGCTGGCCATTGAGGCTCGCGGCATTCGCCTTTTTCGCGGCATGATCTCGCAGACTTCCCTCTACAAACATCTCCATATTGAGCTTGCTCTGGGCTCGAAGCTCATTGGCTGTTCGTCGGAGGACGACCATCGCGCAGATGATGACGGCAATCGCGACGGCAAAGATCACGAGGGTGTAGCTGCCAAACAGCACCGCGTACTGGGCTTTCTCGGTCCGGGGAGCGTCGCTGGCGGGCTGACGACCCATCAGAATCGGGAGGCCGAAAAGGAGGGCAATCCCAAAAATGAGGAGTCCAGTGGTGATGGTTTTCAGCCGCATGCCGATCGTAGCTCCTTGATACCATCGGCAATTGAATGGGCTCTCATCAGGTAGCTCCCGACGACAAAGTCTGTGGCACCGGCTTCTGCGAGCGGCCGAATTGTCTTGGGATCCACACCACCATCGACCTGAATCGCGACGGTGGGGCTCATCGCTCGCACGGCGCGGACTTTGTCCAGGCACTCGGGGATGAACTCTTGCCCACCCCTACCAGGATTCACGGTCATCACGAGCACGAGATCGAGTAGGTTCAGAAGGGGTCGCACCACCTCAACCGGGGTGCCGGGGTTGATCGCGATTCCTGCCTCGATGCCTCGCCGGCGAAGTGTTTGGCACAGCCGGTGGGCGTGCGAGGTTGCCTCCGCGTGGAAAATGATCCTTGTACACCCTGCATCAATGAAAGCATCAAAGTGCGCGTCGGGCGTGAAGGTCATCAGGTGGGCCTCAAGGGGCGTTTCGACCTTATCCTTGAGACTTGCCGCCAACCCGGCGCCGAAGGTGATCGGAGGGACAAACTGGCCATCCATCACATCGAGGTGAATCCAATTCACCCCTCCCGCCTCCATGGCGACGACGGGATCAGCGAAGTTCGCGGGATCGCACGAGAGAATGGAGGGGCAGATGCGGATGGGAAACGACATGGCACTAGGGGCCGCGCTTACTCAGCGCGGTGGGTCTGCTGATCGGCAAGCTCTCCGTCGATGAAGGTCCGGATGAGGAGCTCCTTGCCCACCCACCTTACGCGCTCGTCGACTTCTTCTCCCGGACTGAACATACGTTCGAGGAGCACCTGGGTGCCTCGGTCGTCCGTGATATCGATCCGCACGGTGACATCTCCGTCCACCGAATCGGGGATCGTGAACCGAACCCGGTGGGTGTGCCACTCATCGTTGCTCGGTGCATTCTCAACCCGCTCGTTGCCATTGCTGACCTTCAGCCGGATGCGAGTGTAGCGCTCGACCTTCTTTCGCGGCTCAGGGATTTGCGAAACGATCATCCCCTCTTCAAGCTCGCGGTCGCGAACATATTCGATGTCGGCATCCGCAATTTCGAGGTTCAGGGATGCGGCAAGCGCCCGCGTTTCTTCGAGCGCGCGTCCACGAAAATCAGGAACTTCCACGAACCGTGAACCCTTGCTGATCGTCGCCTCGACGTAGGCTCCTTGCCGGATGTCATCACCGGAGATCGGGTTGGTCTCGATGACCGCTCCGTTTGGATACTTATCGCTGACCTGGAAGCGCGATTCACGGAGTTTGAGGCCAAGGGGACGGAGTTCCTTTCGCGCCTCCTCAACCTGCAATCCGATCAGGTTTGGCACGGGGATCGTGCGCGGCTTTTGAGAGTTGAAGAACACCCATCCCGCAAACGCCATGATGACCAGAATGAGCATCAGGTATGAAAGCCCGGCGAGCCACATCGGGATGCCATCGCTTTCGTCGCGGACGCGCTTTTCTTTCTTGTTCATCGGCTTGGTCGGTTGGGGCTCGGCGTCCACTGCGTTGAGGGTCGGAGCGACTTGTTCCACCTCGACTTCGCTTGCAGTTCCAATCAGAGGCCAGGTGAGTTTCTTCCCGAATCGAAGGGCATCCTGCACCGCTTTGAGGTCGGCGAGAAGAAGACTGACCGAGCCGTAGCGTTTGAGCGGATTCTTGTCGGTCGCCTTTTTGATGATCTCATCCAGCGCGACCGGGATGGATCCCGAAACTTGACGCAGGGACGGATACGGCGAACTCGCATGGCTGATGCCGATTGCGACAGGATTCTCGCCGCTGAACGGATAGCGCCCCGCGAGAGCCTGCCACAAGAGAATGCCGACGGCGTAGATATCGCTCTGCGGGGTCGGCATGCCCCCCGCCGTGATCTCCGGCGCGAGGTAAGGAGCCATCTGTTTGTGCATCCCCAGAGCCACCGTACCATCTTGGGAATAGGCTCGCCAGAATCCCGGCGTCAGAAGTTTGACCCCTTCATTGCTCGTGGAAAGCACGGCCCGTGCGGAGACGTCTCCGTGCACCAACCCAACCTCGTGCAGAGCCACGAGGGCCTCGCAGACGTCAATCCCTACCCCTACCACGACCGGTACGGTGAGCGTAGCCAGTCGCTTCAGGCGGGCATCGAGAGTGGCGCCAGGGGTGTATTCGGAGACAATGAAAGCCGTTTTGCTATCGTGTTCGACCGCAATCAGCTTTTCGAGTGAACTGTGGTTGATCGACTGCTGCGCCGCGACTTGCTTTTTCAGCTCGGCGACCAGGGCTGAATCGGCGGCGAGAGTCTGGCGGAAGTAGCGGATGAAAACGTCGCGCCCGGTCTGGCGATCTCGCCCTTTGAAGGTCTGGAAAACCCCATCGGACTCAATCTCTTGCAAGATTTCGTACCGGCCGGCGAGGATCCCGCCGATCATTCCGTTGCTCCTTGCTCGCTCTGATCCGAGTCTGCCGGCACCGACGCTTCATCCTTGACAAAGGCAAGAATCACGAGGGTGACGAGCAACCCGAGCGACAGCATCGGAACCGGCGAGGCATCGAGAGCGGCGATGTACTGGGCCGTGCTGCCGTTGAAGAAGGCGAGTTGCGACGCGGCGTAGCCTCCGGTCAGGAGGACCAGAGTGATGAGGGCGACCGCCGTTCTCACGAATGCCATAGATTCTTCAACACATCTCGCACCAGGGGCTCTGGGACGTTTGTGTACAGTTTACACTCACCGGGCCCCGTAAGAAGACTGGTAGCCAGTCCATCGCCCGTTGCTTTTTTGTCCCGCTTCATCACACCCAGGATTTGGTCGAGGTCTACCGGAAAATCGGGACATGTCGGGAGCCCGTACAGGGCGAAAGTTTGGGTGAGAGTCTCGACGTAGTCCGGCAGCTGCATCGCGGCTCCGATGCTGGCTTCTGCCACCATCCCGATCGCGATGGCTTCGCCGTGCAGAAGACGCTCGTACTGCAAAATCTGCTCGAAAGCGTGCCCAACCGTGTGCCCGAAGTTGAGGATCGCCCGGCGTCCGGTGCGTTCCTCGGGATCTTCCTGCACGACATCTCTCTTGATTTCGATGCATTTCCGGATGACCGTTTCGAGATCCGGGTGATGCAGACTGATGCGTTCAAGAGCGAGTTGATCGGCCAGCGCCTGGTCGGCGATCCAGCCGTACTTGAGCACTTCAGCCATCCCGTTGGTGAACTCTCGCTCGGGCAAGGTGGCGAGGAGCTCGGGGCAGAGAAGAACCGCCGTGGGATGCCAGAACGCTCCGGCAAGGTTCTTTCCCGCCGCAAGATCGATCCCCACCTTGCCCCCGACGCTTGAATCGACCATCGCGAGCAAACTCGTCGGGATCTGAGTGAACGGAACGCCTCGATGGAAGGTCGCCGCCACGAATCCCGCAAGATCGCCTACTACTCCACCACCAAAGGCAACCATCCGTCCCTTTCTCAGTTGCCCTTGATCCGCCAGGCTCTCCACGACATGGAGAAACATCTCGCCCGATTTGCTCTTCTCTCCTGCCGAAATGATGACCTTGCGATCGAACGCCGAGATCACCTCTGGGTAGTGACGAGCGAGATTTGTATCGGTGATGAGAGCATCGTGAGGTTGGATTCCTCTCAGGAGTTCATCTTGCTGGACGAACCGGATTGGATACGAGATCGCCGCCGTTTGCGGCAGATTAACCAAAACTACAGATTCAGGCACTTGATGATCTCCTCCACCACCGATTCAATTTCTTCATCCTTCACATCTACGGTGATGTCCGCTTGCTGGTAAAGCGGCAAGCGTTTGGCCAAAAGCTCTCGGAGCTTCGATTCCCAGTCGTCTTGCGCAAGCAGCGGACGCTTGCGGCTCGACTGATCCAGCCGCTTGATGAGCACCTCTGGGTAGGCGTTGAGAAACACCGTGGTTCCCAAGCGGCGCAACTCCGGCCAGTTCTCTTCTCGCAAGACGATTCCACCGCCCGTCGCGGTAACGGAATTGAGAGGTTCCAGGCCACGCAGAACGCTTGTCTCGTGGCTCCGGAAGGCATCTTCGCCGTAGAGCTGGAAGATTTGCGGAATATGCCGACCCAGCCGATATTCCAGTAGCTGATCGGTATCCCGGAATGGGACATTCAAACGCGTGGCGAGGGCTCGGCCAACAGTGCTCTTGCCCGAACCCATCATTCCCAGGAGGACGATGCGTGCCATGCGTTGTTTGAGAGTATGTATCGGAACTGTGCCGCTGGGAGCCGTTGGCGCGTGGAAGAAGGAAAAAGGCGGTGGAGTCCGTGAGGACTTCCACCGCCTATGTTCTTTTTCGAGGCCAGAGCCTACGGGATGCCGAGTCCGGACTGACCTTCGTCGATGATGCTCGCGGTCACGAAGATGATGAGTTCGTTCGTGCTTTGCAGAGCTTGTCGTCGCTTGAACAGTTGTCCAATGATCGGCAGGTCGCTGAGGAGCGGGATGCGGCTCGACTGGAAGTTATCCGACTTGCCGGTCAGTCCACCCAGAGCGATGGTCTCACCGTTCTTCACACGGATCGCCACTTGGATCGTTTGGAAGCTCTGTTCTGGGAACGTCGTTCCATCCGGGCCCGTTCGGATGCCGGTGATGTTGGTGATTTGCGGTTGCAGGGTCATGGTGATCGTGTTGTCGCCGTTGATACGGGGCTTCACGTTCAGGAACGAGGTCACGTTGATCGTCACGACTCGCGTTTGGCTGACAACCGTTCCGTTGCTGACGATGTTTTCCGTAAGGAACAGCGCGGTGAGGGTACCAGCGGCAACGAATGCCGACTGGTTGTTCAGCGTGCGCACCACAGGTGCCGTCACGACGCGACCCTTACCTTCGGTAAGACCGGTTCGGAGTCGGGTGGTGATGTTGCCCGTGGCGTAGTTCAGGAACACTGGGTCAGCGGCCGATGCGAACGCACCCGGTCGGTTGCCAGCGAAGATTCCGCCGCGCTCATAAATCCAGTCGATACCGAGGGATCGGTCGAAGCTTTGGCTCGTCGTGATGAACTCAACCTTAACGACAACCTGCTTCGGCGCCTTGTCGATGCGACCGAGGATGCCGAGGAGCTCTTGGTAAGCTTGGCTCGTCCCACGGAAGATCAGCTCGTTGGTCGCCGGGTTGTAAGTGAGGCTCGTGGTTCCTTCCGGAATCAAGCCTTGTCCACCGGTTGCACCAGCGAAGCTTCCGCCGCCGCCAGCTTGACCGCCGCCAGCACCGCCGCCACCCGGTTGGCCACCGCCGCCACCAAGACCGCCAGGCTGTCCACCGCCGCCACCGGCACCGCCCGCACGCTGGTTGTTGTCCATGTTCGGGAGGCGAAGTCCTTCGTCGTTCGGAATCGGGCTATTGGAAGCACCGGGATCGAACGTCGTCGCCTTCGAGTAGGAAGGCATACCGGACGAGCTCGAAATGCCATTGGAAATTCGCTGTCGCGCATTCCACATGTCATTCGTCAGTCGTTCGGGATCTTGGACATCACCATAGATCAGCAAGTCCATGACATCTCGTGGATCTGCCTTGCGGATTTCGATCTCTCGGACAATCAGCTTCTCGCTCACCGGAGCAGCATTCGAAACGCTCTGCACGGTTCGCGCTTCGCCGCTTCGAATGATAAAGATGCCTCGCTCGTCACGCTCAGCGTGAGCACCTGCCGCTTGGCAGATGTAGCGGATCGCATCTTCCGCCGAGACGTTCTCCAGCGAAAGGTTGATCTTCGCAAACGGCTTCTCTGACGGCAGGAACGTGAAGTTCAGGCCGGTGAGTTGGGTGAGCTGTCGGGTAGCCGACAGCAGATCCGCATCACGCAGGTACAGAGTGACGTTTTTGCTCAAGGCCGAATCCTGCGCCAGAGCGAACTGAGCCATCAGGCTCATTCCCATCAGGCCGCAGACGACCAGTGCTTTCCTCAACATCGATGATTTCATGAATTCTCCTCGTACACCCATTCCCAGGGGTTTGCGTTAGAAGCCGCCTCCAAAGCCGCCGCCACCGCCGCCGCCGCCAACACCGCCGCCACCGAAGCCGCCACCGCCGCCACCGAAGCCGCCGCCGCCACCGCCGAATCCGCCACCGCCTCCTCCGAAGCCGCCACCGCCGCCGCCGAAGCCACCGCCAAATCCGCCGCCGTTGCTGCGCGGGAAGGTGGAGGTCTCGGGCTCGGTCGTGGCTTCCGTGTTACCCAGCAGGAGATCGAGAATCAGCTGCGGGTCATTGATCAAAGTGATTGGCGGGAAGTCGGTGCTGTCACCGCTACCGCCACCAAAATTGGTCGTGTCGTTCGTTTGCGGTGCAACCGGATCCGGCTTGCGAATGATGTTGAAGATGTTTCCTTCTTCCCGCCAGGTTGCGTTGGCTTGGTTCAAAACGTTACGAAGAGCGACCTTGAATGGCACGTTCTTCAAGGAAACCTGGATCACGCCTTGCACGTCCGGGGCAACCGTATAGTTGAATCCGGTCGAGCGGAACATCACCTTCAATACATCGCGAATGTCGGCTTGATCGAATTCAAGCGACTCGATGATAAAGGTGTCAGGGTCATTCTGCACGGCATAGGAAGCCGCAGGGGCGGCCATGAGGCAGCCGAGCAGGGCGAGAGTCAGGGTTGCACCGACGGTCTTCTTCATAGTGAGTTCCTCAAACGATACCAGGAATCTGTTGAATCTGTCTTTCTTTTTTCGGTCGTGGACAAGGTTTTCCCTTATCGATCTTCGCTACCAGGTCGGCCATCTCCGCCGCCACCCGGCCTTCCAGAGGGATCACGTCCCCCACCGCCCGCCGGAGGGCCACCGAAACCACCTTGGTTTCCGCCGCCGCCACCTCCACCGGAGATATCCGGGAAGGAGCCTTGAAGCTTCACCCGAATCGTGTCCGGTTGATACTCCTTCGGGCGTCGAAGGGTGATACCTTCTTCGTCGACGGCAATGCACACCCATTCGGTGCCAGCGATCGGCATACCGGGCATCACAAGCTGAGTTCCGCTGCCCGTGTCCAGGAGAGCGACGACTGCGCCTTCACTGACGCCATCGTTCTCACCCGTCACGATGATCCCCGCGACCCGCCAAGCGGGAACCGGGAACACGCGCGGAGCATCTTGCTCGCTCGTATCATCAGGCAATTCGTATTCGGTCAGGAATCCGCCGCCTTCGCTCAAGATTCGCTCCACCGTTTGTCGCTCTTCGAACGACGCTTCGGCAGGGAGCAGAGCGAAAGCATCTCCTCGGCGCATCCAGGTGCGACCCAGGGCGATTTGCTGAACCGTATCCATTCCCTCCGTGGCCTTGGCCGCGTCGAGCTTGACGCCCGCCTGAGCCTCGGGAGTGTAGAGTTCGGCGACGTCGGGAGCAACGCGTCCGGTCACGGCCGCAGGCGGCGTGGTCGGCGTTTGGTTGCACCCGGAGAGCACCAGCCCCACCGCGACGAGAGCAAGAACGGAGAGTCGGTTCTTCATGTTTCCATTACCGTAAGGACGCTTCAGCGATTCAAACATGTTCATCACCGCTCCGCATCGCGGCCTCCAGCCGCTGTCGAGAATCCACCTGCCGGGCCACCGCCGCCGAAGCGAGGTGCACCAGGGCCGCCCGCCGGGCCGCCGGGGCCAGGAACGCCAGGAGCCGCACCGGCGACGCCACCTGATCCTGCCGGGAGATCCGGCGAAACGCGCTTGCCGCGGATGAACGCCACAACCGTGAGGTTGTAGGTTCCGGTGAGATTCGGCGAGGTGCCACTGATCGCCAGTCCATCAGCCACGGCCAGATAGCCAGGCATGTTGGACCAGGATCGGATGTTGTTGGAAATCTGCTCGAAGGTGCCGCGCACCGTCACTTGACCGAGGTCAAAGATGCAAACGGGTTGCTCACGATCGGGATAGTTGAAGTAGGTGGACAGAATCGTCGCGGGGTCTTCCGACGGGAAGGGAACGCTGGGGCCCTGCACCACGGTCACGCCGCCAGACTTGAGCTGTCGGTTCACCGCGTTTTGGATGTTGTTGCGGAACCGTCGTGCATCCACGGTGAGATTGTAGCGATCCACGGCAAGGTTGATGCCTCCCGCTTCCACCGAAGCCGGAGGCGTTCGGCGAGCCACAGTTCGCACCCAGCTGCTTTCGGCGAGCTTCACGGCCTCTTCAGCCTTCTTCACTCGGTTCTTCGCCGCAGACATCTTCGCACCTTCCGCGTCGAGCTTTTCACCCCACGATCGGAACGTCGCCGCGTCTCGCTGATTCGGAATCCATGCTTGGAAGAGTCCGTAGGTGATAAAGATCACCGCGAGGGAGATCCCGATAAGGAAAATCGTCAAAGGAGTCAATTTCATGATCGTAAATTCCCTGCTCGCTTAGCGACCGGCCCCTCCACGTCCGCCACCCGGCGGTGGGCCGCCGACTTGACCAAAACCACTCGGAGCAGGGCCACCCGCTCCTGGCGCACCCGGAACACCCAGAGCACCTGCCGATCCACCGGCGAGAATCGTGGCTCGCGGATCAGGCGTGCGCATCTCTCGGGCGAGGCTCAAGCGCATCGTCACCGTCGACCACTGCGGCATGGGGCCGCGCGGATCGAGATCACTCTGCGTCCCAAAGCCACCAACGTTCTGGAATCCTTGAGGCTGAGCTGCTGCTTGGGCCATCAGCGCATTCATCCGACCTTCCCAGTCATCCGGAATAGGAGCCTCATCCGGGCGGATCGGGCGACCGTTTTGATCAACCTCAGAGAGCGCCGGAACAATCGGATCGATGACCGCATAGCCTTCTCGGCTCACGGAAACGACATCGGGCACCTTCCACATGGCAATCGCAAGATCAGCGTACTGACGGAACGATTGAAGTTGACCCGTGAGGATCACTTGCGAGGCATTTTCACCGGTTGGAGCCGCCGTCATCGAGGTGATGCGGTAGTAGGAGGGCACATAGCGCAGGATGTCGCGATAGAGATCGACGTACTTGCGATTGTGCTCGTCCATGGCGACCGAGAGCTTTTGGTTTCGATCAATGACCGTAACTTCCGCGATTTGCTTTTCTGCTTGATCGGCGGTCACCTTGGCATCAGCCGCGAGTTGCTGCTTCGCCGCGGCCTCGGTGCGGGCCTGTTCAAGAGCTGAGCCACTTGCAACGACCATGCCACCAGCCACCGCAATGGAAGCCAGCACCATCAGGCCAGACACCACCCACGCTACGGTGGAGGCACCCGCCTTAGAAACATCGGTTGGGAGAAGGTTGAGCTTCATGTGCGATCCTTAGTAGCAGATATGCAGGCCGTTCCCCACTGCCACGGCAAAATCTTGTCGGTGATCCTGAGCCAGTGAAGGATCACCCTTACGAAGGCTCACCTGCACGTTGCGCATCGGATCGAAAAGCTCCGTGTTCACGCCCAGTGCAGACGTGAGGAACTTATCCAGGTTGCGGAGCTTGGCCCCGCCGCCCGAAAGAAGCACGAGATCCACATCGCCGCCTTTGCTGCGGAAGTAGTCGATGCTTCGTCGGATTTCCGCAACAAACTCATCCAGGGGTTGAGCCATGGCGGAATAGAATCGGTTGGTTTGCTCCATGGCCGGAACCGGAGCAGCAGGCTCCGCAGGAGCCGGAGCAGGATCGCTGGGATCTGCAAACGGGTTGTAGCTCTGCACGGTCGGCTCGGCTGCGCCGAACGGATTGTAAGCCGGAGCAGCAACCGCGTTGGCCGGAAGTTCGGCTTCCACTCGCTTGGCTTGCTCGGCATCATCAAAGCCCATGCCCAGGTTGTCCGCAATCGCACGGGTGAACATTTCACCACCGATGGGAACCTGGCGCGGCATCAGAAGCTTCTCGTCTTTGAAGATCGAGATCGAGGTCGTCTTGCATCCAATATCGACCACACAGACGTGCTTGCCCTGGACCGCCTGATCGTAGTTTAGGCTCAGACCCCGCAGTAGCGCCAGTGGCTCGACATCAAGAGCGGCGGCTTTCTTGCCCGCGCGCTTGATCATGGTGACCATCGTATCGACGCTGGATCGGGCAGCCATCGCCATGACAACATCGACGTTCTGCGCAGCCGGATCAGCCGGCGGATAAGCCTTGAAATCGGTTTCAACGGTGGTTTCAGTGAACGGATTGGTTCGACTGAATTCCCACTCCATGTGGCCTTTCATCTCGCCTTCGCTCATGTTCGGCACTTCCATGGTGCGAACAAGAATGGCGCTCTGGCCAGAGAGCGAGGCGACGACGTCGGGAACAGTGACTCCCGCATCGGCACAAGCTTGCTTCACCGCCACGGCGACAGCTTCGGGATCGTGCAATCCCACATGATCGACGGCACCAACCGGGGTTGGAGCCATGCCAAGGGCCGTCAAAACAGGTTGACGACCTTGGAGTTTAATTTCGGCAACTTTGACGGTCTGACTGCCGACATCGACTCCGAGGACACTGGTGTAACGCTTCGCCATGACGAACTTACCTACATGCTGAGCACAGGCGAGATGATGTTAGCACCGCCCAGACTCAACTGTCAACCGAAGAACCTACGCTTGACATGAACTCTGACGCAAGTTTCTCACAACTGGGTTACAGAAAAAGAGATCGCCCCGCGTCATTTGCAGACGCGGGGCGAGTTTCGTGCCAGATTCCGGCGAGGTCGCGCTTTTTACGGTCGCCGAATCGTCGGGGCCGTCTTGGGCGACATGGTTTGGAAGTACACGTCGGGAACACCCGAGCGCGTGCTCGACCAGAACATCCAGAGGAGCGACGGACGGCGAATCGCCGTTCCGGTAGCGTTAGCTCGAACAGGGTCGAGCATCAGCTGGATGTCCGTCTCGCCACCGACTTGTTCGATGGGGATCGCGGTCTCGGGCGATTCGAAGACCAGACCAACCGTCTGCTCCACGTTGATCGGCCCGAACAGGTTGCCGTTGCTATCCACACCCGTGTAGGAGACCTGCACGGTGCGGCCCTCCATCGAACTCATGAAGTACACCCGTCCGTTGATCGGGTCGACTTGGTAGAAGACCGGCTCGTTGGTCGGGGCCACCGATACGTTCACCCGAAGGTTGACGACTCGGCCGTTTCCATCAAGAGCCACCGGGGACGGCAGATCGACACCGAACCGCATCGTGGTCATGTAGGGTCGAGCCGACCCTGCTCCGTCACCAGAGGTGCGGTTCGTCGCGATGTAGAACCGATCTTGGCGCGGGAAGGTGTTGGCTCCCAGCGGGGTTGCGGTGAGGTCGAACCAGTAGTTCAGATCTTCGGTTCGGTTGCGGACAACCTGGCCGGAAGGATCGATGTTGATACCCACGTAGCGCTCATCGAACACTGTGGACGCTCCTCGGTAGTTGGCACCGGTGCTGGAGTTTGCCCGGGCAATCGCTCCGTCTCCGCCAACGCCTCCGCTCAGGTCGATCCGAACGGTGTCGTTGTTGCCACTGACCCGCAGGAATCGCGGCGTGTAGACAGCAAAGATTTGTGCGTTGCGCGGAAGCACCGCCCCGCTGAAACGCACCGATCCATTGGCGCAGTCGACGAAGACCTTGCCACCGCGCGTGGTTTCGAAGACCATCTCGCGTGCTTCTCGGTCAATCACTCGGCTCTCGTTGTCAGCGGCGGTTCCGGCGTTGCGAGCCAGGGGAGCCAGCTCGAAGTTACCGGTCGTGCGGTTGCGTTCCAGGATCAGCAGACGGAAGTTAGCGACGTCTCCATCGGCCATGCGCCAGTTCACTCCCGGAGCCCAGAAGGCTCCGCTCGCTGCGTCGTATTCCAGCCGATCCGTTCGATCAAGGAAGGCAGCCCAGGCGTCGCCCGGCGCCGGCTGACCCGCAGTCGAGACCGCCAGCTGTCCTCGGAAGGCTTCCGCGTTGCGGCGACCCTTCACCTTTCCGGTGAAGAAGACATCGGCAACCTGCCCAAGCCCGAAGGCGGGAAGGGCGAAACCGTTGTCGTTTCGATAGCGGCGCAGAACCACCGACGGATCGCCAAGGTCTTGGAATTGCTTCCCAAGATCGAGCCCGCGGAGCGTTGACCATTGACCGGAGGTCGCGTCGAACGTGCTCGTGAAGAGCTCGCCTTGACCGGAGTTTTGGCCGACGTAGTAGACCGTCGCGTTGTTGCCATCGCTCTGCACGAGTGCAGGACGTCCCTTTCGGCTGGAGGTATCCGCGCGACCTTGCGGGTCTTGCAGGGGAACCACACCGTTGAACGAACCCGCGACGTTGCGTCGAACCGCCGCTCCCGCCGTGTCGAAGGTCAAAGCCGCGAGGAACACTTGGCTCATCGTGCTGACCTGACCTGCCGCATCGCGCTTTTGCGTTTCACCAACAAAGGCGACGAATCGGTCGTTGACATCTCCCCGGCCCGGCCCGGTCGAGGCATCCGCGTTGAACAACGGATTCACGAAGCCGGAATTCGGGAAGGTGGGATGGAAGAATCGAGCGGACGATTCGTTGCCCGGTTGAGCAATCGTCTCGCCTGCGCCAAGCGTGAACCAGTTCACCCATTCGCCGCCCGCGCCGGGCAGAACCAGGCCAGGTCCAAACCATCGATCTCCGAGCGCGGGGGTGAACCCGAGGAGCTCGTTCATCGGGCCTTCGCCGATGATGCGCGAGTTATCGAACGGCATGTTAGCGAAGTAGATCCGCCAGATGTCTGGCACATTCGCATCCACTCGTTCACGTGGTTTCATCGCGAAGTTCGCGTTGCCCGCAACGTCACGTCGGTTCGAAGACCACGCCACGCTGAGCGCACCGGAGTTGCGGCGGGCACCCGACGGCTGTCGGTTGGCCCAGTCGAAACCAGGATCGCCTTGCGTGTTGTTGTCGATGTTCGTCGCGGCCTTTGTCGTCGGACGGTTCGTCAGACGAGACTCGCGCAGGTTGAACTTCAGCGTGATACCGGGATCAGCATAAGGCTCTTGTTGGAACCCAGCGAATCCAAGGGGAACGCCCACGCCGAGGGCCGGCACGACCGGGCTGAAGTTGGAACCGTAGTCCTCGAACGGATAGATTTGCGTGATGTAGTTCCCGACCGGAGTTCCAAGCGGCGCGGCGACACCGACAAACGGGTCGCCACCGGGGAAGGTCGCGGTGGGGAGCAGATTGCTCGCAATCACGTTGAGGAAGCTGTTCTGTCGCCGTCGCGGGTTCGTGCTCAGACGAGTCGGAGCAGGATCACCCGGTCGTGGCTTCTGAAGCGCAACGGCTCCACTCGTCGGATCAACATTTCCTCGGAGCGTGAACGAAAGCTCAGGATCGAGGTCGCTGAAGAGCGCGGTTCGACCATCCAGCCAAGCAAGTTGGTGCTGGGTCGGAGCCTTGAGTTCCAGCGGGAACGTGGTCGGAACGCCACCGAACAGCTCGCTGAACGCTCGAGAGAGTCGCACGTTGAGCAGGTTGACGTTGCCATCGTTGAACACGGTGAACCGCTGGAAGTGCGGGGCACTTCCACTGTTGTACGCGGGGTTGAACGGTCGGAAGGCCGATCCCGTCGCGTACGGCAGAGCAGGAGCACCCGCCGCGCCACCATTGAAACCGCCTCCGGCCGGGAGTGATCCCAGATCGAGGGTCTTCGTATCGGTGGTCACGCGCTCATCGATGCCGACTTGCATGCTCAGCGCGAACTGGCGACCAGGATCTTGGTTATCGAAACCTTGGATGTTGTTCGATTCCACATAGATCGTTTGGTAGCCGGTGTAGCCGCCGAACGTGACTTGCGCCGGTTGGTACCGAGGCACCGCCCAGCGGAACGTGAAGTCCGTCGGTTGGAGCACACGGGTCAGACCGTTTTCGTAGTTCGTCGTTTCGTAAGCATCGAAATCAGCTTGCGTGTAGGTCGGCGGATTCAGCTCGACCGGTCCGAAGAGCGGATTCTCGGTGCGCCCGAAGCGAGACTTCGCCACCTCGGCTCCGCCTCGATTGAGATCAGGATAGTCAAGGCTTTGGTTCGGCGCGGCGTTCGGATAGTCTTCGAAGCCACTGTAGGCACTCGGAAGCGGCTTGTAGACGCCCGCATCCGCCGCATTCAGCACCGGAATGTTCACCGGTTGCCAAACGAGGTCTTGCGCCTTCATCTGCACGTTGCTCAGACCACGATTCGGGCCGAGGATCAGCCGCATGAGCGATCGGTCGCGAACAAGCATGAGTCCGCGCCCGGTGCCGCCGTGGCCGACCGGTTCGCCCAAGCCGTTTTGCGTCGAGAGTCGGACGCCCGGAACACCATTGGTCGCGCCAGGATTCGTGACTCCATCCACCCACTTATCCCAGGGAGCTCCCACGCCAGCATAGCCACGCGGAAGGTTGCCGAGGATCGTCGGGTCGGTCCAGTTGTTGATGACGTTCCCTGCTTGGTTGACACCAAACGAGGTGTTGAATTCCAGTGCAAACGGGTTGAGCACAACCGCATCTGCGAGGATTTCTCCGCCGCCTCCTACGGGGGTGCCGTTCACGGTGGTCGTGTCATCGAGTCGGATGGCGGTGCCGACGGCTCCGCCGCGCTGCCGCGATCGAGCCGCGACGGTCACGCTGAGATTGCCGACTGCGATGCCGTTTCCACCTGTCGGGAGAATCGGGAAGGCCACAAACGCCACGCCGCCTTGCTCCGGAGTCGGGGCACCGGACACATCGTAAACTTGGTTGACGATGAGCGGTCGGTTGTTTCGACCCGGCGAGTTGACCCGAACCTCCACCACATAGCCACGCGTCGAAGGCACCGTGCTGTCGTTGATGTTCAGAACTGCGAGATGCAGAGTCTCGCCGTACTCGAATCGGCGACGCTGGGCGGCCGTGGTCTTGTAGTTTGTGATGTCGGTGTAGTCAAGGCCCGTGGTAGAACGCGCCTTGTTCTGCAGATCGCGATACTCGCTGGGGGTGAGAAGCACGACGTCGTCGGACGTGATCATGCTGTTCAGCTCAGCGGCATCAGGATCAGAGGGATCGGCGGTTTGGCTTCCCGGAGGAATGCCCGGGGTGATCGGCGCGATCGAGTTCGTGTCGTCTTCCGAGGAGAAGGCGTAGAGGTATCCGTCGCCATCACCCGCGTGGAGGTGCGTTCGGTTGCCGTTCACGCTCACGACGTTGGGCCAGCCACCGACCGCGATACCGGAAACCTGCGGTTTGTTGCTCTCCACGAAGTAGCCCCAGTTGATGCTGTTGCCGCTCGTATTGATTGCACCATCCGCATAGAACCCAAGGAGAGTTCCGCTAGTGGTCGCCGTCAGAACCGTCGGATAAGCCGCCGCGAGACCGAACCCACTCGGGTTCGTGACGCGCATATAGGCGAACGAAAGCGGCGCGGTCGATCCACTCGGCACGCTGTTCTGTTGCCAGACCACCGCACCCGTCGCAGCGTTCAGCGACGTGATGAAGCCCGCGTTGTCAACGAAATAGACGCTGTCAACGGCCACGATCGGAGCCGGGACGACAACCGGGGAGGCACTGCCGAAGAGACCGAATTGGGTCACGTTATCGGCGCGGGCTTCTCGAGTCCAGTTGAGGGTTCCCGTGTTGAGATCGAGCGCGGTGACCGCGCCTTCGCCCGGAGTGGCTGCATCCACGTGTCCGAAGAACACTTGACCGCCAAACACCGTCGGGGTCATGGCGACTTCGCCAAGCGGCGGATCGATCGCGGCGGGATACTGCCACACCGTGGTCGTCGTCTTGGTTGCAGCATTGCCTGCGGCATCCACGGCGAAGACGCGTCCGCTCGAAGCGGGAATCAGGATCGTCGGGTTACCCGCGACTGTGGCAAGAGCGATCGAGCCCTTGATCGGCCCGAGAGCCGTCGGGGCCATCGGATTGGTCGCATTGGTCGGATCGAAGTCGTCCGGGTAAGTCCATCGGCGTCGGGTCGTGCCGTCACCGCGTCCGGTCATTTCCAGACAGTAGACGCGGCCATTGTCGGCACCAATGAAGAGGAGATCATCTCCGCCGACGTTCGCCACGAGCGCAGAGCTCAGGTTGAACTGAGTCGGAGTCTCGGCGATGCCGCCATCCTCGGCGAGTGAGTTGTTAGGATCCGTGGCCGGGTTTTCGCTCGGCCAGGTCCAGTAAACATCTTGCTCATTTCCGGTCGCGAGAGATCCGTGGGCGTCGATCACGCTGATCGATCCGTTTTCACGGGCCATCACGATCACGTCTCGTTGAACCGGGCCAGTGCCAGGATCAATCGTCACGGATTCGAGAACCGGGGTCGAGGAGATGCTGAGATCCGCGTTTCCGACAAATCGGATCGCGTCACCGTAGACTTGTCGGTTCTGCGCGACGTCGGTTGGGCTTCCGGTGTCCAGAAGTCGAACCGAGAGCGGGTTCGTCGTGTCATGGACGTAACCATCTTCCGGCTGCCCAGGAAGGCGAACCCATCCACCAATCGGACCGCCTTGGATGCGCTCGTCTTGGTTGAAGGTGATCGTCTGGATCACCGTGGTGCCACGCAGGATTTCATAGGTGGCCCGGGTGGCCAGGGTTCCGGCTGGATCCGTGGTCGGCAGATGAACATCAATAAAGTAGTTGTTCGGAGCCGCTGCGGGTCGCCAGTGGACGAAGCCACCGACAACGTTGTTCGCCGGAGCGATCAGATAGTTCGGCCCCTCGCTGTTGAACGTGTTGGCGGGCAAGAAGCTCGCTCCGACCGTAGTCGCGCCGCTGAGGTTATCCGCCTTACGGAAGACCAAGTTACGCGGGAAGTTCGCGTTCGGCGCGGAGGTGATCCACGTCTCGAGTTCGTTGGCGTAGCGGCTGCTCTCGGCCACCGTCAGGTTGTAGGGGCGTCGCGCGGGGTAGCTGAACACCATGTTTCGGCGCAGCGGTTGCCCGGCATCCACGAAGGCACCGTTGTGGGCCAGCGAGGTAACGACACCGACTTCCATCTGCCGATCGACCGCGCCGACGAACACGGACTCGTTTCGAGCCGCAACGACGCGTTGATTGAAGATGGCGGCAGCTCCGCTCGGCTGGTTATTCAGCAACTGTCCGACGACGGGGGTCGCTTGGTAACTTCCCGCTCGCGAGGGAGCGGTCGAGACCGCACGCACCGCGTCGGCGTACACCACATCTTGTCCCGGTCGATCAAAAGGATCGACGAGGGAGCCAAAGGCGTCGCGGCGAACGGTGTTGTAAAGGCGAACACGGATCTCGCCCAGGGCGTCTGCGTTGTACGTGACTCCTGGGTTCAGACCGCTGAATCCACCGATGGAGTCGTTCCGGTCAAGCCACTGGGTGTCGATGCCCAGAGCGTGAACCACTTCAAACAGGTGGTAACGCGCCGGGAATCGCAGGTCGATTCCTGGGCCAGCGGGGTTGATATTGGTGGGGCCAGCGGGAGAACTGACTTCGATGCTGTAGGGCTCTCCGGGAATGAGGCCAGCAATCACCCATTCGTAGGTGGCCGTCGCGCCCGCGGTCGGATTGCCCTCGTTGCCGCCGACCGTCGAGGTCACAGCAACGCGATAAGGAGGCTCGTTGGCGCTCGATTCAAAAGGAGTCGCAAGGAACAGATTCGGATTCGCCAGAGTGTTCGGCGAAGGGTCGATCCAGGTACCCGAGAGGGCGCCAGCGTTCGTGCCATCGTTGTCCATCTGGGAGCCATCTTGGAAGATGGGATCCCACCAACGCAGGAAGCCTCGACCGGCGTTGTTCCAGGTGGTTTCCAGGGCCGCCGTCGTGGGTTGAATCACCGCTCGACCCGTGCGCTCGTTGTTCCCCTTGGCCGTTCGGAAGTCTTGGGCCAAGGCGGGCACAGCAAGGCCAATGCCCAAGAGGACACACCCCGCGAGAATGCCGTGATCGAGAGTGAATCGACGCTGTTGCACTTTGTGCTCCTTCATGATTGTTATTGCCGCTCCGCGAAGACCGGGCGAACGAGTCCGCGGATGCCCTGCACCGGCGGAAGTTCGAACAAGACACTAAGGGCGTTGAAGCCCAGGTTAGGACGGTTCAGGTTGAAGCCAGGTTCGAGGTTGCCCGCTCCTGCTCCCACAAATCGACCGTCGACGATCAGCACTTCACCATTGAATTCGCTGAGCGTAGGAGTCGCGCCATTGCGCGTTCGCTTTTGACCGGTGTAGCCGTTGACGATGAGGACATCGCCGCTTTCCAGTCGTCGAGCGTGCATGGGTTGGAACTGCAAGGGGTTCCCATCAAGATCGGCCAGCGAGTAGCTCGCCGCAACTCCGAGGTCTCGGATGCGGAGAGTCGCATAGGCTTCTCGCGGGAGCATCCAGCGCACCTTCCAGCGCAGATCCGCCGGGGTGGCCGGATCTTGCCACACCTCATAGACCCCGCTGTCGAGACTGAGCATCGCGGTCAGCACCGGCGCTCCCGAGGGGCCGCTCACGTACTTGACCGTGACCGATCTGAGGCCGGAGAGTCCGAGACGTCGCTCTTCACGCGGCGAACTGCTGAAGGTGAAGGGGTTCCCCGCACCAACTTGAGTGAGGAAGATATTCCCGATCAAGTTCGGCACGATGATCTCGCGGATGATCTTGGTATCCGGGCCATCGTAGAGGAGGACTCCTCCGTAGCCGCTGGCCGCGTCCTGCCCTGGCCCACCTGCAGGTGCTGGATTGTTGTCCAGACCAAAGGTGCGCGCGCTGGGTTGGACATTGCCGAAGCCCATGGCGAAGACAGTTCGCACTGCGCCGCTCGGGAGTTCCAGCGACGTTCGGTCGATGGAATTGAACGAGTAGCGCGTGCTTGTGAACTCTTCCGGCGTGTGCCACCAGAGAATTCCTTGAGCGGGAGCCAGTCCATCGCCTTCATCGCCCGCCGGATCGCGGTAGCGCACCAAACCGATGACGCGGTTGCTCGCATCCAGTTCATACCGGTCGATCACTTCGATCACGCGGTTATTGCCGGAGTCGGCGATCAGCCAGTGATCCCATCGCTCGTTGCGGTAGGTGCGGTAACTGCCCTCGCTCGGGAAGAGCCGTTGCACATCGGCGGCCGAGACGCTCGTCGTCCAGAATCGCACGTCGCGCGGCTGGCGCAGGAGCAGTGGAGCTCCGGATTGCGCGCCACGCGGCGAATTCTCGGGGCGAGTGGCATCGACGCGACCAAAGGCATCGGCGTGCATGCGGATTGATCGGATCGTGCGGACTTCGCGCCCTGCAGAATCGACCCGCAGAACCGCATCGTTGCCCGGATCCACCATCACGTAGCCACTGTCGCCGTCAGGATAGACGCGGCTTGGCTCGCTCAGGGGTCGCGGGGTTTCGGCGGTGGTTCGGTCAGCACCGGGGCCACTCAAGAAGGTCGCCTCGGTCGACCACAGCGGGTTACCGCTCGGGTCGAACCGACTCACACGTCCGGAGTCCACGACCATAAAGTCGCTCCGACCAAACGTGGAGAGGAAGCTATCACCAGTCACGGCAAGCGATCCATCGCCCGCAGCGAGGCCACTCACCGAGGAGTCGCCAAGCGTTGCCTGGAGGATGCGGATACGAAGATCATCAAAGCTCTGCACACCCTTGAACTGCGGCCAGCGCACCACGGTGGCAGGTTCCATCTGATCGAAGTTGAACGGAGTGGCGTTGCCTGGATTCGGCGCGTAGCGCAGGGTCCACAGTTGGCTGACCCACGGTCGGCCGGGGGTCGAGAACAAGTGCGTGTCATCCGGGCTGATCGCGCTGTCGAGACCGAACACCAACCCATCAAACGCACCCGGAACTCCGGTGGCGAGGATGGACGGCAGGAGACTTCGACCAGCCACGAACATCGTGGAGCCGGTCACGACCGGAGAGACCTGCACATCGTAGCCGTTCATCACGGTGTACCAGCGCACGTGGTTCCATCGACCCGAAGAGCGTCCAGCGATGAATCGTCCGTTGTTGCCCGGAGCTTCTGGCTCCACCAAGGTTTCGGTTTGACCATTGCGCACAATGATCACCGGCAGGTTGTTGGCAAGACACGCTCCGAGGTTATCTCGGGTCGAGTTGCTCAGAGATCGCATGGAAATGCGAGCCCGAGTCGTGTTCGGCACCGGCTCCACGGTGAAGGCGTTAGCAGGCACGCTGCTGCTGACTTCGGGGGCCGCCTTGTTGCCGCTTCGCGCCGGATCCGGCTGGCGAAGGACAAAGTTGTTGTCAGTTTGCCCGCCCGTCTCAATCTGGAACTCCAGCGGATTCGGGTTGGCGTTGAAGGCAATCAACACGGAGGTCGGGCTGGTCACGGGGCCAAGAGCCTTCAGACCGGACGCTGTCACATAGAATGTATCTCCCTTCGACGCGATGCCGACCGGCTGAATATTGCGCATCGGCGCGTTGAGGAACGGCAGCAGCCGCACCAACTCGTCGTTGTCAATCACCGAAGTCGGATAGCCGACGGTTGCCCCGCTCAGCCCGAGGCTGGTGAGGGCATTGTGGAACTCGAATCGCGACTTGACAAAGAACGAGCCGCGGCCTTGTTCGGAGAAGTTGTAGAAGGTTCCGCCGGTGTTGCTTCGAACGATGAACCCGACGTTGCCGTTTTCGTTCAGCGCCGGAGCCGCCGCGAGCCGGAGTTCAGCCGTCGCGGTGTCGACCACCGTGATGAAACCACGGATGTAGTTGTCCGCACCGGCAGCGCCGACGGTCCAGTCGATCGTGTAATCGAGTCGGAAGCTCGCATCGTCGGTCGTCACCGGAGTAGCGGTGCCGTCCCAATCGATCCCCGATCCCGTACCAGCGCCAGAGAGCGTGAAACTCAACTGACCATTGGAGGGCTGAAGAACCACGTTGGTGAAGTACGACTGCATCTCGCCTTCGCTCAGAAGCCGGACGTTGCCGGCATCATTGATGAGCACTTGCAGACGCAAGCCAAACGGAGCATCGTCGCCCTGCGCCAGCGAGATCGGAAGGGCCTGCAGAGCAGCTCGGGTCGTGATATTCAGCGCCGGACCAGCAAGTTGAACATTGGTCGGGACTTCGCCTCGTGCACCAAGCCAGATGCTGACGAGTTGCGGAGCAAAGTTGTCCGCACCCGTGCGGCTGGTGCCAATGTAGGCGACGCGGTCGCTGCCTTCGCTGGAATCCTGGATCGGAATATAGCCAATGGTTGCGGAAGCCCCGGGGGTTCGGAATCGGTTCGAGCCACCGACGACCCATTCGAAGTTGCCCGCGCCTGGGCCGTTGTCGTCGACGTCCTTCGATTGGTTGCCGTCGCCCGCATCGGCGCGGCGGGGGTTGATCGCCCAAATCCGACCCTGCGTCGAGCCCAGGGTTCCTCGGAAGTCAGTGACGTAGAGCACGCCTTCGTGGTAGGTCGGGGTGAACGGAGTCGGGTTGGTCGCGGTGTTGGCTGGAGGATTGATCGTGGAGAAAGGCGCGACGTTCAGCGGATCTGCGGCTCCTGCCGCGTTGAGGTCATAGCCTCGGGCGACGCTATCGGTTCCGACAACCCAAACTTGTTCTGCACGAGCCGCGCCCGATACTTCGATCACGACCGGATCGGAGATGTCGGTCATCGACTGGCTGATCCAGAGGAGGTCAAACGGGCTTCCGACCGGATCGACGACGCCGTCATCGGGATTGCCATCACGATCCAGGTCGCGGTTGCTTTCCGAATCGTATACATAGAGCCGATCACCCAGGCGAATGACGGTGCGGCCATTGAAGAGCGCCGGAGTGCCCTTGGTGAGTCCAGACGGGCCTGCGATGAACTTCTTCAGCAGCGGAGCGCGCAGAGTCGTGCTCAGGGAGTTGCTGTTTCGCGAGCCAGCTCCTTTCCCGCTGAAGCGAGCGCTGAGGGAAAGCAAGTTGGTGATGAGCTTGGCCGAAGCCACGTACCCGCGATCTTTGACGGCGGCACCGGCGAAGAAGCCGTTGTTCTCCACCACAAGCCCCGCTCCATTGGTGGTACGGGTGAAGGTGCTTTGCACACCGCGTGAGGTCACGACCAGATAGCCGTCACCGATTTGCGCGACACCCATCGTCGCGCCATTGCTGGTCAGCGAGACGGGATCGAATCGGCTCTCATTCGCCGAACCAAGGAGCAAAGTCTGCAATGATCCGCCGAGGTCTGCCGGGGTGAGTCGTCGGAAGCTGCGAGCCGCATTGGTCGGGAAAACCGTACTGTTGAATTCGGATTGCGTGATGCGGTTCGGTCGCGTCAGTGCCGGGTGGAAGACGTCCACCGCGGGAACGGCACCATCGTTTTGGAGCACGAACGGCACCGGGCTACTTTGGGTCGCGTCGATCACCGGGAAGGTTCCACTCGGCGCGATGTCGATCCAAAGGATGCCGCCTTGGTCGATGTAGCGGCGCAGATTCTCACGCTCCGCCGGGCTCATGACCAGCCGCGTGCGGACGCTGAGAGAGAGGATATCGAATTCGCTCAATGAAGCCGAAGTGGATTGGCTGAGGATGACTTCCCAGTACGCCGCACTGTTTTTGTTGAGGCTATCGCCAATGTTCGAGGCCGCGAATCCCCATCGCGTCGCTCCCGACTCGGTGAGGCGTCGCATCGCGCTCGGCGAATCGACGACCCAATCGGCGGGCTTGACAAGATTATCCGCCCCGAACAGGCTCCACACGTGGGGAGCTGGGTTGAAGTTACCGATGCCAGCCGCAGCTTGGCTATCAGCAATCAAAACCCCCGCACGGATATTCACCGTTTTGGTGGCATAACTGACCGGCTGGGCGAGGGCCATGGTGGCCCCCGCCAGAGCGGTCAAGAGAGAGAGCGTTCGGATAGGTCTCACGGGTTGGAATCTCCAAAGTAAGCCAGGGTGGGGCTCACCGGCAATCGAGGAGCGGGAGGAAGGATTCTTCCTGCTGCGTCGGTGCGGACAGCCGCCAAATCAGAGGTCGGGGCAGCGGTCACGGGAATCGCGGCCGTTGCGAGGATCGGATCGTAGTTGATCGAGAGGTTCGGCACCGCTGGGTTGCCAGCGACGTTGTAGCCTGTCGGTACGTGTTGTGCGGGGAGCAAGAGTCCGGTGCCACCGATGCGGCGCGGCATCCAGCCCCACTTCTTCAGCCATTCGGCTTGTTGGCTCATCGGAGCGGGCATGTTCTCGCTCACCGAACCCACGATGCTGATGCGCACCGCCATCGGTTCTGCGTAGAACGGCACTTCCGGCGAGTTGCCATAGCGCTCAAATCGTCGCGATTGGGCGAGAACGAGTCGGTTGACCGTATTCCCATTCAGCGTGGTCGTCGCACCGGCATCGTAGTCGAGAGCCGCAGCGTTGAGGTCGTCGCTCGTGTCACCTGGGGTGTAGCTTTCGACAAACGCGGCGCGCGTGTCTTCGACGTTCTGGTTGAACCAAGTTCCTGGGATCACGAAGAACGAACCGTTCTCGGCGTACATCACGGCCTCGATGCGGATATCAAACGGAGTGATCGCGGTTTTGGCGATCAAGCCATTCTTCGTGGCCGCATTTCCGGCCGGGTCAATCGCGAGGCGGAAGAAGTTCGGATCTTGCACGCTCAGCTCGTACTGACCGTTCGGATTCGCGGCGTTCGCCCGAATCTTGCGGACAGCCGAGCTGTACGCTTGGAAGTTGCCCGCCAGAGCCCGATCAACAATCGGCATCGCGAAGGTTTCGAACTTCGGATAGGAGTTGATGGTCGGATCGGCCAAGCCGTAGAGCGGAATGTTGTCCGGAAGGGGCGCGCCGAAGAGCGAAGCCGCTCCGTTGCGCGATTCCAGGGTCAGAGCCGCCCCGATACCGTAGCTCACGTAGGTCTCCCACTGATACCGAGTCGAGGTCGGAGCGAGATCTTGGAACGTCCCCGTGAGCAAATCCATCGAGAAGAAGCTCGGGCCGTTGTCGTCCGCCGACACCGTCATGAGCATATAGGTACTCAGAGGAGCGTTGGTGTTCGCCGTGGTGTATTGCAGCGAGGCCGGCGTCCAAAGAGCCGGGTTGTTGCCCGTCGGACTGAGCAGGAACTGAGTTTCCAGCGTGACATCTTGCGACGTTTGGAGTTCAATCGGATTCGGCGTATTCGGCAGAGGATCCACCGTTTTGGCTTGGATCGCCTGACCAACCGCCGGGGCAAAGAACTGAGTCGTGTTCACCGCAACGTAGTCGCGTGCGAGCAGGGCCAGCATGGATCGACTCGGTCGAGTGAGAGTGATGTCCGTCCAAGGATCGAACGTGCCCTTCACGATGCTGCCGTCGATATAGATCGTGCCCATCGAGACGAGGCTGAGCTGAACGTCGGTCGGGATGACGCCGCGGACGCGGACATCGCCTTCGAACATCAGAACGCCGTTAAATTCTTGACCATTGCCGACCCAATCGCCAGTATTCGGGTCGAATCCGGCATTGGTGATGTCGTTGACAATGTAGGTCTTGCCCGCGACTTCTCGGACATAGAACCGGCAGCTCGTGCGGCTCGTGTCCGCTCCGGTGCGAGGATCTTTCCAGAACTTGTTCGCACTTCGGCCATCGAGACGGATTTCAAAACCATCGGCGAGGAATCGGACGTGCGGGGCGATCGGCACATAGTAAGGGCCTTGCCAGCCTTGAGTCGCTCCGTTGTTCGGATTCAGCCAGTCGTTCGGCAGGGTCTTGAGCGGGTCAAGAGCCTTGCGTTGGTCGGCCGTCTTGCGATTGCCGCGCTCATCGGAAGCGACATAGACGCCTTCGCCGTAGCCAAATTCGCCAATCGTCAGACCGTTGACGGTGAGAGGGCCAGTGCGGCGAGTGAGTTCGCGGTAGCGGTTCAGACCGTTTTGCGGATCCGTAATCGTGATGCTGGGGGGCTCTTTGCGGGCGACTCCGCGTTGGAATCCGTTCACGTCCACCGCATCACGGCCATCGCGAAGTGCCCCGCCGAGAGTTCGGAACTGACCATTGCGACTGTCGAGCTGGTTGCCCGTCAGCGTGAGCGCGCCGAGGGTGTTGACCCAAGAAGTGGCCGGGGCGTTTAAATTGAAATTTTGGAACGTCAGCGAGGAGATGTTGTTCGCCGGGCGGATTCCGCCGGACGCGATCCACGATTCGCCGAGCGAGCGGTTGAGGAAGACTTCGTTCACGCCGTGGACGAGAACCTCGCCATTCGCGAAGAGGCTTCCGCCTCCCGGAAGCAGATCCCATCGTCCTTGGTTGACCGGCACATTCACCGCACCCGAAGCATTCGCGCCGAACTGTTGCGGCACAGCGACCGACGCGCCCTCGTAGCTAACGCCGACATTGACGTTTTGGCTCCAGAGAGTGCTACCGGTGTTCACCACCGGGAAGCCAACCTCGATCGGTCGCGTTTCCTTGTTCTTATTACCGATAAAGCGTGCCGATTCCAGGAGTCCAATCGAGGCGAAAGCAACGAGTCGTCGACTATTCGTGACCGAAGCGTCTGCCGCCTTGATCGCGCCGAGTCCATCGCGCAGCGCGTTGCCATCGGCAAATCCGGTGACCTGGACAGATCGCGGGAGCAACCGGCTGGGGTCAACCTTGCCTTGGTCATCGAGCGCACCAGATCGGCCGACGCTCTCGATCACCAGGTGGCCACGAGCTTGCCCGGGTTGACGCAGAGCACCGGTTTGCGCACCAAAGGCGTCATACGCCGACGGAGCGTAGCGCACTCGAACGAGCGATCGTCCTCGGGCGAAGCCGATTCGGCTGTAGGCCCCCAGGTAGTCCGGGCCGCCGCGGTCGAAAACCGTATACCCCGGTCGTCCGACGGGATCGATTTCAACGAGAAAACCTGTTCCAGGACGCAGATAGAGCGCATCTGGGTCTTTGCTGTTCCCGGCGACATCGACGTCCGGCAGAGTCTCTTGCGGTCGCCAGTCGGCCCCGAGCACCGAGTAAAGCATCTGCTCGTGGGCAAAGTTCACTCCGGCCTGAGAAAGGTCGGAAGCAACCGTGCGCTGAGCCGATCGACCAGTTTCGGTGATGTTGCGGTTGATGATTCCCGCGAAGGCAATTCCCAGGATCAAGAGGACTCCCAGAACGAGAATCGCAATGATCAAGGTTTGGCCAGCGCGGCGATCCCGCAGGCGTTGTACTCGAATCTGTGCAAGCATGGTCGTATTTCTCAAAGTCAGCGCACTTTATTGCGGACAGCCGCAGAGCCTCTCACAGTCACGATTTGCGGGTTCGGCAAGTTCGACTGCGGATAGTTTTGAATGGTGAGGACGACTTCCATCAACTCAGTGGAACCGTAGTCCACGGAGACGACATCGTTCGGCTCAGTAAATTGGAAGCGATAAGTGACGTAGATGTTCCCCGCCGCTCCCGCATCGATCCCCGGAATGGGTTCGCCGAATCGCGAATTGAGTTCCACGTACCCCGCTCGGTAGCGGGCTTGCAGAATCGCCGAGAGGAAATCGTTGCCGTTGTACTGCGACTTATCGTAGCTGCCACCGACGAATCCGAAGAGGGCATTCCAGTCCGGCTCACGTCGATCGGTGTAGTTGATCTTGTATTGGTTCGGACCAACCGCCACGGTGTCCACGTTCGGCACACGGGTGTATCGCACAAGGCGGCCGTAGTTCGGGCCGGGATTTTGATCCGGACCGATAATCACCTCGCTGCCTGGAACGATGCTCGCACGTCCGAGTTGGCCGTAGCTGATCGGGCTGGCAATGTTTCCGGGTTGGATCATATTGCGCAGGTCGATGAAGCGCTTCACACCGTTGGCGAGATCGTCTCGCGCCGGAGCTCGGCTGACATCGGGCCATTGCGAATCCCACTCATGCCAGAGGCGAGCGAATCGCTCATTGATTCCCGCGTAGGTTTGCCAACCTGGTCCAGCTTGGTAAGTCGGGTCGGTCGGGGTGACCGTCGGGCCGACGACAACGCCTGGCTCCGCCGTGCTCGACGACGGGACACGGTTTTCGAACGCCACCGTGGCATCAGTGCCGTGCTCGCGGATATCAAAGCTTGATCGAACGCGGCCCTTTTCCGGCTCGATGGCGAAGGCCATGAACTGGTTTCGTGCCGCAGCACTTGCGCCGAGGTTCGCCCAGTTCACCGAATTGAAGAACGGATAGGCTGCGCCACTCTTCGAGAGACGGTCGTAAAGGCTGACGTTGAACACTTGCCCGCTCGTCCCAAAGATCTGGTAGTCGCCCGTCGCGTCTCGGAGCAACGTGAGGGTCGGATCACTTTGCCACGGCGCGCGAACTGCGCCCGAGGAGAGATCGCCCGGGCCCGTTCCCGGGTTGAAAACGGACGGCCAGATTTGCATAAACAGATCGGACCAGCCGCCGTTCTGCGTCTCGTAGGTTTCCGGCCCAATCTTCTCGCTGTTGTCCGTCTCCTCGGTGGTGCGCACCGCCAGCATGCCCTTGGCCGCCTCCGGATTCATCCGGGTCGGTTGGAAGCGCACAAGCGGGGTCACTGCGGGGAGGCCGTTGGTGAAAACGACTTCACGATTCTGCTTGTTGTACTGAAGCTGAATCATGTCGAACCGGCTGAATTCGGTGACGATGCTCGCCTCTCGAAGCCAGTTGTTGACCATCTCGGTACGATCCGCCGGATCGTAGCCTTGAGGCAGAGTGTAGTTCAGAGCATTGGTGATGCCGAGATCCGCCCAAGCGAGCGGATCCATGAACGCGGGGTCATCCATCAGAGGCCCGGTCGTGTTCACATCGGCATCCCGATCGAGATCGAAGAAGAAGTCGCTATTGACCACGCGGGTATCCACGCCGGCAATGTTTCGCACCACGTACATCGGAACCTCGGCGCGCATCAGCACATAGAGGTTATCTCGGCCACCGGTTCCCAGGGAGAACTGGCCACCGCCCGCCGGCAATCGAAGCTGGAGGTAGGGGTTGTTGTACGCGGTGAACGGATCGCGACGGGCAATAAAGTAGCGAACCACCGTATCGCTTTTGGCGCCGGGAAGCACAGGTTGGCCCTTGGGCGCACTCAGCGTCGGGTCAGACTTTCCGGTATCCGGATCGATGAACGCTCCGTTGGCAAAGTTCGAAGGATCACCCGCCGCCGGCTTGATCACGTCCAGCTTGGTGTATGGCAGAGAGATATTGACCTGCGTCCCCGTTTGGTTCGGCAAACGGACGATCAGAGTGCCGCCGACCCCCGAGTTGTCCCGAACCGCCGCCGAGTTCGTGATCTCGCGTTCGATTTGCGAAATCAGGATGCGAGCTCGGTTCTGAGCGTCGGCAAACCCTTGCGCGGCCCGCGTGAGATTGAAGCTCTGCACCACGGGAATGGCAATGATCGTGAGGAGGATGGCAGAGATCGCCATCACCGTAAGAAGTTCGATCAGGGTAAAGGCCCGTTTCATCAAGCGCCGTCGCATCAGTTGTTCGCTCCTGCGTCGTAGGTTTCGGTGTCAGTGGTGCGCCAGTTCTCCGCCCAATCTTGGAATCGGGTGAAGTTGCGCGCCGAATCGGAACCCAAAGTAAAGGTTTCAGGATTAAAGTAGGATCGCACTCGGATCGAGGCCCCCTTCACTCGGCGCACGGCGTAACCGTTGCGAGCAAAGTCGAAGTTCGATCCTGCGGGAAGCTGGGCGTAGGCCACGCTGACGCCGCCGATGGTCTCGACCCCACTGATGCGGTAGTCGCGATCTCGGAGCACCGGAGCCCCAATTCCTCCCACCCAGGCCTCGCCGACCGTGACCTTTTGATTCACGTCAGAAAGGGCGAAATAGAGTCGGTTGGTGGCACCCCATCCGGCGGATCCACCCACGTAGCACTGCAGGGGCGCCAGGTCAGCAGCGGTCGGAGGATAGGCGACCCGGTAGTCGCTCGCGGCCTTGGTGAGACGCACGGCGTATTCGCCCGCACCCATGTAGAGAGCGCGCACTTTGCGCCCGGCCAGATCAACCGGAGTCGGAATTTGAACCCAAGGCGCGACCGGGGTGTTGCCCGGAATCAGGATCCGCCCCGTGATCGCAAAGGCGTCGGTCGTGTCGGTGTCGATGAACCGGATCACGCCGTTCGACTTGTCCACCACGTAGGCACTCAGTGGATCGGTACCCGTGTTGCCAGCGATCACGCCGCCAGTTTGGACATCCACGAGGACAAAGTCTTGGCTCGCAGTCGTTCCATTGATGTTAGGCGTGTACTGGAAGTTATCACCTTGCAGGGCAATGCCGCCGTAGGGTCGGGCATCCGCCCCGACTCCAGAAGCCGGTCGAATCGCGTTCAGGAGAAGCTTCATCGAAGGATTGAAGTTTCCGGAACCGGCCACGGCGCGAGGGATTTCGAATTCGTCGCGAATGATCCGCCAGTCGTACACGGAATAATCGGCGCGGGCCACGAGAGGCACTTGATTGCCATCTTCATCGGTGATGCGAGACGCGGCACCCGCTGGGTTGAGCAACAGCAGACCGAGCGCGCCGTTGAACGACTTGTACTGATACGGATCGAACGTGTTGAACGCGCTGCCGACCGGAATTTCGGAGAACTGACGCTGAACCCGCACCGACGAGGGCTCAACGCCTTCGTAAGTCAGGCCCGGCAGAGCCAGCGAGTTAAACAGGGCAGGAAGCGAGACGACCGAGTAGTTACCGATCTCGCCGTAGAACGCATTTGCTGCCGCCGGAACCGTGAAGACCAGATTCAGCGGGCGTCGATTCGTTCCATCGTTGACAATGAACGAGCCTTGAACGCGGAGCGTGTGGCTGAGAAGTCCGCCGACATTGGTTCGCAATCGGCCGACCCAAACTTGATCTTGGTTCAGGAACGCAGGCACCGTCGAACCGGCCAAAGTGGCTTGGGTTCCTGGCACGTAGGTAAAGGCATGGGCGTCGTAGTCCAGCTGCAACGGATCCGAGCTGGGCGCGCCTTGATCGGCAGAGCCCGTTTGGAACTTAAGATCGTTGCCGTAGACCTGCAGGTACTGACCGATCGCAACGCCCGTCGTCACATCACGCTCGATGAGGAGCGGAGCGAACATGAGCTGCATCGGAGAACCGAGTTGACCATTGAACTGATTGGGCTGAGCGACCGGACGGCCTTCGCCGATGATTCGGTTGAACCGGTTCGCGCCGCTGACTTTGCTCCAGTGACCCACCGGGCCAGCGGTGAAGAATCCGTTGGCGTCGATGTTGTCTTCGCCAGCGCCAACGTCCACCGTCGGAACGAGCTGACCTGGGTTGTCATTTGCAATAAGAACCACAGCTCCCCCTCCGATGAACTGCGCCGAAGCCACATAAGCAGGAAGTTGAGCCGATTGCCCGAGGATGCGTTGCACCTCTGATCGAGCGAGCGAAACCGCTTGGGTTTGCGCCCGGTTCACACGGAGCACACTGAGTCCCGGAGGGAAAATCTGCACGACCGCAAGGATTCCGACGAGGAACACCACGATCACCGTCAGAACTTCGATCAAAGACGATCCGTTTAGATGTCGTCGTCGTCGCATGTCACTACCTGCCATTGGTCCAAAAAAGCCAGTCAAAGTCGGGCCGAGAGCGCGCGGTTAGCGCTGCCTCCAGGCGTAGTCGAAGAGTTGTCGGGAATCGTATGCCCGAGCTGAGCCACCGAGGAAGAGAACGATGTCGCGTCGTCCGCGATCCGGCACGCCCGGAGTCGCATAGTCACGGAAGTAGCTGTTCCAAGTCACGACCGTGTCATCCGGCGGATTCGTGTAGCCAAGTTGTCGCGGATCGTCGTTCGCATCGCCGTTCCCGAAACCAGCCCCGTTGCCGATCGCAAAGTTCGACCAGAAGCGGGTGTAGCGCAGTTCCACGCGATTGCCACCGCCAGCGATCGGCACTTGAGCCACGTCGTAGCCAGAGATGCCATAGAACAAGCGAGCGCGAGCGTCGGTCGGATCGGTCAGGGTCACTCCGGCACAGCGTCCACCCGCAACCATCGCCTGCACCGAGGGATCCCAGCACACGAAGTTGTCGCCCGGGCCATATGCTTGGCGCGAGCCGAGAGTATCGTCAGCGGGAGTCACCGTTCCGTCACCATTCAGGTCGAGGATCGGCGAAGTGCCAACCGCCGTCGCGTCGGGGGTCGGGAAAACCGCATTGACGGTTTGGCTCGCGGTGAATCGCGCATAGGCCGGCTTGAGGCCTTCGAGGCTCTCGACTCGGCGCGGATATACGTACGATCGCAGTTCGGACGCCGGAATCACGTTGCCAGCTTGTGGGCCAGAGGTGTACAGCGTCACATAACCAAGAAGCTGCGGAGGATAGGCCCCCTGGTCTTCCCGGTACAAACCGAGCGCGGTTCGGATGGTGTTCATGTTGCTGATATCACCGCTCCGATACGAATTGTCCTTCACCCGTGCGTACACGGGGACAATGATGCCGCTGAGGATTGCGATGATCGCAATCACGGTCAGCAACTCAAGCAACGTAAACCCAAAATGGCCCTTCCTCATGGAGTTTCTCCGGTAGATATTCGCTTTGACTGGCATGTTTTGAACTTTGTTCCCATGGGCGTCCCCATTTAGACTCACAGTCCGCTCATCCCATTGAAGTAGTCGAGCACCCACTTGGTGATGGGGGTGCCGTACATAACGACGCACAGAGCCCCCGCCGCAAGGTAGGGGCCAAACGGAATCATAGTGGGTTCTACCCCAGCATCTTCCGAAATCTCTTCAACTGCGTACGGGTTCTCGCCAAACCACTTTTCGTAGAGCTTCGGGAAGGCAAGACCAATGATGTCGATGCAGAGGATGTAGCCCAGTCCGCACCAGAAGATCGAACCGATGGACTCCGGCACATAAGCCTCCTCGTCTTCTTCCGGGGCTGCCTCCTGTGCACTCTCTTTTTTGCGGAGCATCACGATCAGAATCCCGATCAGTGCGCCCAAGAAGATCGCCATGGCGAAGCTGATTCCTGCACCAAGAGGGAGCAAAACCGCACCGATTCCTCGAGCCATTTTGATATCGCCGTGGCCCATCGCGTCCTTCCGAAAAGCGATTCGCCCAAGAAGCGTGATGCCCCACAGTACTCCAAACCCGACAAGCGCACCGGCGACACTCGAAGGCATTCCCCAAAGCCAAGCTCGCGAATCCCCGATGGCGGCGAGGGCGATATTCATCCCGACACCTACAAAGAGCATGAACGCATTCACCTGGTCGGGGATGATGTAGTGAGCGAGGTCGGTTCCGATTGCCGCGACCAAGGCGGCAGCAAAGAGCATATAGCCGACGGCGTAGACCACTTGGCTCGATGACATGGCGGTCTCTGCTCCCGGCGGAATCACAACGAGCTGCTGGTACCAGATGACGGCCCAGAGGATTCCTGTTGCCATTTCAACCCAAAAGTAGCGCGAGCTGACCTTGGATTTACCGCAACTGCACTTTCCTTTCTGAAAAAGCCAGCTGAGCAGTGGCACAAGTTCGGCGGCGGTGAGTTGCTTTTGGCAACCAGGGCAAAAGCTGTTTGCGGGCTTGTAGACCGAGATTCCCCGCGGCATTCGGTAGATGACCACGTTGAGGAAGCTACCGACGGCGGCTCCGAACCAGAATCCTATAATCCACGTCCACGCGGGGAGCACTACGTTGTTTCCTTCCTTGGGGCGCCTGGCCTCCGCTGAAGATACCCGGTCCTGAAGCAATCAGCCCCGCGGAATCGAACGATCCCACGGGGCAGTGCAAGGAGTGTGAACGCCTTAGCTGTTCTCGAAGCTATCGCCGCCGCTAAGGCCTTGAACAACCTTGAGAAGCGGAGCGAACATCGCGAAGACGATGAAGCCGACAACCACACCAAGGAACACGATGAGGATCGGTTCGATCGCGGCGGTCAGCGATTGGAGCGTGGCTTCGACTTCTGCTTCGTAGAAGTCCGCGATCTTTTGGAGCATGAAGTCGAGCGAGCCCGATTCTTCGCCGACACCGATCATGTGCACGACCATCGGAGGGAATTGGCGACTTGCCTCAAGCGGGTCACCAATCCTGTCACCTTCCCGGATACGAGCTCGAGCGTCGAGCACGGCGTCCGCCATGATCGAGTTTCCGACAGTGCCCGACACGGTCTCCATCGCTTGCAGAATCGGAACACCGGAGGTGAGCAGGGTGCCCATCGTTCGGCTGAACCGGGCCATGCAGACCTTGTGGTGAAGCGGGCCAAAGACGGGGATCTTCAGCTTGATTCTGTCCACCGTGCGTCGGCCGAATCGGGTGCTCACAAAGAGCTTGAATCCGAAGTAGAGCGCGGCGAAGACGATCAGGAAGATGTGCCAGTTCCGGATCATGTTGTTCGACAGATCAATGAGGAACTTGGTCGCGGGTGGGAATTCACTGTCCGGCAAACCGAGGTCTTTGAAGATCGCGGCGAACTGCGGGACAACGACGATCATGAGGAGGACAACGATGCCCACGGCAGCGATGACAACGATGATCGGGTAGGTCAGTGCGGCCTTCACCTTTCGGCGGAGGGCAACGTCGGATTCCAAGAACTGCGAGAGTCGCTGGAGGGCTTCTTCAAGCACACCACCGACCTCACCGGCGCGGACAAGACCAATGAAGAGGTTGTTGAACGTGCGCGGGTGTCGCTGCATGGCGCGCGAGAGCGATTCACCACCCTCGACCCGCTCACCGACGTCAATCAGAATCTTCTTGAGCTTTGGATCTTCCGTTTGCCGGGCCAAAACGTCGAGACATCGGACCAGCGAGACACCAGCGTCGACCATGGTCGAGAACTGGCGACAGAAGAGCGAGAGACGCGTGAGCTTAACTTTGCCTGGGCTCTTGGCGCGCTTCATCCCGCCCTTTTTGATCATCGTTACTTCGACAATCTCAAGGCCTTGTTCCGAGAATCTGGCGCGTAGTTTCTCTTCCGACTCCGCTTCGGCTGTTCCCTTCTGGATTCCTCCGCTGGGGTCTTTGAATGAGTAGCTGTAGACCGGCATAGTTCCTGTGTCCTCTCGTTAAAGTCGTTCCCGAATTATCGGCGCGGATTTCCTCCGCCGGTATTTCCACCTTGACCACCCGGGCCACCCAAGTTGATCATCTTCTTGAGTTCTTCGGCGTTCATACATCGGGTCAGGGCATCTTCAAGTGTGATGAGACCCTTCATGTACATATCGCGAAGGCACTGATCCATGCTGATCATGCCGTGGTTGGCACCCGTTTGGATAGCCGACGGGATTTGGTGGGTTTTGTTTTCCCGGATCAGGTTTCTGATGGCGGGGGTCGCGATCATGATCTCGTTTATCGGGATTCGTCCCGGGCCAGAGGCGCGCGGGAGAAGCTGTTGCGAGACAATCGAAATAAGGTTGTTGGAAAGCTGAACGCGGATTTGCTCTTGTTGTCCCGGAGGGAAAACGTCGATGATCCGGTCGATGGATTCGGCCGCGTTGTTGGTGTGCAGCGTGGCGAAGACCAAGTGTCCGGTTTCTGCCGCAGTGATGGCGAGCTGGATCGTTTCCTTATCGCGCATTTCACCAACCAGCAAGATGTCGGGGTCTTCCCGGAGGGAGGCCCGCAGAGCGTTCGAGAAGCTGAGCGTATCGCCACCCAATTCGCGCTGGTTGATGACCGACGACTTGTGGACGTGGAGATATTCAATCGGGTCTTCGATCGTGATGATGTGGTGCGAGTAGTTCGTGTTGATGTGGTTGATCATCGCCGCGAGGGACGTTGACTTACCCGAACCCGTCGGACCAGTTACCAGGATGAGACCTCGAGGCCGCTCAGACAGTTGCTTCAGAAGCGGAGGAAGATTGAGCTCTTCGACCGTCGGAATGCGGCTGGAAATAAGTCGGAAAGCAGCGGCGACCGCGCTTCGATCCCGGTACATGTTCACACGGAATCGGGCTCGAACCGGGCCCTTACCTTGCTCACGCAGGTGCGGAGGGTTGGGCAGAGCGTAGGAGAAGTCGAGCTCTTTCGTCTGCTCAAACTTGGTGATGTGATCATCGCTGATGATCTCATACAGCATCCGTTGAGTCTGCTGAGGCGTAAACTTTTCGTAGTTCAGTCGCTTGAGTTTGCCGTCCTCACGAATGATCGGCTCGGCATCCACACAGAGGTGAAGGTCGGAGCAGTTGCGATCCACAACGATGTGCAGAAGCTCATCGATGTGAAGGTCTTCCAGCTTCTTGGGCGCGCCGACTTTGACGCCTTCGGCCCGAGGTTGCTCACCGGGAGCGCCCGTTTGGGTGGGCGGCATCGTCGGCGGAGGGGTCATCCCCGCGGGAGAGTTCGGCAAATTTTCCATGGTTTCAATCGAATTGTTGTGTTGGACGCTCGCAGACGCCCGAATCGTTCCAGTCTTTTCTTACGCCAAAAATGTCAGAAGCCAGCCGTGAAGACAACCCGCATGACTTCGTCCGGCGTCGTAACGCCAGCGAGAACCTTCTCGAGCCCGTCCTCCCGGAGTTCCTTCATGCCGTTCGCCTTCGCCGCAGACTTGATGTCATTCAGCGGAGCGCGTCGAACAACGAGTTCAGCGATTTCCGCGTTCATGACCATCAGCTCGTGAAGACCGGATCGGCCCTTGAAGCCGGTCATCCGGTTATCTTCGTGCGGCACGCCTCGGTAGAGGGTGACGGCTTCATCCGGATCGGTGACGCCAAAGCCAAATCGGCGGAGCTCAATCGCCTTGACCTCGTAGGGTTCCTTGTGCTCCTGGTCGATTCGACGGCCAAGTCGCTGGGCGAGGATGCCGATGACGGTTGCGGAGATGAGATACGGCTCAACGCCCATGTCGATCATCCGGAGGGTGGCCGAGGGGGCATCGTTCGTGTGGAGCGTGGACAAGACCAAGTGTCCCGTGAGCGAGGCTTCGATGGCGATTTCCGCCGTTTCCAAGTCCCGCATTTCACCGACCATGATGATGTCAGGGTCTTGTCGGAGGAAGGCGCGCAGAGCGGTACCGAAGGTCAGACCCGCCTTTTTGTTCACCTGGACCTGGCTGATACCGTTGAGCTGGTACTCAACCGGGTCTTCAACCGTGATGATATTGCGCTCCACGCTGTTGAGCATGTGGAGAACCGAGTACTGCGTGGTCGTCTTACCGGAACCCGTCGGACCGGTACACAGGAACATTCCGTTCGGCTGGCTGATCAGCTCTTCAATTGCGGCTTGGTTGTACGCGCTGAATCCGAGCTTCGTCAGACCGATCATCGCGTTGCCCTTGTCGAGAATCCGCATAACGATCTTCTCTCCAAACGGCGTGGGGATGCTGCTCACACGAAGGTCAAATTCTTTGCCTTGGTGTCGGACTTCGATACGACCGTCTTGAGGAACACGCCGTTCGGCGATGTTCATTTCCGACATGATCTTGAGACGGCTGATCATGGGCGCTTGAAGATTCTTCGGAACCGTCATGGCCTCGGCAAGGACACCGTCGATGCGGTACCGCACTCGGACGGCGCGACTTTGCGGCTCCACGTGGATGTCGCTTGCTCGGTCGAGAATCGCTTGCTGAATAACCGCGTTCGCCAGCTTGATGATCGGAGCCTGTTCAGCAAGCTCGGCCGCATCGTCCTCGCTGACCGCATCCGGCATCTTCGCCGAATCGGCGTCACGGTTAACCTGAGCCTGCGCCACGAGGGCATTGATCGCCCCACGGCTCGCGGCAGCCGACTGTTGGGTCGCGGTGGGCGCCGCTGCGGCTTCCCCGCTCTCGGCGGCACCGTTGCCTCCGCCGTAATACTTCTTGATGGCGTCGTCAATCGCTCCGGGAACCGCGATTGCCGGCTTGACCATGCAGCCGCTGGCAAAGCGAACCGCGTCGAGCGCATCCAGGTTGTTGGGGTTGGACATCGCAAGCCAAATCGTGGTGCCTTCCTTGCGGACGGGGATCACGTTGTGCTGCTTGGCAATCCGATCCGGCACGACGTTGATCGCGCTGCTCTCGAGCTGGACGCGATCAAGATCGACGAAGGGATACCCCGCCTCTTGCGCCTGAGCCTCGATGACTTCGCGCTCGCCCACCATTCCCAGGGTGACGAGCACTTTGCCAATGTCAGGGTTCTTCGTTTGCTGTTGCACTTGCTGGGCTTCCTTCAGTTGTTCATCCTTCAGGTAGCCCTTGTCGAGCAAGTACTGGGTCATCGGTACACGCGGCAATGCCATTGCTTATTCGTCCTGTTTTGCGGGCTGATGGTCGTACGCCCTCAGTCCCGCCCCACGCCGGGCAAATCGTTCCCAGATCCCGCCGTGAGTCAGTGCCCTCTATTGTAGTCTCATTCATCCCCCGGGAAGAAACCCTGTGGGCTACTCTTTTTCGACAATCTCACTGGGCCTTAACGTTCGCGAGGTCATCTTGATGCAGGATAATCCCTTTCATCGTGATTCGAGAGGCCTTAGAAAAAAAACTGGTAATCGCTGTCGACGGGCTGATTTCGGCGGGCTCGCTGCCCGAAACCGCTCGATCGGTGCGGATTGAGGTCGATGCACCGAAGAATCCGGATCACGGTGACCTGATGACCAACTTCGCGATGGTTGGCTCAAAAGCTCTGGGGATGAACCCCCGCGCGGTGGCGGAAATCTTAGCTGGGGAGTTGGGTTCCGACACGGAAGTTTTTGCTTCCGTCGAGATCGCAGGGCCAGGATTCCTGAACTTCCGGCTGAACCCAGCGTGGGTTGCCGGTTTCGTTTCGTCAGTTTTAGAACGAGGAGTCTCTTATGCACATCTGACTCCGAACCAAGTTGAGAAGATCAACGTCGAGTTTGTTTCCGTGAACCCAAACGGGCCGATCACCATCGGTTCCGGTCGTGGAGCAGCCTACGGATCGGCCCTCTGCAACGTTCTGGAAGCGGCGGGTCACGAAGTTCACCGCGAGTACTACATCAACGATGGAGTGAACTCGGAGCAAATGCGGCTCTTTGCTGAGTCGGTGAAGGCATTGCTGAGCGGTCAAGCCGTTCCGGACAACGGTTACAAGGGCGACTATGTTCAAGAGGTCGCAAACGAGCTGGAGCATTTGAAAGGCGCTGAACTGGCGACCATCCAGAAGGCAAGCCAGGATGCGATGATCGAAGCCCAGCGCACGGCCCTGGAGCACTTCCGAGTGAATTTCGCCACCTGGTTCAGCGAGCAGTCGCTCCACGATGCCGGCGAAGTCGCACGCGTCATCGGTGAACTGGAGTCCAAAAACGTCGCCGACGAATCGCCCTTCCGAACGAAAATCGAGACAGCGAAGGGCGGAGTCATCAAGAGCGTCACCAAAGAAGACCAAGCGGTCACCAATACCGATGATGAGGATGCGAGTGGTGAAGGTGAACAAGCGACTCTCTGGCTGAGATCCACCAAGTTCGGCGACGACCAAGACCGCGTTCTACGCCGCCGCGATGGCCGCCTCACCTACATCGCCAGCGATGTCGCGTACCACAAGGACAAGTTTAATCGGCCAGCGGGCGGCACGAAACTCATCACGGTTCTCGGACCCGACCACCACGGATATATCGGACGGCTCACCGCGGTTGTGGCCGCCATGTTCATCGACCAAGCGACCCCCGTGAACGACCCGGCTCCGCTCACCGAGCATGAGGAGATTCTGTTCGGAAGCGTCGAGGAGCGAAATCGGTGCCGAGGGGCACAGGCCTGGGCGAAAGATCACCTGACGGTTCAGATTTTCCAGATCGTGCGCTTCATGAAGGACGGCAAGCCCGCCCCGATGCGCAAGCGTGACGGCAATATCTACGCGCTCATCGACCTCATCAAGGAGATCGGCGAGGAAATGAGACCAAACGGTACAGAAGAAGACAGGCTGCAAGCCGGCAGCGATGTTGCGCGGTTCTTCTACCTGATGCGGAATCACGACACCGCCATGGACTTTGACCTGGAACTCGCCACGAAACAGAGCGACGAGAACCCGGTTTTCTACGTCCAATACGCTCATGCGCGGATCTGCTCGGTGATTCGCAAAGGGGCGGAGTCCGGACTTTCTGCAAGCACAGCTCACCTGGGTCTCCTCGACCACCCGAAGGAGACGGCCCTCATCCTCAAGATCGCCGAGCTTCGCGATGAGATTGCTCAAACCGCGAGTGACTACGCGGTGAATCGCCTCGCCAACTATGCGCTTGAGCTCGCCCGATCCTATCACTCGTTCTACGACACCTGTCGGGTGAACCAGCCGGAGAATCCAGAGCTCTCGTCCGCTCGGCTTGCCCTCTGCGATGCAACACGTACCGCTCTGCAATCCGTCCTCGGATTGCTCGGCGTCAGCGCACCGCAAGAGATGTAATTCGGGTTAACTGCGGGGCATGGGAAGCATCCGTGTCCATGCCTCAAAGCGGTTTTTCGTCAAAGATGACCGACCGTTCTTTTATCTCGCAGATACGGCCTGGAACCTCGCCCAGCATCTCACGAAAGAGGAAGCGGAAGTCTTTTTGACCATCCGATCTCGGCAGGGATTCAACGCGGTGATGTTCACGTTGATCCCGGAGAACACCGCGTTCACCGCGCCGAATCGCGACGGACACTTTCCTCTACATCAGCAAGATCCCACGCAGCCCAATGAAGCCTGGTTCGCCCACATCGACTGGCTGATCGAAACCTGCAACGCAAAGGGAATCACCCCTGCCCTCCTGCCGAGCTGGGGGTGCTATTGGAACAACCTCTGGGCTCCAGATGTACCGATGATCTTCACGCCCGAAAATGCGCGGATCTACGGCGAGTACCTGGGCAGACGGTACGCAGGAAAGGAAATCACGTGGATCATCGGTGGAGACCGCCCAGTCTCAAATTACGACCAGATCGTCATCTTGCGCAACATGGCGGCGGGCATCAAGAGCCAGGGTGCGGATCAACTGATGGGACTCCACACACCCGGCTGGAGCAGTTCTTACGATCATGGCGGGCAAGAATCCTGGCTCGACTACAACGGATGGCAGAGCGGACACATGTTCAACGCCCTGGGGAGCGACGAATGGGCGGATCGTGAGTACAACCGAACCTGGATCCGCCCGATTCTAGAACTGGAACCAGCATACGAAAACCATCCGATGATGCTCGACGGCTGGGTGCCGAGCGGCACCCGATTCGACGACTGGCGCGTCCGCCGCGACCTCTACACCTCGGTGCTGGCAGGCAGTTGCGGGCATACCTACGGCTGCAACGACATCTGGCAGTTCCACGACGACGCGGTGCATCCAAGCATTACCGGATCGAATCTCCATTGGCGCGAGGCGGCCGAACTCCCCGGCGCGAATCAAGTCGGGCATGCGCGGAGAATTTTTGAAGAAATCGGGTTCGAAACGTTCGTGCCTGCGCAGTCCCGCATTCTCGAGGGACGTGGAGAAGGCCTCCTCAGCGCTCGCTGTACGGTCGGAGCGAGCCACGTCGCGGTCTACGCCCCAACCGCCCGAACCATCAAGATCGACTGGTCTGGATTAGAAATTGAACCTGAATCCGCGTTCTGGTTCGACACGGTGAATGGCGAGAGAACATCCGCTCGGCTTGATGCGAACATCGACATTCCCAGCGACGGCGTCTGGCTGCTGGTTGTCCCGCATGTCGGCACGTCCCACCCCTCGCACGAAACCCAACGGAACGGCTAGACCGACGCCGGAGCTTTGAGATCCATATCCGAGCTATGTCCGGGGAAGAGCTTCGCCGAGGGATCGATCATCGTTTTGGCCACACAAACTGCCGTTGCCGCTTCTCCGACACCCGTGGCGATGAGTTTGATCTTGCCCTCAAAAGTGGCAACATCCCCCACGCTAAACACTCCCGGCAGCCCAGTTTGGTACAAGCCATCCACGACGATCTGATTCTTCTCAATCGTCAGCCCCCAGTCTTTCAGCGGCCCCAGATTCGACTTAAACCCAATGTTCACGATCACCGCGTCGCATTCGTGGAATTCTGTCTCTTTAGACTGAGTGTTCTCTAATGTCACACCGGTGATCAAATCCTCTCCGTGAAGCTCCTTCACTACTTTCCAGAGGTGGAACTCGACATCGGTTGTCTCCCGAACCTCGCGGATCGTTTCGTCGTGGGCACGGAATTGGTCGCGGCGGTGAACCAACTTAATGCTCTCCGCAATTGGGTCAAGGCTCAGTGCCCAGTCAAAGGCGGAATCGCCCCCACCAACAATCACCAGCCGCTTCCCCGCAAAGATCGATCGGTCTCGAACTCCGTAGAAGACCCCCTTGCCCTCTAATTCTTCTTCCCGAGCGACCCCGATCTTGGTGGGTGAAAAGGCTCCAGCCCCTGCGGAGACGATGATCGTCCGGGTCGGGCAGACCGTTCCTTGCGCGGTGGTGATTGTCCACCCATCCTCGTCCTGCGTCAGTACTTCGGCCGTTTCACCCAGCACCAACTCCGGATTGAATCGCGAGGCTTGCTCGATCAAGTTCTTCGCGAGATCCTTCGCAAGGACTTCGGGAAAGCCGGGCATATCGTAAACGTACTTCTCGGGATAGAGGGCGGTCAGCTGTCCACCGAGCTCTGGCAGACTATCAATGATGCGGACACTCATCCCGCGAAGCCCGGCGTAAAACGCCCCGAAAAGCCCCACCGGACCGCCGCCGACAATCGTCACATCCACCCGATTCATGCCGTGGAAGTATCCCTGCCGCGCCCCGAGGTCCCGCGAAAAAGTCCCCACCCTGAGCAATCGAAACCCATTTTTATTGCTAAGTTATTGCAATAACTCAATATTTGTGCAACACTATTGCAATGCGTTGTCGTGCCTTTACCCTGATTGAGCTTTTGGTCGTGATTGCGATCATCGCGATCCTTGCGGCCATCCTCTTCCCTGTGTTCGCCCAAGCCAAAGTCGCGGCGAAGAAGACGCAGGATCTCAGCAACATCAAGCAGATCGGGCTCGCGATCCAGATGTACGCGGCTGACAACGACGACCGGAGCATGGAAAAGAACGAGCCCGAGGACTACGACTGGTTCGAACCTCTTTACCCTTATGTCAAGAACCGGCAGATCTTCCGTTCACCAGCCTTGAACTCCGGCCAAACCGACCTCCCCACGGACTACCTGATCAATGGCGTCTATGCCCACAGCGTCTCCCTCACCCAATTCAGCGAGCCCTCCAACCAAGTAATGATCGCGCTCCGAACCCAGGAAACGGACGACTCAGATTATCACCCTTGGCCAGAGGACGAACTTTCATGGGATGACCCAGCCACCTACGCCGGCGAGCACGAGGGTGAAGTCGAGAATTGGTTCGATGAGCGCATTTTCCAAACGGCATTCACCGAAGGCGCGAACTACGGGTTTGGCGATACCCATGCCAAGTTCCATCGATTCGCGCAGACCCTCGCCAATCGCCCGTACCCCGGCATGCACAACGTGGACCGATTCATCCCCGCTTACGAACACGATCACGACGAATAAGCGGGGTTCCTCACTCGCTCAGTCCGGCATCTGTCACAATCTGCACTTACGTGGAGAGATTCGACGTCATTGTGGTGGGTGCCGGTCATGCTGGCATCGAGGCGGCCCTGGCCAGTGCGCGCATGGGTCGGAACACGTTGTGCGTCACTCTCCGACTCGACCGCATCGGACACCTACCCTGTAACTGCAGCATCGGCGGCCCGGCGAAGGGACACATCGCCCGCGAGGTCGATGCACTCGGTGGGCAAATGGGCGTCACCACGGACTTCACCCTGACCCACACGCGCCGCGTGGGCACAGGCAAGGGGCCTGCGGTTCAGACCGTCCGCGCCCAAGTCTGCAAGAACGCTTACCCGGCCTTCATGCGAGAAGTGTTCACCCGCGAGCCGAATCTGACCGTGCGCGAGGGCCAGGTCATGACGGTGCTCACCAACGGCGGCGTGGTGAGCGGAGTCTTTGCCAAGTTTGGCAATTCTGAAATCCTGCATGAAATCGCCTGTCGCAGTGTGGTCATCACCACAGGCACGTTCCTCAATGGACTGTGCCACGAGGGCAAGACTCAAACCGTCGCCGCAAGGCACGGCGATGTTGCGGTGACGGGAATCGCCGACTTCCTCAAGGATCTCGGCGTTCACATCCGGCGGTTCAAGACCGGCACCACTCCTCGCATTAAGCTGAGTTCCGTCAACCTCGACCTCACAGAAGAGATGCCCAGCGAACCAGAAGCCGGCCCGATCAGCTTCGTTCACGATCGAACGTTCGAAACCCGGCCTCTCTTGCCCACCTGGCAAACCCACACCTGCGCCCAAACCCACGACCTGCTCCGCGACAACCTCAGCCAGAGCGCGATGTACGGCGGGATGATCGAAGGCGTGGGCCCGCGCTATTGCCCGAGCATCGAAGACAAGGTCGTGCGGTTCTCGGAGAAGAACTCCCACCCGATCTTCCTAGAGCAAGAAATGTGGGACGACGAGTCCGTTTACGTTCAAGGATTCAGTTCTTCCATGCCCGGTGACGTGCAACTTGCGGCCCTCAAGACGATCAGCGGTCTGGAGAAGGTCGAAATGATCCGCCCGGGATACGCGGTGGAGTACGACATGGCCGATCCGATGCAGCTGCGGCCGACCTTGATGTCGAAGCTGCTCGATGGACTCTTCCTGGCGGGACAAATCAACGGCACCTCGGGCTACGAGGAAGCGGCTGGACAAGGGATGGTCGCCGGAATCAACGCCGCGCGATTTGCGACCGATGAGTCTGAAATCATATTCCCACGCGATAACAGCTTCATCGGCGTGATGATCGACGACCTGGTGACGAAGGGCGTCGAGGATCCCTACCGCATGCTCACCGCCCGGGCGGAGCATCGCTTGGTGCTCCGGCACGACAACGCGGATCAGCGCCTCACCCCGATCAGCATCGAGCTCGGGATCGCGAGTGAAACTCGTCGAACCCGATTCGAGAGCAAGATGGAACTCCTGGCGAAGACCCGAGAGCGGCTGGACTCGACGTATATCACCCAAACTCAGAATGAAAAGCTCGTCGAACTGGAGATGCCAACCGTCCGCAATCGCGCCAGCCTCTTCGAACTTCTCAAGCGGCCGGGTATGTCGCTGGACTATCTCCAGGATCGAAGTACCGAATTGGGGCTCGATCTGAGCGATCTCCCTGAGAAGACAGCAGATTTTGGATCAATCAGTCGTCAAATCCGCGAACAAGTCGAGATCTCGGCGGTTTACGATGGATATCTCAAGAAGCAGTTGGATGAAGTTGCCCAAGCTCAGCGTCTGGAGGGGCTCCCGATTCCCGCGAGCTTTGACTTCCACGCCCTGCGGGGTCTGAGCTATGAGAGCCAAGAAAAGCTCACCCGAGTCCAGCCCGCGACGGTTGGTCAGGCCAGCCGGGTTCCCGGAGTCCGCCCCGCCGACATCGCCCTCCTCATCGGGCATCTTCGGCAAAAGGAAAACGCGCCCCGCTCCTAACCGGACTTCCCTCTAGTCCGGGTGCCCCGATCCCTTCAGGGCCGGAGACATTGGCAGATAAAAGGCGCGGCCCACGAGGAGGAATGAGAGGTGCCCCGATCCCTTCAGGGTCGGGAACACCGAAAACAAGCCTCGGTTGCGCGCACAGGTCAGTCCCCCAAGCTACGCATCGCTCGCTTGACAATGTACGCCGTCTCTCGAGCGGGACACTCCTCGCTCCATCGAGCGCAAACCGACCTCACCCACTCTGGCTGAGACTTCGAAGCATCATTGAGCCAGTTGGCGACGGAATTTTGGACATACCGGCTCGGATCCGACTTCATCGGCTCTAAGAGTGGAAGCCCAAGCCAAGGCTCCGCCTTGAGTTCACTGATGTGCGCGCACCAAACTCCCCGCGGCCGCGTGGCCTCGCTCGCGAATCGTCGCAGATTCTCCTCGGGACGAAAAGACCATTCGGTCAATATTTCCACCGCACGGATCGGCTCCGCCACCACGAGAGGCCGCAGCGCAAGCCAAGCCCACTCGCGCACCCCAAAGTGATCGTCGTTTGCGAGAGGTTCCAAATCCGCTATGGCAGCGGGCAAATCAGCCGCTCGATGCACCATCCCCGCGCACGCCCAACCACGAACCATGTCGCTCGGGTGGTCAACCAGGACATCCAGTCGCGGCGACGTGGCAAGCGCCGCCGCAGCCAACGCCAACTTCGGATTCACCTTGGCGGCGTTGAACCCCGGCGGCACCGGGATTTCGGGAAAAACGTTCGCCCAAAGGACTTCAGAGTCCATCGCCAGAGTCTCGGACAAATTGACCGTTTGGTCTAGTCCGAGATTCAGGCGTTCAAGAACATCCGGAGGCACCAGTTGAGGGCTCGTCGCCCCGACGCGAGATTTTGCGGTCACGGACGAGATTGTGACGGAAGGAACTGTTCCAACCGGTACATCTGGAACCGGCGATTCTTGCTGTCCATCATCACGACCATCCCGCGGGGAAACTTTGATCCCAAGGGAGTCGCCGTCGCATCCAGTCCATCCGTCGAATCGCTCGGGGTATCCACCCGGCGAAGAGGCTTCACTCCGGCGGAAAGAGTGCGCGGATAGACATAAACCCGCGACCCGTTCTCCACCTGATCGGTGCTCAAGAAGAAGCCATTCGAGACAAAAGCCAGACCTTCGCGATCACCAAGATAGCCCGAGAGGCCAAAGTGGAAGCCCGCAGAGTCGGAGGCAAAGGGATCAACGGTCGCGGATCGCACCGCGAAGAGTTCATCGCTATAAGCAATCACGCCCCGCACGTCATCAATCGCCAAGGCCTCAATCTCGCCTTCGCCTTCCGCATTGAGCCCAGAGAATTCGCCGAATCGGCGAACGAACTGGAGATCCACCTTTCCACCGTTCGCGATGAGAAGATACTGACCCAGATACCCTCGATTCGGGCCCGTTTTCGGGGCCACCACGGCAAAGATCGCTCGATCCGACGCACGGCGATAAAGTGAGATCCCCATCGGCTCCGCCTCACTTCCCGTGGATTGCGCAAAGACCCGAGTTTCGCCAGTCACATCGCTCAGCCGCCCCGTTTCGCGATCGATGGAGAAGATCCGCAGTCGCTTCTGCTTCCGCTCGGTGACCACAGCGAGGTCCACGAGCTTTCCGTCCAGCAGGAATCCTTGCTCGACATCCACATTGTTCGGCCGATCCATACCCGTGAACTTCTGCACGATCTTGCCATTGAGGTCGAACACGTAGAGGCCCCCAGTTTTCTCGATTTTGTCGGTACCCAGCACAAGGCTTTTGCCCGGTGCGGACGGATGAATCCAGATCGCCGGATCATCAGCATCGCTCGGCACGGATGCGGTCGAGACAACGGGATTGACCTTGAAAACGGGGAGCCCGGGCTCAGAAGAAGTGAGGAAGGTGGAAGCAAAAAGAAGGCTGACCATGAGAATCTAGAGAAGAAGATATGAAGAGGGCAGGCCCGCTTGAGCCTGCCCGGTGATGACACAGCGAAGAGATCAATCGAACTGAGGAGCCCAGCCCTTCACGCGCACGCTCGATCCACCTTGGGTCGAGGGCGGGAAGGTGAACCAGCTGGTCCCGGAGATCGTCGGGTGGTTGGCGCACTGGTTCTGCGGATTACCCCACGTCGTCTTGCTCCACTTCACGTGGCCGTCGAGATAGGCAATCGTGGTGCCACCGTTGTGACCACCGCGAGGGGCCACTCCATTGCCAATCCCGACCCAGCCGCCTTCGGTGCAGGTTTGGGTTCGGCTGTAGAGTTCGTCGAGCTCGTCGCCCTCGATTTCCGAGTCGGTGGCTTCGAGGATGAAGAAGCTGGAAGCCGGCTCTTGCCAAGCCGTCATCGAAGGAGCTTCGTCGGCGATGTGCTCGTTGTACGCATAGCTCGCGTAGTAAGCGAAAGCCGGTCGGTTCTCAGCATCGACCGTTCGCGTGAGACCCCAAGCGACATCCCAACCTTGAGACTCGGCGAAGGTCACCCGTCGGTTGGAGCTCGATTCGCTGAGGTACTGAAGCTTCACGTTCGGGGCCGCCGGGCTCACGAAGACACCTGTCTTCTGCTGGCTATGGTTGCCGATCTTGCTCTTGATGTAGGGTTGGAAGTGGAACTGCCAGTACCACGATCCGTTGCTGATCACTCGACCGTTGAAAAGCTGGGTGGAGCCATTGGCGGGCAAATTATCGTCATAGTCGGCGGCATACAGGATGCCTGCCAGCGAAATCTGCTTGAGGTTCGACACGTTGCCCGTTTGCTTGGCGGCATTCTTGGCTTGGGCGAAAACAGGGAAAAGGATGGCAGCGAGGATGGCGATGATCGCAATCACCACCAGGAGCTCGATGAGGGTAAAGGCGCGTTTCATGACAGGAGTTCCGGCGAGCACGGGGCTCAACGGACACACTGTGAAAATGGACTGTTAAGGAAGCATTAAGCGAGTGTTATGGTTAACACTCGCTTAATCTTTGCCCATCAAACCGGGTCCGACGACTCAGGGAGAATCGACAGGATCAGATCGTCAAGTGAGACAGACGAAGGAACTTCCGGGTCGTCTGATGATCCCGGCGCAAAATGGCTGATTCAAAGAAAAGCTCAGGCATTTCACTCTTCACGGCTTGCTCTCCTTCCGGATCCATGCCCTTGATCAGAGCCTCGCGAAGCTGAGCCTCCGCATCCACGCGAGAGATCTTCGTGAAATCAACATCCTGCATCGCCTCACGCATCGCATCGAACGCCTCCTTGCTTCCCGCGAGGATGCTCGCCCCTCGCCGTACGGCGTAGTCGCCATCAAAATCGAGCGTGTAGTAGAGGTCTTCCTCGAGGGTGGATCCGACTTCCGCAAACAGACTGCGGACAACAATCGGAGCCGACCGGAAGTCTCCGAAGGCCCGCTTGACTGGCTCTGACATCCGAGTTGCCAGGCGCTGCAGCGTCACATCGTCCTCACTTCGCCGGAAACCCTCCTGATGGCAAAACTCGACGGCCGCCACACGGATCGCTTCCACATCACTCTGCATCCCAATCGCACTGTAGGCAATGCGGTCATAGATCTCGTGGAGCTTGCTGGCTTGCCCACGATACGTGGCGAGAAGGATTCCATCGGTAATCGAGACCGCGATGACCGGAGCTCCGGCTTTGAGGCGGGCCTCGACAAACTCGGCGCGGTGGCCCATTCCTTCTTGCCAGTCGTAGGGAGTGATCATCTTCTTGACTTTATCCTACGTTCGGTTTCCGGCGCGTCGCGCAGAGCAGACAAAAGTTCGGGACTCACCATGTCGCCGAGCAGGAAAACCCGCACCCATTCCGATTCTCGGTGCGGATAGTAAACTCTCGCCTCAGCAATGGACTACCGACGCACGACGATCAAGGACATCCTCGCCAAGACCCCCGGCGAGCGAGTGGAGGCTTACGGCTGGGTGAAAACCAAGCGCGACAGCAAAGGCGTGAGTTTTGTCCAACTGAATGACGGCTCCTGCTTCACCGACCTCCAGGTGGTGATCGAAGCCGGAACCCTCCCCGATGAAGACCTCAAGCGCGTGAGCACGGGAGCCTGCTTGATGTTCGCAGGCGAACTCGTCGAGAGCCCAGCGGCTGGGCAAGCGGTCGAGCTCCGAGGCGAGTCGATCACGATCTACGGTGAAGCCGATCCGACCAGCTATCCCCTCCAGAAGAAAGGTGCCAGCTTCGAATTCCTGCGAGAAATCGCCCACCTTCGTGTGCGGGGCAACACATTCGGTGCGGTGATGCGCGTTCGGAACCGAGCCAGCTACGCCGTCCACCGATTCTTCCAGGAGCGCGGATTCAACTGGATTCACACTCCCATCATTACCGCGAGCGATTGCGAAGGCGCGGGAGCGATGTTCGCCGTGTCAACACTCCTGGAAGCTGAGCCGACCCCCGAGGGCACCCAGTTTCGCCTCAAAGACACCGATCCGGCGAATGATTTCTTTGGCAAACCCGCCTACCTCACAGTCTCCGGGCAGCTCAATGTCGAGACCCACGCGCTTGGCCTGACCAACGTTTACACCTTCGGCCCGACTTTCCGTGCCGAAAACTCCAATACTCCGCGCCACCTCGCCGAGTTCTGGATGATCGAACCGGAGATGGCGTTCTGCGACATCGAGGGTGACATTAACCTCGCGGAAGAATTCGTGCGCGAAGTCATCGGCGATGTCCTCGACCACTGCGCGCCAGACCTTGATTTCTTCAACAAGCGCATCGAGCCCGAACTCCTTCAAACCCTGGAGCATGTTGTCAACAGCGGCTTCGAGCGACTGACCTACACCGAAGCGATCAAGCTCTTGGAAGCCAGCGGCGAGAACTTCGAGTTCCCCTGCGACTGGGGCAGCGACCTCCAGAGCGAGCATGAGCGCTGGCTAACCGAAAAGAAGATCGGCCGACCGGTGATCGTCACCGATTACCCCAAGGAGATCAAGGCGTTCTACATGTACGGCAACGACGATGGTCAGACCGTCCGAGCCATGGACGTGCTGGTTCCGCGCATCGGCGAACTCATCGGCGGATCGCAGCGCGAGGATCGCCTCGACGTCCTGGAAAGCCGGATCGTGGAACTCGGACTTCCCCTGGAAGCCTACTGGTGGTACCTCGATCTACGACGATTCGGAAGTGCCCCGCACAGCGGATTCGGCCTTGGGTTCGAGCGCCTGGTGATGTACCTCACGGGAATGAAGAACATCCGCGACGTGATCCCGTTCCACCGCACACCGGGCCAAGCCGACTTCTGAGGTTCATCCCCTGAAACTCCTCCGCCGTTTTGATCCAAGGATCGCCGCTGAGCTGAAACGCCAGAGGCGGACGATTCTTGCCGGAATGGCGTGCGTGGTCATTACTTCCCTGCTGACTGTGGCGACCTTGCGGCTCACTTTGGTAGCGCTTGGGGCCATCGAAGAAGCCGCAAGTAGCCGGATCACTAAAGAGGCGCTGGATCTCACGAAGAAGCAGTCTGCCCCGGTCGCGGCCGGGCTGGGAATTGACCCGGATGACCTCGCGGAGGCGATTGAGTCGAGCAAAGATGGCGCGAGCCAGCTCGACCTGACCCCGGCCCAAATCACCCAAATCGCCGAGAAAACCGGAGTCTCTGAGGCCGATCTTCGGACGCAACTCGGCGAAGCTAAAGCCGCGGCAACTGTTCAGGAGACCACGAGTCAACGGGAGTCGCGCCAAAACGAAGCCCTTGTCACTCTGGCGTGGGCGTGTCTGGGAGTTGTTCTCCTCTTCGGGCTCAAATACACATTCACTCGAGGGCAGGTCTACTACCTCAGTAAGGCCAGCCATAGGCTCGCAAGCGACCTCCGAGAAAGGCTCTTCGACAAGCTCATGCGCCTTCCGGTGGCGTACTTCAACAACAAGCGCACCGGCGAGATTCAGAGCATTGTCACCAACGACGTGAACGTCTATCAGACCGCGGTCAACGTCATCCGCGATTCGATCGACGGCCCGATAAAAGCGATTGGTGCCCTCATCTTTGTCTTCTGGATGCAGCCCTTCCTTGGGCTCCTTGCCCTGATGTTCGTGCCGCTCCTTGCCTTCATCGTCAACCGAACGGGCAAGCGAATCAAGGCAGCGCAAGCCGAGATTCAGCAAGACCTCGCCGCCGTGACCGCTCTCTCACAGGAGGCTCTTTCCGGTACAAGGGTGATCAAAGCCTTCTCCGCCGAAGACCGAATCAAGAACATCTTCGAGCGCGCGGTTGAGAAGCAGTACCAAAGCCAACTACGCGGTGCCCGACGCGTCGCGAGTCTTCGCCCGACCGTTGAGTTCATGGGGGCCGTCGCGATCGCCCTCATCATGTACGCCTGCGGGCACCTGGCGAAGGCGAGTCTCCTCAACATCAGCCAGATCATCGTGATTGTTCAAGCGCTCGACTTGGTGAACCAAGGATTTAAGTCGATCACCAACGTGACGAGCACCTACAACCAGGTGCAAGCGGCGGTGGAGCGAATCCATACCCACGTCCTTGACGTCCCCGACGAACGGACAGATAACCCCGACGCCGTGGTCGTCTCAACCCCGCAAGGTCGGATCGAATTCCGGAACGTGAGCTTTGCCTACGCAGATGGCACGCAGGCGCTCAGCAACGTCTCTTTTGTGCTCGAGCCAGGCGAATCGCTCGCGCTGGTCGGCCCGAGCGGTGCCGGAAAATCAACCATCGCCGACCTCGTTCTGCGGTTCTATGACCCGACGTCGGGGGAAATCCTCTTCGATGGCGTGGACTACCGCCAGCTCAAGATCGCTTGGCTCCGAGACCAGTTCGGCGTTGTGCCTCAGCAAACCTTCCTCTTCGCAGGCACGATTGAAGAAAATCTCAAACTCGGCAACCCGGACGCCACTCCAGAAATCATCGGGGATGCCTGCCGGATGGCGAACGCGCAAGGATTCATCGACCAATCCCCAGACGGGCTCCATACGGAACTCGGCGAACGAGGCGTCCGGCTCAGCGGAGGCGAGCTCCAGAGGTTGGCCATCGCGCGCGCCCTTGTCAGTGAACCGAAGGTACTCATCCTCGACGAAGCCACGAGCAATCTCGATGCGATGAGCGAGAAGCTGGTCACGGAGGCGCTTGATAAGGTGATGCACGAACGCACAACCCTCTTTATCGCCCACCGCCTGACCACCGCTGCACGGGCCACGCGGATCTTGGTGTTGCGGCGCGGCGAAGTTTTGGAACTCGGCAGTCACGAAGAGCTGATGCAGAAAAACGATGTCTACGCGGGCATGGTGCGCGCCTTCAGTGGAGGGGTGCTCGACGATGGCCTCGGCTAACTCTCTCCTCTTCGCGGACTCCGTCTGTTTTGCCTACCCAAAGGGAGCACAAATTGGGCCGCTTTCATTGACCCTCCAGCCGGGACGCATCCATGTTCTGCTCGGCGAAAATGGATCGGGGAAGTCGACTTTCCTCAGACTTCTGACCGGCGAAAAAGCATCCAACTCGGGCACGATCGAGTGCGAAGGCACCGATCTCGCCCAGCTGCGCCCCGAAGATCGGGCAATGAGAATCGCCCTGGTGCCGCAAGACGAGGAAACGCCGTTCGGATTCACCGTCGAGCAGATCGTCCTCATGGGCCGAGCCCCTTGGTTGAAGGGGCTCTGGGAGACCGAGGCTGATCATGCAGCGGCAGATCAGGCCCTCGAAGACTGCGATCTCTCCGGTCTGAGAACGAAGAACGTCAGTGAGATTTCCGGCGGTGAGAAGCACCGAGTCCTCATCGCCCGAGCTCTCGCGCAGAACCCCCGTTTTCTTCTCCTCGACGAACCGACCTCCAGTCTGGATGTCCGTCATAAAGCCGAGCTTTCGATTCTCCTCCATCAGCAACGAGAGGCAGGTTTGGCGCTGCTGGTCACGACCCATGATCTCCACTGGGCGCAAGAGATCGCAGACGATCTGACTCTGATCCGGCAGGGGAAAGTCGTCACTCAGGGATCAAAAAGCGAGGCTCTCTCGCCGGAGAGCCTCGCTGAGACATTTGGGGTTCCGTTCCGTCAATCAACCGACGGATTCTGGATGCCAGGAACACCGCAGCGTTAGAAGCCGCGGTCTTCGCGAACCTTTTCGCCTTTTTCCTTGACTGCCGATTCCTCGTTGTACCACTGGCCGCTGGTCGAGGTCTCATTGAACTGAGGATCGTAGCGTTGCACCTTCGGCGGGAAGATTGCCGGCTCTGCGGGAATTCCCGAAGCCGTTGGCTCGCCTTCGGGGCCTGCTTGGGCACCCGTACCCTTGGCCTGCTTGGCCATCTGCTCACGAGCTTGACGGGTCACTTCAGCCGCTTGGTCAGCAGTCGGAGCCTCGGCCTTCGGCGGGGGAGGCGGGAGGAGGGGCTTGGTAAAGAAAGCGGTGGCGTTGACGAAGTACGAAGCTCCGAGCACGACGCACAGGCCCACGATAAGCATTGCTGGGGACTTCTTTTGTTGCATGTCCTTAAATCACCTAAACTGTTTGACGAGTATTGTAGTCTCCGAGGTCGGCAACTGTCGGGCCATGCCCGCGCTTTACCCACGATTCTCCCGAATTTCTGCATGAAAACCCTCACCGTTGCCCTCGATGTTCGGCTTGTCTCTCGTGCTCACACGGGGGATACTAGCTATTGGAGGGGGCTGTTGCAGGGTTTCTGCGAAATCGAGGATTGTCCTCGGCTCTTGCTTTACTCCAACGCTCCCCAACCCGATTCAGTTCCCTTCCCGCCCGGCGCACAATGGGTTCAGCTCCCTGGTGAGTCCGACCGGATCTGGAGCGCGAAGCTGTTTCCCGAGGCCGCCTTGGCCCGTGGGGTTGACCTCATCCACACCCAGTACAACCTTTCCCCCCTCTACGGAAAGAAGGGGGTGACCACGATCCATGACGTCTCGTTCTTTGTGGATCCTTCTTGGTATGGGTTCAAAGACCGAACGCTTCTCAAGCTCTTGATCCCTCGCACCGTGAAGCAAGCCCGCGGAATTTTCACGGTCAGCGAGACCTCACGCCAAGAGATCGAGCAGTATCTTCCGGCGGCGAAAGGCAAGGTTCGCGTCACCCCAAACGCTCCCGCTCCGTTTGTGCGTCGCGTCGAAAAGTCCAAAGCCCAGCAGGATGTTCTGGCCTCTCTCGGTCTGCATGCACCCTATGCGATGGTCATCAACTCGGCGTGGGCCCGCAAAAACGTGCCGCTTGCCTTCGAAGTCAGCAGGATTCTCCACGCCTCCTGGCCCCACACCCTGGCGATCTGCGGCAAGGGCGATACGACCGGGGCCCCGGCTCATGCCAAGTCCCTCGGCTACGTCGATGATTCCCTCATGAGTGCGCTTTACTCGGGAGCCGATCTCCTGCTCTTGCCCTCTCTTCACGAGGGATTCGGGATTCCGATCATCGAAGCCGGGCTCTGTCACTGCCCAGTGACCGCCTTCGACCGGGGCGCCATGCGCGAGGTGGGTGGCTCTGGGTTCATCGCGCAAGCCTCCGAGAAGCCGAGCGAGTGGGCCAAGACGATCCTGGTTGCCCTCCAAGATTCCGGTACATTGGAACGACTCTGCCTCGAAGGAGCCGAGCGTGCCGCCCAATTCTCCTGGAAGCGCACCGCCGAACTCACCGTGCAGGCCTACCGAGAATGGACACAATGAGCAACCTCCCATGGATCGACCAGCTCGGATGCCCCCTCGATCCGGAACGTCCTCCTCTTCGTCAAGAGGGCGATTGGCTGATTTGCGACAAGTGCCAAATGAAGTTTCCTATTCGAAAAGGCATCCCGCATCTCGTGGCGGACGAAGCCGTTTCGGTCAAAGAATCCCCTGAAAATCCTCCTCGGGACTGACCCTCGCCCCTGATCCCGGTGCCCCGAGTTGGGGCATACTGAACACCGCGAGCTGACGATGGCGACAACCAAAATGAACGTGCTGGTCCTCCACGGGCCGAACATCAACCTCACCGGATTCCGTGAGCCTGAACTCTACGGCAAGAAGCCTCTGGCCGAGATCGACGAAGACATCCAGCGCGCCGCCGAAGAACTTTCGGTCGACGTGCGGATTCTCCAGTCCAACCACGAGGGCGTCCTCATCGACACCATCCAGGAAAACCGAAAGTGGGCCGGCGGCATCATCATCAATCCCGGTGCCTTCACCCACTATTCATACGCTCTGCGGGACGCCTTGGCCAGCGTCCGACTCCCGGTGATCGAAGTTCACATGAGCAACGTCCACGGGCGAGAGGAATTCCGGCGGCACAGTGTCGTGGCTCCCGTCACTGTCGGCCAAATCGTTGGATTTGGGGCGTACGGGTACGTTCTCGCCATGCGCGGTCTCCTCAGCTTGGAGGCAACGGTTTAACCCATGAGCAACCTCAGCAGGCTCCGCGCCTCCATGGAAAAGGCCGGTGTTCCGGCCCTCCTCGTCACCGACCTCCTCAATATCCGATGGGTCAGTGGATTCACGGGAAGCTCAGGCGTCGTGGTCGTCACCCCGGCCGACGCGATTTTCATCACTGATAGCCGTTACACCCTGCAAGCCGCCCAGCAAGTGACGGAGATGCCGCAGCGCGTTTTCTCCACGCCCGACAACCTCGATGGCGTCTTGAGCCAAGAGCTCACGCGCATGGGCGTGAAGGATCCGGGATTCGAAACCAGTCAAAGCTACGCGGAGTGGCAGCGACGATCCAAGCTCTACGAAGGCATCACGTGGACGGCCACCGATGGCCTGATCGAAGATCTGCGCAAGGTCAAGACCCCCGAGGAAGTGGCCAAAATTCGGGAGGCCTGTAAACTCGCTGACGCCTGCATGGAGCACGTCAGCCGGATGCTCCAGCCCGGGATTTCCGAGTACGACTTAGGCCTTGATGTGGAGTTCTTCTATCGTCGCCACGGTGCTCTCCTTGCCTTCGAACCGATCGTGGTCAGCGGCCCGAATTCCGCCAAGCCCCATGGCAAACCCGGTGAACGGCTCCTGGAGGTTGGGGACTTCGTGACCATCGACTGCGGCGGCAAGCTCGACGGATACTGCTCCGATATAACGCGAACGTTCGTCATCGGCAAGGCGAGCGATCGACACCGAGAGATTTACGATCAGGTGCTCAAGTCGCAGATCGCGGCCTGCGCCGCTCTCAAGCCGGGGGTCGATGGCAAAAGCGTGGACCAGATGACCCGAGACATTCTCAACGAGAAGGATCTGGCGAAGTATTTCGGGCACGGTCTCGGCCATGGCCTCGGAATGAATGTCCACGATCCCGGTCGCCTGAGCATGACGGTGAGCGAAATCCTGGAGCCAGGCATGGTTCTCACGGTGGAGCCAGGTGTTTACATCGAAGGATTCGGCGGCGTGCGCATTGAGGACGATGTCCTTGTGACGGAAGGCGAACCCGACATCCTCACGAGCTTCCCGAAAGAACTGATCGAAGCCTGATGAGCGTCATTGCCCAGCTGGACGACCTTGCCTTGCGCCCGGACGGGCGAGGTCTCTCGCTTGAGCTTACGCCGGGTGACTGCTTTGCCGTCATGGGCCGCGGCGGGTCGGGCAAGAGTCTGCTTCTCCAAACGATCACGGGGCAAAGCAAGCCCGGTCGGGGATCCGCGAAGGTGTTGGGAGCCTGGGTTCAAGCGGCTCCGGAAGATCTCCCACGACGAGGAACCCCGCTCTCGCTTGTGAGGGATTTCGCCAAGCGCAACGACAGTGACCGCACGGTCACCGTTCTGAACACGCTTGGCCTGACCGAGCACCGTGATGTCCAACTCTCGAAGCTCACTTCCAGCCAAATGATCGCGGCGTCGCTGGTCGGCCCGCTTCTCGGAGCCCAGCCCCTTGTGGTCATCGATGGCGAGCTGGACATGCTCGACCCCCTCACCCTCGATGCCGTCCTGCGCCTCATTGACGAAGATCGCGAAGCTGGTCGGGCGTTTCTCGTCACCACAAATCGGCCTGATGTTGCCGAGAGGCTAGGCAATCTCATCGTGATGAAGTCGCGCGAGGTCTCGTTTGCGGGATCCCTGCGGGAGCTCTTGGAAAAGACGCAGCCTGTTGAACTCACGATCGAGTGCGACGATTCCTCGACCGTACACACGATGGTCGAGCCATTTTCGGTCTCGGTGAAGGCAAGCAAGGGCCAAGTGGTGGTCACGGCTCACGATGGCCAAGCTCTTGCCGCCCGGCTGCTGACCCAGGGTTACGGCAACATTCGAACGATCGTGTGGCGTGAACCGACGCTTGCCGAAGCCCTGATCGGGCTCATTTGACGACGCGAGTATCACCCTGGCGAAGCGTGATCCCCCAAGCATCAAACTGCTCCATCAACGGAATCGTGTACTTGCGGGTCGTGCCAAAAAAAGCCTTGAAGTCAGCGGCGGTAAACCGAGTTCCGGCAAACTTCTCGCGAAGGCGTTCGATGGCCCGATCCAACGTCGCCACCGGGTAGATGACCCCTTCGGCGAGCGTGACTAACTCACCGGTGTCGTGGCCCACCCGGATGATTTCCGTCACCGCCTGGGGCGGAATCCGGAGTTGGAGCCCGAGTTCATGGGGATTCGGAACGAGCAGATCGGCCTCGCTCAGAGTGGCGATCACGCGATCCAGAAGCTGCCGTTGTTTGGGAGGCAAGGTCGGTCGGTGGTCGATCGCCGCGATCATCGTTCCGTTGCTCCGAATGACTCTCGCCGCACTCATGTGAGAAATCATCCGATCCAGTGGTTTGCCAGACCACGACAAAGCCGCGCGCTTGACGGCGGATTCTCGGGGAATCAAAGCCTTGGCCGGGGTCTCATCATGGCAAGCGCGGATGCCTTGCACGAGTCGCTCCGAGGCCGACTCCCAGGTGGTTTGGGTGAACCAGAGACCAGCAAATCCGATCAACTCGCCACTCAGCCGGAGCTTCTCAATCTCGTCCCCGAGTTGTTGCGGAGACTGCCCGAGTTGACGGGCGATTTCCGCAGTGGGAACTCCCTCCGGGTTCGCCGCGACCACGCCGACAAGCGACTGATCCTCCGGTCGGACAAGAGCCGCATTCTTTCGCCGGACGGTCGCGATGGGCGTCGTCACCGCGCCGCCACCGAGCACCTTTCCGGAGCTCGCCACGCGAATGATGGCCGCCTGATGCAGCGCGGCAACCGTCGGTCGATCGGTTCGGATCTGCGCGAGCGACTCGTCGTGATCGCTCAGAAATAGCTTGCCGATGACATCGTCCGCTCCAAGGGCGACTCGCACCTTTGAGCCATGCTTCGGCGTCGCGATCCACCGTACTTCGAGGTCGAAAACTGTGGTCGCAAAGGCTGATCCAGGCTCGGCGATAACACTCCCGCGCACCAGCTGACTGGGGGAGATTCGGTTCAGATTGAGCGCAACTCGCTGCCCCGGTTCTCCGGATTCGACGGTGCGGAAGTGCACTTGAAGCGCTTTGATCCGCGTTTCAAGGCCCTCTGGGAGCACCAATGCAGCCGATCCAGCGCTGAGTTTTCGTCCGAGCAAAGTGCCCGTGACCACGGTTCCCCGCCCGGCCACCGTGAAGATGCGATCCACCGGCAGGTACCAGCGTGACTCGTTCCTCGGCGTACAAGACTCAATCGCCACCGCGAGTGCGGTTTTAAGATCCGCGAGACCCGCGCCCACTTTCGCCGAAACCTCAATTCGGGGAGAGTCTTTGAATCGGGTGGATCCCAAGAGCTCATCAAGCTGCTCGTGGGTGATCGCCAGGGTGATCTCATCGGCGAGATCGCTCCGAGTGAGGGCCACAACGATCTGCTGAACCGGAAGGAGCTCCAGAATCGCAAAATGCTCTCGTGTCTGGGGCATCACCCCCTGATCCGCCGCGACGCAGAGCATCGCGACGTCCATTGCGGTGGCTCCCGCGAGCATGTTCGTCAAAAACTTCTCGTGTCCTGGCACATCCACCCAGCTGATTTCTCCGAGATTGGGGAGAGTCATGCTGGCGAAGCCAATGTCAATCGTCAGGCCACGTGCCTTTTCCTCCGGGAGCCGGTCGGCATTCGTGCCCGTGAGGGCTTCCAAAAGCGTGGTCTTCCCGTGATCCACATGCCCCGCCGTGCCGATCAGGATCGCCATAAGTTGACCTCCTCATTGCCCCCTTGCTGCTCCGCAGAAACCTCCCGGTGCCCCGAGCCCTTCAGGGCCGGGATTTTCCTACCGCCTGGGTGCCCCGATCCCTTCAGGGTCGGGTTCATGAGAGCCCTCTCCGAGCTTTTCTCGGAGAGGGTAGGCGAAAGCCGGGGAGGGGTCGCCCACCACGGACCCTCAATCGACGCCCTCCACCAAATCTCCGATCTGGGGGAGGGTGCCCCAACGGGGCGGGAGGTGGTAACCGTACTCGGCTGGGCGTGAGCCCAGTCGAGCCTGCTCACGGCTCGTTTTGAAAGGGCAGCTCGTATCAAAGAAGGAGGTAGACCTGCCCCTCCCGGCCTTTGACCACCCACCCCAAACGGAGTTTGGAGAGGGCGAGAGTTGGAATTCGTCCGTTTTGATTGGGTTCTTCCGTAACCAACCACGCTCACCAAGAACCCGGAAAAAAACAGAGAACCAGTTCTTTCGGCCAGACCAAACCGGCCTCGATCAGCCAACCCGCGAACCTCGCCCTCTCCGAGCTTGACTCGGGGAGGGTGGCCGAAGGCAGGGAGGGGCAGAACACCACCCAGACCCCGTCGAGAAACACCCCGATCAGACACCCGAGCAACGACGCAGCCGTACGAATTCCGCCGCCTCCCCAACCGAGCACCCATCAGCGACACCACCACTCCCCCATCGAGGACTCGTCGATCAATCCTGCACCTGTTCAAAATGGTGACACGTCACCGCGTCCCCTTGAGAAACCCAGAGATCGAATTTTCCGGTGGTGACGCCGGCGCCGAATCCGCCGTTTTTGTCCAAGGCAAGAATCACGCAAACCGTCTCGCGGCTCGCGGGCTGACGACGACGCATTTGCCGAGCCACCGCCTCGCAAGCCTCTTGCGCCGAGGCCCCAGATCGCATGTGCTCGACGGCACTGAAGCTCGCGCACGCCTTCCAAAGCTCTTCGCCGAGGCCGGTCGCGCCCGCGCATCCGGCCTCGTTGTCGGCATAGATCCCGGCACCGATGATCGGAGAGTCACCCACGCGGCCGGGCCGCTTGTACGGCATTCCACTCGTCGAACTGGCGGCAACGAACTCGCCGGAATCATGGGCGAGCATCGTCACCGTGTCGTGCGGAGGCTCATCCTCGCGACTGTGGACGTAGGCCCGCTCCCGTTCTGGATTCTCCTGGAAATTTGCCCAACGACGAACCAATTCGTCCGTCCAGAGGCTCTGTGGCTTCAGTCCATTCTCGATTCCGAACCGCCGTGCCTGATCGCCACAGAGCATCACGTGGGGGGTCTTATCCATCACCCAGCGCGCGATTTGAATACAGGGCAAGAGTCCGCGCACACCGCAGACCGCCCCTGCGGCAAGAGTGTCCCCGCGCATGATGCTGGCGTCGAGCTCAAGCTCGCCATCGGTGTTGGGAAGACTTCCCCGGCCAATCGCGATGAGATCGGGATCATCTTCAGCAGCGGCGAGGCCCGCCACCAAAGCATCCATGAGAGAACCACCCTGTTGGCCGGACACCAGGGCTCCTTCGAGAGCCACTTTGCCCGGTCGCAGCCACGTTGAGACGACCGTTCGCATTGCGATTCCATGCTACCTGCGAGCCCCAAGCGACCCGGGTGCTGGAATCGGACAAACCTGGCTTAGTGAGCGTTCAGAGCGGTCAAGAAAACCTGGAACAGCGACTTCGCATCGCCAACCTCGCTCAGAACAACCTCATCGCGCAGACTCCGTCGCCACTTGGCAAGGTCTTCCGGCGAATTGGCCATCTTGATTGCAAGATCGACGTATTGGTCAATCGTCGGCACCGCCCATTCAGCGCGACCAATCGCGGAGAGAATGGCGTGTCCGGTTCGCCCATGGAATCCAGGAGAAACCATGCTCACTGTCGGCACACCCATCCAAAGCCCATCCAAAGTGGTCTGAGCCCCCGCACAGGGGAACGGATCCAGGGCGATGTCAATCTGGTTGAAAGCAGCAAAGTGAGCTTGCGGGTTCTGAGTTTGGAGAAACACGATGCGATCCGCTTCGATGTTCTCGTTCCGGAACCAGCCTAAGTACTGACGCCGCAGGCTTCCGGAGGCAAGACTTCGGTTCTTGAGAACCAGTCGCGAACCCGGAACTTGGCGCAAAATTTCCGACCATGCCGCGACGACCTGCTTGTTGATCTTTTTCGCCGAGGTGAAGCAGCCAAAGGTAAACGCTTCTCCCGCTTGGCTCGGCGGAGGGCCGAGAGGAGCCTCCGCTTCTGGTCGCAAGTAGGCGAGCGGAAGTCGCGGGAGGTACCACACCTGCTCGGTGTAGGCGTCAATTTCGCATTCCGGGATCAGGTTTCGATCAGCGAGGATCCCACTCATCGAATGAAGCCCGGAGGTTCCCATGCCTCCCCACCAAGAAATCTGAATCGGAGCCGCGTGGTTGACAAAAACGCCCAGCCGCCCGGATTCGGAGTGGCCTTGCATGTCGACAAGCGCGTCAATGCGGTCACCTTGGATGATCGCGGTGACCGTCATGTCGTCAAAGCCCACGATGTGGCGGACTTCGGTGGCAACACGACTGATTCGCTGGGAGATCGGGCCATCGCCGGCGTGATTCACGTATACAAAAACTTCGCAGATGGAGCGATCCCAGGCGCTGAGCAGCGCATCCAGCACAACGCCTTCTCGGCTGTGCTCCAGGTTTCCGATGAGGAAACCAACGCGTTGCACGCCCACGGGCTTAGCCATCGGGCCGAACTCGGAAAAGGCAAATTGCTTTGCCCAATTCTCCGCGGCTTCCTTGATTTCGCTCGGTGAGGCCCCGGTCAGACATTTGAGCGCCTCGACAATATTGCTCGCCGCTTCTCGGTGCCCCTTGCGGGTGTCATTGGCCTTTCGGAAAGCGTTGACCGCTTCCTGGATCAGCGAGGAATCGAGATAGACCAAGCCAAGGCCGTTCATCGCATCCACCGAATCAGGATCAACGTGGATGGCGCGTTGGCAACTCTGCATGGCTTCATCAAGCCGACCGAGCTGTCGCAGCGATTCGCCTCGGGTGCAATGAGCCACCGCGAGATCGTCATTCAGCTGAGTGGCCTGAATACAAGCTTCCAGCGCTTGAGCGGGACGACCAAGCGCCAAGAACGTCTTGCCGAGGTTGCTGTAAGCGTCCGCAAAGCCAGGATTCAGCTTGATCGCGGTGCGGAAGGTCTCCTCCGCGTTCTTGGTCTGACCAAGCGCGGCCAGGGCACGACCCAAATTGTTATAAGCCGGAACTAAGTGCTTGTCGATGAGCAAAGCGCTGTGGCATGCCGACATCGCGTCTTCGTAGTCACCCAGCTCGTAGTAGCACTCCGACATCTCGTTGTAGGCCTGGGCGTGCGTCGGGTCATATCCCGCAGCGCGGCGATAGCAGAGCACCGCGTTGTCCCATTCCTTGAGCTGCTTGTGGAGCTGGCCCAGGTTGTAGTGGGCGTCGGCGTAAGTCGGTTCGATCTCCAGCGCACGCTGGAACGCAATGATCGATTCCTCGCTGTGGCCAAGTCCGGAGAGGGCCGCGCCATAGCTCGCCCAGCCTCGAGCGAACCCAGGGTGTGCCATCGTCAACCGACGGAGCATGTCGGTGGCGACGGAAAAATCTTGATACAGGAGCTTGAGGAGCGCGTAGAGGTAGAGGGCGTCGCGATGGTCGGGATCGGAGACGAGAATCTGTTGATACACCTGCTCCGCCATGTGGTGGCGACGCTCGCGGTGATGGTCGAGCGCAACGAAAAGCTGGCTCGCCCACGGCGAACCATCCTGGGTGATCTCAAACCCCCGTGTGAGATCACGTGCCGCTCGATCGGCCGTCTTCCTCAAAAACCTATTCATCCATGCTCCGGAATCTGCGCGGTTCCCGGAAAATGTATCGGCAACTTTCGTTGGGTTACTCAGGGGAGTTTTCGGTTTGCGGTTCGGCAGGGGCCTCTGCCGTCTTGAGCCACGCCTGAGCTTCTTTCACAAATCGTCGACGGAATCGGGCGTTGGCAAAGAGGGTGTGATACTTCCGAGGCTCGATATCCAGCCGGATCGTCTTGTCAGCGATCTTGGCCTCAAAGCTGACCCATCCCCCCAGCCAAAGCCAGGAGTGGATATTCGGCCGAAGCCGAATCGACTCAATGCAGTGCTTGGGAACATCCACTTCATGAATCTCTCCCCGAAAGGCCACCGAGTCGTCCGTGAGGGTGAGAAAACCAATGTCCTCGTGCGGATCCAGCAGGCTCTTGTGATCAGGTCGGGCAAAGCCCACGAAGACCGTCGGAGCGGGAGCGTCCGGGTAGAGCGCGGGGTAGCGAAGCGAGAACTTTCGTTGCATCCCTCGGTTGCCAAAAAGCCCCAGATAGTTCAGCACAAAAACGCCAAACGCGATGCATCCCAGAAGCTGTCCGATGGCGGGCCAAGTCACGCCGTTACGCACCACGCCGAGCGAAATCGGGATCGCCGGGATCAACACCGCAATCAGCGGGAGAAGATTCCCGATGACTTGTCGAGAGGTTGTCCAAAGTCGGCGGCCTGGTCGCGACATAATGATTGCAACGTCACTATGGCAGATGCACGTCCGCGAGTGGTCTCGGTCATGCCGGGGGGAATAGGTCGGCAAGAGATTCTTCGTCAAATCTTGACGGATGAGTCGTGGGTGAGCGCGATGGACGACCGATCGCTCGTCATGGTGCGCCGCCATCTACCCGACGATCTGGACGTCGAGCTGGTGCCGTTCGGGTCTCTGGTCGCCCGGTTTGCCGGCATGATGGGAGACACCGGGTTTCCCCGCCTGACCCGCCCGCAGATGCGCTCGATGATCCAAGCCGTGGCCGCAGGTTTCCCCGATTCGAGCCTGATTTACGCCGCTGCAAACCTTCCTGGACTCGCCGAGGCATTTGCCAATGCCATCACCGAGCTTCATTATCATGGCTACACTTCGGCCGATCTCGCGGAGGCTGCCTCTGAAACCACGAACAGCCTCACGGCGATGAAGCTTTCTCAACTCGGCGAACTCGATCGACAGCTTCGTCAGATTGCCACGGAATCCAGCCGCGAATTCGGCATTGACCGAGCCAAGTTCTGCCTCGATCTGGAGGAGATCCCCGAGTTGCGCGAGCGACATGTCGTTATCTACGCCTCCCAGGAATCGCAACCGGTTTACGAAGACTGGATTGAATGGCTCGCCAAGACCGGCACGGTGGTCGATCTGATTGTGGAGCAGATTCCTGGGCAAATCGAGGTGTTCCGGGCCAGCCGCCAGACCGTCCACCGAATCGCTCCGACGCGCATGGAGCAGCCTGATGAACCAACTTGGATTCGGCACCTTTTCACCGACACCAAAGCCTCGGAGAGCCCGGAGATCGAGATTTGGCAGACCGGCGATCCACTAGCAGAATGCGAGTGGGTGTGCCGAAAATGCCAAAAGCTGATTGCCCAGGGCACGCCTGAAGAATCCATCGGTGTTTACGCACGAAATTCGGAAAGTTATCTCCCCTTGATGGTCGCGAGCGCGCGTCGGCTGGGTGTGAGAATCGCGGGAAGCATGAGCGCGCCGGTGCTCAGCAACGGGTTTGCTGGCCTCACGCTCAAGATCCTCCAGGTGTTAGGAGGGAGCGACATCCGCAAGCTCGAACGCGTCGTGCGCTCGACGTACTTTGGTCTCGAATCCGCCGAGCGTGCGTGGTTGATCCAAGCGATCAAAAGCTCTCGCGAGGCCGTCGGCGACGCGTGGACCGCCTTGCAAACCCACGCCGAATCCGCTCCCGAAGGCGAATGGCTCCGGAGCCTCTTGAACTGGCGGAAGCGGTCGTCCGAGGCAAGCATGCCGATGTCGGGCTGGGCGGTGCATTTCCGCGACCTGTGGGAAGGCACCCGGGTGTTGGAACGGGCCGCTCACGACTACGAGGAAACGCGCGAGCGTGATCTCAAGGCGATGACCGTACTGCAGCGATCGCTGCGTGATGCGGTTCTCCAGGATCGGGACACGCCGCTCGACTTCGCCGGTTTCCTGGCGAAAGCAGAAGAACTATGGGATCTCGAACGGGTTCTGTGGTCGCGCAAGGAGGCAGGCGTGCATGTCACAGCGAGCACATCGGAGCTTTCGGGTTTCAGCGTGCTGTTCTGCTTGGGGATGTTGGAGGGCACTTTCCCTCGTCGCCGCACTGAGGATCCTGTTCTCGATGATTTCGACCGGGCTGAACTGGCCAAACTCTGCCCCGATCGACCCCCTTTGACTACAAGCCACGACACTGCGAAGGCCGAACGGGACGAGTTCATCCGGATTTGTGGATCCGCGAAAGATCGCCTCGTGCTCAGCTACCCGATGACCCAAGATGAGAGCGATGCGGTGCCCGCGTTCTATCTCAGTGAGGTCGAACGAGCCTCCGCGCGCGGAGCCAAGCGGGTGCTTCATCGCCGCAAAGACATGACTCCCCCGGTAGAGGAGTGCTACGCCGTCAGCGACAGCGTGCTCGCCCGCGCACTCGATGGGCCGCGGATCGCTCCGGAGGTACCTCGAGTCACCGATCCCGCCGTGCAGGCGATGATTCGACCGGTCTGGGAAGACGGAGTGGATCTGCGCGAACTTTCGATCGCGTCCGTCTGCCCCTTCCAGGCGGCGATGCGCTACCGCCTCCCGATGAAACCGAAAGGTCAATACGGCACGATGTACTGGCTCAGCCGGATCCCCGCCGAGGCTCAGCTTGCAGAGGCCCCCGACGCGGCAACCGCCCGACAGGCTCTCCGCGCCGCCGTGGATCGCCAGCGGGAAGAGCTGGCGGGCGAACTGGAATCATGGCAATCTCGCCTGATCGACGATGCGGTCACCCGTGTCATCGATTCATGGGTGAGAAAAGAATCTGCCGCCCGAGCGGCGTTTGGCTTGACCAACCAGAAACTCGACACCAATGTTCGCACCGGCGGCGATCACTTGCGCGGGAAGATCAAGTTCCGGGACGTTGACGTCCCGATTCGGGCGAAGTTCCCCGCCGCTTGGTCGGGCGAAGGATCGACGACCCTGACGAGCTACGAGAGCTCCGTCCCTGGCACGGCGAAAGATGTCGACAAAACTCCCGCCTTCCGCTTCCGGCTCGGCTTGACCATGGCGATGCTCCGAGACAATCCGGACTACGCCGCCATGCAAGTTGACTCGATTGATGGCTCACGGGTCCTGTTCGTTCTCGCTGGCTCTGCCTTCAACCTTCCGGATGAGATGCCCGAGGACCTGAAGGTGGTTGTGTATCCCATTCAGAAAGGCGCGCTCGCCGGGATGGCGGCCCGTCGGCAGCTGAAGAAAGAGTCGTGGGAGCACGCCCTCCGCGTTCTCGAAGAGTTGGATCGGGGCGAAATGCTCCCCAAGCCAGGAACTCAGTGCGAACGATGCTCCTACAGCGATCTGTGTCGACGACACGTTGAGTTCGGAGACTTCAGCAGTCCGCTTGAGGAGGACTACTCGTGAGTCTGAAGCTAAACACCAATCAGCAACGCGCGGTGGAGAGTAATGAGCCCCGCGTGACCGTGACCGCTTCCGCCGGTGCGGGAAAAACCGCCGTGCTCGTCCAGCGATATCTCCGCCATGTGGTGGAAGATGGACTGACGCCGAGCGAGATTCTCACCGTGACTTTCACACGAAAGGCCGCTGCCGAAATGAAAGAGCGGATCGTGAAACGGCTCCGCGATCTCGGCCGGGATGAGGATGCGCAGACCGCAGAAACCGGCCCGATCCAGACCATCCACAGCTTCTGCGAGCGGACACTGCGGGAAAACGCAATGCTTGCACGCCTCGACCCGAGCTTCGAGGTGATTGACGGGGCAGAATCGCAGCGGCTACTTGTCGAAGCCTTCCAGCTGGCCTTAGTCGGCGATTTGCAGGATCACCCGGGCGTGCGCGAGCTCCGGCAGCGAGTGGCTGGCCAAGCCGTTTGGGGATCATCGCGGAGCTGGGAAACCGCCCTGCGCAACTTTGTTTTTCGAGAGTTTCTCTCCAGTCTTCGTGGGGGAACCGTGCCGATAGATGACCTCAAGCGGCTCTACCGCTCACAGGAATCCCTGAGCCGAGCCCTAACGGGAAAGATCACCGAGCAGTACCCCGATCACGAGCTGCCTGAACCGACAGATAACCTCGTCCACTGGTTGAAAGAAGCCCAAGCCCGGCGCGGACGTCTGAAAGCACCGCTCAAATCGATCTTCGGCGACTTCAACGAAGCGGAAGCCCAGCAAGTTGTCAGCGACACCCTCGCGCTCGCTGCTTTGGGGCTCGAAACGTGGGAGAACTACGAACTCGCCCTCCGCTCGACCCAACGTATGGATTTCACTCTGCTGGAGCAAGAAACCATCCGATTGGTGGAGACCGACGAGGAAGTCCGATCCAGGATTGGCTCCCGCTACAAGGTCGCTCTTGTCGATGAAACTCAGGATGTGAGTCCGACCCAGTACCGCCTCCTCGATCACCTCCCCATCGAGAGAACCTTTTTTGTCGGTGACGCCCAGCAAAGCATTTACGCCTTTAGAGGTGCCGATCGAGAGTTATTCGCTCAGCGCGTTGAGCACGGAAGCATCACCCTCGACGTCAACTATCGCTCTGGTGCCGGGGTCTTGAACTTCATCAACGACGCCTTCCGTGATCTCTGGAAGGGTGAATACAACCAGATGGTTCACCCCAGCGGAGAGCATCATGTCCCACGATATGCCGGCGTCGAGTTCTGGCAACTCGGAGCCTCTGGCGCGGAGGGCCTTGTCGAACTGATCCAACAGATCATCGAAGAAGACGAAAACCCCGAAACCGCACCCGGCAAGATCGTGGTTCTCGTGCGCATGGCCAAAACGGCGAAAGCCATTGGTCGATTGCTCGAGGTCTTCAACATTCCTCACCTCTTGGTGGGGGGTTCAAACCGATTCTTCGCCCGGATGGAGACGCGCGACGTGGCCAATCTCCTCTCCGCCAGCGTCGATTCCTCCGATTCCTTCGCGCTTGCGTCCCTTCTCCACAGTCCGTTCTGCGGGCTGAGTCTCAGCAGTGTCATCCGCCTCGCCGCCACCGAAAATCTCGGCGAAGCCTTCCCTGTCGTCACGCTCGAAGATGAAGTCGAAAACGCCAAGCTCGATGAGTTTCGCGAGTGGTTTCTGCCTCTGACTGCGGTCGCCGACCGACTCCCTGCATGGGAAGTCCTCAACGAAGCCCTCCACCGAAGCACCTATCTCGCCAGCGTAGGGGCTCGACCGAATGGTGAACATGTCGTTGCCCACGTCCGAAAGTTGCTGTCTCAGGCAGCAAGTCAGCCCACGCTCCGCCCTGGAGAGTACGCGGATCGTATCCGCCTCACCGTAGAAAGCGACCTTAAGGAAGGCGACGCGACCATCACCGATGAAGGCGATCCTGTCGTCAAAGTCATGACCATCCACGCCGCAAAGGGGCTGGAGTTCCATACCGTCATCGTCGCCGGATTCGACCTGAAGTGGGACAACCGGTTGATGGGGACACCCCTCGCGCGCATCCATCGCAAAAGTGCCCTCATGGTCAGCCAATCCCCGCACACTGGAGTGAAAAAGTGGCTCAACGATTGGCTCCTGCGAGAGGAGCGTGAGGAAGATAAGCGACTTCTCTACGTCGCCGCGACTCGGGCCGAGCAGCGGTTGATTCTCGGCATTCCCGAAGCTGCGCGCACCAAGTTTGCGACCGTGGCCCTCGCCGGAACCATCGGCTGGCCGGATCGACTTCACGCCAGCGTCACGGTGCGAATCTCCCAGGCCGCCCACCGCGAGGCTGACGAACGAGATGCAGAGCGGTAGAATGAAGCTGTGAAGTTCACCGTCGGCGTTTGCCAATTCCAGCCCGATAAGGGTCGCCTGGAGGCGACGCTCGACCATATGGCGGAATGCATCCAGCAAGCCTCCGACGAAGGGGCTGACCTCGTCGTATTCCCGGAATCCAGCACAACCGGGTACATCTTAGAAGGAGGCGTCGACGAACTTTCCCTTTCCGCCAGCGACCTGGGTGAAAAACTCGCCGCTCGTGTCACCGGGCTCAAACGCCCGATCGACGCGAGCATCGGGTTCTACGAGTCCGCTCAGTTCCGCCCTTACAACTCCGCTGGATACTTCGAATTCGCGCCTACTTCCCACCGTTTGGTGGGGAGCTATCACAAGTTCTTCCTCCCAACCTATCACGTGTTCGATGAGCACCGATTCCACCAGGCAGGCAACGATCTTGGTCTGATCGAAACGCGGTTCGGGAGATTCGGCCAGCTGATCTGCGAAGATGTCTGGCATTCCATTCTCCCCGCTCTCCTGTGCGCGGGCGGGGCTCAGATGATTCTCGTCCACTCAGCCTCCCCGGCTCGAGGATTCCAAGCCGAGAAACCCGGCAACCTGCTCCGCTACGAGCGGATGCTCACCGCTCTCTGCGAAGAGCATGGCATGGCTTGCGCCATGGCGATGCTCGTCGGGTTTGAAGGCGGCAAGGGGATGACCGGAGGAAGCATGATTCTCAACCCGTTCGGTCAGATCATTGCTCAAGCCGACATCCACGGCGAACAACTGGTGCTCGCCGAAATCGATCTCGACGACGTGCCCCTTGCTCGCTCGCGCATCCCTCTCGCCAGCGACCTCCACGAACGCTGGCCGGACATCGTCCGCTTCGCTCAAGAGATTCACGAGAAGTCTTAACGGGATAGCCCTAGCATTTTTCACAGGGGATGTGGAAAACTCTCGCCGTGCTCCAGGAAGGAGCGCCGCCTTCTAGGATGGAAGGCGAAAACAGACCACACGGATGCGGTACCTCAGCTTCTTCACGGGAGCGATGGGGCTTGATCTTGGGTTGGAACACGCTGGCTGGACGCCGGTCGCCTTCAACGAGATCGACCCAATTGCTTGCCAAACCATCTCACGGAATCGTCCGGGCATTCCTCTTTTTGCCCAAGACATTCGAAGCCTGAGCCACGCTTTTCTCCGAGACACCCTTGGCCCCGACCTGGCGTCGATTGATGCCGTGGTCGGGGGCCCACCCTGTCAGGCCTTCTCAACCGCAGGCCGTCGTCAGGGCCTCAACGACGAACGAGGGCATGTCTTTCTCCATTTTCTTGACCTGGCTATTCGTTTGGAGCCACAGTACGTGATCATCGAGAACGTGAGGGGGCTTCTTTCGGCCCCCCTCGTTCACCGGCCGCACCACGAGCGCGGCCCGGATTTTCCTGAGCTCACGGAGGCAGAAGCCAAAGGCGGCGCCCTCAAGCTCATTCTCAGTCGGCTGGAGGAAAGCGGCTACGCTTGCTCCTTCCGGCTGTACGACACCTCGCGATTCGGCGTGCCCCAGGTGCGCGAACGCGTGGTTCTCATCGCCGCACGCGGAAAGCGCCGCGTGCCTCATCTGTTGCCCTTCACCGCGCCCGCTCCCACGGTCCGTGAAGCGCTGCGCGGCCTCGATGGCGAGCCGGAATGCCTGCCCCTGCGTAGCAAGATGCTCCCGTATCTCCCCCTTCTCGGGCCGGGAGAAAACTGGCGGTCACTCCCGATCGAACTCCAAAAGGAGGCCTTGGGGAATGTGTTTTTCTGCGAAGGCGGTCGCACCGGATTCCTCCGCCGGGTCGCCTGGGATTCCCCGTCGCCGACTCTCGTGACCACCCCCACCATGCCCGCCACGCTCCTCGCCCACCCAGAGGAACTGCGCGCTTTGAGCGTTCAGGAGTACCAGCGTCTCCAGACTTTCCCCGATAACTGGCAACTCGCCGGTCGAACCGCCGAAAAGTATCGCCAACTCGGCAATGCCGTCCCCGTCAAGTTCGGCGAAGCCATCGGGCATCATGTTACTGCCTGGCACGAGGGCCGTCTGCTTCATGCGGAGAGTCTGGAAACCAGCCGCTACCGAGGCACCGACGAATCCGCCTTCGCTCCTGCGATTGCGGTGTAATCCGGCGATCAACTGACCGCTCGTCCTGCGACACAAGAGAAAAAGCTCGGGTGCCCCGATCCCTTCAGGGTCGGGACGGTTTCCATCGACCACTGCACCGGCATGAGAGCACGAGCGACTACCCTTCAAGGTTCCTTCGGAGGGCGTCGATTGAAAGTCCTTGGTATCCCGACCCTGAAGGAGTCGGGGCACCCAAACTCTGTAAAGTTCCCGCGACCCTGAAGGGTTCGGGGCACTCAGGACGGGACGGACGATTCCCAGACGACGCCTTCTCCAAACTCCGCTTGGAGAGGGTGGCCAACGGCCGGGAGGGGCTGGCACACCACCGAATCCTCGATGTGAACCCCCGGCGAAGACGACTCGAGTCTTGCCTCAGTCGGCCTCGCCGAGACGCAGAAGAGGAAAAATCTACTCCGCAACCCGAAGCACGCTGAGGAAGGCTTCCTGCGGAACCTCGATCGAGCCGATGTTCTTCATCCGCTTCTTACCCTTCTTCTGCTTTTCAAGCAGCTTGCGCTTACGGCTCACGTCGCCGCCGTAGCACTTCGCGATGACGTTTTTGCGGAACGGCTTGATGACATCCGCCGCGATCACCTTGGCTCCAATCGCCGCCTGGATCTTGACTTCGTACTGCTGTCTAGGAACAACTTTACGCAGCTGCTCCACAATCGCCCGGCCTCGCTGATAGCTGAACTGCTTGTTGACAATGAAGCTGAGCGCGTCCACGACATCACCATTGAGCATGATGTCCACCTTGACCAGCTCGCTCAGCTCGTACCCCGCAAACTCGTAATCAAAGCTCGCATATCCCTTCGTCGAGCTCTTGAGCTTATCGAAGAAGTCAAGCAGAATCTCCGCGAGTGGCAGAGTGTAGTAAATCATCGCCCGATTCGGCGTGGGGTAGTCGGTCCGCTTGAAGATGCCGCGCCGCTCTTGGCACAGGGTCATCACCGCGCCTATGTAATCAACCGGCACCATGATGGTCGCGTTCACCACCGGCTCTTCCACGTAGGAGATGTGGTTGCTCGGCGGCATCTCGCTCGGATTGGAGATATGCAGCTCTTCCCCCGCCGTGGTTTGAACCTTGTAGTCCACGCTCGGCGCGGTGAGAATCAAATCGAGATCGAATTCCCGCTCCAACCGCTCCCGCATGATTTCCATGTGGAGGAGGCCCAAGAATCCGCAGCGGAATCCAAAACCGAGGGCCGCCGAAGTCTCCGGCTCATACTCCAGGCTCGCGTCGTTGAGTTGCAACTTCTGGATCGCATCGCGCAGGTCTTCGTACGAGTCTGAATCGGTCGGATAAAGCCCGCAGTAGACCATCGACTTCGCTTTGCGATAGCCTGGCAGGGCCTCCTCCGCCGACTTCTCCGCGCTCGTGACCGTATCGCCAACGCTCGCATCGCCGATCGTCTTGATCGCGCCGGTGAGGAAGCCGACTTCCCCGGTTTCCAAACTCTGACCCCGCTCCAGCCTGGGACGGAAGACACCGACTTCGTCGACATCAAACACCTTGCCGGTGGACATCATCTTGATCTTGTCGCCCGGATTGATGGCCCCATCGACCACCCGAACATAGGCGACCGCGCCCTGGTAGCTATCAAAGTGGCTATCAAAAATCAAAGCACGTAGGGGATCTGCCGACTTGCCTCGCGGCGAGGGAATCCGCTCAACCACCGCTTCCAGAATATCTTCGATGCCGAGACCGCTTTTTGCCGAGCAAGGAATCGCCTCACTCGCATCAATCATCAGAGCGTTCTCGATCTCCTCCTTCGCCATGTCGAGATCGGCGTGGGGGAGATCCATCTTGTTGACCACGGGGATGATCTCGAGCTTCTGGTTCATCGCCATGTTCGCGTTGGCGATGGTCTGCGCCTCGACGCCTTGCGTCGCATCAACGAGCAAAAGCGCGCCTTCGCACGCATAGAGTGCCCGTGAGACTTCGTAGGTGAAGTCCACGTGACCTGGGGTGTCGATGAGGTTGAACTGGTAGGTCTCGCCGTTGCGGGCTTTGTATTCCAGCCGCACTGCGGTCATCTTGATCGTGATGCCGCGCTCTCGTTCCAGATCCATGGTGTCCAGCATCTGCTCTTGAGCAGTGCCACGCACGGCTCCGCAATGCTCCAAGATGCGATCAGCCAGCGTGGACTTGCCGTGATCGATGTGAGCAATGATGCAGAAGTTACGGATGTGCGATTGATCCATGGGAGGCTACGGGGGAATCTTGCTGATTCTACCGCTCGGCCCCCCGAATCCTCAGCCGAGGGTGGGACGCCCTCGGCTCCTGGAGCAAAGCTCAGTTATCCTTCGCGCCTTCGTTGATCCAGGCGCTCAGCACCTCGATCTCCGCCGCCTTGACGGTGCGGCGTCCCGGAGGCATCTTCTTTACTTCGCCCGATCCCTTGACGGCTTGAATCAGGGCACTCTTTTCCGCCTTCCCCGCGACGATCGTGGCCTTCTCCCGCTTGGCCGTCAGACCCTTATAGGTGCTCAGATCGAGCCCCGCCTTGGCGCTACTTCCGGTGTGACAACTCAGGCAGTAACTCTTCAAAATCGGGGCGACATCGTTCTTGTAGCTCTTTGCTGTTTGCGGAACACCCGCCTGAGCTTGAGAAAGAATCCCCGCACCAAGAACCATGCACGACAGAGCAAGAAAGGCGAAAGACTTCATAGCTTCGCATTTTGGACGTCCCAGCGCGGGATTCGTTTAGTTTTTGACGGAGATTCTTCCGAAATTGCCTGAACTCAGTTGTCCTTCGCGCCTTCGTTGATCCAGGCTTCGACCACTTTGATCGTCCCTTCGCGCATGTGGCCCTTGCCTGGAGGCATCTTGGAGACCCCGTCCTCCCCCCGCATCGAGAGGGTCAGAAGGCTTTGCTTGCTCTTGCCCGGCGCGACCACCTGCTCACCGGTTCGCTTTTCCATCAGAGCCTTGTAGGAACTCACATCAATCCCCGCCGAGGCACTCTTTCCCGTGTGACAACTCGCGCATGCCCGTTGGAGAACCGGGGCGACATCTTTCTTGAAACTCTTCTTCGATTGGGCCGGAGGTGCCGCTTGGGCCATCGACCCAATTCCGCTAGCCAGCACCGCCAGCCCGAGCAACGGCAAGACAAGTTTTTGCATGTGTAAGACACCTGGGGTGCCTCAACTCGGAACACCACCACCTCTATTGTGTATCAGCCGAAACTCAAGGCGATATGACAAATGTCATTGTTCATTATTAAAAATGACGAATCTGTCGGTCACTCGCTGGATGCTGTCCGGATAATCACGAAGGCCATCGGGCGACCAAACTCCACGAACGGCGACACCCACCCGCGCCACTCCGGTTGACGGAAAAGCTCTTTGCCTTGGACAAGGTCTTTCCACTCGCCCAATCTCGGCTCATACTGCCGAACATCCCAAATCCCCTCCGGCACATCGACCGAAGTTTGGCCCCCGTTGGGCAGGTACACCACGATCTCATTCTCCCCCCGCAGAACCCACGCATCCCCCGAGGCCGAGTCATCGGCGGGCTCGCAGTTCGCAAGATCAAAGGCTGAGAAGAACTCAGTCATCCGCTTCCGTCCCATCAACAACTCCGATTCACCCTCGTTCAGTCCGTTGATCCAGCCCCCGAGGCCTGGCTTGGCGGTTTCGCCGTCCGTACTGAAGCAGCCCGCCATCGCGATCCCCCACGCAATCCGGAGCCGGGTTTCCGCCGATCGCGCCGGGGCAACCCTCGCTTCTCCCCACGGAGAGGAGTAGTGCCCTTCATAACCAAACTCCTCGTTAAAAATCGGCTTGACTTGACCTGCTTTCAGCATTTCCGCCCGTTCGCGCAGAGCCCACTCATGGCCTCCGTGCTCATCCCAGACCTGGAACAGGGCATGGGTACACCACGAACTCGCCCGGAACGGAAAATGCCCGTGCCCATGCACACTCAGCAGGTGACCGTACGGATCCATGTCCGCGATCAGAGCCCCCTGACGCTCCACCCATTCATCGGTTTGGAAAAGCGTCCACTCGTTCGTCACGCACCACTCGATGTGCGAAAACGCCCCCAAACGAGCCACCGCATAGGCGTAGTACCGATCTTCATCCAGGTCGCTCGCGCTGAGTCGAAACTTCTCAAATGGATAGTTCCCCTCATCCGCTCCATCAAGAAAGAAGATGATCTCACTCACGATCCCGCGGGATTGCGCGTGCGCCACGATTCGATCGACTTTGTGCCAGAACCCGACATCAAAACGCGTCACATCGGTCTGGGGCTGCCGCGCATTTCCCGCATCACCCAATACCCAAGGGCTGTACTTATAGGTGAAATCGTCGCGTTCAGCAACCTGCGGCTCCATCCATCGCGATCCATCATCCTGCCGCGATGGAGAGAGGGCCACCCGAATCCGATTGATCCCCTGGTCGGCAAGACGGTCGAGCGCGTCCTTTGCCACTGGCTCCTCGAGTCCAAAGAGCATGTAGGCCGTCGTGCTGTTCGGATAAAACGGCTCGCCGCTTCCCGACCACTCGAAATGCCATCCCTTCGCTCGCGGGATGCCAGGCAGGCCTCGATCCACGACGACGAAGCTCTCGCGCACGACTCGATCCCCGATGCGCACCTCAGCAGAATAGCGCCCCGCTCGTTGCGGCATGAATCGCGCGGCAAACTGGGTCCCCTCGGTGTCGTCGCAGAACCCCGCGATCTCCCATGACTCTCCCTCGTCATGCCGAACGGTCATCAACGGAGGGGGTTCCAAAAACGGATTTCCACCCTCAGCTTCCTCTTGCCATCCGAGCTCAAACAGACCAAAAACCGGAACTTCTTTCATGCGCTAACCCAACGGCAGAGTATCCGAGCCGACCCACAAAAAGAACCCTCTCTCACGAAGAAAGAGGGTTCTGGCTTGGGGCAAACCAGTCAGCGCTTAGCCGAAGACTTTTTCGGTGGTTTGCTGGATCTTGAGGTCAATGCCGCGACGGTGCAGCTCGCGAAGGAACGAGGTTCCGGTCATCGCATTCTCGTACCGCACCGCACCCTTCGGCACGTTGCCTTGCACGACTTCTTGAGCGATGATTGAGGTGCTGAAGCCGGTCAGTCGCTCCATGCTCGTGAAGCCGGTTTCCTTGCACTGCTTATCAAAGATATCAACCTGGATGCGGCTCGGCTGGCCGTTCTTGATGCCGACACCCACACCACGCACCGCGCAAAGATCGTCATCCACGAACTTCTCGAGCTCCGGCCCGAAGACCTTGTTGAACACATCCTTCGGGCGAACCTTGCCGCCCTTCACTTCGACCTCATCTTCTCGCCAAAGACCGAAGTCCTTGAAGATCTTCATGAGGTGGCAGTGACCCGGGAAGCGGATCGTCTTGTACTCGTAGTTCGGAACCTTGCCTTCCAGCGTGTAGGGAGCGGTTGAAGTACCACCGGAAGTCACAAAGGCTTCCATATCGCCGAGTTGGTCGATGTGCAGGTGCTCCAACTCGGTCAGAGTCGGAACCTTGATGATCTTTCCATCGCGCAGAGCAATCGCTTCGAAGTCGTATTCCGTGACCAAGCCTTCCATATTGAAAGTGAGCTTGTAGTTGAACGGCGGCTTCGGATTCTGCGGCAACACGCCGCAGTAGAGCTTCACGCTGTGGCACTCGTCCAGATTCTCGATCATGTAGAGGCCCACGTTATTCACGAGGCCAGGAGCAAGACCGGTATCGGGGACGAGGGTGACTTCGTTCTCCTTCGCTTGCAGATCGAGATCCAGAGTCCGCATGGTGATGTCGGTGTTGCCACCCAGGTCAACCATGTCGGTGATCGAGTTGATCGCAACCTTCGCAATGTGCGGGTGCATCCAGTAAGGCACGCAGGAGATGACAATGTCCGCACCTTCCAGGAATCGAGCGAGGCTCACCTCGTCCAGCGCATTGACTTCGTGCGGGATACAAACCTCTCGCCCGATGAGATTGTTCACGCGCTCCGAGTTCTTGCGAGCTTGGTCAAAGCTCACGTCGCCCATAAAAACCTTGGGCTCTTGCGCGAATTTGGCGATGTCGTAAGCAGCAGCCGTGCCCTGCATACCGGAACCAAGAATAGCGAATGTGTTTTGCATAGGGGTAGACGCACCTCGTTGAGCGCCACGCCAAATGGCAGGCTGCCCTTCTCCCGTCAGTTGTCAGGTTACCTACAGAGGGGTGAGTGAACAAGCGGAAGGTCCGGCCCCTCGCACCCCTGCGTGGGCCGAACTGACCAGCACTCAATTGCTCCCGAGTCGCCTATTTGCTCAGATGATCCAGCGCGGCCTCGAACTGCTCATCCCCCGGTTTGAACGGATCGTCCTTGACGCTGATATCCGGCTGAACCGGGTTCTTTTCCATCCGCTCCCCCTCAAAAGCGAGATCCACCATCGGGATTTCCAGAATCCCCCAGTCGCCGATCATCTGCGGGAAAGTGCCGAGGACATCGCCCTTCGTTGGCTGACCAATCAGAGTCGCCCGCTTCGACTTCTTAAAGATCGCGCTGACGACCTCCTTGGCACTCCGGGTTCCTTCATTGGTGAGCACGACCATCGGCTTGTCGTATCCTGTGCGCTGCTTGCTTGTCACGCTGCCCAGCCCCCAGGCAAGCTCGTAGTCGGGAGCAAAGAAAAGCTCAAAGAACCCTTCGGGGCGACCGCCAAACCCATCGCGCAAATCGTAAATCAATGCATCGCTCCGGCCCGCGAGCCCCTGGCGAACAAAGATTCCCAGCATGTCGCTGATCTGGGTATCCACCATCGTCCATGGCCGAAACACCGCGATCTTCTTGCCATTGCGCTCAATAATCTTCGTGCTCTTCTGTGTCGCGGTGTAGAACATCTGGTAGGGGAGTTGCTCAATCGGCGTCACTTGGACCGACTTCATCTCCGCCCCCCTCAGGAACGAGAGCTTCACCGACTTGCCCACAAACGGCTGCAGCGACTTCACCGGCGTGAATGGACTCCCCTCAATCGTCGTCACGAGATCGCCCTTCTCCAGCCCGGCCGCTGCGGCAGGAGAATCATTGAGCACCATCATCACCCGGAAACCTCCGGTATCGCGCTTGAACCAAGCCCCAATGTTCGGCAGTTGCGGCGTGGTTCCTCGCCCCATGCCGCGGGTGTTCACAATATTTGCCATCATCGCAAATCCCTGATCCTCCGCCGTCACAAAGTCAAAGTGCGAATCACCAAACTCCGCGATCATCGCCCTCATGGTCGCCGCAAACTCCTCGTTGGATTTCGCTGCGGAAGCAAGCGGTCCATACTTGGTCAGCAAAGCGTCCATCTCTGTGCGACGCTCCGCGCGGGCGTAGTAACGGGTTCGAATCGCGCTCGAAACTTCTTGCCAGGTCGCAGAGTAGTTCGGCGTTTGGAGAATCAAGGCGGCAGTGAGAGTGGCGAGCATAGTTGTCTCTCTACCCTACCCGTCCCAGATTCGCGCAAGTTCCTGAGGTATCTTTGCAAACCTGTGGCAGGCTCTGTTTGGGGCCACTTGACCACGGAGGACCTTTATGGCCATTCGAACCAAACGCAAGAACGCCCACTCGGTGCGCTTTACCGAGATCGCCAAGACCCTTGACAAGGACGCCATCTACACCGTCGATGAAGCCATCGCTCTGGTGAAGAAGAACGCCACTGCCAAGTTCCCGGAAACGGTTGAACTGGCTCTGCGCCTCGGCATCGACCCCCGCAAGAGCGACCAAAACGTTCGCGGCATCACCACTCTCCCCCACGGAACCGGCAAGGTCAAGAAAGTTGCCGTTCTCGCCAAGGGTGACCTGGCGAAGGAAGCCGAAGCCGCTGGTGCCGACGTGGTCGGTGATGAGGATCTCATCAAGCGCGTTCAAGAAGGCTGGAAGGATTTCGATGTGATGATCGCATCGGACGACATGGCCCCGCAGATCGGTAAGATCGGCCGATTCCTCGGCCCCAAGACTCCGAACAAGCGCAACGGCACCGTGACCAGCGCGATCGGAGCCGCCGTCAAGGAGATCAAGAGTGCTGCTCGTGTGGAATACCGCGCTGACAAAGCCGGCGTTGTCCACGTGCCCCTCGGCAAGGTCACCTTCACCGATGACCAGATTCGCGAGAACTTCATCGCCGCTCTGGACGCCGTGATCAAGGCGAAGCCTGCCAGCAGCAAGGGCCGATATCTTCAAACCGTCAGCCTCAGCAGCACCATGGGCCCCGGCCTCCGCCTCGACCCAACCGCTGCCTCCAAGGTTTCCGGTCACTAAGTCTCTGGTCTTTCAGAGTTGAAAGCCCCTGATCTCGTTTGAGATCGGGGGCTTTTTTGTTGCCGCCCTTGGTACCGGGTGCCCCGACCCTTCAGAGGCCATTGCATGGCAGAACTTGAGTTTCGAAATCCTGAGTAAGTAGGGTGCCCCGATCCCTTTAGGGTCGGGTATTGCCCAACTAAAATGGATAGGTTTGATGCCATAGGAATTACTGATTGAGAGACATCCAAGCACGGAAGATCCGGCCCCTGAAGGGGCCGGGCACCCAAAACTAGCACCACCAAAGTCGGATGACCGCCATGCAACGTCCTCTTCATGGTCGGGAAGCTCCGCATTCACCACTCAAAATCCGATTGCGCATCCTCCCTTCTCGTCGCCGACCGGGGCGGGAGATTTTTGCGGCCACCCGCCCCCGAATCACCACCGATGATCTCCGCAAAAGTCGGGGGATTGGCCTTGGGCCGGGCGGCGACGAGGCCTCCCGCGCACCGACCAACCACCTCTGCCATACTCCCCTATCGAATGTTCAATGGCCTGATGCAAAAAGTCGACCGCATGCTCGGACGCGGGGTCATCGACGAAGAACTCTACGAAGAGCTTGAGGAAGCCCTCCTCCAGGCCGACACCAACATCCAAACCACCCACGAAATCCTCGAAGAGCTCCGCAAAGCGGTGCGCGAAGAGAAAATCACGAGTGCCGAAGGCATCAAGGCCCGGCTCCAGGAATCCATCCGATCCCGATTCAGCCAGCCCGGCGAATCCATCCTTTTCCGCAACTTCCCGCCGTGCGTCTATCTCTTCGTGGGGGTCAACGGCGTCGGCAAGACCACGAGCATCGGCAAACTCGCCACCCGGCTGACCAAGGAGGGCCGAAAGGTTGTCCTCGCCGCCGGCGACACCTTCCGCGCCGCTGCGATTGAGCAGCTCGAAATCTGGGCCGAGCGCAGCGGATCCATGATCGTCAAAGCCCAACCCGGCGGAGACCCTGCCGCTGTGCTCTTCGATGCGATCAACGCCGCCAAAGCCCGAGGCGCCGACTTCGTTCTCGCCGACACCGCCGGTCGCCAGCACACGAAAGGCAATCTCATGGCCGAGCTCGCTAAGGTTGCCAAGGTGGTCGAAAAGGCGCTTGGACGCCCCGCCGACGAAGTCCTCCTCGTCCTCGATGCCAACACCGGCCAAAACGCCATCCGACAAGCCGAAGAGTTCACAAACGCCGCAGGAGTCACCGGCCTTGTTCTCACCAAACTCGATGGAACCGCCCGAGGGGGAGCCCTCATCGGCGTCTACGAACGATTCCACGTCCCGATCAAGCTGATCGGAGTCGGGGAAAAGGCCGAGGACTTGCGCGATTTCGACGCCGATGCCTTCGCCCGCGGCCTGTTTGAATAGCCCTCAGCCCTCAAACGAGGCCAAGAACTCGCTCGCCTTCACGATATCGCCCTGAGCCAGATTGTGGGCGACCCCGAGAGTCAGAAACTCCACTTCCGCCCCCGCGCCGCGGAGCTGCCGCGCCAACGCCGCCCCTTGCTCCGGAGGACAAATTGGGTCTATCTGCCCCGAGATCACGAGCCCTTTCACGCCGTTCAGAGAAGCCTCCGGCCAATCGAGGGTCACCATCGGGCGGAGCATCACCGCGCCATCCAGCACTCCCGATCCACTGAGCAGCAAGTTTGCCGCCATGTTCGCTCCGTTGCTGTAGCCAAGCGCCACGACCGACCGACCCGCCAGATCTTCATCCTGCCGCCGAGCCCGAATCCACTCTGCCAACTCAGGGGTGCGCATCCGGATGTTGTCCTCATCAAAAACCCCTTCGGCGAACCGTTTGAAGTACCGATTCATCCCATGCTCGCGCTCTTTGCCCCGGATTCCCCAATACGTCCATCCCGGCGCGACCGCCTCGGCGATCTGGATCAGATCGTGCTCGTCGCCGCCCGTGCCGTGGAGAGCCAGCAAAATCGCCTTCCCGGGGGCGCCGGGAAGCACAATTTCATCGAACGGCGTCACTTCGTCACCACCGTTCCATCGGGCAGAACCAGGTCGGGGAGCGTCCGTTGGAGCTCGCTGCGCATCGCTTCGTATTGCTCCGGCAGTTGCAGAGTCGTGCCCATCGTCGCCAGGGGCTCGTCAATATCGAAGCCCGGGCCATCGGTCGCGACCTCGAACAGCACGCCGCCCGGAGTGCGGAAGTAGATGCTCTTAAAGTAGTTCCGCTCCACGATCTCCGTCACCCGCAAGCCGGCTCGCTCCAGAGTCTGCCGCAGAGCCTCCTGCTCCACCACCGACTCCACGCGCCATGCCACGTGGTGCACGGTTCCGACTCCTGTTGTGCCGAACGGCGTCCCCGGTCGATGAACCAAGTCGACCCGGTTCCCCGGAAGATCGCCATTCGCCGCCAGTCGAGACCGGCCCTGATCCTCGCCGACCAAGGTCAGCCCCATGATCTCCTGGAGCAAAGCCTCCATACCTTCCATCTTCCCAAGCCAAAGCTCCACCGAATGGAAACCGCGAATCGCGACGTCGGCACCGAGTCCGTTCCACGGCTGGGCATCCCGAGGATCGCCCTCCGAGGACTCGACCAGTTCCAAAGGCATCTCGTCCGGGTCAACCAAGCTCAGAACCTGATCGCCGAATCTCTCTTCCGGGCCGAAGAATGGCACGCCCGCCTCGCTCAATCGGTTCACCCAAAAGTCCATCGAACCCTTGGGGATCGAGAACGCCGTCACGCCCACTTGACCGATTCCAACATTCCCTGTGCGCGCACCAGGCCACGGGAAGAACGTCATCAGCGTCCCCGGTCGGCCGAGCCCATCGCCGTAGTAGAGGTGATAGGTGTGCGGGTCATCGAAGTTCACCGTCACCTTGACCATGCGCAGGCCGAGGATTCCGGCATAGAAATCGATATTCGTCTGGGGATCTCCCGACATCGCGGTGACGTGGTGAAGACCAAGGATTTTCGTAGCCGTGTTCGTGCTCATGATAGGTTCAACGCCGGGACGGAACAAGTAGTTGCGTGCGCAACTATAATAGGCACGACGTCCCGAAGCAGTCCTCTCAGAGTCTACGCAGTCCCCCGGGCCTCGCCGCCATGAATGTACACTTTTGCGTAGATCATTCTGGTGGACGGCTTGTCCGCCGGGGATTTCCGAATCCTCTTTTGTTGAACTCAGTTCCCAGGCGCTTTCGCCTCACAAATCACTATGAGCACGCACAACGGTCACTCGAACGGTTCGTCCGCCACCATCACCGCCAAGAAAACCTGGCGGGAAAAGGTCGGCCTGGCGGAGATGCTGAAGGGCGGCGTCATCATGGACGTCGTCAATCCAGAGCAAGCTCGGATTGCCGAGGATGCTGGTGCGGTCGCGGTCATGGCCCTGGAGCGCGTCCCCGCCGACATCCGCAAGGATGGCGGAGTCGCCCGCATGAGCGACCCGGAAATGATTCTCGGCATCAAGGAAGCGGTCAAGATCCCTGTGATGGCCAAGTGCCGCATCGGCCACTTTGTCGAAGCGGAAATCCTCGAAGCGCTGGAAATCGACTTCATCGACGAGAGCGAAGTGCTGACCCCCGCCGACCATGCTAACCACGTTGACAAGCATGCGTTCACCGTGCCCTTTGTCTGCGGCGCGCGCAATCTCGGCGAGGCTCTGCGCCGATGCGCCGAGGGCGCGGCGATGATCCGCACCAAAGGCGAAGCAGGCACCGGCGACGTCATCGAAGCCGTTCGCCACATGCGCACGATCATGAGCGAGATTCGCACCGTGCAAAACGCCCGCGAAGATGAACTCTACGTTCTTGCCAAGGAGCACCAAGCCCCGCTCGATCTGATCGGCGAAGTCCACAAGATCGGCAAGCTCCCCGTGCCCAACTTCAGTGCCGGTGGCATCGCCACCCCGGCCGACGCCGCCCTCATGATGAAGCTCGGCGCGGAGACCGTGTTCGTCGGCAGCGGAATCTTCAAGAGCGGCGACCCGGCGAAGCGGGCCCGCGCCATCGTCGAGAGCGTGCTCTTCTACCAAGATGCGAAGAAGCTCGCTGAGATCAGCAAGAACCTCGGCGAGGCGATGGTAGGGATCAACTGCTCCACCCTGCCGAAGGAAGAGCAACTCGCGACCCGCGGCTGGTAATCCCAGCCCAAGCTCCACAGAAACCCCCTGGCAGAGTCAGGGGGTTTTTTTGTTTCTCTGCGCACCAGGATCACGGCCCAGAGAAACGTTTCGGTATAACCCAGTCATGGCTAAAGTCGCAATGATCGGTGCCGGGAGCACTGTTTTCGCCAAGAACCTGATCGGGGACATCCTCAGCTTCCCGGAGCTGGCGGACGCGCACATCGCCCTGATGGACATCGATGGAGAACGGCTCAAGACGAGCGAGATCGTGGCGAACCGTATCAACGAATCCCTCGGTGGCAAGGCCACGATCACCGCGACTCTCGACCGCCGCGAAGCCCTGGTGGACGCCAACTATGTCATCAACATGATCCAGGTCGCGGGATACAAGCCGGGCACGGTCATCGACTTTGAAATTCCCAAAAAATACGGCCTGCGCCAAACCATCGCCGATACTCTGGGAATCGGCGGCATCTTCCGCGCATTGCGCACGATCCCCGTGCTGCTGGAGATCACCAACGACATGGAAGATCTCTGCCCGGATGCCCTGCTGCTGAACTACACCAACCCCATGGCGATGCTCTGCTGGGCGGTGAGTGAATGGAGCGCCATCAACACGATTGGCCTCTGTCACAGCGTCCAAGGCACGGCCGAGCAACTCTGCCACGACATCGGCATCCCGTACGAAGAGATCAACTATTTCTGCTCCGGGATCAACCACATGGCGTTCTATCTGCGGTTCGAGCACAACGGCCGCGACCTCTACCCCGACATCCACAAGGTCTACGAAGAGGGCCGCGTCCCCGACTGGAACCGTGTTCGCTATGAAATGCTCAAGTGGCTCGGCTACTTTGTCACCGAGTCCAGCGAGCACTTCAGCGAATACACCCCCTACTTCATCCGCCGCGACTCGCCCGAACTGATCGAGCGGTTCAACGTACCTCTCGATGAATACATCCGCCGTTGCGAAGATCAGATCGCCGGATGGCAAAGCCTGAAGGCAAAGATGGAAGCGGGCGAAGAACTGGAAGTTCGGCGCAGCCACGAGTACGGTAGCTTGATCATTCACAGCATGGAAACCAACCAGCCCCGCGTGGTTTATGGCAATGTGCCGAACGAAGGGCTGATCGACAACCTGCTCCAGGGATGTTGCGTCGAGGTGCCGTGCCTCGTGGATAAACAGGGGATCCAGCCGGTGAAGGTTGGTACTCTGCCGCCGCAGCTCGCTGCCCTGATGATGACCAACGTGAACGTGCAATCGCTCACCGTGGAAGCGGCGCTCACGGGCAAGAAAGAGCACGTCTACCACGCCGCGATGCTCGATCCTCACACGTCGCAGGATCTCCCGCTCGACAGGATTCGGGCCCTCTGCGATGACCTCTTTGAGGCTCACGGCGACTGGATTCCACCGATGCACTAGGCGGAACAATCTCTCGCCGCCCGGCCCAAGGCCAATCCCCCGAGGTTCGCGCAGAAACTCGGGGGTTTTTTGTTGAGGCCGGTGCGCCCGCAAACCTCTCCCGCCCCGGTCGTCGAGAACCCCGGAGCACGAGTATCAATTTGCACGGTGCCCCGACCCTTCAGGGTCGGGATCTGACGCCTCACCACCAAGTCTGTGGCCAGCGATTCTAAGCAGGATTCCTGACATCGATAGAAAGCAGATCCTGCCCCTGAAGGGGACAGGGCACCCAAAGCAAGTGGTGAATGGCTGCCCCGGCCCTTCACGGTAGGGACATTGAGAGCCCTCTCCGAGCTTGACTCGGGGAGGGGCCGAACACCGCTGAGTTTCAGCCGACCTTCTCGTCAAGGAAACTTGGGGGAGGCATGGGGAGCGAGAAGCACACACGTCACATCTCACCCAAAACCGGGTTCAATCACCCCGTGAACCCTATCCAAATCGGAGACCCTCCGGTCACTCCCGGTGAAGGGGCAAAGTCGATCCGCACCCGCCCGCGCCCAGACTCCCCCAAACTCCTGGAGAGTCAGGAGGCAAAGCGCGCACTCCCCTTCGTGCTTCCGGCACTCCTCATCTGGCTCTTCAGTGGACTGGCGTTTTGGGTGATTGGCTCCACGGCGGCGATTGTCGCCAACATCAGCATCGGGTTCATCTCGGGGGTTCTCGCGGTGGTGGGCCAACGCAGGCTGAGCGATGCTTTTCGAGGGAAAGGGGCCGCAGCGAAGGTCAGTGTTCTGGAGTTCACACCCGAGACGTGGCGGGTCAGTCGCAGCGACGGTTCGGGAGCGCATGGGCCGATGACCTCCGGGATGGGTGTCCGGGTAACCAAACAGGAGATTTGGTTCTGGGCCGGAGCCGAAGACCCTTGGCTCCTCTCGCCAACCGACTTGGAGAATCCTGCCGACTGGCCAATTCTCATTGAACAAATGGTCTCGGCTGGCCTGATGCGTCAAGAGCAGAAGCAGCGGGAGCTCAATCTACGTTGAAACCTGGTTCAATCAGGAGATGGATTTCATCCAAAGCGGAGAGCCACCCGAGGCACTGGGAGACGGTGAGAAGGTCATCCGAACTCTCCCGCGTCCCTACCCGCACAAACTAATGCGGAAACTCCTTGCAGCAACAGGCGTACTCTATCTGGTTCCATCGGTAGGATTCGCCTTTGGAGCCGTTCTTGCCGCGTCGGCATCAACAGTCGCGCTCCTGATCGTACTGTGCTCATGGGCGTGTTTCCTTCTCGGCATGCTGGGCTTCCAACTTCTTGAGCTAGTCAGCGGCCTGAGTTCAAAGTCACGCGTTACCGACCAATTCCACGTTTTCGAGTTTCGAGCCGAGAATATCAAGTCATCGAGGACGGACGGGACGGGTTTCCGCTACCTATCCAGGTATCTGCACGCGGTTACTTTGGTCGCTGACGAAGCGATAGTTTGGTTTGATCCATTTCATCTCTGGGGATTCATTCCGACAGATCTGGAAAATCCCGCCGACTGGCCGCAACTCGTCGACTGGTGGATCGAGTGCGGCGCTCTGAAGCCTAAACTCCGTGACAAGGCTCTCGCTCTTGCGAACAAACCGCCCCGCTAGATAGAGATAGGGCCGCGCAGGCAAACACCTGCACAGCCCATCACTTCGACCAGATCAAATCACCGAGCCGTCGCCGACTCGTAGTCGTTCGGGATCACGGGCGGCTCATTCACCGAACGAGCGTGCGCAGGGATCACCGAAGTTCCAGTTTCCACCTGCTTCATCCAAGCCTTGTGGCGGAAGAAACTCACGCCTGCAATGACCAGGAGCAACGGCACGAGGATCGCATCATCCACCCATCCCACCAGGAGCAGGATATCGGGAATCAGGTCAAGCGGCGACACGCCATAGGCGAGCGCGCTCACCAAGCTGATAATCGCCCCCCAAGGGGTTCGCGAAGGAGTCGGAGGCACCGGAGTGGCCATACACCCTTAGACGCAAAGATCTCAAGAAACGTTGAGCCAACTAGGACCTCACCTCAAGATTCTTAAGATGGGCCTTAAAAAAAGCAAGCAGGAGAGCCGAAGCCCTCCTGCCCGCGAGGATTTGACTGAATGCCCGATCAGACCGCCGCACGCTTGCGACCTCGGATCAACTTCTCCACCGTAATCACCGGCAGAATCAGCATGCCCGCCACTGCCGAGACCAACAAGGCCATCGGGGTGAGTGCCGCCGTGCTGAACACCGCTTGCAGGGGCGGGAAGTAGATGAAGGCGGCTTGCAGAACCAACACGGCGGCAATTCCGGCGAACACCGACTTGTTGCTGAACAGACCGATGCGGAAGATCGAATCGCGCAGGGATCGGCAGTTCAGCATGTAGAAGATCTGGAAGAAGATCACCGTGGTGACCGCCATCGTCTGCGCTTCCGCCAGGAGCATCGGCATCGTCATTTGCCCGGCTTGCACCAAAGGCAGATCCTTGTTGTACTGCCACAGGAACAGCCCGACCGCACTCACCGTCATCAGGGTTGCCGCAATGAAGGTTCGCGCAATCACGAATCCGCTCAACACAGGCTCCTTCTTGTTGCGTGGAGGCCGCGACATGATATCCGGCTCCTTGCTCTCGAAGGCCAGAGGAAGCGCGAGGGCGACCGTCGCCACGAGGTTGATCCACAGAATCTGTGTCGGGAGCATCGGAAGCAGAAGCTCACCCCCCACGAATGGGAAGAATGCAACCGCCGCCATCAGAATCATCGCCAAACCAAGGTTGGTCGGCAGAACGAACGCGAGCGACTTGATGAGGTTGTCGTAGACCCGTCGGCCTTCCTCAACCGCCGCGACAATGCTCGCGAAGTTGTCATCAGCAAGAACAATGTCCGCCGATTCCTTGCTCACGCTGGTTCCCGTGATGCCCATCGCCACGCCGATATCCGACTGCTTGAGCGCCGGGGCATCGTTGACGCCGTCCCCGGTCATTGCCGTGACCTGACCTTCCTCCTGCAGAGCCCGCACCAGGCGAAGCTTGTGCTCAGGGGCCACGCGGGCGAAGACGTTCGTGCTCTTGGCCGCCACGCGGATCTGCGCGTCGTCCATCTCAGCGAGTTGAGTCCCCGTGATCGCATCACGACCATCGGCGATGTTGAGCTGCTCACCAATCGCTTCGGCGGTCTTGGCATGGTCGCCGGTGATCATCTTCACCGTCACGCCCGCGCCGTGGACGAGGCGAATCGCCTCGATGACCTCCTTACGCGGCGGATCGATCATCGCAGCCAGACCAAGGAACTCCATGTCCTGATCGACATCGCTGAACGCAAGTTCGGCATGGTCCGCCGAGACCTTCTTGCCCGCGATCCCCAGCACGCGCTGACCTTGGCTCGCGAGTGCCGTGACATCGCTGAGCACCGCGTTGGCGTCCATACCTGTCGATCGCTTGAGCACCGCTTCCGGCGATCCCTTCATGAAGATCCAACGCTGGCCGTTGTAGTCCTGAAGGGTCGCCATGAACTGGTACTCCGACTCGAACGGGATCGCGTCGATGCGCGGAGCGCTCTTTCGCAAAGCCGCCGACGCGTAGCCCAGCTTCTCGGCTGCCACGACCAGCGCACCCTCTGTCGGATCACCATGGAGCCGCCAGATGCCGTTGTCGTCTTCCAGCGTCGCATCGGAACAAAGCGCGGCTGCCTTCAAGAGCAGCGCCACATCGGCCGGAGCTTCCGTAACCTTTTCGCCATTGCGCATCAGATCCCCGACTGGCTCGTAGCCGACGCCGGTCATCGTGTACTTCGCGCCATCGACGGTGACGATGCTTTGCACCGTCATTTCGTTCTTGGTCAGAGTTCCCGTCTTGTCGCTGCAGATCACGGTCGTGCTGCCAAGCGTCTCGACGCTGGGGAGCTTGCGAACGACCGCCTTTCGAGCCGCCATGCGCTGCACACCGATCGCCAGAGCAATCGTGACAATCGCAGGGAGACCTTCGGGAATCGCGCCAACCGCGAGTGTGATCGCAAAGATCACCGACTCTCGGAACGCCGCCGCCATTTCCAGGCCTTGTCCGACGCCTCGAGCCGTGCCCAAGACCAGGATCAGCAGAGCCACCACGCCGATGCCGATCGAGAGCACGGTTCCGATTTGGGAAAGCGATCGAGAAAGCGGAGTTTCCGTCTCCGTGGCCTCGTTGAGCATCGTGTTGATGCGACCGAGCTCCGTATCGCCCGCCGTCGCGACCACCACGCCCAGGCCCGCACCCTGAGTGACCAAGGTGCCTCCGTAAGCCATATTCTTGCGATCTCCAAGAGTCGCATCTTCTGCCACCGAGTCGAGCTTCTTCTCGACCGGGACAGATTCTCCTGTCAGTGCCGCCTCTTCGACAAGAAGGGTGCGACACTGAACCAAGCGCATGTCCGCCGGAACGCGGTCGCCACTCATCACCGAAACGATGTCACCCGGCACAATTTCCGCGACCGGAACCTGCTTCTTGGTGCCATTGCGCAGGACGGTGGCGAATTCAGGGACGAAATCTTTAAGGGCTTCAATCGCCTTGCCCGCACGAAACTCTTGGACAAATCCAATGATCGCGTTGAGGACGACAACTGCGAGGATCACGAGGCCGTTCTTGAGGCCATCCTTCGGGTCCGCGACGAATGCGATGACGCTGCTCGCGATGAGCACCCAGATGAGAGGGTTGTTGATCTGTCGCCACAGGAGAACGAGAGGGCCATCGGCGGCCTTGCGCTCCAGCACGTTGCGACCGTGCTTTTCCAGGCGTACAACCGCTTCCTGATCCGTGAGACCATTTTCGAGGTTGCTGTCCCACTTCGAGAGAACCTGAGTGGGATCCTGGGTGTGCCAGGAGTTCGGGGACGACAAAGAAGTCGTCACGACGGGCGTGTGTTCTTGTACCATTTTGAGACGCTCTGCACCAGAACGCTTCAATGGTCTCGCCCAGCGTTGAGTCTCAACTCACCGCTCATGGCCCCGAGGAGTGCCAGTTTTCACCGGAATCCTGTATTGACGAGGCACATGCGTGCAGGCTACTCCCCAGCAAAGCTGTGGTAACTCTTGTTATAACGGATTGTAGGCAGAAAGATCACCAGGTCCTAATGTAATTTTTCCCAGGATTTCTTTCTGCCCATTCCGGCCGCTCACTCGCGAACGAGCTTGAGATCCTTAAAGACCGCTTCGGCCAGGCGCGCCGGCTCGTGGCTCAATGACCCGACTCCTGCATACACCTTGTCGCCCCAAGCCATCTTCTCGCTCGTGTAGACCGGATTCCCATCCACACTGAGCGTCGCCTTGCCATCGCGCCAAGCGATTCCCAGTTTGCGCGGCAGACTTCCTGGCTCGACGGTGTGAACTCCTTCCATCATCCCGCCATCCACCTTGCGAATCGCGACCTGGGCGACTCCATTCGGGAAAACGCTGACCAAGACCGTCGCGGAATCTGACTTCAGCCCACTCCGCACCAGAATCGCCGCCTTCGCAAAGCCGTTCGTGTTCTCCAGACTCTGAACCTCCGTGGAAATCGTGAAGTTCTTCAGATCAGAAGCATAGAGATACCGGAACTGATCCCGATCCGCCCAGATATCCATGCCGCCTCCGTAGAGCTTCACCACGCCGCCGGGAGCCGCGACGAGGCCACCCTTGATCGCCCCGCCGATATCCACTTTCTTGAATCCTGAGACCTCATCGGTATCAGGAGCCTTGGCCCGCCAATCCGTGATCACAGGGACGGGCGTCAGCTTGGGATTCTTTGCCGTCAGGACATCTCGCAGCTGGGTGTAAGTCTGCAAAGGCATCGTGGCAAACGACTTTGCCCAGGTTGTCAGTTCCTCGTAGCTCGCGGTCTTGAAGTCCGGGGCCCTGTAAGGGTCTCGGTTCACCACCATTCCCCACGATCCGCCCTCGCTCAGACCGTTTGGCTCCATCACCTTATGGCTCCACATCGTGGTCTGATATCCCAGTCGATTGTAGAGATCAAACGCGTGGCGCATCATCTCCGCGCCACCGTTCTTGGTGAGAACCACGTTCATCTCTCCGACGAGCATCGGGGTTTGGTAAGCATTCAATCGATTCTCAAAGAACTGCTCCACTCGCTTGAAGTGCCGCGCATGAGCCCACGGGCTCTCCTCATCACCAAAGAGCCCCGGATAAAAGTGCATCGTCACCCCGACATTCTTCCAACCCACTTGGCGCGGTATCGGGAAATGCTCGAAGTCGTCGTAGTAGCCCGGCGCATAAACCAGAGTGTCCGCATCGACCTCCCGGATTCCCTTGAGAATCTTCTCAAACACCGTCGCGATCTCTTTGCGCTTGCCCCCCCACGGCTCGTTGAGAACATCGTAGGCGACCACCGAACTGCGCTTGCCGTAGCGCTTGGCGAGTTCCTTCCAAATCCAAACCGTGCGCTTTTGGAACTCCTCGCTCCCCCAGAGCTTGTTCTGGCCGCTTCGACCTGTGTGATGCTCCCAGCCTTGACCACCCGGCGCGCCGTGAAGGTCGAGAATCGTGTAGATTCCTCGCTGCTCGGCTTCTTTCACCGCGAGATCGATCCACTTGAATGCGTTGGGCCGAAGCTGCATCGGCTTGGCATCATCTTCCAGCAGCCGGTAGTCGATCGGCAATCGGATGACATTGAACTTGTATTCCTTCATCAGATCCCAGTCGCGCTTGGTCATCCAACTCGCGCGATAGGTTTCCATGAGGGAATGGGTTTTCTCCTCCCCAAAACGAGACCGCAGAGTCTCCAGCATTTCGTGCTGGTCATCGAATTCGTTCGGGGCTTCGCTCAGGCGGAGCATCCACATTTCCAGCAGCAGCCAGTTGCCGAGATTTGTCCCGTTGAGGATCACTCGTTTTCCGCTTTGATCAACCAAATAGCGCCCCTGCACTTTGATCTCGGGCAAGTGAGCCTGAACCGTGGACGCGGGCAACATCGCCAAAAACGCGCTAAGCATGATCGCATTGTATGAATATTCGCGCTGAACCCCCGACATCAGACCGATTGAAAGTTCATCATGCTGGCGATGCCCGAGGTGCGTGAGTTCAAAAAGTCAGTAGACTAGGGGCGCAATCCATGGCGAAGCTCGACGATCTGGCCGCGCAGTGCATCAAGTGCGGATTTTGCCTTGAATCGTGCCCGACGTTTCTGATCACCGGGGATGAAAGCCAGTCGCCGCGTGGACGGATTACGCTCTCCCGCGAGGCCAATCGGCTCGGTCGCTGGGATCAGGCAACCCACGAGGCACTCGAATCCTGCCTTGGATGCCGGGCCTGCGAGACCGCCTGCCCGAGCGGCGTCCAGTACGGCAAGATTCTCGAACTCGCCCGCGAAGCCACCACCAAAGAGCACGGTCGCGCGATCCGCAAGCCGTTTCTGAACGCACTCACGCAGCCGAACCTGGCCAGACTCCAATTCGGCCTTGCAGGATTGCTTCCCGGCGGACGCCCTCCGGCTCTTCTCAGCAAGCTTCTCAGCGGCGAGCTCCCTGAGGCTGACGCTCCCCGACTTCCCTCTCCCGCACCGTGGCCCGCGCTCGAAGAGCGCGATCTTCCTCCGGTGAAGGGAGAGGTCTACATGCTGGAAGGATGCGTCATGCGCGTGCTCTATCCCGATGTCAACGAGGCCACCGAGCGGCTCTTGCGCCGTATCGGCTACCGCGTCCGCAAGGTGAATGCCGGATGCTGCGGCGCAATGCATGCTCACTCGGGATACCTGGCGGAAGCGGAAAGCCGGGCGCAGGCTCTCGCGAAAGCGATGCCCGATGACCTGCCCGTCATCATCAATTCCGCCGGATGCGGGAGTACGATTCGGGAGTATGGCGAGGTGATCGGTGCCGGGCTGGAAAGTTTCGCGGCCCGCGCAATGGAAGTGAGCACGTTCCTGTTTGAGCACGGCCTTGCGGATTTGCTCCGTCACTCGCCTGGATTGCCTGGTATGGTCGCCACCTATCACGACGCTTGCCATCTTCTTCATGGGCAAAAAGTAAAGGATCCTCCCCGTGCTCTGCTCGGCGCGATTCCTTGCCTCTCGCTGGTTCCCTTACCGGAAAGTGATCTCTGCTGCGGCAGCGCGGGAACCTACAACATCTTCCAACCGACGAAAGCCCGCACGTTCCTAGAGCGCAAGTGGGCGAATGTGGAATCGACCGGGGCGGGAGTGGTCGTCACCGGCAATCCAGGTTGCCAAGCCTGGATCGCCCAAGCCGCTCGTGAGCATGGGCAAGTTGTCGAAGTCCGCCACACCCTCGACGTCCTCGAAGCCAGCTTCTCCGGCTGGCGCGTGGGCGGGGAGTAGAGAGAGTTCCTCGCTCGAGCGAGGAACGAATCTCAACCAAAGGGTGCCCCAACCCTTCAGGGTCGGGGATCTTTGCGTCGAATACCGCTTCCCAATCGAACCCGACCGAGAAGAACCTCAGACTAACTTCCGAAACTGATGCTTCCCCGCCCTGAGCACCTTGCCCCGAACCGACTCCACGCTCACCTTCCCAAATCCGTCGGAAACCTTCTCGCCATCCAAGCTGACACCCCCCTGCTCGATCAATCGACGCGCCTTCCCGGTCCCTTCCGCAAGCCCTAGCTCCACCAAAAGGTGAGGAATCGAAACCTCCCCGTTCTCAACCAGACTATCCGGAATCACCGCCTCTTCAGCATCCACCGGCTGATTCCGCTTGCTGAACGTCTCCACAAAGTAAGCCTCAGCCGCATCTGCCGCTTCCACCGAATGGTAGAGCGCGACGATCTCTTTGGCCAGTCGAACCTTGGCATCGCGCGGATTCTTTCCTTCGCCCAGCATCGACTTCACTTCGTCCATCGGGACATCCGTGCAGAGCTCAAACCAGTTCTCAATCAGATCATCCGGGATCGACATGGTTTTGCCGAACATATCGTTCGGCTCGTCAATCACGCTCACGTAGTTCCCGAGAGACTGCGACATCTTGTCCTTGCCGTCCGTTCCCACGAGAAGCGGGCACAGCATGACTGCCTGCGGCTCCAGACCATACTGATCCATCAAGGTTCGACCCACCAAGTTGTTGAACTTCTGATCCGTTCCCCCGAGCTCAATATCCGCCTTGATCTCCACCGAGTCCATCCCCTGACACAGGGGATACAAAATCTCGTGCATTGAAATCGGTTGGTGATTCTCCCACCTTTTGGTGAAATCATCGCGTTCCATGATCCGCGCAACCGTGTACCGACTACAAAGCCGAATCACATCCTCGAATGCCATCTTGCCGAGCCAGTCTTTGTTGAAGTAGATCTCTGTGCGTTCCGGATCCAGGATCTTATAGATCTGGGTGCTCACCCCATCCACGTTCGCCTGGACTTCTTCGCGGGTGAGCTGCTTGCGCGTCTTGCTCTTCCCGCTCGGATCGCCGATCATCGCGGTGAAGTCGCCAATGATGAGGCACGCCGTGTGCCCTAGCTTCTGAAAATCGCGCAGCTTGCGCAAAACCACCGCCCAACCGAGCGTCACGTGAGCCGCCGTGGGATCCACACCCAGTTTCGCCCGGATCGGTTTGCCCGAGGCGAGTTTGCGCTTCAGGTCGTCTTCGCCGATGATTTCCGCGGTTCCTCGGCGCAAAAGGGCGATCTGCTCGTCGATGGTCATGCCGCGCCCAGTGTACCAATGCCCCCGAACCCAAACCGGACCGACCGCCAAGCGGCCAAGCCGTCAGATGAGGTGAAAGTCAGGAGCCCCGAACATCAGCTGCGAAATCCGTGCCGCAACCTCATTCGCATTCCGCTGCGTGATCGGGCCATTGCTTGCGTCCTGTCCCGCCGCCACCAAACTCGCAAAGACTTCCGTTGAGGCATCGTAGTCGAACAACTCGCACAGCACCTTGGCCGCAGATTCCACGCGAGGATCAGACTCAAACAGAGGCCACGCTGGCCAGCGGAACGTCCGGACGTTGTTTCCCCCGAAAATCGCCCGAGCCCACTTCAATCGCTCGATCACGGTGGCCGTGCTGATCCACGCAGGGCCATCCTTCCACCCCGCCACATCGGGCGGGAACATCAGTTCCATCCCCATCGCCTTGCTCGCGGTGATCGAGAATCCCATCGGATTCGTCGCCTTGGGGCTCTTGCGGTAGTCATCCTCCCGATTGAATTCCTTGAGAAACATCTCCCCCGCTCCTAGAGCCCGAAGCGTCCCGACGCACAAATCCACCGGGCTTTTCACGACGGCGCGCATCGCCTTCTCGCTCCGAAACTCGGGGCTCAGCATGATCTCTCGAAGCAGCACCGAAACACTCAGCCCCGACTTACGGAAACTTGTCGAGAGTTGCTCCAACAAAGCCCGCTCGGGCTCGGGGTAAACGAACCACTCCCAAATCTTCTTGACCAAGAATCGCGTCGTCTGCGGGTTCCGACAAAGCAGATCGAGGATGTCATCGCCGTTGAATTGTCCCGTCTGCCCAATCACCGACTTCGTCCCTTCGTCGTGATTCTTGCGATCGAACATGAACTGCAAATCCCGCCGATTCGGGATGTTCGCCCCGCGCACAACCGCAAACGAACCGTTGTCGCGAGGCGCCGCCAGAGACCAACCCGTGAACGCCCGCGCCGCCTCCTGGATATCCTCCTCGGTGTAGTGCCCGATTCCAAGCGTGAAGAGTTCCATCACCTCACGAGCAAAATTCTCATTCGGCTTGCCCTTGGTGTTCAGGTGATTGTCCAACCAAAAGAGCATCGCAGGATCTTTGCTGACTGCGTGAAGAAGCTTCGGAAACGGCCCCAGAGCATTCGCACGGAGCGTGTCGATGTGCTCGGTCATCGCAAAAGCCGAGGTCACCTTCTCGCCACTTGTTGCGAAATGATGGTGCCAAAAAATCGTCATCCGCTCCTGAAGAGGGCGGCGGGTGACGAGCAACCGGGAATACCACTGATACTGAGCCTGGCGCAGATTCAGGTTGTCATTCTCCCGATTCCGCCAATCCCACAAAGTCAGCGAATACCCATCCGGGCCTGGCTCCAGAAGCTTCTCAACCGCTTGCCGGTAGCTTCCGGATCCAAAAGTAGCGAGGTCTTGGGGCGAAACCCCAAGACCAAATCGCCGCAACAGATGCCGAATCGCCGCCTGCTCAGAAATCGGTGCCATGCACCTTTATAATAGGCGAAGAATCACATGAACTGAAACTCTGGCGTCGAGCAAATCAGCTTCATTGCATCCGCCGCCACCTGATTCGCATTTTGCCGAGTCACCGTTCCTCCCGACTTCTCCGCCACGGCATCGAGAATTACCTGTTTCTTCGCCGCCGGCATGTTCACGTCAAACAGGCTGCACAGAGCATTCACCACGCCTGCTGCGGAAGGATTGCTCGCCACAAGATTGAACGCAGGAATCTGCGTCGGCTGACGACCATTCATGAAGAGCTCGGGGCCGAATGTCATCCGCTCCACCATTGTCGAAGTGCTGATCCACTGCTCCTGGGTCGGCCACCCTGCGACATCGGGCGGCTCCAGCAACAGCATTCCCATCGACTGCGTTCCTTGCATCGCCCGAAATGCCGAAACCAGCATCCGACGCCCTGCCGTGCCCTCGGAGGCGACATATCCTTGAAGCTGAGGCGCAACGGCTGCACCGACTCCCAGCTGCCGCATCATCGACACGCAGAAGTCGATCGGATTCTTGAGAATCGCGCGATCGGCCCGATCACTCACAAACTCCGGATCGAGCATGATCGACTTCAGCAAAGCCTTGATCTCAAGCCCGCTGCGTTGAAAAACCGTAGCATGCTTTTCCACCAACGCCCGCGCAGGCTTGGGATACGCAAACCACTCCCACATCTTTTCTGTGATGTAAAACGCCGTGCGTGGCATCTCGCAGAGCATCCGGAGGATGTCATCGCCATTCCAGTTTCCAGTCTTGCCAAAGAACGTTTTGTTGGCGTTGTCGTGGTTGGCCGCATCGAAGACGAAAACGCTGTTCGGACGCGGCACTTCTTCTCGGGCGGGAATCACACGCTGACCGCGCTGAAATCCGTACGTCCACCCCGTGAACGCGCGCGCCGCCTCCTGGATATCTTTTTCTGTGTAGTTCCCAACCCCCAGCGTGAACAGCTCCATTACCTCACGCGCAAAGTTCTCATTCGCCCGCCCCTTCAGGTTCAGGTGATTGTCAAGCCAGTGGAGCATCGCCGGATCCTTACTGATTGTCACGAGCAGGTCGTAGAAATTGCCCGTGGCCGCCCCACGCAGAGCATGAAAGTGCTTGAACATGGTCGGCCCGTTGCTCACCTTCTGCGCACTCGTCGCGAAGTGATCGTGCCAAAACAGGAACATCTTGGCTTCCAGCGGACGATTCGTCGTTAGGAAGTACGCATATGTCGCCACCTGGGCCTGCCGGGGGTTCGGCGGAGTCCGACCCTGCGCATCCTTCAAGAACTCCTCGGTGTACTCCACGGTGTCCGGTCGACCTTCGAAGTTCAGCAGTCGATCCACCGCGGCCGCATAGCCACCTTGACCATAAAAATCGATCTCGGCTTCGCTCGCACCGAGGCCAAATCGTCGCAGCAGGTGAGCGACCTTTTCGGTATCTGTTCGTAGTGGCATGGCGGAAGTGACGTGACCTCCTCGACAGAGTTCACCCGCTTGGATCATCGGCGCAAATCCCAGAAAATCGACGAGAAGATTTCGAGCTTTCCCTGATTTCGCCCGGCACAAACAAATCGACCAAGCCCCGAGAGAGTTCTCTCAGAGCTTGGTCGATGGCTCGCCTATGGAGCTCACATGAACTGAAATTCTGGCGTGGCGCAAATCAGTTTCATGGCATCCGCCGCGACCTGATTCGCATTTTGCCGAGTCACCCGGCCTCCCGACTGCTCATCAATCGCGTCGAGAATCACTTGCTTCTTGCCTGCGGGCAACGAGACATCGAACAGACTGCAAAGCGCGTTCACCACGCCTGCCGTCGTCGGATTGGCGGAAAAGAGAGGAAACGCCTGATACGCCGTCGGACGCCCGTTGGTCGCCATGAAGAGTTCCGATCCCCACGTGATCCGCTCGATCATCGTCGCCGTGCTGATCCATTGTTCCTGAGCTGGCCACCCTGCAACGTCGGGCGGCTCGAGCAGAACCATCCCCATCGTGCTCGTGCTCTGACTCGTGCGCGCCGCCGAAAGCATCGACCCCCGAGGAGCATTGCTTCCTTCCGCTTCCCTGGCCGCATTGATGTTCTGAGCCAAAGCTCCCCCCAAGCCCATCTGCCGCAGCATCGAGGCGCAGTAGTCGATCGGGTTCTTGATGATCGCCCGTTCTGCCTTCTCACTCACAAATTCCGGATCCAGCATCACCGATTTCAACAACGCTTTGATCTCGAGTCCGCTCTGTTGGAACACCGAGGCATGCTTCTGCACAATCGCCTTGCTCGGCTTGGGATAGACGAACCACTCCCACACCTTCTCCGTGATGTAGGACGCCGTGCGAGGCATTTCGCACAGCATCTTGAGGATGTCATCGCCGTTCCAGTTGCCTTTCTTGCCAAAGAAAGTCTTCTGACCGTTATCGTGGTTCGCCTCGTCGAACAGATAGACGCTGCGCGCATTCGGAACCTCCTCGCGCGCCGGAACCACCCTCACACCCCGACGCAACCCATACGTCCAGCCGGTGAAGGCCCGCGCGGCCTCCTGGATATCGTCTTCTGTGTAGTTCCCGACGCCCAGCGTGAAGAGTTCCATGACTTCCCGCGCGAAGTTCTCGTTGGCCTTGCCCTTCAAATTCAGGTGGTTGTCGAGCCAATAGAGCATTGCGGGGTCTTTGCTCACCGCGACCAGAAACTCATAGAAGTTCCCGGTGGCATTCTCCCGCAGCAGATTGAAATGCTGGTACATCGTCGGCCCGTTGCTGACCTTCTGAGCGCTCGTCGCAAAGTGATCGTGCCAGAACAGCGTCATCTTCGCTTCGAGAGGACGCGATGTTGCGAGGAAGTAGGCGTACGAGGCAATTTGAGCGAGGCGCGGATTCTGGATCACGCGTCCATCGTTATCTCGCAGAAGAAAGTCATCAAGGACAATCGAATCTTCTCGATCCTCGTAATTCAGCAGCTTTCGCACCGCCGAATCGTAGCCACCCTCCCCATAGTAGTCGAGCTCGGCCTCACTGGCTCCCAGCCCAAATCTCCTCAGTAAATGGGCAACTTTCTCGCTCTCAGTCTTCAGTGGCATGGCAGATATGACGCTCCCCCACGTGCGAGGTTCACTCTCACTCATTCGTGGTTCAACCGGCCGAAAAACGCACCGGGACAAATAAGAAGGAGGCATCCACGCTGGATGCCTCCCAAGAGATGGAAAGGAAAAGTTTAGCCTTCGGCGACGTCCGTGGCCTTGTAAGTGGCCTCGTTCACGAACTTGTAGAGCGTGCCGCCGTTGTAGCTGGCTTTGAGAGCGTAGCGAACCTGTTCGCCATTCTTCGTCTTGCGGATCATCTTAGTCTTGCGGACATCAGATTCCGGTACATCGACGTGAGATCGAGTTTTCAGATCGTAAAACTGCATAGAACCCATCCAACCCTTGGGGAGTTTGGTAATCGTTTCTTAGACGGAGCGTTCTGGGCTTTCGCTTCGGCACTCTGCTGAGAATGAAGCTAGTTTGAACGAGGAATTCGGATTCATGCAAGGCTTACCCAGGAAATTTCTGTGGAAACGACCCGTTTCCGCCTAAAATCAGGCCGGAATCGGGACAATGGGCGTAGAAATGACGATGGCTGGATCAGAGTTCGTATCTCTCGGGCGAACCCAACTCAAGGAAGCGGGCATGCGTATAACCGGCCCGCGAGTTCAAATACTTGAGGCCCTGGCCACCACCAACCGCCCGCTCAACGCCTACGCGCTCCATGCCCATATCAAATCCGCCGGGGGAGCCGTGGATGTCGTCAGCGTCTACCGAACCCTCAGCGTCCTCTCTGAACTCGGCCTCGTGCACTTCATCCCAAGCGCCGATGGCTTCCTCCCCTGCACCGGAGTCTGCGAGCACGACAACCAGACCGAGCACCTTGTCTGCGACGACTGCGGCTCCGTAACCGAAATCTCGATCCCGCAGTGCACCACCAAGGATCTCGAAGAGCAACTGCAAGAATCCGGATTCCAAGCCCGAGAAGTCCGAATCGAAGTTCTCGGCACTTGTCGGCAGTGTCAAGACAAAGGCAACTAGCCCCGGACCCGCCAAAAAGATCAAAGCCTCGCTCCCTGTCAATCGGAGAGCGAGGCTTTGAATTTGTCCAGACAGCGAATGCTTACCGAATCGCTCGGGTCTGGGTGATCGTGGATTTCACTCCATCGGTGTACCGATCCATCACGACCGTCACCTGGTCACCCCACTGCACATCCGCGAGGATCGCTGAGACATCGTCGACATCCACAATATCCTCACCGTTCAGCCGCACGAGCACGTCGCCCGTCCGCATCCCAACGCGCTGGGCAAAGCTGTTCGGAGTCACCGTCATAATGACCACGCCCTTGGCACTGGCAGGAAGCTTGAACTGGCTGCGCGCCGTTTCGTCGAGCATCCGCAGGCCGACGCCCAAACGGACTCGATCCGGCACCGGTGCAACATCGGGATCGTTGAATCGCTCGCGCAACTCATCCGGAATCTCGATGCCCGGCACATCTTCCATATTGAACGGGAAGCTTTCCGGTCGCCTCGCAACCATCGCCTCCGGAGCACCCAGCTTCAGACTCGCCGTCTTCGTCTGACCGTCCCGAATGAACTGAATCGGCACGCTCTGATTCGGCGAAGTCTTGTAGAGCAGAATCCGCAGATCAAGCTCGGTCGCCACCGCTTCATTGCCGATTTGAACCAGGACGTCGCCGTCCTTCAAACCAGCCTTGCCCGCCGGACCTTCTGCCGGAACTTCATCCAGCATCGCTCCACCCTTCACGCCGAGCTTCTCGCGCTCGTAGGGCTTCACATCCCGCAAAACCGCACCGAGGAAACCGCGATCAAACTTGCCTGTTGCGATCAGCTCATCGGCCACCGCCGAGACGATGTTGCTCGGAATCGAGAAGCCAATTCCCGCACTCGCCGCCGTGGTGGAGACGATTGTACTGTTGACCCCGATCACTTCGCCTTCGATATTCAGCAGCGGCCCCCCGCTATTGCCCGGGTTGATCGGAGCATCGGTCTGAATCAGACCCGCATACCCGCGCTCGCCGTAGCGAGGATCGTTCACCGTGCTTCCACGGGAAATCGCACTCACGTGACCGACCGTCACCGTGTTATCGAGCCCAAACGGAGCACCGACCGCCATCGCAAACTGACCCGGATGAACCCGGTTGCTGTCTGCCATCGGGAGGGGAATCAAGCCATCGGCGTCAATCTTGATCACCGCGAGGTCGATCTGATTGTCGTTGGCCCGAGTCACCTTGCCCTTGATCTCTCGACCATCATTGAGGATCACCGTAACCTCTTCGTTGCCTGCCACCACGTGGTCGTTCGTCACGATCCAGCCATCTTTGCGGTAGACAAATCCCGAGCCCTGGCCCTGCCCCATGCCATTGCCCGCCTGGATGCTCACCACGCCTGCGGAAGCTTCCTCGGCCAGACCCGCAAAGGTTTGGTCGAGATCGCGCAGGAGGTCGAGTCCTTTCTTGGTCAGTTCCGGAGCCGGAACATTGGCCACCGGCTGACTCACGACGGCGGTAGGAAGAATGCGTCGGGTCAGGCTATGCGCGACCGAATTCGAATCGCCGAGGCTAAACGCGAGAGCTCCCGCTCCCGCAATCAACCCCAGGGCAATCAAGACGATAGGATTCTTGAGCGGGTTGTTCTTTTGACTCATGTGCTGATTTTCTTCCTTACCCCGTTTCCTCTGGGTTTGTTGCGCAGAACGTCGGAGTATGGAGTTAAAACTTCGTTCGACCCCCAGGGCGTTCCGTGGTCCCTATCGAGGTGGGGCAAAGGCCTGGGCCATCTGCCGCAACACGCTGGAAGGGACATCGCCGTCCGCCGTCACCGCAATCCGACCCGTCGAATCAAACGCCAGGGGTTTCATCGAGAAAAGCTCGGGACGCTTTTCCTCATCATATGCCCACTGATAGACCGTCACCATCGCGACCCCATCGCTCAGACGATTGACAAACGCCGGACTTTGCTCCGTACCGCCCAATTGTCGGACGTAGGACTCGAACCCGAGAGGAATCTTCCTCGGGCTGAGCGGCGAAAAACCAAGAATCCCCGCCGCCAGCTTCATATCTTTCACCGGCCGAGGACCCCACGATTGACGCGTTCGGACTTCGCGCGTGGTATCGAATTTCAACTCGCCCAAATTGCTGGAAGACGGCTTGAGATCAATCACTTCGACGAGCCGTAGCCGATCGTTTCCATCAAAAGCATCAACCAGGTGCACGACCGGAAGTTCGTTATCTACCGTCATCCGCCGAGAGGGGAGGGCCGCATTCTTGGGCCTCAGAGCAATCGTCGTCACGTCTCGCCCCAAACGCTTCTCCCTCTCCACAATCGCGAGGGTGTAGTTTTTACTCGCCCTTCGCGCCAGCCACGATCCCGACGGGGCAAACGAATGCCCGCTGGGGCGCAGATAAATCGTTTTGCTCTCCGGGATGTAGTGCCGGAGTTGCTTGCCATCATCGATAAACACCTGGCCCTGATACGTGCTCGGATGAACGACGGTGTACTTCGACCCGACCCCCTTACTCACCACAACGGAAAAGAGCAACGGCTCCTCGCGCCAAATCTGACGCCGCACCACCAACCGCGCGTTGTAGTCAAAGTCATCTTCCAGCACCCGAGCAAGAATCTGCTCCGGAGAGGGTGCAAGTGTCGCTCTTGCCGGGAGCGATCCGGGGAGCGCCGCCAGAACGAACATTCCGACAACGCCCACACGTCGAAGGTGGGAGTTCACAGTGAGGAATTCGGGGGAGGACTATTCTTCAGAACGCACAAGCGAAACCGGGCGGTAACCGCCACCCATTTCGACTCCTGATACATAGACGTCGCCACTCATTTGATCATTGGCAACCGGGACTTGTGGAGACGTGGTCTGAGACGCCGAGTTCAATAAAGAAAGCGTAAGAGCAGCCGAAGCCGCCGCCACCGCGCTGATCATCGCGACCTGACGCAACGGAAACGCCCGTTTCGGTTCCGGCTCGGTGATACTCGCCTTCATCTTGGCGAGGAAATCGTCGGGGGGCTCGACGGGAGCCATGCGCATGGCGACCGACTTCACCGCACGCAGATCTTCCATCTCCTGCGCACACGTCGGGCATTGCCGGAGATGCTCACGAATCGCCAAGGACTCTTCGCCGCTCAGTTCGCGGTCAAGGTAGGCGGAAAGCAGGGTCTCCACGCGGACGCAATTCATCGGGTCACCCATTCCTTATTCGGCATTTCTTGCTCAAGATAGGAGCGCAGTTGCTTTCGACCCCGGTGGATACGCGATCTCACCGTTCCGACCGATGTGTCCATGATCACGGCAATCTCTTCGTACGACATCCCTTCGAGATCGGCGAGCACGACCGCCATCCGAAACTCGGGCGTCATCGCTTTCAGGCCTCGTTGGAAGGTGTCATCGAGCGATTCGCTGATCATTTGAGACTCAAAATCGGCCTTTTCGTCGGGGAGCTCCCAGGTTTGAGTGCCGTCCGCCGTCGCGGTCTCCATGCTCACCGTGCGCAACCGATTCGAGACGCGAACCGAGTCGATATGCACGTTGGTCATGATTCGATAAAGCCATGCATTAAACGGCAGAGCTTCATCGTATCGATGGAAGAACCGATAGGCTCGCAGATAAGTCTCCTGCAGCAGGTCTTCCGCTTCGGTGCGATTGGACGTGAAGCGATACGCCATGTGATACGCCTGGCGATACGAGTCCGCCATCAGACGCTCAAACAACGGCTTACGGTCTTCCTGAGTCCGCGAGAACGATTTCACCCAAGTCAAGATCACACCCAAAGGTCTCCTATGCCAGTCTGATACGGTAAAGCCATCGCCTACAGTTCCCGACCTGTCGTCAAGAATTGCGCAAAAAGCACATTCAGAGCAAGCTGGAGATTCCCATTCCCTTGCACATACCCTGCCAGCTCCGCGGTGCGTTGCACGCTCGCCGCATCGTGTGGGGCATTTCGCGCCATCCACTGCCCAATCGATTCCAACACCCTCACCGCCGCCAGCCGGGTCGGAATCTTGCCTTTGTCCGCCAGCTTGTCAATGATCTCCTTCGTCTGCTCGGCCAGCCGGATCGCCGCCAAAGGAGGGGCCGTTTCAGTCTGACGAAGCAACCGGGCCAGGTCTTCGAACAGATCCTGGTGCCCGCGAATGAAGGCCAAATCGCCCTGAGTCGAGGCAAAAAGCGACTCAATCTCCGTCTTCGGCCCATCGACCAGTTCCGACAATGGAACCGCCTCAACCGCCGCACACAAACACCGCGAACGGATCGTCGGCAGCACCCGACCGATCTCCGTGGTTGTCATGACCACCCGCGCATAATCCGGCAATTCTTCCAGGGTCTTCAGCAGAGCATTCGCGGCGCGAGAGTTCATCCGGTCAGGCCGATCAAACCAGAGAACCTTGTGAGGGCTCATCAAAGGGCGAGTGCGGAAGAACACCGTGACCGGAACCACTGGAGTCTCCTTCTCGTCGTCGCTCGAATCCGGCCCGGTCGAAGGCGTGATTGCCCCAACCTTAATAATCTCGCTGTTACCCGTGGGCCGAATCCGTTGAAAATCAATTGCCCGGCTCAAATCATCCGGCACCTTGGCTCCACCCTTACCCAGCCAGTACCGAGCCAGACTCTCCGAAAGCGCTTCCGCGTCCGTCCCGCGATTGCCGTAGAGCAGCAAAGCCTGAAAATCGGTCTCACCCAAAACAACGCGCTCAACAAGACGGTGGGCGGGCGATCCGGTTGGAGCTTGAGTCATGGGATCGCCTCAGAAAGTTGCAAATTCTTCCACGTTGAGCACAAACGCCACCGCGCCGCCCACCGGAACCCGAACCGGACTGGGAAGCAATCCGCCGCCGGGACCAGCATCAAACGGAGTGACATTCACCAGCTGCTCGCGCTGCTCGCAATTCTCCTGAATCAACCCCTTCAGCTCTTCCAGCTTCTCATCCGCTACCCCAACGAGAATTGTCGTGTTGCCCTCGCGCAAGAACCCCCCAGAAGAACCGATGATCGTGAACTTGTAACCCGCCTTCACCATCTCATCGGTCAGGCGGTTCCGATCACGGTTATGCACCACGCAGACCAGGAGCTTCATTGCCTCCTATTGTAGCCCGTATACCGCCCCCGGCAAAGAACGATCTCTCGGCCAAAGAAGAGAGGCACCCGGGTGACCCCAGGTGCCTCTCGTGGTGAGATCGACGATCAGCTTACGGGCAAACCGTGGTGATGCCGGCCTTGTACGGGTCCCACATCGAGTTGTTCGGATTGTCGCGCAGATCGTTCAGAACCTTGTCCGACTTCATGCTCTTGGCACTGGTGTCGAATCGGATCATGTTCAGCTGACCGCTGTATCGGCTGTCGATCAGTCGGAGAGCTTCGGCATCGCTCGGCTCGTTCGCGGCAGTGCCCCATCGGAACAGGTAGCTGTTGCCGAGGCTCTTCCAGTAGCGCGGGTACGTGCTGCTGCAAGGATCAAACGCGGTTTGCGCGCCCGCCAGTCGTGCGACGTATCGCGGCAGAACGTTGTAGTAGCTCGCATCCACCATCAGCAGGGTGTTGCTGACGTCGTTGACCACCGTGCTGCTGAGTCCGCCACCGATGCTCGACGTGCCGGCTTGCGACGTGAACGCGTAGTTGTTGACGCCGTAGGAGTTCTGTCCGCCGTAGCTTCGGAACTGCGGCTCGGTTTGACCGCTACCGTTGTCATAGCCCACCCACTTGGCCGGGTTGTTGGGGCTGTTCCAGATCTCGTTGTTCTTGGTGTACGGATCCAGCATCTGCTTGAAGAACATCACGTCGCGGCTTCGCGAACCGAAAACCGTGTTCGCTTGGGCCAGACCGAGGGTCGTGATCGCCTTTTGGTAGTCGGTGTTGGAGCAGGCGGCGCCGGAGCATCCGTTGCCCACCGGACCGTTGAGACGGTACGGGAAGTAAACATCGTCGTAGTCGCTCAAATAGATCTGGGAGGCCGTGCCGATTTGCTTGGCTTGGGCCAGACCTTGGATCTTCTTGGCGGCTTGCTTCGCCTGAGCGAAGACAGGGAAGAGAATCGCGGCGAGGATAGCGATGATCGCAATCACGACGAGAAGCTCAATGAGGGTAAAGGCTTTTTTCATGAGAAAGTAAGTTCCGTGCGGCAACACAGACGCGCTGACAGGACATTGTCAGGCCGCAAGTTTAACAGATCGTTAAGGGAATGGGGCTGAGAAAAACAATCAGGACCCCGGAAATTCTTCCGGGATCCGATAGTTTGTCGAGATTTTGTGGGGAAAACTTACTCCTGCGTGCCTTCGACGCCGAGCTTCTTGTTCCCTTCTTCGATCTCTTTCTGTCGATCCATCGCCGAGCCTTCCGAGACATTGCCCGCTGCGCATCCCACGAGAGGAGCCAGGACAGCGAACACCACGAGGCTCAGAATCACGAGCTTGAACCTCATTGTGCCGTCAGACCCCAGAACGGATAGTTGATGTTCAGGTTCACGGTATTCCCAAGTCGCTGAGTCGATCCAGCGATGCCGCAAGCCATCGCGGTTCCCGGGGAGAGTTCCGCAAGCGTCGGGGTCGCCGCGACGATCGCAGGAATCTTCATGAACTTCACGTGGCCATCAGCAAACCCAATCGCCATGCCTTCCGCCGCAATCGCTCGGGTGTCGATCGGAGCGCCATTGATCGCGCCAGGGCAAGCCGCCGCCGGGTGATTGTAGAAGTCGTTGATCATCGTCTCCCGTGCCACGCCCGGGTACGCAGTGATCGTTGCGTTGCTCCACTCGCCGTTCAGGATTCCCATCGGAATCACCGAAGTCGTCGGGTTGCCCGTTTCCATGATGATCATCGCACCCGCGACATCCGGGATCGCCGTCTGAGTACCGCCGATCCAGCTATTACGAATCACGCGGGAAGAAGCCCCCGGGATATCGCCCGTGTTCAGCGCGCCCGTGATCGCGAGGTTCAACGCGAAGGAGCCACCAATCTGACCAAAATCGCTCCAGTAGTTGCGACCAGCAATGAAGGACGGGGCGTTGTATCGCTCCTTAGCCGGGTGCCAGAACATATCGACGTTTTTCACATACGGCTGAATCCACTTCTGCCAGGAAAAGTGGTTCATGCGCCAGGCGAAACTGCCCGCGCTGGTTTGACATCGGGTCTGCGGATCGGTTCCCGCAGGTGCTCCGTTCAGAGCCGAGTTCAGCGAACTGTTGAGAACGCAGTCGTCGTTGCGAGGATAGACGTCGTCATAGTCTGCCGTGTACAGGATCAGACCGAGGTTGATCTGCTTCTGATTGCTGATCGCGGCGGTCTTCTTCGCCGCCAGCTTCGCCTGGGCAAACACCGGGAAGAGGATCGCGGCAAGGATCGCAATAATCGCGATGACGACGAGGAGTTCGATGAGGGTAAAGGCTCGTTTCATGGCTGTCTCCAACAACTCACCCATGCTACGAGGCAGCCCCCGTGATGTTGATTAAGGGGACATTATGGCGAAAACCTTAACCGATTCATAAAAAAGTGCGGCGACCTTTTGAGAGGTCGCCGCACCGATAAAGGCTCGTGAGTGAACCGTGTCTACCGATCCGTCTCGCCAGCCGGGCTCGGATCCGACGTATCGTTCGGATCGCGGCCTTGGTTCTGCCAGTCTTCCACCTGAGTCTGGTTGACCTCGCCACCCGAGCAACCCACAAGGAGCCCGAGCGTCAGAGACGCCAGAAGAAGAAAACCAAACTTCCGAATCATTGCGTGGTCAGACCCCACAGCGGAGCGTTGATGTTGACGTTCGGAACCGCCGGGCCACCCGTGTAGTTGTAAGCGCTTCGAGCGTTTCGGCAGTTGCTTCCCATCGGTCCGGGAAGAGCCGCGCCCGGGACGTATTGAGCCAGGGTCGGGGTCTCGCCCAGGAACTTGCGAACCTGGAAGAACTTCGCCGAACCATCCGCCATACCGAGGACGAGTCCGCCCGCCGGTGCGGCCACCGGATCGACCTCTTCGGTCGTGGTGCATCCGCCGGCATTCTTCAGGAAGATCGCGCGCCAGTACTCACGAATCGCCATCGGATAGACGGTTTGTTGAGCAGGGCCACCGTTTTGCACGGCGAACGGAGCGGCGTAGCTGTGCGGGAGTTCAGCCAGAATCCAAGCCTCGGAGACGCTCGGGATACCCGTTTGCGTACCACCCGTCCAAGGAGTGCTGGTGAAGCCCGTGGTCGCCGCGCCGGTGATGGCGAGGTTGATCGCGAAAGCGTTGAGAAGCTGACCGTTGGTGCTCCACTCGGTCGCATTCTTTTGTCGCAACGGGTGCTCGAAGATCTGGACGTTCTTCATGTACGGGAAGATGTACTTTTGCCAGGTCTGCCAGGTCATGCTGTGACCGAAGCCCGTGCCGCTGCTACAGCGCAGGGTGCCATCGTTCAGAGCCGAGTTGATCGAGCTGTTCAGCTCACAACCAGATCGCATTGGATAGCGGTCGTCATTGTCTCCCAGGTACAGCAAGAACGAGGTGCTGATCTGCTTCTGGTTGCTGATCGCAGCCGTCTTCTTGGCGGCAACCTTCGCTTGCGCGAAGACAGGGAACAGGATGGCGGCAAGGATCGCGATGATGGCGATCACGACGAGAAGTTCAATCAGGGTAAAAGCCCGCTTCATAAGAATCACCGGAGGAGTGCTTGTTAAGGCACGTGTATTGTGCCCTCTCATTCGACTGACCCAAGTGGACCACAGTTCTATTTCTTGGGACCTTTTTACAAAGTCGGGACCATCGATTTGTTAGGCATAGAGGTGCGAACCCTTAACTTCTCGCACGATATCCGCCCCATTCTCGTCGATCCATTCTGTCCACTGCTTTGTGGAAAGCCCTGCGTGAACGTTCGTTCGGAATCCGTCCCCACCCGCCAGGATATCAATCGGAAGGAGCGTGTACTCGTACTCATACGGGGGATCCTGCCACGCGAAGTCGTTCGGATACATCTCGTGAATCTGCGTCAGCAGCACCGCCGTCGCGAGCACCGGGCGAAAGGCGTCTTCATCCGTCACGTGCAGATAAGCCCCCTGGCACACCTCGCCGCCGAACTTATGGAACGTCGGCATGTACTGAATCGCTCGGAAATGACACCCCGGTAAACCCTGCCTGTTCAGCCGATCACACAGCTTCCACCCATCCATATACGGCGCACCAAACATTTCAAACGGACGCGTTGTGCCCCGACCCTCATTGAGCTTCGTGCCTTCGAGCAAGCATTGCCCCGGATAAACCAGCGCGGTCTCCGGGCTCGGCATGTTCGGGCTCGGCAAGGCCCAGGGCAGGCCGGTCAGACGATGCTTCCAGTGTCGCTGCCACCGTTCGACCGCCACTACGCGAAGATCGCACTTCGGGAACCAGTGCTGCTTGAGATGCAATCCCACTTCCGCAACCGTGAGCCCGTGTCGAACCGGTAAGGGATACAACCCGACAAAGCTCTGATAAGCCATCGAATGCCCCGGCCCCTCCACCTGATTCCCCCCAATCGGATTCGGGCGATCCAGCACCGTAATCGGAATCCCCAGCGGTTCGCAGGCCTTCATGCAATTCGCCAGAGTCCAGATGAACGTGTAGTACCGCGCCCCGACATCCTGTACATCAAAAATCAGATGATCCACGCCTTCCAGCATTTCAGGCGTCGGAACCCGGTGCTCACCATAGAGCGAGTAGAACTTGAGCCCGGTACGGGGATCAATGTAGCCCTCCCACTCGATCATGTTGTCTTGGGTATGCCCCCAAATTCCATGCTGCGGCCCGAAGCACGCGGCAATCTTCAGCTTCCCCGATTGATGAAGCGGCAGCATGTGATCGAGCACGTGCCCGAGATCGCGCGCCACCGACGCCTGATGGCAAACCACCCCGACACTTTGGCCGTGGAACAGCGAAAACTCCTCGCGGATGCAGACATCGAGCCCCGTTTGGGTGAGCATGTTCGCAGTTTAGCCCGCATGAGAATCCATCCGCATCGAAACTCTTCGGTGCGAGAATGTAAGTAATACTTCCGCACTCAAAACCTCACAATCGACTTGAAATTCGCCGTCTTTGGCCCGCACTCTGCAGGTCGGCAGAACATCATGCGTCGAATTGCCCTCATGACTGTGCTCGCCAGCCTCGGTCTCCTCGTGGGATGCGGTGGCTCCGGCGGAACGACTCCTCTCCCAACCCCCGCACCAAGCGTGAACAACACCGCCGCCATGGTGTGGACCGACGCGATGCTCGACAGCATCCGCAACTCCACCATCGGACCGCCGGCCAACTCCCGCGCCATCGCCATGATCACCACCGCGATGTACGACGCCTGGGCCACCCTCGACCCGACCGCCGTCGCCGTCTACACCCCGGATGAGACGATGACCGTCACGGTTCCGAATACCCCGCAGAACCAAGACATCGCGGTCAGCTACGCCGCCTTCCGAGTCGCCGCCGACCTCTTCCCCCATCGACGGGCCCAGCTTGAACAAGTGATGCGAGACCGCGGCCTCGACCCCTACAACGGCACAACCGGCCCCGATTCCGCGGTGGGCATCGGCAATATGGTCGCCGACCGACTCATCAGCGAACGCCACTTGGATGGCAGCAATCAGCTGAATAACTACGCCGACACCTCGGGTTACTCGCCCGCCAACACCGAATCGGTGCTCAACGATCCGCAACGATGGCAACCCGTGACCTTCACGATGGCCGATGGTTCGAAGCGCACCCCGAAATTCCTCGTCCCCCACTGGGGCGGCGTCAAGACATTCGCTCTCAGTTCGGGCGCCGAACTTCGATGCCCTCCCGGAATCGCCTACGGCACGCCTGAATTCAAAGCCCAAGTCGATGAGGTCATGAATCTTCAGAAGAACCTCACCGACGAACACAAGATGATCTCGGAATACTGGTCCGACGGCCCGAGCAGCGAAACCCCTCCGGGACACTGGATTCTGCTCACCAAGCACATGATCCGCCGTGACAACACGCCGATGGAAGGCCAGATCAAGATGTTCATGCTCGTCGGCAACGCCGTGCTCGACGCCGGAATCTCTTGCTGGGACAGCAAAACGGCTCACGACTACGTTCGCCCGATCAGCGCCGTCCGACACATGTACAAGGGTCAACAGATCCAAGCGTGGGCTGGCAAGACCGGTGGGCTCAAAACCATCGACGGATCCGAGTGGAAGCCGTACCAACCCGATAGCTTCCTCACCCCTCCGTTCGCCGAGCTCCCGAGTGGCCACTCCACTTTTAGCGCGGCCAGCGCCGAAGTTCTTCGAGCCTTCACCGGCAGCGATCGCCTCGACTACACCGTGACGATCCAACCCGGGGCTAGCAAGAATGAGCCTGGTGTCACCCCAAAGCGAACGATCACTCTGCGCTACCCGACGCTCAGCTCCGCTGCCCAAGCCGCCGGCATGTCCCGACTCTACGGCGGAATTCACTTCCGACGGGGCAATGAGGACGGCCTCCAAATGGGCCAGCAAGTCGGACAACGCGTTGCCGCCAAAGCGATGAACCTCTTCGCCGGACGCCGCTAAACACTGTAGAACCAAACAGCATCAGACAAAACTCACGGAATCCGGAGCAGCCTCGGCTGCTCCCTTTCTGTTTGGAAACCAACGTTTTCCCCAAGTTTCCATTAAGAACCTGTCAATTCGACCCGAGTCTTCGGCAACAAATCCGCCGCCCCATCGTCAGAATGATTGACTCATGGCTAAGCTTCCTGACGGCTTGCTCCAACTTCTTGAGGTTCTCCCTCCTGTTATCCGTGAGAAACTTGATCACCATCCTGATCTGAGCTCCCTTGTCGAAGTGGTTCTCGACTACGGTCGGCCCGCCGAAGCGCGCTTCCTGCGCAGCGTCGAGCGATGGCCGAACACCATTGTCTCCGACCACGACATTGAGCACGTTGTGAAGGAAATCGGATCGTTCTCCGGCGACAACCGCGCGGGAATCGAAAGAACCCTCCACCGAATCAGTGCCATTCGCAACCGAAGCGGCAAAGTGATTGGGTTGACCTGTCGTGTCGGACGCAACCTCGAAGGCACCATCGATATCATCGATGACATCGTGCGCTCTGGCCAGAGCATTCTGCTCCTCGGACGCCCCGGAGTGGGCAAAACCACGAAGCTCCGCGAAGTCGCCCGCGTTCTCTCCGACGAGGTCAACAAGCGAGTCGTCATCGTGGACACGAGCAACGAAATCGGCGGCGATGGCGATATCCCCCACCCTGCCATCGGCGGATCACGCCGGATGCAGGTTCCGAACCCCATCGAACAGCACGGAGTGATGATCGAAGCGGTCGAGAACCACATGCCCGAGGTCATCGTCATCGACGAAATCGGCAACGAGCACGAGGCCCAAGCCGCCCGCACCATCGCCGAGCGAGGCGTGCAACTCATCGCCACCGCCCACGGTCAAACCCTCGAAAACCTGATGCTGAACCCATCGCTCTGCGACCTCATCGGAGGAATCCAGGCCGTGACCCTCAGCGACGATGAAGCCAAGCGACGAGGAACCCAAAAAACGGTTCTTGAGCGCAAGGCCCCGCCGACGTTTGATGTCGTCGTCGAACTCCTCGACTTCGATCGTCTGGCCGTTCACGGAAATGTCCAAAAAACCGTGGATCTCATGCTCCGAGGCGTGGCTCCGAGGCCAGAACTCCGCGTTCGCACCGAGCAAGGGGAAGTCGAAGTCGTCCAGAAGGAATTCGCCCCCGACGTCGATGAGCCCGGATTCAACGAGCGCTTCCCCAGCCTGAACAAGCGCCCTCAAGAAAGCTCCTCCCACCGAGCCCGCGAGGATCGCCCCCGAGACGACCGCCCACGCGAGCCACAACACGAGGATCAGGAGCCACGCGGAAATCGGAATGTCCTCCGCGTTTTCCCCTACGGAATCGCCCGCACGAGGCTGGAGCGCGCGATCCGTGAGAAGAAAGTCGCGGCCATGATCGTCAACGACATCCATCAGGCCGATGCCGTCATCACGATGCGCAACGTCCAGATGCAAAAGCCGGCAAAGCTGCGCGAAAGCAAAGCCAACGTGCCAACGATCATGGTGAAATCGAACACCTTCAGCCAAATCGCGCATGCTCTTGAAGAAGCCGTGCGGCAGGTCACTGGTGCTGATCACACCATGGAATCCGCGCTCGATGAAGCCGCTCACGCGGTGAAAGCGGTGCTCCAAAGCGGGAAACCCCTCGAACTCGGCCCGCAAGATTCAAGGATCCGCAAGCAGCAGCATCGGTACATCGAGTCGCAAAAACTCGCCGCCGAAGCCGTCGGCCAAGACCCCGAACGCCGCATCCGAGTCCTCCCGATGAAGCTGAACTAAGCCCTCCGGGGTCTCCTCCCTGAGACAACAATCAGGGAGGAGACCCCTACATCGGGTGCCCCGAGCCCTTCAGGGTCGGGACGGGTCGTGCAAGGTCTCGAGGCATCCCGGCCCCACGCACAACCGCCAATCGAAGCCCTCTCCGAGCTCGCCTCGGTGAGGGTGGCCAACGGCCGGGAGAGGCTGGCTCACCACCAGACTCACGCTCAACAGGACCCACCACTCCACCCTCACAAACCCTACGGACAACCCCCAATCGACGCCCGGTTCGTGCAAAGTATAGAGGCGTCCGGCCCCCACGGATAACCCCCAATCGAAGCCCTCTCCGAGCTCGCCTCGGGGAGGGTGGCCAAAGGCCGGGAGGGGCAGGCGCACCACGAAACTCACGCTCAATCGGACACACCAAGCCACCCTCACAACCCACAATCGACGCCCGCCACCAACTACCGTCGAGGGAGGACGTCCAAAGGAGCCAAACTAACCCAGATACCGCCCCAGAGCCTCGTCACCAAACCGCAATAGCACCTCCTTCAAGTGCTCTGCCGAGATATCCGGCCTTCCCAGTGACGCATACGGTTCCACCCACTCCGCGAGATTGCGCACCGGTCGCAGGGCTGCCCGCAGATCCCAATACGCCAGCGAAGCCACCGAAATCGGATGCGCCTCCAGATACCGAGCCGTGAGCTCTTCCATCGCCTCGAATCCCAGAATCCACGCGACATCCAGCCGAGAAATCCCGAGATCCGCGAGTGCCGGGCCACGCAGCGCGTTTTCCCAATCGACAATTCCCGTCAGCTTGCCCCCTTGCCAAAGCAGATTTCCCGGCCAAAAATCACCGTGCCGCAGCACATCCTTGTCCCGGAACCCCTCGCCATGCGCGATCAAGGCCTCGACAATCTCCGGCTCGTTGAGTTCCGCATTCAATTCATCTCGCGGAGCCACATAGCCCTCCCGAGTCGCGAGCAGAAAGCCAAACCGCTGGGCATCGAACGGAATCGAGTGGATCCGCGCCAAAGCCTGCGCCATCTGGGCCAAGAAATCATGAGGATCCTCCGGGGCCGCCGTCGCCTGACCCTCCAGATACTCCAGGATCAGAAACGAGCCATCCACCCCCTCCCCAAGACCAAACACACCCGGAACCGGCAAACCGATCTGCCGCGCCGCGAGCAGAACCTGGGCTTCTTTTGCCGCCGGATCATCAAAGATCTGTCGAACGTACTCGCTCGGAAACCGAGCAACAAACTTTTCCAGACCCTGCGGCCCGTCAGCTTCAATCAGAAGCATGGTGGAGGACATACCGCCCGTGAGTGGAGAAACCTTCGTGACCTTGAGTTCCGGCATCAACCGGAACAGACCCTTCCGAGCCTCGGCCTCTCGATTCGCCATGATAACGATATTACTCTCCGTTGCCAGGGCAACCACCTTCCGCTGGTTCTCTTGAGCACCTGGTCGCGTCATCCGGGTAAACCAGGGGCCGTCATGCCGCTCGTCGCCCGAACCTTTTACCGAGATGTCCCGAAGCTCTTCCCCCTCACCATCAGCCGGGGAACCAGCGGCACCACGCGCAATCTCTTTGCGGAAGTCAGCGACGGAATCCACACCGGTCTCGGCGAGGGGGCCCCGCCCACCGGACTCCCCGCCGATTTCGCGGAAACCGCCGGTGAGCACCTCGCGCCGCTGTTTGCCCAACTCGACACCCTCGACCTCCATGCCCTGAATCAGCTGGGACAAGAACTTGAAATCGAGGCCGTTGCCCTCGCCGCCCTCGATGGAGCCCTCTGGGATCTCAAGGCCAAGCGAGCCGGAATGCCCCTCTTCCGACTCCTCGGGCTCCCCAAACCCACGGCCGTGACGAGCGTCACCATGGGCATCGAGCCGCCCGAGGTCGTCCGGGAGCGCGTGCCGAAAATCCTGAGCCTCACCGGGGCGAAATCACTGAAGGTCAAGCTCGGATCGCCCGCCGGACGCGACCACGACAAAGAAATCTGGTCGATCTCCCGCGAGATGGCGGCTCCCTTCGGGGCCAAACTCCGCGCAGACGCCAACGGCGGCTGGACTCCCTCCGAAGCCATCGACATGATGCGCTGGCTCCGCGATCACGACTGCGAATACATCGAGCAGCCCCTCGTCAAAGGTTCGGAAGATGATCTTCCCCTGATCTTCGTCCACCGCGCTCTTCCGATCTACCTCGATGAGAGTGTCCGGGTGGCCCGCGATGTGATCAAAGTCGCCGACCGCTGCGATGGAGTGAATCTCAAGCTCATGAAGAGCGGCGGTATCACGGAAGGCCTCGCCCTCCTCGCCACCGCGCGCGCTCACGGACTCAAAACCATGATCGGCTGCATGTGCGAAACCACCGTCGGCATCGCCATGTCTGCCGCCATCAGCGGCCTCTGCGACATGATCGACCTCGATACCCACCTCAACCACGACCCGGATCCCGCCGCTGGCGTCGACTGGATCGACGGCATCGTCATGCCCCGCGAGGTCCCCGGCCACGGCGGCTATCTCATTTAGAGGCCGATCGGGGGTGCCCCGATCCCCTCAGGGGCAAAAGCTGGCAACAAGCAACCAACTCTTGGCGACGCCCTCTCCGAGCTTGCCTCGGGGAGGGTGCCCAACGGGCGGGAGGGGCGGACACACCACCCAACTCACGCTCAATACGACCCCACTCGTCCCCGTCAAAAATCCAACGGACGACCCCCGATCGACGCCCTCTCCGAGCTTGCCTTGGGGAGGGTGCCCAACGGGCGGGAGGGGCGGGCACACCACGCGTTCTGAGACTCACGGACGACCCAATCTCCCTCAATTCACCGGCCCATACAATCGCAGATCCGACTGCACATGAACCCCCTGCCGCACCAACGACTCCATCATCTGACGAACTTTCCGCTCGTTCTCGAACGCGGAATCCCGCAGATTCTGGTGCGCCGTGTGCCCCTTGCTCCCGCACGAACCCGGCAACGCCCCCGAGAGGAGAACCCCCTGGAACCCGAGCCGCTTGACCACGAGCGGCAACTGCTGCCGAATCTTCAGTCCGAACGACGAGTCCAGACAAATCGGCGTTCCCGCCCCTCCCGTCCGCTCCGAATCCGCCGCCGCGAGTACCGTGAGATCCAGCTCCAAAATCGCCGCCTGACCCGCCTTCTTCACCGCCGAGGTCAACTCCTGGACGGACTTTTCTTCGCCCGAAGTCAAATCAAACAGATACGGAACCAGCGTAGCGGGAACAATCACCGGCTCACGAATCTCCACTGTCGGCGAACCAAGCGCCGGGGCCACGACCCCACCCTGGAGATGCCCAAAGCCGTAGGGCTGAGTCACTTTCACGATCTCGGGAGCCCGTTTTGGCTCGAGCAGAATCCACCGAGGCAGAAACTCCACCACACCCCCACCGCGAACCACCAAGTCAACCTCGGGCCCCTCGGTGAGTTGCATCGGCCATTCCCCGCTCGCATCCTCCACGCGATCCAGCTTGATCGGAGCCTGCCCCAGATTCCGGATCACCAGGCGATGCAGAGCCGCCCGCTCTCCATCCAGCAATTCAAAAACCGAATCCACCTGCACTACTGGCAAATCGGGGCGAGTGTACGAGAACCGCAGACCCATTCCTCGCGGAGGCCAAAGCGCGGGCACCATCATTGTCCCCAGATCAAAAGGCTTGCCGATCATGCCGTGCCCGGCCGAACTCAGAACCCAGCCCCCATCCGACTGAGTCCACAGCGGCTTCATCACCGAGTTGATCCCAAGCCCCGGCTCCGCCCAATTCCGGGTCATCGAAGCATCCCCCCGATGCGTGATCCCCGATGTCGCCCCGTTCATTCCGAGATCAAAGCTGATCCGTGCGAGGCCGTTGTCGAGAGAAATCACATTCTCCCCTGGCCCTCGATAAACCTTGGTCAGCCCCTTGGCCGTCCCGCGCTCTGAGTCTGATTTCACCAGCGGAGCGACCGAAATCGCAGGCAAAGCCGCAAATCTCTGCATCAATGGGCTGGGCTGAGCCACCATCGATTCCACCATCACGGCAAGCGCGAGAACCATCACCTATCTAACGTCCCGCCGAACCTCCGGGGTTACCCACAGCCCTGCTTTCAGGCAAAATGAGACGGTAAGATCACCGATCACGTAATCTGTACGGAACCGTAATGATTGACACAACGACGCCGAAGTCGCTGGGCGCCATGCTCCGCCGATCTGTCCGGAACTACCCGGACAAAGTCTCCCACATGATCCCGGAGGGCAAAAACCACCGGTCCATGACCTACTCCGAGTTCTTTGAATGCGCCTACTCGCGCGCCAAAGCCCTCGACGAGCTTGGGCTCAAGCGCGGCGACCGCGTGGTCATCATGGGAGAAACCGGATTTGAATGGGCTCTCACCGACTGGGCCGCCCAGACTCTCGGTGTCGTGACGGTTCCGATCTACCCCACCCTTCCCCCCGACCAAGCCCAATACATCGCCAACGACTGCGGCGCATCCGTCGCGATCTGCAGCGATGACAAGCAGGTCGCCAAGCTCACCGGCATCAAACTCGTGACCTGGGAAGCTGGGCAATCCCACCCGATCACCGAGTTCGGCGCGAACTCCACCCTCGATCGACAGCAGTGGGAAGCCAACATCGACCTCGTTGAACCCAGCGAACTCGCGACCCTGATTTACACGAGCGGAACCACCGGCCAACCTAAAGGCGTGATGCTCGCCCACCGCAACTTCACTCAGCTCAGCGACAACATCCGCGACACTCTCCCCATCGAGAACACCGATCTTTTCCTCAGTTGGCTGCCCCTCAGCCACGTTTTTGAGCGATATGCCGGGCACGTCCTCCCGATGGCCGTCGGCGCGACCGTGGCCTACACCAACGTCGCCAGTCTAGGCGCCGACATGCAAAAGCTCAACCCGAGCATCGTGCTCTGCGTGCCGCGCATGCTCGAAAGCATCCGTGCCCGCGTGATCGAGAACGTCAGCAAGCAGCCTCCGATTCGGCAGAAGCTGTTCGCACTCGCCCAATCCCAGGGCATGACCAAGGTGAAAGGCGGATTCGCCCCTCTCGCTGGAGTCCTCGATAAGCTCGTGGGAGCCAAGATTCGCGAGCGGACCGGCAGCCGACTGAAGTTCTTTGTCTCGGGTGGAGCCGCCTTGCCGCCCCACGTCACCGAGTTCTTCCTTGCTTTCAACATTACGGTTCTGCAAGGCTACGGCCTCACCGAAACCACTGCCGCCAGCAGTCTGAACCCGCCTCACGACAACCGCCCCGAAACCGTGGGCCCCGCCATCAAGGGTGTGGAAATGAAGATCGCCGCCGATGGCGAGATCCTCATCAAGGGCGATTCGGTGATGCTCGGATACTACAACCTGCCCGACGCCACCCGCGAAGCCATCGATGCCGATGGCTGGTTTCACACCGGCGACATCGGCGTGTTTGATGGTCCATATCTCAAAATCACCGACCGCAAGAAGGATCTTCTCGTGCTTGGGAACGGCAAAAACGTCGCCCCTCAGCCCGTGGAAAACAAGCTCAAAGAGAGCGACTTCATCTCCGAAGTCGTCCTCCTCGGCGATGGCATGGAATACTGCTGCGCCCTCATCGTGCCAGAGTTCGACCGGGTTTCCGCCTGGCTGGCCACGCAAGGCGTCACGGAAATGAACCCCTCCGCTCTTGTCACCCGCGACGACGTGAAGGCCCTGATCAAGAAGGAAGTCGATGCCGCCAACAAGCAACTCGCCGACTTCGAGAAGGTCAAGCGGCACGTTTTGGTCGGCAAGGCGTTCTCGGTTGACGACGGCGAACTCACCCCGAGTCTGAAGGTGCGCCGGAAGGTCGTGAAGGAAAAATACGCCGACCAAATCTCCTCCATGCAACGTCCGAGCGTGTAATCACCCGCAGCTCCTCCCAGAAAATCGTGGCTCCCTGCTTGCTCCCAAGCGGCGAGCCACGATTTTTCGTGAATTCATCATCTCAGAGCTCGGGCGTCAACTCTCCTCTTGTAGTATTGGTAATGAAACAGGGGTCGATGGAGAGATGATCCAGAAGCAAACGGTTGTATCAAGTCACGCGGATCGTCCGCTGGGAGGAAGGCATCCGTGATCGCCACCGCCGCCCTCACCACCCTCCTCACACTCAACCAACAGCCCGCTGCATTGCAGGACTGGGCACGTGGCGAGTGGAGTCGGCAAGACAAAGCCTACTCCCAGATCCTCGATGAAGTCCGTCCCTTCTACGGAAAGGACGGCTTCATCGACGAGGAACTTGTCGGCCAAAAGTGCAAGTACCACATTCGCACATTCTTAGCCGACTCAAACAGTAACCTCAACCTCATGCGTGCCCTGGCTTGGCACGAACTCTCCATGAGCGATGGTCAGCTCTCACGGGACAAAGAACTCTCCGCCCTCCGCCAGCGATTCATTGACATCATCACTCGCTGGCCACGACCCATTGATTCATACAGCTTCGTCCGAACGATGGCGATCTGTATCCTCCGTTCAAGAGCCCACGACTCATTTGTCGGCAACCGACTGATCGAGAAGCTCTACGCGGCCAATCCGGGTGACACGGAGCTAGAGCTACACTACATCCTCTGGGCATCCATGAACCCTTCCGTCGCGCCAAATCGCCTGACCCTCGTTAAGCTGTTGGAAAAACAGGAAAAGCTCGCCTTCCGCAAAGGAGCGAGACTCCTCTTCCTGAGCATGGCTTATCGCTACGTTGCGGTGATGGAGACACCGCTCAGCAAACCGCTCACGGAGAAGAGCATCAAACTCATGTTCGATCACATCGACGCTCTTCCAAAAGGTCACGCCCTGAACACGCCCGAGTATCGCAAGAAGGCAGAGAAGGACGCGCAAGGTCTCCGGGCTTACATGAAGAACTGGAAGGACTAAACCCCTAAAACCCCACGCCCACCGACCAGAACGGGTACTTCCCTCGCACCGTGCCGAAGCTCATGAACCCTTCGGCACGGCTCCCCCTCACCGAGAACCCGGCGTAGCCAAACCCATAGCCCGCCCCCACGTTCCAGTGCTTCCCTTCAAACTCGGTGAAAACCGCCCACCGATCCGACACCCAGTGAGTCGCGCTTGCGAACCCCTTCTCAAACCGACGCGTCCCCCATCCTGCACTCACAAAACTCTTCTCCCCGACCGCCAGAGTCACGACCCCATAAGCCGACCGAGAAGTGCGCACATCATCCGCCGGGAACACATCGCCCGCCGAACCCACCTGGCCCGCCGTGTCCTGGATCCCCGCCGCGAACCCCACCCGAGGATTCCCCAGATTGAACCGGAAGTGAACGTTGCTCCCGTTGTCCCCTTCCGTACTCACAAACATGTTCGCCAGAGTCAAATCCCCAACATCACCAAACTTGAATCCCCCCATCTGCCAAAAAGTGCCGTTGCTGTTCAGGGCTTCCGCATTGCCGCCGTTCTTCGCAAACGGCGGAATCGCGCCATCCGTACTCAGCAAACTCCCCCCAAAGAAGAACTGCCAATGCCCCAGACTGTAGGCAATTGGAGTCGTCAGACTCCACGCCCCTCCCAGCCCGATCCCCCCGACTGGACGCACCGGAGCCCCGCTCCCCGGCAACCCCGAAGCCCCTCGAAACTGCGGATATTGATCCCGCCCAATCAACTCCACCTGGGCAAATCCCGCAGTCGCCGCGCAAGCAGAGGCCAGCAAAAACAAGGGTCGGACATTCATGCCCGCAAGGATACTACGCCCTGGTCGCCCGGAGCAGAACATCCCGAATCACGCCCGCCGCGCGCTCCATAAACGCCCGATCCAGCGTGGGATGCACCAAGAACATCAACGAGGTCTCCCCCAGCTCCTTCGCCACCGGCAGAGGCTGCTCTGGCGCTAGCCCGAGATCCGCAATCGCTTTCTCTCGATAAATCTCGCTGCACGACCCGACAAAAGCGGGAATCCCCTGCGCAGAAATCTCCTCAACCACCCGCAACTGAGTCCACCCATCCGCCATCCGATCTGGATTCAAGTAAACGTAGTACTTGTACATTGAGTGGTAAAGCCCCTCACGCGGCTGAGGAATCCGAATCACATCCAAATCCCCGAGAACTTCGGTCAGAACCGCCGCATTCGCCCGCCGCGTCTCCACCCATTCCGGCAACTTGCGCAACTGAACCCGGCCAATCGCCGACTGAGGCTCGGTCAGCCGCCAGTTGCTCCCAATCGATTCGTGCAACCACCGGAATCCCGGGGCATGCTCGCGCTTGTAAACCGCCTCAAAGCTCTTCCCGTGATCCTTGTAACTCCAAATCCGCGACCACATTTCGTCGTCATTCAGCGAGACAAATCCCCCCTCTCCCGCCGTGGTCATGATCTTGTCTTGGCAAAACGACCATGAGTTGCAGTGCCCGATCGAACCAACGCTCTTGCCATCAATCCGCGCCCCGTGGGCCTGAGCACAGTCTTCGATGACCGTTGCCCCGCGCGATTCGGCCAGATCCATAATCGGCCCCATCTCGCAGGGCCATCCCGCCAGGTGAACCGGGATCACGCACTTTGTCTTAGGGGTCCAGGCCGCTTCAATCGTCTCCGCCGTCAGATTCCCCGAATCGCGGTCCACGTCAGCAAAGATCGGCCTCGCCCCCAGGGTGATCACCGAGCTGACCGAAGCCAAAAAGCTGCGCGGCGTGACAATCACGTCGTCCCCCAGCCCGACTCCGAGCCCCATCAGCGCCGCTTCCAGAGCCAGGGTTCCATTGGCGAGAACGATGGCGTACTTGGTGCCGAAAGCCGCCGCCAGCTCCTTCTCAAACTCACGCCCTTCGGTGCCCGTCCAATAATTCACCTTGCCCGAGGTCAGGCACGCCGTGGCGGCATCAATCTCATCCTGAGCAAAAACCGGCCACTTGCCTGCCGAAAGCTGAGTGCCGACATCCGTGGTGTTGCTAGGTTGGGTTGGGGCTGCCACAACCGCTAATTTACCCGGCAGTCCCCGAACCCCGGTTTGCTCAACCTAGTATCCTGACGGGGATGTGCGGAATTGCCGGCTGGTTCTCGGCGACGCGATCGGACAAAGGCGTGCCGATCGTGCAGAAGGTCGTTAATTCTCAATTCCGACGAGGCCCGGATCACCAGGAAGTCCAAGAGATCGCCTCCCCCGCCGGCTACTGCGTGTTTGGTCACAACCGGCTCAGCATCATCGACCTCTCCGCCCACTCCAACCAGCCGATTTTCGACACCACCGGTCAGATCGCCCTCGTGTTCAATGGCGAGCTCTACAACTACATCGAGCTCCGCGACGAGCTCAGAGCTCTCGGGCATGAGTTCCGAACCACCGGCGACACGGAAGTCGTCATCGAAGCCTACAAACGCTGGGGCCACGATGCGGTCGAGCGGTTCAACGGCATGTTTGCCTTTGGCCTCCTGGATGGTCGCGACGGGAGCCTCTGGCTCGTCCGAGACCGATTCGGCGTAAAGCCCATGTTCCTCGCTCGTCGCCCTGAGCTGATCGCCTTTGCGAGCTCCGGTCAGTGCCTTGCCGAAGAATTCGCGACCGGCCCCAACTGGCGGTATCTCCATAAGGGCATCACCACGCTCAACTTCGACGACGCCAGCGCGGATTGCCCCTACGAAGGCTTGGAGCAGCTCAAACCGGGGCACATGATCATCGCCAAGCCCCAAGGCGACCGTCTGGAGATCCAGGATCGCCCCTGGTACGACCTCCGCGCCCGCGCCGCCAAACTCCGCGAGGAGATCACCGCCGAGAGTGACGCCCGGCTCACGGAACGCGTCCTCGAAACCTTCCGCGCCGCCACCGAAATCCGCCTCCGTGCCGATGTCCCCGTTGCCGTTGCCCTCAGCGGCGGTCTTGACTCGGGTTCTGTCGCCTGCATGGTCGGACTCGGGCTCGAACACCGGGAGGTTCGCGGATTCAGCTTCGGCGACCCGAACGATCACTCCACTGAAGGCCCGCTCGCAAAAAAACTCGCCGACCACGCCGGCATCGGAATCACCTTCATTCCGCCCGATACGGACCGCGTTCGCGCCGCCTTCCTCCCCACCCTCGAAGCCCAAGACGCTCCCTTCGCTTCGGTCAGCCAGGTCGCCCAGTATCTCGTGGCCGAACAGGTGCGCAAGGAAGGCTTCCTCGTCCTCCTGGGCGGACAAGGCGGCGACGAGGGCTACATGGGCTACCGCAAGTACTTCGGATTCGTGCTCAAAGAAGCCGCACGGGAAAAGCGCTACGGAGACCTTTTCGCCCTCGCCACCGGCCTCGCCCCGACAGTGTGGGCGGAACGATCTCAGTTCGGCCTCTATCGCCGCCACCTCAAGCGGATGCAAGGCCAGGCTCATACCTCCACCCTCGCAATGCCCAGCGGTATCGAATCGACCTCGCTCGGCATCGGCGGGGGCAAAGCCTGGGAGCGCCAGATGCTCGATATCACCAAGTTCAGCCTTCCTACCTTGCTGAGATACGAGGATCGAAACAGCATGGGCCACAGCATCGAGACCCGGCTTCCCTTCCTCGACTATCGAATGCTAGAGCTCGGCCTCGCTCTGCCGGAGCGCCTGAAGATCCGACACGGATTCGGCAAATGGGCGATCCGCGAAGCCGTGAAATCCCTCGTCCCCGATGCCGTCCGCATCAACAAAATGAAGGTGGGCTTCGCGGTTGACCAAGCGCGATTGCTTCAGGAGGGCCTCGGCGATCAGCTCCGGGGTGAGATCCGATCCAACCTCCCCGCCGCCCAACCCTACGTCGCCCCAGGCTTCGACCTCGATCGCGACTTCAGCAACTCCCGCCTCTCCGAAACCACAACCGCCATGCCCGAGATGCTCTCCCTCATCTGGATGATGCGTCGCTTCCCGGCTTAAAGTCGAACCCTTCAGCAGGGCCCAAATCACGATCCTGCAGGCCCGATTCGCCAATCATCTCTCAGCAAAACCTATACCGAACAAGACCGGTGGGAGGATCGTGTTGGTCAGAAAGATCTTCAACGGAACACCGACCAGAGCGAGGTCTCACCCTTTGCTCCGGGCGCACTTGAACTGCCCACACGCAAGTAAATCAGTCTCACGCTTCCGGGGGCCCCGACTCTTCCGGCGGCTGCGCCTGCATCGCCGCTAACCGCTCCGCCGCCTGACTACGGTGGTACTTCAGGCTTGCGGCATTCGCCAGGAACAAAAAGACCACCAAGAACATCACTCCAATCGGCGGAGCGTAGCAGCAGAGCGTGTTCAGAATCACGGTTTCCTCCTCCATGGGAACAGACTCCCGACCGCGATTACCCCCCATCAGATCGAAGACCATCTGCACCCGACCCGTCATGTGCAAACCCACCACAATCGCACTGATGGGTGAGCCCAACGTGAAGAAGGATTGGATCAAATTGAGCCGTCCCGCCAAGCACAGATACTGCAGCGCTAAGGCCACTCGGTACGAAGCCACTAAAAAGAGAAACACAACGTTTGTGCTGCGCGCATCCTGAGGCGCCATGAACATTTCGACGGGAATCCCATAGATCAAACCAGGCGCCGCCGTGAGAGACACCATCGTGAGAACCTTCATGTAGGGAATCGAAGGGAACGCGATGAAGCGGGTGAAGACCCAAATTCCTGCCGCCATGAAGAAGATGTAGGCCACGCTCGCCAGCCCAAGACTTGCCCACACCGGTGCCGTCGCCAAGTCCCAGTTCCGGGCGATCCCCACCATCCAGGTCAGCACCAAGCCAACCGCAAAGTGCTTCCAAGAGAATCGATCACACAACTCTTGATTGCTACGGAACGTCACAAATCGCCCGACATCCCGCAAAACCTCCCCCCACGATTCCGTCGGCGACCAGAAGCTGCTCATCAATCAGGTTTACCCGAGAAAGCTTGTACGCTTCGACTTCTTTTTGTGGCTCAGAAAGGGGGCCACGCCACCGAGGCTGGCGAAAGCACTGACCAAGATCTGGAAAATCTCATTCCCCCGCATCCCCCGGCAACACCCCATGAATCTCCCGAAGCATCGCAAGATCAAACTGATCCTTCGGGCGATTGGCGGCCCGCTTATTCCGTACAAGATCGACTAACGAGAGCACGGGAATCTTCACACCCCGCAATTCGTGAATTTCTGAACGCTCTTGAATAGAGTCAAAGTCAATTACATCTGCAAATGTGAGAATCTCCACTTGCAAAGGATCCGATCCGATCAGGAGCTTTGCCCGAGTATCCTCAGCCAACTTGGTCTCAGAATCAGGCGGCAACTCAATACCGAACGCCTGAACGGCCCGCGCGAGTCGAGCCAAATTCTCGCGGCTCTTGGCCGCAAAAACTTCGAGTTCTGCGAACCGCGGACGACCATGCAGCGCAACCGCATGAGCCCCGATGACCACGAACTCAACGCGGTGGGCAAGAAGTAACTCGAGCAACTCTTTCAAGTCGTTGCTGATCGGCTGGTATCCAGGCATCAATCATGTCCCACAGGTCAGAGAGTCGATCTGATGGCTTCCGATTCCGCCAGTAGGCAAGCGTTTCCGCCTCCGCCTCTTCCAGCGTCTGAACCTTCAGCACGCGCTCGATCCTCACCTCTCCATTCTACGCCATTTCCACCACTTTTGAACCTAAAGCACCCTACTCCGATCCCTTATCCAGATCCACCGGAGGGCTCCAGCGTTCGTCCACGTCCGGGATTCTAGGCCGGCGTCCTCTCCACTGAATCGGCGGCCCATCCGCACCTCCCGAGAGCAGGAGCGCATAGCCAATCACGCAGGCAAACGCAAAGGGGAAGGCGATGAACCCGAGGACGAAAATCACCTGATCGACATAGGCATCCGCCTCCGCGCCAACCGTGCGGAGACCTCCCATCATCTCAAAAACCGCTCCGGCCCGACCCGACTGAATCAGCCCAATGACAATCATCGAAACCGGTAAGCCAAGCACGCTTGTCGCTCCGCCGCCGCTGAGATCGCAGGCTCGCTTCAGATAATGCACCGCCATCGCAACCCGCCAAGTCGCCACCACCACCAGAAACGCGACATTGGTATTCCGCGCATCCTCCATCGGAAGAAACATCTCGACCGGAACCCCGTAAATCAGTCCCGGTACCGAAGTCAGCGAGACCATCGTGAGCACATGCAAATAGCTCCGCCCGACCTGCAAGGGCAGCAGCAGAAGCAAAATCCCAAAGGCCATGAAGATGATGTACGCCAAGCTCTGCAACCCCCAAGCCTGAGTCGAAGAGGCGCTGGCCAAATCCCAGTTCCGAGCAATCCCCACCAGCCAAGTGAACAGGGCTCCAATCGCCAGATGCCGAAGCGAGAACCGATCGAACAATTCGAAGTCAGCCCGCAGGGTCAGAAACCTCCCGAGGTCAGAGAACGCTTCCCGCCAAAGCTCCTTCTCCTCGGACCAGATCATCCCGCCATCCTGCGACGGAAGATGGCCGTCCGGAGCGCCTTTCGATGCCGCGACGCTTCCACTGAGTAAACCTCCGCCACCATCTCCCGGAACCGAGCCTCGAGCTCTTCAACCGTGAACCCAACGGGGCGGAACGTGAGATCAAACAACGTGCACTGATCCCAAAAGCGATCCTTCAGCAACCTGCCTTGCGCCTTCATTTGGTCAAAAAGCGCGGTACCCGGGAAGGGCGTCAACAGCGTGATCTGCACCTCGCTCAGGCCCGATTCCCGGATGAACTCCAGCGTCGCATCAAAGGTCGCTGGAGTGTCGGAGTCGAACCCAAACACAAAGCACCCGTTCACGGAGATCCCCGCATCCTGGATCCGCGCGATCTTCTCCCGGTACTGCTCCCGTTGCCGCAGCTTCCAGTGGCCGGTGTCGGTGTCGCGCAGAGATTCCGGCTGAATCGACTCCAGCCCGATCAACACCTGGGCACACCCTGATCGAGCCAAGAGCCGGAGAAGTTCGGGGTCATCCGCCAGGGAAAGATCCGTCTCTGTGAACCACTTGATCGCCGGAAACTCGCAGAAAAGCTCCGCCAGCTCTCGACCCCATTTCTTGTTGACAAACGTGTTGTCATCCGCCAGTTCGATAAACGGATCCGGCCAGATCGCCTGGATAGCCTCGATCTCTTGCCTCACCCGGCCGATCGACTTCCGTTTGTACGGACTGATCAACCGACTCGCCGCGCAAAACTGACAATCCAATGGGCACCCTCTTGTGGTTTGGAGAGGAATGCGGTTGTACCGGCTGGGATCCAGGAGATCGAACCGAGGAAGCGGCGTGTCCTCAAGCGGCCTGGGATCGTGCATCCCGCTGTATCGCGGCTGGAGCGCACCTCGCTCGGCATCCTGCAGAACGGCGGGCCACACCCACTCACCCTGCCCAACCACCACCGCATCCGCATGCTGAGCCGCTTCATCGGGCCGCACGCTGGCATGAAGCCCTCCGATCACCGTCTGGATCCCCGCCCGACGGAACCGGTCGAGCAGCGCATAAGCATCATCCACCCGCGCCGGGAGCGAGCTGATCGCGATCAAGGTGGGCTTGCGGTCGATGAGAGCCTGAACCTGAACCTCATCAAGCGCATCCACTTCGTGATATCCGATCTCCCAATGCTCCGGCGTGGCACCCGCAAGCGTCAAGAGCCCGAGGCTTGGCAATGAAGCGATCACCTGCCCTCGCTCGATAAACCCAGGCAACGTCAGCCCCATCGCGCGAAGTTCCGGATTCACAATCCGCACTCCGCTCATCGCAATCAAATCCACCCTTGGCATCGCTTCCGTTGTCCCTCACTCACCCAGACGCCCACACGCTTCCCCAAGGTTCCCCGCTATGGCGGGCAGAATGGTGCAGGGTTCTTCGTGAGGGAGCACGCCAGTCCACCAGGCTTCTTAACCTGAGAACCGGGAGAGTCAAATCTCTTTCCATTTCGCCATGCGCAGAAGCAGGTGAGTGAAGGAGCGATCAGCGAGTGAAGGAAAGGGGCCAACGCCAGAAACCCAAACTCTAGCTCAGCCTACTTCCGTGCATTGCACCCTCACCCGCCGCTCAGTTCCTTCACGATCCGAGCCTTGGTTTGAGCGGCCCGCTTGGGGGCATGCAGGGCAGCGTTTTTCTGGATCGTTCGGTTGAAGAGCCGCGCGAGTCCCTTGGTAGTGGTTGTTTCCGCCACTAAAACCTCGGTCTGCCGCTTCCCCTTTGCCGTGAGTTCGTATCGAACCACCGTCTCAATTTTGCGATACACGCTGCGGAAAACCAGGAGCTGCGGGGGCTCGAAACGCACGATTTCCATCGTGAATTGCTCGAACTGGCTACTCCCCCGACGGCGGCGCTTGACCGTCCAGAGTGACCCAAGCCCGGGCGGGCGCGGGCCCGATTCTTCCACCACGATCTCCAGTTGCTCCGTGCTCTCGGGCAGAGGCACGTTGGCCAACCGCTCAAAAACCCCGTCGATCGGGTAGTTCACAACAAATCGGTTCTCGTGGATCATCGCGCCACCCGCAGTGTATCCGAGCCCTCTTCTCTCGCCCCGGCCAACCCAAATGTCCAGATTACGCGAGTGGGCCCCCTGAAACCTGAACATCGGAATCTCCGTCCACCCTATTCCATGGGTGGGCCCGTGGCTGAAACGGAGAGGCAACGCAAAACCGAAGAGCGTTCGAAAGAGTCTGACGCATGAGGAGTACGGTCAAGAGCCGCGGAGCGGCGTTCCCCGAAACGAATGTGGGCGTCCGGTTGCAGAAGCACCGAAAAGCACATCGAAGCTGAGGCAGGGGCAGTTCCTGCCGGTGAAATTCCGTAGGGAAGCGGGTTTTCCGAAAAGACGCCGGTGAGATGATGCGGGTTCGAGTCCCGTCGGGTCCACCCAGAGGACAAGTTTTTCCGACCTTGCGGGCAAAGGCGCCACTCTGTGCCGTGCAAATGCAAAACGGGCATTGCGCGGGCCGGGGTTAAGGAAACCGCTCCGCGCTTGCTACAGCTGGTGGTCTTGGTAGACTGCGGTCATGGTTCTTGCCACTTTCGCGCTTGGGCTTGCACTGACCCTGCAGAACGCGAATCCCTCGAGCGTGAATGTGGGTTCTGATACCTATGCTCCTGGACCAACTCTTCGGCTTGGCCGAATGATTTCCAACGAGTTGTTCAGCCAGGACGAACGTTTCTTCTCATTTTTCGATGAGAGCGTGGAAGAGAGCTATGCGGCGGCCCGAGAGCGCATCCGCACGGGCTCCAGTGACTCACCAAAAGCATTGGTGCGGGTGGATATCCGCCGTGGCATCCGGGAAGTCGTTTACCGGCCGTCCGCCGAAGAGACACTGATGTCCATCGAGCCAGTCGGCACAGGCGGCGACCTTCTTTGCACTCTCGCCGTCGGGGTGCCGCGCGGGGACTTGGTGACTTGGCGAGCAATTTACTGCCCCATCGGAGCCGCGCCTCGACTCATCGTTGACCGCACGGAGGCTCGGAGTTTTGGAGTAGCCGCTTCAAAGACCGAACGGAAGGTCTTCATCTTGATTTGTGATCCAGAGAAGCCGGTTCGGTATCTGTTCATCACTCCCACCCAGACTTTGCCTGGAGAGCTTCCGGTCACCGCTTTCCAAGGCGGGTTCTTCCTTCGAACCACCGATGGAAACCCCATCGTTGGGCTCCAGGGGCCAGCCCCGGATTACTCACCGTTGGGCAACTTCGAGCTTCGCTTCGCCGACGGAACCGCGAGAGCGGCCCCATCCCTCGGAGATGTCGAGCAGGAGGAACCAAAGCAGCCACTCATTGAATATCTCGAAGAAGTCATCTCCACCCTCGAACCACGGGCGGGAGATGCGAAGGTGAAAAACATCCTTGCGAAGGCGGCGGGTGAGAGCGAAAGTGGCGGGTCGAGGACGATCATCCAAGGGGCGATCAGCCTGGGGTACACGTCATCGACCGGACTTGCCTTCTCCTACCTCACATCGGATGGCTACTTCCTTCGCGAGATGGTAAAGCTCGCTCCTCCACGCGAAAAGTGAGCTCCTGCGCACCAGCGAGCGGCTGGACGCTCAGATCGGGTAGTTCGAGCCCCCTCACCCCCCCGACCCGAGTGTCCAGCGGCCGCCCATGCGGGAGGCGATGAACTCGTCTCGGGCCAGGTCGTGGAGGGTGAGGGTGCGGTTGCCGGTGCGGACGTAGACGGTGTGCGTGCCGCCTTCCTTCACGTAGGTCACCCCAGGCATGGGGCGGACGAGGACGCGGCAGAGCAGGTGGCCCTCGTGCGGGACAAATCCGACTTCGACATGACGCAGAGGCAGCGGAAAGAGATTGCGGTACAGCGTCTCTTCGATCAAGTTTTGAAATTGGTCGAGATCCTGTCCCTGGGTAAGAGCCTCGAGTTCATCGGCCAGCCCAGTGATGGCGAGATCATCGGCCACACCGATCCACAGTTCTCCGCCTTCCGTGTTCAGGAAGGCCGCAACGGATTTCAGGGTGCCTTTCCGAAGATTGCCGTCGGCTTGCTGGGAGCGGCGATTCCAACAGAAAGCCGCCTTGTATTCACGCGTGGTGCTTTCTGGAAGCGGCTCAAAGGTCATGTCAAGGTCTCCTGAAGCGTTCGCTCGATGGCGGCACGGGCGTGTCGGCACCAGGTCCGAGGCGGGCTGACGGCACCTTCAAGTTCCCACCGGAGGCGATCCGCCTCGGGGACATCGCGGACGAGATCGAAGTAGATCGCCTCGTATTTCTTGGCCGCGGCGACCATTGTTCCAAGCACGGTGTAGCCTTCTTTCGCCCCGCCGTAGGCCCGGCAGGCATCCTGCCATTGCCGCATCAGCGCAAGATAGACGGCGCCACGCAGGATCAGTCCGGGCATTTGATCTTCGACGGTGTCGGCCTCGACGACGCTCAGGCCATCGCGCAACGCGGCTCCCATTTGGGGCAAATCGTTGAGTTGGTGATAGATTTCGGCCATGATGACCTGCTTCGGGCCGGCGTATTCCGCCGTCATCGGGGTGTCAGCGTGGGCAATCCCCATCACACGCCTGGCTTCGAGCGGTCGACCAGCATCAAGAAGGAGCCGGGCATGGAGCGAGCCGACGGTTCGGACTCGGTTCGGCAAACCCCTCTCACACGCCAGAGTGAATCCTCTCTCCGTGGCCTCGATCGCCTCATCCAGGCGGTCAACGTCTGAAAGAATGCTGCCTTTGTAATGATAGGCCCGGATCAGTTCCTCTATGTCCCCGGCAGCTTCGGCCAGCTGAATGCCCTGATCCAGCATGGGCAAGGCTTCCTCGAACCGCTCCGACAGGCTCAAGCAGACAGCCTTCGTCAGAATCAACCTCGGCTCTTGATCGCCAAAATGGGGGAGCAAGAGATCAATTGTGTTTTCAATGTAGCCGTAATGACCTTGTGAGAAGTACGCCCGCGTCAGCGAAAAGAGCGCATCTCGACCACGCTCCGGCTCCGAGGAGGCAAGGTAACGCACGGTGCGATCAATCATGGGCATCCGAGGGCGCACTTGCTCGAAATCGTAGTCCGCTGATTCGAAAATTCGAGCCGGGCTCACCTCGAACGCCATGAACTCTATGTGTCTCAGCCACGACTCCGGCCATGCTGGATCAAGGGCCGGGCGGTCGGGATGAGTTCGGACGAACTCGGCGATGACTTCGATGGTCCGGAACATTCGGTGGCCGCCGATCACCCCCTCGCGCTGGACGAGGCTTTTGCGGTGCAGATTTCCGAGTCGGGAGGTCGCGTTCTGCTCGCCGAGCATAGCGGCGAGATCGCGGGTATCAAAGGGGCAGATGAAGCTGGCGGCGGCGTGAAGGTCACGCTTTTCCTCGGGGTTCAGCAGGTCGTAGCTCCACTGCATCGTGGCCGAGATCGTACGGTGCCGGGGCTCGTAGTGCGCACGCTCCGCTTCGAGCCCGGGAAGAGACTTCTGGAGCGAGGCCAGGCATGCCCCGACACCGAGAATCGACGCCTGGAACGCCGCTTGCTCGACCGCGAGCGGCAGGCCGTCGACGAGCGCAACGAGGGCGCGGATCAGGGGCATGTCGGCGCGCAGATCAAGCTCTTCCGACGCCATTTCGGCATATCGGTCAAGGAAGAGCTGGATCGCCCCACTGGGCTCGACAATCACCTGATCGCTCGACCATTCGTCGGGCGGGAGGGCGAGGGGTTCCAGCTCAAAGATGACCTCGCCCGGCAGGAGCAAACTTTCACGCGTGGTGCAAATCACCTTGAGAGTGGGGCAAGAATCGAGCAGTTCAGGGAGGAACTCTTGGACGCCGGAGAGCACGTGCTCGCAGTTGTCGAAAATCACCAGCGACGAGCGACCATGCAGGGATTGGGCAAATGTCTGGAGGTCGGAAGCCCGGGTCGCGGCGAAAAACCGGGGAGCAACTTCACTCGGATCGGTGAGGTCAGACAGGCGGATTTGCCGGATATGGGTGATCCCCATCTGCCTGGATTGAGCAGCGAGGTGGAGGGAGAATCGAGTCTTTCCCATCCCTCCGCATCCTTTGAGGGCGAGGATATCAGCGTGACGCAGTCGGTCGAGAGCGTGACGGATGTCCTCGTCTCGCCCGACAAAGCTGTCCCAAACACTCGGCAGGTTGTGGTCGATCATCGCCAGGCCAAGCCGCTCCTGCTTGGGCAGGCTGAGGCCCTCGGGCGTGAGGATGAAGACCCGTTCTTCGGGGAGGAGGTCGTCGAACCGCTGCCAACCGAGGTCGGTCGGCTGGCGGCCCGTCACGGCAGGGAGATCGGCTGCCCAGACTTCCCCGACAAAGAGGGGATATCCCAGGATGACTTCACCGAGGATCCGCTCCAGCGAGGCGAATCGGGCAGATCGGGTCGCTGGCTCCAGCAGGGCCACGGCGGAGAAAAGTCCGCACGACTCTTGGGCGAGGAGGGCGAGATCGATCGCGGCGCGGGAGGCTTCTACTTGGATGCGAAATTGGTGGGGTGTCCGGTGAATGGTTGCGCGGTAGGAATCCTTCCAGGCGGCGAACAGCGCGGAGGCTTCGAGCCGATCAAGCGCTGCTGCATCCCCTTGCACAAGTCCGAGAACCATGACTTCATCGCCCGAGCGGGCGCGACTGAATGGTACCGCAGGGGGCTCCCAGACACGAGGTGTCCCCTGTCATCACTCAGCGGGGCGGGGAATCAAGGCTTCAGATGCCTTTGGAGAAAGCTTACGATCTTCTCTGCCGTCTTCTTTTCTTCAGCCTCCATCTCTGGAGTCTTTTCCCCGACAACAGCCTCGGCCTCCCGACGAGTGCCTTCCTGCCGTCCCCAGTAGAAGCCATGCGGTGACTTCTCGACGGTGAAGATCTCGACGGGCTGACCGTTGGCCTTCATCTTTTGGTATAGCGGCTCGACCATCGCGTGAGGGACGCTGGCATCAGCCAGGCTTGTGAGGAGGAGAAGGCGAACCTTGATCTTCTCTGAGTGGGCATACGCGGAGTGCTGGGTGAGGAACTTCTGAGCCGCCTCTTCCGATCCTTCCCGAGTCTGAATACCCCGATAAAGAGCCTGTCCTTGTTGAACCAATCGCGCGCGAATCGACTCGTCGATTTGGGAGAACGGGGGCTTTTCGAGGTCGCCTTTCATAAAGGTGACCGGATCGACCATCCAGGGTGAGCCCGCAGAGACGCACTTGACTTGGTTGTCCATTCGAATCGCGGCTTGGAGCACTTTGTAGCCGCCATGACTGCCACCGACCAGAGCCACCTGAGACTTGTTGATGCGAGGAAGGTTCATCCCGAACTTCACGCCCTCAATCACATCGTCATCGCCGAGGTTCATGAACCCATTGCGGTAACTCACGGCGAGGATTGCCCAGGGTTGCTCGTTGAGTGCGTTGACGATGGATGACACTCGGTTGGGCGCGGCCATCGTGCGCAGATAGCCGTAAGGCTTTTCGGTATTCCCACCATGCACCGTCACGATCAGCGGAAAGGGGCCTTCCCCCTTGGGAATGGAGAGCACAGCTTTGGTCTCTCTGCCATCGATTGAGGGGTAGGTGAGTTCCGAAATCTCCCGTTCGATCTCCTTCGGGAGGGAGACCGCGAGGGCGAGAGCAAGTGTCGCAACAACCATGGCGGTTGAAGACGGGCTGAGATGACCAGTTGTTCAGTGAGTGCGCTCAAGGAGATTGCGCCCAGCGGATCGAGTAGCCGTATTTCCAGTTCATCGGGAGCATGCGGTCGGCCTCGTTGGCGAGGGGGTTCAGCGACGCGGTAACCGCGACTTGCTGGGTGGGATCTCCGACATGGAGGTTGCTCATCATCGTGCCGACGGTATGAGTGCCGAGCATGGCGAGATCAAACTTGCTCCAGGTTTGGGATCGGCGATTGTAGGTTGCCAGGGCGAGAAGCGAGCCATTGTAGGTATCGCGGCACCACTCGCTGTCGGCTTTCATCTGGTAGCTCGCCGTGATCCGGAGCGAGACTTCGTCGCCCGAAACATGGGTGACCATCGACTCCATTTTTCCGCCCCGGATGTGGGAATCCCACCACGCGCTCTGCCCTCCTTGCATGTGACTGAGAAGAACGATTCGATTGTAAGGGGCTCCGGTGACAGTGGTCTTGGCCCCAGCGGTCAGCGGAGAAGGCAGGAAAGCGCGCCATTCGCTGGGTTTGAACCACAAGCGATCGAGATGATAGAACTTAGGATGCCTCTGGTCGAACGTGGTCATGCCAGGAAAGGCGTAGCCCCGGCTAGAAATCCGCAAATCGAGCGTTCCGGTGGGCTTGACGAAGGCATCGCTTTCCCACTTGAGCTTGTCGGCGGAGGTGAGAGTTCGACTGAGAACACGTTGCTCCTTGGGCAGTCGCTTGTAGGCTGCGACGGCTTGTCGGAGCAGGCGGAATGTCTCGTCGGCATCGGGATCGGGCCACCCGGCATTCATCCGGCCCAGATACTGCCCGCCCGAAGAGGCGACGTAGATTCCCTGCTGGATGTTCTCGCGGAAGAGATCGCCGAGCCAGCGGCGCTCATACCGAGGCTTGTCGGGGTGCTGATTGTAAGCCACGTCGTCGATCGCCACGGGGATGAAGTTTTCCTTGGCGTAGGCGACAATGTCGGGGCGAGTCCAGACAAACTGCCTGGTCTTGACTCCATTTTGTCAGCAGTGCCCGCGCGGATCGCCGAAGTACATCCACATGAGGAGCGGCTTGTCTTCGGCCTGGGCAGCGCGGAGGCCATCGTAGATCGTCGATCGCCAGTCCATGCTTTGGAAGGCAAGGTCGGAGGAGGTGGGGGTCGCGTGACGCCGGACTTCGGCAAAGGTGGCGTCGGTCAGGCTGGCGGGAGGCTTGGCGCGCGCGAAATCCGCCTCGGTTTGTCCAAGGGTGAGCACTAATGCCGCCGCGACCATCTCAACCATGTTACATCAGTCGGGAGAGAATTGCCAAGTTGAGGGTGAGAGAAGGATCGACAAATGATCGAAGATCCAATGCTGGATTGTGTGGCGAGAATCTATGGAGTTATGACAATTTAAACCCAGTTTAACTAAAATCAGAAAACTGGGTTAAAGTCGTTTTAACTCCGCTCCTACAGCCTCGGATCGACGGGTTCGCTTTCGAGGGCGAGAACGCCGAACGTGCACTGGTGGACACGGCGGAGGGGTTCTCCGGCGAGGAATCGTCGCAGGGCTTCGAGGCCCAGCACATACTCACGAATGGCGAGAGCGCGCTTGGTGCCGAGCCCCCGTTTTTTGAGCCGCTTCAAGTTCTCTGCTTCCAGATAGTCGGGGCCGTAGATGATGCGCAGATACTCGCGCCCACGCGACTTCAGGGCGGGCTGAACGAGGTGCTTGTTGCCGCGGGTCAGCACGGTGGGGCCCTTGATGACAAGCCCTTCCCCACCCGCCTCGGTGTGGCTCAGCCACCAGTCGGCGAGAGCCTCGCGGTCGGCCGGATCATCCGTGCGCACGGCACGGTGCTTCGTGGCGACAAGAATGGGGTCGTGTTCGCAGGCCCGAGCGATCTCCTGCATGTGCCACAGGTGAGGCTCCCCGTGCAGTGCCCTCCCTTCGACGGCGAGAATTTGGAACGGCGCAAGGCGGTAATCATCGACCGACTGGATGGGCCAGCAATATCGACGATAGGCATCGGTGTAGCGCTTGGCCGCGTCGAGCCGGTGCTTAGTGGAAGCGAGTAGCTCCTGCGTCTCGGGGGTATCGAGCCGCCCGGCGAGCTTGCGCAGGATCTCCACTTGCGCGCCAAGCGACGCCCGCGAAGTTGCACCCACCGGGGCATATTGACTTCTGAGGAGCCCCTGAGCTTTGGCCGACCAGGGCATGAGCTCGCAGTCGAATACCGCCCACCCTGCTTCGTGGCGATCCCAGAAGCCCGACTTCGCGAGAGCCTCGCTGAATCGCTGCAACAGAACCTGCTCCGTTGCGCGATTTTCGAAGAAGGGCCGTCCGGTTCGGGTGAGCACGATTCCGAGCCAGCCCGAAATCGCAAATCCACGGAAGATGGCTTCCTCGTCGCGTCCGACAATGACCACGGCGCGAGAGCCCATGTGCTTCTCTTCCGCGACAATTTCCGTGATCCCGTGGCCCGCGTAGTAGTCGAGGGCATCCAGCGGGTGTTCGAGGAAATCAGGGAGCGATGAAGTCTCACTCGGAGACATCGTGGGAGGCAGATAGACAAGCCAGCGCGGATCGGCGGCGAACCGCCCCATCACTTCGAAGGCAGCGGCCGCTTGCTCCTCTGGGATGACAATCGTTCCGAAGTTCTCGGTGCGGATGTGCTGGCGACCCCGAACATCTTGGACATCGAGCAGGTCATCGGCGATCTGCTGGGAGGTCAAGGTTTGGGGATCCGCAAGCGGTCGAATCGGCTGGGAATAGACTCGCGCGGCGGGAACACTGACCAACTCGCGCTCGGGATAGCGCAGAGCAGTGAGCTTGCCGCCAAAGACACATCCCGTGTCGATGCAGACCGTTTTGTTAAGCCATTCCGCCTCAATCATCGGGGTGTGGCCATAGACCACGGTGGCATCCCCGCGGTACTCCTCGGCCCACTTCACGCGGACGGGCAGCCCAAATTCGTCGATCTCCCCGGTGGTTTCCCCGTAGAGCGCGAACTCCCGCACCGAGGCGGAGGGCCGACCCTGCAAGGCTTCGGACATCCCGGCGTGGGCCACCACAAGCTTGCCGTCGTCGAGCACGTAATGGCTGACGAGACCATCAATGAACTTGGTGAATCCAGCGACTTCCTCCGGGTCGCATTTTGAGAGTTGCTCCAGGGTCTCGGCGAGGCCGTGCTTCGGTGGAAAGTCTCCACCCTTAAGCTTGCGGACGAGTTTCACATCGTGATTCCCCGGCACGCACAGGGCTTGATCCGCTTCAACCATCGCCTTGACAAGGCGGAGGACGCCGGGAGAATCCGGGCCTCGGTCAACCAGATCTCCGACGAAGATCGCCTTGCGGCCTTCTGGTGCTTGGTAGACCCCCTCCACTTCGGCGTACCCGAGCTCGGCAAGCAGAGCGCGAAGCTCGTCGAGGCACCCGTGGACATCTCCGATGATGTCGAAGGGTCCGGTTTCCTCGCGCTTGTCTGTCCAGAGCTTGCTGCGCTCGATGGTCGCCGAGTTGACCTCATCCTCCGACTTCAGCACCGTGTGGTAGCGGAAACCTTCCTTGCGCAACGCACGGATGGCTGACTTCAAATCGCGGGTTTGGTTTCGGATCACGTGGGGGCCGAAGTCGCGATCCGGACGGAGCTTGTTCCGGGCTTGGGCGACGTCTTCGGGGAGATCGAAGACAATGGCCACAGGCATCAAGTGGTACTTCGCGGCGAGTTGAAGGAGATTTTTGCGAGCGGCGGCCTGGACGTTCGTCGCATCGACGACGGTGAGCAAGCCCCGCTTCAATCGCAACCCAACCAGGGTGTGGAGAAGTTCGAAAGCATCGGAGCTAGCCGCCTGATTGTTCTCATCGTCGGAGACGAGAGCCCGGCAGGTGTCGCTGCTCACAACCTCCGTGGGGAGGAAGTGGTTTCGGGCGAAGGTGGATTTCCCTGACCCCGAGGCTCCGATGAGAAGCACGAGGGACATCGAGGGGATCTTGATGATCATCGCGTGAAGACCCCCATCTGGCTCGGCGCGCCGTGGGTTTCATCTACCGGGCCAACCGGTTCGATCACGACGGTGTAGCCGTAGTCGGTGGCCACCCGCTCGCACCATTCGGTGAACTGGGCTCGAGTCCATTCGAATCGGTGGTCATCGTGACGCATCGTGTCGGCGGGGAGACTCGGAAACAGAGCGTTGTACTCCTGGTTCGGCGTGGTGACCACGACCAACCGGGGCTGGGCTTCTCGGAAGACGACCTTTTCGAGACTCGGGAGGCGCTCTTCATCGAGGTGTTCGATGACTTCAACCAAAGCAGCGGCATCGAAGCCTTGCCATGCCACATCACGGTAAGTCACGGAGCCGTGGACGAGGGTGAGTTTCTCCTTGAGCTTCTCCGGCAGTTGATCCCATCTCAGACGACGCTTGATCTTCTCCAGTGATTGCAAAGCGACATCCACACCCACAATTTGCGTGATCTGAACGTGCTTCAGGAGCAACGCGATCAATCGGCCCTCGCCGCACCCCAGATCGAGTACGGTCTTGGCACCACGGGCTAGGATAACGTCTGCCGCAGCCTGCAGACGCAGATCATGGAGCGACGCGGCGCGGGCGTCTTTCTCCCGGGCTTCTTGGCGTTGCTCTTCGGCGGCATCGGGATCGACTTCGCCATCTTGCTCGGTGAGCTGGGCCAGCGCGACTCGCGTGAGGGTGCGTTGGTGATCGAGATAGCGCCGCGTGATCTGCTCTCGGAGCGGGTGACCCGCCAGCCATCCTTCGCCGCGGCGCAGCAGCTTTTCGACCTCGTCCTTGCCGACAAAGTAGTGCTTGTCGTCATCCAGAACTGGGATGAGAACGTACAGGTGATTCAGAACATCGAGAAGTCGCTTCGTAGTGGTCAGCCGGAGCTTCATGTAAGGGCCAGCTGACCAGTCCGGGAAAGTCTCGTCGAGAGGAATGGGAGTGCACTCCACGCCGTAGCCCAGCGGCTCGAAGAGGTTCCGGGCAAACTCCTCGCCGCCGCGCACTTTGACGGCGGCCAGTTCGATCTCGAAGGGGATTTCGGTGTCGGCGAGATCTTGTCGTTCCTTCGATCGCCCGGACATTGCAGTGGCGAACATCTCCTTGATCGCGGAACTCACGAAGCTGGAGGCCACATAGGGCCGCTCGTTGACATAATCGCTCCATCGCATGCCGCCCCGCCGCCGCGCGAGACCGACCGTATCCACGCTAAGGAGAATCGCCGCCGTACATCGCTCCGCCGAGACCTCTGGATAGACAAGAATGGCTTCGCCGTACGCCATCTCTTTTCGATGAATGGCGTGGGGATTCTTGTGGAGGAGGTAGCCGAGATCGCTGGCTGGTTGATGCGTGGTCGTGATTTGGAGCATGGAGTCCGGGGATAGGCAGCGAATCGCCTCCCTTTCACCCTGCATCGTACCGAAAAAAGGGAGGCCGCACGAGTGCAGCCTCCAAAGATCATGGGATAGGGGAAAGCCTAGTTTCCGGAGACGAGGTCGTAGGCGTCCAAACTGTTCGCCCCGGTCCACTTGAGAACGCCGCCGATGGTTTCGACTTGGACGTCACCGTAGCTGCCACCCACGATGTACGCACCGCCGAACGGCATGATGACGCGGTGGCTGACATACATGATTTCCGGCGTGGTCATGGTGTTCTTGCCGTCCACAATCGCCAGTTGGTGCGATTTCTTGCCATTCGCTTCGGTGAAATCTCCTGCAATGAAGAGCTTCCCGGCCTCAGCGTGAACCCAATAGTTTTCGCCGCTCGTCGGGACCGCGAGAGACCACTTGGATTCCTCGAACTTGGCGATGCCGCTCTTGCCACCGATGTTGAACTTGCCTGCGGCATAGAGATTCTCTCCATCGCTGCTCAGGCGATTGACGGTGCTGCTCAGCCCGCCGTTTCCGGCCTCGCTCCAGGTAGTGCCATCCCACACCGCAACGTTGTTGAACGAGTCATCGCCAAATTCGGCGAAGTAACCGGCCACATAGAGCTTGCCCTTGTGGAAGGTCATGGTTTGGACGTATCGGTCGAACTTGCCGCCGATGGACTCCCACTTCTTGCCGTTCCAGCGAGCGACGGCTCTGGTTTCGGTTTCGTCGTTGATCTTCGTGAAGTTGCCGCCGATGTAGAGTTCCTTGCCGTCGGTTGCGAGGGCGAAGATTTGTCGATCGACCGGGCGCTCGCCCATGGCGTTCCACTTGGAGCCATCCCATTCGGCGATTCGGTTCGCCGCGATCCCTTCGTTTTCGTTGCTCTTGCCGGCGTAGCTGAATTCGCCGCAGACATAGATCTTGCCCTTGAAGCCGACGATGTCCTTGACTTCGCCGTCGACGCCGCGACCGATTCCGCTCCAGCTCGAGCCATCCCAGACGGCGATGTTGTTGACGAGTTTGCGGTTCGCGCGCTCGAAGCGGCCACCCACGTAAAGCTTGCCGTCAATGACGCGCATGACGGTGACGATGGCCCCTTTGTCAAGGTCGCCCAGGGGAGCCGTCGCGGGAGCAGCGAGGCTCTTGGCGACGAGGCTTGCAGCAATAAGTGTCGAAAGCATGTTGTTGTCTCCATCTCGGACTTCTCCGAGAAACTTGGCCCATTGTTCCTGTCCCAGAAAAAAGATGTCAACGGTCATAGTTGACCCAAACTTGTACTTTTATTGGCCCAACTACTCATCATTGAGATTGTCCCAATTTTTCAAAAACATGGGACGGCCTATTCCAACTTGGATGTATGATTCGATCCAGAAGCCGCGGATCAGCGGCAGGAATTTCTGATGAGTGAAACCAGGCCGGGCACGAAACGCGTGGAGATCAAGGAGTTGATTCACCAGGTCGGATTCACGGTTCTGGGGCAACGGATTCGCCGCATCCGCTCGGTTCGCGGGCTGACGATCCGGGAGCTGGCGGCAAAGGCGGAGGTGAGCAAGAACACCTTGCTCCGCCTGGAGAAAGGCGAGCCGACCCATATCTCGACCGTCGCCCAGCTGTGCCGTGCACTCAAGGTGACGCCACAGCAGTTGACGAGCCAGGAGTTCATCGAGCCAAGCGTCGTGGCGGTTCACCGGAAGGAACACGACGTTTGGTACAACATGAACGCGTTTACCTCGGTGCTGCAACCATCGTTGACTCCGGAGGAGCGAGCCCGTGCGCCTCAGGATCCCGCGATCACACCCTTTTGTCTCATCCGTTCGCGTCTGGGAGATGGGGTGTTCAACCCGAATGTGATCGAGCTTTTCCACCCGACGCCCCGGCGATCTCACCGGGGATATGAGTTCATGTACGTGCTCGAAGGGGCCTCTCGGGTGGTGATCAACACGGATGAATATGTGCTGACGGCGGGCGAAAGCATCTGCTTCTGGGCGAGCGAGGAGCACCACTACGAGCCTGTGGGCGAGGATTCGGTGAGGGTTCTGAGTATCGTAGTCGATCCTCTCCCGGGAGCCCAGATTTCTCCGGCTTTTCCGCCGAGAGAGCCTCGTGGTGACTGACGAGAATCGTTCTCTCACTCCTTTGGGCAATCAAAAAAATGCCCCGGCAAGGCACAAGCCGCCTGCCGAGGCCATTCGCTCAGATGAGGAAGGGTCAGGCCCTTCTGCGTTTTCGTAGGAGAAAAGCGGCGCCCATGCCCAGGGCGGTGAGAGTGGCGGGTTCCGGCACGACTTCAACGTTATCAAGAAGAATCATGTTGCCGAGATGCGAGCCGAAGGCGATGACGCTGCTGTTGCCGGTGGGCGTGAACGTGTAGGTGTAGCGCGTACGCTCCTCCGCCCCCAAGGCGAAGCCGAGCATCTGACCATCCATCCAGAAGTTGGCTCCTCCCGATTGGCTCGGAATCCCTGTGCCGTTGGTGTAGAGATCAAAGGTGATCGTGAGTTCCTGCCCCGCGAGGTTGTGGTTGAGGGTCTGGAAGATTCCTTCTCCGTTGAAATATTCGGAGAGATCCAGCTCTTGAGTGTCGCGGACTTGGAAGCCCGTCCAGAGGTTGTAGTTCTTGCCGATGCCATGAACGTTCCCCGCCGTTCCGATTTCCCAACCCGTCAGAGTGACAAGCTCGGTTCGGTCGGCCGCCGGATAGGCATCCGACTCAAAGTCACCGTTCACAACAAAATTTGCCTGCGATGCAGCGGCCAAAGCCATCAACACGCTCAGCGGTATCCACTTGGATGTCATTTCTTCTCTTCTCCTGAGAACTCCAGGGGCCTCCGGTGACCCTGCTATGTGTGCAGTGTCACCATCGCCCGGAAGAAGAGTAGCGCGAGCACCCGGGTGCGTTACGCTGTCTCACGGAAAACCGGGGGCTCGCAGGCCTAGAACCCGCAATTCCGCAAGAACTCACTGGCCCTTTTGGGCCACTCGAAGGGGGGATCGAGCTTTTCTCCGAGACCGTAGCCATGGCCGCCGGTGGGTCGGGTGACAAGGGAGGTATCGGCTCCGATCTCCTTGGCTCGAGCAGCGTAAGCGTGCAACCCCTCGATGTCGAGGTGGTCATCCTCCGTCATGACGCCAAAAACGGCGGTGCATGGGCTGACAGGAGTAGCTTCTGAACTCAGAGCGGCATCGGTGAGAAGGTAAGCAGGATAGATAAGAAGCAAGGCCTGAAGAGGTTGATGCTCTTCAGCGAGTTCGTGGGCGGCGGTCGCCGAGCAATGGGCTCCTGCGGAGAACCCGATGACAGCGAGTGGAGTTTTGGGCGATTTGGCGCGCATGAGTGCGACGGCCCGCTTCAGATCATCGACCGGGATGCGCCAGCGGGGAGAGTCCTGATCGCGCGGGAGTCGGTACTTCAGGACGGCGGCACTGAGCCCGAGCTCGTTGAGCCACCGGCTGACCTCGTGGCCTTCAAGGTCGATGGCCAGAGCGTGATAGCCCCCTCCGGGAACCACAATCACCCAGGGAGCATCGGGGCGGTGCTCGTGGAGGGTCAGGGTCGGGCGGACAACGTTGCTGATGAGGACGACGCCATTCGGCTCCGTGGCTCGGACTTCGTCACCAGCGAGTTCCCAACCCGGGATCGGTTGGTGATCATAGAGATCAATGATGTTGGAGACTTCCACGCTCTCCTTCATTATCCCCGGGATCCGAGGGAATCAGGAGTAGATTCTGCGTGTTGAATGGGAGAGAGAAAGGCAATGGAAACACGCATCGCAAAATCTTTTGGTCTCGGGGTTTTGGTGCTCGGAATCGGGGTGACCGTGGCCCTTTTCGCTCTGCCCGGGCAAAGCAAGGAGGAGAAGCAGTTCATCGGTCGTCCGATTGAGGAATACATCAAGTCCGGGCCGAAGGGCACCCAGGACGGGTGGTACGCCATCGTTTTTAATTCCCCCGAAGAGGAAGCCCAGGTGACGTCTTGGCTCAAGGAGAATCGACGCGAGGCAGAAGTTCGGGCGATGATGTCGTACAACGCGAATCGCTTTGGATCAATGGAGCAGCCCAAGTACGAAATACCCCTTCCCTCTCTGATTCAAGTCAAGGGTGGCGTCATCACCGATGTCCAGCTGGGATTTGATCACCTGGTGTGGCGGAACTTGCTTCCGGCTTCCCAGAATTGAGCCCCAGATCCTCTTGCATCAAGCTGAATCTCGTGTACCATTGAGGTTGCGAATACGTATTCACGCGAGGCAACGATGCACACTCCTCCTTTCACGATTGGCCAGATTCCGACCGCTCCGATCAGCACCATGAACTTGCCGGTGGCCCTTCAAGGCTTGGCCACTCTGGCGATGAACCTGCGCTGGACCTGGCGAAGCCAAACCCAGGCTCTGTTCCACAAGGTCTCCGGCGGAGAGTGGAATCCCCAGCAGAGCCCGGTGGAGATGCTTCGCAATCTGCGCGACTTGGATGCGCTGGCAAACGACAAAGATTTCATCGCCGCTATTGATGCCGAACTCAAAAATCTGAGCGACTACTTGGCAAGCGGCGACGACACCTGGTTTGTGCGTGAGAAGAAGTCGGTCGGATCGGGGCCGGTGGCTTACTTCTGCGCGGAATACAGCTTCCACCATTCGATGAACCAGTACGCGGGCGGCCTCGGCATCCTCGCCGGAGACCATGTGAAGGAAGCCAGCGACCTCGGCCTTCCGTTCGTTGGGATTGGCTTGTTCTATCGCCGCGGATTCTTCCACCAGGTCATCGACCGGGAAGGCCGACAAGAAGCCGTCTTCCCGGTCCTCGACCCGGTGAACTATCCTCTGCACCAAGTGGTCAAGCCTGGCACCTCGGAACCGCTCACGATTTCTCTGCTGCTCAAAGGACGCACGGTGACCGCCAACGTGTGGATGTTCGCCGTGGGTCGGACTCCGCTGCTGGTGCTCGACACCGACCTTGAGTCAAACCACCCCGAAGATCGCAAGATCAGCAGCCAGCTCTACACCGCAGGCCGAGAAATGCGCCTGCACCAAGAATTCGTGCTCGGCGTCGGTGGAATGAAGGTGCTTCGAGCTCTGGGAATCGAGCCCAGTTCCTACCACATGAACGAGGGCCACTCCGCTCTGCTCTTGCTGGAGCAACTTCACCATCTGGTCGAGAATGGTTCCGATTTCGAAGCGGCACGCAAGGCCATCACGCCTCACGCCATCATCACCATCCACACGCCGGTTCCGGAGGGCAATGAGCGATTCGGAGCCGACCTTGCTCGAACCGTGCTCTCTCCGATGCTGGAAGGCTCGAAGATCGATGTCGAGGAGATCCTCAAGCTCGGTCGCGGAGCGGATGAGGATCCGGAGATCTTTGACATGACCGCCTTTGGCCTTCGACACTCCCAAATGTCGAACGGCGTGAGTTTGCTTCATGGCCGAACCGCGCACAAAACATGGAGCAAGGCCACCGGCATGGATGTGATTGGTGTGACAAACGGCGTTCACATGCCCACCTGGATCGGCCCGGAGATCAGCTGCCTGTATCACAAGCACGGCCTGGTGTTGGAGCGTGAAACTGACCTTTTGGTGGGACCGGGTGATCGTCCGGTTTGGGAAAAGGCGCTGGATCTCAACGATGAAGAGTTCTGGGCGGCTCACCAGGAGCAAAAGCGGCGACTCATCGCTTGGGCTCAGGAGAGACTCTTCAAGCAACACGCTCGCCACGGCGAAGGCCCGAGCCAGCTCGCCGAGTTCGCCGAGTGTCTGGATCCGGATGCCTTCCTCATCGGTTTTGCTCGTCGATTCGCCACGTACAAGCGCGCCGGCTTGCTCTTCAGCGATCTCAAGCGAGCAAGCAAACTCTTCGAAGCAAAGGGCCGCAAGGTGCAGATCTTGTTCGCAGGAAAGGCCCACCACAGCGATCGAGGCGGGCAGAAGGTGGTGGAGCAGGTTTACAAGCTCACCCAAACCAAACGGTTCAAAGGCCGTGCGTTCTTGCTTGAGGACTACGACATGGAGACGGGCCGCATGCTGGTTCAGGGCGTGGATATGTGGCTCAACAACCCACGGCGCCCCCTCGAAGCCAGCGGCACCAGCGGGATGAAGGCGGCGGCCAATGGTATCCCGAACACCTCGATTCTCGATGGTTGGTGGGATGAAGGGTTTGTCGATGGCAAGGACCGCAACGGCTGGGCGATCGGCGGTCGCAAAGAGTTCAAGGATCTGAAGGAGCAAGATGCCGCGGACGCCGCAGCACTCTACGAAGTGATGGAGCAGCACGTCATCCCGACATTCTTCAACCGCGATGCCTCCGGCCTGCCCCGCGAGTGGATCAAGGTGATGAAGCAAGCCGTCGCGACGAGTGCCTACAGCTTCTCCACCGCCCGGATGATTCGCGACTACGTGGATCTGATGTACGGCAAAGTCGGGAAGTGATCCTCCGTGATCTCTCCCGACCCTGAAGGGATCGGGTGAGCGACTCATCTGCCAAGGCATCGTGCAACGAGAAAGGTAAATTGAACCTATGCTCCGTGAGCGTGCGATTGCCGGATTTCAGGCCCGATGGGGGGTTGCGCCGACTCATTTGGCCGTCGCGCCGGGGCGGGTGAATCTGATTGGCGAGCACACGGATTATCAGGATGGCTACGTCTTCCCCGCCGCCATCGACCGGTATCTCGTCGCAGCGATTGGGCTCGCGCCGGAGCGCAGTGAGCTTGTCTCCGAATCCAACAACGAACCGTCGATCTTCAACACATCCACGCCGGAAGCGAGTGATCTGCCGAACTGGGGCAAGTATCCGGCGGGGATCGCTTGGGCTCTACGCCACCACACCGGGGCCGATTTACCAAATCTCCGGGCCTTCATCGTCGCCGATCTCCCGCTCGGAGCGGGGCTAAGCAGCAGTGCCGCGATCGAAATGGCTTTCGCCACGGCGTGGAGTGAAATCGCTGGTCTCGGACTTCCGAAAGGTGTCCTCACCAGGCTCGGGCAACTTGCCGAGAACGAATTTGTCGGGATGAAATGCGGGATCATGGATCAAACCGCGAGCCTCTTTGGCCTGGCGGGTCACGCATTGCGCATCGATACCACGGACGCCGCCCACCCGGTTCCTGTGCCAATTCCCGACGATCTGGCCCTCCTCGTGTGCGACACTTGCGTGAAGCACGAACTCGCAGGGAGTGCCTATAACGAGCGAAGGGCTGAAGTCGAAGAGGCCGCGCGCATTCTCGAAGTCTCCACGCTCCGGCACGCAACCCTCGATCAACTAGCGGCCCACCAGAGCGAGATGCGCCCTGTCGTTGCTCGCCGGGCTCACCATATCATCTCCGAGAATCGGCGTGTTCTCACGTTCGACCACGCCCTTGCCTCTCGGGATGATGCGGAGATCGGGCGACTGATGGCGGAAAGCCACGAGAGTCTGCGTGCCGACTATGAAGTCTCCTGCCATGAGCTTGATGCGATGGCCGAAGAAGCTCGGGCTCTCCCGGGCTGCATCGGAGCCCGGATGACCGGGGCCGGGTTCGGGGGATCAGTGATCGCCTTGGTGCATCAGGCGCAAGCCGCTGATTTCGCCAAACAAGTCGCGCACCGATACACAGAACGCACGGGGCAAGTGGGACAAATCCATCTTTGCCATGCCGCCGACGGCGCCTCAACTATCCAACTTTAGACGGGCGAAGAGCGTTTCGATCAAAGTTTCGGCGGACAAAGTTCCATCGAGCACGAGGTCTGCGTGGTTTCGGCTGGGGGCCACGTGTTTTAGGTGCCCGGGATGCGCAGAGGCGAGATAGTACGCGGCAATCGCCTCCAGCGACCCTCCACTGCGACCAGTTTTCATGTCGCGAAGTATCCGCCGGACGGCGCGGACATCATCAGGAACCTCGAGATAAGCGCTCAGCGAAGCTCGCTGCCTCAAAGACGGATGAACCAGCGCGAAATGCCCCTCGAACAGCACAAAGTCGGCCTCGGCGCTGTCCAACGCCTCGGACGCCGCTACCACATCGGCGGTTTCAGGGTGATTGCAGTCGAACTTGTGGACGTTTTCTTCGGGAATCCAAACTTGCGGAGCCGTGGGATCGGTGCGTCGAAAGTAGGTGTCCAGGCTGAGCGTTGCAACAGAAGAGCCAGCCTCGCGCAATCGCAAGGCCAGACCTTCGACGAGCGTCGACTTCCCCGACGCCGATCCTCCCGCAATCAGAACCACCTGTTTCACGGGTTCATTACACCCGATGAGAGCTCATTCCACCACAAAGGAGATCGTGTGCGTCGCTCCGGCTCCATGACCATCTCGGCCTACGATGAGGATCCGGTAGAGGCCTGGCTCGTGAGGAGCTTTCACGGTGACCGGCTGCCAAAGCGGCCCTTCGCCAAAGCTCGCCAGACGCTGCTCAAAGTCGCCAATGAATCGCTTCTTCGGGTCGTTGCCGAGAATTTCGTACTTCAGATACACGCTGTGTCCATCGGCATCAAAGCCCTTCGCATCAAGCTTGATCGCACTCCCGGGAGCCGCCTTGAAGGGTGCACTCGGAACGACATTTCGGATCTCGGGAGCACGGTTGGCGGGTTGTTTTCCAGTCCACATCCGGTGCATCACGTCGACGACCGCGAGCGATTCGCCTGTTTGCAGATGAGTCGAGTGAACGCTAGCCGTGCCCACACTCGAGAGACCCCAGTAGAAGTAGTACGACCCCAAAACCCGACCCGGAAACTTGAGAATCGAGTTCTTGTAGTTCGTCTCCGCGCTCTTGGCTTTCTCAGTTGAACTGGGCTCGATATGCCCCGCCCAAGGCCGAGCTTCGTCCTTATCGGGCAACGAGAAGGCGAATTCCGTGACGACGTACGGCTTCTTGAACGGCTTCATTCGCTCGTGAACCGTGGGGAGACCGCCGTAGCTGTTCACACCCAGGAGATCAACGCTGGGCACGTGCTTCAGCAGATTCTCCATCTTCTCTGGCCACATATCGGCGACGACGGTCATCACGGGGCGGCCCGGATCTTCCTCCTTCACTGCGCGGATCAGGCGCTCGGTTTGGATGAAGACATCGGGCCATTCCGTGCCGAGTTCTTGCTCATTGCCCACCGCCCAGACCAGGAGAGCCGGGTGATTCTTGTACTTGCGCACCCATCCTCGAAGCTCAGCTTCTTGCTCGGCCAGCATTTTGGGGTCGGTGTATTTGAACCCATCCTCTTTCCGCATCCAGAATCCGAGGGTGACGGTGATGCCGAGTCGGTGGGCTTCATCGAGAAAGAACTTAGAATTGTCGTCGATGCCCCACGTCCGCACGGAGTTCGCGCCGAGTTTCTTGAGTTCGACGAGCTTCTCCATCGGCGCGCCCGCGCCCTTGATGAAGTAAGGCTGACCGTTCCGCATGAGGGTGAAGCTTTCTCCCTTCTGCACAAGCTGAACCTTGCTGGGGCCAGCGGGTTGAGCGCTCATCAGGAGCGAGGCAAGGAGGGCAACAGGAGCGGCGATGCTCATGCTTTTAATATACTTGCGAAACGTTTCGCAGAACCTAAGCCGAAGAATTTTTCTCGACTTTTTCGCCGATCACAAATCCTGCCACGGCGCACGCTTGCTCCAGAACCGCGAGCGCATTCGGCCCCATCCCATGCAAGTCAGCCAGCGCTTGAGGCGAGATCCGTTGCAGATCTTCAAGCGTGGAAATCCCGGCAGAGGCGAGAGCCCGCCGGGCGGGAGCAGCCAGCTTGGGTAAGTCCATCGGGCAAAAAGTCTACTGAATCACCGCGTTTCGCCGAACGACAAACCGTCAACTGCGTAGGGACATCATGCGTTCAATTCTTGCCCTCTTCGTGACCGGCACCGCGCTCAGTGTGGCGATCGCTCAGCCGAGTGATCCGAAGTGGACTTTGGAACTCGATTCTGTGTTCACCAACCAAAACCTCAACGATGTCCGCATTCGAGGAGACAACGGAACGAAGTTCAGCATGAACAACCTCACGGGCAAAGGCACGTTCCGCACCGCCCGATTCCAAGCGACGTACGAGGGAGAGACGGGCACGGGCTATCGCTTCCTCTATGCCCCCTTCCGTATCTCTGGGAATGGATTCCTGAACGGATCAACTAACTTCAAGGGAGTGACGTTTGGCACAAGCGACCCGGTAAACGGGATTTACCAGTTCAACTCGTATCGCCTCACGTGGCGCAACCGATGGAAGCAGGGCCCAAACAGCGATTGGCGCATCGGCGCGACCTTGAAAGTTCGGGATGCCGAAGTTCGTCTCGCGACCTTGAGCCAATCCGCCGAAGACACCAACGTTGGCTTGGTTCCTCTCCTCCACATCTACGGTGAGGAGAAGATTTCCGACCGTCTGACGTTTATCTTCGATATGGATGGTTTAGCGGCACCTCAAGGACGGGCTTTCGACATCGGTCTGAGCCTGGCCTACCAGCTTGATGATATTCAAAGCGTTGTGCTGGGATACCGCACTTTGGAAGGCGGCGTGGACAACGAGCGCGTGTTCAACTTCTTCTGGGGGAACTCCCTCACGATCGGGTACCGGGCAAGATTCTGACGAGAACCTAGCAAGACTCGCAGGGGTGTATCCTGGTGAGGCTGTTGCGGGGCTCCGAAAATCTCTTTTGGAGTTCCGCATGGCCCAGCCTGCCCCGATGAATCAGCACGACGAAGCGCGCGCCGCCATGCAGCGGTGGGTCAGCCAGTTTGCCCCTCTCGTCATGGACGAGGGGCCGCTTGATGCCACGGCATTGCGCGACCGGCTCACTCGAGTCGAGAAGCTGAAAGCCGAGCTTCCCAGGGTCAAGGATCAGAAGATTTTCTTGTCACTCACGGATGACGGCGAACTCCTGCGCACCTTCTCGATGGCGCAAGACCAGCTTCATGGGCTTGAAAACGACCTGCGCAAACAGCTCTCACATCACGCTCCAGGCGACCCAGAATCGATTGCCGATCTGGGATTGTTGCAAGATCGGCTCGCCGAGCGTGCGGCCCGCGTCGAGATGGGAGCGAATGAGGTCGTCCCCGAGATTCTCGAACTCGAAACCTCACCGCGACAGATCGGCACGGGAATTGGCATCGGCATTTTCGGCCTCGGATGGACGGCCTTCACGACCGTCCACTGCATCCTGATGATCGGGGGAATGTGGAAGGCGTTTGGCCCGGTCGCCTTGTTCATGCTCCTGTTCTATTCCATCTTCTTTGGCGTGGGCGGGCTCATGCTGGCGGGGGCGTTCTACTCCTTCTGCGACGAGTCGATTTCGCTCGACGGCTTTGAACTCACGATTCGGCGCAAGCTGTTGAGCTACACGTGGGAAAGCAAAAAGACGCTCGATCCCAAGCTCCGCGCTCAGATTCACACCCAAACCAGCACCGATTCCGACTCCGGACGGCAAAGTCACACCAAGTCGATCCAGATGACCGATATCAACGGCAAAGAGATCAAGCTGGCGATGGGCGCAACCGAGGCCAAGCGTCAACAGATCGTGAATCAGATCAACGCGTACCTGGCCGTGCAGCGCGGCGACTAAGCTTCGGTGCGGGGTTCAAGCAACAGATCGTCGTGGAAGCCTGGCCCGACGTGATGGCTGAGATTCTTGAGCCCCTTCCGAAGCTCCTCGACATTCGCACTCGGCGTGAAGCAGTCTTCATATCCCGTATAGATTTGAACCACATGGTCAGCAACCGGTGGAAGCCGGTAGGCATCTCCGAGGTCGATCTGGCCCCATGCCTCGCGAATCGATGGAAACGGGAAGTTCATCGCATCTCCGAGAATCGTATCGACTTCGTCCATCAGGAAGCCCGCCCATCTTTGCGCCGAAATCCCGCTCGCAGCGTCACACAAATAGTATGTTGCAGGGCGACGAGCCAACATTTTCTGGAAACCTTGCACTGCCCGCTCTAAGGCAGATGGATCTCCTGCATGCATGTTTTCGACGACATCATGCACAATGGCATGGCGCGATCTTAACCCCATCCATGTAGTGAGCATCCACCGAAGCCCCCACCCCCCCACGTAGAGCGGCTCGCCATTCTTCCCACAAACCGCGACCGGCCGACGATCCATCGCGCCCAAAACTTCCACCAAATGGCTGAGAAACTGGTCGTGCCACAGCTCTTGGAGTCGATAGAGTTGGGTCTGGAAAGCGTGCGGCCACTTGAGGGTCTGATCAGGGCCTTCGCAGCCGTGGAGTCGGAGCTCTCCGATGCGATCGGGACACGCCTTGAGGGAGGCAAATGAAAGATGGGTTCCGTAGGAATGGGCGAACAGATTCACCCTTTCGACGCCGAGATGATCGGCAAGCGCCCCGAGGTCACGCGCTGATTGCCACGGGGTAATCATCATGGGTACCAGATCGGCCGGCCACCCAGCAACTGTCTCCCTTGCCTGATTCGAGAGGAGAGCAAACGTGGCGTCCGGGTGCACGAGGGCGTTTTCGTTCCACTGAATCTCCGCGCAGCGCATGTGTTGCGACGGCGCTGATTCTCCGCACCCTCGCTGATCCAACAGAATGATCCTGGCCTCTTGCGGCAACTCGGTGCGGAGTCGTTGCTCAACCGCCTCCAGTCGGCCGACCTGAATCCCAGATTCTCCTGGCCCACCGGAAAGGAACACCCACACCTCATCCGCCAGCGCGATGGGCCGCTCGATCTCCTCGTAGGTGAGAGCGAAGCTCCCGGCGGCTGGATCTTCGTGGAGGCGAGGAACGGTGAATTGGTTCATCTAGTCATTGCCCTCGGTCAGGAGGGACTCCTGCCAAATCTGAAAAAGCTGGTCGGCGGCGGGCCTTGGCATCAGGCTTCCTGCCCTGACCTGTTTTGCCAACGCTGCTTTGTGTTCGTACGCGGCGCCAGAGAGAGAAATCTGCACGCGTTGGCGGAAGAGTTCATTCATCCATTCCACCGCCTGGTCGGACCGCCGTGCTTTGAACGCTCCCTGAGCGCTCTGACGATCCAAGAATCCGGCAATGCTTTGCCATAATGCGTCCATCCCCGATGTCGCGCTAACGCTGGAGACCAGTTGGACATCGGGCATGGGCCCCTGGCCCTTGACATACATCAGGGCATTGAGAACCTGCTGCCGCGCGACCTTCGCCGGGATTTCGTGCGCTCCATCGGCCTTAGTGATGGCGATGACATCGGCAAGTTCCATCACCCCCCGTTTGATCCCTTGGAGTTCATCGCCGGAGTTCGGAAGAAGGAGTAGAAGGAAACAATCCACCATCTGGTGAACGAGAGTCTCACTCTGCCCGACTCCGACCGTTTCGACGAATACGGTGTCGTATCCCGCCGCTTCGACCACCGCGATGACTTCTCGCGTCTGGTAGGCCACTCCCCCCAGCGCTCCACACGCGGGAGAAGGACGCACAAACGCCCGGTCGTGCTGACTCAGGGTCGGCATCCGGCTTTTGTCGCCGAGGATGCTTCCGTGGGTGCGCGCGCTCGTCGGATCCACCGCAAGAACGGCAATCTTCCGCCTTTCATCCTCCAGCAAATGACGCCCCAAGGCTTCCAGAAGCGTGCTCTTCCCCACGCCCGGAGTTCCGGTGACTCCGATGCGGATGCTGCTTCCCGCCACAACGAGGCACAGCTCCAGCAACCGATCAGCCAACACTCGATCCGAGCGTTTGGCACTCTCGACCAGGGTGATGGCCTGACCCAGAGCTTTTCGGGAACCCGCCTTCAACTCCTCGAACAAGCGAGGAACATCCACCACAGGGCGGGACGGGCGACGCCAGCCATGGGGGTTGAAACTCGGTGGAGCCTCAACCCCCTGCATCACCTCGAGCGCAGAAGGCTGATCCATTGAATGATCACAAGAGGAAACTACTGATTCTCAAGCAACGCGCGGGTGATCTGCGACGAGGCCAGCGGGAGCACCGTCCCCGGGCCAAAGATCGCTGCGACACCCTTGCTGTAGAGAAACTCGTAGTCCTGAGCCGGAATGACGCCTCCTGCCACCACCATGATGTCCGGTCGATCCAGAGCTTTGAGCTCTTCGATCAACTGAGGCACCAGGGTGTTATGCCCAGCCGCTTGACTGCTGACACCGACGACATGAACGTCGTTCTCGACCGCCTGCCGCGCGACTTCTGCCGGAGTTTGGAAGAGCGGTCCCACGTCGACATCCCATCCGAGATCAGCGAAGGCCGTCGCGACCGCTTTTTCACCGCGATCGTGGCCATCCTGACCCATCTTCGCGACCAAGATCCTCGGCCGACGCCCTTCCATTCCGGCAAAGGCATCGCACAGATCGCGCGCTTCTTGGATTTCCTTGGTCACGCCGACTTCGCCCACATAAGCTCCTCGGGCCGCCGTAGCTGCCACTTGATACCGTCCATAGACCTCTTCCAGCGCGTCGCTCATCTCACCCAGAGTAGCGCGAACCCGAGCGGCCTCGACGGCAAGCGCGAGAAGGTTTCCTTCCCCGGTTCGAGCACATTTCGTGAGTGCCTTCAGAGCCGCCTCCGCTGCAACCGCATCCCGATTGGCCTTCGTCTCGGCGATTCGCGCCAGCTGCTTCTCTCGCACCACCGTGTTGTCGATGCTGAGGATGTCGATCGGGGCTTCGCGGTCGAGCTTGTACTTATTGACGCCGACAATCGTGTCTTGCCCAGAGTCGATGCGGGCTTGCTTGCGGGCAGCTGCTTCCTCGATTCTCTGCTTCGGAAGGCCGGTTTCGATGGCTTTCGCCATGCCGCCGAGTTCTTCGACTTCTTCGATCAGTGCCCAGGCTTTGTGAGCGAGCTCGTGAGTCAACGACTCAACCGCATAGCTACCCGCGTAGGGATCGACGAATTGGCAGATGCCTGATTCTTCTTGGATTACCAGCTGCGTGTTCCGCGCAATCCGGGCGCTGAACTCGGTGGGGAGAGCAATCGCTTCATCGAGGGCGTTGGTGTGGAGACTTTGGGTGTGCCCCAGCGCCGCCGTCATTGCCTCGATGCAGGTGCGCATCACGTTGTTAAACGGATCCTGCTCCGTAAGGCTCCAGCCGCTGGTTTGACTGTGAGTGCGCAGCGCCATCGATTTCTCGTTTTTCGGCTCAAACGTCTTCACGATCTTGGCCCAGAGCATCCGAGCCGCGCGCATCTTCGCGACTTCCATCAGGTGATCCATCCCGATATCCCAGAAGAAGCTGATCCGCGGGGCGAAATCGTCAACGCTGAGACCGGCTTGGATACCGGTGCGCAAATACTCCCAGCCATCGGCGAGGGTGTACGCAAGTTCGATGTCGCTCGTAGCGCCTGCTTCTTGCATGTGATAGCCGCTCACGCTGATGCAGTTGAACTTCGGCATGTTGTGGGCGGTGTAGGCGAAAATGTCGCCAATGATCCTCATGCTGGGAAGGGGCGGATAGATGTAGGTGTTCCGCACCATGAACTCCTTGAGGATGTCGTTCTGGATCGTTCCGCTGAGCTTTTGAGTCGGAACCCCTTGCTCCTCAGCCGCCACAATGTAGAACGCCATGATCGGGAGCACCGCCCCATTCATCGTCATCGAAACCGACATTTTGTCGAGCGGGATTTGGTCGAACAGGATCTTCATATCCTCGACCGAATCGATGGCGACCCCCGCCTTGCCAACGTCCCCCACGACACGTGGATGGTCACTGTCGTAACCCCTGTGCGTGGGAAGATCAAACGCAACGCTCAGCCCCATTTGCCCGGCGGCAAGATTCGCGCGGTAGAACGCGTTCGACTCTTCTGCCGTGCTGAAGCCGGCGTATTGCCGAATCGTCCAAGGTCGCATCGCGTACATCGTCGAATACGGCCCGCGCAGATACGGCGGCAGACCCGCCGCGTAGCTCAGATGCTCCATCCCTTCAAGATCCGACGCGGTGTACCGCGCCTTCACCAGCACCTGTTCCGGGGCTTGGCGACCGGAGGTCACCGGGCGTTCCGAGCCCGCAAGGGCCGGAGTTTCAAGATTGCCTAGGGTGGGTCTCATGCGTTGCTCCCCGCCAGCATTTGGCGCGGATCGAGCGGTTCATTCATCGGGATTTCGGGGATTTCGAACTTGTTGTGGTAGGCGCCGAGCGTTTCCAACAGGTCGCAACGGATGTGGATGAAATCCGTCACTCCAGCCGAGAGCAAAGCCTCGCTCGTCTCCGGCTGACCCGCAACGATCAAGTTCGGGCAAAGATTCTTAGGCAGAGCCTCCGCGAACGGAAGATACTCAGGATCGCTGGAGCAGAGCACGATGGCATCGGGCTTTTCACCCTGCACCACAGTCACCAACTCCTCTGGAGAGGCAACGATGCGCGTTTGGACATCATAGCCGCCGACTCCCAGGAACCCGGCGACGAATCCGACGCGGGCTTTGCGCATCGTGAGATCCCCGAATTCAGCGAGAATCACGAGCGGGCGACGCGCCCCGGTGAGCACGAATCGCTCGGTACGGAGCCTCATGTGCTCGTAGGGCCAACTCGGTCGGAAAGAATCCAGCGGCGTACTCGGCACGCGTTGATCGGTGAGCCAGTGGGTGAGCTCCTTGCCTGTCGCCACGCCCTCGCGAGCATCATGCCAGCTCGGGGATTCGACTTGGAACATCGCTCCCCGGGCCTGCACATCCGGGAGCCGGAGTTCTTGGAGATTCGGATACACCGTGGTGCCCACAATCGTGCGGCGACGACGCGAAACCCCAACCGCACGCTCGTTGGAGACGCGTCGGATTTCATCGCCAATCGTGCCGTTTTCCCAGGCTTGGACAAAGCCTCCGACCGTCTCGTAGCTCTTCGCGAGCTCCCAGACCGCATGGGCAAGATCGTGGGTCAATCGCTCAACCGTGTAGCTGCCCTTGAGGGGATCGTTGATGACGCCCAGGTGGGCTTCATCGCGCAGCAGCGTCGTGGTGTTGCGGGCGAGGTGCTCGCTGAATTCATCCGGAGCATGGTAGCCCTGGTCGTACGCCGCGACGCTCAGTGAATCCACGCCGCCCATCACGGCGGCCATCGCTTCGATGGTGCCTCGAAGGAGGTTGTTGTTCGGATCGTACAGCGTTTTGTTACTGCTCGTGGTGACGCCGTGGAACTTCGGAAGCGCGTCGGTGACACCGAACGCGGCGACCACCTGAGAGATCACCCAACGCGCTGCACGCACCTTCGCAATTTCCAGGAAGTAGTTGGTGCCCACGCCGAATCGGATCTCGGTGCGCCGCACGACTTCCGGCAGAACGTCGTTGCCCCAGGCTTCCCGGGCCGCGGTCAGATACTCCATCAGGAGCCCCGCCGCGATCGAAATCTCTTGGGCAAGACTCGCTCCAGCCTTTTCATAGAGAGACGCCCGGATCGTGAGCACGCTCAGCGATGGATACTCGCGGAGCAAAACGCCACCAAAATCGATAAATCTCACCTTCCAATCGTGTGTACTATGAACCCAGCCTGCGCAGGCATCGGTGATGGGATCGAACTCCACCGAGCCCTGCAAAGCCGCAGGATCTTTGCCTTGCTCTCTCATTTCTGAGGTCAGCAAGGCCAGCGCTGGAGCCGAAAGTGGGCCGCAGAGCCAATGGATCGGAGCGGCATCCAACCAGACTTCTTCGACCAAACGCTTGAAATCCCCACTCGTGCGAACATCCGCCCCGATGGGATAGAGATAGACCGCCAGCTCATCGGCACCCCGTCTGAGCGAGCGAAGGATGTGGGCGTTGGCCTCGCCCAAATCCGACTCACGGATCTCCTCACGGGTGGCCCAGCGATTTCCTTCTTTGGCATCGCGCGGAACTTCCGGCAACGGATTCGGCAGATCTTCTGCCCGGAAGTACGGCTTCAAAGTCAGGCCATCGAGCGACTTTTTGACGAGTTTCTTGTCGAAATCTGCGCCTTTCAGGTCTTTTTCAACCGCTGCTCGCCAGGCTTCCGACGATACCGGAGGGAATTCCTCCATCAAACGTTTGGTCATGATCAATCAATGTCCTTCTGAGCCTTCTTGGACAAATTCATAGAGCACACCGAGCGCGCCATCGGTGGTGTGACTCTTGGGGTGCATGAAGAAGACGGTCGTGCCGCGAGAACCAGGGCGGGGGGCTGCGTCAATCAGGTTGAACCCCGCCGCCTTGAGACCCTCGAAAGCCACGGTCGCGTCTGCCACACGGAATGCCACGTGGGCGAGCCCTCCGCGTCCGCCTTGCTTTTCAATCTGCTTGGCCACCGGCGAATCCTCAGTCAGAGGTTCAAGCAGTTGGATCAGGTTCTCGCTTCCTCCCACGCGGAGTAGAACTTCGCGCACTTGGTCGGTTCCATAGACCTCTTCGCGGTGCTCCACGGTAAATCCCATTCGCTCGTAAAGCGACACATGAGCATCCATGGATCCCAGCGGCACGGCAATCGCGACGTGGTCGATGCAAAGCGTTTCAATCGGGAAGTCTTGCATCATTCAAGCTCCAGCAGCAGTTGGCCCTGCTTCACGCCGTCCGCCTTGACCACCTCAACACTCTTAATCGTGCCGGCAATCGGGGAAGTGACGGTGGTGAACATCTTCATCGCTTCGAGCACGACGACGGCTTGATCGGCCTCGACGACATCGCCCGGGGCGACATGGACTTCGCTGACCACGCCAGCGAGGGGACTTCGCACGGCTTTGGCTTCATCAGATGGCTCCTTGCCGCCTGATCCGCCCGCGGCAACGGGAGCCGCGAGGGTCACTCCGCCGCCGCCCGAGCTATTGCCTCCCACATACCGGACGCCAGTGGCGACATCCGCGTCGGCCACTTCGACTTCCACTTCGTAGGCTTTGTTATCGACAGTAATTTTCAGTCTCACGGGTTTATCCTTCTCAAATCGGGGTTACATCGGCATCAGGCCGTGCTTCTTGGCAGGTCGGAGCTCGCGCTTCGCAGAGAGAACTTCGAGGGCTTGAGCCACCGCAATGCGCGTATGGCTGGGCTCCAGAATGTCATCGACCATCCGTCGCGATCCGGCGACGTACGGCGTGCTGAAGGTGTTCCGGTAAGTCTCGGTGAACTTGGCGCGGGCCTCGGCACGATCCTCGGCGGCTTCGATTTCGCGTTTGAACACGATCTCTGCCGCACCATCGGCGCCCATCACCGCGATCTCAGCGGTAGGCCAGGCGAAGACACGATCGGCTCCGAGGTCTCGGGCGCACATCGCGACGTAGGCTCCGCCGTAGGCTTTGCGCAGAATCACGCTGACTTTAGGCACGGTCGCCGCGCTGTAGGCAAAGAGAACCTTCGCTCCGTGGCGGATGATGCCGCCCTGCTCTTGACTCACGCCCGGCAGGAAGCCCGGAGTGTCCACGAAGGTGAGCAGAGGGATGTTGAACGCATTGCAGAACCGAATAAACCGCGCGGCCTTGTCGCTGGAGTTGATGTCGAGCACGCCGGCGAAAACCTTCGGCTGGTTGGCGATGATGCCGACCGTCCGCCCGGCGACTCGTCCGAAGCCGACGACGATGTTCTCGGCGTAGGTTTCCTGCACTTCCATGAAGTCAGCAAAGTCGACAACGCCCTTGATGACATCGCGCACATCGTAAGGTGACCGAGGATCTTCCGGGATCACCGTGTTCAGGGCCGGAACGTCGCCAATGCTGTATTCGCCAGGCAGGAGCGGCGCATCTTCGAGGTTGTTGTTCGGCAAGAAGCTGAGAAGTCTCTTGCAGATTCCGACGGCATGCTCGTCGTCATCGGCCACGAAGTGGACGACGCCCGAATAGTGCATCTGGGCTTCCGCGCCACCGAGTTCTTCAGGAGTGACGACTTCGCCGGTCACCTGCTTGATCACGCTCGGGCCCGTGATGAACATCTGGGCTTGTCGAGTCTGGATGATGAAATCCGTCAGAGCCGGCGAATACGCCGCGCCGCCCGCGCAAGGCCCCATGATGAGGCTGATCTGCGGCACCACGCCGCTGAGTTCGACGTTGGCGTAGAACACCTTCGCGTAGCCGCTCAGCGAATCAATTCCTTCTTGAATCCGCGCGCCACCGGAGTCGTTCATGAAGACGAACGGGGTTCCGGTTTTGAGCGAATTCTGCATCGCTTCCACGACCTTATCGCAGTGAATCTCGCCCGCCGAGCCGCCAAAGACGGTGAAGTCTTGGCTTGCAAAGTGCACGTAGCGACCATCGATCTTGCCGACTCCCGTGATGACGCCATCGGCGGGAGCGGGCTTGCCCGCCATGCCGAAGTAGGTGCATCGGTGTTGGGCGAACATGGAGAACTCTTGGAAGGAGTTCTTATCGAGCAGAGTGTCGATGCGTTCGCGCGCGGAGAGTTTGCCTCCCGCGTGTTGCTTGTCGATCTTGTCTTGTCCTCCGCCAAGGCGGATTTCTGCTTTCTTGTCGCGCAGTTCGGTCAGCCGGTCCAGATGTGTTTGCGTTGCCATGAGGCATGTCTCCCGGGTTCGTAGGTAGGTTTGGAGGAGGGGCGTCCCGGTAGACAAACCCGGAGATCCGGGATCGCCCCTCGTTGAGCAGAATCAGTCGCGGGGATGATCGCCCAGTGCTTCGCGCTCCAGGCTTTCAATCCGACGCAGAGCGGCCGATTCGCTCAAAACGTGCATGTATTGGATGGCATCGGTGGGCACCCAGTAGATGGCGTCTTTGCGGTGCACGCCTTCGATCGCGTCGTAGATCAGCTCGACACAGACCATCGGGCCCTCGAGCCCACGCACGGTGTAGACGCACTTTTCGCATTGGCGCTTGGCCATTCGATTGGTGCTCGACCAGTGGATTTCAACGAAAGCGCCAATGAAGGCGAGCGGGGTTTTGTCTCGTTCGGGCAGTGAAACTGACATGAGTGATTTTCCTTGTGTGTTGCGGAGGGGTTACCAAGCCCGGGTGTGCGGCATCTGGTGCGAACCAGTGACTTTCACGCGGCCTTGAGCCCTCCACGGGTCATCGGCTCCTTGCGAAGCCGTTCGTACAAACTTGATGGTAGCCCGCTTTCCGAGATAAGCGGCCACCGCGCTGGCGATGACGAGCAGAATCTCTTCCGAGATCGCTTCCTCCTCGGGCTGGAGCTTGGCGAGCTGCTCGCGCAACCGACCAACTTCCGCGAGCAAGGCGTCGAATTCCGCTCGGGTGATCTCGCCCGGGGCGCTCATCGGGGGGCCACCGTGACCTTGTGGGTCTTCTCACCAATCTTGACGTCGTAGTCGATCGGTGCGCTGAGGTAGCCAGGATGATCCGGGCTCACCGGGCCAGCTTCGAAGCTGCTGGGATCTTTGCCCAAGTTCAGCGGGCCATCCTTGCGTTCCTTAAAGAACTTCGGTGCGACCTGCGGAAACATGGCGTAGGTAAGAACGTCTTCGTCCGAGCCGTTGTTGCCTTCGAGCGCCTTGGCTTCGTCGCAGAGTTTTTCCCATTCGGGTTGAAGAAGGTCAGCGGGTCGGCTGGTGATCGGCTCTTTCTTACCGAATTCCTTGGCCTTTTCCACGACTTCCGGATTCTTCTCCGCATCCGTTTCGCCGTAGTAGCCCAGCATCAAGTCACTGAATTCTCCAGTCATCACCTTGTATTTGCCCATCATCACGTTGAACACGGCTTGGGTACCAACGATCTGGCTACTCGGGGTGACGAGCGGGGGATACCCGGCATCTTTGCGGACGCGGGGGACTTCTTCGAGAACTTCCTTGAGTCGGTCGCCTTGGCCTTGCTGCTTCAGCTGGCTCTCCATGTTGCTGAGCATGCCGCCAGGGATTTGGCTCTTGAAGATTTCGGTTTCTGCGCCTTGGAATTCGGTGAGGAACTCTTTGTAGCGCGGGCGAATCTTGGCGAAGTGGTCGCGCACTTTGTAGATGCGTTCCAGATCGAGCTTGGTCTCAAAGCCTGTGCCTTCGAGCATCTCGACGAGGCTCTCCGTCGGATTGTGTCCGGTGCCAAGGCTGAGGCTACTGACGCTGGTGTCCACGATGTCCGCGCCCGCTTCGATGGCTTTCATCAGGCTCACCAGAGTGACGCCCGTGGTGCTGTGGACGTGAACGTGGATCAGGATGTCCTCGCCGAGCTTTTCCTTGAGGCCCTTGACGAGATCGTAGGCGGGCTGCGGCTTTAGAAGGGCCGCCATGTCCTTGATACAGATCGAATCAACACCCATCTCGACGAGACGCTCGCCCATTTCGACAAACTTCTCGACCGTATGAACCGGGCTGACGGTGTAGCAAATCGTGCCCTGAGCGTGCTTACCCGTGCGCTTCACGGCATCGACGGCCGTTTTGAGGTTGCGCACGTCGTTGAGAGCGTCGAAGCATCGGAAAACGTCCATGCCATTCTCGGCGGCTTTGTCAACGAATCGCTGGACAACCGTGTCTTCGTAGTGGCGGTAGCCGAGGATGTTTTGCCCGCGCAGAAGCATTTGCGTGCGGGTTTTCGGCAGGAGCTTCTTGAACGTGCGTAGCCTTTCCCAGGGGTCTTCGTTCAGGAATCGGATGCAGGAATCGTAGGTCGCGCCTCCCCAGCATTCGAGGGACCAGTATCCGGCTTCGTCCAGGTCGGCGCAGGCAGGAATCATATCCTCCATCGCCATCCGAGTCGCCATCAGCGATTGGTGGGCATCTCGGAGAATGACATCAGTAACTTCAACAAGCTTGGCCATTTTGACCGGTGCGGGTGGCCCCTACTGGCTCATCCATCCCACGGCAATCGCCATTGATTCGATCGTTAGGACTTCGGGGCTCTTTTGAACCCGCATCTCCGTGACCTTTATACCGCACTACGAGCTAACAAAGTTAGGTCTTTTGTATGAAACTATACACAACTATCAAGTAAGGATTGGATCAGTGATATATAGGTGTTATGTTGAGTTTATATATATCACCAGCCAGTAACATCCCCGATTCACCAAGCCAATTCCATCGATACAATCTTGGCGACCAACTCAGCCGCCATCTCCTCCTGCTCCGCGAAACGAGGGTGACCCGGTGTCCCCATCCCCGCGCGCGTGAACGCTAAAAACTCAAACTTCCGACTCGGGTACGCCCGCGCCAGATCCTGCGCCGTTTCCGCAATCGCCCGATCCCATTTCAGGTCGTGGCAGAGCACGGTCGTGAAGAGCAAGAATGCCGCCTCGGGGTGCACATTCAGGAGCTTTTCCAGGATTTCTCGGTACCGAGCCTTCCAACGATCCGGAACCGGCTCGTCGCCGGGGGCAAGAGTAGATCCGTCGTTCTGTCCGAGCGCAACCGTGACCAAGTGCGGGCGAAACTGCGAGAAATCCCAGGGTTGCAAGCCTTCACGCAGAGGGCTGATCTTGTCCCAGGTGGTCTCCCAGCCCAACATGTTCTCTGGCCCATCGTGATATCCCGTGCCATCGAGCACGGCAAGGCCACCGATCCCCAGCAGATGAGCCTCTGCATCCAGGGCCCGCGCGGCCATCGCCACGTAGGAGTGAGCGCCGTTGTTCAGTACATCCTCCGCTCCCCACAAACCGACGCAGCTATCCGCGAGCCCTTCATATCCGGCAGCATCCGCGCCACCCCCTGCGGTCACCGAGTCGCCGTAGCATTCCATCCGCCGGGTCGGGCGAGCCGGCCCAGGGAGGAGAGCGCGTGAAGAATCAAGCAGGATCTGGTGGAGGGTCGCCGGACCATCCCAGTTGTCGCTTCGCCGGTAGAGATTGATCTCTTTCTCACCCTCGGGAAGTCCGATCGTGGCGACGACACGATTCCTACCTCGGGGGATGGGAATCACGATCTCGGGCGATCCATCTACGCGCATCCCGAAACTGATCAGCCCACGTCGATCCGACACGTTCTCCGCGTCGAAGGCGATGTGGCGACTTGTCGTCCGAAAACGCACCTGGGATCCTGCGTAGTGGAAGGTTAAGCCCCCTTCTTCCGTGCGCGTAAACCGCCCCGTTTCAATCACACGCGGATCGGTGGCATCAAAGGGCACCCAATGCCCGATTCCACGCCCGTAAGCTCCCTCATCCATCGAGTTCAGCTTACTCAGACCGAGCCCCACCTACTCCGCCGGGGGAATGTGCGCGGCTTGCATGTAGAAATCAGGAGTCGCGCCGGTGTGATGATCGAGCCACTCCCCACTTTGCGGCTCCGGCCAAGGTTCGCGCTTGCCTTGCGCCATGTTCAGGCTCGCAATCGCCATCACTTCCCCGATGCGCGCGATGTCAATCTCGAGGGTGTGGATCAAGTCTTTCCATGCTCCGAGCACAGTTGAGCCCTTGTTGGCATGAGCAACAAAAGTGATGTCCGGACAGGGCCACATGCCTGCTCGAGTCAGGGACATAAAGACTCCTTGGGCGAACACATCGTCGGCTAGGTAGACCCCATCCGGCGCGTTGCCCGATCGGATCATCTCGATGAGTTGATCGCCAAACTCGAATCCATTCTCCGCCACAGAGAGGAACTCGGCCCGCTCCATCCGCTGCGGATAGATGGGCTTGCTGCGGTGGGGGAGTACTTCCATGCCCATGCTCCGGGCATAGATTTCAAAGGTTCGATACTCGCTCTCCGTGTGGTTGCCCACCAAGAGCACCCGCTTACACTGGGTGTCCCCGAGCACTTTGCCCCCTTGGAGCGTGATCTGTTGCTGGTCAATCAAGGCGGCGTATCGACCGGCACCGGCAAAGCAGACGCTCGGGACTCCGTGGTATTCAAACCACCGAGCCACGTGGTCGGGCATCCCGATGAGTACAAGTGAGGAGACGCGCTCCTCCTGAACCATCTTGATCACCGAAGAAGGGATGAAATCGTCGACATCCGAAGCCCAGTCAGGCGGCATGGCCATCTGAATCGAGACGGAAGCTTTTGATCCAACAAACGCCCGACTGACTTCCCCGAGGAGCTGTCCCCACACCGGCGAGGCCCCGGTAAAGACGAGCGACGTGTTCATGAGCACACAGATCGTCGAGCGGTCGACTTGATCGGTGACATAGACGCCCGATCCGTGTCGACGCTCAATGTGCCCACGGGCCTCCAGACGATCCATGGCTGTGGTCATCGTGGCCAAGCTGACGCCGAGATCCGCGCAGAGTTTCCGAATCGAAGGCAGTCGGCCGCCGGGGCCAATCTTCTGAACCATCTGCTCAAGTTGCTCTGCCGTTTCAATCGCCCGAGTGCGCTTCTTCACGCGCGGCAAGCTCGACCCGCTTGCCGAGAGTTTTGGAGAATTGTTTTTCATGAATACACTCAGACAGTTGCCACGTCGCCGCACAGGCGCGGCCCGGAACTCCTCAAATCGAGGAATTCACGTTAAGAATATTCTGGCGGTATGCAGGAGGCCAAAGTCAACGGGGCCGGGGCGAAAAATGAGATTCTTCGCCCTGGCCCGCAGGCTCTCCGTTTAGGACTTATTTGCGGATGAGCGGTTCAGAGTATCGAATGTCTTCTGGGCATCCACCACGAGGCCCCGAATCATATCCTCGACCGATGCAGTTTCCCGCTGTTGCATCAAACGGCTCATCTCCGCACGATCCAGTTTCGCCGCTGCCTGGTGGCACGACTCCCAGCTCAGGATGGAGCGCACGACCCGATCCACCGCCTGCTTCTCGTTGTCGTAGGGGCGAGGCTGCATGTCGTGGCCCAGCCATCGACTGTAGCCCGCATCCTGCAATACGGCGGCGATGATGATATTCATGCCATTGATGCGGGTGCCAAAGTCGATATCGAACTTGCCCGGGCCACCCATGAGAATTCCATCGTTGTAGCCTTGGCTGTTGAGATGGACGTGCTGCATGGCGTCGTGATCCAGCTCTTCGATGGAGTCGTAGACATGGTCAAGACCGATCATTTCGCTGTGGCCAAACTCCTTGTTCACGCCCTTTTTCGCACGACTGATTCCAAATTCATCTTCGAGCTTGCGCCAAATCAGGATCGCGCTGGCAACTGTGGCGAGAAGCATTGCGGGATGCCCTTCGTTAGGTTTCGGTTCGATGGCGAAGTGGAGTTCTCCGCCGGCGGCTGCTTCATGCTTGCACAGCCCGGCGAGGCTCTCTTTCAGATGCTGATACATCTCTTTGATCGCCAGCGAGGCGAGATCGTAGCCCCACGAGCCATTCCACAGCACAAGACTCGGGGCGACTTCCGGGTGCCACACGCCGCGAAGAGTGCCGTAAGCGAAGTCAACCGTTCGCTCTCCGAGCGCTCGTGCGGCGGCTCTCTCGGCTGGATCCGGCGACGCGATTCCTCCAAACGCAAAGTGAGAGTGTCCGCCCGGGGTGATCATGGCCAGGTGCATCCCCGTTTCTCCCAAAGCGTCAGCGATGGCCTGAGCGTTGCCCTCATTGACTTCCGTATCGTAGTGAACTTCGTAGCCAAGCTTAATGTGGTCGGGAAGCCTGGGGGCGATCTCCTTCTTGATCAGCCGGACAACACCGGCGCTATCGAGTTCACTCGCTGACCACGAAGGTCGCACGTTGCCGGGGAGAAAACCTCCCTTTCCGGCGTTAAAAGTCCATCGGCAGAGGCTGTGGTACTGGGTCGTCGTTGCCATGATGCCTCACTTATACCCGGAATGAGCCGGAATTGTCGAATCGTTTCGACAACGTTCATTTTCCCCTTTTGCCCCGACTCTCAGCCAGAAATGGCGTTTGGTTCGTCTGGTTCATGAGCCTCCATGACGACGCCTGCCTCCGCCGACATCCGCGTGCGTGTTCTTGCCTACTCTCCCGATCGACTGTTGCCGATCCAAAGCGTGAGCCGAACCGAACTCGCGGCGATTCGCGAGTGGGCCACCGTCCTCTGGGTGCACATTGACGAGCCGGCGGCCCACAACTCACTCCTTGCGATTGCCGACGACTTTGGCCTCCACCCTCTCGCGATCCACGACGCGATCAACCCCGATCAGCGCGGAAAGACCGAGATTTTCCGCAACCATAGTCTCACCGTCTGCAACCTGATCGAGACCGCGCAGAATCAAGCCGGCGAGTACACAAGCGATAACGTCTCGCTGTTTCTCGGGAAGAACTTTCTCATCACCACCCAGTTCACGCCGGAAGACTGCCTCGCACGGCTTCGCGATACCCTCGAAGACCCCAGCACCAAACTCCGCCAGCGCGGCCCCGACTTCCTCGCTGCCGTGATCCTGGAGCACATCATCACCGCGATGCTGCCCATCATCGAGATGCTCGGCGATGAGCTCAGTGACCTCGAAGACAGCGTCATCGCTTCCCCAGGCAACGCGACGATCCACATGCTGCATGCGCGCAAGCGCACTCTGCTCAAGCTTCGTCGGGCTCTTGCGCCGTACCGAGAATCGATCCCCGCGCTGATGAGCGAAGAGAACCCCTACGTGCTGGAAGAGCACGTGAAATACTTCCGCGACGCTTACGACCGAGCCGTTCTCGCGATTGACCTCGTGGAAACCTATCGGGCAATGGCGAGTGACCTCACCGACCTCCAAATCAACTCGGTCAACCACCGGATGAATGAGATCATGAAGGTGCTGACCTTGATCTCCGTGGTCTTCATCCCGCTCACCTTTATTGTCGGGGTGTACGGAATGAACTTCGACCCCAGCGCTGGCCCTCTGAGCATGCCTGAGTTGAACTGGCCAAATGGCTATCTCATCATCTGGGGAGTCATGCTTCTCGTCGCCACGTTCCAGCTCATCCTTTTCTGGCGGAAGGGGTGGTTTCAAAACGGGCGGTAGGTTTGCGCGGTGGCTCGTGTAAGCTCGGGGCATGATCGAAATGCCAACGTCGGGCGATTTCTTGCAGAACTTTCGGGAGCACGTGATCGATGCCTGGTTTCCGAAGTGCATGGATCCCCGCGGAGGTTTTGTCCAGAATTTCGATCCCAAGTGGACGGCTCAAGATGACGGGGTTCGATCGCTGGTCTACCAGGCCCGTCACACCTGGGTCGCGAGCAAAGCGATGGATGCTTTGCCCGACCGCCGGACCGAGATGCGCCGGTATGCCGACCACGGCCTGCGTTTCCTGATGGACCGTCTGCATGACGAAGACAACGGGGGATTCCAATGGTCGATTCGGGTCGACGGCACCCCGGTCGATGCGAAAGAACCGAAACATGCCTACGGGATTGCCTTCGCGATCTACGCACTTGCCGCCCACGCTCGGGCAACTCATTCCTCCGAGAGCCTGGGCCTTGCTCGCCAAACCTTTGCCTGGCTCGACGAAAACGCCCATGACCCGGTGAATGGCGGGTACTTCGAGGTGCTCACGGATTCAGGATCCCCGGCCGACGATGATGGGAGCACTCTGGCCAAGATGGTCGGTCCGGGCATTGGATTCCGAAGCAGCAACACCCACATGCATCTGCTTGAGGCGTTCACCGAGCTCTACAAAGCCGAGCCCGACAACCTGCTGGCCAGCCGGATCGAAGAGATTCACCGGATCATGCTCACCAAAATGTACGTGCGACCCGGGAGTCTGCACGAGAACTACACCAACTCCTGGCAGCCCGTTCCGGGTCCGGATAGCTACGGGCACAATGTCGAAGCCGGATTCTTGATGCTGGAAGCCGCCGAAACCCTGGGACGGATTGAGGACGAGGCGTCAATGGTCGCCGCGCGAGCCCTTGTCGATAATTCCCTCCGAATCGCCGTCGATCCCCTGAATGGATCATTGGCGAGCGACGGGACTCCGTTTGGCCGTATCCACAACGCCCAACGCATCTGGTGGGTTCAGGCCGAGTTCCTGAACGCCCTTGCATTCTTTCACCATAAACTCGGATCATCCGCTCCGCAATACGGCGGGGCGCTCACCAAGCTCTGGGGCTTCATCATTTCGTACCAAGTTGACACGACTCACAAGGGCTGGATTCCCTATCTCACCCCTGATCTGAATGCCGTGGCTGGTCGTGGGAAGTCGGATGGCTGGACAGAAGGTTATCACCAAAGCCGCGCCCTCCTGAACTGCGCCAACTGGCTTCTGGGCAGTTGAGTCCCCGGTGGGCGTGCTCTGCAGCTTCGCACCGCCGAAGATGGGGAGAAAGTTCCTAGTTCGTCATACAAATGGTGCCCTCAGTTCGATTGACCGACCCGTACACTTCACCGGCAGGAACGTTGACCCTCTGCGTCACCAAAACGCCATCGATCTCGATTGACCATTCAGACCATCCGGATTGGGCATAGTAATTCCCGGAGAGCGGCTTGAGTTCTACGCCTTGCTGGAAAACGCGCTCGATTCGGCCAGGGTCTGGCGAGCAAGAAATGGTGAGACTTACATCGGAGTCAGGCAATCCAGAGTCGGCGGGATGCGGCAGGAGCGAATACCACCACGGGGACGCCAAGACCGCGACGACAACGCCAATCACTCCCCACTTCACCACATGGGGGAACCCATCAAGTATTCGCTGCTTGCGAGTATTGCGGAGAGATCTGGAAGCTTCCACCGAACCAAAGAACACAACATCTCAATCCGAGGTTCCGCGTTATGACCGACGCTTCTTTACGACTTCCACTTCTGATCGCCAGAACAGAGCCTGATCAGTCTTCGCTTGAACCTCAATCGATGCCGGTCTCCCTGGTAAGAAGCCTCTGGTATCCTGAAACGCCCACTGCGCCGAATGCGTGGAAAGGTCTGCGCCACGCGCGTGTGAACTCATGTCCGATCAAACTCCGACCCCGCCCGAAACCCCGAGTGACGGGCATCATGGATGGTCGGATGTCGTCCACCCCACTCACAGTCGAACCCCATGGCAGGCGGTTCGGGATATGTTCAGCTTGCGCTACCATGTCCGCCGACTGCAAGAAGACTTGGCCGCGACGAAGTCTGCCCTCGAGCTCCGCAAACATCTCGACACCGGCAACGCCGACCGGGAGATGCTTCCGGCGATCTTCCGAGGCAAGCTCATGGGAGTCTTTTTCGCCACAGGTTGGACGAACCTCATCGGCATATTCCTCGGCGGCTGGCTACAGTACAGCAATCAGAATCAGTGGGTGGGGCTCTTCTCGACGCCCGCTCTCTGCTACATCGTCACCGCGATTGGGTTCCAGATTGGGTGGTTTCTCGACAACCGCACGATCTACCGGAACGCTCATCCCGACCCAGCTCACCGGTTCCTGGAGCTTCAGAAAGACATGCTCCCGGTTCATAAAGCGGCGCTTCCGGTTGCCATTGTTTTCAGCACCGCCAACATTCTCATCGCCGGCCCGATTCTGACGCTGATCACCCTCATCAACCCGGAGGCGGGAAAAAACACCCCCGCAGGAGCCCTCATCATGCTCGTCGAGTTCCTCTTCATCGGAGGGAGCTTTGTGCGGCTGATGGGCGACTTCTTTGACAAATACGCCTACAAACTCGCGACGAAATACGCGAAAGTCTGCACGTTTTCACGCTGAAGCGTGGATCGAATCTACTTATTCCCGGTCGACGCCCGCTCGATGATATTCATCGGATAGACCGTCTCGCGTGGTTCCAAACCGGGGCTCTCGATCCGCTCGATCAGCCAGGTCCACGCACGATCCACGACCGCCGCAAACGGGATTTCCAGCGTCGTCACCGGCACCATGAATTCTTGACCAACCGGATAGTTCCCCAGACCCCAGAGCACTAAATCCTCGGAGATTTTCCGATTCAACTCCAAAGCCGCTCGACCCGCGCCGACGGCCAGCGTGTCCGTCATGCAAGCGAGCCCATCGGTCTCCGGGAACCGAGCAAGAAAGTCGGTCACCGCGGAATGCGCCGCACTCGTCGTTTCATCGGATACCGCGACAAATCGTGGCTTGAGGCCAGCTTCTTCCATCGCCTCGGTGTAGCCTCGCCGTCGCTGCTCCCGGGGAAAATCGGCGAGCACCCAGTCCAGGGTGACGTGGACAATCCGTTCTCTGCCTTCGGAGATCATCTTCTGGGTGAGCAGTTTGTAGGATTCGTACAGGTTCCAGCCGACGGCATCGCCGTTGGATTCCAGCTCAAAACCAAGCACTACTACCGGCACATGGTCGTTCCCCGGACTCTTCCGGTAGGCCTGCACGGCCTTACCTGCGTCGATACTGATCACCCCATCAACGGGCCAGTTTGTCGGAGAGGGGCCATCGGGAAGCAGAGCGGTGTTCCGGTCGAGACCCGCGATCATGAGCTCGTATCCACTTGCGAGTGCACGTCGGGAAATCTGCTGCAGAAACTGCAAGTAGCTCAAATTCAAGCGATCGATCGGCATCCACACCGAGATCACATGGGTTTTTCCGCTCCGCATCGCCTGGGCATGACGATTCGGCTGATACCCGACCTTGAGCGCCGCCTCTTTCACCCTCGCCCGAGTGGAGTCGGGAAGGCGAACCTTCATATTTCCTGAAAGCACGTGAGAGGCCGTCTGTATTGAAACCCCCGCTTCTTCGGCGACGTGCTTCAGAGTCACGCGCTTCGGGAGAGAGGATCGGTCAGACACCGCGCTATTGTACTTAGTAGTTGTATCGGAACAGATTTTCCGGCAGAAGAAAGCCCCGAGACCCTCGCGGGTTCCCGGGACTCTTGTGCGTCACTTGGCCGGTCTTAATATCCAGCCGGTCGGACGTAGTTCGCCGAATCGGTTTCCGGATAAGTGTAGATGCCCTTTTGTTGATAAGCGAGAATGACCTCTGATTGGCTCTTGTTGGTTCCGAGCGCCTTGAGGATGCTGTCATCGCGGAAGAACTTCGCGTGGCCATCCGTGAAGGTCCAGTTTCGACCACCCGTGTGGCGCATTCCCTTCACCCATCGACCGGCGACATCGTAGCCCGGGGCGATGTACCAGCCAGCGAAGAAGTTGCCCGTGGTCGCACTGACCGTGGATCCCGCATCGGTGGCAAAGAAGACGTTGGCCGGAGCGTTGATCGCGCTCATGTTGTACATCTTCGAGAGGTTGCGTGCGGTGCGCGGGCCAGCCGCTTGGATCGAGTAGGTTTGACTCAGGAAGTAGTTGCCCGCGTAGCTCATCGGGAACACCTTCATCATTTCGTTAGGCACATTGCGCATGCCAGCGTAGGCACCTGGAATGCCAGCTTCAATAAGCTGCGCCTCAAAGCAGTAGGAACCCAACTTATTGAATACCGCCGGAGCGTCATCCTGGGGGCATCGCAGAATTTGTTTGTTCTTGGTATAGGGCAACGTTGCGATGCCGAACGAGAAAACCCCGCTGAAGTAGGCATCGCCCACCGCAACGTACTGGCTCCCTGCAGCTGGCAGAGGTTGCGAACACGGGCCATCCCAACCCGTTTCTGGCATGTAGTCGTCGTAATCGGCGGCATACAGCATCACGGCAGTGCCGAGTTGCTTCTGGTTCGACAAGCTCTGGATGCGCTTTGCCGACGACTTGGCTTGAGCGAATACCGGGAACAAGATAGCGGCCAGGATCGCGATGATCGCGATCACGACGAGAAGCTCAATGAGGGTGAAAGCACGAGTGCGCATGATAAGGTCTCCGAGACGTCCTATGTATGCCTGGCCCAAGTTAAGGTGAAGTCATCGGAAGAATAAGATTCCGTAAGAAACGGCTCCCCCCGCAAATCCCGGCGCGGCACATCCCCCTCTGGTACAACCCAGCCTAGCGCATGAGCGAGCGACGCGTCGACGACATCCGGATCCGCCAGACCAGGCCCTTGATCCAACCCGCGATTCTGACCGAGGAAATCCCCCGATCGGAGCGTCACAGCGATGTCGTTTTCGAGGCTCGCCGGGTGATTGAATCGATCATCCGCGGTGAAGACAAGCGGATCCTCGTGATTGCTGGGCCATGCAGCGTGCACGACCCTGATGCCTGCCTGGAGTACGCAACTCAGCTCAAGCAAGCCCACCACGACTATTCCGACAAGCTCTACATCGTGATGCGCGCTTACTTTGAAAAGCCTCGCACCGTCGACGGCTGGAAAGGTCTGATCAACGACCCTGAGCTTGATGGCACCCACAAGATCAACAAAGGGCTTCGCCTGGCTCGCGGCTTCCTGCGCGATCTCGCTGAGATTGGAATCCCTGCGGGCACTGAGTTTCTCGACACCACCGTGCCTCAGCACACCGCTGATCTCATTGCATGGGGCGCAATCGGCGCGCGCACGGTAGAGAGCCAAACCCACCGCGAACTCGCGAGCGGACTCTCGATGCCGGTCGGATTCAAAAACGCCACCGATGGCCGGATCCAGCCGGCGGTTGATGCTGTTCTCGCGGCGGCCAAGAGTCACTGGTTCCCGAGCACCACGAAGGATGGAGTCGCCGCCCTGAGCCAAACGAGCGGCAACGACACCTGCCACATCATCTTGCGTGGCGGACAGAATGGCCCGAATTTTGAGACTTTCCACGTCGCCGAAGCCTGCGAACGCCTCACCAAAGCCGGACTCCGACCGAGCGTGATGGTGGATTGCAGCCACGGCAACAGCGCAAAGGATCATCGCAAGCAGCCTGGGGTTGCCAAGGAAGTCGCCAACCAAATTCGCACGGGCCAAGGCCGCATCTTTGGCGTGATGATCGAGAGTCACCTCGTTGAAGGCCGCCAGGATTGGGTCGAAGGCAAAGAAATGACCCACGGACAAAGCATCACCGATGCCTGCGTGAACTGGGCCACGACGATCGAAATGCTCGATACCCTCGCAAACGCGGTCTCGTAAGGGGCACTGTTCGCTCTGTATCGGTTATGATACACGGGTGATTGCCAGGGAAACCGAACTGGCGATCATTGCGGAGCACTCTCGATGCGCGTCACCCTCGAACCCGACTTCCCGATTTCCGATGAATCCTGCCTGGCTGCCACGGGCAAAACCTTTGACCAGTGGTTCGCCTGGATCGAAGAGCATCACCCCAAGTCCGGCCGACGAGACGTGATTCGATCCATCTGGGAACTCAGAGATCGCCCCGGCGACATGTGGTGGGAAACCACAATCTGGGTCGAATATGAGGCGAGCAAAGGGATTTTCAAAAAGGATGGTCTGGCCGAGGGCTACAACATCTGCGTCACCAAGTCGATCGCCGCTCCCGTCGCCGTGATCTACGCCCTCATGGCCGGATCCGCCGCGGAAGGGGACGTTTATGCCGATCCCGATGGCCACTCCGGAGTCTGGCTCCGACTCCGCCTCGGCAAAGACATCCGCCTAAGCTGGCAGACCGCCGGAATCGATGCCCCGAGTCTCGTGGACTGTGCCTTTGCCGAAAAGGGCGGCAAAACCGGAATCACCCTCAATCACCAACGCATCCAATCCCGCGCCGAAGCCGACGGCCTCCGCAAAGCCTGGGGCGAGCTCTTCGCGTCGATGAAGAGTCAGCTGGAGGGGTAATTCCTAGGTAAGTAGCCTCGGGGCCGGGCAAGATTGCTGACCCCGCCCCGCAATCAGTCCCACCGGACCTGCAACCTGGCCCACAACATGACGTAATATCAAAGTGATATCACTTCGATATCGTTTCAGGATATGGCTATGAACGAAAAGTCCATCCACGTTTCCGGCGGCATGTCGATGCTGCTCATCAATATTCTGCTGATCGCTGGCACCATTGCGACGTTCATTGTGGGCGCGCGCACCGACAATGGGTTTCTCGCCCTCATCGGCGTGATCCTGCTCACGGTGTGGAGCATCCACTGCGCGGGTTTCTTTGTCGTCGAGCCGAACGGCAGCAAGGTTCTCCTCCTCTTCGGAAAGTATGTGGGCACGGTGAAGGATGACGGGTTCCACTGGACCAACCCCTTCCGCACCAAGCGCAACCTCAGCCTCCGTGTCCGAACCTTCAACGGCGAACGCCTCAAGGTCAACGACGCCAGCGGCAACCCGATCGAGATCGCGGTGGTCGTGGTCTGGAAGGTCGTCGACACCTTTGCCGCAAGCTTTGAGGTCGAAGACTACGAGAACTACGTCACTCTGCAAACCGAGACCGCTCTGCGCCACAGTGCGAGCAGCTACCCCTACGATGCCGAAGACGACGTGGTGAGCCTGCGCCAAAACGCCGACGAAGTCAGCGAGCACATCAAGACCGAGCTCCAAACCAAGCTGGGGATCGCGGGAGTCCAAGTTTTGGAAACCAAGATCGCGCACCTCGCTTATGCTCCGGAAATCGCCGGCGCGATGCTGCGACGTCAGCAAGCCGCTGCCGTTATCGCGGCTCGACAAAAGATCGTCGATGGCGCGGTGGGCATGGTGGAGATGGCCCTGACTCGCCTGGAGCGCGACAAGATCATCCACCTCGACGATGAGCGCAAGGCCGCCATGGTGAGCAATCTGATGGTCGTTCTGTGCGGCGAACAGCAAGCCCAGCCGATTGTCAACACCGGCACGCTGCACAACTAGCCTGGGGAGGCAAATCGTGGCCGAGAAAAAAGCGTTTCCGCTCCGCCTACCGCAAGACCTGCACGATCAAGTGCAACGCCTTGCCTCGGCGGAGCTGCGCTCGGTGAACGCGCAGATCGAGATTCTGCTGCGAGAAGCGCTGAAAAAGCGCGGCATCACCCCTCCCTCTCCGAACCAAGATTCGGAGCAAGACTGACGAGACTTCCCGGCGGGACCGCAATCACAGCCGGGAAGCCTTGAGCCTGCACGCCGAAATCGGCATAATCGGGAGAGTCATGGCCCAAATCAACTACCTGACCGTGCAAGACATGATGTGGCTGAACTTGCAGCTCACCAAGTCCACCCAAAAGTGGGACTTCGCTCGGTTGGAAGAAGGGGTTTTCTACCAATACGGTCACGGAAAGAGCACCGACGTGGTCGCTCAAGCCGGACGATTCATCACCGGATTTGTGAAAATGGCTCCCTTTGCGAAGGGCAATGAAGCCTGCGCCTTCGCGGGATTGGTCGCTTTTCTCCTCATGAATGGCCACGATCTTCACCTCTCGGATAGCGATGCCCTCGGTTGGGTTCGCGATGTGTGGGAGCATCCGAGCGATGCCAGCGCGAAGGTCGAAGTGAAGCTGGAAGCCCACGATCTGCACACCCACCACGGCACCCCGGACACGCGCGGGATTCTTCATGAGGTAGTGGCCCGCTTCCCCGAGACCCTCAAGACTCTGGTCGAAGAGGGCCGAGTGGCGACTTTGATCTGATGTCACTCGGGATTTCGCTGCGCGGAACCCTGCCGAAGAAGGGGATCTTTGGTCGCCTCAGTGCGTCGGAAGCATTCGATCGCATCGCTGAAGTCGTGCAGGGCGAAGCCCGCACGTGGGTGAGCCAAACGCGCGGAACTCCCTGGATGCACGTGAATCTGCACCCCGCCACCGAGGATCTTTCATTCCGGGTTGAAGGCGCGGATCTCCAATTTTCTACCGTCACTTCCGGCGCAGGGCCAGGATATCACCAATATCTTGTTTCTTTACTTGAACAAATCGCAGAGAAGATTGGGTTCGAGTGGCAGAATCTCGACCGAGAGAATGAGCCAGGCGATGAAACCGGCTACTGGGAGCACCGGGATCGCGCCATGCTTGAGGAAGAATTCCTGAACTGGCTCGGCACTTTGCTCCAAGTTGTCTTGGGAAAAGCTACCGAAATCAGCGACTTCCATTGCGCCCTCGCGATGCCCCTGAATCCCCGGTTCAAGCCTCTCGACACGATCCACACGTCGCTCGGCCCTCGTTCGCTCGATTGGGCTCGGGAGGCTCTGCTCAACCCAGAACGCGCGAAGGAGTTTTGGTCCTGGTGGGATGAAGGCAAAACCGCCCAAACCTGGCTGAATCGGGCGAAGGTGATCCTTTGGTGCGAGCACGCCTGGTGCGACCCACGGAGCGACTGGGAAGCTTCTTTGATCAAGGATGTTCAAGATTCCTTAGACAAAGCAGTCGAGCACGGAGCCAGAGATCTGCCGCTCATCGCCTGGCAGAGCCTCGGCAGTACGCCCCCGGAGGGTCTGGTTGAAAGCCACCCCGAGCCGTTCGGCTATCGCCGCCAGCCGCTTGTGAACTCGTTTGGGCTCGGCTGGTCCGCAGAGCTTCCCGGAGACGCCCGCCTGGACGAATCCGATCCCAGCGGACTCACGATGCTGGTGGGTCAAGACTTGTGGGAAGCCAAGGTCTTTCTCCAATTCAGCGTGGAGATAGCCGAGCAGTCGATCTCCCGGTCAATGCCCAACGCAACGCGCTCGGAGATTCCGACGAAATTCGGCAAGGGGATCTTGCTCGCCGGCTCATCTCACGCCCACTTCATTGCCGAGCACGAAAAGACCGGGATCCTCATGACGATCCCGCTCCCGGAAGGCGGATCAGTCGAGGAATTGGGTGCCCTGCTTGCCAAAGTGGGTCACCAGCCACCCCCAACTCGCTGACCGGACAAAACCACTCCCCTCAAAAAAACGACCCGGGCAAAAGAAAAGAGCCACTTGACCGGCAAGGGGAGAGCAAATCCGGTTTTCGTGGCTCCACTCCATCATAACGATAAACCAACCCAAAATGGAAGCCCCCTAGGGAGGTTTTCTTATGACTTTCTTATAAACTCGCAGAAATAACGCTATTTCATGGCCATTTCAGCCGCTCGTAGCCCGGAAGCGAGGGCACCGTGTACGGTGGAAGGATAGTCCACATCGGTGTGCTCCCCGGCAAAGATCAGCCCGGAAGACTGGCGCTCCGCCAAGGCCTCTCGATCGTCTGGGGTTGAGCCCACTTTGTAGTAGCTGTATCCGCCCAAGGTGAACGGGTCACTCAACCAATCCGTGCAAATCGCATCGCTGGGATCGGGGAGACTCGGGAACATCACCCGGAGAGACTTCATCACGCCCACGACCTTCTCCGCCGAGGACTTCCCGACCAATGACCGGGCCGCCTTCCCCGCGTTGAATGCCAGAGCGACCTGATTCCCGGTGAGATCGGGGGCAAAAAAGAATTCGGCCCCGGGGTCGTGCGCCCCGATATCCTGCGAACTGTGCCAGCCAGGTTCCATCGGTAGTGGTGTCTCCCAGCGGAGCCAAACCTTGTCGAGCAACCCCATCCCGAGTGCCCGAATCGCATGCTGCGCAGGTGCCCCCATCAGACCCGGATCGAACTCCACTTTCCCAGATTGCAGCACCCCGAGCGGCAGTGTGCAGATCACATGGGGAGCACTGAGTTCCTGCCCTTTGCTGATGACCAGCAACCCTCGCCCTCCCTTCCGAATGGCCGTCACTGGGCTGTCGAGGTTCACCTCGGCTCCGGCTCTCTTCGCGCGATCGGCATAGAGCCGGGGGAGCAGATCGTATCCGCCGCGCAGCACGAGATCGTCGCCCTTGACCTCCTCCCCGAAATCGTAGAATTTACTGTCCAGCTCGTCGAGCTCCGCGCCGTATTCATAGACTTCTTGCGAGCGATGAACCGCCGCCATCATCGGGAAGTAGCCTTCCTCGACTTTGATCTTGGTCTCGTGCAGCAGCTTTGCTTCCGCGAGACTCATCCCAGGCGTCCGGTCGTAGGGATGCTCGCGATCCCAATCGCGGTCGTTCAGCATCGGATCAGGGGCACCGCCTCGTCGCCACCAGTGACCTGCGTCCTCAGACTCGCTCGGATCACACCCGGCTTTCCGGGCGGGCTCGACCGCGATGTTTCCTTCGGGGCCATGGATCCATTGCGCGCCGAGTTCCAGCGGCATTCCCCAAGCTCGATCCGTACGGATTCTCCCACCCAGTCGCGACGAAGCCTCCAGAACCACGACGCGAGCCCCGGCCTCCGCCAGAGTTGCCGCAGCAGCCAACCCAGAGATTCCCGCCCCGATGACAATGACGTCAGGTCCTTGATTGCCCATCACTGCGCACCCGCTCAAAGGCAAGGTCATCCCCACGATGCCAGCCTTCAGCACCGACCGTCGTGAAATCCTTGCCATTGCTCCCCATTCAACCACGGATTTCGTACGAATCGTTCCAGTGCGCGCCCCTCAACCAGACTCAAACCTGCCCGAAACTCCGAACTTGCATGGGTACACTGAAGTCGAGTGGGCACCTTCCGAGGTCTCCCGTCGAAGAATCGAGAAAGTCATGGCTGCAGAACGCACAGTCGTCGTTGTTGGAGGAGGTCTTGCTGGCCTCATGACCACCATGAAGCTCGCGGAAGCGGGGCACAAGGTCAAGCTGTTCAGCATTGTCCCGGTGAAACGAAGCCACTCCGTGTGCGCCCAGGGCGGCATCAACGGCGCAGTGAACCTGCGAGGCGAAGGCGATAGCCCGTACCTCCACTTTGAAGACACGATCACCGGTGGCGACTTCCTCAACCACCAGCCTCCCGTCATGCGCATGGCCGAGCGCGCTCCGGCGATCATTTATCTCCTTGACCGCATGGGCGTGCCGTTCAACCGAACGAATGAAGGCCTTCTCAGCTTCCGCCGATTCGGTGGAACCTTGAAGCACCGCACCGCCTACGCCGGAGCCACCACGGGTCAGCAGCTTCTTTACGCACTCGACGAGCAAGTGCGCCGATTCGAGAGCAACAAGCAGGTCGAAAAGTTTGAAGGCTGGGAGTTTGTCGGCCTCATTAAGGACGACAAGGGCATCTGCCGAGGGATCGTCGCGCAGAACCTCCGGACGATGGAGATTCAGAGCTTCACCGCCGACGCCACGGTCATCGCAACGGGTGGCAACGGTGTGATCTTCGGCAAGTCCACGAACTCCATCATCAACACGGGCACCCCAGTCAGCATCTGCTATGAGCAAGGTGCGGTTTACGGCAACCCCGAGATGGTGCAAATCCACCCGACCGCCGTTCCGGGCGAAGACAAGTGCCGCCTGATGAGCGAATCTGTACGCGGCGAAGGCGGACGCCTGTGGGTTCCCCGCGATGCGAACGATCAGCGCGCTGGTTTTGACATCCCCGAGAAGGATCGTTGGTACTTCTGCGAAGAGCTGGATCCCGTCTACGGCAACCTTCTGAGCCGCGACTTGGTGAGTTTCATTGTCTACTGCGTCTGCCGCAAGGGCATGGGGGTCAAGGGTCGCCAGCAGGTTTATCTCGACATCACCCACCTTCACCACAAGAAGGGCATGTCGCGCGATCTGATCCGAGACAAGCTGGGCGGCGTTTTGGAGATTTACGAAAAGTTCATGCGCGAGGATCCGATCGATATTCCGATGCGGATCTACCCGGCGGTTCACTACACGATGGGCGGCCTGTGGGTGGACTACGAGACCAGCGGCAACGAAATGGCTCTTGACACCGACAGCCCGCGCAACCAGATGACCAACATTCCCGGCCTTTACGCGGCAGGCGAATGTGAGTATCAGTACCACGGTGCCAACCGACTCGGTGCCAATGCGCTCCTCACGTGTCTCACCGGCGGCGAACTGACCGCCCAAGGCGTTCAGGCGTATCTGCGCAACTTGGATCAAGGTCATGAGGATCTTCCGACGAGTCTCGCCGAAGATGCCCGTAAGTTCCGCCAAGACGAGTACGACGGTCTGACGAAGAAGAAGGGCGACGAAAACCCCTATCAACTCGCCGCCGAACTCAGCGAGACGATGTGGAACTACTGCGGTATCTGGCGGCTCCAAAGCGAGCTCGAAGGAGCCCGTGCCAAGCTCGACGAGCTGACCGCTCGCGCCGATCAGTGCAATCTGCTCGATGCGGGATCGTGGTCGAACCAAGCCGTGCCGTTCACTCGCACGCTGAAGCACATGCTCGAGATGAGCAAGGCGATTGTCGGAGGCGCGATCGCGCGCGACGAAAGCCGAGGCGCGCACTTCAAGCTCGACACGCCAGAGCGCGACGACGACAAGTGGCTCTGCACCACCAAGGCGACTTGGAGTGCCAGCGGCCCAAGCTTCGACTTCAGCGAGAAGATTGATGTCCGAGGCCTGGCCCCTCGCCCGCGCAAGTACAAGATCAACCAGAACTACGTCGCCCGGTTCATCCTCGGCGAAGACGTGCTGCCCAAGCCGAAGAATCCTTCCCCGGCGGATCTGGCGGCGAAGAGCGAGTAGCGCTCAGCTATCACGAAAATCCGGGGGCCTTCTACGCGAAAGTCCCCGGTATTTTTTTGGTGTTTCGAGACAATCAGCCCCTCTGTGCGTGCTGCTACAAGCTGGTGTGTTAAGATTTCTTGAGTTCGACCCCTTGGTCACGATGACTTCGTTGAACAGCAGAGGAAATCTAGATGAACAAAACTCTTTTAGCCGCCGCGTTGGCGGTTTTTGCCGTAGGTGCCCAGGCACAGGTTTACAGCACCAGCTTCGAGTCCCCGACTTTCTCGGTGGGCAATCTTGAAGGTCAAGATGGTTGGAGCACCACGAACACGACGCAGCCGACATGGACCGTCTCAGCTGATCGAGCCAAGACGGGCACGCAGTCAGTCAAGTGGTCTGACGCTGGTGTGACCAGTGGCACGTCCTCCTTCGCCTGGCGCGACGTGAGCAGCTTCGCCACCAACCCGGTTCCCGCGCTCAACGCTTCCTTTAGCGTGTTCATTGAGCAGAATTCCGCCGCCTCGCGACGCTTCGGCTTCGATGTGTTTTACAACACGAGTGATCGAAGCCGACTGGTGATCGACAAGAACACCGGCGTTTTCGCCAACACCGCCATCGGCAGCACGACCCTGAGCCAACTGGGCACTCTGAGCACGGCGTCGGCTGGTCGATGGGTCGATATCTCGGTCAGCATCAACTTCGTGACGAAGGCTGTTTCGGCTACGGTTGATGGAATCAACATTGCCCTGCCGAGCCTGAGCGCTTCCACGACGGAAGCCACGGACATCGACCTGTTCCGCGGTCTCAACTCCCCGCTCTCGGGCGAAACCGGTCTGGCCTACTTCGACGATGTGACCTACCAAGCCGTCCCCGAACCGACCACGATGGCCCTGCTCGCCCTGGGCGCAGTGGTGGCAAATCGCCGACGCAACAAGCGATAAGCCGCGTCAGTCCAACGAAAAGAGCCCTGCGCGGAGCCTCCGTCGCAGGGCTTCTTCGTGCGGATCAAGTAGCCTCAGCGATAGAGCAGATACTTCTCTCGAACCCGCCGGAACGCCGCGACCTCGCTGTCCCATCCCGCGATGATCTTCTCCGGCGAAACACCCCGAGAGAGTTGCTGACGAAGCCGCTCCGTTCCCGCAAGCCGAGACATCCCGCCAATCCGATAGAAGGAGAGCCGCGAGAGCCCGCTGGATTGCCGGTAAAACGCCTCAAGAGCATAAACCCCGAGAGCAACCGGACGCACCTCGCGGGGGTTCGTCACCGTGATCTTCACGCCCTGAAGCTCGACATCTTTCAGCTTCGGGTTCGCGGCAGCATGCGGGATGCTCCGAGGCGTGAATCGCGCAGATTCAAAAGACACGCCGCTCAAGCCGGACTCTCCGAGCCGCTTGGCCACCCCGTCGCCGTCTGCCCACGGTGATCCGAGCGTCTGGAAGGGAGCCTCGGTGCCCCGCCCTTCACTCACCGAGGTGGCCTCGAACAGGCACGTGCCTGGGTAGACCACGGCGGAATCAAAGGTCGGCAGGTTCGGGCTCGGCTTGATCCAGGGCAGACCGGTTTCCGGCCAGAGCATGGATCGCTTCCATCCCTCCATCGCCACCACTTTGAGATCAAGTTTCTCGAGCCCCGGCAGATGCGCCTCCCCTTTCACCATCAGAGCAAGCTCGCCCATCGTCAACCCGTGCTGAATGGGAATTGGATACTGCCCGACAAATGAGGTGTACGACGGGGAAAGCACGTACCCGTCCACCCTCTCGCCACCCAGCGGATTCGGTCGATCCAGCACCACGAAGGGAATCCCCTTCCGCGCGGCGGCCTGCATCGAGAGGCCAAGGGTGGAAATGTACGTGTAAAACCTTGCGCCGACATCCTGGATATCGAACACCAGCACGTCGACATTCTCCAGCATCTTCTGCGAGGGCTCGCGAGTGGAACCATAGAGGCTGAAAACCGGCACCGCCGTCGCGGGATCCACGGAATCGGCGACCTTCTCCCCCGCATCTGCGAGCCCTCGAAGGCCATGCTCCGGGCCGAAAAGCGCGGTCAGCCGCACGCCTTCTGTAGCGTGGAGAACATCGATCAGATGTCGTTCGCCCACCATCGCGGTGTGGTTCGCAATCAACCCTACGCGCTTGCCTTTCAGCGATTCAATTTGGCGCGAAGTTAGCACGTCGGCTCCGGTTTGAACGCGAATCTCGGCTTTTGCCCCCATCAGGGATGCCGCGAGCAAGAGGTTGATCACCGACCCGCCCCGCCCAAGCATCCCGAGAAATCGTTCATTCGCTCCAGAATACCGTGCTGAACCTCGTTCAGCCGATGCCGAGGCAACCAACGAAGTGCTAACCTAGACGGTGGAGATGAAGAACGCATCGGCATGGTTCGCCGCCCTCGGTGGAGCCTTGGTTATCGGAACCATGGCTTGGAGCGAGGCAATTGTCCAACAACCGGACAAGAAAGATGGCAAGGTGATTGTCACTTACTGGGAAAAGTGGACGAACTTTGAGGCCGACGCCATGCGTGTGGTGGTGGAAGAGTTCAACCGAAGCCAAGACAGAATCTACGTCGAATACCTCTCCGTCAGCAACGTCTCCAACAAAACGATGCTCTCCACTGCCGGTGGAATTCCCCCCGATGTCGCCGGACTTTTCGGCGGAAACGTCGCCCAATATGCCTCAAACGGCGCGGTGATGCCGCTCGATGAGCTGGCCAAAGAAGCAGGGATTGAGCGCGAGCAATACATCCCGGTGTACTGGAACATGTGCACCTATCGAGGCAAGCTGTGGGCACTCCCCACCACCCCGGCCTCGACCGCTCTGCACTACAACAAGGGAATCCTCGAGGAAGCCGGTCTCGACCCGAACAAGCCTCCGACCACCATCGAAGAGCTGGACGAGATGGACGCCAAAATCCTGAAGCGAGATGCGGCAGGCAAGATCGTCAAGATGGGCTTCCTGCCCACCGAACCAGGCTGGTGGCCGTGGAGCTGGCCGTCGTTCTTTGGTGGATCGCTTTGGAATGGCTACGACAAAATCACGATGGCGACCCCGGAGAACATCCGGGCCTACGAGTGGGTGCGGAGCTACACGAAGCGCTACGGGCTCGGCACCGTTCAGGCGTTCCAGCAAGGATTCGGCGGTTTCGATTCGCCGCAAAACGGATTCCTGGATAACAAGCTGGCGAGCGTGATTCAGGGCGTTTGGATGTATAACTTCATCACCAAGCACAACCCCGAGATGAAGTGGGCGGCGGTACCCTTCCCGCATCCCGAAGATCGCCCGGACAAGGCAAACACCACCGTCATCGACCTGGACGTGCTCGTGATTCCGCGCGGAGCCAAGCACCCGAAGGAAGCCTTCGAATTCATCAAGTTCGTCCAGAGCCAAAAGGGCATGGAGCTTCTGTGCCTGGGGCAGAAAAAGCACTCGCCGCTGATCAAGGTGAGCGATGAGTTCATCCAGGCGCACCCGAATCCCTACGTCATGCTGTTTGCTCAACAGGCTCTTTCTGTGAACGCGGCATCACCGCCGAAAACACCGATTTGGCCGCAATGGGGAGATGAGATCAAAACCGCCCTCGAACGAATCAACACGGACCCGAATCTCTCAGTGAAAGACGCCCTGGAGGCGGTGGAAAAGAAGATGCAGGTGCAGCTCGATCGCGTCCTCGAATCGGAGAGAAAGCTCGGAATCCTGCCCGAAGACGGCTCGCGTCCAGCGGAGGACCAACTCTGATGGCAAAGGCAAAAATGGGCCTCAGCGAGCGGCGACAGGCTCTGGCGGGCGTGATGTTTGCCATGCCCTATCTGATCGGGTTCAGCATCTTCCTCGCGATTCCGCTTTTGACTTCGTTCTACAACAGCTTCACCGAGTACTCGGTGCTGCGCGAACCGGTGTGGATCGGGCTTCGGAATTACGCGGACGTCTTCCGGGATGAGCTCTTCTACAAGAGCCTCGGCAATACCCTCTTCTTCGCCGCCTTCTCGATTCCGCTCAGCACGATCATGGCGATTGCCTTGGCGATGCTGCTGAACACCAAAGTGCGGGGCCAAGCGTTCTACCGAACATTCTTCTTCCTTCCGTCGCTGGTGCCGGCGGTTCCGATGGCGATCCTGTGGCTGTACCTATTCAATGGCGACTTCGGGATCGTGAACGCGGTTCTCAAGATCCCCTACAGTGCCATTGGGCTTGAGCCGCCCAACTGGCTTTCCAGCGTCGAGCATGCGAAGAACGTGCTCATCACGATGAGCGTGTGGACGGTTGGCAACGCAATGATCATCTACCTGGCTGGGTTGCAGGAAATCCCCCAGCAGCTCTACGAAGCCAGCGACCTGGACGGTGCCTCGCCGTGGCAGAAGACCAAGAATGTCACGATCCCGCTTCTGAGCCCGGTGATCATGTTCAACGTCCTCATGGGGATCATTGGGAGCCTGCAGTACTTCACGCAAGCCTACGTCTTGTTCCCCGGTGGAGCCCCGGCGCGATCCACCTACATGTACTCGATGTACATCTACGACACCGCCTTCCGCGATCTGCGGATGGGCTACGCGAGTGCTCTCGGTTGGGTGATGTTCGTCATCATCCTGGTTCTCACGTTCACGGCATTTCGATTCTTCGACAAGAAGGTCCACTACGAAGGTTGATCTCCTGACATGGCAAAACGCGATAAAACCCTGACTCAACAGAATCTCACTGCCGTGCTGGTGATCCATGCCGCGCTGGTGATTCTCTCGCTCGCCTTCTTGGTTCCTCTGATCTGGATGATCTCGACGTCGCTGAAGGAAGCGAGCGAAGCTCGCGCCTTCCCGCCGACATGGATTCCCAAAGAATTCCTTTGGGGCAACTACAACGAGGCGTTCAATTACAACAAAGAGAATCTGGGCTATGCCCCCTTCGCGGTGTACGGCCGCAACAGTCTGATTCTCTGCCTGCTCACGGTGGTGGGAACCGTGGTGAGCAATGCCGTCGTCGCCTACTCGTTCGCTCGTCTGAAGTGGCCCGGGCGAGACGTCGCGTTTGCCCTCACTTTGGCGACCATGATGGTGCCCTTCCCCGTGCTGATGGTGCCCCTTTTTGGCTTGTTCAAGGAGCTCGGCTGGGTTGGAACTCTGCGACCCCTTTGGGTTCCGGCATGGTTCGGTGCCGCGTTCAATATCTTCCTTCTCCGGCAGTTCTATCGCACGATTCCGAATGAGCTAAGCGAGGCTGCGCGCATTGATGGATGCAGCGAATGGGGGATCTTTTCTCGGGTGATTCTGCCGCTCGCCAAGCCCGCCCTCGCGGTGGTCGCGCTTTTCAGCTTCATGGGAACGTGGAACGACTTTCTTGGTCCGCTGCTCTATTTGCAACGCCAAGAATCGTTTACCCTCGCTGTGGGTCTGCAGAGCTACAGCAGTCAGGCGGGAGGCACGCCTCTGCACCTGCTCATGGCAGCCTCGACCATGGTCGTCGCCCCCGTGATCATTCTGTTCTTCTTCACCCAGAAGCAGTTCATCCAGGGCATCGCGGCGACGGGATTGAAGGGCTAAGACCATGGCTCTCGGCAACAAGAAGCTCGCTCAGGTGGCGGTCGTGGTGCGCGATATGGACGCGGCCCTCGACCGCTACTCGCGGCTCCTCGGGGTGGATCGCCCGGATGTGATCATCACCCAGCCGGGGAATGAGGTCAACATGTCGGCTTACGGCGGCCCCAGCAATGCCCAGGCGAAGCTCGCCTTTTTCGACCTCGGCGGAGTCCAGCTCGAACTGATCGAACCGATGGGCGGCGAGTCAACCTGGCAGAGGGTTCTTGACGAGAAAGGCGAGGGTTTGCACCACATCGCGTTCTGGCAAGAGAACTATGCAGCAACCACGGAAGCGCTTGGCGAAGCTGGCTTCTCTGAGGTTCAGCGGGGCGACATGGGAGAAGGTCAATACGGATACTTCCTGGGCGAGGACGGCGTGATGGTCGAGATTCTCCAGGCGAAACGCTGAATCTGGCCCAGCCGACCCACCGTATTTTTGCTGGGTTCTCGCAAATTTCCTGGACCAACTCCTAAATCTTCTCTCAAGTTGTTATGCTAGGGATTCACGTGCATTTGCAGAGGAAAAATATGAAAAGGTTTGTTTTCGCCGCTCTTGTCGGCGTTTCGGTGATGCCAAGCGCATTCGCTCAGGTGGTTAACCCATCATTCGAGGATCCGTTCTTGAACAGTGGATTTAGTGCGGTCCCAACTTTGCCCGGTTGGTCTCGATCTGTCGGAGACGCCGGTGTATGGGTCTTACCCGCCAGTGGATTCTTTAGTGTGAGCGCGGCCCACGGGAGACAGATTTTCTACTCGAACGGCCCGTCCGTTGCTCAGCAAATCTCGAATACGCTTACCGAGGGCACCCACACATTCTTCGCCCAAGCAGGCCGCCGGGCAGATAGCTTTGCGGGCTCGTTCTCAATGAGGATGTACGCAGGTGGCACGGTCGCCAATGGTGTGGTCACCGGCGGCACGCTCCTCGGCACCACCATTTTCAATCACACGACGGTTTCCGCGAACACATTTACGCCGATCAGCGTGAGCTACACCGCTGCCGCTGGCGATCCGTTGCTCGGACAACTTCTAAGCGTGGAGTTTGTGCGAGCCTCCGGTCAAATGAACTTCGATTCCGTGACCTACAACGACCAAGTCGTCCCCGAACCCGCAACGCTCGCTCTCCTCGGGCTGGGCGGATTGCTCCTGAAGCGTCGACGCAGATAACACACTGGGTGGCCTCAAAACAAGGCATGCTGGTCAGTGACCAGCATGCCTTGTTTGTCTAGCGCTGCCGCTCCGGCCCGGAGGCAGGCTCACGAGGAGCGAGGATCCGGGTTTTTCATTTTCGCCCTGTTTTTGAAAGACGCGAGCTAGTTTTTCATTTTCAGCCCTTTTTTGAAAAACTGCCCCGAGTTTTTCATTTTGGCCCCCAAAATGAAAAACGTGGCGACCCCGGCGCGATTCGAACGCGCGACCATCGGCTTAGAAGGCCGGTGCTCTATCCACTGAGCTACGGGGCCGCAAGAGAAAGTGAGTGTACCGGAGGCAAGTTTTCGGGCGGAGGGCGACAACTCAGCTACCCTCCTAAATCGCCAAGAAACCGCATTCCTTGGGGCCCGGATGCCGCGATATCCACCCCGCCGGTACACTCCCCAACTCATGCTGGAGCGGTTGCTGGATATCGAAAGGCGCTACGAGGCGATTGAGGCCAAGATGCAGGATCCCTCTGTCGCGTCGGATCCCAAAGAGGCCCGTACTCTCGGCAAAACCCGAGCCAGCCTGGAGCCGATTGTCGCAACGATTCGGCAATACAAAACCGCGCTCAAAGAGCAAGCAGAAGCCGAGGAACTGTTGGGGGATTCTGAAACCAAGGAGCTCGCCCAAGAAGAGGTGGATCGCCTCAAGATCCTCATCCCCCAGCTTGAAGAAGACCTCAAGCTCCTGCTCCTCCCCAAGGATCCGAACGATGATCGAAGCGTTATCGTCGAGATTCGACCTGCTGCGGGGGGTGATGAGGCGGCCATTTTTGCCAACGAACTCTTCCGGATGTACACCCGATACTCGGAACGCAGACGCTGGAAAGTTGAAGTCATCGAGTTCGAGGAGACCGGCATTGGCGGGGCGAGCCGCATTGTGTTCAGCATCGACGCCGATGGTGCCTACAGTCAGCTGAAGCACGAAAGCGGTGTCCACCGGGTGCAGCGCGTTCCCGTCACCGAAAGCGGCGGTCGCATCCATACCAGCACCGTGACCGTCGCCGTCATGCCCGAGGCCGAAGAAACCGAAATCGAAGTCGATGAGAAAGACCTCGAAATCAGCACCTTCCGAAGCTCAAGCGCCGGCGGACAGCACGTCCAGAAGAACGAAACCGCCATCCGGATCATCCACAAACCCACCGGCACCATCGTGACCTGTCAAGACGAACGGAGCCAGCAACAGAACAAGCTCCGTGCCCTGAGCGTCCTGCGGACCCGGCTCTACGAGGCCGAGCAAGAGCGCATTGCGAAAGAGCGAGGAGAATTGCGACGAGGACAAATTGGGAGCGGTGACCGCAGCGAAAAGATCCGTACCTACAACTTTCCTCAAGACCGGATCACCGATCACCGAGTCGGCCTGAGCATCCACAACATCCCCATCTTCCTCGACGGAGATATTCAGAAGATGATCGACACCCTGGTTCAGGCCGAGCAAGCGAAATTGCTCTCCGAAGAAGATGGCGGGGCATCCAGCGGATTCTGAAGGGCCTCAGGCCCCGCCCGCGTCATCCAGCGTCACGGTGAGGTCTTTAGCTTGCCCGGCTGACCACACCTTCAGCTTGATCTGATCGCCCGGCTTCTTGTTCGCCATGATGACCTGATAATCGCGCGTCTCCTTGGTCTCCTTGCCGTCGATCGACAGGATGATGTCAAGCGGCTTGAGGCCTGCGCGAGCGGCTGGCCCTCCATCGAAGACTTGCTGGACGAGCACGCCCTCCTCGGGTGGTTCAGTGGTTGTGCCCACGATTTCCATGAGCTGCTGACGTGCTCGCGGAATCGTGAGGATCGATGAATCCCGTCGAACCGAGACGCCTACCCGGCCGTATCGCGCTCGACCGAACTTGATGATGTCATCCACCACGGCGCGCACCCGATTGGCCGGAATGGCAAACCCAATACCGATACTCCCTTGGTCGGTGGTCGCGATCATCGTATTGATGCCGATCAGCCGCCCCTCGGAATCGCACAGCGCGCCGCCGGAGTTCCCTTGGTTGATCGCCGCGTCGGTCTGGATGCCATCGACAAAAATCGCAGAGTCGGAGCTTTGCAGCGGTCGCCCAATCGAGCTGACCACCCCCACGCTGATCGTGTGCTCGAACCCAAGCGGGTTACCCGCGGCAATTGTCCACTCCCCAACTTCAAGCTTGGCCGAATCGCCGACGGTGACGGGCGTGAGGTCATTGCGGTTCACCTTGAGCACCGCTAGATCCGATCGGGGGTCGCGACCAACAATCGTGGCCTCTTCGGACGTGCCATCTTTGAACTTGACAATGATCCGATCCGCAACCCGGCGACCGCCGTTCGTGACCACGTGGTTATTGGTGACGATGTATCCGTTCTGGCTGAGCACGACGCCCGATCCGCTGCCCGTTGGCTCGATGACCTGCTCGCCAAACCAGTTCTCTCCCTGAACCAGGGTGTCAATGCTGACCACGCTCGGGAGAATTTTCTGTACCGCCGATCGGAAATCGGGTAGCGCCCCCGCGTTTTGAACCGCCAAGTTCGCGCCAGGATCGGACTTATAGACAATCAGAGGCTTCTCGGTGCCCTTGGTCTGATTGAACCAAACCATGGCTCCGTAGGCTCCCGCGAACACGATGGCGAAGAGGGCCATGCCTTTTCCGATTGATTTCCCGATGCTCATACCGCTCCAAGACTCTACTTTCATCATATCTACGCTTGTTCAACGTGCAAAGGACGCCCCAATTTCCCGGGTGAGGGACCTGGGACGGATCGACAGGCTGAAACGCGTTTTGCCAATATGGAGTCGTAGGAGGTAAGTGATTTGAGCCTTACACGCTCAAGTACCGAATATCACATGAAAAGAACCATGATGCTTCGACGACTTGATCCCGTTTCTGAATTCGATCGCATGAGCCGCGCGCTCGACTCCTTGTTTGCGAGCTCACCGGTCTCCCCGACTGCCCCGAGTGTTCCGCTGGACATCGTGGAAACTCCTGACGCCCTCACCATCCGGGCCTCGCTTCCCGGCATTCACCCCGATCACGTCGATCTGACCTTGGAGGAGAATGTCCTCACCCTCCGCGCGGAATCCCGAAAGGAGCCTCTCGTGGATGGCACGAAGATCTACCGCCAAGAAATCCCGCGAGGGACCTTCACCCGATCCGTAAGGCTCCCAGAAGGGCTGGATCTGGATTCCGTCCGCGCCGACTTCGACCTCGGACTGCTGACGATCCAGATCGCCAAGCAACCGGAACCCGAGCCAAAGGTTCGCAAAATCGCCGTCCGGGTCGGCAGTCAAGAGCCCGTGCTGGAAGCCGAGAGCTCCGATGCGCTCGGCGAAGAGACGCCCCAAGCCGAGTAGACTGTCTGCATGTCAGAAGGCTTCGCCACTCGGAGTCAGCGAAGCCAGATTTACTCACTGCGCCAGCTGGTCCCTGACCTGCTGGCGCAGGCCGGTTTGGGAGAATCGACCTTTCGCCTTGTGAACCTCGGCTTCAATGCCGTCTTCCGAGTCTTTCATTCGAGCGGCGACTATGCCCTCCGAATCCCGCTCAACTCAAGGCGCACTCCCGAACAGGCGGCTGGCGAGGTCGCTTGGATCGAATCTCTGGCCGACGAGCCGTCGATCCACGTTCCTCGCATCAAGCGGATGCTCGACGGGTCTCCTCTTGCGTGGTTGTGGGGCGATCCCACTCCGGGAAGTCTATTCACCCGAGATCGCGGATGCCTGATCATGCATTGGCATCCTGGCCGAATCATGGGAGAAACCCGCTCGACCCTCGCCCACCAGAGATTGGGCAGTGCCCTCTCCGTGCTCCACCGGCAAGCCGAGCAGTTCCGTTTTCCGCAGGGAACCTCCCGTCCCGTACTCAAGGACGTCCTGGACGGCCTGCCCTGGCGGTTACCTGACGATGCCGAACTCATTGACACCGTGGAGCAAGGCAATCGGGTGCTTGAGCGTCTTCGGCCACAGACTTCGTATCCTGTTCACTTTGACGTGCACCACTGGAACGTGATGCAGTGGGGCCAGGCCCTCGTCGTATTGGATTTTGATGACTCCGTGATCGCGCCACCCGCGTTCGATGTTGCCCAAAGCCTCTTTTACATCCGAAGAAGCGAGAGCGACGCGTGCGAACGATCCTTCTGGAGCGGCATCGGCAAGACTCCGGCTGAACTCGGGGTGACAGAAGCTGAGATCGAACTCCTGCTGGCCTGCCGAGCCTTCTGTTGGCCAACGATCTCCTGGTCAACGTCACAGCCGACCTCATCGCCATGGCACCGGCCTACGTCGAGCGGACACAGAAGAGGGTCAAGGCTTTCTGTCAAACCGGCCGATTTGATCCCTCAGTCGGAAAATAGTCAGAATTCTGCTCGGATGATCGAAGATCACCTCTCTTAAGGGGTTGATGAAACACAACAACATCTTCGTCCCCCTTCTCGCCGCCACAACCCTCACGGCACTGACCACGGGTTTGATGATTCAAGCCTTGAACCCGATTCCGGCTTTTGCTCAAAGCAAGAAACAAGTGGGTGTCTATGCCATCACGGGTGACGGCACACTCAAGCCTGGCATGGACGGCATTCAGACGCTTAATGCGACGGGTCTTCAACTGGCGCTGATGGACGCCAATTCAAAAGGCTACCGCCTGCACTCGGTGGTCTACAACACAGTAGCGGGAGGGTACGTCGTGATTGTTGAGTACTGATGGACGAAAATGCCGGAGGAATAAAAAGCGAAAGCCCGACCAGAAAACTGATCGGGCTAAACCTCAAAGCTCGAGTGTGTTGGACGCAGTTCGACCTGAGTATGTCAGGGAACCTCATGGAGGCTCTGAGTTCTTACTCTTTAAGGAGGTGATCCACCCACACCTTCCGGTACGGGTACCTTGTTACGACTTAGTGCTCCTTACCCCCCACACCTTCGGCCGCTCCTTCCTTGCGGTTAGGCCACGGACTTCGGGTGCAGACGATTCGGATCACTTGACGGGCGGTGTGTACAAACCCCGGGAACGTATTCAACGCAGTATAGCTGACCTGCGTTTACTAGCGATTCCGCCTTCATGCAGTCGAGTTGCAGACTGCAATCTGAACTGAGGACGTATTTTTGGGATTAGCTCCACCTCGCGGTCTTGCTGCCCTTTGTTTCGCCCATTGTAGCATGTGTGTAGCCCCAGGCGTAACCGCCATGCTGACTTGACGTCATCCCCACCTTCCTCCGGTTTGCACCGGCGGTCTCTAACGAGTTCCCGGCATTACCCGCTGGCAACATTAGACGAGGGTTGCGCTCGTTGCTGGACTTAACCAAACACCTCACGGCACGAGCTGACGACAGCCATGCAACAGGTGTCTTCACGTCTCCTGTGAGGGAGAGGGCCCTCTTTCAAGGGCTTGCGATCGATGTCAAACCTGGGTAAGGTTCTTCGGTTAGTATCGAATTAAACCACATGCTCCACCGCTTGTGCGGGGTCCCGTCAATTCATTTGAGTTTCAACCTTGCGGCCGTACTCCCCAGGCGGGATACTTAATGCGTTTGCTGCGGCACCAGGGGGGTCGATACCCCTGACGCCTAGTATCCATCGTTTAGGGCGTGGACTACCAGAGTATCTAATTCTGTTTGCTACCCACGCTTTCGCGCCTCAGCGTCAGGAAAGGCCCAGTAGACTGCCTTCGCCATCGGTATTCCTCCTGATATCTACACATGTCACCGTTACACCAGGAATTCTATCTACCTCTACCTTCCTCTAGTCTACCAGTATGCGGTGCAGTTTCCGAGTTGAGCTCTGGAGATTTCACACCACACTTAATAGACCGCCTACGCGCCCTTTACGCCCAGTAAATCCGGACAACGCTTGCTCCCTACGTATTACCGCGGCTGCTGGCACGTAGTTAGCCGGAGCTTATTCGCTAGGTACCGTCCTAAGTCTTTCCTAGCAAAAGGTGTTTACAGACCTAGATCCTTCATCCACCACGCGGCGTCGCTGCATCAGGGTTTCCCCCATTGTGCAAGATTCCCAACTGCTGCCACCCGTAGGTGTGTGGGCCGTGTCTCAGTCCCACTCGGGCGGATCATCCTCTCAGACCCGCTACCCGTCGTCGGCTTGGTAGGCCATTACCCTACCAACTACCTGATGGGTCATGAGCCGCTCCCGATGCGAATAAATCCGTTTAACTACAGAACCATGTGAATCTGTAGCCACATCCGGTATTACCCAGAGTTTCCTCTGTATATCCCAGTCATCAGGGCACGTTGCTCATGTATTACTCCGCCGTTCGCCACTAGACCCGAAGGCCTCGTTCGACTTGCATGTTTTAGGCACGCCGCCAGCGTTCGTCCTGAGCCATGATCAAACTCTCCGAAGAAGTGTATTCTTCCAGAGGAGCCTGTTTGGCTTTCTGAATTGTTTTTTTAGGGACGCATGTTCCAATGCTCTTTCGAGCCGTTGCATGCTTCAACCGAGTCATTTCTGTCTCGGCGCCTATCTTTGTAATTAGGCTGCGTCACAACACTATCGAGCTTTCAAGTTGCTTGCTCCTCGTTGAGGGGCGAGTGAAATTATAGGCGGTCCCCGATCAGGAGTCAACCGGTCCCGGACCTTTTCGCCAAAAAAGTGCGGCGAATCCTCGCTGAGGCCCGTCTCAAAAGATGTCCTCGGCCTCCCTGCCCTGACCATTCCCACCCTCAAACAGTAGGTTAGCACGGCTAAACCTCCCGTTTGCACCCAGGAGCCGCTTCTCCCAGACTTTTTTGCAGAAAGGACCCTGCCCAAGGGGACCTTTCTGGCGATATCCCGGTTCGCGCGGCCCGATCCGCTCACCGGAGACCCTTCCCCGCACCAAAAAACCCTAAGCAACGCCCAGAAAAGGCCCACGCCCCGCCCGGATAAGTCCCGCCCCAGGAGTCGCAAAACCCACCCGGACACCCCAATAGGCCGACCCAGGCCACCCACACACCCACACGACCGGCCAAACAAAAAAAGACCCGGGGCGAACCCCGGGTCAAGCGCATCTGTCTGAGCTTGTCTTATCTTGTTGAGTTATCACGAAAAACGGCAGAATCGACCATGCGGCGGAAGTTGGCCTCCCACTTCTTCTCCTCTTCTTTCGAGGGGATGCGGACATTCAGCGCCAGCAAGCCGTGCTTCTCGCTGCGGATCAGCACGTAGCGGCGGTCGGCGAACCCAGCGTTGTTGATCACGCTGAAGGTCGCGGCCTCATATCCTTTGGCCGTCTTGGTCAATGTATAAGGAGTCGCTTCGCCCTCGCCCTCACGCATGATGAAGTAGAGCGACGTGCGGTAGAGCTGATCCCAGCTCTGGCGACCCGGAGGAGCGGTCATCGCCCCCATCTCACCTTCGCCTTCCTTGGGCGACATCTTGCGGGCTCCCCAGCGAGTCTCCTCACTCACTTTCCAGCCCTTCGGCAGATCGACCATGTAGGTCGGCGCGGTCACGCGGATGAAGCCGTCACCAAGGTCGGTGAATTCGGCATCGCGCGGAGCCCCTTGTCTCCACGCGTCTGCTCCATCCTGAGGAACGGTCGAAAGCAACGCGGTGAATGCGATTAAGCTGAGTACCATGCGGTTTCCTACGATCCTCCTCCAGTGATGATTGGCATTCTATCACAATACTGGACAAAAAAGTATAGTTTCCCATAAGGCCCCATCTACTCCTTATTCCGCGATGAACCTTCCGCAAGCTCAAAAGGGACTGCCAGAATGAGCAGAGAGAACGACTGAGCTATGGCGACTCCCTCCCGCCTTCAATCGCTGGAATCTCTCCGAGTGGCGAACCTGGATGCGGCCTTTGCGACCGCATTCGTCACCTTGTTCGGAGGGTCGTTCTTTGTCGGGTTCGTCCAGCACCTCGGAGGAGGAGACCTCTGGGTTCAGCTCATCGCCGCCGTTCCCGCGATCATGGGTCTCATGCAGATCCCCGGCGCAGCTCTCGGACGAGCCAGCGCCTCATTCAAGAATTACATCAAGAAAGGCGGCTGGGCCTGGCGGCTCTTCCTTGGCCCCATTGTTCTGCTTCCGCTCCTCCCGATCCCCAACCAGGCCAAGCTCATCGCCCTCGTCGCCTGCCTGGGGGTCGCCGCCTTCAGCGTCAACCTCGTTAACTCGACTTACAACGAGTGGCTCGGTCGCATTGTCCCCGAGCGCAGCCGGGGATGGTATTTCAGCCAACGCACGCTCATCGCCACGATCGTCGGAATGGTCATCGGTATGGTGGGGGCCCGATTGCTCGATGTCTTTAAGGGCACCCCGAACGAAGCCACCGGTTACACCCTGATCTTTGCGATTGGCTGGGCGTTTGGCATCTCCAGCATGTTCTTCTTCCTGCGGATGAGCGACACCACCCGCGAAGAAACCACGCCGGTCTCGACCAAGGAGATCATCAATGTCATCCGCGAGCCGATGCGCGACAAGAACTTCCGGCAGATCATGCTTTTCGTCGCGATCTTCGCGGTCAGCCAAGGATTCGCGGGCAACCTCTTTGCCGCGTTCGCCCTCGAAAGTCTGAAGATGCCCTTCACGGCACTCCAGCTCACCAGTGTCGCGGCTGCTCTCGGCACCGTGTTGACCGTGCGCATGTGGGGATTCCTCGCCGACCGATACGGGAGCAAACCTCTTCTTCTGCTCCTCTCAGGTGGCGTGATGCTCACTCCTCTTATGTGGATCGCGTGTGTTCCCGGACAGCTGGCCTTCAACACAACGATCCTGTTCGTCGGGCACATCTTCACCGGCATTTTCTGGAGCGGAGTCGGCGTGGTGCAGCTGAACCTGTACCTCTCCACATCCACGCCTCAGAACCGAGCGAACTATCTTGCCGCCGCGCTGACCGTCTCCAGCATCGCCCTGGCTGTCTCGCCGCTGGCCGGATCCTGGATGATGAGCGTCCTGCGAGGCATGATGGATCCGGCGAGTGCCTATAAATGGGTGTTCGCTGTGGTCGCCTTCCAGCGACTCATCGCTGTCTTCTGCCTCATCCCCGTACGCGAAAAGGGCTCCTCCAGCTTCGGCGAGACCATGCGCCAACTCTCGCAGATCCGCCCCAAGAGCGTGGTCGCTCTGCGTGCGATCCGCAAAGGCGCCGCCGAAGAAGAGCGCGAGGGCCTCATCCGCAGCGTGGGTGAGCAGGTCATGCCTCTGGCGACCAACGAACTCGCGGATGCCCTGATGGACCCCAGCCCGCGAATTCGCCGAGAAGCCGCCGCCGCCCTCGGACGACTCGGCACCCCCGATGCCGCCGAAGCCCTGGTGAGGCTCGTCAAACAAAATCCCGAGCTTGTCGAGGAAGAAACCCTCGAAGCCCTCGGCGAGACCCGCCAGCCCGAGGCTGCCCAGGCTCTCATCGGATTCCTCCGCGACCCAAGCGCCATGCTCCGGCGAAGCGCCGCCAAGGGCCTTGGAAAAATCGCCGACCCCACCGCGATCGATCCCCTGCGCGAAGCAGTCGCCCAACCTGGCGACCCCGATCTCCGCCGCGCCGCTCTTCAAGCCCTGCGAGTGATGGGAGCCACCGATCCCGATCTCTACGCCGACGCTCTCCTCGATCAACACCCCAGCGTGCGCGTCGCCGCCGCCGAAGCCGTCGCCGAACTTCAGCTGAGCGACCTCGCCGAAAACCTCCGGCACTCCCTCGACTGGTTCCCTGACGATGGATCGAGCGAAGTCGCCTATGCCCTCGGCGTTGTCGGCACCCGCGATGATCTCAACCTCATCCTCGAATCCGCCTCTCGCGCCGTCGGCATGGCCAAGCGTCGCCGATGCCTCCTCGGAGCGGCGCACCTGCTGGATTTCAATCGCGATCTCTACCGCCTTTTCGCTCTTGAAGAAGTGAACCGCGATACCGCCCTCCTGACCAAGTTCCGAGCCGCCGCCAAGCGAGATGCTGCCCTGCAAGCCTCACTCGATGCCTATTCGACGGGTGAAGAACCGGATGCGCTCAAGCACCTCGCCACCTCGGGCGACCCGATTCTCCAGGCCCTCGCCACCCACGCCGTGCCAGAATCGTATCTGCTGGCGGTTCTCGTTTACGGGAACCAAACGGCGTCGGCCTAATTCATGGTTCTCTCGTTCCGACTCAATCTAGTGCTGCGCATGGCGATTCTTGTCGCCTGCGTCATCGCGGTGGTCGGGCTCTACACCAGTTGGCGAATCGGGGATGCGGCCGAAGAACTCTCGAACCGAGTCATCCGCCAAACGTCGAATCTCATCGACCAGCGCGTCGGAGGCCTCCTGGAAAAAGCCGAAGGCCAAGCTCGACTCGTTGCCGGAATCACGAAACCTACCTTCAGCGCCGACCTGAATCCCGCCGTTGACTCCAGTCGATTCCCGCTCCTTGCCGCCCAAATCCTAGAGACCATCCGAGCGAATCCAGAGTTCGGAGCGATCACGGTCACGCTCGATCGAACAGGTGAATATGTCCAGGTAGCACAAACTCCCTCGGGCGCCCTCCGGGTTCAAACTTCCGAGCTGATTGCTGGAGGCAAGCGCGTCCAAAAAGACTGGATGCCGTTCGGCAACCGGCTCCGCGAGACCGCGCAAACCACCAACGACATTCTCGATCCGCGTGATGAAGAGCCCTATCAGGCGACCGCCTCCGCCCAAAAGACAACCTGGTCGTCCACGCGCATCGTCCGAAACCTGCCGACCGGACCGACCGCCGGCACGATCTGTTCCACCCCGATTCTCAACGCCGAAGGCGAATTCCTGGGCGTCGTTTCCGTCACCCTCACCCTCAGCGACCTCAGCCTGTTTCTCCGCACGATCAAGGTGAGCGAGCGCGGGTTCGCCTCGATTTTTGAGCAGAAGTCCGAAGGCGATCCGATCCTGATCGCCGACCCGAATCCCGGCCGGATGTTCACCCTGACTTCGGGGGAAGAGCAAATGGTCGAGCTCAGCAAATCGAGCGACTTGCTCCTCCGATCCATCGCCTCCGAGGTCGCGAATGTGCCGCGGATGCAGCCCGCCGACTTCCAGGTGGCTCGCCGCAATGTCGAGAACGAAACCTATCTGATGGGAATCGGATCGGTGAGCGGCGAAAGCCGACCCATGTGGGCCCTGGCCGTTGTCGTTCCTCAAAGCGACTTCCTGGATTGGTCGCGGGAAACCGTGCTCTTCTTCCTCAGTTTCGCCGCCATCGCCATCGGCACAGGGGTCGGAGTCGCCTGGCTCCTCGCCAACCGAGTGGCCAAACCTCTCCAAGAACTCGCCTTGGAAACCGACCGCATCCGCGCCCTCGATTTCGAGGAGCGCCAGGTTCAGCGCAGCAACATTCAGGAAATCGATCTCCTGAGCGATTCCTTTGAATCCCTCAAAGCGGGTCTCCGTTCCATGGAGAAACTTGTGCCGACCGACTACGCTCGGAGCCTGATCTCCTCCGGGCAGGAGGCCAAACTGGGCGGAGAGCGACGCCACATCACCACCTACTTCGGCGACATTGTCGGGTTCACCCGGCTCAGCCACCAGCTCCCGCCCGAGGAATTGGTGGAGGTTCTCACCGAATATCTCGACGTGCTGAGCTCGCAAGTATTGGAGTACGGCGGAACCCTGGATAAGTTCAATGGCGATGATGTCATGGCCTTCTGGGGTGCCCCGATCATCACCACCGACCACGCCACCATGGCCGTGCGCTCGGCCCTGCAGAGCATTGACGCCCTGGAAACTCTGCATAGCGAATGGCGCGAGCAGGGTCGGCCCGTGCTCAGTGCCTCGTTCGGCATTGCCACCGGAGACGTGATGGTCGGCAATGTGGGCAGCCGCAAGCGGATGAACTACACCGTCATCGGCGACTCGGTCAACCTTGCCAGCCGTCTCCAGAGCCTCAATAAGTTCTACCGAACCCACATCCTGGCGAGTGATCAAACCAAGGTCGAGAGCGGGGATGTCTTCCTCTGGCGGATCGTCGATCTCGTCGAAGTCGTCAACCGCGATGAACCTGTGGCGATCTATGAGCCCCTTTGCCTTCTCCGTGAGGCCTCCGCCGACGAGATCAAAGCGGCCGACCTGACCGAACAAGCCTTCCGCACGTACTTAAAGCGGCAATTCGTCCGCGCGGCCCAGATTTACGACGAAGTCCTGGCTCTGCGTCCGAACGATGGCCCGGCGTCGATCCTCCACGCAAGGTGCCTCAAATACACCCAAGATCCTCCGGCGGAAAACTGGGACGGTTCGTTTGAAATGATGCTGAAATGAAGCCCACTTTTGTCCCCCAGCCGGACTAAACTGACTTCATGTCGATCCCTCATGGCCTCGAGATTGCCACCTTGCGTCCCTACCGAAATCGGCGCGCTTCCAGCTACGACCGCACCGGTGGGAACGCAGACTGGGTGCCCATCGCGCCCGGTGAAACCCTGACTCTCCTCGATGCCGACGGCCCGGGCGTCATCCGCCACATCTGGATGACGATCAACTGCGACGACCCTCTCACCAAGCGTAATCTCATCCTGCGCGCTCACTGGGATGGGCAAGAGCACCCCAGTGTCGAAGCCCCGGTCGGCGACTTCTTTGGTAACGGATGGGGACTCCACTACAACTTCTCCAGCCCTTGGCTCGCCTGCGCACCAAGGGGCGGGAAGGCCCTGGTGAGCTACTTCCCCATGCCTTTCTTCCGCCACGCGCGGATCACGCTCGAGAACCAGAGTGAGTATCCGGTGAAGAGCTACTACTTCTATGTCGACTACGACGAAGTTCCGAGCCTTCCCGAGGAGACCGGGCTGTTCCATGCTTGGTACAACCAAGAACTCACATCTCCCGACAACCCAAGCGGCCGCGAGAACGAGTGGGCTCTGCTTCATGACTACGAGGTGAACCCCACCGACGCCCACAACTATCTGTGGATGGACACCACAGGTCGGGGCCAGTTCTTGGGCGTGAACGCCTACTACGCCAACCCCGGCCCGATGTGGTGGGGCGAGGGCGACGACATGTTCCTGATCGATGGCGAAAACTGGCCCGGACTCCACGGCACCGGAAGCGAGGACTATTTCAATCAGAGTTGGTCTCCCGATGAGCGATTCGATCATCCCTGCTTCGGCACGGCGCGAATCCCGGGAATCGATAACGACGAGCCCAAGTGGGGCTGGTTCGGTCGAACCCACTGCTACCGATTCCATCACTTGGATCCCATCCGGTTCCAGGAATCCCTGAGGGCGAGTATTGAGCACGGTCATGCCAACTGCCTCACCATGGAGATGGCGAGCGTGGCTTATTGGTATCAGACCCTGCCCGGCAAACCTTTCCCGACTCTGCCCGATCGCGAAGCCCGCAAGCCTCGGGAGATCCCGACCGTGAGCGATATCCACCGCTGGCGGGATGCTTTTATCACCGGCCACGGAGGCGGAAGTGTATGGGGGTCTGAGGGTCGCCGGTAGCCTTGCGGGTGGCTTTCCTGATAGGAATATGGGTGATGGATGCCGTGAATACGTGAATACGTATTCAATCTAGCAATTTTACAGTCCCGAACCCCTTGGATTTGGTTGCAGGACCTGATACATTAATCTCAACTGTATAGGTCTCGCGTAGAGCCCTTACAAGACTTTCTCACGAGTCGTTCATTGGAGAACAAAAAACATGGTTAACCTCAAGGGCCTCGGCCTTCTCTCTCTTTCGCTGATGGCGCTGAGCGCCCAAGCCGCCATTTATGCCGATCCGCAAGGCGACGTGAACGTTGGATCGTTCCCGCACATCGACATCACCTCGCTCGAGATCACCAACACTCTGTCGGACATCACCTTCAAGTTCACCCTTGACGGCACCCCGGTCGGACCTGGCAACGACTGGGGCAAGTACGGCGTCATCATTCGCACTCCGTCCGGCACCGCAGGTGCGGGCAACGGCTGGGCTCGACCGATCGAACTGACTGGCGGCGCAAGCCACTGGATCGCCGGATGGGCTGATGCAGGTGCTTCTTCGGAGTTCCAACTGCACAGCTACAACGGCACCGCTTGGGGTCAAGTCTTCCAAACTGGAACCGGCCTCGTCATTGATGGCCCGAACAAGAGCTACAGCTACACCCTGAGCCTGGCAAGCCTCGGCCTCGCGGTCGGCGACACCTTCAAGTTCGACGCCATCACCACCGGCGGCGGCGGCGGCGACAGCGCGGTGGACAGTCTGACCGGCAGCATTGCCAACTGGGGCGACACCGCCACCCTGAGCGGCCTGGACTACCAAGTCGTTCCCGAGCCGGCAACGATGACCCTCCTCGGTCTCGGCGCTCTGGCTGCTCTGAAGCGACGCAAGAAGTAATCAACTTCCTGCCCGTCATTCACGAAACCCCCGGCGCAGTAATGCACCGGGGGTTCTCCTTATTCAACCGAGGAATCCTGGCACGCACCCGGCGCAAGGCGTCAAACTGAAGCGACGATGTCCGTACGATTCTCGGTCGCGATCCTCACCGGAACCATGGGCCGGGGATCCAACATGACATCCCTGATCCATCACGCCCAGCGGAGTGAGATCCCCGCCGAAATCGCCCTCGTCGTTTCTCCGAAAGACGGCACCCAGGCGGTCGAGAAGGCGCGATCTCTCGGGGTTTCCGTGGCCATTCTCTCCCCAAAGTCCGAGAACTACGCCAAAGAACTCCTCGAAACGCTTGTGGATCACAAGGTGACCCTGGTTTGCCTTGCCGGATACATGACGCTTTTGCCCCCCACGGTTCTCGAGGCCTTTCCCAACCGAGTGCTGAACATCCACCCCGCTCTCTTGCCTAAGTTTGGTGGGAAAGGCATGTACGGATCCCATGTCCATGAAGCTGTGATCGCGGCCGGCGAAACCGAGTCCGGTTGCACCGTCCACTTTGTGACCGAGCACTACGATGAGGGGGCTCCGATCCTCCAGTACGCCTGCCCGGTCTGGCCCGATGACACCCCCGAAACACTGGCCGCGCGGGTGTTGGAGCTCGAGGCAAAGGCCTATCCCGCCGCGATTCGCCAGCTTTTCAACGACCTCGCGCCATGAGCACGCCGACCCCCGTTTTCCGCCGAACCAGCCTTCCGGACCCCGAGCACACGGTCGGATTACGGATGATTTACCCCCTGCTCCGCACCCTCTTTTGGCTGATTTTCGCGTGCTTTGGGGCGTTTATGCGGCGATTTGGCACGAGAAACGTGCCGAAAAAAGGTGCTTTGCTCGTGTTTGCGAACCACATGTCGAACACAGATCCCGTGCTGGTTCAGGTCGCGAGTCCCCGTTTGCTGAACTTCATGGCCCGTCGCGAACTCTTCGATTGGCCCGTTCTGGGGCCGTTTTTGAAGTGGTTCCGCGCCTTCCCCGTGAGTCAGGAGACCTCGGACAAAGAGGCCCTCCGCACGGGAATTGATCTCCTGGAGCGGGGCCACGCCGTCATGATGTTCCCCGAGGGCAAGCTGTCCCCCGATGGAAACCTCATCGAGATCCGCCCGGGAGCCACCCTGCTTCTGCGCCGCACCGGAGTGCCGTGCATCTGCGTCGGGCTCAAGAACACCAACCGCCTGATGCCGCACCCTCTGCTGAGGCCCAAGTGGGCAGGGTTCGTCTGGCTCACCGCCCGCTGGGGCACCGTCCGCCAATTCGGCCCCGATGCCACCAGCGAGGAAATGCTCGCCTGGATCGAATCCGAGCTCCGGCGACTGAGCGACCAACCGCCGAAGGCATGAGCATCCTTTAACAGACCGGGAGTTAGCTCGAACCCAAATTTCGCCGATCGTGTACCTTTAAGAAACTATCGAACTGGCGGGCCAAAAGCGCCCACAAGGCGACAGGCACTGTACGCAACGAAACCAATCATGAGTGAAAACTGCAGATAGGCGATGCCAAGCATCATCTGTAGTTGCTGTCCTGCGCTACTCATCGACGACCCCGGGTTTCCATTTCCAGAAATCAAATCGCTGAGGCCATTGTTCAGGCCGCTCGAAATGCCGGAGAGTGCCGCTGTCACAAGGCCAACTACAAAGAAGGGGATTGCGAGGATGCCAAATGCCGCAATCGCCGCTGCAAAGCCGCCCTTCCGACCACCGATAATCATGTAGCTTGCGTATCCCAGAACAACCGCCTGTACAATGGCACCGAGAAGGGCAATCCCGCCGATCGACAATCCCGTGAGCAGAGTTGAGAGCGAAACAAGCACTGCAAGCACTCCTACCACGATATCAGGGACATAGCCTACAATCGCAATTTGCGTCGAGTCGGGAATGGAAACTTGGGGCACAGCGAAGCTGGGACGAGCCGGAGCCGCAGGAGATCGTGAAGTCAACTTCCTCCATGCGGTACCTGGATAAAGTCCTTCAGAATCCGCGTCTACGATTTGCACTGATTCGTCGAGGCGTCCTTCCTCGCCCCAGACGCGTAGCTCTTCTGTCGAGATCGGACCGAACTCTGACCCGTCACTATCGATTACTTTATATCTCATGTCAAGTACCTTCCAGGCTCTTTATCAGATCGAGATTCGCCTGTTCGATGGCTGTGAGCTCTGGTTCATGTCCGGGTGATCCCGAATACCACGGATAACTTCTGAAGAAGCCATGCAAGTCCTCTGACTCAAATGTTCTGCCCTTCAGGGCGAAAATACAGTTCCTCACCAGCCGCAACTCATCAACCGTGTACTCACCGAGCTCTTCCGGGCTCAAATCACGAACCGAAGCGTCTCGAGCCAGTCGTTCAATCTCACGATGCAACGCCGTGAGCGTTGGTGCCTCGGGCTCCGGGCCCGGATCCTCATTTGGTGCAACCGGTTCGGTTGAGTCATTCGCGTACGGCGTCACATCGTCCGGGACGGTAACTGGGTAACCGGTTCGAAGTCCGGCGAGGGACTGTTCAAGCTCTTCTGGTGAGATGCGCTCGACTTTTCCGTCGAGCCATGAAACGGTGTGAAGACCATCTTCACTCCACTTGACGGCCCCATAAATGAGTGGATACTCGACAGTATCGAATTCTCCGATATTTCGGTACTGGAACTCGGCAGGATAGAGAACGTCGCCTCCTCCGGGAGCAGGATTCAGCGATAGAAAAATCTGCTCGTTCTTGACGTACGGCGAAATTGCTGCTTTATAGTTCAATGCTGGAGGTAGGAGGTCGTCGAAATCAGAGGAATAGAGGGAAAATCCTGTAAAGAGTTGCCGGAAGTGCGACTTATCTTGCTCAATCAAAGCGTCGGTTTCAGTGGTGTTCACAGTGCTCGCCGACTGCGCATTGCCCTTCGGAGCGAAGAGCCCTACCGCGAGAATAGCAACCAAAGCTACACCCATACCAATGAACGCCATCCGCCTATTGCTCTGATTGCTTAAGCCAGATCCTGTGCTGGACGGCTCGCGAGTATGCGCGACGGATTCAATCGATTCGGTCGTCGGAACACTTGGCGGGTCTTCCGGTTGCGCGAGCTTCGGTGATGGTGCATCCGCTGGCGAGGCAATCTTGATCTGCGGCGCAGTCACAGGGTCGGTCGTTGGCGCAGATTTGACCGTTGGCTTTCGATCAGATGGCTTAATGCTCGGTTTGTCTTCCACGTCTCCCCCTCGGGTGTGTTAAGTTACCCGCAACTGTCTCGTGAGCGCAATTCCAGATTTCGGTCTGTTTCATAGCGAGAGCTTTGACAAATCCACGTCAGCGCGGACAATCACGATCTTCCCGATCTCAAAACAAGCCGCCTCCACTGAACCAGTGGAGGCGGTTAAGGCCCTGAACCCGGGGAACCTTACTCGGGATCCTTGACGGTGGCGCGGGGGAGAGCGGAGCTGGGGGTGGTTTCCCAACCCGGAACCGGCTCATAGGGTCGCGTAAGGTAGTCAGCGAACATGATGAACAGGGTGAAGAACCACACGAATCCACCAATCGCGAAGATCTTGACGAGGCGCGTGGCCATCTTGACCCCCATGAAGTAGGTGACAACCAGGTATGCCTTGATGACGGCGATGCCGATGGCCAGGGTCTGCATGAAGAACGTGTTGCTGTGCAACGGTTCCGGAATCATGAAGGCCGCAGCAATCGTGATCACCATAAACGTCATCAGCGCGAAGAACACGATGAAGATCGTGCGCTGAGGCAGGATGTGATGCGAGTGAGCCCCGCCGGGACTCAGGTCGTGATCGTGTGTAGTATCGTGAGCCATCGTTCAGGTGCCTTTATCGCGGGATCAAATAGAGCAGGGGATAGAGGAATATCCAGACTAAGTCAACAAAGTGCCAGTAGAGCCCGACAAGCTCTGTCGGCACGTAGTCAGTGATAAGCGAGGAGTTCCGAATGATCAAGATCATCAGGCTGGTGATCGCGATGATGCCAATGACCACGTGGAGACCGTGGAGACCGGTGAGGGTGAAGTAGATGCTGAAGAACAGCTTCGCCCGCTCAGGGTTGCCGTGCATCTCCTTCTTCTCAATGTGGAGTGCCTGCGGCAGAGTGTCATCCCAGAAACTCTTGACCTTATGCTCCTTCCCTTCCTCATGACCGTAGCTGAACGTCCAGTTTGGATACAAGTGGTGGTCTACCTTCGCCCCGTATTCCCAAGTCTTGACGACAAGGAAGCCGCCCGCACACAGAAGTGTCACGAAAAGGCAAATGAGCTGGGCGGCCTTCTTGCCCTTTTGAGCAAAATGCACCGCCAGAGCGACCGTCATCGAACTGGTGAGCAGAATGACCGTGTTGAGACCACCCATCTTCCAGTTCAGTTGCTCGTGCGCCAGGAAGAAGTCCTCGTGGAACTTCATCCGGTAGAGGGTGTAGATGAGGAACAGCGCGCCGAAGAACATGACTTCGGTGACCAGGAACGCCCACATCCCGAGGGTGTAGCTTTCCTGTTGCTGATCCAGCGATTCGTACTGGAAGTAGACTTCCGGACCTTCGTGAGCGGGGTGCGCGTGAGCCATTAGCTTCGACCTCCGAGCATATCAACTTCCTCGTTTTCGTACTTCGCGCTGTCGGCAGCCGGATCGTAGTTATAAACGTTGTCCATCACCAGCACGGGCTCGGCAAAGTTTTCGGTGATCGGCGGCGAATCGCAGTTCTCCCACTCCAGACCCTTCGCACCCCAGGGGTTCGGGCCGCACGGCTTACCCTTGAAGAGACTGTAGGTCAGGTAGATCGCTGGCATCAAGAAGCCAACGCCCAGAACGGTTGAACCGGCCGTGGACAGGATGTGATAGAACTGCCACGAGGGTTCGGCATAGTAGTAGTGGTAGCGTCGCGGCATGCCAAGATAGCCAACCATGAACTGCGGGAAGAACGTGATGTTAAACCCGGCGAAGATCACGATCGCGCTCAAACGACCCCACGTTTCCGAGTAGGTTCGGCCGAACATCTTGGGCCACCAGAAGTGGATTCCCCCCAGGTACGCCAAGATCGTTCCGCCGACCATGACGTAGTGGAAGTGCGCCACGATGAAGTAGGTGCCTGTGAGGTGAACGTCGGTATCCAGCGAGGCAAGGAACAGACCGGTGAGACCACCGATGATGAACAGCCCGAGGAAGCCAAGCGCGTAGAGCATCGGCGTGCTGAAGTGCACGGAGCCCTTGTACATCGTCGCCGTCCAGTTGAAGACCTTGATCGCGCTCGGCACGGCCAGGATGAAACTGATCAGCGAGAAGATGACGCCTTGGAACACCGACTGGCTGGAGATGAACATGTGGTGTCCCCAGACCAAGAAGCCAAGGAAGGCAATCGCCAGCGAGCTGAACGCGATAAATTTGTAGCCGAAGATCGGTCGTCGGCTGAAGCACGTGATGATTTCGCTGATGACACCAAACGCCGGCAGGATCATGATGTAGACCGCTGGGTGGCTATAGAACCAGAAGAGGTGCTGGAAGAGCACGGGGTCTCCGCCCAGTTCTGCGCTGAAGACGCCGAACCCAAAGGTTCGCTCGACGACAACGAGGAAGAGCGTGATGGCAACCACCGGGGTTCCGAGGATGATGACGATCGCCGTGGAGTAGTGCGACCACACGTAGAGAGGCAGTCGGAACCAGGTCATGCCCGGAGCGCGCATCTTGTGGATCGTGGCGATGAAGTTCACCGCCGTGAAGATCGAGGAGAAGCCCGTGATGAAGATACCAACCAAACAGATGGAGATCTGGGTTTGGCTGATCGTCGAAAGGGGCACGTAGAAGGTCCATCCGGCATCCACACCACCGAGGGCGAAGGAGAGCAGAATGAGCGATCCGCCCACCATGAACATGTACCAACTCAACAAGTTGAGTCGGGGAAAGGCCATATCTCTGGCCCCGATCATGATCGGCAGCAGGAAGTTTCCGAGTACCGCCGGGATGGCGACAACAAGGAACTGGAACACCATGAGGATTCCGTGCGCAGAGAAGGTCTTGTTATAGACCTCCGAGCTGAGCAGGATTCCGTGCGGGCTCGTGAGTTCATACCGGATCATCGCAGCGGCGATCGATCCGAGGAAGAAGAAGAAGGTGACCGCAAGGAGGTAAAGCACCCCAATACGCTTGTGGTCAACCGTCAGAAGCCACGACTTAATGGTGTGATCAGTATTGAGATAATTTCTCTTGAACCCGGGCTCTTGCGTGCCCTGTTCAATCAGTGTTGCGCTCATCGAGCTGGAACCTCCGAAGATCGGAACTGTGCGTTGCCAGCGCTTTCGCTGGTGTTCGCGACATCGACATTGGACTTGTTGGCGTTACTGCCGACCTCGTTGCGCTTCACGTCGGTGCGTTGATACTCGCCGGTGCTTGCGGTCAGGGTCTTGATGTACTCCGCCAACTGGAGAACTTGAATTTCCGTCAGGTGCCCGCCGTAGATCGGCATGGTTTGCTTGTAACCCGCCGTGGTTCGGTTGTGGGGCATCATGATGGATTCGCGGACATAGTCGCGATCGGCGACGACCGTGCTTCCGTCGGTCATTTTCCGAGTCTTGCCCATCAATCCTACGAGAGTGGGGGCGCGTGGATTGTCCACTCCAGTATGGCAGTTGAAGCAGGCCTTGTCTTGCCAGATCTGGGCTCCGGCTTCGACCATATTGAGCGGCGTATCCTTGAAGCGATTCCCGTCCTTCTCCAGCCACTGAGCCCACTCGCGATCGTTGAGAACGATGAGCTGGCCGACCATTTCGGAGTGCTGCGTTCCGCAGTGCATCCCGCAGAGAATCTTGTACTTCCCTGGCTTGGTCGGGGTGAATTGGAGCTCTGTGTAGCGTCCGGGCACCACGTGGTACTGGGCGCGCATTTCCGGCAGATACATCGCGTGGATCACGTCTTGGCTGATCATCGTGAGCTTGACCGGTCGCCCGACGGGAACGTGGAGTTCGTTGTTCTCACGAGTCCCATCTGGGTGCTGGAAGTGCCACATCCATTGCTTGCCGATCACGAAGATCTCCAGGCCGTCCTTCGGCATGGTGCGCACGTCGATGAAGTTCTTGGCGCTCCACATAAAGATGCCCAGAGCCAGCACGAGCGGCACGCCCATCCACACCAGCTCCATCGCCGTGTTGTGGGTCACGATGTTGCGTCGATCCCGCTTGGTGCCGCGCTTGTAGCGGTAGGCGAAAAAGATCACCATTGACGACACCACCACGGTGAAAATCACGGTGAGCAGGGTGATCGTACCGAAGAGAAGATCGTAGCGCGCGGCGTGCTCAGACGCCTGATCCGGCATGAATTGGAATTGGAAAGGACCCCAGCCCATTAGTTCTTCTCCTCCGTGGCCTGGCCATTCGGATCGAGGTCGGCCGTCTCTTTATTGAGCGGCACACGCTTGTATTTAGGATTGCGGTTCATCAGGATGATGGAGGCAAGCATCACGATCACGGTGGCGACGAAGCCCGTTTTCACCGTGTTCATCACGTTCAGAGACCGTTGACCGGTCAGAGGATCGACGTTGATGCAGGCCATGAAGAAGGGGCGGTCATCACGAACGCCGATCTTCTCATCGCGAGCATCTTTCAGAGATTCGAGCAGGGGTCGGGCCTGATATTCCTGGTCGAGGAAGTACCGCGTGACCATTCGCTGCGGGGAGACGACCATGATTCCCGCTGGGTGGGTGATGGCCATGCTTTCCGGATCTTGGTAGAACCGGAAGCCGACTTCATCCGCCAGGCGGTCGATGTTCTTCTTGTCTCCAACCATGAAGTGGAAGCCATCTTCAGTGCCTTCACGGTTGTAAACCTTGAGGAACTCTTCTTTCTTGATCGCAGCAAGTTCGGGTGTTTCGTCTTGGTCAATCGAGACGACGACGAGATCATACAGCTTTCCGGCATCGTCTTTCTTGAGTCCGCGCAGAGTTTTCTGCAAGTTTTGAAGCTCAATCGTGCACACACCAGTGCACTTGTAGAAGACCATGAGCAGGATCGCCGGGCGCTTGGAGAACAGTTCTCCGGTCGTGCGCTTGACGCCGGTCGAGTCGGTGAACTCGATATCCGGGCTGATCACGGCACCCAACCGCTGGTCGATCCGGATGGACGCGGGGGCAGCGGACGGGATTCGTCCAGATCCCGGCACGACCCCCTTCGGCGGCGAGTAGAACTGCGCCGTCCCGAGAGCAACCAGGCTGAGGGTCGCCAGGAGAGTGCCAAGGAGCTTTCGCATTACTTGGAGAGTTCCTCCATGGACTTGGCATTGCTCGCGGTCGGAAGACCGCGCTGGGCGACAATTTCGATGGCCTTATCCACCGGGATCACTGCACTCGAACCGCCGCGCTGAAGCTCGGTTTTGTGCATCTTGTCCCAGTTTTCCTTCTTCAAGTCCACCATATCTTTTTGGGCTGTGACATTGGATTGAAGGAGCGGTGTGCCCTCTGGCGGCAGAACCCGGCGAACCGGTCGTTCTTGGTTGAACTTGAATCCTGGAACGCGGTCGAAACCGGTTTGGAAGACAAACGCGGCGCCGGCCATGACAAAGATGAACCCAAAGAACCAAAGGGTGAATTTCCCGATCGGGCTCTCTGCCGTTTGGTCGGTCGGCTCGTATCCAAGCTCCTGAAGGACGTCGAGATCACGTCCCTCCATCGGATTCTCGTCGTGGTGATCAGACATGGGCTTCTGCCTCCTTTCCGGAGAAGGTTTCGTACGGGTGGCTTTCGACCACCAGCTTCGAAGACTTGAGACCCGCGCTGAAGATCAGCATCCAGAGCCCTCCAATCGCAAGGAGGAATCCTACATCGCTGAGCGTCGGCGCGAAGTTAATGTTGAAGTATGGCGACACCAACCAGTGCATATCCAGCACGCGGCTCGCGAGAATCACGATACAGATCGTGATCAGCAGGCTCGGCGTGCGCTTCAGCCTCGGCGAGAGAAGAAGCAGGAACGGCAGGAGGAACTGGGTGACGATGAGGACACCGCCAATCGTGCTCCATCCGCCGCGGATACGGGCGAGGTAGTACGGGATGAACTCTTTGAGGTTGCCCGACCAGATGATGAGGAGCTGGCTGAAGCTGAGATAAGCCCACAGCATGGTGAGCATCAGCAGGAAGTTGCCGAAGTCCTTCGTCATCAAGTTGTCGATCTTGCCGGCATACGGAGCCTTGTTGCGCTGACTCACCGCGATGATCGTCGCCAGAGCCATCGCCCCGAGGGCACCACCAACCGCGAAGAGAACGCCCCACACCGTCGAATACCAGTGAGGATCGACCGACATGAGCACGTCCGTGATCATGAAGGTGAAGATCAAGAAGAAGATCACGAGCCCCGGCGCGGCAAGGTTGTTCCGCTTATCGCTCCAGGTTTTGTCACCGGTTGCTTCCTCTCGCTTCGTCCAGGTGATCAGCAGGTGACCGATCAGAGCCAGCACCACGAAGTAGATCACTTGTCGAACGAGGAAAAAGTTATAGTTAAGGTAGGCAGCCTTCCGCTGAACGATCAAGTCCATCGGGCTCGCGTTGATCCATTTACCGTAGAGAGGATCCTTGAAGATCGTCGCCGCGATCATCACCAGCGCGAACATGAAGATCATCATGATCGGATTCGATCCGGCCTCAAACACCCGCAGAATCGGCGTCCCCCAGCGTCCACGGGTCGTGTGGAACAGAAGCATGAGACCGAAGCAGCCGACGGTGAGCAGCAGCCAGAACATCAGGCCGTAAAGGAACGAGGGGCCGAGGGTTTTGAGATCAAATCCTCCGGAGAGCCCCGCCGCCAGAGCGCCGCCGCCCGCGACCAAGCACACTCCACCGAGCGTTGCGAAGGTCGTATTGATCTTCGTCATCGGTGCGTCGTGGTTCATCGTCGTGGATTCGTGGCTCATCGGGATTCCTCCTGAGTCGGGGCAGGAGCCGGTTGCGTTGGCATCTGCGCCGGTGCTGCCGGAGCAGAAGTCGCGGTCTTAAAGAGCACCCCGCTGCCCGTCCCCGATCCGCTCAGACCGAGCGCCTTGCGGGTATCGGCATCAAGATCGTTCGGATTCGCGGCTTGGCTGAATTGCAACACGCGAATGTAGCTCGCGATCGCCCAGCGGTCAAGCGGCTTGATGCGCGAAGCGTGTCCGTACATCGTGCCGTAGCCGTTGGTGATGACATCAAAGTAGTGTCCGACGGGCATATCGCGGAGCCGCTGGGTGTGATAGTTCCCCACCGGTCGCGCAAGAGCAAAACCGCGCTGAGCGATCATGCCTTGACCATCGCCGAGATCGCCGTGGCAGTGGGTGCAGAAGATTTCGAATCGCTCCTTGCCGCGCTTGATCAGTCGCTCATCGACCTTCACCGGCATCTCGCTCACAAGCTGACCCGATTCGTCGTAACCGGTGTAAAAGGCGGAATCCGTCTTGGGCTTGCCATATTCCACCGCACCTTCCACGGGAAGTCGGGTGCCCTTGCCGTCGGCGAAGAAGTCGTTTTCGCTTTGAGACTTCACCTTCGGCTGGATCACCATATCGAGGTGGCATCCCGAGACCAGGAGGCCGGCTCCGAGCACCATGAGTACCTGAGTCGATTTCATAAGATTAGTAGCCCTCCGTGGTCATCACGCGCTCGACACTCAGCGGCTTGAGCGAGCGAAGGAAGGTCTCGATCGCGTCCTCGTCGTACCGAGGATCGGTCGCCTCAACGCAGAGCACGTAGCGATCACTGCTCGCCCGAGTCATTGCAGCGGCATTGAAGATCGGATGGTGCGGCTTCGGCAGACCGTTGAACGCGAACATTCCGAACACTGCGCCGAAGGCCGCGAACAGAATTGTCAGCTCATACGCCGGTGGGAAGAACGCCGGGATGCTGAACAGCGGCTTGCCGCCCACGTTATGCGGGTAGGGCAGCAAGCCATTGACTTGCAGCGCCGTGTTGCTCACGTTGATGCCTTGGCTCGTCCACCACTGGAGCAGATATCCCGCAAGGAATCCTCCGACGCCGTGGATGAAGACGACCCAGCCGAGCTTGTCATCCTTCCATTCCATCGCATCGGTGAGCCCGTGCACGGGAATCGGCGAGTAGCCGTCGATGTCCTTGTATCCGGCGGCGCGGGCCGCCTTGGCCGCTTCGATCAGCTCTTCGGATGTCCCGAACTCGGCGACGACGCCGTAAGGCTTAGATGAATTGTCTCGTCCGTGCGACATCAGTTCTTCTCCTCCTCGTCAGCATGGGCCGACGTGGCAGATGCGGTGGCATGAGCCGCATGGCCGTTCTTGTGGCCATTCGAATCGTGCATTTGGTGCAGCAACTCCTTCATTTCAAAGATGTTGATGAGAGGCAGGAATCGGACGAAGAGGAACATCAGGAAGATGAACAGTCCGATGGTGCCCAGGAAGAATCCGAAGTCCCACAGGGTCGGCGAGTAGAAGCCGAACGCTCCCGGCACGTAGTCGCGAGTGAGTGAGATCGGGATGATCACGTAGCGCTCGAACCACATTCCGATGCTGATGCTTGTGGAGACCAGCATGAGAACCGTGAGGTTGCCACGCCACTTCGGCGACCACAGAACCTGCGGGATGATGCCGTTGAAGATGATCAGCAACCAGAACGCCCAGCTGTATGGAGCTTCCGAAATGGCGATCCGGTTGTGGAGCAGTGCCGTCTCAAAGGGAACGCCGCTGTAGTAGGCATAGAAAATTTCGAGGCAGTAGCCGTAGAACACGATGAGGCCTGTCGCCAGCATGACTTTCGCCATCCAGTCGAAGTGCTTCATCGTGATGAGATTCTCAAGCTTGTACCACTTGCGTAGCGGAATCGCGAAGGTGATGACCATCGCGAATCCGGCGAAGACGGCACCAGCGACAAAGTACGGCGGGAAGACGGTGACGTTCCAGCCCGGCACGATACCCATCGCAAAGTCATAGGACACGATGGTGTGAACAGAAAGAACGAGCGGGGTCGAGAGACCAGCGAGGATCAGCGAGGCATGCTCGTAGCGGTGCCAGTGCTTGGCACTTCCGCGCCATCCCATGCTGAGTCCGCCGTAGATCACCTGCGCGGTGCGGTTCTTGGCGCGGTCGCGCAGAGTCGCAAAGTCAGGAACCAGACCGACGTACCAGAACAGGATTGAGACGGTCATATAGGTGCTGACCGCGAAGACGTCCCACACCAGAGGACTGCGGAACTGCGGCCACATGGCCAGCCAGTTCGGATAGGGGAAGAGCCAGTAGGCGACCCAAGGTCGGCCCGTGTGAAGAAGCGGATAGAGACCCGCGCACATGACGGCAAAGATCGTCATCGCTTCCGCGAATCGGTTGATCGAGTTGCGCCACTTTTGACGCAGCAGAAGCAGAACCGCCGAGATCAGCGTTCCCGCGTGGCCAATACCGATCCACCAAACGAAGTTGACAATGTCGAAGCCCCAGCCGACCGGTTGGTTGTTCCCCCACACACCGATGCCATTCCAGATGAGCATGGTGAGCGAGAGAAGCAGCACGTTCAGCAGCAAGAAGCCGACGCCGAACATGATCTGCCACGGGCTGGTGAAGAAGCCTTTGACCGGAGTCTTCACCTGGGGATAGTTGTGCGTGGATTGATCCAGCACGATGTCGCCGATCGTGGCATCCAGCGACCGGTTAGTATGTTCCCCAATCAGAAGATCAGGATCGATGCGCGTATCAGCCATGGATTAGTGACCCTCCTTGTGAGCCGGTGCCAGCTTCGGGTGGGGATTGCGGACGCGGCTGAGATACGTGGTTCTCGGCCGTGTGTTGAGTTCTTCGAGCAACAGATAGTTGCGTTGATCGGCTCGGCTCTTCGCGACCGCATTGACCGGTCGTCGCATGTCGCCGAATACGATGGCGTTGCTGGGGCAAGCGCTTTGGCACGCCACCACGACTTCGCCGTCGGCGATTTCGCGGTCTTGCTTCTTCGCCGTGATGCGCGCCTTGTTGATGCGCTGCACGCAGTACGTGCACTTCTCCATCACGCCGCGATAGCGCACCGTCACCTCGGGGTTCTGGAGCATCTTTAGCACCGGAATTTGGTCGGCGCGTTGGCTGTAGTGGAAGAAGTTGTACCGCCGAACCTTGTACGGGCAGTTGTTACTGCAGTAGCGGGTTCCGACGCAGCGGTTGTAGACCATCTGGTTCAGGCCTTCATGGCTGTGAACAGTGGCCGCAACCGGGCAGACCGGTTCGCACGGAGCTTGCTCGCAGTGCATACAGGTCACGGGCTGAACGTAGATCGGAGGATTGTCCATGTCCAGGTTCTGGCCGTCGCCCTTGTAGTAGCGATCCACCCGCATCCAGTGAAGCTCGCGGCCTCGCTGAACTTGATCCTTACCCACCGTCGGGATGTTGTTTTCGGCCTGGCAAGCCGTGACACAGGCGTTGCATCCCGTGCAGAGGCTCAGGTCGATGGTCATCGCCCATTGGTAGTTGGTTTCGGGGTTCGCAGCAAAGTCCTGCCCCGGATACATCGTGATATCCGGCTTTTTGCCGAACTCGCCGAAATCCTTCTTCTGCGCGGCCTTCGGATCGTCCTTGTAGGGGTCGTAGTGACCGTCGCCATGCTCACCGAACGGCAGACCCTTCGCGAGCATCTCCGGCGTCGTCTCCTTGAGCAGGTGACGATCTCGGTCTTCGACCTTGAAGTCGATGGTGTTGTGGTGCTGAGTATTGGCGAGGACGTATTCCTTGCCCGTCTTCTTCACCTGCACGCCGCTGATCCAGACCGGGTTCGCCGAGCTGCGGAGCACGTTGGCATTGAATCCGCCGCCAGAGGCTTCGTCGCGCTTGGTGGCGAACTCGCCGCCTCGGGTGCGACCGTAGCCCATGGTGAGAATCAGCACGTCGTCAGCCTGGCCCATGTTGACCCAGACGGGAACTTCGAGCGTCTGGCCATTCGCCGTGACCTCGACCATGTCTGCCTTGCCGTAATACGGGATCCCGGCGAGCTTCTTGTCGTAAGGTGCGACGACTCCGAGCTTATCCGCCGTGGCCTTGCTCACATAGAGAGCGTTGTCCCAGGTGAGGTTGGTGATGGGCTTCGGCGTTTCTTGGAGCCAGTTGTTGTTGGCGTAGCGTCCATCGTGCACGCACGGGTCGGGAAGAACCAGGAGTTCCAGCCCGGACGCCGGTGCGGGGACATTGAGTGAGCCGAGCAGATTGGCCGTGAGGGCTTGCGGCGGAGCAAGTTCTTTCGGAACCTCAGGGAGCACACCCTTCGCGACGATCTCTTTCCACTTCTTTGAATTCGCGCCCGCATGGGTTTCCATCACGAGTCGACGGGCTTCGCCGTCTTCGCCGATCAGTTTGTCCATGACCTCCAGAACCGAGCGACCTTCATAAAGGGGCTCAATGAGCGGTTGGGTAATCGAGACCGTGCCGTCGAAGGCGATGCCATCCCCCCAGGCTTCCAGGAAGTGGGCCATCGGGAGTTGGTAGTCGGTGACTTCGCAGGTTTCGTCGAAGTGGGTGCTCAGACAGACCTTGGGGCCCTTCACCTTGGCGAGGGCTTCCGCGAATTTCAGATCAGCGGGTGCCGTGTAGGCCGGGTTGCCACCGAGGATCAGCAGCATGTCCACGGTTCCGGCGTTCATCGCATCCACCAAATCCTTCAGGCTCTTGCCGTGATTCACCGGCATCGGCAGAGGATTCGGCATGACGGCCGCAGGGCCACCGAGGAAAGAGTTGACCGCATGGCAGGCGGCATGCACCGCAGGCGGAAGATGATCGCCCGGGACAATGAGCGCGGCACCGCGCTTCGCGGCCATGTCTTCAGCCAGAGCTTCGAAGAACTTTTGATCCACCGAAGCGGGAAGGCTCGCGGTGACGGCACCGGGAACTCCCAGGTTCGCGGCGAGCGACATCACAAACGCAAACGCTTCGCTCGGCTTGATCCTGGCTCGGTGGTCAGCGGTGATTCCGATCGTGGTCGGACGGGACTCGACGGCATAGATCCGCGACATCTCCATCTCCGCCGTCGGAACTCGTCGGCTGGCGATGGCTTGACTGTAGGCCACGCTCATCGGGCCTTCTTGCAAGAAGTCCGCATCGAGCGAGACCACGACATCGGCCCTGGTGAAATCGTAGGCCGTGTGAAGATCCGCACCGTAAGCGAGCACAGCACCTTCTCGGGCGTTGTCGCGGTTGACGGCATCGTATTGGTGCCACTGCAGCTCGGGGTACTTCGTTTTGAGCTTGGTGATCAGCCGGGCAAGCGTCGGGGAGTTGACAGTTTCCGAGAGAACCCGAACCCCTGTTCCGTTCACCGAAGCCGCGAGAGTCGCTTCGATTTCCGTCAGGGCACGGTTCCAGCTGAACGGAGTGCCTCGGTACTCCGGAGTCTTCAGTCGATCCGGATCGTACAGGTTGAGGATTTCCGACATCGTGCGGGAATCCAGTCGTCCGCCGCTGGCTGCGTGAAGCGGGTTGCCGTCGACTCGCACCGGGCGACCATCGACCTGATCGACGAGCACGCCGATATGGAAGCCATCCTTGACCGCAGAACTGGCAAAGAGCTTGTGGGCTCCCGAGACCGCATCTTCCGGCTGCTGCACAAACGGGACAATCTTGCGCTGCGGCTGGAATCGGCAGCCTCCCAGGCCTGCCAGGAGCGCGGCACCGCCCATCATCTTGAGCATGTCCCGGCGATTGACCTCCGGAATGCTCTTGCGATGGGGGAATTCGTCTTCAATCCACGGCTCAACAATCTCCGGAGCGGCGAAATGCTCCGGGCTCTTGTAAAACCGTACGTTACTGGTACCTGCTTCAGGTGCCAGGCCGTTCTTTGCGTCTTGTCCCATGTATCTCTCTGCGGATCCTCTCGGTCGTGTAAATCGTGAACTTAGCGGTGGCACACCCAGCAGTCGGCAAGCTGTGACACGTTGACCCCTTCTTCCTTCATGCGCTTCACGCCGGCGTGAATTTCGTCATCAGGAAGGTGCTGAGTGCCGCCCTTGGCGATCTCATGCTCGGTCTTGGTGAGGGGCGCGCCTGCGGCAATCTTCTTGTAGAGTTCAAAGATCTGCTCGCGAGGAGTCAAGGTGTTGGCATGATCGTGATCGTGGTCATGATCGTCGCCCCGTGGCTTCACATCCAGCGAGTACTTGCCTGGATTCTTGTGGCAGTCGAGACACCACGCCATGCTGAAGGCCTGCCCCTTCCACGTGATCGGCATCTCTTGCACCGCACCGTGGCAGGTGTTGCAGCTGATTCCTCGATCAATGTGGATCGAGTGGTCGAAGTAAACGAAGTCGGGAATCGCGTTGACCTTGGCCCACTTGATCGGCTTGCCAGTCTTGTAGCTATCACGCACCGGCTCGATCATGGGCGAGTTTGTCCAGATCTGCGAGTGGCACGACATACACACTTCGGTCGAAGGCACGGAAGCATGCGCTTGCTCTTCCACGGTGGTGTGGCAGTAGCGGCAGTCGATTCCGAGCTCCTTGACGTGGTGCTTGTGGCTAAACGGCACAGGCTGATCGATCGGCACGTGCGTCTTCGTGTTCGCGGGTCCGCGCGTGATGAGCGACCCGGTCACGATGGCAACGAGCGGCAGCGCAGCCCCCAGAAAAAGACTGGCGCTCGCGATCGTATTGGCGTACGGCTTAAAAAGTTGTCCCATACCTTACTTGGCCTCAAATGGTTGCATATTGTGTCCGAGTTTGTCAGGCTCGGAAACTTGAAACTTTCGTAGAGATTTCATGCGGTCCAGACCCGGTCCACAGCAATGACCACAAAGATCAGAGCAAGGTAGACCATTGAAAACTTGAACAGAGAGCGCGCTTTTTCACGGCTCGTATTGCGCATGAGTGCAGCACTTTGGGCGAGCAATCCGGCGTTCAGGATCACGGAGCCCAATAGGTACACAAGTCCGGCCTCGCGTTGGACGACCGGGAGGAAGCAGAGCAGGGTCGTGATGACCGCATAGAGGGTGATTTGCACGACCGTGACCTGCTCGCCCTTGACCACCGGGAGCATCGGCACTCCTGCCTTGGCGTAATCCTCTTTGATCAGCAAAGCCAAAGCCCAGAAGTGAACCGGAGTCCAGGTGAAGATGAGAGCGAAAAGGAACCACGCCAGAGGACTCAGCTCGCCGGTAACGGCGGCGTATCCCACGAGCGGCGGGAAGGCTCCCGCTGCGCCCCCGATGACGATGTTGTGCCAGGTGCGTCGCTTGAGCCACAGCGTGTACACAAACACGTAGCACAGCAGACCGCACAGAGCCATCCAGGCGGCGAGAGGGTGCGCCCCGATCCACAGCATCGCAAAGCTCCCGACCGCCATGATCGTGGCGAAGGTGAGAGCAGCGCGGTTGGAGATTGCGTGGGTCACCGTCGGGCGGCTCGCCGTGCGCTCCATGGCAACATCGAGATCGCGCTCGATGACCATGTTGTAGGTATTCGCCGCTCCTGCCGACATGTATCCGCCCAGACAGACGAGCAGAACCAATCCCAGAGAGGGCGCCGTGCCAGTGGCAATGAACATCGCCGCAACCGTGGTGAAGAGGAGGAGAGAAATCACGCGGGGCTTGGTCAGGGCAATGTAGGCCTTAACCATCGCCATCGGCCCAAGCTTGGGAGCCGAGAGAGATCGAGAACGTGCTTCGGCATCCTCCGTGTAGACCGCATAGTCTCGGTGCAACGCGACAGCGGCGAGCATCACGAGGCTCAGCCAGTTCGCCAAAGCCAGCGCAAGGTGAACAAGCTGCATCCAGAGCGGCGCGCTCATCACGAGGTTCGCCACGCCGAAGACCATCTGAACCACGTAGAGTCCGAGGACGACGTTCGACCAGTACTTAACCTCTGCCTTCGGCCGTCGCTCTGAGACGAATCGGCAGCAGAACACCACCAGGAGCCCGACCGACATCGCCATCAGCGGGTGAAGCACTCCGCCACGCAGAATCCAGTGAGCCGATTCACCCACGTGCATGTTCACGCGATCCATCAGGCCGTTGGCGACGGCAAGCTCACCTGAGAACGCCGTCTTACCCATCGCGGAGATCGCACCGGTCATGCCGAGCAAGAACAAACCACCCATCGCGACTTTGATCGCGGTACCTGTGCCGCCTTGTCCGGCAAAGGTCGGCTTCGAGCCTCCTCGAGTGAAGAAGACGAGCAACCCTTGCGCGCCAATCAGCAGGAACGTGTTGACCAGGTGGAGAGGCATCGTGATCGCCCGGCCGAGCGACTTATCTTGCGTCACGAACGAGTTGATCACGAGAATCGCGCCAATGATGGCGGAGACGAACACGAAGATCATCGTCCAGGCTGTTGCCTGGCGAATCGCCTTGTGATGAGAAATCTCATTGGGATTCGGGAACAGCTTGCGCGCCCACAGGGCCATGCCGATGACGCCCACGAGAAGCAAACCGCTTGTCACACGGTGCGTAAATTCGACGTACGTAGTAAGACCTGCGTTGAGCGGGACAACTTGTCCGTTGCAGATCGGCCAAGAGGTTCCGCATCCATCGCCGTGGAGGCCCGCCCGCACGAAAGCGCCGAAGATCACCACGAAGATCGTGTAGAGCAACGAGCCTACGGCGAGCTTTTTAAAAAGATTGGGGACGACCACGCCTCCGGGCGAGGCGCTGTTCCTATCGGATGGCGGCATATCGGGCTGCCGAGTCAGGGTCTCCGTACATTCAGGAGGGTCGGTCGTCATAGACGTTTGCTTACGATAGGCGGTCCGAAGGGCTTGTGTCAACGGAAGAGGCCCGATTCTGGGCTTATTTCAACTAAAAACCCACGAAAAGCCCGTATAAGTGTATCTCTCAAAATAATTACTTTTTTGTATACTTTGGGAACCTGAGAATTCCCTTCGGCGGTAGAGAGTCCCTTTTGCCTGCCCGAAGATGGAAAGGAGAACTCGCACAATAACCAGGCGCGAGGGTTGCCTTTCTGCCGTCAAACGGGTACGTTGGGACTTCTTTCTTTTAAGGTGACCGTGATGGATCGTACGCTCGGATATTCGCAACCCAGAGGGCTCGCTACCCTGAGTGCCTGTGTGCTGGGCATCGCCATCGCGTCGTCGTCGGTCGCGCAAAGCAACAATGGCCCAACTGCCCACGTCACCTTCAAAAGCGGCAAGGCCTACTATCACGCGATCCACGTGGACATGAGCCGCACCGACATCGCGGCGACCACTCATTACAGCTCCCGACTGCGATCCTTCAGCTCGACGGCGCAAGAGGTTCAACCGATCGCCGCGATCACTGGCACCTTCTTCGCCTGGGAGAACCAGCAGCCCGTCGCCGACGTGATTGTGAATGGACAGAAGGAAGCGACCGGTTACCGCGGATCGGTTCTGGCCGTGGATTGGTTTGGCAAGGTTTCCATTTTCGATGCTCCGGTCAAGAAGCCGGTTGACTACTTCCCTTACCGCCACGCCCTGCGCGGCATGGTGCGAGTGCTGCGGAACGGCAAAGTGTGTCCAGATCCGCGCTCTCAAGGGTTCCGCGACGCAAGGATCTGGGGAAGCGCCGCCCGAACCGGCGTAGGCCTGACCGCGAAGGGCAAGTTAGTCATGGTCGCGACCACCAATTCGGTGACCCTCAGTCAGCTGGCGGCCGCCCTCAAATCGCGAGGAGCGGTCGATGCGGTCTCCCTGGATGGGGGCGGCTCGACGATGCTCTATTACCGAGGCAAGTACAAGATCTCCACGAGTCGACCGCTTTCCACCGTTTTTATGATTGAGAAGAAGAACGTCTACGACGAGCTTTACACCAAGCACATGCAGCGCATTGGGTGGAATCAATCGAGTGGTGCCCTCCAGGGCGTTTTGCAGGACTTGAATGCACGCGGCAAGTGAGCCTCCACGCGCACTGCTCGCCGGGTAGAATCGCCCCGCATTGAACCGGCCGAACCTTGCCGTGATCATCCCGGCCTATAACGAAGAAGCCCGGCTTCGGCCCACCCTCGAGAGGATTCACGAGTTCTTTTCGTCGCGTCCCGATCAGTGGCCGATGACCTGGTCGGTTGTGGTGATCAGCGACGGCAGCTCGGACGGCACCGAGGCCTTGGTTCAGGAATTTGCCCAGTCTCATCCCGAGTTTTCGCTCATCGCTTCTCGACCGAACCGAGGCAAAGGCTACGTCGTTCGGCGTGGAATGATGGAAGTTGAGGCCGATTACCTGCTCTTTTCAGACGCAGACCTTGCCGCTCCGATCGAGGAAATCGAGAAGCTCTGGGCCGCTGTGCAAAAGGGAGCGGTGGTCGCAATCGGGTCCCGGCCGCTGAAAGAAAGCACGCTGGAGATCCGTCAGCCTTGGCATCGCGAGATGCTGGGTCGGCTGTTCAACAAGCTGGTCCAGATGCTCGCGGTTCGGGGGATCGATGACACCCAATGCGGGTTCAAGCTCTTTCGCCAAGACGTCGCTCGCGACATCTTTTCACGGTGTAAGTTAGACGGATTCGGCTTCGATTTCGAGAGCTTGATCATTGCCCGTGACCTCGGGCATCCGATTGCCGAGGTTCCAATCCGCTGGTCGCACCAAGAGGGATCGAAGGTTGTTTTGATGCGCGACGGCCCCAGGATGCTCCGCGACCTGGTGAAACTTCGCCTCTGGGGCAAGCGCAAGCGGCTCCAAGCTTCAACGGATTCCACCGCCTCACGAGTCGCGCCATGAAGCAAGAAGAGTACGGCAAAATGCGCGATCAGGAGGATCACTATTGGTGGTTCATTTCTCGTCGCAAACTCGCGCTTGCCCTGCTTGATCCTGTACTTAATCTGAATCCTCGAGCCAAGATTCTCGATGTCGGTTGCGGCACAGGCGCGATGCTGCAAGCCCTCGACGGTCAATGTGACGCGACCGGCCTCGACTTCTCCGAGGACGCTCTGCGCTATTGCCGCGAACGCGGCCTTACCCACCTCATCCACGGGAATGCCGAGCAAATCCCTCTCGGCTCCAACCGATTCGACGCGGTTGTGAGCCTGGATACGATCGAGCACGTGCCGGGCGATGCCGCTGCGGCGAGCGAGATCTTTCGCGTGTTGAAGCCGGGCGGCGTCTTTGTAATGAATGTGCCCGCCTATAAATGGCTGTGGGGCCCGCATGACATTGCCCTGATGCATCAGAGGCGTTACACCACGCGTGAGGTGCGCCGACTCCTTGAGAACGCAGGATTTCGGCTGGAAAGGGTCTCTTACAGCGTGTTTTTCCTGTTCCCGGTGGTTGCGGTACGCCGGTTCTTCGAAAAATTCCACCACGGGCCGGCGCAAGTGAAGCTCCCCGAGGTCTCGGAGGGAACTCAGGCGCGGTTGATTCGATTAATGGATAGAGAAGCCGCGCTTTTCCGCAGGATGAACTTGCCGTGGGGATCGAGCGTGGTGGCCGTTGCGCGCAAGCCAAAAGACTCGGCATGATTCCAAAATGGAAGTTCGTGCTGAGGAACCTCCCCTCAAGAACGAAGTCAAAGATGACGATCTCCCTGTGAAGGATTGAAGAAATGGCCAGATTCCGCGTCGGATGCGTCCCCTATGTGAATGCGAGTCCCCTCGTTTGGTGGTTCGTGAATCAAGGTAAGAACTCGCCGGTCGAGGTGGTTTTCGATGTCCCGAGCCAGCTGCCGAGGTTGCTGGAGGGGGGCGATGTTGACGCGATTTTGGTGAGCAGCATTGACGCCTTGCGTCATTCCGGCCGGAAAATCGCGGATGGGGTTTGCATTGGCAGCCATGGCCCGGTCGAGAGCGTTCGTCTCCTCAGCCGCGTCCCGTTTGGGTTGATCCAAACGCTGGCCCTCGACCAGAGTTCGATGACGAGTAATGCCCTGGCTCGTGTGCTTCTGCAGGAAGGATTTGGAACCCGGCCCGCGACTCTGGCCATGCCGCCCGATCTCCCCGTGATGCTAGATGTCTGCGAAGCCTGCGTGGTGATCGGCGACAATGGCATGACGGCGCAGTATCCCGGTGCCCGCGTGATGGATCTCGGACAAGCCTGGACGGACGCCACGGGGCTTCCGTTTGTGTGGGCAATGTGGACCGGTCTCAGCGGCCTTACCCCAGAGCTCACCTACTGGCTCAACTATTCGTACGACCAAGGTCGCCCGGACGGCCCGAACTGGTCATCGGTACTGGAATATGCCGCGCAAAAGGTGAAGTGGGACACCACGATGATCGACCGCTATCTGCGCGACTGTGTGCAATTTTCATTGGGTGATCTTGAATTTCAGGGGTGGGAACTCTATGGGGAAAAACTGGTTTCCTCGGGGCTGCTCGAGGAGATTCACTGGCCCGACGTCGTCAATCCCGCTCAACCAAGCGACGTCCTCGACCGCTGATTGCCGCTGCATAGAGAGTCGGATTAACAGTGCTGCCTAGGCTCTCATTCCTGCACAATTCAACTCAACCTTTGGGTGCCCCGATCGCTTCAGGGTCGGGAGAGTCAAACTTTCCAGTCATTCTGGGGTGAGATGCGTCGGTGTCCCGACCCTGAAGGGATCGGGGCACCCTTTCGCAGAGATATAACTAAGTTTAGGTCACTTAACCTACTTTTGTCGAGTCGGAACCCATGCCGTCGTCCGGCCCCCGATCGTGTCCCGACGGATGGCTTCGCCTTCGATCAGATCCACCCCTTTTCCGCCTCCCCAGCGGTGGTGGAACATCCAAGACTCCGGGAATTGCTCCGAATTCGCGCCGACGGACACCGCCAGATCGACGATTTGCCACAGTTTGTCCCGCAGAACCTCCACATCAGAGAGGCTGAGACTGGTGCCGAGTCGCCCCGGGGCAAGGCCAGCGTGATACATCGCCTCATCAGCGATCCAGTTCCCTACCCCCGCGAAGACCTTCTGATCGAGCAAGATGGCCTTAAGCGGTGCCTTGCGCTTCACCAGCATCCGGTGGAGATCATCGGCAGCGGGCAGTTCTGTCCAAGAATCAGGGCCTAAAGCTGACACGCGAGGGTCTTCTTGAGGGCTCGCACCGAGCCAGAGGCGGGCAAGACGGCGACCATCGGTCATCACCACTTCCCTGCCCTCATCGGTTTGGAGGCGCAACTTGAGGAATTTCGGCCTTCCGCTGGGCTCATCGAGCGGGGCCTGGCCGTGCTCGCGGAGCCGGATGGTGTCCGCCCCAATCTCGCGTACCCATCCGGCCATGCCCAGGTGCCCAAACAGCATCGGCCTTTCGTCAAGTTCGATCCACCAATATTTGCCTTTTCGACCGGTGCCTGTCACGATCCGTCCGCCGAGATGCGCCGCCACGACCTCGCCGGGCACTCCTTGGAGAACGATTTCATCTGGCGCAACTTCGACTTCCGCAAGCTTGCGTCCGGTGAGGACGCGATCAAATATCCGGCGCACGGTTTCGACTTCTGGCAGTTCTGGCATAGAATGGTGGTGGAGTCTACGGGGTGCGCCCGCCGAGTGGTCGCCCCGTCCTAGGGAGAAGAGTATGTCCGCCCGCAGACCCAACGAAGTTCGCCCCTATGCGACGTGGCAAGAGGCTTTGAGAGCCCCTGGTCTGTTCCTGCTCGTGTTTGGAGCTTGGGCACTGAGGCCCGTTTTCGCCGGATCGGAGCCGGTCGGGCAGAATTTCACGTTCTTCGCCGCTCTTGTGGCGATCACCACGTGGTACGCGATGCAATACCGACGCGCGGTCGAGAAGGTGCTCCCGATCTGGGTGATGTGCCTCCTCGGAATGTTGATTGTTTGCACGTGGACGTGGGAGCTGACGTACCAATCGGTGGAGCGGGCAGGCTCTCGGGCAGGAGGGCGGCTTGGACTTTAGCACTTACGTCTTGCATCTGTTTTCACGTCAGGAGCGGATCACCTCACCGTCGGGGATGGCCCCACGTTTTCGCACGAACCAGGAAATCCCGATCGGTGGCAGTGCCCCCGGGTTCATCGTAACGTCTTGGCTGGGCTGGATCCTGATCTTTCCCGCGTTCATTGACCTTTTTCCGCCGAACGCTTTCCACGTTCCGGCCATTCTCACCGCCGCGTATACCGGGTGGTTTTTGATGCAAATTCGCCGCGTGGATCGTCGGTCGTGGCTTCGATGGCTGATCCTCGCGGTGCTGCTGAGTGGGTCGAGTTGGCTCGCCTTCTCCTTCTCGATGTATCACGCGGAGAGGCTTGGTCGTGCATCTGTGCGTGGAGGTCGGTAGCCCCGTCCCAAGGTGAGGCCTTGTTCAGGATATACTCAGAGGTCCGGGTGGGGATGTAGCTCAGCTGGGAGAGCGCTGCAATCGCACTGCAGAGGTCGTGGGTTCGAATCCCATCATCTCCACCACTTTTCACCCTCACCCAAGCCGGATTTCGTTCCGGAGACATGGGACACACGTTTTTGCCTACTCCTGGGCTTTCGGCTCGGTGAAATCCTGGAACGTCTCGGGGAGATGGAGCACCATCGAAGCGACGAACGCTTCCCGCTGATTCTGTGGCACCGCGCGATAGAGCTCTCGGAACTCGAGCATGTGGCAGGCCATACCGAATCGATTGCCGGTGTAGGTGGAGGCCACTTCGGCCAGTTGCTCCGGGGGTGTGGACTGGGCGTAGACAATCATCGCCTGGAGAATCGGGCGCGTTTCGAGCCACACCGAGCGGTAGTACGGCAACAGCAGTCGCTCCGCTTCGAAGGTGCAGCGCCGGATGAGGTCATCGGCCCCTTTCCGCCACTGGTGGGATGTGCTGAGCCGATAAGGGTGCCCCGGCTCGGCCCCCACCAGCCCCAAGTCGCGGCGACACCCCTCCAAGATCGAATAGTTGTGGTCGCAGCGCCCGCCGATGGTGAAGGGGCTGTAGAGATTCGACCCAGCATGGGCGGCATGCATCGAGAGGCAAAAGCAATGGTGGTACACGCCCTGCTTGCACAGCGTGCTGTGGATCGCGTAGAGCCCGTCCTCGACCTCACGGATGGATTCATACCGAATCCCCTTCGCCGCCCGGCTCCGCTTGTAGCCGGGATGAATCGTCGGCATGTGGGAGTTCATGAAGGCAATGAACTCCTTGGTGGCTTCCTTGGTCTGGGAGAGGCGCATGGTTTTGTTGGGCACCCGAGAGCTCTCGGCGGAGTACTCATGCGGTTGGCCGGTGGGACTCGGGCATCGCAGCCGGATCGGATGACGCGGCTGAGGGAGGAGCGTACCGCCCGGGTCGCGGCAGCGAGCAGAATTCGTGGACACTCCCCCGAATTTTCGGAAAGGTCGTCGAGGCACGCAGTGGATGAACTCAGTCGCCAAGTTTGCTCCGAACGAAGCGGATGCCGGAGCCAACTCACCGCGTAAACTTCACCCAGTGTCCACCCCTCATCCGCCCGCGCGATTGACGGCGTACTTTGCGACCGATGCGCCGAAGTGCGTGGTGATTCGTCGGGGGCCCTCGCGGTATTCGCAGATGATTCTGTGGCACACCGAGAGGGATGAGTTTGAACTGGGGCAGTGGATTCGGGGGAGCGTGTCGAACCTGACCATGACCCGCGACGCATCCTACGCCGCCCTGGGCCTGATGGGGTTGTGGCCCCGGGATGACTCAGATGCCGCGGAGCAGCTCTCGGTGGTCTGCCGACCGCCCTTCTTTACCGCTCTCGAAATTCTGCGGGGTGGGTTGGCCCTGAATCACTTCCACATCACGCCGCAGGATGAACTTGTGGTGCACGGCGAGAATCTTGAGATCCTGGCACCGAACCCGTGCCCGCTCAAGCGTATCTCGTGGGCAGAGCGTGGCGATTGCCCCCTGGATCATCGTTACGCGTTACACGGAGAGGGTTCCTCTGACACCGACCAGCAGGGGCGGGCAATTCTACTGCGAGAAGGGTGCATCTATGCCCTCGGTGAGAGCGAGCCCAGGCTCCTTCTCGACACCAATCCTTTCCGATTCGAACCCGTCTCACCCCCGGATTGGGCCACTCGCTGGTAGGGGCGGCTTGGAAGGGTTTGCTGCCCAAGACTCAGCTCCGCCATCCAAACGAAACAGTCGGCGAAGCACAGGGCTTCGCCGACTGTTCGGACGATTGGGCAAGCGTTCAGGCGCGGCGACGGCGAGCCAGAGCGGCCATGCCAAGACCAAGCAGAGCCATCGTCGCGGGTTCGGGCACAGGTTGATACTGAACCGTTCCGGAAAAGGCGCGGGGAGTGAACTGGCTGCCACCGAAGGATACATTGCCTGTTCGGGCAATATCCGAGAAGAGGGTCAGGTCGGCATTGGTAAAGGTCGAGGTGGACGTCGTTCCCGTGCCTTGATACCGAATTCCATTTCCAGCCGTCGTCGAGTGGACGTAGACCGAAGTTGTTGATCCAAACGCGAGGAGGAGAGGAGAATTGAGCGCGGTGATCGCAGTCTCCGTGGAAGTTCCGGCGGCGGTCATCGTGATGGTGTCGTGGAGCGTCCATCCGGCGCTGCTGGTCGTGAATCCGGCATAGGCACCGGAGCGCGTCCAGACCTCGACCGTTGCACTCTGTCCAACGGTGCCACCGAGGTAGGTGGACAGGCCGGTGAGGAACAGCGACTGAGTGGCTGGGGTCAAGGTCATGAACGTCCCCCCCGAGCCGTTGTTAGGCGGCAAGGTGGCGAGAGTTTGAGCGGACGCAAGCACTGGCAAAAAGAGAGCAAGAGCAAAGAACTGTCTCATCAAGGGCCATCTTAACAAATCTCGCGTGCTTTTGGGGCTCTTTCTCACAGGAAATGTGCGAGGATTTCGATACTGTTCGGTTTTGGCACGTTCGTCAGCGGCGCGCTTCACAAGAGAGGCCTTAACGGTTGGGAAGGCTGGTGGGAACCCCCTTTCGACTGCCAAACCGATGTAAAGAGCCCGATGTGCCGCCACGATGCGCCTCTGCATGCTTCCAGAGCTCTTCAAAAATCATGACAAAGCTCCCCATTGCTTCATCGCCGAGAGAGGTGTTGCTGAAAAGGATCACTCCGATCTTTCGATCGAGGCTGGACAGCATCATTGTGCGAACCCCCGGGTCGGAGCCGTTGTGCCCCATGCGGGTTCCGTTAAACTTTGTCGTCCAGAAGAGACCGGAATTCGATGCGTTGTCGCCACTCACCTCAACATTCTGAGGTTTCCTCTCTTCAGAGAACTGAAATCTCAGCATCTCTTCCGAAATAGCTCGATCCAAAATCCTGATTCCTTGATACTCTCCGCCATTGAGGAGAGTGATGAACAGTTTCGAAAGATCGGAAACAGAGGTGCGTACACCCCCATCAGGATAGGTCGGGACGCCATAGTTCTGAATCGGGAACGTGATTCCCCCTTGAGACACGTAGAGCTGGGCGTGTTTTGTGCGATCGATCTCCGTCAAAAACCAGCCCGTATTCGTCATCTTGAGAGGTTGAAAGATTCGGCTTTGGGTATAGCAATTCAACTTCTCACCGACCGCATTTTCCACCACTAATCCGGCGAGCCCGGCACCGATGTTCGAGTAGTTTCGCTGCTCTCCGGGGTTAGCATGGAGGAAGTTCTCTGCTGAATACTTGTTGCCGGAAGGCGTGAGGTAGTGCTTTAAGAAATCCCCCAACCGTTCCGGAGCATCTCCCCCAAAATGATATCCCGCCTCGTAGACGGGCCAGCGATCGTTGATACTCGATGTATGGGTGGCTAAATGTCGCAGAGTGATCGGTTGAGAAGCACGGTGAGGATTCGTGACTTTAAAGGGCAAGAAACGGTTGATGTCCTCATCCAGAGAGAGCTTTTTCTCTTGCACCGCCCTCATCATGGCGACTCCGGTGACCGTCTTGCTGATGGAGCCGATATTCATCACAGTGTCGGGTGTGAATTTGATCCCTTTCTCACGATTTGCAAATCCGTAGCCATTTGACCAGACGAGCTGCTTGTCGATGACAATCGCTGCCCCGATCCCCACGATGCCGGCTTCGTCCATCCGCTCCCGAATGGCGGCATCGAGTGCCGCCGAGGACAAATCAGCTTGCGAGAATGCCGATTGACCGAAAGCCGACGAAGCTGAACTGAGAATCAGGGCGAAACCGAGGGTGCGAAGGTGCATGATGGTTCGAATCTTGAGCGAGACAGTGGCCTTGACGGTGGCCCTTCAACCCCGCGTTTGTTCGGGGGCTCAGATCTCAACTCAGGCAATAAACGAGGATGGGTGAACGAAAAGTTCCCTCTGTTCACCATGCAGATTCTCGGCAGGATCACGACCCCTGAGAGCACCGATCGAAGCGCGAAAGTGACTACCGCGTCAGATTCAGCACAAACTCGCGGAGAGTCGCAGGGCGATCCGTGTTGATGAGATCAACCCCAGCCTCCCAATGCGCACGCCAGATTCCCGGGCCGTCGGGGGCGCCCCAGAAGCGAATTTTGCGGCCTTGCGAATGAACCTGCTCGGTCATCAACCTGAGCTTCGCCGCCTCTTCAAAATCCCCTCCCCCGGCCCACTTAAAGTGGCTGAACCACGCCTCGCTGACCCAGGGCATGAACTCCGGGGAGAACCCCCGTTCCAAATCGCCCCAGCGACCATCGAGCGCCGCGATGTTGCCTTCGTCCTTCACGAGATCAGCAATCGGACGATCACCGCTGATGACAAAGCGCACAGCGGGCTGACCAGGATTCCAGGCCAGCTCCGGATGCTCGGCGAGTTCGCGCCGGAGCTGGGCATAGGCCGCCGCCCCCTCAGCTTTGATGTCGATGAGCACCCAAAAAGTCTGCTCCTGCCCCTCGTACACCCAGCCCTGGTTTTCCCGAATCCGCTTGGCCAGAGGCTCCAGGTAGAGCTTCTGCAGGGTGCGATCCGGACTTAACGTGCGCCGCTCGTGGGCCACCAGAAGCCGCCCCTCGACGAGGAACACATCCGCTTCCACGCTGCAGAAACCCGCATCGAGAGCCTCAAGCAGCGGCCTGTCGCGTAGGTAGTCATTGTGCGAATGCCCTCGAGGAATCAGGACGAACGTGGAAATCAGCGCGACCAGCACGTAGCCAGTGTATCGCGAATCCGTTAAATGGCTCGCTTCAAACTCAAACTACGATCAATCGAGCCACTCGCCGAACCAGTGCCTCAAAGCGGCCTCATTGACCCCATGCTCCGATCGCCAGGCGCGGGCGGGATATTCCGTATCGTTGCGCGGGCTCCCCACTTGGGTTTCGTCGAACGAGACAAATCGGTCGAAGTACGTGGCGTTGCCCTCCGGCGTGAGGATGCCGAGGATGGAGAGGGCTTCCACCAAGTTGAGCCGCTGGTCGTTGTTCTTGCCAAAAATCGGCTTCAGGAGCTTGGCCAGTTTTGGCGCGGTGGTTTTCGCGGGAAGGTCTTTCAACTGCGCAATCAGGGCTCGGAGCGGTGCGAGGTCATCCCGATTCGGTTCAGGGAAAGGCGGGAATGATGCGGCGAACAGGAGCGACGCGGTCGCGCTCAGGATGCTCGGCCGCGATCCTGTCTCGATGATGCCGGAAAGTTGCGGGTTCATCTGCCAGGCAATCGGCTCAAAGCCCTCGTCCGTCGGCCAGAGCGGCAGGCCGCAGATCCCGCATGATCGGGAGAGCTCGCCTTCGGCTCCCACGTGGGTCTGCAGATGCTGCACGTATCCAAACGATGCCAACGCGCTCCACCAATCCGGACGATTCTGGGCAAGACCGTGGACAAAGCCCTTGGCAAGCTGGCGAGCATCGAGCGCGTCCCGGGCGGCGAGACACCGGGCAATGATCTCATCGTGAGGCAGAAGCGCGTCATCCTGCCAATAACCTGCTGACTTGGCATAGTCCACCTCGGAAGGATCCACTCCATGGTCGGCTTGGTCGTCCAGCCACGCCTTCCATGCCTGATCCAGAGCAGCCACCGCTCGCTTGTCGAGTGCATGTTTCGCATGGAAGCGCGCGTCGAGAGTCATCGTGAACCCATTGTACTGGCAAGGTCACGGCGTATCAGCACCCGTGTAATGCCCATGTAATGCCCCCTGGTTAAGCTTTTCATCAGGCCGAGCGCAAGGGGGCTTGGCCTTGGAGCAAGAGATGAAAATGCACTTTTTGTTGAATCGTGGGGGATTGGGACGTGGTTTCTCGCTGGCAGGGATGATCGTGCTGGCAGGAGCCTCTCAAGCGTTGGTGACCAACGGGAGCTTTCAATCGGGTCCCGAGTTCTATGCCGATGGTTGGACTCATCACTGGACGGCCTGGGCGCGGACGGATTCCACCTTCAATGGAGTGGGATACGTGGGCTCCTCTCCGTACGGAGGCCGGTTCGTCACCTTCAACGAAGGCAACTCGGCTCCGCTCAACTGGATCAAGCAGGATCTGGTCACCGTCGTTGGTCAAGAGTATAAGCTGCGGTTTGCGTACGGAGCATCGGGCAACGATAGCGACCAGCGTCTGAACCTAAAGGTCGGCACGCTGGATACCGTGTTTCTGGATGGCACAGGCAGCTACAACCTCAGCACTCTGTGGCAGGAGGTCGAGGTGAACTTCTTTGCCACGAGCACGACAACGGAGCTTCTGTTCACGGATGTCGGTTCCGGCGGTCACCAGGGCGACATGTTCCTCGACAACGTGAGTGTGGAGGCGGTTCCGGAGCCGGCTCTGCTCGGTCTCCTGGGGTTGGCGATGGCGAGGCGTCGGCGAGACAAAAGGTAACTGCTCTCAAAAAAATATAGAATCGGGGTGGCGGAAAGCCGCCCCGATTCTCCTTCAGCTCCCTGCCTACGCCGGCAACTTGAACGTGGTCGACGGGCTGATGCGTTTGGTGTAGACCAAGAAGTCGAACGTCGGGATCAGCGGTGCCGAATCGGACATGGGATCCTTGTGCCAGACCTCCTCGCTGATTCCCCAGCCCGCCCAGCCCCGGTAGTAGGGCAGAGCGCCCCAGGCTTTCGTGGCCTCATCGGCATCGCGCAGATCCACCCAGAACCGCTCGGGGCCAACTCGGGCGAGAAACTCGCCGAGATCGCCGGGCAGATCGCACGAAAGTTCGTGCTCAGTCACCGGGCGCAGCTGCGCCTCGGCAATCGCGTCTCCCGGCTTGAACTCTTTGGCATGGAAGCTCCCGACTGTCCAAGCAAAGCCGACCGACACATACTTCGCCCCCAGCGAACGCCTCATTTCTGAGCCCACCGTGCGGTAGCCCATATCGTTAATGAACTGCGGAATCTCGGCGAGGACGTGGGAATCATGCGCCCACAGCGCGGCACGCCGATCCGCTCCGAGGCGCATCACGAGGTTTTCCGCCATGTAAACATCGCGCCTCGCAAAGTAGTCCACGGGGATCTTGGTCATGTCGATTTGACGCGGACCGAACTCGTACTCATACGCCTTGAGGCATTGGAGGCCGGCACGGGCGGCATACAGGGCCTCGTCAATTCCTTCGCCTGTCTTGAACAAATCTCGGTGCGCCTTCAGCGCCGAAACCAAGCCCTCAGCCCCGCTTTCATAGATCGCGTAGCTTGCTTCAGGTTCCGATTTCCACCATGCCATGAAGGTCTGCGTGCCCTCCCCGGCGGTGATCACTGGTTGCAAGGCTGCTCGGAGTGTTGCGGCCTCGGCTTCATCGTACTTGGCCAAGTAGCCGAGGGCGTCGTTCAAATCAGCTCCAGGATCTTGGCAATCGATCCCATAAACCCGGAACGGCTTACCGGTGCGGATCACATGGGCGCGAAGCCACAGAATCATGTTGGCAAAGTCGTCGGTGCGCCAGATCCCAAAGATGCCAGAGTCCAGCATCAACTTCACCAGGTCACCCTTCCCTTCGTTCACATAGGCATCAATTTCTGCTCCGGGAGTCCGGTTGATCTCCAGCATGAGCGAGTCGATCTTGCCTTGCCGAACCAGCTCTCGAATCGCATGATTTTTAAACAGTTGGCTCTGGTGATCACCATGGGTGGGTTCGCCCAGACCAAAGAGCCGCGCATCGCCCAGCTTCTGCACGAACGCCTTGATTTCCGAGGAGGAAGGGACATCGCTGGCAAAGGGCGAGACGTTCTTCTGGAACCAGGCAAGCGCGGGAGGCTCCGCCTTCGCCCGATCCTCGGCCGGCACTGGATCTTGTCGCGTCTGAGCTGCGGCGGAAGCGAAAACCGCCATCGCCACGACCCATGCGGAAAGGGAGCGAACACACTTCATAGCAAGCCGCTATTTTATCTGCGCCCCCGAGAGAGATGCTGGAAACTTCCTTACAGTCGGCGGGCCTCAACCAAACTGCTTCGCGAGCTTGGGAAAGAGGTCGTAGACGGTTTCTTCATCCCACTCGACACCTTCCGGTTCGTCGTCCGAGGAGGCTTCGAGGGCGTCGCGAGGGTCGTCCTCGATTCCGCGCGATTCCAGAAGCTCGTAGGCGACGTACTCCAAAAGCTCATTCTCGAAGTCTTCCTCATCGTCATCCACAAACTGACCGAGATCATCCGGCCATGCCAGGGCCGTCTCGTAGGCTTCTTTGCCTCGCCCGATGATCCACGAGCGGAAGTAGTGGAAGCCATCGTCGCTCATGCCGCCGGTCATCACGAAGCCCGCGCCCCAAATCTTCCACTGATTCAGGTTGATCAACGCCTGGTTGAACTCCCGACCGAACGCCATCACATCCGGTGTCGATTGGGCGTCCAAGATATCCTTGAGTTGATCAGGGTCGCCATTGGCGGCGGAAACGGTCTGCCAGAACTTCTCCGAGAGCGGCTGCATCATCGCATCGTACCGGAGAGACCGCCTAGACTTCCCGGAGCGCGTGCAACGTCCCTCGAACCGTGTTCAGCAAGTCCACGGGCTCCGAGGATTCAGTGCTGTTCAGCACCGCGATCCGCCACCGGAGCGGATAGGTGAGGGGAACTTCATAGTGCGTCAGCAAGATGCTCCAAGCCTGGCTCAGGCGCGCAGCATCGGGATGATTCCACTCCTTGAGCGCGACGAGAGAATCGCCGAGAGCATGGAGAGCCTCTCGGGGACCTTTCGGGTACGCCGCTTTGAGGCCCGAGCGCAAGCACTCACTCGCCTCCGCTCTCTCACCCAACTGAGCGAGACAAGCCCCGAGCAACGTCTCGGCCCGTGCCAGAGGATCCGCCATGCGCGCCTTTCGCGCGGTTTCCCTGATGGGTCGGAGTCGGGCGATGGCTTGCTCGTTCTGGCCAAGCAAATGATATGCAAGAGCGAGATTGCAGTCGATGATGAGCGTGTCGCGATCCGTCGCGCCATCTGGAGTCTTGTTCAGAAACTCGACGGCGGACTCGTAAATCGGAATCGACTCTTCGACCCTGCCTATCAGGAGCAGGTAACTCGCTCGCTGCGACCGGCACTGCCAGGCGTCAAGCTCGTAGTGCGTCGATTCCGCCAGTCGAATCGCCTCCTCAATCGCCGTGAAGGCCTCCTCGACCCGACCCACTTGGAAGAGTGACCACGAGTAGTTCAGCAACACAATCCGCCGCCGGTGCGGATGCTGCTCAATCGCTAAGACCTTCTCGGCCTCGGGGAGCACTTCATCATCGCGTTGCAGCAGCGCGAGGCTGGTGATGATCCGAACGCGGACACGGGACAAAGCCTCCGATTCCGGGAGATTCTGCTGGGCGACCTCCCGGAGCAAGCGGTAGCCTTCGGCTGGCGAGCGTAGCAATTCCGGACGAAAACTGGTGCTCCCCAGGAGAGCGACGGCGACCTCTGGCTCCGACTCCATGGCACGATGGACGGTGCGCAAAATGAGTTCCGATTCGCCCTGCGTAAAGAAGAGATCGGCACCCTGACCGCCCGATTCTTCCAGAGAGCGAGCGAATTCGCGGAGATCCTCGTCGAAATCGCCCCCCTCTCGGCGGAGTTCCTGCCGCTTGGCCGCGAACGCTCGCACCCCTTCAATCCCTCGCCCCAGGTTTCTGAGAGCCTCCAATTTGGCATGCCAAAACGTTGAATCGTACGGAAAATGGACGAGACCACATTCCGCTGCGCGCAAAGAATTCCTCCACTCCCGACGATCTTTCGCGATCACGAGGAGCCGAGATACACCCTCGGAAACTCCGAGAGACCAACGATTCTGCATCTCTCCCAGCCAAGGCTCCGATCGGTGGGGCAGCACTCGCTTTGCAAACTGCGGCAACAGTTCAAGCAGGGCGATCCACTCCGTTTCTGGATCGGGCTCGTGCCGGATTTCCTCCCACCTTTGGAGAAACTGGATCACGTCGACTCTTACAGTCTCGGGACACAAACGGAGGCGATCATCTTGTTCCTCAAGTTCGATCTCCGCTCGGAGCCGGCTAAGCGCGACGCGCAGTCGGTTTCGTGCTGATTCAGGTGAAGTTTCGGGCCACAGAGATTCGATCAGCTCACTCCGCGTGACAAACAGGGGGAATCTCGCCGCCAGATAGAGGGCGAGAGCAGGCAGCTTGTTGGCCGCCGATTCATCCAGCAATCGAATCTCCACGGCTTTCCAAGGTACCAGCCCGGAAGTCGGAATGGTTGAGGAAACCGAAGGCCACTGCAACAGTGTTGAAAATGCAACTTTCCCGCCTTAACAGATTCAAAACATCAGGAGAATGCACGTCATGGAAGAAAAATCCTGCCCCTGCTGTGCTAACGGAAAGTGCGCCTGCCCGCCGTGTCAAGACGGTGAGTGCAAGTGCCCCTGCTGCGCAAACGGCAACTGCCCGTGCCCCGAGAACTGCCCGAACTGCGACTGCTGCTGATGAAGGTCTCTCTTCTTTCCCTGGCCCTGCTCGCAAATCTGCAAGCAGGGCTGGCTCTCCCTTTGGCGGTTGGCGACGATGACGAGCCGCCGACCGCTGTCCCGACGTGAACCGGATGACCGGGTGAAGGTCAGTTCCTCGGGTCGGGGAGCATCAAAAATCAAACCCAGCTCACTTTGCGGTGGGCGGGCCTGCGCGAAGAGCGCCCTCGGTGGAGGTTCAATGCCGCGTACGGCGTCACGGATCGACTGCTGATTGGACTTGAGTTCAATCCCGTGGTTGAAGAGTTCGTGCCGACGCTGAACTACACCTTCCAGTTCGAAGACGAAACGCGTCCGTTGTTGAACTTTGGAACCTCAAGCGACCGGATCTTTTCGCCGGGGGGCACGCGCGCTTACTTCCTCACGGTTGGGAAAAAAGTGCACGGCACCAGCCTCGCGCCCTATTTCTCGCTGAGTTGGTCAGAGTGGGAGGATCAGTTCCTGATCCCCTTCGGCGTCAATGCACCGCTCGCTCCCGCGTGGGATCTGATGGTGCAAAACGATGGCCGCAACACCCACTGGCTCCTTACGTACAAGCAATCGAACGGCAACCTGAGTTTGCTGTTGGTCAAGGGCCGCTACTGGGGCACCAGCTGGGGCGTGAAGTTCTAGGCGCACAAGCACTCTTGCGCAAGGACGCCATCTCGGTAGACTCTCGGCCGAGATGGCGTCGAAAATCCCTCTTGCCTACACCTTTGGCAACCACATGCATTGGGTGGATATGGAATGGCTGTGGGGCTACGACGTCCTGCCAGGCTCAACCGACGACATGCTCGCGTTTTGTAAGGGTTCTGGCGTCAAAGGTGGGCTCAATTTCGATGGAATCGGGTACGAGAAGCTCGCATCCGAATCCCCCGAGCACATCACGAAGCTCCGAGAATCCTTAGCCGAAGGTGTTATCGAGGTCGTCGGAGCGAGTTATGGACAACCCTACGGGCTCTTCCACGGAGGCGAGTCGAACATCCGTCAACGGGTGTATGGCGTCCGCACATGCCTGCGCGTGCTCGGGGTACGTCCGCGAACTTTTTGGGAAGAAGAATTCGATTTCTATCCGCAACTGCCTCAAATCCTCGCGGGATGCGGGTTCGACGCCGCCTCGCTGTACTTCCAATGGACATGGCACACGCCGGAAATCCCGATGGAAGATGCCCCGGTAGTGAAATGGGAAGGCATAGACGGCTCCCAGATCCTCGCCGCGACACGGAACCGGCTCAACCTGCACCAGTGGCCAGAAGACTTTCGCATCCTGCTTGATGAAATCGCCGCGAACCCGCCGATGACCGATGGGAATCAGCCACCGCCTTTGATTCTGCAATGGCTGGAACTCATGCCTACTCAAGACTGGATGTGCCGCAGCGAGCTCATGGCTCCGATGCTGGCGGAACTCCAAGCAGACACGCGGTTTTCGGTCGAACCGACCCTTCTCGGGGATTACGTCCGCCGCTGGCAAGGCCACGATGTCCCGATCCGTCAGTACACGCTGGATCAAGTGTGGCACGGCATGACCCTGGGCAAGAACGGGGACAACCATGTCAAGCGGAGTCGTCAGCTGGAGGCGGTTCTGCTGGCGGAGGAATCCGCAGCGGCCGTGCTCAGCCTCTTCGGACGCCCCTACGAGCCGTGGGACGTCTATCCAACCTGGGAACTTGAGGAGGGTTGGCGGCAGCTCCTCGCCGCGCAGCATCATGACAATCACGAGTGCGAAGGGCTGTGCGGCCACGTCGCCGAGGCCCAGTTCGCGATGGTCGAGACGCTGATGGATCAGTCAAGTTCCCGTCGTCGATTGGGACAGAGGGTGGGCGGAAAGGTATCGATCCTCACCAGCCCTCTTAACTCAACGTTTGGCTACCGGAGGACGCGGCTCGATCCCGAGCAGGCGGATGAGGAGTCAACGGTCGAAGCGAGTGATTGGACGATCGATGAGACGACGGCCCGATTCGAGGTCGAATCATTTTCTGTCGAGGTCGACATCGCCACTGGAACGATCCTCAGTCTGACCACGGCAGACGGAACAATCGAGAACTTGCGATGGTTCGTGACAGTTGCGGGTGAGCCGCTCTCGCTCAGATGCAGCGGGACGATGACTCCCTTTCAGCATTCCATCAAATCGCTCAGGTTTGCATCTGCCTCCCCTGACTACACATGCATTGAGCTCTGCCCCGTCCCTGACTCAAATTCGCTCGAGTTCCTCTGTCATGGAGCCCTCGGTTCTCAAACACCGGGATATGGCGGCGCGTTGGAGATTCACTTCGAACTTGCCCAGCCGTTGACCCGTGTCGCCGCCGATCACCCTTACGGAATGAGTGAGGTTGGCTCCGGTTCGGCGGGGAGTCGGAAGTATCCAACCGGTGACTGGATGACCAGCGAACAGTGGTTCGAAAAGGTGAGTGGCAAGTTCACTTCGCAATCCGTAGTTCAAATCGCAACCCGGGGCGATGACTTGGTCATCAGTCACACAGGCTCTCAGGGCTGGTCGCGGCACGAGAAAGCCGTTTCCTGCACACTGCTGACAATCGATCCCTGGGATGGGACGAAGTCGATGCCCACCTTTGCCACCAGACTCGGCCTCCATCCCGGCAAGTTCACTCCCTCCCAAGCGATTCCTCTCGGGCGAGAATACAGCGAGTACCAAATTAACGCCTACTCTATCCTTTGGGGCGGGTTGCCGGTTCCCGAACCCAACCCCGACATGCCTCGCGACTTCCGCGCGGTGACCGTCCTCACGCCCGGCACCCTCGCGACGGCCTTCTACCGCGAACAATCGAGCTTTGCCGGGAAGCACCTTCCCAGCTACGCCCTGGCCGACGTCAGCCATCCGTTCGTCCTCCGTCTGGTGGAATACGACGGCATCGAGGGGCCTGTGGAGGTGATTCTCGCCGGGCCGGTGGCGCGGGCGGTGAAAACGAACATGCTCGGAGAACCGATGGCCGAAATCGAGGTTCACCCCGAGTCGGATGCAAGCCTGCTCAGTTCAGAGCCGGAAAAACTCGCAGCATACGGGATCGCCCCCGTCCGCCTCATCGTCCCGATGCGCGCCCACGAAATCGCCACGATCTACCTCGACATCATTCCGGGTCGAAAGCAATTCCGCGATCTGGACGCCAAACGGGAGATCTGGGCAACCGTGCATCGCACAGATTCGTAGCGGCTGAGACGAGCACGCTGGTAGTCTTTTCCCACTATGTGGGCTTCGGCTCTTGCTCTTGCCGCCCTCGCTGAAACGGCGGTGATTCCCGTGCTCGTCATCAGCTACTTCCCCACCGATGGCGACAAGATCGACATCCGAGTGACGGGGGATTGGGGCGCACCCTACGAGGAAACCCGCGCCAAGACTCAGCGCCTCACTCATGAAGCCTGCGCCGCCCTTGAGAAGGGCGCGACCTTCCGGGGATACAAGAATCCCGGCGCTCCAAGTGCGCTCGACTACCAAATCGTTGGCCAAATCGAGTACAAGGAAGCTCTTCCAACTTACCCAAAACGCGGAAGCGACGCCCCACTTGTCGACTACGGCCAAATCATGCGCCGCGTTGATATCGCCAAGTTTGTGGAAGAAGTTGGCGTCAAGGAAGTGTGGATATGGGGATATCACGGCGGCAAAGTTGGACTTTGGGAGAGCAATATGAGTAGCCCGACCGGAGATGTCAGCAACAGCGATCGTAACGAAAACGACCTCCCCAAGCTCAAGCGCACCTACACGGTCTATCACTACAACTATCAACGCGGTTTGGGTGAGATGCTCGAGAACCACATGCACCAGGTGGAGCATCTGCTTAACCACGTTGATGGCCGCGACACCACTCCCCCGGAGAAATGGCCAGAGCTCCTGTTTTGGGGCAAGTTCGTGGGGAGCGATGTGAGTCACAAGCTCATCACCGAGCCCAAACGATGCGGGTGGACGCATTACGCCCCCAACAGCGAAACCGACTACGACTGGCAAAACTCTCGATTGGTAGAGACGGATATTGAAGATTGGCAACCCGATGGCATCGGCAAAACCCAGAAAATGAACGCGGATCGCTGGAATCGAGACCCGATCCAATGGCGCATCTACTGGATGCAGGCCCTCCCTGGCTTGAACCACGGACTGACCTACAAAGGCCGCAAGCTCCGCAACTGGTGGAGCTTCAAAGCCGACTGGGATCGCGCTCAGCGCGAGAAGTGGACGCTCGTGGAGTAGACCCTGCACCGCTCTCTGCACCCAGCTCTCACAGCGGCAATCTCTCGGTTTGACGACGCATAATCACCCCATGCGCATCTATATTTCGGCGGACATTGAAGGGATCACCGGGGTGGTGAATTGGAAGCAAGCCGGGACACCGAGCAGCGACCACTACGACTACGCCTTTGCCCGCCGGATGATGACCCATGATGTAAACGCCGCCATCCGCGGCGCGCGCGATGCCGGGGCCACAAAGATTGTCATCAAAGACAGCCACAACGTCGGATTGAACCTGCTCATCGACCAACTCGAGCCCGGGGTTGAACTGATCTCCGGCTCCCGAGCCTGCCCAGATGGGATGATGCAAGGCATCAGCCAGGACTTCGATGCCTGCTTCCTCATTGGCTACCACGGCATGGCCGGAGCCACCGAAGGGGTGATGGAGCACACGATCACCGGGCGCATCCACCGGGTGAGCGTCAACGGGCAACCGATCGGCGAAATGGGGATGTCCGCCGCCACGGCCGGCCACTACGGCGTTCCCCTGGTCATGGTCAGCAGCGACGACAAGGGCTGCCACGAAGCCATGTCGTTCATTCCAGGCATCGAAACCGCTCAAGTGAAGGTGGGAATGGGGCGATTCATGAGCCATCTTCTGCACCCCAGCGAAACCGTTGGCCTGATCCACGAAGCCGCCCGACGAGGCGTCGAACAGGCGCGCACCATCCCGCCCTACATCTTAGACGGCGAATGCACGGCACGGCTGGAGTTCAATCGGAGTGAAGAGGTCGACGAAGCATCCCAGCTCCCCGGATGGAATCGCCTGGATGCCTACACGATCGAGCAAACCTTCCCCGACTGGCCCACCGCGCACATTGGCATGCGCCGTGCGATGTCGTTTGCGATGCTCGTGGCGCTTTGATCGTGGTTTAGAGCAAGCCTGCCTTTTTGAGGGCGGCAACTCGCGGAGCAAAGAGCGCGTGAGCCGGAACCGTCAATCCATCCTTATGCGCTTCCTCCGCCAAGCCGTTCTCGAAAAACGCCTTCGCGTCTTCCGGCGAATCGAACGACTCAAATGCAACTCGATCAGCCTGAATAACCGCCTGCTGCTTCATGTACTGCTGAAGCTTGGGAACAAGCGAGAGCGTCAGCATCGTCACCAAGAGCAGGCCTCCGAGAGGATACCGAAACGTTGGGACCGTGACGGCGAGAAGGTAGAGGAATCCAGGAATCGCCAGAGCTGGAAGAAGCCAGAGGTAGCCCCCGATCTCTGCGCGCCGGCTCCAGGTCACCTCCTTCGATTGGCAAAACTCGCGATGCACCAGGAAGCGCTTTTCACCATCTGAGAGCGGCCGTCGGGATACAAGTCCAAAGCGGAGTTCCGGTTTTGCCGTTTGGGGGTTGGTGATCAGTTCGGCATAGCGCGCCGTCCACTCGACCTTGGTTTCAAGCTTGGCTTCCGGTGCATCAACCCCGTGTTTGCCTGCCTCATGATCGACCCACTTTTGCATGCCGAGCTCCATCTGAGCGGCTTCCTCAAAGCCGATTTTCCAGTGATAAACGCGCCCGGGAAAAAAGAAGAGGCACAGCAAGCCAACCGCACCAATTGCCAAAAAGATAAGGCGCTCATTCCCTCCGCTGCCGAGCATTCCGAGCAAGAGTGCTGCGACCAACGTCGAAAGGTGCCCCAACCGATTGCGCCAGGGCTGCGGATTTCGACGCACCTCGAAGTCCCATATCCCGAACGACGCCAGGGTGGCCTCGATCTTATCCGGCTCGTATGGGATCTGTTCGCGCAACGCATCGGCCTTGCGATTCAAAACTCGCACGGCATACAACGCCGAAATCACCCCGCCGATGATCAATGGATAGGCGACTGAGCTGAGGCTCCCATCCAACCACAGAAACAACACACGCGGAAGGGTGTTATCGAACAGGAGAAGCGCAAAGACAGGCGCGTGCAACCCGATTGACCAAACGGGAAGAACTTTGACCAATCGGTTCAGCCGCACAGCCCGGTTGCTCAGCGTGTCCGTGCTCGTGCGATCTTTGAGTAAACCGACAGCAAGAACGAGCAGTGGCCCCAGAATCAACCAGAATGACGCAAAGGCGAGGAGCGGTACCGCATAGACCGGGAGCGTGAACCCCACGTCAAACGAATCCCACTTCTGGCCCCGAGGGAGTCGCCATGCGAGCACAGTTCGAGCCGCTAAGTCGGGAGGTCGTGAAACCGAATGCTCGGCGGCCCGGTGAATGGTGTACCGGGCGATGGCCGTTTGGGAATCCGCGCCCAGTGACTGGCGCAGGCCCTCCAGATCGAGTGATTTCTGAGTACGTCGCGCCCCGAAACTCCTGCCGCTGTGCAGAAAGTGCACTGCTTCCTCGTCCCACAGCGTCCGCCCAGGAATGCCTTGCTGCGTCGCCCATTGATCGATTGCTCGGGCGAGCTTCTCTCGGTCGAATTGAGGGGGCGCGATGCCCAAAATCTCGATCTTCGCCCCATTGGTCGCGATGCTCAGGAAAACCGAATCGGTGGTGCTGACTCCGGCAGGAGTTCCCATTCGCTTGGCGTAAGATGCGAGGCTCCGCTCGTCGCTCTCGGTGAGCACCGCCTCTTGTGATCTCCGAACCTCCGCCGTGGCGAGCGAGGCCAACATCAGGCCGATGCACAGCAAAACCCCCTTCCCAATCATGATCACGTTGGAGGATACACCGTCCGCCCCGCAACGGCAACGCCTTGCTGAGCGTGACTAGGCGAAGGAGGCGAGTTCTATGTTCACAATCGGGTGGCTCATCTTTGCGATTTGGGTGGCGGCGTTGCCGTTGTCGGATGAACCGCCGCGTCGGATCCGCCCACTGGTGGCGGGGCTGGCGGGTGGGTTGCTCGGATTCGTGGCCGGGCTCGTCTCGGTTTCCATGTTCCTCTCCGAGGCTGCCCTGCTCTCCGCTGCGGCATGTGGAGGAGTGTTCGAGATGGCCTCCCGCCGCATCGCGACAAATCGACTGCGTGTGATCCTCGTGGCGACCATTTTTGCCTCAGCCGGCATGGCAAGCGAGTTTGCCCTCTGGATCCAGGCGCGCTAGTCGGCGAAGACTTGCGCAGAGTCGCGCTGTCTCGGCTCTCCATCCGCCTCGGCAGCGATCGCCTCTGCTTGGGCGATCCGTCGCGCCACCGACGGAACAGCGGCGGTATCGACGGTGGCCAGAGGCAGATGCTGACAGGCCGCCGCCAACTTTCGCAGAAAACTGAGCGATGCATCGGGGCGGTTCAGGAGCCGGATCGCCTCGGCTTCTTCGGCGAGGGCCGAGCGTCCACGAGCCTGGGCGGTGCGTCGAGCCCAGACCAAAGTCAGGATGGTGATGACGAAGGCCAAAGCGAGCGGCCCCCACGGAATCTGTCCGTTCTTCGGCATCAGACGGATCATGAGAATCGCGAGGGGAAACATCGAGGCATATAGCAACCCCAACGTGATTGTTTGCCTCCGTAAGCCTCCCTTTTGATACCAAATCAGAGCCTGCAACACAAGGTGATCCAGCTCGTCGTCGGTCAGCTCCGTCAGCGCCCGCTCAGTCACGACAAGTGCTCGCGGCAAGAGTCGAATCGTCGCGGAAAAAGCCAGTGCATCCCGACGAGTATCTATCGCCACTGGGAGGGGCGGCAGATTGAGCCGCGACGTGCAACGCATCATCGAACCCGTCAAGCGGCGATGACTTTCCGTTTGAGCCACTTTAGGCCGCGCTGTGGCCCTCTTTTGCAGGCCAAGGATGATCAACCCGACGAGCATCCCGGTCACCGCAGTCATTTGGAGGGCGGCTAAGGCGACTTGAGGATGTGGAATGAAGACCAGGCAGGCGAGCATCACCACAATCAGGCCCAGGCTCAATCGGGCCTGGCGAGCCGAGCCGTCCGCCGAGAGTTCGTTCGGAAACGCTCTTGTCTGATCCACCTCTCCTGTCTCGTTGCGGATGAGATTCCAGGACTCATCGTCGCTCATTTCCATCATCGATTTCTCTTCTCGGGCCAGAAGCTGGCTACCGATCGGCAAGCCGATCGAGACAAGAAGCACGAGGATCACCAAGATTTGGGTGCCTGACGACTGGAACCAGATTCGAGCAAACAACTCCCAGACATCGTTCATCGTCCCCCCCAAAAGGAGTCCAAGGTGAAGCACGATGGGAACAAGAAGTGAGCCGTAGACCAATGACTGGTAGCGCTTCCGCTTCTCTGTTGCGGTCAAGTTGACCCTTCGGTTCAGACGCCGTGCAGCAAGCCCCCAAACCCAAAACGTCGCGGGGAAGACCGTGAGGATCGCCATGAGCTGCAGAAGCGCCAGAGGATGCACGTCGGCACGAGGAGTGATGACCCGAGGCTCGAGAGTCGTGATCGTGGCACCTGCGGCGAGACCATCTTGCACTTTGTGACCGCTGATGTAGTCCCCTTTCACATTCTCTGCCGTGGCGACCGCAATCTCGCTTGTCCCCAAATCCCGGAACGCGTCCACCAGAGAGGTCAGGTCCAGGGTTCTCTCCCATCCGAGCCGACCCGGCCTGGCCTCACCATGAGAGAAGGCGGCATTTCGCCCGTTTGACTCCGACCATACTGGCCCCTCCAATCCCTGGCTGGCTCGCCACGAGTCGAGCCGTTCCGCTACGCCAGGAATGGTCTGCCGGGTTGGTTCAACCAACACGCTCACCTCCGCTGGCCGAACGATCAGCAGAATACGGAGATCGCTGAGCGGCTGGTCTCGGGAGACGGCGAGACGCAGTTCATCGAACATCCCTCGATCTGCGCGCTCCCAGCTGATCTCCTCGACCGGCGTGACTTGAGACAAAGCAAGCAGCGGCATCAAGAGCAAGATCATCACAAGTGATCCGCGTCTTATCAAGCTTCCCTGGAAACTTCCGATCCACCCATCATTCCTGCCGATCTTCATCGTCGCGCCACCTCACTCTGTCAACAGCTTCGCCCGAACGGCATCAAGCCGGAGGAGTTGGCTGATGTCGTCTCCGTGCGTCAAGGGATGCTCCTGAGTTGTCGCCACGTTTCTCCGGTAGGCGTCGATCACCACATCAGGCTGCGGGAAGAGCATCGCCGCTTCCTCATCAATCTCGATCTCCCGCTGTAACCCCCGCCGAACCATGGGGGCAAAGGAGAGCAGAAGCCACATGATCGCGATGGCCAGAGGAGCGATGGCCACCCAGATGGAACGCGAGAAGTTAAACATCTGGAAGGACACCCACGGGAGAGATGCAAGAAGAACCACCATCGGAAGAATGGCCGGTTGATAAATGCGCCAGAGTTGCTTCCCTCTCATCGGAACGGACGGCAACGCCGCGCGACTGATCCAGTAGTGCAACTCGCGGCGTGGAAGCCGAAGCACGGCGTCCGGAATCACAAAGATCACGTCCCTTCGGCGCGAAACAGGCTGAAACGCAAGCGGAGATCCTGTCTGCAGTTTCAAGCTCAGGTGACCGGGAAGCCCGGCCTCCTCCGTCACCGACTTCAATTCAGCCTGAGCTAACTGAGTTTCGTCCTTCAATTCCGCGTGAGCTCCGGACAGGCGAAGCATGAGTGCCGCGAGCAGTGGTCCGCCAAGGCCTCCCACCAGCACGGGTAAGAGTGTGGGTGAAGGCTCCATCCCCTGAGCGACCTGATAGAAGAGCATCGGGGCAATTGCGAACGGAACCATAACCGCCAAGGGGATCAGAAGTGTGAATCCCGCTCGCCGCTTGATCATGAGAGCGGCAAGCGGCCCTCCCGATTCATCAAGTGCTTCGTCGTCGGCCAAAACGGGCATCAGAGTGGCTCCCCGCTGCCAGAGAAAGAGGTACATGAGCAAGGCGCTCAGAAGCATCGATCCAGCAAGCATCACAATCGGATTTCCGAACCATGTAAAGGCCAGGGGGAAATCAACAACGTTCACTCCACTCGACAAAGGGGCCAAGGAGATGAGCATGAGGGCCGGGTAGGCAGCAATGTCTCGTTGCCAAACCAGACGTCGTCGTTCTTGAATCGACAGATCGCGCCGCAATGCGTGAGGACGAACCCGCATGATGCCGAAGGCCCCTAAAAGAACGCCCACCATCAGCATGGTCAACTGAGCGTAGAGGGCGAACGGCTGGGCAGTAGACGTATGCTTTGCCCGCGCTTGATCCTCGGGGAGAGACGAAAATCGTTGCTCGTTGACGCGGCCGAATCCATACGAATTTTCCGCAGCGGGCAGATGCAGGTGGGTTGAGTGAGAGACGACGACGATTTCCGCCGCCGGATCGGCCGTCTGGGCGAGCTTCAAGAGAGCGGAAAGGTCATAAAGGTGCTCCGTTTGGAGCACGCCAGGAAGAAAGGGACGGTACCGCGCACCCGATTTCAAGGGCTCAATCTTGTCCGCCGGGATCCTCTGCGCTTCCATCCACTCAGTCGCGGCCGAGACGGCCTTTTCTTTCTCCAGATCGGGAATGTTGAAGAACTGAACTTTGAGATAAAAATCCTTCGCGGTCAGAACAACAACGGGCTTTCCCGCCTCGCGCACGGAGCGAACCGCGCCATCCAGTGGAGCAGTCCCCAGTTTGCCGATGCTCAGGAAAATGATGTAGAAAAACATCATCAGGGCAAAGTTGAGCGCCAAGCTGGTTGCCTTCGCGCTGATGCGCCCCATCGTCATCGTCTCCACCTTTGTGTTCTCCATCCTCGCCAGTATTCCGCCGAATGTGGGGTGATTTCTGCTGAATTCCCTGGAATTCGTGGCTGATTCTCGCAAAAATGCCGTCATCCCAGGGCGTTCGGGGCGTCCAATGAAAAGAGAGGGCTTCGCTTCGGCCAGCCCCCAAAGGATTAACAGAGATGAAAAAGCCGTCGTTGAAGACTAGTTTGATTGTTGCCGGAGTGCTCGGCCTGACTGCGATCGGCGCAACCCAGGTGCGCGAAGTCATCAAGATATTGGGCGTGGGCGCGCTCGTAACCCAGTTTGGCGGCGAGATCAACAAAGGGTTCAACAGCCTCTCGGGTCACAAGGATCGCGATGCCGCGACGACCAAGGTCGTGCCGATCATCACGGTAGGCATCAATAGCCGCGGTGCCATCGGTGCCGCGCAGGTGATGGGCACCCGCAAGCAGGTCGCAAAGGTCAAGGCCATCGCGGCATTGGAAGCCGATATTCTGGGCAAGGAAGTCAAAATCCGCGCCCTGATCCCGGTCGAAGCCGAGAACATCACCGACAAGAGCAAAGTCCGCGCCGTCGAAGGCGTCGGCGTCAGCGGCATCGTCGACTTGCGCCTGTAGGCTTGAGCCGAAATTCGAGCTGGAGCGTGCTTCCCGCGAACCTCACGGGAAGCACGCTCTTCAATCTGGATTACCTCAGCCCACCGACCAGGCGTACTGGTTGGGCCAGGGGGTCTCGGTGCCGAGGGAGAGGGCGGCTTTGAGCGGCCAGTGGGGGTCGCGGAGCATTTCGCGGCCGATGAAGACAAAGTCGGCGCTTCCCGATGCGACGATCTCCTCGGCCTGAGCCGGCTCGGTGATCTGACCAACCGCCCCGCTCAAGATGCCCGAACCCTCGCGGACTCCGCGAGCCAGGTGAACCTGATAGCCAGGCCCCGAAGGGATCGGGGCATCCATGGTCGAGCCTCCGCTGCTGCAATCAAACAGATCGACACCCAGCGGCATCAGGGACTTAGCAAGTTCAATGGAGTCCTCCAGCGACCAAGCTCCCTCAATCCAATCTGTGGCGCTGACGCGGACAAAGAGGGGCTTGTGTGATGGCCACACATCGCGCACCGCCTCGACCACTTCGTGATGAATCCGCGTGCGCCCCGCCCAATCTCCGCCGTAGGAGTCAGTTCGCTGATTGCTGATCGGGCTCAAGAACTGGTGGAGCAAGTAGCCATGCGCCGAGTGGAGTTCGACAATGTCGAAACCGGCTTCATCGGACCGACGAGCCGCTTGGGCAAAGGCGTCAATGACCACCTGAATATCGCTGATGGACATTTCAAGGGGCGTCGGGACGCCTTCTCGGAATGGGATCGGGCTCGGCCCCCAACGATCGGTGATCCCTCCCTCGGACTCCGGGACAAAGCCTCGCACTTTCGACCACGGGCGGTAGGTGCCCGCCTTGCGCCCGGCATGGGCGAGCTGAATCGCGCTCGCCGCTCCGCCGAGCCGAATCGCTTCGGTAACAGGACGGAGAGCCTCGACATGGGTGTCCTCCCAGATCCCCAGATCCTCTAAGCTGATCCGACCATTCGGGAGCACCGCCGTGGCTTCCGACATCACAATCCCGCATCCCCCGAGGGCTCTCGCCCCGAGGTGCGCGGAATGAAAAGATGACGCCATTCCGTCGCGGTTTTCGCATGAATACATGCACATGGGCGACAGGACTATGCGATTCCGCAGCGTGAGGCCCCGGATCGTGAGGGGGGAAAAGAGGGCGCTCATTGGGTCTTCGCGACGATCCGTCCCTCGGTCGTCATCTTCACCGGATTGTTCTTTTGGAAGTAGGCGATGAGTGCATCCACATCAATGAATCCCGTGTCTACGCGCGCGCCTTTCGCATTCTTGAGAACCTCGTGGGCATCTCCGCCATTTGCGACAAAGTTGCTCAGGGTCACCTTGTAAACCCGCTTCGGATCAATCGCCTCGCCGTTGAACGAGGCTGAGATGAGCCGCGACCCTGCTGGTGCCGACGGATTGAAGGTGTAGCTGAAGCCCTTGCTGGGAAGCAGCATTCCGCCGCCCGAACTCACGCCATGCTCTAACGATTTTAGGATTTCCTCGCCCGTCAGCTCGTTCACGGTGAGAGTGTTCCCAAACGGGCACACTTCAATGAGATTGCCGTAGGTGATCTGCCCCGCGCTCAGAGGCGATCGAACACCCCCTGCATTCCAGAACGCAAACTCGGCTCCGACGTGTTTGGTGGCATCGAGCACAGCATCCGCGATGACGTTGCCCATCAAGGGCTCGCCGAGCTTTTCATCAAACCGCTGCGTCAGGTCGTTGGCGAGCTCCGAGATCTTCCGATTCCGCAGTTCGGCGATGGGCTTGGCGAACGCCTCCATCATCGTCAAAACATAAGGATTCGGCTCAAACTTGTCGTCAATCAGAATGGGCCCGCCATTCCACTTTTCGAGCTTGCCGGTTTCGTCGAAGGTCACTTCGAGCTTGCCGAGCACCTTGCCCCATTCCCAGGCTTGCACGATGAGCACGGTCTCGCCGGTCGCATCTTTGCCCAGCGTGGGGTATTCGCCGCGCGATCCCTCGAATCCGGGAATGTCCACTTGACCAAGCAGCGTATGGCTGTGCCCTCCGACGATGATATCGACTCCGCGCAGCTGCCCGACGGTGGAGGTGTCATGCTCGAATCCCGCGTGGCTCAGCAGGATGATCTTGTTGATCCCCTGGTCGCGGAGTCCATCGACCGCCGCCTGCACGCTTGGCAAATACTCCTTCATCGCAATCGTGTCGCCCGCTGCCGTCACGGTCAAGAGGTTCGGAGGAGTAGTTCCCACGATCCCGATCTTTTCACCGCCGACCTCCAGAACCATGCTCGGCTTGATCATGTCTTGGAGCTTGGGCTCCTTGCTGAGATCAAGGTTGGCCGCGAGGAGGGGGAATCGGGCAAGTCGAGCGAAGTTCGCCAACGGCTCCGGCCCGCGATCGAACTCGTGGTTGCCCACCGCCATCACTTGGTAGCCGATGAGGTTCAGGAATGAGAGGTCAGCGAGCCCTTCATAGACGTTGAAATAGAGCGTGCCTTGGAACACATCTCCCGCATTCAGCAGAATCGGGTTCGTGCTTGATTCTCGCGCCTGGAGAATCGCGGTCGCCTGTCGGGCGTACCCTCCGATGCTCTTGCCGCGCACCGTCACCGGATCCACGCGGGCGTGGAGATCGTTGGTGTGGAGAATCGTGAAGGTGAACGATTCCGCCTGCACCACGGAGGCAGTGAGAGCCAGCGCGAGGAGGAATCCGGCGCGCATGCGGTCGAAGATTCGACGGCCTTTCATGCTTGTCGGTATACCTGGGAGTCGATCCTGACGCATGGTTCCGCGCGGAGGCTTAACCGTGGACTATGCAAATGATGATGCTGGTAAAAGGAAGTCGCCCCGCACCATCGGTGCAGGGCGACTGTGAATGAATGATCGTTCGATCGATTAGCTCATCAGCACGACGCCGACGACCGGTTGAGGCTTGCCCACGTTCATCGCGCCCTTCGCCACGAGTTCCAGGCGACCCTTGTTCGCCGAACCTTCGCAGCCGAAGAAGGCATACTTGCCGTCGGCCCAGACCTTAAACTTAGCAGCCTCGCCCTTCGCGTTGCAGCAACCCTTGTCGCCCTTGGCCATCGGCTTTTCGGCGGTGGACTTGCAGCATGCGGTCTTTCCGTTTACCTTGGCTTCGACCTTGGCTTCCTTGTCGCCGCAGCTACCGGAAGCGCAAGCGCCGTCCTTAGCATAGGAGGCACCGTTGCTGACGACCGCATTGGTTTGGGTGTCTTCGCTCTTCGGCTTGTCGCCCGGGCAGCTGGAGCAGTCGCTCTTTTCGACGGCCGCCATCGCCTTGTCGGGACAGCCGGAGCAATCCGACTTGTTGATGGAGGAGGCTTGGACAGCGCCCTTGTCCGCACAACCGCCGCAATCGCTCTTCGGAGCGGTCGACGCGGGGGAGCTCAGGGTGCTCATCTCATGGGTTTTCACCGGAGCAGGGGCACTGAACGCGGAGAAGGCCACAGCCGCTCCCGTCAGAGCAGCCACGACGGCGGCAGGAATGATGAACTTCTTCATTGCTTCGGATTGTAGCAATGTTTGGGCCTGACAGAAAGTTCCCGACGAACGAGAAAAGTTTGGTTAAGCCGAAAAGCCTATCGATTCAGTTCTGCTTGAACCTGAATGCCGAACACGGGGAGCACGGAATCCAGTAGACGATCCACTAAAGAATGGCTCAGCTCCTCGTGCCCCATCACGAGTCGGAAATAAAGCGGCGCGTAAAGGAGGTCAAGCATCAGGTCGGCATCGACGACTGGATTCATCTGCCCGCGATCGACCGCCAGGGCCATTGCTCGCTCAATCACGAACTTGCGTTTGAGAAGCCATCGCTCGCGGAAGACAGCCGCCACTTCCTCGTCGGTTTGCACGGCGGCGAGGATGGCTCGTACGGTCACTTGGTGGTCTCCGACAAAAAAATCGACCAGCGCGTGCATCTGTCGGCGCAGGTCGTGGGTGAGATTTCCGGTGTCTTTGAGCTGAAGGGTCTCGTCCTCCAGATCAAGCAAGGCTTCAAGGAGAAGTTGGGCTTTACTACACCATCGGCGATAAATCGTGGCCTTTCCGACGCCCGCTCGCTGGGCAATCGCGTCCATGGTGAGGTTATCCCAGCCGACTTCCCGCAACTCTTCGAGGCTCGCGTCGAGAATGCGGTGATGCACCAGCGGGCACCTCGGCCTTCCCAGTTTGCGTTCGCACTCGTGATTCATCGCTCGATTCGGTTCCTTACCTGCTTCCCACATTCGATTCTCGGAAGAGGGGGTTTCGCTCGTTAACTTGTTCCTTTCCTCAAGACGCCGATTGTGAGTGGTCTGTTGCGGGGCCTGGAGGGTTGTCATCGATCCTCGACCACGGAAAAGAACGAAACCAGAATCTTTGCGGGGCGCGTAGAATAGCGCGTATGCGCGTTTGCCTTCTCGCCGCGTCGTTATCGCTGCTCCTCGCCACCGCCTTCGCCGGCCCACTCTCCGCCTCTCCCTTGCTCGTTCAGGAGTCTGGGCCGGCCGTTAGCCAGCCTGCGACTCCATCCCGACTGAAGACTCTCGATATCAGCGAATACGAGAGTTGGCAAATGCTCGGCTCCTCCGGGCTCTCGCCCGATGGCCGATGGATCAGCGTCGTGGTGAGCCGGCTGGACGGCACCAACGTGATGACGATCCGCAACAGCGACAGCCCGGAGAAGTGGGAGACTCCCAACGCCGCCCGTGCGACTTTCTCGGCAACCAGCGCGTTTGCCGCCTACACGTTGAACTCCACTCCCAAGGAGCGCGATCTCGCCGCGAAACAGAAGCGGCCCATCACACCTCGGGTTGGACTGCGCAACCTCGTGGATGGCTCCGAACGAATCCTAAATGGCGTGCGCTCTGCGCAATTCAACAAGCCAGGATCGCACTTGGTGGCGCTCCAGGTCGATGACAAGGCTCCCCAGGCTCCGGGTACGCTCCTTGTGATCCGCTTGAGCGATGGTCGCACGACCCCGATCAGCGATGTGTCTCGCTTCACGATTGATCCGGAAGGACGATACGTCGTGATGGTGACCAAGACGGCCGGAGGCGAAACCTCGCTCCAGCGACTGACTCTCTCGAACATGGCTCTGACCAGCCTGCGATTCGGCGTTGCGGACATCGCCGAGTGGGATTGGGACAAGAAGGGTAATACCCTCGCCGCCTTGGAAACAAGCAAGCAAGAGGGCAAGGAGGGCAACCACCACACCCTCACTCTCATCACCGGCATGGGTGACGAAGAGCCGAACGTGCGCACCCTGGATCCCAAAACACTCACGGGGTGGACCGAAGGTCATCGCGTCTCCGGAGGCATCGCGATCAACGAAGACGGCACCGCTCTCGGCTTCCTGAGTCAGCCGTGGAACGCACCGAAGCCCCCCGCCGACCCCACCGCCACGACCAATGTCGAGATTTGGCATACGAAGGATGTCATCGTGCAGCCCCTTCAGAAGTCGATGGTGCCGTTCGATCAGCAAAAGGGCGATCTGTGGGTCGTCAAGGCGATCGATCTGACGGGAACGCGAGTCGCGACCGCCGACGACGGCGCCAGCCTGGTTGGCGACTTCACGTCCGCGTACGTTGTCGATGAGAAAACCCACGCCAGTGCCGTGAAACCGAACGGTCACGAATTCGCCGATCTGATTGCGATTGATGTCTGGTCCGGTACCCGCACCAAAGTTGAATCGAAGATGATCAGCAACGTCGGCGGCCTCGGTCTGGCGACGCTGAGTCCCTCACGCAAAGGAAAGTATCTTGCCTACGCCAAGGGGGGCGACTGGTGGGTTTATGACTTCGCGGCGAAGCAGTCGAAGAACATCACCAAGGGCCTGAAGGACAGCTTTGTCGAATTCAACGACGACCGTACGAACCCGGAAAAAGGGATGGCCTGGAGTGCGGTTTGGCAAGCCGATGACGCGGGTCTGATTCTCTGCACCGACTTCGACCTCTATCGATGGGATGCTAAAACCGGCGAAACCAAGCGGCTCACCGAGGTGCGCGACGAAAAACTCCGCCTCCGCCCGATTGCGATCGGCCTCAATCCCGAGGATGATCTTCAGGCAAGCGACCCGATCTACGTGTCGATCTTCGACACCGAAGGCAAGGGCTCCGGAGTGGGCCGAATCAAGCCGGGCGGGGAGTTCGAAGTCCTCACGTTTGATCCCAACCACGATGTCGCGTTTGTCGGCAAGAGCAAGGACACGGATCGGATTCTGATGCGCATGGAGAGCTTCACCCAGTCTCCCATGCTGCTTCTCTCCAACACAGACTTTGCCGCTGCTAAGCCGGTGATGATGACGAATCCTCAACAAAAGGATTACGCCTGGGGCAGTGCATCGCTGATCAGCTACACCGACAAAAAGGGCACCCCTCTTCAGGGAATCCTCTACAAACCAGCGAATCACAACCCGAATCGCAGCTACCCGATGATCACGATCATCTACGAGCGGATGAGCGACGGGCTCCACAACTATCTACCGGCGGGCGTCGGGCAGGCGTATGATGTTCAGCACTATGTTCAGAACGGATACTTCGTTCTGATGCCCGATATCGCCTACCAATCCGCCGACCCCGGAATGAGTGCGGTGGACTGCCTGGAATCCGCGCTGAAGGCCGCCTTCAAGGCAGATCGGACGATTGACCGGGATCGAGTGGGTCTGAGCGGACACAGTTGGGGCGGTTACCAGTCCGTGTTCGTGGCAACTCAGAGCAAGATGTTTGCCGCCTATTCGGCCGGAGCACCCCTGACCGAGTACATCACGATGTCGAACAGTTTCTATTGGAACTGGGGTCAGGCCAACCAGGTGATCTTCGAAAGCTCACAGGGTCGGATGCCGAAAGCTTGGTTCGATGACGTCGATGCCTTCATTCGCAACTCGCCTCTGTTCCACGCCAAGCAGATCTCCAAACCAATGCTGATTCAAGCGGCGGATGGCGATGGCGCGGTCGATTGGACGCAGTCGCAGTTCCTGTACAACACCCTTCGGAGGATGGGAAAAGAGGCAGTTTTGCTCCTATATCCTGGCGAAAACCACAACGTCGCCCGGCGGGCCAATCAGAAGGATTACTCTCGCCGAATTTCGCACTTCTTCGACGTGCATCTTAAACGAGCCAAGCCCGAACCCTGGCTCGCGAGCGGCGTGAAAGCCATCGACATCGCCAAAGAGCAAGAGCGTTCCAGCAAACAAGACCCCCCTCTCGGCGGTTGATCCGGACTGACACCTCCGACCGGCGGACGTGTCGCAGATTCTAGAACTCGCCCTCTCCGAGCTTGGCTCGGGGAGGGTGGCCAAAGGCCGGGTGGGGCGGGTCTACCTCTGACTCCCGCGTGAGCGGCCCCCTCCCTGCCCTCCCCCAGGGATGGGGGAGGAATCCGTGATTATGGGTTGGTGGTTTTCGTCACAGCTTGGCATCGAGCACCAACTCTTGGACTCGCCCTCTCCAAACTCCGTTTGGGGAGGGTGGCCAAAGGCCGGGTGGGGCTGGATCACCCCGGCGTTCCTTTTTGACGGGATCGCGCCCCGCCGGGCAAGTCATGTGGCTCCAGAGAGGAATCAACAATACACAAAGCCCTTACCGCAAAAACAGAGGCGAGACCAGCCAGACCGCAGCCATGCTGAGAATGATGTAGTTGTACACCACGTGCCATGCCGTGCTCAATCGGATTCCGCCTTTGAGATACACGTAGGTGAACCACAGGCCGGGAATCGTCAGCGCGAGGCCGATGCCGATGGGCACGCCGACAATGCAGTGAATGAGCCCAAAGTGCACACTCCTCCCGAGGGCTTCGGGCAAGGTTCGGGTGCCTTGTCGGAAGGCGCGCTCCTCCCGTTTCGCGAGCCTGGGCACATTGAGGCCAAGAAGGATCAGGAACGGAAGGGCGAACCACGGAATCCGGAGCCCGCTCGTCATGAGATTCTGGCCTTCCACTCGCTCGCCTGGAGTTTGCAGAAGTCTTAACCAACTCCAATCCATGATCGGGCGGCCGATTTGCATGAGAAACAGGCCGAACGAGAGCGTGATGAACAGCAGCACCAGCGTCACCGGGATCGCGCCGAGCCATTTCCACCCACGCAGCGTGCGCAGGGCAGAGAAGTCCTTTTTCAGTTCGCCCGAACGCAAATACTTCGCCATATCCACCGTGATGAACGCGGTGAATCCGATGGCCACGATTTCAAAAGGGGAAAGCACGGATCGTGGTTATTCAGCAGGCGGGCCATCGGCGAGGGAGTACCAGCTCAGGGCACCGCTTGGACACTGATCAACCTGGGCGGTGATCTCCGTGCTGGTTGCCTGATCTACCTTCACCCACGGACGACTCTTGGGCTGAAACACCCCGGGAAGCCCTCGGGCGCAGATGGCCGAGTGAATGCAAAGCTCGCTCTTCCAAACAACGACGATCTCGCCGTTGCTGTATTCCTTCGTGGGTTCCGCCATGGGGATATTCTACAGTGTCGGTGCCTGGATTGGAGCGAAAGAGGCTCGGAGACATCATCTGTGCTTTTGACCTTAAAGTGAGATACAATAGAGGTATCCAATTGGTGAGATCGGGTGCCTGTTCCCGGTCCGCCGCAGACTCGCCTGCTGCGCGTCTTTCGACGAACTGAGAACCGTCTCCGACCCCACTCGGAGGTGACCTATGAAACAGTTTGTCTTTCTGAGAACCCTGTGCGTTCCGATCTCTTTGTGGCTGGTCACCGCTCCTGCCTTTGCTCCTGTGCGGCCCGATGAGGCCGATGCGGCCAAGACGATTCAAGTCATTGCGCAGTCGCTCAAGCGATTCGGGGAGGAAACCTTGGCGAATCGCTTGGTCGCGGACTACAAGGCCAAGAAAGTGAGCTTCACGGAGACAGATCCCGCCACTCTTGCCTCAGTCGAGGGGACGGGAGATGCCTCTACCAACAAGCTCAAATTCCTCTCGAACTGGGAGAACGGACACCGAACCATTGACCCGGCTCACCCGTATCGCCTCCCGCGCGGGCAGGACAAGGCGTTTGATCTCGTGCAAATGAGTCTGACCGTGGTGCACGAGTATGTGCACATGGATCAAACCAAGCCCCAGGGATCGCCCAAGTTCGAGGATCCGGCATGGCGCCGAACCGAAGAGGCTTTGATCAACTGGACCTCGCTCGTGGTGGGCGATGTCAGCACCGCGCTGGATCTTCCTGCGGGATCAGGACGAAAGGATGCTCTGCGTGACTTGGCGGACACTCTGAGGAGCTTGAGGTCAGCGGCCCAGGTGATGGCGATTGATGTCGCTAAAGCGGAGAAGCCCCCGACCTGGTCGGAGGCGGACAGTTGGAAGACCTGGTTATTCGGCCACACGGTGGTGACTCCCGGACAAACGTGGAGTGTGGTGAATGTGGCGGAGCTCTGTGAACGGCAACTCCGGGTGATTCAGGATGCTGACCCCGATGCGGTTCCGGCGAAGTTGCTGAGTGCGCTTGTGATTCCTCCCGGCGGAGGTTGGGTGCAAACACGCGTCGGGGTTTGGACGGACAATCCTGACCTTGCAACGTACATCGCCGAGGCGGCGGCTGGACCTTATCAGGTGCGACAAGTGGTTTCTCCCGGGTTGACCCGAGTTTTTTCCGTCAATCCCTACCAGTCCGGTTCGCCACGCGACGCAATGCAAATCACATGGCAGGTTCCGGGAATGGTCGCGAAAGGAGATTCGCTCACTGTGATCGCCACCGGGACAGACGTCGGCTCGACGGGAGATCCTCGGGGAAGTTTTGTGAGCCTGCAACCTTCAATGTGGTCCTCGCTGGATCGCAAGAATTGGACAGGCGATCATTTGAACCTGGAGACTCTGACTCAGACCGCCAAGGGTAACAAGCAATCCAAGACCTGGAGTCTCGCCATGCCAGCCCCCGCTAACGGCAAACTGGCGATTCTGCGCATGGCGACCGGATCAGGCTTCTGGAGGAAGTACGTGGACTACTGGTACGAGTGGCGAGATAAGTAGCCTTCCGATGCTAACGTGGGGGCGGATAGATCGCCACAATATCGCCCTTCTCTTCTAGAGGAGTGGGAGAAGGGCGATTTTTCGCTTTGATCTCATCCAAATATTGCCCGCCGTCATCATCCAAGTCGCCGCCGATCGACCAAATCCTGAATCCATTTGCGTCAGGGCGATAAATCAGCGGCTTTCCATTGAAGGGATCCAAGGCGCTGATCCCGACCTCCTGCAGGTTGGCGGGCCACCGCGTGGTTTTGGCTTTGTGAAGCAGAATCTGCAGGTATGCGCGGGTCACGACTTGGTCAGCCTGCGATTGAACTTGAGAGATACCGAGCGTTTCGAAACGTGGTCGGATGATTGTGAAAAGTGCCCTGCCTGCATCGGGGACGAGACTCGTCTCAATTTTTTCGCTCCGGGCATCCATCTCCCGGGTGGCGGAAATCACATCATCACCCGACCGTTCCAAACTCTCCAGATCCTTGAGGGTTTCTTGGAGCAAGAGCGTGAGGCCACGTTGGCCGACCCTTTTTCTGTTCGAATTTCCTCCCTCGCGTACTCCAAATTCCAGCTCGATCGTCGTCTGCGTGATGAACGACTCGGTCTTGATCGCCCGCTCGATCGACGGTGGTTGGGGCGGGTTGAAAGAAGCCAGAAGCTGCTCCAATTTGCTTGATTGGCCTTGCCATGCGGCGCCGATCTGACGATATCCCCGGTTGGTGATTCGGTGCATCGAGTGTGTGACTAAGTGGCCAATAAGGGTGTATTCATCCCGATGAAGGCCTTCGAGTTTGTGGCCCAGTGCGAGGTAGGAGATGGCTTCCTGGGCAGACTCTTGGGAGGCCGCGATACGTGCTCGATGAATCGTGAGTTCTGTGAGCAACTTCATGGAGGCGAACTCAGGAAACTTGACCGCGACTCCCAGTGAATAGTCGCGATTGAATTCGAGCCGCGTTTTGGTGAGCCCAGGCTTGGCTTCTTCCAGGAGAACAAAGAGCTCGCGCCCCTCTTGCAGGGCTTGCTCGAACTCCCCATCCTCCATCAGCTCTTTGACGCGGGCGGAGGCTTTCCGCTCCAGTTCCAACTGAGAAAGGATCGGCTTGAGGAGGGGGGCCGCGTTGTCTTGAGGATCGATGGGTGGTTGCGGCTTTGCCTCTTCAAGAGTTTGCGGAACGCCCGCCGCGTGCGCCTTTGCCTTGACTCGTGCGAAGTCGGCTGCTGGATCCGAGCCACCGAAAAGCCGCACCGCACCAAGTCCAAGCAGCACGAGGCCCGCGAGGCTGAGTGCCGAGACAATGACGACCTTTTGTGTTGTACGGTTCACCCAACCCTCACTTCGGCCACCAATTCGCTACCATGTCGCCTCGGTTGGAATCGGTGGACGGGTCTCTCTTCTGCAATTCCTGTTTGCTCATTCCTCCGTCGTCTAAACCATCGATATCCACCGACCAAACCTTGAAGCCTCCGTCGGATCGGGCATAACCGAGAGGGTTTCCTGAGAAAGGATCGGTGCGGTCTCCCCCCAGCTCGGTGAGGTCTTTGGGGAGTTTCCCGTTTTTGGATCCGAACGCCAGTATATCCATGTAGGCCGCCGCGACTTGCCTGCTTGCCCGCGCTCGCATGCTCGCTTTCGCCATATTCGCAAAGGGCAATCGAGACTCACGATACATGAGGTTGCCCGGCGAGATGTTCAGGCCGCCGGTTACCTTGCCAAACCGCGCATCGATCTCGGCCGCTGCCTTGAGGACATCGTTCGGGTGCTTTTCGAGCGATTCGAGATCTTTGATCGACTCCTGCAGATAGATCCTCTGAAAATCTTCGAAGCCGAACCCGCCGCTACCAGGAGGCCGGAGAGTCTGGGTGAATGACACCAGGAAGGCTTCCGTTTTGACCGCCCGAACCAAGCTCGGGAAGCTTTCTCGGTCTAAGAGGTGCTGCAGAGGGGCGAGATCTTGGCCTCTCGAGTGCATGGTCGCTGCTACATCGATAAAGGCGATATCTTTGATGCGATGGATCGCGACGGAGACGAGGTGACCGATCAAACCGACGTCTTCGTGCATGAGTTTGGTGACTTGCTGAGCGACTTCCAGATCCTTCATCGCCTCAGAAAATCGGCCTTGTTGGGCGTGAAGTTTCGCTCGTTCACTCAGATCCCTGATCAAATTTTTGACCACCGGGCCCTCCTGAAAGAGTTGCTCATGGTTCAGGATCCAGTCGCGGTCGAAGTCAATGTACGTCTTGTCGACGACTTGACGAAGGGCATTCAGCTTCGTGTCTGCCGGTGCCATCATGCGCTCTTTTTCCGAGGCCCTTGCGGTAGACCATGCCCTCTCACGGGAGATGGCCAGATCGTAAGACAAGATCAGATCGGCGGCATTTTGCTCAGCCGGCGCCCCGGGCTTTGGAGCGAGTTCCGCGCCGGTTGTGGGAATCCCGGCGGCCTTCGCCCTGCGTCGAACTTCATCCAGTGAATCTCGTGATGTGATCGCCCAGACTCCGGCCCCTAACAAGGCGGCGACCGAAAGGCAGGCTCCAGCAACTTTGAGGGGATTTCGGGGTTGGTTACGAGAGTTCATGGTTTTGCGAGGCTTTCAGGGGTCTACTGGGAACCGGCGGACGATGTCGCCGCGTTCCTCGGGGGTTTTTTCGGAGGGTGCGCCTTTTCCGAAAAGGTCGTCACGGGTTTTGCCACCGTCGTCGTTGAAATCGGCACCAACGGAGTACAGCACGTAGCTATCGCCCTGACGGATGTACTTCAAGCTCTCTCCGGAGTAGAGATCCTTTGCTTCCTTCGAGAGGGTCTCGGGGAATTGGCCGGTGAGAGCTTTGAGGCGGTGAAGGCGGATCGTTTCGGATGTCAGAATTTCGATCTGATCCGGGTAGGCCATGTTTGGATAGAACGTGAACAGCGGGGAATAAATATAGGCTCTTCCTCCCCCACCAAAAAGATCCATGCGGTCGCGGGCGGCTCGCTTCTCGGCTTTTGCAACAAAGTTCTTCCAGTCGCCTGACTTGAACTCCGGCAGTTCGGCGATGTCATTCATGATCCGCAGGAGGGCGAGCATTTCGGCTTTGTGCCGGGATCGGACGGGAATCTCCTCGTTGATCGAGTTGGGCAACACCCGAGCGCTGTCTTTCCGGATTTCCGAGAGGCTGGACAGAGCATCGCTCGCCAGGATCCTGGCCATCTGCACAGGGGGATAGGCGGGGAAGGGTTGAGCGAACTTCTCGCGCATGGTCGGATTGCTGATCCACTTCCGGAACCCGCGAACCTGGATGTTGGCTAGCGTCGTGCGGGCGGCATGGTGATTCAGGGCCACGATCGGCGAATCGTCGGCGGTGACGAGGCGAATCATGCGATCCATCTGACGCATGGAACTCAAAGCCGCCTCCGCCTTTCCGCTATTGATGTGCCAATCCGCTTCGGCCCCTGTCAAGAAGAGCAGTGCTCGAAAGGCGAAGATCCGATCGGAAACGTGCTCCAATCCTTCTCCAGCCCGCGGAAGGAAGGAGACAAAGTCAGCCTCGGACAGTCGCTTCGCATCCTCCAAGGCTTCCTGATGCGGGGCCAAGAGCTCCTTGCCTTTGTTTGCATCGGCCTCGCGAACGGATTTGGTGAGAGCAGAGATGCTTTCCATCTGGGTGCCGAGCGTCTTCTCGTATTTCTCGATGATTGCCGTGCCGTCCTCGCCCTTCCTCGGGGAGGCCTGGATGTCGGCGGCGGTGACCCACAGGCCGTTCTTTCTCGCCCGGGCGATCTCTACCGGTAGGTCGCGTTTCACGGTGGCTCCGTTCATCTGAAAGAGGAATCCACCGAACGCGCAGATCGAAAAAATCACCGAGAAGAACCCACCAAGGATCTTCTTGAACTTGCCTCTCTGTTTTGGTTGTGGTAAGGACGTGCGCTGGTTCATTTCTGGGATACATAGCTGAGAGCAACTGGCGTAAGGATTGCCCCTCTCCGATGTAGGGAATGTGCATCCTGGTGCTCCACTTCTGTGACCAGATTCTTGCTCTGCCTCATGGTCTCGTTCCTTCCCCGCCTTTGCAAACCACTTTACCATTCTGCAACAAAAATGTGTGACTATCTTGACAAAATGTAGAAATATGTCTATACTTATCGAGCAAGGACGGAGAGCACGATGGTCGCCGAACGACGGGAATCTGATTCACAATCATCCGCAATGAACATCCTGGAGACGCTGGGCACGGTCTGGGGGTTCGATTCCTTGCGGCCAGTCCAGCAGGAGGTTGTTGAAGCGAGTCTCGCCGGGCGGGATGCCGTGGTCGTGATGCCGACCGGCGGCGGCAAGAGTCTCTGCTACCAGCTGCCCGCGCTGGTGACTCAGTCGCTCACCGTGGTGGTGTCGCCGCTGATTGCCTTGATGAAGGATCAAGTTGATGCTTTGCGGCTTGTTGGCGTAGACGCGGCGGCCCTGAACTCGAGCCTCCCGGATTTTGAGATTGCGGAGATCGAGGATGCCCTTCGTGCGGGGAATCTCCGGCTTCTCTACCTCAGTCCGGAGCGGCTGGTGACGCAAGGCATGATCGCCCTTTTGAAGCAGTCTGGAGTCGCGAGGTTTGCCATCGACGAAGCCCACTGTATCAGTGCGTGGGGGCATGATTTCCGGCCTGAATATCGCCAGATGAGCCTCATCCGGCAGCATTTTCCGGACACCCCGATCATGGCGTTTACCGCCACGGCAACCCCGCGTGTTCAGCGGGATATTGCGATTCAGCTTCGGTTGACGAAGCCGAAACTCTTCGTCGGCACCTTTGACCGACCCAACCTCACCTACCGCATTCAGTCGAAGGACGACAAGCTCGCCAAGATGCTCCAGGCAATCCGCCGGCACCCGGGCGAGGGGATCATTATCTACGCGCTCTCGCGGGCGGACACCGAATCGATTGCCGAAAACTTGCGGGGCGAAGGGATACAGGCCGAGGCTTATCACGCCGGGCTCGATGCGGCGGTTCGGTCGCGCATCAGTGAGGAGTTTTCCCAGGAAAAGCTCCATGTGGTCGTCGCCACCATCGCGTTCGGCATGGGGATCGACCGGGCAAACGTCAGGTGCGTGATGCACGATTGCATCCCCAAAAGCATGGAGGCCTACCAGCAGGAAACGGGCCGCGCCGGCCGCGATGGACTGCCTGCCGAATGCGTGCTTTTCTTCAGTCTCGGCGATGTCGAACGGGTGCGGCGGCTCATGGCGCTTGATCCCAAAAGCGATCCTGGACATCAAGCGGCGCTTCTGGAAGAGGTGCGGAATTTCGCCATGGCGCGGTCGTGCCGGCACAAGGCGCTTAGCGAGTACTTCGGACAGTCGTATGAGGTGGCGGAAGGGGGCTGCGGAGCGTGCGATGTCTGCCTGGAAGGATTGGTTCCACTGGCGAATGCCGATGAAGTCGGGGTGAAGATTCGAGATGCCGTGGTTGAGCTGCAGGGGCTCCTTGGAGCCTCGCGTTCCGGTGAAGCTCGCGGGTTTGGGCTCAGCTATGTTGCCCGCGTCCTGCGGGGAGAGAACAAGAAAGAGATCCGCGAGCGGGGGGCCCACGAGATTCCTCAGTACGGCGTCTTTAAAGGGCAGAGTACGGAGCGGGTCACCAGCTGGATTCGACAGCTGGTGGATCAAGGGGTCCTCGCACAGTCGATGCCACCCTATCCGATGATCACCGTCACGGAATCTGGTCGAGAGGCGCGTGAGTTTGAAATTTTTGAGCATGGGGCGATTGAAACGAAAGCGTCTCGGCGAAGCAAAGGCTCGCCCGCGATTCAAGAAGCCTACGATGAAGAGCTTTTCGAAAAATTCCGTGAATGGCGCAAGCGTGTGGCGGACGAGCGCGGGGTGCCTCCCTACGTGGTCTTTCACGATGCGACGCTCATGCGCGTGGCGGCCGTCATGCCTTCGAGCTTGAAACGCCTCGGATCCGTCCCAGGATTTGGGGAGAAGCGCCTTGCCGACTTTGGAGATGACCTCCTCAGGATCATAGAGGAGCATGCTACGAGTAAGGAAGTTGCCCGAGATTTGCCTCTCGCGGGAGCACCGCCGGCGGAACGACCCCAACCCCAATCCACGGCCAAACAGAAGCAAACACAAGAACTGTTCGAACGGGGAGAGCGTGTCGAGGCGGTCGCCGAAGCCCTCGGCATCCAAGTGCGCAGTGCGTGGAACAACCTGGAGCGATTTGTCGAAACGTATCCCAGCACCGACCTCTCTCCCTGGATTGTCCCGGAGCTTGAAGCAAGGATTCGGTCGGCAGCGAGCGAGGTCGGCCTGGGTTACCGCAAACCGATCTTTGAAGCACTCGGCGGGGAGGTCGACTATGGATCGATCAGCGTGGTGCGGGCGAAAATGATCGCCGAACGTCCACCGGAGTCGGCGGAGGGGCTCATGCAAGCAGGAGGCAACCAGCCAGAAAGTGATTCACAATGAGGTGATGGGGAACGAAGAGTCGAACGAATCGGAAGAAATGGTGACGGTTGAACCGTGGGAGTGTGAAAACTGCCGCGAGTTCACCGATCGCCCGGTTTGCCCGATCTGCTACAGAATCGCCCCCGTTTCGATTGAGCCGATCCGCTACAATCCCGTCCTTGGCACGACCGGAGCTGGTTCGCTGGGCAAGGGCAACGACGCAATTTCCACCTTAACGATGATCTTTTTTGGTCTGCCCGTCATCGTCCTCATCCTGTATCAGGTCATCATCCTCGTGCAGAGATGGCTGAGTAATTGAATGAACGCCCGCCCGACGATCACGCTTTTTCGCCCCACCGGACCCGAAGAGCACGCTCTTCTCGTAGCCAACGGCTTCACCGCATGGCCACCGCGCCTGCCTGAGCAACCGATCTTCTACCCCGTCACAAACGAAGCCTACGCGGTCGAGATCGCCACAAAGTGGAATGTCCGCGATTCCGGCGTGGGGTACGTCACTCGCTTCGAAGTCGATGCCGAGTTCATGGCACGGTACGAAATCCAGCAAGTCGGCGCAAGCCACCACACCGAGTGGTGGGTGCCCGCCGAGGAACTCGATGACCTCAATCGCCATATCGTCGGCAAAATTGAGGTCATCGGAAAGTACGAGTAGTTTTTAGGACGCGGGTGCCGACCCTTCGACCACCCAAAACAGCAGATCGGTGTCGGGGAAGTCATGCCCAGCGGCGCGTAGCAACGCGGCCACTTGGCCTCGGTGGTAAGTGCCGTGGTTCAGCACGTGACGGATGGTCTCCTCCACCGTCATGCGATACACCCCGACGCGCGTTGCATGATGCACCGCCCGGGTCAGATCACTTTCGGGGAGTTCCTCGACCATTAGCCCGAATCGGAAGATCAAGGGAGCGGCCCAATCTTGCACCTCGCTCGCTGATTCGAACGTGCTCAGGTCATAGTCCGGCACCGGCTCGCCCAGAATCCTCGCCCGGTACCGATCCATCGCCGTAATCGGGTGAGCCAGGTGAAACCGAACCGAACTCCCGATTCCAAACGGCTCCGCCGCAAATTCTTCGGGCGAGAGCCCACCGCATGCAGTGGTCAACTTCTCAAACGCCCACGCGTCGTAGCGGCACAGATCCGGGAGATTCACTGCCAGACGCTACCTGATTCATACTCTAACAGAGTGAGCGGATGCTCCCGCCGACATAGACGTTGGAGTCATTCGGACTGAACAGGGAGCGCGCGAGACATGATGGCCAGCAATCTGGCTGGCCATCATCTGCACCTTTTTGAACTCTAGAGTGCTTTAACCATGAGCTCGACATAGCTCACAGTGTTGTCATCTTGCCACCAGCCTTGCAAGTCACCATCGGCTGCAGCTGTCAAGAGAAGGCCACGCGTTGCCGGAGGAATGAACTTCCACATCCCGTAATACCTTCCCGGAATTGGATTGCCGAACTTGTCAATGGCATAGGCATAAGCTCCGCCCCCGGTGGTGTTAGGCGTGATATCAAATACCAAACTCACCCAATGGGGAGTCGCCTTGTGAGCCGCCGGAATCTTGGCCTGCAAAAGTGTCTGCAATTCACCAGGAAAGATGAGTGAACCACCCGAGGTCGGGTCTGTCGGCTTCTTAGAATCGTCCCAAAAGCTGAATGTATCATTGTTCCATAGGGGAACATTCGGGCTGTACAGGAAGTCGACACGGAGCTTGGCTTCGATCACTCGATTGGGGGCAAATGCGGGATAGCCCGCAATGTGATACGGCCAAACCATATCCTTTGTCACCTGATCGGTTCGTGCCCGCTTACTCACGGCAACCGGAAAGTTCGCCGGAAAGCTGTAAGATTGCCAGAAGTCAATGCTCCCTGCGCTTGCATCAAATGCCTGATTGTTATCACCATAAGTGGCAAAGAAGACAATCTTGGGGAGACCTTGCAACGCATTCATGTCCATCTTTGAACTTCCCATCGGATCTTTGAGGAAGAGTGGAACAGGAAATTCTTCTGGACTAAGTTCGTCTTTGAACTTGTCATTTGCTCGTTCAGGTTGGCCTACGGGAGGTCGCTCTTGCGGAAAGGCTACGCCGATCATGGTAGCCAGTACCATCGTTGTTAACATACTCATTTGAAACCCGGGCGTGCTCTCCATTCGCCTGCGGTTATTCTATAAGCGTGCTCAAGAAATGTCTGTGATGTATGTCACTTGGGGCCGATTATCCCGCATTATTCGGATACATCACTCCGATAGAGGCCGGAACCGTGCTTGGAAGAACCTCAGATACTCCGGTTCGTACACCATCTCCAGACCCTTGGGTTTCTGCGCCTGGCTGTACACACTCAGCACGCTTTCTGCGGTCACGTCCATATGAGCCTGGGTGTAAACCCGACGAGGAATCGTGAGGCGAACAAGCTCCAACTTGGGCTTGTGATTCTCGCCCGTCACCACATCGCGCCCGGCCGACACAATCCCACGCTCCATGCTCCGGACGCCGCTATCCAGATACAGCTCGGCGGCAAGAGTCTGGGCGGGGAAGCACTCCTGAGGCATGTCGGGATAAAACCGGCGAGCATCCAGATACACCGCATGTCCGCCGATCGGCTCGACAATGGGAATGCCCCACTCCATCAGCAACTCGCCGAGATACTCAACCTGACCGACCCGAGCGCGCATGTGGTCGTCTTGCACCGATTCCTCGATGCCTCGCGCCATCGCTTCCATGTCGCGGCCGCTCATTCCACCATAAGTATGGAGACCCTCGTAGACCACGACCATGTTGCGAGCTTTTTCGGCAAGGGCGTCGTCATTCAGACTCAACCAGCCACCGATATTGACCAACGGATCCTTCTTGCCGCTCATCGTGCCGCCATCGGTGAGCTGGCAGAACTCAAGCAGGATTTCGCTGACCGACTTGTCGGAATAGCCAGGCTCGCGTTGCTGGATGAAGTAGGCGTTCTCCACCGCTCGTGTGGCATCGAGCATCACGGGGACGCCGTAGCGGTTGCACAGTTCGCGCACGTGGCGCATGTTCTCCATCGAAACCGGCTGGCCTCCCGCCATGTTCACAGTCGCCGCCATGGAGACATACGGGATGCGCTCCGCGCCGTATTCCTCAAGCACCGACTCCAACTTGTCCAGATCGACATTGCCCTTGAATGGATGGATAAAGGCAGGGTCGTGAGCTTCAGGCATGATGATATCAATGAACTTGGCTCCCGCGTGCTCTTGATGGTAGCGCGTGGTCGTAAAGTACATGTTTCCGGGCACAACAGCACCATTTGTCGTCGTGATTTGGCTCAGGATATGCTCGGCCCCTCGTCCTTGGTGGGTGGGAATCAGGTGCTTGTAGCCATAGTGTTTGGCCACTGTCGATTCCAGGTTGTAGTAGTTTTTGCTGCCCGCGTACGCCTCGTCGCCGAGCATCATTCCCGCCCACTGCCAATCGCTCATCGCGCTGGTGCCGGAGTCGGTCAGGAGGTCGATGTAGACGTCCTCGCTGTGAATGAGGAAGGTGTTGTAGCCCGCTTCTTCGAGCGCGCGTTGCCGTTGCTCTCGGGTCGTCATCCGGATCGGCTCGACCATTTTGATCTTGTAGGGTTCGGCCCACGATCGGCGCTTGTGTTGCTGGCCAGCGGTCGTCAGTTTGTCGTGATCAACGTCATTGTTGGGTGCCACGATTCTCAGTCTAGTCGGGCGTCACCGGAGTCCCAGGGGCGAGCATGAAGGGTGGATAAGTTCTGCGCGTGAACCCCTTCGACGAGGTGTAAGATGGCGGCGCGATGTCTGCACCCTTTGTCCGTCCGCCCGCTGCGGGTTCCACCCCCGGAGTGCTTCAAATCTTCACCGATCAGGTCACGATCAAGCTCTCGAGTGCCGAAACCGGAGGCACTTACACAATGCTCACCGGCCTGACTCCGCCGAACGGAGGTCCCCCGCTCCACAAGCACCTGAGCGACTCCGAGACCTTCTATGTTCTCAGCGGAGAATTTGTTTTCGAGCTCGACGGCGTGATCCATCAAGCTGGGGCTGGCTCGACGGTGCACATCCCTGCGGGAGTCACGCACCTCTATCAGTGCGTCAGCGAAGAGCCAGGCGAGGTGCTCCTCGTGGTTCAGCCCGGCGGGCTGGATGACTTTTTCATCGAATTGGACGCACTTCTCAAAGCTCACTCCGAACCTCCCATGCCCGCCATTGCGGCACTGCATGAGAAGTTCGGAATGGAGTTGATGGGGCCGCCGCTCGCGGCACGCTGAGACAACTTACGCCGTGGTCTGCTTCACGCGGTACTCCGAGATCACCTCGGGGGCCGCGCGGAGCGTGGCGGCGACGGCGCAATACTTCTCATCGCTCAGTTGAACCGCGCGGGCGACGGCGGCTTCGTCCAGATCCGGGCCCTCCACGATGTGAGTGACCTTGAGCCACTTGAACGGGCGCGGGTAGACGCCTTCCTCCGTCCGCTCGCCTGTGACTTCCAGGCGATAGCTGGTGACGGTTTGTTGCTTCTTCCGCAGAATTGAGATCACATCCATGGCTGAGCATGCGGCGAGGGATCCCATCAGGGCTTCGACCGGGGTCGGGCCGAGGCCATTGCCGCCGCTTTCCGGGTAGGCATCCATCACGAAGGGGTTGCCGGTGTCGCCTGTGGCTTCGAAAGCCATGCCGCCTTTCCAGGTTACGTTCATCTTGTTGTTGATACTCCAACCAGGCAGAAGCCGCTTGGGGAAGAAAGGATTCCCTGGGTCCCGGTATTGTAGAGGTTCAGCTGGGAGCGGATGGGTGCCGGTGTGCCCCCCGGTCTTCAAAACCGCGTGTGACGCTTTTGGGCGTCGGGAAGGTTCGACTCCTTCGCGCTCCCGCCAGCCTCTGATTCCCCGTTCGCTTCAGCGATGGACAGGCGCGATGCCCGCCCCTCCCGGCCTTCGGCCAACTTCCCCAAACCGAGTTTGGAGAGGGCGAGTCCGGGAGTGGTCCGCAAGTTCAGAACTCAGGAGCGACAAATGATCCCAACGGGGTGACGCGATGGGTGGCCCGATCCCTTGAGGGTCGGGGATGCGGCGCACCACTTACTCAGATTCCGGAGCCGCGCCAGCAGTCGCCGAAAGACGCCAAACGCGGAGGATCTTATCCAAACCACCCGCGACCAAATGCCGACCATCTGGCGCGAAGGCCACGCAGCTCAGCGGTTGGTGGGAAGCCTCGATCTGGCCATGCCCGATCCCGTGCCGGATGTTCCACAACCCCAGCGAACCATCCCGGCTAGCCGTGGCGAGCAGCCAGTTCCGAGGGTGGAAGGCGATCGCCTCGATCGGCCGATCGTGACCATAAAACGTCTTCTGCAAGGTGAAATCGCGCATCCGGAACACCCGGATCGAGAGATCGACCGCCGCAACCGCGAGCCAGTTCCCATTCGGGCTGAAGGCCAAGGCGGTCACCAGGGAACGGACTTGCTGGAAGGTATGCAACTCGCGGCCCGCCACCGCATCAAACACCTTGACCGTGGCATCCGCCGACCCTGTGGCCAAAGTGCGAGAATCCCGCGCCCAGGCAACCGAAGTCACCGCTTCCTTGTGGGAGAAATTAGAGAACATTTCGCGCCCATGGGGCACCGTCGCCACCCGGAGACCGTGATCCAAACTCCCATAGGCCAGAAACTTCCCGTCCGGGCTCGGAGCCACGTTGCAAACCCAACTCTTCGGAGCCTGTCGCCAACTCGTTGGGCGATCCATGCCGTACGACCAGCAGTGAAGTAGTTGCTCGCTGCTGCCTGCTGCCACGACGGCATCGCGCCGAGGAACCGAAATAGCATTGACCACACCCCCCTCGAACTTGTGCCGAGACCGGGGATGCTCAAAACGGTCATCCCACCAAAAAACTTCGTTGTCAAAGCTACTGCTCACGAGCCGACCCGTTCCAGGCTCGAACCCGAGACCATAGATCGGGGTGCCATGGTCACGAAGACGACGGTAAATTTGCGCCTGAACCGCAGCAGGCCGCCGGGCTTCGGTTTGCCTCGACTCGCGTTCCGCAGATCGAAACCCGAGGGTCGCGTCGTATTCCATCCGCCGAACTGGATCGCTCAGCACCTCAAAAGCCACGTTGATCTGAGCCATCTGCTCGTGGGCTTTGGGATCAGGATTGACGTCGGGGTGATACGTGCGGGCCAACCGGCGGTAGGCGTCGCGCACCTCTTCCAGGGCGGCTTTCGGGCGGACACCCAGCGTCTCGTAATGCGTGGCCAAAGCGATTTCTCAATTATGAGGCTTGGATCAGGGGAATCCGGGCCGTTCCTCCTGGATAGCCGGGGGTCCCGTCAGTCAGAATAGAGCCATGGAAGCGACCAAGGTCGGCATCATCGGGTGCGGCAATATCAGCGGCATCTACCTCGAAAATCTCTCCAAGTACGATGCGACCGACCTTTTCGCGGTCGCCGACCTCGATACCTCCCGCGCTCAGGCAAAAGCGGATGAGTTCAAGATTCCCCATGTTCTCACGGTGGACGAGATGCTCGCTCACCCTGAGGTTGAAATCGTGGTTGACCTCACGATTCCTGCGGCCCACTACGACGTGGCCAAGCTTGCGCTGAATGCCGGGAAGCACGTCTACAACGAAAAGCCGCTGGCGATTGGTCTGTACGAAGGTCGTGAATTGGTGGATCTCGCCGCGAGTAAGGGCGTTCGCCTAGGGTGCGCCCCCGACACGGTTCTCGGCGCGGGCATCCAGACCTGCCGGGAGCTGATTGAAAACGGCGAGTTGGGAGAATTGGTCGGCTTCAACGGATTTATGATGGGCGGCGGCGTGGAAGGCTGGCACCCGAATCCGACGTTCTACTACCAAGTCGGCGGCGGCCCGCTCTACGACATGGGCCCGTACTACGTGTCCGCCCTCGTTCAACTGCTCGGTCCGGTGGCGCGCGTGAGTGGAATCACTCGCACAAGCTTCCCCACCCGCACCGTGACGAGCCAGCCTCTCGCGGGCAGCGTCCTGTCTGTCGAGACCCCGACCCACATCGTCTCGACTCTGGAGTTTGTGAAGGGCCCGATCGGCCAGCTGACGACCAGCTTCGATACGATGGCCGGCACCGAGCTCAAGCACATTGAGATCTATGGCAGGAAGGCGACCCTGCGGGTTCCTGACCCGAACTTCTTTGGCGGCCCCATCACAATCAAGCGAGTCGGCAGCGAAACCTGGGAAGAGATTGAGATCACCCGACCCTACGCAGAAAACTCTCGCGGGCTGGGCGTGCTCGACATGGCTCTCGCGATTCGACACAACCGCCCCCACCGCGCAAGCGGCGATCTCGCCTACCACGTGCTGGATGTGATGCACGCCACTCACCTTTCGAGCGATGAATCGCGCCATATCCGGCTCGATTCTGGGGTGGCTCAACCGGCCCTGATGCCAGCGGCCCTCCTCACGGACTAACATGAGCGACGCACTCGGCGCATCAACTCGGGGCAAATACGAGGGACCGGGATGGGCCGAGTGGTTGCTCGGGTTCGGATGCACTGCGCTCGCCGCGACCCAAATCCGAGCCCTTTCTACTAAGCCGATGGCCCAAACGGCTCTGAGCTACTACATGCAAGGGGATGGCATTCGAACCCTTCACCTGGCAAGCGTTGTGATTGATGCGGTCATCGTGGTGTGCGTGGCCTCGTGGATTTTCGCCTGGCGGAAAGCGAATCTTTGGGCGACCATCATCGCGCTCGGATGCGTAGCCGGTGCCAGCCTCTGCTGGTTCGAGCTCATCCGCGCGATGTCGCCCGATCCCACCCGGGTCTACCGACTCGACTCCCTACCCTACCACCCCATCAACAACCAAGGCCTGCTAGGCGCGGCGATCTTTCTCGGGTATCTGATGATGAAAGTGCCTCTCCCCGGCATGAGCAAGCCCGCCGTGGTCGGCCTGCGTCTCCTGCTTTGGATCGGGATTTTTGGCGGACAACTGATTCTGTTCGACATGTGGCAGGGTCGATAGCCGGCACCGCGAACGCAGATCAACACGTTTTTTTGAGGACACAGACGATGCAAGAGAAGTCATTCATCACGAACGAAGAAGGGGTCGTCACGGAGATCAAGAATCGCGACACTCCGGGCATCAAGCTCCTGTTCATGGCGATCTTTCTGCTCTTCCCTCTCAGCGGCGTGCTTTGGTTCTGGATGGACGGTCACGGTCGAATCCGAGGGGAAGCGGCGGAGTTTGGCGAAGAACGAGTGATTCTGGCCTTCGAGCAGATGTCCCAAGAGAAGTGGCTCGAAATCTCCACACCCGACTACGCCGACGAGCTTCGGCGGGGTGACTTCTCGCAGATGCGTTCCAGTCTCGGCAAACTGAAGAGCCATAGCGCGATCGTCGCCAATCAAACCCGCGCCCGGGAAATCGACGACCGAGGCGTCATCCTCGCCGAAATCGAATTCCGGGGTGAGTTCGAAAAACGACCAGCTACCATCCACCTCACGATCCTGCGCAACAGCCTGGAATCGGACTGGTATGTGGATGATATTCAGGTCAAACCGTAACTGATTGCCCTGGAGGTTTCCGGGGCAATCAGGTTCATCATGTGACTAACAAGCCTGCGGAAATGCTAAGACCGGCGGGCGGAGGCTTAGAACGCCATGCCTTCGTAGTCGCGCATCAAACCGACGACGCGACCGATGATCCGGGCGTCCTCTTGTTCGACTTCGATTGGTTCATAGGCGGGGTTCGAGGGCATGAGCCGGATGCGCGGGCCTTGGAAGTGGATGCGCTTGACCGTGGCCTCTTCGCCGAGCAAAACCGCCACGAGATCGCCGTGAGAGGCGGTGGCTTGAGGCTTGATGACCACCAAATCGCGTGGGTTGATCCCCTCGCCCGACATCGAATCGCCGCGCACCCGCAGGATAAACGCATTCGCGATGTTGCGCACCATTTCGCTGGGCACCGGAATCAGATCCTCTGTGTGCTCTTGGGCAAGGATCGGGACACCAGCCGCGATGTTGCCGAGCAGCGGCAGCATCGTCACGTTCATTTGAGTCTGGAACGCAGGGTGAATGATCTTGATTGATCGCGGTGTATTCGCTCGCTCAATGAAGCCCTTCTTTTCCAGGGCATCCAGGTGGACAGTTACCCCCCGAAGCGAGCCGATGCTGAAATGGTTGCCGATCTCTCGGATCGAGGGCGGATAGCCAGCTTCTTGCTGATAATCTGCCACATATCGGAGGATGGCTTCTTGCCGAGTCGTCAGTCCTTTTGCCATAGGGGGCCTCAACAGACGGACAGATGTTCATCACCTTCCCGTCTATCTATCAAGAAAATTACCACATCTTCTGTCTACCAGTCAAGGGTCTCGCAATGGTTTTGCCGGGATCAACAGGCCCGAACCGGAGCCAGGCGGAACCGAGTTAGTGCCACAATCGTTCACCAACCTACAAGGACAACGCCGGTGGACATTGTTAGCATTCGTAAATTGATGGAGAAGAAGGGGTGCCAGGTTCTCATGGGCGCCATTGCGCTTCTCATGGTTCTGGGGATGATCTTCACGGTTCCCTTCTTCTCACAAGGGCCGGAGCAAGGGGGCGATAAATTCGCGATCGTCACGATTAATGGCACCAAGGTCGATACCGACATGTTCAACGCCAAGATCAACGCGAACCACGATCAGATGGGCGCAGGCGGCGGACGCGGAACCCCAGACGGCGAGTACTTGGTGACCGGAGCGACCCTCGTGCAGATGGTTCAGGAGAGCGTGATTCGCGCCCTGGCCAAGGAAAACGGGGTCGTCCTGAACGCGGAAACCATCAAGCCGATGGCCCAGAAAATGGCGGACGAATTCGCCCGCAGCCAAATCGCGCAGATGCAGATGACCGGTATGATCCCGATGGACGCGACCCCGGCCAAGATTGACGAGGTGCTCAAGCCGATGCTCGGCGGCAAAACGCTGAACGAGTGGAAGGGCGAGCTGACCACGCAACTGACCGAATCGTACAACGATGCCACTCGTCGCCCCCAAATTGAAAGTCAGCTGATGACCTACGGTGTGATGGAGAAGTTCCAGTCTTCGGAGAAGTACACCGAGGCCGACCTCAAGAACTCTTACACCGATCTGACGTTCCAAATCATCCGATTCAACGATCTCAGCAAGGATCTCACCGTCCGAGAGGACGATGCCATCAAGGCGTTGGAAGAGATCAAGGGCGGAGCCGACTTTGTCGCCACGCAAAAGAAGTACTGGCCGAACTCCACCGAGCCGGATCGACAGGTCACCCTGCCTCGCGCCACGGTGGAATCTCAGTCGGATCTCAAGAGCCTTCTTACGCTCAAGCCAGGCGAGGTTTCCGAGGTGATCAATCAAAACGGTTCGCCAGCCCTCTTCAAGCTCACTAAGTCCGCGCCGAACCTGCCGAAGGATTTCGAGAAGAACAAGGCCGAGCTTCTCCGCAACGCCCAACAAACGCGGGCCCAACAGCGGCTCCAAGAGGCGATTGAGAAAGGCATCGATGGCGCCTCTCTCGCGTTCGGCGACGTCGGACTCGAGAACCTCTACGCCTCCACCCGATTGCTCAACGATCAAGAAGAGCGAAGCAATCAAACTGAGTTCAAGAAGAAGATCACGGAACTTCTCGACAAGGTGATGAATGCCGATCCGGCGAAGATGCTGGATCCGCGATTCAACAAGCTCACCCGCTATAAGCTGACCGAAGAGCTCTACTCAATCTCAACCACCGCGGAGCGAATCGAGATGGTGGACTCGCGGCTCGAAGCAATCAGCGGCGTTCTGGAAGAGTACGAGGACATGACGCTGCGCATGCGCGCCGCTCAGTTTCTGTACGAGCAAAAGCGGTATCAGGACAGCCACGACTTCCTGCTCCAAGTCGCCCAGTTCAACTCCGATTTCGAGCAAATGGGCGAGTCGATCTACAGCCAAATCACTCAGCTGAATGGCGCGGGGCTCAAGGAAAAGAACTACACCCAAGAGCAACACGATCTGGTCAAGGCCGAGTTGGATCGATGGCTCACCGAGAAGGCTGAGTATCAGAAAGCCGCCGCCGAGGCCAAGGCAGAAGCCGATGCCGCCGCGAAGGAAGAAGCCGAACGACTGAAGAAGGAAGAAGAAGAGTTGCGCAAGGCCGAGGAAGCCGAGAAGGCTGGTGCCACCGGCACAGGCACGACTGGCTCCACCACGACTCCCAACAGCGGGGCTGGGAAGACCGGAGACGCGACCGATCTCGCTACAGGCGGAAACAAGGAGGAAAACCTCCCCACCCCTCCGCCGAGCCTCTTGCCACAGTCTGGGAACTAACAACCAAATGGGCATCCTCCGGGTTGTCGCAGGGCCGATTGGGAATCTTGGAGATATCTCTCCGAGGGCTCAATCGGCCCTTTCTGATGCGGAAGCCGTGTTTGTCGAAGACACCAGGATCTCCGCCAAGCTCCTGAGCTCGATGGATCTGAAGGTGCCTTTCCTCATCCTGAACGAGCACACGAATCCCGCAAAGATTCGGGAATATGCCGAGCGTGTGGTTGAGGCTGAAGGCGATTTCGCCCTCCTGACCGATGCCGGAACCCCGGGGATCAGCGATCCGGGAGCATTGCTCTCGGACGACATTTGGAATCTCGGTGGTCGGGTGGAGCCCATCCCTGGCGCCAGCGCGGTCACGACCGCGCTCAGTGCCTGCGGATTCTTCGCCCAGAGATTCGCGTTTCTCGGATTCCTCCCCCGCAAGCCGGGCGCGATCCGGGAGATCCTTGAGCCTTTTGCCGACTCCACGATGACCCTGGTGTTCTTCGAATCGCCCCACCGATTCCTGAAGACCCTATCTGCGTGTCATGAAGTTTTGGGGGATCGGCGAGTCGCCATTTGCCGAGAGCTGACCAAGCTTCATGAGCAGATTTGGCGGGGCTCCCTGAATAGTTTGCCTTCCGAAAAGGTTGTGCCAGCAAAGGGTGAGTTTACGATTGTGGTCGAAGGCTCCAGAAGACGCGCAAACGACTGATAATAAGCTATACTGTGGGTGAATCGCATCTGCAGTGCGAGAACAGTACGACTATGAAACGGGCGTTGCAACACACGATCCTAGCCCTGATGCTGATGATCACGGGCTTTGCGCATGCGCAAACAGTGGCCGACGGAACCTACCGTTTGCAGCCAGAAGACGTGCTGGTCATTCAGGTTTACCGAGTCGCGGAGATCAACGCGATTCTGCCCATCGGCCCCGACGGCAACATCAGCGCCCCGTTCGTCGGCTCCATCAAGGCCGCAGGCAAAACCATCACCGAGCTTGAGCGCGACCTCACGGTGGCGTACGTGGACAAGCTCAAACTCAAGGATCCCATCGTCAGCGTGACGATCCGCGAATATCGCCGCATCCGAGCGGGCGTCAACGGATTTGTCGGCCGGCCCGGCGTCTACGACATGCGCCCGGGCGACCGTCTGCTTGACCTGATCGCCTTCGGCGGCGGCACGAGCACCGATGGTCGCGCCAACCTCAAAAAGGCGTTCTTGGTGCGCAAGAATAGCGGCGAGCACATCCCCATCGACCTGCGCGCTCTCCTCAACGGAGACCGCACCCAGAACTATGTCGTCGAAGACGGCGATACGCTCATCGTTCCTGAAGAGCTCGACAACCGCGTCATCATCGCGGGACGAATCCAGCGAGCTGGCCCGGTGCCCTATCGCGAGAACCTGACGCTCATGGAAGTCGTCGAGCAAGCGGGCAAGATCGAGCGTCGATCCCGCCTCAGCCGCGTTCAAGTCTTCCGACCCCTCCCGGGCCGACGGGGCGACTTGCTTTCGATTCAAGCCGACCTTGTCGCCTACCAAACCGGCAAGGATGCAAGCCAGAACATCGTGCTTCGCCCCGGCGACATGATCTACGTGCCCGATTCCGGCAACCTCGACTTCGACGTCATCAACTCGGTCGCGAACATCATCTTCGTGTTCGACCGATTCGGATTCAGCCCGCTTCGCGGCTAATCTCCCGAACACGCCATTGCGAAAAATCCCCGGTTGAGGAATCTCGACCGGGGATTTCGTTTGACTAAGAGAAGAAAACCGCTCAGGGCCCGCTGAGGTAGATCAACCGCGTCATCAGCTGCCCATTGCTTCGGTGTTCCTGGCGAATGATTCCGACACCACTCGCAAACCAGGTCTGGATTTCGTGCTGCCGACCCGCTTCCTGGTAAGTCAAGGTGGTGAGCGTCGCCGCGACTTCCTGCGTCCCGAGCTTCTCTTTCGTTTTTGCCGAGACCAATTCGCCCTGAGCGGGGCGCGTTCCTTCCGCGGTTCGGATCTCCCCCTTCCAGGCCAACTTGGCCCCCTCGGCAAGATCCGCATAGAGGGGAATCGGGGGGCGGAACTGGGCTCCCGCCAGCTGAGACGCGATGAGTTGGGAGCCACTCCACGCCAGCCGCGAGTTCCCTTGACGACTCGTCAGCAGGTATCCGCTTGCCGACCCCACCGCGACCGGAGAATCAACCTGGATCTTCGTCACTCGGGTGAGGAGGCCGCTCGTCGCTTGGTACTCCCACACGGCCCCTTTGCTCAGAGGCATCATCTTGGATTGGCGATCGCACCCCGCTATGACGAGAAGAGACCCCACTAAAATCAACGAAACGAGTCTCAAACCGCCTCCAGCTTGGCAAAGCTCTGCATCAACTTCTTGATTCCAACCGCTCCCGGGAAGGCTACCGTAACTTCTGCATCCCCCTTCACCGGGTTGCAGGCCACCACAATCCCGATTCCGAACTTCTTGTGGGTCACCTTCTGCCCCACGTTGAACGGAGGTGTCCAGCTTGGCTTGGGCGACTCGACGGAGGCTGATTCAGTGATCGCATACTCGCCTGTGCGCATCTGCTCCAACCTCATGCCCGTGCGATTGACCGGCGGAGTTTCCATGGTCGTGCCCGCCATCTGATCCAGATACTCCCGAGGGATATCATCAATGAACCGCGACCGGGCGTTGAAGTTGGCCTGGCCATACTGGGATCGGCGGCGCGCATAGGTGAGATACAGTTCTTCCTGCGCTCGGGTCATCCCGACATAGCAAAGTCTCCGCTCCTCTTCCAGTTCCGTATCCGATCCGAGGGCGCGCGAGTGGGGGAAGACCCCTTCCTCCAGACCCAAGAGAAACACGACCGGAAACTCCAATCCCTTGCTCGAGTGAAGCGTCATCAGCTTGACGCCGTCCGCATCATCCTTCAGGCCATCAATGTCGCTGATGAGCGCGACGCCCTCGAGGAACACACCCAGATTCTTCTCTTCGTCTGGCCGAGCATCGAATTGCGCCGTTACGTTGACGAGTTCCTGGAGGTTTTCGAGCCGGCTCTGGGCTTCCTCGGTTCGATCGGCACGAAGTTCATCCAAATATCCGGAGCGCTGCATGATCTCCCGCAAGATCTTAGTGACCGGAACCTCTGCCGCCACCATCATCTGGGCATCCTCAATGAGCGCGGTCAGACTCTTGAGCCCGGTCTGGGTTTTCTTGTTGAACTCTTGTTGGAACGCCGAGTCTTGCATCGCCTGGAGCAAGCTGAAGTTGTTCTTATTCGCATGCTCCTCAATCTTCGTGATCGCCCCCGGGCCGATCGCCCGGGCAGGCACATTGATGATCCTTCGCAACGAAACCTCGTCCAGCGGGTTCCAAACCAGCCGAAGGTAAGCGATCATGTCCTTGATTTCCTTGCGATCGTAGAACCTCTGGCCTCCGAGCAGGATGTGCGGAACCGAGCGGGTGAGGAACGCTTCTTCCACCGCGCGCGACTGGGCGTTTGTTCGGTACAGCACCGAGAAATCGCCGTAACTTCGTCGGCCCGTCCGAACCTCGCGCTGGATCGTGTTCACCACGAGAATGGCTTCCTCGTTCTCGGTTCCCACCTCGCCGATGCTGATGAGGGCACCGGCCCCTTTGTCCGTCCAGAGCTGCTTGTCGTTTCGGCTCCGGTTGTGGCGCACCACCGCGTGGGCCGCGTTCAGGATACGCTCGGTCGATCGGTAGTTTTGGTCGAGGGTGATCAGCGTCGCATCGGGGTGGTCGATGCTGAAGCGCATCATCAGCCCGACATCCGCGCCGCGCCAGCCGTAAATCGACTGGTCATCATCGCCGACGACGGTGAGATTCCGATGCTTGGCCGCAATCAGATCGGCCAGGCGGTATTGGCTGAAGTTGACGTCTTGATATTCATCCACCAACACATGGCGGAACTTCTCTTGAAGTTTCTCTCGAACGGCATCTGCCTGCTCCAGCAAGCGGACGCTCTTGAAAAGCAGGTCATCGAAGTCGAGGGCATTCGCCGCGTTCAGTCGAGCCTGATAGTCCTTGTAGATCGAAGCCACGGCTCGCTCGAAGAATCCGCTGGCACTCTCGGAGTACTTCTCCGGGCCCATCAGTTTCTCCTTGGCCCGACTGATTTCGGCGAGGACGCCGCGCGGTTGAAGCGACTTGTCATCCATCCCCTTGGCCTTCAGCAAATCGCGGACGAGAGAGAGTTGGTCTCCATCATCGTAGACAACAAAATTCCGATCAACGCCAATCGCGGCTCCATCGGTTCGCAGGAGCCGGGCGCAGACCGAGTGGAAGGTGCCCATCCAGATGTCCTTCGCCTTTTCACCCACGAGCTGCTCGACCCGCTCGCGCATTTCCTTAGCCGCTTTGTTGGTGAATGTAACTGCCAGGATACGGTACGGAGGGCATCCTTCTTGGATGAGTCGCGCGATTCGGTAGGTGATGACCCTGGTCTTTCCCGACCCAGCTCCCGCAACGATCATCAGGGGGCCGCCTGGATGCAGGACAGCTTCGGATTGCCGGGGATTGAGGGTGGAAACATCCAAGGGAACTACAGACATCTGTCTTGATATTCTGTTCGATTTTTTGTCGGCGGGGCGGGTAACATTTCCACTTCTTGTGATCTCGCGATCAGGGACCCTGAAAACTGTAACTTTCGGGCTCATTGAGCGCGTCACACACGTAGAAGAGACCAGATTGCGCTCGGACGGACTTCCGGTTCGGCGCAGGTGAACCGTATGAAGAAAATTTTGGCCGTTGCCATGGCGACCATCCTGATGGGCAGTGCATTTGCCCAGGGTACGTTCACGATCCGCCGACCTCAAGACGGGGCGCGCGTTCGCGAAGTCGTGAGTGTGCGCATTCCGAAGAACTCCATGGGCGAGGGGCAGTACTTGGCCGTCCTCGTGAATGGCAAGTTCCTGGAAGCCGTTGTTCCGGATATCGAAGGGAACGACTACGTTTACAAACTCGACACCAAGAAGCGTCTTTTGCCGGACGGCCCGATGAAGATCGAGGTCGTTCTGTACCAAGCCAGCGAATCCGCTCCGCAGATCGTCGACCGATCCTCGGTCAACGTGACGCTGGATAACTCGACGAGCATCACGAAGCCGGACGGATTCAACATCCGCTACCGGTTCAGCCCCGGTCGCGAGTTGGTCTACAACGTCCGCCTCGGAACTGAAGTCGGCCTCATCACGCAAGGCCAAGCCCAACTCGGCAGCCGAATGCCCCTGCTCCCGCTTGACGAACAACGGTTCCGCTACCTCGTCGCAGTGGAGAACGTTTATCCGAACGGCGATGGTCTGATCCGCCTCCAGGCGCTTCCCGATAAGGGCAAGGATTACGCCATGCTCGTGGTTGCTGGCGAAACCGAGCCTAAGAAGTACATGGACTACGAGATGCACCCGATCTTCATGCGCATCTCGAGCACCGGTCGCGAAGTGTTCAGCTCCGCGCCGATCTATGTTCCCCTCGAAGGCACCTCGGGAGAATCCTTCCGAACCGACCTCTACGCGCTCTTCCCGCTTCCGATCCTGCCGAGCCGAACGGTTCAAGTTTCGGACAGCTGGGCAGCCGCAATGCCCGAAGGCGAGCTCGACATGAGCAAGCTCAACGAGGTCAGCACGATGGTTCGCAACCTTCCCGGTCGCGCCACGTTGGAAAGCGTTGAGTGGGAGCGAGGCATCCCTTGCGCCAAGATCCGATCTGAAATTTCCCTCGGCGCTAATGAGCTGCGCGGAGCACAAAACCTCGGCGGACAACAAGGCGAAGCTCGATCCATCAAGATCAGCTCCGTCATGTGGATTGCCCTCGACCGAGGCATCCTGGTGCGCGAAGAGCGAACCACCGTTCAAGAGTCCATTGTTGAAATGGCCGGATCAGGTGGCGGTGCAGGTGGCGGCGGCAACGCCGGAGGCCCACCGCTCGGCGGCCCAACAGGATTCCAAGGTGCAGGCGGTGGTGGCGGTGGCGGAGCTTCCACAGGTGCCGACAAGCGTAATATCCCCATCCGATTCATCGGCGACTTCCTCTCCGAGTGGAAGCCCATCGAGCGGTTCATGCAGCGAGCCCCCACCGGCTTCGCCCCTCCAGGAACTCCGGGTGGCGGTGATGGTCGAGACGGTGCCGGTGGTGGATTCGGTGGCGGCCCAGCCGCTGGTGGAAGCGTCGGAGTCAAGATGATCCTCCGCGTCCAAGAAACCGAGACCCGAGTCCTCGAGAACTAATCGAAAGGAGATCCGTCTCCCCTCGGAGAACATGGCACTCCTCGATAGACCCACAGATCGCAGTTCCTCAGCTCAGCCTGAGGAACTGCGATTGACTTTGGGCGAGCACCTCGAAGAGCTTCGCACCCGACTGTTCCGCATCATCCTCCTCATCGGGGTGGGCATGGTCGCGGGATGGTTCTTCGTGGATGAGGTCTACACCCTTCTCATCGCGCAGGTCCAAGCCGGAATGCCGAAGAACATTGAATATGAAGTTGTGTGGAAGAGCCTCACCACACCCTTCATGTTCCAGCTCAAGATGGCCTTCATTCTGGGGCTCATCTTCACCCTTCCCCTCACCGTCATCCAACTGTGGGCGTTTATCGCGCCGGGTCTCCGCGAGCAAGAACGGCGGCCGATCCGGATCGTGGTTCCCATTAGTTCGCTCCTGTTTTTCCTCGGAGCCTATCTCGGCTACATCATTCTGCCCCCGACGATGGGATGGTTTGCGAGCATGGCGTCGGTCTTCCCGACTCAGAAGATTCTTCAAGACCCCGCCGAGATCATCACGTTCTGCGCCAAGATGATCCTCTCCTTTGGCGTGGGTTTCCAGCTCCCGATCCTCGTTTTCTTCCTCACCAAAATCGGCCTGATCTCCAGCACGATGATCTCGCGGTACTGGCGACAGGCCCTCGTGGGCATTTTCACCTTCACCGCCGTCGTCACCCCGAGCGGAGACCCTTTGAGCATGATGGTCATGGCCCTGCCGCTCACCATCCTCTTCTTTGCCAGCGTCTATGCCGCCCAGTGGACGAACCGCGGAAAGCGCGATGACTCCCTTGATGTCCTGAACAATCTCGACTGATCGAAGCCGCGATGGAACCGCGCGTGCTTCAAGAACTCATGGGCCAGCGGGGAGTCTCGCTGCACGTTCTGCCTGGTCAACCGGGAACCTACGCGCCTCTTCCTGACAAGCTCCATCCAACCCTCCGCCACTGGCTGACCGAAGCCGGAATTTCCCGGCTCTATTCTCACCAAGCCGAGAGCTACGCCTCCGCCAGCCAGGGCAACGATATTCTCGTGACGACCGGCACCAGCTCCGGGAAGTCCCTCTGCTATCTCCTCCCCACGCTCCAGGCTTGCCTCGAAGAGCCAATGGGCCGCGCGCTCATGATCTTCCCCACCAAGGCCCTGGCTCAGGATCAGATGCAGAAGCTGGAGAAGCTGATCTCTGGCGATGAGCTCACCGTGGCGACCTACGATGGCGACACCCCCAAGTCCCAGCGATCCGCCATCCGCAAGTCCGCGAACATTATTCTCACCAACCCCGACATGCTCCACGTCGGAATCCTTCCCGGACACGAGGCCTGGACGAAATTTCTGCGTAACCTCCGCGTTCTCGTCATCGACGAAGCTCACGTCTACCGAGGAGCCTTCGGTGGCCACGTCGCGTGGGTTGTCGAACGGCTCCTTCGACTCTGCGAATGGCACGGCAATCGGCCTCAGATCATCGGTTGCAGCGCCACGATTGCCGAGCCAGTCACGCACTTCCAGACCCTTACTCGGCGCACCCCAACCTGGATCAACACCGACGGAGCCCCCCGGGGCAACAAAGAAGTCCTCATCATCGAAGCCACCAGCGAGGATGAGTCCACCCCGCCCAGCCCCAATGCGGATGCCGGTCGGCTCCTCGCAGAGGCCGTCGCCCATTCCGTACGTTCGATGGTGTTCTGCCGCGCCCGAAGCAGTGTCGAGCAAGTTCTGCGAGCCGCGCGCAAGGAGCTCGTGAAACGCGACCTCGACCCGCAAATGGTCGAGAGCTATCGCGGCGGATACACCGTCAAAGAACGCCGGCAGATCGAGAAAGACCTGTTTTCCGGCAAGCTCCGGGGACTCACAACAACCAATGCCATGGAACTCGGCGTCGATGTCGGTGGGCTCGATCTGGTGATCCTGAACGGCTACCCCGGATCCATCGCGAGCTTCTGGCAGCAAATTGGTCGCGCGGGAAGATCGGGCCGCGAAGGGATCGCCCTCATGATCGCCCACTCCGATCCTCTTCAGCAGTTTCTCGCCTCCCAACCTGAACTGTTGTTCGACCAAGGCGTCGAGCCCGCCCGGGCCAGCCGAGAAAACCCGGTCATCATCGCCGCCCAGCTGAAATGTGCCGCCTATGAGCGCGCCCTCCTCACGAGTGAACTCGAAAAGTGGGGCGAAACAGCACAGAACGTTGTCACCGGCCTGGTTGAAGGAGGCGAATTTCAACGCGCCTACGACCAGCACTTCTACCCCTCGCACGATCCTCCTGCTCGAAAGGTGAATATCCGCACCGCCAGCTCCAGCCACGTTCGGCTCCTGCTTCCGAATGGAAACGAGCTCGGCGAGATGGAACTTTGGCGCGCCTACCGCGAGGCGTTCCCCGGGGCGGTTTATCTCCATCGGGGAGAAAGCTACGTCGTCTCAGATCTCCGGCACGAGATGGGCGAAGCCCTGCTGATTCCACAGGAAGTCAACTACTCGACCTCCCCCACCGTCCAAGCGGCGATCGAGCCAGGAGTCACGATCCGGCAAGACACCCTTGGCCCTGCGACAATCACTCTCTGCGGAGCAACGGTCACCACCCAGGTCACGGGTTACGAGGCGCGGACACTCGACGGAGGCGGCATCTTGGAAGAGCACGAACTGGATCTCCCCGCGATGACAACCCAGACCATCGCCCTGCGCCTCAGCCTGCCGATGAACGATTTCGACGCCACCAACCCCGACCAGGTCAAGGGGCTCCACACGGTCGAGCATATTATGCGATCCCTCGCCCCGCTCATCGCCGGGTGTGACCGCAACGATATTGGCAGTGCCTGGTACCTGGTTTCCCCCGACGACTTCAGCGCGAGCATCTACCTCTACGATGTCGCCCCCGGAGGACTGGGATTCTGCGAGGAGATCTTCCCGCGTCTCCACGCGATGCTCCTCAAGGGCGAAACGATGCTCCAAAGCTGTGACTGCGAAGATGGCTGTCCTCTCTGCTGCCTCAGCCCATCCTGCGAGAGCCGGAACGAACACATCAGCAAAAAGGCCGGTTTGACCCTCATTTCCCGCATCCTCGCCAGCCTGGGGCCGGGATAGGCGAGCGGTACACTGCCGAATTCTGATGCTGATTTTGATGAAGATTGGGGCCACGGCGGCGCAGATTGATGAAGTCTGCTCGATCATTCGCGCGCGCGGCGTGGAGCCTCTCGTGCTCCCCGGCGAGCCTCGTCAGGCCGTGGGCATCCCCAGCAGCCTGAGCCAAGATCAACGCATCGACCTGGAGAGCGCGCTTGGCCGACTTGACTCGGTCAGCAAAGTCACCCAGACCTCCAGCCCGTTCAAGCTCGCAAGCCGCGAGTTCCACCCGACTCCCACCCACGTGACGGTGAAGAACGTCACCTTCGGCGCAGATGATTTCGTGATCCTCGGTGGTCCTTGCTCGGTCGAGAGCTACGAGCAGTTCCGAGCCTCCGCCGACCTGATGCTGGCCTCGGGCGCCACGGTTCTGCGCGGCGGGGCCTTCAAGCCGCGCACTTCACCCTATGCCTTTCAGGGCTTGCAACTCGAAGGTCTCAAGATCATCAAGCAAGTCGGAGAGGAAACCGGCCTCGTGACAATCACCGAAGTCATGGCCGCCGACATGGTGGAAACGGTCGCCGAACACGCGGACATCCTGCAAATCGGCGCGCGGTCCATGCAGAACTTCCCTCTGCTCATCGAAGCCGGCAAAAGCTGTCGTCCAGTCTTCCTGAAGCGAGGTCCGAGTGCCACGATTGACGAGTTCTTGCTCGCCAGCGAATATGTGCTCAATCAAGGGAATCCGAACGTGATTCTGTGCGAGCGCGGGGTGATTGCCCTCGACAAAACCTACACCCGCAACACGCTCGACCTCAATGCGGTTCCCGTGCTCAAAGAGCTTTCTCACCTTCCTGTCGTGGTCGATCCGAGCCACGGCACCGGTCATGCGCGCTACGTCGCGCCTCTCGCCAAGGCGGCTCTCGTCGCGGGAGCAGATGGTCTGATGATCGAGATGCACCCCGATCCCCGCGAGGCTCTCAGCGACGGCTCTCAAGCCCTTGACCCCGACCAATTCGCGACCCTGATGACCGAACTCAAGGTTCTCAGCGGCTACGTCGGTCGCAAGATCTAAAGGCTTGCCGACCCAAACCGATGATCCCACCACCGCCGGTCGAGGGCGAGGGTTTGGGGTTTGTCTTCCCACTTCACGCTGCTATCCATCCGAACAATCGCCCGGCCGTAGGGTGTGTCGATGTAGCCGAGAACCTGGTTCGCTGGATCCTTCAGGTTGCTCAGATTCTCCCCGTTGCCAAGGTACACAAACCCGTTCGTGAGATCGCGGCTCCTGAGATAGGGCAAAACGGCGTTCTCCCAATCGCCGGAGCGTGGGAGATAGTCGTCGTAGTCCGCCCCGTAGATCATCATTCCCGTACCGACCTGCTTCGCCCGTGAGATGGCATCGGCTTTGACGGCCTCTTTGAGCAGAGCCTCCAGCTGTTCGGAATCGATCGGCAGCAAATCGCACAGATAGAGACCAAAGGTATCGACAAACCATACGGCCTTCTGTTGAGGCATCACCCCGCCCTTCACGCCATCGCCGGTCACGAGGGCCGGAGTTGGAGGATCATCCAAGTCAAAAGCGCTTAGCACGAGCGCTTTCCGCCCATAGCCGTTGTTCGCCATCCTTGCATTCATGTTCCAGGGCCGATCAACGTTGAGGAACACTTGGTCCTTGGGCGGAAGCTCCTCAAACTGAACCAACTTTCCCGTAACTGGGTTCAGGCAGGTGAAAATCGCCCGGTCTCCTTCCTTCCGCCGCAGAGCGATCAAGCCATTGGGAAGCACGAAGGCAAACTCCGGTTGAATCTGACTGAGATCGACGGGCAGGCTTTGCAACTGTCCGGCGGCATTCACGATCCAGAGCTGAGTGGTCGTGGCACTTGTTTGAGCCATCAAATACAGAGCGCTCTCCGTCCCTCCGAGCCATTGTGTTCGAACCAAGCCCGCAGGCCAGGCCGACGGACTTGGACTCGCGTCTTCCTCTGCGGGGGCAACCAAAAGCATCTCCGACCAGCTCGTGACGTTGCGGAACTGATTGTCTCCTGGCCCTAGGAGAACAAGCTCTGAGACGCCTTCCCGGTAAATCTGAACCGCCAGACGGTCCCCCAACCAGTGCATCGCGCCAACATCCTGATTCGGATTCAGCCGGAGCATCATGGAAGTGCGCCCCGATCCGACCCGGTGAGCATAGATCCCCCGTAGCAGGGGCGCTTTGGGATTCACCAAGGCTTCGGGTGCCGTCGCGACGAAGGCAATCGAGCGCCCATTCGCCGAGGGCGTCACCGTTTGGGGAGGAATCATGCCGTAGCCGATCTGCCTCTGAGGCATCACCACGTACGATGTCCCTGGAAGCATCAAGACTCGATCCATCATCTCAGTCGAGGGGGTTTGCGCCGAAGCCAAAACCGCTCCTGCGCAAGCGACAACCATCGCCAGCATTCGCCCAGCCCTTCTCTGTGTGTTTCTCAATTTTGTTCCCCACTCTGTGCCGAAGCCGCGCGTCGCACGTCTTTCTTACAGATATGACGAGTTTAGCGGTTCTTTTCTTCGCGATGTCGTCCGGACAAAACACTTTGCAGAACAAGGCGTTGGATCTGCGCTGGAAGCCGGTGAGCGGAGCGGTGACGGAATACGACATGGTCATCACCAGTCAGGATAAGAGCCAGCCCTTCGCCGCCGAAGCCGTCATTGTGCAAACCGTGAGCAAAGTCAGCTCCGAAGGCTATACAGTTCGGTCAGTCAACAAAGGCACGATGATGCGCATGGGCACCGAGGAGATTCGGGATGAGCGTACCAACGAGAGCATCGTTCGCCATGCCGGAAACGGAGCCGTCCTCAGCATCGAAAAAGCCCAAAACGCTTCCGAAACCCGCCGCCTTGCCGTCGTCACCCGATTTGTCGCTCCTCCCGCACCAGTCAATATTGGCGGCGGATGGCAGCATCGCTATGAGCCCGATCGCGAGTTCCCGGGCGCACGCATCAGCTACCGCTTCCGAGGTTTGGTGGAACTGAACAAGTTTGCGGTGGCAGAAATAGAGTTTACGTTCGGCGAAGATGGGCGCGAGCGCCCCTACAAGGGCTCCGGAACCTGGTGGGTGGACGCCAACACGGGTCAACCGCTCCGCATGAAAGCAACCGTTGAAAACTGGATGAGCGGCGGCACCGCCAGCGGCACGATCTCTTTGACGAAACGTTGAGCCGGACTATGCTTCCGTAAGATTTTCGAGGAGCCAGAGCGCGCATCCCAGCTTGCTCTGCTTGCCCGATTCCGCCGATTTCCCGTCGGAAAACAGCAGTTTCAGTTCGTTTTCGTCGGCTCCAAAGCCGATATCCGGGCGAGAAACATCGTTCATCGCGATCGCGTGAACGCCTTTCCGAAGCATTTTCGCCCGCGCCACTTCGGGATCAGAAGTCGGTTCGGCGGCAAAGGCGACCACTTTCTTCTCCGGGTGAGCCTGCGCCAGTTCGGCGATGATGTCGGGGTTCGGGACAAGTTTCAGCGCCCATTCCTCGTCGGATCGGCGCAACTTGCCGCGAATCCGCTGCGCGGGTCGATAATCAGCCACCGCCGCGACTCCGATCACAAGATGGGCATGCCGAATCTCTCCCAGTGCCGCCGAGCGCATTTCCTCCGCCGTCCGCACCGGAATCACGCGGAAATCGGTCGGTGCAGGCAAGCTCGTGGGACCAGAAATCAGAACGACATCCGCGCCCATCAGCTTAGCGGCCCGGGCGACGGCCATGCCCATTTTGCCGCTGGATCGATTCGTCAGGAAGCGAACATCATCAATCGGCTCCTCCGTCGGACCACTGGTGATGAGGACGGTTTGGCCCTTGAGAACCTCTGCTCTATGAATGATTCGAAGAGATTCCTCAACAATATGAGCGTTCGAGGCAAGCTTGCCCTGCCCGTTTTCCCCGCAGGCGACGTCTCCCTCAACCGGCTCCACGAAGTGGACGCCCCGCGATTTGAGAGTCTCCATCGAGGATTGGGTCGCGGCGTGGATGTACATCGCGGGGTTCATCGCGGGGGCGACGACGATCGGGCCAGTCGCCGCAAGGGCGAGAGTGGTCAGCATGTCTTCCCCTTCGCCGTGAGCGAGCTTGGAGAGAGTATTCGCGGTTGCGGGGGCAATAAGAATGAGATCAGCCTGACGCGCCCAGTCGATGTGAGCCATGCGACCCCGCACCGGTTCCTCGAACACATCCTGCAAACAAGGCTGACCGGTGAGTGCCTCAAACAAGGCGGCTTGAACAAACTTCTGAGCGGCATCGGTGAGGCAAACGCGCACTTCGCATCCGGCGCGCATGAGATCGCGGGCGAGATCTGCCGCCCGGTAGGCGGCAACGCTCCCACTGACTCCCAGCACCACGCGCTTCATTTGCCCCGCTCCTTTCGCACGATTTCAGCAAGTTCCGCCACAACTTCTTCTACGCTTTCGTTTCGCACCTGGTGTTGGTAGTGGGTCGCCAAGGCGAGCTCACCAAGGGCGTTCGCGAGGCGAATTTGGAGCTTCTCTTCGTCTTCCGTCCCTCTTCCACGGAGCCGACGCTCCAGCTCCTGTTCACTAGGAGGCAGTAGGAAAACACTCACCGCAGCGGGACGAAGCTTCATCGCCTCAAGCGCACCCTGGACATCAATTTTGAGGATCGCAACCTTCCCCTCCGCGAGCATCTGCTCCATGTCGGTCAGTGGAGTTGCATAGAAGTTTCCGTGGACTTCTTTGTACTCCAGAAAGTCTCCCTTCTTGGCTTTGTCCAAAAAGTCTTCACGAGAAATGAAGTGGTAGTCGTATCCATTCACCTCCCCAGGGCGAGGATCGCGGGTGGCATAGGCGATCACACGGTGAACCGTCGGGTCGATCGCCCGCCAGGCTTCAATCACCGTGTCTTTGCCCACCCCACTCGGGCCACTCAGGATCATCAACACGCCGCGCATAGGATTCATTTGGTCAAGAGGTCGATCAGTCGGGCGGCAATGCGCATCGGATCATGGCGCACATAGTCGGTTTCGTTCATAAAATTGCCCGTAACTGGCTTATATCCCATCTGCTTGATCCGCTCAAAGTCGGGGATCACAAGATCCTGTCCTGATTCTTGGTAGCGTTGGAGCAATCCGAGAGTCGGAGTCCCGGTGTTGACAAGCACGTAGTCGAAGACCCTTGAAGGAACGTTGGCGTGGATCGCCAGAACGTGCTCGGCTGCGGTGAAATGGTCGCTCTCCCCGTGCTGAGTCATGACGTTGCAGATGTAGGCTTTGAGTGCGGTGGACTGCTGAATCGCCTCAGCAATTCCAGGCACCAAAAGATTCGGCACGACGCTGGTGTACACGCTTCCCGGGCCGATGCAGATCAGATCCGCCTCGGCAATTGCTTCGAGTGCCGCTGCATGGGCAACCGGCGTCGAGGGCTCCAGATGAATCCGGCGAATCAGCAGATCGGACTCGACAATGCTGGTTTCTCCGACCAGTTCCGAGCCATCTTCCATCACGGCTCGGAGAGTAACGTGGTCGGTGGTTGAAGGAATCACGCGACCCCGGATTGCGAGAGTCTCGGAAGCCAGCGCAAGAGCTTTATCAAAGTCTCCGCCAGCTTGCTCAACAAATCCAGCAATCAGGAGATTCCCCAGCGAGTGGCCACTGAGCGCACCGCTTCCCGATGTGAATCGATATTGGAAGAGGTCGGTCATCCTCTTTTCCGCATCGGCGAGGGCCACGAGGCAGTTGCGCATGTCTCCCGGCGGGATGATTCCGAGATCGGCAGACAGGCGACCGCTCGATCCCCCGTCATCGGTGACGGTGACGATCGCGGTGATGTTGCTGCTGTACTGCTTCAGACCCCGGAGCAGCGTGGAGAGACCGGTTCCTCCGCCGAGAGCGACAATGCGCGGCCCTCGGGCGAGTTGCTGTTTGCGCAAGTATCCGCCCACGAGCGTGTTTTTCCCGGGAGTCGCCGCCACGCTTCCGAGTCGCCGGAAGAATCCCCGGAGACCGCGATAGACCGCGTAGCCCCCCGCGAGCATCAGCACGCCGCCAAAGAGGTGGGTGATCTGCCGGGGGTCTTTGCCCGCGCTCAGGGCCTCAGCCATTTCGCCCCACTGCAGGGCAATTTGGTCAAGTCCCGGCCGGAACACGTGCTGAAAACTCATCACGAAGCCGAGCACAGCGACGAGAGCTCCCACAAATGCGAGCGCGACGTAGCGAAACAGCTCGGCGGTGGGGGCGATCCAGTTCTGAAGGCGACGAGGCTTACTCGTCTTTCTTTTCATCGGAGACAAAGACCCCTAAAACTGCCGCACATGCCGAGACCAGGATCGACCCGAGAAAGGCATCAAGCGGCCCGCCGACCGTGAATCCAAGCCCCAGAGTTCCGACCGCCCAGAAGAGAGCGGCGTTGATGACCAACGAGAACAGGCCGAGGGTGAGACACGTGAGCGGCAGAGTGAGAATTTTGATGAGCTTGCCGAGGGTTGCGTTCACCAACGCGAGCACGGCTGTCCCGAGAAAAAGGGACAGGATGCCGGAAGGAGTGAGATCGACCCGGAACCGAGTTCCAGGAATGAGCCCGACGATCGTCGCCGCGATGACCATCGCCACCACCATGATGATCCAGCGCACGACGAGCTTCTTCATAATCCACCCGTATTTTAGCCGGAGCGGCGGCTTTTGAGTTCACCAATCGACTTACAGGGCTCGGAAGCGCGGCCAATCGGTGTCGATTCCGTGGCGATGGAGCATTCCTTCGAAATTGCTCCAAGACTCCGGATTCTCGTCGACTTGAGCAGGCTCGAGACTGTTCTTCAGGCAGAAAGCAGCGAGCAATCCTGCCGCCTCGCCGATGTTCCACTCAACCGGATGCAATCGGTAGCACCCATTGGTGATATGGGTGACGCCGAGATTCTTGCATGCAGGAAGCAGATTGCGCATCCGTACGGGAATGAGGGAGCCGAGGGGGATTTGGAACGGGAGAGTGCTCGTGTCGATGGTCGGCCGACCGTTGGTGCTCGGGTGGAGATCGATCCGGTAGGCCCCGATTCCGACACTCCGCTCGACCTTCGGCGGGAGAATCGTGCCGGGGTTGGTGTAGCTGGCGACGTCTTGCTCGCGAATGGTGTACCGGGCAACGATTCGCCGAGACTCGCGGATATAGGCCGACTTGGCGAGGCCATCCTTGGTACCGGTGAGATCTGGCCGCAGGCGGAGACCCTTGTAGCCATGCTCGGTTTGCATCCAGTAGAGCATGCTCAGAGTCAGCTGTTTGGACGACTCGTAGCGGGCGGACGTCGTCGCTTCGTCCACGTCGATCACCGTGCCTTCATAGTAGTCGTTCATCGGCCAGTTCATGATCGTGGCCGCCTCCGTCGGAACCGTGTGAACGGCGGGATCGACGATTTGCCGGTAGGTGAAGAGGCTGAACCAGTTGTCACTGAAGAGGGGGAAATCGACAAGTTCTCCGCGCTGGACGTGGAGCATTTGGAAGCTGAGAAGCTTGACCGGCCAGCCCTTGGGTTGATGGTTGAGCCAAAAATCGTACTCGCGGGGCTTTTCGATGGTGTGATCCCCTTCCGGATCCCAGCCAATGGCCGCACACCAGGTGATGCCTTGCACGTTGTCGGTTTCCGGCGGGCCATCGAGGGCGTTAGGTTCGTCGGTTTCGCTCTTGGATTCTGCGCCCAGGCGGTATTCGGTGCCGGTCAGCGGAAGAAGATCGCCCGTCTCCGTGGCATCGAGCACGTATCTCGCGCGAATCACCGTGTCTTCCCCGGTCTCGGAACTGCGCACGGTGACGGAATCGACTTGGTCGTTGCTCGTCGTCGCAGAGATCGGCTTGGTGTTGAGGAGAAGCAGGAGACCACGTCCCCGCGCGGGTTCGATCATCTCACGCAAGATCTCATGACCAAGCGCGGGATCGTGACAAAGGTGGCTGACCCATCCTCCGCCGGGATTGAGTCGCTTGTTCGAGACGGCTTCCGGTCGGAGATTCCGGGCGAGCCGGTAACGCAGGCGCACTCGCTCGCGGTACTCGCGGTAGCGTGCCGTGCAGCCCATCGACTCGATCCACGGATGCTCGTCGGGCGGGACGGCTTGCGCGGTGAGTTGCCCGCCAATCCAGTCGGTTTCCTCGGTCATGATGACCTTGAGGCCAGAGTCGGCAAGGGCCAGTGCGGCGGCCGTGCCCCCGGTTCCGCCGCCGACGATCAGGACGTCGCACACTCGTTCAGTCACGCCCCGAAGCGTACCTACCGAGCCCTGGCCCCTGCCGAACCCCGGACTCTCAGCCCGGTTCACCTCCGGATTCGAGCGGCGCAAAGAGGTCGATGATGTTGCCATCGGGATCGGCGACTTGGGCGTACCGTTGACCCCAGAAGGCGTCCCAGGGTTCTTTCACACCGTCGTGCCCCGAGCCGACGATCTTGCGGTAGATCGCGTCTACTCCGGCGGGCGAATCCGCCAAGAAGGCGAGGCCCATGCGGTGACCAATCGGGGTCTGCCAGTTCGGATTGATCTGCCTCACCAGGTCGATCGAATCCCACATGAGGCGCAACCCGTTCGGCAGCACTGCTTCGACATGATCGTCCAGCTCCTGTGGCGTTTCCACCCCAAGCAAGCGATAAAAGGCCAGCGAACGAGCCATGTCCGACGTTACAATTCCAAGTGCGTCCAAATTCGCAACCATGGTGTGATAGTACTTCAATATAGTATCTATTTGTCTACTCTTTTGTGAAATTTGGTCGGAGAGAACGAGAGATGAAGCTGGGAACGAAGAAGACCTTGATCGGAATCGCGGTGCTCGTGGGCGTGATGTCCCTCGGGTGCTGCGGTGGAGGACTCCTGCTCCTCCGCGGGCTCCCGGAAGCCGAGGCAGATCTCGTGAAGGAGTTGGAGAGGTCAGCCAAACTCGGCATTCCGACAACCACGGAGGCGTTCGCCTCGGCCCGCGCCCTCTCGCCCGATCAAAATGCCGCGATCCCTCTCATGCGGATGCACGAATCGATGATCGAGGCAGAGCGGGCGGTCACGCCGGATCAGATGAAGGCCTTTTTGGCCGGATCGGCAACCGTCGATGATGCAGATCTTGTGCTGGCGGCTTATGGGCCTGCGATTCAGCTTGCCGAGGAAGCGTCGAAGCGCGCCGGTTGCAGCTTCCCGCGGCAGTGGGATCAAGTGGCTCTGGCGGATTACGAGGACATCACGTCCTATGCGAAGATAGGTCAGATTTTGGCGGCGGCAAGCATTCGGGCAAGGGGCATGGGCAAGTGGGACGAAGCCGATCGCGGAGCTGAGATTATCGCCGGGCTTGCGCGGCACCTGCAAAGCGAGGACTTCACGCCAACCGCGCTGGCGGCGAGCACCCTTTGGCGAGATTATCTGGAGGCAAACCAAGGGCAAGAGCGTCGCCCAGCGGGATTCCCAGGCTTCCCTCCTGGCCTGGAATTGCTCAAGCGGGAGGCAGGCATTGCAATCGTCGCTTCGGAGGATCCTGATGTGGTTACCCAGATTGCCGAGCGAATGGGAGTGAAGATGGAAAATGGGCATCCACTCATTCATGCCGCGATGCGAGCGCGGCTCGTCGGAAAGGTAAATGAGGCGATAGAGGAGCTTTCGGGGGCTTATCAGAAGAAAGATTCGGGATTGGAGGTTCTGCGCGTGGCCCGTCGGCTGGATGCGGCTCGGGTAGGTTCAGGCGATCCGCTGGATGCCTACGTGAGATTGCTGCAACCGTTCTGGTTTCCTTTGGTGCAGAGCTTTGGCATCACGGAGCAAGCATCACGTCTCTCGGCGTCTCGGGCGAGGAACGCGGGGGAGGTGAGTTCGCTTGATGGATCCATGCCGACCTCGCCCGATGCTCGGACCTATGCGTATGGGCCAGTTGAGGACGTGCTTCCGCCCGTGAAATTCGAATTCGCGCCGCGCCCTCGGGTCCTCTACGCCAAATGACCATCAGCTCAGATAGCCCTTTTCCAACCCGAACTGGACCAGCACTTCGGCGAGATCCCAGATCGCGGGGGCACCGCGCGGGATGTCTTGATTCTTGGCCCGCACTTGTTCGGCCGACAGGCGATATTCCGCCCAGGTTCCGCCATGGTTGTGCGAGTTCATGAGGAAGGCCACCACGCGATCCACAGCTGCGGCAAATCGGCTATCGGGGGTCTGTTTCGCCTCGAACTCCTCCCAGAGAGCGACAAACTCTCCTGATTGATCCCCAGGCAGAAGGCCAAAAACGCGCACGGCAGCGGCGTGTTCTTTGGCCGCGAGATCGGGGTCGGAGGCCTTGGCGTAGTGAAAGGTGTCGCCGACATCGATCTCGACCGCATCGTGGATCGCGAGCATTTTGAGGACGCGGAGCAGGTCGATGGGCTCGGCGGCATGTTCGGCGAGGGTGATGGCCAGGAGCACAACCTGCCAGCTATGCTCCGCCGAGTTCTCGCGGCGGTCTTGCCCGATCGGCGAGGTGCGCCGGAGGACGCCCTTCAGCTTGTCCATCTCGACTAAGAATCGGGCCTGATCGGCGAGGCGAGGCGGAAGGGCGTCGAAGCTCGGCATGCCGGAGCAGTTTACGGGAGAAGCGAGGCTGCAGTTTCCGCCTTTTTCATCCTGATCGAAACGAACAGGGCGACTGCAGTGGCCAAAGCCATTTTGCTCAGCAGGATGGCGATCGGGAGCTTATCGCCTCCCCTCATGACGTCCATCCAAGCGATACTTGCTCGCCAGATGAATGTGGATCCAAACAGCGCCGCGAAGCCGAGTCCGATTTGCCACGACACGAGGCCAAAGACGCCGGGGCGCCCGCTGAGCCAAGCGGAAATCAGGAGGATCGAACCGCTGGCGGCTCCGCTCATGATCGCGGTTTTGCCCTTATCGGTGAACCCCGTCGCCGCCCATCCGAGGAGGCCAGCAATGAGAAGAAAGACGCCGAGAATCGCGAGTACCTTGGCGGGTTTCGACATGATTGCTCCAGGATACGGGATCATGGCGCTGGGACTCAGCACCAGCCGAGCGACGTGCGACCAAGGGCACAGACGCGCTCTCCTGTAAACTATTGGACATGATTGCCAGCGCCAGTGTTGTCGAAAAGCTGATCCCGAACCTTGCCCAATTCGCCGGGAATGACCTTGTGGTGACCTCCCCCCGAGATGGCGCGGTTCTCGCGACCCTGCGGCTGGACAGAGCAGCCGAGGTGGACGCAAAGATCGCGGCGAGCGTGGTCGCTTTCAGGGCCTGGCGCGATATTCCCGCGCCTCGCCGGGGTGAGCTGATCCGCCGGTTGGGCGACAAACTCCGCGCGCACAAGGAGGATCTGGCGCAACTCGTGACCCTGGAGTGCGGGAAAATCCTGGAAGAAGGGCGCGGCGAGGTGCAAGAGATGATCGACATCTGCGACTTCGCGGTCGGACTCAGTCGGCAGCTCTATGGCCTCACGATCCAGAGTGAAAGGCCGAACCACGTGATGCAAGAGAACTGGCTCCCGCTTGGCCCGGTCGGAATCATCAGTGCGTTCAACTTCCCGGTGGCAGTGTGGAGCTGGAACTCCGCTCTCGCCCTGGTGTGCGGCGACAGCTGCCTGTGGAAGCCGAGCGAGAAGACTCCTCTCACCGCTCTGGCCGTGCAGAACATGTTGGATGAGGTCTGCCGAGACTTCCCCGAAGCCCCGGCGAACCTGAGCCAAGTGATCCTCGGCACCTACGAGCAGGGGAATCAGATGGTGGAAGACGCTCGGGTTCCCTTGATCAGCGCCACGGGCAGCAGCCGGATGGGTCGCATTGTCGGACCGAAGGTAGCCGCGCGATTTGGCCGCACCCTGCTCGAACTCGGTGGAAACAACGCGATGATCATCACGCCGAGCGCGGATCTGGCGATTGCGATTCCATCGATTTTGTTCGGCTCCGTCGGCACGGCGGGTCAGCGATGCACGAGCACCCGTCGGGTTTTGGTTCATCGAAGCCTGTTCGACCAGGTGTTCGAGACTCTGAAAAAGGCGTACGCGCAGATCGGCGAGAGCAAGATCGGTGATCCCCTGTCGGCGAGCACCTTGGTTGGTCCGCTGATTGATAAGCTGGCCTTCGATGCGATGCAAGCAAAGCTGGAGGAAGTGCGAGGCGAGGCGTTAGAGATTTTCGGAGGTCATCGAGTGCAGGAAGATCGCGGGGCGGATGCGTACTACGTCCACCCGGCTCTTGTGAAACTTCCGCATCAGGTGGAGGCGGTCAAAGAGGAAACCTTTGCGCCTCTGACCTACGTGATTCCTTATGATTCCCTCGAAGAAGCGTTGGAGATCCACAACGATGTTCCGCAAGGGTTGAGCAGCGCAGTGATGACCACCGATGTTCGGGATGCCGAGTTCTTTAAGCGATACAGCGATTGCGGAATTGCCAACGTGAACATCGGCACCAGCGGCGCGGAGATCGGCGGCGCGTTTGGTGGGGAAAAGGAGACGGGCGGCGGTCGCGAATCGGGTTCTGACAGCTGGCGGGCGTACATGCGCCGTCAGACGAGCACAACCTACTTCGGCCACGAACGCCCGGCTCTGGCTCAGGGGATTACGTTCGACGTGTGAAGGCATCCGGCGTTCACAAGAAGCGGAGCCCGCGCCTTCGGCTTGCATCGATCTTGAGTTGTGGGATCGGTGCAGGCCTGCTCACGGCCTGGACGACCGTGCCCTCAGCAGAGAGTTGCCGGATCCAGATTGGCCCATCCCACGCCGTGATCTTCCCGGTGCGGGAAGCCGCCGCTGGCTCGAACAGCGTGTATGCCCGCGAGTGCGCGGATTTCACCGTGCTCAACCAGTCCGAGCTTTCGACCAGCGAGGTAGCGGCACGAGTCAAAAGCGATCCCGCTGTCGTCGTCGTGGATGCACTCTCCAGCGAGTTCTTTAACGTCAACGGTCTCTTTTCGCAGGAACGAAACGCTCGGGAAGTTCGTGTCGATGGACAGCCCGTCGCCGCCTACCAGGAGCTTGGCAATCACGTTCTCTGGCTGGACCGGCGACTCGTCGAGCCGGGTGAACGCCTGATCGTCGCCTTCGAAGATTCTATCGTCCTCTACCCAGGCGCACGACTCTTGAACTTCCTGACGCTGTTTGGATCCTTACTCCTCGCTTTGTTTGTGACCAGCAAGGTCGGACTGTTCCTGCGGGCAATGCTCGACGAGAGAAAATCGCAATCGACGTCCGGCTAAGCCGGTGAGAACGGCCTTCTGTCGCGTATGCGACTGCCAACGTGACAGCCTGGGAACCACATCGGGCGAACCCTTTCCTTGAATTGCGGAGGCGAAAACGATGCGAACGCATAGCTCGCCGGGACGTCCAAAGGAAGAGGGAAAGATGGAATCAGCGGGAAAAAGCCACGTCAATCGAAAGCCTCGCGCTGGCAGCATCGGGCTCCTTCTCGTTTGTTGCATCTTGGGCGGGTGGGGGCTGGACGGATCGCTTCGTGCCGCACACGGACGAAATCTAGACCTCTTTTGGCGAAAACTGGAACAGGGCGATCAGATTGCCGACGTGGAGTCAAAGGCAAAGAAGCAGGGTTTTCGAACATCACGAGAAACTCTCCCCAATGGCGATACGGCGTTGATTCTTGGAAATGAAAGCAGTTTGCTCAGTTGGGTTCGCTCAACTCAAGTCGGTGTGCTGGTATTTTCCAGAACTGGCGATCTCTATTCCGCGTATTCAGAATACAGGTGGTTTACCGATGATGAGCACGGGCCATACATTCGCCTGTAAGGCTCTTCGCCCCCCCGACCGCATAGATTTTCGTGGTGCACTTTGTTATCAGCCTCTCTGACTGCAGAATCCTCACTGAAAATGCCGAATCTTTGCCCAGAACTCCTCGACGGGAATCTTGAGCCCTCGGGCGATTGAGATCGGGGCGGTGGCTTCCTCGGGGACGGCGTAGGGGTGATCCATGCGCCCGACAATCTCGTGAGATTCAAAGGAATCGCGTTTCCAATCTTTGATTTGGCCGACCACGATGAGTGAACGACCATCCCAATCCCCCGGCCCCCAATGCCAAAAGTTATTGTGCCGACCAATCACTTTCATCTCCGGGAGATCGCGGTTGAAAAACCAGATCGCGCTGGATTCCCCGTAGTTCATCCCCATCACGGGAGTGCGGAGGCGTTCCTCTTCAGGGAGAGCAAGCCACTCGGCGCGGACGCGGGCCGCCATTTCGGGCCAGCCAAAGGTGTCGGCGTGACCAAGCAAGTAGTTGGAGGGGCCGCGCTCCGCCATAGGGATCGGAACCGGGCTTTGTTTGACAATCTGGATGAACAAATCAGGCGGCCAAACTGGGAGGGCCATGCTGAGAGAGAAGCCAGAGGTCGGAACCATGAGCCCTCCGTAGAGCCAGCCTCGCCACCGGGCTTGGCTCAACCACGCCGCCAAGACAATCGCCCCGACTGGCGCGACGAAGGCAAAAGCCGGGCTCAGATAGTTCTCTCGGCTCCGCTGGGAGACCAGCAGGAGGAGCAGCACCATGAAGAAAGGGATCGCCATCATACGCCACTCTTTCTTGGAGAGCGAAGAATAGCCGCCCATGATCCACATCAGGGCAAGCATCGGGCTAGTGACCATGACCTGAACGCCTAAGAACACCCACGGGGGGATCGGAGTCATCTTGTGCTCGGTGGCGTTGCGGATGAAATCCTCGGTGGGGAATTGATGCTGAATCTGCCAAAGCATGTGGGGGGCAAACAACACTCCGGCGATTGCCAGAGCGGCCCAGGGTTGCCAACCCTTCAGTTCTTGCCGTCGCGGCGTGAGGAGCGTCGCAAGGCCGATTCCCACGAGCAGCCAGGAACCACTGAGCTTATTGAGAAGCGTGAGTCCGCATAGCACACCTAGCCACAGCCAACGGGATCGCTTGGCGGGCTCATCGGCGGAGAGCCATACCAACACCGCAGCAGCCCAAAGCAAAATCTCCAAGCCATTCATCGAATAGTGGTGAGTGACTACCGCGACGACGGGGGTGAATCCGCCGAAGACAGCCGCGAGTCCTTGCGCGAGTCGATCGCCGCCCAGGCGGGCAGCAATGGCTCCATACAACAAGGTGATTCCTATCGCGATGAGAGTGCCGGGAAGCCGAATCACCCATAGATCGGTACCGAGTAGCGTGATGAAGACTTTGAGGACGGCCACGCTGAGCGGAGGGTGATCAACGTATCCCCAGTCAAGGTGCTCGGCACAGGCTATGTAGTAGAGCTCGTCCCTGAAATAGCCGTAGCGATTAATGACCATCAGGTGCATCAGCATGCAGACAGCGGCCACGGCCACCAATGTCTTCCAGTGGATCGCCACAGGCTTCATCGTTCACACTCCCATATCCAGCATAGCGAGGATGCTGGTTGAAATGCCTGGGCCCAGGCCGAGTATGCCGCGAAGGCATTCGTTTGATGGTCGCTCATGCCGGAATGTCTACGCCAGATTCGGGAAGAAGGCGAGTCGACACTCCGCCTCAATCCCGGCTTCGCAGAATTGATGGCGCGACCGATCTCCAAGGGGAGGAAGGCCATGGCCCCGCCTATTCCCGCAGCAGAATCCGCGCCGGTGCTTGCTTCCGCAGAGATCATGTGCCTGCCGGGAAATATGCCATACCTTCCCGTGCGCCCGGCGGGACACGTGAACGCCCGAACCAAAACTGGCTTCTCGCGTACAATAGCCAGGGGCGGCGCGACCGCCGCACGTTAACCATCCATGACGCAAGAAAAGACACGCTACCGGTCGGTCTTCGTCTCCGATCTCCATTTGGGGGCGGTCGGGGCTAAAACAGAAGCGGCGCAGGCCTTCTTGCAGTCGGTCACGTGCGACTACCTCTATCTCGTAGGAGATGTCATTGATGGTTGGGTGGGCCGCAAAGACCGGAAGTGGACTTCCGCCCACACCGAAGTCATCCGCATTTTGCTCGAGATGGGCAATGCGGGGTGCACCGTGCGCTACACCCCCGGCAACCACGATGCCTTTATGCGCCGGATGCACGGCGTTCGGCTCGGCAACATTGAAATCGAGCACAGCTTCCTCCACACCACGGTCGACGGCAAGGATCTGCTCGTCGTCCACGGAGATCTCTTCGACCGAACCTGCACGAAGTATCAACCGGTCGCCTTTGTTGGAGCGTGGATGTACGAGTATCTCGGCATGGCGAACGCGACTTTGAACAAGAAGCAGATCGAGCGCGGCGCGCGCACGGTCGACTTCACATCCCCGATGAAGCGTGGCATCAAGAAGTTCATCGGAAAGAGCACAAATTACGAAGCCGATGTCATCGAATCCGCTCGGGAAGACGGCTTCGAGGGCGTGGTGTGCGGGCACGTTCACCGACCCCAGATCACGCCGGAAGCCGATGGTTTTCTCTACATCAACACGGGTGACTGGGTGGAGAACTGCACGGCGGTCGTCGAGCACGACAACGGCACGCTGGAACTCCTCAACTTTGGTCGAGAGGTCAACGAGCACGAGAAGCGCGGAGCCTGGGAAGCGATCCGGAGCCTGGTTGGCAGCGAAGGCAAAAACGATCCCGAGTAAGGCAGGTCAGCATGGCGGAATGGGGTCGAGTTCTCGAAACGTGTGGGATCAGAGCCCTTCACGTTTTCGTCTCGGCTCGGGTCGGCGAACGACCCCTGCCCACGATCGAGGACGCGAAAACGAGCACGGCGTACAGTGCCGAAGACATCGCGGAGCTCCAGATTCAGACGCGGTATTTCGGCAAAGCCAATTTCTGGCGAGCGGTTTTGCACTCGCCGATCATCCTGATGTTTGCGAACAGCGAGGCGTGGCGATTCACGTTTCTGTTCGTCACGATGGTCGTCTTCCACAGTTTTCTCATCCTGATTGAGCTCTACAAGGCCTCGGTGATCCGGAACCTCAAGCCAGGGGAAGGAGGCGAGCGGCCGAAATTCGCCGATCAGAAGCCCGTATCGTGGGGAGATTGGTATTTCTCGCCGAAGCCGTGGGAATCGGAGAAAGCTTACGGCCGGATGGGGATCAAGTTCTTCCGGTGGCAGGTGACGTACTTCATGGAGCGCGCCATGCTGACAAAAGAGCAGCGCAAAAGCGGCCTGAAGGCGGAATATGTCGGGGGCGGTGGTCGGGCAGAGGTTCTTCGATTTGAATCTAGCACTCGGGTGGCTGAGGTCGTGCACCTGGGCATGGGCGTCATCGACATCCTGCCCGTCATCTTCGTGATTCAGCATCAAATTTGGTGGATGCTCCCCTATGTTCTGTGGATTTGTTACGGCGATTTTGGCCTGGCGATTTTGCAGCGATCCCACCGGCTCCGCGTCTGGAAGTTGGTGGAAAGGATGCGCGCCAAGCACGCCAAAGCGGAAGAGGCCAAAACAAAGGAAGAGGTTTCGGTGTGAAGGAGCCACGTCTGCTCATCTTGAGCGCGAGCACAGGAAACGGGCACATGTCGGCCGCGGGGGCTTTGGAGGCCGAAGCAAAAAGTCAAGGTTTGTGGGCTCAAGCTGTTGATGTCCTCGACCATGTCCCCAAAGGATTCCGGGCGTGGTATCGCGGCGGATATGAGCAACTTGTCCGAAAGAATCCTCGCACGTGGGGGCATCTTTACAAGACTTCGGATCGACCTTTGTTCAACTATCAGGTGCAAACTGCCATGGATCGGCAGTTTACGCGAAGGCTGCATCACCTCATCGCGGAAACAAAACCGGACTGGGTGGTGTGCACTCACTCGCTCCCCCAACCCCGACTGGCGGTGGCGAGGAAGCTTTATGGGTTTCGGATGGCGATTGTCGTCACGGATCTCTATGTTCACCGGATGTGGCTGCGCGGGAAGCCTGATCACTTCTTTGTCCCCCAGGAGTGGTCTGCGGATGTGCTGGAAAATCGAATCCCCGGCTCGCGGGCGATCACCGATGTGACGGGAATCCCGATCCACCCTGTGTTCACGGAGTCCATCGACCGGGCGGCGTTTCGTGCCGCTCATGGAATTCCTGATTCCGCCACCGTGGCCCTCATCAGCTCCGGGGGAATCGGGGGAGGGCCGATGGCGGACGCAACGGATGCGGTGCTGAACGCGGGCGGCCATGCGGTTCTCATCACCGGTCGCCATGAAGCCGCCACCCGGGCAATGACTCAGCGGTACGGCGGAAACGCCTCGGTCACCGTGCTCGGCTCGATCCCTCAGGCGGACATGGCGGCGTGGATGCAGTCGAGCGAGTTCTTGGTGAGCAAGCCGGGCGGTCTCACAACATTCGAAGCTCTGGCAAGCGGTCTTCCGTTCTTGGTGTTCTGGCCATTCTTGATTCCGGGCCAAGAAGAAGGCAACGCAGAATTTCTGGAAGAGCAAGGGGCGGGAATGATTGCGCGGAACGTGGCAGATTTGCGATACATGGCCCGGCAGCTGGTGGATCAGCCGGAGACTCGCGCCGCGATGCGCAGGTGCGCCCTCGCGCAAGCGATCCCCGATTCGACGCAGCGAATCGTGCGTCGGCTCAGAGAACTCTAGGCCGCTGAGTTCCGGCCTGCCAGCGAAGGCCGAAGCAGACGCGTTCAACTTTCCCTCACAAATCCCTCAACCACCCTCTGAGGATTCAGCGAAACAGTTGCCGATAATTCAGCTTGGACTCCCTGCACCGGGGGAGGGGAATTGTCGGAACATGTTCAAGTCGCGTCAAGCACTGATGGTGACCCTGTACACAGGAATGGCCCTGCCTACCCTCTTCGTGTTCGGGTCGGGTGCTTGGTTGTACAACGATTTGTATGCGGTGTCCGCGAATATCGAATCCCTCCGGTCTCAAGCCGAGAACGAGGAAATCGCCACCGAACCCGCGGCATTCGGGCGACTGGCTTCAGGCTCCCCGGAGAGCGATGCGTCACGGCAATTCATGGCCTTGCACGCCGCATGGGTGGCCGCTCCGGAATCGACCCGGAAGATTTGGCAACAAAAAACCCGCGACCTCGTCACGGGCGCAGGCGAAGAAAACACGCAGATTCTCGCTGAGATTGAGCCGTTCCGAGAGCGGTTCATGCAGATCGCCCAGGCTCCGGATTGCAACCTTGTCCGCGACTGGGAGAACGCAGAGGGCGTGGTGGATCCCTACTACGGCAGTGCGATTGAGCTCAGCCGCTTGATGATCAACTACGCGGGGTATCAGGGCCGTCGAGGCAATTCTGCTGATGCCTTCCGTACCCTGAACAAGGTGCGTCGGTTTGCCCAGATGTACGCCCAAGATGGCGGAATGGACGCAGTATCGGCTCACATGCTCATCGAGTCAATCGCGATCTCCATGGGGCAGGAGCTGGTACTGATCTCCGACTACAACCCAGCGGTGATTTCAGAATTCAAGCGATTTGCCGCCAATCGAGAAACGCGTCCGAATCTCCTGCGCGCGACCGAAGGCGAAGCGATGCGAACAATTTTCACGTTGTCGCAATCGGAGAGCTACGATGAGCGGGTGTTTGCCGGGGCAAAGCTCACGCTCAAAGGCAAAGTTTTCCAGCAAGCTGCGGAAGCGCGGATGATCGAGTTCTGGGTGGATGCGATTCCGGCTCTGCGAGCGGCGAACCCCGATCCGTTTGAGATGAAGGATGAATACCGAAGTGCTCTTACGCGATTGGACAACAAGCGCACGCCGAGCCACCTGATCCCCACCGCCATTGCCCATTGGTACCAACACAAATTTGAAGCCGCCGTGGCCCTGGATATCCGCTATCAACTCGCTCAGATCAGTGCGGAGTTGTTCCGCTACCGATCCTCCGAAGGGGCGTATCCCGATGGGCTGAATGATGTCACTGCCTCCATCAGCGATCCACTAGGGGATGGTTCGCTCGGGTATCGGCGCACCGATGAGGGGTTTGTTCTCTACTCCGTGGGCAACGATGGGGTGGATGATGAAGGCACAAGTCGATCGGACACCGGAGAGCGCGATATTGTGCTCGAAGTGACCAAGACCCGCGTGGTTAACGAAGGTTCTTAACGCTTCGTCCAAGCGGTGAGGTGCTCAGGAGCCGTGCGCTTTTGCTCGGCGATTTCGTCTTCCAACAGTTCCGGCCCTTCCCCGAGTGTGCCTGCGCTCACCGCTTTCCGGGCGTAGTTGGCTGCGATGGCGGCATGGATGGGGTCTCGAGCGGTGTCGGCTGCATGGGCGGCGGTGCGAGCCGCCTGACGAGCTTCTTCTGATCCTGCTTCACGCGCGGCGTTGTGGGCGAGAAAACTCGCAGCATGAACATCGACCGCCTCAACCGAACCATCGATCCATCCCTGCAAGGAGCTGAGTGCTTCAGTCAAACGGGGGTCATCGGGATGTTCGCCGGAGAAATAGGGGAGAACCCGGAGCGCGCACCTGTGAGCCCAGGCGGCAAGCGCTTTGTGGTCGGCTTCATTCAGCCGAATCGTGGATTCGTCCATGTGGGGTCATGGTACCGCCGCGCGGTTCTCACCACTGGTTATAGGGGATGCCGTTGGAGCCGTTCTCGGTGCTGGAGATGTGGATCGCGCTTTTTCCGTTGTTGCCCGAGTTGTAGCCGTAGTCGAACTGAAAAATCGGATCCTTTTTGATCGGACGTCGCAGGTAGGGGCCCCGCCATTTCGTTGGATCGAGGGGGACGGACGGCCAGTTCACCCCCATCCCGTATCGAATCTTGCCATGCGCGGGCGGCGTTACGCTCGATAAGTCCCCGAGGCTATCCATCACCAGCCCCGTGTCAAGATACATCATCTCCATCGCGAGGCGTATCGCCTCCAGCTCCTCGCGGGCGACCGCTTCGCGGGCTTTGAGCTGGGAACGATCCCAGCTGAGAATCGCGCTTCCCGTGAGGGTGAACACGATCGACATGGTGATCATCGTTTCGACAAGAGTGGCTCCTCGGCGTTTCGTCATGATCCTCACCAGGTGTTATAGGGCGTGCCGTCGATTGAAATCGACCCACTGCTCAGCCAGATCGGGCTCTGATTGGTTTCCCGTCCGATGTTGGAGTTGTAGGTGAAACTCACACCGGGAACACGGCTCACCGGCATCTGCCGGATGTAGGGGCCGTTCCAGTGCCCCGCCTCGATGGGCCGCTGGATCCATCCTCGACCAGTGCCGAGATCCACCCATCCCCAGCTAGGAGGATTCGCGCTCGCAAGTGCTTCGATGGAAGGAGGGCCGACGCCGAGCGTGTCAACCTTGCAGGCTTCATAAGCCCGCCTCAATGCTTCGAGATCGGCGCGGAGTTTGGTTTCGCTCGCCCTTTGCCGAGCCTTGGTCAGCGACGGCATGACGACAGCCATCAGCGCGCCCATGATGAGCACGACAATCATGACTTCGACCAGCGTGAATGCCCGACCCTTTCGCATCCCTGATAGGTTTTCCAGGTTCAACGACGCACCCGCCTGGTAGGAATACCGGTTCGCATCGGTTTCCCGTATTCAGAGCTTCCCGGACGACTCCAAACGACCCGGTGACAATCAACCTTAACCCACAAGACTGGTACATTTTCTCCGCCATGTTTGGTGTTTTTTGGAGAGTTGGCTTTGCCAGCGTTTGTGTGATTTCCCTTGCTTCGGTCGCCTCAGCGCAACGACTGCGCGTGGCGGCTTGGAACATTTCTGACTACGACGGCACCGACCGGGCGTCCGCGATTCAGACTTCGGTTTTCGGCAGCTTTCAAGGTCGTTCGATGTCCCCGGACGTTCTGTTTGCTCAAGAGATTCAGTCCACCAGCGCGGCAAACACTCTGCGCAACTTGTTGAACTCAGCCTCCGGATCGACTGGCGACTGGGCAGTGACATGGGGCAACATCACGGGAACGAATGCAAGCGCCAATGCCTCGGACACCGCGATGTTCTATCGCACGAGCAAGGTGACGGCTCTGAGCCCGGTGAAAGTCTCGAATGATGGCGGCACGAGCGGCCCGCCGCGCGAGACCTGGCGATTCGATTTCCGCATCAACGACAACGCGGTCATCGGCGAAACATTCTCGGTTTACAACGTTCACATGAAGTCGGGTAACAGCACCGACGACCAGAACCGCCGCAACCTGGAAGCCCAAGCAATCCGCAACAACGCGAACATCGTAGGGGCGAACAACCAGATCATGGTTCTGGGCGATTTCAACTGGCAGAGCTCCAACCAGGCGGCCTTCCAGACGCTGGCAGGGTCGGCCGCAAACAACAACGGGCGGTTCTTCGATCCGATCAACACCCTGGGCTCGTGGAACAACAATAGCAACTTCCGATTCGTCCACACCCAAGATCCGACCGGCAACGGCGGCATGGACGACCGCCTCGACGCGATCATGATGGGCGGCAAGTTCGGCGACGGAATCGGCACCGAATACGACGGTGCCTTCGGCGTGGCCTACAGCACCAGCACCTGGAACGACAGCAATCACAGCTACCGGGTGTGGGGCAACGATGGCACGAGCTTCGACGACGAACTGACGACCACCGGCAACACGATGGTTGGATCCACGATCGCTCAGGCTCTCAAGAATTCCGCTGGCGTGAACGGCGGGCACCTACCGGTATTCCTGGACGTGCGCTACGACGTGGTTCCGGAGCCAGCGACGATGGCTCTGCTCGGGCTTGGTCTTGCGGCCATCGCTCGCAAGCGTCGCAAGAGCTAGGTACACACACGCTTCGTCGAGACAGAACGGGCAGAGGGCTATCGCTCTCTGCCCGACTTCTTTTCGGCGACTATTCTTTTGGCTACGCTGCACCGGCCAGGACCCCTAAGCCGACCTCCGGTTCAACCCGGCGTAGGATAGAATAGAACCCATGGCCCAGCGCCTGCCCGAGTGGCTGACAATCCGACTCCCCCGACCTGACACGATTAAGCAGGTCGAGCAGATGATGCGAGGCAAGAACCTTCACACCGTCTGCGAAAGCGCCCGATGCCCCAACCTGCCGGAGTGCTGGAGCAAGAAAACCGCCACCTTCATGATCCTGGGCGACACCTGCACGCGAAGCTGCGGGTTCTGCGCGATCAAGGTGGGGAAAGGCCTGGAAGTCGATCCATTCGAGCCGCTGAACGTCGCCAAAACCACCAAGGAACTCGGCCTGAAGCACGTGGTCGTCACCAGCGTGGCCCGCGACGACCTGAAAGACGAGGGTGCCGGACAGTTTGCTCGCACCATCAATGCCCTCCACAAAGAGTTGCCCCATGTGATTGTCGAGGTTCTCACGCCGGACTTCAAGGGCAAGGAAGAGTGCATCCGCACGGTCTGCGAAGCTCACCCGGAGATTTACAACCACAATATCGAAACCGTCGAGCGGCTCCACACCATCGTACGACCGCAAGCCAAGTACAGCCGCACCATGCGCCTGCTCGAGATGGTCAAGGAGATCGACCCCACGATCTACACCAAGTCCGGCCTCATGCTTGGCTTGGGTGAAACAAAGGATGAGGTCATCAAGACTCTTCAAGACCTGCGCAACCTCGGTGTCGATGCGATCACGATTGGTCAGTACCTGCGCCCGACGATGAAGCACCTTCCCGTGGTGGAATACATCCATCCCGACGTGTTCGCGGAGTACGAGACGATTGGTGAGGAAATGGGCTTCGCCTTCGTCGCCAGCGGCCCATTCATCCGGTCGAGCTACAACGCGATTGCTTTCAGCGAAAAGGTGATGGCGGAGCGTCTGCAACGCGCCCACGAGGATCGCCCCGCCGAACAGCTTCGGGTGCTTTAGGCTACACTCTGAATATGAAACCTTGAAATGGGCGGTTGCGTCTCTTCTTCTAGGCACCGTCAACCGATATGGCTACAAGAATGAACACAACAAAGAAGACGAGCAGAGAGCAAGCAACAAAGTTGCTCTTCGAAAGAAGAGAGGGCCAAGTTGTCTCGAAAGATCCGCGAACTGGCACGATCGCGGACGCGCCGCGTCTAAAGCCTGGCTACCGACTCATAATCTCATCTCGGTCTGGGGACTAAAATGCCAAGCTGGGGGAGTATTAGTGGCGAGATCGCTATCGCCTCGAAACCTCACGACACCCTTAGGCAGAAGTACATCGAGCATCTTTCACAGAAGACTCGAAGAAACGTGATCGTTTACTACTCTGGGTGGTTGCAGAAGCCTGAGCTGTCCGGATCGCTGGGCTCGATTTTCACTGTTGATGACTCGGACAAAGGCGGATTCATGTCCGTCGTGCATGGGCTTGATCGAAGTAAGGGGTTAGATCTCGTTCTTCATACCCCAGGCGGATCTATTGCTGCTACTGAGTCTCTGGTGGACTATCTGCGCTCAATGTTTGGCACCGATGTACGAGCCATTGTGCCGCAGTTAGCCATGTCAGCTGGCACGATGATTGCTTTTTCATGCAAGGAAGTGTTGATGGGCAAACACTCGAGTTTAGGGCCAATAGATCCGCAGATGAATGGCCTTTCGGTACATGGTGTGCTAGAGGAATTTGATCAAGCCCTTGCCGACGTTCAGCGGGATGCCAGTGCGGCTTACATTTGGCGTGAGATAATCAGCAAGTATCACCCCACTTTCATCGGCGACTGTAAGAAGGCTGATCAATGGTCAAAAACTATGGTTAAGCAGTGGCTCATCTCGGGCATGTTTACGGGGTTGCCAGATGCAGATAAGCGAGCTGAAGATGTAGTCATGTACTTTGCAGATCACGCTGAGACGTTATCCCATGATCGACATATCTCTGCCGACCTTGCGAAATCAAAGGGAGTTGCTGTGTCAATGTTAGAGGATGATCAGGAGATCCAGGATGCGGTTCTATCTGTTCATCACATCTGTACGCACTCGCTTATGAGCACGAGCGCATGCAAGATTATTGAGAACAGCCTGGGTGTCGCGCAGATACTGAATTTGACGGGGCCTTCAGCTAGCTAGGCCCAGAGCTGGTATGCGGGACCGTGCATAATGCCCGAGTTCCCGGATGGTCATGCCAGGAACACATAGGCAAAGGATCGCTCTTCATTCGCGCTATCTTTTGCGCCCGGCTCCCGGAACACCACCGGTCGAAGCCCTTCGATCCTTGTGACCCCACGATCGGTTCGTGCGCCATTTTGCGCGCCCGACCACCCCTGCATGCGACTGAGCCCTATGAGCACCCTTACATTTTCACAACTCCCGATTTCCGCCGATCTTGTCCAGCGATTGGAGAAGATGGGCATCACCGAGCCGACCCCGATTCAAGCCGCCGCGATTCCTGTGGCCTGCGAAGGGAAGGATCTCATCGGTCTGGCCCAAACCGGAACCGGCAAAACCCTTGCCTTCTCCCTCCCCATGCTCTCGCGACTGCAAGAGGGCGAAGTCGGCCTGATCCTCGCCCCCACCCGCGAACTCGCCCAGCAGATCGAAGAAACCCTCTTCAAGCTGGGCGTCAGCAGCGCGCTGATCGTGGGCGGCGCGGCCATGAGCAACCAACTCCGCGCCCTCAAGCGACGACCGCAAGTCCTCGTCGCCACCCCTGGCCGATTGATCGACCACCTCGAGCAGCGCACGATCCGACTCAACCGTATCAGCGTCGTCATCCTCGACGAGGCCGACCGGATGCTCGACATGGGATTCGCCCCGGCGATCAAGCGCATCTTGGCGCAGGTCACCGGCGATCACCAGACGATGCTGTTCAGTGCCACGATGCCGCAAGAGATCGAGGACATCGCGCAAAACTTCCTCAACAATCCCGAGCGGATTGAAGTCGATCGACCGGGCAACGCTCCCGATCTGGTCGAGCAAGAGCTGATCATCGTTCACTTTGAAGAGAAGCACAGCATCCTCGAAATGCTCCTTGATGAGAACCGAGGAACAGTGCTCGTCTTCGCTCGAACCCGCCACGGAGCCCGTAAGCTCGCCAAGGCGATCCGCGATATGGGGCACACGGCAGCGGAGATCCACGCCGACCGAACCCTTGCCCAGCGCCGCGAGGCGATGCACGGATTCAAGACCGGAGTCTTCCGCGTCCTCGTCGCCACCGATATCGCCGCCCGCGGCATTGACGTGAAAGACATTTCCCTGGTCGTCAACTTCGATCTCCCGGAGAACAGTGAGGACTACCTCCACCGAATCGGTCGAACGGGTCGCGCTGGAGCCTCCGGAATCGCGATCACCCTGGCTCTGGCCAACCAAACCAAGCAGATTCGCCAAATTGAGCGCTTGCTCGGTCGCCGCATGGATATTTCGCCGCGAAGCACGGCTGCCGGAGCCGCCGTCGCTGACGGACGACGCACCCGAACCGGATCTTATGGCAGTTTGCCGGGTCGATCCGAGCGCAAGCCGCGACAAGAACGCCCGGCCCGACAAGAGTTCGCTCCTCGGCCCGAGCGTCCGGCGCGCGAAGAATGGGCGCCTCGTCCCGAGCGGCAGGAGCGGCAGGACTGGGCACCGCGACCGGAGCGGCCCAGCCGCGAAGAGTGGACTCCTCGTCCCGAGCGAGCACCCCGCGAAGAGTGGCAACCACGGCAAGATCGACCTGCGGCCTTCGATCGCTCGGATCGCCCCGCTCGACAACCGAGACCGGAGCCGACCTACGAAACTTCTCGCGAACCTCGCGGGCCGCGATGGGATAAGAAGCCGGGAGGTCGCTATCAAGGCGATTCTTCTCACCGAATGGGCCACGTCTCTGGACAGAACTCGGGCCACGGGCCGAGCCATTCACGGCACGACGACCGAGGCGGCGCAGACAGTCCGTTCCTTGCCGGTGCGCCGATTCATCGGCCGCCGACCACGGTGACGGGCCGACCTCACCCGAAGGCAGGCGGACCTCGCCACAAGGGCAAGCACAAGCCGGCCGCCGCGCCTTGGCACAAGGGTAAGCCAAAAGCCAAGAAGCGCGTCCGCTAAGTCGGTCACTCCGATCCATTTCACTTCCTGCGTACGATTCTTGACGGAATCGCGCAGGAAGTTACTATAATAGGAACTAGAGAAATTTTCCTCGCATGAGCATCTCGGTTCCAGGCCAAGTTCCCATCCTGTTTCTGACCCACGATCAGATCAGAACCCTCGCTTCTGTGGCGTGCAACGAGGTCTTTAGCGCGCTCAGCGGAAAAGAGCCGCGATCCGCACGTCAGGTCGCCGATGAAATCGACCGAAGCCCCGCCTCGGTGAGCGAACAAATTGCGAAGCTCCTCGATTCTGGACTCGTGATTCCTGCCGGAACGCGCAAGCGACGCTCCCGCACGGAGGCCCTCTACATTCATGCGGGATTGGTCACTCGGATGAACCTGCAAGGCCAGTCTGCTGAGGTTCTCGCCGATTATCATCGTCGATTTTCAGGCCAAATGAGAGAGGCAGAACGTCAACATGAGGCCTTCCAGGCGGCGTTCCTGCAGGATCCAACCTTCCAAGATTTCATCGTTTACAAAACCTACACCGCCTATCTCGACCGGGCGAGCGCGCTCCGGTTGCAACTGGCCGTCACGGAGGTTCTCGATTTGATCAAGTCGATGGACGAAACGGATCCGGAGGTTCGGGCCCAGGGCGAATATGTGCGGGTTCGACTCACCAACATCCTTCTCCCCTCGACCCAAGAAAGCAAGCGGCGCACGAGAGAAGAAGTGAAATAGGTAGAAAATTTCTCTATGAGCGGAACATTTTGTTTTTCCGCGTATACTAATGAGCAGAGATCATGAAAATCTGCTCCCTTCCCTGCTCTTTCCGCGTTGGAACCCTCGCCGCTGTCGCCCTGGTGGCGACGCAAGTGGCCTCCGCCACGCCGCAATACGAGGTCGTCCAGATCGGAAACCTTCCCGGTACCTCCAAAGGAAACGTGGTGGCGATCAACAACAACAACGTGGTTGCCGGCAACTCTTTCGCCGGTTCTGAAATTCAGATGTTTCGCTGGAGCGAGACAAGCGGCATGTCGGGGTCAGGGTTTGCCAACCACAGCCGGATCCTCGCGAACGATATCAACGACAGCGGACGGATCGTCGGCGTAACTTATCTCGGAGGGATGCAGGGAATGCGTCACCAGCCCGGGCTCATGATTGGCTTCGCCCCGGCCCCAGGCCACGAGTTCTCTCGAGGCCTGGGAATCAACAACCTGGGACAGATGGTGGGCACGAGCGTGACAAACCAGGGAGTCGAGATGGCGGCGAGATTTCCCGGTGGTTGGGGTGAATTGCTCCCGAACTATGGCCCGCAGGAGCCCTCCGCTGCCCGCCGGATCAACGATGCCGGGGATGCTGTCGGTCATACAGATCTCGCCGGAACAACCCGGGCCGCTCTTTTCCGCTCCAATAACACCCTCGTTGATCTCCACGCCATGCTTGGTGGATCGATCTACAGCCGGGCGATGGACATCAATGATTCGGGCAGAATCATTGGCTTTACCACCAACAACGCTTCTCTTACCCAGGGGTTTCTCATCAACTTTGAAACCGGAGTGACCACGATTGATCCTCTGGTCGGACATGACTTCCTCTATCTAGATGCGATCAATGCGACAGGCCAAGTCGTCGGAACCTCAAAGCGACTCAGCGGATCGGCCAGCGACGCCGTCATCTGGGACAGCACGCTCGGGCTCACCTCGCTCAACTCACTGATCGATCCGAATAGCGGCTGGGTGCTGGAGCAAGCGACTGGGATCAACAACAACGGATACATTGTGGGAATGGGCACGTTCCAGGGAGTCGAGACCAACTTCCTGCTGAAACCGGTGCCGGAACCCGGCACGCTGCTCGCCCTCGGGCTCGGCCTCGCCGCCCTCGCCCGCCGAAAGAAGACTCGCGTCTGAGAGAAGAAAACGGCCCTGGAGAAGAGTCCTCCAGGGCCGCGATGTTGGGCTACCGCCAGGCTTACTTCGTTCGAGCGAGATAGGCGTAGGCGTTGTGGGCGTGGATCGATTCTTCGTTCTCGACCTCCACTTCGTAGCTCACGATGCGATCTTCGCCATCGAACTTCATTGCCACTTCGCGCACCAGATCCTCGACAAATCGCGGATTCTCGTAGGCTTTCTCGGTCACGAACTTCTCATCCGGCCGCTTCAGCACCGGATAGAGAGCGCACGACGCGGAGTTTTCGATCATCTCGATCAACTCTTCCAGCCACACGTGATCGTTGGTCTTCACTCGCACCGAAACCCAGCCGCGCTGGTTGTGCGCGCCGTACTTGCTGATCTCCTTGCTGCACGGGCAAAGAGTCGCCACAGGCACCTTGAGGAACATCGTGACGTCGTACTTGCCGTTGATCTGCGCATCAAAACCGCAGTCGAACTGCATCATGCCAGTCTTGCCCGTCACCGGAGCAACCTTGGTCATGAAGAACGGGAATTGGACAACAACGTGGGCCTTTTCCGCCTTCAGCTTGTTGCGCATGTTCTCCAGCAGTCGCGGGAGAGCTTGCACGCTGATTTCCTTGCCATGCTCGTTCAGCACTTCCAGGAATCGGCTCATGTGGGTGCCCTTGAACTCGCTCGGCAGATCCACGGTCAGGGTGAAGTCGCCAATCGTGTGCTGGCGTTCGTCGGCCCGATCCAGCACCTCAATCGGGAACTTCACACCCCGAACTCCCACCTTGTCGATGGAGATATTGCGCTGGTCCGGAGTTTTCTGGATATCGGGAAGGGTGTGGTCGCTCGAAGCCATGGGATTAAGGGGCATTTCCAACATATCAGTGCCATGAGCCAATTCAGTCTCGGCTACAAAAACAAGGTACGCAGTCGATTTCGCGGATGTTCGCGAACGCCAGGACACTGAGTTGTCATTCTTACCAATCTTTAACACGCTTTTTTGTGGAGATCGTTACAGTATCAGGTTCAAATAGTCGCAGAAATGAGCAAATTTTTCCTCTTTCAGTGGTACGCCATCGGTCCCGAAGAGGGATGTATAGTGACCGAATGACTTGGGGCCAGAAGGGTTTTCGCGGACCACCGCGATTCCGCTCTGCTCAATAGTCGGGCAAGGCTGCGGCCTCGACGGCCGTGATACGCCAGCGGGGTTCGGGGACGAGAATCCACTTCGTTCCCGTCTCTTTCTCAAACCGGATCGTGACCTCGGGCAGGGTGGAATCAACCCCTATGCCCATGTAGTTCACCTTGAGAGACACCGGTGAAACAATCGTGGCGGTATTCCCTGTCACCACGGGATCGGTCTTGAGAACGGAGATCTCGGGTCGAGCCTGGCGGATCACCTTGGCAATCTCGCTCCGGTTCGCCCACTCTCCGCCGTAGGAAAACTTACTGCTGAGCTTATCCAGCACCGGACTCGGCTGACCCGATCGGGCGGCGTCGACGGCGCGGGTCAGACTCTGCTTGATGAGAACGCTGTCGGGAGGAGCAAAGAGGTAGCCGCTCGCAAAGAACAGCACCAATCCCAGGAGACCGACAACGACCGCAATCTTCTTACCCATCATTCACGCTCCGAAGAGTCTTTCCTCTCTAGAACGAGTGCGAGGGGTTCTGCGTTCGGGATAATGGAAACGTGCCGCAGAAATCGCCTTCGATGCTCGTGCGGGTGTGGGATCAATTCCTTCATGTTGTGGTGATGGCACTGGGGGTTTTTCTCGCCGCGATTCTTGATCCTCGCGGCCCTGCAAGTGTGCTCCCGGTGGTCTGCGCGGGGATTTTGGGGAGCCGGATCGGATTCCTCGCCGCGAAAGGCCCGCACTGGGGTCATCCGGTGAACGGAATCCTGAATCTGTTTGTCTGGGCGGTGGTGTTGAACGGATTCAGTGCCGTTGACCCCCAGCAACAGCCGATCTTTGCCATGCTTCTCGTGCCGGCAACCCTCCTTGGACTCGGCGTGACCGTGCGCAACTTTGTCCAAGCAAACCGAGGAGCCCGGCATGAATCCTGAGCTGCACCCGCTGTTTGTCGAAGGCCTCCAACTCTCAGAAGGCCTCAACCCGACCCCAAGGTCGATCGAGCGGGTGGCGAAGGCAACCTCCCGCGAGGCCGCCACCTGGGCCTTCACTCAGTGGGAACTCCGGCGGCGGGGAGCGGTGAAGTTCGCCCGAGCGAGTCAGATGCTCTTCACGACCGATGGGCTTGCAATGGCCAGCTCGGAAGCGGTGGCCCGGTTCCACGCCGGACTGTTTCCGGAAGGGGTCGAAGTGGCCGACCTCACCTGCGGGATCGGGGCCGATTTGATCGCTCTGGCCGAACGCGGAATGGTCGTCGGGCTCGATCAGAACCCCGATCATGCCAATGCCGCGCTCTGGAATCTACGGGCTCATGATCTCGGGGGTCTGGTCTACGTAGCCGATTCCGTGGCCTGGGCAACGCACGAGAAGCCGAAGTACGTCTTTGTCGACCCAGCGCGGCGGAAAGGAAGCCAGCGAACACTCAATCCCGAGAGCTTCTCGCCGAGCCTGGGCGCACTGCGACCCATTCTCGAACGCGCGAACAGATGGGTGATGAAGCTCTCTCCGATGCTCCCGGATGATCTCCTCACCAGCTTCGACGCTGATCTGATTTTTGTGAGCCATGAAGGCGAATGCAAAGAAGCCCTCCTCGTTGGCCCAAGCGGCAACCAGATCACCAAAGCGGTTCAGATCGAAAGCGGCGAGGAGATCGTGGGCGAAAATCCTGCTGCGCGGTCGGAGGAGCCTCACGCCTACCTGTGGGAACTTGATCCTGCGGCGGTCCGCGCTCATGCCCAAGGAGCGTTCGGGGTGCCTCAACTCGCGGATGCGATCGGCTACCTCACGAGCGATTCCCCGCCCGCTTCACCCTGGGTGGCGGAGTATCGCGTGCTTTGGCACGGCGCGTTTCGAGAGAAATCAATCGCCAGCGAACTCAAGAATCACGGCTGGAAGCCCACCGCCGTGAAGACAAAGTACGTCGAAGTCAACCCGGAGAAGACGCTCAAAGCGCTCCGGCAGAGCAGCGGATCGCCTGTTCAGGTGGTCGTTTACCCTGAGGGCAAGGCCCTCCGTGCCTTGATTGTCGAGCGACTCCTGCCCGCATGACGAGCCCAAAATCGACCCTCCCGGTACAATAGCGGGAACGTGTCACGACCGTCTCTGATCGGCCTCTCCACACCCGAGCTCCAAGCGCTTGCCGAGCAACTCGGGGAGAAGCCGTTTCGCGGCAAGCAGATCGCGAATTGGATCTACACGAAGGCCGTGCGTGAGTACGACGAGATGAAGGATTTGCCGGCGGCGTTCCGCGCGAAACTCGCGGAAACCCACGACATCTCGCCTCTCCACCTGACGACCCACAAGAAGAGCACGGATGGCGTGGACAAGCTCCTGGTCCACAACGGCGACACCCAGGTGTACGAGTGCGTGCTGCTCCCGTACGAAGACCGCGTCAGTTGTTGCATCAGTTCGCAGGTGGGGTGCCCGATGGGATGCACCTTCTGCGCGACCGGGCTCGGCGGATTCGACCGCAATCTCACCGCGGGCGAGATCGTCGCCCAGTACCTTTGGCTTCAATCTTTGTCACCCCGGCGGATCAGCCACGTTGTATTTATGGGCATGGGCGAACCCCTGCTCAATTTTGCGAATGTGACCAAGGCGTTGAACCTGTTCCATGAAGAAATCGGACTGAGCTATCGTCATCTGACGATCAGCACGGTCGGCCTCGTGCCGCAAATCCGCGAGCTCGCGAAGCTCGGGTTGCCGATCCACCTGGCACTGTCGCTCCACTCTCCGTTCGATGAAATCCGGAGCAAGCTGATGCCGGTGAATCACAAGTGGGATGTCGCGGAGGCCCTGCGCGCGATGCACGATTACCACAAGGCCACGGGTCGCAAAGTGACGATTGAGTACCTGCTCATCAACGAACTCAACGACACGATCGAGCAAGCCGAAGCCCTCGCGACAAAGATCATGCGGATGCCCCACGTGGTCAACTTGATCCCCTTCAACTGGGTTGATACCGGCAACGGCTTTGCCCGACCGAGCCGTGATCGTGTGAGAGCCTTCCGGCGACACCTCGAATCTAAGGGAGTCAACGTCACGGAGCGGGTCGAACGCGGTCACGATATCGCCGCCGCCTGCGGTCAACTTGCCGGCCAGCATGCCGGACGCTTTGCAAGGAGGGAACGCGCATCCACCCTGCCCGTTGTGCCCTCGTGATGGCAGTGTTGGGCACGGCGTTGGCCGGATGCTCCGGTGGAGCGAGCAAACCCAAAGAAGCCGCCGAACCAACCGAGTCCCCCACCCAAGAAGCCACTGATCCGGAAACCACGCGGGTTCTTCAGAGCGGCCCGTCTGAACTGGAAACGCGCCGGGACGATGGCTCACTCGCGTTTGTGATTCGGAGCCAGTCTTCGCGCGCGTCGATCAGCAACGGAGGGCAAAATCAGCTCTTCGCGCAGGGGATCAAAGGCGAGTTTTACGAGAAGGGCAAGATCGCCAGCCGATTCACCGCGACCGAGGCGAAGGTCGACAACGTGACCAAGCGCGTGGTGCTCACAGGAAAGGTGGTGCTCACGTCGGAGACGCGCGGCGTATCCATGCGCTCTTCTCGTCTGGAGTGGGAAGACTCTCGGAGAATTGCGAAAAGCTCGGGCGGTGTGATGGTGGAGAGCAAAGATTGGCGGCTTGGTCGGATGAAAGAGGTCTGGGCGACCTCGGACTTGAGCAAGGTGGGGTCTCCCGAGCGTTTTAAGTAACAGGGCATCACGGAAAGAGGTTTGAGACAAGCAGTGAAGATGAAGTTGACGAATGGACGCGTGGGATGGATCGCCGCAGGCGTGGTGGGTGCCCTCTTGCTCTCTCAAGCCCCCAGCGCGACCGCGCAAACCAAGCGCCCCGCGCCTGAGGAGGAGAACTCGTTTGTCAGCCGCACGCTGGATTTCGGGATTCTCAATATCAGTTCGTGGATCTTCCAGGGCGTCAACGAAAGCGGGCAGATCACCTTTGACTTCGCGGGCAAGCCTCTCAAAGGGTACAGCAAAACCCAACGACTCGATTTCGAAGCGGCGAAGGCGGAAGGCGAACTCCGGCGAATCAGCGGCGGAGGTCTGTATATCCAGCAAGGCACCCTCAGTGGAGCCGTCAAGATCTGGCTGGAAAAGGGCCAACAAAGCGAGAACCTGCTCACCTCCGAAGTCATCCGGGTCGAGGAACTCGCGAAGCGCGATCGCCTGGTTCTCAGCTTCCCGGGAGCCGTGACGCTCTCGGGGCAAGACGGTCAAAACCTACGCGCAGGAAGCGGCACGTTTGTGTTCGTCGGTCAACCCGGTCAGACGCGCAGTTTCGCCGGGGGCGAGCTCAAGGGCGGAGTGAACGGCACGGTGAAGACTGTCGGTGCCAAGACGAACGCCACCAACACCATCGACACGGGCGCGCTGCAACTGGCTCCCGGTGAAGACTCGTTCGATTTCGTCTTCCCTGGCGCCTTCACGTTTGGCCAGGTTGCCACGGTGACCGGCCCGAACGGAAACGAGACCCGCACGATCACCTTTTCCGGCACGAAGGGCGAGTTCAAGATTCCCAACGAAACCACCGGAACCGTCCGCCCGATCCGCTCGGCCACAGTGGAGGGCCGGGTCAAGATCACGATCAAGAGCGTTGCCCCTGGCCAAGAAGAACCGCTCGAAATCACCGCAGAAGGCGACCGCCTCACGATGGCTGAAGCCGGCGAAATGCGGCTGATCGGCAACATTCGCCTGGAGTCCGACACGTTGAGCTACCGTCGAACCGGCTCCAGCGAAGTGCTGTACATCCAGTTCAACGACTTCATGGAAGTTGTGAAGTACGGCTCGAAGGGAAACCCGAGCAAGGTTGAGATCGAAAAAAAGGAGGACGGCGGTTGAGCGCACCTCTCACGATCACTGCAACCAATCTCATCAAGGAGTACCGACGTCGGCGGGTGGTGAATGATGTCAGCATCGAATTTGCCCAGGGCGAAGTGGTCGGGCTTCTCGGGCCGAACGGAGCGGGCAAAACGACGACGTTTTACATGATCACCGGCTTGGTAAAGCCGAAGAGCGGAGTCGTCAAGCTGGATGGCAAGGAGATCACCAAGTGGCCGATGCACCAGCGGGCTCGAGCTGGAGTCGGGTACCTGGCCCAGGAAAGCAGCGTCTTTCGACGTCTTACTGTCGAAGACAACATCCGCTTGGTGCTCGAACAGCGTAAGGTCAGCCGCGCGAAGCAAAACGAGATCATCGACCGATTGAGCGAAGAGCTCCATATCGGCCGGATCATGAAGAGTGCCGGCGGTGTGCTCTCAGGCGGCGAAAGAAGGCGCGTTGAAATCGCCCGGGCTCTTGCCACGGAACCCAATTTCATCCTCCTCGACGAACCCTTCACGGGCATTGACCCCGTGACGATCGAGGAGCTTCAGCACATCATCCACCGGCTGCGCAACACGGGCATCGGCATTCTGATCACCGACCACAACGTGGACGCGACGCTGAACATCACGGATCGCAACTACATCCTGGTGGACGGGCAGATCATTGCTCGCGGAGGGGCGGAAGAGATTCGGAGCAACGAGACCGTGCGCAAGCACTATCTGGGTCAGGGATACGACCAGATTCGCAAGATGCGCGTCGACGGAATTTCTCCATTGACGGAAGAAGCGGTTCCCGATGACCCTGAAGACTTCGACAAGCACTCGGGAGACGGCGAGAAGAGCTGATGAAACGCGTCGACCGGCTGGTTCTCGGCGAGATCTTCGGCCCCTGGGTGTTCGGGGTGATGATCTTCACCGTGCTCATCATGGCCGGGTCGTTCCTGTTCCAGTTCACCAGGTTGTTGAGTCAGGGAGTTCCGTTCGGGATCGTTCTTCAACTCACGGCCCTGCTCCTGCCGGGAATTCTCGCGAAGACCTTCTCGATGGCGATGCTCCTTGGCACGCTCCTCGCCTTTGGGCGTTTGAGCGGGGATAGCGAGATCGTTGCCCTCCGCGCGGGGGGCGTCAGCATCCCGCGCATCATGGCTCCGGTGGCGGCATTCGGGTTGCTCGTGAGTTTGGTCACCTACTTCTTCACCGACTTCGTGGTTCCTGGCGCAGCGATCCAGGCAACCGCCATGCAGAAAGAGCTCGCGGAGAAGATCGAGGACAAAACCCAGGCCACCGCCCAGCCTCTCTATGACGAGGGCAAGCTCGTGGGCTATCTCATCGCCCGCCGATTCAGCCTCGCGGATCGAACACTCAGCGGCGTGTCCATCCAGATTTTCGACAAGCAGGGCCAAGTGGAAGCTCTGTTTGAGGTTCCTCGCCTGGAGTTCGAGAGTATCGACAAGTGGCGGGCTTACGGGGGCTCGACTCTCCACCACCTCGCGAGCAAGAGCACGCTGAAGTTCGAGGAAGGCATCTGGCCGGATGGTGTTCCCGAGATGAACATCAAGCCGGAGGATTTGCTCGTCCAGGGCCTCCGCGATCTCGACTCCTTCAGCTCCCGCGAGCTCAAAGAGCAGGCGGCCAAGATGCGCCGCAATCCCAACGCGCCGAAGAAGGAGATCGTCAACCTGGAGTTCGGCTACTGGAACAAGTTTGCCCTTCCCCTCGCCGCGCTCGTCTTTGGGCTGGTCGGAGCGCCGCTTGGCATCAGGAGCCACCGCGCCGGGAACGCGACCGGATTCTGGCTGAGCGTGATCATTATTTTCGGCTACATGCTGGTGACAAACGTGCTCTCGATCATGGCTCAGGGCGGAGCGATTCCCGCCTGGGTCGCGAGCTTCGGGCCGATCTTGGTCGGGCTCGTGGTCGCCGTTGACCAAATCCGGAGGAAGAACTCTCAGTGAGTCCGGTCAGCTTGCTCTTTCTGCTCGTGATGATCCTGGTGGGAGGCGGCGTGGCCTACGCCGGCGACCACATCGGTCGGAGCATCGGAAAGAAAAAGCTGAAATGGGGTCGTCTTCGCCCGAAGCACACCGCCGCGCTCGGCACGTTCTTCGCCGGGATGCTGGGCACCTTGCTCACGATCCTCGTGCTCTTTGCCATCGCCGAACCGGTGCGCGTCTGGATACTCGAGGGAACGAAGGCTCGCGAACAACTCGCGGTGGTGGAGAAGAATCTCGAAACGAAGAACAAAGAGCTCGCCGACGCCCAGGCCCAAACCGAAGCTCTGCGAGGAGATCTGGAAGGTAAGGAAAAGACCCTTACGAAAACCTCCAAGACCCTCGCTGACCGGGTCATCAGCCTGAAGAATGCTCAGGAGCAGAACTCCAAACTCACCGCCGAAGCCCGCGGCCTGCTCGGAGAAGTGCGGACGTTCCAAGGCCAGGTCGGCAACCTGAAGAATCAAGTCGGTGAATTCGCGACACAGCGCGACAAACTCCAAGCCGAGATCAAACGGGCCGACGCGGTGCTGGGGTCTCGCACCAATGACAACCAAGAGCTTCTGAAGCGGAACCTGCAACTCACGGCGCAAGAAGCCGCCCTCACGAGGGATCTTGATCAGCTGACGAAGAAATTCGGCACTTTGGAAGCCGAGTTTTCTCGTCTGAACGAGGCTTCGAAAGCGGCAGAAGAGCGATTCAACTCCCAGATTGCCAGCAATCAAGCCGATTTACGCCGGGTGAATGAAGATCTCACGAAGGCGACGCGGGAACTCGAAGCGCAGCGCGAGCGACTCCGGCAAGCCCAGGCAAGCACCGAGTTTTTTGAAGGCAAAATCGGAGCAACTCGGTTCAACGGCTTGATCTACAACCGAAGCGATGAGCTCTCACGCACCATCCTGCGCGATCAGCCGAACCTCGCCGAAGCGCGCAATGCGGTGAACACCCTCATCCAACAAGCCCGTCGCGAGGCCATGCAGCGGGGAGCGAAGTCCACCTTTGAGGGCGAATACGCAGGTTTGGTGCCCGAGAATGGGGTCTCGCCGGAGGTTCAACTGAACGCGGTCATCAATCGACTCGTGGGCGGGAAAGAGCCGCGACTCCTCGTCGCCCGCGCCCACGTGAACTCATTTGAAGAAGAATTCGTCCCCCTACGACTCGATATCTTCCCATATGAAAAGGTTTACGACAAGGAAGAGGTTGTCCTGACCGTGATGGCCGACGGATCAAAGGATGAGGCTGCGATTGCCGATGAGATCATCAAGTACGTCCAGCAGAATCTCACCCAAAAGGCGATCACCGATGGCATGGTTCCCGCGCTCGGTCGTGACCCTGTGATTGGGCAACTCTCCACCCTCCAAATCTTCGATATCGTCACCCGCGTGAAGACTTATGGGCGCAAGGTCAGGGTTCAGCTCCTGGCGGCTGATGTGACTATGAACGGCGATCCCCTCAGACTTTCTTACCGTCTCAGGCCATAATGACCTTGAGCTAACAACGATGTTGGGGGACAAGACTGTACTTGCCATCGATCCGGGCCACTCCAAATGCGGGGTAGCTCTGGTTCGTCGCGACGACATGGACTCGATTCATGTGCTCTCGCGCTGGATCGTCCCGCAAGAGCAAGTCGCGGGAATCGCTCTGGAAGCGCACGAAGATTCGACCTTCAGCATGATCGTGGTCGGCTCCGGCACCAAGTCTCGAACGGTGGTGGAGGCGCTTCGCGATGCGATGCCCAGCATCGGGATTTTGGTCGTGGATGAACGAGACACCACGATGCAAGCTCGCGAGCGGTATTGGGAGCACAATCCTCGGCGAGGATGGCGACGCATTCTCCCGGCCACGATGCAGGTTCCGCCCCAACCCGTCGACGATTGGGCGGCGGTCATTCTGGCCGAGCGCGTTCTCAACACCTGAGGCCCGACCTCAGCGGTTCAACGAGATCACTCTTCTTCCGGCTTAGCTTTGAGCGTTTCAACGAACGTCTCGACGAATCGCGCTTCCTGGTCGGGAGCGTAGCTTGCCCATGCGCGGCGCACACGTGACCCAGGATGGATCAGGAAGGCGTAGGGCGTCACAGGAGGCTGGAACTGCTTCTCAATCGCTCCATCCAGATCGATGTAGACGGCCCGGCCGGAGTCTTTTTTGCCCAGGTTCGGCACTTCTTTGCCGAGAGAAACCTCGATCACCGCGCCCCCCAAAGGCTTGATCGCGGCAGCCAGCTTGACGAGAGCCGATTCCATTTCGCCGCTCGGGCGGCAGTTCGGGTCCGTGAAGACGATCACCAGCCCTTTGCCGATCTTCGGCTGGATCGGATCATTCTTTCCCGTGCGGGCATTTTTCCAACTCCCCAACGTGACGGGTGCGCCCGCCTCGGGCGGTTTGCGCAGCTGCGGAACCTTGCTCGGGGAATAGCCAATCGGCAGATCCAGTTTCATCTGCTTCAGGCCGGTATCGGAGGTGTCCCAGCTCAGAAAGTCGAACTGAAAGTCGTTGGTGCCCTCAATCGTCGAAACCACGAACCGCACCCGGGAGAGCTTGCCGACGGTATCCACCCAGACCGTGGAGACGACCTTCGTGCCTTCAGCTTCCTCGACCGATTGCAGCCGGTCGACTTTCTCTCCCCGCACCACCTCATCGCCCTGGAGCTTGAATCCCGTCGGGAGCTTTTCGCGCCACGCAATCAGCCAGTTGAGCGGGTACTGCCCTGCCGGCTGAAGCTCCGGCGGAATCGGCATCGGGCGACCAAAATCACGATACGGAACGTAGCTGCGCAAGGCGTCCTCGTAGGCAATGAGGCCTTCGGAGTTTTGCCGCATGCGTTGCGTGCCTCCTGGAACCTCAAGAATGTAGTCTTGGCTCCGAGGCGGGGCGTAGCGATAGCTTCCCTTCCAGGGTGTCGCCCCTGGAGCAGTTCTCAGTTCGAACTGAGTGGACAGTTGCTCGCTCCGCGCGAGAAACGATTGCAGCCGAGTCAGTGGTTCCATCTGACTCGCTGACACGAGAACGAGCGCGCAGCAAAGCATCAAGCTCCTTCATCTTGCCATATCTTCTGGTTGAACTAACAGGGTTTGCCCGCCCACATCGTGGAAAGTACACGGCAGGTATGGGTATGGCTGAAGGTAAATACGTCGTTTTCCGACTCGCTGATGAATTGTACGGGCTGCCGATCGACTCTGTTGAGCGGATTCTGGAAGATCAGACCCCGGTGAGAATTCCCCGCACTCCCAAGATGGTGCTCGGAGTTTTCGACCTGCGCGGCGAGACGATTGGCGCACTCGATTTGCGGGCTCGATTCGAGTTCCCCGAGAGCAAGGGTGAGTCGAACATGGTCGTCGTGAACTGCTCCGCCGGTCGGTGCGCGCTCCGGGTCGACGGCGTCGAGGGAATCTACGACTTCGCCCAGGATCAAATTGAGCCAAGCCCGACGTTCACCAAAGGCCAAGACGACGCCTTTCTCGCCGGAGTCGGCAAGCGCGGCGACAAGCTGATCGTGATGCTGGACATCGAGCACCTGATCCCGGAAAAGGTCTCCAAGCAACTAGCGACCAGCGGTAAGAAAGCCGCCTGAGCCCGCGCACACACGAATTGAGCGAGCGCAACGGATTCGCGCTCTCGTTCTGCCCCACGTCCCCCGAGACACGGATGTTTCGGGGGACGTTTTCCTAGCTAAGGTCGGGCTAGCCGCCCACTTCGTTGGGATAGAACCGGAAGAGCACATAGCCTTCCTTGGTTGCGGTTTTGCCATCCCACTTGGCGAACGATCCGTTCGGGCCGGTTTGGAACTTGCCGAACGGGCCTTGGCTGTTGAGCACACCAAACACGATCTCGGGCGAGAACTTGATCGCGACTTGGAGTTGCTCGGTCGGAGCCGCCATCGGGGGAATGTGGAGGGCAAATTGACGCGCCGTTTGCCCGAGCGCCACTTTGGCGAGGGGGATCTGGAAGCTGGTGCGCAAGGTTCCCGTGCCCTTCGCGGGGATGGCACCGGGCCATTCGTAGACCGAGCCTTGGGTCGGCTCGACGGCATCGGTCTTGCCCGGCATCACGAGGGTCGCGTCGTTCACCCGCCGACCTCCCGTCATCGGGCCCTTGTTCCAGGTCGCGGTGATCTCGCCCGTTGCGCGGGGGCTGAATCCGTGACTGAAAAAGGGCATCCGCAGAGTGCCCATGAGAGCCGTGGCATTCGGGTTGCGGAAGAGCGTCACCGTCTCAATCGTCGCGGTTTCTTTGCTCAGCGTCACCGTAACCGTGTGGAGCTGGGTCGTCGCAGGCTGAAAATCCTTGGCGTTGGCATCGGCGGGAACCGTGTGGACGAAGGTTGGTACGCTCGGCACGACTTGAGTCGGGATATCGCGTTGAGTCTGGACAAGGCTGGCCAGCACAAGTGCGGTCGTCATGATGATCCAGACGTTTTCGGGCCGCTGGACACTCCCGGTTCGAGGGAAATCCGGCCCTTTTGGCTAGATGCCCCGGCTCAACTGAGCGAATCGAGCACGCGCAGGCTGTCAACGAGAGCCCCGGCAGCTTCTCGGCCCTTATTCCCGAGCTTCATCCCCGCTCGCTCGAACGCTTGCTCCTGAGTTTCTGGCGTGAGGATGCCCCAGGAAATCGGCTTGCCTGAGTCCATTTGAAGCTTCATCAAGGCGGAGCTCACATCGCCGGCGAGCAGAGCCGCGTGGGTGGTGGCTCCTTGCAAGATGCAGCCGAGGGCCACGACACCTTCGTGATTCTGCAGTGCCCTTTGCGCGACCAGCGGAATTTCCCAAGTTCCTGGCACACGGATGACCACGGATTCGTAGCCGCTGGATTGGAGCGTGTCAACCGCCCCTTCCACCAGAGCATTGACCACCAGTTCGTTCCACTGGGCCGCAACAATTGCTACCGTTTTTGCCATATCTGCTGGAAAGTATGGCGGATTCGCCGAGCGCGGTTAGGGAGACGGGAAATCCGCCAGTCCGTTGCACCACCGCGCCGGTGCCGTGACCGCCCGCCAAAAGCCGCGCAAGAGATCTTCGGCTATCTCCAGCCACTCCCTCTGCTCTTCCCGCCGCCGAGTGCGCTCTCGGTCTTCTTTCCAAAATCGCATGGTCATAGCAGAATCTCTCTTTTCTTCTAACTGAAATAGTTGATGAGCCAGTGCGGAAGATTCGCCAAAGCTCGAATCGGCCAGGTCACTATCTTCCACAGGGCACCGAGGAAAGCCACGACTTGGTCGAGTCCGAGCCGGTCTTTCCACGATTCGTTGTCGTCGTTCCAAATACTCATCGTCAAGTCTTCAGCCTCCGAGGAGGGCTGACGCTATGAATTCGAGAACTCCCACGGCTAAGCCATGCATTGCTTCCAGAAGTGCCTGGAGGAGTGCGTCGCCAATCCAGAGCTGAATGCGCTCCATAGCACTGCGTACGCGACGCACATGCCGCGGTTGCATCGCGTCCTGGTTGCCCGAGTCTGAGCCGAGCAGGTAACGTGAGAACGCTATGCCCGCCTTGCCTGGTTCTGATTGGAGAGATGTCTTTCCCGCCGCCACGACGCAATTTCACGCCGACGGATCGCTGAACCTCGATGCCACCGGGGCTCACCTCCAGATCCTGCTTGATTCGGGGGTCGCTGGGTTCGTGATGTTGGGCTCTCTCGGGGAGAACAACGCCTTGAGTCGGGAAGAAAAGCTCGAAGTGATTCGCGTCGCGAAATCGGTGGCGAATGGCAAGATTCCGGTCGTCAGCGGGGTGAGTGAGCTGAACACTGGTGCAGCGTGTGACTATGTTCGCGCCGCCGACGCGGCAGGTGCAGATGGATACATGTTGCTCCCCTGTATGGCATACCGAGCCGACCGAGGCGAAACCTTAGCTCATTATCGAACCGTTGCAGGAGCGACGGATAAGCCGTTTATCATCTACAACAATCCCTTGGCTTATCATGTAGACATCACGCCGGATATGCTCGTTGAATTAGGTGAGTTAGATCAGATGGTAGCGGTCAAGGAATCGAGCGGGGATGTTCGCCGTATTACTGACATCTTTAACCACGTGGGGAATCGGTTTACCATCTTTGCGGGGGTAGATGACCTTGCCTTGGAATGTGCGATGCTCGGTGCGACGGGCTGGATTGCGGGAATTGGTCTTGCCTTCCCGAAGGAGAATCAGAAGCTCTGGGATCTGATGATGGCCAAGCAGTGGGATGCTGCGCTTGAACTCTATCGCTGGTACACTCCTCTCCTCCACCTCGACGTCGGAACAAAGTTTGTCCAGAACATCAAGCTGGTCATTCAAGAGCTGGGCATGGGATCAGAAACCGTTCGTCTGCCTCGCCTGGGCCTGGAAGGAGCCGAAAGGCAACACGTTTTGGATGTTCTTGCTCACGCCTTGGCCCATCGGCCGAATGTGGATTAAGGCTCGATGAAATCGCTGGACGTTATCGACTCTCATACCGGAGGCGAGCCCACGAGATTGATCCTGCCAGGATCCGTTGCGTTGGTGGGAGAATCGGTTGCCGACAAGGCACACCGTCTGTATGATGATCTGGGCTCCGTGCTCGGAGCCATCTGCAACGAACCTTATGGTTCCGACATCATCATCGGCGCGATCATCACGGAGAGCCAAGTCGCCGACTATGGGCTTATCTTCTTCAACAATGTCGGACTTCTCGGCATGTGCGGGCACGGGCTGATCGGGGTCATGGAGAGTCTCCACTGGCTGAACCCGAACGAAAAACCGAAGCTCACATTCGAGACCCGGGTCGGTGTGGTCACTGCCGAACGCGACACTTCCGGAGCAGTGACTTTCCAAAATGTCACCGCCTCCCTCCATGCCTCCGATGTGCCGGTGAGTCTTCCTTCGGGGAGAACGATCCACGGGGACATCGCCTGGGGCGGCAACTGGTTTTTCCTCTGCTCCGACCACGGGCTCGACCTCAGCTACCGGAACCTTCCAGAGCTGAAGAGCTTCTCCAGCGAAATTCGAAAAGTGCTGGATCGCGACCGGATAACAGGAGCAAATAGCGGCGAAATTGATCATATCGAACTCACGTCATCGCTGGGCCAGAACCGGGGGCGCAACTTCGTGCTGTGCCCGGGATTTGCCTACGATCGGAGTCCCTGCGGTACCGGAACCTCCGCGAAACTCGCCTGCCTCGCCGCCCATGGCGAACTCGCTGAAGGTGAGATTTGGACTCAGCAGAGCATCACAGGAAGTGAGTTCACCGGGATCTACAAGAAGGTCGAGGGTGGGATCATTCCCACGATCACCGGGCGGGCATTCGTGACCGCGAAGTCGACGCTCTTCTTCGACCCATCCGATCCTTTCCACCGAGGAATCCCGAACGCGGAGGGGCTGCCGTGAGCGTAGTCGTTGTCGTAGGGGCCGGCATCATCGGCCTGAGTTGCGCCTACGAACTCACCAAGGCAGGCCACAAGGTCACCGTGCTCGACGAGCGTGCTCCCGAGGCCGCTCGTTGTTCCGATGGCAACGCCGGATACTTGGTACCCAGCCACTTTGTGCCACTTGCAGCCGCCGGAATGATACACACCGGCCTCAAAATGGCCTGGCGCCCCGAAAGCCCCTTTGGAATCGCGATGCCCCCTAAGCCGGAAACCCTGGCGTGGATGGCCCGATTTGCAAGCTTTGCCAACAAACGACACGAGAAGGAGAGCGAGCTCCTCATTCGCGATCTCAGCCTTCGCAGTAAGCAGATTTATAGCACTTGGGCATCTGAACTTGATGATTTCGGACTGACCCACTCCGGGCTGTGGATGTTGTGCGAGACGGAGGAAGCTTTCACTCACGAACTCGCGCTTCTGGATCGGGCCAGGCAGCTTGGGCTTCGAGGCGACTCCGTCGATGCTACCGGCTTCGCCGCCCGCGAGCCCGAAGCGGGTGCCAAAGTCCACGGGGCAACCCACATGGCGGACGACTCCCACCTGCGCCCGTACGATCTCCTCGCGGCCCTGCGGAAGAGACTTCAGGAACTGGGATGTATCTATGAATCCTCGTCCAAGGTCCATTCAATCGAGCCAGATATTGTTCGCACCGCAACGACAATTCATCCCTGCGATCAGGTCGTCTTGGCGACAGGATCGTTTGGGCAAGGGCTTCTCAAAGGCCTCGGCCTCGATCTTCCGCTGATCTCAGGGAAGGGCTATTCGATGCTGATCCCCCATGAATCTTTGCCCCTCCGCGTCCCCGCGCTGCTTGTCGATGCCCGCGTCGCCATCACCCCGATGGGCGAGGTCACCAAGGTCGCTGGCACCATGGAGCTCGGTGCGAAGGAAGAAGGAGTCAATCAAGCCCGTCTGAATGGCATCAAGAAATCGGTTTCTCGCGTCTTTCCGACCGCCAAAGACGCCTTAAACCAAGTGGAAGCGGTCTGGACGGGGCTGCGTCCCTGCCTTCCGGATGGACTACCCGCCATTGGCCGACTCCCCGTGAACAATCACGTCATTGTCGCCCAAGGCCATGCGATGCTCGGTCTGAGTTTGGGCGCCGTCACGGGAGAAATCGTCCGCCAAATTGTCGAGGGGGACGCTTCCCCGTTTGAGATGGATCGACTTGATCCAAATAGGTTCTAAAACGAAAATGCTACAAATCATGGGATCAAACTTGATTGCGGGAGCCGAGGGAACGAGCTCTGATCAGACCTTCTCTGTTCGCCACCGCCTCACGGGAGAGGAACTTCCCGGGCTCTTCTGGATCGCGACACCCGACGAAATCAATGCCGCTTGCGACGCGGCTGCCAAAGTCGGAACCATCCCATCCGAAACCCTGGCGAACCTGCTCGACCAAGTCGCGACCCAGATCGAGGCCCTCGGCGATGAACTGCTCGAACGCGCCCATGCCGAAACCGCCCTGCCAATGGCTCGTTTGACCGGCGAACGCGGACGCACCTGTGGCCAATTGAGGCTTTTTTCTGCCCTGATCCGCACCAAATCGCATCTTGACCTCCGTCACGACCCCGCCGATTCGGGGCGTACACCTCTCCCCAAGCCTGATCTCAAGCGGGTGCACTTTCCTCTCGGCCCGGTGGCGGTGTTCGGCGCGAGCAACTTCCCGCTTGCCTTCTCGGTTGCTGGCGGAGACACCGCCTCCGCGCTCGCGGCAGGATGCCCGGTCATCGTGAAAGCCCACCCCGCCCATCCGGGAACATCCGAACTGGTGGGACGCGCCATCACCGAAGCTCTCGCGTCCCTCCAGATGCCCGCAGGTCTCTTTTCGATGGTTCACGGTGGCGTTGAGGTCGGACAGGCTTTGGTGCAGCATCCTGCGGTTCGCGCGGTGGGTTTCACAGGTTCAGCCAGAGCCGGACGTGCTCTCATGGATCTGGCCGCTGCTCGCCCAGCCCCGATCCCGGTTTTCGCCGAAATGGGCAGCGTGAACCCGGTTTTCCTCCTCCCATCCGCCCTTGAGTCTCGTGGCGAATCCATCGGTGCAGGTTTGGCCACTTCCGTGACAATGGGGGTCGGGCAGTTCTGCACGAATCCAGGAGTTGTCGTCGGCATCAAGTCCGACGGCTGGTGTCGATTCAAAACGGCTCTCGTGGAGGCCCTTTCTGCCGTTCCCCAAGGCGTGATGCTGACCGATGGGATCGCGGAATCCTTCAGCCAGGGGTGTCAGGTGCTTTCTGCTTTGCCCGGGGTCGAGGTTCTTGCCGATCATCCGGGCGGAAAGGTCTTCTCGACTTCCGCAGAATTCCCCACCGAGGCTCTTCACGAAGTTTTTGGGCCAAGCACTCTGCTGATCGAGTGTGAGTCTGAGGCTGAACTCCATGCTGTGGCCCATCGGTTCACGGGCGAACTCACCGCGTCGATCCACTGGGCCGAGGGTGATGAAGCGCCAGCGCAATTGCTAGCGAACACGCTCTCGTCGCGGGTGGGTCGCGTGATCTTCAACGGATTCCCCACAGGAGTCGAGGTCTCCCCGGCGATGCAGCACGGCGGGCCTTACCCGGCTTCGAGCGACGCACGGTTCACAAGTGTGGGAACCGCGGCAATCCAGCGCTGGCTCCGACCGGTGGCCTTCCAAGACGCCCCGGATTTTGTCGCGGCGAACCTCCCCAGTTAGCCACTCTTGCGCCCGCCGACAAACCCGCCGAGGAGCCCGCACAGCACGGTGACGCCTGCATAGAGCCAGTACCGATTCAGCAGAAGCCAAACGACGGCAAGCGCGATGATCGCGATTCCTGCTGTGTTAAGGAATCGTGACTGAATCTTGCACCAAACCGCGAGGGCCAGCAAGACAAGCGCCGTAACCAGGAATGCTGGCTGCTGAAGGATCACGGTTGCGGCGAACAGCCCCGTCGCAGCGAGAGCCACGACCAGGGCTAACCCAGGACGCTCTCCGCCCGATTCACGCTCGGCGACTTCCGCGACGGCTTGCGCGGAGACCACTCTCTGATCCAACGATTCCATGAGAAGAAGTGATGAGGATACACACCCAAACCACCCCTTAACCCTCACAAAACGCACTTCCGGGACGTGCCTTGGCAGAATCTAGAAAGAATACGGGCAGGTGATTTCACCTGCGTATTGGCTTCGCAGATTCGTTAAGGGCGTCAGCTCGCATCGCCAACAAGGAAACGCACCATCTCGGCATCGGCTGGAAGCATGAGGATATCCGGATCTAAAGCACATTCCTGGAGCTGCGCGTATTCGACCACGATGAAATCAGCCCAGCCAGAGTCCCATTCTGCATAGGCGAGACAAGAAATACGTCCAGAGGCTGCCGGGCGATCCGAACCGGACGGAAGTAGGATGCATCCAACCTCTGAGCGAGTCTCTCTCACGTAGTCGACCTTGATCTCTTGCGCTGGCGTCCACTGCGTCAGCCCCTCGCACGACTCGGGCATCACCCACCACCGGTGATCTGGCACTGAGGGAAGCAACTCGGAGAGGAGGCCGCCTGGATTCGTGGGGATTGATCGGCGGAGCTTCTGCGTTGCCATTGATTCTCCTTCCTTGCTGCTGTCACGGTTCAAGTGTCCGTGATGCGATGTTCTGGGAAACGCAATAACCCTTGGCTCGACAGAAGTCACAAACCTCAAGACGAGGGGAAAGTATGGTGCGCGGGAAAGGACTCGAACCTTCACGCTTTGTGGGCACTACCACCTCAAGGTAGCGTGTCTACCAATTTCACCACCCGCGCACACAGGGGACTGTCAAGATACCACGTCCCCCCGCGATTCTGCCTCCGAGCAGGGACCGGACCCATTATGTCGGCACCGTGCGGATGGTGAGAGTGGTCACGTTCCAGGCCGCCATTCCCGGAGCATCCCCACTTCGAGAGCGTCCCTGACCCATCGCCTGAAACGCCCGCTCCAGCCCGTTCTTCGGAGCCTCGCCCCTTCGTCCACCGGTGTCGGTGAGGAAGCCGACGTCGAGCGAATCCGGGGTCGCGAAGAGGAAGACGCGCTCGATTGCATCGGCCATAGAAGTATCGGCACAGCTGAAGACATCGGCGTCATCGAACGATTGCGCGAAGGGGGTCTTATCGTATCCCAGGTAGTACCATTCACCGTTCACCGGCAAAAGGTTCGAGCCTTGACGCTCAAGCTGATTCTTCGGCCAGAACTCAGTCGCTGTGCCGTCGGGCAACACAGAGATTGCCGTGACAAAGATTCGGTCTTTCGCCTCGGCCTCGGAGTCCACTTTGACAGCGCGAACTCTTATGGCGTACATGTTCTTCCACGAAAGCTGAGCGGTGTCTCCGATCATGCTGCCAAATCCGGTTGGCTCAGCATCCTGAGCATCCGGTTTGGATCGGGGTCGCCCCTTGACCTCAACAAACTGCGCTTCGAGGCGGAACGGTTGATCCTTCGACGGCTTGATCTCCGCGAGGATTCTCGCCTTTGCCCTCTGTCGTAGCGCGAGGATGACCGTCGCCGTATCGGCGTTCAAATCGTCAAGAACACGCTCTTGAGCATCCAGGAGCAGGACCCCTTTCTCTCCGCCCGCCCGCAGGACGTAATCCACCGGGCCATCCGCGGTCAGGGCCAGGAACCGCTCCTTTGCCAGTTCGGCGACAAAACCCTCCGGCAATGTCGGGGGCACGGTGCCATCGAGCTTCACTCGGGAAAGCGACTCCGAAAAGCCATCAATCACTCGAAGCTGGAGCTTGTCAATTCCTGAGGAGGGCAGCGATCCCTCCGTGAGCTTGATTTCCGATCGACGAGCTTCCACGGCGGCCACTTCAAACCGAGCCACCGGATCCGACGATCCAGCCACAAACGCACCGAAGACGTATCCCCGTCGAATGCCGAGAAACTCCCCCGCGTTCACATACTGTTTGCCTTCGAATTGCAGCAATGAGAACGATTCAGGCAGCGGCAAGAAAGTGCGGCCAAACGGCACCCGGTCTCCATCGCCAAAGAGGGCAGGAGACTGTTTGGGGCCGACGCTGGCGAAGGTATGAAAGGCCGCTGCACGGGCCAGAGCCTCGTAGTTCTGATGATCCTCTCCCAAAGCCTTCGTCAGGGCCTCGGTGAAGCGGCCTCCTTTGCCCACTTCAGCGAACGCCGCTTCCGATTCTGCGCAGGCCATCAGGCTGACAAATCCCACCTTCTCCGCCTGCAGGGCCATGCTCAACGATTTGCCATCGCTGGTGTGGTCGGTTGCCGGCAGACCAGAACCAGACATCGCCACCAGATTTCCTCGCGCGGTTCCTCCCGAGTGGCAGGAATCCACGATCAAGGTGACATTTCGCGCGCCCGCCTGGCGCAGTTCGTCGAGTACTTGGGCGATTTCCGGGCCGCGCAAGAGCGTGTTCGATTCGATCGCCGAGACAGAGAAGCCATCACGCTCCGTGGGAACGAGGAGCGAATCCGACATGATGAGCCCTTGCGAGGTGCTCTTCTTCCCCGGATCATAGTAGGAGACTCCGTGGCCCGAGAAGTAGATCACCACCGGGGTGTCGGGGGTGACGCCAGCGATGATCTTGGATCGGAGCGTGGCGAGAATCTGCTTCTTCGTGACCTGCTTCGGGCCAACGAGTCGGTGCATTTCTTCCGCCTTCACACCGAGCCGGAGCGAGAGAGCGGTCGCCATCTTTTCAACGTCCAGGTCTCCCCACAGCGGAGTCGGGCCGACTGCTGACGCCACATCAGGATCTTTGCTCGTGTATCCGATCAGAAGGATTCTTGGCTGGGCGGCACCAGGCTGGACCGTCGCAAACGTCAACGAGGGGACGAGCGGCAGTGCAAGAGCCCCGATCATCAGTTCTCGGCGGGAGAGTTGGTTCATGAATTCATGCCTCCGGTAAATTCAGACGGAGCTAGTATAGCGGCTCCGGAGTGGTTTTGCACCCCAGAGCCGCTGGCGTTTTAGCGTCGAATCAGGCTCTCCTCCGGCGCGAACATCGTCCAGGCGTCCTCGACGGAGAGCCAGCGTCCGCTGGGTCCGTTCGAGACAATCTTGCCCAGAGAGCGATTGTTCGAATCGAGCAGGTTCACGACCCGCGGGCCATAGATGCCGCTCGCAAACTTGTGGCCCTCTGCGTCACGATATTCGGTGAACATCGTGTCGATCGCGGTCGCGGAGCCAAGCAGTTCCCCGGCTCGATCGTAGTAGAGCACCTTCTGCGCATCCCGGATCGACTCGCTGAACCCCATCGGCATGCCCAGGGGATCGAGAAGCACCGCGAGCTTTTGACCCTCCATCACCACGCTCGTCGTCTCCGCCCCTTCCGAGGTGAATCGCGCCGTGACGAGGGCGGGATCGAGGAACACGCGGGCAAACCCGGCGAGGTGCATTCCGATTCCGTAGTAGAGCACATCCTGGCCGGATTCCGCCGGAGCCGGGGATTCCCAGGCTTGCGGCAGAGGTCGGCGAGGCGCTTCCGCAGCGGCAAAGCGCTCTTGGAAGGTCTTGCGGTCAGCGAGTCGAGCGAGGATGGCCTTTCGGCTTTCAATCATTGGATTCATCATTTCCCTTTCTGTGGCCTGATGGTTTTCCCGGGTTCAGGCGACCCTGTTGACCAGAGAAGAGGGGGCTCTTTGTGCGATCCGAGCAGAGTAGAGAGTTTTTTTGAAAATTTCTGCGCACCGCAGTAAAATGCCTTTGTGGAGAGCCCAGATCTGAACCAGAGAAAGACCAAGGCTCTCCGCATGACTCGAGGGCAATTTTGGGGGATCATGCTCGGCGTTCTCGCAATCGTCGCCGGGGTTAGTCTCGGGTCTCAGTTGATCTACTGCCTGCTCACACGGAATGAAGTGGTGCCCCTGCAGGCACTCCAGATCAGCCTCACCTGGCCATTGATCCTAGGCTTCTTTGCGCTGGTGCGCAAGCTCCCGCGCGATCTTCGGAACGGCGCTCGTCGACGAGAAGCCGATGCCCGAACCGAGTGGGTGCCGATGCCTAACGCCGAGTTTCCGTGGCTTCTCTTCGGGGCAGGATTGCTCTTCTGGTACCCCCTCGGCGTAGGGGCGGCTACCGCACTCCGGGCACGCACAAATGAACCAACACCTGCGGGGGATCTTTTCGCGCAAGGCCTCATGCTCGGCCTCTGGGTTCTCGTGCCCGTGATATTCGCGGGAGCGGTGGCTGTTTTGATCTGGCTTCGGAAACCGAATCCGTCGGCGGAAGAGCACCCGCTTCGGAAGCTCTTGCCGTAATTTCGGTGATTGACAAACCATTTGTCGGAGCACGTAAAGGCGCACTGTCAGGCTCAATCCAAGATTCCCCCGAGCTGTGCGAAAGTGCACCTGCTCGACTGGGAGTCCCGTGCTATCCTCATATCCCCTCCCCTATGGAATTGCGTGTTGTCGATGTTGGATTGGATAGCCGGATGGCGGGATCCGAGGCGGTTTACACCTACCGCGCCGGGTCGGATACCAAGGTCGGCGAAGCCTATTTCATCCCCCTCGGCCCACGACAAAGCCTCGGATTTGTGCTTTCGGTGCGCACCACTACGCCCGATCAACTCGGGTTCCCGGTGAATCAACTCAGGCCGCTCGGCCAACGCGTAATTGGCCTCGACCTGCCCCCGAGCGTCGTCGATCTGGTTCGAACGGTGAGTGAGCAGACCCTCGCGCCGATCGCGGTTTGCCTCAGCCTCGCAACGCCGCCGGGAGTCCGCGAACGGCTGATGAAAGCCTGGACATGGACGGGCCAAGAGCCGGAATCCCCTCTCCCGATCCAACAAGACGAAATCTTCCAGCTTCTCAAAGCCGAGCCGATCACGGAACGAAAAGGCAAACCGGTCGCCGCAACCGTCAAAACAGCGCTCAAATCGCTGGTTCAAAAAGGGCTGGCGGAAGTCGCCTCGCAACTGCGGCCGATAACGAGCCGAGAAGCGTCGGGGGCGCAGTATCACCTGACGTCGGATCGCAAGAAGATCGAGCAGTTCCTGGCTAGCCAAGGCAAAAGGAAGCCCGCGCAAGCCGTCACTCTCATGCGCCTCCAGGGATCAGAAACCGCGAGTTTCAGTGTCCAGGAGATCAAAGCTCTGGGCCAGGTGAGCGACGCCACGGTGAAGGCACTCGTGACGGCGGGCCTGCTGGAGCCGGTCGCCGAGGGGCACTTGGCGCTCAAAACTCCTCCCACACCCAACCCGGCTCAAGCCTCCGCGATCCAGGCGATCTCGGGGAGTATCGAGGGCAACCGGGCTCAGAAGTTTCTGCTGTACGGCGTCACTGGGTCGGGCAAGACTGAGGTCTATTTGCGAAGCGCAGAGGCGGCCCTGAGACTTGGGAAGCAGGTGCTGTATCTGGTGCCGGAAATTGCCCTGACCGCCCAAGTCATCGCCCAATTGCGCGAGCGGTTTGGACAACGAGTCGCCGTGCTCCACAGCAACATGACTCCGGCCGAGCGGATGGAGAACTGGCTCCGCATCCGATCCGGCGACGCTCCGGTGGTTCTGGGGCCGCGCTCCGCCCTCTTCGCCCCACTCAGCCGCTTGGGGCTCATCGTGGTCGACGAAGAGCACGAGGCGAGTTACAAGCAGGAAAACACTCCCCGCTACAACGCCAAACGGATCGCGGAGAGCCTCGCCGAGCAGCATCAGTGTCCGGTCGTGATGGGATCAGCGACTCCGAGCATCGAGGCATTCTATCGCGCGGAGCGGGGCGACTTGACCCTCCTCAACCTTCCGACCAGGGCGGCCAGCGCAACCTTGCCCGAGGTGATCATCGAGGACTTGCGGGAGGCCTACAAAGATCGTCGCGCGAGCGTTTTCTCGCCCCGACTCACCGAAGCGATGACGGAAACCCTGGCCAAGCAGGAACAGATTATCCTGTTCCTCAATCGCCGGGCGTTTGCTCCGTTCGTGGTGTGCCGGGAATGCGGCCATCGGTTCGAATGTCCTCGATGCGCGGTCTCCCTGGCGTTCCACCGCAAGGAAAAGCGGCTTCGATGCCACCACTGCGACCACCACGAGGCGGCGCCGACGGTCTGCCCCGCCTGCAACAGCGAAAAGGTGAATGCCTTCGGTGTCGGTGCAGAAAAAGTAGAGGAGGCGGTGGCTTTGCAGTTCCCTGAAGCCCGCGTGGCCCGGCTCGATCGCGATATTGCCCGCCGAAAAGGGGTGCTCGAAACCACGCTCGCCCAGTTCCGTGCCGGGGAACTCGACATCCTCGTCGGCACCCAGATGATCGCGAAGGGGCTCGACTTCCCTCGCGTGACTCTCGTTGGGGTGATCGCGGCGGACATCAGCCTGAACATTCCGGACTTCCGGGCAAGCGAACGCACCTTCCAGTTGCTGACCCAAGTCGCGGGCCGGGCGGGGCGAGGCGAGCGACCGGGCAGAGTCATCATCCAGACGCTGAGCGCGGATCACCCGAGCCTGATCGCGAGCCAAAGCCACGACTACGAATCGCTCTACAAAAATCTGATCGTGGAGCGTCAGATGGCGCAATATCCCCCGTTCGTGCGGCTCGTGAACGTGCTCTTCACCGGGCCGGATCGGCACGAGGTGTATGAGCTTTCGGCGGTGGCGGGGCAGAGGTTGCGGCTTGCTTTGCCGGACGCGGACATCCTGGGGCCGGTGGATTGCAGCATCGAAAGGATTGCGAGTTTGTGGCGTCGGCATGTTCTCATCAAGCTTCCGAATGGCGCCGATGTGGCGTCAGTGAACGAGGCCCTCGGCGATCTCCCCGCCCGCAAAAGCCGGATCATCATCGACGTTGATCCGTATCAGCTGGTTTAGGGTGCTGGATGACGGAGATCTGTTTCCAACCTGTCCTTTGCTTACCAGCCAAGTCACAATTCTCGCCCGCTCCGACGGAGGAGGCGCTTGATGGGGAGCCAGCCGTAAGCGGCCCTTTCCGCCCTTCGGGCACACTCCCCGAGTCAAGCTCGGAGAGGGCGTGCGCGAGGGTTGGTTGCGCATGCCAAGTTCTCGCCTGTGAAAGAATCGGGGCGACGAGGCGGCACGTTCGAGATCATTTGTGACCGATCCAGCGCGCGACCCCTGGACTCGCCCTCTCCAAATTTTGTTTGGGGGAGTGGCCAAAGGCCGGGAGGGGCGGGCGCACCCCTTGTTCCCAAACAAAACAGGCAGAGAGCAAACTCTATTGGGCTAACGCCCAACCGAGTACGGAACCCCCACCCGCCCTTCGGGCGCCCTCCCCCAAATCGGGAGATTTGGGAGAGGGCGTCGTTGCAGGGATGCGTGATGAGCGACGAATACTTCGACCCCTAGCGGATCCGGGAGAGGGGCTGCGGGAGGTTGAAGATTTTTGACTGGATCGATTTGTCCAAGTCCGCCGAGCGAACGACGTAGGTGCGGCCATCGACCGTCATCACGAGCGCGGTGTCGTCGAGCTTCGGCGATTGAATGTAGACGAGAATCGTCTCTTGCGGGAGCAGAACTTCCGTCGCGCGCAATCCGGCCAGATTCGGATTCACCGAGATCGTGTCGTCGTCCTCAAGAGCGAACGGACCAGGGCCGAATTCGGAAGCGTATTCGCGAACCGAATCCTTCCAGAGCTCCCCTTCGCGCAGATTCGCGGGAAACTTGTCGTCCCAATCACGGGCGTAGATCATGAGCGCACGGCCGGAGTTTTGGAGAGCGCGGGGGTAGTCGCGGGTGTTTCCGGGGATGCTGCCTTGGGAAAAGAACGGCCCAAACGCAGCGGGCAGCAAGAAGAGCGGGCAGAAGCAAAGAGTCGCCGCGATGAGAATCCCAACCAGCATCCGATTCTTCGGGCTCGTGATCGGCTCGGCACGATTCTGCATCCAATCAAAATCGAGTTGAGGCGGCGGGCCGCCGGCTTCCGATCCATACGGTCGATCCGTTGGGATTCCCTCGCTGGACGACGGAGCCGATCCGGGGATCACCGGCGGTAGGCCGGAATCCGACGCAGGAGCATCAGGCTCAAACGAGGTCTCTCCCAAGGAATCCACAAGCGAGCCGACGGAAAGTCGAACGTTGGTTTCTGCGCTCTCCAGCTCATCGCTCCGGCTGAGCAACCCCCCTTGCAGCATCGAGGCGATTTCCGAATCTGTGTATGGCCCGCGCTTGGCTCCGGCTCCCTGGACGATGAAATACATGCTCTGAGTGAATCATACGTTGTGGAGGGCCTGAATCGCACGACTGGGGCCTTTCGAGGGGTCAGGCCGTAGAGTGGACCATCATCAAAACATGGCGGAGGACGTGACGCAACCGGAGACCCCATCCCTGACGGAAGGCCAAACAACGGGATGCGGTGTGCCGCTCATCGCCTTTGGGATCGTGGTGGCAACGTTTGTGATTGTGGGATTCATCAGCCAGCGATTCCTTTCGGGAGCGTCCACCCAACTCCGCTCGACGTTTGAACCGAAAGCTCTCGCCTTTGCTGAGGCCGCCTCGAACGGAGACGCAAGCTCCCTGGCGGGTGCCTACTCTGCCACCCTCAAGGAAGGATTCGAACCACCCAAGTTCCAGGATCAGATTCGGGAGTTCACCGGGGGATTCCAATCGGCGGAGATGCGCCAACTCCATGCCAACAGCGACAAGCCCCCGAAAGTCATCGTGCTGGTCGCGATCAAGGGCGAAACGGGCTCGGCGCTGGTCTCCCTGGTCTACGACAATGTCACCGCGGAAGCCAAGATTGCGGATGGCATCGCCACGGCAGAGCAATGATTTCTGTCTTACTCTCGTTGAGCCTGACCGGCGAGCACCAAGATCGACAGTCGATCCCGAATCTCGCTCTGCCACGCCACGTCGAGACTCGCCCAAAGGAGTTTGGCGCGGGTTACAAACCGGTGGCTCTCACCTTCGATGATGGCCCGCTTCCGTCCACCACGCCTCTGATTCTCGACGCTCTGCGGGAGCATGGAGCGCGCGCCACGTTCTTTGTCCTCGGGAGCAATGCCGCCCGTCACCCCGATCTGCTTCGGCGGATTGTGAATGAGGGGCACGATATCGGCTTGCACAGCTGGACACACGCGGCCAAGATGCCAACCGCACAAGCGCAGAAGGAGATGGATGATCTCCAGCGGCTGATCGAAAAGGAAACCGGAGTGAAGTCGTGGCTCTTCCGATCTCCGTACGGCATGCGAAGCAGCGCGCTCGCTCAGGTTGCGAAGGCCGACGGCTACACCAACGTGTTTTGGACCGCGTCTGCCGCCGACACCGCGACGACCAATCCTGAAGTGGTCTATCGGAACGTCTGTTTCACGCCCAACCCTGGGGAGATCATCTTGATGCATGACGTGAAGCCTCACACCGCTGCCGCGATCCCGCAGATCCTCGCGGAACTCAGCCGCAAAGGCTTCACCCCGATTCCGATCAGCCAGATGCTACGGGAGGGCAAGCTTGGGGCTCAGCGAACCGCTTCCAAGGCCTCAAACAGCGAGCCTTCCGAAGCCAAGTACTGATCGAGGGTGGCTTCATCCGCTTCGCGCAGAACGGCGTTCAGCGAGTCCATCTCCGTCAACCACTTCGATCGCGTTTCCCGTCGCAAACGGCCCTCGAGGAACGCGAGTTTTTCTTCGTAGGTTTGGCAGATCAGTCGGGGCACAGGTACCGGTTTGCCATTCTCGACCGCCACCATGGTGACCCGCGCGGTGTTCACATGATGCTTTCGGTGCGCGGTGAGCTGTGTGGCGTAAACGTCAATCGTCACCTCGACGCTGGTGCGCCCAACAAAGCTCACCACTCCATGCAGCTCGACCAGTTCACCAATCTCGATCGGTTCGTGAAAGTCCACCCGGTCAAAGGCCGCCGTCACGCAGACGCGTCCTGCGAACTTGCTTGACACCGCGCTTGCCGTGAGGTCGATCAGAGCCAGAATTGACCCTCCGAAAACCTTTCCAAGAACGTTGGCATCGTTCGGGGTCATCATCTGGGCCATCGTGATCCTGGTCTCGCTGACCGTCTTCGCTTCCATGCTGTGATGATAGCCCGCCCGCTCTCATGCGCCCAGGTTAACGAAAAGCCGTCGGGTCCGTGCCTTTGTGGGGGGTGAAGATCGTCTAGAGGTACAGGTGAACTCTGCGCGACGGTGGGGGCACGCGATTTGGCGTGGATTCCTGGGCTTCGGTCGATTGATCGTGGCCTGGGTGCCCTCCTTGTTGCTCCTGGTCTTCGGAATCGCCTACCTGATGTCGTGCCTTGAACTCTTGGCCGCGCCGGGCACGGGGTTCGACTTCACCTATGGTTCCCGATCGGGCGCGATTCGAGTGACCGCCGAGAGCTATGGCGTCGATCCGATCACCCAAACTCTCACCGCGATGGGGGTCTCGGTGCGCGACGCCAAGGGGATGGAAATCGCTAGCGCGCGCAAGGCGGTTGTTCGGCTCAAAAACGGCGCCCCCCAAGTCGATTTACGCTCGGCTGAGGCCACCTTGGTGCGGCGAAAAGATGGAGCGCTCAGTCTCTTCGATCTTCTCCCCGCCGATGACCCCAACGCGCCTCCGCCGAAGTTCGCGATCAAGCTCGACCGAGCCCTCGTCCGGGTGGTCGATGAGACGGCAACCCCTTCCCTCACCCAAAGACTCGAACTCCGAAACTTGGCTGTTGATGCCGCCGACGGGCTGATCTATGCCAAGAGTGGCGCGAGCCTCACCGATGCTGGAGCTCTCAACCTCGCCGCTCGGATCCAGTTGGAGAACAAGAGAGAGAAGCTCCCCTTCGAATACCGCCTTGACCTCACCACGGAGCGCCTCAACCTTGTCCCGATCCAGCCGCTGATTCGGCGATGGGTGCCCAAGGAAAGCGAAAAGGTTCTCCGCGACCTCTCGGCGAGAGAACTTGTCGTGAGAGGCACCGCGCTGGTGATCGGCACCGACAAGAGCCTGGATCGGCTCGAAGCGGATCTCGACGCCACGACCTCGGGTCTGAGCTATCCGGACACCCTGAGCAACGCTGAGGTCACCGCAGACCTGCTTCTTCGCGGCTCGCGGCTCGCCGTCGTCGCTCAAAGCCGAGAGCCTGGGCGAACCGCCACTTACGATGGGGTTCTCGATTGGGAACGCGAGTTCCGATCCGTCGGAAATGTCACCGCGCAAGTCGATTCCTCCGCACGGCTCTGGCCCCTTGCCGCGCGAACACTGCCGCGTGACATCCGCGCAACCGGTCTGAGCACCCAAGGTCGTCTCTCGACCGAGGGAGGGCGAGTCGAATGGAGCGGCCCCGCGAGCATTCAGAGTCTCACCGCCCAAGGGCAAAGTTTCACCGGGATCAGCGTGGATCTCACCACCGATGGACGGCTCCTCACCGCCAAGCTGAACCAAGCCCGATGGCAAGACACAACACTTGTCGGCTCGCTGGGTGTCACTCTGGGGACGGGGGCGTTGGCGGGAGCCATCGAACTTCCAGCAGGGCAGACTCTGCGGATCGCGCGGAACTTTGGCGCGAACCGGTTGGAACTCGAGCTTGCCGGTCGCGCCCTGATCACCGGTAGCCTGAGAAAGCCGGAGGTCGTGGTGAACGCAACCGGCGGAGGCACGTTGCAGCGACCGGAGGCCCCGACGCTGATTCTGGGTAGCCTCGAAGCGCGGCTCCGATGGGCAAACGGATTGGCCACGATTGAGCGCGGAGTTCTGATTGGCCGTAACGGGGTGATTGCCGCCGACGGCACGGTGGACACCGCCAAACAGACTCTGAATCTCGACTTGGAAGCGGGCGGGGTTGATCTCGGGCCCTGGAATTCCGTGGTGCGGGGGGTCGGATACGCGGCGGGCCGGCTGACCGGGCCATGGTCGAACCCCGAGTTCCGTGGCACCGCCACCGCCTACAACGTCCGCAAAGATAAGCTTTCCATCCCACGCGTTCGGGCGAGCATCGTCGCAAACGCTCAAACCGTGACGGCGAGCGAGATCGAGGGTGCCTTGGGGCTCGGAGTGCTCAACGGTCAGGTCACGCTGGGACTCGAAGACCTCTCCCTCGCGGGCAACCTCACGGCGAAAGAGATCTTCCTGACCGACCTCATTCCCGTTGAGGGACTTGTCGGGCGATTTGATGTGGAGAGCAGCACCGTCTCCGGCACGGCCGAAAAGCCGGTTCTGAGCTTCATCGCGACCAGCAAAGAAATGAATCTGCAAGGCGTGGACATCGAGAATTTCCGCCTTGAGGGTGGATTCGCCGAGGGAGTCCTGAACCTCGAATCAGGCACCGCAAATCTGGGAGAAGGGACGGCGAAACTCACGGCAAAATTCAACCCGGAGTCGCGCAAGGGCGAATTCACCCTGGTGAGCAACGAAGTCCCTCTCGACCGGCTAGCCCTGAAATCGGAGGACTTGGAGGTCACGGGAACCGGGTCACTCTCCGGTCAAGGCACGTTTGAATTGCCGGCGGAAGGCGACAAATTTGACCCGAGAAAGCCGGTGCTGTTTGGCTCGTTCAACCTTCAACTCCAAGGCGCTACCGTCAACGAGTTCAATGCAGGATCAGGCAGCTTTGCCCTGACGTCAACCACGACGGGCGTTTCGATCAGCGGGGGTGTCGCGGCCATTGGCGGCGACCTCCAAGACGTTGGATTGCTGGAACTCGATGACCTCACCTACGAATGGTCGACCGAGAACCTCAGTGGTTTTGCCCTTGCCTCAAACGTGCCGGTCGACGGCTTGATCCGCGCGATTCGCAACCGGATCAAGATCGACGACGTTCAAATGCAGAGGATCATCCGGGGTCTGGATGGCAAGGCCAGCGCGACCCTGGCGGTTGGGGGAACTCTCGGCAAGCCACGGCTCGAATTGGAGTCGGCCCGCGTCGTTGATTTGGGCTCGCTGGGGCAAAACTTGGGTGATGTCGCTTTCGGCGCTCTCATCGAGCCGGGCAACGTGGAGTTGCGGCGCTTGATGTGGCGCATGGGCGAAGGGCAGGCGATGGCCAGCGGCCGCGCCACCCTCAACGAGAAGAACGAGATCACC
>CALRVI020000002.1:0-896662 GCA_943371575.1 Methyloversatilis discipulorum | reverse complement strand
GACAAGCCCGTGAGCGGCAAGCTTGAGCTGGGGCTTCATTGTGAATCGACACGATGGGTTCGACATACGCTCGGGAAGTTCACGATCTCGGCGACTTCGGCCGCTGGGGCCACTCGATTTGCGGTTCCCGACGCAGTGCGTCGCGTGCTCGAAAAGCCGATGCGGAGCGATGCGGACGTAGCCCTGCTGGCTCGGCACTACGAGAGCGTGGCTCTCGTCGGCCGCGAGGAAAGGGAGGCTCTCCGCATGGCCAAGGCCGAGCTCGGCGCACTCGAGGCGACCATCCCGACAACTCTGGTCATGGTGGAGGAAAACGGGAAGACGGAGGCGCCAATTCGCCATCGGGGAGAATTCATGTCTCCGACCGAGGTGGTTTCTTCGGGAACACCGACCGCGTTTGGCGGTGCGGCAGCGGGCTCTCGCTTGGATCTCGCACGATGGATCGTTGATCCTGCGAATCCTCTGACCGCGCGGGTGCAAGTCAATCGCCTTTGGGAGATGGTCTTCGGGCGGGGGCTGGTGGAAACAAGTGAAAACTTCGGCACGCAGGGCACGCCTCCGAGCCATCCAGAGTTGCTTGACTGGCTCGCCGCAACCTACATGGAGTCGGGTTGGGATACCAAGGCGATGCTTAAGCTCATTATGAGCTCGGCTACCTACAAGCAATCATCGGGAGTGACAAAGGAACGGCTGGAGAAAGATCCGGCGAATGTGCTCCTCTCGCGTGGGCCGCGTTTCCGGTTGACGGCAGAGTTCATTCGCGATCAGGCCCTGGCGGCTTCGGGACTGTTGCATGAACAGGTTGGCGGGCCGCCTGTGTTCCCCTATCAACCAGATGGTGTGTGGGACAGCCCCTATTCGGGTGAGCGATGGATGCCCAGCACAGGAGCGGACGCGCTTCGACGATCGCTGTATACATTTTGGAAGCGTACGGCTCCCTATCCGTCGTTCATGGCGTTTGATGCTGGTTCGCGCGAGCAGTGCACGGTGCGGAGAAGTCGGACGAACACTCCTCTGCAGGCTTTGGCGACCTTGAATGATCCTGGTCTTTTCAGTGCGGCGGAGTCGATGGGTGAGAGATTCGCTCGAGTTTCGGGTTCCACGGAGACACGCCTTGCCGTCGCTTTCCGTACCGTGACTTCACGGGTGCCATCGGCAGCTGAACTGGAGCGATTGACCGATTACTTTGAGCAAACACGCGCCACAAAGGGCGAGAAAACGGCCTGGACAATGGTCGCCAACGTGCTCCTGAACCTGGATGAGGCTTTGACAAAAGAATGATTGATCGACTTGACTCCTTGCGGACTTTGACCCGGCGAACGTTGCTTCGTGATGCAAGTTACGGAATCGGGGCGTTGGCACTCAACAACCTTCTCGCCAACTCCGTGCTGGGTTCGCCGATCGTGAAGCGGATTGCGCCGAAGGCTAAGCAGGTCATCTTCTTGTTCATGGCCGGCGCGCCGTCGCAGCTCGATCTGCTGGATTACAAGCCTGAGCTGAACAAACGGAACGGGGAAGAGTGTCCCGAGGAACTCACCGCGGGCGAGAGATTTGCCTTCATCAAAGGTCGGCCGAAACTGCTGGGGTCGCCGCATGAATTCAACCAAGTGGGAGAATCGGGGCAGTGGGTCAGTCACTTGCTTCCACACTTTCGGGAGGTTGTCGATGACGTTGTGGTGATCCGGTCGATGCAGACGGATCAGTTCAACCATGCTCCCGGTCAACTTTTCATGAACACGGGATTCCAAATTCCGGGGCGACCGAGTTTCGGGGCATGGCTCAGCTACGGCCTCGGTACGGAGAACGAGAATCTTCCAGCGTTCGTTGTTCTGATGAGTGGAGACAACAATCCAGATGGTGGAAAGGCTTGCTGGGGAAGTGGCTTTCTTCCGAGCCAGCACCAGGGAGTAGAGTTTCGGTCGAATGGGGAGCCGATCCTGTTTGTCACCAATCCCAATGGGGTGACAGAGGAATTGCGACGTGAATCGCTCGATGCTTTGGGAGATCTCAACCGACTCCGGCACGGCGAGGTTTTCGATCCCGAAATCGAGGCGCGGATTGCTCAATACGAGCTGGCGTTTCGGATGCAGACCAGCGTTCCGGAACTCACGGCGATTGAGAAGGAGCCCGCGGAAGTCCATGCTCTCTATGGCACGGAGCCAGGGAAGCGGAGCTTTGCCAATAACTGTCTACTCGCCCGCCGTTTGGTGGAGAGAGGAGTGCGATTTGTCCAGCTTTATCACCGAGGATGGGACAATCATGGTGAAAGTGAGGGGAACGATCTCAAGAACGGCCTCGGTAGGATGTGTCGCCAAACCGATCAGCCTGCGGCAGCATTGGTGAAAGATCTGAAGCGGCGCGGATTGCTCGACGAAACGCTTGTGATCTGGGGAGGCGAGTTTGGCCGCACTCCGATGAACGAGGGCCGGGGCGGATCACCGTTCCAGGGACGAGATCACCACCCAAGAGCATTCACCATGTGGTTGGCGGGAGGCGGGATCAAAGCCGGAACTTCGTATGGAATGACGGACGACTTTGGCTACAACGTCGTGGAGAATCCGGTTCACGTGCACGATCTGCACGCCACAATTCTGCATCTGATGGGGATCGACCACACGCATCTCACCTATCGATTCCAAGGGCGTGACTTCCGGTTGACCGATGTGCATGGCAACGTCATTGAAGGATTGATTCAGTAATGGAAATCAAGGCATACAAGACCACCTGGGGCATGCCCGGAACTCCGGATGACGTGCTCGCAAAGATCAAAGGGGCGGGCTACGAAGGATGGGAAGATTGGATCAAGCCGCACTTTGAGATTCGCTCGCTCTCCGCTCGGCATGGGCTGGAGTATATGGCGATGGTCAATGGCGGCGCGCCGGATCAGTTCCGAAAAGACCTCGACGAAGCCCATGATGCTGGGGCGGTGGGCTGCACGGTTCATGTGGGCCGGGGGAATATGGACTATGAGGAGGGGCTTGACCATTTGGTCAAACTTGTCGAGATATCCAAGACGCTCCCATTCCCGGTGAATTTCGAGACGCACCGAGGTCGGTTGCTCTACGAGCCGCTTTCGACGGCCCGGTATTTGCGGGAGATCCCCGACCTCTGGCTCTGCGCGGATTTCAGTCACTGGACAGTGGTGACGGAGTCGATGCTGCAAGGTTTTGGCCCGGCTTTGGAGCTGGCGATCAGTCGCACGCGTCACATCCACACCCGCGTCGGGCATGAGGAAGGCCCCCAAGTTCCTGATCCTCGAGTGAAGCAGTGGGAAGGGCATGTCATAGCGTTCGAGGGGTGGTGGGATCGCATCAAGGCGGCCCATCTTGCCCGGGGCGAGAAGGTGCTCACGTTTGATCCGGAATACGGACCGCCGAACTACATGTGGACGAATCCGGTCAATGGAGATCCGGCATCTGACCTGTGGGATGTCTGTTTGTGGACACGGGATCGGGTGAAGGCGAGACTTGGACGAGCGTCGACCTGATCGATACGACCACTACTGGCGCAGTTTATTGCGGTTTCGTGGGCACACCGGACTTCATCGTCGACTCGTGCGATGGATTCTTGCAGCGCTGGCTTTGGGGCTGATCCTCTTTCTGAGCATGATCTTCTCCAAAGCCGACGGCTTGCGTTTGCGTGAAAGCGCTCCGAAACTCGTCGGAGCCTCTGAATCCGAGGTTAGGAAAAAGCTCGGCGACCCGTCCAAGGTCTTCGAACCTCCTTACTACGGCTTCCCGCTGTCTTCCCATTCTCCCAAGCCGACTGTGCTTCCGACGGGACGGGTGCTCGTGTTTTCGGAAGGGGCCTGGGTCGCGTACGTGTATCTCAACGGGGAATCGAATGTCATCCACGTCTTTCTTGCTGCAACGTAAGGAATTAGTTATTCAGCGTAATCGTGTTTCTCAGGCTCCCCGCCCCAGGGCCGCCGAGGATGTAGCGGGCATCGAAGCGAAACTGACTAAATGGTTGGACGGTTTGCGAGTAGTACTGCACGTTCTGACCTGGCTCGATCCTCAGACTCCGCCACACCCCATCGCCTCCACGATAAGCAATCGGCGAACCACCACCCGCAGGAGCCTGCAGGTTGAGGGAGAATGTACGGGCTCGCGTTCCGCGATTCTCGAAAACGCCCTGTACGCTGTATTCAATCCCCCAGTTACCCAGGTTGGGGTACCGGCCATCGGCGTCGCTTTGCACCAAAGGGTTGATCCAGCCCCAACCGGGCATGTTCCAGCTCACCATATCGCTGGTCGTTGCGCCGGAATTCTGAGCCGGGCCGATGTTGGTGAACCAGAAGTTCTGATTTTGGGGGCGACCGTAAGTCATGGAGGACAGACTGAATTGCTTGACCAAAACATTCATCGGGCCAACAGGGGAAGAATCGCGTACAGCAAATTCGAGCCGAGGAGTTTGGACAACGCTTACCGGGGCGCGGCCCTTGTAAACACGCGATTCGCGGGTGCCATCGGGCTCCACTCGGGTGATGTAGCCCATGTAGTTTCGTGTTCCGGTGAGCTGGGAGGCACTTCGGTAGGCCATCGTGTCGAACTGGATTGCGCCGCTCAGGACATCGAATTCAATCGCGCCGTTGAAAAACGTGTTGTTGGTCGCGGCACTGTTGATCTGCCACATCCAAAAACTCTGGCCAGGTTGAAGAGTAGTGGTGGTGGGCTGTGCGGTGCTTGTCAGCATATCGCGAAAAGCCTGTCCGCCTAAGATACTGCTGACGAACCCTCGGGTTCGGGTGCGCACTTGAGCTGCGGTGGTGCCGTTGTTGGTAAGGTGCAGGGCATAGCCGATGGTGGCTCCCGACTTGTTCACGTGGCTAAACCAGCACCGGTACTCGCCCACCGGGAGCGTCTCGCGGTAGATCACGAGGCGTGCGCCGTTGGCATCGGCAAAGTCGGCAGTCGTGATCTGCTCCGGGTTGTTGATGCCAATGTTTTGGCGACTCGGAACGGGAGCGTAGCTTATCTCTGGCCGCACCAGCGTCTCGCGAGCGGTCAGCAGTGGAGGGGTGCCCAACGTCATCCAAAGCATCGAAAGCATCGATACAGTATACGAGGTCCGAGCGGGAGTCGGGTTGATTCCGAAGCTGGGCGTGGAGAGGTGCAGGCAGTATAGCGGGCTTCACCGAACACCGAACGTACTGCGATGGTCAGATGCCGCTGGAGGAATCTGTGACGACATCTGGAAATACGACGCTCACGCAGAACTTCATCGGCGCGCGTGGTCTGGAGGCAATGACGACGAAAGTCGGCAACAATGCACCCACCACGAGCTATCCGTTGTATGATGTTCATGGGAATATGGTGGCAACCGTGCAGAAGAGCGGCTCTGGTACATCCTGGACGATCCAGGATGAGCGAAGCTACGATGTCTGGGGATCAGTGCGCTCGGGGAGTTCTACAGGCAGACCACGGGGGCGGTATTGCGCCAATCTGGGTCATGTGCAAGATGAGGAGTCTGGCATAGTCTATATGCGTGCTCGGTATTACGAGCCAGGGAGCGGTCGGTTTGTGAGCGAGGATCCGGCAATGGTTGAAGTTAATGCATACGCCTACTGCGCAAGTAACCCAATACAATATTGTGACCCTACTGGGAACTACTTAATAGATATTGGTGGAATGTACTAGATACGGTTTGATAGTGCTTACAACCAGGAAGGGACAACAAATCTGGTGCAAGACCTTACTTGGGGCGAATATAGACGTGGTCAGGCAGTTCAGAGGGGGGCAATTCGCCCTGACGGCACTGTAAAACACGGAGATTCTATGACTGACGCCGTAAAGAAGCTAGTGCGAAAGAATACACAGGCGGTGGCGAAAATAGCAAAACTCGGCGGCAACTATGGCTTGGCTGCTGCTGTGCTAACTACCTCGCTTGACTCGGCATTTCTGAGTAATCCGCATGAATTCGCTGACACGATTGACTATGTTGGTGGAGATTGGCCGCTGATTCAAGGCTTTGTAACAGTATCTGGAACGGCATGATTAAGTACGAGTGGCTTGAAATACCTAAAGGAGAATATCAGCTTGGAATTGACGCTAGAGAGGCTGCTCGCATTTCCTCTTCGTCCGGAGGTGAGTATGTAGTGCTTAGTGAAACTAGAACCGTACGTACAAATGGCTTTCGCATCCTTACATCTGCTGTATCAAGTATGCATATCAGTCAGTCTGGCGCGGTTCCCTCAAAGGAGTACTACTCCCGCTATGGTGGTGCGGAATCTGCATGGCTGCAAGATAAAGCAGTATTGCTCTCTGTCAACGAAATTGACCGAATCGTTAAGTTTCTTGGATTCAGGCTTCCAACTGAGGATGAGTGGGAGATCGCTGCTAAAGCTTCGGCCTGTTGCTCTTTGCTTGTTCAAGCGACCGGTCTTGAACTCTCTAAGTTCGGATTTGAATGGTATCCTGGTGCTTTAAGTGAGCTAACTTGCGACTATGGGCTTGAGTATGGACAGCTAAGGCGTCGAATACTGAAGGGTTGCCCACGGCACATGAGAGTCGCGCATCCGGCAAGACGGTTCTTCATTGAAGAGAACGATGACCTCTTGCCTGCTACTACTTTCCGACTGGTGCAAATCGGATAAAACTTAAATCGATGGCCAGCGTAGTGAGTGCTAGAGTTCCGAGAGGGCCCAGAACTGGACGACTGATGCCGCAGGCAACCGGATCAGCGATACCGCTCAACCGGGAACTTGGAGTTACGACAACCTCAATCGCATGACCGCTTCTCCGGGAGTGACGTATGTGCATGATGTTGTGGGGAATCGAACCAGGCGTGTCTCTGGTGGAACTGCCACCGACTACGGCTGGGACACTGTGAATCGCATGACCGCTCACGCGGCAACCACGGGGACAGGTGGTTTCTCGTACAAGTACCGTGCGGATGGAATGAGGGTCTATAAGCGAAGCGGCGTGACTTCGATGGGCAACGGCACCTTTGCAGAAACCCTGGCGGGCTTCACCGAACACCGGACGTCCTATGGCGGTCAGATGCCTGTGGAGGAATCTGTGACGACCTCTGATTTGAAGAGTTTGACCCGGAACTCGTTTTGGGGCTCTCGGGTTACCTGCGGATAGGTCTTCAATTGACGTCACGGCTGCGGAATGTCCATCAGTTGGCGCCCCTCTGCCACCTCCTGCACGCTTTGTCCCGGTTGGGGGGGGCGACGGGAGATGGATTATCAAGGTGGTCGAGGGCTGAATATAGCTAGGTCCCATCTCAGATTCCGCCCATTTCACGAGCTACCAAGTGCCAGGACCCGTTGCGGTCGACCAAAGAGTCAGGTAACATTTTGTTCCTTGGATCGTTAGCTCAGTTGGCAGAGCAGCTGACTCTTAATCAGCGGGTCGTAGGTTCGAGCCCTACACGGTCCACCAAATTTTAGGTTCAAAAAGCCCCTTGCGAGGGGCTTTTTTGTTCTCCGAGTGTGGATTTGGGAAGATTTCTGGGAAGAGTTGATGGGGTTTTGAGAGCAGCGAGGCAAGCAAAAGTATACAGAGGCACCTGGGTAAGTCACTCGGCAAGCAGGTTCTGCTTCGCCTGCCAGCGCTCCCCGGAACCTCAGCTCGCAACGATCTGCGTACGTTTTAAGTCGTTGACGTAGAGATGCAAACTTGCCGCGCCGCTCCCAATTGCGGGCTACACCGTGCCCCATTCAGAGCGATTCTGCTTGCGGCTTTAAGCTGCTGGGCACGCAAGGGCGCTCACCCCATTGGTCGTTGCTCCCGAGTAAGTCCGGAGCGGCTGAAGGCAGGTTGCGGCTTATGCTTGATTTCCGGGATGGGGGAGTGAGCCATATCTCGGAAGGTGGACGATGCCGCCGGGCGCGTGGTGACGATGCAGAATGCCCTGGGCTTCATCACCACCTATGCCTACGATCCCGTGGGCAACAACACCACCATCACTAACGCTCGTGGAGTGAACACGGTGAGCACCTATGATGCGGTGGATCAGCTCACGGCGACCGCCGATGGCCTGGGGCACCGAACCACCTATTCCTACGACCCAACCGGGAACAACACGGTCATCCTGGATGCCCGGGGTGGGCGCATCACCATGGCCTACACAGCTCGCGGAGAGATGGATGTCATCCAGAACCAACTGGGGCAAGCCACCACCTACACCTTCCTCGCTACCGGGGAGACCGAATCTCGCCGGTTCCCGAATGGAGACCGCACCACCTACACGTATGATGCAGTGGGTCGGCTGGTCACCACGGTCTATGCCGATGGAACCAGGGTCACCTTTGGCTATGATGCCCCGGGCAACCGCACGACCATGGTGGATTCCACCGGAACCACCACCTATGCCTACGATAACCTAGGCCGCCTGATTGACAAAACCGATCCCGGATCTCTGCGCCAGCAATATTCCTACGATCTCGCCAGCCAGCGCACCAAGCTCATCGATCCGGATGGAGGCGTGCGAACGTTCCAATATGATGCGGATGGGCGCATCACGACGATGCTCACCCCGAATGGAACCTGCACCTACACCTTCGATAACGCAGGCCGGCAGGTGAACAACCGGCTGGGCAACGGGATGAGCGAACAGAGCACCTACGATGCGGTCGGTCAGGTGACTCTGCGCACCTTTGCCAATATCATCCGAACCACCTACACCTACGATACCGTCGGAAATACTGAGTCGATCAGAGACTTCCAAGGGTTCGTGAAGACCTTTACTTACGACAACAACAACCGTTTGACCAGGCAGCAAACCACCGGAGGAGCAGGAATTGGGTACACCTATACCTATGATTCCGTAGGTAACCGAACCTATTCGACCGAGTGGGACTCGCCGGCCACTACAACTTATGATCTGGCGGGCCGAGCGGTGACGATGCTCTACGCCGCCAAGATGACCACCTACACCTATGATGCCAATGGCAACCTCACCGAGATCCATGGCTTTGAGCCGCCGAATGGAACCGTTGGAATTCGCACGACAATGACGTATGATAATGAGAACCGGATGACCGTTTTGAACCACAATGGAACCAGATCGACCTACACCTATGATGGTGATGGCTTGAAGCGAGCCGAGATCTCAGCTTCTGGTCGCACGACTCTGGTTTGGGATGGGGTTGAGTATCTCCAGGAGCGCAGCTGATGCCCGTTAAGAACTACTACTCCCGCAACGGTCAGATTGAATTTGAAGCTGTCGGCAGCAATGTCATCACTTACGGTCGGGATATGCTTGGCAATGTGGTCGCGGGCTATGACAATGCCACCAATGCTGTGTTTACGGCAAACTATAAGCCGTATGGTGAGTTCGCACAGACCACGGGGAATATCTCGGGGCAGAGGTTTATGTATTGCGGAACACATGGGTACCGCTTCTCACCCAGTGTTCCTGTGTCTCATTATGTGCGGGCGCGGCATCTGTTGATGCGGATGGGTATGTGGACGAGTGTGGATCCGCTGTGGCCTGGACAACCTAGTTTAAGATATGCAGACGCTAACCCGTCTTCAACGTACGACTTTTGGGGGATGAGGCCGGAACTCCCCTGTGCAGGACAAGGCCTGCACAGTGCATTGGCAGGACGCCACCATAAAAGAAGATTCATCGGCCCGCCCCAAACTGTCTCCGAGCCATTCACAGGCAAAGACGTTTATGATATCCTGGCAGAAAAGCTCGGCATAGAGCCGCCGCCACGTAGCCCAGCAAGCCCGACCTGCAAACTCGTCACCTGCGAGGCCTTGACTGACGTATGGGGTGTTCTCCCTATTGCTGGTCACGTTGCATACTTTGTCGTCGTGCACGGCGATTTAGGTTGTTCGGTAGACTATTATCACTGGGGTCAACCACGGCACTGGCCAAAGCCACAGAAGAACGGCCTCTCAACAGATTACGATTCGCTAGCTAGTTTTCTAGAAGCACAAAGGTCTGCGGCAGATGGTAAAGGCAGGTGTGTCGAGTGTCACGAAGAGTGGATCCCGTGCGATTTTGCTTATTTGATGTGCGAATGCAACTCCCAGGTAAAGTCAGCAGATATTGCACACTGGCGAAAATGGCTTGGCACATTCACATGTTACAACTCAGCGAACTTCATGACGTTGTGCGCCAACGTGAACAACTTCTTTGCATCGATTTTCGAGTAACAACAATAATGCAGTGATGAGGATATTTCGCATACGCTCACTTAAAGATGCATAGAATATGCAGGACTTCACATCAATATGAAGCAAAGATGCCATAACTCATCATGCGCTAATCGGAGCCGAATAGCATGCTGAGTAGAGCTAAGAGGCACTTGTGGCTTGTTGCTATTGTGGCTTGCTGTGCAATAGCCATGTTGATTATTTTCAGTTACATACACGCAAGTGGAGTAGCCGAGTCCCAGTCCAAATACTTAATTAGCGTAATTCAAGCTGGTGACAGATCTGCGTTCTCAGACTACAATCCGGAGTTGATTAGTCAAGTTCTTGAGGCAGATGTCTGCGTAGTTCACGGGTATCACCGGGAGCTGCTAAGTGGCTACCCGTCCGTGTATGTCTTGCAGTGCGATGGGAGGGAATTCTACGCATTTGCAGGAAAGAGAATCTATCTTTTCCAGAACGAGTGAATGTAGACTGTGGCACTATGATTACTTATTGTGCATGCGCCTTAGCTCCTAATGAAATTCCCTAGGCAGTCCATGTGTCGTCACCCGATGTTCCAGCTCTGGCAGTAGATCACCGCCTACGGACATACTAAGATGACTCTCTTAGCACGTATCGGAGGATCCTTGTTCACGTACTCAGGTAACGCAATGGGCATAAGCGAGCAGACTACTCAGGAAGCGGTGGGTCAGGTGACTCTGCGCACCTTTGCCAACATCATCCGAACCACCTACACTTACGATTCCGTCGGAAATACAGAGAGTATTCGAACATTCAATGGCCGGGTGAAGACCTTTACCTACGACAACGCAGACAGGCTCACGCGTCAGCAGACATCGGGAGCATCGACGGTGGGATACACCTACACCTATGACTCTGTTGGAAACCGAACTTACTCAACCGAGTGGGATGCACCAACCACGACATCTTATGATCTCGCCGGAAGAGCCACCACGATGGCCTATGGTGCCACCCGAACGACCTACACCTACGATGAAAATGGCAACCTCACCAAGATTGTTGGCTTTGAGCCACCAAACGGAACGGTGGCCATCACCGCCACGATGACCTACGATATGGAAAACCGGATGAAAGTTCTTGAACACAATGGAGCCAAAACCACTTATTCTTATGATGGCGATGGTCTCAAGCGGAGCGAGAACGTCTCGGGAACCGTGACAACGATCATCTGGGACGGAAGCGAGTACCTGGGGGAAATCTAACATGCCGATGAAGAAGCAATACATCAGCCGAAATGGGCAGATTGAATATGAGATCGATGAAGCCGGTGAGATCCTCACCTACGCCCGCGATGCTCTGGGGAATGTGGTAGCAGGCTACGACAAAAACACCAACGCCGTCTTCACCATCGACTACAAACCGTTCGGAGAATTCGCCGCCACCACCGGCACCATCACCGGCCGCAGATTCCTCTGGGTCGGAACGTGGGGTTATCGGTTCACCCCCAGCGTCCCGGTTTCTCACTATATCCGTGCACGGCATCTGATGATGCGCATGGGCATGTGGACAACGGTTGATCCACTCTGGCCGAGCGAGATGGCGTACGGGTATGTGAGGTCACATCCCATCGGGCACATCGATCCGTTCGGAAACATCGCTATTCCGCTCGTAGTGCCTGTCATTGTGCTTGGCGTAACTTCCTATTGTGCAGCACTTGCATATGCATTATTTAACCACTACGCGCACGGTGTCCTGAGCTACCCATACGATAAGAAAGGGCACTGTGTCGCAAATTGTCTCTTGTCGTATCTAAGCGGTGGAGTTTGCGGTGCTATTGCAATACCGGCAACTGAGTGCATTGGAGAGTTCGATTGGGATGATCTCCATGCTAATGCAGTCGGCTTCGCTATCGGTACAGCTGCTTTGACGGGGTCGATTGCAATGGGTGTTCCGTTGATATTGATTACTCCGAGAATATTCAAGGGGTTTGAACCCGCAATTACCTCAATCTGTGATTCGGGGTGTAGTATGGTCTTCCCAGGGCCAGTGATCCATCCATGGTGAAACCTCAACGATTCTTGTTCGTACTCCTTTTTGCCTTTCTTCTAGTGACCAGCACGGTCTTCGTGTTCTTGCTTGTAAGTAAGGCAGAAGCTCATAGATTAAGAAGCATCGCTGATGGACTTTTGGGGCAGACTGAACAAGATGTATACGCGCAACTTGGTGAACCTCAGGAGCGCCATGAATATCCGCACAAAGCGTTTCCTCCTGTAGGTTACAGACCTATTCCTCCTTTACTAAACAATTGCGTCATATTAGTCTATGCTGAGGGCCTTTGGATCGTCTGCATTTACGTCAGCTCAGACGGTCGAGTGATAAGAGTACATCACGCCGCTACTTGAACCTCACCAAGCTTGTTGGTTTCGAGCCACCGAACGGAACGGTTGCCATCACCACCACGATGACCTACGATATGGAAAACCGGATGAAAGTTCTTGAACACAATGGAGCCAAAACCACTTATACTTATGATGGTGATGGTCTCAAGCGGAGCGAGAATGTCTCGGGAACCGTGACAACGATCATCTGGGACGGGAGCGAATACCTGCAGGAGCGAAGCTGATGCCAGTGAAGAACTATGTAAGCCGAAACGGGCAGATTGAATATGAGATCGATGAAGCCGGTGAGATCCTCACCTACGGCCGCGATGCTCTGGGGAATGTGGTGGCCGCCTACGACAAAAACACCAACGCCGTCTTCACCATCGACTACAAACCCTTCGGAGAATTCGCCGCCACCACCGGCACCATCACCGGCCGCAGATTCCTCTGGGTCGGAACATGGGGATATCGCTTCACTCCCGGAATACCCGTTTCGCATTACATCCGAGCCAGGCATCTGAGCATGAGGATGGGCATGTGGACAGCCGTCGACCCGCTCTGGCCGAGCGAGATGGCGTATGGGTATGTGGATGGCAACCCGCTTTACGCCATTGATCAGAGTGGATTAGTTGCGATACCTATCGCCTGCGGTATCGCATGTGGTGTCACTGCTGCGTGTGCAGCTGGAGTCTGGATTGCTTGCGGTGAACTCTGGGGCGTTGAGCCAGAGTTTAATGAATGCGTGAGCGAATACCTTCAGAGCCTGCCTCCAATTTCCCTGATAGGTTGTGGAGCAGGTCTTGCAGGCTGCTTGATGTGCTTAGGAAGGTTCATTCCTAAAGCACTGCCTAGACGATCACCCTGTGGTCAAGGGGCACCTGCTCGGCCGGGTGCAAGCCCTGCTAACCGGCAAGATCCGGGTCGGCTACGGCGCGGTGGTCGACGAAGAGCTGGTCGCTCGCAAAGTAAGAGGCGACGTGTCACGTGTACCACCAATTGTAAACTTCGGGGGCCCACGCCTCCTTGTGGAGCGATAGTTACTGGTGTGGCGACAGGAACCGCAAATCAGCAAGCTCAACTGTGCACGGAAGCTAAAAGAAATGCGGTTCACACGCTGACGAGTGGTTTAGCCAGTCAAGGCTGCACGATGGGGCATTGCTCGCCGTGCATCTGCGCATAGGGCGAAAAGTATGGACGAGATGTTTCGATCAGGGACTTCAACTAGCAGAAAGTTGGTGCTGCTAACCTCAGCCAGCCAGGCAGGCACAAACAGTATTCTTGCAAGTAAGATCCTCGACGAAATTCCGCGTAGTTTAAAAGATGTACAAACTGACGCAATGTTCTCTCTCAGATTCATTGGTGATGGGAGCCTGTCTCCTGGAGTTGCGCGAATGTTGACTGAAGAAATGCCATCAGAATTCCAGGCTGCTGCCCTTGAGTTTCTTGGTATGTATGGCGGCCCAGAATGTCTGCCGATCATTGTCGCTCACCTGGAGAGTGGGGTCGCGTCAGTTCGTGCGTGGGCGCTGGCTGCAGCACTCGAAATTCTGGATCATGCACTGATTAAAAGCGGATTCAGTGAAGCTGTAAGGGATAAGGAGGATTTACAAGTCGTCGATCTAGCAGTCAGGGCACTTCGTTACACACTCGCAGGATGATCGGCAATGGGGTTGGGTGCTTGTGCTGTTGATTGGATCTATGGACTGTGCCCAAATCCACGTGTTGTCAGATATTAAGCGCCTCGATGATCCTCGCTCTAAGTAAGTGCTCCGAAGACGGCAATTGATCAACATCACCTTCAAGTCATGAAGAAGCAGTACATCAGCCGGAACGGGCAGATTGAATATGAGATCGATGAAGCCGGTGAGATCCTCACCTACGGCCGCGATGCTCTGGGCAATGTGGTCGCAGGCTACGACAAAAACACCAACGCCGTCTTCACCATCGACTACAAACCCTTCGGAGAATTCGCCGCCATCACCGGTACCATCACTGGCCGCAGATTCCTCTGGGTCGGAACGTGGGGATATCGGTTTACTCCCGGAGTTCCCGTTTCGCACTATGTCCGTGCACGGCATCTGATGATGCGCATGGGCATGTGGACAACGGTTGATCCACTCTGGCCGAGCGAGATGGCGTATGGGTATGTGGATGGAAACCCAATTTACAAGGTTGATTACTCGGGTGAGCAAATGATCTCTGCTGTACTCGCCTGTCATAAGGAAAGCCAAAGAAATGCCAAACGCGACGTCAGAGACAAAGGTCCATGCTATCCGAAGAGTGCGACTGATGGTTGCATCGCAGCACTCTGCGCGGCCACTTCTAGCAAGGGGCTATACGAGTTGATCCGTGACTTGAAGGGAAAAGCTGGTGCAGCTTCCGACTTGAAAGCGCTTACAGAGCTATTGGCGTTTTTGAAAGACAACCAGAACTCTGATCCGATCTCGTCAGCAGAAGATTGCTGTAAGAAGGCAAAGGCCTATACAGGAGGTGTTGCGGGCGCGTTTTCACTCAGGGCTAAACCGCCGGGAGTAAATGTGGACTTTAGTAAGCTAATCTCCGCAGCATGTAGAGCAATAACCGGGAATGGCCGTCCGGCAAGGACATGTGCGTACATTACCAATACGATTGAAGGGTGCCTTGCTTGTTGTGAGTTGAACTATAGCAGAGACGTAATGGGCACGACTTTAAATTCGAATTGTCAGAGATGGTGCACCAACGAAGACGAAATGAGGCAGATTTATGAAAGGTAGAAGAAGCGCACTCGTGAAACTCGCGACTAGCATCCAGGTGTCCACGATCCTCGTGCCTTGCCTGTTGCTCCTCTCCGGTTGCAGCGGATCCAAGGGGGACTCAAGTCGTTGCGCAGACCGTATTCTCGGTTTGATGAGTGGTTCAATGGAGTCAGAGTCCGCAGTTTCAGCTCAGTGCAAGCACCATTTCAAGAGCTTTGCAACAGGAGAGAGCGAGGATCTGCGGGTTGCGACAATTATGTTATGCCAAGTTACCGAAGATCCAGTATTGATCCCCCTTGAGTCGGAAATAATCAGCGCTCATGGCAATCGCGAATCGGGAATAGGATTCGTCGCTTACGTGGCTGCATTGCCTCAGAAGGAGGGATTCGAATCACTACTGCGAATCAGTCGTGGAAAGCTCAGCCTAGCTTCATCAGCCGCATTGACGTATGTGCGAAGGAGAGACGAGGTGCTCGGCCGGAGCCTCATGCGCACTGCTCTTTCAAGATTCGCCGAAGACAAAAGGGGACACAATCCCAAGGCTGAGGCGATAGTTCGCAAAAAGGAGGCGATGGAACGCGATGACTTCGTGCGGACGTACGGCCTTTAGCTCGACCAAGCCTTAGCGCAGAGAGCTCCACTTTATTGTGCGGCACTTTCACCCCCACCTACGGCTCAAATAGAAATCTAACGGTCGTGAGTGGAAAACTCCAAAATGCCAACCCAGGAACTGTTACAATGTCGTATGACAAGGAAAACTCCATCTCACGCCACAAATCATCAAGTACTGCGGCTCAATCGCTAAAGTATGTGATCGGAAATGGCCAGGAGTTTCAGGGTACTGATGAAAGCATTGCATCGATGCGAACTGGTACTTGTGTCTGTGCTCCTTGTGGCTTGCGCCCCAACCACACCAGCACCAGGTTCGCCCGCGGTCAACGCGAGGTCTGCGACCGTCGCCGTACCTGCCGACCGAACTACGTGGAAATATACAGTCGAAGGTGAGCTGCTCGTACTAACGGCCTATAGCAAGTTTTGGAAAAGAAACGTGAAGATTTCCATCGGCACTCTGACCGCTGACCGTCCAAAGTTGGAGGTAACGGATCAATGCCTTTGGGCACTTGGAGACTATTTAACCAAGTTTTCCGACATGGAGGGTACGCAAGAGTTCTGGGAAGCCGAGACGGCGGCATTGGGCCGGGTCGAGTCGGCTTGCAAGGGCCAATACCTCTCAATAGGATGGTCAGTCTCACCAACAAGTGAAGCGAAAGGCTTTCATCTTCAAGATGGAGAGCTTTCTCTACTCTTGTAACTCCCACGTAAGCGTGCCGGGTGGCTAGCACGATGATTCGGCTCGAACATTCAATGGTCGGGTGAAGACCTTTACCTACGACAACGCAGACAGGCTCACCCGTCAGCAGACATCGGGAGCTTCAGCGGTGGGATACACCTACACCTATGACTCTGTTGGAAACCGAACTTACTCAACCGAGTGGGATGCTCCAACCACGACATCTTATGATCTCGCGGGAAGAGCCACCACCATGGCCTATGGCGCGACCCGAACGACCTATACCTATGATGACAATGGCAACCTCACCAAGCTTGTTGGCTTCGAGCCACCGAACGGAACGGTTGCTATCACTACCACGATGACCTACGATATGGAAAACCGAATGAAAGTTCTTGAACACAATGGGGCCAAAACCACTTATACTTATGATGGCGATGGTCTGAAGCGGAGCGAGAATGTCTCGGGAACTGTGACAACGATCATCTGGGACGGAAGCGAGTACCTGGGGGAAATCTAACATGCCGATGAAGAAGCAATACATCAGCCGGAACGGACAGATTGAATATGAGATCGATGAAGCCGGTGAGATCCTCACCTACGGCCGCGATGCTCTGGGCAATGTGGTGGCTGGCTACGACAAAAACACCAACGCCGTCTTCACCGTCGACTACAAACCCTTCGGAGAATTCGCCGCCACCACCGGTACCATCACCGGCCGCAGATTCCTCTGGGTCGGAACGTGGGGATATCGGTTTACTCCCGGAGTTCCGGTTTCTCACTACATCCGGGCAAGGCATCTGATGATGAGGATGGGCATGTGGACAAGCGTCGATCCGCTGTGGCCAAGAGAGGTTGGATATGCATACGTTGAGGGAATGCTGATGCGGAAGATCGATCCGTTTGGCATGCAGCCGGAGCCTATTCCCCCCGGACATATCACGTGCCCGCCTGGTCAAAAGCCAGTCTACAGCGGACCTCCTGAGGGCAGAATGGATCCTGCTTTCTGGCATTGTGTTGGCGTACCAAGTACGCCTCCGCCCGTAAAGCACGGGAACTGCTCCATCATGACGTGCCATGACCGGCGAGCACCCTGGGCACCTTGGCTCTCGGCGCATGATGCATTTTGTTTCCAAACAGCAAATCCTAACAAGGCATGCGGAGCTGATGTGTTACCCGGGTTTTATGCAGGCGGATCAAATCCTGGAGGCTGCGACTCTTATGGCGAACTGCGACGGCAAAACAATTGCGCTGAATGCCATAGTCGAACCGTGCCTTGCGTTCTAGCGTCACTAGCTTGCACATGCATAGAGGATCTGAAGTCCATTAACCCGGCGCTGTTGTGGTTCATGTCGGGGACTTGCTACAATCTCGGAAACACCCTTTTAACGTGTGCCTGTGAAAAGGCTATGGAACTTGGACTACCGCCATCCTCTTACCTACCCGAATGCCTTTGGCATAAGCCCGGGTCTACATCGATCTTGCGACGCGTTTGACATGAAATTGCTTGCCTGCTGCGCTCTTGCTTTGTTGACTGCTACTCTATTTGCCATCATCTTGATGAGCCGTCAAATGATTGAAAGACAGGCTGAGAGGCGAGTCGTTGAGTGCCTTGAAGCAACACCAAGTGCCTGTTCCAGTCTTAAGGGCCGTCGCCAAGAATTACTTGATGCGATCGAAAAGCATAAAACATGGAAGGTGGAGACTGTCGGAGTAGGAGTATTTGGCTCACCGGTCTTCGTACGGGTCAGAGTTGGAGATGCATTTAGCGCAGATCTTCTCTGCGATGAGAATATCGCCGTGTTTTATGTAAATGGAGAATCCAATAAGCATTAAGTTATCGATTCCAAGATTCGGAATAGTGGTCATAGCGTTACTTTGTCCGCCCCCCCCCAACTTATCCGATGAGTTGCACGGCCGCATCTTTCTGATTCTGGTCGCACGACTCTGGTTTGGGATGGGGTTGAGTATCTCCAGGAGCGCAGCTGATGCCAGTTAAGAACTATTACTCTCGCAATGGTCAGATTGAGTTTGAAGCTGTTGGGAGCAATGTCATCACTTATGGTCGGGATATGTTTGGCAATGTGGTCGCGGGCTATGACAATGCCACCAATGCGGTGTTTACCGCGAACTATAAACCGTATGGTGAGTTCGCACAGACCACGGGGAATATCACGGGGCAGAGGTTCTTGTATTGCGGAACGCATGGCTACCGCTTCTCACCCAGCGTTCCTGTATCTCACTATGTCCGAACTCGGCATCTGATGATGCGTATGGGAATGTGGACAAGTGTAGATCCCCTGTGGCCTTTGCAACGTAGTTTCGACTACGTACATGGTAACCCGCAGTCAGAATACGACTACTTGGGCCTAATTCCTGAGACACCCTGCTCTGGCTTAAATCTACAAGGCGCCTTGTCTGGCGTATCTCCGCGAGGTATTCCGGGCACGAAACCTACCTCGGCTGGTTCGTTTACGGGCCGCGGCATTTCGGACGTGCTAAGGGACGTGTTAAACGGAAAAATCAAGCCGCCCAAGTCTCGAGCAGGATGGAAAAAGCCCGAGTGCAAATTGGTGACTTGTGCTGCGAAAGATGGCATTTTTGCTGGACACGTATCTTATTTTGTTGACCTCGGCTTCGGCGCGGGATGCGCCATAGACAGATACCCCGATAGAAAACTCGAGGATCGATTCCTTAGTGATTTTATTTCAGTTCGAGAGGACGTTGCGGCAGATCGGGGTCGATGCCTTGAGTGCACAGAGACTCCTCTTCCTTGTGAGTTTGCCGAGAAAATGTGCCAGTGTGTAGCCGAGTTGCACGCCGACATCTCTAGTTTTAAGGATCACTTTCGCCTGTGGTTAATCACGGGCACATGCTACAAACATCACAATCATGCTATGTTGTGCGCAGCCGTAAAGGAGATTCGAGAGGATTTAACGATTGGTCTCGGAAGGAACTTAACCAGGTGAATTTACATGGCGTCGAAAAGTAGGTTTCTGCTCTGTGCACTAGGTGGCATTCTGTTGTGCTCTGTCTTTGTCGTACTGCTGCAATCTTACGAACGGGGCCGGATCGTATCCGAAAAGAAGATTACTTATCTTCTTAATTCTATTAAGTCTAAGGAAGCCGGACACTTTTCTGAAGGTAGTAGACTGCTAGCCGAAGAACTCTTTAATTCTAGCTTGTGCACCGTAACTTCCACGACTCGCGATTTCATGGGTTATCCGCTGGTCTACCATCTGCGATGTGACAAAAAGGAATACTCTGTTTTAGTTGGAGCGAAAATCGGTGTCTACCGCAACTAGGTGAATCATACAGAACCTCGTCAGCATCCAATGTATAGTCTCCTCAAGTCATCGCGACATAGTGTGGATACTTTCCTGGGATAATGCAGACAGGCTTACCCGTAAGCAGACATCGGGCGCATCAACGGTGGGATACACCTACACCTATGACTCTGTTGGAAACCGAACTTACTCAACCGAGTGGGATGCACCGACCACGACATCCTATGATCTCGCCGGACGAGCCACCACCATGACTTATGGTGCCACCCGAACGACCTACACCTACGATGAAAATGGCAACCTCACCAAGATTGTTGGCTTCGAGCCACCAAACGGAACCGTTGCCATCACCACCACGATGACCTACGATATGGAAAACCGGATGAAAGTTCTTGAACACAATGGAGCCAAAACCACTTATACTTATGATGGTGATGGTCTCAAGCGGAGCGAGAATGTCTCGGGAACCGTGACGACGATCATCTGGGACGGTAGCGAGTACCTGCAGGAGCGAAGCTGATGCCAGTGAAGAACTATGTGAGCCGGAATGGGCAGATTGAATATGAGATCGATGAAGCCGGTGAGATCCTCACGTACGGCCGCGATGCTCTGGGCAATGTGGTGGCTGGCTACGACAAAAACACCAACGCCGTCTTCACCATCGACTACAAACCCTTCGGAGAATTCGCCGCCACCACCGGCACCATCACTGGCCGAAGATTCCTCTGGGTCGGAACATGGGGATATCGCTTTACGCCTGGAGTTCCTGTTTCTCATTACATTCGGGCAAGGCATCTGATGATGAGGATGGGAATGTGGACAAGCGTTGATCCACTCTGGCCAAGAGAGGTTGGATATGCATACGTTAAGGGAATGCTGATGCGGAAGATCGATCCGTTTGGCATGCAGCCGGAACCTATTCCCCCCGCACATATCAAGTGCCCGCCTGGTCAGAAGCCAGTCTACAGCGGTCCTCCTGAAGGCAGAATGGATCCCGCTTTCTGGCATTGTGTAGGCGTACCAAGTACGCCTCCGCCCACTCCGCTCGAAAACTTCCTTGCTGAGCATGGGGACTGTCAACACACATCGTGGAGCTCATTCTTGTGCTTGTCCCTTCCTCTCGCATGCTTAGGTTGCGTGAATGACGCCGCACAAGAGCCGGACAAATGGTCCAAAAACTTGGAAGTCGGACGTGATAGTCCAGTTTCTTATAGCCTGAGCGCTGCGGACATAAATGCTCTTCGGCATTGTGTATGGAGCTGTGAAGCCGTAAGGAAGTGCGGTTGCACGTGCGCGACATCGGCGAACCTGAAGGAAATTCATGATCGGCACACTCCTTTCCGGAGACATTCGCCCGCAACTCGCGCCGACTCCGAATGTGATCTGGTCAACAATCGAGTTGGCAGGATAGCCTCGGACATCTTGCCCTCGGACACCTGCAAGAGTGCTTGCGCTCAAATGTTGAATAGGGGGTTGCTATGCTTAGCAGGCTAGTTTGGCTTCCAGTATTGGCCTGCTTCCCGTTGGCACTCGTTTGTTGCGGGCCGGGTATGGCAAATCCTACGTCTATTAAGTGTTACCCCTCTCCTTGCAAGATCGAGGAAGTTCGCGTCGATGGCAAGATTATTCGTCCCATCCTAGGGGAGTACGACATTCCTAGTGGCGATCGAGAGATCAAGATACGGGTGAACTCGATCTGGGTCACCAGGCGAACCAAAGTACCCGGCGGGGAAATGTATTCTGGCGTTTGGTACAAAGAAGGGCGCATATCAATCACCAATTGACGCTCTTCAACACTGTAGGCTGTGATGGACATGTGCAAACAGCAATACTCCATCAAGTGCAAAAGCTGAATGCCTTAATGCAAAATACAGATCCAAAAAAGGGGGCCAATGGCTCGCCAAGTCAGATTCATGATGATTTTCTTGAGTGCCTTGAAGGCCGGGAAGGTACCTGCGCAATTATTAAGGGTCATAGCAGGAAACTTCGGAGTAGCCTCACTGAATCGTTGATGAATAAGGACTTTAGTAGTGTGAGTTTAGCAATTCACTGCGTTGATTGTGAATCGAATCCTAGCCCAAGTACAAAATAGAAACAATATGCCGAAACGATCCATCTTTCCATTCGAAACCCTAAAAAGTCATTCATCTTTGTGTTCCATATGATAAGTCCCCTGGTGGAAGAGGGGGGTGTGGGCCAATGATGTGCACACTTCTACACGAGATGATTCACGCATATATCCACATAATGGATGTTGGCCCGGGACAAGATCGAGAGTCCGCTCCATGGGCATGTTTGGACAAAGTTCCTGGATGTGAGAGTGAGCGCTAAAGTGGTCGCAAGTAGGACAACAGTTGTGCTGTTAACTTTCAGCTCAATTCTGCTATGTTCGTGTGACAGAGGCACTCCCGATTCAAGCCAATGCTTGAGCAAGTTGGAACCGTGCAGAACTGAGAATTGCGAATATGGTTCTATGCAACTGAAAGCACCATATAAGTTAAAAGAATTTGAGGAGGATCTAGTTAGTTGCGGTTATCAACTGGAAAGTCTCGGGCGCGGGGTAGATACAAGTAGTGGGGGTGGAATTAACTACTTAACTTATGTGTGCAGGAATCAGAGAATCGTGGTAACTACAACAACAGATAGCGCCGTGGTTTCAGTTGAAATTTCAGATTGATGACAAGTTTACTGAGGCAGAATGTTTTAGTGTCTAGGCTCTGGATTGCATAGGCGCAGTTGTTCGAGCTGGATCCTGACCCCAGTCGATCTGCGGTCTGAAGTGCCTCCTGCCAGGAGTGATTTGCCAAGTACGGTTGGTAACACTACTTGGAATACTGAGACGGGTTCCGTTCACTAAGACTCATTTCCGACAATGGCGCAGAGTGCCGCGCGCTGAAGTTTCCTGTGAGTGTTGAAGCTGGGTTCATCCAGCCAGGATCTCCGTAGCAAAAGGTAGAGTTGAGAGCTCGTTGAACAAGCTCAGGGATGAACTGTTGTACCGAGAAGTCTCTGTTTGCGTCGAAGAAGTTCAGGCGGCTCGTGGTAAGCACATGGACTACTAAAACCATATCTGGCCACATCGAGGTTTGCAGTGGCTCGTTGCTTCAAACTTCGAGGCTTCCCCGTGGGCTGTCATCGCTGCTCGCATGAGTTTAAGCAACGTTACACAAAATAAGTCCTTCATTTCAACTTTGCCTTGTGGTCACCGCGGATTCACCTCGCGGATCTCGCCCAGTAGCCTCCTCGCCTCGATCTGGGCGCCTGGTGGGACATCTTCGAGTTCTCCCGTGATGCCAGCAACTTGGCTGTAGGTGCTCGTCACCGCATCCAGCAGAGCCTGGCGCGCCCCGACCACCTCGGCCAGCGCTCGTTGGAGTCGCCAGCGACGATCAAGGCATGAGAGGCCGTACGCTCTCCCCAACGCTTCATCGCTCCGCATCTGATCCAAATCGGCCGCAGGCTCCAAAAAGATGCGCTGCTCCTGAATAGTGGTGCTGGGATCGGACAGGGCTTCGATGAGCAGCCGAAGACATTCTTTGGCTTTGAAATACTGCTCCACACTGAGCTCCGCCGGGGGAATCAGGGCTTCGTCAATCTTGGGCCCGGTCAGCCCCACCACTTGCACCGTCCACCGCCCTTCAATCTGCCCAATCTCGGCAGAAGCGGCAAGGAACGGCAGCGAAAGCTTCGCGTTCGCTTCTAGCCGATTCACGGTAACCGCCAGCCGGATCGTGTACCCAATATATTCCACGCCTCCCGCGACGGGCTGCTTGCGATAGGCCCGCCTCTCGAGCACCACGACCCGCTTGCTTGCCCCGCCCGAAACCGTCCCCATCACGGGAACATTGAGGGATTGAGCCGCCGTGATCGTGAGTTCGTAGGACGAACTCTCGATGAACGGGTAGGGGCTTGGGCTTCTGAGGCCAGCTCCGCTAGGGCGATCCGGCGACGGCTGAAGATCATTCAAGCCGCGCAGGAGTTGGTGAACAAGAATCTCGCTATTCATTCGGGTGTGTCCTTTTTGCTGATTGATCGGGAGTCTCCAAACTGGAAGAAGTCGGTGACTCGTTGCTCCAGAAGTGTCTTCGGCCCAGCGATCTCCGGGTCTTGGGCGTAGTTCAGTCGCTTGAGCTGCGTCTTGATCCGGCCCACCATCGCGTCGATGGATGTGCTGGGCTTCTCGGCCAAAATCTCTCGAAGCGTACGTGTGAAGGCATAGGTGAAGACGCCATAAGTGATGCTGCCATGCAGATATTCGCTCGCGAGCTGATCCGCCCGGCACGCCTGGAAGACAACAGGTATGAATGGTCCGTCGTGACCCTTGCTGGACCGCGTTTGCTCAAACGCGGCGCGCTTGCCCCGAGCGGCATAGGCTCTTCCCAGGCGATAGACGTTGCCCTCTTCGCCCACCATCGCGTGCTGGAGCTTCTTGCTCCGGGCAAACTTGCTGTTCTGCGGATCAATCGCGACCGGCTTTCGCGGAACCCACATCTGTTCGCGCTTATCCCACTGGAGGCTTTCATGCCGCAGGTCGTCAGGCGGGGGAACCCCGCGCACTTGCGCCCCGACACTTCGCCATACCCCGCCGGAGTGACAACAGTCCAGCAGCATCACAAAGTTCACCCCGTAGGGCAGATCCGCGTAAAGCTGCACAAGGCTGGAGTCGGAAAGCATCGTCGGCGGAGTCCAATCGCAGTCGTAGGGGATCAGGCACTCCATATGAGCCTCCGGCATCCCGTCATGACCTCTCGGCGTGATCTGCGCTCCATGCCCGCTGAAGGCAAAGAAAAGCGTGTCGCCCGGCATAGCCTCATCAAAGAGCCAGCGCAGCCGCTCGATAATCCCTCGGGAGGTCGCGTGCTGGTTGAACAGAGCCCGAATATCCTGAGGGGCAAAGCCGCACTCTTGGAGCGTCGCACTGAGTTCAAACTGATCGTTCACGCATCCTTTCAGATTGCTGATCCCGCCTTGGTATTGATCGATCCCGACGAGCACCGCTCGGGTTCGGGGTTTGCGGGTTTCCCGCACCGTCTCCGCTACTGGCGAGAAAAGCTGAGATCCACCATGCTTCAAAGCATCGACTCCGATCGCGTCCCGTGCAAAGGTTCGAATCGCGGCGGGGCCTGGTTGCTCCTCAGAATCAATCATCTTCTGGAGCATCGGAAGCAATGTTGACCTTGTGCTTTCGTGGCCAAGATAGTACTCAGCCTCGTGGTTGAAGGGCGATGGGGAATCAAACTCCGTCGCCAGCTGCAAGAAGTCGCCGTCGCCAGCCGGATGCAAGGACTTGGTGAAGACCCGATCTTGCCGGTTGAAGAGGTTGACCCACGTGCCCTGAAGAGTAACAATCCGCCCGCCAAACGCAGCTCGTACGGCTGGGTGACCAATTTGCGAGCCATAGGTGATATACAGTCGCCCATCGAGCAGGCTCCGGTGCCTTGTCTCGGAGAACGTATCGTAGGAAATGAGCGACCCAAGGCTGTGACCGATGATCACCTTCGGATCGTGCTCCTCTATCGCGGTGCGCAACCGTTCCTGGAGTTCCGCCCGCAGATCCGCAAGCGCCGCCCACTGGGCGATCATGCCAACCGTCCATCGAAACGTGGGGCTCCAGCCTCCCCGATCCCGACTCACGCCCAGGAAGTCCTCGAGACCATATTCCACCAGGGAGTCCAGAAGCTGGCGTCCGCCTCGGAACACGATTGCCGGATTGAATTCAGCATCCCGGAAGAGATCATCGTAGGCGAACGAGAACACGCTTGGCCGGATCCCGAGATGCTCAACCGCTTGGTGGACAAGCCTTGTCTGGGCATCCTGCCAATTCGGTTCCTTTTCTGGGTTTCCGACGCCGTGTAGGTAAAGGATATCTGCCATCAGCCCACCCAGTTCGATTCGTTCGGCCTCGTGTCCACGTGGACGAAGGTGGCGTAAACCCCAATTCCGCCGCGGAAAGTGAAGCTCTTGTTTGTCGCCGGGTTCAGGAACACCTTGCCTCGAAGGCTTCGCAGAACCTGCGCGACTTGAGCGGGAAGCAGGCCGGAGACTTGGAAGTCAATGGCTCGGAACTTCACGTGCTCCGATTGCGACGCTCCCCCGACCGCACGATTGTAGTCTGGAGAACGATAAGTCGACGTGAGGGTGATCGGTCTCCCCAAGACTTGACGGAGATGTTGGAGCACGACCACTGTCTGGATGAAGTTCGGCCACAGGTGTTTCGGCGGCACAGAATTGGAGACGCCGCCTCTGGTGCGGCTGAAATACGGCGTGATCTCGCCCCCCGAAAAGTTCGGAAAATCGAAGCCATCAAAGTAGGCTGCGAACTCTTGCGCGGTTGGCCCGCCGCGCGTCGCAGCCATGCTTATGTCGTCTTCAGTAACTCCCTCATCCTCCACTGGCTCGGGGCCTTCCTCGCCTGACGGTGCGTCAGCGGCCAGGTTCGATTCCGGAAGGAGGGATGCGACCAGTGCCGTCAGTTGATCGATGCGCTGCTCGAGTTGGTCAATGCGATCTTGCTCTGCCATGAGATCAGTATAGAGATCGCTCAGAAAGGGGGTGTGAAATTTACGTGAAAATGCGGACGCTCACGGAAATTCGTGGTGGCGCATGTTCTTTCCATCGTCGCAGTCCCGTCGCTCCGAAATGCTTTGCTTGATTTTTCAGGCAACACCCGGCAGCGCAAGTTTCGGCTGGTGCTCAGTCGGCGGTAACGGTTGGTGCTGCCGGGTCAGTTCAGCAGCGATCACTTCATTGAGCGTCGAAACCAGTAGCGATGGCGACTATCGCCTTAACTTGGCACCATGGTGAGGCTTGCTCCTCACGAATTACTCCCGGTGAGTTGCCAGGCTTCAATCTCTGGGATTTTCCGAAAATTCGGAGTGCCTTTTGAACCTGAGCAGAGAGTGAACTGTGATCCCGGTCACCAAATCCCCCCGGATTTCACTCAAATACCCCATCAATTCTTCCCAGCCCCCGATTTTGGGCAACAAAAAAGCCCCCATCCGGGAGCTGTTTTAGATTCAAATGGAGTGGCTGCCGCAGTAAGATTCGAACTTACGACCCGCTGATTAACAGTCAGCTGCTCTACCGCTGAGCTATGCGGCAACCCAGGTTTTAAAGGATACCACAGGTATCTTCGGCGTCTGCCACGCCGATCCTTACCTCAGGGACGAATGGGCACGATTCCGCTCCGCAAAGGCCCGGCACGAGCGCGACAAACAGCAAGACTCCCCCACCTGCCAAAGCGGATGAGGGAGCCAACCCTTTAGCCCAAGGGAGGATGGCTTACGCCGACTTCTTGCTCTTGCGGCGCTTCAGCGCGGCCAGGGCGAGCAAGGCCATGGTGGCCGGCTCGGGAACCGCTTCGCCGGTGCCGATGATCTTGAAGTCCGGGGCCAGATCCTTACCGCCGACCAGACCGTTGAACATCAGGCCGTTGCCGTACATCACACCCTTCTGAGGGGTGAACACGCGCAGGAAGTCCACTTGGTTCACGCCTAGGTCGCGCTTCACGTCCAGCGCCAGGATGCTCAGGTCTTGCGTGCCGTGGAACACCGGGTTGTCGCTGCGGCTGTAGATCGCCACATCTTGGCCCGTGTCCTTCATGCTGTGGGGATCCACCAGGAAGTTCTTGCCAACCTTGTTGCCGTTAGCATCCACCGCTTGAATCACGACCCAGCTGTTCGATCCGCCGTGGCCGCGCTCGGTGTAAAGAATCTTGTCCTTCAGCGGGTTGTTGCGGTAATCAATCGTGATTCCGAACGGATCGCAGTTGCTGTGGACATCAAAGAAGTGGTTCAGGTTTCGGTTTTGGAACACGTCTTCCGCCCGATCCAGGAACGTTGTCAGGTTCACTTCCTTGCCCGAAAGGTGATTATCGCCCAGAACGGTCACCTTGTTGCCAATGCTCGTGTTGGGGCCGGCCACGACGCGGAAATCGTTCGGCGAGTGTTGGTTGTACGTCAGGTTGCGCACGTCTTGTGCGTACTTAAAGCTGTTGTAGATGGTGCCGTCGCTGAAGCGAATGCTATTCAGGTTGTAGTCTCCCTTGCCGTCGTTCGCAGGTCGCGAAATGTCCAGGGTGAACCCAGTGGCCATTGCGCTGGAAGCTACGGCAGAAAGAACCATCACAGAAAACAAAGAACGATTGATCATAGTCATCAGACCTCGATCCATTCGTTCCGCAAACCCCATGCCAATCTTGGTGAGGTCTCCGAAGTATTTATACGGGTTTTGAGAGACTCAGGCGCTATTTGGCCTCGGCGGCCATGCGGAAGAGCTCCCAAGCATGATCCCACTTGAATCCAGGGGGAGGGCCATCCAGCCGACCGGCCGCCTGAACTTCGTTCCACATCGTCCATCGCATCCCTGCGAGTTTCTGATCTCGCTCGCGTTGGCTCAGCTTCCGGTCGGCCAAGATCTGCTTTTCCGCCTTTGCGTAGGCCAGGCTCCGATCCAGCATTTTCAAGAACTTGTCTTCGCGATAGGCAATGGATTCGAACAAGGCCCAAACCTGGACTTCACCCGTGTTCCCGTATTCGGCCTTCAAATCAGGAGAAACGACAGAGCAGCCCGTGTACCCCTCGCCTGAAGTGAACGAGTAGCCAACGCTCACACCCAAGAGCGCAGGCCAATCCTTTAGAGGAAACTCCTTCATCTTCGGAGGGTAAGTCAGAACCACTTTAAGCGGAACAAATCCTTCCGAAATCTTCGCCTGAACGGCGGGACGAGCGAGGGCGACCGCCCTCAAAACACGGCCTCCGGGTCAGCACGGAGCGGCCGCTGGGCCGCCTTTCTCCACGTAGTAGTAAACCAGGATCGGTTTGCCGGTTCGTTTCGACTCCTCGGCCGCCTTGGTTCGATCCGTGAGCCACGGAACCTTGTCCCAGGTCGAGCCCTGCTTTTCCAGAGCGAAAACCTCGCGCGCGATCTTCTTGGCCTTCTCCTGATCCCAGGGTATCCGCGCCTCCTGTGCAGAGGCACTGAGCAACACCAAACTCGCCGCGATCATCTGTCGAACTCCTTAGTCAGGAAAACGCTGCGCGATTCTTGAAGGTTTCAGCCCTGAGAGATGACTTTTGCTCAACTCCCAGGGCGGGCACCCGCTAGGGGAGCTTAGCCGAAGGATCCAAGCCATCCACGGCGGTAGAAAGAGTCACGTCCTTCATCCGCGCAAAGTCGCGCTCCAGCATCTCGCGTTTGGCCTGATACCGCTCCCAAGCATCGTTGCCCAGCATCAGCCGAAGAGGCGGCTCCTCCATCTCCGTCACCGCAATCATCGCGGCCACGCCCTTCACCGGATCACCCTCTTGAGTTCCATTGATCGCCTCAAGCCATTCCAGCGTGCCGTTCATCTGAGCATCGTAGGCAGGCAAACGATTCTCGGTCAGTCGGATCGACTGACTGTCCGCGAACCTCGTGCGGAACCCGCCCGGCTCGATGATCGTGACGTTGATGCCAAACTCTCCCACGCTCGCCGCCAGACCCTCGCTGATCGCTTCGAGGGCGTGCTTGCTGGCCGAGTAAAGAGGGAACGTGGCCCCTGCCACCAACCCGGCAATACTCGAGATGTTCAGGATATGCCCTGATCCTTGTGCTCGCATGGTGGGGAGCACGGCACGCGTCACATTGAGCGCACCGAACACGTTGGTATCAAACTGGGTTCGGGCTTCAGCATCCGTCACTTCCTCAACGGTGCCGACCAAACCGTAACCTGCATTGTTCACGAGCACGTCGATTCGGCCGAATTTCGCGAGGGCCTCCTCGACTGCCGATTCAACCGTCTCAGGCAAATTGACATCCAGGCGGGGCGCAATCACCCGGTCAGGATGCGCCGAGACGTACTCGGCAAGCACCTCGGGACGTCGGGCAGTGGCAACCACCGCGTCCCCCCGAGCAATCAGCTGCTCGACCATTTCTAAACCAAATCCTGCCGACGAACCTGTGATGAACCAGACTTTCATGATGCTTGTGTATTGAAGGAGAAGGAGTGTCCCCGAGCCTTTCATGGCTCGGGGAAGGGAAGAGATTCGAAGTTACCAGAAGCCTCTGGTCACCAGGGCAACGTTTCGCCCATGTGGAATAGGCCACCAGTCGGGCCATCCGCAGGAAGCGTCGCGAGTGCCACCGAAGTCTTTGCTCCATCAACGAGCTCCATCGGAGCTTCCTCGCCACCCATATCGGTTTTCACCCAGCCTGGGTGAGCCGCATTCACCTTGATCGGGGTCTTCCGCAAGGCGTAGGCCAGGTGAACCGTGAACGCGTTGACCGTGGTCTTGCTCGCATCATAGGCCGGAGCTTTGAAATCATAGATCGGAGAGCCCGGGTCAGCATGCAGAGCCAGTGAACTCAAGATGCTGCTCAGATTCACAATTCGACCCGCCGGAGCCTTCTCGACCAATGGAAGAAACTCTCTGGTGACATCAATCAGACCAAAAACGTTGGCCTCAAAGGTGTCTCGATAAGTTTGAGTATTCAGAGTCGAATCTGCTCCACCAAATGGTTCGATGCTGATTCCGGCATTATTGATCAGGGCGTCGATATGACCAAACTGCCCTTCGATCGTGGCGCGGGCCGATTGGATCGAGCCGAGATCCGTGACGTCAAGCGCCACCGCGTGAGCGTCGATCCCTTCGCCTCGGAGTTCCTCGGCCGCCGCTTCGCCGCGGCCCAAATCCCGCGATCCGACCAAGACGGTGAATCCCAGATGTCCCAGCTGCCGAGCCGTCTCCTTTCCAATCCCCTTGTTTGCGCCAGTGATGAGTGCGATCTTCTGCGATGCGTCTGCCATGTTTCTCTTCCTGCGCCCGAAGAACCGGGCACAGTTCGGTTTTACGATACGAAGGGTATCGATATTCGCGGGCCCACGAAAATCCTGGAAAAGTCCTCGCTGGAGTCACCTGCATCGCGACGACCTTCAGCGGTATTGAGTTGGGGGAGTCTGGATGAGCTCATGTTCGCACGGGGCCATGAAGTCGACCCCCTGCCGGACCGAATCTGGCAGGGGAAGCACGAATCAGTTCGGTTGAAACACGTAGTGCATCGCCGAGCGTCGGGGAATCGTGGTTTCGAACCCTGTCCCACTTTTGACGGGCAGGGCTCGACTCTTGAGTTCCGGCGAAGCTTCATCAAAGCCAAACGCCGCAACGGCTGTCCAATTCCCGGCAATCTCGAACTTTGTCGTGAGGGTGGCGTGCAGATTCTTGTTGAAGACCACCACGTGTAACCGGCGAGTCTTCGAGTCAACGGAAGCATAGACCGGCGCGCGATCCGAGTTATCGCCCACAGAGTCCACTCGGATGTCTCCGTAGCGTCCGCCTTGGCCATCGAAGTTCAGGTAAAGCTGCCGCCCCGCGACGAAGTAGGGAGCAGGGTTTTCCTGGTCAAACCCGCTCAGAGGCCAAGCTGTCGCCAGGTGAAGATCTTCCTCGATAAAGGTCGCGAGTAAGTCCCCCATCGCAATTCCGCCGAAGACTTTGTCCGGCATGGCCCGCTCATATTCTGTGACTCCAATCAGTGTTCCCGGATAGTACTGAGCGATGCTCCGTTTCAGATTCGGGAGCACCGGGAGATGCTCGGTGAGAATTTCACTGATCCAGCTCGCCTCTCGGAACCCCGACTCGCGAAGCGTCCGATGAGCGTTCATCACGCCGAGCGCGCCGCCATGCTCAGTGATCTCACCCTCTGTATAGTAGTGAAAATTCACCACGTCTAAGAGCCGCTTGCCCTCCTTCTTACTCGCCTTGGCAAACTCGTCCAGAACAAATTCCATGTACCAGCGATAGCCCCCGGCCTTCTTCACCTCTGGCCAATCCGGCGCATCCACAAACCCCACCATCTCGTAGACTCCGAACCCGGATGGCCCGATGATCCTCGCCGTGGGATCCACGCGCTTGATCGCGATCGCGGTCGCAATCGCTCGGTCGATGTGCTCGCGGCAACTGACCTTTTCTCGCTGGATACGGGGATGAGTGTGACTCCACAGCCCTGGTTCATTGCCGACAGAGTAGTAGGCAATTCCGGTCTTCGAATCACTCCTTCCAAACGTGTGGGTGAGGAAGTTGATCAGCTCATCGGTGTAGACCACATCATCCGAGGGATCCGGCTGAAGGCTGAACGGTTTCCCTTTGAGAGGCACCACTCGTTTCCACCTTTTGGAGGGGGCTGCTTCCGCCTCGCTCACCGGTCCACTGCCATCCGCCGCGACCCAGCCGAGGGTCGGAATATTGACGATGCTGGGCACTCCCCGGCGAAGCGACTCGCGGTGCCACGTGACGATCGCGGCGGCTGGGCTCGATTTCTGATCATCCGGCGTATACCGATTCAACCAGCTCCCTGAATCTTGCTGCCAGTCTGTGCCGGAGTTGTTGTTGTTCGTCTCCCAGTTGTAGTTCTCCGTCGAGTTTCCACCCCACCGCCGGATCGTCCCATCCTTCGGGCCAGGATAGTCGTGATTCACGCCGAAGATCAGCGGAGAAATCGCCCGTCTCCCCTTGCTGGGGTCAATCTTCGCGGTCAAGGAGTCCGCCACCCCCGCACTCACCAACAGCCCGACGAGAACCACCGCTGTCCATCGCATGACTCAAGTATACAAAATGAACACGTAGAAGAATACGGAATGTCTTGTCATGATTCCACGGTGAGGCCGCGCAGCACCAGAGGGACGGGCAACCGGGCGCCCACCTAGCGAAGCGAAGCGTTCACCATGGTCGAGAACTGGCGCCGAGGCGTTTCATCGACAAGGAAGGTTTGCGTCAGGTAAACCAAACTCACCCCGGTTGCAGGATCGTGCCAGAACTCCGTCCCAAACGCACCCGTATGCCCAAAGCTTCCCACCGATCGAAGCGTGTTTTGCCCTCGCACCGAGCGGATGACGGACCACCCCAACCCATATCCCCGCGCATCATTCCCATCCGAGAGAAGCGACCCTGTCTGAAGGGTCGTCATCAGCCGCAAGGTCGGCTGCGAAACCACCCAAGTGCGCGCCCCCGACCGGAATGAGTCGATCAGCCGTCCCATATCGCTCGCCGTTGAATAGAGCCCGCCCGCACCATTTGCGAACCTCGCGCCCTCTCGGAAGCGGTTGTGCTCAAACTCCACCAGCTTGCCCGAATCCATCGTGTACACCGTTGCGAGTTCCGATCGGCGACCGGGAGGCAAGAAAAAGAACGTGTCCTTCATCCCAAGCGGATCAAAGATGTTTTCCTGGACAAAGGTCTGAAAAGGCTTCCCGCTCCTCAGTTCGATGATGGCTGCGAGAGCCGAGAACCCAACCCCGCTGTACCGAATCTCCTCGCCGGGGTGCGCCCGAAGCGGCTCCTTGCCGAGCAACTTCGCATATTCCAGCAGAGGCAGCTTGAACTTCTCATCGTCTGTCAACCCGCCAGGATCATCCGAACTCATCCCACTCGTGTGGGTCATGAGTTGCCGAATCGTCAAGCGAGATTTCGCCGGCAGAGTAGAACCATCCGCCATCTGTACTCGCTGTTCTCGAAACTGGGGTAGATGATTCTCCACGGGATCATCCAGCCCGAAGAGCCCCTGTTCCACCGCGATCATCGCGGCAATGGCCGTCACGGGCTTGGTCATCGACATCACTTGGAAGAGAGAATCTTTGCGGAGCACTGTGCGTTGGGCAACATTCAGGTACCCCGTAGTGCCGAAGTGGACGACTTTGCCCCCCTGCATCACGAGCGTCACCGCGCCAGGGATCTTGCCTTCCCGAACGTGCTGGCGCAGAGCATCGTGAGCCAGAACCAACCGCGAAGGATCCAAAGAAGGCGGAGGCGATTGACTTGTGATCAGGGCAATGAGCGGGCAAATCATATGTGTTTCCCAAGGTGGCTGGGTCGCCAAACTGTGTCGAGAAGGGTGCCGTCGTTCCAAGTCACCACGCCGATCGCGAGGTCATCCAGCGCGAGATCACTGGGCGGGCCACCGGCGAGTCGATCCGCATGGTGCTTCAATTCTTCCAAGGTCGTGAGAGGAAAGCCCGACGCCTCAGCAAGCTGGATCAAGTCCTCACGACGCGGATTCACGGCGACCCCCCGCTCGGTGACAACCACATCCACCAATTCTCCAGGTCCGCAGAGTGTGGTCACCCGATCCCGGATCATCGGCATCCGATTCCGCATCGTCGGTATTGCGAGGATCGTACACCGACTGCAGAGAGCGTCCTGCCAACCCCCGATCCCATGCAACAAACGCCCGTCAGAGTGGGTGACGACATTGGCATTGAATTCGAGATCAACCTCGGTTGCCCCCAGCACCGCGCAGTCCAAGATTGAAGCGAAGTTCCCCTTTGTGTGAGGAGTGTAGCTGTTGAAAGGAGTCGTCATAACATGGCGTTCGTTCTCCCTGAGACTCCGAACGCCCTCTAAGTCAAACGTCTGACCATCCAGAATCGCCCCGATCAGCCCGCTCTCAAGCATCGAGACCAGGTGAGTCGAGCTCCCTCCACGCGCAAACGCTGCACGAATTGCGTCCCGCTCCATGATCTCCCGAACAAACAGTGTAAACAGCAGCGAAATCCCCCCGGCGCCGGCCTGAAATGACCAACCGTCGCGCAGGATTCCTGTCGACCGCACAAACTCAGCGGCTAACTCAGCAATTCTCCGACCCTCAGGTGACCGACTCGGCAGAGTTGTCCCGGAGAGAATCTGCGTCGGGTCTCCGATGGAATCGACGACGACCACCTGATCAACCTGATTCCCGGCAATCTGCCACGGAACGCAAGGGAAATCCACCAAATGGTCAGTCACCGCGATGACATGCTGGGCGAACTCGGAATCCGCGACGGCAAATCCCAATCCACTGCAGGCAGATGGCCCCCTTGTGCCTGTCATGTTGCCGAAGAAGTCGCACGCAGGAGCGGCGATCACCGCGATGTCGACGTGGATATCCCCCTCGGCCAGTGATCGAGCCCGTCCCCCATGGGAGCGCAAAACCGCGGGATCGCGCATCCTCCCTTCGCTCGCAAAGTGGCCGAGCGGGCCGTTGAGGCTTCCTTGGATGTGGTGGATCGTCCCGTCTTCCAGGAAAGGAACGAGCTCTTGGTGGCAAGGAAAGACCGCGCTCGGGAACCAAACCAAGTCTCGCAAGCCAAGTTCTCTGGCGGCAGTGAAAAGCGGGAGCGCAACGCGATCCCCGTTTCTCAAGTGGTGATGAGTGGAGATGACCATCCCACTCTCAATCCCGCCCTTGACAAGAGCCGACTTGAGGCTCGGCGTCCGCTTGTCTCCATCCGAGGGATAGTCCGACGCTTTGCGTACCGGCACCGCCCGGCGGTGCGTTGCCAAAGGCTCTTGATGAAGACCCCGATACGGCGTGAATTCCCGCATTCCTGCGCTTTCGGGAACCAACCGCCCGGCACTGTTCCGGCTCAGCAGCATGAACTAAATCTCCTCCGCTAAGCTCAGCACTCTCTGCGCCCGGCGAAAAGTTGGAAGATCGATCATCTGACCATTCGCTGAAGTGACGCCCGAGTCCGAGCGACTGGCTAACTCGTACGCCTCGACAATTTGACGCGCGATTTCGGCTTCCTTCTCCGTCGGTCGGAACGCCTCGTGGACAATCGCAATCTGCGCCGGATGAATACATCCGACGCCCTCGTACCCCTGAGCCCGCGCTTGCGAAACGTACTGAGAAAGGGCATCCCGATCTTCAAATCCCGGATAAACGGAGGCCAGCGGTGTCACACCCGCGGCGCGAGCTGCGTTCAGCACCCTCGACCGCGCGTACGCCGACTCCGATTGATCCTGCGTGCGAACCGCGCCGAGTTCGGCTAAGTAGTCCTCCAGCCCGAGCGAAAGTGCCCTCACGCGGGGGGAAGATGCGGCGAGAAGGAACGCATTCTCCACGCCGAGAGGAGACTCAATGAGGGGGAAAAGGCGTTGATCCGAACCGAGTTCCGTCAACAGATCGTCCACACGCGTGAGATCCCCCGCCGATTCGACCTTCGGCAAAACGAACGTGCAAACCGCTGTCCCCGCGAGCTGGCGAATTTCGCGCAGGCCCTCATCGCCCGGGTTGACTCGAACCATGATCTCGCAGTCACCCCAATCGAGTGAGGTCAGACCGCTGAGCACGAGATCCAGAGCCTCCTGCTTCTTGCTTCCGGCGACCGATTCCTCCAAGTCCAAGATGATCGCGTCAGGCCTCGAGAGGCAAGCATTCGGGAACAGTTTCGGCGTGTTGCCGGGAATGTAGAGTCTCGTTCGGCAGAGTGCTTTTGTCTGATGACGTAGGCCTGGCGTGACCGCTCTTGAACTTGTCTGGCCACTGAACTTGCAAAATGCTGTTCGCAGCCTCGCCTCCCAGGTGAAGGGAAGAGCTCCCGAATCCGAACAGGTCAAAGTGCAAGCCGGATTCCCAAATTCTGCCGCAATTGACTCGATCTGCCCCCGAATCGCTTCATCGTACAGGGGAGAACTTGATGATTTGACGGTGAACGCAAATTCTCGCCCGCTCTCGACCGTGATCTGCACATCTGAGCGAACCCCATCGCCCGCATTTCCGACAACGATCACTGCCATGCCACCCGCATCCAAGTCGTTCGCCACGCCCCATCGCTTCGCCCGCCAGCACGATAAAACGGCTCGAAGCGAATCGGCTTGCATCCCGCCTGCCGCAGAACGATCGTCTCCGAATCCACAACATCAAGCACCGAGTTGGGATTCAACTGGGGGAGCCGCACGGTGAATTCCGACGCAAATCCATCCAGCTTCCCCGTCGCAAAAACGAACGGGCCCTGGACGATGCAGGCGTAGTCTTCGCGAACGATCTCCTGTCCGTGATGATCGATCGAGTAGGTAAAGGACACCACCTTCGCGCTCCTACGGTACGGAATCTCCACGCCTTCCGGGCCGGTGACGATCGTGATCACTCCCTTCTCGCTTGGTAAGGTTGTCTCTGCCCAAGCGGGAATCCTCATGCGTACTTGCACGGATTTCGTCGCCACAAGTCGCAACTGTTCGGCCTCGGTCTCGAGCCAGATTTGGGTTCCATTAGGAAGAATCGCTTCAAACGGCATCCACTGATTGATCCACAGATCGTCGCCGGATCGAGTGAGAACAGTGCCCGAGCAAGTCTCCAATGCCAGCGCGCCGCTCGATTTACAGCACGCCCAGTGATAGGTGTTGTTGCGCCGCCCATTCGGGAAGGTGAAGTAGCACCAGTCGCGGCCATTCTCGTCCTGCGCGCCCAAGATGGCGTTCATCAGAGTCCGCTCGACCTCCGCCAAGTAACCCAAGTCTCCTGTGAGCAGGAAAAGCTCCTGAGTCAGCGTGAGCCAAGTCGCGGAGGAACATGTTTCCACGAGTCCGCAAGGGTCGAAAAATCCCGGAGGATTGAAGACCTCCTTATGGGCGGCGATCCCTCCCCAAGGCCCACCGAACGGAGTGAGATGATGATCCCGAATCGAGCGCCAGTAGTGCTCGACCCGCTCGATCAGCCTGGGCTCTTTCGTCTCCCGTCCAAGCTCAAGAATCCCTTGCAGACACCAGATCAGCTGATAGATTTTTCCCGTTCCCACCTGGGAAATGGGCACTGGTGGATCGGCAAGGAGGGGAAGCCCCTGGCGGTCTGCGATCTGCAAGATGGCCTGGCCGAACAACGCGAACCGGGGGTCTCGCGTTGCCCGACTGAGCAGGGCCAGAGGTTCCAGCACCACCAAACTACTGAGCCCTGCATGATTGCCTTGCCGGACAATTCCCGCCGGATCGGCGGCAAAGGTTGAGAGAATCAAGTCCCCGATTTTCGCCGCCATCGAGAGGGCGCGTGGGTCACTCTCTGGGAGAGTCGAACACTCGATCAGGCCCAGCATCATCCAGGCATGAACCCACAAATCCCACGTTCGCTCTTGAGAAACCTCCGGATGATCGAACCTACAACGAGCATCGCGAGCATAGGTGCCGAGGTAGCCACTTGGCTCTTGCTCCTTTTCCAGAACATCCAGTACGACTCCGATCCTCGAAAGCCAATCGGGGTTATCCGTTCGTTTCGCGCAGCGGGCGGCCGTCACCAGCCACTTCCCGACGTGTTCGCCGTACCAATCCCCGGTTCGGCAGGTCGATTTGTGAGCTTCGGTGAAGAGAGCCAGCGCTTCCGACTCGATATCCACAACGAACTCACGCAGGCGATGTTCCTCGCTCCTGCGTTGTGCCTCGGCAACGACTCCGCCTAATCGGACGGGGATGGATTCATGCTTCATACGGGTTCGATATGAGGGGTTCCGCAGCCCATGCACCCTGCAGTGACCGTAAACGCAAAGGCTCCCGATTCGAGGGGTCTTTCATCGTCGGAAGCCTGCAAAATCAGCTCGCCATTGATGAGCACCCGGAAGCGGTTGTCCATCGCTTCAATCGTGACTTCGTAGTCGGTGAAAGGCTTCCACGAGTATGAGACTTTGGCCAAATCTTGCTCGCCATCACAAACCTTTGTGAACTTCACTTCGCCAGGCGATGTGAAGCAGAAGGCGTAATACCGTCTCGTGCCTTGGTACCTTACGGCGACTCCTCCGGCTTCGGCCATCCGCGGCGTGACCCGAACCGAGACTCGATAGTTCCGCCACTCGCGGTGCCCTTGAGCCAGGAATCCGGTTCCTTCGTTCTGCGCCAAGTACTCATACTTGTCACGCGCCGGAGAGAATCGGTCGAGTGCGTTGGCCCAAGCTCTCGACCACATCGTGCCCTCAACGGGCGGCCACGAGGTCTTTGGAATGTTCGACCAGCCCATCGAATCAAGTGTCGCCTCCCCTTGGGAAATCTCGAACCCCAGCTCATGGATCGGATACCCGCCGGCATCGGGGATTTCCCACTCGACGAGGCCTTCTTCGCCTGGGGCAAGCTGGAACTCAGGGCCATGGACGATCGTGGATTCATCCAGAGCGTTGTAGTGACCCAGGGTAAACCGCCCGAGGCATCCTTGGAGGCCTGCGCGCAGTTTCGCCTCGACGCGGTGGCCTGAATACAGGGTCGGACAAGCCACGAGCACGTAGCCCGTCACCATGTCCTTGGTATCGGGCGGAATGAACGTCGGTGTCGTGAATCGCGCGGCAGATCCTTCCTCATGAATCATCAAGAGCCCTGGTTCGGACTGCGGGTTGACGGTTTGCGAGTGAGTGACACGGCCACTTTCCGGAGTTCGGCACAGGAATCCTTGAACCGAGCCGGGGAAGGTGAAGTGGAACCGGGCTCCGTCTTTGGGGGCAATCGGGTCAAGCTTCCGAAGTTGACGGGCGGTGTTGATGATCGCGAATGACTCTCGTACGGCATCCGTGATGCTCCGCCCGGGGTCGGCCGAGGGCAAGTAGAGCCGATCCGCCACCGGTCCGCGCCAATCTTGATTCTGGAGCCCTTGCAGGCCGTTTCGAACGCCGAGAATCGCGCCAACATTTCCCGAATTGCAGTCGGTGTCCCAACCCGCCGTATTCACAATTTTCATGCTCTCATCGAAGTCTCCGTTCCCGTAGAGGAGCGACAGGATGATCAGCGCGTGGTTGGGAATGAGGTGGCATTGGCCCCGATACTTGTCGTAACCGTACTCGGCATGGATCTTCGCCAGGGTCTCGCGCCAGTCGGGTTCTCGGAGGTGCCATTCGCGTACGTCGTCGATGAGTTTTCGAACCGTGCAATCGGGAGGAATGGTCTCAAGCGCCGTCTCCAGAAGGGTCTCGATGTCCGACTCGACAAACGCAGCAGAGACCAGACTTGCCACAACCTGAGCACCGTAGATCGCCTCACCATCGTGGCTCACGCTTGCGGCTCGCCTCGCGAAGGTTGCGGCCTTGGCCGGCTCTCCGGGGAAGATGAGCCCCCATCCATCAATGAAAATCTGCGCTCCAATCTGCTCGGAAATCACGGTGGAGTTCATCGCTGCAGAGCCGCTCGCCGGGGCCTGAATCCCTTGCTTCAGCCGCAGATACGCCGTGTGTTCCGTCGAATTCCCAAGGCCGCCCCACCAGAGAATTGTCTTCTCTTCAATCAGATAGTTCAGCCACGTCTGCCCGATCTGCGCTGGTGTCAGGTCGGGATCGAACCCGTAGTCCTCCAAAGCACGCAGGAACGTGAGGGTCCCCGAAATGTCGTCGTCGGTGATGATCAGCCGCCGCCCGCGTTGCTCATGCACGTAGTAGGTGATCTCACCGAATGTCTCGGCAATCGCTTCGTACGACCAGTTTTCGACCGGCCGCCCCAAATAGACACCGATCAGCTTGCCCATCACACCGGCGTAGACCGTTTCGTTGTAAAGGGGATGCTCGACCGAGGAGATGGCGTCGCGCCGCTGGAGATGACTGGGATGAGCGTGGGGGGTCATGATCGTTTCAACAGGAGGGTCGCGATGGGTCGATCGCCGGTCTTGAGCTCGACCTTTGCCGTCACCACTTTGCCGGATCGATCGGCGGCTTTCACCGCCGCGATGAGGTACGCGGGTGGGTTATCGATCCGCAACTCAGCCTCAAATGTCCGACTGAGGGCGGTGGCAGGGATGAGTGGAGCCGTTGGTTCCGCGGGGCCAGGAACCGCCTTGGCTTTGATCACAGTGTTGATGTTCGAAAGGTCAGAGATCGAGAGAGTCTCGCCGTCCAACGTGCGAACGTTCTGCTTGAGGCTCGATTGGATTTCGCTTTCCAGAGCCGAGCGGATGCTCGGCGGGAGCTGGGCGAACTGCAGCGTCGCGGCATGTTCCCCCGAAACTACCTTGGCGGTCAAGGTCGTCGAGGGCGACGGTTCGAGCCAGACTCCGTCGCCTGACCCCGCTTGCGTCGTCACGTTCGCATCAATCTGAACTTCGGTCAGTTCCGAGAATTGCAGAGGAATATCATCTCGCACGCGGAACGACTGCCCCGCCAGAGAGCTCGAGACTTTCTCGCCCAGAGCCTCAGAGCCAAGCTGACCACTGATCAGAGAGTCGCGTCCGCTCCGGCCCCGCACCAAAATGCCATGGTGAGTCTCTGCGACAATCGATTTGAGCGTCGCCGTGCCTCCTGGCTCAGCCTTGGCCACCCCTTGTCCAGTCAGGCTCGCCGTCGCAATGAGATGGGTGTAGTCACGGATTTGGGCAAGCTCCGCTGTTGCTTCAAGTACCTGGGAGACCTGCTCCGGGTCAACAAAGACGGTGCCGCTTACCGGAGCATTCACGAGCCGGGTTGCTGGTTTCGTCAGCGAAGTCGTGGCCCCCAGTTCGGAGGCACCTTGCCATGCTACGAACCGCTTGATCGCTTCTTCGCCTTCGACCACTTCCAGCACCGCATCACCCGATTTCACCTCCGAAAAGTTGGGCACCAGCTGCTTCACGATCATCGTTGGCTGATCCGCGAGAACCGACTCCGCGGCAGCCCGAAGCGGTACCTTGTCCGCCGCAATCACGTCATCGACTCGGTAGTTAAACGCCACGATAAACGCACCGATGACGCAGATCACGGTCGCATACCCCAGCCACTCCAGCCACCTCATGTACTTGGAGTAGAACCGGCGCTTCCACTTTTTCTGTGTGCGCCACTCTGAAGGGAAGTGAGTCTTCATGCTTTAACCTCGGGTGAGGGTTGCTCATCTTGGGAGATCAGGGTTCGGTGCAAGCGAACCAGTTCTGCGTAGAGTCCACCTTGGATCAATAAGTCGTCATGAGTTCCGCGCTCCACAATCTCGCCACGATCCAGAACGATGATCTGATCAGCGTCGGTGATCGTCTCCAATCGGTGAGTGACCACCAAAGTCGTCCGACCCTTGGAGACATCTCGGAGCATATCGACGATCTGAGCCTCCGTCTCTGCGTCCAGCGCGCTGGTGGGCTCATCGAGAAGGAGAATCGGCGGATCGGCCAAAATCGCCCGCGCAATACCGATTCGCTGCTTTTGTCCGGCGGAGAGGCCGTTTCCTCCGTCCAGATCGTGCTCCAGTCCGTCTTCTTGCCCCGCAAGCCATTCCGCAAGCTCGACCCTTGCCAGGACTTCGTTGAGCTCGTCGTCCGTCGCCTCGGGCTTGCTGATTCGCAGGTTGTCCGCCACCGATCCAGCAAAGATGTAGGTGTCCTGCATCACGGTGCCGCAGTGCCGCAAATAGCTTGTGCGATCAACCTGGAGCAGGTCGTGTCCATCGAGTTTGATCGTGCCAGACGCGGGTTGGATGAATCGGAGCAACATGCCGAGAATCGTCGATTTCCCCGCGCCGCTCGGCCCGACGATCGCCGTCGTCGTGCCGGGCTCGAGCGTGAGAGTGATCCCGTTCAAAACCTGCCCGACTCCCTCGCGATGGAAGCCGACATCCGTCAATTCCAGGCGTCCCTGCACCTGATCCACGCGCTTCGCTCCAGGAGGATCTTGGATCGCGGGTTCCGTCGTCAGGATGTGCATCAGCCGCTCGGCAGAGACCATTGTCTGCCAAATCCAGCATCCAAAGTTGACGATTCGCTCCAACGGGAAGCTCAATCGACTGAGGTAGGCGATCATCGGCACCGTCATACCGAGAGTCATTTCGCCAAACACAACTTTGCGGATGAGGAACAGGTAGATCGTCGTCGATTTAAGGAAGGGAATCAGCTTCTGGGTCGCAAACTCGAAGCCCACCAGAATGAGGTACCCCTGCGCGGCCACGCGCTGAACCGCCAAGTTCGCCGAGACATTCCTCCGCAGTTCGCTTCGCACCCGATTGAATGCCTTGATGGTTGGGAAACTTGCCGCTGCTTGCAGAATTCCGGCATCCCTCAGCTCGCCGAATCTCAGCCGACGACGATCAAGAATCCGCCCGTAATGAGTGACCCAAATGAACAGAATCGTCCAGGGAATCAGGAACCCCATGACGATCATCGTGAGAATCGGCTCAACGTAGGAGGCAATCGCGAGGATGAGCGCGAATTCCACCAGCATCGTCGCGGTGGGCAGAATCCGCACGAGCATGTGGGCAATTCGGTCAGCGTCGGTGGTCACGCGGAACTGTTGCTGACCCACCGGCACCGATTCCACCGTATCGAGTGAGAGCTTTTGCAAGTGCCGGTACATCGTCTCCCGGATCCCCAAGCCGATCAGCATCTCCGCCGTGTTGTACAGAAAGGTTCGGAGGCCGGAGAGGGAGTAGACGAGCGCGGTCAAGGCGGCAATGCCCAGAGCAATCGTCAAGGTGAGGTTCCAATCCCGCTGTGGGAAAGCTTGGTCGATGATAAACTTGCCAAACCAAGGGATCGTCAGGTTGATCAGCGAAATCGAGATATCGATGAGGCAAACGAGCAGCAATCGCCGCCACTGAGGCTTCAAAAACCTCAGAACAAACACAAAGGCCTTCCACGAATTCTGCCGGTAAGACTCGGCCGAGACCCTGGCTTCTGCTTCAGTCACGCGTCACCTCCACCGAGGAATGACCGCCGATTTCTTCCCACTGCTGGCGCCAAAGCTGCTGATAGAGCCCGGGTTTCGCCAAGAGTTCTTCATGGCTGCCCTCTTGGACAATCTGTCCTTGGTCGAGCACGATGATTCGATCACAGTTCGTCACCGCTTTCAGTCGGTGCGCGATCGTCACAATGGTGCGCTCTCTGCGCAGCGATTGAATCGTGCCGAGAACCGCATCCTCGGTCGCTGGGTCGAGAGCCGCGGTTGCTTCGTCCAGGAACAGAATTTTCGGTCGGCGGACCAACGCCCGCGCGAGCCCGATCCTTTGCCGTTCTCCACCCGAAACGGGTGCCGTTTCCGTCACCTCCGTGTGGATCCCCTGCTCGCGTTCATTGAGGAACGACAGAGCCCCGGCTTGCTCGAGCGCGGCAACAATGTCCTCTTCTGTGGCCTCCGGATTGCCAAAGCCCACGTTCTCGGCAATCGTGCCCGTATAGAGGAAAGTTGATTGTGGAACCGTTGCCACTTGGCTGAGGTAACTCGCCAACTGCACTCCCTTGATGTCGTGCCCGTCGACCCGAACTGCGCCGGAATCCGCCCCATACAGGCGCAGAGCGAGGTTGACGAGCGAAGATTTCCCCGCACCGCTCGGCCCGACAATGCCGAGATACTCGCCCGGCTTCACGTCCAGACTCAAGTTCCGGATCACGGGAACGCCCTCCTGGTACGAGAAGCAGACGTCTTCGAATGTGAGATTTCCCTCGATTGGCGGCAATACGGTTGCGTCCGGGGGATCAACGAGAGTCGGTTCCGTCGCCAGGGTGGCAAAAATGCGTCGGACCGGAACAAGCTGCATCTTGAACAACTGAGTCAGCTGGACAAAGTTTTGCAAGGGCATCTGAGCCGCCTCGATCAGCAGCGCCGTCGCGACCCAGTCTCCAATGGTTGCTTCCCCCTTTACAATTCTGTTGGCGAGATAGATATAGACCGAGGCGGTGAAAATCCAGCGCATCCCTTGTTGCTTCAAGTTCTGCGCCTTCACGAGTTCGATCCCGAGCTGCACGCCCTCACGCCGCGCACCCGAAGCCGCACCAAAATACTTGCGCATCTGCTGCGCATTTCGGCCGAATGCTTTCACGGTACGGAGTCCGGCAATGCTGTCGCGGAGCACAGCAGCTTCATTTTCGATCCCTTCCTTGAAATGGAAAGCCGCCGATCGAACTCGATTAAACGCGAAGTAGCTGACCGTGGCAAATGGAATGATGTAAGCCAAGAGCATGAGCGCCAGAACCGGGTCGATCAGGGAAAGCAGAGCCGCCCCCCATCCCAGCGCATAGAGAGTTTCGATGAACAACGGCATCGACCGCGCGACAATCCCCATCACGCCCGGATCATAAGGATCCACGTCGTTGGAGTACCAGTACGTCATCTGGACTTCTTTGCTTTCGGGAGGCATTTGGCCCGCCGGGGTGCTGGTTTCCACCCTGTTCCCAACACGGAACATCGAAACCATGTCGGCGGTGGATCGGTAGAGGTGGGCACCGGGCGTGAATTGAGTCAGAAAGCTCAAGGGAAGAGAATGGAGGTGCTTGTAAAACTTATGCCGCAAATCAAGCGTGGCACGCATCGAGACGTACCATTCCAATACCTCGCGCCAAGTTGAAAGAAGACTGCTCGCCAGCCAAAAAACCGCCTGGAGCATCACGATTCGGATGACGGTATCCCATCGCTCCTGAATCGTCAAGTTGCTCGAGTTCAGCGCTTGGTTCGTCACATCCCGTGTGAGAAACAGGGCGAACTGAGCCAACGGAATCGCCAAAAACAGAAAACAGATGCCGAGAAAGAACTTGCCGCGGTAGGGTCGAACGATCTTCCAAAGCTCCCGGGCAAGTTGAGACACCGTCAAATCTTTGCGATCTTCGGGGTTCAGCGACTTCATGGTCTCGTTCAGGCGGGCATGAGGGAGGGAGTCCCGCAGCAAGCTGCGGGACTTTGATCACGGATTCACTCTCAGAACTACTCGCCTTCCGGTCGAGCTCGCATACTCGGATCGCTTCGAGGATCCGGATCAGCCAAGCTCTTGGGATCGAGAGTCTCCACGTTCACTTTTTCCGTGCCCTGGTTGGTGGTCATCATGAAAACCGCGATGACACCGCCCACCAAGATCACGAGAATTGCGACGATGAGAGCCGGGTGAATTTCCTTTTTCATCGGTGCTCTTACTTGGTCGCGTCGTACCAGGTGCCCCAGAACTTGTGATCGATCGCGGGCGGAATGAATTGCGGGTCATTGTAGCCAGCGCATTGCTCCGCCGCCGCCTGAGTTTGGTTGAAGACCATCACGCTTCGAGCGGGAACGCCCTTTGCATGGCTGTCACCAAACGAGGTGATGATGCGATCTTTGTGGAACTGAGCCCCGAGATAGGCGCGCTGAAGTCGCGTATTCGTGATGCTTCGAGGATTCACGATGACCGGGCAAGCCGCTTCATCGGACGTAAAGTCATAGCCCAAGCTGGCCGCGTCAACACGAGAAGTCACGATGTAGGCCGCACGAGAAGCAATGTCTTCCTGCGAAGAGGCAACGCGGTAGCTCCGAACAAACGTGTTCAGGGTTTCCCAACTCGACCATCCATTTCGGTTGAGCGAAATGCTTGTCGCCAGCGACCACTGGTAGTTTGGATTCGAGGTGTCGGTGGCGACACCGCGGGAAGCATCGAAAACGAGCTGGCGGTTCTTCACGTACGGCTCCAGATAATAGTAGTAGCCTGCGTCGATCAGAGGAGTTGATTGGAAGAAGCGGTGAGGATGAACCACATCGTCATAGTCGGCCAGGTAGATCTGACCGGCCGTTCCGACTTGCTTCAGATTTGAGAGGGTCGCCGTGGTCTTCGCGGCGGCCTTGGCTTGGGCGAAAACAGGGAAGAGAATTGCCGCGAGGATCGCGATAATCGCGATGACCACCAGCAATTCGATGAGGGTGAATGCAGAGGACTTAGAGTGTTTCATGGCACATCATTGTGAGAAGGCGGGGATCAGGTCGTTTCCCCTGGCGTGAACTCAACGGGAAGCACAGTCAGACTGGCAATTTCTTTGTTCCCATCAAGTTGGTCGACGAGTAGTTGCACCGCCGTTTGAGCCACTCGGGCCCAGTTCGCACGTACGGTGGTCAGGGTTTTCGCGGGCTCGAACGGAAGATCAATTCCGTTAAAGCCCACGACAGCTAAATCTTCAGGAATCCGAATCCCCTGTTGCTTGGCAAAGGAGATCAGCATGTAAGCACTGGGGTCGCCCCAGCAAACCGCTGCGGTAATGCCGTTTCGTTTGCGGTTGGCAAGCAAAGCTGCCTCTTGAGCGGAAACACCGCCCTTCCAATCTTCCGTGTGGCCAAGGACAACCTTCATCCCATGGCGCTGAGCGGCCTCAATGAAGGCGGCCTGACGCCGACCGGCGGAGTCGGATTCACCCGGGCAGGTTCGGTACATCACTGTCTTGTGACCACGCTCCGCGAGGTGTTGGGCAATCTGGATGGATCCCGCTTTGTCATCCGCAATCACGCTTGGCACACCGGGAATCACGTCGGTCATCGCGACAAAAGAGAGATTCGAACCGTGGAGCCTTGCCACCAGCGGATCGTTCGGGGAGGCGATCAGCACGAGTCCATCGATCTTCCCGCCGGCGAGCTCGGCGAAGATTTCATCCACGCCGTACCGGTGGAAGGAGTAGTGGATCATCAGATCCTTTTCGCAGGATTCGCAACCCCGTTGGAGTCCGGTCAGCACTTCAGCGTGAAACGGATCGTGCGGCTCCAGGTGACCATAACCAAAGTAGAGGCCAAGGATGTTCGTTGAACTCTTGCGCAGCGCTCGGGCAAGGGAATTGGGGAGGTAGCCCATCTCTCGCGCCGCCGTGAGGATTCGCTCTCGAGTGGCCTCCGAGACTCTTGTGTTCGAGCGGGCTCCATTCAGCACCACCGACACCGTAAACGGGCTGACGTTCACGGCCTGAGCGATGTCCTTGAGGGTCATCTTCTTGGGGGTCGGGGAGGTGGTGGACATGAAATCGATGATACTCGTGACCAATTGTTTGGTCAGGTTTGACCATACGTTTGGTCACCGCATTGTAACACCCGCCCCGATCCAATGCAAACAAACGTATGATTAACTGGTAAAAATACGGGGAAAATGACTAAAAAGTGACTGACCAAACATTTGGTCAAGTACCTTTTGAGACATGAACCCTCTCCTGGTGGTCGGATCAGCGAACGTTGACTATGTCCTCCGAGTCCCCCGATTTCCTGCCCCGGGCGAGACTCTTGCCGCATCCTCCCTGCGTACGTTTCCTGGCGGAAAAGGCGCGAATCAGGCCGCTGCCGCCGCCCTTGTCGGAGCTCCCACGACCCTTTGCGCCGCCATCGGGCAAGATGCCTCGGGTGAGTTCCTCATGACGCAACTTTCCGCGCGCGGAGTTGACCTCTCGCTGCTCACCCGGGTGCCGACCGAAACCGGAACCGCCGTCATCTATGTCGATGACACCGGCGAGAACCAGATCGTGATTGCCGCGGGAGCCAACGGTGTCCTCGACCCCGCCTTCGTCCGTGAGACGGTTGCAGAATCCCCCGCCGACTTCATCCTCGTCCAACTGGAGGTCTCCCAAGAAGTCGTGCGATCCTGCCTTCTCGATGGCAAGAAGGTCATCCTGAATCCCGCTCCCTTCCGCCCGATTCCCGGTGAGATCCTGTCTCAACTTTTTCTCATCACCCCCAACGAAACCGAGTTCGCCGGTCTGACAGGCTCGGATGCCTCCTCAATACAAGGACTCCGCCAGGGGGCTGGGTTTCTCCGAGAGAAGGGCGTCAATCAAGTCATCGTCACCCTCGGCGCAAGAGGGTGCTTCTGGACCGACGGAGAGAATGAACTGCTTGTCGAAGCTCCTGAGGTTCAGCCCGTCGATACCACCGGTGCTGGGGACGCGTTTAACGGTGCCTTAGCCGCTGAACTCGCGTCCGGTAGCGAGATCGCGGACGCACTTCGTTTTGCCGTCGCGGCCGCATCGCTGAGTACAACCCAGCCAGGCGCCTTGGCGTCGTTCTGCAACCGGGAAGAAGTCAGGACATTCATGCGGCGATGAGGTCTCCGTTGGCCGCCAGATCCGCTCTCCCCTCCGCTCCCCTCATGCCACCAAGGCATTTTCTTGCGGCGCACCCGGGGAGAAAAGACTGATTGAGCCCGCAGAACTACTGGTTTTTTCCCAGTAAAGCTAACACGCCAGAACGTTATCACGTAAGATCCGAAACGTTTCGCGATTTCTTCATCGCAGAGGAAAAACCAAATGAATACTCGTGTTTCACGTACTCTTGGGATTGGCTTTGCCGTCCTGCTGGTCGCTTCTTCCCAGGCCGCTCTCACCACCTATTCGCAAGACTTCGAGTCGCTGAACATCAACTCCCCGACCGCTCTTGGCGACAACGGCTGGAAGATCTTCGCCAATGTCTTCGATAGCAGCATGGGCTATCTGTACAACTACGGAGTCTTCCCGGCACCCAACGGAGGCAACGGTTTCTCGTCCATCGCCACCGGCGAAGGCGGAGTCACCCAGGGAACCCAATATCTCAACGTTTTCAGCGACTACAACAATGTGGATCATGGCAACGGTAACTTCATTGAAGCCAACGTCTTCCAGGAGCAAACGATCTCCGCCGCTGATCTTGGAAAGGTTGCGACCTTCAGCTTTGACTTCAAGGCGTCTTCGCAGTTCGGACCGGCCAACTCCGCGAACACCAAGGCGTTTATCAAGGTTCTGGATTCCACAAACTTCTCGCTTCTCGCATTCCCAACCGTGGACACCACGTCCGCGTCCGGTTCAACCTGGTTGACCGGATCGATCAACCTCACCATTGACAGCGCTTGGACGGGCCAGATCCTCCAGTTCGGATTCCTGAGCACGGCCACGAACTACGATCCGACTGGTGTTTACTACGATAACATCAACTTCCAAGCCGTCCCCGAGCCGGCTACGCTTTCGCTTCTCGCACTCGCCGCAGTTGCCGCGCGCCGACGACGCAAGTAAGAAAGCAACCCGATCAAATCTCGTTCGCCCCCGCATCCCTTGAGGAGCGGGGGCGAATGGGCTTTATGAGAAAGACACCGCGCCCGCAGGTCTTCTCGTCAATGCCCTTACTCCGAAATTTCCCGACGGAACTCGAACTTCCTGGGCGAGCCGCCTTTGAGCTGTCCAATGCTCGCCACCAGACCCCCATCACCGGTCAGTTCATAGACGATCCGCCGCGGGTAGTCGTGCCTCGGATTCTCGAACACGGCTCGCTGAGAAGAGATTTCGGTCATGATAAATTCCGTCGCCGGGGCTCCGCCTGGCTGAGCGATATAGACCAGTCCGCCATCCCGCTCGACGATCCGCAGGTATTCAAACGCCGTCATCTTCTCCCGGGAAACCGTGCGAGAAATCCCCAGCATCGCCCCACCTTTTGGTGGACTCCAACGTTCTTCCATCGAAATCGAGCCGCCCGTGCCCCGAGTGCCCACCCAGGCCCCGGAGAGCCAAGCCAGGTCGCCAATCACCGCTTTTGCAGGCGTGGGCATCGGGATATCTTCGGGATGGCGGTACAGGCCGACCGACCAGACACCGGGTGTGAGCATCAGGTTTGACCGGACGATCATTCCCTCGGGGGTCATCCGGAATTCCCGCTGAATGAGCCCGGTCGGAGCCTCGCCCGCTGCCCTCACGAAATCCACCTCGTAAGCCAAAACACCATCCTTCCACGACGCTCGGTATCGCGCATACGCTCCCGGCGAGGAGCCCGGTATTTCCGTCGGAGTGCCATCGAGAGGGATTCGCACATTCGTCAGCCCCGATCCGTGCCCGCTCTCCAAGATCACGACGGAATCTTCGAGTTTGAGCCGAAAGCGAGAACTCATCGGCGGATTCAGCTGCTCCAGCGCGCGCCCCTCGGTTCGATCCTCGACAAAAATCCACTCGCCATTGAAGGCGGCTCTGTCGTCAGGCGAAGACGTGCCGAAACCCGGGACGAACACGGCATTGGCGATGGAGAGTGTCAGGCAAAGGAGGGGAGGGCAAGCGCGCATGGAAGCCAACATCTGAATCAACCTCCGGGAAGTCTACCAAGGCGGCCTACCGATGAAACGCTTCCGCAACCCGACTGCAAGAAAGGCCGGACACAGTGCGAGAAGCGGGGGTGTCACCCCTGTCTCCGGAACGAGAGGGACAATGCAGAACCGTTGGATACGGAGAATCTAAAGAAGAATTTGGTGGAGCATAGGGGATTCGAACCCCTGACCTCTTCCATGCCATGGAGACGACCTTGGCCATTTTGAACCTAGCGGGCAGTAGACATCCGTCCGAAACGCGGACATCGCTTAGGCTGACCCGGAGCCGTACCCCAGTAGATTTTGGGGTACGAATGAGAAAGATATGAACATGAAATCCGTGTGGAATCGCAGGGAAACAATCCCCAGTCCGGAATCCGCTACCTACTTGGAAGTCTTGAATCGGCCACTGCCAAAAATCGCGCAGGATCCACCGTTCTACGTCCGCTTGAAGTGCGGGGAAGTCAGGCTCATCGAGATGGGGATGAATGCGTCAAGCTGGGGCTCCCCCGAGTATGGGTATGTCGATAAGTACAACGATGAGTGGGATGCCTATGACTTCCTTGATGCCGACGAAATTGTGGGGTGGGCCACAAAGGAAGATGTAGAGAACAGGCTACTGGGGATCGGCTGATTGACCGCGTCTCAAGAGGTACCAATGAACGCAAAGCGAAAACTCGTAGACCAAATGATCGAAGCGCACGGGGAAGGGCCAATTTCGGAGGAACTCAGAAAAGCCATGACTGATTTAGTGACCGACCCTGGGTTCGTGCTCGACCACGCCAATGACCCTTCGATCCTCAAAGAGTTTTACCTGTCGTTCAACACGAGCGGAGAACTCGGCGTGGACACCTTCCAGCGGTAGAAGGCTACACCTTTGGCGTGGCAGAGTCCGGCTTCTGTGGGATTGGAGGCCGGACTTGTTCTCGTGCGAACCCGAGAGATTCATACCCGTGGTTCAGATTGCCAACCATGCCGACATTGCCTTCGACCAAGCAAGGCCGGATCATGGCGACGAGTTGCGACTGATCCCACGTCTTACCCTTCTCATCCTTGTACTGGTTCCAGCTTCCCACGTTGTCCACAAACCGACCGTCCGCGCCGTACTCAACGCCGCCGCCGTAGTCATCGAAGCCAACCCAGTTGTTACCCTCAATGTCAAACCCCCGAAGCCAGTAGCCCGTGAACCCAGACCACTTGCCGGGGCCAACGAAGGAGCAATCTTTGAGCCGGAATCCGTCCACAAACCCAGCCTCACGCCATGTCTGCCAGTAGAGTTCGCCGCGTGGAAAGATGAACTGATCATCCGGCCAGCGGTCTCTGGGCTCAACAATGAGACCACCGTCGTAGCCCACCACCTTGAACCGGACATCTTCCGGGATTCCCGGCCCCCAGACATGAACCGATTGATCCGCCCATTCCTCGGGGTAGAACGCTGGCTCAAGCGGTGGAGCAATCGGGATCACAAGCCGATCCGTGCCGGAGCCTTGAACCCTGCGAATTGCAGTGAGCGGGTTGACGTGGCCTCCGTTGTTGGTGCCAGCGTCGTACCTTGCGTTGGGGTGGTACCACTTGCGCCCTTCGAACTGCCATTGGTGCCCCGGCCCCACCCAAAGAAGCTCACCGGTGTTCCCGCGACCAATGAAACGGCACGAGTTCACGCCGACCGCGTGAGATGCGATGATCCTGACCTGGTTACTCCCGGCAAGGTCGAACACGCACCGATCCATGCGCGAACCGTGAGCCTGGTAGAAGGCCACGACGCCCTCACCCCAGAACACGCAGTCCCGAAGAAGTGTGGTCGCCTCAAATGCCAGAATCGCCCCCTTACGCAGCTCGATCACCCGATCCTTGATGATGGTCGGCTTAGTGACCACACGAGTCGCGGCAACCACAGCGGGGACGCTCATTAGAGGTAACCCAGGTTTCGTGCTTGCTTCGTGGTCGTGAGGTTGGTGAGGCACACCTCCGCCATTTCGACAACCCCCGTGCTGGACGTGCCCGAGTTGAGCATGTTCGCCATGTAGAGTTCAAAAAGGAGAGATGTCGTGCTGGCGGGAACTTTGTAGGCGTAGGCCATTTGTCGCCACTCGTTTCCGGAGTCAATGACCCCCACGAATGGAGACACAAACGATCCGGTCGCGCCGATTGGTCGAAAGTTGGTGAGGAACGTTGATTCCTGATTTGCGACCAAGCAGTCGCGCATCCGGAACTTCATGGAGTACAGAACCCAGTCCCCAACCGCAGCGGTTGCGCCGATTGCAAGAGACGTGCTGGACACCACCAACGCCTTGCCACCCGTCTTGGTGACTTGCTCCGCGCCCCCCTTGAGTCCAATCGTGTCCTGGGCGAGAGCGGCGCGAGTGAAGGTTCCGACCGGAGTATCGTAGCCATAGGTGCCAAAACTGCCAGGCGCGAGAGCGAGCGGCACCCCCGTCTTGGTGCCCTGGGTTCCCATAAGGGTCAGGTCATGCTCTCGGGGCATCCAAGTTCGCACGAAACTATCGAAAACCAGGCCGAGAGCCACGTATCCGCGCGGGCTAGGGTGGATACCGTCCGTCGTCAGAGTGCCCTGCTGACCATCCATGACGGCAAAGAGGCCTGTGACAAGGGGCCAGCCGGTCTCGGAGGAGAGCTGGGCAAGCCACGCATTGTGAAGCAGCGTCTCCGCGCGATCCTTGCCCGACGGGATCATAAGCTCGCAGAGGATCGGCACAACGCCCGCCTGGGCGATATTGTTGAGGTCGGCGCGAATCCTGTTTCGCAGATCACGCCGCTGCGCCGCTGTAAGCGGAGACCCCGAGGAGGGCATATCGTTGTGCCCGAGCCAATAAAACACCGCGTCCGGCTGATCCTGGAGGAAATCGAAGCGGTAAGCCGTTGATTCAAATCCGCCAACCGCAAGTCCGCTGTAGCCAAAGCTCGATGCGGGGGTGAGCAGGGCGGTCATGTTGCTTGATCCGCTCACGTTGATGATTCGAGTACTGGACTGAAGGCAGATTTGGGATAGCATCCCGCCAATAAACCGCCAAGTCGTCGATGGGTTTGAGCCAGCAGTGATCGAGTCACCGATCATCGTGACCCGAACAGGGCGAAGCGCGTTGATCAGGCGAAGGGTGTCCGTCGCCCCAGTCACCCCAGGGCGACCCCAGGTGTTCACTGGCCCTCCCGGACACAGTAGCCAGCGACGCGCGACGGGCCATGAATTCCGTAAATGGCAACTGATGCCCCTGCTCCAATTTCCATCCCTTCGCCAGGCCCAAGGAAGAGATCAGCAACGGAAGTATCGGTGCCAGTCGGCGCGGAATCGGGGGTACCAACCATCTTGAGGAAAAGTGGTGAGCTCGAGAAATTTTGAACGAAGACTCGGTCTCGATTCCCTGCGGGGTTGGGTGAAATAAAAGTCCAGGTCGCAAGATCAGCGCTCGCTGCTTGGCGTCCAAGAACATCATTCACCGAGGCGAAGTTGCTCATGCCCCGAAAGACGCACTAGCTAAATGATTGACCGTCCGAGCTGGTGTAGTGGGTCAGTGTCCCGGAGACGGTACAAAGAATGCTCATCCGGATCGATCCGCCGGGAAGAGTGGAGACATCCGCCCCGAAGGCCACGTCGTCGACGCCGCTTGCCACAGCTGTAAAGGTGGAGCCAACCAAGTTCCCTGCGGGATCATATTGCCGACCTTTGATCGCTGCGCCATCAATCCAGTACACAAAGAGCCGCCCATCGCGGAGCGCAACGGGGTGGCTGTGAGAGGCTCCGGCGGCTACGGTTGTGGGCACTCCCCAAGTGACGCCATCGGCAGTTGAGCGGATGCGGATATCCACGCTGTCCGAGTAGCTCATCCAGACAATCCCGTTGCGCCCTGCGTAGATGCTTACAAAGTCCGCCGTCCAATCTTGGGTTGTGTCATCCCAGACGAGAGTGTTGTCCGCGACACCCGTGATCACGTTGCCGGAGCCGTCGATCGAAACCCGGAAATGGGTTTGGTCTGCCCTCACTGTGTAGTCCACCGATCCCCGCTCGGTGGGAGGGAAGAGGCACCGGCGGTGGCGCGTGCGCGCGTACACCATGAAGGCCACGCTTTCTTTGCTCAGCACCGAGACCTTGTGATTTTCCTTTTTGCCAAAGGGCGCGCGAGTGCTGTAGTGCCCAAGCGGGTCAGCGTCGCCGGATCCCGCGAATACTCCACCCGGGCTTGTCTTGAGTGTGACGGCGATACCCTCAAGCGCCTCGCCCGAAGTGTCCGATTTTGCAAGCCCCCAAGCATGGCCCCTGACCACCTTGGCCGCGCGGATTTTCATGGGCCCGCCGTAGCTGCCACCGAGCCAAGCCTCACCGATCCCCGGGAAGCCTTGAATCTCGTCCCATAATGCTTGAGCGGGAATATTCGTGGCAGCAGTCAAAGAGCGATCAATCCAGGAAACCCACGATCCGCCGCCGCTCCAGTTGTACGAGACCCCGCCGCCACCCAGCAAGAATCCCTCAAGACCGTTGCCGTGGTACCCGTCCGCGGGCAAGGTGCCGCCTGATCCGAGTGTCCAGCCCGAAGCCTGGGCGATCTCGAGCAAAGCATTGGTGATCGAGTGCCAGGAATAGGTCGAGCCCGAAAGGAAGAAGAACGGTCGATCCGAAACCCGGCCATCGGTATTCGAGTACCACGCTGGCTTTTGACTTGTGCCCGTCCAGCCGCTCGCGAAGGGGCGGAAACTCGGCATGAAGGTTCCGAGGGCGTAGCTGTCCACCACCAGCTTGAGATTGTCGATCTCATCCCCAGCTTCGAGCCCCGTGATGGTCAGGGTGTCGAAGCCATTGAGCCCCCAGGTTGCATCGCTCTTGTCGGGCTGGCTTGCCGATCCGCTCTTGAGCGGGTACCGACTCTCTTGGGTGTACACCCCATCATCCAGTGAGTCATCATCGTCCGCCATGTCGTCCGGCTGGCAAAGGTCGATGACCCTCGTCGTCCAGACCCCGGACGCACCGCTGGTGATTGTGTAAATCTTATCCTCGCCGTCGGTGTGGGTGAACTGGAGAGTGACCGAGAGCCCTGCGGTTGCGGTCTTGAGGTCGATGCTGAAAAAGCGGTGCCCCTCGGTGTTGATGGTGCCGGGTGACCAGACAACGACGGGTGGTGGAGGCGAGCCCGACGAGGGCGCAAACGAACCATCAAACCAGCCATCCGCTGAGAACGACTCATCGAACCAGCCGGGGGAACTCATCAGTAACTCGGTTCAATGTAGATTGAGGCCATGTCGAGACCAACCGCAAGAGCTGTTGCGCCGTTGTTCCGCCATCCCTGGAAAGCAAGCAGTGTAGTCTCGGAAGGCAAGTCGGTTGTGATCTCTCGGTATTCCGTGTGGCCCGTGCTGAGGCGAGTGACTTGCACACCCACCCATGAGGCATTGGGCGGGCAGAACACGGCGACTTCATAGCCGTCCGTGCTCAGGCTTTGGCTTGGGAAGTTTGCCCCCAGGTCGATCTTTGTGGCCGTTCCCGCGCCATCGTTGTGCATGATCCGCAGCGTGGTCTCGCCCGCATCGCACCCGACACCGATGATGTTCGCGTTCGATGATGCTTCAGCGTTGGCAAAGACTGCGGTCGTGGCGCACATGCCGACAAACATCCGAGAGTTCGCGACGGTTGCCGCATCTGAAACTCCAAACTGTGCGACGAAGAAGAATCCACCACCACCAGTAAAGTTCCCTCGCCAGAACTGGGCAGCCGCAAGGCGAGCGCCGCACGAACTCCCCGCTGTGGCCGCCGAGACGTAGCCCAATCTTCGATGCTGAGTGAACGAGTTGGTGACCGCAACGTTCCGCGCTGTGGCCGTTCCCGTGCCAGTAAGCGCCGCCATGCCGAAAACCGCAGGGACAACCGTTCCATTTCCAGGAGGCACCCATAATCCCACCTTGTTTCGAGCTAGGAGAGGCTGACATGATGCGTTCACACCGTTGGACGCGATGAAGGCAGGGAACATCATCCCCGCGATCTTGCGACCAAAAATACGCGCGGTGTCGGCGGACGGCGTTCCGGGCGTGTCGTTGAGGTTCAGATCAAGCACCGCGCCCGAGCTCGGGTAGAACCCACCATCCTCTGCCGTGAATCCTTGTCCATCCTCGTAGGTGATCTGCTCACCTGCCGCGAGCGTCCGCTTGAGGATTTCGACTGCCGTCGTGCCGTTGAAGTGCTCCAGCGTGACCGTGACAGAGGTCGATGCGTGCTTGTTTCGGATTGTGAGAGTCTTGACTTTTCGCGCGACCCCCGATCCCGGAGACCCGACTACCGTCGTGGTGGTTGCTGTGGTGATCGCCGCGCTCTGCCGTCCACCGACTACCGTCGTCCCGTTGGCATCCACATAGGAGGCATAGGCGTCAACCGTCACTGCCGACGAGGTCACGACGCGCAGGACATCCGAGGTCGAGGAGAGGATCATCTACAACGTGAGACGCTTCCCAGGTTTTTTGCAAAAAAGTCCCGCCACCCCTTGTTTTCTCTGATACGATAGCGTATCATATTGATGTAGCCGCAAGGCACGAAACGGAAACAAGGACACCGACATGACACAAAAAACAATCGCTCAATTCCTCGACCAAGCCGCTTCCCGAAGCAACAACCCCGCATCCGGCAAGCAGTGCTGGTTCCTGGCTGGCCTCATCCTTAAAGCTGGCGAGACGATCAACGATGTGTTCGACATCACCAACACCAACGTCGCGCTCTCAATGAAAGAGGCAAGCGCGCTGATCTCCGATTACCTGGCGGGCAATTAAGATGAAAGCATACGCATGGATCACACGCACTGCTGACGGCGGATACGAAGGCCACCTCACCACCGACTCGCGGCTGGGCGGCAACCATATGAGGTTTTTCTCCGAAGCCGAGGCCACTGAATGGCTCGCAGAAGAACTCGCGCATCGCCGCGCGGGGAAGGCAGCACGAGACGAATACAAGGCAAAAACTGCAGCGAGCGTCGAACCCAAGAATGCGGAGAAGTCGGGCTGGAAATACCAAGTTCCCGGCAAAAACGGTCACTACCTCCCGCTCGTCATCCTCGACGCGGCAGGGAATGTCATTCGCGGCGGCATCAATCGAGAGAAAATGCAACGCGAGTGCGACAATCAAAATGGCGACGGTGAAACTGCATATCGTGTAGCCGACTCGCGAACTGGGCAAGTGCTCGGCGGCTCCGCCGACGTACTCAAGCCTTTGGCGGAAATCGCCGAGGTTACGGCCACGTCAGCCGCATACCTCCGCGTCCTGATCAATCGAGGGAAGCTAGACGCCAAAAAAGTCGGCAGGGATTGGCACACCACCGAAAATGCGGTTCGGCGTCTAAAGGGGTAAGGCTTGCGACATAGCCGCTCTATCCAGCCCCTTGGGAAACCGGGGGGCTTTTTCATTTTCGAGCCATTTTTGAAACAGCACTGCGAGTATTTCAATTTCTGGCCCGTTTTGAAAACTAGACCGACCATTCTGGGGGCGTCTACGATATGGTCTGTGATCTACCTACACTCACCAAACAGGTTACCTTGAGCCAACCTTTCCACTGCAATCTTGCAATACTCTTCCTCAAGTTCAATACCGATGGCTTTCTTCCCGAGGAGCTTCGCCGCTACCAAGGTCGTCCCTGAGCCCATGAATGGATCGAGGATTGTTTCGCATACATGGCAAGCGATAAGCGGAGTTATAGCGTTGACTGGCTTCTCGGTTGGGTGCCTCATTTGTGCTGGCGGAACCCTTGCCGCGATAATCATGTCAGCGGGGCGATGCGCAAACTGGTGATTCTCTCCAGGATAAAATGCGCACCCTTCCCACCTCCGCCCAAACTCGTGGTTTAGGTCGCCCATCGAATGATTCCCCTTGTCCCAGCATATAAACGATTTAGGCTTCGGAATGGCGTACAGATTATCCCACCTACACCAAACTAGGGTAGCCACTAAGGGTACGTATTCAAAAAGCCACATGGGGAAGTCACCATCCCCTTCGATTTTCTTTTTTCTCCTCCAGGAAGGTGTATGACAACTTTGGTATCCAATCCCATACGGCGGGTCAGTCAGCACCAAATCCACCTTGGGAAGCAACGGCAGGATGTCCCGGCAGTCACCGTGATAGATGGTGATCCCGTCTTTATCGTAGTAGGGCTCAGGGAGCATACACCCGTGAGACGCTACGACACCACCAGTCGCCCGCCGCTCGACGTAACCCCTGTCCATCCGGTCGCAGACGAGCCGTCCGCCAGCACGACCTCGGACTCGTGGCGAAGGGTTGCGGGGATCCAGGAGAGGCCGCGCCACATGATGCGCCAGTCCAGAGGGTCGTGACTTGCGGACGTGAGCCAGCACCGAACCTTGCCGCGCTGATCGTCTCCAAGGGAGGGCTTGGCCACCCCGTTCAAATCGGCGAACCCCGACCAAAGCACCTGCTTCATGGTCGCGGTGTAGTTGGGCGCAAGGACTTCGGCTTGCGTCTCAGTGCCGTTCTCGATGGTCAGATTTTCCGAGCCCGAGAAGAGCGCCCCGTCCGGGCCATAGAGCCGGATGTCGGTGTTGTACTCCATGTCCGGCGAGCCGAGCGAGTAGCCATAGCACGAGGTGAAGGTCGAATCGGTTGGGGCATTGGTGGCCGAGAGAGCGAACCCACCGGTTGCACTGAAGGAATTGCCTCCCTCAGTCTGGCTGTAAGGCGCAGGGCAGGCAAGGCCAGCAAACGTGCCAGAGATTGTGAGGTCGTGCGTGGTCTTGCGGGCCACAATCGTCGCACGGCGGTCGATGGCGTGTGTGATGTCGCCAACCGCGTTGCTTTCCGCCGTGCTCACCGTGTCGGCAAGCGTGAGGGGAGCAATCCCCGTGACCTCGACCGTGAGCGTGGAGCCAACTTGCAGCCGCTCGAAATATCGCACCGAGCGGCCAGTCAGGAAGTCTTTGCTTGCCGCGCCGCCGTAGTCCGGGAATCCATCCGAGTCCGAATCCACAATCGGATCAGTGACCTCGAAGAACAGTTCGAGCGTCGCCGTCATTGTCCACTCGGCTTCGGGTGTCTCATCCAGTTCGAAGCCATCGGCCACCGTGTACGAGAGTGAGCCATCGGCAAACGTGCTGATCTCGTAGGGCGTGTCCTCATAGAGCTTGATGGTCTGCCGAACATCGTAGGTGGTCGGATACGTCGCCGAACATGTTGGGCCAGCCGGGTAGGTTGGAGGCCAACCCACTTCCAGCGGACGATACAGGATCACGGCGCCAAGTGCGCGGACATCGATCGTATCGACATAGGAGTAGTAGGCAAGGTCAAGGCGGTTGGGCTCAATCGGAAGCGTCCTCGAGCAAATCCACTTTGCCGTGATCTGACCCGTCCATGCCCCAGTCACCGTGATCGTGCGCGTCTTGCCCGTGCTGTAGATCGGCATCAGATCACCTGCGTTCGGCGGACTCCTACTGACCCAATCTGCAAGCCGAACCGATTTTGGATGTCTCGGAGACGGTTTGCCGATCTCTCCTTGTTGCGGGCTTGAATGTCGGCAAAGTCGATGCCCCCCGCATTCGTGAACCCGCCAAAGGTGTAGCTGGCGCGGGTGACCATGCTGCCGGACTTGTTGAGGATCACCGAGACCGACATGGCCGTGATCCGAAACTCGCCGAACCCATGAATCTCAACAAGGTCGCCGCGCCAAAGCGGAAGTTTCGGAGACGTGCCGTGCCAGACCATCTCCGGAGTGGTGAACTGGCCTCCGACCCGCTTGGCAAGCACAAGCCCGGAAAGAAGGTCGGCCATGCGCTCGACCGCGCCTTGGCTTGAAAGCTGTGGATCCGTGGCCGCAAAGATCACGGGCTCGCCAAGCCACTCGTCCGGGCGAAGGCTGGGAAGAGTCGTCGCATCAATCGCGCTCTCATTGATCACCCAGGCCTGGACAATTTGCTCGAGGCGTGGATCGTAACCGGACACCACCACGGTCGTCCCGTCGGTGCGCTGTAACTCAAACGAGAGCGCGTTCACAACTCGGTACTTTGCCGCCGCCGCCGACAGCCCTGCTCCGATCGCGGCGGCGTTGTTCGTGTAAAGGGTAATCGCCGGAGTAGCGGGCAAGTCTGCGGGCTTCTGGAAGTGAAACTTCATGCCGCTGGCCGTTGGCTTCATTCCGGCATGCCAGTCGCCCGCAAACTCTTCGATGAACCGCTCCATCGTGCGGCGAGCCGAGTCGCCAACGTTGGAGCTTATGGTGGGCTTCCCGCTGTCACGCCCGGGAATCTCGGGAAGGAGGAAGGTGTCGTCCGAGAGAAGCATTTCGCTATCCTCGAACCCCGCCCCCGAAAGCAACTCCCGAACCGCGCTCCACCCACTCCCAACCGGTCTAGTGAGCCGGTAACCATCCCACACATACTCGTCCCTGAAGACCGCTACATCGAGCGAGCTTGTCTCATCAACAAACGTGATCCGGATCCGGCTGTCCTCGCTGCCATTGCCTTGGATGATCTGCGGCGGAAGGGTGCGACCGTCAAGAATGGTGAGCCCATCACACTCCACCTTAACCGGTTGGTTGGTCACAGTGTCAAGTTTGGGCACGACATCCAAAAGACCGGTCGGGTCGCTTTCGTCCGCCTTGAACTTGTACTCCGCGCTCACCTGCATCCCAAACGGATCATCCGGAACATCGATGTCCAGGCGCATAAGCATGTCATCTGGGCTCGCTTCCTCCAGATCGTTGGTGAGTGCGGTCACAGCTTGGTAGCTCAAATGCGCCCGGTAAATAAACGGGGTGTAGTTCCCGTCGCCGGAAAGGTCAATCCGCACAAGCGCCTCATCTGCGGATCCGTCCGGCACAAAGGGCGTCGTGCCGTCCGATGTCTCAACCAGGGCCACGGCTGAAACATCGGACGTCCCGGCATAGGCTTTGTCGCCGAACAGGTTGGCGTTGGTGATCCCTGTGAAGACAGGGTTCGCCCAACTTGTTCGCAGTGTTGCGCTTCCCGATGGTGGCTGCGAGAACGTCACCTTTTGGGATGTCGTGAATCCCGACGATGAGAACTTGAGCGGGGCCATCACGAGTTGGCAAGCATTGGCGGTCGGCCCCATGCGGAACCAAACCTTTGTGGCCGGCGTGATCTCGGGGCTTGTGGCCGCTTCGGAGATCGATTCCTTGACGTAGACAAAGCCATCCCCGGAAAGCCGAATGATCAGGATTTCCTTCTTCCGGAACGGGAGCACAATCAGGGTGCAGCGGGTGTCCTCGGCGATCTGGCCCACGCTCCCGGTTCGCACAAGTCCACCATCATGGACTTCGACCTTGCCGTTTTTGTAGAGACGGAAGCCCATGGTCGAGCCCTCCGGCGTTGTATCGGTGTTGTGCCATCCCCACTCGGCAAGTATCTGAGTTTGATCGCCCGAGCTGTAAGCAAAGAAATCGATCAGCATCCCACGGTTCTTGCCGGGGGCCGTCGTCGTGCGCGCATACTCGCCCGCTCCATTTGCCGCCTGAACCAGGATCCCGGCTCCCGGCCACACCTCCTGGGAACTCCACTTGGAAGGGGTCGCGAACTCGTAGGCACTGAACCCGGGCTTTGCATAGATGCCACTGTTGCTCGTGTACCACTCGGGGTAGAGCACCATCGGCTGGAGCATCAGCGTGTTCGTGATCGGGTCGATCCAAACATCATCCCAAAAATCTCCGTTCCACTGCGCGCCCGCAACATTGACGCCAATCGGCAGCACCTGAATCCGCCGCTGGGCATGGTTAAAGGTGACCGAGAATGGGCCGGGAACCATCAAACCCTCCGCCGCATTGTGAGAGATCGCTCGGCCACATGCGACTGGATGACCCGCCCGAGGTCGCGAGCAAGCGGCGAGAATGTGCCAGCGGCCCCGGCAAGGTTGACGCCGCTCAATGCCGCCTCGCCCGTGATCGAACCACCGAGAAGCACTCGGTTGATCTCAACTGCCTCCTCTGTGGCTTTTGCAATTCGGGCTAAGAGGGGGACAACCTTTTCTTCCGTTTTGCTGCCGCCTTTGCCCTCTTCTCTTTTGAGCCAAGCACCATACTGCTCCATTTCATTGCGCATGTCAAGGATCTTGTTGTTGCGCCAGGCGATCTCGTCATCAAATATCTTCTTTGCTGGGCCCTTCCAGATATTGTCCCACAAGGAATCGCCCATTTTGCTCTTCTCCTCTTCGAGTTTTACTACTTCACCTTGAAGTTTGTCGATGATCTTCTCTCGCCCTTCCTTGTTGAACCGTTGCCAGTATTCGTCTTTCTGCCCAGTTCCAATAGTGGAGTTGAACTCGCCCGCCGACTTTGTTGCGTCTTGAATCAGCTTATCAAGCGACTGGAACACGCCGATCCCCGCCGCCGCTCCGGCTGCCGCTGCAGCAATACCCACGACGGTGGTGCTCGTGAACGTGACCTGGGCGGCGGCGGCGGCAGCGGTTGTAGCCGCGATGGCTTTTTGCATGGCAAGGATGGCGTTCAGCCCGCTTTTCACCGCGTCGAAGGCCCACATTCCAGCCCAAATTGAAGCGATGAGTTGGATGTTGCCGAGAATCGCTCCAATGATCGGCATGACAAACTTCGACCATGAATCAATGATCGAAGGGATGCGTCCAATGAAATCAAGCATCGCCCCTATCGCTCCCGTCAGGACTGCTGGATCGACTGTAAACAGCCGAGTGAACTTGTCCGCAATCTCGGTGAGCCGTCCCGAGTCAACCACGGTCTTGATGGCTTTGCTCATGGCTTCGAGCCCGGGCGTGACGGCTTTCCAGATCACATCTCCAACCATGCGAAGCCCGCGCGAGAGGTTGTCCAGGACGGTCGTCCACTTGGCAGCATTGGCGTCCCCCATGATCTCACCCATGTTTCCAAATCGCGACTGGATGATGCTCATCACGCCCTCGATCGCTTGCTGGGCGTCGCCCTGGAATGACCCACTCTTGTCAAACTTGAGCCCGACGGACTCCAGGTCGGGGCGGCTGATTCCGAACTCGCGCATCCGCTCAAACGCTTCGCCGAAGTTTCCGGCTTTAAGGCGACCAAGGGCGGATGTGAACGACATCAGTGACTCTTCCGATGCCCCGAAGAGGCTCGCCATGGTTTCAACGGCAGGGAGGTATTTCTCGGTCGTGAGTCCAAAAGTTTCCAAGAGCCTCGCCGAAGTTGCGAGCTGTTTCGTGTCGAAGAACGCCGAAGAGATAGCCAGGTTTTCGGAGAATTTCGCGATCTCTTTCGCCCGCTCAAACGACCCGGTCACCACCGCAAGTTGCCGGTTGAGCACGTCGAAGTCGCTTGATGCTTTCAGCGCCGCGCCGCCCAGTGCCGCGAATGCGCCGCCAGCCATGAGGCCCGCCGCTGCCTGGTAGGCTCTGCCGACTGCATTTGTCGCCTTCGTCACCTGCTCCGCCTTGCTCAAGTAATCGGCGTTATTGAGACGGAACTCCGTGATAAGAGTTGTGATGATTGACATTAGATACCATCTCGCATGAGGCTCGACCTCTGCCCGCTCGGGTCGGCTCGTTCTTCTGCCTCAACTTCTAAGAGCGCAACAAAGGAGAGCATGTCTTTGATCTGGTCGGCCGACAACTCGGATGGCGGGCGGTGAAAGATGTCGTAGCAGACCATCAGCTTGGCTCGGTATCGCCCGCTACTTCGGATTCTTTTTTTTCCGATTCCACCGCCTGATCCTCTGCTCCGCTCACGCTTTTGGTAAATGCTTCAAGGACTGGAACGAACGATTTCCAGAGCCCGGGAGCGCGCTTCGCAATCATCACCGAATCAACAGGGGTGAGCTTCGGCTCAAGCGACAATACGGAGATGAGCGCTGCTGACTGCGCGAGGCCCTCGTCCTTGATCGTGATTTTTACTCCGTTGTACTGGAGCAGTGATCGCAAGATCGCCTTCGAGACATCCTCTGCGTCCTTCAGCGCGGTCGCGGTCTCGTCAAGCCCAAAAGGAATCTTGAACGCATATTTGCGCCCTCCTCGCGCGATCACCATAGGCTCCGGCTCGGATTCAAAAACGGAAGATACATCAAAGATTTCGGCCATTGCATCGAAAGACGCGGGCTACAATATCGGCATGACCTACCGTGAATGGCAAGGCCAGGTCGATCTTTGGTTCTTTCAGAACAACAAATCGGTTCGATGCATTTTCTTGAACGAGTCGATGATGCTTGATGCATACAACGCCGGGCAGCCCCCTCAATACTTTGCTTCTCTGACACCAGATTTCCCCCAGTTCCGCCGCGATACCGATATCACGCGGATACGAAACGCAAGCATCCTCACCCTGCTTCTTTGCCTTTTCCTGGTTGGCTGGACGATCTGGCGGCAAATGGAGTATGACGCTGCGGTCGGGGAGGCAAGAGAGATTTACGAACAAGCGGGGATACGCTTCCCGGCCCGGTAGCTATAATATCGCCATGACTTATCGGGAGTGGCAAAAGCAAGTGGATGCCTATTTCCTGCTGAACAAAAAGCCGATGCGGTGCATCATGTTCAACGAATCACTCATGTCGGAGGCCTTTGAGTCCGGTGTAAGCCCATCAGCCTTCGGGCGAGACATTCCGTCTCCATCCGCTGAAATAGAGTCGAAGGTGGCGGAAGTGAAAAAGATCGCCACCATAACGATGGTCATGGTGGCGGCTTGGCTTGGTTGGGTGACCTATCACTGGATCAACTTTCACGTCTTCGTCTTGCCGGACGTGCTTGAGACGCTTAAGCGACTGACTGATCGCTAGCCCTTCTTTTCAGGCGGCGGGGTGCTGAACCCTGGGTTCCCGATCGGAACTGGTGGTTTCTCTTTTGTCTCCGCTGGCTTGACTTGCTTGTTCTCGACTTCTTTGGTGTCTTTCATACCGTTGCTGCGCCGGTCACGGCGCCCTCGCTAATGTAGGTGTACTGCGTCTTGATGCTGTCGGTTCGGTCGACGGTGAAGCTCACTTGCGAAGGGAAGAACTCGCCATCAAACTCCATCCCGCCCGCCGCCTTGGTGACGAAGTTGAACACTTGCGCCACTCCGCCCGGACTGTTGAGTGCCTTCGTGAGCAACGTCGACGTCCCCACTGGTGAAGTGGCTGCGCCTCGCGGGCCGAAGTCCAGCTTCCACTTCTGCTCCTGGCCCCTCGCGAAGCTCCAGTTCGGATTCTTGACGTACATCGGCACGGAAAACGCCTCACTGTTGATCGTGAAGGCCAAGACCATGTTGTTGTTTGAAAACGTGGAACTGATCGCGTCCAGGAAGATGTTGTCCAGGGTCGAGAGGTCGATGGGCAACAGGAGTTCGACTGATGCGGTAAGCGTCTGCATCGCGAACTGCCGGTGAACCCAGTCATCGCTTACGCCTTCGACCGGCAAGTAGTTGTTCGCGATGTTGAACGTCAAGTTCTGTGCGTAATCCAGTACCGAAATGCCGTCGATAGTGAGAGCCGACATGTCGAGCCCAGACACGTGGCAGTCGCCGACGGTCGAGATGAGCGAAGTTGTGAACTGGGCATTCTTCTTCCGGATGCACTCTTTCGCGTTCGAGCTTCCGATCACCGTCCCGTCAAAAACTTCCTCGCCAAACGAGAGCGCGCCATCCAGGGCAAAAGGCTTGTAGTCGCCCCCCGCGATGGTGAGTGCGCTCACATCGAATGCCATTGCTCGTGGTGCCATCTACTTCTGCTGCTCCTGGATGACCTTGCGAAGAATGACCTGCATCCTCGCTTTGTGTCGTTTACTAAGGACGCCATCCTTGCCTTTGACCCCGCGAGGAACAACGTACTTCGTCCCCTTGATTGCAAGGGCAAATCGGGCATGAGGGGCGCTTGAATACAGCTTCCACGCGCGCGCGTTCCCCTGCGGGCCAGCAAGGGTGATCCCTCTGCGGAGCGCGCCCGACTGGATGTTGATCGGAAGTCGCTTGACCTGGCCCTGCTTGGTCACCTGCCCCTTCATGGCTCGCCCTCTCAGCCTTGCCGCTCGCCCTTTGTCCGTCACGCCGCGAGCCGCTCCGGGAACACGAGTCCTCAGCCGGGCATAGGGATTCCCGGCCTCGTCCAAGTCGTCTTGCTTGAGCGGGCCATCGGTGACATCGAAGAAGTCATCCTTGCCGAAGAACGCCACCTGGTCATGGAGCTGGTGGTGTTTCCGCCCAACCCGTCGGAATGTTTCCGCCTGGGCCATGGCGAGGGCTACGGGAGATGTGTAGACCTTGCTCATGGTCTTGCCGCGATCACATAACAGCTCACCCGAACCACGATGTCCCATATCTCCTTGAACGTGTCAACCTGATTGAATTCGACCTCCGTGACCATCGAAAGGTTGGCGTAGCCTCCAAGGCGGTGGTCGGCAAGGATCGCGTCTCGCAGGTCGCTCACCTTGTCGATCTGCTGATCGCTCGTGAGGGGTGTTGCCCACCGTCCAGCAATGGTGAACTGCAAGTTTGCCGAGTCGCTCGTGATCGTGGCGTTGTCGACCGTGATCTGCGCGCCATCAAGCCGGACGAACGCATGGGGCGGAGCAGTCACACTCTGCGGGGCTTCCGCAGAGTAGGTCATCCCCGGCCACGTGGTCTCAACGATGCCGAGCAGGTAGTCGCGGACATCCTTGATCGCGGCTTTCATCCCGCACGCTCCACAAGGTACAGCGCGTAGCTCATCGCAGGGTGAGCATCATTGATCTTCGGCCCAGCCTGGACATAGTAGACCCGCCCATTCACCGTGACCTTGTCCCCTGGTTTGACGCTTGCCGAATCATCCACGTCCAGCATCAGGTAGGCCGGGTTCGATGTCTCATGCCCAAAGTCGCGGAAGGCTCGCTCCGATGTCTTTTCGCTCACCTGGCCCCGCAGTGTGATTGCCGATCCGAAGGTGTAGCTTTCAATCACGTCGCCGGACTTGGTTTCTTGCACCGGGTTCACCGTGAGCGTGTGCGGCTTCATCGCAAGCGGCACTAGGGTAGCCCTCCGAAGTTGAGCCGCCGATATCTGGCAAAAACCTTTTCGGCCCGATCTCGGAGCTTTGATGCCGTGTCCTGTCCCTGGGCTTGAGAACCGCCCGCAAACTTCCACTTTACATCGTCTTGCTCGATCTCTGTGCGCGGCCCAATCGCAACCGTCCCGGCAAAGCTCGCAATCTCGTAGACCTCGCCAGATGCATAGTCAAGGATGGCGTCGTAAACATCATCCGGAACCATTGCCGAGTACCCCTTCTTGCCCTCGACCGTGATCGTGAGCGGGTCATTTTCAAAGCTGGTGTAGAGATCCAGTGACGAGTACGGCCCACCATCCGGCTTCGGCCAGTAGTCCGTGCCATTCACCCACAGCGCGCCATCCACGCGAACCTCATCAATCTCCGTGAACGTGCCTCGAAGATCTAGCATTGAACGCCGAGAGGGGTCGTACCGATAGGTTTGGCTGGTTGCTTCGGCGAGGAACGGAGAGTAGCCAACCGCGCGGTGGAGAGCCGAAACTGCTGCCGAGAGAGCACGAGTGGCATCAACTCCAGCAGGGAGCGAGGAAATACCGAGGCCAGCAAGGCGAGTTGTCAGCGCAGTTGCATCTGGATAAGAGGCTGGCATACCCCAAAAGACGAAAACCCCCCGGCAAGCCGAGGGGTTGGTTTCTCTGGGAGTGTGAACAGGAGAGGGAATTAGGCCGGCACGTAAGGAGTGCAGACCAGCACGAGCTTTCCTTTGATGCCCGAGATGGTTCCTCCGGCCTTCTTCATGTTCACCCACTCGCCCGGATTCCAGATCCGATTCACCGCTCCGTTCGTGCCATTGGCTGTCACGAAAGCGTTGTCGGTAGCGATAGCCTGACCATCGATGAGGTTGTCACCATTGGTTGCCGCATCTGCCGCGATTCCGACATCCACCGAGACTCCCGCGTCGCCGAGTTCGACATAGATGTTTCGCTCAACGATCAAAAGTTTGTTTCCGGTGTTGTTCTGAATCGACAAGATATCCGTAACGTTTGTGGTTGCAACGAAGTTGTCGCCGTAGTCCTGCGGTGCGGGACGTGGCCCAACTACGTTCACTTACCACCTGCCTTGGCCTTCGCCTCTGCTTCTGCCTCATCGGGCGCGACCAGGCGCTTGGCCTTTTCGTCCCACGTGAGACCAAACTCCTGGAGCATCGGCTCGTTCAGCAGGGTATTTGCCGGGATCACCACGATCCCGGCTTGGGGTGCGACCCCGACGATCTTTCCGTCGGGGGTTTTGTAGATGTCTCGATCAGCAATCACCTCATGCCTCCTTACGCTGGAACGTTGAGTCCCGTGAGACGCACCGCAGCCTGACCGCGCATCTTCTTGAGGCCTGCGCGAATGTGAGCACGAATCACAGTCACGTTCTTGATGAAGTTCGTGCCATGCGACTCGCTCATCGCAATAGTCATACCCTTCCGCATCTTCACGCGGAAGTAGAACGGGTCAAAGACGAGAGCCTCGCCAGCGGCAAGAGCATCGTACTTCACAATCGGAAGTCCCCAGACCCGCTGCTGAGGGCCATTCATCAGCACCTCGGCAAGATACCGGCCCTCGGAGGTCTTGGTGCGAACAAGGCGACCGAAGTCGTCCGTGCGCATCGCAATGACGCCCGGGTTCGCTCGTCCGTTGACCTCAACCGCTTCCATCGCCTTGAACAAGGCATCGGGAATCGAGTCGCTACCCTTGGCAAGAACCTGGACGTTGGTCGCGTTGCGAATGCCGCGAATATTTTGCCCCGCTCCATCACCGACGCCAGCTTGGGTGTCCAGTCGGCGAAGAACGGCGAAGGCCAGGTCGTTATTCACAAGGGAAAGAATCCCCGGCTCGTCTTCCATCTGCTCTTCGGTCATCGGGATAAACTCACCAATCTTGCGAACCGCGTCGGTCACTTCTGCCCATGTGAAAGTAGCCTCGTCAAGGTCGGCATTCTCAGCCTTTTCGACAGCCACATCCGTCGAAACTGTTTGCTCCATGAACTTGATCGCGTTCTGGTCAGTTTCTTCGATGCGCAGGAAGTCCAGAAGTTGAATCGGTCTCTGGATAGCCCCGACCACCGTGCCGTCTCGGACAACTTCCGGCGGAAATCCGTTCGCGCCAGTGGTCATCGTGGCCTTTTGCTCCAGTCCGCCAAAAAGCCAGTTCTTGACTTCGCTAAACTCGGCATCGATGTTGTCGCGGTTGTCATGCGGTGCCGGTTGGCCCTTGATCTCCAAGAACTGATCGGCGATGGACTTGCGCGAAACCTGGCCCATGTCGGGGCGGTTTGCGGGCTTCCCATCGCTTTCGGCCGCCTTCATGTGCTCGCCGATCCCTTGAAGGGTTTCGACTTGATTTTGAAGGTCGTCGAGTTCCTCGCGTCGCTTCTTGTACTCGCTGAGCTTCTTGGCATCGATATCAACGATGTCGGTGCTGTCGTCCGCCTTCTTCTTCGGAAGGGCGTCCCACTCGGTCTTGAGCTGCATTCGCTTCTTTTGCAGCTCGGTCTGCATTTCATTGATTGTTGGCAATTCTTATTCCTCCATCGTATCGAAGAACTCCGCAAGTTCTGCGATGTCTTCGGGCGTCACCGGTTCCTCCGGTTCGGTCGTGTCCTCGTCCTCGCCTTTGAGCTTTGCCGAGAGATCGGCCCACTTTTGAGCCATCTCGTCCACATCTTGGGTTCGAGATTCGGAGAGCTTTCCGCCTCGCTTTTCAGCCAGGTCGGAGAGCCGAGAGTGAAGGTCTTCGCAAAGCTCCCGAGCCGCCTTGACCTGTTCGTCGAGTGGGCATCCTGAGCCCGCCTTGACGCCTGTCGCTGTTGCCGCCGAGTTGGCGGGATACAGGACAAAACCTGCTTCAATGACCTCAATGGCTTTGAGCTCACGCACGTCGCGCCCCTCTCGCTCGCCATGGGTTGCTTCCAAGGTGGAGAACATGATCGACATCCCCACGCTCTTTCCTGCGGCAATTCGCTCAGCCGCCTTGGTTCTCACGCGCTGAGCATCTTCCGTGCTATGGAATTCGATCTCAACGTAGAGCCCGCGATCATCCTCGCGAGCCGTCTTGAAGTACCCGACCGGGTCATAGCTGTGGTTGAACCCGCTCCAGCCATCTTTCAGCATTCGTTCGAGGTTCTTGTACGCGCCGGGAAGGATGATGTCGCCGTACCAGTCAACGTTATTCGTGACCGAGGCATAGCCGGAAAGGACACCGGACGACTTTTCGTCTCCGGTGATCTTGGCCTCAATAAGAGTAACCGTCTTCGTTTCTGTCTTCGGCTGCGCCTGGGTCGGCATGACCCAATAGACGCCAATCAGATCGGAGCCCGCTCAACCGGCTTTGCTGAGGTCTCGTCCTCTGACTTGAGCCAGCACTTACAGTTGAAGATGCACGTCGTCTCGCCGCTGCCAGGAGTTGTCCAGAGACTCCCTTTGTCCCAGGGCGAGAGGTCAGCCATCATCGGGCACTCGGGGCAGTGCTCCTCAACCGCGCCGAGAATCCACTCGATTTCGGCAACCGGCGACTGCTTATCAACAAAGCCCCAACCGGCCGTCCCGCGCATCTTCCCTTGGTACATCCGCATCCGGCGAAGAATTGAATCCTCGTCGAACCCGCCATCATCCAGCCGGTAAGGGGTTTCCTTGTCGCTCAGGTCGGCAAGAAACTGCTGCAAGTAGTCCAGTTCCGAGAGCCCAGAGGTGTTCGGGGTCTCCAATACTTGAAAAACCCGCCCGTCGGTGAGGCTCGGAACATATCCGCCGAACCCGAGCGTGTGGCTCTGCCTGTGATAGGTCTGCAGGATGTCGCGAGCATCGGACACCCATTGGAGCGTGTTCCCCGTACGCGCGAGTTCCGCCGCCACTTTCGCCATGTCGTTGTCGCAAGCGATCATCAAGACCGTGAAAGGATCATCGCTCGGCAAGATTGGGCTTGCCGCTTGCTTGTAGGCCAGGACAACGCGTGGATCCGGATGGTGCTCATCAATCGTGTGAAGGCTGAACTTGAAATCGCACACTAGATCAGCCTCTCAGACTTTGCGCGCTCCATCGCTTTTTTGATCCCTGCCGTGTTCGGGGGGGGCGCGCCGCTGGGTTTGAGCATCCAACTCCAAATTTTCTCATCGCCCTGGTTGGGCGTCTTGCCAAGGGCCTCGCGGGCTTCCGCCAGATTGATGATGTTGTCGCGGAAGTCAGCGCGAACCCGCTCGTGCTTCTTGTCGCTATCCTCTTGAAGCGAGCGGACATTCGATGTGTTGTACCGAATGGACAGCATCCCGCTCGGATCATAGTGCGGCATGAGGTTGTCGGTGAAGAGTTCACCCATCATCTCCCAGTTCGGAAGAAGAAACTCCTCGGTGGCTGCTTCCCGTGCCTCCTTCATGTTGGAGTAGGTGGAACGATCAAGTCCCGCGCCGATCCCGGCCACAATCGCAGGAATGCCGAGGAGCGCAGTGATCCGCTCTTCCGGCAGTTTGTTCACGATGTCAATCGCCATCTGATCAGGTGAGAACGAGAACGGGGTCACATCGACCGGAAATGTCGGAACAATCGCGCCGCCCGCTCGATCTCTTGAGCTCTTCTGCGTGAACTTCTCGGCGAGGAAGTCGGCCTCGGTGGCGTCCGGCGTCGACATCGCATCTTTCGGCGAAATCATCAGTCGCGGATTCGGCGACTTCATCACGCCTTGCAGGTAGACGGCAATCTCGTTATCCGTAAGAATGAGCCGCATTGCCGAGACCAGCGGGGAAACGCCGATCAGCATATTCCGTTCGTCAATGCCAACTCGGTCGTGGATGATGTCCTCCGGGGCATGTTTGACCATCCCCTTGGATGTAAGCACATCATAGTGGCTGATGACGCCTGATTGCCCCCGCACTCCTACCGGATTCACCGAACCCCACGGCAGCAAGTCGAGGCCGATCACGAGCCCGCTTGCGTTCTTGACCTTGAGGATGTAGGTATTCCCCACGAAGATTCGACCGTAGACCAGGGCCTCGTGGAGTAGTCGCCCGGTGAGAATCGACCGCTGGTCTTGCTTGATCAGGGCTTGCGGCTTGCGGATGAGTTCCGCTGCTGGATGGTTGGCGTTCGTAACTTCTTGACCATCGCGCGAAATTGCTACAACTTCGGGGCGAGCCTGGTGGATGTTTCTGAGCGCCCAGTGAAAGCACGACATCGCCACTGTGTTTTTGGTGGCATCTCGGTTCTTGAGGCTCGGATAGATCAGGTTGTCGCGCCCAAAGCTGACTGTGTCATCCTCGGCTCTGACCCACGAAAATCCCTTTTGCTCGGCGGGGCTCCGCGCAGGAACCTCGGAATGGGCGTCTTTGCGCAACCAGGAGAGCCACTTCATGTCTCCCCCAAAGGACGCCTAGCGAAGGTCAAGGTTAGGACGACGGACGCCATTGTAAGCATCAGAGAGCCCATCAACTTGGTCGTCGTACTCGTGCTTTTCGTCCTCTCTGAACAAGTCGAGCTCCGAGGTGAACTCCTTGTTCCAGCCCCCTTGAACCATCCGCATGTTCCCGCTGTTGATCTCGGTTTGGACAGGTTTTGCCCGAATCGCTTTCGAGCCCTGGACATTGACGATCTGGCATGTCACGCCAATCGATTGCAGCTTCTTCCGAAACGCCACTACTTGAGCCTTGCCCGCCTGTCCCGGATCCTGCGGAATTCGAACAATCGTGGCACCCCACCGCTCTTGGTCAGATACTGCATACCCCAGCACTTCCCGCTCCACTCGCTCGCTTGACCACTGGCCCCTTGCCACGTCGAGCAGATACGTCAGCCCATCTTCGCCAAGCCCGACGAGGGGCCCCGCTGTGTAGTCGCCGCCGTTTTCGGTTGCCGCAAAGTCCCATGCGCGGCAAAGGCGCACCATCCTCGGCAGGTCGATCTCCAGCACTGTTTGGATCTGCGATGTCTTGAAGAATGTGCCGCTTGCTCCCTTGACCTCGTGCTGAGATTCGCGAAGAAAGGCTTCGAGCCCGATCTCATTGATGAGAGCTTCGCACTGCTCGATCGATTGACCCGCCCAGCTTGCCGTACCCGATGCAATTCGGTACACCTTGCGATCAGGTTTTTCGTGATCCGGAACCAGTTCGACCTCCATGTCATAGACCGCCGGTTCTTTCGCTCCCAGATTCCGGCGCAGAAGCCAGTCCGCCCGACCATCGGCGAGCTTCGCCATGATGCCGTGCTCAATAATCAGGTTTTGGATGAAGAGGACAGCAACATCGGTTGATCCTGCCGGGATGATCGATGTCTTGATCGACTGCTCTTTCTTGGCTGTGATCTTGGGCGTGTCTTTCTCGTTGTCAATGTCGTCGAGCACAATGAGGTCGGGGCGGAATTCATCCATGCGAATGCCCCGAACCGATACATCAAGCCCGATGCCCTGGACGTTGAACCCGTTGGCCGCCCGCAGAACGTTTCGCCGCCACCCCTTCGAATGCCCGTGAACAGAGACCGAGCGATCCACCCCGCACTCCAGAAGGATGTCGGCGATGGTTTGAACCTGTTTGTCGGCTTGATCCTGAGTTTCTGAGACCAGGAGCACAAACTTCCGCGTCCCCTTCCAACCCACATAGGCTACACCCGCCGCCGTGGTATAGCTCTTGGCCCCGCCGCGTGGCCACACCTCGATTTGGGTGTCAGGCTTTACCCCGCGCTCAAGGGCCTCGAACCATTCCCAAAGCCCGATGTGCCGAGCACCCATTGGCGCGGTCAGCTTGTGGGCAAGGTAAGCGTCTAACCATTCGGTGTAATCCACCGGACGGTTAGACGCTTCGTCACTAGTCTTCTGACCGAACCAAGTTAGTGATTCGGTCACATCGTTCGAGAACAAGTCCTGCCAGCTCACGTGCCTCCGTTGGTTTTTCTCGAATGAATTCCTTGTCGCCAGCCACTTCAGCCATCGATTCCACCATGTCAAGGGCCTTCAAGAGGAGCCCTTTGAGCCGGTTGTCGAAATCCTCTTTTCGGATTTCCTGTGGCGTTTCGTCTCGTTTCGCATTGAGCTTGGCTGACCATCGCCCAACCGTGCCCGTGGGAATGCCGAAATCCTTGGCAACCTTTCTGATCGGAGTGCCTTTGACCAGCTCCACCATGGCCCCAGCGACTGTGTCCAGGTGCTCGTCGTGACGCCGTCCTCCTGCCATGCCGAAGCCTTAGAACTTGACTCCGAACACAACTCCGAAACCAATGTCCAGTTGCGCTTTTTGGGGGAACAAGACGAATGCTCCGAGGTCGGCGAAGACTGGGCGGGCATCCAGCCGGTAAGTGAGCCCAAATCCGAACGCCGGAGCGATGGTCTGCCGAGTTTCGTAGCCCGCGACCGCCACCAGGTTGATGCCCTTGCCGAGCCACGACTCTTGAAGTGTGGTGTTGGCAAGGGCGTATTCCTTGCCTGAGAACGTCCACTGGTAGCCAAGCGTGAAGTCGGGAACCTGGGCAATGCTGAGGCTCGGCAGTGCGGCGAGACATGCCGCGATCAGGATTGCGGTTCGCTTCACGAAACACGCTCCGGCCAGTCCCACCAATAGTCTTGCGAAGAGCCTTCTTCCCCAACTTTCTTGATATTGTTGACTGCGTAGGTTTCTCCGTTGTGATCAAGAAAACATGTGGTGTTGATTGTTCCGTCTTCACTCACTGACCTCACAATCGCCGGGGATTGCGAGCCTGATGACGAGTGAATGATGACGATCCGCCCGATGCTTGGCTTCACTCGCCCACCACCAGGGTTCCGCCGCCGCCCGCAAGAACGCCCCAGAGTGTGCGCCCGATTGCGAGTTTCCAGTCGTACTTGAGGGTCTGATCCTTCTCCCAGCTCTTGAGGAAAGAGTGGAAGTCGGTCACCAGAGCCACGACCATGCCGAGCAGCACGATCAGAATCTTTTTGAGTTCATTGCTCATCGTTGTATGTCCTTCTTTTCGATCAGGAGGTCGAGTTTGGTCTCGACCCTGGAAATGGAAATCTTGAGTTCGTTGACCTGCTCCACGAGCTTTGTGTTGCTGGTCTCGGCTTGGCGCATCTGACGCTCGAGCTCGCCGACGCGGGTGTTCATTGCTCCGGTTGCCATCGCTGCGCCGCCGCCCATGACGAGGATGCCGACGATGAACTGCGCCATGGAGATTGATGTGCCGAGTCGCTGATCGCTTCCGGGTGAGGCCATCACAGATCCCCCATGCGAATGAAGCAAAAGCGGTTGCCTTGGTTGAGCTTTCGGATGCTGGCAATCAGTCGGGTTCGCCGGTAGACGCCATCTCCATCTCGTGATCCGCCGTCGTTGGTGTTGCCTTCGATCGTCTTGACAAAACCGAGGATGCTGGCCTCAGTCACGAAGCCGATATGTCCCTGACCATTTGCGCCGACCCAGTAGAACAGGTCTCCGCGTTGGGGCTTGTCCGTGAGCCGGTCGTTCTTCGCCGCCCAGTCTCGCCAGTTCCGAACGGCTGCCACCGCGCCAAAGTTAGGGAGTCGGTTTGGTGGTGTCCCGGCTTTGATGTAGGCCCAGTACACGAACGCCGCGCACCATGGGTACCCGCCGCCCTTGCCGAGTCCAGCTTGTTCCTGGTAGGCCTCGACCATCTCACCCTTGTTGCGGCCAGTCTCACGAACGCCCACTTGCGACGCCGCCCATGCAAGCGCGCGCGTGGCGAAACCCGCCTTTCGATATGCCTCGTCGCTTAGCCAGCGCACTGGACTTTTCATGTCACCTTCAAATGACGCGGGCACTCTCATCTGATCCCAAACTCCTCCCGGGCCTTCTCTTGCTCGACCCGAATGTCGTGGAGGAGTTCGTTCTTGCTCATCTCAAAAGCGCGAGCGATTGTTGAGGTTGGGATACCTGCTTGCCGAGCAGCGGTCACTACGGCAAGCCATGGGTATCGGTCGGCGACGGCAAGGAGAGTGTCGTCCCTGTCGGCTTTGGGGTCTGGAGCAATCTCTTCGGTGATCTCGGTGACATCTGCCTTTCGCTTTGCTGTGTTTTCAGCCCGGAAGATGCTCATCATCTTGTTGTGGATGGTTCGCTCCACTCCAAGCCACTCGCGGATCCGGCCCTTCCCGATCTGGTCAAAAACATGACTGAGGACTTCGCCCGCGATGTCTTCTTTCTGCTCCTCCGTTTTCTTCTGGCCCTTGAGCTGCCGGTAAACTGCCTTGCGAACTTTCGTTTCCCAAGTCTCATCCCATGACAGGAACTCGCGCCAAAGAACCCCTTGCCCCTGTTGCTCAAGGTACAGATGGTTTAGTTTGCGCGCTCCCACTTCACTTCCGCTCCTTGATGGGTTTCAGCATCCCGTCAAACTCAACAAGAAACGCCTCGTACAGATCCTCCCCCTCCAGACACTTATGTTGCCCAGATGCGCAGATACAATGCTTAAGTAACTTCCATGCTTCGTCGGCGTTCTCCTTCCGCCATCCCTTCGCATCCTCGCCCGTCCCCTCCTCACTCACGGCCTGGAACTCTTTGAGCATTTCGAGTAGTGAGGTTGCGATGATGCGATCTTTCCCCGAGACCGCGCCTTGGATCGCGCGAACGCTAGCAATTACGGAGCGCAGAAGATCGGCGTCTGGTTTCCCCTTATCGATCTGCTCACGAAACGCCACGGGATCCGCACCCATCGGCACCGAGTCCGCCACGAACGAAGACCACCGCCTCATGCCGAGCCCCCGAAAATCGGGTTTGTGGCGAGATGTACTCTACAAATCCCCCCAGAAATGAAAATAAATAAATAATTGCCTTCGGATGTAGACAAGTGTGTAATTATTTTCATTTTTTCGGGATTTATAGAAGTGATCTCGCCACAAAAAGAAGAAATAGGTTCAAAGCGGAGGGCTCTCAGGTTCAAAACGATCTCGCCACACATCTCGCCACACAGGTTCAAACATCTCGCCACACATCTCGCCACACATCCCACCACATCCCGCCACACTGTTCCGATACAATTCGGCTTGTGGCGGGATGTGGCGAGATGTTGTGGCGAGATCAAAATGGCCGTTTTCACCCCTCCACCTCGACCATCTGGTACCCGTCGTAGTACCGCTCCTCTTGCGCGCCGTGCCCGGTGCGACGACGCTGAGACTTGAAACCTTTGGCAGCGAGTTTGCGAGCAAAATCGGTAGACCCTGAGTGCTTGAACCCGTTGGCTTTGCACCAACCTTGATAGCATCGGAAAAGATCAGCAAACAGCACAATCCCGGTAGGGTGCTCCGTGAGGACATCGTCCAGGAACAACTGAATGCGGTCACTCTCGCTCCGATATTCGCTAGTCACATCCTTAATAGCATCAGACGGTCGCAAAGGATTAGCCATCCAGTCCTGACACATATCAATCAGAAGCCGGAAGATCATCGGATATTCAGACTTGAGCTTTTCGGGTAGCTCGTTATCTCGTTTCTCAAACGGAACAGTGCGGGTGAACGGCACGACATTGAGCCGCCGAGCAATCGCATCATCGAAGTTCTTGATCTGCGGTTTGTAGTTTCCGAGCAGCCAAAGTTTGAACGTGATCGGCATCTGCCACACGTCCTGGTGCATCTTCTTGACCGGGATGCTCGACGTGCCGACCAGGTTCTTGATCAGCGACTCGTTCAGGTAGCGACCGGACTCGAGCTCCTCCGCTACGACCATGCGCTTGCCGTGGAGTTCCGCGAGGGCGCTGTAGTCGGAGGCCGATTTCTTGTCGAAGCCCGCCATGAGCACCTCCTGATCGAGCTTGGCACCGTAGTCGCCGAGTATCCCGAGGATGGCCTCGACGAACTTTGATTTCCCCGCCTTGCTGACACCGAACAAGAAGGCGAACTGCTCTTCCTTGACGAGACCGGTCAGCGTGTAGCCCGCGTATCGCATGAGCCAGTCGGCTGTCTCATCGTCCCCCTGGAATGCAAAGGCAATCATCTGGAGGAAGTGAGGGCAACCTTCCGGATCAAACTCAGGGGCGGGTGTAACTGAGGTGACCTTGGTATGCAGGTCTCCTGGCTCATGGGGCCGCATGTCGCCGGTGCGTAAGTCGACGACTCCGCCGGGCGTGTTGATCACCCAAGGGTCAGCATCGAATTCCTCCGCCCGCGCTGCAACCCCGGGGATTGCAGCGGCCAGCGACACAGCGTTGTCGATCCGGGCCTTGGCCTGGCACTTGTCCGCCCAGTCGGCGAGGTTCTTGTCGTTCTCCGCGAAGGCGTACATGCGCCGAACCTCCTCGATCATCAGTGTCCGAATCGAGTGCCCGGAATCATCGGGGATGTAGCGGCAGCCATCGAATATCATCCAGCCGCCAAGCCGACGGACATATCGGTAGGTGCCATCCATGGCGGCAACCAGTCGCTCGGCGTTTCCGAGGTCGGTCTGATTGAACACCTGATCCACGCGGGGCTCCAGCTTGCGAGCGGCTCCGCCTTCGACGACGGTCAGTTGGGCGCGGGCTTCCTGGATCCGCTCTTGCTGGCGGGGTGTCGGCAAGTTGTACTTCTCGCCGAGTTCCTTGGTGGCCTTGGAGAAATCCCCGCCATGGTTCAGGTAGGCATAAGCGGCGAACTTGGTGTAGCTCGTGTCTTCTGAGAGCGGGTGGGCATTCGATGTGAAGACATAGAGAAGATCGTTCCCCGACTGCGAGCAAAGCCCCGTTGTCATGGATGCCCCGCCCGATTTCCCAGCCCTTGTCCAGATCAGTTTGCCATCGCCTTTGAGCTTCCAAGGCTTATGACCATGGGGGATGAGAATCTCCTCCCACGTCATGGTCTCGTTCGCTTTGTCCCCCGCGCGAGTGATCTCGCCCTCTTGCCGCGGACGACCGGGAGATCGCGTGGATCCGGCAACCTTCTCGGCGTACTGATTGAGGGATCGAGCGGCCCGCAGGCTCTCGGCGACATCCTCCGCCGGAACAACGGGGATCGCCGACAAGTCTCCGGAGACCAGGGAGTAGCCCGGCGTCGGCGGGGCATAGATGATCCCGCCATCGCCACGCGTCTCGATTGCAACCTTAGATGGCGGGTTCGGTGGCTCCTCCCCGCTCGGAATCATGGCGAGCTTTCGGCTCCCTTCGACGGCTTCCGTGCTCCGGACATAGATGTGGTGTCCGCCATTGATGGTCTGGACGTGCGGCCACGTCGAGACATCGATCTCGGTGGACTCCATGATATCGAGCCACTCCTCGTAAAATCCCGGCTGGTCAAAATCAAGAACCAGGAGGTTCCCGGAGACCGCGCCGCATACGATCGCCATCTTGTCAACCCCTTCGAACTCCCTCTCTGCCTTCTTTGCGCCCATCAGGAAGCCCGTGTACTTCCGCCAGGGGTAGGACATGGGCTTGGACTCGCTGGGCCTAGGCCAAGCGTCGGGCACCGGCACCACCGAGACGCCGGAGGCCAGGAGTTGTATCGCGCGTCCAGATAGCGACATGGCTAGTCCATCACCGTCCTCATCCAGTGCTCGCGGGCCACATACCGCGCACCCTCCTTCTCCCAGGCCAGGACGAGCACACTGCACCCAGCGGCGAACCAATCCTTGAGCCCCGCCCACTTGCGGATCTTCGCCTTGCGCGCCGCCGCGTTCGTGGCGGTTGTGAGCTGGACACCGACGAGCCCCTTCGAGCCAAAAGCCAGCCCATCAAAAACACCAAAGAGGTCGTGGGAGCGACCGGTGCGAGCGTCGTAGTGATCCACCTTTTCGTACCGGTAGCCCGCGCCTTCCATGTACTTCTTGGTGCGCGGATTGTGGTTGGCCTTTGTGGGCGCCTCTTCCGGTAGGCTGGAAAACCGGGCCTCGGGCATTCCCATTCCCGGCGGAGGTGGGGGCGGAGTCTTGGGCGCGCTCGGAATAACTCCGCGCTTCCTCAAAGCCTCTTGCCGCTCAACAAGCCTCGCGCGCTCGGCATCCCTCTGACGTAGTGTTTCCGCCCTCACCTCGGGCGGGTCTTCAAACGGATCCCAGTCCGGGTTGGCCTCTCCCGAGGGCAGAAACTGGGGGCGACCACAAGAGTCGGGATCAAAGGATTTTCCTTTGTTGGCAAAAATCTCCTCGTCCCTCTTCCGCCAGACCTGCGGCACACTCCTTCCCGGCACGTACTCGGACGAGGGATCAGGAATGTCCCTCATTTTGTCCGTAGAAACTGGCCCAGCTTTTTGCCCTGGGGTGGGACAGGTGGAGTCTGAAACAGCCTCAAGAATGTCACTAGAAATGTCCGCAGGATCAAGGAAGCCGAGTTCGATCTGCTTCTCAATCGAGAGGGTGGACGGGTCAAACTTGGGGCGTCGAATAGCGCGAATCGCCACGGCTACTTTCCCTCCCGCCTTTGGACAGATGTAACCCCTTTCTCGCGCCACCGCGTAACGAAATGCGGTAGCTCTGCGGGCCTCAACTCAATCCTTCCCACGAGATCTAAGAACCCGCAAAAATACAGGGGATAAATTTCGACCAGCTTGTAGTCCGAGATTGGTGATTCATCCGGCATGTTTGGATCTGGATCCCGGATGCACTGCCCATCCCAGTACACGGCATGAGTGACACCCTCGTAGTTCCGACTTTTCACGGCGAGGTAAGCGGGGATACCGACAATCCCCTCGACCAGCAGGTGTAACTTCTCAGGGCGAGCGACGCTCACATCTTCCCACTCTTCTTCGGTTGTGAACCCCCAACCACGCCCCATGATCCAGCCATGCTTGAGGAGATACATGGCAAGCTCGGGGTCGTGAATCGGGTCGCCGTACTGACGACCGTCGTTGAAGAAATCATAGACCTGCTCGACAGTGGTGTTCGTAACCATCGCCGCCACGCAGACAGCGCACATCCCAGTGCCCTCGCCTTGCTTGATTGTGCTCACCGTCCACCCCCCAGCTTCTCCAGCAGGTCAGAGGCATAGGTGCGAATCGCCATGATTACGCCCCCTCCCTTTGAAGCCGCTCGGCGAATGCAATGAGCCCGTTTCCGTCGAGGAACGGATAGTTGAACTTGGGGTCGGCGCAGTTCACCTCCCAGCCTGTGAACCTTTCGCCATCCCAGCCAGAGAGACCAATCACGCCACCGATACTCCTAAGGTAGTCAAGTGACTCCTTGAGCCGCGCCGCATAGTCATCGCGATCGAGAACCATTTGTTTGGGCTCAATGAACGTGCTGCAAGCAATACCGGTGATCGTCCACTCGTTGTCCGCGAAGCTCACTCCCCTCCCTCCTCGCCGTCAATCGGAACGAAGATCACGACCCTTTTATAGCCAAGGGGGATAGCAACAGCATCCGTGATAGATCGGCGCCCATGAACGAGATCATTGATGAACTGAGGGGAGCACCCAAACCTTGACGCCATATCCTTCTGGGCACCCGAATACTCTTTCGCCATCTCGCGAATCTTTTCGAGCATCATGGGTTCCGACAGACACGGAAGCGAACCCCTTTTTTTCGATGTGGCAAAAGCCACAAACCGAAGGGTCACAGAGGCCCTCCCAGCTTCTCCAGCAGGTCAGTTGCAAAAGCATGGATAGCCACAGGCCCCCCCATCGCATGGGGCTCGCCGAGGGTGGACGGATACTCCCGACCCGAGACCGCATTCCAGGCCCGGATCAGTTCGGAGATTGAAACCGATCGGTGGGGAAGGGCCACCCGGGAACACCGGCGCAGCATGTCGCGCAGGAGGTCTTCCTCGTAGGGGCTGGCAAAGACGAGCAGAGGGGCATCCTCCCAGAAGTGAGACACCCACTCAGAGATCAGTTCGCTTGCCCGCTGCTCCGAGAACTCCCCGGAAGTCAGATTAGCGGCATCCCCAAAGCGCACCATGCGCCCCGCTTCGGGCCGGATCGACCAGTCCCCATTCGAGACGCCTTCGGGCGTTCGGACAAGGGTTTTGACAGAGAAGATGGTGTCTGCCCAGACCTTGCCCGAGCCACCATGTCTAACAGAAATCGCAATAAAGTTATGCATATTTGCGGGGGCACTTTCGCCCGGGTCAAAAAAAGTGGCGGGTGTTTCTGAGGCACCCGCCAAGAGTCATTCTCTGCTTTGCTGTGCTCTTGCTATGAGAGGAAAGGCTTGAGGACTTTGGGGGTTACCTTCACAAAGTTCACGGCTTCGATCAGAGCTTCCCAGTGCTCGCTGGACACATCTCCGAAATCGAGGTACTGCCCCTCAAACTCGTAGTTGTCTTCGAGCGTCTTGTTGATCCAGTCGAGATAGGCGGCTTGGGATTCCGCCGAGGCCATCAGCAGCGGGAAGATCTTGCTCTTCTCAAGGGTCGCCTGGTTAAACCGCTGGAACCCGTCCCCGGCATCAGAGTGCTTCTTGCGCTCCTTGTACGCAGGGTGGGAAAGGACTTGCTCAAAGACTTCCTCGTGCGCATCGGCCCAGCTCTCCGCGCCGCCAAACTTGCGGCGATCCGCCTCGACCTTCGACCAGGATTGCGCTTCGAACGAGTACCGCTGGACGCTCACAAACGTCATGTGAGACCCTTGCGGCGTTGGATCCTTGGAGAGCGAGGTGCGGATGCACACATACTCCCCTTCGGCAAGGTTCAGAACCGCCGCGCCCAGTTGGCCGCTGGCAACCTTGGATTCCATGGAGACGCCGACGACGGTCTTGGGCGCCCCTTCCGCTTCGATGTCCACCTCAAAGCTCACAATCTCCTTGCCGTTGTTGTCACCGACATGGATGCGGCACCCAGTGAAGCGGCCCATAAGCTCGGGGAGGACTTCCCAGGGCTCATTCTTGTTCGGGCGGGTCTTGATCTCACCACTGGAAATCTTGGCAAAACGAAGGTTCCCGGTATCCGGCGGCGGTGGCGGCGGAGCAGCTTGGGGAGTGGTGGGTGCGGTTGTTTGGTTGGTTGTACTCATAGTTGTTTCCTAAGATGCCCGCGCCTCCGAGGTACCCTCGTGTTGCGCTGGGCGGTTGTTGCTGGTGGTTTCAGCCTGCTTGGTGCATTGGGCGTTGGGGCGGTCAGGCCCCTCGCCCTCCTTCTTTTTCAGGAGGTGGTAGTAGGTGCGCCGGGAAAGACCAGCGCGCTCACACGCCTTCGTCACCGTGATTCCTAGCTCGACAAAGGCCTGAGCTGCGCCAAAAGCCCGGTCGGTCACGGAAATCAACCCGGTACCTTCACCTGCTTTTCGCATCTCTCCTGCATCTTTGTGCAAAGCCATTGATAAAATACTACCACGGCTTGCACAAAAAAGTGCAACAGGGGCAGAAAAAATCTTGTGATGATTGCTCTCGTGAACGAGAACGACCTCCTGCGAGAGGCGCGGCGAGCCCTGCGAATGACCCTGGAAGAGTTCGCGGTGGCCATCGGTGTGCCGACCCAGAAATACAAGAACTATGAGTACGGGAGAACCAAAGTCCCAGAATCAGTAGTCAGGGAAGCTCAGCGCATTTACGCGCCCACTCAGCGACAAGATATCCAGCCCATCGCACCCATTCCCATGGTCAAGGTTCCCGTGGTCGGAGCGGCATCCGCTGGGCCAGGAACCGAGGCTGGAGAGTACGAGGGATACGTCTGGGTGCCCCAACACATGGCATCATCACCTTCAAATGCATGGGTAGCGGAAGGGGATTCGATGATGCCTTGGATTCAACCGGGAGACATTGTCATCGCCCGCGAGATGCGGACGCCCAAGATCAACAAGGCATTTCTTTTCCGGAGAGAAGACGGCACGGTCTCAGTCAAGGTCATCCGGTGGAAGCAGGGCTCATTCATCTATCAGTCCATCAATCCGGCCTACCCGGACGACTCAGCGACCAGCGAGCTTTTGGGCATTGTGACCGGAATCTACAGGGTCAACGGAACTCATGAGATGATCGAACTCGACTCATCGGGCCTGATGCCGCCGACTTTTTTTGAATAAATCTTGCACAGGTATTGCACAAATCCGTGCAAGTGCCCCATAATGTCCTTGTCGGGGTCTGATCACCCTGGCAAGGACGAAAATGAAATCGAAGAAACAGGATCGCGTTCGATCCAAATCTAACCACCAGAGCGCTCGCCGCGCAGAAGCCGCCCAACTCCAGGGCCTCAACTTCGCACTCGACTTCATCTATGGCACCCCCGCCAAGAAGCAACGGAGGGCGCACCGATGAGGCGATTCGTCATCTCCACCATGGTTCCCAACCCCGAGACGGGGAAGCTGGAGCGCAAGTATCTGCACCCGCCCCTGAACGAGAATCGGCTCAGTAGTAGCTGGGCAAATGCGGCCAATTACAAGAACGCCCACGAGGCCCGCCGCGCCGCCCGCCTGATTCCGCAGGACATGGAGATCGAAGTTGTGGATGTGTGCATCTAATGTTTGTCATCTACGTGGTTTGGGCTTGCCGATCTGGGCTCAGGGATGTCTATTACAAAGGGCCAGTCAAGATCCCAGATGGCAGTTGGAGCGAGGCACTGGTGTCCGACATTAAAAGGGCGAAGACCTTTGCTACCCGCGAGGAGGCAGAACAACGCTGGCGGGACGCAAGGCACGACTTTGCGACCATCGACATCCTGACGGAAATTGTGGAGGTGGATGCCTGATGCCAACCCCCACCTACCAAGCCGTCCAACTCGTGGCTCCCGGCATCGACCTCATCCGCAAGTGCGATGACCAGAACCTGGGCAAGCCGTACAAAGCGGAAGTCCAGTACGACGGCAACATCTTCTACCGCATGGCGCGCGGGGAACTGGTCGTCAAGTCCACCGATGTCTACCCCGACACACCCCAGGGCCGCGCGGAGTTTGCCCGCGAGCTCGAACAGAAATCGAAGACCATCCTCGCCAGCCTCCCGGAAGAGTATCGGGCAGATGGTAAGGAGTCCAAGGATCGCAAGGGGGGGAAAGGCAAGTGAGGAGACGCTACGCCAAGCGACACAAGATTGCCCAAGCCATGAGCGAAGTCGAGTCATGCATTGGCAGGTGTGCGGACACTTTGGGCAGCTCAGATGAGTGCGAAGATTTCTATAACCAGATCATCGACCTTGCGGCCGCTCGGGCGAACTGCCTTCGTGGGGATTGCTATTGCCCTGATGGGGTCTGCGCGGCGCACAACTGCGTTCGCCCAGGGGTGTGTAAGTGAGCCCCATCGCAACCATCATAACCGCGATCTCCACGCTGAACCTCGCCGGATTCCGTGTCCAGCACAATGAGCACGGAACGCCGAGCGAGCGAGGTTTTTGGTTCGAGGATGACACCGAGAACTACGAGGCATCTCAGGTGCTGATCGACATGCTCTCGGCTCTGAGGTCGGAGAAGATTGACATCTACGTGGGCTCGATCGCCCGCGAGTTCGTGGTGCTCCCGGTCAAGGAACATGCTGGCTTCAAGGTCGCCGCCACCCTGCGGGCCGGGATCGAGTGGACGGAGCATATCTCTTGCCACGAGTTTGGCAGGGCCATCTACACCGCCCTTACCAGGCTCGGCGCGCAAGGTATCCCCGAGACCAAGACCACCGTGCCCGCAGATGTCAAGGAGACCAAACCTGCCCCGGAGTTCTCTCTGTCGTCCGACCAGCTTTCCGCCCTCAACATGTGCGTCCACCGCTCGGAGATTCCGGGCTCGGTGACGTTCGTGACGGGAAAGGCGGGAACCGGAAAGTCCACGGTGCTGCGGGAACTGCGAAAGCTCAAGCGGTGCGCGGTCACAGCTCCCACGGGCCTCGCCGCGCTCAATGTCGGCGGCACGACTATCCACAGCTTCTACGGGCTCAAGCCCGGGCCGCAAACCGTCTCCCGGGCCGCGGGCCTTGGGCAAGACAAAGCGCGGCTGCTCCGAAACATCGACATCCTGGTCATCGACGAGATCAGCATGACGAGGGCGGACTTACTGGACGGCATCGACCAAGCCATGCGCCGCACCCTCGACAAGGATTTGCCGTTCGGCGGCAAGCCCCTGGTGGTCTTCGGCGACCTCTGGCAACTGGAGCCGGTGCTCAAGAAAGACGAGAGAGAGTGGTTCGATACCAAGTACCAGAGCCCCTTCTTCTTCGATGCCATGTGCTTGAGGCCCGGAGCGCATCCGGAAGGGCACATGATGGAGCGAGCAATCCTTGGGCAGGTGTTTCGGCAGACCGAAGCGGATGTCATTGAGGCGCTCAACAAAGTGCGAACCGGGAACGCTGCGGGCCTGGAGGTCTTCAACTCCCGGGTTGGCGCGGATCTCGGAGATGGCGCGGTACACCTGTGCTTCACCAACGACAAAGCCCTCTCCATCAACCGGATCAACCTGGTCAACATCGAAGGCAAGACCCAAGTCTACAAAGGGCAGGTCGAAGGCCAACTCAAAGAGAACGATCTCCCCACCGAGCAGGAACTCCGGCTCAAGGTCGGAGCCCAGGTCATGTTCTGTAAGAACGTGCGCGGACTGGACGGGGAACTGGTTGCCAACGGAAGCGTCGGCACCGTTCTTGACATGGGCGAGCGGGAAGTGACGGTCGAACTCACTGATGGCCGCACCGTCATCGCCAGTCCGGAAACCTGGGAAGCCAAGAGCTACAAGTACAACAAGGACGAGGACGACATCGAAGAGACGGTGGACGCATCGTTCACGCAGATGCCGCTCAAACTCGCCTGGGCCATCACGGTTCACAAGAGCCAGGGCCAGACGCTGGACGCGGCCTACATCGAAGCCGAGCGACCAGCCTTCTCCCATGGCCTCACCTACGTCGCGCTCTCCCGGGTCAAGACCCTGGATGGCCTCTCTCTTCGTCGCCGGCTGACTCCGCGCGACCTCATCGTCAACCCCCACGTCGCCGCATTCGAGGAGTTCTACGGACTCGGAGGCGTGGCCTAACACCCACACAAAACTATGCTTACTGAAACCACCAATCAAACCAGCATGATCATCGAGGAAAACGGATTCCTCATCGACGCCGAGACCGGCGAGGTTGTAGGCCTTGCCGGAGTCAAAGAAGACTTCACCGTCACCGACGAAAAGAGTGCCGACTGGGTGCTTGAACGACTCATGGACAGCGAGACCCAAGTGGCTCGCCTGAACATCAAGATCAAAGCCTTGACGGAGAACATCCAAAACCAAATCAAGGCGGAGGAGCGCAAGCAGAACTTCCTCAAGTTTAAGTTCGGGCCAGCTCTCGAGCACTTCGCCCGCGTGGCCCTGGAAGGCAAGAAGACCAAGAGCTTGTCGCTGACTTTCGGCAAGCTCTCTTTGCGAACCGTCAAGGGTGGGCTTCGGGTTGCGGATGCCGAGAAAGCTCTGGAATGGGCAAACAAAGAAGGCTTTGATGACGCCATCAAAACTGTAGAGTCGTTCCAGATTTCCGCACTCACCCCGGAAGAGAAACAAGACATCATTGACATGATCAGGCGCGGCGCCCCGGAACCCGTCATCGACCAAGAGACCGGGGAAGAGATCGAAACCTGCGCGACCGAGAGCTACAAAACCCTGATCGAGGCATTCGAGGTCAAGCCGGACGAGGAGAAGTTCGACATCAAGACGGGGGTGTCGGCATGAGCCGTACACTCACCGAAATCCGCATCTCTCACGCCGAGAACATAGCGGAACTGAAAGAAGTCGCCGAAAGACTCGCTGAGTCCGGGCAAATCGTCTACCACGCTTACAACGGCGGAGTCTTCCCGTGCGAACTCCTGGGCTCCAAGCGTAAGAGCCTCGAACTCTCGGATGGAAGGGTTTGCATCACGCCGCTCGGCGAAAAGGATCAAAACTGGGTATCGCTCTCGGTGATCTTCGAGACCGCAGAGGATGCCATGGACTATATCTTAAGGGCGCACACGAGATTGGAGGCACGGTCTTGAGCCAGTCCACCCTTCGCGCTCTCGGCTTCGAGGTCATCTCCGACAAGAGCGGCGTCGTCCGCTTCAATGCCAAGCTCAAGACCGGTGGGCTCTCGACGTGGGCGGCCATGTCGGATATCCAAACCCTTCTGGTCGTGGACACTAACACCGTCCACATTAAGACCAAATCCGGCTCCGGTTACGTGATCGACGTCAATGCGGAAGCGTTCGAGACGGCCTACCGAGGCTGGATCCACGGCGGGGAACAAGGAGGCGCGGCATGAGTCACATCCTGACGATTTCCCACCTTCTGCCGCAGGGGCAGCATGTCTTTTCGATGGCAGATATCAACTGGCTCCTCTCAGCAACGGGAGACAAAACCTACAGCAATCGCCCAATACTGGACATGGGGCATATCGCCTACATCGATGGGCAAGCAACGCTCCTGATGTGCGACACCCACCGCATCCATGCCATCCCATTCGGGCCTAAGGTTATGGAGGAAGACATTGATTGGTCGATCCCTGTTGATCTGCGCCGGATCCGGTTTGAGATGCAGTACACCAAGTCCAAATCCTTCGCGATTGAGATCAGGGATAGCAGCAACATTGACCTCATTCTTGGTGCGCCGGATCGCCATATCATTCCGCACGGCGATATCTGGCCTACCCACTTAGGCAAGGCCCCGATCTTCCACAAGGTGGCCAAGATGGATGACCTTGTCCCAGCAGGCACGTTCAAGGTCAGACCCGAGTACCTGATCAGCGCACTCTCAAACAAGGAGCACTGGCGAGAGCGCGACGGGGTCAAGATGTTCTACTCGCAGAGGCGCAAGGGGGCCGGGCCGATCTTGTTCCGGTACGTCGGCGACCGTCCGTCGTGGGCAATCGTCATGCCGATGGTGGACTACGAGTTCGAGAAAGGGGGTGCGGCATGAGGCTCTCGGACAGCTACGAAGAGATCACCCAGCACCGCGCAGCCAGAGATAAGACTGCCCGGCAACTCGACCGGCGCACACGCGGGCAGAGGCTCGCCGACCGAATCTTTATCGGACTGGTCTGGCTGGTCATCGGAGCGGCGTTCGCCGGACTTGCAGGATGGTGGGGCCGGTGAGGCGTGTCTGGCGGGAGGATCGCATCCTCCTTGTTGGCCTTGCCATCGCCCTCCTGTCCCTTTGGGTTGGTGGCTGGGTCAAGCTGGTCGCGTGGAAGGAGGAGGTGGAAAGTGCCTGACGGATTGGCTCAACCATCAACCCGAGAGCACTGGCGCATGTATCTCGATGTTGACTGCGACTATGCGCTCGGCTTCTTCCGGGACGGGCAGTCTCAGCTGTGGACGGTTCGCGCCTGGACAAATGGTTACGTTGAAATTGCTGAGGGATACACCGAGAGTGACTCAGATTTCAACCTTGCTCCGTCAACCCGCGACCCGGACAGCTTGCTTGATGCAGTGGACGCATTCATGGCTGCCCTCGGGGGAGAGCAAGTTCCTTGGCGCGATGCACTGGAGATCGAGGAGAACGACCCAGATGGCTAGGGCCTCTCAGGTGGCTTGGACTAAGAACGATGTCGCCCACCACCTGTGCATAACCCCTGCCCAACTTGCCAGCTACATCGATGCGGGCTGGCTACGACCGCTTCCCTGGGGAGCGTTTGCCATAGCCGACGTGCTGGAACTTGTTGAGCGCATCAGGAAGGAAGAAAGATCAGAGAGTGAACGAAATCATCTTGGGTGTGAAAGTGGGGATCCGGGAATCGAGCAAGAGGCCCGGGCTCCTGGAAGCGAGATTGACGTGGGGCGGGAAACGGAAGAGTTTCTACGATCGCTCTCGGGAAGGGCTACTGACCAAGGTCAAGCAGTACCTGGAGCAATCTCAGGCGATCAAAGAGGTCGCCGTCCGCGCCGATCTGCTTGATGATTTGGGGTACTGGGTTGCCACCAATCTCGGCCCGCACTACGCAGCGATCCCGAACAAGAACACCAGGGTGAAAGGCCTCTGGGCGGTTGGCGTCGTCAGTAAGGCGGCAACCGGAACAAGCATCCGATCACTGACCCTTGCCCAGACTCAAAGCGTTTGGGCAAGGGTCAGGGCCACGACCGAATCTGCTCACACGCAGCGAACACTCCTGGGCGTTTTTTCAAGGTCGCTGCGTCTTCTCCAGCGAGAGGGCAAGATCCCGTACAACTTTGCCGAGGAGCTGTCCCGGCCAAAGCTCCCAAAGCGGAAGCATGTTCCAAGCCCTGCGGATGTAATGAAGGTGCTCCTGATGTTCAAGGATGACTACCTCGGCCCGAAGCTGTTCCTCGAATTCGTGCTTGGCCTGTGCGATGAGGAAGCCTGCAACGCCCGCCTCGAGGATTTCGACGGCGAATCTTTGTTCGTTCGCGGCACCAAAACCGCATATCGCGAGCGCTCGATCGCGCTGCCTCCTGAGATCGCAGGGATTCTGGCGGGGTACGCCCGGAACCGACGCCGCTATTTTGTCGAGAACACAAGGGGGAACCCTGTCTGCCCCGGATCTACGCGAGACCTCAAACTTCGGTTCGAGAAAGCAGGCGTCAAGTGGTGTGGAAACCACGGGCTCCGACATGCCTTCGGGGCCATCGAAACCGCTGTGGGGTGTCCGCCCTCCATCCGGCTTGCCATCCTTGGGCAGTCGCTGACCGGCCTAGTCCAGCACATGTACGTCCATCCCGACCAGGAAGAAATGCGGGTTTGGCTTGCGAAATGGGCAAAGTTTTTGAACCTATGTCTAGTTCCCGAGTGGGGTACGACTGGGGTACAGAGTTTACTGGTTACTCCGAAAAAGGAGAAAACAGGTTCAAAATTTGGTGGAGCATAGGGGATTCGAACCCCTGACCTCTTCCATGCCATGGAAGCGCTCTCCCAGCTGAGCTAATGCCCCACGAGGCTTTTCATTACACCACCAAACCAGGAGCGAGGTCAAGGACCGACCCACCAAACCAGCAACCCCACCAGACAATCCAACTTCCGAACGCGGCATACCCCATGCGGCACCGATGCCCTTCTTATGATCCTCTCCCTCTTCACCAAAGAACAGCCGCTGCTCCAACCCATCCTTCTCCACCTCGCCCAAAATGCTCCCGAGCCCTGGCAGGCTTCCCTGTGGGCGCAGGCTGAGGCGGAATCTTCTCTGCGCACGGACAAGTCCAACTGCACCAGGGCCATCGAGTGGCACTCCGTTTTTCCCGAGAGCGATCACCTGCCGGGGGCGACCACTACGTGGCGGCTCGCCAAACTCAAAGCTCAAACCCCAGGGGCCACCTTCCGATTCGACATCTGGGCCGAAAATGGACTCATCCAGTTGATCGCCGATAACGATCAGTCGTTCCGACACAAATGGCGGCCTGATCAGGCGGAATGGACTTCGACCTTCCTCACCTGGGATGCCAGCGAGTTGGCGACCTATGCCGAGCGGTTCTCTGACGAGGCCGAATCCTGGCTGGCCCGCCGAAGCCCCGATCAATCGAGCAGTGCGCTCGGACAGGCGGATTTACTCCCGTTCTTCGCGACATTCAAACCACTTCTGCCTCCCGATGCGTGGGCGCTTCTCACCCGGATCGATAGCGGGCAGTGGGGAGGCGCTGAGTTCTACGGAGCGGCGAACAGCCCGCTCGTTTTCGCCGGAGACGAAGCCATTCTCACGCTCGGCGCGACTGGCAACGGCAAGCACTTTGGGATTCGTCTGGGCGATGCCACGAAGACGATCTATCAGTTTGATCACGAACTCACCGAGTTCAAGCCTCTGGCCCAAACCCTCATCGGGGCGCTGGAAGAAGTCGTGAGAACGCAAGGGAGGCTTGCCTATGCCTAAGCGGTTCGTCGCCGAATTCCCGCGTCCTCGGCCACCGAATTGATGAAATTCGGGCGAACATTTTTGCCGAATCTGCGTTATCACTCTTATCGTGTCGTTGCGTATCAATTTCGTGTGTGCCCTGGCCCTTGCGGCTCTCGGCGTGGCCCAGGCTCAAACCGGCGGCCAGCCCGGCACCCAGCCTGCCGGAACTCAACCCGCCCAGGCAACCCCTGCACCGTTTACCGAAGAGACCAAAGCGAAGGTTCTTGAAGGCATCAAGCAGATCCTTCAGGAACGCGCCTTTGTCCCCGGCCTTGATTTCAAGCGATGGGATGACATGGTCGAGAAAGGAAAAGCGGAGATCGATGCGGCGAAAACGGAAACCGATTTTGTGCGCGTCGTGAACCGCCAACTTCGAGAGTTCCGGATCAGCCACGTCTCGCTGCGAACGCCGCGCGCCGCCGAAACGCGCCGAACCGGAACCACGGTCGGATTTGGGCTTTCGGCTCGGGTCAACGGTACGGTGATGGTCGTCGAGATCGTCGCTCCCGGCTCGCCCGCCGACCAAGCCGGGCTCAAGGTCGGCGACAAGATCACGATGATCGCAGGAAATCCGATCAACGCCGATTCCCGCATGCCGAGTGGCCAGCAAGAGGTTGTCTTGCGCGTTCTAGGCACGGACAACACGGAACGAGATGTCACGCTAAAGGCCGCCGCGTTCGTCAATACCCGCGCCGACTCCCTGCGATGGATCGACGAAGAAACCGCCATCCTCCGCATCAACACGTTTGCTCGCGGCTACGAGCGCGAAGGCCTGGAGAAGTTTGTCGAAGAGGCCCGCAAGTCGAAGCGCCTCATCATCGATCTGCGGAACAACGGCGGAGGAGCGGTCAACAACCTGGCCCACCTCCTCGGGCTCTTCATCCCCGAAACCGAAGCGGTGGGCACCTTCGTCAACCGACGAATCGTGGATGAATACACGAAGGAATTTCCTGAGAAGCCGGTGGAACTCAAGGATATCGCAAGCTGGACCACCCGAAAGTTTCGACCAACCGCCCCGAAAATCCAACGCTACACCGGTCAGGTTGCCGTTCTGATCAACCGCGGATCGGCGAGCGCCTCGGAGATTTTTGCTGCGGCGATGAAAGAGGTCGGCGGCGGCACGATCGTCGGACAAAACACGATGGGGGCCGTGCTGGCATCGGTCTACGGCCGTCTGGAAGGCGGATTTGAAATCCAATATCCCGTCAGCGACTATCTGACGGTGAAGGGCCAACGGCTCGAAGGCGACCCGGTTAAGCCGCATGTCGAAGCCACGGGACGAGTGGAGAACGGCGTCGATCCGGTCGTCAATGCGGCGATTGCCGCGATGAACGATGCCCGATTCATTCCGCCTCGCATTGGCCAAATGCTTCCCTAAAGTCTGGAATACTACACACCCGCCGCCATCGCCCCAACCGCCCTCGTAGTACGGGCGATGGAGCGATGGCGCACTTATATGCTTCCCGGTCTCGGGGCAGATAGGCGTCTATTTGCGTCGCTCGAACCTCACCTTGCTGAAGCATCGACCCCGAAGTGGATTGATCCGGCGATCAAGGAAAGCCTGAGCGACTACTCTTTCCGCTTCGCTGAATCCTTGGATCTGTCACGACCCTTCGTGGTCGTGGGTTTCTCGTTCGGAGGGCAGGTGGCGATGGAAGCGGCCGTGCGTCACGATGGTTTCCGTGAGGCTTGTCGCGCAATCCTTCTGGTCAGCAGTTGCCGAAATCAGGAGGCCATCACGAAGCAGTTTGCATCTCGGGTTCAACTCATGCGATACCTCCCCGATGCTTTTTTGCGCACCGGACTCGTCGCATTCAGCGCCCGTTTTTCCCCGACCGATCCCCTCACAAAGGAGCAACGAGCCTGGCTCCAAGAGATGGCCGAGAGCACGGATCTCTCGTTCTTCAGATGGGCCGCCGGGGCATGCTCCGATTGGGATTTCCCTGGCCCAGAGATCTCAGAAAACGGCCCCCTCATCCACCAGATTCACGGTGGGAAGGACGACATCATCCCGCTCGTCCCTGGTCATGCCGAGGAAGTTTGGGAAGAAGCAGGGCACTTGCTGACCTACACTCACCCAGATCAGGTGGCGGAAGCGTTGGATCGCCTGGCCCAACCCTCCGGGGCAACTGTTCTAGCCGAGCGTGTCCGGGTTCGCTGAGTCGCGTGAGCTCGGGGGAAGAGAGTCAGCGGACGGCATTCGATTCTCGAGCCCACAGGCCTGTTTGCCGAAAAACGTCTTGCTGATCAGCGAGCGATTCATCGCGACCAGGCGATAAACCAACCGAGCGAACCAGATGAACGGCGGCGCACGGAGGATGCCGATTCCCCAGCTTCCGCCCGTCATATGGAGACTGTAGAGCACCGCGTCAGCCCCGCCCAGCACGTCGCCCGAGGCCGTCACAATCACCATTTCCCGCTTGCATCGCGCCATGATCTCGGCGGTCATTGGGGGAGTGGGGCAGTGCTGGAACGCACAAATCTCAAAACGCCCCTCCGTGTCCCGGCGCCGCGTGACCCCGGCAAAGTGAGAACACATCCCACATTGCCCATCCCAAAGGAGCCAGTCACGCTTCACCATTCCTTCACTCGATTCCTCGTTCACTCATTCTACGCCCGCGCCGCGCGATGGTGGCGGTGGGAGTGTGATGTCCTGCCATTCCATCGTTCGATCCTGGGCGTCCCTCAGATACTCAAAGTCCACTATCTGATCGGACGTCCGAGTGTCACTCTCAAAGTTGCAACGCCCGTACATGCTTTGCGGAACGAGCCAGAGTCGATCGCCGGGTCGTAGGAGTCCGAGCCTACCGGTGCAAGTCGCACAAAGTATTCCGACTCGAGGGTAGCCCGTGATCGTGGGGCCATCCGGTCCATGAATAATCCATTCTCCGGCGGGTGTTTGCTGGAGCATATGCTCGACAGCTGGCTCACTCCTCATCAATGGGCTGAGCGGCGGCGGAGCGGCGTTGACCGGGGTCAAACGAATCCCGACTCGGCTTGAGTGATGGTGCACTTCGAAGAGATGCGGCTCCGCTTTTTCGTCTACCGGCTCGTAAGTCAGATAGTCAGGCACAGGGTAGTTGTACATATGCTTCCGGCCATGCGGCCGAAGCGCGGTCGCAGACCGAAGACGGTCACCCGTTCGAATCAGCCTCGGGGTCAACCCTGGCGAAGCAAGACCGTGCCAATGGATACTCCGGCGCGCCACAGCTCGCGGAGCAGCGATCTCGACAATCGAACCGGCGGAGATCATTGTCGCGCAGCTCGTCTCTACAGCCTCCCCATTGATCACGATCCCTTCGCCCCCGTCCTGAAAGTAGGCGATCGTTTCGTGAAGAAAGTGGAGTGTGAGCGGCCCCGCTGTTTCAAGACATCCTTCAGAGGCGCAAAAGCTCGCCAGAATGGCGCCACCCCATCCGACCGGCCCGCCCGAGGGTACGCCGAATCGTACGTATCCGTAAGCTTCATTCTCAGTCTCGACCCAATAATTCGGCCCAAGGCTGCTCACGACCTCAACCTCACCAAAGCAGCCGTTCCCCACCTCGTACCCCGCCGACTCCAGGGCCGCCCGTGCGATCCGGGCCACCTGAATCGGGTCGTGTCCATCCCCGTGCAAACACAGTGAATCACACTTTCCCGCCAGCCGGATCGCCTGCTCGCCGATCTCATCGGGATCACTCAAGATCGCGTTTGGCTCGCTCCGAGGAACGAGCGTTCCATCGTCCCGCATCCGGCGATCGACAAACCCCTCGCGAATGAACCCTACTCCCGCATCCCGCGCCAAGGATTCGTGTTCCGTGCCGGGCAAGCCCATCAACGCGAGTCCTGTTCCGGAGAGCATGGCGAGCACCAGATCGCGTGGATACCCATCACTCATGCAATCGTGGTAGAGCGCGCCATGAGGTTTCAAGTACCGCGCTTTCACGGGAATCTGTCGGAGCGATGCCGTGAACGCGGCATGAATCTGCGCATGAATCTCTTGCGGCAAATCACGATACGACCGGCGACCAAACGTCTCGGGATCCGGGTAGCCCGGATGAAATCCGATCCGCACTCGGGCAGCATCAGCCGCTCTCGCGATCTCAAAATCGGGCAAGCCGCTGACCAGGTAGCTCCCGCATGAAAGATTCGCACTCGTCACGACCGAGAGCAACTCAAGATCCGTTGCGAACCCCTCCCCCATGTCCGCATTGAGATCGATGCTTTTCACCGAACGGCCTCCAGGCGACGTCCTTCAAACTCGCGTGCTTCTGCTTCGGAAACAGCAAAAAACTCCACCGTATCTCCCACCTCAAGGGGGAAGAATCGCTCCTCCACGTTCACGAACTCAAGTGGCGTGCGCCCGATCAGCCACCACCCGCCCGGCCTCTCCATGGGATAGACCGCTGACTGATCCCCCATGATCGCTACCGAACCAGGAGCCACGCGAGGGCGAGGGGAATCCAGCCGGGGCAGGCCGCTCAGCGCGGGATGGAGACCGGTCAGATAGCCGAAACCTGGGCAGAATCCCACCGCTTCGCATAGAAATCGAGACTCCTGATGGAATCTGATCACTTCCAGAACTCCGAGCCCAAGCCGGGACGCGACCGCTTCGAGATCCTCACCGTCGTACATCACCGGAACGCGAAAATGCCGACCTTCGAACGATGCCGGCAAATCACTCCAGTCCAACTCCGCGATCTCTTCGGAGGGGTGCTTTCCGCGCGGCTCATAAACCCCAAGGTAGATCCCGACGCAGTCGAAGCACGGCACGGCATCGATTACACCGGTCACCTTGGCCTCCCGAATCTTCTGCGCGACAGCGGGCGCGGGGCCGGGGCAATCCTTCATAATCACGAGACGATAGCCAACGCGCTCGAACCGCATCCCCCACTCATACCCCAACATGACTCCGGAACTCCGAATCACTGCTGAACCAGGCGCCGAACTCCCCTCGTACGCCACCGAAGGAGCCGCAGGACTCGATCTGCGCGCGTTCGAAGATGTCCACCTGAACCCCCTGGAGCGCAAGCTCATCCGCACCGGGCTGAAGATGGCAATTCCCGAAGGATTCGAGGGCCAAGTCCGTCCGCGATCCGGCCTCGCTCTCCGACTCGGACTGAGCATGGTGAACACCCCAGGCACCATCGACAGGGATTATCGCGGCGAAGTGGGGGTGATTTTGATCAATTTGAGCGATTCTGTCGTCCAACTCTCCAAAGGCGAACGGATCGCCCAACTCGTGATCTGCCCGGTGGCAAAGGCACGAGTTGTGCAAGTGGACGATCTCGACTCGACCGAACGAGGAGGTGGCGGATTTGGAAGTACAGGGACAAAATGAGAACAAGCGGAGTTGTCCGCGATGCTTTGCCATCAATGCCGTAGCGGCAACGTTTTGCACCGATTGTGGGGCAAGCCTTGATGGAACACGTAGCAGCAGCGACAGCGATGTGAGCGCGCAAATCGCAAACGCAAACGTCTTGCGGATGCGGAATCAACTCCAAGAGGCGATTGACGCCTGCTTGGCCATCCTGCGCCGATATCCCAACAACGTCACTGCGCACTCCCTCCTCGGCGAGATCTATCTGGAACGAGATGAGCCCGATCAGGCGATTCAGTGGTTCGAGATGGCCCTCGATCTCGATCCCAAAAATGCGCGCGACCAAGCCATGCTCGCAAAAGCGAAGTCTCAACTGGAGGCCGCGAACAAGAAGCAAACGATTGAGCAGCTAGAAATTCAGCCGCGCTCGTTCACGACGGCCTATCTGATTGGCGTCGCCGCTCTGATTCTCGCCGTCGGTTTGGCCGCTTTCTTCATCGGTTCGGCAACGAGCAAGAATCGTCTTGCTCAAATGAAACCCGAGGCGTCTGAGCCGATCCAGATTCCGGCTGGAAAACCCGCGCAGCCGCTCGGAAATCCCGCCACCAACACGAGTGCGGATGGCAAAACGAGTTCAAACACCGACCTCACCGCCTTGAGGGCGATCCAAGCCTCTGGTTCGCGGGGCAACCTGATTACCGCCCTCCTCGTCGATCCCTCGACGGAAACCGTCGTCCTCACCGGCACGATGGCCGAAGGAGAATCGGCCGATGTCACCGCGCTCTACCTGACCTCCGATATCTTCGTGGGTCGCCCCGAAACTCGAATCGCCACGGTTCGACTGACCAAGGATCGTAATCTCGTCTTCGTCGGTACCGTCACCCGGGAAGCGTACGACGAGGTTCAAGCGCAGAGCCAAACCCAGCCCGTCGAAGCTCTCGCGAAGGTTCTCTTCCCGAATCCCTGGGCCACCGGAGCCGGTGCGAGTGGCGCACCTGTGACAGGCAACGCCCAGCAGCCGCAGAACCCGGTTTCCCCACCTGTGGATCCCCAGCAACCACCCAACGGCACTGGAGACCCGAACGCGGGCCAAACCACCGATGGCTCTGCCACAAATGGAGGAGCCACCGGGGATCAAACCACCGGTGGCTCGGGTTCCACGACCTCGGGGGATCCGGGGGCTACGAACCCCACACAAGATCAGGCCGGAGGATAATCGTCTCGTCGCGATCCGGGCCAATGCTCAGGATCGCGGCGGGAGTCCCCGTGAACTCTTCGATAAAGCGAACGTAATCTTGAGTCGCCTTCGGGAGATCATCCCAGCTCCGCGCGGCCTGGATATCCTCAGTCCAACCTTTGAGCGTTTGGGTTTGGGCCTCGACGCCTTCCCATTCTTCGATGGAGTAGGGAAGGTGCCCGAGCGGGCCACCGTGCGCATGGTACGCCGTGCAGACCTCCAAATCACCGACACCGCTCAGAACATCGAGTCGCGTGATGATCAGTCCGCTGAGTGAGTTCAGTCGGCAAGAGTGCTTCAGGGCGACCAGATCCAGCCATCCGCAGCGTCGCGGGCGGCCCGTGGTCGTGCCATATTCCTGGCCTTGATCGCGGATCTGCTGACCAATCTCGTTGTCGAGTTCGGTCGGGAAAGGGCCTTCTCCGACCCGAGTGGTGTACGCCTTGCACACCCCTAGTGCGTTGTGAATATCTCGCGGTCCGATTCCCGTGCCCAAACAGGCACCGCCCGCCGTGGGGTGACTGCTCGTCACGTACGGATAAGTTCCGTGGTCGAGATCCAGGAATGTGCCCTGTGCGCCTTCAAACAAAACGCGCTCACCACGACGCACCGCTTCCTGCAGGATCGCCTCTGTGTCCATCACATAAGGTCGAATCCGGTCGGCGTAAGCTGTGTACTCCGCCAACAGAGGTTCGTAGGCAATCGGCTCGCCGCCCAGAAGCTGCATCAGGCGATTCTTGAACTCCAGAACCTCGCGCAGACGCACCGGGAACTTCTTCGCATCAACAAATTCGCCCATCCGAATCCCGATTCTCTGAACCTTGTCTGTATACATCGGGCCAATGCCTCGGCTCGTGGTGCCGATCTTGTTGTCGCCCCGAGCGGCTTCTTCCAGACGATCGAGTTCGCGGTGGTAGGGAAACACGACGTGCGCCGCCGGAGACACCCGGAGTTCGCCGAGTTCCGGCTTTTGGGCTCGTGTTCGATCAAGTTCTTCGAGCAGGCTCTTCGGACAGACCGCCATCCCGCCAGCAAGAATCGAGACCGCGTTCGGGTGAAGAATTCCCGCTGGGAGGAGGTGGAATTTGTAGGTTTGTCCCCCCGTGATCACGGTGTGACCGGCGTTGTTTCCGCCGCTGTACCGGACGACAAATGTCGCCTGATCCCCCAAAACGTCGACGATTTTTCCTTTCGCTTCGTCGCCCCATTGCGCGCCCACGATGACGAGAGTTGCCATAGATTTTTCTTTCTCCTCAACCGGAGAGCCGACGTCGCACAGAGAGAAGCCGACGCATCCCGGTTGGTGATAATTCACCATGCGAGGATCCGCCGGCTTCGCCGTTGCGCCTTATCTCGACGCCGCTATTGTATCAGGCTCCTTGCCTGACGGGGGTAAAGATGGGCCTAAGGCAGAGCCTCGCCTCGAGCCGCGACATAGAGTCGATACCACTCCTCGCGACTCAGCTCAATCTCGGTTGCCTTTACTGCCGAGGCAATCCGCTTCGGATCCGTCGACCCCACAATGGGGATCATTCGGCTGGGATGCTTCAGCAGCCAGGCAAAGCAGATCTCCGCATTGCCGACCCCATGAGCCTTCGCCGTGGCAGAAATCGTGCTGTGGAGCTTCGCGCGAGCGGGATCCCAGTCCGGGCCCGGATCAAACGTGTCGCTGGCAAGCCAACCTCCCCCGACCGGAGACCAGGCGAGCGGGGTAATCGTGTCTTTCTGACACTGATCCAGAGTGCCATCGGTGAAGGGATGCAGGTGAGACAGGCTCACCTCGATCTGATTCACGACCAGAGGATCGGGCAACCTCGATTGCAGCAAGTCCACAAAACTGGGGCTGAAGTTGCTGACCCCGAAGGTCCGCACCTTGCCCTTCTCCTTGAGCTTGGAAAAAGCCTCGGCAACTTCGTCCACATCCATCAGCACATCCGGACGGTGGAGCTGGTAGATGTCCACGTAGTCCGTGTTCAGCCGGGTAAGCGACTGCTCGCAACTCCAGACAATATGCTCGCCCGCGAAGTCGTAGCGGTGCGGAGAATCGGGATGGGGATCACCGCCGAACCGGATGCCGCACTTGGTCGCGATCATGGCTTTGTCGCGCAGACTGGGCTCCTCTTTCAGAAGCTTGCCGTGTAGAGATTCGCAGCCAGTTTGAGCATAGATGTCGGCGTGGTCGAAGAGCGTGTAGCCTGCCTCGTAAGCCGCGCGGAGTGAAGCAAAGGCCGCTGCTTCTCGAGCCGGCGTGATCTCCTTAGGATCCCACGTCCCGGCGATTCTCATGCACCCATAGGCGAGTCGGGAGACGGAGAGGCCAGTTTTGCCCAGGGGCTGCGTGATCATTCCTCGGTCTTACCTGGTCGGGCTTCGGGGCAGTGGGGAAGTTCTGTAATCGACTTGACAGAATCGTGTGATTCAGGCAGACTGCGGGCATGGAATCGTCGATTGTTTCGCTAACTGCCAAGCGCTATCTCACCTTGCGTCACCACGGGCCGTTTCATCACATCGGGGGCACGTTTGAGGCGTTTTTCGGGAAGGCCATGCCGCTGGGCGTTCCCGTGCTGGGGGTGATTGGTTTCTACATGAGTGGCCCCGATTTGCCGGAAGATCAGCTGGAAAGCTACGCGGGATGCGAAGTTCCGCTGGATTTCGAATCGCCAAGTGAGGAGTTCACCGTGCTCGATGTGCCAGCGGGTGACTTTCTGAAAGCGACCCACATGGGTGCTTACGAAGGTCTCGGTGCGGCATGGGGCGAGTTCATGGGGCCGTTGCTTGCCGGATGCGGCCGCGAACTCAATCCCGCCTGGACTTACGAAGTCTATGTCAACGACTGCACAGAGGTGCCGGTCGAGGAAGTCCAGACTGATCTCTATGCGTCGCTGAGGTGAAGGGTCAAACCTTCCGTTTGAGCTCTTCCAGCATCAGCAGAGCCTGGATCGGGGTGAGGGAGTTCACGTCGAGTCCCTCTAGGGCTTTCACGACCTCGTGCGACTCCACCTCGAACAAGGTCATCTGCAGGTTCTGCACCGAGGCCGCGACTTGCACTGGTTCCTCGCGGGAATCGACGCTGGCGAGAACCTCTTCAGCCCGGCGTACAACGCTCGGCGGAACTCCCGCCATCTTCGCGACCTGCAATCCGTAGCTCCGATCCGTGCCCCCCGGTAAAACCCGGTGCGTCCAAATCACTCGATCCCCGATCTCCTCCACGGAGACCCGGAAGTTCGCGACGCCGCTCATCTGCTCGGCAATCGCGTTCATTTGGTGATAGTGAGTGGCAAATAGCGTCTTCACCCGGAGCTTGGCAAGATGTTCTGCCATCGCCCAGGCGATCGCAAGGCCGTCAAACGTGCTCGTCCCCCGGCCCACTTCGTCGAGAATCACGAGGCTGCGCTCGGTGGCGTTGTTCAGAATGTTCGCGCTCTCGACCATCTCGACCATAAAGGTTGATTGCCCGAGCGCGATCTCGTCTTTCGCTCCGATGCGGGTAAAAATTCGGTCGCAGAGTCCAAGTTTGCATGAGGAAGCCGGAACAAAACTCCCGATCTGCGCCATGAGGGCGATCAGGGCGCTTTGCCTCAGATACGTCGATTTTCCGCTCATGTTCGGGCCAGTCAGGACGACAAGCCGTGTCTGATCGCCGAGCGACAGGTCGTTGGGGACAAACTTGCCCACTTGCGCATCGACCACCGGGTGCCGTCCCTCGTGGATTTCGATGATGTCCTCCTCCACCAACTCCGGGCGGACATAGCGGTTGCGCAGTGCGGCTTCCGTAAGGCTCCCCAGCACGTCGAGCTCGGCAATCGCTCGTGCGGTCTTGAGCAACGCGGGGCCATGGGCCGAAACCTTGTCCCGAATCTTCTCGAAAAGGCTGACTTCCAGAGCAATCGCTTTCTCTTCGGCCCCGAGCACGGCGGACTCGTGCTCTTTGAGCTCGGCGGTGATGTACCGCTCGGCATTCGCGAGAGTCTGCTTGCGGATGTAGTGCTCCGGCACCTTGCTCAGATGCGCCGCGCCGACTTCCAAGTAGTAGCCGAAAACTGAGTTGTATCCCACCTTCAGCTTGTCGATCCCGGTGGCGGCGCGCTCTTGGCTTTCCAGCTTGGCGATGAACTGCTTGCCGTTCTTGCTGAGCTCGCGCAAAGCATCAAGTTCTGCGTCATATCCTGGACGAACCACGCCGCCATCTCGGGCGACCAGAGGGGCCTCCGCAACGATGGAGCGGCGCAGAATATCGGCGAGATCTTCGTGCAAGTGAAGGTTCTGGCGAAGCGTGTGTAGGTGCTCCAGAGCGACTTTGCGCAAGGCATCATCGACATCAGGGAGAGCCTCCAGCGACTGCAGAAGGCTCGAAAGATCGCGCGGCGAGGCTAGCCCGGTGGCGCACCGTGACACCAATCGCTCGATATCGGCAATCTTCTTGAGGGCATCCCGCAGATCGCCTCGAACCAGTGCGTGACCGGCGAGGCGTTCAATCGCGCCATGCCTCTGAGTGATCTCAGCGCGATCCAGCAGGGGTTGGTCGATCCAGCGACGGAGCAACCGCGCTCCCATGCTCGTGATCGTGTGATCCAGCGTCTGGAGGAGCGTGTTGCGCTTGGTCCCGTCGCTGAGGTTTTGGGTGAGTTCCAGGCTTCTTCTCGTACTCGGATCGAGGCGCATGAAGCCATCGACCGAATAAGTCGCGAGGCTATCCACGTGACTCAGGTTCAAGCCGTTGGATTGAGCGTAGTCGAGCACCATCGTCGCGGCGACAATCGCGCCAGTTTTGCCCGCAATGCCAAATCCACCGAGGTTCGCGACCTGAAATTGCTTGAGGAGAGTCTGCTCGGCCCGGTGAGCATCGGGCGGAGCCTTCTCCGTTGTCACGATTCCGAGGCTTTGTTTGGCCGCTTCTGGCCATTCTTCCGTGCCTGGAGTCGTCAGGAGCTCGGCGGGCATCAGCCGCGAAAGCTCTTGGAGAATGCGCTCGGGGACGCGATCTCCGTCGATTTCGGTGACCAAAAACTCTCCCGTGCTGGGGTCTAACGTGGCGAGCCCGGCCTTTCCGTCCACGATGCTCACTGCGGCGAGGAAGTTGTTCGCGCCGGCTTGGAGCATCGCATCTTCTAGCAGAGTGCCCGCAGTCAGAACCCGAGTGACCTCGCGGCGCACCAGCCCCTTGGCCTTCTTCGGATCCTCGACCTGATCGCAAAGAGCGACCTTGTGCCCCGCCGCCACCAGCCGAGCGAGATACTTCTCGACACTGTGGAACGGCACGCCGGCCATCGAAATGCGCCCATTCTTGCCATCTTCTCGCCCGGTCAGAGTGATTTCGAGAGTGGCGGCGGCAGTCTCGGCGTCCTCCCCATAGAACTCATAAAAGTCCCCCACACGCATCGCCACCAAGACCCCAGGATGGGCATCTTTGGCTTGAAAATACTGCTGAAGCATGGGAGTTTGCGGAATCACGGGCCAGTGCAAGTATGCCGGGTTTCGACGGCTTACGCAGAGAGAATGGCTCAGAGATCGTCGGATTCTGGCATCAAGCGCGAGTAATCCACGTCGCTGTTGCTCCAACCGCCATCGATCTTGAGGGTTTGGCCGATCATGTACGGAATTTGCCCGTCGAGGAGGGCAATCACAGCGGTTGCGACCTCACGCGCTTCGGCAATTCTGCGGATCGGGAGCCTGCGCTCGACCATGCGTTTGCGCTCACCCACCAGCGATTGACGACTCATCTCGGTGAACGTGAAGCCCGGCGCGATGGCATTGACGATGATGCCGTACTGACCGAGTTCGACCGCGCAGTTGCGGGTGAAGGCTTCGATCGCGGCCTTGCTGGAGGCGTATGCCGTTCGGTCGTACCCACCGATACTCGCATGACCGCTACTGATGTTCACGATCTGCCCGCCGAGTTCCGCTGCTCTCCAAACCTTCGCCATGGCTTGAGTGAAGTGAAAAACGCCGCCCAAGTTGATGCGGATCAGCTCATGAAACTCTTCCGGCGACGTCTCCAGAACAGGTTTGCGGAGGATAATTCCTGCGTTGTTGACCAGCCCCGCAGGAGTTTCCATCGTTTCCTGGATGTCCTCCATCGTACGGCGCACTTGGTCCGGGTCGCCGACATCGCAGCGGAACGACATCGCCCCGTTTCGGCAAGCGAATGCGGTCTCCATCGCGGCGGACTCGTTGCGATCCACACAGGCAACCCGATCTCCCTTTTCCGAGAGAGCAAGGGCGATTTCCCGGCCGATTCCCGCTCCCGCTCCCGTGACGATGATGACCCTGGGCACGGCCTGATTATGCCAAGTCCGCCCATAATCATGCCGTGATCCATCCGACGCTGGAGCGAATGGCGTTGGCTCTGCGAGCCGATGGTTTCACTGCCCCGATTCACTTGGTCGGAGGGGCGGTGCGTGATCACCTGCTCCAGCTTCCCGCGCAGAACGACTTTGATCTAGTGGTCGAAGAGGATGCGGCGGTGCTTGCTCAGAGAGTCTTCGACCTCGGATTAGCGGATCATCCCCCCGCGATCTACCCCCGATTTGGCACGGCAATGGTCTCGGTGGATGGACTCAAAATAGAATTTGTTACGGCGCGCAAGGAGAGTTATGACGCGGATTCCCGCAAGCCTCATGTCGAGCCAGCCTCATTCCTCGAAGACGCGCTCCGGCGAGATTTCACGGTCAACGCCCTGGCGATGGACCTTGATTCCGGCCATGTGATTGATCTCCTTGGAACCGGTTTGGATGACTTGGAGATGTCGATCTTGCGTACCCCGCTCGATCCCCATGTCACGTTTCAGGACGACCCGTTGCGAATGCTTCGTGCGGTCCGATTCCGCTGGAGATTGGGACTCGATTACGCGCCGGGTCTCGCAGAGGCGATCCAGGAATCAAGCCACCGACTCGGCGTCATCAGCCAGGAGCGAATCACGGAGGAGTTCACGAAGATCCTCCTCGGAACCACGCCGCACCGCGCGCTGGAGGAGCTTCGGACTCTTGGGTTGCTGCATGGCTGGTCGGATGAGCTCCTTGCGATGGTCGGGGTCGAACAAGGGAAGTGGCACCATCTTGATGTGTGGGGGCACACGATGGAGGTGGTGGGCCATGCCAGCGGCGGGAGTCTGACCTTGCTACTTGCGGCGCTGCTCCACGATGTTGCCAAACCTCGCACGCGGAGTATCGACGATGCCGGTCAAACGAGGTTCTTTGGTCACGAAGTGATCGGTGCGGAGATGGCCCACGAGCTTTGTGTCCGCTGGCGGTTTTCTCATGAAGTCGCGCGGGATGTTGCTTTGCTCGTCAAGAACCACATGCGGCTCTGTTCTGCGCCGGAACTCAGCGATTCCGCCGCTCGTCGCATTCTGCGCGACCTCGGGCCGCTGCTCGAAACCTGGCTCGATCTCATTGATTGCGATGCCAAAGGGCTGAAAGCTGGCGTGAGGACGCTTGATATCGAGAAAGTTCGGGCCCGGCTCCGCAAGGTTGAGCAAGCGACTCCGGCGAAGACCTTGGAGAGCCCGCTCACCGGACGGCAGATCATGTCGATCCTTGGCGTGGAGTCGGGTGAGATCGTTGGGCAGGCAAAGGCTTTTCTGACCGAGCAAGTTCTGATCGGCGAACTGATCCCGGGCGATGCGGCGAAGGCGGCCGACGTCTTGAAAGAGTGGGCCCGCAACCGGGAGAATTCGTAACCCGTACAATCTGCCAAACTGACGCGGAACCACGGGGTTTTTGGAGCAAGCGTGACGGAACACACCTCAAAAAACGGGCTGATCATTTTCTGGCTTATCACTATCGCCCTGGTTGCGGCAGCGTCGATGATCGTCTCGCCGTTTCTGCCGGCCATCCTTTGGGCGACCGTTTTCAGCATCCTCCTTTACCCGCAATTTCTCAAGATGGTCGAGAAGGGATGGAATCGCACCTTGGCCGCTCTTACCGTGACCCTGATGCCCGCCTTTATCTTGATTCTCCCCGTCGTCGTGATGGGAAGCATCGCGGGCGTTCAGGTGGTGAGCTATGCCAACGAGCTCTTCCAGCAGACCAAAACTGGGGGAAGCTCCGCTTTGCTCCAGCGCGTTGCTTCGGAAATCGACTCGGCTATCCAGCCGATTCTGCTCCAGGTGGGCGTGGCGAACGTCAATCTTGCCGACGTGATCACCAAGAACAGCGACAAGATCACGGAGAACATCTCCGGGCCGCTCACGAATGGCCTGAAGAGCTTCGTCATCACCATTGTCACCCTCGTGATCTCGCTCCTGACCATGTTCTTCATGGTGCGCGACGGCCACAACATGAAGGGAGTGCTCGAGGAGATCGTCCCCCTGCCCAAGGATGTGGTTGAGGGCATTCTCCAGAGAGTCGCGATCACGGTGCGCTCGGTGTTCATCGGCGTCGTCATGGTCTCGATTATCCAAGGCACGCTCGCCGGCATCGCGTACTGGATTTGTGGTGTGCCTGGTGCGTTGGTGTGGATGCTCGTCACCACCGTTCTCTGCATGATTCCGCTTCTGGGATCGCCAATTGCCTATGTGCCGATCAGCCTGTCGTTGATCTTGCAGGGCAAGACGGCGGAGGGTGTCGGACTCCTCCTCTTCGGATTCCTTGTGATTTCGCAGATCGACAATATTCTGAGGCCGTTCTTCATCGGGGCCAGCGCGAAGCTTCACCCGATGCCGATCTTCTTCTCGCTGCTCGGCGGAGTGCTGGTTCTTGGGCCGGTCGGGCTGATGGCGGGGCCGATGATTCTCACACTCTTGCTCGCGGTCGCGGACATTCTGCGGGCCAAGAAGAAACTCGACGACGAGCAAGCCGAGTTGACCCCGGACCCGGCATGAGCGGAGGGCGCAGGCTGTAAGCTAGCGCCATGTCGGAATCCACCGAGTCGGCAACGAAGCCGGAAGAGAAGAAGAAAGAACCCAAGGAGCTCCTTGAAGAGCCAGCGGTGATTCGCCAAGGCGAAGTCGCAGGAATTCGCTACACCGTCGAGACCGGTCGTCTTCCGATCAAAAACGAGAAGGAAGAGATTGAGGCTCTCGTTTTCTACCACTACTACAAGCGAGAGGGCGCGGGCGAGAATCGTCCGCTGATGTTCAGCTTCAATGGCGGGCCGGGCTCGCCGTCGCTGTGGCTTCACCTCGGTGCTCTCGGCCCCTATCGGGCGCAGATGACTCCGGAAGGCGATATGCCTCCGCCGCCTTTCAAGCTCGTTCCGAACCCCGAAACCTGGCTGGAATTCGCCGATTTGGTGCTGATCGATCCGGTTGGAACGGGATTCAGCCGGGCGAAGGATGAGGAAACAGCGAAGAAATTCTGGGGAGTCAAGGGCGACATCGAGGGCAATGCCGAATTTATTCGACTGTTTTTAACCCGGAAGTGCCGGTTCGCCTCACCGCTGTATCTCGCCGGAGAAAGCTACGGAACCACGCGCGCGGCGGGGATCTCCGGGCATCTCATTGAGCGGGGTATTGCCTTCAATGGCATTGTGCTGGTGAGCTCGATTATCAACTTCCAGACGGCTGATTTCACCAAGGGCAACGATCTTCCCTACACCCTGTATCTGCCGACCTATACGGCTACCGCGCACTATCACGGGCAGATTTCCGGCGACTTGCACGAGCGGATCAACGAGGCTCGAGAGTTTGCGCTTGGGGACTACACGCTCGCTCTCGCCCAAGGCGATAACCTGGGCGACGAGCGTCGGGCGGATATTCGCAAGCGGCTCACCGGACTCACCGGGCTCAGCGACGAGTATCTCGACCTGTGCGATCTGCGACCTCATATCTGGAAATTCTGCAAGGAGCTTTTGCGCAAAGAGCGCCGTTCTGTCGGTCGGCTCGACAGCCGATTCAAAGGGATCGATGACACGTCGCAAGGGGTGAACGAAGGGCCGGAGCATGACCCGAGCATGAGCCTGCTGATGGGGCCGTATGCTTCGCTTTACTGCCAGTACGCCCGTGAGCAGTGCGGATTCGAGACCGATCTCGAATATCACATCTTCCGTGGCATCAAAAAGCCGTGGGATTGGGGCTCCGCCCGAGATGGGTTCCCGGATACAAGCGATGCCCTGCGCAAGGCGATGAGCCGGAACCCTCACATGGGCGTGTTTGTCGCGAGTGGCTACTACGATCTGGCGACCCCGTTCTTTGCGACGGAGTACACGGTGAGTCATATGGGTCTCGACCCCTCGCTGAAGAAGAACATCGAGATTCGCGAATACGAGGCGGGCCACATGATGTATATCCACGAGGGATCGCTGAGCAAGCTCGCCACGGAGGTACGGGAGTTTGTCGCTCGAACCCGGGGTTCTTAAGCCGGGAGCGGCTCTCTTTTGAGGTAAACCACCAGCATGAACCCCACCCTGCAGAACTGGCTCGCCGATGAGATCCAAGGCCTGAAGGATCAGCATCTCTACAAAACTCCCCGCATCCTGGAAAGCCCAGCAGGCGGGCGCGTGATGATGGACGGGAAGTCGGTCATCAACCTGAGCAGCAACAACTATCTCGGCCTCGCGAATCACCCCAAGGTGCGCGAGGCGGCGCTGGAGGCGGTCGAAAAGTGGGGCGTCGGGGCGGGGGCGGTTCGATGGATCGGCGGCACGATGTCGGTTCACCAAGAGCTAGAGGAGCGCCTCGCCAAGTTCAAGAAGACCGAGGCCGTCCTGGTCTTCACCGGAGGATTCACCGCGAACTCAGGCTGCATTCCCGCCGTGCTCACCAAGGAGGATGTGGTCATCAGCGATGAGCTGAATCATGCCTCGATCATCGACGGCGTGCGCCTCTCCCCAGCGGCGTACCGAAAGTCGGAAGGTTGGGTGTATGGCCATAAGAACATGGATGAGCTGGAGGATTGTCTCCAGCGGGCGCAGGGATTCAAGAAGCGCATGATCATCACCGACGGAGTTTTCAGCATGGATGGCGACATCGCCCCCTTGCCGCAGATCGTTGAGTTGGCGGAAAAGTACGATGCCTTCGTGATGGTGGATGATGCCCACGCCAGCGGCGTGCTCGGTAAGAACGGCGCGGGAACGGCGAGTCACTTCGACCTTTATGGCCGCGTCGATATCCAGCTTGGAACGCTCAGCAAGGCTCTTGGCGTGATCGGCGGATACATCGCGGGGTCGGCTTCGCTGAAGGAATGGCTGATCAATCGCGGACGACCGTATTTGTTCAGCACCGCGCATCCTCCGATGGTCGCGGCGGCCCTCATCGCCGCGCTGGAGATCATGGAGAACGATCCTGAACCGATGCGCAAGCTCTGGGACAATGCTCGAAAGTGGAAGGAGATGCTCCACGGAGCCGGATTCGATACGATGGGGAGCGAGACCCCGATTACGCCGGTGGTCTTTGGGGAAGAGAAGGCGGCTCAGCTTGCCGAGAAGCTCCTCTGGGAAGAAGGGGTTTACGCTCTGGCGATTGTCTACCCCACGGTCGGGCTCGGCAAGGCTCGCATCCGCACCATGCCCAACGCAACTCACACCGATCAGGATCTCGAAGACGCACTCAAGGCCTTCATCAAGGTTCGAGATGCGGTGAAGGCTACGGTCTGAGGATTGTCTGATACAAGAATTCGGGCGATCTCTTTGTAGAGATCGCCCGCTGTTTGCTTTTCAGGGTGCGCTTATGCGCGCTTCTTGCGTCGCCAGGCGGCGAATCCCGCGAGTCCCATTAGAGTCATCGTCGTGGGTTCCGGCACAGGATTCACGTAGGCCAACCCGAGGAGGTTGCCGCTGCCCGTCGATCCGATTGCGGTCGCGGCCCCGGTCGTCAAGTTGATTGTGTAGAGCGTGTCGGTGTTGTTGTCCACCATGTACGTCAGACCGTTATCGAAGTTGTAAGCGAGTCCGTTCGGGTTTGTCGGACCAGTGAGCGCTCCGATGAGAGTGCGGGCTCCGGTTGTTCGATCAATCGAATAGAAGCTATCGTCTCCGCTGCTCGTGGAGTACATCGTGTTCGTCGCCGTGTTGTGGACGAGGTTCCCGAAGCTGGTGGTGGTCGAGTTGGTTCCGATGAGCGTAGCGGCACCCGTCACTTTGTCGATGCTGTAGAGACCCTGGTTGTGGCTCGAGAGACCGAAAAGCTTGCCGGTGCTGCTATCCCATTCCAAGCCGTGCATCACGATGGATGTGTCGCCATAGGCACCGATCAACGTGGCGTTCCCGGTGAGCAGATCCACCGAGTAAAGTGCGTCGTTGCCGGTGGATGTCAGATACAGCACGTTGCCGAGGGGATCGTAGGCGAGACCAGCCGTCGTGCCGGCATTCGAACCAACGGTGCCAATACTCGTTTTCGCGCCCGTGCTCATGTCGATCTCATAGAGAGCACGCGATGAATCGACCGCGATGAGTCGGCCTTGTGCAGATGCGAAAGATGTCAGGGCAAGAGCCATGGCCCCCGTGGCCAGAAGCAGGGAAGAAGTCTTCATTTCTTTGTCCTCATTTGATGAAAAACATCAAGCAGACTCCTACCCTAGCAGAAAATCGTTGATTTGTAAAGTTTTTGGTGGGTTTTCTGCGTGACACCGACGGTGGCGAGTCACGAAAAAAGACCGGACGCTCACCCTTGCGGGCCGTCCGGCCGAACTGTGTCGCATGCCTTATCGTGCGATACAGAACCGGGGAACCAGCAGGTTCCCCGGTTTCTCGGTGCCACCCCCGGATTTCCGGGAACTAGTTCTGCTTGTCCGCGTCCGCGAGTTGCTGGTCGATCCAGTCGGACATCGTCTTGACCGCGTTGTTATTGAACGTCCCCGTCATCATGGAGCGGTACGATTCCTGCCAGCCGGTTGTGGTTCGGAACCCGTGATCCGCATTGTCGATCCGGACGTAAGTTGCCGAGCCAGGCTTGCGGGCGTTCAGGTGGTCGCGGATCATCCAGTGGTCTTCTTCCGTTGATACGAAATCCCATTGACCCCACATGACCAGGGTGCGGGCATCCACTTTGTCCCACAGGGCGGGGTAGTTGAGCTGAGCGAGCTGTCGCCAGAACCCGAGCGTCCGGCCCTGATACCGATCTCCTTGGGGAAATTCTGCGGCCACTTCTTCCCTGAACTGGGGATACCGTTCGGCGACTTCGGACGGCGCGACGCCTTCTTGCATCACGAGCGAGTGGATCACCGCAGTGGACTTGATTCGTTCTTGCACCTCGGCTCGGCGAGCACCCCCAAGGAGCAGTTGGCGTCGGATGTTTTCCAGCCAGTACTCCGTCCAGGTTTTATAAATGGTGGATGCGGGAATGAACCCAAACACTGGCTCCTGGCTGACCACCCACGGGCCGAATGTGCCTCCCATGCTGTGACCGAAAATGAAGGTTCGGTCGGCACGGGCGTAGGGTTGCTTTTTGATGTGGCGCAAGGCCTGGAGATAGACATCGCCTTCGGTGAGGAAGTCGGTGTCGTTGTAGGGGCCGCCTTCGGCATCGCCCATCCCGGGCTTTTCCACGCGCAGGGTGACGAAGTCTCGGGTGGCAAACGGCTTGATGAAATCGATGTAGGGTCCGTTTTGCCCGCTGATTGGATAGTCCATGCTGAACGCGCCTAGGCCTTGCATCATCATGAAGACAGGAAACTTACCCGCCTTCTTCGGCTTCGTGATGATCACTCGGATGCGCTTGCCATTGCTGACGACATGCTCATAGAGGACATCGTAGTCGGGTGAAACTTCCCGAGGGCGCTCTTTGAGGAGCATCTTGACTTCAGTCTCTTGGCCGTCCCGCTTGATGAGCAACGTCATCGTTTCCCCGGAGACGCGCTTGTTGAGTGCCTGCGTGATCTCGGCCGGGCTCGCAACTGCGGCGCCATCCATTTTGAGGATCTGATCGCCCGCCTTCAGGGTTCCCTCGGCGGAGAGGCCAGGCAGGACTCCCTGAACCGTCGTGGTGCCTTGTTGGAATTGTGCGCCCAGGGCCGGCTTACGCGGGAGCGGATCCTGGCCCGCTGGATTCGTCGCGGGGCTTGCCGTCGAGACCAAAGCGGCTACGGCAAGGGCGGTCGTCGCAGAGATAAACATCGCCTTTCCATACGGAGCAGCGTGCTGGAGTGGTTCCAGAAATATTCCAAATTGTAACAGAGAAGTCGGAAGGGGCTTCCGAACGGAAAAGGGCTCCGGCTCAGTCGCCGAAGCCCTCGTCCGCCCGGTCGCCCTCAATCAGTTTCCCTGGACCAACTTCGCGCGAACAGCTTTCATCGCGGCTTCGGTTCGGGAGTTGACTTGCAATGCTTTGAGAATATTGCTGACGTGGTTCTTCACCGTCTTTTCAGCAATGCTCAGATGATTCGCGATTTCCTTGTTGCGCATGCCCTTGGCAATCAGCTCGAGGATTTCGGTTTCGCGATCACTCAGGACGTAGAGCTCGGTGTCATCCGTCTCATCGTCATCCTTCACGCGGCGGAAATCTTCGATCACCTTGGTGGCGATCTTCGGTGTGATCTTGGCCTCGCCCCGGTGGGCAAGGCGGATCGCATCGATGACTTCCTGCGGGGTCGAGGTCTTGAGAAGGTATCCCAAGGCTCCGGCCCGGAAGGCCTCGAAGACGGTCTCGTCTTCTTCGTTAATGGTCAGAACCACCACCTGAATATCCTTCTCTTTTTTGAGAAGGCGGCGCATCAGTTCAATACCGTCCATCCGCGGCATGTTGATATCAGTAAGGACGACGTCGGGGGGATCTTGAAGGCATGCTTCAAGGGCTTCTTGGCCGTCTTTGCAGACGGCGAGAATCTGGCACTCGGGCATGAGTGTCAGTGTCCGCTGGATGGCGTTCCGATACGCGGGTTCGTCATCGCTGATGACGACTCGAATGGTGGACGACATGCCGCTGATTATACACAGTTGAGGCGGTTGATGCTTGGTTCGCTGGGCGATTCTCCTGGGATCTCTCAACGAGAATCCGCCATGGAACGGGGCATAATGAGCCCATGTCCTTGCTGGAAGTCCACGATCTTCATGTCTCGATCGGCCCGACCGAGATTTTGAGAGGGGTCGCCTTGCGCGTGGATGCAGGAGAAACCGTCGGTGTGGTCGGCGAATCTGGGTGCGGGAAGTCGATGACTGGCCTCGCCCTCATGGGCATGCTCCCCGCGGGGGGAAGGATTTCCCGAGGCACGATTTCTCTGGCCGGGCGCGACATGACGCACCTGACCGACAAGCAGTGGAATGAGGTGCGCGGGCAGGAAATCGCCCTCGTGATGCAGGATCCCTTCACGAGTCTCAATCCGCTGATGCGAGTCGGAGATCAGATTGCTGAAGTCTTCACGCTCCACAAAGGGTTGACCAAGCAGCAAGCCCGCAAGGAAGCCGTGGACATGCTGCGAAAAGTCGGCGTGCCTTCGCCGGAGGATTCCGCGCGCAAGTATCCGCACCAGATGAGCGGTGGGCAGAGGCAACGAGTTGTGATCGCCATTGCCTTTGCCGCGCGTCCCAAGATTTTGATCGCCGACGAGCCCACGACGGCGCTCGACGTGACGCTCCAAGCCCAGATTCTGCGGCTCCTCAAGGAGCTTCAGCGCGAGGAGAAGACTGGGGTCATTCTGATCTCCCATGACATCGGGGTGATCGCCAGTGTTGCCGACCAAGTGAGCGTTTACTATGCTGGACGCGTCGTCGAGCACGGCGTGGTTTCCGATGTTCTCACCCGACCTCGACACCCCTATACCGAAGCTCTCATGGCGGCGATGCCCTCGACCGGCCAAGATCGATTGACGGTGATCAGCGGTCAGCCGCCGTTGCTCCAAGATCTCCCGCCGGGATGTGCGTTTGCCCCTCGGTGCCCCTATCGGTTTGAACCATGTGGTGAGGAGCCAGGCTTGATGAGTACGGACACCGATTCGCAGGCGGCTTGTTGGAAGGTGGATCAATCCCGAGTGATTGCCGGGACTGATCCAAATGAGTGGGTTTAACCGAACATCGAGGTGAAGACCTCGTCGATCTTCTCTTGCGCGTTGAAGCTCCCATCGGTGAGATGCGAGGCCAGGATGAACCCGAAGAGACTTGCCACGAGGAGATCAGCGTCTCGATACGGGGTTGATTTCCGAAGCTTGGCCTTGCCGAGATGAATGCTCACCTCATTCGTCCATTCGCGCCAGATCTCGTTGAGCCGCGCTTTGACTTCCGGCTCTGAGGTGGAAGCGGCCGTGAGCCCCGCGAGAACCTTGCCGAATCGGCTTCCAGGTTTGCTGTAGGCTTCGGCGAGAGCCAGCTCGCCCTCGATCTTATCTTCGGCGGACTTGAGCCCCTCCTGGAATTTTGCCCGATCCGCTTTGAGAAGGGCAAAAGCGTGGTCGGCGACTCCCACCAAAAGGTCGGTGCGTCGCGGGAAGTAGTAATGAACCGTGGCGTGGTTGATTCCCACTGCTTGCGCCACCGTCCGGGCATGAACTGCCTCCAGCCCGTTTTGACCGAGCATGTCATAAGCGACCTGCATGATTTCAGAACGTCGAGCCTTCATTCTTCCATTTTAACCCACCAGATGGTGATTTCCAACAGACTTGGGCTTTTCATCGCGGATTCAGTAGAATTAGGGGGTGCAGCCCTATCCGCGCACCTGGATTGAACTGAACCTGGAAAATCTGCGGCATAACCTTGCCGTGGTGAAGCGGGATTGGCGTCCGGGTCAGTTGCTCGCCTTGGTCTGCAAAGCTGACGCGTACGGGCACGGACTCGTGCCGATCGGACGATTTGCGGCGGCAAATGGAGCCGATTGGCTGGCGGTCGCCACGGTTCAGGAAGGTGTTGCTTTGCGTGACGCGGGGGTTGATGTGCCCATCATGGTGATGTCGCCGGTGCTCACGATTGAGGCTGATCAGGCCGTTTTCTACCAACTGGATGTCTTCGTTGAGTCGATGCAGATGGTGGACGCGGTTTCCAAAGCGGCGGTGCATCAGGGGCGAACCGGATATGTGCACATCAAGGTCGACACGGGCCTCCACCGATTTGGGGTCCCACCGGATGGTGTGAGTGCCTTGCTCGATGGTGTGACGGAAGCAGAGGGCGTCGAGCTCAGGGGGATTGCGCAGCACTACATTGATAGCTTGAACGACCCAGAAAGGACGCGACAGCAGACGACGGACTTCGTGACCTGTCTCCAACGTCTGCCGGAAGGCGTCCTTGTCCATGCTGCCAATTCTGCCGCCGCTCGGGAGATGTCCGCTTCGGGCACATCGCTCGCACGAGTCGGGATCCACGCTTATGGACTGGCCCCGGGAGGCACACTTCAATCGGATTTGCGCCCCGTGATGACCTGGCGAGCACGCATCACCAGCCTCCGAAAGATTCGTGCGGGCGAAACTGTAAGCTATTCGAGCACCTGGAAAGCGGAGCGGCCATCGCTGATCGGCACTCTGGGGGTTGGCTATGGCGATGGTTATCCGCGATCTCTGAGCAGTAAAGGAATTGTCTGGATTCAGGGGCAACGATGTCCGGTCGTTGGCTTGGTGTGCATGGATCAGATGATGATCGATCTCACGGATTTCGAGGGGAAGGTGGAGATCGGCGACGTGGTCGAGCTGCTCGGCGAGAACCTGCTTGCCACTGAGCTTGCCCAACGAGCGGGAACGAACACCCACGAGATCGTTACCCGGATCATGACTCGGGTGTCTCGTCGATATCTTCATCCCCGCTCCGGGGGCTGACCTCGCGGTTAGTTTCCGCTGAGGTCGATCAGGTTGGCGTCGAAGATCGAGGGATGCGTCTTGATCGCCGTCAGTCCATCGGTGCTCGGGGCCTTGTCCAACGCGATTTGGGCGATCGCTGAGGATGCGCCACCGAGGATGATGTTCTCCATCTCCTGCACGTTGACGCCCTCTTCCTTCAAAACGCCAAGAACGTGGCTCAGAACCCCGACCTTATCTTGGTGGCGCACCACCAGAAGGTGGGTGGCCACTGCGCCCTTGGTGATGTTGACCACGTTCGGCACAACGCCCGTCGTCTTGAATTCCGCGACGATCCGCACGACTTCTTGAGCCACGGCTTCTTGTGCTTGATTGGTGCTCGCACCGATGTGGTGTGTACAGTAGACGTTCTTCGCATTCGTCATCGGCCCTTCGTAGGAGCCTTCTCCACCAGAAGGTTCGCCGTCAAACACGTCGAGTCCGGCCTTGATGTGACCACTCTCGGTGTGCTTGAGGAGATCATCTTGGTTGATGACTTCGGCGCGGCTGGTGTTGATGAGGAAGCTCCCCGGCTTCATGGCGCTGAGGAAAGCATCGTCAATGATGCCCTTCGTTTCTGGGCGCAGAGAGACGTGGATCGACACGATGTCGGCTTGCCGAGCCAAGTCTTCCATGCTGTCGGCGCGGGCGATGCCGAGCGCAGCCGCCGATTCCGGCATCATCCAGCGGGAATAAGCGATCACGTTCATGCCAAAGGCCTTGGCTCGCGGGATCATTTCCTGGGCGATGTTGCCCATCCCGACGAGGCCCAGGGTGCAGCCATAGAGACCGCGACCCTTGCTGAATGCCTTCTTATTCCACTTGCCCTCCTTCAGGCAGCTCACGTTGTCGGGGATGGATCGGTCGAGGGCCAGCATCAGACCGAAGGCGAGTTCCGCTACGGCGATCGAGTTCTTGCCCGGGCAGTTGGCGACGTAAACACCACGTTCGCTTGCCGCTTCGACGTCGATGGTGTTGTAGCCAGCTCCGGCCCGAATGATCAGGTCAAGGCCCGTGCAGGCCTCAATCGCGGCTCGCGGAACCTTGGTGGATCTCACCACAAGAACGTCGGGGTTATGGCTAGCCAGCGCGGCAACCAAGGAGTCATCGACCAGATCGGGTTCGGAGATCACCTCGCATCCGAGGGCTTTCATTCCGTTCAGGGCAGTCGCTTCGAGCTTATCGGCAACAAGGATCTTCATGCCCGAAGTTTACTTCGGTTGGAGGGCTCCTGGCGTGGCTGTCTAGGCATGATCGATGCTGCCCGCAATCAGCGCGCGGGAGGGAAGGAGACATTCGGAGTCCGAACAGAGCTGGTAGTCGATGGCGACCGTGAATGTATCAGTTTCGCCTCGTTTACGCAGGCGGATCGGCACCTCCAGATCTCCCGAAAACTGGGGCTCATCCGTGAATGCAGCCTCGGCGAAGGCCCCCTCCACCGTCAGGTGAGTCGGGACCAACCAGTCGGCGGAGGCTTCCGCTCCGTTGATGTGATAGCCATTCGGAATACGAATGGTAAGCGTCGTGTGCGCCCAGCCATCCTCACCGAATCTTAACGTACTCGGCGAAAGGCTCAAGGCCACTTGCGGGGATTCCGTCGTGGCGATGGATGCCTGTCTGGCCTCAAGCAGATGCTCCAGCGCCTCCGAGAGCAAAGTTGCGGCTCCAGTGGGGAATCGTTGCGCCCAACCCAGGCTACTGCTCAGGTGGATCAGAGCCTCTTGGTGACGGCCCAGACGGCGGAGCACCCGGCAGGCCACTCCGTTCGGACTTGGAGTCGCGTTATCGAGGCATGGCTTTTGAACTCCGATCAAGGTCTCGTGATTGCGCCCAGTGAAGGCAAATCCTCCTCGAGGATCGCCAAAGAGGTCAATCATCTCATCGCAGAGTCGTTCGGATACCGTAAGATACTCGGCGTTGCCAGTCACACCATGAAGGGTAATGAGACCATCAATGAAGGAAGCGTAGTCGTCCAAAAAGGCGGATCCAAAGGGAACTCCCTTCACCACCTGGTGGGGCAGGTCTCCCGACAAGGCGATCCAGCTTTGCGCCGCTCGTTCGGCTTCCTCAATATATCCTGCTTCCGCGAGGGCGCCAATCATGAGCCCGTTCCAGCTCAGGAGACACTTGTCGTCGAGACCCGGCTGCCGCCACTGGAGGCGAGCGGACAGAAGTTCATCAAGCACCGGATCACGCAACACCCGCTCCCGCAAGAACGGGATGTTCCGCCCCGTCGATTCCCCAGTTGCTTCGTCGTAGCTGTTGCCCTCCGGTTCAATTCCGTATCGCGATGCCAACTGAGCATCTGAGGAAATCGCCATCCAGTCTTCATACTTCCAGGTATAGCTCAGGCCTTCTTCGTGATCGGTGTCGGCATCGAGAGCGCTCATGAAGAACCCTTCCGGCGTCGTCATTTCGCGCCGCATCCAGCCCACCAGTTGGTCAGAAACGTCCAGGAAGAACGCGCGAAGCTCCGGGTCATCCGTCGCTGCCGCGCCTTGAGTGTAAGCACTCAACAGCTGAGCATTGTCGTACAGCATCTTCTCAAAGTGAGGAAGAAACCAGTTCTCATCGGTCGCGTAGCGATGGAACCCACCCCCAATATGGTCGCGAATCCCGCCGAGCGCCATCGCGTCCAAGGTGTGCAACGCCATCGATCCCGCCTGATTCGCGAGTTCGTCCTTCAGGGCATCGGCCCCTGCCAAGGCATGTCGCACGCCCGCATATCGAATCAAGAACTGCAGGGCGGCATGAGGAGGAAACTTCGGTCGCGATCCAAAACCGCCGTTCTCCTGATCCCACTGACCATGCCACGCTTGCACGGCCTGATCGAGCAATCCCACGTCCAGTCGATCCCCCACCGGATGCAGAGATCGCTCCAAAACTTGCTTCAACCCTTCCGTGAATTTGTCCGCAGTCCCGAGAATTTCCTCCTGGTCATCTCGCCAGCCTGCCGCGAGGCCAGTCACGAGTTGCAGGAATCCGGGTACACCCTGCCTACCATGACGAGGGAAATAGGTACCGGCAAAGAATGGTTTCTGATCGGGCGTCAGAAACACCGACATCGGCCACCCTCCGTGGCCCGTGGCCAGTTGGACGGCGGTCATGTAGATATCATCGACATCGGGCCGCTCTTCTCGATCCAGCTTGATGCTGACAAAGTCGCGATTCAACGCCGCCGCCACTTCTGGATCCTCGAAGCTCTCACTCGCCATCACGTGGCACCAGTGGCAACTGGAATACCCGACGCTCAGAAAGACCGGCTTGTTCTCCCGTTTGGCTTGCTCCCAGGCCGCGTCGCCCCATTCTTGCCAATCCACCGGATTCTCGGCATGTTGGCGCAGGTAGGGAGAAGAGGCGTGGGCGAGCCGATTGGGCATGCCCTCCAGAATACTCAGGCCGGATTAAGGGCGAGGGGGCAGCCCGACCGCTTGGCGAAGACGCTCCACGTCCTTCATCCCCAGCAATCGGAGCTCGCCGGAGACCATTCCTTTCGTGGTGAGGTGAGCAATCCGAACCCGCCGCAGATTCACCACCGGGTGCCCGACCATCTCCATCATCACCCGAATCTGCCGCTTCCGACCTTCATGCAGAATCACGCAGAGATCGGTTGTGCCGGTTTTCTCGCTGTATTTGATAACATCGAAAACCGCAGGTGCCGTTCGCTTGCCTTCCACGACCAATCCGGAGCGCAATCGACGCAGCGTCCGCTCGTCCGGATAGCCAGAAACCGTTGCTTTGTACTCTTTCTCGATTCCATAGCGAGCATGAGTCAGGCGCATCGCGAGGTCGCCATCGTTGGTGAGCAGCAGGAGACCGTCCGTCTGGAAGTCCAGCCGACCGACCGGTTTGACCACGGGTGCGCTCGGGGGCATGTATTGGCGCACCGTCGGACGCCCCTGGGGATCATCCATCGTCGTCATCACATTCCGAGGCTTGAAGAAAAGGTACGTCGCATGGCTTGCCAGCCCCACCGGATTCCCGTCGAGGGTGACCACGTCGCCGGGCTCCACTTTGCTACCCAACTCAACCACAGGTTCGCCGTTCACCGCCACGCGGCCGGCAAGGATAATCTCCTCGGCCTTCCGGCGCGAAGCCACTCCGCAGTGAGCAAGAAACTTGTGAAGGCGCATCGGCGCGTTGTCGTCGAAAGTGGGCATAAACTGGTCACATCAGGCCGCGACGGGCCCGTTTGCGCATCCAGTATGTCAGTCCGAACGCCCCGCCCAGCACCACGAGACCCAATCCTGTAAAGTTGAACGGCTGTTCTTCCACTGTTTCACCGGCAAACACGATCGCTTCGAAAGTGGTGCCATCTGGTAGTTTCGCAGTCCCCCAGCCAACCCGGGCCTGCGAGAGAATTGGCGCATGGAGAGCCTGCCTGAACTCGAGTTTAAGGCTTTTGATGTCTTCATCAGAGAGCGGGCTGGAGGTTTGGACGTTGGCCGCAATCCGGGCCGTCTTCCGCCGACCGTTGGAGACCTGTGCCTCCCCAGATAGCGCAATCCCTTCCGACTCCCGGCTCTTCCAAGTCGCATAACCCCAGTCCGCGAGAGCCTGCGAATCTTTGGTCCAATCCTCAGAACGCATCACCACCGTCACGAACCGGACGCCATCTTTCTCTGTGAGACCCACAAAGCACTTGCCCGCCGGATTGGTGTAACCCGTCTTGAGCCCGATGAACCGGGGATCTTCCACCACCAGATCCATCCGATTCTTGAGCAAAACATTCTCCTTGCGAATGCTGCGATCAATCGTCACGCTGGTTTTGCGCGTCAATTCGGTCAGTTGCTGGAATTTCGAGGCATATCGGGCAAGCAGGGCCAGGTCATGCGCGGTGGTGATGTGATCCGATTCGTGCAAGCCGTGGGGATTCTTGAATGTCGTGTTCTCGCATCCGGCCGATCGGGCAAGTTCGGTCATTTCGGAGGCGAAGGCGGCCACAGAGCCGGATGCTGCGATGGCCAAGGTCTCCGCCCCATCGTTGGCACTGCGGAGCATCAGTCCAGCGAGCAGATCACCCACATTCACCACCTCCCCAGGCTCCATGTAGAGGCTGCTGCCGCCAATCTCCTTGACCTTCTCACCCGCTCGAAGCCGTTGATTCAGCGAAAGAGTGCCGTCCTCCACCTTCTTCATCACGAGGAGAGCCGTCGCGATCTTCGTCGTACTCGCCGGATACAGAGGGAGTTCACCGTTCTTGCTCCACAAAACACGACCGGTCGAGGGATCCATCAGAACCGCTGCTCGGGCACTGATGCGCGGTGCATCCACCGGGCCGGTAAACGTTGAAGCCCCTCCGAGCCACGCCAAAACGAGACTCGCGATCATAGCAAACTTGGATTCGAAAACTCAGGTAACGCTGGCTGCTCCGGCGGGACGCCCTGACCGACCATTTCGGCGATGTCCGCATCTCCCATGATTCGCGGCAAATCATCGAGTGACTGAAGGTTGAATGTGTGCAGAAACTGCTGCGTGGTGCCGTAAAGAACCGGCCGACCTGGGGTCGAGCGACGCCCGACTTCGCACGCCAGCCGACGCTCGACCAATTGCCGCACCCCATACGAGGATTCCACTCCGCGAACCTCATCGACCTCCGCAATCGTAATCGGCTGCTTGTAGGCAATCACCGCAAGCACCTCCATGAGAGAGCGAGAGAGCTTCTGCTGCTGCGGACGCAAGAATCGCGTGACAATCTCGGCGTACTCCGGCTTCGTGCAAATCTGGTACCCGCCGGCGATTCGGACCAGCTGAAGTGCCGACGTGTGGATGTACCGTCCGCCGAGCTTTTCGAGGCCTTCCTCAACCTCGTACGTCGGAACCCCGATCGCCTGAGCCAGTTCTTCTGGCGTCGCCGGACTATCCGCGACAAAGAGCAACGCCTCAATCGCGTCGAGAACCCTCAGCTTGCCGCCTCCTGGGCCTTCTTGGCGAACTGAACCTCGCCCTCCTCCAGGCGGACGGAAGCTTGGCCCAGGCGGATCAACTCAAGCAAAGCCAGGAACCACCAGACCACCTCGCTCCGCGTGAATTCGCCGACGACAATCGCTTCCAGCGACTGAAATTCGCCCGGCAGAGCCTTGAGCACGAGAATCATCTGGTCGCTCAAGCTTCGGCGTGGACGGCTCAGAGGCTCCACGGTGTCCGGCTTTGCACGGGACAAAATCCGCTCAAACGCCCGGGCTAGATCATTCGGCGTGACGTCGCCCGTATCAAAAGGAACCTCGTACGGAAGCACGGGATCTGCGGCCCGGAAGAACAGACTCTCGCGTTCCTCGCGGCGGGTGAGCAGATCTTCGATGATCGGCACAAATTCGTGGACGTAGGGTTCCACTTGGTCGAAGAGATCATCCGCTTCCGGCTCATCCACCTCAGGAGCCGGGATCAATACCCAAGCTTTCCGCTCCAGCAGATAGGCCAGAGCCGTGAGAGCGACCGCTGAGGACTCCAAGTCATCGGCCGCGCTTCCAATCACGTACTGGAAGTAGGCCTCGCAGATCGGAGCAAGCGGCACATCAAGGAGGTCGATCTTGCGCTCGCGGACGCAGACGAACAGCATCCCAAGCGAGCCGGTAAACGCGGCACACTCAATTTGGATATCTGGCGGATCCAGAACACCCAGGGGTCCAATCTGATCATCCCGACGACGGGGCAAAGCAACGGCCATGGCCACTCTGCTCTCCAGACGCATTGAGTGCGAAGGCGGGCTCAGAAAAAACCGTAGGTTTTCCACCGCTTTGCCCGCCGAACCCTTTGCTAATAAACGAAATTTCTTATGTACGCAAATTTACATTGCAAATATTTCACTTGCAATTCATCATGCTCTTTTGTATTCTCATCATGGGGTGCAAGTCTTTCCGACGTAGGAAGACGAAACGGGCATGTCAGCACAGCAGAAAGATCCATACGAAGGCGGACGCTCTCTGCAGGAGCGCCTGGATCGTGCGGTGGTTGCGGCGAATGTCCCCGATCAACTGAATCGAAGCGACGACCGAATTGGCGACATTGTCGTCGAGGTGGACTACCGTCCCTTTTCCGAGTGGCTGCGTTCAACCGGACATGCGGATACTCGGGAGCGAGCGGAAACTTACATCACCCACTTTGCCCATGACGCCGTCGCAGCCCTGGGTCGATGTCGCCTCATCCGGATGAACGATATCGGATACGGGGCCTTCGGGATTCCCCGAGACGCACCGCTCCCGCTCTACGAGCACATCCTCTCTTGTGCCATCGACTATCGGAGCCAGGCGCAGACTCAAAGGCTTGTCGATTTCCTCGGCCTCTTCCTCTCGCGGGATCGAACGTGGACGCACTCGCGGGAGCCGATAAACCCCGCGCAAAAGCTCCCGAACATCGTCTCATCCGAGGTTTTGGTCGTCGAGCGCGATGGATTCCTCCCGATTCGGGGTGTCGTCGTCGGCATTTCCCAGCGCACAGTGGAGGAGATTGCGACCACCCTCACGGCCCTGGATCTGCGGTACCAAAACCTCTTTGACTCCTCTCCCATCATGCTCCGAGAGGAAAGCATGCTCGAGGTTTGGGACTATTACGACGAACTGGAAGCGGAGCATGGAATGCCTTCCGAGCAAATCCTCGCCGAGCATCCCGAGCTTTTTCACGAAGCCGCCAAGCTGGTTCGCCGACTGCGCACCAATCAGGCGGACTATGACTTCCACAAAACCACATCCGGCGCAGAAATCGTGCGGCGAGCGATGGAACTGCGGGGAACTCAAGTCGCCGACCGCCTGAGAGCCACGAGCTCCGCGTTCCGGGAAGGCAAAGGAAGCGGCCCGTATGTTGGTCTCACCCTCTCGGGCGACGGAGAGCTTGCCTGGCTCCTCATCACCATCACACCCTCCCAGAAGGGGGTAACACGGCCAGCGTCGTTCCTCACTGCCCAGGTGGACGTCACCCAGATGGTTCTGATTGAGGAAACCGAGAAGGCGATTGCAACGGTGTTCTCGGAAGGTGCGCCCAGCCCCGAAGGTGTTCTCCGAGCCATGCTTCACGTCCTCGGCGGGGATGAAGTGATGTGGCGTCGATGTCAAGACGACCGTTGTCTCGATTTGCGCGTGCGCCTCGGCGCACCAATGATGGAATCCGTGACCTCGGAGCAACCCATGGTCGAGATCGAAGATCAGGTCGTCGTCCGACGGTCTGGCGATGTCACGGTTCTGAAAGGAACCGATTTCTTCACGATCCAGCCTGAAAAGTCCGTGGCCCTGAGTTGCGTCCCCGCTGGATCAGACGAATGTGCCGCGCTGTGTGTTCGCTTCCACAAACATCCCTGGCGAGCCAAGGATCTTGAGACCGTTTGGCTCATCTTTGCCCAAGCTCTTAACTCCGCGCTCCGCATCCAGGAGACAGAGCGCGACCGGGCCGCCCACAATCAGATTCTCGAGGAACTCGTAGCCCAACGCACCTCGGAACTGGAAGAGCTCTACCGTGGCCTCGAGTCGTTCAGCTATTCGGTAAGCCATGACTTGCGTGCTCCGATCCGTCACGTCTCGCTCCGTATCCAAGAGATCCTTGATCGCGAAGGCGGTTTGACTGAGGAGAGCATTGTCCAGCTGGGCGAAATCCAAGATTTCAACCGCCGCATGACCCATCTCATCAGCGATCTGCTGAGGTTCTCGCAGATCTCGCGGGTCGCGCTTCATCACTCCGTGGTGAATCTGGATCACTTGGTTGCCGGCATCATCCGGCGACAACTCAAGCCCAACCGAGATGTGCGGTTCGAGGTCGAGCCCCTGGGCACCATTGTCGCCGATGTACGACTGGTGGAGATTGTTCTCACCAACCTCATCGACAACGCGGTGAAGTACTCCTCGCGACAGGTTTCTCCGATCGTCTCAATTCGGGTGGAGGTCGAGGAGAATCAGCCTTGGCTGGTCGTGCAGGACAACGGAATTGGCTTCCGGGCAAACTCGCTCTGGCCCTTTGAGCCGTTCCGACGTCTCGAAGGCACTCAAGACATTCCCGGATCGGGTGTCGGGCTCTCGCTCGCTCACCGGATTGTGGAGCGACACCACGGACAGATTGAAGCGCGAAGCGAACCAGGTGAAGGAGCCACCTTCCGATGCCACTTCGGGCAACACGAACCCGGATCGCAAGAGGAAGCCTTTGGAGGCGACGGCCGGATTCGAACCGGCGGATGAGGGATTTGCAGTCCCTTCCCTTAACCACTTGGGCACGTCGCCTCGGGACTCAGAAGATTACCACTCCTGAAGCCAAGCCCTCCCCGAAGTCCTGATCTCATCGGGCCGATTGGGTGCCCGGCACCGATCAATCTCCGCCGTCTGCGTAGAATAGTCAGCATGGCAAAGATGCACGAGTATCCGGTTTCTGTTCAGTGGCAAGGTGGCCGCACGGGCAATGGCAGCGTGAGCGCACAGCGCAGCGGAGTCACCGCTCCGCTCAGCGTCCCCGACGAATTCGGTGGCCCCGGTGAAGGAACCAATCCCGAAGAGATGCTCGCCAAGGCCGTGACGGGATGCTATTCCATCACCTTCGGTATCGTGGCGGAAGCCCGACGCCTCCCGTTCCTGGGCATCGAGACCAAGGCCGTCGGTGAGGTCGAAGAAAACGGCCCGCAGTTCACGTACAAGAAGATCACGCTTCGCCCGACGATCCGCCTCGCGGCCGACGCCACCGACGACCAAGTCGCCCTCGCTGACCAAATGGCGCACAAGGCTGATTCCTACTGCATCATCACCAACGCTCTGCGCGGCAAAGTCGAAATCGAGATCGAGCCAACCATCCTTCGCGGCTAACCGAAACGACCCATTTTCCGGCTAAACTCCGGTCATGCGCAGCAAGCTCGTGGCCGGAAACTGGAAGATGAACAAGACCTCGGCAGAGGGGGAAGCCCTTGTCGAGCAGTTTTTGGATGCGATGAACGATCACGTCCCCATCGACGTGATCGTGATCCCTCCCTACCTTTCCATTCCGCGCATCGCTGAGATCTGCCGCCGCGCCCCCGTCAAGCTCGGCGCGCAAGATGTTTTTTGGATGGACGAAGGCGCGTTCACCAGCCGAGTGAGCGCGAAGCAACTCCACGAGTTCTGCGTCGACTACTGCCTGGTCGGTCACAGCGAGACCCGAGGGAAGTTCGGTCAGCTGGAAGTCCCCGAGACCACCATCGACTTCTTTGCCGAGACCGACGAGACGATCAACCTCAAGATCAAAAAGCTGATGTACTACGGAATCAAGCCGATTCTGTGTGTCGGTGAGACTCTGGCCGAACGTGAAGCAGGGAAGACGGATGAGATTATTGCGAATCAGATCCGGGGTGGCCTTGATGGGTTAGAGGCCGCAGAACTCTATGAACTCATCGTCGCTTACGAGCCTGTGTGGGCAATTGGCACCGGCGTCACCTGCGATACCCCCGAAGCCCAACGCGTCTGCTCTCAGGTGCGCCTGGTTCTCGCAGAAGTCGCGGATGCCGACGTGGCGTCGAATGCGAGGATTCTGTATGGCGGCTCGGTGAAGCCTGGGAACGCGCTTGAACTTTTCAGTCAGCCCGACATCGACGGCGGCCTCGTCGGAGGCGCCTCGCTTGACCCGAAAGGCTTCGCCGACATCGTCCGCTCCGCGATCCAAGCCGGCGGCTGAGCGATCCCCGATCGTGCTTCCCGAGGTGGGTGATTCTCGGTCGAGAGAGACTAAGAAATGACTCTTCGGAAGTCAGGTGGTTCGCTGCCGAGGACTCGGGTCGAGAGCATCTCGAATTCCTCAAGATCGTCGTCCATCATCCCTGCATGCGGCCACAATGCTCTCGCCAGGCTAAACTCTTTCGCCATCGTCGGAGCCGACGCCTCATGGGCGATTCGAGCTCGAATGATTGCGCACCGACACCACTGCGCCACCCGAACAAACTCATGCTCGGAGAGACCAAGTGACTCGCCTTCCGCCTTGAGATAGGGATAGATACGGTCACTCAGACCCAAGTGCAGGCACCACTGCAGGATCAATGATCGATAGAGGATGGATGAATCGATCTCGATCCCGCGGCAGACCAAAGCTTTTACTTTGCCGAATTCCTTCAACGAGATACCCGCCTCCTGTGAAACTCTCCGCAAAAGGAGCCAAACGTAAAAGTACACTCGATCTTGCCGATTCTTAGCCTCCGCCCTCTCAATAAGCCGCGAAAACAGTTCGAGACAATCTGCCAGTGAGTGACTCTGAAAGGCCGTCTGGATGCGTGTCATCAAGACAAGTATGGCAGGAAGAAAGAGTATCGTCGGGTGAGTAGATTTCAGTCAAAGGCATCTCTGAATCCGACCTGCTGAACAATGCCTTCCTTAATGTCTATGAAGTAGTTCCCGGAGATGTTCGATAGACCAATGCTTGCGGAGCAAGTCTGGAAACTGAGATATTCAAGGAGTTCAGAGCTGCATGGTGGTGAAAAAACGACAGACTCAGTTGTTTTTGTTCGCCAGGCTCGAACTTCTGAGTCACACTCCGAACTCAGCCCCCCTACCTTCGTGGGAGCTAAGCAGCTTCTCGCCTCCGTATCCTCACCGGATAAGTATAACTGGAATTCTCCTGCGCTCTCAAATTTTTGAAAAGCTATCGAAGCTTCCATTCCTTCGAGCTTTTCCGGGTTTGGTAAAGGTGTGAGGCGGGCGTAGATCATTAAGCCGCAGCACGATAATGTGACAGCCAGTAATCCTGCTACGGTGTATAGAATGTGCCTTGCCTTCATACTGGAGCCTCAGTTGTCGATAGTTTACTTCCTCGGCTACAAGGGCTTCTCCGAAGTCGTCCGCTCCGCGATCCACACCGGCGGCTGAGTGTGCGGATCTCCGCAAGGCTGTGAGGCCCCTCCCAGTTTAGGTGCCCCGACCCTTCAGGGTCTGGATGCCACCGAGTGACAATCGACGTCCCCCCCTAAATCTCCGATTTGGGGGAGGATGGGCAAAGCCCAGGAGGGGGAAATCCGTACTCGGCTGGGCGTTGGCCCAGTCGAGCCCGCTTGCCAGTTGTTTTGACTCGGGCCTTTGGCCCGCCGTATCCTTTTCGAGGATTCGGATTTCCCCCACTCGCCCTTCAGGCACCCTCCCCCGATGGGAATCGGTGGAGGGCGAGTCCAAGAATGGTCCGGTGGTTCTCGAGTGAGCTCTCTCGAAGAGTCCCCCGAGGACGACACATTTGGGGTGCCCCGACCCTTCAGGGTCGGGATTGCCGACCCCTCGAACACAGACACGCCGAATAACCAAAGACCCCGTTGTCACCCTCCCGACACCCCACCAATCATCTCCGCACAGAACGTCAGGAGCAACACCCGGGAAGCCCCCGCTTCCCGCAGCGCCAGAGCGCAGGCGGTTGCTGTCCCCCCGCTCGTCACCACATCGTCGATCAGCAGAATCCGCTTCCCATTCACGGCCTCGCTCGCCCGAAACGCACCGAGCAGACTCTGCGTCCGCTCCTCCCGATTCTTGCCGACCTGCGGCTGCGTATACCGAATCCGGAGCAAGCCGCCCTGCGCGGATCCTGCATCCAGCCCTTCCGCGAGCAGAGCGGCCTGGTTGAATCCCCGCTCCTGCTCGCGGGCCCAACTGATCGGGACCGGAACCACCAAGTCGTAGCGATCTTGCAAATGAGCCCTCGCATACTCCGCCACAAGTTCCGCCATCGGAGCTCCGAGGCTTGTTACCCGCTCGTATTTGAGGCGTCGAACCGCCTGTCCGGCCCGATCTTCATAGTAAAACACCGCGTGCGATTCATCCACCCCCGGTGGAGCCACCAAGGTTCCACGCGGACATGACCGGAACTTCGATCGGCAAGTCTCGCAGATCGCGGGCGCGTCGATTCGCCCACAGAGCCCGCACTTGCTCGGATACAAGGCATCGAGAAGCGTTCCAGAAGCCGCTGCCACGAGCTGCTTCCACCACGACTCACCCCGGATCCCCGACGACACGATCCGAGTATGCGCGATCACCCCGGGCAATCGTGCCAAACTGAACGCACATGTCCGACACAGCACCCCAAGGATATCGCCACACGTTGGGGTGGAATCTCGGATTCTCCAGCTACTGGTTCGCTACCAGTTACAAGTGGTTCATCCTGCTCTTCATCCTTCTTCCGAGCATGGTGGATGGCATGGTCGAGGGTGGCACCAAGAACACGGCTTGGGGGCTCGTTCTGGGAACAGGAGCGGTGTGGGCCCTCATCGGTCCGGCAATCTTTGGTCGCTTGAGCGAAACCCTCGGCGCACGATGGAGATCGACCGCGCCTTGGCTCCTCCTCGGCTCCGCGATGACTTGCATTGCCCTCTTCACGATTCACTCGGCGGACGTCTTGTGGGTGCTGGCGGTCGGCTACTTTTTGCTCCAATTCGGCGATGATCTCGGCACGGGTCCCTATGCCGGAATGGTTGCCTCCAACGTACCGGAAGAACATCGAGGATATGCTAGCTCGATCCTCGGAGCGTGCAAGCTGGCCGGGCAAATCGGCTCGGCGGTTGCCGCCGTGTTGCTCAAGCGCCCAGAACTGATTCTTCTCGGCATCGCCCTGGTGAACGTTCTCGCCGCCATCTCCACCAGCATCACGATCCGATCCATCCCACCGCGCCCGGAGCCAGGCGAGCGCAAAGGCTTCTGGCAGGAATACATCGAGCCATTCGGCGACCACGATTTCCGCATCGTTTGGCTGAACCGAGTGATCGTGAGCTTCGCTTTCGCATGCGTGAGTGCCTATACGCTCAACTTTCTCAAGGACATGTTCACCGAGTACCGAATCTTCGGACTCAACCTCGGCTCGGCGGATAATGCCGCGATTGCTCTGGCCCTCACGATCTCCTTCGCCGGGATTCTTGGGTCGATTTTCAGCGCCAGAGTCAGCGATAAAATCGGCCGGAAGCCACTCCTGGTGAGATCGGGAATCATTGTCGCCTGCGCTCTCATTCCCATCGGATTCCTTCCGAATCTCACCGCGATTTTCTTCTGCGTCCTCGTATTCGGGATCGGCAACGGAATTTACGCCGCTGCCGACTGGGCGCTTGTCAGTGATATCCTGCCCAAAGGCGAAAAAGCCGCGACCGAGATGGGGGCCTGGCAGAGCAGCGAAACCGCCGTTCAAATCCCGGCCGGGATCCTCATGGGACTGCTCATCGACACACTGAACCGGGTGCAGTTCGGCGCGGGATACCAGGCGATGATCGCGATTGCCGGAACCCTGTTCTTCTGCTCGATCTTCCTGGTCAAGCACATCCGAGGCGGTCACTAAGTCGCTCGGACGACCACCGGATCACTCGGGCGAGAGTTGTATCGCGACCTCACTGCAGAAGTGCCGACCCTCTTCGGTGAGCCCCATCCGGGAGCCCTCCTCCCAAATCCATCCTCGCTCACGGACTTTCTTGAGCCCCGCCGGATCGAAAGTGAGCCCAGTCGTTTCCATCCCTGCGTTCAGCCGCAGGCCGAGCATCAATCGCTCGAACGCCTGATCCTCTGCGCTGAGAACATCCGATTCACACGCCAGATTCGCCCCCGATTCCACTGCTTCACAGTAGCCAAGAGGGTGCTTCAGATTCGTTGCGCGAATCCGTTCTCCGTCCACAACTCGGCACCCGACCGCTCCCGGGCCGAAGGCCAAGTAATCCTCGGCCCGCCAGTAGCAAAGGTTGTGCTGACTCTCGTGCCCTGGCTTGGCGAAGTTGCTGATCTCATACTGGGCCAGACTTTTCTCCGCACATTTCGCCACCGCCATCTCGTACATCGCGACCTGCGTCGTGTCATCAGGCAGATCGAGCATCCCTCTCAGATGGAGGCGATAGTAGCGCGTATTCGGCTCAATCGTGAGGCAATAGAGGCTGAGATGGTCGGTCTTCAGCCCGAGGGCGAGGTCAAGATTCGTCTCCCACGCCTTCAGGCTTTGCCCGGGGAGAGCGAACATTAAATCGATGTTGATGCTCCCAAAACCCGCCTTTCGCGCCGCAGTCACCGCTTGCGCGACATGGCTCGCCTCATGAACTCGGCCCAGCCTGAGCAGATCGCTTGAATCGAAACTTTGTGCGCCCAGACTGACCCGGTTGAACCCCGCGGCGACCATCGCATCGAATTTCGGCATGTCCACTGTGCCAGGATTCGCTTCGCTTGTGATCTCCGCTCCAGGAATCGGAGGATGGGTTTCCAGGACCGCACGAAGCAATCCGGTGAGCTGCTCTCCAGAGAGAAAGGTGGGAGTTCCCCCGCCAAAGAAAATCGTCTTCGCAGGACGACCCGCTTCCGGAGACCGCCTGATTTCGGTCTCTATCGCCCGCACCGTGCGATCAATAATCTCGCCCGTCATTGCGTAGCTGTTGAAGTCGCAGTATCCGCACTTGCTCGGACAAAACGGCGTGTGGATGTAGACCGCAATCGGTTCGCCGCTCATGGTTGAATCAAGCTACCCGGTTGCGCCCTGCCGCGAAAGGCCAATCCCGACAACCTAGTCCCGAGACGTGAGCCCGGAAATGAGCCCCAGCACCGTCCCTGCGATCACCGGTACCACCGGCGATTGACATGAGATTCAGCCAGACTTCATCGCGGCCATCACGAGGTGATAGCCATATCCCGCGCCCGCGCCAATCACCGTCGTGATCACCGTGCGCCGGATCAGAGCGAGTGTCTCTTTCTTCATGCTTATCCTCCAGAAGGCAACGAACCAGGCGCAGGGTTCACACGTCCTGGGGCTTGGATCGGGGCCGGGGCAAACGCTCGACCGACTTGTCGCATCACAACGATCCCCATCACAACGACAAACAAGGCCCACATCGCGCTCGGCCAATACACATAGTGCCCGAAGTATTTGAGCCAGGCCATCGGCAAGTAGCTAAAGAACGCCATCAGGAGCGCAGCGAGCCCGAGCCATCGCTCGCGCTCCGTCCAGAGGGAAATCATCGCCGTGGCATTGCTTCCGAGGCCAACTAGGTTCATCCACGGAGCCCCGGTGAGGAAGAGCAGCACACCGACATCCATCGAATTGAGGAAGTCTCGTACATTGTTTCCCGCCGGGAAGGACCACTCGAGGAGGGAGAAGAACAGCCCTGGGCCATCCCGAAACTGCTGCGCTTGATATCCCGAGACTTCGCTTGGCACCAACGCGCGTCTCAGGACCAAGTAGCCGACCAGAAGTGCCCAGAACCCGACATGAACTCCCCAGTGCGGCAATCGTCGATTGCATCGGAAGAAGATCGCGATCCCGAGCAAGATCGCGGGCAGCATCACCGCCTGTTCATACGCGCCCAGCGAGAGTGCTACTCCGACGAACGAGACCCCGAGCCACAACCAAGGAGCCCGGCCTGGCTTCGCGACTTCTGTTCCTTTCGTAGCCGGCAGATCAGTCGCTGTGGGCTCTGGAGCGGGAAGTCGGCCAGCGGTCAGCCTTTCGTACCGGGCGTAGGCCGCCATGCTGATCAGCACGAAGAGCATCATTGTCGAGGCGGTTCGGCCAGGAAGCCAATAGACCACCCGATCCCGAAAATCGACCGGCCCGATAAGAATCGAAGCCAGGAACACACACCCAAAGGAGGCACTCAATACCGTCCAAAACTTGGCTCTTCCTCCTCTCGCAAGGCCCAACCACACCGCCATGGCCACGATCCAGAGCAATCCTCCGATCGTTTCCAGCACCCCATAGCTGATGTGATACAGCCCAAAGAGAATAGTCGCGAGCCCCGTGATCATCGGTGATTCCGTGATCTCCCGGAGCACCCAGAAGAACAGTAAGACGCATGCCGCCGAAATCAGGGCGTTCGTTCGGCCGTATCCCGGGGCCCAATCGCCATAGAGAGCCAGATCAATCTGGAAGGGAAGGGTGGAAATCGGCCGGTAGAAGTGGTTGAACAGGGGCCAGTCGCCTTTAAACCATGCCCAGAAATCGGGTTCGGCCTTGAGGGCTCGCAGCAGCACTGCCGTGTCGGAGTCGTTCAGCAAATGACTTGCCGTGGCATGGCTCAGCACAATCCAGATCGCCATGATGGCCGGGATCAGGAACCAGGGGAGCCAGCGCTTCATGCGCCTGTATTATCCCCTTTCATGGGGGTCTTAGCAGTCCCAATCGCGCCGCATCGGTGAACCGGTCACCCATCTCGTGCGTTATGATTGCAAGCAAGGAAAACCCAAGATGACAAAGTTTCGCACTGGATTGATGATTGCTGCCGTCGCGGTGGCCGCCGCGCTGATCGCGGTTCCGCAGAACTCCACCGCCAAGCTCGAGGGCAAGGCCGCGCCGAAGTTCAGCCTCAAGACCACGGATGGCAAGACCATCACGAACGACAGCTTCAAGGGCAAGCTGGTTCTGCTCGACTTCTGGGCGAGCTGGTGCGGTCCATGCAAGAAGGCGACCCCGACGATGGAGGCTCTTCACAAGAAGCACAGCAAGGCCGGACTTGCCGTGGTCGGCGTGAACTCGCTCGAAGATGAACCCGGCCCGAAGGAAGCTCGTGACTACAAGGCCAAGGGCAAGTACACCTTCACCTTTGCCTACGATGGCGACAAAGTTGCCAAGGCCTTTGGCGTGAGCGGGATCCCGCAGTTTGTCCTCATCGACCGAAAGGGTCGAGTCATCGAAACCTGGTTCGGATTCGACGACAAGATCAAGAAGGACATGGAAGCCCGCGTCGCCAAAGAAGTCGCCAAGAAGTAAGGCCCTTCTGTCGAACACAATTCCTGGCTCGCGTCCGCCCTTGCAGGTGGACGCGATCTTTTTGTTCGGCACCGTCAGGTGGAAATCTCCGGGGAAAAGTGGTTCGGGAACCAGGCCGGTTGGGGATAACCTGGGGGACTGACATGAAGTGTCCCTACTGCGGCAACGCCGAACAAAAAGTGCTCGACTCCCGCCCAGCGAGGGATGGGACGGCCGTCCGGCGACGCCGCGAGTGCGATCACTGCCAGCGACGATTCACGACTTTTGAGGAGCCAGAGAAGCCCCGCGTCTTCGTCGTCAAACGTGGCGGCACGCGCGAGGACTTCAACCGTGAAAAGCTCATGGGTTCTATGCTCCTGGCCTGTGGCAAACGCCCGGTTGCTCTCGAAGACCTTGAGAACGCGGTCACAAGCATCGAGCGCCACATCTTTGATGAACACGAGCAAGAGATCTCGACAAGCGAGATCGGCGAACTGGTCACGGATGAACTCTACCGGATCGATTCCATTGCGTACATCCGGTACTCCAGCGTGTATCGCGGCTTTGAGTGCCCCCAGCAGTTTGCCGAAATTGTCCGCCGGATGCAAAAGGAAGAACGCGCTCGATCTGCGGAAACGAAACCAAAGAACAAGGTGAACCGCAACCCCGAACCGGTGGATGTGTAGAATCTAAGGCATGGCGCTGGATAAGAGAGCGGAAGACATCGGGTGGGTGCTCAACCGGGCCGCCGAACTCGAGGCCAAGGATCTCAACGCCCTCGAGCATCAACTCGAGTGGCAACCCCTTCTCGACGCCGCTGAGGAAGCAGGCCTCTCTCGCGAGGCCGTGCTCACCGCGCTCCGTGAACGGCTCTCCGACAAGGCGGAAGAGTGGGTATCAGGCGATCTGGTTTTCGCCCAGTCACCGGATCGGCGCTGGTATGCCGCTGTCTTTGATTCACGAGTGAGAGAGGGCATCAAAGTCCGCTATCTCCATGGAGGAGAAGGTGTTTTGGATTTAGAGAAGGTTCAGCGGTTTGCTCTCGCGCCTGGACAAAGCGTGGAGGCGATCGGCAGTTTTAAGGTGTGGTCGCCATCGCAGATCGTCCGCTTCAACCCCGATAGCCGAAGCGTCACCATCAAAACCTGGGGGAATGAGGAGCTTGTGCCGCTTGAGCGGATCCGGCTCCCGGCAGAATCTGCCCTCAAACGAGCCCTCGCCCAACACCCCTGGCATCACCTTGCCATCATGGCACTCAGCGGGGCGGGAATCGGGGCTTTGATTACCTTTTTGCTCACCCGATAGAGAGACACGAGGCCCGAACTGTCGGGTTCGAACCTCGTGTGGGGGTAGCTGTAATTAGCCGGTCACGCGGAAGGAGCTGGCGATCCAAGCGGCCTTTTCCTTGATTGCGTCCGCGCCGTTGGTGGTTTCGAACCGCATTTCGTAGACCTTATCTTTGTCGCAGAACAAGTAAACGATCACCCAGACCTCATCGCCCGAGATCAGTTTGAATCGGGCCTTTACCTCCGGGATGGAGCCGACAGGAAGATCCACCATGGTGACTTCCTCCTTCATGAAAGCATCTTTAATGCGATTGAGCTCGGCTTCGCTATCTGCACCGCCGTTACGGGTGTGGATGTTCATCGTCATTCCGGTGGCAGGTTCGCCGGGGATGATGCGGAAATTGCGATCGACCAGGGTTAGCTGAGCGTTGGCATTGTTGCTCTCTTGGGCTGGCGCGAGCCCGTAGCTGGCACCGGCACTTCCAAGATTCTGCAGATCAGAAGCCCCCATCGTGCCTCCAGTAGGAACGCGGTAATCATTCGGCACCACGATCGAGTATCCCGTCTCCTCTCGCAGAGTCCAGCCTTGAGGCACCTCAATCGCCGGAGCGTCTCGCTTGAGGGTTTGAACATTCTTCGGGGCGCATCCAACGAGGATCAGGAGCGAAAGAGCAGCAAGAAGGCCAACGGCGCGATCAGTCCGCATGACCCTTAGCATATCAAAAATCCGTGAGAATTGTCGCGCTTCAGTGGCGCAACTTTCTAACGGATTTCCGTAAATGTTAAGCGAGTGGTGTACGCGAGACACGCACAAAGTGCTCTCCCGCGAGGCTCCGGGCGAAAATCCGCCCCGGCACCCGATCGGTTTCCAGTTCCCAGATATCTGCCCCGACACTCGTAAGGAAGTTGGGATGAAGTTGGGCGCCGTTCTCGACGTCGCGCAACCACAGATCGACAACCGGGCCGTTGACGCGCACTTGAATCGTATCGCTGTCGATGATCGCCAGGTCGATCGGAGCGGCGGTCAGGCCGGTGAGATTCTTCGGCTCACCCAAGAGAACCCAGGTGTCGCTCTCTTCACTCTCGGCAAAGATGAGCGTGCTGTCAACCGGGAGCCCTTCGATATTGATCTCGCCCAGCTTCACTCGTTCGCCCGGATCGAGAGTCGCCTCGAAGCTCACTTCTCGGCTCGACTCTCCTGTGGTCAGATCGTAGGCGGCGAGATCGACGGCGCACTCGAACTCCTCGAACGGATCGTCATTGACCGCCCACAGCTCGACCACATTCTCCTTCTTCAGCAAGGAGATCAGCGTCGGTTGGTGGACTCGGACGAGTTCATGCGCAGCCGCTTTCCAGTTGCCAAGATAATCGACTAGTGCCCAGCTTTGAACCGGGTAGCAATCGTTAATCTGCCAAATCAGGGTGCCTTTGCAGAGCTCGCCGCGTCGCCAGTGCTCGATCCCGTATCGCATCGCGTCGCGTTGATTGAGCTGGGTGTAGAACACCTGATCTTCAATCGTGCGCATTTCCGGATAGTGCAGTGCAACCATCCCCTTGAACACTTCCAGAGGCTTACGCGTCTTGTCGTGCCAGATCATCTCGGGGCTGAATGCGTAGTGGTGGCTCGGATCAATGTATTGCTCGATCGTCTCCATGCTCGGCGCGCTGGCAAAACCGAATTCAGAGCTGAACCGTGCGGTGGAATCGGTGTAGTAAATCCAGTCGCCCCGGCCATGCCAAACATCCCAATAGTGGGAGTCGCCGACATAGCCCATGTTGTGTCCGGGATGCTCACCGGTTTTGAGAGCCAGATCAACATCCAGTCCGTAAGGGCTGCCCAGGATGTAGGTGCGCGAGGGATCGTTCTCGTCGCAGGCTTCCTGAAGGGCATGCTCGTAGATCTTCGCGCCGTGGTGAGTCGGTGGGTTGAACTCTTCGCCGCCCCACTTGTCGACCGCCATCTGATAGTTCTCATTGTTGCCGCACCACAGGGCCAAACTCGCCCGGTTGCGCAGACGACGAATGTTCACTGTCGCTTCGACCTTTGCGGCTGCCACATGCTCTGGCTCTTCGGGATAGTAGCTGCAGGCGTAAGGGAAGTCTTGCCACACCATCAGGCCGAGCGAGTCGCACAGGTCATAGAACTCTTCGCTCTCATAGAGTCCGCCACCCCAAACACGGAGCATGTTCATGCCCATCGCAACCGCTGACTCCAGCCGATCGGCAAGCTCCATTCCCGTGATGATTGCGGGGAAGGAGTGATTGGGGATCCAGTTCGCTCCGACCACCCACACAGGATGACCATTGACTTCAAATCGGAAGCCTTCGCCTTGGGCATCCTTCTCGCGAAAAAGCTGAATGGTGCGGAAACCAAACATTTCCTGGTGGAGAACATCGCCGCCACCGAACACGGTGCATTCGTAGAGGCACGGTTCGCCTAATCCATTGGGCCACCAGAGGTCAGGATCTTCCACGATCACTTCACCCTTGAAGACGCCTCCGTCGGTATGAGCCACCGCGAAAGCGACGCCTTCTTCACCCTCATCGTCCCCTTCCGGGGCAATCGCGACCATCAGGCCATCTTGCGGAGCCTCGCCTTGGGTCTCCAGCGTGATCTCGACCTTCCATTGCTCTTCATCAATTGGGGTGGTCACGATGTGAGCGTTCGTCACTCGGAAAGCGAATTCCACCAATTGGATAGGTTTCCAGATTCCGCAACTGACCAAGCGCGGACCCCAGTCCCAGCCATACATGTACTGGGCTTTGCGAACGAACGCGCGCTCTTCAAAGTTCTTCATATCCCAGCGCATACCGTACTTGGTGAAGTACTCGGATTGCCGTGCTTCGCCCTCGATCACCGCGCTCTTGAAGTCGATTTGAAGCGTGTTTACGCCTTCCACCAAGAGGTTGGTCACATCGACCTCCAAGGGGACAAACATGTTGTCGTGGCTTGCGATCTTATCGCCGTTCAAAAAGATCTCACAGATCGTATCCAACCCCTCGAAGCGGAGGAGTCGCGTCGGCAAAGCCTCGTCGGCAGACCATGTGAAGGTGGTGCGATACGACCACTCCGCCTCGTCGACCCATTGGACCCCTGCTTCAAATGCCCGCTCAAACGGATCCGGGATCAGACTGTTCGCCATCAAGTCGGTGTGAATGTGACCCGGAACTTGGGCGGGCAACCACTCCTGGAGTCGCGGGTCGCTGAGTCGAACCTTCGGGGGAACGATCTGCTTGAATTCCCAACCGGTCGCCAAAGGAGTGATGGTCATGGCCTCACTATAGCGCAGACCAAAGGACTCTTTTCCGTGCAGAATAGCGTAGCGGTCTTTTGACCCCGCACGTTGGGAAGAATGATGAAAAGCATCACTTTGCTTGGTTTCGCTTGCGCTTTCGCGTTGACCATTCCGGCGACTTCGCTGGCCCAAGGGCCGCTCCCGAATCAAGTGCTGGGTTACATGAAACTGGGCTATGTCGTACCCCGCGCGGCCTCTCTGAAGAACTCAACCGACGCTCAAGGGTTCTCCGTCACGTACGGCTACCCCTTCGCCAAATCCACGAGTCTGGAAGGCTATTGGTCGTACCTCGGCGGCTCCCAGAATCTCCAAACCTCGACCATGATGGTCGTCCACCGATTCACTTCCAAAGAGACCCCGCTTTACTTCGGACTCGGGATCGGCGGTGCTTACCTTCGATTCGATGACGACTTCTTTGTCCCCGAAGAAACCTTCAGCATCGCGGGCAAGGTGATGGTTGGTCTCCAGATTGATCAGAGCTTCATCGTCGAGGCGGAATACATGTCCGCCGGACGCGTCGCCGGGCTGCCCACCGAACAGTGGTCATTCTCCCTGGGCTACCGATTCTGAGCACGCAACCAGGGTGCCGAAAGCCAAGGCGCTAGGCCCGAGGCGGGCAAAGCCTCGTCTCGGGCCGTAGAATAGAGAACCTATGCCGTTCGTCTCCATTCCCGAAGCCCTGGACTTGCTCCGAGCAGGCCAGATGATCATCGTGGTGGATGATCCTGACCGGGAGAACGAAGGCGACCTCATCATGCTCGGCGAGCACTGCACGCCGGAAGCCATGAACTTCATGATCAAAGAAGGCCGCGGCGTGCCCTTTATCAGCACGACCCCCGAGCGACTTGAGGAACTCGGCGTGCCGATGATGACCAAGCAGAACACCGCTCGCCGAGGCACGGCCATGGCCGAAACGGCCGATGCGATGCACGGCACCACCACCGGAGTCAGTGCGGGAGACCGCGCCCGAACCGTCGAAGTTTTCTGCGATCCGAAGGCTGTCCCGGGCGACCTGATGCGTCCAGGCCACATGCTGGTGCTCCGGGCCGAAGATGGCGGAGTTCTGCGCCGGGCTGGACACACCGAAGCAAGTGTCGATCTCTGTGCCCTCGCTGGATCGCCTCCGGTGGCAGTCGGCGTGGAAATCGTGGGCGACGATGGCGAAATGCTCCGACTTGGCGACGGCGGCCTCGAAGCCTACGCCAAGCAACATGGCCTCAAGATCATTACGATCGCCGATCTCATTGCTCACCGACGCCACACCGAGCGACTGATCCACCGTGCCGCAGGGCCAATCAAGTTCCCGACCAAGTACGGCGAATTCTCTCTCTATGCCTACGAAAGCAACGTCGAGGCCGAGCCGTTCCTGGCGATTGTCAAGGGCGAAATCGACAACGAGCCAACCCTGGTGCGTGTGCACAGCAGCTGCCTCACCGGAGACATCCTCGGATCGCTTCGCTGCGACTGCGGCGACCAACTCTCCGCTGCCCTCCAGATGATTGAAGAAGAAGGGAAGGGAGTCGTGCTCTATATCGCCCAGGAGGGCCGTGGAATCGGCATCATCAACAAGCTCCGCGCCTATGAGCTGCAAGATGGAGGCATGGACACTGTTGAGGCTAACGTCGCCCTGGGTTTCAAGCCTGACCAGCGCGATTACGGTCTCGGATCACAGGTGCTGTACGATCTCGGCGTCCGCAAAATGCGCCTCATCAGCAACAACCCCGCGAAGCGCGCAGGACTCCACGGATTCGGCCTGGAGATCACGGAGACCGTTCCCATCGTTTGCGAACCGACCCCCTATTCAGAGAAGTATCTTCAAACTAAGCGCGAAAAGATGGGGCACACCATCCCCACCGATTCCTGATTCCAGTTGACCTATTGTTGAAGCGGTCTCAGACCGCTTCAACAATAGGAATCACAACCGGCTTCTGAGAGGTTCGTCGCCAGATGATCTTCTGCGAGGCCTCCAAGACGGTGGCCTGAAGGAACTCCGGCTGGCTGATCTCGGCTGGCGAGAGCCGCCCGAGGATATTGTTCAGGTCGTCGAGAATGTCCTCGACCGCATCCCCGGAAGCCACAAATCCGCTCACGTCCGCCCGAGGTCGGTTGAGAATCGAGCCGTCGCGGCGATCAACCACGATTGTGAGCACCACAACTCCATCGTTCGCGAGGCTCGTGCGCTGCCGAAGAACGTCCCGGCTCACCACCGCATTGCCGTGCTGGTCGATGTAGACGTCGCTCGAAACCACCTTTTCGTCGTCGATCCAGGCCCGCTCGTCGTTGATCACCAGCTGGTCGCCGTTGTCAAGAACAAAAACCCGATGTTCCGCGTGACCATCCTCCAAAAGCATGCTTCGGAAGTGCTGCTGATGCCGGGGCTCACCGTGAACGGGAGCGACGTAGAACGGCTTGGTCAACCGCACCATCTCCTTGATCTCATCCAGATACGCGTGGCCTGAAACGTGGATCGGGCTGTGGAACTCATCAATGATCTTTGCCCCACGACGCACAAGATTGTTGACCACGCGCCAGATTCCACCTTCATTGCCGGGAATCGGCCGCGCCGAATAAACCACCGTATCGCCCGGCATGATCTTGAGTCGGCTGTATTCGCCCCGCGACATCTGACTCAGGGCCGCCATCTTCTCTCCCTGGCTGCCGGTGACGATGATCGCCAACTCGTGGTCTTTGTACTTCTTGGCTTCATCGCTGGGGATCACGATGTCCCCTTCCACTCGCAAGTAGCCCAGGCGACGCATCAGCTGGAACGTCATGTCCATTCGCCGACCGCCCACCACGACCTTGCGCTTGGTGGCGTAAGCCGCGTCCACAATCTGCTGCATCCGGTGAATGTTGCTGCTGAACTGGGTGATCAGCACTCGGCCATCCGCCTTGTGGAAGATCTCTTTGAGACTCGGGCCGACCTCGCTCTCGCTCGGACTCCAGCCTTGACGGTCGATGTTGGTCGAGTCGCAAAGAAGGAGCAAGACCCCTTCTTCACCCAACTCGGCTAATCGCTTCACGTCGCTCGTCAGATGGTCGACCGGAGAGGCATCGAGCTTAAAGTCCGCAGTGAACAGGATGATTCCATGCTCGGTGTGGAAAGCGATGGCGCAAGTCTCCGGAATCGAGTGGGTCACCCGGATGGGCTCAATCTTCATTCCCGCAAGCTCGAACGGCACGCCGGGAATCATTCGCTGGAAGTTCGGCTCCAGGTTCTTCACGCGCTCTTCGAGCTTGCTTCGAACCAGAGCTTCCGCCAACGGCGTGGCGTAGATCGGAACGTTCAGCTCAGGCAACAGGAACGAAAGCGCTCCCACATGATCCTCGTGAGCATGGGTGATGATGATGCCGCGAAACTTGTCCCTGCGCTCCAGCAAGTAGGTGAAGTCGGGGATCACGATGTCCACGCCGTGGTGCTCCTCGTGGGGGAAGGAGATGCCGCAATCAACAAGGAAGAGGTCGTGTTCAGTCTCAACGACCGTGCAGTTCTTGCCGATTTCTCCGGTTCCACCAAGAGGAATCACGCGTAGTTGTCCCATAGGAATTCAGCGTACCTGCCACATTTAAGGGACACCCGCCGAATTTCTTCTTCCCCGGCAATCAGTCCCCATTACTTGTGCCAGATTCCGACCCAGACCCTGGCTTTGGCACGTCGAAAACCCGTTTGGATGCCGTACACTCCACTATCGTTCGCTCCCTGGGCGAATCTGATCTTTGCGTTGGCGGACTAACTTTGGATATTTGGAACGGACTTCCATACATGCTCGGTGGAGCATTATTGGCGTGGGTGCTTCAATGGGCGCTCGACGCCTGGTTCTGGCGTCGCAACTCGATTCAAGCGGTTGATCTCACTCCCGTTCAACGGGAACTGCATCGAAAGGATGCCGCCCACCTCCATCAACACTTAGAGGAGCTCGCTCCGGCCCCGGCTCCCACGGGAGCGTTTCTCGCCGGTGAAGATGAAGCCAGCCTTGAGCCAGTTCGGCCCACTGCAGCGGCCAAAGTGTTCGATCCCAACGTCGATCAACCTCAGCAGCCCAGTCCATCCCCGATTCGTATTGAGGGCGGGCCGATCGCGCCGATTGAGCAGCCACTTGGAAATGCTGCCGTCCAGATCGAGAATGCTGCGACTTCAGCCATTCCGAAGTTCACGTTTCCCTACATCGAACGCGGGGAAGAGCTTGAGCAAGAACCCGTCGAAGATCGTGGCCCGGTTCTGCCTGGTCTCGAAGAGGAGCCCATTCTCGCCGACCGTGTCGTCCTCAAAATCGCGGAGCGCGAAGAACAGCAAGACGTCTTCGTCGAGCAGGCAACCAATGGTGCCGTTCACCACGAAGCGGTGGACAAGAACAGCGAACCGGACGCCAAGGTTGAACCCGAACGGATCGCCCATCGGGATGAGGCCCACCGTAAGCTTCAAGAGGCTCTCCGTCAGGTCGCGCATTTGAAGGACGCTCTCGCTCGACGCGGCATCCCGCACGATGACTTGCAGTCCATCCGCGGCATCGGCCCGTTTGCTGAGCACAAGCTTGTGGCTGCGGGCATCGATACCTTCAAAGCACTCGCAGAAAAGACCGAAGAGGAGATCGTCGAGATCATCCAACCTCAGAGCTGGCAGCCGATCCACGCCGCCCAATGGATTGCCGACGCCCGCACCAAGCTCGCAGAAGGAGATCAAGCATGAGCCAAGTTTCGATTCTTCAAGATGATCTAAAAACCCTGAGCGTGATCAAGGGGGCCATGACTCTCCTCTTGGCGGGTCTCTTCGGGGTCAGCTTGCTCGCTCGCGAATACAACGCTCCCGCTGTGGTAACACCCAAGCAGCCGGTCACTTTCACCATCGAGCGCCCGTGGACGGTCTACCAAGAGGAAGAGCTCATCAACTTTGGTGGTCAGTCTTCCGGCTCCTCAGTTGATCTGATGGTCGACGGCAAGCGAATGGCCACCGCAGAGGTCGATCCCGAGCGCCAACGGTATCAGCTCACTGTGCCTGTGGTGAGTGTCTACGGTAAGGCGGTTGAGGTTGTTGAACTGAGCGACAAGAAGAAAGTTTTGAGCCGTGCCAAGCCGACGCCGGTGCTCGCCAAAGTGGACGAAAACGGTGTTGTGAAGCCATACGAATTCACCATCGAATTGCCTCCGGCCAATGCGAAACTCAAACCCGGCGTCATCGGCTTTCGTGGCACGGCCGCGCCTGGCACGGTTGTGCAAGTCTGGATCAAGCAAAAGCTCGTGGGGCAAGCGACCGCCGATGAGGAAGGCATCTGGGAATTTTCCAAAGAAGTCCCGTTCGAAGGTCTTCGCATGGAAATCTATTCCAAGGGCGTCAGCGGTCAGGATCTCGGCCAGACCAGCTTCCGAAGCGTGATCACCATCAGCTCGATGCTCGAAGAAGAGTAAGCGTTACACGTTGAAGCGGAACAGCATCACGTCGCCCTCTTGGACAACGTACTCTTTGCCTTCGCTGCGAACCTTGCCCTTCTCTTTGGCCGCCCCCATGCTGCCTGCTTCCACAAGATCCTTGTAAGCCACGGTTTCCGCTCGGATGAATCCGCGCTCAAAGTCGCTGTGGATCACGCCCGCCGCCTGGGGAGCCTTCATCCCTTGCTTGATCGTCCAAGCCCGAGTCTCCTTGGGGCCGGTGGTGAAGTAGGTTTGCAGGCCGAGCAAGTGGTACGTGGCGTGGATCAGACGGCTGAGGCCGCCCTCCGTCGCGCCGAGGCTTTCCAGGAACTCCATGCGATCTGCCTCGTCCAATTCCGCCAATTCGGCTTCAACTTGCGCCGAGATGATCACCATCTCCGCTCCTTCCTCTTCGGCGAGCTTCCCAACGAGCTTCGTGAAATCGTTGCCCGTGCCGAGATCAGTATCTGCCACGTTGGCGGCATAGATGACCGGCTTCTGGGTCAGGAACCCGAGGGCTTTCACCGATTCCGCCTCGTCATCGGTCAATTCCACAGATCGCACCGGCTGACCTTCGTCCAACGCCTTCATGATCTTCTCAAGCGCGGTGACTTCGTAGATCGCTTCCTTCTTGGTTTTGGCGTCCTTGCGTGCCCGTTCGATGCGCTTTTCAGCCTGCGCGAGGTCGGCGAACGCGAGTTCGAGATTGATCACCCCGATGTCACGGATCGGATCCACCGAGCCCTCGACGTGGGTAATGTCCGTGTCCTCGAAGCAGCGCACCACGTGGATGATCGCATCCACCTCGCGAATATTGGCAAGAAACTGATTTCCCAGCCCTTCACCCTTGCTCGCCCCCTTCACCAATCCGGCGATATCCACCACCTCAAGTCGGGCTGGGATGATGTTCTCGCTCCCCGAGATCTCCGCGAGCTTATCCAGGCGCGGATCCGGGACGCTGACGATGCCGACATTGGGCTCTATCGTGCAGAACGGGAAGTTCGCCGCTTGGGCTTGGGCATTTGCCACCACCGCGTTGAAGAGCGTCGATTTTCCGACGTTGGGCAGACCTACATTACCGGCACGAAGCATGGGGATTCGGTGATGATACCGTTCGGGCGTGAAAGTGCCTCGGGCCGCCAAGCGGGAAGCGTGTGGAGAGTGGTGCCGTTTGCAGAACGATGTCTGAAACTTGGCTGCCGGACTAGGATTCGAACCTAGACGTACGGCACCAAAAACCGGTGTCCTACCATTAGACGATCCGGCAAGCCGAAGGAAAATATACCACGAAAACGAGAATGCCCGGGACGGAAGCACGCTTCGTCCCGGGCACCGTCTCTTACTTCTGCCTTCGCTTACGCGCGGCGAGAGCCGCTGCGGAAGCCACGATCAGCAGTGTCGCCGGCTCGGGAACGGCTTCAGCCGTGAAGCTCAGCGTGTCCGCCACTCCGTCGTTGCTCGTTCCCCCGGCTCGGGTCGCGACCAATACGAACTCCAGACTTCGCGTGCCCGCAAGGAGCGTTCCGCTGGCTGATCGTTGAAGCATGCTACTCACGCTCGCTCGATCCGTCGCAGTCACATCGCCGATCCTTACCGTTCCGAGTTCAGCGGCACCACCATCGAGCATCCGCATCGTCAAGGCAGCGGTGTCGTTTTGTGTCTGCCAGCCGCCAAACCAGCCGGAGAGATTGTAGGCAGCGTTGCCCGCGTCGACCGTGGCGAGATCGGCCGCATCGAGCACCTTGACCTGAGTGATCTGAGTGCTGCCATTGCTGCCGCCGTGGAAGAACTGCGTTCCGGTTGCCCACGAACCGCTCGGGATTTCCCACCAGTTCGCAACTCCGTAAGTGCCAACCCCCGCATCACCCGTCCAGCCAGGAACGGCGATCACGCCGCCACCCGCCGAGGGGCTCCCCTCGTCGAGTCCTGCGTTCATGATCACGTTGGAACCACCAAAGATACTCTGGGCCGAAGCCGATGCCACCACGCCAAGCGTGATCGCTGAAAGTACGATCTTATTCATCTCTTTTCCTCTAGCAAAAACATCCAGACCAAGACTGATCTGAACCAACACCACACTACAGATGCTTGTGTGTGCAGAACGTTAAGATTAATGTTAAATTTTGCAGGGTGGGCCGAACGCCCGCTCGCCGGATCAACTCGGGTAGCGTTCGGGAATGGAACTCTACGCTTCGAGACAAGCCGCACTAGGGAGGATTCTCGCCGAGGATGGCCTCTCCGCATACCTGGCTCACCACCCGGTCAGCGTCTCTTATCTCACCGGATACGATGAGAATCCGGGCGAGAGATTCTTCGCTTTGGCTCTCCATCCGAGCGAACCGGTGCATCTCATTTGCCCAGCTCTCAGCGTGAATCAAGCTCAGCGCGCAGGAATCACCTCGCTCGATGCCCTCAAGGATGGCGAGAGCCCTGAGCCAGCGGTGCGAGCCCTCGCCGAGCGCGCAGGATGGCATGGCAAGATCGCTGTCGATGACGAGATGCCCGCTGCCCTCCTCCTTAAACTCCAAGCGATGCTCCCTGAGATCACGTTTGTTTCGGGATCAACCAGCCTCGCCAAGCTCATGCGAGCCAAGGATGACGCGGAACTCGCGGCTCTCACCAGAGCAGGAGAAATCGCCGATCAAACCTTCGAGGCGATCAAAGGCGAGCTCAAAATCGGCATGACCGAGCTCGAAATTGCGCGGCGATTGGCCGAACTCATGGCGGAGCGAGGCGGGGTTCCCACCTTTGGCATTGTCGGTATCAGCGCGGGCGGTGCGGAGCCCCACCATCACAACGGAGACGCCACTTTGAGCCAAGGCGACATTCTCCTCATGGACTTTGGTTGCACCTATGGCGGATACTTCAGCGACATCACCCGCATGGTCAGCATCGGCGAGCCCTTCGATTCCGAGGCGAACCAGGTTTACGATGTCGTGTATCGGGCCCACATGGCCGCCCGCGCCCTCATCAAGCCCGGAGTGACGGCGGGTGAGCTCGATGCCGCCGCTAGGAGCGTGATTGAAGAGGCCGGCTACGGAGAGATCTTCTCCCACCGAACTGGCCATGGTGTGGGCCGAAAAATCCATGAGGATCCCTACATCATGCCGGGGAGCTCCGAGGTTCTCACGACGGGGGATTGCTTCAGCATCGAACCGGGGATCTACCTCGCTGGCCGATTTGGGGTTCGCATCGAAAACCTGGTCACGGTGACCCCAGAAGGGCACCGAAGCTTCAACGTCGATCCATCGCCGACCCTCGAAAGAGTCGTCCTCTAACCCGCAAAAATACGGGCCTCCAAATGCGAAAGCCTCCCTTCCAGTGGAAGAGAGGCTTTTGTATTTTTCTTCTCGCTTTAGTCCCGAAGTGGGGTCTTCAGGCTTACTTGTTCTTTCGTCGCTTGGCGGCGAAGCCAGCAGCGGCGAGACCGAGCAGGGTCATCGTCGCCGGCTCCGGCACAGGATCATTCGATTCTGTGCTCACCACGAACGGGATCGCGGCGACGGCGGGAAGCAGGTAAGCAGCGTTGAAGCCCGAGGTGCTTGCCAGCGAAGCGATCGAACCAGGGGTGGCCGCCGGGAAGTTAAGAGCCGAAGACTCAACATCCACCGGAAGCGCCGTGGCGACGGCATCGGTCGGCGTACCCACCGGAACCATGTCCGAGGTCTTGACCGGGGAGACTTCTGCGCTCACCGGAGCATTCAGGGCGACTTCTCGGCTGTCCGAGCCGCGCACCATCGGGTTGCCGCAAGACTCCTTGAGAACGATGCGATCTTCCGCATCGACCCAAACCTTGGTGCCTGCCTTGTAGAAAATGGCTCGTGCTCGAATCTCTTCGGACTCGGGAACGTTGTAGACGAGGTAAACGCCGTCTTCCTTCAGGGTGTCCAAGCGAAGGGTAGAGAAGTAGCTCACCACTTCTTCGCGGGTCATCCCAAAGTGTCGCATAAAGCGACCCATGACAACCTCGTCGGTCTGGACCTGCTTCAACAGCGCTGCGTGCGTCGTCGCCGGTCGGTTGAGGAAACTATTCGGTTCGGTTCTGGCGTGAGCCATGCCGACCACGAGAATCGCGGCGGCGATGGTCACCATCTTGGCAATATTCATTTGCATAAACCCACTCCGCAATCGTCTTTTGCACAACGTGTGCCAGACGGCGAGAAGAAGCCGAAACTCTCGGCTAAATACAAGGCTATGATACACGTTCGGTAGCCTGTCTGTTTGTTTAGACTGGGTTTGTTGCCAGGTGATCCCAGTACAAATGCTGGGATTAGAGGCCAAAACTTAAAGAAGCTCTGGGTCCGAAGCCGCGCGCTTCGAGGCCTGCGCTCTTTCAATGATTTCGAGGGCATCTTTCGCCGCCGATTGCTCGGCTTCTTTCTTGCTCCGACCGTGACCTTCTCCCATCACTTCGCCATCGAAAATCACATGAACGGTGAACCGCTTGTCGTGGGCGGCACCGTTCTCGTCAGCCACCCGATAAGTAGGGGTTTTGCGCCACAGCGCCTGAGCAACTTCCTGCAAACGAGACTTGAAATCGTTCGGGCTGACATCTCCGGCATTGACCTGTAGCAGATAGGGATCGAGCTGCTCCAGCACGAACCATCGGGCCTTTTCGAGACCGGACTCAATGTAGATCGCTCCGATTACCGCCTCCAGCACGTCGCACAGAATCGACGGTCGCTGACGGCCTCCGGTGGACTCTTCGCCTGGTCCGAGCTCCAGCAACTTGTCCAAGCCCAAATTCTGCGCCCGTTCTGCCAAGGGAGCTTCCTGAACCACGCTGCTGCGGGCCTTGCTCATCAGGCCCTGATCCCAGTCTGGGTGGTGTTCGTAGAGGTACTGCGCGATGATCAGACCGAGCACCGCGTCGCCATAAAACTCCAACCGCTCGTAGCTGTGGGCAACTGAATCCTCGCTCGCCGAACGGTGCCGGAGCGCCAATCGGAAGAGTTCGGGATTCTTGAGCGGGATCTCCTTGGGGATCATGAGGGTAGTTCGGTGAGCCCCTTCTGCAAGCGGGCGATTCCTTCGCGGATTTCGTCAGGGTGCGCGGCGTAACTCAACCGCAGGTGCCCTGGTCCTTCGAAAACGGAACCAGGAACCGTCGCGATGTGCGCGTTTTCCAGCAACCATTCGGCCAACGCCACGTCATCCGAAATCGATCCCCCCAGGTGCTTGCTGATATCGACGAAGAAGTAGAACGCTCCCAGCGGTGTCGTCACGCTGACGTCGGGGATCGCCCGCAGGAGTTCCAGACCCATATCGCGACGCGTCTCAAACTCCACGCGCATCTCCTCCACAATCGCGGGATCAAGGTTCAGCGCCTCGATCGCCCCCGCCTGAGCGAACGTCGTCGCGTTGCTCGTCACCTGATCCTGGAGATTCGCCATCGCCGACGTCACGTTTGCCGGAGCAATGCTGAAACCAATCCTCCAGCCGGTCATCGAATACGTTTTGCTGCAGCCCTGTACGGTAATCGTCTGCGCGGCAACTTCTTTGCTCAAACTCGCAAAGCTCGTGTGCGCGTGCCCGTAAATCAGACGCTCGTAAATTTCATCGCTGATGATCCAGATTCCGTGCTTGAGCGCAAGGGCAGCGACTTCCTTGATCAGACCACGATCCCATGCGGCGCCCGTCGGATTGCACGGCGTGTTGACGATGATCGCCTTGGTTCGCGGGGACAAAGCCTCTTTGATCTGATCGATGTGAGGCGTGTAGCTCGTCGCCGCTGTCGTCGAAACCACGACCGGAGTCCCGCCCGCCAGACGAATCTGATCGGCGTAAGTCATCCAGTAGGGGGCAATGAGGATCACTTCATCGCCGGGTTCCACCAAAACCTGGAGCGCATTGTACAGAGAGTGCTTGGCACCGCAACTCACGACAATCTGATCGTCGCCGCAGCTAAAGCCGTTTTCGCGCTGAACCTTCGCCCGAATCGCCTCGCGAAGTTGGGGCAGACCCTTGCTGGGGCAGTATTTGGTGAGTCCGCTCTCAATCGCAGAGATTGCCGCCTCGCAGATCGCGCCTGGAGTGTTGAAATCAGGTTCGCCAGCCGCAAACGAAAGCACGTCGATCCCCTGAGCTTGCATCGCACGAGCTTTCGCCGTCATCGCCAAAGTAGGCGATGGTTTCAAAAGTCCGGCACGAGCACTCAAACCCAACGTCTGCACGGGGCTGATTGTACCGGAGTATGCTGGGGGTCGTGGATCGCCGGAGCCGATGGATACTGATCGCCTGTGGCCTGGGTGTTTTGCTCCTGGCGATTGTGTCCTTGGGACTCGGGGGCTCTGTAGCCATTCCCTTCGGAACTGTCCTCCGCGAGCTCGCGCGCGGTGATCTGGGTGGCGGCGCCGAGCCGAGCAATCTCATCATTTGGCAACTCCGCGTCCCTCGCCTCCTCGCCGCGATTCTGGTCGGTTGCGTCCTGGGCGGAGTGGGATCGGCGTTCCAGGCAGTGTTTCGAAATCCCCTCGCCGAGCCCTACGTGATCGGTGTCTCCAGCGGGGCTGGCCTTGCCGGAGCCCTTGCCGTCGTCGCAGGATTGGGCGGCTGGATGGGCGGGTTGGCGCTCTCTCTGGCAGGAGCCGCCGGCGGGTTGCTGACCCTCGGGCTCGTCTTCGCCCTGGCCAAATCTCGGCAGGGAGCCGCTACGCTGCGGCTTTTGCTCGGAGGCGTCATCGTCGGAACCGCTCTCGCCGCCGCCACGAGTCTCGTGCTTCTTCTCGCCGGACAAGATTCTAATCAGGTTTTACGATGGCTCCTTGGCAGCCTCACGCCGATGCACTGGCCTCGCCTGGGCGCGATGCTGGTCGGGGCGATTCTCGCAGCGGTGGTTCTCATGAAATCCACCCGCGCTCTCAATGCGCTCGCCGTCGATGAATCTCTCGCCACCCGGCTTGGATTCAACCCGCGCAAAGTGCTCCCATTCGTTCTGGGGAGTGGCTCGCTCGTCGTTGGACTCTGCGTGGGCAGCGTCGGAATCATCGGGTTCGTCGGACTCATCGCCCCGCATCTCGCCCGAAGCTGCGTGGGGGCGGATCAACGAGTTGCCCTCCCTCTCTCGGCGATTCTCGGAAGTCTCCTTCTCATCCTCGCCGATCTCCTTGCTCAGAAGATCGTTCCCGGTACCGAACTCCCCGTCGGGAGCATCACCGCGCTGCTCGGAGCCCCCGCCCTTTGGTGGATTCTCCGTCGTCCGGTTCACCGGCTCGCCTAACGCTTGATCTGCTTGTAGGGCCGGCAAATGGGGTCGCCGACCACGATATCCTTCCACTTCACCACGGGCGATGCGATGTAGAACGATTCGGCCAGGGTGAATCCTTTCACATAGCGATCAAACATCAGATCCGGGCGAGCGAGGGCAAACGTGTACGGCTCGCTCACATATCCCTTCACCCCTGTGACTCCATTCGCGATCAAATCAGCGATGAGGCTCTGCCCGCCTTCCGTGGGCTTGAAAGTGCGACCGCTTGTCGAAACGAAAGTTTCGCAGATCGCTCCCGGGAAGAACTTGACCCGCTTGTAGCGCGAAGCATCAAATTTCCCATCGTTGCTCCCCCAGGTGACATAGCCCATCACCGGCATTCCGGGAGCCACGAATTCATCAGTCTCTTCCAGCGTGGAGACCATGCCCAAACTCGTCAAGTTTTCATGGCTGCGCCGCATCAATGCTTGCAAGGCCCCGTAGCTTCCATCGCGCCGATTCCCCGCCAGATCGAAGAAGAACTGACCCTTGCGCGGCTCTGCGGCGAGAGAATTGTCGATCAGCCGCTTACAATCCGCGACGGTGTAGCCAATCAGGCGCGTGACCAAGTACATCCGTTTCTTGGTCGAGTCGATCGGCTCGGTCGAACCGAAGTACGGATTGGCGCACCGCATGATTTCTTCCTGATTCAGACTCCCAATCGGTTTCATCTCCGGCTGATCCATCATCGCCAGATGCCCATCGACACTGAAACCGTTGTCGTTGTCCAATCGGATGGGCGTGCCGATGGTCAGGACGATGAAGTCGATCCGGTTCTTGGCGTAACGGATAGCCTGCTTCACCGGTTCTTCGATCCCCTTTTGGTACTCCGAGAGAGGCATGTTTTCGGTCGTGCTGACGTTCACACGGACCACGTTCTCCGCCGGGATCCCGCGTTTTTGCACGTAGTAGGAGCCCACTTCACGACTTTCCGCGCTCGCATCGTTGACCACGACCAGCACCCGTTGCTCATCCTTCAGAGGGGTCTGAGCGGCCGATGCCGCCACCGAAGGACGCGGATCGAGGGTGACCTTGACAAGCTCGCCATTCTCCTTTTCGCATCCCAGGAGCGCAAAGGTGGCCAAGGCCAAAACGGCCATCAAGAACGGGCGAAAACGGGGGGAATTCATGAAGCGATCCGTGCGAGGCGCATCCTCAGACTACCAAACACCGAAAACGATGAGTTGGTTCGCGCGCTAGAATCTCAGAAGGGAATCACGATTCATGCCAAAAAGGGGCGATTCTGAGAGCCCAAAGGGGCCGAAAAGCAGGGAAGTCACCGATTCGGGGTGCGAGGCGACAGTTTCCTCCGTCTCATCCTTGAACCTGGCTGCACGGATGCAAACCACACTCTTTGAACCCCTCGCCCCTGTCGCTCCAATGGATCTGGAGCCCGCAGTGGCGATTTCGGAAAGCTGCGTCTTCATCACCACGATGGGGGCGATGCGCGCCATTGCCACCGACCAAGGCTTGATCCACTTGAGCTTTGAAGACGAAGACACGCCGCTGACCCCGGGAGAACCTCGCCATCCGATCCTTCGCGACACGAAGGCTCAGATCGAGGCGTACTTCGCCGGGAACCTGGAGGTCTTCACGATTCCGCTTCAACTCCGGGGAACCCCGTTTCAGCTCTCGGTCTGGCGAGCGTTGCGGGAGATTCCCTATGGGGTCACGATCTGCTATTCCGATCTCGCCGAGCGACTCGGAGTGAAATCCGGCCAACGTGCCGTGGGAATGGCGAATCGCACGAACCCGGTGGCGATCATCGTGCCCTGCCACAGGGTGATTCAAGCCAGCGGAGCCCTGTGCGGATACGCGGGCGGACTGTGGCGGAAACAGCGCTTGCTCGGGCTCGAAGCTGGGCAGCACTCGCTTTTCGGCTGAAAGGGAGTCTTGCGACAAACAACGAGCCGGGGCCAATATAGCCCCGGCTCGAAGTGAAGAGGCATTCCTCAGGATGCCCAGCTGGGACCGCAAGTCGCCGGGCTGAAGAAGCCTCTTCACCCCGTTCTACCGGGGCTCGGCGGTGAAGGATGCACCATTCATGCCGCTTTCTTTGATTTTGGCGAAGTTTGCCGGGATTCTTCCGCCTTTCGGCATCTTTCGCCCACCTGTTCCGATGCTTCCCGAAGCCTGACTGTTCGGTTTGCGTTCTTGATTGAGTCCAAGGTCGCGGCGATGCTCCCGGTCAAGCGCTGGGGCCAGAGAAGCCGAGCCTTGCGCTGGTAGAATCTGTTTCGCTCAGCACGGAGGGATGGCAGAGTGGTCGATTGCGGCGGTCTTGAAAACCGTTAGGGCTCACACCCTCAGGGGTTCGAATCCCCTTCCCTCCTCCAGTCTTTACACCGTTGACGCGAGTAGCCGCTTGCAGCTACTGTAGAATCGACTCTATGGAGCGTAGTCTAGATCAGAATCGAAGAGATGCTTGGGAAGCATTTCGAAACGACGGGTTCATTCCCCTCATTGACCTGTCCCCCAAGGTGGACTTCCCTGAGTGCATAGTTCAACTCAGCCCGATCAACTTCGAGGTTAGTGTCCACACCGATGATGGTTTTTTGTCGGATGCCGAGGGAGCTTCCCTCTCCGAGGTTCGAATTGTTGGGATGGCAGTATGCACAAGGTACGTCAGCGGTACCTTGCGGTTTCAAGTCATGCGGCTCGTCGGCTTGCACGCTCATGGTTCTTTGATACTTTTAGAGCAGTGTCCTGAAGGCGGGGTCATTTCGCGCCTCTGAAGAAGTTTATGAGTGAATCACGACCTGAAGAAGACTTCACGATCAAAATTGACCTTCGCTTGCATGAAGTGGAATATGAGTTGTGGGCCTTGGATGAGTTCTTGACCGGTCTTCGGTTCGCGGAAGAGCGGGCCGTGGCCGCCTGCAATGAGCGGTTGGATGGGCTAAGGGATCTTGACGAGGCTGAACAGTATCTAGCATTCCAAGAAGTTAACGAGGTTCAGCAGAATATCATCCCGCGTTACTTTTCTAACGCGGCAGTAATTGGGTTGTATTCGTGCCTGGAATACGGACTTAAGGAGATCGTTTCGTTGCTTAACCAACAAGGACACCTCCTCGAATCCGCAAAGCAAGGTGGCGGTTCCCATTTTCAAAGGTACAGGACTCACCTTGAGGCGACCATTGATACAGCGGCCTTTAAAGATGTGGAGAAAATGCGTGTTATTGACGATCTTCGAAACATCCGCAATTGGCTCATCCACTCCTTGGGCCAGCTAGACGGAACAGGAGAGGAAAGAATTCGCACAATTTTGCACCGCTATCCGAGCATACAAGAGGCCACTTCCGTATCCAGGCATATCATCGGTTCCGAGTTTCTGCGGCAGTCGCAAGTCGCAGTCAGTGAGATCCTCAGGCAACTTATTTTCGACGCAAAAGCCCGGCTCAATCAGGATCTTGATCGGTGAGCCCAGGCTTCATATAGCCAGACATTTGAGATCTGGGCCCAGCCATTCTGGCTGAGCCCAGAAGTGCACCCTCAGAACTTGATCGAGTACTGAGCGTAGCCCCAGGTGCTGCGCTTGGACGCGCCACCGACGAGCGACTTGATGAAGTCGCCCGGTTCGAACACCGCGAAGCCCAGGGCGAACGTGCCGTTCTTTCCAAAGCTGCGCGTGTATTCGATATCCAGTTCGCTGCCGACATCATCGCCCGACGCGCCCGTGCCATCGACAAACGTGCCACCGAATCGTGCGTTCGGGGCACCCGTGACGCCGTACCAGGCATCCGTATCGTCGAACAGCCAGAAATTGTGATAGGCCACTTTCAGCGAGCCATTCGGGTCGGTCTTGTAGTTGGCAAAGAAGGTGATCTCCTTCATGTTGCGGAAGCCCTGCAAGTCCGCGCTGCCATTGAATTTGTGCGCGGTCGGATACAGGGTATCGAACGTCTTGGTGTGGCCCGCGGATTGACCGCCCGATGCGATATTCCCAATCAGGCCCAGGCTGAGCTGGTCGTTCACCGGCAACGAGAAGTTCGCCGTCACCGCATAGGCTGAGTGGTCGCGCGATCCGACCTCACCAACCTGCCCGGAAACCTCGATATCCGCCTTGGCCTTGCCGAAGTTGCCCTTCCAGTGATGGTTCAGCGTGTGGATCGTCACATCGCCCGCACCGACTTCATCGGTCTTGAGGATGTACATCGTGTTGCCAAACTTATTGGCATAGGCGACACCGGCGATCCGCGCATCCTTCGGGCGATTGGCCTGGACGCCAATCTTCGCCGCAAAGACATCCAGCTTGCCCGATTGATAGCGAATGCCATCGAAAGAGCGCGAAACGTTTGACCACTCGCTCCCGCCGATCAAGCGTTCGTTGCCGAAATTCAGCTTGAATCGACCAATCGTGAAAGTACCACTTTCGCCTTTGTACTGGATGTAGCCCAGGTCAAGGTCGCGGTTTTCGGTGGATCCGTTGCCGGTGGATGTCCAGCGCAGAGAGTGGGCGTACTGGAATCGGAACTGCGAGACCCATTGACCGTAGGTCAGTGTCACACCGGGGCGGAACCGCGTGAAGAGGTCGCTTCGGTTGTCGCGATTCGTCGACAGGAAGTCGCGATCGGTTCGACGCTCAAAGCGCAACCTCGTGTCCACATCGGTTTTGATTTCAAGTTTGGTGGCGTCGTTGGTGGTGCCAAGCGCCAGGGCGAGCATGGATGTTGTCAAAGGCATGAGTCATTCCCCACAGAGGACTTTCTGAGAGCATATCCCCTTAGATTTGAACGAGAGCTAGGTACAAAAAGGGTCTAAAAATGACAACAAAATGTGATATCCATCATACACATCATGGACCCTTGGCGTTATGCTCGGTGCATGGGCAACGCAATTCAACACCCTCACAACGGCGTGAAGGTTCTGGTCGGCGTCGACCTGAGCGGATCGTACCGTCCAGTTCTTGATTTCCTCCTCCGTCTGCAGTTCAACGGCCTGGAAGTCCATCTCCTGCATTGCGTCGAGGCGATCATCCCCGATGGATTTGTGCCAGGCCAGGTGCCGACATCGGGCCTGAGTGAAATCTACGAAGAGCTTCGCCGAGATGGCGCGGTTGAGCTCGATCAGGCAGCAGCCGTTCTGGAAGCGCACGGGGTGTCCGTCACGAAAGTGCAGTCATTTGGCAACACCGGCTCCGAGCTGGTTGACTATGCGAAAGGCCATGACATCGACCTCATCGCTGTCTTTTCGCGCACTCGAGGGGCCTGGGAGTCCTTCTTCTTTGGCAGCGTGGCGAAAGCTCTTGTCCAGGCGGCACCCTGCAACGTGCTTGTGCTCAAGAATGAATCCGGTGGCAGCAGTGAAGTTGTCGCCGTGCTCGCCACCGACCACTCGCCCTACATGGATCAGTGCCTCGCCGAGTTCAAACGTCTTCGGCCTCACCTCGGATCTTTGACCGTGGTTTGTGCCGAAGATCGTCTCCCGATCCTCGCGGGATCCGAAGAAAAGGCATTGGTTGAGTATCGACAGAAGACCGAGTCCCTTGCCGAAGACCTTTCCGCGCTCGTGCCCTCAACGCAAGGTCGGTATGTCGATGACAATCTTCCAGGGGCGATCCGGGCTGTTATGGCGGAGTCCCATGCCGAACTCCTCCTCATGGGAGCGCAAGGCCACGGATTCCTCGACCGGATCATGCTCGGCTCTCAGTCGTTCGCCCAGGTCGTGGTGGAACCGCATAACGTCCTGGTTCTGCGCCCGAAAGGCTAGATCCATCCTCAACTAAATCGGGAGATTTGCTGGAGGGCGTCGATTGAAAGTCGGTGGCTCCCGACCCTAAAGGGATCGGGGCACCCAGAATCTGTGCCTTTCGGGGGAGTATCCGAGATGACTCAATTCCGCACGAGCAGACGACTTTTGGACTCGCCCTCCACCGATTCCCATCGGGGGAGGGTGCCTGAAGGGCGGGTGGGGGAAATCCGAATCCTCGAAGAGAATTCGGCGGGCCAAAGGCCCGGTTCAAACGAAGTGGTCGGCAGGCTCGACTGGGCTACCGCCCCGCCGAGTACGGAACCCCCTCCTGGGCGTTGCCCGTCCTCCGCCAAATCGGAGATTTTGGGGGAGGACGGGCAAGGGAAGTCTGTCCATCCCGACCCTGAAGGGATCGGGGCACCCAGGCGATCGAGTGCATGCCAGGCCAAGAGAGCCTGGTTGGGCTGGGTGAGTGGAACTAAAATTTCAGCGGCCGACGCGAATCCGCTCAACCGAGCGTTCGCAGAACGTGTGCTGCGGAGCCAAGACGTGGATCGGGCCGCTGAGGCGGTTCCACACCGAAGTGTTCCGGGCGAGGAAGGTGTAGAAGTAGTGGTAACCCTCGTCGTGCACCCAGCGAGGACTTCCGCTACCGGAGCGAACGACCGCATAGTGACCCGCCGGCAAAGAAACATCGTCGCGGATCACATAGACTTCCTGGAGACCCGAAGGCTCGTCCACCGAGGCCTCGGCAACGAGGGCGTATCCGCGCAGATTGACGCGCATGTTGCCCTGGTTCTGCAACACGATGAACTCTTGGTTCACGTCCTCATTTCGCTGAACACCGACGATCCGGATCATGGTCTTACTGGTCCTAGACGAACCGATGGTCCGAAGAGTCGCGCCTAGACTTATACTTTTACCAGCAAATCCCGCTGAACCTGAGGGCCTCGCCGGAGACTAATCCTCAAGTTTTTCCAGATTCTCGATGATCTGATCCAAAACCAGAGCGCAACGCGCCGTCTCGGTGCCGCCAAGTCCGGCCAGCATGTGGCCTTCCAGCTCTCGCATGAAGACCGCCACACGTGCCATCACCTTCTCACCCTGAGCGGTGAGTTTCAGAATCTTCACTCGGCGGTCGCTTTCCGAGGGAACCTGCTCAAGCCAGCCTTTCTGAACATGAGCATGCACCGACTCGCTCAAAGTAGCCGGAGCCACTCCGAGTCGACGAGCAACCTCAGCCTGGGAGGCCTCGGGGCCGGCCCCCATCACGGTGGCCAGCAACTGAAACGTCGTCCAGCGCACACCTATTTGCCGAAGCCGGGGCTCCAGCCAAGCCGACTGCAACTCATACACGGTTGCAATCCTTGCACTCAGCTGCGAATCAGCCATATCACTCAGCATACACACTTTCTACGTGAAACGAAGGATCAGGCGACAATATCCAGGACTTGACCCAGATTCTGGTCGAGAGAGCGGATGACCTTGGCGTTGGCTTTGTGTTCCAATTTGGCCAAGTGGAGCTGAGTCGATGCCTCGGGGAGGGCGTCAGCGCCTCCTTTGGCAATGGTATGCGCGGCCTCTACCGTGCGGAGTTCCGTGCGCCGAAGCGCATTCAGGGCGGTAAACAAACCGCCGTTGATCGACGATGACATGGCGTCACACCTCCGGATGTGAGTGGTCAGGAGCCCGAGCATGGGAGGCCGCCAGAGACGCGTCGCATCTCTCAGCCATGCTCGAACTTGGAGCGTGCCTAGGCGAACAGATCAAGATCGGAGAGAACGGATTCCGCTCTCTTGATCTGGGTCTGTGCTTCGACCTGAACTTGTTTGGGCTCGGCTTTCTGCGCCGGCTGGGGTGCCTGACCGCCCGCATCCAAAAGGGCTCTCTGGATTTGCGCTTCCAGGCGTCTCAGTCCGGCCAAAGTCGACACCATTGAATAGCTTGTCGGGTTGACCATACGAGTACCTCCATGCACTCTAGTTACATTCTTCCGTTTCGCGCTCCCTTCATTCCTGGGCAAGATACTTGAACTTGCACCGGAAATTTATCGGGATTGCTGCGCCGCTCCGTTCGGCTTCGACTTGAGAATCAGGTCGCGCACATCATTCCATTGAGTGCGCGCTCGATCGCGGAGAACACGAACCGCACGAACCTCATGCGGCTGCGGTCCCGAAGCGGGACGGTTCAAATCCATCGGCCCCATCAAATGACCGACGTACTCCACATCGGCCAGCCCAATCAGGTGGCCGAGCTCATGACAAACAATCTCAGCAAGGTGGGCTTCGCCCAGTGCCTCGCCTTCAAAATGGCGTTGGACGTGGATCACACCCGTGTTGCTCACCTCGAATCGGGTTCGGTTCCAGCGATACTCCTTCCGCAGCTCGATGAGGCCGAGCGCATCCGCCGATCCTTCCGGAACCTTGTCGGTGAACTTGATCACGATCTCTGCCGGCTTGCCGATGCCGACGTATCGCACCGGATTGTCCTGGCCGAGCGACTGATTCCACGTGGCGATGCCCCGTTCGGCCGCCTTGACGCCGAGCGCACGCATTCCGCCAAGGCTGGCTTCATCAATCGAAACCGTGACGCCATCGGGGTAGAGAACACCCGCAATCAGGGCCAGGGCTTGTTGGAAATCCTGCTTCTCACTGACCCGATCGGCTTTTGCCAGTGCTTCCATGAACGAGGGGTGGACTTCCAGCGGAAGGGGAGGTCGCTGCTTCGCCACGGTCCGCTCTTCCGTGAGCGTTTGGCTTGCCGTACTCAGGGAGAGCGTCGGCGCGAGACCGAGGGGTTCGTGCTCATCAACATCGACATGCGCGTGGCAATCGCTGCCGCACGAGATTTTGAAGCTGTGGGTATGGACGCTCGTCTCGCCGCACGATGAATCATGCGTGTGAGTCGGGTGAGCTTGGGCAAAAGTAAAAGAAACAGCGAAAGCCGCTGCCAAGAGAATCCTCATTCTTGACCTCAGCGGGCTTGTTCCACGCCGAGGTCAAGGTCAGCCTCGTAATTCGCCCTGAGTTGGGCGAACCCCTCAAGAACCTAGTGATCCGAACGGGAGAGCCCCTTGACCGAGCTCATAAAGGGCCGGAGTGAGGTAGCTCATCGCGACATGGGTGTGGTCCCCGGTCGGCCACGAGGAGGGAAGAGACTCCCGCTTGCCTCCCCAAACAAACGCCGAATATCCCCCAAAGGAAGGCACGAGGCACCAGTACATCCCCGAGTTCCCGAACACGTCACGGTAGAGATCCAGAATCGGCTCGGCCGAATAGGGGCAGAACACCGGGTTATCGCCCTGAGTCACGACCAGACCATTCTCGGAGAGCCGTTTCGCGCAGTCGGCATAGAACTCTTGGGTGAAGAGATTCTCGCTGAGGCTGCCGTCCTCCTCTTCGTAAACATCGGTCGCATCCACCAAGATGAGATCAAAGGTCTCCGTGGAGTGCTTGACATAAGCAAAAGCGTCTTCGATCAAAAGCTCAACGCGGGGATCATCGAACGCCCCGTTGCTGATCTCAGGAAGGTGTCGCTGGCAGGTGCTCACCACGAGATCATCAATCTCGACCATCGTGATCTTCTCCAGTCGCTCGTGCTTGACGAGCTCCCGCAGAACTCCGCCATCGCCACCGCCGACAACCAGGACGCGTTTGGCTTCCGGAAGAGCGGCCAGCGGCACCTGCACAAACGATTCGTGGTAAGCCGCTTCGTCAAACGTCGCAAGTTGGATGTGGTTGTCAAGCAACAACGCCCGCCCGAACTCCTCCGTGTCGTAGATATCAATCTGCTGGAAAGGCGAGGCCACGGATGCGACATGGCTCACGATGCCGACGGACATCGTCAATCGGTCGCTGCGGATCGGGAAGGTGAGGGTGGTCTTGCTGGAGGGCGTGCTCACCGCTCTATTTCACCAGATTTCTTGTTGTCGCCTGGGCCGCGCTCTCAAAGCCAGCCGAACTGCTGAACCGTCTGCTCGGCAATTCCGAAGGAGAGCGTCATGCCCGCACCGCCCGGCGATCCCACGACGGTCACCCCTGGCTCCGGCTGAAGTCGGACCACGGGGTTTTCCGCATGTTTGGCATAGACCCCGATCCACCGGCTCGCCACCTTCCAGTCTTGACTCTGAATCATCCGGTTCAAATACTCCAGCACCAGGCGATCCCACGTTTCGTTCGTGAAGGGGGTGTGAACCGGGCCGTATTCGTGCGTATCGCCTACCGTCACCTGAGTGCCCGCATGTTGCGAGGCCATGACGTGAATTCCCGCCTCGACGCAGGGAGCATAGCGCTCGGCATGGTAAGCCTTCAACTCGGCATAGCTCGGAGTGATGGCAAAGCTCCCGTAGTGACCCAACGTCAACCCACCGGCAACCATGGTTCCGAGCCGCCCCTTCGCGTGCGACGGCTCCAATCGCATCATTTGGAGTTTGCACAGCGTCATGCCTGCCTCCTCGAGGAGCCCTGGACACAGGGTTCGAAAGTCTTCGCCTGGGCAGATGACTACCCGGTTCGCCGCTATCTGCCGATGGCTCGTTGTGACGATCGGTCCATCGATCGCGAGTGCGGGCTCCGAAAATCCAAACTCGACACCATATCTTTCTTGCAGGAAACCAGGGAGTTCTGCAATGACCTGACGGGGGTCCACGCAGACTTCCGTTTCGCTGAAGATGGCCCGCTGACAATGTTCCGCCCGGATAAGCGGATACCTCTGCCGGAGTTCCTGATGCGGAAGCTCGTGAACGCGGTACCCGTGGGTCTGGCTCACTTCCAGAAACTCGCCGAGCACCTGCGCCTCTATCTCGTCGAGAGCCAGCTGCACGCTTCCGCACCGATCAAACCAGAGCCCCGCATCGACAAGCGTTTCTAGCCAAATCTCTCGACTTCGGAGGGCGAAATTCAGGAGTTCGCCAGGCGGTTGGCCGACCGGCCACACCATTCCGAAGTTTCGAACGCTCGCCCCCATCGCGGCAGGATGCCGCTCCAAGACCAGCACGCGCTTACCCGCCTTCGCCGCGAGCGTGGCATGAGCCAGCCCCATGATCCCGGCACCGACCACGAGCAAATCCACGCGTTTCATGGTTCATTCTGGCCAAGTCTTTAGTAACACCTTGTTAAGAGTCAGGCGGGGGGATTGGCGAGTTTGTCATACTGGAGGGCGTCGATGGTTCCTCGATTGATGGTGTTTGATATGGCGGGGACAACGGTGTCGGATTCTGGCAACGTTGCGGGAGCTGTTGCCGAAGCCATGCAAGAAGCTGATGTGCCTGTGCGTGCCGCCATGGTCACCAAGTACATGGGCATTCCCAAGCCGCTCGCCATCAAAAACCTCCTCAAAGACCTGCACGACCCCCGTGTCGACGACGCTGAATTTATCAAGAAAACGCACGATGTCTTTGAGCAAAAAATGATCGCCCATTACGAGACCGCGCGCGGTGTCTCCGAGATCCCCGGGGCGATGCGAACCTTCGATTGGCTGAGACAGAACGGCTGCTACGTGGCTCTGGACACCGGCTTCAGCCGTCCGATTGCGAATGCGATCCTCAAGCGTCTGAACTGGGTCGGCGGTGCGATCGACTTCACCGTCACGAGCGACGAAGTCAATCGGGGTCGCCCGATGCCCGACATGATTTTCGAGGCGATGAAGCACTTCGCCATTGAAACTCCCTATGCGGTCGGCAAGATCGGCGACACGCCCAGCGACCTGATTCAAGGGAATGCCGCAGGATGCAAGTGGGTGATCGGAGTGACCCAGGGAACCCACATTCGCGAGCAACTGAGCGTGTATCCGCACACGCACCTCATTGAAAATGTCGGGAAGTTGCCTCAGGTCTTTCTCGACGACCCGGAGTACCAGTAAGCCGCTACGCCGGCCGAGATCGCCGCAGTGATCGCGAGGAGCCCGAAGGCACTCCCCCAGCCCGATTGCTCCGCGAGTTTGCCAATCGTCCAGCCGCTGATAATCCCCCCTAGATAGCCGACGCCATCAATCCATCCGGAAGCGGTTGCGCCGCCCTCTTTGCCGCCCATGTCGAGCGAAATGGACCCGGCGAGCATCGAGTACGGGCCAATCATGACCAAGGCGACGCACGCAACGATGCCGATGGCCATCAGAGTTCCTGGTCTATCACCGGAGGCCGCCAGTATCGCCAAGAGCCCCGTGCTGATCGTCAGCCCACCCCCGATGAGGAGCGCACGGCCTCGCTGACCAAGTTTGTCGCTCCACCCTCCCACGATGAGGACCGAGATCGCGCCGAAAAGATCAAACAGGCTCGACGCCCGGCTGGCATCGCCCTTTGTGAGGCCAGCGGCCAGTTCCAGATAGGTCGGTGACCAGTTGTTGAAGGTCTCCCGCAGAAGGGTGAATCCGAAGGAGAGAATACACACGATCCAGAACGCTCTGTTCGTCACCAGTTTTCCGAGTATCTGTCTCGCCCCAAGCTTCGGGGACATGACCGGGCTCTCAACTTCAGCGGGGCTCGCCTCCGATGGAGACTCTCGGAGGAGAAGTGCGCAGGCTACGAAGATCGCCCCGAGGCACGCTGCTGCGAGAAAGAACAGTTGTCGCCAGCCCCATCCGGCATCAAAGAGCGCCCCAAAGAGGAGCTTGCTCAGGAACGGCCCGAACAGGTAGCTCAGGCTCACCAATCCCATCGATGTGCCGAAAACCTTGGGCGAAAACCAGTGGCCGACGACTCTCACCATTCCCGGCCATCCGAATGCCTGGATCAGGCGATTTCCCGACCAGGCAAACAAGAACATCCCCGGGCCGCCCAGCGCGAAGAGCACGGTGAAAAGGGCGGCCCCGAGCATCCCCATCAGGAACGACGTTCGCCCTCCGAATCGGTCGGCGAAGCTTCCGCCCAGGAATTTCCCCAGCGCATAGAACAGTGTGCCGATGGACGTAATCGCCCCGATTCCTTCCTTCGTCAACCCCTGCGCGGCGAACTCCTCGATGATCGACGTCGAGGAGACACTGAGATGCGAGCGGCACGCATAGTAGCCCATGTAGCCGACCGTGAGAAGCGTCACCGTCAGAATCTGCCCCGCCGACCATCGTTCGCGCCGCGTCTCGCTCACGCGGTGAGGCTAGTCGGTCGGTGTTAAGGGAGGGCTAAACCGAACCGCGTGGGAATTGATCAACAAGAGTCCAATATCCGAATGACCACACACTCACCCTACTGCCATATTGGCAAACTCACCGCATGTCTCGGCGACGAAGTAGGTGCTGAGTAGGAAGAACCAGGTTGCTAAGGACTTCATTTTAAGTAACATAGTGCGCAAATAGGGCGATTTTAAGTTTGCACTGTAGAAATAATGTCATTTTAAGTACTATAGTGCTTAAAATGGCTCATTTGATAATGCTCCCAACATAAATGAGTGCATAATGGCAATGAAGTGCGTAATTTAACTAAGATATGGCGGGCTAGGCACAGAGGTTCGCGACACTGGGAATGCCGTGAGAATTGACGAAACAATCCTGCAGCAGATTGCGAGCATCATCACCGAGCGCCGGAAGGCACTAAGGATGACCCAACGGGAACTGGCAATTTACGCAGGACTCAGCCTGAGAATAGTCACGAAGATCGAGTCTGGGCGAGGCAACCCGACGATATCGAGCCTGATCGAGATCGCAAAATGCCTCGGGCTGAGCCTGAAATTTGGGGATCAGGAGTTGGCCCTATCGAGCGCTTCATTTTCGCTCGGGCCGAAAATGACCGCATCTGTTGAGGTGTCCGAGGAGCAGACATGAGCCAGGGCTGGATCATCCAGCAAGGAGTCCGCGTCGCTCGCATCGAATCCACATCAGACGGATATCGCATCTGGCAACCCGACAATCTGCCGGAGAGGCCCTCAACTCCAGGCTGGATCGCAACGACGATCCCTTTTGAGTCTCTCCCACTGGAGTTGCCCTACGAAAAATTTCCGAACTTTTTCCTGAACATGCTTCCGGAGGGTTCCCGATTAGCAGCCCTGATGAACACGAGTCACGTGTCGAAGGATGATCCTCTGGGTCTGCTCTTTGCAGCCCAGGGTGAGCCTCCCGGAGATACGTTTCTTCAGCCTGATGAACACGCCACACTGGCGCGAAGAGTTGAATCCAAATGGGATCACGTGCTCAAGGAGAGAGACTTCACATGGAGCCAGTTGACACAAGACCTGCTCAAGAACATACAGGTCGATGCTATCAGTGGTGTGCAAGATAAAGTCTCGCGGGGGAGTTTGACGGTTCCACTTACCAGAACTCGAACCGCCCAAATTCTTAAAATGCCAACTGGCAGTTATCCGTTGATTGCCGAGAACGAGTTCTATACGATGAATGTCGCGCGGAAATGCGGCTTCGAGGTGAGCAGAATGCAGCTTGTGTATGACGGAGAGGGGCAGGCTGCATTTGCCATCGAACGATTCGATCGGATGACTCAACGAGGAGTCGTCAAGGAACGATTCCACCTAGAAGACGGTTGCCAACTGATGGATGAACCCCCTGGAAGGAAGTACCAGATTCGGCTTCAGGATCTCACCAAACAGATGATGAATTGGTGCACATCTCGGAGCCAGACAGTGGTGGAGCTTGCCGCTCTGATCGGATTCTCATACATCGTCGGAAACGCCGATATGCACGCCAAGAACATCAGTCTGATCTGGCGCAAGGGGATCTGTAATCTATCTCCAGCCTATGATCTCCTGACCACCTTGCCATACCCCGGCCACGAAAAACAGATGGCACTCAAACTCTATGGTCGAGACAATCGATTACGACTCAGAGACGTCCTTGATCTCGCCCAGAACAACGATGTTCGGACAGAAGCGTTGGTCATTGCCCTCCGCAGACGGCTCTCCCCCATCCCACGTGAAATCCAGAACTTCGGCACCGTTGGGTTCGATGAGAAGACAACCGAGTACGTGATCGGCGAGGTGCTCCAACGCTACGAGAGCTTCTTTGCTGAAGATTAGGCTAAGAAGCTCTCGGTCTGCAGCGCAAGTTGGTAACGCAGGTTTTCAACGCGAGATCAGACTAGAAATCATCGCACCAGCGGTAGGCGTTCACGAGCTTCTCTTCGCCGTCGCGGCCGCCTTGGCTGACCCCGTGCTCCATCCCAATGATGATCTCCGGATCCTTCTTGGCGATGTGCTTGAAGATGTTGCGGTAGTTCATCTCACCCGTCAGAGGCTCCTGCCGACCGGGGTTGTCGCCGCATTGGAAGTACGCCACTTCGCTCCATGCCAGATCAATGTTGGGGATGATGTTGCCCTCCGTGATCTGCTGGTGATACATATCGAACAGAATCTTGCACGCCGGAGAACCGACGGCTTTGCAAATCTGGAACGCCTGCGGAATCCGGCTGAGGAACATACCTGGGTGGTCGCGATAGGGGTTCAGCGGCTCCAGAACCATCACCAGTCCGTGCGGTTCAAACACGCCCGCCATCACCTTGAGACACTCCACCACATTCGCGGTTTGGTAATCCCATGCGAGGCGCAAGTCGTAGGGGCCCGGCACGACGGTCATCCACTTCGCATTGACTCGCTTCGCGACTTCGACGGCAGCCTCGGCTTTCTTTTTCAAAGAAGCCTTCGCATCCTCGCCTCCGAGCGCATAGACCGGCTTGCCCCATTCGGCATCTGCGACAAAAACGCCCATCTGGATTCCCAACTGGGACATCGCTTTGGCGCATCGCTCCTGATCCGCCACGCTCCGGCCCATCATGCCGTTGTCTTCCCAGGCGTGGAATCCTTGATCCGCCGCATATTTCAGCTGGTCGACCAGGTCTCCACCCGCCGAGTCTCCGAACATGCCGAAGTGCGGCGCGTACTTGAGCTTAAACTTTCCAGCGGCCGACGAAGAGGATGCAGAAGAGGAAGACATGGCGAATCCGGTTGCCGTCATCATGCCAGACGCAGCGACTGCGCCAGCTTTCAGGAGATCACGTCGTGATGATTTCATAGCGTTGAGCGAGAATGAAAGCGGCCCGGATCAAACCTCGATCCGGGCCGCAGAGGTCAGGAAGCTTAGAGGAACATCTCCAGCTTGGTCAGGCCCGGCATCGGAACCGGAGCAACAGGAATGCTCATGTCGAACGAAAGATCCTTCGGCATCAGCGACTTTGTCGCCAGTGCCTGATCTCGGGTGATCTCTTGGCCCGTATAGGCGGCAAGTCGACCCATGAGCGCGGCAAGAGTAGATTCGGCCACCTGTCGGCCTTCGTTCAGCAGATTCCCGCTGCGAATGCTCTCGACCAGGTGCTTATGCTCTTGCACGTACGGGTTGGTGTTTTCACCTTCGTATCGGAAGCTGTTTTCACCCCAGATGCGGCCACCGCCATTGCTTTGGCCCTTCGTGCCTTGGATGAACTCACTCACGTTGGCGACCGTGCCATCTTGCTGACGGCAGTAGGTGTGCATCACCACGTTGTTCTCGAAGTGGAGTTCCGTGGCGAAGTGGTCATAGATATGGCCATACAGAGGATCCGTTCGGGTCTGCCGACCGCCATGGCTGACCGCCTTGATCGGGAGCTTTTGGCAAGCCCACAGGCACACGTCAATGTTGTGGATGTGCTGCTCAATAATGTGGTCGCCACTGATCCACGTGAAGTAGAGCCAGTTGCGGAGTTGCCACTCCAGATCGCTCATCCCGTCCTTTCGGGTCACGGCCCAGAGTCCACCTTGGTTCCAATAGGCACGCATGCTGGTCACGTCGCCAATCGCGCCATCGTGGATTCGCTTCATGACTTCGCGATACTTGAATTCGTGGCGTCTCTGCGTTCCTGCGACAATCGCCAGACCCTTGTCTTTGGCCAGGTCGGCCAGCTCCATCACCTTTCGCACGCCTTCGCCATCCACAGCAACCGGCTTCTCCATAAACACGTGTTTGCCTGCCTTGACGGCAGCCTCCAAGTGGATGGGACGGAAGCAGGGCGGAGTCGTCAGGATCACCAGATCGACGCCAGCATCGAGAACCTTCTTGTAGGCATCGAGACCAACGAACATCTTCTCGGGCTTCACATTCAGCCCTTTCGGTTTCCATTCCTGCAGATTCTTGTAAGAACTCTCCAGACGGTCTCGGAAAACATCGCCCATGGCGACGAGTTCCACCCCTTCACTGGCGGTGAGGGCATCATTGGCGGCGCCTGTTCCCCGTCCACCACAACCGATCAATCCGATGCGGATGGTTTCCTGAGGTCGAGCAAAAGCAAAGCTGGGCATCGCGGCACTCAGGCCAGCGGCAGAGGATGCGGCAAGAAAATCACGGCGAGTCATCATCGTCCTCGGCCTATTCTAGCCATATCGGGAACCTAAAACGTATGATTTGCGCGAACGTTCTCGTAAATCTGTGTGCAACCTGTTACGGAAGCTCGCAGACGACCCGCATTCCGATCATTTCTCCGTTACTGAGCCACCATTTGCTCTTCGGAATTTGCGCATCGCTTTCCTGCCACGAAGGGTCATATTTCTCGCGCATTCCAAAGCTGAACTCGTCCGGCTTGTTGTAGAAATGCCCGCCTTTCACGACCGGAGTGCCATCCGCCGCGACGCTCCATTCCGCTGCATTGCCAAAGGTATCGAAGAGCCCCCAGGCATTCGGCTTTTTTGAGCCTGTCTTGTGGGCAACATCATCGGCGTTGTCCCAATGCCAAGCGTAGTCGTCGATCGGCTTGGGCATCTCCTTGGCTCCCGCGCGGGCGGCGTACTCCCACTCGGCTTCCGTCGGGAGGCGATACTTTTTGCCCGTCTTCTTGCTCAGCCATTCGCAGAACACGATCGCGGATTGGCTGGTCATTCCCAGCGCCGCGAAGCCTTTGTGGCCAAAACCGCGATCCGGGGCACCGTAAGGCTTGCTCGGCCGGGCCTTGATGACCGCATCCGTCGCCGCCTCGGCTTGCGTGAGATCGAGTCGGAGGAAGAAGATGTCGTAAATGTCCCAATGGAGCTCGGTGACCCCGATCGCGAAGGGCTTGATTTCGACTCTTTTCCCGTCCACCTCGACCGATCCCCCCGGCAATTTAGCCATCTTAATCACCGGCAGATGCCCGGGAATCTTCTCCTCAAAGGTCTCAACCTTGGCCTGGGTGGCGGGATTGGCCACGAGAACCCCCATCAAAGCAAGCGAACTCCACATATCTGTTCTGAATATTCTGACGAATTTCCGGTCTTCACGCTACGCGTCGGGTACATCTGGGGCGTGATTTCTTCGCTCAGTGCATTGGTCATCGGCACGATGGGCATGACCGCCTCGATGGAGTTGCGGGAGTTCCGATTCACTGAGGTTCATATGGGAGGCGCGGTGGAGATTCGTTTGTTCGCGGCCTCCCAGGATCAAGCGGAGTCTGCGGCGCGATCTGCCTATCAAAAGATCGCTGATCTTGAGCAAATCATGAGCGACTATCGCCCCTCCAGTGAGGTTCGCACGAAGACCAGCGAGGCGACCGAGCGGGAAGTAAGGATCTCACGCGATCTCGCCGTGGTGCTCAGCCGCGCTCAAGAGGTTTCTCTCTTGAGTGGCGGCGCGTTCGACGTCACGGCGGGCCCCGTCGTCGCTCTCTGGCGCGAGGCGCGCAAGACGCAAGTCTCTCCCCGTTGGCGAGATCTGTCGGCGGCATTGGATCTCGTTGATTACAAGTTTGTCCAAGTTTCTCTGGAGCGATCAGGGCTCCGGGTGACGAAAAGCGGAGTGAAAATCGACCTCGGTGGGATCGCCAAAGGGTATGCCTGCGATGAGATGATCCGAGTTCTCTCCCGTGCGGGAATCCGGTCTGCGATGGTACAAGCCGGAGGCGATCTCAAGGTCAGCGGGCCGCCGCCGGGAACAATGGGCTGGCCGATCCAGTTGCCTCACGAATCTGCCCCACGCTTTCTCTCCCACCGAGCCGTCAGCACGAGTGGGGACACCGAGCAATTCGTCGAGCTTCACGGAAAGCGCTATTCGCACATCGTCGACCCTCGCAGGGGCTTTGGCGTGACAAACCGCCTGATGGTAAGCGTCATCGGAGGCTCCGGCCTCTGGACGGATCCCGTCGCCACCGCTGTGTGCGTGATGGGGGACAAGACGGGCCGCGAGGCGTTCCGTCGCCACGGGATGGAGATTATCGTTCGCACGAGCCCGTAGTCGGTTCTAAGGGTCTTCGGGAGCGATCTCGCGCTGCCCTGCTTCGGACTCCAGGACAGTTAGCCTCCCAGGCTTGAGGTGCGGAAGAGTCGCGAGAATCTGATCCCGCATGGTCAGTAACCCCCCGAGCGTGAATGGGTGAACGCGGATGAGAATGATCCCGAACGGGAATTGCGCGAAGTTTTGCTGGAACTGCATGTCGCGATCCCCCGTCACGAAGACTTCAAATCCGGCTTCCGCAGCCGCGCGCAACAGAGCCCCATTCTTGACGCTGATCCAGCCGAGCCCTCTCACGGTCTGCACATCGTGCGGCGCAAGGTGACTCGCGAACTTCGGGTCTATGTTCTCGTGGAGCAGAATTTTCAAGATGCGGTATCCAAGTTGATCAACTGGCGAGAGGCTTTGGCCAGCCAGCTGAGCACGGCGACCGTCTGTTCGCTCGTGACCCTCGGGAAGCTTTCATGAAAATCGCTCAATGAAACCCCCGATTCAAGATGATCCAGGAAAACCCAGAGCGGGACGCGTGTACCGACAAAGCTCGGTGCTCCACGCATGATTTCTGGGTCTGAAGCGATCACCCCGTCAAGTTCCTTCGGGATCGTCATGCTTCCATTCTACGCCAGATGCGGCCTGAGTCCGACCTGAGGCCGCATCTGGCTGCGACCTCAACTCAACTCGGCCCGTGGCCAGTCGGGGTGTTCAACGAGCCAAGCATCGAGGAAATCCTCGACCTCCTCGCTTGCATCGATCACATCGGGAACCGGCGAGCCTGCCTCCAGGAACACCCGGGCCACCTCGACGTGCCGCCCGACTCCAGCATCCATCCCCAGATTACGCGAGGCCCAGTACACCGATCCCCAGGCATCGCCGCCGTAGGCGTTCTTCTCCGCCCAGCTCGCCCCGAACTCCAGCAGAAGTTTCGCCATCTCAGGATCACCCGAGAACGCCGCGTGGTTCAGCGCCGAACCGAGCGAGGGCTCGCTGGCATCGGCGGGCCAGCCGGCTTCGAGGAGACGCCGAACAGCGACCAAATCACCGTGGCGAGCAAGCAACGGAAGCACATGCACCGCCTTCCCGGAAAGAGGCTCGGTCGGGCGACTCGCGGGGCGACCGTTCATCACCGCCAGAACATAAGCCTCCTCCTCCGATCGAATCGGCTCCTCGCTGACTCCCCGATGCTGATCAATCAAATCCACCACATCATTGCGATGGAGCCAGATCGCCAACTCCCGGACCGAGTTCCCGTGACCATCCAGGCTCATCGGATCTGCGCCCGCTTCGAGTAGGAGCCGGAACACCTCCAGCGGGCATTTGCTCTTCAGACCCCAGTGCATCGGCGATTGGTCGTGACCACGGGCATTGGGATCGGCGCCGTGATCCAGCAGCACCTTGATGCGCGCCGGGTCGGCGAAGTCGAGAGCGCGGAAAATCACCATCGAAAACGGCGCGGCACCGGATTTGAGAAGCAATTCCGTGCACCGCGTGTCGGCGAACTCCATCGAGTGATAGAGCGACTCGTTGTCGTTCGGCTCCGCGTCTCGGGCGAGCAATTCTGCGGTGAGTTCCGGCGAGTTGGAAACCCCTGCCGCGTAATAGAGCGGAGGCATCGGAATCCCCTCAAACATCGGCGCGCCGCTGGTGCGATTCACGGCGAATCCTCGGTCGAGCAACCAGCGTGCGCAGGCCATCGCACGCGGAGTTTGCTCCTCCGAGATCCCGGGCAAGGCGCACGCTACGCACAGCAAATCAACCTCGTACTCGCCATCGGGGGTCGGGTTGAATCGCTTAAGCGCATCCAGATCCGAACACAACACCGCTCCCAGCGGGCCATGGGTTGCCAGTTCGGGACGGAGAGGGATCATCGATCCGGCGCGCTTCGGCTGGGGACGCTCCCACCCTTCACCGTGGAGCTTCTTCACAATCTGTCGCGCCCACTCGTCGAGGGGAGTAAGCCTCGCGGTTTGCGCCAGGTAAGAGGTCTTCAGGGCCGCCCAGGTCGCGAATCCGTAGTGCTTGGCGATGGCATGTTGCACCTCGGCGAGCTTGGCAGGGGTCGGTTCGGCACCACCGGAGACCTGATTCCAGATCTCCAGGGCCTCAGATTCGGAGAGGCGAATGCCTTTGAGGAGAGATTTCGCCGCGCGGCGAAGGGTTTCGTAGCTCTCAGGGAGCTCAGCAAAGTTCGGTTTCATAGGGTCTTCTCACGATTTCCCATGGGCCTGCAAACACGGGGCGCAGAAGATCCTTCTGACTTTGAGTTTTCATTCCGAGTGAACAACGCTCTTTCCGCAGGCCGGGCGGCGACTCGGGATCGCCAGACCTATGATACGACAATCTCTGCGGAATTGCCACCTGTCAGTCGCCGGAAGTCTGGCTATTGGCCCATTGCATCGCGGAATCGACTCCATCGGTCAGCCATCGCTCGCAGGCATCGGCGCTGATCGCGACGGACTTGTCGATCGTCGCGCGCTCTTCTGGAGTGAAACGACTCAGTACATGGCTGATCGTCTCATCTTGTCCTTTTCCAATCCCGATCCGAATACGCGGGTACTCCTCCGTGCCCAGCAGCTGGATGAGATGTTTGTGCCCGTTGTGGCCGCCGGAACCACCTTTGCCGCGCATTCTCACCCTGCCCGTGGCGAGATCGAGGTCGTCGGCGATCACCAAAATGTCCTCTGGCTTGATCCCGTAGTGGTTGGCCAGAGCCTTCACTGCCGTGCCGCTGCGGTTCATGAAAGTGACAGGTTTGACCAAGAGAACTTCTACTCCTTGGATCAAAAGCTCGACAATCATGGCTTGGTGGCGGTTGGTTTTGAGCTGATTTTTCTGCCGCGATGCGAGGAGATCGACAACATCAAACCCCACGTTGTGCCGTGTCCCTTTGTATTCCGCTCCCGGATTCCCGAGGCCCACGATCATCTTTTTGGGATAGAGCTTCGGGGTGTTTTTCTTGAAGAATCCCATGGGCGGCCTCGCTTATCGCATGACAATCATTCGTCGGACGACATCAACGGACTGTGCAACTTCCGTCGTGTCAAATTGCACGATTCCTTGAGTCACCAGCACGATGATGGCGGCGGCGAGTACCAGTCGGTAGACGACAAACACCATCGTGCTCTTGGTTTGAAGGAACTTCATCAGGAAGGCGATTGCGATCCAGCCGCTGATGAAAGCGACTCCGGTTGCGATGACGGTCGGAACCAATCCTTCCGAGAGCAGAACATCGCGCTCCTTGATGAGCTTGTAGAGCCCCGAAGCGAGCACGCTCGGAACGCTCAGAAGGAACGAAACTCGCGCCGCCACCGCGCGATCAAAACCGCCAAATAAGCCTCCGGTAATCGTGCATCCGCTGCGGCTGGATCCAGGTATCAGGGCTAAACATTGCCATAACCCCATGATGACGCCGTCCTTCACCCGGAAGTCTTCCAGTGTCTTGCTACGCTTGCCCTTGAGGTCGGCAACCCCCATGAGGATGCCAAAGAACGCGAGCGTTCCGGCAACCACAAACGGCGAGCGGAACGCGGTGTCGATCTGCTTTTCCAGGGTCAAGCCGGCAACGGCGATCGGCACGGACCCCGCGATGATTCCCCAGGCGAGCTTCCATTCCTGCGTCCCGCGAGCAGAGGAATCGCGCAGGCCCTTTGCCCAGCCGCCCAGAATTGAGGTCAAATCCTTCCAGAAATAGAGGAAAACCGCGAGCAGGGTGCCCAGTTGGATGACCGCAGTGAAGCCGGATCCCGCGTCATCCCAGCCGAAAAGCCCCGGAACGATATACAGATGCCCGCTGCTGCTGATCGGCAGAAACTCGGTCAGACCCTGCACCAAGCCGAGAATGATCGCTTCAATTACGCCCACATCGATACCTCATCGGTTTCGATTCCCAGGCTGCGCAGGGTGATAAACCGAATCCGAGCCGAGGCGAGACCATCGCCGTAGGGGCTAACGGCTTTGGCCATTTCGGCATGGGCCGCCGGATCGCTGAGCAAGCGATTGCCCTCGAAAAAGACAACTTCTTCATCCGTCCCAATGAGCTTGGCCGTCCCGGCGTCGACCCCCTCGGGGCGCTCGGTGGTTGTGCGCAGAACCAGCACGGGAACGCCGAAACTTGGGGCTTCTTCCTGAACTCCGCCCGAGTCGGTGAGGATCAGGTTGGCGCGCTGCATCAGCTTCACGAAGTCGGCGTAATCGGGAGGCTCGATGAGGTCGATCCGCTCGTGCCCACTGAGAATCCCGGTCAGAGTGGCACGCACATCGGGGTTCTTGTGCATCGCGACCACAAGCTTGGTGTCGGGATGAGTCTCGACAAGGCGCAACGCTGCACAGGCGATATTTTCCTGCGGAGCCCCCCAGTTTTCCCGTCGATGAGTGGTGAGCAAAACAATCCGGCCCGCCCAATCCTCGTACCACGACTTCTCATGGATCTGCGCCGTGTGCTTCACCGCATCGATCCCCGTGTTGCCCGTCACAAACACGCTCGCCGGATCGACGTTCTCGCGAAGCAGATTCTTCGCCGACCACTCGGTCGGGGCAAAGTGGAGTTTGGCAAAGAGACCAACTGCACGACGATTGAACTCCTCGGGAAACGGGTTCCAAATCGACTCGGTGCGCAAGCCGGCTTCGACGTGTGCAAAGGGGATTTGTCTATAAAAACTTGCCAAGCCTGCCACAAAAGTCGTCGTCGTGTCGCCCTGGGCGAAGACCATATTCGGCTGATGCGCGGCGATCTGCTCATCCAGACCGACCAAAATCTTCTGGGTGACTCCCGCGAGAGTCTGACCGTGGGTCATCACGCCGAGATCAGCATCCGGGGTCAAGCCGAACGCAGCGAGAGCTTGAGTTAGCATCTCTTTGTGCTGCCCGGTTGATATTAAGACCGTCTCGACCACCTCAGAATGCCGCAAAAACTCCGCGACCACGGGGGCACTCTTGATCGCATCGGGGCGGGTGCCCACGACAAACATCACCTTGGGACGACTCATGGTATCTCGCTTCTTAGCCCCACGTTCTTACCAGAAACAGCACGACACCCGACAGGGCGATGGCGACGAGATAGAGAATCCACACCGTCTGACGCTGCGTGAACCCTTGCCCGAGCAGCGTGTGGTGAACGTGGCGTTTGTCGGGTTGGGTGAGGGGAGTTCGGCTCAGCAGTCGCCGGGTCACGACGAAAAAGGCATCGAAAATGGGGATCCCGAACACGAGCAACGGCACGATGAGGGCGACGGCGGCCGCCGTTTTCATCGCCCCGACGATGCTCAGAGCGGCGAGCAGGAACCCCAGAGTTTGAGCACCACCCGTGCCCATAAAGATCTTCGCCGGATGGTAGTTGTAGCGTAGGAATCCCAGGCTCGCCCCGGCAATCGCCATGGCGACCAGAGCGACGCGGGGCTGGCCGCTCAGCGTCGCGATGATCCCGAGCGTCGTAGCGGCAATCGTTGCAATGCCTGAGGCCAGGCCATCGATTCCGTCAATCGTGTCCATCGTCTTGCTGACAACAAACAAATAGATCGCAGTGAGGGGAACACCGACCCAGCCGAACTCAATCCACTGCCCGCCCCAGCTGAATCCTTGAACCTGAATCCGGCCGATCGGATCGAACGCGAACTGGATCCCGATCCCCAGTATCACCATGTAAGCAAGCTGAATCTTGGCGGAATATTGGTAGAGATCATCCAGCGCCCCCGCGATCACCAGCACGATCCCTGCAATCAGAAGGGCAATTAAGTACGGCGGAAACGGTTTGGTGGGATAGGCAAACGGGAGCACGAGCAAGACGGCGAAGAGAATCCCCGCGAAAATGCCGATCCCACCCCAGCGGGGGGTGATCTTCGAGTGGACGCGTCGCTCATCGCGGGTTGGGTCATCGACCGCGCCGAATTTGTGGGCCAGCTTGATCACCCAAGGGGTCACGAGCAGGACAATGAGACAGCTCACCGCCGCCGTGAGTAACGGGAACCGGAAGCCGGGCAGGAAGTTCTCCCACCCTCGCGGCATGATCTCGGCGAGGAGGTTCACTCAACCACCCCGACTGCCTCTAGCTTGCCTTCCACGTATCGCAGCAGTTCCATCTCGGCTTCCCGGAACAGCTCCAGGGAGAAGTCATCCGGGTAATCCCCTTCGTAAATGACGGTGCTGATGCCTGCGTTGATGATCATTTTTGCGCAGGTGTTGCAGGGCAGGCACGTGACGTAGATGCTCGACCCTTCGCACGCCACTCCGATCATCGCGGCTTGGAGGAGCGCATTTTGCTCGGCGTGGAGCGAGCGGATGCAGTGCCCGGCTCTCATGCATCCCCGGGGCCAATCGTGCTTTTCGCCGTCTTCGGGGCAGTGGCTCAGGCCGCGCGGGGCTCCGTTGTAGCCGGTCGCCAGGATGCGGCGATCTTTGACGATGACGGCTCCCACTTGACGCCGCGGGCAGGTCGCCCGGGTCTTGACCAAGTGGGCGATCTGCATGAAATATGCATCCCAACTCGGGCGCGTCACCATAGCTGGCATTATGACGGGTAAGCCCCCCCTCCGTCCCGGACGCTGGGGCAATGCTTTAGATTGCAACCAACAAGTCTAGATCGCGTATGCTTCTCCCGGCGGATGGAGATCTTTGTGGCTCAGATTTGGAGTGTCCTCCCGTTTCCGCTTTTCTTTTGCGCGTTTCCGATCCTCGTGATCATCCTGATCATCTGGACAAGTCAGGCGGAGAAGGCGAAGCTGGAGCGGTTCATGCGCTTTGCCTTGGAGCGCGAGATGACGTTTATGCCCGCGCTCAGCACCGGATTTGGCCCGACCGTGGGCTTTTTCGGCAATCTCTTCGCCACGGCTACCGCGAGCAGTGCCTTTCTCGCCAAATACGAAGGATTCCAACCCGTCTCACGCCTCAACGGAGCCACCGTCAAGTACATCTTCGAAGGCCAGCTGGGTGGACACGAGTACGAGGCGTTTCAGTACCAGTACACCACCAGCAACGGGAAAAGCTCCACCACCCACTACTTCCAAATCGCCAGCATCGTGCTGCCGATGTGGGCACCCCATGTCAAGGTGAGCGAGCACGGTTTCCTCGATGGCCTCGGCAAGATTATGGGGATGCAGGATATCCAGCTCGAAAGCGAGGAGTTCAACAAGCGTTTCCTCGTGCAGGGCCAGGATGAGAAGTTCGTCTTCGACCTGCTGCATCCCGAGATGATGGAGATGCTGATGCGGAATCACTCCGTGGATTTTCAGCTTAATGGGAACCGGTTGCTCGTCTACCGAACCGGGCAGATTGATGAGGAGTTTGTGATGATGTCGCGGGCGTACCTCTCGGCCTTCTGGGAGAAAGTTCCCGGCTACGTCCGGCAAGATCGAGGGGCGGGGAGTTGATCGGCGCGCTCATTTCACCTTGCGGATCGTCTGAGAGAGTGGCTCCGTGATTCAACTCGTTTGGTTTTTCGTCATCCTCGCCCTGATCCTGCTGATCTGGGGGATTTCCACGTACAACCGGGGCATCACGGTTCGGCAGAACATCCGCGAGTGTCGAGCGAACATTGATGTCCAACTCAAACGGCGCCACGACTTGATCCCGCAGCTCGTTGCTGTGGTGCGCGGCTATGCTCAGCACGAGCAGGAACTCTTCGAATCCATCGCGGAAGCCCGGGCGAAGGCGATGGTGGAGATTGAGAGCGCGCGGCACCAATATGCCTCCGAAGGCCCGCTGGTGCGAGAGCTTAAGCGGATGATCGCTCTGGCGGAGGCGTATCCGCAACTCAAAGCGAACGACCAGTTTCTCGCTCTGCAGAAGGAGCTTGCGAATACAGAAGATCGAATCGCAGCGGCGCGGCGGTTTTTCAATGCCAATGTCCGCTCGTGGAACACCCTCCGGGCTTCCTTCCCTTCATCCATGATCGTGAGCGGGGAAGAGGAGGATTATTTCGAGGTGGATGGAGTTCTCTCGGCCCCCTCGATTGATCTGAGCCGGTGACTTGGAAATGCTCCGAGTTCGTCCCATCCTCGGTCGTTTGAGTGTCGTTTCTGCTTTGTTCGTCCAAGATGAGAACCCCGTAGATTTCACGCAATTGATGACCAAGTCCGAAAGCTGCGCGTCTTATGCGGTTCTCCTTTGTCATCATGTTGTTCCATGCATCTCGATTTCGATGCCTGCTACCGGGCCATGATCGCGAAAGACCGTCGATTCGACGGGGTTTTTTTCGTCGGAGTCAAGTCGACCGGGATCTATTGTCGTTGCGTCTGCAGTGCTCGAACTCCCAAATCTGAAAACTGCACTTTCTACTGCTCGCCCGCCAGCGCAGAGGCGGCGGGCTACCGCCCTTGCCTTCTCTGCCGCCCAGAGCGAGCCCCGGGCCAGGGCCGCATCCCAGCCCCCGTCGACGCGGTCGCGCGGCTTGCGACTCTCGCCACCAGGAGAATCGAATCTGGGGCACTCGACCACGGGTCACTTACTGAGCTTGCTGCGCGGCTCGGCGTAAGCGCGAGGCACTTGCGTCGTGCCGTGCTTCAGACCACAGGCGTCTCTCCAGTTGAAATCGCGCAAACCCAGCGATTATTGAGTGCCAAACAGCTTCTTTCCGACACGAAAATGCCAGTTGGGGAGGTTGCCTTGGCGAGTGGTTTCCGCAGTCTCCGGCGGTTCCAGTCCTCCTTTCAAGAACGGTATGGGCTCAGTCCTTCGGATCTCAGGAGGAATAAACAAGGCCGGGTTGAAACGAGCTTGCCAGTCAAGGTTCGCGTTGGCTACCGGCCACCCTATGACTGGGGAGGACTGCTCCGGTTTCTGAGCATCAGAGCCATTCCGGGTGTAGAAGCGGTTGACGCCACCACCTACCGACGAACCCTGATCTGGAATGGGGAGCCAGGTTGGATTTCTGTGACGAATCTGCCCGAAAAGTGCCAGCTGGAGGTCACTTTGCCGGAAAATCTGGTGCCAATCCTGAGATCCCTTTTGCGGCGAGTGCGGCAAGCCTTCGACACAGATTGCCGCGCCGATCTGATCGCAGAGAGTTTGGGACAGCTCGCGGCCGGGCATGAAGGGCTCAGGGTGCCCGGATCGTTGAATGGCTTTCAAACGGCTGTGCAGGCCATCTTGGGCCAGCAGGTGACGGTGGCTGTTGGGGTGGGTCAGGCAGCGCGACTCGCCCGAGCCTTCGGCAGACCAATCGAGACCCCTTGGCCTGATCTCAATCTTTGTTTTCCGGCTTCCGATGATCTTGCCTACGCCGATCCCTCCGAAATATCCGAGCACAGGATCCTGAAGCAGCGCGCAACTGCAATCATTGGCCTCGCAAAAGCTGTTCAGGAGGGCTTGACCCTCGACCCTGAGGGCGACAGCCGAGCGGTTCAGTCGGCGCTGCTCGAGATTCGAGGTGTCGGACACTGGACTGCAGCATACATCGCACTTCGAGTGTTGGGTGACCCTGACTCATTTTTGCCCGGAGACGCTGCTCTGCGAAATGCTCTTGGAAGTCGAGACGCGAAGTCTTGCGAATTGATCGCGGAGCAATGGCGGCCTTGGCGATCGTACAGCGTCATGCATCTTTGGCGTAGCCTCGACCCGACCCCTGACTTGCGCACATGAAACAATCAACGATCTTCGAAACCCCCCTCGGTCTCGCACTCCTGACATTCGATGACGAATGCGTGATCGGCTTGACTCTCGTCGATCAGGAGACCGAGCCATTCGATCTCAGTAGCACGGCAAAACACCCCATCGGGACGGAAGTGGAGCGGCAACTGACGGAATATTTTGCCGGGGAAAGGTGCGAATTTGACTTGCCTCTCGCTCCAGTGGGGACTCCTTTTCAACGCGAAGTCTGGAGTGCATTGGGCAGGATCCCATTTGGGGAGACTCGATCCTATGGTGAGATCGCCCATGAATTGGGTCGCCCCAAGGCTTCGCGGGCGGTCGGAGCGGCGAACGGTCAGAACCCCATCTGGATCATCGTTCCGTGCCACCGAGTGATCGGCGCGAACGGTTCTCTGACGGGGTACGCGGGCGGATTATCGGTTAAGGATGCTCTCCTCCGACACGAACATGCGGTTGGCGGGCTCACCTTGGATCAATCGCCATTTCTGTAGGACACTTCCACCAGTCGCATGCCCGCTCAATGCACGAAACGTGCCTCTATTGGCTTCCGTTGATGGCTTGGCACGAGTGAGGTGGTGATCTCACTCCTTGTGAAAGCACCACCTGACGCACAGTCGCAATGCACTCGTCTCAATGATCCGCTTTAGCTGGAGCTGCGCCTTGGTGAACACGGACGAATCCTGTCTTGGGTGCCGGGGCTTCCCAGAGATCAGCGTGGCCGGAATCAAGGTCATAAACTCCGCCCAGGAACTGCACATCTCCAGTCAGAGCCATTCGGCGGAGCATCGGAGACTTCTCGTAGCTCGTGAGAATCGTCCGGTTCACGTTCGCCTGAATCGCGGCGTCAAGCACGCTGACGCTGGAGTTCTTGGCATGGAGATCGGTGGCTTCGCTCACGGCGGGGAAAATCGCGTGGATCAAGGTCGAAAGATTGGCGTGCTCATCGTGGGCATCGTGCTTGGTCGGACTTGAATGATCGTGGCCCGCAGACTTCGCGAAGGCATCGCACGCAGCGGCAACCGCGCCGCATCGTTCGTGGCCCAGAACGAGGACGAGCCGCGCTCCAAGATGCTCGGCGGCGTACTCCATGCTGGCGAGGGCATGGGTATCCACGATGTTCCCCGCGACGCGGACGACGAAGAGGTCACCGAGGCCTTGGTCGAAGATCAACTCCGGTGAGAGCCGAGAATCGGCGCAGGTCACGATGATCGTGTGAGGCGTCTGTCCGCCCGCCACCACGCGGCGAGTCTCCGCATCTCGGTGCGGGCCCTCCGAGAGATTCGAGACGAACCGGGCGTTGCCCTCAATCAGACTTCGGAACGCGGCGAGCGGAGTGCGTGGCGAGGGGCTCGCGGCAGGTTTGGGTTGATCGGCAAAGACGACAGCGGCAAGAAATGTGGAAACCATGATCTCAACTCAGAGCAGATGCGCTGAGTTAATGTTCGGTTCGCTCCAGGCCAGTTCCTCTGCTGAACTAACAGATTTGCGAACGAAACCACAATTTTCGAAAATGTGAGTGATGAGACAACTATCCTCGTCTCGAAATCTCGTAAGCTCCGACCTACGTATGTGCTCGACGCACGCGAGGGGAATGTATGCCCAATCGACCAACCGACCGTTATCTGCGTTACGCTGAACTCAGCGAGCTTCTTCATTCTTATGCTGCGGAACACCCTGGTCTTGTCCGGATTTCTTCGATCGGCAAATCGTTCGAAGGCCGAGATATCTGGATGGCGACCGTCACCGACTACGAAACCGGATCGCCTGAGGATAAGCCGGGATTCTGGATGGACGGGAATATCCACGCAACCGAAGTCAGTGCCTCATCGGCGGTGATGAAGGTGCTTGAGGAAGCAGTCACGACCAGACGATCGTTGCTGGTCGACCGGGTGCTCTACCTTGTGCCGCGCCTGAATCCCGATGGTGCCGAGTGGGCGCTGGCCGATACGCCGAAGCACATCCGATCCTCCACGCGGCCGTATCCCTTCGATGAGGAAGACCCCTACGGACTCGAACGGATGGATATTGATGGCGACGGTCGCATTCTCTCGATGCGCGTTCCCGACCCTAGCGGTGCCTGGAAAATCTCCGAAATCGAGCCTCGCTTGATGCAGCGGCGCGAACCTGGCGAAACCGGCGGGCACTACTACCGCCTCCTGCCGGAAGGGCTCTTCCACAACTTCGATGGCCTGACGATGCGGGGCCGGAAGATCAAAGAAGGCCTTGATCTGAATCGCAACTTCCCTGGAGGATGGCGACCGGAGAGCGAGCAATATGGTGCGGGCCCCTTCCCGACCAGCGAACCCGAAGTCCGCGCGGCTGTCGAGGCGATCACTCAGCGTCCGAATATCTGTGGCGGCATCACCTTCCACACGTTTAGCGGCGTGATCTTGCGGATTCCCGGTCGATGCCCGGATGATGATCTTCCGCCCGAGGACGTGTGGACGATGAAAGCTCTGGGCAAGAAGGGCACGGAGCTGAGCGGGTACCCCTGCATCAGCGTTTTTCACGACTTCAAGTACCACCCCAAAGAGGTCATCACCGGCGTGTTTGATGACTGGCTTTACGATCACCTGGGCATCTACGGGTGGACGGTGGAAATCTGGTCGCCCCAGAAGCAGGCCGGGATCGAAGAGTACAAACCGATTGACTGGTTCCGAGAGCATCCGTTTGAAGATGATCAAAAGCTCCTGGCTTGGTCGGATGAGAAGCTGGACGGGCAAGGATATCTGCCCTGGACGAAGTTCCAGCATCCTCAGCTTGGCGAGGTGGAGATCGGAGGATGGGATAGCCAGTTGGCGTTCCGGAATCCGCCGCCGCAGTTCCTGGAGTCAGAGATCACACCGTTGGTGGAATGGGGTCTCTGGATGGCCTCCACAACTCCTTGCCTCAAACTTCGGGACTTGCAGATTGAATACACCGGGGGTAACGCTCGGGTGAGACTGGCGGTGCAAAACGCGGGATATCTCCCGACCTGCGTGACCGAGCAGGGCAAGAAGAAGAACGTCGTGCGTGGGGTGGTCGGCGAGGTCTCGTTGAAAGGAGACTCGGCAGAGAGTCAGGGCAGGGAAGAGCCGGAGTGGCTGATCGCCGGAAAAATCCGGCAAATCGGGCCCCAACTCAAAGGCTGGTCGCACGTCCCCAGCGCAACCTTCGGCTGGGGTCTGGATGCCACAGAAGACCTCCACGTGTTCGAGTGGGTGCTCCAGGCTGGGCATGTTTACCAACTCGTCGCGCACCACCCAAGGGCCGGAAGGATCGATACAGAAGTCGATCTCCGATCCCCCTAGACAGTCTGACGATTGAACCTAAATTGCCGGTTTTTCACACGAAATCGGCAATTTTTTTGCATTTTTCGCGGATTTGGGTCCACTTTTGCTCGTAGTTTGTTATACTTGAGAAACGGTTCGCGAAACGTTTCGCGAACACGTTCGCAACGAGGCTCAAAGACGAGCATGGCTACTATCAAGGACATCGCAAAGAGGCTGAACATCTCGGTTTCCACCGTGAGCTACGCGCTGAATGGTGGGCCTCGAAATGTTCCCGAGCATGTGAAAGAGCAAGTGTGGGCCGTCGCCCAGGAGCTCGACTACCGTCCCAACCGCGTCGCACGACAACTCGTCACGCGATCCAGCGACACGATTGGAATCGTTCCCGACCATCCGTCCGAAGACGCGATGCTCGGCCCCTATCTCCAACAGATTTTCAACGCCGTGCTCAACGTCGCGGAGCGGCAGATGCAGGACGTTCTCTTCCTCTCCAGCCACTCCGGCAGTGACCCGAACACGTACCTCAACACCTTGCTTGATGGTCGCGTGGACGGGGTTATTCTCATTGCGGACAACCGGTCGAAGCTGCGCGAGCTTCTGTTGAACCGTAAGTTCCCCCACGTGATGATCAGTGCACCGAACGACGGCGAATCGCCGACCTTCGGAGTGAACAACGTGTCGGGCATGAATATGCTCGTCGATCACCTTGCCGACCTCGGGCACAAGAAGGTCGGCTACCTGCGGGGTCTCAGCCGTCAGCCAGACTCCCAGTTCCGCGAAGCCGCTCTTTTGGAACGAGCGGCGATGCACGGAATGGAAATCCGCCCGGAATGGGTGAGGGATGGCGATTTCTACTCCGAGACCAGCCACCGGGTGGGCCTCGAGATTCTCGACCAAGGCGAGATCCCGACCGCGATGATTTGCTTCAACGACGAATCAGCGGTTGGCTTTATGAATGCCTGCCGCGATCGTGGTCTGAAGATCCCCGAGGACATCAGCGTCGTCGGTTTCGACAACGTTCCTTGGATCGGCTACATCACCCCGAAACTCACCACGGTTCGGCAACCGATCGGCGAAATCGCCTATGCCGCCGCATCGAGTTTGCTCGACCTCGTGGCCGGCAAACCTGTGACCAGTCAGCTTTTTGAACCGGAACTCATTGTTCGAGATTCCACAACACGTCCGAAGGAGGACACATTCTCTCATGCGCAAAAATAATGCATTCACTCTCATCGAACTGCTCGTCGTGATCGCGATCATCGCGATTCTGGCGGCCATTCTCTTCCCTGTGTTCGCTCAAGCTAAGGCTGCAGCAAAGAACATCAAGACCGTCAGCAACATGAAGCAAATTGGTACAGCCCAACAGCTGTACCTTGCCGACTATGATGACGTGTATCAACAAGCTGGCACGATGAATGGAAACGGCGCCTCTTGGGGCACCGGAGCCTGCAACGCTCAGCAAGGATGCCCGAGCTGGGATAGCCTGCTGATGCCATACATGAAGTCGTTCGAGATGTTCTCCAGCGACTTCGACCGAGCTCCGCGAACACTGAGCCCCTGGGGCCAGCACAAGCGCAGCTTCCGAGCTGCTGCCAACGTGATCAACGGTTGGGCTGGCATCAACACCTGGGATGGTGGTGACTATGGCTTCACTCCGCTGAACGCCACGGCCGTTCCCGCCGTGGCTTCCACGATCCTGTTCACCGAGCAGCGAAACGCTGCTTCCGTGAGTTGCACGTGGTGGGCCGGGGCTGCATTCTTCGAGTGCGGCGTCTGGAATGCCCGATCGTCTAACACCCTGGCAAACGACGACCCGATCGCCGTTGGTAGCTCGACCGGACTCGAAGCCTACGCAAGTGGCATCGACTTCGGCAGCCGAAACCGAGCCAACTATGTCTTTGCCGATACCCACACGAAGAGCCACGCAAAGGGCTATATCTTCCCGGGCTACGAGCAACGACGAGCTGCTGGTCAACCGATCGACACGACCCTGAAGGGTGTTTGTTTGGACGCAGGTCCGTTTGGTCGAAGCTCGACCGACTGCCCGCTCCCGCAACAATAAGCAAAACCCTTTGATTTCCGGTGGTGGAGGTTTGCACGTCCTTCGCCACCGGATTTCTGTCTGAAAGAACCATGAAGAAACCGCTTCCGCTCCCCGCCATCATTGGCATCGTCGCCGTTGCGTTGGCTATCGGAATTTTTGTCTTGCTCCAAGCAGGTGCGCAAGGCCCCGATTTTAAGGCTCCCCCTGTCACAGGTAAGACGCCCAAGCACATCCTTGATCAAATGTCGCCGGAACAGCGCAAGAAGATCGAAGAGGAGGAAGCCAAACTTGGCCTCACGGATGCGCCCGAGGGCAAGCCTTCGACCGGAGTTCCTGGTGCACCCGTGCTCGATGAGGCGGCTCAGCAAAAGCAGCAGACTCAACAACCGTCCCAGAATCCCTACGGCGGAAACTAAGCCGATCCAGCACCTGTCCGAGACAGCGTCTCGGATGAGTGTGAAGGCTTGATGAGTGAATTGCCGGGCGACGTCAAGGGGTGTCGCCCGGCCTTTTTGTGCCTCCGTGGGGCCACTCCCTCTAGGGGCCGTAGAACATTTGGGCCAGGGTGAAGTACAGCGGGATCCCGATGCTGAGGTTGAAGGGAAACGTGATCCCGACCGCCGCCGTTAGGTAGAGGCTCGGATTCGCCTCTGGCAACGCCACTCGTACCGCCGCAGGAGCCGCGATGTAGCTGGCACTCGCGCTGAGTACGCCCAGCACGGTGGATCCTCCCAGACCTAATCCGCAGAGGCTCCCGACAAACACTCCCAGGGCCCCCAGGGCCAGCGGGGCCCCTATCCCGAGCCCCACAATGAACAGCCCGACCTTCTTCACCTCGCTCAGCCGAGCCACCGCGAGCAAGCCCATATCGAGCATGAACAGGCACAGCGCGCCTTGGAAAGGCTCCTTGAAGAACGGCTCAACGCTCTTGTAGCCCGCTTCGCCAGTGAGCGCGCCAATCGCCATCCCTCCCGCGAGGAGCAGAATCGACTTGCCCGTGACGATCTCCCGCAGAGCTTCGCCGAGATGGCTTTCCTCGGTGCTCGCGCGCCGCACCAGGAGGAGCGCAATGACGATTCCAGGGATCTCCATGACCGCGACCAGCGCCGGGCTGAACAGCGGGTACTCCACCTTGATCGCAGAGAGGAAGGTGAGACAGGCGATGAACGTCACCGCCGAAACCGATCCGTAGTGGGCAGCGAGGGCGGCGGAGTTCGCCGAATCCAGCTTGCCCAGTCGGCGGCACACGTTGTAGATCAGCACGGGGATTGCGCTGCCCAAGATGATCGTGCCGAGGATCGGGAGAGCAATCTCGCCCGCGCTGACCTGGCTCAGGGCAACCCCGCCTTTCAGGCCTACCGCAAGGAGCAGGTAGATCGACAGGGCATTGTAGACCCCGTTCGGGAGCTTGAGGTCGCTGCGGAAGAACTGGGCGAGGGCTCCAAGAACAAAGCAGAGCACCATCGGGCTCACCAAGTTCAGTCGCACCAGCTCCAGCGGATTCATTCCCCCGTAACTTACCCCAGGGGAACCGGCTCGCGGGGAACGTGTATCATGCGGGCGGGATGGTGCATGCATTCATTGATCCGGCCACGGAGCATACGGTCTATCTCGTGACGTCGCGGTTGGGAAAGGGAAACAGGCCAGAGTACATCGACGTCAACCTGAGTCAGGTGGTCGATCACGTTCGGAGGCTCACTGACGCACTTGGGATTCCACTCTCTGAAGTGGGAGAGCCGATTGACGAATCTGGCGGATTGTTTGAGGAGGAAACGCCTGATGACCTCCGCATTCAGCGAAATCTGGACGGCGCGAGCCTCTCGATAGAGGCATTGCTTCACGATCAAGTCGTCACGATATCTTGCTCACAAGAGGCCCCCCTCTGCCGAGTCATCTCCACACTCCGGGATCAAGATATCTCCTGGCTCCCCCAGATGAGCATGGAGGTGTTTATCCGAGACTTCTATGTCAGGAGCTTCCAGGAAGGCGGGATCGATCCATCCGGTTCCCAGTAGTCCAATGGATAGAATTCACGACTTGGTTCGCTGGTGCTTGGGTGAGAATGATTCAGACGTATACTAAGGTCGATGGAGAGCCCGAGTCCACGGCGGTTCACAAGTTCCTCGTCCGGCTGGTTGCCCGGACTGACCTTGAGTGCTGTATTTCTTGTGCTCGGGCTTGCTTTTGGGGCGGCCCTTCATTGGCTCGGAGTGCCCGTTCGCTTATTCATCCCTCTCTCTGTGATTCCCCCGGTGATTGCCTCGTTGACGCTCTTCATCAATCGGCGCATTCTTCCTTCTGGGAACCTCGATAAGATGGGGCCAGCGGTTCTCATCCCCTATTTGCTTCTCGCCTCAAGCTGGGCCGGATGCATTGGGGGTTACTTCGCGCATGCCGAGGTGCTGGTATGAGTAATGCCCCCAGACCTTCGCCGCTGATCGGACATTTCGCTTCTTGGCTGTTCGGATTCGGGTGTGGCGCCTCTCTCGCACAACTTCCTGTCTCGGATCCGCAGGTTCGACTCATCGCGCTGATGGTGCCCTTAGCGATGGTGGTTCTCGCATGCATCCCCTTCTTCACTCGGGATCGCACGGCTCGGTTGACTCTGTTTGCAACGGCGATGACCTGGATCCTCGGGGTTTTCATCGGGCAATATGCGGGACACTCTCTCGCGCGAGCGGGTTAGTTCTTCACAACAACTCTATCGCCAGGCTGACAGGCAAGAGTTGGGGCGCGTCATTAAGGGTACATGGCAAAGCAGAATTTTCTCGCCTTGGCATTGGTTGCCGTTGGTGCTCTTGCGGGCTACCCGGTCGCGAGTCTCGTCCCGGATCTCACGCCAGGCAGCCCGACCTTTACCGTGGCGACAATGGGTGTCACCCTCATCGCCCTCGTCGTGGGAGTGGTCGTACAGAGGAGCAAGAGCTCCAAAGGCATCTGGCTTCCTCCCCTCTACTTCGCAAGCGGATGGGTAGTCGGGTTTCTTCTCAAGGCTGGCCAATTCTTCGGCTGAGACTGTGCTCCGGCTTTGCTGGCGGAGACTGCGCGACCTCAGGCGAAGTCAGCTGATCGCAAGCGAGTTTTCTGGGACGAGCACCAGGAGTCTGCAAAGACAAGGGCCCTCAATCGTCATCTAGATACGCACCCTCGGGCATGGGGGTGTCGTATTGGGTGTTGCCCAGGAGACTCTCCGCCGCCATCGGATCAACCAGAATCTCCCGCGGCCGCGGGCCGTCTCGGGGGCCGACGACGCCTCGTTCTTCCATCATGTCCAGCAACCGCGACGCCCGCTGGAACCCGATGGAGAACCGTCGCTGGAGCATCGACGTCGAAGCAGACCCCTTCTCGACGACAAACCGAACCGCATCGGCCCACAGCTCGTCGCTCTCGCCCGAATCGCGCATCTGCGATTCTTTGTCCTGAATCGCGACCTCCACGGGGTTGATGAGATAGCTCGGCTTTTCTTGCTCGCGCCAGAAGTTGCAGACCTGCTCGATCTCCTTTTCGCTTACATAGCAGCCCTGAATCCGAACCGGCTTGTTGGCGTCAATCGGCATGAAGAGCATGTCGCCCTTGCCAATCAAGTCCTCCGCACCGACGCCGTCGATGATGGTGCGGCTATCAATTCCGCTCGAAACCGCGAAGGCGATGCGGCTGGAGATGTTGTTTTTGATCGTGCCGGTGATGACATCCACGCTCGGGCGTTGGGTGGCGATGACGAGGTGAATCCCCGTCGCGCGGGCCAGCTGGGCCAGGCGGCAGATGCTGGTTTCCACTTCGTTCCGGCACTGAATCATCAGGTCGGCGAGCTCATCGACGATGACCACGATGTAGGGAAGTCGCTCCTGGAAATTCGCCTTCGCGTTCCAGCCGTCGATGTTCCGAACGCCCGCTTCGCTGAACATGTCGTACCGGCGATCCATCTCGCGCACCACCGCTCGGAGCACGCCAGCGGCCTCCTTCACATCCTTCACCACAGGGCAGAGCAGGTGGGGGAGTCTCTCGAAAAGCGTGAGCTCCACCCGTTTCGGGTCGATCATCACGAGGCGCAGATCCTTTGGCGTTAGACGAAGAATCAAGCTCATGATGAGGGTCGCCAGACAGATCGACTTGCCCGAGTTTGTGGCCCCGCCCACCAAAAGGTGCGGCATCCGGGTGAGATCGGTGTAGGTGGCAACGCCTGCGACATCCTTGCCGAGCGCGATGGTGAGCTTGTTTTGCGCATCGTGGAACTCCAGGCTGTCCACCATCTCGCGCAGAGTCACCATTTGGCGCTGGGCGGTGGGGATTTCGATGCCGATCGCGCTCTTGCCGGGGATCGGAGCTTCCACCCGGACATGGCTGGCGGCGAGGCTCAGAGCGATGTTGTCGGCCAAATTCGTGATCCGGCTGACGCGAATCCCTGCGCCGAGTTGGATCTCGTATCGGGTGATCGTCGGTCCGTTCGCCACTTCGACCACATTGGACTCGATATTGAACTGCTCCAGCGTCTCCTCAAGAATCTCGATGTTCTTCTGGACTTCCTTGGGATCGCGCTTCTTGCGCTCGGGAGGATCGGCAAGCAGATTGAGCGGAGGCAGAACGTAGCCGTCTTTGGGCTCGTTGCTTTTGCTATCCAGGGTGATTTCGCTCTTGCTCGGTCCACCCGTGATCACGGCGCGGGGCTTGGGCTTGGCCGCTTCATCCTCGCGATCCGCCGAGGCTTCGAGCATCTTCATCGTCGCTTCGCGGCGGGCGGCTCGAGCGTCTTCTTTGGTCAGAACCTCGGCGCGAGCCGGGAGTTCATTCTCTGTGTCCGCAACGACTTTTCGAGCTTTCGCAGTGACGGTCTTGACGCCCTCCTCATCGCGCCGCCCGGGAACCATCTTGGCGAGTAGTTCGCGGATGGGCTGATCGAAGCATAGAACCGCGCCGGTCAGAACTAGCGCGAAGATCGCGACGCCCTTGGCTCCGCCGAGCAGCCCGCTCAAGGCCCAACCGATCAGCGCTCCTAGATATCCGCCGCTCGATTGCATGGCGGTGTCGATGAAGTAGTCGCCTGTGGCATCCGGTCGAGCGATCCCCGCGATGACCCCGGCGAACATCAGGAGCCCGCCCCAGGTCACGCGGGTGAGCTGGAATCGCGCGTTTCCGAAGATGAGGGCGAGGCCTGAGACAAAGAGGACGAGGGGGATCACCCAAGCACCCTGCCCGACCATCAGCCGGAAGAATCCGGCAAGGGAATCGCCGAGGAGCCCGCCGTTGTTCATCGCCAGAGCGATCAGGAGAACCGCCGAGAGGGCCACCAGGCCAATCCCGATGAGGTCAGCGCGGCGGTTGAAATCGTCCGTGCGGGAAGAAGTTTGGCGTCTTGCCATGGTCGTTCGTTGAGCTGTCCGCCCGTCCGTGGGCATGCGTCTAGTATAGCACCTGCTTAAGGTTCGAGTGAATCTGGCCTTGAGGGTGAGCTGCTATTCGCACTGATCAAGCAATCCGACCGCCGCCATGCACGTCGACGAGTCCTGAGTGTTGCCGATTCGGAGTAGATCCCCTTTTCCCCATAGGAGCGGCGGTAGCTATGTTCGAGTGACGTAATTTTTGAACAGTGTGCAAATAGGCTCTGTAAACTCTTCCGAGAACTCAAAACATCTACTTTTGTCCGTTCGTTCAGTGGACTTTGCGTTTACTGTGGGGGCCTTCGACTACGTAAACTTGACCAGGCTTGAATTCGCCGAGTCGGGCTTCCACTATTGGGACACAGGCCGATTGGTTGGCGAGAATGTTGGGATGGATGTCAAGAACGACAAGGGCAAAGGGTCTGCCCTTCATGCTTTGTTGGTAGGGCATGTTCTTGTCGGCTGTAATGAACAACTCGAAGCCTGCTTCTTGCGCTTTGCCCATCAACTCGCCGTTCTTGGTGCCTTGCCAGCCCATTGTTTTGACGTGGTAGACGTCATGGGCGGGCATGAATTCTGGGAGTGCTTCGTCAGTGTTTTCGTCAACCAGAATCTTCATGAAGCATATTCAAGCCCAATGGTCTTACGGCTTTCATGGCCAAGCCACACGAGTACGGCGGTGGCCTGTTCTCTCTGCACGCTGGAATATCCTTTGAGAAACTGATCGAGTGAGTATCCAGCTTCGACGTGGTCAAGGAAAGTTGCGAGCGGAACGCGTGTCCCGATGAAGCATGGCGTACCCCCCAGGATTTCGGGATCCATGGCGATGACACTTTGCAGTTCTCTGGGGATGGTCACAGGTCAGCCTCTTCTGGACAAATTATACGCTGGAAATGCAAGAATGACCTCTCATTTGAACTTGCGACCAGATCCTGGTTCCCAAGTTTCCTCCTATCAAGCTCAAGGGGTAGCGGTGAACTCGCTCGATCCCTGAGCAAACAGTCCTTGAGTTCGCATTCAAGCAGAGACCTGGTTCAACCTATCGACATTCCAGGAAGCTATTCGCACTGATCAAGCAATCCGACCGCCGCCATGCACATCCACAAAGCGGTGCCGCCGGCACTCATGAATGGGAGCCACAAGCCAATGACTAACCCCATCCCAAGAACCATAGACATATTCACGAGAAAGTGGAAGGCGATCACCGCGAACAGGCACGAGCCTGTCACGATTCCCATCACGGTTTTGGCCTGCCACACCCTCAGCCACACTCGGTAGAAGAAGAAGGCAAACAGGCAGAGGACCAGGCTTGAGCCGACGAGCCCGCCTTCCTCGCCAATCACGGTGAAGATGAGGTCGTTTTGTTGCTCAGGAATCACCCCCGATTCCTTCTGATCACCCTGGAAGAAACCCGCGCCAGTGACTCCGCCGCTGCCAATCGCGAGCGTGCCCTGGTGGATCTGATAGTCATCTCCCCGGATGTCTTTTTTGCCCGTTTTGACCGCAGAGAGCTTTGTTTCGAAGCGTTTGAGCTGGTACTCCGGGATGAGTTTGAAGGTGAACAAGAGTCCGCCGAGAACGACAATGCCCAGCAAGGTCGCGGGAAAGTATTTCCACGGCACGCCGATGTGAATCGCCCCCATGATCGCCATGAAGAGCAACGAGAGAGTCGCGCCCATGTGAGGCTGCAGATACACCAGAGCGAGAATCGGTGCGATATGGCCCAGGGCTCCGAGCCAAGTTCCCAGCTCCTTGATCCGATCCTCGCGATTCGCGAAGTAGGCGGCTAGGGTAAGAGCGAGCAAGATTTTTGTAAGCTCACTTGGCTGAAATTGCATGAATCCCAGGTCAAGAGCTCGCTGGGTGACACCCCGACCTCGTCCAACTACAAGCGTTGCCGCGAGCAGCAAGATGTTGATGATGTAGAGGGGCGTCGCCAGAACACGGAAGGTTTCGAGCCGGATTCGGTTGAAGAAAAGAAAAACGACGAGCCCGAGCGCGGCGAAGATCAGCTGGCGAGTAAAAAAGTTTGTGTCCTGCCCAGCATCGAGGCTGGCCAGGGAAAAGAGGCCGACTCCGATCAGCCCCGCCGCACTTGCGAGGAACCAGTAGTCGTGAGATCGTCCCCGGGGCCGCTCCACAACCATCGATTGGTCGGTAGCGGTGAGACTCATGGTGATTCGGGAGTGTCAGGGTCTTCGGCGCGGGGTTCTCGGGTGGAACTTTGCCAAAACTCGCGGCGGATCAACCCCTTTTCAGGTTGGAACCAAAACTTGAGATTCCGCTTCGTCGCAACAGCGCCCGCGGATGTCTTCACTTCCACCGTGACCAGCAGGGCGGGGAACTTCCCAGATGCCAGGTTCAGCGCATCTGATGAAGTCGTGATGGTGGCGGAGGCGGGATAGATATTCACCCCGCTTTGAATTTTGCCGTTCCAATCCCAGGTATCGCCCACTTCGAGCGGATAGCGGATCAGGCGGATGGGAGGCTCATACGTCTCGTGCGGGGCACGGGAGATGCTGAAGCCTTCATCGCTCGTCAGGTAGACCTCGGTTTCGACTTCGACCGGGTCGCCGGATTCCTTGTTGGAATCGGTGATCCAGCGCAGCACGAGCTTTTCGTCGGTTTTCTTGGCATCCAAAACGACCGGGATTTGCGCCCCGGTGAGGATGACGGTGGCTTCCTTGGGCGGAAGAACATCCGGCTTCAGGTCGTCTTGGGTTTGGAAGGAGCTGCTGATCGGGGCGACGGTCTCGGCTTCGTCAGGGGCTTTCGGATCTGGTTTGACGGCAATGCGCGAATCGCATCCGATGAGAAACAGACTTGCGAAGACGAGAGCAGTCGCCCCCCACTTCACGGGGTGGCCTCCCGGAATCGGGCGAGCTTGCGGACTTTCTGGTTCTTTTGAGTGCCAAAGGAACCCACTTCCTTGAACTCAATGAGGCCGATCCCCTTGCCGTAAAGTGACGTGTGGGTGGCCGTGATGGTTTGGTCTTCCGAATAGAAGATTTTCATGTCCATCACTACTTCGATGACGGGAACTTTGCGTCCAACGACGTCTCGAGTGCCGAGCGGTTTGAGCCTTGCTTTGATCTCAGCCGGAGCCTCCGCGGTTCCGACCACCACGCCGCCGGTGAACTCCCAATCATGAGCTTTCGTGGGGTCACCTTGCAGGATGGTGAAAGGCAGGGGGAGCAGGGCATTCTCGCTCATCCCGGCAAATCCGATCTGGTCGGCGGTGACTTCGTAGAAACTGCGCGAAGCGGCCGAGTTCACCCCTCGACTCTCGATCACCGTGTAGGTGATGCCATTGAGCAAAACCGGTTCCAGAACCGTGTCGGAATCGGTGGAGAAACTTTTGCGGCCGTTGACCTCGGCGTTACTCTGGTAGACCCAAGTAGTGCCGGGCTTGACAGGGAAATAGTCCGAGACGGTTTCCGTCTCGGACATCAGAGCAAGAGCCAATGCGGGAAGGATCATACGATCACCTCGCGAGGCTTAGCCTCGCTTGACGAGAGTCACCGAGTACGAGGTCGGTTTGCCATCGGCATCCTTGCTCGAAACGGTCAACTTCACCGTTCCTACTCCAGATGCGTACCAGCTGGTGCCCGTGACGGGGCTTTTCTTGTCGCCGCTCGTCAGCTCGCCGGTCATGGTCACGACCAGACAGTCGAAGTCTCCCGCCTTCGTGGTGAGCTTTTCTTGCTTCGTGACCTTTTGGGTGGCCTTGATCGAGACCTTGTCGCCATTCGGGCCAGTGAACTGCGCGGCAACCGGCCAAGAATCGCCGACCTTGGGATCCTTCGGCAAAGAAAGAACTGCCGGGTCTACTTCGTTCGCGCCGCTCTTGGTCAGATAGACGCCGTCTTCGCGGACTTCCAGAGTCTCATTGCCGAGATCGCTGAGGCCTTCCGTTCGCTCAATGGTGAACGTCGCCTTGCCATCGACCATGCCGCTGAAGACGGCTTTTTGGGTGCCTTCCAGCTTCACGCCGTTGCGATCGAGCTCGTACGTTTCGGCCGCCGCGCTGTCGAGACCGTAGTACTTGAAGCCACCATGCTTCAGACTCTCGGGAATCTCGCTCGGATCGGGAGCCGCCGCGACGGGCTCCTCTGGTTTGGCCCCCGCGTCCTTCGGAGCTTCGGCAGGTTTCGGGCCGCATCCCATCAACAGGGCGGCACTAAGGAGGGCAAACCAGGGAGCGAGCGCACGGGCTTTCATGAACTGTTTCTACTTCCTTACTTCCCAGAAAAGTTCTTCAACTTCAGGGTCAGACTGGTGCCTTGACCATCTTGACGTTGAATTTGCTGGGTAACTCGAACGATACCGTATTTCGGGGCGAACCAGGTGGTCGCTCGGATTCGATAGATGCTCTTGCCTGCCTGGTACCCGCTGACGCTGGTCACGGCAATCGCTTCGATTTTGCCGAGTTCCGTATCGATCACCTCAACGCCACGGACGCGGCTCACGGCTTCGAGCTTTCCGCTGGTCGGCTCACCGGTGGCGACCGAGTTGAAGGGGCCAGTGCCGGAGTACTTGAACTCCTTGAACTCCATATCCTTCTTCACCGGGAACGGCACGATGGCTTGAGGAGGATTGAACGCAATCCCGTTGCGCGAAGAGGTCTGGAATACACCTTTGGAATCGGCGCGGTAGGTCGAGATGTCGGTTTGCTTGCGGTTTTGCAGCACTTCCATCGTGATCGATGTGGCATCGCCGTTCTTGACGACCTTGCTGTAGCGCAGGACGAATTCTTGCTTGTTGTTGCCTTCGGTCACAAAGGTGCCTTGTGCGCCGGAGGTCGCGGGGAAGAGGTCGGCGGGCTGCAGTTTGCTGAGATCACCGATCTCAACCACCTTGGCCGCTTTCGCGGTGGATTTGCCGGCTGCCTCATCTTTATTGCAACCCGTGACGAAAACGAGCGAACTTGCGAGGGCAACGGTGGAAACGAGAGCCAAAGGGCGTGAAAATTTCATAGGGTGTGTGCTCCGATTGGGTTCAAATCGTACTTATTCAGTTGAAGATGCAGGTTTTGTGCCTGCGACCTCCTTGATGGCATTGACTGCTTCTTCGACGAGAGTCTTATCGCGCAATCCTGTGATCGAGACTTCGTGCTGAGCAAGCTCCGTGGAGATCCGAGGTGCGGCGATTGCAATCCCATCCACCACCACCAAGAGAGCGAACCCTTTGGTGTTCCGGCTGTATTTCCACATTCGCTTGCGACCCTCTTCGGTAAGGCCAACTTGGAGGGCGTAAAGCTCCTTTTCCTTGTCGTCCTTGTAAGTCCGAAAATCGGCGGTCGTCAGCATGCTGTCGTTGACCAGCACCTCTGCGCCCAGCAAGATCTGTTCCGGCTTCGCGGCAAGGGACTTTTGCCTTGACTCCGAGATGATCTGCTCCAGGGCGGCCTTGACGTTTTCCTTGCTCGTCTCACCCCGAGTGATCTTCATCGCGAGCTCCTGATAGTTACCGACGATGAACTGCTGACTGGGCTGGAACTTCTTTTCGATGACTTCCGCCACTTGTTTGGCGAATGCAGGTTGGAAGATCTGCCGGACGCGGGCAACGAGGGTTTTGGTCTCTCCCTCGATCGGCACCTTCACCGGCACCGGATAGTCGACGACAATGCCATTGAGGAGGCTGCGGAGCCTGACCTCCGGGAGCGGCGTGCCATCCAGCTCGACGTTCAGATCCTCGCGAAGCTTCTTGGCCAAGGCCTCGTCGCCGGCGAGTGCGCTGGAGAGATCTTCCGCCGTCCACACAGTGAGATCCGGCGTGATCTGGCTGTCGTCAATCCGGTTGAGTCGAGAGACGAGCACGCCGAGGGCCTTCTCATTTCCCTGGAGCGATTCGAAAAGCTCTTTGATGGGTATTCGGCGGGCGTCCTCGCCTTCTTCCTGACCGCTTGCGCGTTGGCTGCCTCCGCCGGTATCACTCACCTGGACGAGTTGGGCCACGGCATTGGCGACCTGCACTCGGAAACCCGCTTCGGTGTTCATCGCCACCATCGTGATGCGGCCCGGCTTCACCGGTGTCGGGTTGAAGTTGCGCAGTTGCATCTCCCCCCATCCCCAGTAAGCCCCGTAGAGGCCACCGCCGACAGCCAGCGCAATGAGGCTCGCCTTGATTGAAGCGTTGAGTTTCATGAGAGCGATACGGACACGTTCGAATCGACGCGAACGATCCGAACAGAAGCAACAGTTTACCGTTCGCAAGTGTTCCCATCCTGGACCGGGGATGATCGCGACCAGAGAGCGGCGCGGGTACGATGAGAGCAGTATGTCGGTGGCAGAAGTCGCGGCCCGCGTTGCGCAAGAAGTCGGGAAAGCGGTTGTAGGGCAAAACAAGGCGGTAGAGCAATCATTCATCGCGCTTCTTGCCGATGGACATGTGTTGCTCCAAGGCGTCCCTGGACTCGGAAAAACTCTCCTGGTCCGCACTCTCGCCCAGGTGATGCAACTCGACTTCAAGCGAATCCAGTTCACGCCCGACCTGATGCCGAGCGACGTGACGGGAACCAACATTTTTGATCCGCGCACGGCAGAGTTCTCGCTCCGCAAAGGCCCGATCTTCACCTCGGTTCTCTTGGCTGACGAAATCAACCGAACCCCGCCCAAAACCCAGGCCTCGCTCCTCGAAGCGATGGAAGAGCGGCAGACCACGATCGACGGGGTTCGCTACGCGTTGCCATCGCCCTTCATCGTCTTTGCCACCCAGAACCCGATTGAGTACGAGGGAACTTATCCTCTTCCCGAGGCTCAACAAGACCGATTCCTCTTCAAAGTCCTGCTTGATTATCCGGCGGAGAATCAAGAAGTAGACGTGCTCCGACGCTTCCACGAGGGCTTCCGTGCGAACCGCCTGGACGAGGCCCAAATCAATCCGGTGCTCACGGCTGAACTCCTCCACGAGCTCCGCAAAGAAGTCGCGGGCATCACGATGGAGGAGAAGATTTTCCTGTACATCCAGCAGATTGTCAGTGCGACTCGCCGCAGCAGCGATCTCATGGTCGGAGGGAGTCCGCGAGCCGGTCTGGCTTTGGTCGCGACCTCGAAGGCGCTCGCAGCGATTCGAGGGCGAACTTTTGTCATCCCGGATGACGTGAAGGAGCTCGCGATGCCCGTTCTGCGCCACCGCGTCATCATGCGTCCCGAGGCAGAAATCGAGGGGTACAGCGTCGATCAAGTGCTCCAGCGACTCTTGGACGTCCAGACCGTTCCGCGATGAAGATTCTCCTCCTACGCAGGCAACGGCTGGGGGGAACCGCGACGCTCAGCAATCTCATCCACCAGGTGCTCCCGGAATTTGGACTCTCGGCGGACATCTTGGATGCGGATGAGTGGATCCCCGATCGCACCGGGGGAAAGACGGACAAAGAGGTCTCCAAAAAGCTCCGCGAGGTCACCAAGGGCTACCATCTGGTTCATGCATTCGGCTATCGCTGCGCTTGGGCATGCAGCGTGGCCTTCGGCCTCAAAGCGCCCTGGATCTACACCGCCCACGACGTGCCCCGCACCACGATTCCGGTGTTCATCGAGAAGCTGGGTGCGGCTCGGACGGGGATTTGCAGTTCCCGCGCGGTGAAGAGGGCTCTGCAGGAAGGGGATGCGACCAACCTGGACGTCATCCTGCCGGGAACCCAGGCTGTGCCCTCCGAGACGAGTGCGGAGGCGACGAAACGAGCGAAGGAGGCCTTGGGTCTGGATCCGGACGGGCGATTGGTGCTCGGACTCGGACGACTCGTCGCCGATCATGGTTTTGATGCTCTCGCCAACGCGGCCTCCAATCTAACATCCGATGTTCCGGGCTTGCGGGTGATGATCATTGGCCAAGGACCCGAGGCGGATGCCCTTCGCCAGCCTGGGTGCGAAGTGATGGAGCAAAGCGTCGATGCGATTCCCTGGCTCACCGCGGCGGATGTCGTGGTGGTGCCTCACCGACGATGCGGGTTCAGCATGGTGGCGGCGGAGGCGATGGCGATTGGCAAGCCGGTTCTCGCACGAGAAACCGGAGGTCTGGCCGAGATGGGCGTTCGCGACGTGAGCATTGATCTCTTCGAATCGGACGAAGATCTGCCCTACGCGGTCATGGATCTGCTCGGATCATCCATTCTGCGGGAGTCGCTTGGACTGGCCGCGCGGGCTCGGGCGTACGAGCGATTCTCACTGAGAGACAGCGTCCGAGCCTATTCCGAACTCTATCACGACCTGGGAATCCGATGACCTCAGCGAGGGGTGAAGATACGTTTAGGTTTTGTCGAAAAGACCTAGCAATTCTTGCGGTGGGGAAATAATCGAGTTCTGCCTTGATAAAGGACATTCCTCTTAGGTGAAGCACTTATGGTAACCCTCATTGCTGTCCTCGCCGTGGCGACAACGCCCGGTGAAGGCGTTTCGAATGTCCATGCCAATGGCCCGAGCCGGCACTTCGACACCGTTCGTGATGTCGCGCGCACGCTTGGCCGCGATCTCTACGCTCCTGACGACACCGCACGAGGTTTCAGCTTGCGCACGGTCGAATCCGCCAAGATTGGCAAGCACAAAGATTTCGCCGGACTGGGCGAGCGCACGGCGGTTCGCATGACTTTCATCAACAAGACGACGTCCACCGCGTTTGACATCTACCAAGTGCCGAGCGGGTCGAAGATTGATGCTGCCAAGCATCTCCGCTGGATCATCGGTGGCAAGAATTTTGAAGCAGGAATCCACAAGCACGACACCTTTGTCGCGGTCAAGCGCGGGGATGTTGATCTTTGCTTTGTCGGTGGATTGGTCAGCGAGCCGTCGGCAAAGGAACTCCTGAGCCGACTGGTGCTCATCAAGCAATAGTCGCTTTTCCCCTGATCCTTGAGTCACAGAACCTCCGTGGAGATGGGCCGCATGCCCAATCCCCTGCTCGATGCCCCGCGATCTCTCAAGATCGACGGGGCATCTTTGCACCGGGCGGCGAGCCTCAACCCGCTACAATGAATCGTGACGTGGACACTCATCACTGGTGCCTCGGGAGGGATTGGCGAGGCAATCGCCCGGGAATTTGCCCGCAACGATCACTCTCTCATTCTCACCGCGCGAAGCGAGGATAAGCTGCAAGCTCTCGCAGAAGAGCTTCGGGCAAAGCACAAGATCGATGTTCAAGTCATCGCCTGCGACCTCGGCGCGCCAGAGGGAGTCAATCAGCTGCTGGCGGAGTGCCATCGCCGGGCACTCAAGCCGGATATCTTGGTCAATAACGCAGGATTTGCCAACTTTGGCCCCTTCCACGAAATCCCGATTGAACAGCATCTCGCTTTGATTCAACTGAATATCCGCGCCCTCACGGAGTTGACGTACCGCCTTCTCCCCATGATGCTCGCTCGGGGAAGCGGCAAGATCGTGAACATCGCGAGCACCGCCGCATTCGTTCCTGGGCCGCTCATGGCGGTTTACTATGCGAGCAAGGCTTACGTTCTGAGCTTCAGCGACGCCATCGCCGAGGAGGTCACGACAAGCGGAGTGACGGTGACTTGCGTGTGCCCCGGCCCGACTACGAGTGGTTTCCAGAAGCGTGCGGACATGGGCAAGAGCCGCTTGATGCAGGGCAAAATGATGACTTCCGAGGAGGTCGCGCGGGCAACGCTCATCGGCACCTTGGACGCGGATCGGCTGGTGATTCCAGGCTGGCAGAATAAAGTCACCGTCTTCATGTCGCGATTTGCCCCCCGGGCACTGCTCGCCAAGGTTGTTCTCGGGGCTCAGGAGCCGGTCTGACGTGGCAACCTGGACGGCTCGAAATCCGTCTCTTGCTGTGGTGAAGCATCTCCGAATCTTCCTTGTCGCCTTGCTCTGGTTTGGCGTCTTTTCGGTGGGGTTCGCTCAGGGGGGCTACCGCATCACCAACATGGATGTTCAGCTCAAGCTGAATTCCGACCGCAGTCTCGATGTCACGGAGACCATCACCGTTCTTTTCACCGAGTCCCGTCAGGGCATTTTCCGCGAGATCCCCGTGGAGTACCCGGCGGCCAGCGGCAGGCGACAGATTCGGATCGATCGCGTGACGGTCGCCGGGCACGAGAGCAAAGTCACCTGGGAAAACGGGAATATCCGGATTCGGATCGGCACTAAAGGAACCTTTCTCGCCCCCGGCACCGAGGTCGTTTATCCGATTCGATATCGGGTCACCGGTGCGCTCAACTTTTTTGAGGCGCGTGAGGAATGGGAGCCCTGGACGGAGCTTTATTGGAACCTCACCGGGCACCGCTGGACGGCTCCGGTCGAGCGGGCCAGCTTCCTCGTCGAATTCCCCGATGCGGGGGACAAGGTTCAGGCGCAGCTTTACTACGGAGCCCTCGGGGCAAACTCCTCGCTTCCGTTGGAGCAAAGTTCGCAAGCTCAGGTGAGTGACGACGGCTTGGTCATGGCTCGATTCGAGGGCAATCAGATCTCGGGCAAAGTGACCCAGCCGCTCGATCTGGGCTCGGGAATGACTCTGGTTTTGGGCGTCCCGCAATCGGTGATTCCCCCGCCAGGCCCGGTGGAGAAGTTCCTAGAAGCCGCTTCCCAAGCGTGGGGATTCCTGATTCCTCTGGTCGCGATTGTCATCCTTTTCCCCATCTGGTTGGTGAAGGGGCGTGATCCTAAACTCGGGCCGGCGGGCGTCCGATTCGAGCCTCCCGAGGACGTCGCCCCCGCCTTCTGCGGCGTGCTCATCGATGACCGGGTGGATGGGCGAGACCTCAGTGCGGGGCTTATGAGCCTTGCCGTGAAAGGGTATCTCAAGTTCGGCGCCACTCAGCGAGATGGTCGATTCTCCCCCGACACGAGCTACCTCAAGTCGACCAACAAGCCGTTGGGCAACGACCTGACTCCGTGGGAACAGGATCTGTTGTTCGCCCTCGCGCCTCCGTTCGACAAGCTTACGATGACGGAGCTTCAGAATCGCCTTCGCTACGAGGTTCCGAGCCTCGCCCGGAAGCTCCGCGCGAAACTCGTGGATCGAGGCTACTATCGCCGCGATCCACAGGAGACGAAGAGTGGGGTGTGGAGCGCTGTCTTCACCATCGGGCTGGTTGCGTTCTTCTTTGGCGGAGCGATCATCAACATCCTCTTCACCCGATTGGCGACCACGAATATCGCGGCGATTTCCGTCGGACTCGGGCTGGTGGGGACGCTCATTGTGATCGCGATTTTCGCCCACCTCATGCCGGCCCGAACCTACCTGGGCGCAAAGAAGCATCAGGAGGCCAAGGCGTTCTTCGAAGCAATGCGCTACCGGGGCCACTACATGACGTGGGTCAGCAAAACCAACCTGGATCTCGCCAAATACGAGGAGTATCTGCCTTACGCGGTGGCCTTTGGTTTGGTGAAAGAGTGGTCCTCGATCTGCGGGAGTGTGCTCACCGAGATGCCTTCGTTCTACGATTCCCCCGGAATGGGGTTTGATTGGAACACCTACTGGTTCGTGAGTTCGCTCGATAACAGCATGCACTCGATCAGCCGGTCACTGGATACCTCGGCTCTCAATGCACGTGGAAGCGACGGGTCATGGGGAGGAGATGGAAACTCCGCCTGGAGCGGAGGATCGGGCTTTGACTTCGGCGACGGAGGTGGATTCAGCGGCGGAGGATTCGGCGGCGGTGGCGGCGATAGCTGGTGAGGCTTACTCGCTGTCGTTTGGCTTGAACTTGATGCTGACGCTGTTGATGCAGTAGCGCTGCCCCGTGGGAGTCTTGGGGGCATCGTCGAAGACGTGTCCGAGGTGCGAGCCGCACTTCGCGCACATCACTTCGATCCTGCGCATCCCGTAGCTGAGGTCTTCCCTGTACTCAATCGCGTCGGTGTGCCCGCGGAAAAAGCTTGGCCATCCGCAGCCGGAATCGAACTTGGTGTCGGAATCGAACAGCTTCGCGCCGCAGCCGCGACAGGAGTATTCTCCCTCGCCTTTGAAATCCCAATACTCGCCGGTGAAGGCGCGTTCGGTGCCCTTTAGCCTCAGAACTTCGTACTCTTGGGCACTGAGTTCGGCCTTCCACTCCTCTGGTGACTTTTCGACTTCGTACTGCTTGCTCATGAATCTTCTTTATGACGTTGGGGTGCGTGGGTTTGTTGGCGCATCTGGGTCGTTGGCAAGGGCTTCTTCGATCGCGGGCTTCATATCGAGGCCTTGCCACGCGACATCTTTGATCGCCCCCGCATCAATCAGAGCCCGCAACACCATGGGTTGGGAGATCGCCAGAACGACGAGAGGGATACCCTCTTTGCTCCGCGAATTGGGGCTCGCGCCATTTTCAATCAGCGCATGAATGACCTGGACATACTCCTCGCGCTTCGCCTTTTTGTTCTCGGCCACCGCCATCGCCACGACGCCGGAGAGGAGTTCTTCGCCGACTCGATCGACGCTTCGGACGTCCGCGCCATGCTTGAGCATGAGGAGGGCCGCCTCAAGGTGACCGCCTTCACACGCTTCTTCAAAGGCGGATCGGTTGAGGAATCCGGGGAGGTTTGGGTCGGCTCCTGCTTGCAGGAGGTCTTCCATGATGTCCCAGCGCTGGTGCTCCATGCACTGGCTCAGATGGCTCATTTTTCCCTTGGCTCTGTTGGGTTTCGCACCCCGTTCGAGAAGGATCTTGACGTTTTCGCGCCGGCCCTCGAGGATCGCTCCCATGAGAGGGGTGAGACCGAACCAGCCCTCCGCGCTCGGATCGGCCCCCGCATCGAGCCTTTGGATCAGCTTCGTTGGATCTTCCTTGCCCGCGATGTCCACCAGCCGGTTCTTGCCGGGCAGCTCGACCACGATGACGAAGAGCACCACGAGAACCGCAAGGACAATCAGAACGATGAGCCAGGTCGGCATGAGTGGCGGGTTTATACCACTTGCTTTGCTTAGAAACCTATCTTTTCCATGCTGGATTGTTGGCGGCGGGCGAGGGATAGTCGGCCTTGCGCATGGCCTCGCCCAGCTTAGCCTCGATGTGGCGGGTTTCCGATTTGAACTGCTGGATCGCCTCACGAGAATGCGCCTCCATCACGCCGGTGTAAAGCACAGAACTCGCGACCAGGATCGCGGTGAACGTCGCGACCGATTTCGCTTGGGTCAGAGCGATGACCCGCTCCTTCTGGAGACAGGCGAGCGTGGCGAGCGCCGTGAATCCAAGGCTCCAATAGAAGACAGGTGTGAAGGCCGGTTCGCTCACCGTGCGGTGGAGCGGGTTTCCTAGATGGCCATGATCGTTTTCAGAAGAGAAGTTTCCCATTCGCATTCCGACGAAGACTGCGAGTGTCAAGAGGAAGAGGGGAAGGGTTGAGGCAATCCACTTGGACGCCTTGTGTTCAGGCTTCCACGCCAGAAAATAGCTTCCAATCGCAGCAAGGCTACCGATGAACGCGAGAAGCTGGTCCGGAAAGAAGGGGTAGTCCAACGCGAGGGGCACCTGTGGGGCGACCAAGGCGAAGGCGGGAAAGAGCACGTGTGCTCTTCGATAGGCAAGGCAGAGGGCGGAGATCACCGAGGCACTGAGGACAGCTACAACGACAAGCATGCTGTTCTCGGGCGTGCCGAAAGTGATGATGATTCCGGCAATCGAAGCAGTTGCCAATCCAGGACGGATGAGAGTGAGCCATCCCGAGTCCGCCCAACGGCGGGCCAGCCACAGTCCGAGCCCCATGAGGATGCCGCAGAGCAATCCGCGCCAGGTCGAGGCGTAACCCATTGTCGGTCCGTACTGCAGGATAGGTGAAATGTCCTCAGGGAGAGAACCAGACACGTCAAATCTTGCATTAGGGTCAATCACTCGCCAAGATCGATCATCTCCTAAACCTAGCCGGATCAGGACTTGTTCGAACTCCTCAGTGGTGACAAACCCCTTCGTCGACCTACCTGAATCCACCGAACCGGGTTTCGTGAGGCTCAGTCTTGCGAGTGATAAGCCTACGAGCTGTCCAATCATCGTCTGCGAGTCGTCGGAGACCAGCAAACCAAGGCGGGCCAAAGAGAGGCGCAGCCCTGCGGTTTCTTCGAGCGGACGGCCTGCGATGAGTCTCCTTGCAGTTGCGCGATGACTGGCAAAGTGAGGAAAGAGGATCGCCGAAGCGGCCCGAGATTCGCTTTCCTGAGTCGATACGCCGATCAACTCCTTGCTAACACTTCTCCGAACATCGAGCTCGTCCCACCCGAAGTCGACAAATTGGTCGCACTTGTGCGCCCGTATCAGGTAGTTCTCGGCGTCTGTGTCCTTTCCGAGTATGGCAGCGGTGGCCGCTTTCTCCATCCACCAGAACGCGTTGTCTGGATCAAGTGCGGTGCCCTGATTGAGCAGGTGCGTTCGCAATTCGATGAGCTTCAGACGCTTCTCATCTGGAGGGACCGACACCCTGATCTCATATGGGGGGCCCAGACTGCTCAGTCGAGCGGCCACGCCCATGAGTACGAGATCCTCTGAATCCAGAGCTGCGTTGATTGCGTTCATTCGCCATGAGAGAGCTTCCGCGTTAGACCCGGCTGGGAATTGTCCAGAGTAGTAGATTAGTTTCGCAGCTGGGCTCAAGTCGCTGGGATCGGACATCTGAAGTGCCTCCTCGACTGACGGTCTCCATCCTGCCAGGAGACCAGCGCGGGTATCCCGGTGGATCAAGCCTGCGACGAGGCTCACGACGACCAGGGCCGCCGCGAGCTTGAGCGACTTCAGATCACCCACGTCCGCGACTCCCTCTGCGACTGATCATCTTCCTGGGCGAGCTGTTCGAGCTCCCTTTCGCCGGGAGCCACCGCGCCGACCGAAGCCCCGCCGAGCGCGCTGAGCCACCAGACGCACAGAGACCCCATCGCGAGAGTCATCACCACACCCGTCGATGCATCGCCTTTCTCCCCTTGAGAAAAAGCGAGGCCGTCGTAGTGGCTTTGGAGCAGTCGAGTGAGTTCGCGGTCAGTCATTCGGTGATCTCCCATTCGGCGCGGAAGGCGGCCTTGGCGGCGTGGAGCCGGCTCGCCACGGTTCCCATCGGGATCTCCATGGCAGCGGCGATTTCCTTGTAGCTCAGCTCCTCGCCGATCGCAAGGGCCAAGATGGTTTGATGTTCGGGAGAGAGTCGGGCAAGGGCGTCGCGGACTTCCAAGCGTTCCTGCGTTCGGCTGGGAGTGCTTGGCTCGGTGAGGGCTTCCCACTCATGCCTTCGCTGGAGCGCGTCCATCGCGCTGCGGATCACCGCTCGCCGGATGTAGGCTCTCACCAGCGGGGCCAGTTGGGGCACGTTGGGAGCCTGCAGGATCTTCAGGAATGCCGTCTGAACTGCGTCTTCCGCAGTAGAGGGGTTTCCGGTGATGCGCAGAGCGAGCCGCAAGGATTCCGCTCGGAACGATTCCAGTTCCGCAATCCTCCCGTTCTCCAGCCTCATCGTCGTCGCGTCCGTCATTGCCTGACTCTCTGATGACTATGACCGGAGTGGGGCACCATTTCTTCGGCGGCCGATTCAAAAACTCTTCGGATCAAGGAATTGCGTTCGATGGGACATCTGCGAAGCGGGGTACACCCGAAGCACGATGACTTCTGCCGGATCGTCGCTCACCGAGTAGAACACAAGGTGTGAGTGGTAGACGGTTTGGCGAATTTCCATGTCGAACCGATGCGGGTCATCGATCGCCCTGAACTGGCGCGGCATTGCCTCAAGAGACTCGATCAGCTCCTGAAGACCGGAGATCCACCTCTCCGCCGGGGGCTCGACCTTCTCCTGAAGAAGGATGTAAGTGGCATAGTCGTCGATGTCTCGCTCCGCTTGAGCGGAGATTCTCACTTCATACATCAACTTTCGATCGAATGTCTCGGAAGACTTCAGCCGCTGGTCTCGCCGGTGCCTCGGCAAGCGAATCGATGCCTTCCTGGATGGCGCGCGCAAGTTCGGCACGCTCGTAGGCTTCCGCCATTTTCTGATAGTGCTCGACGTTGACGATGACCCCCTCTGCTTTGCCATTCACGGTAAGTACTTCTGGTTCCCCCGTCTCACGGATTCGGTTCAGAAACTCACGATAGTTGCGGACGAAGTCGGTGACAGGATGGATTCGATCAGCGCGAATCATATGGGTAAGAATATAGCATAGAATTCTGTGCTTGCCAAGTCTGAGCAACAAGAAAGGCCAGCCGCATTGGACTGGCCTTCCTGAGGAGGAATCCTCCGTGAGCCTTACTTCGGCAAGCGGGCGTTGACGGCGGCCCAGTCGATAACTTCGGAGTAAGCGTCGATGTACTTCATGCGAGCCGTTTGGAAGTCGAGGAAGTACGCGTGCTCGTAGACGTCCATCGCGAGCAGCAAGGTGTGGTTCCAAGCAGGGAAGGTGTCTTGGGCATCGCCGATGTAGGTGTGGACGCGCTGCTCGGCGTGATCGTAGCCCAGGAACACCCAGCCTCGCCCCGCCATGCCGGTGGCCTTCCAATCAGCAAGCCAGCGCTCGAAGCTGCCGTAGGACTCGTTGATCAGAGTGGCAACATCTCCGGTCGCCGGGCCGCCCTCGCCGCCCAGAGTCTCGAAATAGACCTGGTGGTTGATGTAGCCGCCGTGGGCAAATGCATAGTTCACCTTGAGGGCGCGCATTTCGCTGTAGATTTGGTTGGCCTTTGCCGGGTCGATCTCCATGTTCGCCAGAGCGGTGCGGATTTCGTTCGTCTTATTGGCGTAGCCCTTGTACAGGCCAAGGTGAGCCTCATGGGTGGCGCGGCTGATGCCAACGCGCTCGGTAGTGAAGACCTTCTCAGGAAGGGCGTCGGGGACAACAACGAGCTTGGGATCCATAACTTTCGGTACTCCTTTCGTGGGCTTCCTCTGCCGAGTCGCCCTGGCCGTCGGGCCTGTCCTTTCATCTTACGGGGTCGAAAGGGTGCCTGTCACTCCTGCTGGGCCGCCTGCCTGAAAATGTATTGTTCAGTGAAGATCAAAAAAGTGCCTGGAACCCCTTTCGATTCAAGCCGAGAATGTGTAACCTAAGACTATGAACGAATCACTGATTCGAGCTCTCGCCTCCGCTCCTCATATTGTCGAGCGGCTGTTGCGCGTTTTCCCTCACGACCGACTGGACGATCGGATTGAAGCCGATCGATTCACCGCTCGGGAAGTGATTGCCCACCTGGCTGATTACGAACAAGTTGTTCTGGATCGGATTCGCGCGGCCAACGAAAAGCCGGGACGCGAGGTGCCGTTCTACAATCCCGATCAGCGCGCTTCGGAGCATCACTTCAACAAGAAAGAAGTCTTCCACGAAGCGGAAGTCTTTGAGTCTCGCCGCGGCATGACCATCGACTACCTCCGTGATATGTCTCCGGAAGACATGAAGAAAACGATGAAGCGACCGGACGGCGTGGAATTCGAGATTGGCGAATATGTTCAGTACACTCTGATGCACGATCTGGAGCATCTGGAGCAACTGAGTGCTTACTTGGCGACCGAAGTCGCAACGATCAGCTGATTCCGCTGGTCGCACACACAAAACAGCCTGAGCATCGAAGTGCTCAGGCTGTTCGTTTAGGGGGAGATGACTCGGGCGCTCAGGCCTTGCGTCGCTTGCGGGCGGCAACCACCGCGCCGAGACCGAGAGCGATCATCGTGCCCGGCTCCGGAACGGCTTCGAAGCTGGTGAGGGTGAGGTCACCGCTTGCTCCGGTGTCGAATCGGACGACCATCTGGTCGATGTCGTTGAAGTTGATGCCCGCGAATTCGTTGAATCCAACCGTCATGTGGAACGGCGTGTTCACTTGGTTGCCCGGAATCGCCTTGGTGACGGTGGCATAGTTGCCGCCGTTGCTGGAGCTGCTGCGAACCGAGACAATCAGGCTGCCCGGGGCATCGCTGCTCTCGAACTTGAACTTGAACGCATTCTCGGTGGAGAGGTTCAGATTCAGGTTTTGATTCGTGGTGCCCGATCCATTAGGAGCGAAGCCATAGCCGACTTCGCCGAAGCCGTTGACTTGGCCTTGCGAGGAGAGCGAGTAGCTGCCGCCAGCGATGTCGGTTTGGATTTCGAGACCGAACGGGTTCGATTGAACGCCGGTCAGGGTGTACCGGTCGCCGCCGACCATCGAGCCATTTTGGAAGCCGATGCTGGTGCCAGCGTTGATGGTTTGGCTGACGTTGCCCGTGCCAAAGTCGTCGATCGTGATCGTCGCATGGGCCAGGCCACAGACCGCAGTGAGGATAAGCAGGGAAGTATTTCGCATGAGGATTTAAGTAACTCCGTGGTGAGTGGGCCGGGGCCCTCCGTGGAGATTCTTAGTGCATCCCTTGTGCCACCTCATGTTGAGCGCGGTAAGTCTGGTAGGGCTACCAGGGGCCATAGCTTGGGCAGGCGACCTGCTCCGTAACAGGGGGGAGACTGGCAGGACTTTCCAACGCGAAAAAGCCCAGGAGTGAGGTGGCCCCTGCACTCCTGGGAGTTTGTGTTCTCGCTGAGAACGCTTATTTGCGTCGTCGGCGAGCGGCGAAACCAGCGGCTGCCACAGCGAGCAGGCTCATGGTTGCCGGTTCCGGCACGGCCTTGAAGTAGTCGATGGTGACATCGCCGCTGGTGGACGGGTCGATCTCGACATAGACTTGGTCGATGTCATTGAAGTTGAACCCGGTGAAATCGGCGAAGTTGTAGGTCAGCAAGGTCGGCGTGTTCACGTTTCCGCCGGGCAGGCTCTTCGTCACCGTGATCAGCGTGCTCGGGTTTTGTTGCGTGCTGCGCACCGAGATCGTGATGTTGGTCGGCTCGTCGTTCGACAGAACCAGGATTTCGAACGCGTTGTAAGCGCTCGCATCAAAGTTCAGGTCTTGGAAGCCGAAGGTGCTGCCGAGGTCTTGATAACCGTAGCCGAGCTGAGCGTAGCCGTTCACGCCGGGTTGGCTGGAGACGCTGAGACGACCCGTGATCGCATCAACTTCGAATTCCAGGCCGAAGGCGTTGGATTCAACGGCGGAACGCATGAGGCGGTCGCCACCGAGCATCGCACCGTTTTGGAACGCATAACCCGTTCCAGAGACCGAGCCAGCACCGGTGTCGTAGTCATCAAAGACGAGGGACGACGCTTGCGCCACGCCTGCCACCACTGACAGACCCGCAAGAGCAGACAAAGTAAGGATGTTCTTCATTCTTTCTCTCCAAATTCAGTTGTGAGTCTTAGGCCTTGCGACGTCGCGCGGCCAGGGCAGCGGCACCAAGACCGAGAGCGATCAGCGTGCCCGGCTCAGGAACTGCTTCAAACGAGTCGAGGACGAGGTCGCCCGAGGTGGAAGTGTTGATGTTCGCGATGATCGTGTCAACGTCGGCAAAGTTGATCCCCGTGAACTCAGAGAAGTCGAAGGTCACCATCTGCGAAGTCGAGACCATGTTCGGCATCACTGCCTTGGCCGCCGACATCGCGGTTGTGCTTCCGGATCGGACGACCATCGTGATGGTTGCCGGATTGTCGTTCGACAGCACGTTGAACTTGAACTGCGTAAAGCTGCTCAGGTTTGCGTTCAGATCGTTCGCCACGTTGACCGAACCGGTCGAATCCACGCCCCAAGCGATCGTCGTGTCTGCATCCACTTCGTTCTTCGATGAAGTCGAGAAGATGCCGTTCGTGACGGTCGTGGAGTGGGACAGGCTAAACGGGTTCGACGTGATCGTGTGCCACACGTAGCGGAATCCGCCCGGCACCGTTGCGGCCGTGTAGGTCGCATTCGTGCTGGTTCCGAAAATCTTGTCATTGATGTTGCCATCAGTGAAATCGTCAAGCACCAAAGCGTGCGCGCAAGCGCCCGCAGTGGCAAGGGCCACCAAGAGAATTGCTCTCATATTAGTTTTTTCCTCTGCAAGAAATGTCAGCGGGCGAAAGGCCACGCCGAACAAGGAAAGTATAGACCCCTTCCTGTTAAGAAATGGGGGAGTCTTGCGCGAAAACACGCAAGACTGGTAACCCTACCAGGGTCCACCCTTGACAGGGGAGTATTTGACCCTGCAAGTAAAGGTGGATTTGAACCTAATCGGACATCTGCCCCCGTTCAAATCGACTGAGAGAATCGATTCACTCGGGGGCAGTGTTCTGCTGAAGGACTAGGCCTTCTTGGCTCGCTTTCGGCGGGAAATGGCGGCCAATCCGGCCAGAAGCGCCATGGTTGCTGGTTCGGGAACCGCTTCCACGCTCGTGATGACCAGGTCACCCTCGCCCAGCGGGTCAATCTTGACGAGCACGCGGTCGATGTCACCGAAGTTGATTCCCGTGAACTCACTGTAGTTGAAAACCACCGGAGTCAAGCTTGAGGTGTTCGCGCCCGTGATCGTCTTGGAGACAGAGGACGTGTTGCCGGTGGAACTGCTGAACAGTTCGAGCTTGAAGTTCGTGTCGAGGTCGTAGCTCAGCACGTTGATGACAAATTGATTCTGTCCCGAAAGGTCAAGGTTCAGGTCGTCGGCCACCGGAGCCGAGGCAGGCAGGGCCACACCATAGGTGAGGCAGGCAAACCCATCGACTTGGGCTTGGGAGCTGAGAGCAAGGATTCCGGCCACGGCATCAATTTGGATGCTGAGCCCGGTGCTGCTTTGCACTTCGAGGTGGGTGTGTCGGTCGCCGCCGACCATCGTGCCGATTTGGAACGATTTCAGCGATCCCGTGTTAATGGATCCGCTGTACACGCCAGTGCTGAAATCATCGATGATCGCGGCCTGTGCCGAAACGGCAGTGAGAGCCAAAAACGCAAGACCTGAAATTGTAAAACGTGACTTATTCATCTCTTCTCCTGATGGTCAAAAGTGACCGCCCACGTGATGTCACGCGGGAACAAGGGAAGTATAGCGCGAGGGGAGTCCAAAAACTGCCACTCGGGCCGATTTCGCGGTCAATCCGGTAATTGTGCGGAGCGTCGGCGCGAAGCTTAACAAAAAACCAGCGGAAGAACGCGTCTTCCGCTGGTTGATGGGCGCGAACAACGGGCGCCGGTGTCGATTAGCTGCGCTTCTTGCGGCGAGCGGCGAGGGCCAGCGCACCAGCGAGCAGGGTCATCGTTGCCGGTTCGGGCACCGCTTCGATCGAGTCGATCGTCAGGTCGCCGCTCACCTGCGTGTTGAACTCCACCAGGATCTGATCAATATCAGCAAAGTTGATCGTGCTCCACTCGCTGAAGTTGTAGGTCAGGGTCATCGGGGTGTTCACCATGTTGCCCGGCAGGTTCTTGGTGATCATTTGGGTGACGCCCGCCGAGCGCAGACTCATCGTCACGCTCACCGGTTGGTCATGGGAGAGAATGTCCATCTCGAATCGGTCTTCGCCGCTGAGATCGAGATTCAGATCTTGGAAAGCAAATGCTCCCGCGTTGTTGAAGTAGCCATAGCCGATTTGCGTGTAGCCATCGACGCCAGCTTGGGAAGAAACGTTGAACGTTCCCGTCACCGTGTTCACCTGATAGCTCAGGCTAAACGCGTTGCTCGTCACTTCCATCTTCAGACCACGATCGCCACCAGACATCGTACCGTTTTGGAAATCGAGCAGGGAACCGGACGTGATGCTTTGAGCAACCGCGCCCGAAGAAAAGTCATCAATCACGACAAGAGCGGAAGCGGGAACCGCCACCAGGATGCCCAGGCTAAGTGCTGAGCTGACCAAAAGAGCCTTTTTCATTTATCTTTCTCCAACCTCCGATCTCCCCAAGGGTGAATCAGAGCGATGGATTCAGAGAAGGCACGCCGCAGATAGATCTGCGTTCGCACAACCTCACCGAAATCCAACCGGGCGCTCCCAAACGGAGATCGCCACGAGAAGAAGTATAGAGGTGTGCAGTCAATGACTGCGTGCCAATGCACATGATTTAACAAGAAACACGTATGACTAACAGGATAAAACCCTGTAGAGTTACTGGCTTCCTCAGTTCAAATACGTGGGCATGGCCCAGGTCTCGGTTGAGGAAGAGCCTAGCGAGAATACTGGGGTTTCTTGTGCGAAGGGAGTTCAGAGAGCATGGGCTGATTCATATCCTTCTCTGATAGAAGCACATCCCGAAGTGGCCAATCTATCGCGAGCATGGGGTCGAGATAGTGAATACCTCCATCATCCTCTTTGCTAAAGAAATCGGTGCACTTGTAGGTCACTAAGGCTTCATCACTCAGAGTGCAAAAGCCGTGGGCGAACCCTTTCGGAACGAAGAGCATCCGGTGGTTTTCTTCGCTCAAGATCACCGCGTGCCACTGGCCATAGGTGGGCGAGCCTTCGCGAATATCAACCGCAACATCGAAAATCTCTCCGCGCAAAGCAGAGACGAGTTTGCCTTGAGGATTTGGCCACTGGAAATGCAATCCTCTTACGATTCCCTTGCGAGTGCTGAGCGACACGTTGTCCTGGACAAATCGATCGGTAAACCCTTGCTGCTGGTACTTGGCCCAGTTGTAGGCTTCAAAAAAGTAGCCGCGGGAGTCCTCGAACACGTCGGGTTCGACCACCAGCAGATCTGGCAAGGGGGTTTCCAGGAGTTTCATGCCTACAGTGAGCCCTCCGCAATTTGGATGAGGTAGCGCCCATACCGATTCTTGCTCATTGCTTCGCCCTGCTGCATCAAATCCTCTGCGGTGATCCACCCCATTCGGAAGGCGATCTCCTCCAGGCACGCCACCATGAGCCCTTGCCGCTCCTCGACGGCTTGAACGAAATTCGCGGCCTGCAGCATCGATTCGGCGGTTCCCGTATCGAGCCAGGCGAATCCTCGCCCGAACCGCGTGACGTGCAAGGAACCCTGCTCCAGATAAAGCCGGTTGAGGTCGGTGATCTCCAACTCCCCGCGCGGAGAGGGCTTGAGAGCCTTGGCGAGACCCACGACGTGCTGGTCATAGAAGTAGAGCCCGGTTACGGCAAAGTTGGACTTTGGCTCTTTGGGTTTTTCCTCCAGAGTTTCTGCCCGACCCTCCGAATCAAAACTGACCACCCCGTACGCCTCCGGATGTTCGACCTGGGTGGCGAAGACTGTGGCCCCAATCTCTCGTGCGTTGGCCTCGCGCACCAGACCGGTGAGGTTTTGGCCGTAAAAGATGTTGTCTCCCAGCACGAGGGCGGCCGGCGATCCGCTCAGGAATTCCTCGCCGATCAGGAACGCTTGAGCAAGCCCCTCTGGCTTCGGTTGGACTTCGTAAGTGAACCGGACCCCAAACTGCTCGCCAGTTCCGAGCAATCGCTGGAATGCCTCCTGCTCGTGCGGTGTGGTGATGATCAGGATTTCCCGAATCCCCGCAAGCATCAGCACGCTGAGGGGGTAATAAATCATCGGCTTGCTGAAGACCGGGATCAGCTGTTTACTCACCCCAAGGGTGATGGGATGAAGCCGGGTGCCGCTCCCTCCAGCGAGGACGATGCCCTTTCGATTGTTCACGCGTGTGCTCCCTTTCCGTAGTGCGTGGCGATCCATTCGCGGTACGCGCCCGTCTTCACGCTTTCGATCCATGCCGGATTCTGGAGATACCACTCCACCGTTTGGTGGAGGCCCTCTTCAAACGTCACGCTTGGCTTCCAGCCGAGGTCGCTTTGGATCTTGGTGGCATCGATCGCGTAGCGGAAGTCATGGCCCGGTCGGTCGGCGACGAAGGAAATGAGATCGAGATAGTGGCCCTCCGGTTTGCCAGTGAGACGAGCGAGACTCCGGCAGATCGCCTCCACCACTTGGAGGTTGGTGCGCTCGCTGTTCCCACCGATGGCGTAGGTTTCGCCGATTTCACCACGCTCCAGCACGGTCCAGATGGCTTCCACGTGATCGTTTACGTAGAGCCAATCGCGGACGTTTGCGCCTCGACCGTACACCGGAAGCGCCTCACCCGCGAAGCCTTTGAGCACCATTACTGGGATCAGTTTCTCGGGAAACTGAAACGGGCCGTAGTTGTTGCTGCAGTTCGTGATCTTCACGGGAAGACCGTAGGTGTGATTCCACGCTCTGACCAAATGGTCGCTTGAGGCCTTGCTGGCGCTGTAGGGGCTGCTGGGGTCATAGGGGGTGGTTTCGGAAAATGCGCCCGTTTCGCCCAGTTCACCAAAAACTTCATCGGTTGAAACGTGGTGAAACACCCGCCCCTCGAACTGGTCCGACCAAATGGTGCGGCATGATTCCAACAGGTTAAACGTTCCAATGATGTTCGACTGAATAAATTCGCCGGGGAACTTGATACTTCGATCGACATGCGTCTCGGCGGCAAAGTGAACCACCCAGTCGGGCTGAAAAGCTTCCACCACCTGGTGAGTATCGGCGGAATGCGCGAGGTTGACCTTGGCGAAGTCGTAGTTGGGCAGATCCTCGATCTCGCGGAGACTCAGCGGATTCCCCGCGTAGGTGAGGGCATCGAGGTTCAGGAACTGATGCTCGGGGTGCCGGGGCACCATCCGCCGCAGAAAGTTCGCGCCAATGAACCCGCAGCCTCCGGTCACCAGGATATTCATGCGGTCTAGTTTACTGCCTCGCCCTCCCCCACCGCCCCACGATCCCGGTTCCGATGGAATTCGGCGTAGAATAGGGGAGTGAGTACGCTTCCGACCATTCCAGAAGACCTCAAGCATGTTCTGGTCGCGACGCCAGAAATTCTGAGCGGGAGCATTCGATTTGTCGGGACACGTATCCCGGTGGAGGCCTTAATCGACACTCTCTTGGCAGGGCAGGGCCGGGAGGTGTTCCTTTACGAGTGGCCAGACGTAACCGAAGAGCAGGCGATTGCGGTCGCGAATTGGGTGCGTGGTCATGCGCTGGATAGCCTGGGGATCGAGCGTGCGAGCTGATGAGGATTCTCTTGGATAACTGTGTGCCTCGTACCCTTGCGGTGGCCCTCCTTGGCCACGAGGTGACTCATTGCCGCGCAATCGGTCTTCACGAGTTCGAAAACGGGAAACTCCAGAAAGCTGCTGAGGAAGGGGGCTTTGATGTCCTTCTCACGGTTGATTGAGGTTTTCAGCATCAGCAATTTTTGGCTGGTCGAAGCCTCTCTTTGATTACGGTGCAGGGAACTGGGACAACCGTTCCTGCACTGATGGTTCATGTGCCGGCGATTCTTCAAACTCTCGCGGATTTGGAGACAAGCAAGCAAAACCGGGCAGAGCATCGTCATTGCCCCACCGACGTCGTAGCTTGGCTATTCGAAGCTCTCAAGACGGGGTAATTCAGAAATCAAGGAAGACAACGTACAATAGCATGATGATCCCGCAAACGATCCCTCTTGAACTTCAAGGAGTTCTGGAGTCAACTCCAGACACTCTCAGCGGGAGCATCAGGTTCCGAAACACGCGTGTGCCCCTCAAGGCACTATTGGATACGCTCCATGCAGGCGAGGGCGTGGAAGAATTCTTGGAGGGCTGGCCCGATGTATCGCGAGACGATGCCCTGGTTGTTTTTCGCTGGATACACGACTACGTTGTCCAGGGCATGAGCGATATCGAGCGCGCATCCTAGTGAAAATCCTGCTTGATAACTGCGTCCACGGCCGATTCGGCAAACTCCTCGTGAACCATGAGGTCGTCCACTGCTCTCAAGTGGGCTGGGGAGCCCTGCAGAACGGCAAGCTGATACGGGCGGCATACGAAGGCGGGTATGACGTGCTGATCACCGTCGATCAGGGGATTCGTTCTCAGCAGGATGCTCGAAATTTGCCCCTTCACCTCCTTACCTTGGAGACGCCCGATATTCGCCTTCCGTCGCTGGCCGAGCTTGTCCCGTCCATCCTTGAAGTCCTCGCCCAGCTCGAAATTGAAAACAAAACCGGGCGGAGCATCGTGATTGCCCCACCCGGTCGAGATTCCGGCGAATAACCCGCGCCACCTACTCCATCGTCACCCGAACCGCTGCAACGACTTCCTCGACGCTCGGCAAAGCTGCATATTCATAGATCGGGTTGTAGCCGATGTGAACATCGCCCCGGCTCACCAACTGGGGGGAAGCCAAGAACAGACTAAACCGATCCGCGTCGCTCACCATCTCGCTGATCACGTTTTGACCAAAGCCGCAGGTCTTGGTGTCTTCTTGAATCACCACCAGACGACCGGTTTTCTCGACCGATGCGGTCAGGGTCTCGATATCCAGCGGGACGATGCTGCGTAGGTCAATGACCTCAATGCTGACTTCACCGGCCAGCTTATCAGCGGCTTCATGGGCGAGTTCGAGCGTGTTGCCATAGGTGGCAATCGTCACATCGCTGCCTTCGCGCACCACCTTGGCCTTGCCAAATCCGAGCGGCTCGATGGACTTCACGTCCACGCGCTTGCGGAAGATGTGCTTCGGAACCAGGATGAAGCAGGGGTCATCACTGTGCATCGCCGTCCAGAAGAGGCCTGCTGCATCCTCTGGAGTGCTCGGAATCGCCAGCTTAATCCCCGGAGTGTGCGCCAAGAAAGCCTCGTTCGCCTGGCTGTGCCAGAGAGATCCGCCTGGCAGATAAGCCCCATACGGCGCGTAAATGCACATCGGGGTCTTCCAGTGACCAAAACTGCGCCAGCGAGTCGTGCTGATGTTCGTCATGATCTGGTTCCACGCGGGAGCCATGAAGTCGACGAACTGAAGCTCGAAGACCGGCTTCTTCCCGTACATCGCCATGCCGACGGCAACGCCAATCACTGTGGCTTCGGCGAGCGGTGAGTTGAATACTTGCTTCGGGAAGTTCGCGCTCAAGCCTTCGGTCAGCTTGAACACTCCGCCCTTGGGATCCTCGATGTCCTCGCCAAAGAACACGACATCGGGGTCCGACTCGACCGCTTTGTGGAACACCTTGTTGATCGCATCCACCATCGTCTGAGGGCCAGCTTCGATCGGCGGCTTTTCCGGGCGATCCGGGGTACCCCAGCAGTGATCCTCGACTTCCTCCGCCTTCGGATCCTCCGCCAGCTCGGCCTTCCGATACTCCTCATCGACCAGGGTGATGATCTCCTCCTGCATCTTCTCGAACTGCTCCATGGTCAGTTCGCCAGATTCGATGAGTTCATCGCGCAGCAGCTTGATCGGGTCGCGATCCGCCATCTCTGCGATGTCATCGAGGTCACGATAGACTCGGTGGTCATCCGAGCTTGTGTGGCTGCTCAGTCGGTCCAGATCAAACCAAATCAGAGTCGGGCCTTCGCCTCGACGTGCCTTGCCGACCGCTTCCAGGGTCGTCTGGAGAACCAGCTCCGGCCGTCGACCGTCACACTTCACCACGTAGTCCTCAGCGATGATGCCGGGGATGTTCAAGGCCATGAAATGGGCCGTCGGGGTGGAGATTCCGTACTTGTTGTCTTCAATGCAGAAGATCACCGGGAGCTTTTCCTGCACGGCAAACGCCCAGGCTTCGAAGAATTCGCCCTGACGCATCGCGGCATCGCCGACCGTCGCCACAACGACGCTGTCCTTGCCATCCAGCTGCATCGCCCAGCCAACACCCGCTGCGGGGATCAAGCCACCGCCTGTGGGAGTGCACACGCTGCCGACATTGAGTTCGCGGCTCGAATAGTGGCCTGGCATCTGCCGACCACCCGAACTCGAATCGCGCTTCGCCAGGTAGGCCAGAGCGAGTTCGTAGCTGCTCATGCCACGCGCCATCATCAAGCCGCGGTCGCGGTAGTAAGGGAACAGCCAGTCGTCAGGGCGCAGCGCATAGGCCATCGCTCCGATCGCTTCGTGACCCATGCCACTCACCTGGAACCAGCCTTTACTTTGGCGGAGGAGGATGCCTTCTCGGCGGTCACCTTCCCGGCTGATCATCATCATGCGCAGGAAGTCGAGTTTGACGAGGGGTTTTGTCGGCGCAGGAATCACGGACATCGTCTTCTTGTTTCTCCATTGAAACGGACGCCTCCCAGGGAGGTGTCGATGCAACCAGTATAGCTGTAGTCGTGCCAGAGGCAGGGGGATGGCCGAAAGCAGGCCTACTTCTTGAGCAAATCACTCAGCTTCACGACATTGCCGCTCGCCGTCACCGCAAGGTTGCCATCCTCGCGCGGAGGATCGGGAACGAGCTGAGCTGGGTTGCCGTGGGCATTCCAAGTGAGATCGCTGCTGCTAAACACCAGCGCGGTCGTATCCGGATTCTCAATCTCGCTCGTCAACTTGGCCGAGAGCAATTCGTTGAACCCATAGCCGAACGCCTGTTTGTTGGTCTCCCAAAGCGACGGGGAGCGAAGCTTCTTCTTTGCCTCGTCTTCGGTGAGATCAGCGGTCTTCAATCGCGGCCACACTGCGTCCATCCACCCTTCAGCGTAAGGGAGCTGGCCTTCGGAGGCTTCGTAGAGGCCAATCGCGGTGTGGATCGCCTTCAGGTTGTCCATGGAGGTGCCGGTGTACTCGCGCTTTTCTTGCTGCTCAAACGCGCCGACTTTGTTTGCGGCGTTCACCAGGGGGCCTAGCCAAACCCATAACGCGATGATCACCCCAGCAAAAACGCCGAGACATCCAAGCATCATCCGACGCCCACGTGGATTTCGATCGTCAACCATGCAACTCGTTCCTTAATCGTCGGCAGGCTTCGTCCATTCAGCAGGGAGCCGGTACTCTAGACGGGTGGTTATACCAGCCCGTTTTCCGCTCTGCATCTTACCAACCCCGGTTGGGACTTTAAGCCGCGTCTCGTCCGATTTTGGGTCCGAAATCTTCATCAAGCGCGACGATCTCACTGGATTTGCCGGAAATGGAAACAAAGGCCGCAAACTCGAATATTTGATCTCGCAAATTGTGTCGAACAATATCGATACGGTTGTGAGCAGTGGGGCGACACAGTCGAACTTCCTCCGACAACTCGGCGCGGCGTGCGCCGTCGCCGGGATCCGGTGTGTTGCCGCCGCGATGCACGCTCCGTACGAAGAGGCCGACCGAAAGGCCACCGGAATCCTCACCCAGGGCGGGAATCCGATGCTCGATTCCATCTTCGGGATCGAGCGCACGCTCTTCCCGGATGGCACCTGGGCAGAGCTCGATGCTCATGCCGAGGATCTCGCCGCCCGAGAGCGGGCCAAAGGGGCGAAGGTGCAGGTTATCCCACTCGGCGGGAGCGGCCCCATGGGGGTGCTTGCGTTTTACCGGGCCGCCGAAGAACTCGGGGACCAGGTGGATCAGCCCTTCGACACCATCATCTGCCCGAGCAGCAGCGGGAGCACCCACATCGGATTGGCCTCCTTCTTCGCCGGATCGTCCACCAAAGTCATCGGCATCGGGTGCGACCCTGAGCCGGAGATGCTGGACGATCTCGTCTCCCTCAGCCAGTCGTTCGCCGATGCTTACGGACTCGCCCCCGCGCTCGAAGCTTCTGAGATCGACCTCCGTCTTGACTACGTTGGGCCGGGATACGGCGTGCCTTCCGAAGCTGGCACCGAGGCATTGAACTATCTCGCTCGCCGCGAGGGCATCCTGCTCGACCCAATCTACAGCGCGAAGACCTTCGCCGCGATGCTTGACCTGCTCAAAAAAGGAGAACTCACGGGTCGCGTGTTGTTCTGGCATACCGGCGGAACGCCCGCTCTTTTCGCCCAAGCTGAAAACAGCTAGAAATCTAGCGGCTGGGGGCGGACTTTTCCAAGGCCTCTTTGGTCTGTTGCCAAACCAGATGCTCCTGAGAGTTCATCTTGACCGTGAAGAATCGGCCCACCCCGAATACGCTGAAAATCACAATCGCGGCGACAAGTGAACGGGTCGCCAATTTCGACTCCGTGATCAACCGATAGCCCCGGGCGTACCCGTACAGGCACATGAAGGCCGTGAGAGTGAACAGCATATAAACAATCGGGCCGAGAGGGTGCGGTTGGAAACTCTGGCTGAAGTCGCCGTGGATGAAGTGCGTCCAGCTCGTTGTCATCCCGCATCCTGGGCAGGGACGATCAAACATCACAACGCTTCCGCAAGGAGGCAAACCGAGTTGACGATGAGTGCCGTGGCCCTCTTCGCTCGGATTGAGCATGAATGCCCCAATGCCTGTCGCAATGAGCCATAAAACGAACCAAGCGATTTGCCCCATCAGGAACTTGCGGGGGACATCGCGTTCAAAGAACATCGCTCATCGCCTCAACGGGCAGCACACACTCAGGATGCACGGTTGATCCTTCCACGCGTCCCACCCCGACCACGTTGCCATCTAAATCCATCAGTCCGACCATTTTCGTCGGGACATCGTGCTTCAGCGGAACCGGACGGCCATTGCGAATGTAGTCCACGTGTCCGACGTTGAGCGTGATCAACGGCATCGGATGCAACGCATCAGCAAGGGGAATCAGCTTCTCTGGACTCGCCTCGTCTAAATCAAGCGCGTCCTCGATTCCGAACTGCCCGACCCCCTCGCGCACCAGAGAAACTACCATCGCGCCGCAGCCCACGGCCTGTCCAAGATCATGGGCCAGGGTGCGGACATAGGTGCCTCCCGAGCAGACGATGATCGCCTCCATCTCATCCCCATTCCAGGAATCGACGCTGAACTGCTCGATGAAGACCCGCCGGCTGGAGCGCTCGACTTCGATCCCTTTTCGGGCGTAGTCGTAAAGCGGCCGCCCATCCTTTTTCACCGCGCTGTAAAGCGGAGGAAGCTGGTCGATTTCCCCTTGGAATTGGGTCAAGGCTTCCGCGACCCGAGCCTCCAGATCACCGGGAACCGGCTTTTCGGCGACAATGTTGCCGTCGGAATCGTAGCTGTCCGACTCCACGCCAAACTTGATGACGACGCGGTACTCCTTGGGCTCGAGGTCGAGATACTGCAGGAACCGCGTCGCTGGGCCGACCGCAACCACCAAAAGTCCGGTAGCCAGAGGATCAAGCGTCCCCGCATGGCCGATGCGCCGGGTGTTGAGCTTGCGTCGGAGCCGAGCCACGACGTCGTGAGAGGTGATTCCTTGTGGTTTATCAATTAGGAGGAAGCCAAGCACTTTTCCATTGCCTCCACAAGCAGCTTCTCCGCCTCGTCAATCTCGCCATCGAACGAGGCTCCCGAGGCGTTTTTGTGCCCGCCTCCGCCGAACTCCCGAGCGACGAGCGTGACATCTACGCTTCCTCGCGATCTCAAACTGATCTTGACCTTGCCCGGCTTGACCTGCCGGAGCAAAGCGGCAACCTTCACACTTTCAATCGAAAGCAGGTCGTTCACGAATCCTTCCGTGTCCTCCTCACGAGCTCCCGTGGCCTCAAAATCAGCGAGCCCGACTTTCGACCACGCCACCTGATCGCCCGCGCTGAGCCTCATGTTCGCGAGGAATCGACTCGAGAGCTTCACCGCTGGAAGGCTTCGCGTCATGTAAACCGCGTCGACAATCGCGCGCAAATCGGCTCCCGCCTCGAGCAATTCCGCCGCCACGTGGAGCGAATGCGAGGTCGTATTCGGGAACCGGAAGTTGCCCGTATCTGTGAGAATCCCCGTCAGCAAGCAGGTCGCCATGTCGGGAGTCATCGTAATCGGCGAGGGCTTGATGATGTCGGCCAAGATCGCCGCACAAGCCGGGGAGTTGACGGAGATCACCCTCAGATCGCCCGGCATTTCGTGGGGTTCATGGTGATCAATCACGATCATCCGTTTCGCCTGCTCAAACCCTGCGCGGAGCGATCCAAGACGATCCAGAGCCTCCAGGTCGAGAACAATCGCGAGATCCGCCGGTTCCTCCGGCACAGATAGCCGAAGTCGATCGAGGTGAGGAATAAACCGGAGATAGCTCGGGGGCTCGTGATGACACGCGACGACGTGCGGCTTTCCGAGTTGATCCAGTACCTGTGAAAACGCGAGGGCCGATCCAAGTGCATCGCCATCGGGATTCACGTGGGTGCCGACGAGTATCGTCTCTGCGGCGAGGATCTCGCGCTCTAGATCAGGCCAGAGAGCCCCAAGCTCTGCGGGAGAAAGTGCCGCCATGACCCGGGAGTGTACCGCTCCAGTTCATCCGGCGCAGGGCGCAAAACGCCCCTCACGACTGAACCCAGCCGCCTTCTCAGCCACAATAGAGAAGGGAAGAATCCTATGGAAGCCAAACCACCTACCGATCACGATCTCGATGCCGATCTCGGTCGCGAAGGGATTCCCGACAAAGGCGAACTGAATCTTGCCGCCAGCCGGACGCAGTGGTCGAAGAAGATCCTCATCAAGCGGGTGTTGTGGGGCGTGGTCTGGACGCTGCTCTTCCGACCCTCGCCTCGCCTCTTCTTCGATGGGTTCCGCTGCGCCTTGCTCCGGGCCTTCGGAGCCAAGATCGGTTCGGGCGTCAAGATTGCGAACACGGTCAAGGTTCTCTATCCATGGGAGTTGGAAATTGGCGACGGAAGTTGGGTGGGTTGGAATGCTGATATCTATAACTATGCCCGTGTAAAGATTGGCAAACAAGCCGTCGTGAGCCAGTACAGCTACCTCTGCACCGGCACCCACGATTACACCGATCCCAAGTTCCCCCTGATCTTTTTCCCGATTACGATTGGCGACCAAGCTTGGGTCGCCGCCGACTGTTTCGTGGCTCCAGGAGTCACGATTGGGGACGGCGCGATTGTCGCCTCGCGGAGCGTGGTGACCAAAGATCAGCCCGCCTGGATGATCTGCGCGGGTCACCCATGCAAGCCGATCAAAGAACGGCCGCCGATCAAGAACTAGACACCGACGGTGTAGTAGCGCAATCCTGCTTTCCGAACATCTTCGGATCGGAAGGCGCGCCGCCCGTCGAACAGCAGATCGCCTGCCATCCGCCGCGCCACTTCGTCCAGGTCGAGTGACTTGAACTCATCCCATTCGGTGACGAGGATTGTCGCGTCAGCTCCCTCAACTGCCTCTAGGGCAGAATCATGGTAGTCCAACTCGGGATGCACGCGTCGAACATGATCCATCGCGACCGGATCATAGGTCTGGATCGTGGCACCCATCGACTGGAGCAACGCGATCATTTCGAGCGACTTTGCGTCGCGGATGTCATCCGTGTTCGGCTTAAACGCCAGACCGAGAATCGCGATCTTCTTTCCTTCGAAGCTGCCGAGTTCCATGCGGAGCCGATCCAGGAAGTGGGCCACCTGCTCGTTGTTGACCTTTTCGGCGGCCTTCAGGAGCTCAAAATCGTAGCCCATGGTCTGGCCGACCTTTGTCAGGCCTTGCACATCTTTCGGGAAGCAGGATCCGCCCCATCCGAGGCCCGCTTGCAGGAACTGCTTGCCGATTCGGGTATCCAAGCCCATCCCTTTCGAGACATCCGCGACATCCGCGCCGCACTCTTCGCAGATGCGAGAAATCGCGTTGATGAAGCTAATCTTGACGGCAAGGAACGAGTTGCTGGCGTACTTGATCAACTCCGCACTCGTTCGATTCGTGACCAAAATCGGGCATCCGTAGCGACCGTAGAGTTCGAGCAGCCTGAGTTCAGCCCCGGGTCGATTGACGCCAATCACGATTCGATCTGGGTTGAGGGTGTCATGAACCGCCGAGCCCTCTCGGAGGAATTCGGGATTGCTGACCACATCCACCAGCTCCATGTCCACTCCCAGCTGATGGAGGGTGTTCTCGATCAATTCGCCGGTGCCGACTGGCACGGTTGATTTCGTGACCAAGGTGACGTGCTTCTTGATCGCCGGGGCGAGTTCGTGGACCACCTGAAGGACGTAGGTGAGATCCGGTGTGCCATCCCCGCTTGGAGGCGTGCCGACCGCGATGTAGACCACATCCGCATCGGCGATCGCTTCCGCCAAGTTGAGGCTGGTTTTCAAACGCCCGGTTCGCAGGCCATTTTGGATCACGCGTTCCAGACCCGGTTCGTAGATCGGCGACTTGCCGGCATCGATGGTTTCGAGCTTGCTCGGATCCTTGTCAACGCAGATCACGTTGCTGCCTTGATCGGCCAAGATCGCTCCCGTCACGAGGCCGACGTAACCGGTTCCCACAACCACAACGTTGAGAATCCTCGCTTCTCGCGGATTCGGGCGCAAAGGGGTCTGATCCACCAGCGCCTGGCCCGAGGTCAGCACATCTGCATTGACTACCCCGGCTCCTCGCAAAACCGGAACGCCATCCAACGTCACTTTTCTGTCCATCATAAACAATCTCCGAAACGGTAAAACAGCCCTCCGACCCTTATTGTACGACACCGGATTCCCGGTTCACCTCTCGATTCATCGTATCAATGCCAGGAAAGCCTTCATTCCCGACGATTTAACAGCTAGGAAATCAACGGGATTGGCACGATCCTTTCTGAAGTCACGCCCGATTCCGAGCGGCGTAAAGAATGGCCTCAGCAATGTTGTTCGCCATCCCTTTGGCGCTGAAAGTACTCAAGGCATAGTCGCGGCCCGCGTTTGAGTATGCGGATAGCCGCTCTGGGTTCGATTTCATGTCGACCAGCTTGTTAGCCAAATCCTCAACCGAATTCGCCCGGAAGAACTCCGAATTGACTCCATCCTTGAGTGCCATGATTTCCGGGGAGTGCGGCTCGTCATCTGCGGCGAGCATCGGCACGCCATAGGCCAAGCAATGAACTGCGCTCAGGCCCACATAGCCCGTCGAGACCGCCACGTAGGCATCGTTGAAGTAGGGCGCGAGATCCGTTTGGTTGTACATCGCACCGAGGATCTGAATTCGGTCGCCGACCGAGGATTGTGCTTTGAGTTGCTCCACGCGGGCCTTGTCTGGCCCCTCGCCGATGATCACCAGCTTGGCCTGCAATCCCAGCCTCTCGCTGGCGTACGTGAACCCCTCCACTAGGAGCGGAACCTTCTTCTCCGGGATCATTCGACCAACACACAGGATCGTCTCTCGGTTAGCCGAGTAGGGAATCCCGAGATCGGCAATCTCCTCGACCTCAATCGAGTTCCAGGCGACAAACATTTTGTCTTCGGGAACGCCCAGTGCGACCAGAGTCTCCTTGCCTTGAGGGTAGTACAGGATCGTTGCGTCGCTGCTCCGCGCGATCTTCGTGTAGAGTCCTCGGAAACGGTTTCGCGGCCGGATGCCATGACCCCACCAGACCACCTTTTTCCCTGCTTTCCTCGCGGCTCGCTCGGCAGCAAAGTTGCCGAATTCGCGGGGATCAAATGCCAGCACGAGGACATCCGGGGCCACCTCTCGGAATGCCTGCAAGAGTCCAGCCTGGTAAAGCGCGGCCTGGCCGGGAAGCGGAAAATGATTCTTGAGCGGGATCACCTTGAGGCCCTCTGGCTTCATCACGCTCTGAAGAGCGGAATCGTGGTGGGCATCACCGTAGGCAAACGTGACGTCGAGCCTCGGGTCTTGGCTGAGGGCACGAAAAACGGCGAGACGATACGGCGGCAGGATCGGTTGCTGGATCAGCACCCGAACGACCGCTTCGTCGTCCCCGCGGGGAGAGTTCTGCAAAGATGACTCGATCATCAAGACCTGGAGATTTGTGACCCAACTGAGCCCTCCAGGCAGTTGCGGTAACAAGGGAGTACCACGATGGACGTCGTCTTTGCCCCGTAATCCCGGTAATCCGCGACCGTTCTTATGGAAAATTTATCTCTATGAGATTTCTGTGAGCAGACTCGAAATGCCTGATGCAAATGATATATCAGCCTTGAATCCAAGTTTGTCCATGGCAAGTTGATGAGAACCGCGTGATCGAAGAATATCCGCAGCGCGGGCCGGCCCAAAACCAAGTTCGCTCTTGCTTCCCAGGATCTCGATCACCCGTTCCGCCAGTTCGCGAACGGAAGTCTCTTCTCCCCGGCAGACGTTGAACGCCTGCCCCAAACACGACCTGGCCTCTGCTGCGGCCAAGTTCGCCCGCACCACATCGTGAACCGACACAAAGTCACGAGTCTGCATCCCATCGCCATGAATCGTGATCGGCAACCCTTGCTTGGCCCGATCCACAAACACGCTGATCACGCCACTGTAGGGGCTATCCGGTCGCTGGCGAAGTCCGTACACATTGAAGTAGCGTAGACAGACGCTGGTCAAGCCGAAGATCCTTCCGTAATTCCTTAACAGAAGTTCGCCAAAGAGTTTCTGACTTCCGTAAAGACTGAGCGGATCAAACGGACCCTCCTCAGTCTTAGGATGCGGCTCCGTATCTCCATAAACCGCCGCCGAGGAACTGTAGACGACATGCGCCTTTGATTCCCGCGCCAGTTGCAGAACGTTCATCACGCCTGTCGCGTTGACCGCATGGCCCACCATGGGGGTCTCGATCGTTTGAGACACATTGCTGACCGCAGCAAGGTGGAAGATAGTGTCGCATCCGCGACCCGCCTCGCAAAGAGCCGCTTCATCGAGAATCGAGGCTTGGACGAATTCGATATCGGCCACCACCTCGTCGAGGTTGGCCTGCAAGCCATTGCTCATGTCGTCGATGACCACAACCTCGATGCCTTGGGCGAGGAGAGCGCGAACAAGGTGGCTTCCAATGAATCCAGCCCCTCCCGTGACAAGAGCGCGTTGCATGGTGCTCACGCGGAGACCCTCGTCACATGTCCCGCCTTTTGAGCGTGTTCGAGCACGTGTTGGTAAATCTCGAGCAGTTGCTTGTAGTTCATTTCTGGCGTGTAGTGGGAGAGGAAACGATCGCGAGCGAGCTCAGAGCGGCGACCCCATTCCTCTTCGGGCAAACTCGCCGCCTGGAGCAGGATCTTCGCCATGTCGTCCGAGTTGGTCGCAGAAAAGTCAAAGCCAATCTCTGGGGTATCCATGATCTCCGGCATCGCGCCGTGATCGGGCACAACCGCCGGCGTGCCAAAACTCAAGGCCTCGGCAAGCGCGAGCGGAAATCCTTCGTAGCAGGTTGAGGACATCGCGACATACCTCGAGGTCTGGACAAACTCCTCGACCACTTGCTTCTCCACCCAGCCGTGCCAAACCAGAGACGGACAATCCGCCGACTTGGCCATCAGGCCTTCTTTCAGGTTTCCTTCACCGAGCATGTGAAGCGTCCATCCCTCGGGCCGAGCCTTGAGCCATGCGTCCACGATGACATCGGGCCCCTTTTCCTCCACAATCCGCCCGACGAATGCGAACTTCTTTTCGCGAGGTCGGACCGAGATTCCATGGTCCGTGGCGAAGTTCGGTTTCACAAACAGCTTCTCCGCGGGGAGTCCGGATCGGATGAAAATCTCGCGCGCAAACTCGCTCAGCACAATGTATCCATCAACCCGTTTCGTAAACGATCCATTCCAGCGATTGACTTGCTGCATCGCGACGAGGGGAAGTGTCGAGGCGAGAGACCCCCGGTAGCAGCGATTCTTGATCGCGGGAAGGGGAAACTTACCGACGCAGTCCTGGCACGGTCGGTTCTCACGAAGCAGATTGGCCGCCGCGCAGCAGGTGCGGAAATTGTGGAGCGTTTGCACCACCGGAACCCCTTCAAGATTACACGCCGTGTACACGCTGGGCGACAGGTGAACAAAGAAGTTGTGAACGTGGACGATGTCCGGCTTGTGCTCCCGAATGGCGGCGCGCACGCGCTCCAAGTTCTCTTTTGACCACACCACGTTGCGGGCGGTCTTGATCTTGTTGACCACACCCTTCACCGCATCGTCCGAGTTATCGACGAAGAACTGCGCGACCTCGTGCCCATTGGCTCGGAGCAAGTCTGCTTCTGCCTCCAGCACTGAGATCTCGCCGCCGGGGCTCCAAATATAGCGATTGTGCACTTGGAGGATTCGCTTGGGCCAAGTGGGCTGCCGGTCGTTGACCAGGGGTGCGATCTCCAAATTTTCTTGCATTCCAGTAAAAGTATGGGCGATCGAAGAGCTCCCCGCAGGGGGAAACCGAGTCAAAGGGGAAAACAGAGACCTGTTGAAATGTCCTGAACTTTCGCGAATGGAAGAAAAAATGTAAGAAAGTTGTTAGAATCAACCGGGGGCGAGGACTCGGTTGCCAACCGAATGATATGGGCGATCTGATTCCCAAGGAATACAGGAGGGTGGTCTTGTGGCAGAACCTGCCATCGCACCACCAGGCGGGCTACGTGAGTGAACTTGCGTCGCGCGGGCTCGATGTCGCCTGGATGGTTCAGGATTCGATCGCCGACTCCGCTCGGTCTGGAATGGGCTGGCCCGAGTTCGAATCAAGTACGGTTCGCCTCAAAGTTTCACCGTCGGAAGACGAGATCATCGCCGAGTTGGAAGCCGATCCCGAGCGGACTCTCCATGTGTTCAGCGGCGTCTTCTTCGTCCCGCTTGTTCGACGAGCATTTATTCTTGCATCGAGACGAGGGTTGAATCTTGCCCTCATGACCGAGCCGCCGATTCCGGCAGGCGTCGACATGCCCGGCGAACAAGGCGGGAAACTTCGCAAGCTCAAATTCGTCGTTCCCCTGGCCCACAAGGTCTTTCGGTTTGCCTACAAGCGGCAGATCAAAGCTGTGTTTTGCATCGGCAAAATGGCTCGCGATTGGGCGACAGCGACCGGATACACCGATGCCCAGATCTTTCCGTGGGCCTACTTCCCGGTCGCTCCCCCCTACCAAGCCCCGACCCGCGAATCCGACCACCCTTTTGGCATGATCTACATGGGTCAACTCACGCCTCGAAAAGGGGTTGATCTCATGATCGAGGCTGCGCTGACGTTGCCCGGCGAAAATTGGCGTCTCAAAGTGATTGGGAAAGGAGATCTTTCGGAGTCTCTCGAATCCCGGGTGCGGGAAGCGGGCAAAGAGCACCTCATCGAGTTCCATCCGTTTCTTCCTTGGGCGGAGACGATGCAGTGGCTCGCCGAAGCCGACTTAGCCTTGGTGCCAAGCCGGCACGATGGATGGGGTGCGGTGGTTTCTGAATCCCTGATGCAAGGCGTCCCTGTGATTTGCACGGATCACACAGGCGCGCAAGATTTGGTTCAGCACCCGTGGCGGGGCGCCGTTGTTCCGGCGGGTGATGCCGAAGCCTTGCGGCAAGCGATGATCCACTGGATGGATCAAGGATCACCGTGTCCGGAGGATCGGGCAAGGATACGACGCTGGTCGCATCGCGCCCAGGGCGTCGCTGCTGCCAACTATCTCATTGCGGTTCTTGCCCATCTCAGCGGAAAGGGGGAGCGCCCCTCCGCTCCTTGGTTCGCCGATGAGCCGCTCCCCGAGGCCGCCGCGAAGGCCCCTTAACCCAGAGTGTCATACTCCGGTACATGTGTGGTATCGCGGGGTACGTCGGCAGAAAAAACGCCGTTCATGTCGTGATTGATCAAATTGCCCGGCTTGAGTACCGGGGTTATGATAGTGCCGGGGTTGCGTTCGATGGCCCCTCGTCCATCAAAGTGCTGAAGAGTGCGGGCAAGTTGGATCGATTGCGCGAACTCGTCGCGTCTGAGGATCCCCAGGCAACCTCGGCGATTGCCCACTCGCGCTGGGCCACCCACGGAGCTCCCACCGATCTCAACGCCCACCCCCACTTCGACCAAGCCAACAAGATCGCGCTGGTTCACAACGGCATCATTGAAAACTACATGGAGCTGAAGGAGGAACTGGTGCGGGCCGGACACACCTTTCAAAGCGAAACCGACACCGAAGTCGCCGCCCACATCATCGGCAGCGAGTTTGAGAAAGGTGGATCGCTCGAAGACGCGGTTCGCCGGGCCTCCCGCAAGATGACCGGAGCATTTGCCTTCGTTGTGATGGCGGAAAGCGAGCCGGGCAAGATTGTATGCGCTCGCAACGCCAGCCCCTTGGTGCTTGGATTCACCGAAGGCGAAAGCCTTCTGGCAAGCGATATCCCGGCTCTGCTCCCCTACACCCGACGCGTGGCGATTCTTGAGAACAACCAGGTTGCGGTCCTCACCGAATCCGGAATCGAGGTCTCGACCCTGGATGGCAAGATCGTTGAACCGGAGATCTTTGAGGTCGATTGGGACGCGACCGCCGCCGAGAAAGGTGGCTTCGAGCACTTCATGCTCAAAGAGATCATGGAGCAGCCCGATGTCGTGCGCCAGTGCCTCGCCGGACGCATCGCGGGGAACGAAGTCTCGCTGGATGGACTCTTCAGCGACCACATGTGGCAGGAAATCGACCGGGTGAATATCATCGCCTGCGGCACTGCGTACCACGCCGGATTGATGGGCAAAACCTTGTTCGAGCAAATGCTCCAGCTGCCCACCGATGTCTATTTCTCCAGTGAATTCCGCTATGGCGACCCCTTGCTCTCGCCTCGATCTCTCGCCGTGTTCATCAGTCAGAGCGGGGAAACCGCTGACTCTCTGGCCGCACTCCGGCTATGCAAGCAGCGACGCATTCGTACGCTTGGCATCGTGAACGTCGTGGGATCCAGCATGGCCCGTGAGGTAGACCGCGTTCTGTTCACCCAGGCTGGCCCGGAGATTTCGGTCGCCAGTACGAAGGCGTACCTCGCCCAAGGCATCGTGCTCTTCCTGCTCGGATTGCACATTGCTCAAGTGAAGGAGATGCCCGGTGTTTCGGTATCGGCCGGCGTGCAGGCCCTGCGGAATCTTCCGGAAGCGATTCAAGAGGCGACCGAGCTTGCAGAGGAGATGAAGGAGATCGCCGAGAAGTTTGCTCAGGCTCCCCTCGTGTTCTTCCTCGGTCGACGCGCCGATGCAAATGTGGCCTTGGAAGCGGCCCTGAAGCTCAAGGAAATTGCCTACATTCCCACCCAAGAATGCCCGGCGGGCGAGATGAAGCACGGCCCCTTGGCTTTGATTGAGCAGGGAACCCTCGCCGTTTTCGGAGCCACTGACCCCGCTACCCGCGACAAGCTGATCTCCAACATTCGCGAGGTTCAGGCCCGGGGTGGATACGTGCTCGCCGTGACGACGAGCGACGACCCCTCGCTTGATGGCGTAGCCGAAAAGGTCATCAAGATTCGCCCGACCGGCGATGCCTTTCTCAATGCCTTGCTCTCGATCGTCCCGCTGCAGCTGCTCGCCTACTACATGGCTCATGCACGGGGATGTGAGATTGATCAGCCCCGAAACTTGGCTAAATCAGTCACGGTGGAGTGAGCCCCAAAAAAAACGCCCAGGGTGCGCGCGCTACCCTGGGCGTTTCTTTGCTCAGGGGGTCAGATTACAGGCGCTCGACGAGCACGGCGGTTGCTTCGCCGCCGCCGATGCACGGACTCGCCACTCCCAACTCACCCGGCTTGAGCGTGTTGAGCGCGGTCGAGACCAGTCGCGTGCCCGTCATTCCGATCGGGTGGCCGATCGAAACCGCTCCGCCGTGGGGATTCAGCTTCTCGCTGGGAATGCCCACTTCGCGTGCCGTGACCATCGCTACGACCGCAAACGCTTCGTTCACCTCGAACGTCGCGATGTCATCCACCGTTTTGCCAACTTTGTCAAGAAGCTTGACAATCGCCTGAGCCGGAGCCGTGGTGAACCATTCCGGTTCCTGGGCGTGTTGCGCATAGGCAACAATCTTTCCGATGGGCTTCAGGCCATATTTCTCGACCGCCGCCGCCGAAGCGAGCACCATCGCGGCTGCGCCATCGTTGATCGAACTGGCGTTGCCCGCCGTGGTCACCCCATCTTTGGCGAACGCGGGGCGGAGTTCGCCGAGCTTGTCTGGACGTCCTCGGCCCGGTTCTTCATCTTGAGAGACCACCACCGGATCGCCTTTGCGCTGAGGCACCTCGACCGGCACGATCTCCGAATCGAAGAATCCCGAAGTCTGCGCTGCTACCGCCCGACGATAACTTTCCGCGCTAAAGCTGTCCAATTCCTCCCTCGAAAATCCTTTGTCCTTCGCGCACATGTCGCCACAGTTCCCCATGTGCATGTTGTTGTAGGGATCCCACAGACCGTCGTGAACCATGAGATCGAGGGCTTGCGCGTGACCCATTCGGAATCCTGCTCGAGCCGTCGGCATGGCGTAGGGAGCATTCGTCATCGACTCCATTCCGCCCGCCACCACGATCTCCGCATCGCCGGCTTTGATCGCCTGAGCCGCCATCATGATGGTTTTCATGCCGCTCCCGCAGACCTTGTTCACCGTGGTGCAGGGCACTGCGTTAGGGAGCCCGGCCGCCTTTGCCGCTTGCCGTGCCGGGGCTTGGCCGATCGCCGCACTGAGCACGTTGCCCATCAAAACTTCGTCCACCTGATCCGGCGAGACTCCCGCTCGTTCGAGCGCCGCCTTGATCGCGACGGCCCCGAGCTGCGGGGCGGTGAGGCTGGCAAAGGCACCCTGGAACGCGGCAATCGGCGTTCGGGCATGGGAAATGATGTAAACGGCGTTGTCCATATCTGGACTCCAGGGTACCAGGCTGCGGGGATCTGGGCCGGACTTAGAAGCCGAATCCGCCCGCTCCGCCCACCGATTGACCCCGCCGCCCGAGTCCGAAGTCATTTCCAAACGGAAGGGCCTTGATGCGGATGTAAAAGGCAATCTGTCGTCCAGATCGGAACCCGGAGCGGAAATCGGTGATTTCCAGCACGGCCTCCGTGCAGTGGAGGTCGTAAGCGATGGAGTATTGCTGCGCCTCCAGCTGCTTCGTGTAGCCGTTGTAGGACAGCAGGAAATCGCTCGTGAATTGTCCTATTTTAAGCGTTTGAACCTGCAAAGATGCCCCACTCCACACCGAACGCTGACCGTCGAAGCGAGCCGCCGCCGCGACGCTGGTGCCACCGACCTTGAACCTGCTCTCGCCCCGGATGGATCCCCAGGTGCGTTGGAATGTGTCGTACACGCTTGCCAGCTGGAACGATGTATCTTTAGATCGATAAGTTGTACCGAGGCTCACGACCTGCCACGGAGTTCGGCCTCGTGACGAGGCCAGAACATCGTATCCGGTCTGCGCCGTCGCTCCCCAACCCTTGCCCAGATCGTAGTTGATGCTGATCTGTGAGGAGTCGTTTCGCCCTGTGAGATCAACCGCAAGAGGGGTGAAGCCGAAAGATCGGAGGAAGCGGTAGTTCGCAGAAATTGTCGACTTTGAGCCAATTCTAAAGTTCAAGTTGCCGCCGTAATTCACTACATACTGGGCGGTGTCGTCGCTGTAGATGCCCTGGACAAATCCGGCGTTCCAGGCCAAGGTGGTGCTAGGCGAAAGCTTCTCCGTCCTGCCCCCTTTGAAATCAAAGTTCATCCGGGTGATCGGCCCCAGGTTGTTCGGATCTTGGAATTCGCCGATGCTGAACTGGGTCTGGAAAGGCCAGCTCTGACCAAATTTGCCGCCGATCAGCCGCCGAGAATCGCTGCTGAGGGTGAGCATCGGGGTTCGGTCGCTGCCAGAACTGAACGATTGCGAGCCGCCGACCGGGATGGATCGCTGGTAGAGAAGTTCCGCGCTAAGGGTCTTCAACTCTTGCGTTCCCGCAAAGCGTAAGTCGAGCCGCTCGTTGCTCGAAAGGGTAGATCCATTGCTTTGGCTCCTGGAATCGCCATACGTGGCATTGAAACTCGTACGGAATCCACCTCCCCAACTCTGGTTATCGGTGAGTGAGAGGATATCGTTTGTGGCTCCGAATGTTCCGGTTTTGCTCTCGTTCCTGCTGAAACCAAGCACGGTCAGGCCACGACGGGAAGGAATCGCCAGCTGCCCGCGTCCATTGAACAAAGTGCTCTCTGGGGCGGTGAGATAGTTGTTTCTCTGCCATGCCGAATCAATCGTCAGTTGGCTTTGGCCAAATTTCTGATCGTGTTTAAAGTTGGCGAGTAGTGAATTGTTTTGACCAATGATGCCGTAAACTCCGAGCTGGCCGAGAGTGTTCGAGCTCTCGTAGTCCCACTCGCCCCCCAGCCCGGTACCAAGCTTCGTCATGTAGTCAAGTCTCGTTTGGAACGAATCTTCGCCGCCGAGCAAGGTGGTATATCGTGACTTTACGTAGTACCCTTCGTCGGGCGACTGCCCGAACTCGGGGAGGTACTTGGGGCGGTCGTCCAGCAAAGGAATCACCAGGCTTGGAATCTTGAGAACGGTCTTGCCGAGGATGTCCAGCTCCACATCCTTAAGCACCATTTTGCGCTTTGGGATGACATCTCCCTTGCCCACATTGAACGTGAAGTGCGGGTGCTCTTGATTGCAAGGAGTCACCACGCCATCCACAATATGATAGTGTTCACTTTTCAGCCGACCTGAGCCCGCGCTCACGAAGAAGTCTCCCGTGGTCAGGCCTTGGGTGCGGCTCGGACGAATGACCCCTTTGCCGCCTCGAAAAGAATAGGTTTCGTCGTTGAGGTTAACGGAAATTGCCTCTCCCTCCACGATATCGCCCTCGCCCTGAAGCTGAGCCCCACCGCTGAGCATAAACGTGTTGAGGCTGAGGTTTCCTTCAATTCTCTGCGCGCGCAAAGTGTAGCCCTTGTACTCGATGATGACGTTTCCCTCCCAGGTCGTCACATCTCCGAGTTTTGAACTCTTATCCGCATTAAGAACCTTGAGAGGCTCACTCTTTCTTCGATCCTTCTCTGGCAAGGGTGTCGTTTGGTCTTGAGTCTGATTTTCTTGAATGGCAGGCGTTTCTGGGAGAGCCGGCTCGCCCCATACGCTGCACCCGATGCCGGCGAGGGCGAGAGCGACGAATCCCCTCATTCTAACCCCCTAAACACCAGGATGGTGATCACGGCATAGAACGCCACCGGAGACCAAGTGGCCACCATCGGCGGCAGCCAGCCATATTTCCCAATGATCGTCGTGGCGACGATGTGGACATTAAAGAAGAGCCAGATCGCAACAAAGCTCACGAGCAGTCCTTGGAACGGAGAACCACGCGAGAAGCGAATGGATAGGATCGCGCTCATCACGCCAAAGATCACGCAAGCCGCAGGGAGCGCAAAGCGCTCATAGAAGTTGACTAGGTTCGCCCTCGCGCCATTCGGGTCTCCGGCAAGTCGCGCTTGCTCCGATCTCTTCCACAACTCATCCGCTGTTGCATCATCGGGCCGGGCCCCCTGCATAAACTCTTGAATGTCAATCCGCTGATTGATGACAATACGCTTCGCATCGCGCATTTCGACAAAAGCCTCGTTCTCAAAGTACCAAACATGAGGCTTCTCGAAACTCCAAACCCCTTTCTTGTACATGCCACTTTCGGCAAGATAGATCATTCGCTGCCCGGGTCGAGGGCGCTCGATCAGAGTGATATCTCGGAGAACCAGAGTATTGGGTTCGCTTTGCTCCACTTCGCCAAAGATGGCCACATACGGGTTGAGCTTGAGCGGCATATTCTGCTCAAAACGTGGTGTCGCGGCAATGATGAGAAGCTCGCTGGCCAGCTTCAGTTCTTCCTTTGCCGCGACGGGCACGACCCGTTCCGCGTTGTAGAAAAAGATCCCGGCAAAGGTGATTCCGACAACCCATACCGTGAGCAGAGCTCTCTTAATCGAGATGCCAGAAGATCGCATGGCGGTCAATTCGCCATCACGGACAAGCCGCGAGAAGGCTAGCGCCGCCCCGAGGGCAATGCCAATCGGAATGGTGAACTTAAACCATTTGGGAGTGGTGAGAATGATGAACTTTGCAATTGCTTCCGGAGGCACATTGGCGACATCAATGTCCTTGAAAACGCCGATCAACTGGTTCGCCAAAAACAGGAACGCCGTGATGATCGTCCCGGCGATGAGGGGCACCAGCATCTCTCGAAAGACGTAGCGGTCGAGCTTGGAAATCACGCCATGGCCTCCCGGAGAGCCTTGACGACAGCAACGGCACCAAGCCCCATGAGAAGAACCGCAAGACCCGCTCGCAGCAGAGGAGGAGCATCGAGCATGGCAATCATGGGGATGGCCAATGCAGCGACTAATCCGAGCAGTGCCAATCGAACCGTTCGGTTTCCGCCCATCGCGCTCGTCATCGGGGCGCGAGAGAGAAGAAGATAAATTGGTGCATCACATCTTGGACAAATCGCGTTCCTTCGGCTGGATGCATAGCGGCAGCGCGGGCACGAGACCTCTCCAGTGGCAGCCCGAATCCCCTGCCCCTGGAGCACACGAACGCGACGAAACTCTGGTTCATAAAGCGAAGGTTGCTCGCCCTCCAACCGCGCGATCATCAGCCCCAGACCCAAGCTCGGAAACCCACGATCCACCAGGAGTTCGGCGAGTTTGAAGACGGCATAGGAGTCGAGAGGTCGTTCTCGCAACCGGTCGTAGCACGATTCCATCTGCTCGAAGTCGATCCGAGCGAGGCCACGTTTCCGCACCGCTTCTTGCATCGGCAGGAACACAGCAATCGTCGCGTACAGCACGAAGAGGCAACCCCATTTCACCTCTTCGATCGGCATCGTGAGGGCACCCACTGCGAGGGCGCCAGCCGCGACAATTCCCAGCACCCCAGCAAGCCCGTCGACCTCTCCCATCACCATCCACTGGATCAGAAAGAGCACCCAAATCCCGACCGGCGCAAACACGGCAAGGCCGTGAACCACCATCCAGACCGTGGCCTCGCCAGGGCTCGTGGATGCCCATCCCTGAGAAGATATGTTCAAGAATCGGTGCTCGATCCTTGACCCTCCTCGGTACTTACCGCCGCATCAGCTTTCTTCGATCCAAAGGAAAACTTCGCCTCCGTCCCCTCGCGCAATCGCTTCATGTTGGGGATGTGCTTGATTAGCACAAACGCGCCTACGCCCAGGAGCACCCACTGGCCAATCATGGAATTTGAGAGGAGGAATCCGGTGGAAATCATCACAACGGTCGCCACGATGCTGCTCAGGCTCACGATGCGGGAGATCGCCATGAGAACGAGAAAGACCCCGAAGGAAGCGACCGCGACCAGCGGCGCGGCGCCAAACAACATGCCCAGTCCGGTCGCAATCCCTTTTCCCCCCTTGAACTTGAGGAAGGGGCTAAACATGTGGCCGAGCATGGCAAGCACTCCGCACACGAAGGCAAAATCTTGCCGCGTCATCATGCCCAGCACGGGAGTTGAGGTGAGGTTGACCGCGAGCAAGCAGGGAACCAATCCTTTACACACGTCGAGGAGGAACACGGCGAGCCCCGGGCCTTTTCCGAGCACCCTCGCCACGTTGGTCGCACCAACATTGCCGCTCCCGACCTGGGTGATATCAATCCCCTTGGCCTTCGCGACCAGCACCCCAATCGGAATCGAGCCAATGAAGTAGCTCAGCGCGATCAAGCCCCAAGGCAAAAGTGGGTTCATCGTGCGTGGGCCTCCATCGTTGATTCAAAGACGGTTCGGACGGCGGCAAGGTGCGACTCGAACTCTCGAAGCAACTCGTTTGGGTCGGAGTGTCCGAAATGGGGAGCCAGTCGAGAGAGTTTTTCAGGATTTTCCGTCATCACATCGTCCGATATGCCAATCAAGCCCAAGCGGTGACGCAGGACTGTCAAGAATTGCCAAGCGCTTGTCAATGTTGCCAAGGCAGAGCTACTGATCCACGATCGCTCGTTCAACCAGACGAGGCGATCTGGGACTTCCAGGGGCAACTGTTCCGCCTCTGCGGAACCAGCCAAGCTCATCAGGCCAATTTGCACAAGCCAAAGGATATCATCCATCGCCCCGGTGCCGAGTTTTAAGTGCCGCCGACGGAGGGCTGGGCTCACTCGTTCGCTCTCGATCCGCCGCTTCATGGCGCGCAGGGAGGCAAAGCCGTCAGCATCAAGTGTAAACCCATACGCCGCGTGCTGAACCTCTCGGAGAACGGCAGGATCGCCGGAAATCAAGCGCGCTCGGCCGAGGGCAAAACGCTCCCAGGGCTCCATGTGCTCGGCGGCGTAGCGGACGAATCCGGGGAGCGAAGCGACTAGCGGACCAGAACTGCCCTCTGGCCGGAGACGCAGATCAATGCTCAAAGGTGATCCTAACGTTCTCAAAGCGCGGACTTCCTGCAGAACTTGCCGCGCCGACTTTTCATGAGATGAAATCGGCAAGTTTGAATCCCCAAACAGCACAATATCGCCATCCGAGGAGAGGCTGCCTTCGCGCGAACCCAGGCTGCCCAAGGCCACTACCGAAACTTGAGCGTCGCTGAGGAGGGCCCGAATGGCTGCATCGGCGAGGTCGGCGAGCTCATGACTCAGGCAAAGAGAAGAGTCCAACACGAACCGCGTAACCGAGCGGAGCCAACCGCCCTGGATCAGCTTTGCCATAGCTGCCGAATCATATCGGCGGTGCATCGGGGCGAATCGCTGGATCGGATCTTGAGGCTCCATAATCTCGCCGCTCATGATCTGCTCCAAGATGCCCGTATTCTGACCAGTCTGGCCGAGCAACGCCGGCGCGTCGCGGGTCAAGACTTCGAGCCGTGCTTCACTCGATTCGTTCTGCAGCACCTGGGCCAAAAGCATCTCGCCGTGAGGGGCCTGCCGAAGCCATTCCAGTTGCGTCCCGAAGTTCCCCCCGGGCATCAAATCTCCGAAGGCAGTCGCATAGATCTCCCGAACCTGTCGCCGCACGGCATCGAGCGCACGGTGGAGTCCCACTGGAGTCGTTCCCAGTGATTCCGCAATCGCGGCAAGGGTCGATTCGTCCTGCGGGAGTTCGTGAGTTTGGGTGTTGCTCACCAGCTGGCAACGATGTTCGAGCTGTCGGAGAAATCGGTAACCATCCGCAAGTGCTGCTTCGTCAGCCGGACTGAGCACGCCTGCCGAACTCAGGGCGCGGAGGGCAGGCAATGTCCCACGGACGCGGGCCGATTCAACCTTATCCCCGAGAAGCATCTGCTGGATTTGGACAAGAAACTCGATGTCCCGAATCCCTCCAGGGCCGCGCTTCAAATCCGCTTCGTGGGTCAGCCCTTCGATGCGTTTGCGCATCGCGAGTAAGTCGCTGATGAGCTTTTCGCTGCGCGAACCCCGGAAGATCGTGTTTGCCCGCATGACATTCCAGCGAGCGGAGATTTCTGCATCACCGATGACCACGCTTCGAATGAGGGCGAGGTGCTCCCAACTCTCCGCATACCGAGCGTAGTAGCTCTCGACCACGCGCATCCTGCTGATAAGGGGCCCCTGCGTGCCAAACGGCCGCAACCTCAAGTCAACCCGGTAGAGATCGCCGCGTCCCATGCGATCCGAAAGCGCGGCTCGCCACTGCTCGGCAAACTTTGTCGCTGCCTTCTCCAGAGCCTCGTCCGCATTGTCACGCAAAATCATCACGAGGTCGATGTCGGAGGAGTAGTTCAGCTCACTCCCACCCGCCTTGCCCATCGCCGCCACGCTCAGGGGGCACTCGGCGGGGAGCCCTCGCGACGAGGCGAAGTGACGCCACACGACGTCTCGGCTAACTTCCAGGAGGGTCAGAGCAAGAGTCGTCAAACTCTCCCAAATCCCCTCTTGGTCGCGCAGATTCCCCAAATCTTGTGCGGCGAGTCGGAGGGTGAACCTTTGCTTGAGCAGCCGCAGACGATCGAGCTGATGCGCATAAGAGATCGTGTGATTGAGAAGACCACTCGCCTCCGCGAGCACCGTGTCGCGCTCGATGGGGGCGGCCACGATCTCGGGGGAGATCACCTCATGCACGAGACCCGGGTTTTGAATCAGAACATCGCTCAGGTGTTGGCTGGTCGCGAGCATGGATCCCAACACGCGGGCAAGCGGGGCCACCGATTCCAGCTGGGCAAACAGGACGCCTGGGTTCGCTTGCGCAGCGATCAGGTGACTCAGTCGATGCAGCCCAGCCAGAGGGTCGCGGGAGCCTCGGAACATCGCCTCAATCGGTCCGGAAACGTCCCGACCCACGCGAGCGGAAATCGCTTGGATGACTGTCTCTGGACTCGATGACGCGTGCGGCGAACTCATGGCGTGACCAGGCCCGATTTGGCTCTGGTGCCGCTCCAGGATACACTGTCAAGCATGACTCGGCGATCCCGTCGCACCGGAACCTTGCTCGCGGCAGGCGGCCTCATGATCAGCTTGCTGGCTCTGCCAGGGTGTCAGAGACAATCGGTTGTGGGCACGTGGGAAGCGTCCGACGGTCGCCCACTCACCCTGATCCTCGATGCGGCCGACAATGCCGAAATCAAGATCGAAGCCATGGGCCAGAGCGTGAGCGTGGTCGGCAAATACAAACTGGATCAGAACCGCCTCGTCATCAATGATCTCAAACTGAAGCTGGCGGGCGAAGCCGGCATGCTCAACATGGCGGGAATGCTCGGCACCCAGCTTCCGACCAAGGCGAGCGCGACCCTTGGCTGGAAAAACAACGAAGAAATTCTCCTCAGTGGCGACAAGATTCTGGAAGGAAGCTACCGAAGAGAAAAGCAATGAGTTTTCAGCGGCAAGCCTTCATCATGGCGGGTGGATCGGGCGAGCGGTTCTGGCCGGTTTCCACTTTTTTGAGGCCAAAGCAGTTCTTGCGCCTCGCCTCGCCCGATGCAACTTTGCTTCGGCAGAGCGTGGATCGCGCCGCTGCCTGCGTGGGGCTCGCTCAGACTCACATCGCTACGGGGCGGCACCTTGTCGATCCCTCCCAGGCGGAGTGCCCGGATCTTCAGCCGAGCCAGATCCTGGCTGAGCCAGCCAAGCGCAACACCGCAGGGTGTCTTATCTGGGTTGCCGCGAACATCATCGCCCGAAACCCCGATTCTTGGGCGACCACGAGCGTTGCGATTCTCACGGCTGATCAGAGGATCTCTCCCGAAGCGGCTTTCACCGAGACCGTCCAGCGAGCCCTTGAGGCGGCAGAGGCCCACGGAACAATCGTCACCATCGGCATCCGGCCTGATCGCCCCGAGACCGGGTTTGGCTACATCGAACTCAGCGAAGACTCGTCCCCCGGACATGTCCAGCCGATCGTGAGATTTCGTGAAAAGCCTGATCGTGAAACCGCAGAAGGCTTCCTCGCATCTGGTCGTTTTTTGTGGAACTCAGGAATGTTTTTCTATACAGTTCCGACCTTTCTTGCCGAACTCGAACAGGCCCAACCAGAGATGGCTCGGGCAACCAGAGAGATTGCCGCTTGTCTCGCCTCCGGAGACGAAGCCGGCGCGGTTGCGGTGTTCGAAAGCCTCCCGAGCATCTCCATCGACTTCGCCGTGATGGAGAAGTCATCGAGAGTCGAAGTCGTGGAGGCCACCTTTGCCTGGGACGATTTGGGCAGTTGGGATGCCATCGCGCGAAGCTATGCGGCGGATGAGCAGGGCAATGTCTCGCTCGGGAGCCATCGCGCGATTGACGCGAGCGGGAACATCATCTACGTGGATCAGCCGGACACCGAGGTTTGCCTGCTCGGGGTCGAGAATTTGGTCGTGGTGGTCTCGGGCGGGAAGGTGATGATCTGCGATCCATCGCGAGCCCAAGAAGTGAAGAAATTTCTCAATCCGTCATAAGCGGATCGAAAGCCTCGCGCACTCGGTCGTAGAGATTTCCTGCCTCGAATCGGAGAGGGTGAACGCCCGCCCCTTTGGCGGCGTCAATATCCGACTGTTTGTCACCCACCATGAGGGTGCGGGCGGGATCCATCCCCAGTGTCGCCACGGCATGCCGAACCAATCGGGGGCTCGGTTTTCGCCCGGAGCAGTTCTCGTCGGGAGCATGGGGGCAGTACAAAATCAGCCGAATCGGCACCTGCGACATCATCCACGAAGTAAGAGCGAGGAAGTCCTCCTCCCGATAGAGCCCGGCCCCGATTCCCGATTGGTTCGTCACGATTGCGACAGGAATATCCTCGCTTCCTGCCCAAAACAGAAGTTCTTTCGCTCCTTCTACCCATTGGAAGTCGATGGCGTGAGCAACGAATTGTTGGTCGAGATTGAGAACCCCGTCACGGTCGAGGATGAGGCCAGGTACGCCCATCCCCGGCGGGCTCAGATCGACGATCGCGGGGATATCGCGGCACGAGACGACATGGGAGAGCGCTGCTCGGGAAAAGTCGGGGCCTGATTCCTCCATCTCGTGATCCAAATGCTTGGTCATCTCCGTCTGTATCTACGGCAAAGAATACCGAGAGAACCCGTATTTTGCTTGGGTTTTGAACCTAACAAGCCGACAATTCAAGCTGAGAAACCGGGTATCATCCGAATTCGCCCGAAGGGACGACTGAGACATCATGACGACTGCTGAACAAGAACTTCAGTCCTGGCAGACGCCGGAATACAGCAACGCTGTAACGATCGGCGAGTTTTTCCGGACAATCAAACGGAACCGGATCGTTTTCTGGACGACCCTCATCCTGGTTCTTCTCGCTGGTGTAGTGGCCTCGTTGGTGATGCCGAAAGCCTACGCAGCGGCCGCTGAAGTCCTCGTGGAAGGTGCAGGTGCCAACGGCATCAGCCCCTCGCCCGAGAACATCATGGGTGAGTTGAGCATCGCTGGCTCCTCCTACCCCCTGACCACCCAGGTCGAGTTGCTCCAGTCCCAAACCGTTTTCTACCGCGCCCTTCAGCAATCCGGTATCCCTGAGCCGAAGACTCTCGAAGAACTCGAAGCGCTTCCCAAGGTTTTTGTCCGACAGAAGGAAGAATCCAACATCTTCGTCATCACGATCGAAGGTGAGAATCGCCAACAGGTCACGGACATGGCGAAGAACTACCCGTCGGTCTTTAAGGCGTACGCGGACAGTTTCCGAAATGATGCCGCCACGCGAGCCCGAGACTTCGTGACGAACCGGCTTCAGGAAGAGCGAGCAGCCCTCGCCCAAGCCGAACAAGAGTTTTCGAACTTCAAGTCGCAGAACCGAGTCGTCGACTCCGGCACCGAACTTGAATTCCGACTCAACATGCTTTCTCAATCCGAGAGCGCTCTGAGTGATGCCGAAGCTCGTCTCGCCTCGGCCCGAAGCACCTCCAACCGACTTCGTAGCGAACTCGGGGGAACCCCCAAGGTTCGCGAGCGAGTCAACGACTTCGCCAACCGCCAACTCGTCATCGAGAACGAGACCCGCCTCGCCGCGCTCCGAACTCAGCGCGCTGCGCTGCTGGAGACCTATCTGACGACGGCGCCGCAGGTTCGCGAGTTGGACAACCAGATCGCCGAGCAGGAGAAGTTCCTCGCTGATCTGAAGAAGCAACTTCCCGACACGGTTCAAGAATCGAACCCCGAGTGGGATGTGGCTCAACGACGCATGAGCGAGGCGATGAGCGAGCTCGACGCCGCCGAATCGCGAGCCCGAGAACTCCGCGCTCTGACCGATCAGCGCAACGAGCGACTGAACCAGCTTGCCAACCTCAGCCGACAACAGCGCGAAATTGAGCGACGCATTGGCACTCACACGCAGTCGATTGCCAACCTCAACGAACTCGAAGATCGAACGAAACTTCGTGTGAACGAGATCAAGAGCTCGGTGACTCAGCTGAACGACAGCGTTTTTGCTCGGCAAAGCCGCCCGAACTGGCTGATCAACATGACCATCGCCAGCGTCCTGGCCCTGATCCTCGGAACGGTCTTCGCCCTGGTGCGAGATTCGCTCCAAGACAAGGTCAACAACAAGGGTGAGGCTTATGCGCTCTCCGGTCTGCCGCTGCTCACGCACATTCCGGATCGAAGCCGAGCCAAGCACCCGCTCATCACGAACCCGCAGACGAACCTTGCGTTCGAATCCTATCGGGTCTTGAGGTCGGCGGTTTCGCTCTATGCTCAGCGATTGGACATGAAGTCCTTGATCGTCACGAGTACACTCCGCCGAGAAGGGAAGACGGTCGTGGCCTCGAATCTCGCGGTCGCTTACGTTCTCAACGAACAAAAGACGATCCTCGTCGATGCGAACCTGCGAAACCCGGCGCTGCACACCCTCTTCGGTCTGCAAGCCAAGCCTGGCCTCGGTGATGTTCTCCTTGGCAACGCAACTTTGGATGAAGTCATCCAACCGACCTCCGTGGACAACCTCTTCGTGGTCACCGTTGGAACGATTCCGGCGAACGCCACGGAAGCCATCGGTTCAGCACGCATGAAGGAGATCGTCGAGCAACTCGAAGCGCGATCCGACATGGTCATCTTCGATGCTCCGCACCTCGCGGGCCTGGCCGACGCTCCGTCGCTGGCTTCGATCACCGATGCCGCGCTCGTTGTGACCCACATCGGCAAGCCTTCCAAGACCGAGTTCAAGGAAGCGATGGGACTCCTCGAGGCCTCGTCACCTGCTCTGCTCGGGATGGTTGAGAACCGCGTGAGCCGTAAAGACGCTCACATCGGCAAGGGCTAAACCAGCCAATCCTCCGCCATGAAACCGAACGCAATGCCCAGGAAGAGCTCTGAAAAGCTCGTTCCTGGGCCGTACGTTCGTGGAGAACTTGGTTCCGTCAGCAACGCGGAGACCCTTGTCAACCTGGTTCTCGCCACGCTGTTCGCCGGCATGCCGGTCTTCTTTATCGGCATCACCTATCTTCGTCAAGACCCTGAATTGGTCTTCGTCGGAGTGTGGGCGGTCGTCGGAATCTTCGCGGTTTTTGCTGAGTACAGCATCCGGGCACGAAAAGGACTCAACGCCTTCCAGTTTTCGGCTTTGCTCCTCCCGGTGATTGGGATTCCTGGGCTTTTGATGCAGCGCCCAGGCCTGCTCGTGCTTCTTTTGACCTTGGGATACCTCCTTGTGTTGTTCCTGCGGATCATTTCCGTGTTCATCACCATCCCCAAGCTCATGGAGACGCTGAAAACGCCTCCTACAGAAATCCTGCTCTTCTGGCTCATCACCAGCTGTCTCATCGTCTCGCTGAGTACCAATCTGTTCTATCTCAGCAACGGATTCCATATTCTCCGAAGCACCCGGGGCGCGTTCCCGAACTGGCTCCACCCGAACAACGCCGCGATCTATGGCGGACTCATCATGGTGTTGCCGCTGATCAAAGAGAAGATGAACCCGTATGTTCGGCCGCTCATCCTTTTCTGCGGGCTCTACACCGTTCTCGTCACCCAGTCGCGCGGCACTCTCGTTGCGGCGATCGGATGCATTATCCTGATCCTCTTCCTCAAATTCGCGGAAGACCCCCAGAAGTACTCGCTGCGAGCCTTCGCGGCCTTGGTAGGGGGCGGACTCATCGCGATTCTCTTTGGTTCGGTCATTCCGGAAATCCCCGTCATCAAGAACATGCTTGAGCGGACGACGGACACCAAAGACCCGACCGCCGGCCGACTCTTGATCTTCGAACGACTGATCGAGGTTTGGCGAGATTCTCCAGTTGTCGGCTACGGTTGGCGATCCGGCGGTATGGACAACGGGTTTGTCTCTGTGGCCTTCCAAACCGGCCTTGTTGGCCTGGTGTTCTATCTCGCGTTCTTTGCCGCGATCCTTTTCCGCTCCTTCTATCTTTATCGCAATGGAAGCAAGATCGGTCGGGCTCTCGCTCGGTTCATCTTCGTCACTGCGACGTTCTTGTTCCTTCGTGCATTCATCGAGAACACCCACCTGCTTCAGCTCACGGACGTTGTGTCGAACGCGTTCTGTATTGCCGCTGGTCTCTCGTTCCTGCTGAAGGCGGAGAAACAGCGGGGAAGTGGATTCGTCGCCCGAACCCACCTGCAGATCCGCGCTCCGAAGCCGGATGCCGTGCCGGCTGAGTAATCAACTCTCTCCGGTTCTTCACGCAGCGAGCCAATACGGGTGCGGCATATTGTCACGGGTGGCGGGGCACGCCTCCTTGTGCGATCTCTCACCGGCCTGATGCAACAAAAAAACTCCGAGGTGCGTTTGGCACCCCGGAGTCAGCGTTGCTCGAACTTCGCGGGCGGGTTACATCAAGCCGTCGGTCGTGGCGTCGAGCTGGTCAATATAGTCCGTAGCAAACTTCATCACGTCCTCTTGTGAGAGGCCATCGGTGAGACCAATGAATCGGTAGGAGTAGCCCTTCTTGCCACCGAACGGATCCAGCAGCTTGGCTTGAACCCATCCGAACTTCTGCTGCGAATAGGTCTGGAATCCGATGGGGCTCCGGAAGGCGTAGACCGCATACCGCTCGTGGGAGTTCGGCCGCTTGATCGTCATGAAGGAGACAGGAATCTCGTCATGAGCCTTGGTCTTCAGCTTGCGCTCTTCCACAAGCTTGAGCTCCCAACCTTGGGCCTTGAAGCAGATTTGTTGATCGTGGAACGCCTGCGAACTGTCGCCTGCGATGACCACGACATCGACCTGCTCGCCGCGAGAGTCCTCAAAAATCTGGCAGGCGATTGCGATCGGATCGAGCACCTCGTAGCTCGTCTCGTCCATCTTGTAACTGATTTTCGAGTCGAATTCCTTCGGCTGGAGCTGATAGTCACCGAGTTCGGTGAGCATCATGTTCTCAACCGATGCCTCGGTGGGGCGCTCCGGCTTGCGTGCCCCGGAAATCGAAACGAGAGCCAACACCGCCAGGAGCGGAATCAGAATTTGAGCGACCTTTTTCATACCTTCCAACCAAGCTTCTTAGCTGTGTAATACAGAATGGCAAACGCCATGACGAGGAAAATGTAGCTGCCGTAGTCGTGGAACATGTGGCCCGCATCCTTGCTAATGTTGTTGCCCACGATGCCGATGACGCCGATGCGGAGACCGTTGATCACGACGGCGAGGGGCAATGCCATTGCCACCAGGATCAGATTGCCCCACCACTTCAGCCGAGCCACCAGGAGGACGAAGATCACCGAGGCGAGCATCGCCAGCGTGAGCTTCATTCCCGAACAAGCGGCTGCGATATAGAGCTCAAACCGGTCGAGGTGGATGACCGTAGGCTCCATCCGGATGGGGTTCTGGCCAATGATCTTCAGGAGCGCATAGGCACCGTCGGTCGACCAGATCTGAAGTTGGTTTGTGTGCCGGTCGATCAGGTCGTTCCACATGGGCAGACCGGTCATGGCAAAGAGCACGGCGGGAGCCATGGCCCAAGCGCGCCGCAATCCATAGAACATCCACGCCAGAACACCCAGGGCCGCCGTGACAATTGCGCCCTGAATCGAGAAGAAGAACGCCCAAGAGGCGAGCACGCCGACAATGAGCAAGGGGATCAGGATCAGAATCGGCCAGATTGTTGGCTTGATCGGGTGCTTCTCAATGCGATCTCGGTTGACATACAGGATGTAACCAATCGCGAGGGGCACCGCCGGGCCATGCTGATAGTAGCTGTCGACGTTGAACCAAGACCGCAGCATGGTCAGAGAGAAGTCGCCGAAGACGGCGAAAAGCAATCCGATCACCACGATGCCGACTTGGACATCGCGACGCATGAGGAAGTCGCGCGCGCCGTCCACGGTGAGCTCTGGGAATTTGATCGCCCCGGGCGTCGCTTCCCTATATGTCATCGTTTCCTGTGCCATTCTTATCTTGAATCCTTCTCGACTAGGGGCGAAAAATCAGTTCAGTGCGTGCCCGATGGCTATCGTAACGCCAAAACCTGCTTCGCGGTGCCCGGTCATGGGTCCCCGACGAGATGTCTCTGAGCCGACGAGGGGACAAGTTTGGTGCCACTCGATTCGACTATCCTCTGATTGATCCACTCTACAACAAAATCCTGGTAATGGTGCTGGCTGGCAAGCTTGCGGAAGAGCAACGACTTGCTCCGAGAGCCACAAGTGTCGCTTCCCATGACGCGGGTGACACAGAGAGGCGACAACACGAGAGTGCTTGTCATCAAACCAGAACCTACGGACTGTGCCGACGCGCCTTGACGAGGAACCACGAGAGCGCTTAGTAGGCTCCGCCGCCACGGATGATCGAGACGAAGGTGCGCCACATGATCGAGAAGTCTTTGCGGAACCCTGCGGTGTAGTAGTACTCCTCATTCAGAGCGATCCGCTCGTCGTACGAAACATCGTTGCGACCGCTGCACTGCCAGAGACCGGCGCAGCCTGGCTTCATCCGAAGATACATCTCTGTTCGGTCACCGAACATGGAGAGCTCCTTCTCGACAATCGGTCGAGGGCCAACCAACGACATCTCGCCCTTCAGAACATTCAGTAGCTGCGGGAGCTCGTCTAGACTCGAAGAGCGCAGGAACTTGCCACCGGGAATGATGCGCGGATCGTTTTTGAGCTTGTAGGTGGTCTCAAACTCCTTGCGTGCCTCAGGATCCTTGGCGAGAATCTCCGCCAGCACCTTTTCCGCATCCTTCCGCATGCTTCGGAACTTGTATATCCAGAAAGTCTGACCGTTCTGACCCAGCCGGCGCTGTTTGAAGAAAATGGGCCCACCGTCTCCTTTGATGATCACCATGCTGATGATGAAGAAAACGGGGAAGAGAATGATGAGCGCAAAGGCCGAGAGGAAAATGTCGGCGGTGCGCTTCAGGAATCGATAGCTCGGTTGATCGTATCGAGGGAGACGCTCAGAGCCTGGCTCGGACGAAGTTTCGCCCGCCATTCCGGAATTCTCTAGAGCAGAAGTCGGCTCGATCATCATCACTACTAGCTCGTCAACGTCAAAAAGTGTGTCAACTGGGCTCGGGGATGGCCAAACCGAGAAAAGTACCGGGGCATTGCGTTCCCGGAGAGGCTCCTTCTCTCAGAGTTGCCTGATCCAAAAGATAGTTCAAAAGCATCGCGGGAGCAACTCCGCGAGTGCCCAGTATACCAGTCTCCCTCCTGGCCGTGGGCGTCACTGAATCACGTGGGGCGGTTTGGCGTACGTCGGATTCGGGGTTTCCAAGAACTTCGAAGAGCTCGATTCCGGGAAGAAATCGTAGCCAATCGCTTGCTTGGCGCCGTATCCACCCACCATCGTGATGCCCAAAAGCGTGACGACGAGGGTCGCAATTGCGAACATCTTGATCTCAAACAGAACGAGATCGCCGATCTCAGAGGCTTGGAATTTCTCCCACCACGTCAGGCCTTCCTCAAAATCAGGACGAGCCTGATCCACCGGGAAGATGATAATCTGTGTTGGCTGGAGAATCTCCGGAGCCGTCTTTCGCAATGCACCCATAGTGCAAATGATCGGGACAGAATCTGTGCCAACTCACCCCGAATCACCGGAATTCGTGCCGGGGTTGCTCATTTCCCGCAAATCGAGCAGTGAGGAACCTGCCCTCAGGAGCTCGCCGAGGTGTAGCGCCGCAGACTCTTGAGCCAAAACCAGCGAGACAACGCGAGGGTAATCACGGCCACGACCGCCCCGTAGAGCAGCATCACCGTCGGTGCGCCACGGAGCAGAAAGGAGACTGGGATCGTTCCCAGGATTGCAAGGGGAATCGCAAAGGTCAAGAAACGGCGAACCGGAAGTTGGTAGATATCGAGCGGATACTTGCTGATATCGGAGAGCATGTCGCTGAACACCCACAGGTTGTCGACTCTCACGAAATAAATCGCGAGAGTCATCAGGAAGAGATTGAGCGAGTAGGCGAACACAAGCGCGCATCCCAGGAGCCAGATGTATCCAGCGATCTGCGGGAGTCCTGGTGCCTTCCCACTCACCCACGCGGCATAGCTCACCAGAGCAATGGAAGAGACAAACGCCCCGAACATCGAAAAATTCACCTTCCGCAAGGAGACCCAAAACTGAGTATCGACCGGCTTGGTGACCACGAAGTCGAGCGTGCCGCGCCGGACTTGCTCGGGAATCTCGCGCAGGCTCACAAACCAAATCCCGGAGATCGCTTCGATCATCATGGCGGTGGCGGCGAGGGCCAGCGCCTCACCCCGATTCCATCCACCCAGGCTCTTCGTGTTGTAGAAAATCACCTCGATAATCAGCATGAAGAAGAGCATCCAGCCGCAAGTGAGAATGAGCTTGGCGATGAGATTCGCCCGGAACTCGAGCTCGCGAGCCCAGCTGGTGCTGAAAAACACCCGGTAAATCCTCCAGAGCCTCGCCATGCGGTTTTCAGCTTACCGCTCCGGGGTTTCTGGGTCAACGGGAGCCGTGTCGGGGTGCTATCATTCCCACCATGCCGGGATTGTTCATCACCCTCTTTTTCGTTGTCTTCGTGACGACGGGAGGCCTCTGGGTGCTTCGATCCCTGGCGAGCAAAGCCGGTTGGGAATTGGATCCTGCGGAGAGTGTTGGTGTCGCCGGTCTGCTCGCCCTAGGAGCCGTCGGAACCCTCACCGGAATGCTTGGCATGATCCCCGGTGGCTTGCGGTGGGCGATGCCCCTTGTCGGGGGGCTTGCTGTGCTTTTAGGCGTCGCCGGATTCCTTAAAGGTGCAGGCTCATCTTGGAAGTTTGTCCGACCGGAAGGCAATGCTGCGGTCTTTCCGCTGGTGCTCGGCTTGCTCGCGATGTTTCCTCTCATTGCCGCGCTCAGCCCGAGCACGATGATCGACTGGGACAGCATCGCCTACCACATGGCGGTGCCGAAACTCTGGCTGGAAAGCGGGCAGGTGGAGCGGATCTACACCATCCACCACAGCAACTTCCCGAGCACGATCAACGCGCTGTATCTGTATGGGCTCACTTGGGGGGATCAGTTCGGGGCGAAGGGCTTCAGCTGGTCGATCCTCATCCTCGGCGCGATTGCCCTCTTTGGGCTCGCTCGGAGGTGGGCTGGCCCGAGCCATGCCTGGTGGGCTCCGCTCGCCTTCATGGCCTCGCCCGTGGTGCTGTGGGAATCGGGAACGGCTTACATCGATGTCGGGCATGGCCTGTTCACGGGCCTCGCGGTGCTTTACACCGGCGAGCTTTTGCTGAAGCTCCGGGAGTCAGGCAAGGCGGATTCTCTGCTCACGATCCTCGCCGTTTTGAACTGGGGGTTCACTCTTGGCACGAAGTTCACCGGTCTGCAGACCTTCGCGGCGGCGGGCCTGCTGGCGATTATCTTCGCTGGTCGTAAGGTCGGCGTTGCGGCGAAACCGGTCGTCGCGATCGCACTGGGTGCGGTGCTCATTGCCTCGCCTTGGTTCATCAAGAACGTCACGTCGACGGGGAATCCGGTGTTTCCGTTCTTCTACGAAAAGCTCGGAGGCACGGGCTGGGATCAGTTCCGGGCGGACATTTATCGCAACGAGCAGCAGACCTTCGGGGTCGGCTGGGCTCAGCTTTACAGCCCGAAGGAGTCCGGCGAAACCTTTGAGCGCATGCGCGAGGGGCGTGACTATCGGATGATCGGCCACGCGATACTCGGCCTGGGATACCAGCCAGGCCGGTACGTTAATCCCGGCCAAACCCAAGGTGCGGGGTTCCCGACGGGGGCCATTGGGATTGCCTGTCTTGCTGCCCTTGTTCTCGCCGCTACGAGCGGACGGAGAGAATTGCGGATCAACTACGTCCTCGCTTGGACGGGACTCAGCTTGCTGCTGTGGTTCTTCCTGAGCCAGCAGAGCCGGTATCTCACGTTCCTTGTGGTGCCCAGCGCAGTGCTGGTGCCGATGCTTTGGCCGACCTTGCGGCTGGCTCCTTTGCTCGGAGGGTTGGTTGGTTTGCAAGCCGCATACACCGCGTTCTATCTCAACACCAGCCAGACCACGGATCAACTGAGAGTTCTCACCGGGCAGGTTTCGCCGGATCGCTATGAGAAGGAGCGGGTGGGATTCGCCTCAGCGGCGAAGGTCATCAATGAGAACACAACCGTCACCAAAGTGGCTCTTTTCGATGAAGTTTTTGGGTATTTCTTGGACAAACCTTACTTCTGGGCGAACCCGGGGCATAGCGACCAAATCAAGTTCGAGAGGATTGGCGATGGCGCGGCGTTGGCTGAAGAGTTCCGTCGGCAGGGCATTTCTCATGCGTACGTGAACTTTGCGTTCTCGGCACCCGACGAGCGGAGTAAGTGGCTGAGCACGGCAGGATTGATTCCCGAGACTCCCTACACGGAAAGTGAGATGGCATTGATGTTGAACAATCGCGAGCTCAACTGGAAAGTGCTCCTCGCCGATGCCGTCGCCCAAGGCGAGATGTCCCCGGACGGCCCGCCAACGGGGAACTCGATTCTGCTGAAGGTGAATTAGCGGAGGCCCGAGACCCTCGCGCTCAAAACCCGTGTGGGGGTGCCCCGATCCCTTAAGGGTCGGGATAGCACCAACTTCCAATCGACGCCCTCCCCAAATCTCCCCCGACGGGAGTCGGTGGCGGGCGAGTCCAAAAGTCGGCCCGTGATCCCGAGGCGGATCGCCCTAATCACGCCTCGTCCTGGGTGCCCCGATCCCTTTAGGGTCGGGAAACCTCGGACTGCCAAGCAACGCCCTCCACCCAATTTCCTCCTTTCTCTACCAGAACCGGATAGGAATGAACTCACGGGAATCCCGACCCTGAAGGGATCGGGGCACCCTCAGTTGAGTCTCTCCCCTAGCGGCTGCGCGCCGGTTGCTTACGCATCGCGGAAGCCTTGGCGTAGAGTTCGGAGTAGGCTTTGGCGGACTTCGCCCAGCTGTAGTCTCCGGTCATGCCGGTGTGTTGGATCTTTGCCCAGGTTTTCTGTTTGCGGAAGGCCGAGATCGCTCGCTCCACCGTGCTGGCCAGCGCGTCGGGGGTGTGATCCTCGAACACAAAGCCGTTCTTTCCATCGAAAACCGTATCCGCCAGGCCGCCGGTCTTTTTGACGACCGGAACCGTGCCGTAGCGCATGGCGAACATCTGACCCAAGCCACACGGCTCGAAGGCACTCGGCATCAGGAAGCCATCCGCACCGGAATACACCCTTTGGGCAAGATCAGCATCGAAAACTTGGAAAAACTTCACGCGGCCAGGATGCCGTTGCTCCAGCGTCCGGAGTTGACCCGCCGCCCACGGATCACCCAGACCTTGGACGACGAGAGCCCCACCTGCGGCAATCATCCGGTCGGCGGCATGAAGCACGAGATCAAACCCCTTCTGGTTGCTCAGCCGGGTGACCATGGCGAAGATCGGATCTTCGGCCGGGATATTGAGATCCGCTTCTTCAATCAGAGCCGTACGGCATTGCGCCTTCCCGCTCACATCGTCGGCGGAATAGGCGGCCACGACATGAGGATCGGTTGCGGGGTTGAACACCTCCATGTCGATCCCGTTGAGGACGCCAGAGAGCCGGTCGTTTTCGGCCAAGTGAATCATCAGGCCTTCGAGGCGGCAACCAAACTGCGGAGTCTGGATCTCCTTCACGTAATTCGGGCTGACCGTGTTCACTTGATCCGCGAAGGCCATGCCGGACTTGAGGAAGTTCACCGACCCGTAGGCTTCGGTGTAGTCAGGGTGGTAGAGATCGTGGCGAACGCCGATCGCATCGAGGGTATCGAAACCAAATTCGCCTTGATACGCCAGGTTGTGGATGGTGAAAACGCTCGCCACTTCGTCCCACATTTCGCCGCGCGATTCGCGCATCACCACAGGGATAAAGCCAGTGTGCCAGTCGTGGCAGTGGACCACATCGGGCATCCAGTTCATGTCTTGGCAGACTTCGAGGGCGGCTTGGGCGAAGAAGAGATAGTCGTTGCGCTGGAAGGTGTAGACCTCCTCGCTCGACTTGGCGCGGTGGAAGATCCCCTCGGTATCAAGGAGCCAAATGGGGAATCCTGTCGCGTTGGTCTCTTGGATCGTGGCGCGTTCGAATCGAGAGTCGTTCACGCGAACAAAGAACTCGCGCTCCACGGGCTTCACGCCGAACTCTGGATTCTCAGTGACCAGGCCGTAGGCCGGCATCACCACCCTGACGTCGTGTCCGAGGTCTTGAAGCGCTTTGGGGAGGGAACCGGCAACATCAGCCAGCCCGCCGACCTTGGCATAGGGGGCAACTTCGGCGGAGACAAACAGGATGCGCATGATTCAGGTGATATTATCGGCGGTCTCGCGGGGCAGACCCAGGGAGAACCGTGCGTTTGCGCTTACTACGGCAGGAATCGTTCGGTTGACGGCGATCTGCGGAGAAGCTCACCAGCGAGGGTCTTCGAACCTCTGGATCTCCACGAGATACCCGTTGGGATCGGCGACGAAGAAGTGGAAAATCTGATAGGTCGGATTCAGTCTCGGTGGGCCATCGGCGGCCAGGCCGCGGGCGGTTAGGTGATCGTGCCACGCCTCGACCTCTTGAGTCACGATGGTGATCATCACTCGCTCGCTCGGGCTCACCGGAGCATCCTTGGCGCAGAATCCGATGTGCTGGCCGGAGGCGAGTTCGAAAATCAGGCAGGAGCCTTGATCGAGTCTCAGGGCGAGCCCGAGATCGTCTTCGTAGAACCGCCGCGTGGCCGCGAGATCTGCGGTCGGCAGGAATGTGATGCTTTCGTCAATGCTGGGTCGCATTCGTAGTTTGCTTCAATTCTACACTTGGAAGACAGTCCGGTCTTCTCCCAAAAACCAGGGTTTCCCGACCCTTCAGGGTCGGGAAACCACGGAATGCCAATCGACGTCCTCCTCCAGAATCTCTGATTTGGGGGAGGATGCCCCGAGGGGGCAGGAGGGGGTTCTTTACTCGGTTGGGCGTTAGCCCAATCGGGGCCGCTTGAGGCTTGTTTTGAATCGGGCCCGCGGGCCGCCGAATCCTCTTCGAGGATTCGGATTTCCCCCTCCCGCCCTTCGGGCACCCTCCCCCGACGGGAGTCGGTGGCGGGCGAGTCCAAAAATCGGCCCGTGATCCCGAGGCGGATCGCCCCAATCAGGCCTCGTCCTTGGTGCCCCGATCCCTTCAGGGTCGGGGTTATAGACTCGGGGCCTTCGGCCACTGTCCCTGAGGTGGCACTGGATCCCGACCCTGAAGGGTCGGGGCACCCCCTTGTTAACGAGATCGCAGCACCCGACCCTGAAGGGATCGGGTAACCCGGAGATATGCTCAGTTCCGGCTGGTCGGGCTACCACCCAGGATGCCCTGGATCGGGGCGAATCCTGGCACCGAGGCACCGAGGAAACTCAGCATCATCCTGGCCATCGCGAGCAGTCCCGCGCCCTTCTCCCACCAGGTCTGCCCCGTCTGAACGGCGGTGTTCCAGGCGTTGCTCAACCACTGTGGAGCGGAGGGTCGGGCGGTTGCTTTGGGGGCTGGCTTTGTGCCGGCGGAGGTTCCCAGACTTGCCTGAAGGGCTTTATCGACGACCGTGAGTTGAGACGTGAGCTTGCGCTCCCCGCTCGACTTTCCAGACTTGATGTTCATCACCGCGCTCGTCGAGCTGTTCTTCATCTCGACCTTGATGACGCGGCCTTTGCCGACATGGAACTGGATTTTGCCCGTGCCGCGCAGAGCCGTGTTGACCTTGCTGACCGCATCCTTTTCATCTTTCACGACCTCGAGAGCGTCGTTTTCGAGCACTGTGTAGTCCTGCTTTACCGTGACATCGACGGTCGCGACCTCGCCCGTCAGCTCCACGGTTTCGCACGAATAGCTCATGTCGCTGTCGCCGAACGCCTTGGTGAACTCCCACTTCTGGCCCTTTTCCCAGCCGTTCGCTGGGAGCTCGATCGGGAGATATGTGATGTCCGGGAATCGCTTGACATCGAGGCCGGGAAGTCGCACGGGCAGGGCGATGTCCGGAGCATCACTCTTGGTGATCTTGCCGAACGGGGTCATCTGGACGGTGGTTTTCGGGAAGTAACCCTGGGCGTCTTCGAGAGCAAGCGGCAGGGGGAACCCGTTGAACTTGATCTCGAACGCGGTCATTTCGCTGCTTGCGCTCTGGATATCTGGCTCGGCACCAAGGCCATCGACCTTCACCGTCATGGCGACCTCGGCCTTGCCGGTGTTCCCGCCCAGAATCGGGAGGAATCCGTCGAAGACCACCGCGACATCGTAGCTGGCGGTGGTGCCGGGGATCCACTGATAAGCGGCCGGCGCGAGGGCGGCGGCAAGCAGGAGGCTTGTCATAGTAGGTTTGACGATTCTAACGCCCTCTGGGGCAACAGAATCAGCGGGGAGTCCTAGTTAACCCGTGCTCTCGCCCTGGTGGCGCAAGGGCCGGGCGGGAAGTCCGAGCGATGTTTTCACCGGCTTGTTAGTGATATTGAGCACCCGCTCCAGCATCAATTTGATGACACCGGCAACTGGGTAGGCGAACATCATGCCGATGAGCCCGAAGAGCGCGCCGCCGCAGAACACGACAAACATCCCGACGAAGGGATGGAGTTTCACCGCCTTCCCGACAACCCTCGGGGTAATCACAAGATCCCAAGTCATCGTGATGATGGTGAACACGACGGCCAGAACGGCGGCAAACGCCCACGCGTTCGGCATGCTCAGGAAGGCGTTGCTCCTGGTGCCCGTAAATCCTGTGACCAGGAACAGTACGGACATGCTAATCAGCCCGCCAATGTTCGGGATCAAGTAGAGCGCTCCCGCGACGATGGCGAACAAATAGGAGTACGGTGCGCCCATGATCGTCAACACGAGAGCCATGACCGTGCTGTAGATCGCAATATTGATCGTCACCCCCCGGATGTAACCCTGGAGCACGTCCCCAACATCATCTAGAAGCTGAGTGGTGCCCTTCCGTATCCCCGGGGGGATCCACGAGGCGAGCCGGGTGCGGAACATCTCCAAGTCCATCATCAAGAAGATGGCAAAGAGAGGGGTGAAAGCGAGCAAGATGAGGCTGCTCGCGGCGGCACCGACACCGGCAATAAAGCTATTGAAGGCCCCGGTGAGCCCGGAGCTGATGTTCTCGCGATAGGGATCGACATACTCGGCGGTCAGGGCGCGGCGCGTGGTCGGGAGTCCGAATTGCTCCAGCGTTCCGCGATAGGTGGCGAGATACTGGTCAACCTGCCCCAAGGGGCCTTCGGGTTTTGCGCGCACGGCGGGGTTCCACCGCACGAAGGGGTTGTCGTCGGCAGACTCCTCAGCCAGCTGCCGTGTCAAACCTTGGATGGCGACACGTACCTCGTTGACCTGTCGGCTGACTTGCGGGGCGAGCCAGGCGAACACTCCACCGACCGAACCGAAGAACACAATAGTGATGGCAAAGACGGCGGCAGGGCGGGGAAGCCCCATTTTTTTGAGGCCCTTCACCATGGGCTCCAGCAAAACCGCAATCAGCCAGGCCAGCAGGAAGGGGAGCAGAACGGCGCGGACGGCCCACAAAAAAGCAAGGAGGGCAACCACCACGACAACCCAGAGAAATAGTCTCCAGCCAGCCATGGGTGTCCTCCTTGCCTCCTTGCGTTAGTCGATTTGTGAATGCAAGAGTGGGCGGTTAGGCGCCGATTTCTTCGCTTTCAATCGCCTTGGGGCCGCGCTTGGCGCGTTGCTCGGCGATCCAATCTTCCGTCTTGTCCTTGGCTTCCTTCAGCTTGTGGGACAGTTCATCGCGGGTCTCTTCGCCTGCCTTGGGGGCAAACAGGATGCCAGCGATGGCGCCGATCAGCGCGCCCAGTCCGAAACCAGCCAACAGATAAATCAAACCGTTCTTGTCGTCATTTGCACTCATGGTAGAGCCTTCTCCTTTGCGGGGGCTGCCTTAACCGCCGCCCGCTGCTTCTTAAAGTATGACGCAAACAGGCGTCCTCCCAAGGCGAGAATTGCCGGAAGTGGGCCACGTTTTCGCCAAACGTCGATGGCTTGCGTGATCTCGTTCGTCGGATTGGCCTGCATCGCCGCCAGCTCTGCACGCAGAGCCGCCAGCTGAGAGTCGTGTCCGCCGAGGCGAGCTTCGCACTTTTCGATCCGCTTCTCGATAAGCATCATCGCCTTGCGGAACTGGGTGTTCTGACGCACGATCATCACAATCGTGACAAGCAGTCCTACCAGGGCAAGAACGTTGAACAGGATCAGAAAAAAGAGGAAGCCGTTCATCGGATCGTGCCTCCGGCCACCACGGTCTCGCCGCGATAGGCCACCGCGATCTGACCCGGAGTCACCGCGCGCACCGGCTGATCGAAAACGAGGGTGGGTTCGGGCAGGGCATAGAGCATGGCGGGTTGAGCCTCCATGTTGTACCGAATCTTCGCCTTCACGCGGATCGGAGCTTGGCCTGGCTCGATGCTGGACCAGGTGACGTCTTGAATCACCACCTGAGTCTGCTTCAGATCGTCGTCGCTGCCAACGATCACTCGGTTGGTCTCCGGCTGAATGCCGATCACGTAGAGCGGTCGCTCGCTGGACACGCCGAGGCCTCGACGTTGACCGACCGTGAATCCCGCGACACCCTCGTGCTCGCCGATCGTGCGACCGGAGGTGTCCACCAGTTCGCCCTTGCTGAACATCTCAGGACGCTTGTTCTTGAGGAACTCGCGGTAGCCTCCGGCATCGCTGACAAAGCAGATCTCTTGGCTGTCTGGCTTATCGGCGACGGGCAGATTGGATTCTCGCGCCATGCGACGGGTTTCCGCCTTGTCGCCCAATTCGCCCAAGGGGAACATGACCTGGGAGAGTTGCTCTTGGGTCATGGCGTAGAGCACGTAGCTCTGATCCTTCTGACCGCCCTTGGCGCGGAGCAATCGGTATCGGCCGGTGGCCTTGTCGTGGCGGATTCGAGCGTAGTGACCGGTGGCGAGCTTGTCGCATCCGAGCTCCTTCATCGTCTTGAGCAGTGCCTCGAACTTGACCTTCTTGTTGCAGGTCACGCAGGGGTTCGGGGTGCGGCCCTTCGCGTATTCATCCACAAACTCGTCAATCACGGTTTCGCGGAAGGTGTCCTTGAAGTTGATGACGTAGTGAGGGATATCGAGCATCCGCGCGACCCGGCGAGCATCTTCCACCGCACCGAGCGAGCAGCATCCGGCGTGGCGCGGATCCTTTTGGCTCTCTTGCCAAATCTGCATCGTGACGCCGATGACATCGTATCCGCGCTTCTTGAGCATGGCGGGGACAACGCTGCTGTCCACTCCGCCGGACATGGCGACACAAACGAGGGGCTTCTTCGGCATTTATCCTCCCTTCAACAAGCTCGCGTAGGGTTCGCGGCTGAGTGTGGCGTCGATATCGGTAAACGGAACCGCCTTCGGCTCTTGCCCTTCTGCGATCAGGATGAACGCTGGGGTGCCAGGAAGCTTGAGACGCTCCATCGCCAAAGCGAAGTCTTCGAGCACGCGGTCGAGATAGATGTTCTGGTCGTTCTCGTCGAGCGCGAGAGCCTTGCGGACTTCGTCCGGCTTCAGCCCGACCTCTTCGGCCATCCCATAGAGTCCGCTCTCCGAGGTAACCCGTTGGGTGTTTTGCGGGGAGAAGAACTTGTCAAGCAACTCGAAGTACTTGCCCTGGTCGGCGGCGTATTCCAACATCATCGCGGCCGGAGCGGAGGTTGCATGACCTTCCTTTTGGAACAGGGGGAAGTGGCGGAATCCAAGTCGGAGGCGACCGCCGTACTTGTCGAACACCTTCTTGACCTCGACTGCGGTGGTGCGGCAGGCCGGGCAGTTTACGTCGGCGAATTCGATGAGGGTGACCTTGGCGTCCTCATTGCCCGTCAGCCGACTCGGGCCAGGGACGATCTCGCTGATTTCGACGCCTTGGAAGGAGATGCTGGAATAGAACGATTCCGCCGCGTTCTTCATTTGTGCGCGCGTGATGCCGATCCCGCTGATCGCGAGGATCAGAGCCGCCGCCGCGACGGTGGTCAGCTTGTTGTCGCGCGGGGCGTCTGCGTCCTCGGTTGGCGCGCCGCTTTGGAGCATCAAGCCGTGCACCAGGAACAAGACAAACATCGTGACTGCCGAGCTAAGGCACCAGCCGCAGAGCTGCCGAATTTGGGTGATGGAAACAGTTTGCAGGTACAGGCTGAAAAGCATCCCGAAACCGGTGATGAGGAATCCGATGTTCGCCGACTTGCGCCACTTTGCATCGATCAAGTTTCCGCGCAGGAACGCGAATCCCGCAATCACGACGTACGTGATCAATCCGAGGAGTGCGACCGGGATGCCAAACAACTGACCCGCCGGGCTATTCACAACCGCAGCGCAGTTCACCGTGGAGTCCGCCGCACACGGTACCTGCACGCCTCCGTAGTGGGAAACGGTCAGAACGCCGGCGATGTAGATGCCAACGGCACTCAACGCCAAAGCGATTCGGTTGTAGAGATGGGCGCGCACGTGAGGATTATACGGTTCCTCGGGCATTTCCGTGCCGGACGGCCTCTCATCGGGCTTTGGTGGCACCGAGTCTCGCTGGTATCCTTAAAGCTTCATTCCTTCGAGACGGCATGAGCAACGTCACCCTTCTTCAACCAGGATCGAGTCCGTTCCCGCGTGGTAATTCCACCAAGCGGGGCACCTACTTTGTTCAAACCTGGGGATGCCAGATGAACGAAGAGGACAGCGAGCAGATGGCTCTGTATCTCCAAGAGATGGGGTTCTCGGCGGCAAGCGATGTGCGTGAGGCACAGGTGGTGCTGCTGAATACGTGCAGTGTTCGCAAAAAGCCGGAAGACAAGGCGTTCTCGTTCCTCGGCGAGCTGGCTCTGCTCAAGAAAGGTCGGCCAGACATGGTCATAGGCGTGGCGGGCTGCATGGCGCAAGTCCGTGCGGATGAGATTCGCAAGCGCAATCCGCACGTTGATTTTGTCGTCGGAACCGCGCAGGTCAGCTCGATCCCTGGCTTGGTGGAAGAAGCCCTCCAAGGCAAGCGATTCCAAAAGCGATTGGATTTGCCTGAGCGCAAGGGAGCGGTGGTCACGGATATCCCCCAGCGCAACGTCGAGCGAACGGGGAAGCTGAAGGCGTTTGTTCCGATTCAGTACGGGTGCGACAAGTTCTGCACGTTCTGCATTGTTCCAACGACACGCGGACGGGAGCGTAGCCGCCCCACCGAGCACTTGGTCGAGGAGGTTCGTCGCCTGGCTGAGTTGGGAACCAAGGAGATCACCCTCCTCGGGCAAACCGTGAACAGCTACGGCAAGAACCTCGCGGAGGGTCGAGTTCCGTTCAGCAAGCTCCTGCAGATTCTCGGCGGGGTTCCTGGCATTGAGCGGATTCGCTACACCTCGCCCTACCCGCGCGATTTCAAAACCGATCTCATCGAGATCATCCGAGATGTTCCGGAAGTGATGGAGCATTGCCATATGCCTCTGCAAGGCGGGCACAACGATCTACTCAAGCGGATGAAGCGGCTTTACACGGTGGAGAGTTTCCGCGAAATTGTCGGCGAACTCCGATCCACCGTGCCAGGAATCGGCCTGACGACCGACGTGATCGTCGGATTTCCCGGCGAAACGGAGGAGGAATTTGAAGGCACTCTCGCCGCGATGCGCGAGTTTCGGTTCGATGGCGCATTCATGTTCCGCTACTCTCCGCGCCCCGGCACCCCGGCGGCAGAGATGGAGCAAGTGCCGATTGAGGTCAGCAAGGCTCGGCTTGAGAAGTTGATTCAGATTCAGAACGCGATTTCGTGCGAGATCAACGAGTCCTTAGTCGGTCAGGAGTTCGAAGTCTTGGTCGAAGGGCCGACCCCGAAGAACCCCGGGTTGCTCCAGGGCTACTCCCGATGCTTCCGCATGATCCACTTTGCCGGCGATGCGGATCAGCTGCGGGGCGAAACCGTGACCGTGCGCACCACACAGAGCCATCTCTGGGGCTTCCACGGCGAAATCATCTAGCCCGCCCGAGGGTTTTGTCGAAAGCTTTCGATTGGGTACGGTGAATCCGTGGGCACATTCCTCGGACTCGATCTCGGCACGTCGGCGATCAAAGCGACCTTGATTGATGGCGCTTCGGGGGCCGTGATCGCGCGAGCGACCGCCCCGAGCGAGGGCGAACAGAAAATCCAGTCTCCCTCGACAGGATTCGCCGAGCAAGATCCCTTAGTTTGGTGGCACCACGCGAAGGAGGCAATTATGCAACTTCGCGCCAGTTTTCCTGCCGAAATCGGCTCCGTTCAGGGGATTGGGATTGCGTATCAGATGCACGGCTTGGTGTTGTGCGATGCCCGATTGACCCCGACGCGTCCCGCGATCATCTGGTGCGACAGCCGGGCCGTTGAAGTAGGCGAGAGCCTCGCAATGGCGGTCGGGCCAGACTACGCCTGGCAGAATCTGCTGAATCAGCCGGGGAACTTCACGGCGGCCAAGCTCGCCTGGGTCGCCCAGAATCAGCCGGAGATTCTCAAAGGCTCGCGCTGGATGATGCTTCCGGGGGATTGGCTCGCCGCCAAGCTCACGGGAGTCCCGGCTACGACGGCGAGCGGTCTGAGCGAAATGATCCTGTGGGATTTCCGAGAAGAGGCGTTCGCCTCGCGCCTCTTTGCTCAAACCGGCGGACGGGAGGAGATGGTGCCGGAACTCGTGCCCACCTTCGGTGATCAGGGGCTGCTGGATCCCTCGGTTGCGGAGACTTTGGGACTCCCGCGAACCTGCAGAGTCCTTTATCGCGCGGGGGATCAGCCCAACAATGCTCTGTCTTTGGGTGTCTCCGAGCCAGGCGAAGTCGCGACGACCGCGGGGACAAGCGGCGTGATTTATGGGGTCAGCGACGCCACGCGATGGGATCCGGAAGGGCGGGTGAACACTTTCCTGCATGTGACCCACGCGCCGTCAGCACCACGCCGCGGCGTGCTTTTGTGCTTGAACGGGGCGGGATCGCTGTATAGCTGGGTGAGAAGAACCTTCGCTCCGGGATCGGGTTTTGCGGAACTGAATGCCCTCGCCGAGGGATCCGAAATCGGAGCGCGAGGCATTTCGATGCTCCCGTTTGGCAATGGCGCGGAGCGAACCTTGGGCAATCGAGACTTCGGAGCTTCGGTTCACGGACTGCGGTTTGCCGACCACGGCGTCGGGGATCTCGCACGGGCTGCGCAGGAAGGCATTCTCTTTGCGATGGTCGAGGGTTTGGCGGCGATGTCGGGAGTCGGTGTGGAGTGCAAGCGCGTGCGCGCTGGTCGGGCCAACCTCTTTTTGAGTGAAGGTTTCGCTCAGGGATTTGCCGATTTGACCGGTGCGGAGCTTGAGCTTCTGGACTCGGACGGTGCCCTCGGAGCGGCGCTTGGGGCCGGGATCGGGCAAGGAGCCTGGACGGCCTCTGATGTTATTGCTAAGTTGAACCACTTGAACCTGTATTCACGTCAAGAATCGAGCCTCAGCGCGTGGGCGGATGCTCAGGATCGGTGGCGGCTGGCTCTGCGGCGAGCGTCCATTTCCTGAAAGGCCGGCGATCCATCAAGCGGTGTGGCGCGTCATACTGGAGAACGCCATGATTTCGAGCCTGATTTTCTCCTCGCTGATCCTCTTGCAGCCTCGCGAAGAGGTGGTGTGGGATCAATTTCGGATGGGAGAAACGGGGCTCCGGCTGCAGCTTCCGGTGAAGCCAACGGTCGAAATGAAGTCGAATTCCGTTGTTTTGACCGCCAAGGACAAGAGCTTTTCGGTCGAAATCGTCGCGGTGAAGGATGAAGAATCCTCCCGGCCGACCTCCGGCGGGCTCTACAGCGAGAAGTTTCGGGAGTTCCAAACCAAGCACGGAAAGCAGATCAAGAGCATCATGAACGAGGCTCCGGTGCCCGAAGCGTTCATGTTCCGGGCCGATGACTCCATTGGTTTTGTGCTGGAAATTGATGCGGAGGGAGGCTTTGCGGTGGCTTGGCAATATGTGCGTATTGATGGCTGGAGATACACCCTCAACGCCAGAAGTTCGCGGCGGGAGCAGGCTCTTTTGGAGAAGATGCTGGGGACGATTCAGTATGTCGACCCCGCATCAGGAGACTTCGCGGATCGGGAAATCGGGGCAATCGGGTTGAAGAGTTATCTCGGCCACGCGTTTCTCCCGGCATCGGAGGCTCCCATGGAGATCGCGACAAGTTTCTCGCTTCAAAGTGATTCTTTGCCGTTTGGTGCCGCGGCGGGGAAGTGGGATCGGCAGTCGCTGGACTTCTCGACTTCCGAGCAGCTGCGCAAAGGGTTGACTCAGTGGTTAGGGGGCTTTGTGCAGGGGGCTCGGAGCGAGCTGGTGCTGAAGGAGATGCAGCGGTCGGGGCTCCCGGGCTATTCGATTGATGGCAACGTCACGATCCAGGGTGTGCGGATCAACATCAAGGGCATTGGTCTGATTCAGAACAATGAGATCCGGGTCGTGGTGGCGTTTGTTGATCCCCTGAAACCTGAGTCGGCGAAGATGGCGACGCGGCTGATTGATTCAGTTTCTGTGGTTCCTCAGGGCTGATTCGGGGGCTTTCCCCCGTGGTCGAAAAGATTCGCTTGCAAAAGGTGGGTTTTGGGGATAGACTAGTCGAAACGTTTCTATAAAGCGGCTCGGGGCTTTTCATGCTCATGGGCCGAGGAAGCGAGGTGACCATGAGACGAGACGCAGAAGTCTTCACTCGGCCGGCGGCGACCCTGGGACGTCGCACGTGGCTCCTTCTTTGGGGGCTCGCTTTGCTTCTTGGACTCCTGGCGGGATGCCAGTCGAGCGCGACCTCTTCTGTCGCGACGATCCGATTCACGGTGTGGGATGGCGACGAATCGCTGAAAGTGTTGCGATCCGTTGTCAAGGAATTTGAGCGCGAGAATCCCGGGATCAAGGTCAAGGTCGAGAACTTTGGTGATTACAACCTTTATCACCAAAAAATGCTGACCCAATACGCAGCGGGCGTCGCTCCCGATGTGGCGATGATGGATCCTGGGCACTTCCAAGCGCTCGCCAAACGAGACGCGATTTATGCGCTCAACGACTTCTTCGATCAGACTCCCGGTTTCGATATCAAGGACTACTATGAGACCCTGGTCGAGATGCATTCCTACAAAGGCAATGTCTACGTTTTGCCACGCGATATTGCCCCGATGGGCTTGATCTACTACAACAAAAGCCTATTCGATAAAGCCGGCCTGCCTTACCCCGATGGTACATGGACTTGGGATTTCGAGGTGCGGCCTGAGCTGAAGGAGAAAGACTTCCTGTGGGTCATGGAGCAGTTGAAGGAAGTCGACGGGAAAGGGAAGGTCACCCAGTGGGCTTTTGTTCCAGACTGGATTGGCTTCTTCATGGACTCTCTTGCCTTTAGCTATGGGCTGGAGTACGCGGACGATATCGAGAATCCTACGAAAGTCAAACTCGATGATCCGGGCTGGACAAAGATTTATGAGTTCTACGAAAAGCTGACTTCGGAAAAGCGCTATCTGCCCAATCAGTCGGAATTGACGAACGTGGTTCAATCCAACGCTCCGCTCATGTTCATTAGTGGCGATTGCGCCATGATGCAGAGCGGGATTTGGCAGGTTCCCAATATTCGAAAGTCTCTGAAGCCTGGAGAAAAGGGCTTCTTTGAATGGGATATCGCTCTCGCTCCAGCCTATGCGAAGGGGCAAAGGAAGTTCCCAACCGGAGGCTCCGGATATTCGATCTTTAAGTCGACCAAGCATCCTGAAGCGGCATGGAAACTTGTGCAATACATGGCCGGGCGTCCTGGGATGATTGCGATGGCCAAAGCGGGTATTGCCCAGCCAGGGATTCGGGAATTAGCACTCAGCGAAGCCTGGCTCCCTGGGCCGAGCACTCCCATCGAACAACGATATCCGCCGAGCCGAATCCTGACCGATGAAGCGGTGCAGGATGTTGTCATCACCCCCACCAGCGATCTGTGGCCGGAAATCAACGGCATCATTGGGGGGCGGATCTCCGCGATCTACAGCGGAACGACACCGGCAAGAGAGGCCATTGCGCAAGCGCAGAAGGAGTCGCAGGCTCGTCTGGATGTCCTCCGGGGTGAACAGTCGCTCCCGGCGTTTCCGTGGGCGGCGGGAGTGGGAGTCGCGCTCGTCATCGCGGGGCTGATTGCGGCCTACGTGTACTGGCCGGAACGGAACCGGAAGCTTTCATGGCGTGAAAAGCGGGAGAGCCGATCGGCCTACCTCTTTGTTTTTCCCTGGCTGTTCGGTTTCATCACTCTGACGCTCGGGCCGATGCTACTTTCATTGTTGATGTCCTTTGCTGATTGGGACATTATTCGAGAAGCGCGTTGGCGGGGGCTTGGCAACTATCACGAGGCATTTGTTGTTGATCCTCGGGTTCTGAAGTCACTCACCGTTACACTGGTTTACACGTTCTTCTCCGTTCCGATCGGGCTCATCTTTGCCTTGATTCTGGCGATGTTGTTGAATCAAAAGGTGCGGGGAGTGCCACTCTTCAGAGCGATGTACTATCTTCCATCGCTGGCGAGTTTGGTGGCGGCGTCGCTGATTTGGCGCCGCATTTTCTCGGCAGAAGATGGACTGCTGAACACGCTTATCTTTGGCGATGGTTCCAGAAATATCCTGGGCTTCCAGTCTTGGTTGCAGGCGTTTGCCGGAAAGCCCGGTGAGTCTGTCAACTGGCTTGGAAGCGAAACTCTCGCCCTCCCAAGCTTTGTCATCATGAGCCTCTGGGGTGTGGGCGGGGGGATGGTGATTCTGCTCGCGGGATTGCAAGGCATTCCTCAGCATTACTATGAGGCGGCAACGGTCGATGGAGCAGGGCCATGGCATAAGTTCAAGAATGTCACCCTTCCTCTCCTCACCCCGGCGATCTTCTTTAGTCTGGTGACAGGGTTCATTGGTTCATTCCAGACCTTTGCTCAGGCGTTTATCATGACGGGAGGCGGACCGAATGATGCAACATTGCTCTATATGTTGCACCTTTACAATCAGGCCTTTACCAGCCTCCGGATGGGATATGCCAGCGCCCTGGCGTGGCTCCTCTTCTTCATCATCCTCATCTTTACGGTGATTCAGTTCAAGGGCAGCAAGTGGGTTTACTATGAGTCAGATATCAAGCGCTAGTCGAGTCCGCGCGGTAGTTGCGCTGGATCGTCTCCGACGAGGAGTGCTCTTCGTCATCATGGCGGTCGGGGCGATCATCTTCATGATTCCTCTGTGGGTCAGCGTGGTGATGTCTCTGAAGACCCCCTTTGAAATTGCGAACTCTTCGCCGTGGGCGTTTCCGAAGCAGATCACTTGGGAAAACTATCAGACTGTTCTCACCAATCCGAATGCGAATTTCTTCCTGTTCTTCAAGAACTCATTCGTGATTTCGATCCTTGGAACGACGGGGGTGTTGATCACGTCGGCGATGGTAGCTTATGCGTTTGCTCGAATGCAGTTTCGAGGCCGAGATGGCCTGTTCATGCTGTTGCTCAGCACCATGATGCTCCCGGGTGTCGTCACGATGATTCCTCAGTACGTGCTGTTCGCTCGGATCGGTTGGGTGGATACGCACCTGCCCCTCTGGGTTCCGGCGTGGTTTGGCGGAGGCGCCTACAATATCTTCTTGCTCCGGCAGTTTTTCCTTGGGATTCCCAGGGAGCTGGATGAAGCCGCTCTGATCGACGGGGCAAGCCATGCGACGGTGTTTTGGAGGGTGATCATGCCACTCAGCGGGGCGGCCCTCGCCACGGTCGGTGTTTTCAGCTTCATTTACAACTGGCGCGACTTCATGGGGCCGCTGATTTATCTCAACGACCCGGAAAAGCAGACGCTCGAGCTTGGTTTGCGCACGTATCAAACCTTGCAAATGGAGCGCTGGGAGTTGCTGATGGCGGCCTCCGTTCTCGTGCTCATCCCGCTGGTCATTATCTTCCTGGCCGGGCAGAAATTCTTCGTGAAGGGCATCGTCATGACGGGCGGAAAATGACGCAGAAGCGATCGGTGTAGAAAAATTTCGACAAAAAACTTGCAAAAATGAAAAATCCCCGTATAATGAAGTCGAAACGGTTCGACTTGGAGTCCTCCAAGCCACACACCGCAGGGAAGTCGACAAAGGAGTCGCAATGAGAGCCTCGCTGAAGGATATCGCAAAACAGGTCGGAGTCTCCGTAAGCACGGTCAGCTACGCGCTCAACGATGGCCCCAAGCCGGTGGCCGCCGAACTCAAAGAGCGAATCAAAGCGGCGGCGGCGGAGCTTGATTACCGGCCGAATCAGCTGGCGAAGTCGATGAAGACCCGACGGAGCAAGATCGTCGGACTCGCGCATACCAACGTTCGCGAACACTTTCTCACCACGCCAATGATCGGCCCGACAATGAGCGGCGTCACCGATGCGGCAATCGACGATGGGTACGACGTTCTCCTGTACACCCACGCCAAGATCCTTGACGGCGAGGAGCTTCTGAATTATCTGCTGGATGGCCGCGCCGACGGGATGATCCTCGTCGCCCCAGAGCGATCGGATACGACGATTGAACTGGTTGCGGGCCGCAACTTTCCTATCGTCGTGGTGGCGGGCAAGCCGATTGGTAACGCCCCGCATATCCTCCTCGACAACGTCGCAGCGATGAGGTTGGCGATCGAGCATCTGCGGAAGCTCGGTCACAAGCGCATCGGGCACTTGGCGGGACGTCAAACCCTGTGGGATGGCGAGGAACGAAAGGCGGCATTCCAAGCGATCTGCCATGAACTCAAGATGGATGTTCGGCATGAATGGATTGCCGATACGGAATTCAGCTTGGAGTCAGGTGAACGGGCGGCGCGAGCGATCTTGCACAGCAAAGAACGCCCCACCGCCTTGGTTTGCGCAAACGATTTCACGGCGCTCGGCGCGGTTCGCGCGGCGCAGGAAATCGGGCTCAGCGTTCCCGAAGATCTCTCGCTGATCGGGGTGGACAACTCGGTCGAAGGCATGGTTTCGGCGGTTCCTCTCACCACCATCACCTTCCCGTTCGAGGAAGTCGGACGAGCCGCGTTCCGGGCGTTCATGACCAAGCTCGATGGTCAGCAGCCGCCGCGCGTTCAAATTTTCTCTCCGCAATTGGTTGTGCGAAGCAGCACAGCATCTCCAAAGAAGGACATTGCATCATGAAATCACGTGCATTCACACTTATCGAACTGCTCGTCGTGATCGCGATCATCGCGATTCTGGCGGCGATTCTCTTCCCGGTTTTTGCGCAAGCCAAAGAGGCGGCAAAGAAAACCCAAGATCTGAGCAACATCAAGCAAATCGGCACGGCTTCGCTCATCTATGCGTCGGACTACGACGATATGTATATGCGCGGCTCCTACCGAGAGCCCGTGACAGGGAACTCCATCACTTGGAAAGAAATCGTGTTGCCGTATATCAAGAACGGTCGCAAGACCGGTAACTGGATCGACGGCGGACAAGTGGTCGGCGGTATCTTCGAGAGCCCGAGTCAACCGAAGCCAGCGGTCGGTGGATATGCTCCGCACAACGCGATTGTGCCGGATCAGGTCTGCAACTGGTGGCAAGGCGCTCAGTACGACGAACCCGCATGCGGAACCGGACAAAATGGTCGCCCGCGACCCTCGCGAAGCCAAACCGAAATCAATAACCCGGCTTCCATTCTCCTCCTGACCACGGTTGGCATCAACCCGGATTGGGGCGGTGGCGAGGTCGTTGGCTCTTCGGCCAACACGATGGAATCCGACTGGTGGTTCCACGGTGGCGCTCAGTGGCCGCCGGTCTTCACGGGCCCAACCTCGGGCGCAAAGTGGGATAACGACCTCGGCAACTGCGACTGGAATACCAACACCGCTTGTGCCATGCCTCGCTATCGATACACCAATACGGCAAACGTCGCCTGGGCAGATAGCCATGCGAAGAACGTGAAGAAATTCGCGCTCAACTGGTGCCGCGACGTGTACCCGGGCTTCAACCACTTCCCTCCGGGATCGAACGAAGATTGGAGCTGGATGTTCACGCCGGGCAACCCGTGCGCGGCCTTCGCACAATAACATGAAAGCCCTCGTCGCCTGCCTGTTGGCGGCGGGAGTGATCTTCCTCGGGGGATGTTCGGATTCGAACTCTCCCGGGGAACTTCCCCCACCGCCCAAAACGGAATACACCGAAGAGGAACTGAGCCAGATGCCGCCCCAAGCAAGGGCTCGCGTTGAAAGTGCTCAGAAGATGGCCGAGGGCAATGCCAAGGCCAACGCCCCTCAAGGCAAGTAATCCCAGCATCGTCCGAGGGTCGGGGCGCAGAGTCCCCGGCCCTCTCGACCTCTCCGGAGCCAAGCTCTGGAGGCCCAACATGAAACGGAATCTTTTCTCGGCACTCTGCTGCGTATTCGCTCTTTCTTTCCTTACCGGATGCTCATCCCCGACCGAAGAGGTGGAAGTCCTCGATGAAACCCCTGCTCCCACCGTCGTCATGGAGGGAGAACCTCGGCCCGATCTGGCGGGAGGATGGGTCGCCACCGAGGGGAAGGCCTCTTTTGATCTGATGCCGGATGGCAAAGGAAAGATGGAGTCCACGATGATGGTTCGCGGGGCTGAACAGGTCACCAAAGCCAGCGGAAAATGGTCGGCCACGGACGACACCTTCTTCTTTGACTATGTGGATGACAGCGGGAACCACACCGTCATCAAGTACCCCTATGAACTCAAGGATGAGAAGCTCGTGCTGACCATGGCCAAGATCCGAAAGACCATGGAGTATCAGCGAGCCACCGCCGAGGATGCGGCCAAAGCTGCGAGCGTGCCCGCAAAGTAGAACATCATGTCATTCCTTGCTCTTCTGTGCGCCGCCACGGCGATTGGGCAGCCTGCACTCACGTTGCAGAACCCTCAATTTGCTTCCGGACTTGATGGCTGGAGCGCTCCAGCAGCGGATCGCGCCTCGGTGCGGTTTGAACCGGCTCCGTCTCATATCGGAGGTCAGGCCGCGACCTTCACCACCAAGGTTGCGCCGGGGGCCGATCCTTGGAGCGTGGAGATCAAGCAATCGCTGGCCACCCCGTTGGTGGCAGGAGAGCGGCTGGAATTCAGCTTTTACGCCAAAGCCGAGCAACCCTTCCCGATCTCCGGGTTGATCCAGCAATCAAGCCCCCCGTACACGGGAATCGGGACGCGGGAGACCACCGTTTCATCCCAGTGGCAGAGAGTCACCGTGCGCGGAACCGCCCCCAGTGCCTTTGCCGCTGGCACGTGGCAAGTGGCGATCCACCTGGGTCGGGCCTCGGGCACGATCTCCATTGCGGGTTGCTCGGTTCGCCGGGTTCTGCCCGATCCTGCCACCAAGGAGAAGCCGGTGACGCTCTTGCGCAACGCGGGCTTGCTTTGGGAATCGGACTCGATCGAGGGCATCTCTCGCGCCCGAGTTGTCCCCGTGAATGGGCAGAAGTTCTCGCAAGCGGCTCAGGTGACCGCCCAAGTTTCGGAAGGCATGATGCCTTGGTCGATCAATGTGAGGCAGTGGAGCACGGGGGCGGTCGGCGCGGGCAGCCTCATTGTCGGAAAGGTTTGGATGAGATCGCTGAAACCGATGCAGGTCAGCGCGCACTTCGAGGATGGATCGCCGCCTCACGACAAGTCGGCTTCTTTCAACTTCAACCTGACTTCGGAGTGGCGTGAGGAGATTCTCTTCGGCAGGGCCCTTCAAGATCTGGCGGCGGGAGAAGGCCGATTGGTGATCTTCTTAGGGCACGAGTCCGGCACTGTCGAACTCGGGCCGGTGGAAATCTTGAACTACGGAGCAACCGAGCCGAATAGTCTCGGGCTGAGACTCCGACCGTATGGAGCAGCAACCGTGAATGATTCCTGGCGCAAAGACGCGTTCGCTCGCATCGACCAGGTGCGCAAAGGCAACTTGGATATCGTCGCTACCGATAACACCGGCAAACCGATCCCTGGGGCCACGATTGAGCTTAAGCAGCTCGATTCTGAGTTTCGTTGGGGCACCGCCGGGCCAGCCGAACGAATCCTGAGTCGCGACGCCGATGCAGTGAAGTATCAAGGGATTCTGAAGGAGTTCTTCAACACCTTCACCTTCGAGAACGATCTCAAGTGGGGCGACGGCAAGCCCACGCAGGAAGAGATGGATCGAGCGATTGACTGGCTCGCCGAAAACGGGTTCCGCGTGAAGGGCCACAACTTCGTGTGGGGCAGCCAGCAATACCTCCCCGGTGGATTTTTGAACCTGAGTGAAGCGGAGATGAAAGCTCGGCTGGAGCAAAGGGTTCGAGAACATGCGGGCCGATACAAGAACCGCAACTTCTGGTCGTGGGATGCGATTAACGAAGCCGTTACCGAGCGGGGTCTTTGGGACAAGATCGGCTGGGATCAGTTCGACAATGTGTTCAAATGGGCGAAAGAGGTGGATCCGAAAACTCCGATGGTCTACAACGACTTCAACTGGACAGAAGAGGCTGAGGTGGGGTCGGGTCATCGCGAGCGTGCAATCCAGATTGTGCGAGAGCGGAAGGCTGCCGGCGCACCAATCGACAAAGTTGGTATTCAGTATCACGTGAGACTTCCCGCCACCCCCATGCCCAGGGTGCTGGAGATTTTGAGCGAAATCGACGCGAAGATTGGCTTGCCCCTGGAGATCACCGAGTACGACTTCTCGTGCATCGATGATGAAGCCCATGCGCAGCACATGGAGGATTCCCTGATCGCGATGTTCAGCCATCCGAGCGTGGATACGTTCATCCTCTGGGGGTTCTGGGAGGGCCGGCACTGGCGTCCGGAAGCTGCGATGTTCCGCCGAGATTGGAGCGAGCGACCGGCGGTCGCGGTCTATCGGAAGTGGGTCGTGGATACGTGGCGCACCAACGCGACGCTGAAGGCGGATGATACTGGTCGATCACGGCTGCGCGCCTTTGGTGGGGAATACCAAGTACGGATCTCAGCGCCGGGAAGGGCTCCGTTTGACCGGAAGATCCGCGTGCGGGCGCAATCCGACACAACTCTTTCGATCCAACTTCTGTGACGCCTGTGAAGTTTGACTGGATCTCGTGCAAGCCAGTCGGAAACGATCCACCTGGCAGGGTGGAGTGAATGCGAACCCGCTCCGGGTTGACGGTGTCCCCGTCGGCCCGGGCGGGATGCGTTTTGGGGTGACACAATAGCAGTTCGTCCCTTTTTCTTGATCTCATGGCGACTCCCGTTCAAGTTCCCGCAGGTTTCAACATCGGCCCGATTCCGGTCGATGTGCCGGTGGTGCTTGCCCCGATGGAAGACGTGAGCAACCTTGCCTTTCGTCGTGTGTGCAAGGACATCGCTGGGCCGGGGCTGATGTTCACTGAGTTCGTCAGCGCGATGGCGATTCACTACAACGCCAAAAAGACTTACAAGAAGATGGTCATCCATCCCGAGGAGCGGCCTTTGGGGATCCAGATTTTTGGCGGCGACCCGGAGATCATGGCGGAAACCGCCCGGGTGGCGGAAGAGTTCGGTGCGGATATTGTGGACATCAACATGGGTTGCTGGGTGCCCAAGGTCTGCCGCACGGGAAGCGGCGCAGCTCTGCTCAAGGATCCAGAGCTCGCCGAGAAGATCGTGCGGAGCGTGGTGAACGCGGTCAAGGTTCCGGTCACGGTGAAGGTTCGCGCGGGTTGGGATTACAGCTTGTTCGCCGCGCCCGACCTGGCGCGTCGGTTCCAAGACGCGGGAGCGCAGATGATGACTCTCCACGCCCGATTTGCCAAGCAAGGCTTTGAGGGAGAAGCAAACTGGGATCTCATCCGCCAGCTGCGAGAAGTTCTCACGATTCCGCTGCTGGGCAACGGCGATGTGAAGACGCCCGAAGACGCCACGCGGATGATGTCGGAGACCGGTTGCGATGGCGTGATGGTGGGCCGCGCGGCGATCAGCAATCCCTGGGCCTTGGCTCGGATCGTGGCCGGTGTGATGGGGCGGCCAATTCCGAACGAACCGAGCCTGGAAGATCGGATCGAGACGGCACTCAACCACGCTCGGATGATGATTGCTCATGAAGGTGAGTCGGAGACTTTCGAAGATGCTCGCGCAAAGCCAGACTTCGCAGAGTTCGAAGTGCGGGCGATTCGGGCCCTGCGCGGGCAGTTGCCTCTTTACATAAAGGGTGTTCCTGGAGCCTCGCAGCTTCGCGGGCAACTCTCGGGAGTCTCATCCATTGACGAATTGGCCGGGATTCTTCACGGGTTTCTGGAGCGATTCGACGCCGATTCTCCTGAATCGTGAGCCTTTCGGACGCCAGCCTTACGGAAATTAGTAGAATCAAGATTGGTTCGTTTCCATGCTGTTTCGCACCCTGATTCTGCAAGCTAGCGCCCTCCCGTTTGTGAAACGGTTTGTGCGCGAATCCCGCCTTTTCCGCCCGATTGTTCGGCGGTTTATTGCCGGCGAAACCCTGGACGACGCCATGTCGGCGGCTCGGTCTTTGGTGGATGAAGGGTTCCGCGTTTCATTGGATTTGCTCGGCGAGAACGTGGCGACGCTCGACGAAGCCCATGCCGCGACGGCGGCCTACCAAGAAGTGCTCGATCGAATCGCCGCCTCGCCCCAGCGGGAAATGATCAACATTTCGATCAAGCTCACCGCCTTGGGGTTGGATCAGGGCGACGAAGTGGCGGAGTCGAACTGCCGCGATTTGTTGCAGACTGCGACGAAATCTGGCACTTTTGTTCGAGCCGACATGGAGGCCTCGGAATACACCGCCCGGACGGTCGAGATTGTCGAGCGCGTGCATCGGAGCTTTCCGAATACAGGAACCGTGCTCCAAAGCTATCTTTATCGCACAGATGGCGATTTGGAACGCTTGATTGCCTCCGGCATCCGCGTCCGGATCGTGAAGGGGGCCTATCTGGAGCCGCCCGAGGTGGCTTTCCCGGAGAAATCGGATGTGGACGCGAAGTATTTGGAGCAAGCGAAGAAGTTGCTCCTGCGCGGGCACTATCCCGCCATTGCCAGCCAGGATGAGGGGCTTATCAACCGGATTCTTCAGTTTGTCGAGGCGCGGGGGATCGAGAAAGATCGGTTTGAATTCCAGATGCTCTACGGCATTCGACGCGATTTGCAGCATCGCCTGCTCGCGGCGGGATATCGCGTGAGGATTTACATTCCGTACGGCGAAGCGTGGTACCCGTACTTCTCGCGCCGCCTCGCCGAGCGCCCCGCCAATCTCCTCTTCATCACCCGCAGCCTGCTCCACAAATAGGGCCGGATTTGTGGTTTGCTGGTTGCGGCGGTATCATAGGGAGACCGTCGGGGTGTGGCTCAGCTTGGTAGAGCACCTGCTTTGGGAGCAGGGGGTCGCAGGTTCGAATCCTGTCGCCCCGACCAGATTCAAATTTAGGTTCAAAACCGCCGAATTTTCTGGTCAATCTGCAGGTTTTACTGATTTCTAGGTAGTAGGTCGGGACGAAATTTCGCTCCCATCACTTGCAGGACAGAGACACCGTCTACCGCTTGTCCGAATCGACCTCCCGAACTGACTTTGCTTCTCTGGAGACGAGCCAGCCTACGATTCATGCTTTCGGGCACGAAGCGCCTGTGAAAATCGTTGTCGCCGCAAGAGTCGCTTCACTCAGTGAAATTTCATCTGCTTCACTCATCATCTTGTTGCGGATTCCCAGCACATGGACGGCAGTCGATCACCGTGGATGGGGGATAACAAGTGCGTGATTTTTGTGGGATCTGCTACAATTCCAACAAACCTAAGGGCGGCACGGTATGTGGAAGGCGAGGCTGTTTGATGGCTTCATGGTTGAGCGAGATGGCATAGATGTCACGATGCGGCTTCCGGCTAAGGCTAGGGAGTTACTGGCTCTGCTATCTCTTAACATTGGGGTTCCAAGACGAAAGGAGGTTCTCTCGGAGTTGCTTTGGCCGGACTCCGACTCCCGCCGTCAGTCGCAGAGTTTGCGGCAAGTAGTTGCGGCAATCAACCATTTCTTGGAGTCTGATGGTTCATTGCACAGCTTGAGAGGGTGGCTCCAGCTCTCAAAGGAGAGATGGAGGACAGACCTCATGGACTTTGATGAACTTGTCCAAACTCTTCCGCTTGAGACACTCTTTGAGGTTGAGCAGAACCTCAAGATGTTAACCGCCCTGTATGTTGGCAGAGTGCTCGGTGATCTACCTTACACTTGGGCCGATGCGGAACGCAGTCGGATCGAGGAGGACTATGTTCGAAGCGTGGTTGCCCTGGCTAAGCAGCACGCTCAGTCGTGTAAATCGCCTATCCCCGAAAAAGCTCTTGTCTGCGCACTGAACCGCGTCGGAGAGCGCGAAGCCCTGCTGACGGCCCTCGTCGAGATCTGTGTCGATCAGGGAAAGTCAGAAGACGCCCTCATCTATTTTGAGCGCTTGGAGCGCTACATGGATGACGAGTGGGGAGAACTTCCAGGTGAAGCCGCACTCAACGCGATTCGCCGACTTGGGGCCCAGTCGTCTCGCCGTTCCCAACCGCGACCCGATTCCTCTGCTCAGCACTCCGACAATGTGTTAATAGGCCGTGAAGAGGATGAGCGTGCCCTCTTGGCCCTCCTCGATGCTCGGGTCTGCAATCAATGCGTGAGTATCGTAGGCGCAGGTGGAGTCGGGAAAACCGTCCTTGCGAGAGCTCTTGCGGCAAAACTATCTCGACCGGTCTGCTTCGTCGAATTGCGTGATGTTACGGAGGGAGAGTCTCTCCTGGCTCTGGTATCGAATCGACTCTGGAGTAAGTTCGGCTTCAATCAGCCCGACTCTCTTGCGACTCTCAAAGCATTCTCGGAGAAGGACGGCCTGATCATCTTGGATGGAGCGCAAGGAAGGCTTTCGTCCGTTCAGGAGTTGATCGAACGTCTCCAGTCGCAGAAGATTGGTTCTTTGATCCTTGTTACGTCTCGGTGTCCGATTGGCTCTCAGAATGAGCGACCATTTTGGATCAGACCGTTTGATTGTTTTGATTCGGATACTCGTGATCCGGGAGTGTCGCCGACTCTCAGACTCTTTTCTCTTGAATCCGGCATTTCGATCGATGCCTCGACTCGTCCGCACGTCCTTAGTCTTGTTCGAAGGCTAGGCGGTAATCCGCTTGCGATCCGTCAGGTTGCCCATCGCGCGCGCTCACTTTCACTCGAACGGCTGTCTTCGATGGAGGACTCATCGATCCTTGATTTGCCGATTTTTGAGCCGACTGGCCAGACCCGTTCTCTCCGTGAGAATATCGCTGGGGATCTTCTGCTTCTCAACTCTGATGAACATCGAGATCTTTTTGCTCTCTCGATGCTCCCCGAGTGGTTCACCGAGGCCGATGCGGCAAAGATCTTTGGTCGGCGAACCTGGAACTCCCGCCTACAGGGTTTTGTAGATCGGGGCTTTCTCTTGCGATCTTCCATCGATGGTATCGCACAAGTCACCGTCGTGCCGCTGGTTCGTGCGTGTCTTCATGACTTGCCCGAATATGAAACCACCTTGCGCTCTTGCGCGGCAAAGATCTTCGACCATTTCGAGCAGATTGCAAACAATCTTAGGTGGCGATTTGATGGCTCTGAACCAGGCGCTGCTTTCAGAGAATTAGCGAAGCAATACCCCTTGCTTCTCAAGTGCATCGAGCACCGGGACTTTCTCGAACATGGTCATACTCGCCTCGGGAAAATTCTGCACCTCTTGTCCATTGGTCTCAACACGTTGGGTAAGCAAAGCGAGATAGAGGCCACGTATGAAGAGGTTCTCCAATCGTCAGATGTTCTGGCCGATCGATGCTTGAACGGCACTCTCAAGAGCTCGTTTGCAACCCTCTTGTTGACGAAGGCATCGTTGGTGCGCGCCAAGCTCCAAGTCGACGAGGCTCTGGAGCTCTTAGAGACGTGTCAGGAGAGAACAGCGCTCGCGAGCGCAATCAACACCCGCATTCACCTTTTCCTCGTTTCTCCTCCGGGCAAGTTGGATGAGGCAGAGGCAGATAGATTGTTCGCCCTTGCGGTTCGCGGGCGTGATCTGCTTCAGGGAGAGGTGAGCAAGAGTTGGTGTTGGGACCCCCAAAGTGTGCGTTCCACACTTCTGAGCAACTCCGCCTGCATTCTTCGAGTACTTGGTCGTTCACAGGAGGCGATTTCTGCGCTCCAGGAAGCCATAGCGCTGGCAGCCGGTCTTGGCAATGTGAGGACATGTGCAGCAATGACCCTCAGTTTGGCGGATGTCTACATGGACACCGGGCGCTTCGATGACTCGTTCTCTCTGGCCGCACAGGCGGTTGATTTGTCTCAGCAGGCAGAGCAGACATATCTCGTCGAGCAGGCAGTGAGAACCCTTGCGATCTCGGAGTTTCTGCTTGGGGATCGAACGAGTGCCATCTCCCGAATCTCGGGTCAGCTAAGAACTGAGCAAAATCCCCTCTTTGGGCCGGGGAAGAGCACGAGTTTGTTCTGGCTCAGCGCTCTTCTCGCGGAGGTCGGGTCATGCAAGCTTGCCCGTCGTACGATGATCTTCGCCAAGCGAGCGGGATGGCGGGTCGATCTTCTCTATGTGCCCCAGCAGGCTGACATTCAAGAACTTGCCTCTGCCGCCCTCAATGACGCTGTCGCTGCTCCCGATCCGCTGGTCAAAACCTCGGAATTGCGGGCCTTGCTCGACGAAATTGATCTCACGGTCGGAGATCCGACCACAATTTGAACCCGGACTTGTAAGATTCACAAAACTTTCACACTCGCTTTGTTACCATGGGCATCATGTCGAAATCGGCTCTGCCCTGGTTGCGCGTCATCGCCCTGTCGGCGTTGGTGCTTCTCACCGTTGTCGCATTCGCACAAGGAACCCCAAAGAAGCCTGAAGTCACGGGGCCGAAGCGGCTGGTTGCCATTTCTTCATTTGAAGTCAAGCTTGGCGTGCCCCAATCTGGCCCGCAGGTTACGGTGGGTGCTTCGATCGGAAACACCAGTGCCAGTGGGACGGGGCAAGATGGCACAATCGCGATCGCGAACCCGGATGAGTTCAGTCAAGGGCTCACTGATATGCTGGTGACCGCCCTCGTGGGTTCAAATCTCTTCCGAGTTTTGGATCCTGGCGCCGGGGCAGCCGGCGATAGCCTGGCTCCCCAGTTTCTGATCCGCGCGTCGGTGACGGAGATGACCTGCCGATTTAGGCAGGGAGGTGGGGGCATCGGCGGCGTGAGCTTCGGTCAGGGATCCTATGAAAACAAGGTTGTGCTCGATGTGCGACTTGTTGATCCGCTCACGAATGAGGTGATTGAGAGTGTCCGAGCTGAAGGAAAGAAATCCTCGAAGTCATCGATTTTGGGGGCTGAAAAGTACAAGGGTGGATCACTGTGGAACCCAGGGCGGAAACTCCTTGACCTTAAGTACGCGGATTACGCCTCGAGCCCGCTCTACGATGCCACACGCCTGAGCGTCGAAGACGCAGTGAAGCGACTGCGTTCAAAGATCCTGGCCAAGCCATGGGAGGCAGGAGTTGTCTCGGTGGTCCAGGAAGAGGATGGCCTGGATCTCTACCTTAACCTGGATGGAGAGTCGGGGTTAAAGCTCGGCGACACGCTGGAACTCTATCGCCTAGGAAACGAGATCCGTGACGCGACCACCGGTCGTGTTTTGGGCAGAACGAAGCCGAAACTACTCGGGCTCCTTCAGGTGACGAGTACTGAGGAGACGTTTGTGATCGCGCGCCCGACCGGAGAGATTTCGGAGGACATTCTGACGAACTCGATTCTCTTAGTGGTGCGCCAACCTAAGCCCAAGAAGTAGATGAACAGATATCCCGGAGTCCTAAGGTGAAGTATATGAGGAAGCTACGTCTCCTTTTTGCAACATTCCTAGTTGCGCTTTCGTGTCTAGCCCACTCGGCGAACGTCACGTATAAGATCCTTCATCTTACTGACCCCAAGAAGGGCGCATCTCTCGAGATAACTCTTGTCTCCGGCGACACGACCTTTACAAACCCCTCCGATCCACGAAAGGCGAAGGGCACCGGCAAGGTTCACGTCGATGCCGGTTTATATCACTTCAAGATTCCGTTCGACTACTCGGTCAACCCTCTCAAGATTGACCCCGCGACGAACCAGGTTGTCGGCGGGGCGATTCGGCTTACTTCCGACATAGACGTCAAGGGAATCGTTTCGTCGGGATGTGACCTTAAGATACCAAAGGATACGTTCATCAACATTTATCCCACGGGCGTGGGGGGCGTGTACGTTGAGTTTGTTCCGAAGAGTCCGGATAAGATTTCCCTTGAGCTTCCGATCAAGATATCAAGTGGTGCAGCAAAGTCTAAAGCGAAAGCGACGATATCTGCATTGAAGATTGAGGGGGATGGAAGCTTTGATATCACGGGCGATCTGAGCTTTAATGCTGCATCCGGCGATTCTATTCCGCTCGGGCCTGTTGCACTCACGAAGTGTGTTCTCAAGTATAACTGGAAACGGGAAACCGGCAAGAAGGGTGAGTTTTCAGTAACTGTTACCAGCGCGGAAGCAAATATCGCAGTCGATGGCTCCGACACGCCGATCAAGGTAACTATTGAGAATGCAAAGATCGATAACGATGGTGCGCTGACGTTCTCGAATGCAACCTACGCCGCACCACCGACGAATGCTCCCTCGATCCAGTTCCTAAGCCCCCTCGACTTTGAGTTCACACCGAAGACAGTGACCGCATCGATGGTCAAGAATGTCCTCACGACATTCACTGCTAAGGGAGATCTCAAGCTCCCTCAAAGATTCTCCGCCACCAAGGCTGGTTCACCTCAACGCGTTGTCTTCAAGGATACTGACTTTAAGTATGAGGACATAGACCCCAGTGATCCGAGCAAAGGCCGGGAATTAATGGTTACGGTTCCCGCCCTCACCCAAGATACTTACATTTACTGGGATGGCTTCTCAGTAAAGCTTGATAAAGCTAAAGCGGGAACGAACAGTTTTGTCCTTGACCTTAGCTCGAAGAAAAATCCGAAGCAACTAAAGTTGGCATCAGGAAAGGTACTTCCAGACGATTGGAAGGGACTCTTCATTGATTCAGCGACGATCGACCTCCCCGACAACCTCAAAAAGCAGAATCAAATACCGTCGATTGGCGTGGCGAACTGCTACATTGATGGTGAAGGTTTCTCCGGAGAAGTAAGTGTTGCGGATCCAAATGGTATCGCAGGACTGCGCGTGCCCTATGGGTCTCTCGATGACTCGTCAGTAACCAAGATTGAGGCACGGTTCTATCAGAACAAAATTTCCGGATTTGGAGCGGAAGGTGTTTTGGATATCGATGAAATCGATGCCAAGCTCAATGTTGGATTTACGGTCACCTCTACTGGCGCCGTGAGCATTCTTGTCGATACCAGTCAGCCAGTTTCTCTTGGAGGATCTTCCGACATTACCGTCAAGTTTGAGCGAGGCACAGTTTGGCTCAATGGCAATGGTAAACATGAGATTTCACTGAGTGGTTCGCTTCACGTCTCCGACAGCCCGAGTGCCGCTTTGCTCAAACCAGTTGCCGGGGCGTCGCTCTCAATTGATGGACTTGCGTTCGACGAGAAGATGAACCTGAGCGTCGATGGTGTCACGCTCGATCTTCCTGTTCCGTACACGCGAAAAGTCGGGCCGGTCACGCTCTCGCTATCGCAGGTTGGATTTTCGCGGCTTTACAAGCAACTCCCAAACGGAGGACAGGATCCATACTTGGAATTCTTGTTCTCCGGCGATGTTGCTGTCGAAAACTTGCCGATTAGCGGCGGTATCGGCTTCGACGGACTTAAGATATCGAAGCACGGCGCGGATCTAGGTGGTGTCGATTGCGGGGTCGATATTGCTGGCATCGGCTACTTCTACGTCAGCATGAGCAATGTAAGCTACCAGCTGAAGGATTCGAACGAAGTCGTCAAAGAGGAAATCCCCATGTACCGAGGTACTGGAGGCTTCCAGCTCACCGCGCTTGGTTCCTCTGGTCTTGGTGGCACGATCAGCTTCAGCTGTTGGAGGGACGGCTGGTTCGGTGAGGTTTCGTTCCCACTTACTCCGGCCGTAAAGCTAGGGAATACTGGATTAGAAATCCGCGCTGGCCGGATTGGACTGGGGCATAACGTTGAATCGAGTACGGGTAAGTTCATGGGGATTCCCGGCACTGGCGGAGACTATAAGCTTGTTCCGAGAAACCCCTATAACGATGCCCCAAACGCACCTCCCGATTGGAAAAAGTGGATCTTCGTCGCTGGTATCCGCTTTGCGGACCTCAAGGGTGATGGAGTTTGGGGTGACTTGGTTCTCACGGCAGCTTGGGGCAATGGTGTAGTCATCGATATAAGCGGCAAAGCGGCGTTTATGACGGCGTACGATCCATCGCCTACTGCATTTTCTTCACCAAAGGATCGCCTCCTCACTCTGACGCTTAACTACGACAGCAACCTCCAGCGCTTTCTGCTGACCGCCACCCTGGAAGGGAACTTCCCGGATAAAGCAGCCGTGGATGCTAAGACTGGAATCTATGTAAAGGGCAACGTCAGACTCTTGATTTCCCAGAATCTCTGGGAGCTCCGTCTTGGTGAAGATGTGGATCTCACTACGACTCCACCGACCTTCACGAATCCGCTTACGGCACAGTTCTGGATCACTGAGTCGGCCTTGTCGACGGGCCAAGCTGCGCTCGTGCTCAATGCATCCTTTGCGAACGGTGAAGTTCAATCTATTCAAGGGAAGGCAGGCGTTAGGATCAAAACCTCGCTGATTCTTCAGACCGCTTGGAAGTGGCGAAAGCAATGGGAAGTTAATGCTGTTGCCGCCCTTGATGCTTATGCCGGCGGATCTGTAAGATTTAGCAGACCCAGCGGTGGAGGGTTGAGTCTGGAATATCTCTACGGCACGTTGGGAATCAACTTGCGACTTACTTTCAATGTGCAGCGTGATGGAGAGTATCTTTTTGGTCAGGATGTAAACATTAGCGGTAACTTGGAGGTCTGGTATGGTCGCAACAATAGCCCGAAGTGGGGAGGTACGTACTCCGTTGGCTTCAGAGTCAAGGTTCTTGGTGTGAACCTGGACCTCAATGCGTCAGGCGGGTTCGGAGGAGGCCCGCGGCCTTTCTAGGAGATAAGAACATGAATGGTGTTAGTTCAAAACGCAAGATGAAACGAGCCCCTCTTGGCCTTCTTCTATTGGTCGGTGTCATGGCTACGGTCTTTGTTGTCGCGCAAGACCTGCGCGAAAGGCTTCCGGCTCCGTCCCCGGTGCGTATCTATGGATCGTCGCCTGAGCCTGGAAGGTCGATTAGTCTTCGCTGGGCCTACGAGAACCCGAGAGACGGGCTCAATGGTGTGATGTTGATCCGCGAAGACGAAGGCGGACGACGCGATATCGCGAGTCTCGGCTTCAGCCGCAGTCTGATTAACGATGCCGAGTTTCAGGTGGCTTGCCTCGATATCCCGGCAAGTGCAGCTGCACCACCGAAACCTGTTACGCTGGATGGACGAGCCGAGTACGGAGCTCTGCAGGATGCGACTGCTCGGGCAAGAACCAGCCAAGGGCCCGGGGAGTTCGAAGTAAAGCTCGCGAAGGAACTCGAAAAGGCACCAACTCTCAAGTCATTCAGGCAGAGGACGAGGACTCAAGCGGAGGCGGCTCGAGTCGAGGACGCGCGCTCCGGTGCGGTGGGTCGTGGCAGGTTGGTTGATCAAAGCGGAGCCGCATCAGTGGCGGCAGGAGTGGGTCGGCCAAATGCAATCCCGACCATGCAGCAAGCGCCCAGCGCGCAGCGGATGTCGCAGTCAAACCAGCCCACGGCCGACGAGATTCGCCAGACTCGCCTACAGTTCACCGCAGCGGCCCTCAAAGCGGGCATGCAGAAGGCACAAGAGTACTACGGTCAGGCCTTTGTTGATCAGAACGTTACACCTGGCAAGACCTATACTTATCGGCTCATTCAACGGGGGACTGATCGTGAACTCGCGTCGATCAAGATCACGGCAGGCGTCCCCCCTGCAATCGCGGCTCCGGATCTCCTGGTGCCAGTTCAGATGGGCCAGCGCCTTGTCGGCCTCCATTTCAAGCCCGGAGCAACCGCAAAGGAAGAGGACTTTGGGATGCTGGAGTATGAGGTCATTCGCCAAGACTCCCGAGGGGAAAAGGTTCTCTCGTCGAACGTGGCTCTGGGCTACACCAAGCTCGATGCCCTCTCGGAGAGTGCCGGAATTGTGACGTTTACTGATTCTGATGCTCCAGCCTCTGGCCCGACCCGCTACCGCGTGCGCGCGGTTGACTTGTTTGGGGTTCGCGGAGTTCCGGCTGAGCAACGGATCAACATGCAAGACCTAGCCTCGCCTTTGCAGATTGGGGCGGTTGCCGTCCGTCGCACCAGTAGCGCCTCTGGGCTGATTCATTCGGCTCGCGCCTTTTGGATCGCGCCGAAATTGGATACCGATCAGAGGACGATCAGTCCAAATGACTTGTCGATGCGGGTTCTGAGAACCGACGAAGAGAAAGCGACTACCGTGCTGGTGCCGGCCCCGATGAACGCGCAAGAATCTGTGCTCCCGCTCGACGTGCTTGGTGAGTTGATTCCCCAAACGGAGGTCATTCTCCAAAGCTTAGCCAAAACGAGGGCACTTCAAAAACTGCAGGGAACGGGGGCCCAACCCACTTCGGCGGATGTTCAATCGGAACGCGAGATATTGGGGGCATTGACCCTCGCCGAATTTCGAGTGCAAAGACCGGATCTCATCGGCGAAATGCTTGCGGGCGTTCAGCTAACGGATATCTACATGCTGTTCGATCAGAACCCGCCGCCCGACACTCACATCGCCTATGCCGTCGTGCCTACCTTGAACTCCACGGGTTTTTCGGCAAGCGAAACCCGATCTGCCAAGATCGGAATTCCTGCAAAGGTGATTCCGGGAATGCCCACGATGACAACTTTGGTAGACGCCGCGGTCCAGTCCACGGGATCGGTTGTCGTGCCCGGCGTCTCCATGACCAACGTGGTTCGCCTGCAACCGAACGTTGGCATGCGTGCGGGAATCCAGGCGCGCAGAACGAACGACTTTGCTCCGGGTATGAGCCCGCGGCAGGCAGCAAATCAGAGGATTTCTGCGCTTCGAACGCAAAACCTTGCTGCGCTCCCTAAAACCCAGTTTCAAGGGGGTTCTAACCTGGGATCCGGCGGCAGAAATGCTACAGTCTCTGATTTCGTGGCTCAGGCGGGGCCGCAGGCTCGCCCGGGTGGGAACCTCGCAGCTCCAGCCGCTAGCACTCAGATCCGGGTCGCTGCTCCGCTTGCTCCAATGAACTACGGCCGTCGAGTGACCATTCGGTGGACTGGCGTTCCTTACACCTCACCGGTTCAATATCGGGTTTATCGGGCGACCGGAACCGGATTTGTCAAACCGGCCGATCCTGCTGCGAAGCCAACTGGGCCCGTCGGCCTCGCGGCTCAATCGGCTCCTGGAAGCCTAATGACTCGGGCGAACGAACTTAGGGCCACGTCCTCAGCCGCTCCAACCGCGGCGCCGAGGACTTCGGTCGGGCAAGCAACTCGGAGAGCCGTGGACACCGCGAGCACGCCACGACTGGATCTCGCGACTCGCCGGGAAGGCATCACGAGGATCGGCACGAAAGAACGCCTATTCTTCAAGGATGTCGAACCTGCGCGATCAGAGTACGTCCTTCTCGGAGAGACGAAGCCAGGCGAGGTGCAGTTTGTCGATCTCACCCCGCTGAGCCAGTCGGCAACCTACTACTACTTCGTTGAGCCCGTGAATCGTTGGGGACAACTGGGAGCTCCCGCCAAGGCCAAGAGTATTAAAGTGCTTCCCTCCGCGCTCCCCTCTACTCCGACCATTCTCGGTGCTTCCACAAGCAACGAGTCTCTGGATAGTTCGGCACCCTTGGCCACAACGCCAGTAATCAAGATCAAGATCGCTGCCAATCTTGAGGAGGAAATGGTGATCAGGTACGAAATCTATCGAACGGAGATCGCTGCGGCAAGGCCAGCGGTTCCGGCACCCAACACCGCCACAAACAGTACGGGTGTTCCGATCGCCTCGACAGATCTCACTGCACCGAAGAGGAATATTCAAGAATACGGCATGGGCGATTTGGTTCTGATCCCCAGTGCCGCCCCCCTTCTCAACACGCTCGTGAAGTTGCATGACCGCACCAGTCAGGCGACGCTTTCCGCCTCAGCCCTTTCCTCAACTGCCCTGAGCTCACTTCAGGCCGTACAAGCGGTATCCACAGTGACGACGCCCAGTTTCACCTTGGTTCAAACATATCAGGTGAAGCCTACGGACGGAGCCCAAATCGAGATCACCGATGCCTCCGTCTCCGGTGGAAAGGCCTACCTCTACTATGTGAAAGCGGTGAGCGCGGCCAACCTGTCGTCGGGAGCATCAAGCTCCCTCGATGCCATCGCGGCACTGCCCGAAGCTGTGCCACCGACCCTCCTTGGGAAAACATTCAAGGAAGATGACGGAATTGTCACCATCACGCTGGGAATTTCCGCTCCAACTACGCGCGCTTTCTCAATCAAGCGTTCGGTTGAGGGCGGACAGCTCACCCCGATGGGAGTTGTTCAGCGAGCAGGGAATGGTGCCCAAATGATCTATCAGGATGAAACGGTCATCGGAGGGAGGTCATACATATATGAGTTCAGGGCAATCGATCAGAGCGGGAGCACGTCTCGCCAGCCGCTCCTGGTGCCGATTAATCCTGCACCCTGATTTCGGTGAGGGCTCTTTAGGCGTTCGCTTTCTGTCACGGACAAGCCCTCTCCGCCTTCTTAAGCCGGTTCCCAAAGCACGTTCGTGACTCCACGGGGATAGTAGCGGCTGCCGCCGGCGACGCCGTCGAGGATTTGGTCGCTGAAGGCCCAGTAGCCGTTTTCTCCGGCGGAGACCCAGTCCCAGTGCACGGCATCCGCGGCAGAGTCGTCGTGGCCCCAGAGGGTGCGGGCGACGTGTTGGCAGAGGAATATCTTGCTGCACCAAGAGTTGATGCTGGTCGAACTCAGCTTCCAGCCTCCGCTTGCAAACTTGCAGCGGCCATCACTCACCACCACCTCGAAGTGCCGCTTCAGCGCGGCGAGGAGATCGGGATACCGCGACTCGACCAGCGGCATGAGGCCGGTCTGCATAGGGAAGACGAGCCCCTCGATGAGGGGGATGATGACCGACTCCACTCCCTCGAACAACACGGCGGGGATGGTGCCGTCGGTTTGAACCGCTGCGACAATGGTCGCGGCGGCGCGGTCGGCTTGGAGTTTGGCGCGATCTGCTGTTGCTTCATCGGCAAAGACCTCGCGGTTCAGTTTTTCAAGGAATAGGTAGCCCGCCCAACACTTCACCCCGAGGTAAACGTTGTTCCGAGATTGGCCGAGCGAGACATCGAGGCTATCGTACGTGGTGATTTCGGCTCCGCCTTGGCAACGAGCGGCATCGAACCCCATGATTCCGTTGCGCTGGGCCGGATCGGGATGATCGCGGTTCTCCATGCTTGTCAAGCACTTGTCAAGCGTGGACTTGTGCGCGCGAATCCAGTCGAGATCTCCGCCTCCGGCATAGACCCCAGCACAGCACACCCAGTTCACCAACTGCTCCATGGTCATGTAGCTGAAGCAATCATCGAGCCCGGCAAGTTCGTAGGACGAGTATCCGGGGCGAGAAAACTGGTTTCCGACTCCCATATCATGGGTGAAGCTGATACCACCCGGTAGAATCTCCTCCGAACCAGGAGCGCGGACTCCATCCTCATAAGAGTATCTATTAGCGAATAAAGTTAACGTATCTCGAACCGCCCAAGGGAGGTTGCGCATCTCGAACCAAAGGTGATCCACGGTGAGATCGAAGGTGTTCATCATTCGATACTCGCCTTCATTCATCACCCAAAGCGGAGTGCCGTCGGCTCGAACAAGCATCTGGGAAGAGCCAACATAGCTTCGGATGGCGTGGTCTTGCAGAAGCTTTTGGATGTCGGAAAGGGGGGCTTCGGAGCGGGCGCGCAGGGCCTCGCGGGCCGACTCAATGTGCTTGGCAGAGCTTGACAAGGCTTCTTGGAGGACATCTTCCAAACCATCGAACACCGTGGTGTAGAGGAAGCTCGCCGGGATACCGGTGGTGATTTGGCCTGCTTGCCAGAAGCCGATTGCGATGTCGAACTCGCCCAGCTCGCCTGCGGGAACCTCTCCAATGAGTACTGCGTGGGGGCCGAGCAAAAAGTGTTGATTCTCTGGGATGGGGATATCCAGGCAGCGCTCCAGGCTGAAGCTCATTGCGACGCTCATCGAGCCAGCGCGGGCTGCGATTCCGGTGAGGGTGCCTTGGCCGAAGCCCACGAGACCCTCTTCGTCAATGCGGCGGAAGTTGCTGTAGGGGTCGTGGTGAGAAGTGCCGAAAAACACCCGTCGAGAAATCGCTGAGTCTCGGTTGTCGAGGGTGAGGCGGAGGGTGAGGCTGGGTCGAAACGTTTCGCGTTTCTCGCTGCGCGACATCAATGCGGGGTCCGAAGCGTGAGCGGCAGAGCTCAGGATCTCAAACCGGAAGTCACCGAAGCTCCATGCATCGAGCACCGAGTCGAGCTCGCGGGTGACCGACTCTCGGTCAACGTGCTTCACTCTGGCTCGGGTGCGCTCGTGGCCAGGCTGCTCGCTCGTGTAGCGTTCGCTCTCATCCCGCATGTCCATTTCGAAGAAGGGAAGAGCTTCGAATCTGTTTTCCTCGACTTCGTACCCCACATAGACCGGGCAATCGGCGGGTTTTGTGAGGCCAAGCCCCAACCCGCCCCGCGATCCTGGCATGCCGAGAGTCAGCGAAGCAAAAGCACCCAGCGGGCTGTGGTGGGCGTTAAACCAAGGATCTTGAGGGATCGGCACGGGTTCAGAATACCAAAGTCCGAAGGCCCACTTGAACCCAGATTGACCTGGTTAGTTGGGACACCTGTACCCGATTTGTGTGAAAAAGCAGTGAAATGACTAATGAAAGGTACAGAAAATCATCAGCGAGTAGTAATATATAACTATGACGTCAAAGGCGACATCATTTGAGACGATTACGGACGTAACGGCGTTCCGGCTCCAGCCGACGGCTCAGGTGATGGACTTTATGACTTGGGCGGCCACGGTGGATTTGTCTCAGTGTGATGAGTCCCTGTATCGTCACTATCTCTCCGAAGGGGGGGGTCTCAACGAGCATGCCTTCCGAGGCGGGCTCGTCCTCGCTCAGCGCCTCCGACTCTCGGCGCAAGCGGTGGTGGACTGCCGTAACTGCCAAACCCCGAATCAGGACTAATCGGGATTTTGCAACCACACTTCGCCGCATCCCGTCTCAACTGAAGCATTTGCCGAACCCTCCGTGGGTTCATGCGAGGTGAGAGATGAAGATGATTGAAGGAATCCCGGTTTGGGGGCACCCGGTCGACGCCGATGCTGTCAGCCAAATTCAAGAGTGTCAGCGTCATGGCGGCGTGAAGTCGGCCCTGATGGCGGATCACCATGTTGGATACTCCATGCCGATTGGCGGAGTGGTGGCCTACAAAGATGCGGTCAGCCCGAGTGGAGTGGGCTACGACATTGGGTGTGGGAACAAAGCCGTTCGGCTGGATCTCAAGCACTCCGAAGTGGCCGGCTCGATTCGGCAGATCATGGATGACATTGTCGCGCAGATCAGCTTTGGGATGGGCCGTGCCAACGAATCGCGGGTCGACCATGACCTGTTTGATGATCCGGCTTGGAAACTGCCGATGGTCAAGCCGTTGAAGCAAAAGGCACAAGCTCAGCTGGGCACGGTCGGAGGCGGGAACCACTATGTCGACCTCTTCCGAGATGAGAACGACGATGTATGGATCGGTGTCCACTTCGGATCGCGCGGACTTGGCCACAAAATCGCGACTCACTTCCTGCAGGTGGGTGGCGGAAAGGAAGGCATGTTTGTGCCTCCGACGGTTTTCCAGCTGGGCACTTCGGTGGGCGATGATTACCTGGAAGCGATGCGGCTCGGAGGGCTCTACGCCTACGCGGGGCGGGATTGGGTGACCGAGCAAGTGCGCCGAATTCTGGGTGCGAAGGTTGTGGATGAGGTTCACAACCACCACAACTACGCGTGGAAGGAAGAGCATTTCGGAGAGACCCTGATGGTTGTCCGGAAGGGTGCGACGCCTGCTTTTCCTGGTCAGCGCGGATTTGTCGGAGGATCCATGGGAGATATCTCGGTGATTCTCGAAGGCGTGGAGTCGGACGAATCTCGTGCTGGGCTCTATTCCACGGTGCATGGCGCGGGGCGCGTGATGTCTCGCCGAAAAGCGATTGGGAAGCGCAATCGTCAGACTGGGGAATATGAAGGCGGCGCGGTTTCGATGAAGTCGATGCTTCGGTGGGTTTCCGAGCGCGGGGTTGAACTCCGTGGCGGAGGCCCCGATGAATCGCCGCACGTCTACAAGCGCCTCCCGGAGGTGCTGGAGCATCACGGCAAGACGGTCAAGATTCTCCACACCCTGACTCCGGTGGGCGTGGCGATGGCGGGCTCCGATATCTTTGATCCCTACAAGGACTGAGAGATCCGCGCCGCTTGCATAATGGAAACGGGAGCTCCGAAAGGAGCTCCCGTTTCTGGTTTTCGAGGTTGAGGGGTTTAGTTGTCTTCTTCCGGAGCAACGCGCGTGGTGACTTCAGCGAAGTCGGTCACGAGATCGAATGCCGGAGGGACTTCTCGCACTCGGCGAGAGGAGTTGAGGGCGACCACTCGAACCCGGACATCACCGGACGGCTTGGCAACGTAGTTGTTGGCCGATGCCCCAGAGACCGAGGCTTCGAAGGTGGTGGTGCCGTCTCGGGTGACCCGAGCGTTCGCCACGAGATCCCATCGTCCGGTGGTGTTGTTGTACATATACAAGAACCCAGTCACGCGCGGGCTGGAGGTGGTTCCAATGATGGTCGCTTCAACCGAGCGCACATCGGTGGTGACGTTGCCGAAGTTGAACGTCAGGTCGTAGCCTGCGTACTGACCTCGGCCAGAGACCATCGAGGATCGGACGGTGTAGGACTGGCTGTCGTTTGCGGCCAGGAGACCAGCGAGGGTGCCTGCGATGTTGGTTCCGAAGATCGGCACAACGCCGGTCGGACCGCCGGTGCTCACGATGGAGCTCGGCAAGACCGTCCACGTCGCGATCTCGGTACCCCAGCTGCCGTTGCCGTTCTGGAAGATCTCGTGGCAACCCCAGAAGGTGGTGTTGTCGAGTGGGTCGATGCCGATGCCCGCATAGTCGCCCCAGCGGCTGGTGCCGCCAAAGTTGACGCTGCTGAAGTTGCCAGAGGTGCCGAGAACGGTGACCGGGCCGAGTTCTCCAGCCGGGTCAAGGTCGTTTCGGGAGGCAATGACGAACTCCGGAGCCAGGGTCGGGCCGGTTCGGGTAGCCACGACGCTGATACTGCCTTCGGAGTTCTTCGCAATCGCGGGCATCAGAATCGAATCATCTTCACCTTCTGCGACGAATCGCCCTGCTTGTACAAGGTTCGGCAGACCGGAAGTCGGCCAGCTTCCGAGGTTGACTTCGCCCCAGCGGACGTGAGATCGGCCGGCGGCCGGGCCCTCGTTCGCGGTGAAGGCGTAGACCAACGAGCCATCGATGAAGGATGTGTCCATCATTCGGTCGCCGATCGTGTCGATGGCGGCGTTGAGCATCGTGGCTCCAGCGTTCTGTGGGCTGAATGTGGGGATTGCCACGTCGCGCTGAACCAGTACCGGAGCATTCGCCGGGCCGGTGACAGCAATCAGTCGGGCACCGTTCGTGGAGCGGAGTCCGAAGCCGACAAGCGGGCCGCCGACGCTGAAGTTCTTCGCCATCTGCAGCGTGAACTGACCGGTGGCAATCAGACCGGAGGTGGGGTTGCCGTTGATCAGGGAGTCCTTGTTGAACACCTGGATCGTGCCTTGCGCGCCGCCTTGCCAACCGAAGTGGTTGTAGGTGATGGCGACGAGGTCATCGTTCACGGCGAGGCTGGGGTAGTCGCCCCAGGCATCGGCGAAATCATTGCTGAACTTGTAGCGCGTCCAGTTACCCGTCGGATCGGCGTCATCGGAGATTCCGATTTCGACGGCGGACGTTTCGTTGTCAAAGTCCACGTCGAGGCTGATCACGAAGAACCGTTGGGTTTCGGGATCGAAGACGACCCGGGGGTCGAAAATGAAGTTACCGACGCCAGCGACGCCGCTCCAGAAACCACCCGCACTCAGGGGTTGGAAGAACGTTCGCGTGCCGTTGTCCTTGCGGAAGAACGCGATGTGGCTGTTGACCACTTGCACCACGTGGGTGGGGCCGACGGCAATGTGCGGATCGGGCGGGAAGGAGCCGGTGAAGCTGATGCCCGGAAACTTGGCCGCGGGAGCGGCCACGTTTTGGCCCTTCATCGCGCCTTCCAGGAATCCTGCAGGCAAGGGAACCGCGTTCGCATCCAGCGGAGTGCGCTGGATCCCCGTTTTGGGGTTAGACGGGCGAACGCCTCGGTTAGTGAAGGTCGGGGCCACTTGCGGGCGGAAGGAATTGGTGTTGATCACGGACGGGGCGACATTCAGCCTCTCCATCTTGATCGGTGTGACCTCATTTCCGTTGCCGATCGACGGTTGCGTTTGCGCATTTGCCACAGAAGCAAATGCGATCGCAGCGATCAGCCCAGAAGACGTGAGGAGTCGTCGGGGCGCCAAAAAATGACTCATCTTAGTTCGAACCTCGAGCCGTCGACAACCCTCGTACGAAGTTGCCGCGCAGACCTCTTATTGTATCTGACGGGTTGGGCCGTTTGCTTCGTTCAACATAAGAATAAAGGTAGATTTCGCGACATGTTGACTCATGAGCAGCATGAAGCGCTGTCTAACGCACGCGGGCAGTTAGACGCTATCAGGGGGCATCTTTGACCTCCCCCGCCTGCAAACCCAACTAACCGAATATGAAGATCGGGCGAGCCAACCCGACTTCTGGGACGACCCGCAAAGCGCCCAGAAGCAACTCCAAAAGATGGCTCGACTGAAAGAAGCTATCCTCCCCTTCGCTGCACTCTATAAGCGTTTGGAGGATATTCATGGATTTTACGAGCTTCTCTCCCTGGAACCAGATGAGTCTCTGGAGCAAGAAGCGGATAGCAACGCCATACAGTTTCTCGCGGATCTGGAAGCCTATGAACTCACCACGCTCCTCAGCGGAGAGCACGATGATCGCACCGCGATTATGGAAATCAGCGCGGGAGCTGGCGGTAGCGAAGCCTGCGATTGGGCCTCGATTTTGTTCCGCATGTATTCCCGATATGCTCAAGAAAAGGGCTTCAAGTTGGAGATCATGAGCGAAACTCCGGGCGATGTCACGGGGTACCGCAACATCTCATTTGAGGTCACAGGGCAAAACGCTTATGGGTTCCTGAAAGCGGAGAGCGGGGTGCACCGACTCGTCCGCATTTCGCCGTTTGACGCCGCGTCTCGACGCCACACTTCGTTCTGCCGGGTGGAAGTCATGCCGGAAATGGAGGAGTCGGAGATTCAGATCAATGCCGACGAGATCCGGGAGGACACGCTGCGCGCCGGCGGTGCGGGTGGTCAGCACGTCAACAAAACGGAGAGCGCGGTGCGACTTGTCCACCTCCCCACAGGGATCACGGTTCAGTGCCAAAACGAGCGATCTCAGCATAAGAATCGGGCGGCGGCCTACAAGATGCTCGCGGCTCGGTTGGCCGAAGTGGCCCGGGCAGAAGATGCCGAGAAGGCCAAGGCGATTCGGGGCGACATCGGCCCGGCCGAATGGGGTCGTCAGATTCGAAGCTACGTGATGCAGCCCTACACGATGGTCAAAGACCACCGCACTGGGTTTGAAACGGGCAACGTTTCTGCGGTGATGGATGGCCAGATTGGGGGCTTCATTGAGGCCTTCCTGAAGCGTCCCCCCGGGGATGATTCGTTTGTAGAATAGGGTGAAGGTGGCGAACACCCCGCCGCCGCCCAGACGTCTGATCGGATAGAGATTTATGATTAGTTCGTTGCTCGCTCTCGTGGCCGTGGCCTCGGTTGGATCGGCAGAGATCGCGCCGATTCCTGCGGTCAATTCCTCGTCTGGGTTCCAGAAACTGGTGGCGACCGCCGCGCGGCATCTGGAAGCGGGAGAATTTGCTCAAGCCGATGCGGTTCTCAAGATGATCCCGGACAAGGCTCTGCTGTACAACGTGGACTACACGGAGGTCGCGGCGGGGCAGAAGGCGGTGTTCGAAAAGGCAATCACCGAGGTGGTTGCTTCGTATCGGCAGGGAATCCCTGATCTTGAACTAAGACCCGCAAGAGGGAAGGAGCAGCCACATCTCGTTGTTTCTTTCAGCGATGTTTTGCCGAACGACGAGTTCACGGGCTTGCCGCAAGGAATGGTCGAGTTCGATGGCGCGGGGCCGGGGGATGTTCGATTCGAGGCGGTCATTGGGCTTCGACGACTATCTGCTCGCACGCTGATCGAATCGCAGCAGTTTTCGTCGGACTTCGCTTACGCGGTGGGCGCCACGCTTGGGTTTGCCCGGGCTCCCCGACCGGGAACCGTGATGTTTCGCACCGATGGTGTCGGCGGCCGGATGTCCCCGCTTGGGCTGGAGCTTCGACGCTTGCTGGCGTCGAACCGGGCGGTCGTGGCGCGGATGAAGGATGCGGTGACGAAGAAAGAGCGGCTGGTTCATGCTCTGCCAAGCCTGTATCTAGCGCAGACTTCGTGGGATGCAGGAAGTGTGGTGCAGGGCACCATTTCGGAGCAACGATTCGAGATCGTGAACCGCGGGAAGGCACCGATGTCGATCCGAATTGTTCCGGACTGCAGCTGCTTCACCCTGAACTATCCCGAAACCATTGCCCCTGGCTCCACGGGATTGCTTTCGGTGCTGATGAGCTCGAAGGATTTCAAGGGGCCGCAGCAGAAGGGGCTTTTCGTGTACACGGATGATCCGGAACGTGCGGTGACTCGGATTGACGTGAAGAGCTATGTTCGACCGGTTCACCGGGTTCTCGGCGGGCCAGAAGGAGGGGTTCTGGAGATGACCGAAAACGGTGCTTCCGCGACGTTTTACTTCATCACCGAAGAGGATCAGCCGGTAGAGATTCTCTCGACTCAGGTGTATGGAGTCTCGGGCGTGGCGAGGACGGAGAAGTGGGAAGGCATGCTCGCCGATCCGGAGATGAACGAGCCGATGATGCCGCGCAAGGGCTACAAAGTTTCGGTTTTGCTCAGCCCGTCGGCGGTTCGGGGGAGGATTCCGGCGAGTCTGATTGTGGAAACCAATCACCCACTGATTCCGGTTTCGAGCCGCGTGTTTAATGTGCAACGCGGGGTGGCCTCGTTCCCATCGACGCTCTACTTTGGCGAGTTTAAGGGTTCGATTGCGCGGGGGTTTGTGGTGCTCCAAGGACTTGGGAAGCCGTTCAAGATCACGAAGATCGAAGCGAGCAGTCCGGAGTACACCGCGACTCCGGAAGTGCTGGAGAACGGGGATATCAAGCTTGTTCTGGAATGGCGGGGCAAGGCGGGAACCGGGGCGTTGCTGGGAAGTGTTACGGTCACAACGGATCTTCCCGGGCAGCCGCCCATCGTGATTCCGATTCAAGGGATTTCCGAATGAAGCGAGGCTGGCTCCTTCTGCTGGGGCTGGTGCCGTTCTTCTTTCTCCAGCAAGGGCAAGCCACTCAGCCGGAGACCTGGACGTTGGTCATTGGCGGGAACACCCAGGGGTATCTGACGCCTTGCGGCTGCACCAAGCCGATGGTAGGAGGCGTGCGTCGACGGGTGACCAAGACGAGGGAAGCCTGCGCGGAGCATCCGTCGCTTGTGATCGAAACCGGTCGGCTCGCCCAGGGGAATCCCGCGCTCGGGCTGACGCGACAGGCGGAGATGAAGGTCGAGACACTCGCGGAAACTCTCCGGTTTGCAATGGTCGATGTGATCGCTTTGCATCCGCAGGATCGGTTCTTGGGAGACGCCGGTCTGAATGGGGTCTCGCGGCTTTCGCGTGCGACCTTGCTCGATACGTCGCCGGTCATTCCGACGGAGGAGTCGGTGAGAGAGTTTGAGAAGGGCCCGTTCGGCGTTCTGAGCCATGATCCGGCGCGGGGAAGCACCGGGATGACGGCGTTGAGCGATGCGATCCAGTCGAAGGACGATACGAGGTGGATCATCGTGACGGCGGGAAATCGGGACGAGGGGGAGAAATTGGCCGAGCGGTTCCCGGACGTGATTCTCGTGGTTTACACGTCAGAATCTCAGATTGCCCTGTCGCCGCTCCGGGTGGGCAAGGTCTGGGTGGTTTCGCCAGGAATGAAGGGTCAAGGGATGCTTCGGCTTCAGTGGAATGGTGAAGTCCTTGATGGCTACGAGGCGATCCGGCTCGATGACGAGACGCCGAACGATCCCGATGCGGCGCGGGTTTATCGTCGCTATCAGGATCGCGTGCGTGCCGAAAGGCTTCTTGAGCAGTTGCCCCGGACGAGCGAGGAGGCCTACGCGGGATCGAAGGCCTGCCGGAGTTGCCACGAGGACGAATATAAGATTTGGAAACAGTCGCAGCATGCGGATGCGTTGGCGACGCTCGAACGGGATTTCCACGATTCGGATCCCGAATGTGTTGGATGCCACGTGGTTGGCTTAGAGAGCACCCAAGGGTTTATCGCTCGAGAAAAAACGCCTCACCTTACCGACGTCGGCTGCGAGAGTTGCCACGGCCCGGCGGCCAACCATGTGAAGGCTCCGGAGAAAGTGAGGATGCCGAAGAAAGGTGCGGACAGTTGCTACGGTTGCCATAACTCTGAGCACTCGCCGACCTTTGATTTCGGCACCTATTGGGAGAAGATCAAGCACTGATTTCCACCCCCGATGTGGGAAACCCGCGAATTTTCTCGAAACACTTTTCGCAGGTTCGACTGCGCGAATTGTGTGCAAGTTGATTCCGTCTTTATTGCTCTTATTGAGTGCTGGCCAGTCCTTGACAGTCAGGGCCAAAGATGTTAAAACTAGTGTCGTGATGACGGGGGCAGTGCCCGACGGTCACTTTTCTTTTTCTCTCGTTGGACACATGCAAATGGCTACACCGTTGGTGCACCATATCCTGAGCCAGGTGGCGGAACCAGAGCGATCTGGGCGTGTCCTCTTTCGACTTTCCGACGCGGGGAGACCTGCGCTCGCCACTGGTTTTTCGGCAGTTGCCCCTCTTCCGAGCAACGCGGAAGCTCTCCAGGCGTGCGCTCTTTTTTCACAGGGCTTGCAAAGTCTGTTGGTGATTTCGGGGCCGGCGGGATGGGGGCGCACCGCTTTGCTAGATGCCACGGCCTCGACGATGGCTTTGGAGGCGGGAGAAACCGTTGTTGTGCGCTCAGCGATGGAATGGGCTCGATCGCGCGACCGCGCTGATTCGCTTGACACCTTGATCTTGGATGATCTCCAAGATGCTTGGCGACACCCGAGGGCGCGGCAGCTCCTCCGGGTTCGTTTGGAGAAACGCGTTCGGCACCGAAGACCGACCCTGGTGAGCATTGTTTCGGAATCGGGCGGCCCCGCGCTCGCTTCGCTTCTGCCTCATGCGCGGGAATGGAGGATTGCCAAGATTGGCCATCCCGCCAGCGAAGAGCGAGCGGTTGTGGCTCAGCGGCTGGCCCGGATCGAAGAGCTTGCAATCAGTCAAGAGGTCGCTCAATTCATGGGGATGCACCTGAATGGAAGCGCGCGGTCGATCCGTGGGGCTCTGCAGCGGCTTCGATTGGTGAAATCGGACTGGACAGGGCGGGATGACGTGTGCCGGGCCTGCGGCATCCTGATGCCCTATGTCTTGGGTGAAAACGGCTGGGATCCCCGGGATGCGGTCCACGATGCGATTCTGCGGGTGATGTCGGAGTCGGAAGATTGGGCGGGGTCGCCGAGCATTCGTGATTTGAGTGCCTACCTGATGGTGACCTTGACTGGACTGACGGAGGGCGATGTTGCAACCTTCCTGAAAGTCACGCCCAGCAGTGTGTATCGGCGATGTCAGGCGGTGAAGAAGCGCTTGGACGAAGAGTGGCTGGTGTCGAAATTGGATGAATGTCGGGCGGAAATACGAAAGACCTTCGTGATTTCCTAGGATGCCGACCTGGAGTGGAATCTGGCGCGAATTGTGCTGGAGTGGAGATGACTGGGGCCAAGGAAGCGGCCCCGCCGACGGAACGTCGGGACTGATGGTGAAATGCGAACCCTCGCGGACTTGAGCTTGAATACCCTGACCGTGAACCCCACGGATGATGCCGCTACTGCGTTGCTGGCCATGCAGCGTCAGGGCGTTGCGGCGGCCGCCGTGATGGAGGGTGAGACTTTGCGCGGGCTTGTCACCATTGAAGCGGTGATTCTGAGCGAACCGCAGGTTTTGGTTGCGGAACTGATGCGCGGTGGTGGGATGCGGCTTCAGGCCGACGAGCAAGTTCGCCAAGCCGCGAAAGTTTTTGTGCAGCAACAGGCCGACTTTTTGGTCGTGATGGACGGTGAGCAGTTCGTCGGGCTGGTCTCGGCGTTGCTCTTCATCACCGAACTGGGGAGGAGTTTTGATGCTCACACCGGGCTTTCGTGGAGTGATCGGCTGCGCGATTGGGGTGTGGAGCAGTTGGAAGCCGGGCGCGAGATCAGCGTGGCGTTTTTTGATCTCAACGACTTTGGTCAGTACAACAAGCTTTACGGCCACACGGTCGGGGACGCGGTGTTGCGCTCGTTTGCCGGGCTTTTGGGGCGCCTCGTGGATCCCCGAAAAGATGTGCTTGTCCGCTATGGAGGCGATGAGTTTGCGATTGGATCGATTCGGTCGCAGGCGGAGCTGCTTGGGTTGCTGAGCGAGCTTCGAGAGCTTTCGTTCGAAGTCGACGGCGTGCCGGCCCCGGTCGGTTTTTCCTATGGGGTTTCGGGCGGAAAGCGCACGCAGGAGCCTTCGCGGACGCACGTCGCGGCCACTCTGGACAACTTGATTGGGTTGGCCAGCAAAGCCTGTTTGGCGAACAAGCCCGGGGCTTTGGCGGCCTCTGCCCCGGCAGAGATCGCGCCTTCGACCGGTCGACTGAGCGTGGTTTCGTCGGCGGATGAAGTCGAAGTCCATGTTCATCGCGGAGACGAGGAGATCGTGGGATCGGCGGCTCCGAACGGATCGGTCTGGAAGGCGGTTGCGCAGGCGGCGGCTCATGCGGTGAGCCAAATTGAGCCGGGGATTGGGCTGGAGATCCGGGAGATGCTTTTTGTCGGTGGGGCCGACGGGAAGCGCGTGATTGTGATCGGCACCGACTCTCGTGGCGGCGAAGAGTGCGATTTTGAGGCGGCAGGATCCCTGGAAGGATCGACCGATGAGGCAATTGCTCGTACCGTCTTGAGCTACGCTGGACTCGCTTGATTCTTGGTACCTTGGCCCCGAATTCCAGTCGCATCGTACAAGGTCATTTTCTGAGTGCCAAATTCGCGCACGATCCCGACGAGGTAGCCGAGCATTGTGCCCGCCGCGATCACGCTCTCGTACTTGGGGTTGAGAGGCGTGAGCACGAAATTTTCTCCGTCGTGTTTCAGGAGCTTGATCGTGATTTTGTGCTCGAAGGATCGGAAGAGGATCACGTGGCCGATTCGGGGAACGTCGGTTTTCTGGAAAATGCAAAGGTCGTTCGGCTGCAGCAGCGGCATCATGCTGTCGCTGGCGACTCGGCAGGAGAATCGGCCTTTGGGGTCGCCCATTTCGGGGGGGACAAATTCGAATGTGTCGCTGTCGAAAGGATCTGTCCAGCTGACGGGGTCGCTGGCGGAGATGAGGCCGAGGTAAGGAATTGGAATCTGGAGCTGGCTTGCCGGGATGGTGGGTGGGCCTACTTCATCGGCGAGACCCAGCGCCCGGAGCTTCACCATCAGGTCTGCGTCCGGGGTGCTGAGTCCTACTTCGAAGTTGGCGTAGCGCGACCTCTTTATGCCGAGCTTGTCCGCCATTTCTTGCTGTGTGAATCCGTTGCGCTTTCGGAATTCGCGGAGTTCAGACGCACCGATCCCATCCATGCTTGACATTTTGACATTCTGTGGAGAAATTTGTCAAGTCCTGTTGACAATATAGTAGAAATTTGTCTATATTATTGACATGAGCAAACAGGTGTGCTTGCGGCGGTTCGACCCGCCGGTTATGGAATCGTTGACAGAATTGCCAAGATGGAATGATGACTGGGAGGGCGTGGCTCGGCGATGTGCCCGGGCGTGGGCGAGGCGAGTGGGGTTGGGCAGAGAGGACTCTGAGGATGCGGAGCAGGAGGTGGTGGTCCACACCTTGATTCGGGTACGCGAGGGGAAGCTGAGCGGGCCAGAGGGTGTGTGGATTCTTGCGAGGAATCGGGTGCTGGACATGAAGTCTCAGATTCAAAGGGTATCGAGTGTGGCGTTCGAGGAAGAGCATGGTGCGTCGGGCGTGATCAGTGACTTTCCGCTGATGATCGAGGAGATTCGGGAGAAGTTTCCCGAGCTTTTGGTGCTCGCGGAAGCACGTGCGGCGGGGTTCGAGTGGGAGATGATTGCTGAAGCGTTTGGGGTGCCGACGGGGACTTTGCGAGTTCAATGGTCGCGCATGACACGAAAGGCGTCAAGTGAACTTGGCAAAACTTGGCAAAATATGTTGCAGGTCGAATCGGGGAGGCGTCAATAAGGGGTGTGCGGTCGCCCAACGGCTTGAACAAGCTTGGGAAGAGGGGAAGGAACCGTGCGGATGAGGAGGGAGGAACGAGGTGAATCGATTGGGGAAGAGGAAGTTGGAAGGGGAGTGGTATGGCCCGGGCTCGGGCTCGGGCTCGGGCTCGGGCTCGGGTTCGGGTTCGGGTTCGGAATCTGGCTCGGGCGCAGAGCGGTCTCCGGTGGCGTGGCTGAGCGATGAGCGTTACGCTCGCTTGCCGGCTGCTCACCGGGCTCTGGCCTGGGCGGCTCGGGCGGTGGGGGAGAGGGAATCGGGCCGGAATCGGGGGCCGTTTGTGGAGCATGTTCAGGAACTGGCAGGTCTGGGATCGGGGGGAGGATTCGCCTGGTGCGCCTGCTTTGTGTACTGGGCATGCCGACGGGCCGGGGTTGGGGCGGGCCGCCTCCCGTCGCGAGGGGAGTGCGCGGCGGTTCGGCGATGGGTGGAGTGGGCGGGGCACCACGGGCGTCTCGTCCGCTCCCCACGGCGCGGAGATCTATTCTATTGGCTTGAGGAGAGCGGGCAGGGGCACATCGGATTCGTTCTGGGAAGCCACCTTCTCGGGATCTTCGCGACGATTGAGGGGAACACCGATGCGGGCGAAGGATCGCGGGAGGGAGATGGGGTGTATCGACGAACACGCACTCTTCGTGGGCTGGCCAAGATGCATCGATTTGGATTTATCCGTTTGGAGGAAATGTGATCGAAGATATCACGCAGAGTTTTGCGCAGAACGGGCCGTGGGCGGTGGCGGCGGGATTTCTGCTTCATCAGGTGATTAAAGCCTGGACGAACGACCGCCAGCAGCTCATTGTTCTGTTGACTGAATTCAAAGATGCCATGACTGCTTTGAAAATGGCGGTGAACGAACTAAGGGAAGAAATGCGCGACTTGCGCAATGGGGAATGAAATGGAACATCTACTGAAACGATTTGGCGTGGACATGGGGAGTGTCCGATTGGCTTATGCTTTGGGAAAGGATCAAGGGCGAAAGTTTGTGAAAGGAGCCCTGATTTTTCCGGGGATCCGCGTCGCTGATCTGGAACGGAGAGCCGCGATGCTCGAAGATTCGCCGACGGAACTGATTAAGAAGCGCGACAAGATGATCGAGGGAATCCTTGACTTTGTCGAAGAGTTTGTCAACTTGGATGAGGACTAAGCGCGCCTCGTGGCGAAGATCATCTTCTCAAGCGCCCTCGGTCAGAGGATCTGTGATGAGCTGGCCGAGGGGCGAACGTTGCGAGAGGCTCTCGCGCTTCCGGGGATGCCTACGGTACAGACCGTCTATCGCTGGCTATCGCCCGGGCATCGACAGCACAAACCTGAATTTCTGAAGAGCTATCGGATTGCCAAGATGTGGCAGGCCGATGCTTTTGTCGAACGACTGCTTGAGGTGGCACGTGATGCGAGCTTGCCCAGCGAGCGAAGGAAGGCGGAAATGGATGCCTTGAAGCTTGCGGCGGCCCGAGCCACCGCCAAATCTCATCTGGATGATGGTTCGGGGGAATTGGTGGTGAGGGTTGTTTATGAAGATCAGGAGATCCCCGCTGGGGCTTCTGAGCGGGAGAATGGACTGATTACTGAGCAAAAAAAGGAGGAGCAAATTGGAAACGAAGACGATTCCTTTAACATCGAGTGAGCTTGGCGAATCCGGAGGGATTACGGGATATGCGAGCACGAAGAATCAGATTGATTCTCTTGGCGACATGATTGTTGATGGCGCCTATGGCGACCTGGAAAAGTTCCTGAAGCAGGGCTTCGTGACAGTGAGTCACGATACCAAGTCCGCCCCGATTGGCTACATCTTAGAGGCAAAGGAAGATGCGAAAGGCCTTTGGGTCAAGATGGCTTTTCATTCGACGCCTGCGGCTCAGCAAGTCCGAACGGTTCTGCTGGAACGTTTGAAGGCGGGCAAAGATGTCGGACTGAGTATTGGCTATTTGGCCAAGAAGTGGACGTTTGAATCTTTCGAAGGACAACGCGTTCGGGTTTTGCGCGAAATCGAGCTGAAGGAGTTCTCGATTGTGACGATGCCTGCTGCGCCTGACGCGACTGTGATTTCTGGCAAATGGGATGAGAGTCCCATGCTTGCTGACCTGACTATTCTCACCACGCTCGAAGAGTTGCATCCGAGCCGGCTGAGCCGACTGAATACGAAACAAAGCACACATGAATTTGCACACTGAATTGGAAACGAAGCGGACACAGTATCGCTCAAAGTGGGAGTCTTATGGGACTAAGACCTTGGCCGATGGACAGGTGGTGAAGGATATTCCTGCCAACGACATTGAGGGTCTGCGTTTGATGATGAAGGAGATCAACGATCTGGCGGCCAAAGCCGAGGCAGATCATTCGCGACAAGTCGATTTGACTCCGGGATGGACGCAGGAGATTCCCGTGAATCGGGTTTCTGCGAAGGCGGCGAATCAGTCGTTGAGCGATGCCTTTTTGAACTCGGCGGCATGGCGAGGCCGGGTGGGCGGCACCTTTGGTGATGTCGAACTCGCGGGCAAAGCGGCCGAGTTCTTTGAGACCAAGGCAACAATGACCACGGCTGCGGGCTTCGCGCCGATGAGCTTCCGCGATGGAACGGTGGTTCCGGCGATCGCTCGTCCTCCGCAACTCATCGACTTTTTGCGGGTGGAGCTCACGGAGCAGAACGCAATCAAGTATATGAAGCAGTCGACCCGCACCAACGCGGCGGCGAGCAAAGCTGAGGGGGCAGCTCTGGACGAGGCGACTCTGGCTTACGCAGAATCGACGATTCCGATTCGCCGGATCGGGGTCTTCCTGCCGGTAACGGAGGAGCAGCTGGAGGATGAGCCCAGCGTGCGCGCACTCATCGAAAACGATCTGCGCATGATGGTTCGACAGAAGTTGGACGAACAAGTGACGGTTGGCGATGGCACAGGCGTGAACATTCTTGGTCTGAACGCGCAGACAGGCGCACTCTCGCAGGCCAGAGGATCGGACGATGAGTTCGACCAGATTCTCAAGGCGATGACCAAGGCGCGATCGTCGGGCCGTGCTCGGCCGAATCTCGTGGTGTTGCACAGCAGCAACTATCAGCGGCTCGGACTTACCAAAACGGCGGATGGGATTTACATTTTCGGGAATCCGGCTGATGAGCCCCTGCAGCGCGTGTGGGGTGTACAGATCGTGCAGTCGGATGCACTTCCGGCGGGATCTGGACTGGTTTTGGACAGCGACTTTGTCCGAATCAAGCTTCGCAAGGATCTCACGATCGCCTCAACTGATTCCCACGCTGGCAACTTTGCTTCGAATATGGTCGCTATTCGGGCGCATATCCGCGCAGGGCTTCAGGTTCTGCGTGATGAAGCGATCTGCAAGCTGAGCGATCTGCGTGCGTAGTGAACGGATGGCCCGGGCGACTGCCGCCCGGGCACGACCCTACGAGGAGGGGGATGGATGAAGAGATTCTGGAAGAATTGGGGAGAGAAGGAAATGGTGTGGATTCAGGAAGAATCTTTATCACAACTCTCCGGATGGAAGCCAGGGGTCGTTGCGCTTCGGTCTCCGGAGGCGGCTCAGAACAGCATCGTCATGGCCTGTGTCAACTGGGCGATGCGGAATGTGGGGCAGGCGACCCCGGTTGTTCAGCAAAACATCAATGGGGCTTGGCAGAATATTTCCGGGCACTGGGCGGAGCGGCTGCTCACGTCGCCGCAAGGACGGCTCGCTCGCGGCGAAAAGAGTAGGATTGATGCCCGTAAGTTGCTGTCGGCGATGACGTTGAGTCGGATGCTGGATGGGAACGCGTACGTCCAGAAGATTCGCAACGCTCGAGGAGAGGTGATTGGGCTCGACTGGGTTCCGCATCAAAATGTGGAGCCGATCCCCGTCGGGACGAGGCCTTCGGTGCCGGATTTCTATCAGGTTCAGGGGGTCTCCGGGAGCAGCCGGATCGAAGTCGAAGACATGATCCACGATCTCGATGGGGTCGATCCGGCGAATCCGGTGAAGGGGATCAGTCGGCTGTCCTCGGTGATGCGGCAGATCCTCACGGACAACCAGATTTCCGCCTATTCCCAGGCGATTCTAAGCAATCCGGTGCCGAGCTTGATGGTGACGGCGAAAACGGATGGGACGCGAGTCAGCCAGAAGGATGCCGATTACCTTGCGCAGAAAATGCGGGAAGTCGCCTCCGGGAGCCGCGCAGGGGGCGTGATTGTGCCGACTTTTCCGGCAGAAGTGACGCCTATCGGGTTCAAGCCCGATGACCTCGCGATTGGCGATCTGAATCGGTTGCCCGAGGAGCGGATCACGGCCGTCTTCGGAATTCCGGCGATGGTGTTGGGGCTCGGCGCGGGCATGGAGCGATCGACGTACTCGAACATGCGCGAGGCGAGGGAAGCGGCGACGGAGGAGTTCTTGGTTCCTTTGTGGCAAGATTTGGCGCAAACTTTTACGGAGCAGTTGCTTGAGGATCGCGATCGGATGATGGGGCTCCGGGTCTGGTTTGACTTGAGCGAAGTGGGAACGCTCCAAGACGACCGGAATCGGTTGCATCAGCGCGTCCGAGCTGACTACCAGGCCGGGTTGATCGACAAGGAAACGGCCCTGCAGCAGCTTGGCTTGGGGTCTCGGGGGCTTGCCTAGTTCGCATGGAGCTCCGGCTTTCGCTTCCCAAGATGCACGGGGGGCAGGTTCAAGTTCTTGGTTCCGATGCCCGGAACACCGTGGTGGCCTGCGGGCGCCGGTGGGGGAAGACGGAGTTGGGGGTGCATCTGGCGATTCGGTCGGCCTTGGCGGGCCGACCGGTCGCTTGGGGTGCCCCTCATTACAAGTATCTCGCCGAGCCATTTCGGCGGATTCGTCGCCTCATCCGCCCCCTTATCGCGCGGGTGAGTGAGACAGATCGGAGAATGGAGCTTCTGACGGGCGGCAGCATCGACTTCTGGACCTTGAGCGATGAGAATGCGGGCCGTGGGTACAAGTATGCCCACTGGATCATTGACGAATCGGCGATGGTCGTGGGATTGGAGGAGATCTATTGGAATGCGATTCGCCCGACTTTGACGGATCTGTCCGGCGATGCCTGGCTCCTCTCTACCCCAAGGGGGAGCGGATTTTTTCGAGCGTGTTTTGAGTTGGGTCAAGACGAGAGCCAATCGGAATGGCGAAGCTTTCGGATGCCAACCGACACGAATCCTTGGATTCGGCCCGACGAGATTGCACGGGCGAGGCGAGCCATGCCGCAAACAAGCTTTCGGCAGGAATTCGAGGCTCACTTTTTGGAGGCGGGGGATGGCTTTTTCTATGGCTTGGATCAAGCGATTCGGAAGTCGGATTCTCAAAACGCAAGACCTGATCTGGCAAAAATTTATCTTTGTGCAGTTGATCTTGCACGTATCCGAGATTTCAGCGTGATCACCGTGCTGGATGAAGCCGGTCATCAGGTGTGGTTCGACCGGTTTCGGGGAGTCTCGTGGGCCAGGCAGATTGAGCGGATCAAGGCGGTCTGCCGGGAGTTTGCTTGTTCCGCGGTCGTGGATGCGACGGGGCTTGGGGATCCTCTAGTGGAAAGGCTGCGCGGGGAGGGGATCGACGTGATACCTGTGGTGCTGACTCAGCTTCGGAAGCAATCGCTGCTGGAGCACCTCGCGCTTTTCATCGAGTCTGGGCAGATTTCGCTGATGGATATCCCGGTGCAGTCGGAAGAGCTGGCCAACTTTCGGGTCGAACGTCGCGAGGGGGCGGGATTCCATGCCTCAGCGCCAGCCGGCATGCACGATGACTGCGTGATGGCCTTGGCTCTTGCCGCGGGATCGATTCAGCGGGCTAGACCAGAGATATGGATAGGAGGAGATAGTGAAACAACAACAGAGGAGTAGTCAATTTTGAATTTATCGCAATGGCCATCAGCCGCAGAGGTGAACGAAACGCTGGTGGCGCATGGCGTTTCGGGAGTGACGCAGGCTCGGGGAGAGACGGCGGTCGAAGTCGCGGTTTCGACGCTCGAGACGATCTCGGGATTTAAGCCGTTCTTGGCGGGAGCGGCGAAAACGCTCTACCTGACACCGCGGGGAATCGCGAGTCTGGAGCTGCCGATCGTGTTGGCCAGCATCGAATCGGTGACTTTGGCGGGCGTGGCGATTCCGCCCGAGGAGTGGTTTGACGGGCCTGACCTCTCCCCGCCGTTCCGTCGATTGACCTTTGCGAAGAGAATCAGCGGGAGTCGGCGGAGCCTCGTCGTGGTGGGGAGACCAGGGTATGCGGAGATCCTTCCTGCGGATGTGTGGGAAGCGGTTCGGAACTACGCCGCGGCGACTCTGCTGGAGGAGTCGTTTGCTGCGCAATCACATTCGGTAGAAAAGGATCAGATCAGGCAAGAAAATGTAACGTATCGGTTCATTCGACCGAAAGACCGGGTGAATCCTGCGCTACGGCTTCGAGCCGAGGCGATTCGGGTTTTTGAAGCTCATGCGGCGAGGGGAATGGGAGGGGGATCGTGGCGCTAGCGTTTCGACCTCATTCGGCAGAAATCTGGCGCGTTCAACCGGTGCTTCAATCGAGTCGGATTGTGCGGTTTGATCGGACGAGCGGGGGGCTGGTGCTGGGGCAACTCTCGCAGAAGAACGGCGCGACTCTCAGCGCGCCACTGGACACGGTTCAGCGAGGGAGTCGGGCGATTTTTCTGGTGAACGTTGAAGATGCTGGTCTCCTGTCTCCGGGAGATCAGTTGCAGATTCGGGGCGAAATGTACTGGATTCGGGGAGAAGTTGAGAGGTTTGATGCTGATTCCGCGACCAGCCACGCGAGGGTGCATTTGGAGAAGGTGACGAGCGATGAGCTGGGCAGCTGAACTTCTCGTGATTCAGGATGCCCTGGTCTCGGCGCTTGCGTCGGCGGTGCCCGGTGCCAAGGTGACGACCGAGCCGGTGGAGGCGCACGTGTCAGGAGCGCTGGTGGCGTTGCACCTCGTGAGCCTGGATATTGAGGCCCAGAACGCGTTGGTGGACGAGGCGCAAGCGGAGTTTCGTATCTCGGCCCGGTGGGGCAAGGTGGCGGGACAGCCGGGGAGCACGAGTTGGATCGTTCAAGCCGAAGCACTGCGCGAGGCTCTGCTGGGGGCGGCTCCGCCGAGCTACGGCGGACTGGTCACGGAGATTCGCTGGAGTGATCTGGGACCGAAAACGAACTCAGCAACAAGGGGTGATCGGAAGTGGGATATGTTTATGATTTACATTTGCAGACTTATTTTGAATCGCACGGAGGGTGCTTGATTTGGCGAGTCGGATAACGCCTGCGGATCTGGCCGTGTTCTCGGCAGGTGGGCAGAACTTCCTCGCCGATTTGCGGGGCTTGGTTCAGGAAACGCGAACGATGAGTCGGGAAGTCACGCCCGTGACGAGTCTGGGCGTGGTGCGTGAGCCGGTGCGGCGTGGAGTTTCCGTGACGGCGAAGCTCACGAGTCGCAAGGTCTCCGGAGCGCGGGTGACTCACCTTGATCTTGGGGCGATTTCGCTGGCGGGTGTCAACTTGCTTGGCAGTCTCTTGGCAGGACGATTCGAGGGGATTTTGCGGCATCAGGATGCAGCGGGCGTTGGCGATGAGTGGCAGCGACCGGTGCTGGTCGGGCGCGATTTTCGGGTCCGACTGAGGGTGGCCATCGATCCTTCCGGGTCGTGGGCTCCGGGCACGCTCCCGCTCGACTCGTTGCCCGGGCAGAAGGCCAATTTTGCTCTGAATCTCAACTTCGTTCCGATCTCGCTTCCCATGCTCATTCACCGCACCAAGCAGGTTGCGGAGCAAAAACAGGTTCAAACTTGGGAGATTGACCTTCTTGGAAATCAGCCCACGACAGGCAACGGCACGGGGTCGGGGATGGGGTTGCTGGAGAGCGCTTTGAACGCGCCCGCCACCCCGCTCACCATCGAAACACGAGCAGAATCCACGACGGCCCCTCTGACGACCGGGGCTTTTCTTGTGCAGAAATTCGGCTTTGGTTTCACGGCCGTGGAGGTCGTCGAGAGCGACTACACCTGGGTCTCGACCGGCCCCGTCCAGGCGGTGATGCCATGAAGTGTCAAGGTTTGCCAAGCACAATTCAGTCGATTCTGGATCGGGCCGAGTCGGCACCGCGGACGATCACTGTCATGCTTCCCGGGGGGCAGTGCTTGCAGTTTGTCCGCCCGGTTTCTTATGCCGAAGTCGTGGTGCTCGAACAGGGGATCAGGGAGTTCATTCGTGCAATGCGGCGGCGTGGTTCGGATCTGGATGACCGCTCGCTGGCGGTAGCGCACGTTCTGGCGAGCCTGAGCGAGTCGCCGGTGATCAGCCACGACGAGGCTCTTCGACTGGTGGAGACTTCCGGGACAATCGTCAGCGAAATTGTTCGCCAGTTGGATGAATGGGAAGGCCTCGAGTGAGGTTCCGCTCGAAAGAATCTAGAGGATGGGCAACCAGACTTCTTGCTTCCAATGAGCAAGTTATCTCATCCTTTCTTGGGCAGAACCAGGAGGTCGACTCTCCGCAGCGACCCTTGGGCAGGCTCGGTCACGATACAGAGATCGAGCCCATCCAGCCGCTTGATCCATCTCCCTCTGACCCCATGATAGCCCAATCGCAAACCGCCGATTTTATGCCCCAAGTCGTTGCTGAGATCCTTGAGCAGGCGCTTTCGCTCCGGAGGTTTTCGTGAGCCTGTCGGTGCACTGGGATCATCCGCAGGTTCGGCTTTCGGCAGATCGACTCACCGTGGTCGCGGCGGGCCACGAGTGGGATGGCTCGATTCGGAGCAGCACCTGGATCGATCCGATCACTGAGACCTTGATGCTTCAGCCGACCTGCCTGACCCCGCAGTGGATGACCAGCACCACTGGGCTCCACGCCAAGATGTCGCTTGCCGAGTTTGGCGCGCCGTCGGCTTGGGAAGAGCGAGCGGATCAGCACTGGGCGGGGCCGTGGCTTGCCCTCAAGGATTCCGGGGCGTCGGGATCGCTGGTCTCGCAGACCCAGTTCGCGCCCAATCGGGGCATGGTCGTCTCTTGGTTTGGGTACGGGGCAGGGGATCGGTTCCGGCAGCTCTCGTTCGGTTGGGGATCGGGGCCAAACGCGGCGACGGGAGTCCGGCTGGAGTTTTGGACGGATGGCACGGTGGAGGTTCATCGCGATGGTGAGTGGATCGCGACGGGCAAAATCACCGGAGCGAGGGCCCGGGATGTCCGCCGATTCCAGACCTTTCAAGTTCTGGTGCTCCCGATGCGAGGTCGCGAGCTCCTCGTGCTGTCGCAGAGTGGCGATGGGTTTGTCGTGGTCTTCAATCAGATCGCGGCGGACGACCCTTCGCCGGTGATCACGCCGGCGGGTTCGGTGTGGCTCAAGGCCGAGAGTGGCGCGATTCAGGTTCAGATTGCCCCGGTCAAGTTCCCATCAAGCGGCTTTTCGACGAGCCTCAAAACGAGCTTTCTCGAGCCGCTGGCAACGGGCGAGCTTCCGGAGCAGTTCAGCAATGCGAGCTGGTTGCCCTCGCCAGCACCGTTTCTGATCCAGGGCTGGCCGGGTTTTGGGGCAGGGGTGCAGACGGCGGCAGTAAACCTGGTGGCGTGGGATGGCTCCACACCGTTTACGCCCAACGGATCTGATTTGGAGGTGAGGTTGCGGGCCGAGCTGAGCTCGACGCATGAGGGCTACACTCCCTTCCTCTCCGCCGGTCAGGCGGGATTTCCGGCGCAACGAGCCGCCACCGCTGGAACAAGCGGGCACGAGGTGGTCGATCAGACTGCTTGGCTTGAGTTCTCGTGTCCGGTGCATCCGTGGGGAGTCGCGGCGGATCTTGCGATTTGGAATCCGCACAGCCTAGAAGTGCTCGCCCCGGGGGCCCTCAGGGGGAGCCATCGACCTGTTCGCCTGAATCTCGGAGATCAGACTTTAATGGAGGCGTCGGTAGCAAAAGTGGAACAAATCGCCGCGGTCTCACCGCAAACGGAGAGCGTGGAGGTGGAACTCCGCGACCGCTGGCGAGCCCTGGAAACGGCGGTGTTCTCTGAGCGGATGCCGCTCGATGGGATGAGCTTGGGGCAGGCGATTCGCCAGCTGGTCTTGCGGTCGGGCCTGCCCGAGATGCGCATCCGCATGAGCGCGTTTCCGATGGTTCTCCCTCAAAAACCGGGTGCGGTGAGCGGCGATTGGAACTTGCTCATCGAGGTCGGTGACACGGCTGCCGAGTGGATTCGGCGGTTGGCCGAGACCTTCGCGATGGAGGCGGAGTACGGGTTCCGTCCGCGACCAGATGGCTCGGGCGAGGAGTTTGTTTTCCTCCTGCCCGGCGACTTACCGACGGGCCCGGCGGTGACTCTGTATCTGAGGGAGCAGGATGCGGTGGCGGCAAATGCACCGCGCAGTCAGGTCATCACGGCTATGGAATTGGCTACGATTCCGCCCCACGCGAACGAAGTCCGGGTCACGGGATGGGATCCTCGGGTGGAGAGGCCGATCCAGAGCATGATGGTGGATCGGGCTTCGCAGAATGTGGGCTTGCCCGCCGCGCAAAGGCCGGAATCGTGGGTCGGAGAGATTCGTCGGACGGCGATTGTGGATCCTGCCCTCACCAGCGAGGCGGCGGTGGATGCGGCTTGCCGGTCGCTCTTCGCGGCGTTGAGCCAGCCAAAAAAGATGGTGCAGATTTCGTGCGGTTGGCTGACTCATCCCAGCGGCGCGCCGATCTGGAAGGGGGATTGCGTCGCGATTCACGGCAAGGGGATTTACCGAATCGCCAGTTTTGCCTGTCGTTTTGAGCACGAAGCGACAGGTTTGCGCGAAGCAACTTACACTGCGATTGAGGTGACGGCATGAAGCCACGTCGACCTCTGGTGAGCCTACAGAGCCAGTTGCAGTTCGCCCAAGGGCGACCGAAATCGCAAACCATCGTCCGGCGCGGTGGCGAAAAGCTCGCGCGGATGATGGTGCGGTCGGTGCGGAGGCTGAGCTAGATGGCGATCTATCGAAGTGGGCGCACTCGGCGGATCGAGGTCGCGGGGAATTGGGCGGCGATCGCGACGGCGCAGTATGTTTGTAGTGGCACCTTCCCGGTGGAGCCGAACCGATTCTTTGCCGTGAGCGAGGGATGGGTGGAGTCCATTGAGGTTCGGGCGCTGGGCGCGAAGATCGCCTACTGGCCGATCAGCTCGTTTGGCTCCTGGCCGGCCGATCCGGGATGCAGCATCGTCCTCAACGCCCAATACGACACCCGGTTGAGCCTAACTTTCTTCGAGGGCACTCCGTTTGAGGTGACGACCGTGCTCAGCCGGAGCGATTCCTACCAAGTGGGTTCAGGAACCGAGCTGTTCCTGGATCTGGCGACGGGGTATCGGATCTCGGCGGAAGTCGAAGAGTTCTTTGAGGTGATCGATCCCATTGAGGAGAGCGACGTTGAGGGTTTTCCCGAGTTCAGCGGGATTGCGCGGGCGGAGAGCGTGACGGGACGGAGGATCCGTTTCTTCGAGCGACTCAAAGTTGGGGAGACGATGTCACTGCAAGTCACGGGGATGTTTTCCGGCGTGGAGTCGTTGGTGGTGAGCCAGGCGATTTCGGATGAACTGGGAGACATCTGGCATGGGGTGGATCGTCGCGGAAAGATCGTGGCGAAAGGGCGTCTTGCCAGTCTGGGGATCTCGGCGAGTTTTGCCGGGGTCACGCCGAGTTCGAATTACTCCGCCGAGAATGCGAGCGGGATCTTTGATGCGATCAACACGTTTTTCCTCACTCTGAGCAAGTCGGCGGGGCAGTATGGAACCAGCTACGGTTTCGTCGCAGCGGCCCTCCCGACGCAGCTGGGCTTGAAGTTCAAGCGGGGGGTCGGAAGTAAATTGCTCACGGATCCCGTGGTCGCCCGAGTCCAGCATGGATCGACTCCAGCGGTGCTCGATGTTTTGGTGGAGGGTGAGGCGGAGGAATCGGTGGTGCATCGGCAGTGGTCGGCGTTCGCCACGCTCGATGGCCAGTCGATGCCCCCCGGCGGGGTGGACGAGCCGGGGAAGATTCGAGCGTGGCTCACGCCGGAAAGTCTCGCTGCCACTGGCGATGATCCGGGAGATCGGCGGCTTCAGATTCGCGGAAAGCAATGGCTGGCGGCAACGATCCAGCATCTTCCGGAGGTCGTGGTTGATTCCGGAGAATCCCTGGCGGGTTGGTCGAGCACCGGGGTTTTAAGCCAAGCTTCCGGGGCGATTCGGGTGGAATTTGCTCAGGCTTCAGGCAGTCTGACACGCACTTTTTCACCCGCTTTGAACTCCGAGGCAATGCGCAAACTGCGTATCAAGCTCCGGAGCCGAGACACCTCCGATTCTGCCCTGACGCTCACCATCGCGGACAAGGATTGGGAGATCAAAACGGGCGGTCTGGATGAATGGGTGAGCCGCGAGGTGGATCTCTGCTTGCCCAAGAACCTTGTCGAAGAAGTTGATGAGAAGGAGAGTCGATTTCCCCTCCTGGCGACTGGCAAGGTTGAGGATTCGGCGCATTGGGGCGTCAGCGAAATGGAGCCTCTGAGCCTCAGCGGGTTTCCGGTGGGGAGATTCGAGATCGACGAGATTGCCCTGGTGCGGCATTCAATCCCCAAGCTCTCGATTCTGCCCGCCGCTGGGCCGTGGCGGGTGCGCCAAGTCGGTCAGCCAACTCTAGTCAAAACCTTACTCTGGAGCGAGGTGGATGGAAGAGTCTGCGATCTCCCGGGGATGACGCGTACCGGGAATGTCACCAGTTGGCCATCGGTGACCCAAATTCTCGGGGAGTTGGGCTCGAAGCTTGGTTGGTCGGTGACAATGGGGCCACCGGGGCCGGATGACTATCACTCGATGGATCGCGAAGCGGAGCTGCTCGGGGGTGGGGGTGTTCTGCGGGATCTGGAATCGATGAAGTTCCAGGTGGATCTGGCATTCTCTGACCCCAAAGAACTCAGCATCCAGGCTCTGTGGGATGAGGTCGAGGTTTATCCTCAAGCGGGCGACGTCTTTGGGAGTCCCTACGGCGGGCCGACGGTTCTTTGCTGGGGCAAGTTGCAACGGGCGCAGGCTTGGGGTCTTCTTGCAAAGGGGAATCAATCGGTCGCGGCAGGCGCATCGGTGACGCTTGAGAGTCCGTCAGGTCCCGCGGGATCCGACACTTCGGATTCATTGGGCGGGTACCTCACGGAACTCCCGGGAGGGAAGCCGGGCGCTCTGCATACCGTCAAAGCGAGGGGGAGGATCTCCTCGGAGTTTGCTGTGTTCAACCGAGCACGGCACCGCCGGGTGATGCACGAAGTGATCACCGAAGGGGGCTTGAGCATGGATGTTCATCCTGCGGGACTCACCGTGATGGCGACCCGCACGAACGAGAGCAAGGTTCGTCTGGGGGTGAAAGGAAATCAGATCGGCCTGGGCTACCGGACGATCGAGACGGAGTTCACGGCGGCGAGTTTGTGCGTGAGATGGGACCGAGGCCGGCGGCAGAAGATCTGGCTCGTCACCGAGGAACTTGCGACGATCAAAGAACGCTTCTCCGACGACTTCGGAGCAACTTGGAGCATGGCTACGACACTTGCAAGCGGGAATGTGCGATTTCCCGCCTTCGTCATTCACCCCGATGGAACTCGGTGGACTTACTGGCTGGTTGACGGTCAGGTGAACGGGATCCTGCGAGATCAGTCGGGGCAAATTCTTCGGAGTTTTTCGGGAGTTCGCACGGGGGTCGATGAATCCGGCCTCGCGCTCGCAATTCTTGAGCGGCCCGGCGGGATTCTGGATTTCGAATTGGTGACCGTCGAGGATTCGGAGCTGGTGAGCAGTTTCAGCCGCGACGGGCAAAACTTTGCCTAGATGAGATCTGGGCAAGGAAGCGAGAAGAGAGAGAACACAAAGAAATGAGTATCAAACGAGCAAATGGAAGCTTGGTCGGGGCGCATGATCCGGCACACAACGGATTCGAGATCGAACCGAGCGACACGGAGGTGTTCGCCATTCCCACGCGGGCGATTTACATCGGTGCGCCGGGGAATTTGAAGGTGACGATGGCAGGCGGGGCGGTTCTGACTTTTGCCAATGTGCCAGCGGGTCTGCTCCCGATTGAAGTGACCAAGGTGTGGGAGGTCGGAACCACCGCCTCCTCCCTGGTGGGGTTGATTTGAACGAATGAGTGTCGGACTCAACTTGGGGATCCCTCCGCTGAGGTCGGGGGGATCGGTGCTGCTGAGCACGCCTCGCGCGGCGCACTGGGATTTTTCGCGGATGGACATGCTCCGGCAGGACATCGCGGGATCAATCCCGGTGAGTGCGAGCGGTCAGCCAATTGGTAGGGTGCTCGATCTCTCCGGAAACGGGCGAAACCTGGTGGCAGAAGCCGCGAATTCTCGGCCGACGTTCTATGTGCCAGGACAGAACCTTCGGCCTTGCGCTCAGATGGTCGTGGATGACTATCTGGTCTGGTCGGGCAGTGCGGTGGAAGCCTCGGCGGGCTGGTATCTGATCTGCGTTGGGTTCAACGCTCAGGCCAACGATGACTGGCGGTCGCTCTGTGCGGTCGGCGGAGGGTCGCCCTTTGTCGAACACTATCTGACCCAGAGCGGCGGGAACACGACTCACTTTTGGAATGTGGCTTCGGGGATTTCGGGGCGACAGTCTTCGCTTAGCGTATTCACGGGGGTCTCGACTCCCGGGTTGCGGCAGCTGAGGATCAATGGTTCGCCGCGAGCCGGTTCGGCTCAAGCATTTTCCAGTGTGAACCTCTCGCGAGTATCCCTGGGGGCACGGATTGACAGCACTTGGGCGGGCAATCCGATTCTGCAAGGTTGGATCGGTGAAATGGCACTGTTTCGGGCCGCCGAAGTGAACCCAGCAAAAATCGCAGAGATCGAGCAAGAGCTGCTGTGGAAATGGAGTATTGGATGATGTGGTTGCGTGCCGAAGTGGTGACGCAAGGAACGGATCCTTCCGCCATTGAATCCGCTCTCAGCTCGATCATGGAAGAACCCATTCAGTTTACGTGCATGGATGAACCCACAGCGAGCGACCCTCACCCGACTCCAACGGCGAACAGCCTTTGGGTGGTGAGCGCGCAGGTCCGCGAGGCGGATCTCGCAAAGATATTGCCGTACGCCGCGCAAATCCTGGCTCTGCCAATCACTTGGCGAGTCTGGGAGGAAAGCGGCACTGCCGATGATCCTGCGATGAGTATCGAACAGCTGACAAGTATGGTCGCGTCCAACCCTTACCTCTCCGGTTTGGTTCCCACGCTGCCTGGACTGAACGATGCTCTGGCGGGGGCCTTTGGTGGAGGAGCCTGACGACGACGTCGAGCGGAGGAAGAAACGATGAGTACTTTAACAACCCTGGCTTTCGGATTAAGCCTTGCCATGACAGGTCAATCGGCTCCGCAAGAGTTGGCAAACGTTTTGCCTCTGGCTCTTGCGAGTGGCAACGTTTGGGATGGCGGCGGTCGCACCTATACGATGAACCAGCCCGTGATCATCTCGCAAAAGAGCGGGATCACGATTCGGAACGCCAACATCCAAGCCGGTCCCGATCTGGGCGGTACGCGTCCGGAGAATTCGTACAACATTCTCGGGTTTGATCGGTGCACCAACGTACTCGTCGAAAATGTCTCGTTCCGGGGCGACTCTTCGCTGTTCCTCGGCTTCGCGCAGTGCGACACCGTGAGGGTCAATCTCTGCTCGTTCAGCGGGGGGCGCAAGTCCCACATGATCTTCAACGGAGGGCGAAACCTCACGCTGGAGAACTCCTCGTTTGTGGGAGGGAAGCACACCCAAAAGGAACTTTTCTTGGTCACTCCCGGGCACCCGTGGAGCTTCGCCAACGAGGCGACGAAGCGCGGGATCAACTACCATACGCCCGACGCCCGATGGGCGGGCGGGACGAACATCACCGCTTTTTTGGGAGACCTGGGAACCATCCGCGCCACGCGAGGTCAGGGCGGGCAGACTCTCACCATCAGCACGCAAGGATTGGCCCTGAAGGACGAGACTCGATCACTTACCGAGCTCACCTGGCACGTGGCTTTCGCCGGAGCTCCGGCGAATCTTCTGGTGCGGTGTATCTCTGAAAACCGCGCCGCTCGTACGGCCGTTTTGCAGATTCAGACAGCGGGCCGCGTGTTCCCGACCAACGGTGCCGTGACTTGGTATGCCGATGATCCGGCCTACTACGTGAGGAACGTGACCGTCCGCGGCAACTCCTTCGTCGGCGCGCCGAGACTCTCCGGGATGAGCCTCTACTTTGTCGACGGTTACCTGATCGAAAACAACAGTGCCTTCAATAACAAGGACTACGGCATCGGTGCCGAGTACTGCATGAACGGAGTCTGGCGAGGCAATGTGGCCAGTGCGAATCAGGACGGTTGGAACCAAATGGAGCTTGTGGGATTTGCTCAGAACGTACAGATTTCGGATAACCTGAGCCGATCCACAGCCCACAATGTCTGGCGAAGGGTGAACACGGTGAATACACTGATGACCAGTGAATTCACGCTTGTTCCGCGCGGACATATCATGAAGAACGTCAGCGCCGATCGGGCGATGGCGAGTCAGAACGAGGATATCCAAGGGTATCTGGGCGTGACGGATCCGTATGGTCCGCTTCCCGATCCGATGTTCTCGCAGAGAATCCTCACCCAACTCGGGCTCTGAGACCATCTTCAGTCCGAATAGGAATAGCAACACAGGCGGGCGGAAAAGCCCGCCTTTTTCATTGATCCGGATCCTGCCCGGCATATCTGCGAGCCAAGAGACCCGGCGGCTTGCGCCCATTTCCGCGCTCGCGCGTCTGAAAGGGAGAGTCATGAAACGAGCCGTCCCCTTTTTGATGCTGGCTGCCCTTGCGGCTAGCGCGTTCGCTCAACCGGCACCGGATAAGACCATGGTCGTGGTGAACGGCGACAAGATCACCGGAGCCAACTATGTCAAGCGCATGGAAGTTCTGCCCGGCGTGGGCATGCTGATCAACGGTCGATTCCTTGAAGGAACCCCGGGCTATCTCACCCTCCAGCAAATGATCAATGAGACCCTGATGATCCAGCTGGCCAAGGACAAGGGTGTTGCCCCCACCGAAGCGCAAATCACCCAGGAAATCCAGGATCGCCTGAAGGACAATCCGGAGTTCGCGAAAATTTTCGAGCAGATGGGATTGACCCAGGCGGATCTGCGCTACGACATCTTGGTGCAGATGAGCGAGTTCAATCTCACGACCATGGGCATCAACATTGCCGATGCCCAGGTGACCCGCTACTACGAGGATCAGAAGAAGGATTTCACTCTGCCCAAGCGCTATCGACTGCGCGTGATTGCCGTGTCCAGTGCCGACGCGAAAAAGGCGGTGGACGCTGATATCGCGGCAGGAAAGGCCTTTGCCGAGATCGCCAAGGAGCGGAGCGAGGACATCACCACCAAGTACGACGGCGGACTAATGGGGGACATCGCCGAGGAAGCTCTGAACGCGAATCTCAAGCCGCTGGTGATTGCCATGAAGCCCGGACAATCGACGGCCTGGCTCAAGGGTTCGGCGGGGCCGGAAGTCAAGGTGTTCCTGGAGTCGGTGCAAGAGAGCCGGGTTCTGCCTCTCGATGACAAGCTCAAACGACAAATTCGCCGCAAGTTGATGATGGAGCGTGGCTCCGTGCGCAACAATGTTCCTCAATGGATGGAGGAGAAGCGCAAGGCGGCCAAGATGGAGTTCCAGGGGACTCCGTTCGACGAGCAACTCAAGCGAGTGTTCGGCCCGAAGCAGTAAGTTCGTGGCTCGATGATCTCGGGTGGAGCGGCGCGCACTCTGTGCACGTCGCTCCGTTTGTTTTGACCCTTGACGACCGGGCTCATCAGTTGTTCGTCGGGTTTCGTGGAGAGGATTTAGATCGACTGCGCGAGGTTCTGACGCGGCGGTTGGGTGGCTCAGTTTCGGCTTGGGAAAGGGCTTCGGGGGAATGGCGTGCCGTGCCCCTACGCGAGGTTTCCTCGGATTTCGCGATCCCGGCCCAGAGCGCTGAGAACCCTGGCGGTGTCTACGGACTGGTCTGGGTGGTGGATCGCTTGCTCGGCCCTGGTGGGTGCCCGTGGGATCAGGAACAGACGCATGAATCGCTCAAGCGGTACCTGATCGAGGAAAGCTACGAGCTGATTGACGCGATCGACCGGGGCGATGAGGCTGCAATGCAGGAAGAGCTCGGCGATGTCTTGCTCCAGCCCATGATGCACACACAGAAGAAGCATCTGGAAGGAGCGTGGTCGATTGAGGAGGTCGCACGGGGGATCACTGAGAAGCTGATCCGGCGGCACCCTCACGTGTTCGGGGAAGTTGCGGTCGAGGATGCAGCGGAGGTTCTGCGCAACTGGGACGCGATCAAGCGGGCGGAAAAGAAGCACGCTGCGTCCTCGGAGGTTGTGTCGATTCTGGCGGGGGTTCCGCGGGCCATGCCCGCTCTGCTCCTTGCTCAGGAAGTCAGCAAGAGGGCGGCAAGAGCCGGGTTCGAGTGGCCCGATTTTGAGGGTGTCTGGGCGAAGTTCCACGAGGAAGAGCGAGAGCTTCGAGAAGCATTAGCCAGCGGGGATCGGGCGGCAGTTGAATCGGAATTGGGAGACTTGCTGTTCACAGTTGTGAATCTAGCGCGATGGGCCAAGGTAGACGCAGAAGATGCTCTGCGCACGATGGTGAATCGTTTTCGTGGCCGGTTTGAGCGCATGGAGGAGCTTGCGGGCCGTCCGCTGGGTGAGCTTTCTCCGGAAGCGTGGGATGATCTGTGGAATCAGGCGAAGCGCGGCAGCAGTCGACGGGCACCCGATCGTTCACGACTTACAGGGCGTGGTGACGGAGCCTACCGCTCGGTCGAAATCGGCGTGGAGACGACCGATTTCTCACTGTGACCGCCATGATGATCGGCCTTCAGCACGGGGTTGAAGAATCCGACCAGGGCGAGGATGCCGATGGCACTGACGGCCACGAATACCAGCTGGCTAAACCGAGCCGACTTCTTCTGCGCGGAATCGCTGATGGTGATGCCCCAGCGGATGCCGAAATTCCAAAGACCGTACGCGAAGTGGTACGCACTCGCCAGCACACCGAGGACGTAGAACGCGAGTACGAGATAGGTGCCGCCGGAGGCTAGTCGCTCCGCCCAGGTGTCGTAATAGATCACCTCAGCGCCCTTGATGGTTCCAAGAACCGACGTGGTCGCCATGTGATAAGCGAGGAAGAAGAACGCGAAAATCCCGCTCCAGCGCTGAAGTGTGTAGTACTTATTCTCGCGATACTTAAACGATTCTTGCGAGTAGTTGCCTTCCGAGCGGCTGATGATGAAGATGCCGTAAACCGCGTGGAAGATCAGAGCCGGCCAGATGACACCGAATTTGAGGAAGTACAGGAAGTGCTTCGGCATCCCCTCGAAGAAGTTGATGACCCCATCGAACTTCTCCGCCCCAGCGAGAGCAAACGAGTTCAGAGTGAGGTGTTGCACCAGATAGAACCCGGTCGGGATCACACCCGTAAGGGAATGAAGTTTGTGCCAGAAGAAACTTTCGCGTCCTGCCATAGCGCTTGATCCTCATCGTACCTCTATGTGATGAGGTCACGGTGAGTTTCCAGGCCCGACCCAAACGACCGGGAGATTCCGGCGATATGCTCAGGACGGAGTACGCAACGCTATGCCTTCGATTATCGATATCACCGCCCGCGAAATTCTTGACAGCCGGGGCAACCCGACGGTTGAGGTCGACGTTATCCTGGAAGATGGAACTCTCGGTCGCGCCGCCGTTCCGAGTGGAGCCAGCACCGGCGCATTCGAGGCCGTCGAACTGCGTGATGGCGACAAGGATCGCTACAACGGCAAAGGCGTTCTGAACGCGGTCGAAAACGTGGTCGAAAAGATCGCGCCCGCGCTCGCGGACTACGAGGCTCTCGACCAAGAAGGCATCGACGCCTTGATGATCGAAATCGACGGCACGCCCAACAAGGCAAATCTCGGCGCGAACGCGATTCTCGGCGTCTCGCTCGCCGTGGCCAAGGCTGTGGCTCTGAGCTGCGAGCTTCCGCTCTACAAGTACGTCGGCGGCGTGAGCGCCAAGGTGCTCCCTGTTCCGATGCTCAACATTCTGAACGGTGGTCAGCACGCCGATTCCAACGTGGACTTCCAAGAGTTCATGGTCTTCCCGGTGAAGTTCGACACCTTCTCCGAAGCTCTGCAAGCGGGTACCGAGGTTTTTCATGCCCTTAAGAGCGTGCTCAAGAGCAAGGGTCTGGGCACGGGCTATGGCGACGAAGGCGGCTTCGCTCCGAACCTGGATAGCCAAGAACTCGCGTTCGACTACATTCTGGAAGCCATCGCGAAAGCGGGCTACACGGCGGGCGACGATATGTGGCTGGGCATCGACGCCGCGAGCACCGAGTTCTTCAAGGACGGCAAGTACACCTACAAGAACGGCAAGTCTCTGAGCGGGCCGGAGCAAGTGGCTTATCTTGCTGAACTTTGCGACAAGTATCCGATCATCAGCATCGAGGATGGCTGTAGCGAAGACGATTGGGATTCTTGGAAGGGCGTGACCGAGGCGATTGGTGACAAGGCTCAGCTCGTCGGCGATGACCTCTTCGTGACCAATGTCGAGCGGCTGAGCCGCGGCATCGCGACCGGCACGGCCAACTCCATCCTGGTCAAGGTCAACCAGATCGGCAGCCTCAGCGAGACTCTCGCTGCCGTGAACATGGCGAATCGAGCGGGCTACACCGCCGTGATGAGCCACCGATCCGGCGAAACCGAAGACACCACGATCAGCCACCTCGCGGTCGCCACGAACTGCGGTCAAATCAAGACCGGTGCTCCGAACCGAACCGATCGCGTGGTGAAGTACAACGAACTTCTGCGCATCGAGGAAGAACTCGGAGCAAGCGCGGTGTACGCGGGCGCATCGGCGTTCGGCAAACTCGCGTCTCGGTTCGACTGAGACGGAGCTTCCAGATCGCAGCCAAAACAAAGACGCCACTTGCACGAGCAAGTGGCGTCTTTGTTTTCGTCGAACGGCTGGCTTAGAACCGCACGCCGCCGATCAGCGCGAAGCCGGCGAGAGCCGGGCGGCTGTTGCCGAGGTAGCGCGCTTCCACGAACAGAACGTTGCCGCCCTTCACCAGATCCTTGCCCACCGAGAACTGGTAGTTGAAATCAAGGCTGCTGTCGCTGCTGTTGGCACCCGTTTGTCGGTGACCGAAGCCAATGCCTGCGCCGACCGAGTAATAGAACCCGTCTTGGCGAGCGGTGTAGTTGTACAGCACCGGAACGTTGCTGAAGCTGCCCTTGCCGTAGTAATCCGCGCTGACGCTAAAGTGACCGTTCTCTGCACCGAGGAAGGAGCCTTCCTTCAGCTTCTTGTCGAAGCCGACGAGGAACCAGTTTTGGCCCTCAGCATCCTTGCCATCGCCTTGGGCGAGGTACAAGCCCGCGCGCACCGAAAGGCCCGACGGCTGGGAGTAATCCGCAAGTGCGGGGGCGACCAATACTGCCACGAGGGCGACTGTGAGACCTGCTTTGACCATGCTCTTCTTCCGTAATTCTGTCTTTCTTGAGACGACTCAAGCTACAAGACGCGGCAAAACCGCAATCGTTGTCGAACTATAGCCTAAGTCTTGCCTCGATTTCTTCAATCGGCCCGGAGAGACTAGTTCACGCCCTCGGCTGCCTCGCGGATCAAGGCGTAGACCAGCCGCGTTGTCTCGACCAAAGATTCCACCGAAATCTCCTCCTGGTGAGTGTGGATCTTGTCCATTCCCGTCGCGACCACGATACAGGGAACGCCCTTGGCATTGTATTGATTGGCATCGCTGCCTCCGAGCGTAGTCCGCAGAACCGGGTCGTGTCCGAGCTTGCGACTGGCGCGCTGAGCGATCTCGACGCAGGGTTCGGTCTCGGGGACGAAATACGACCGATAGTGCCGATCATGGTGGATCGAAACCGTGGTATTCCACTTGGTCGCCGCCGCCTCAAAGCATTGGATCATGTGGTCGATCTGGGCATCCAGCTCGGCTTCGTTTGTGCTCCGGGCTTCGCCAAAGACCTTCACGAAGGGGCAGACCACGTTCGTCGCGGTTCCTCCTTCAATCACGCCCAGATTCGCAGTCGTCTCGGGGCCGATCCGGCCAATCTTCATGTTGCTGACGGCTTCGGCGAGCACCTGGATCGCGTTGATCCCTTTTTCTGGATCCTTGCCCGAGTGGGCGGGTTTTCCGTGGATAACAACGTCCAGTTTGTCGTGGGTTGCGGTGCGGTTCACAAAGGTGCCGACTGGTGGGCCGGTGTCGAGTACGTAGCCGAAGTCCAGGTTCATATCCTGAATCCTCAGTGCCTCGGCCCCCAGCAGACCGATCTCTTCGGCAACGCTGAAAAGCAGAACGACATCGCCGTGAGGCTCGCCCGACTCCTGCAACATCCGAATCGCCTCGATGGCTGGAGCCATCCCTCCCTTATCATCTGCGCCGAGGATCGTGGTGCCATCGGTGCGGATCATGCCGCCTTCCTCGATGATTTTGAGGCCTGCGGTGGGCTCAACGGTATCGAAGTGCGCGCTCAGAAAGATGCGCGGCGCACCCGGGGTGTTGCCGGGAAAAGTTGCAATGAGATTGCCCGCGTTCCCGCCAATGATCGTGCCGGCGTCGTCTTCCTCGACCTCCAGGCCCATTTCGCGGAGAAGGCGAGCCACGTAGTCGACACATTCGCGCTCCTGCTTGGCGGGCGCATTGATGGTGATCAGCGCCTTAAAGAGTTCAAGGAGCCTCTCCTGATTCACGGCCGGGATATCCATTTGTCCTCAGAGAATGGCAGATTTTGAGTTGAATCAGCGAGTCCTCTCGGGTAAACCTGACGAATGTTGACCGCCCTTACGGCGACCCTGTTTTTCCACGCTGCTCTCCAACAAACCCCGCCGGAGGTGAGCATTCGCCAGGCGTGGGATCGCGAGATCAAGGCCGCCGATGCGACATGGCGGGCCGATCTGGAACATGTGTTCAAATACGCCGAGCCTAAGGACAAGCAGTCTCTGAGACCGAGCACGGTGGCGGAAATGGTGCGGCTTGCTCACAAGGCAGGCACGCAAGTGGCTTGGCGGCAGCAGATTCCCACCGAGATCTGGCGGGACTATGTCGTGCCGCCTTGGGTGATCACCGAGCCCCGCGACTTCATGCGAACCGAGTTTCAGGCGAAGTACCTGACCAAGGTCAAGGATCTCAAGAACCCCGGCGAAGCGGCGATGTTCATCAACCAACATCTTTTTGCCGACTACAAAGTTGCTTACAACACCAAGCGGCTCCGCACCGATCAAAACAGTCGCGAGAGCATCAAGCAAGGTATGGCCACTTGCACCGGTTTGAGCGTGATGCTGATCGAGGCTTGCCGGGCTGTCGGGGTTCCTGCGCGCTTTGTGGGGATCGCCTCGTGGCCGGGAAGCGGCGGCAATCACAGTTGGGTCGAGGTCTGGGATGGCCAGGCTTGGCGATTCGTCGGAGCCGCGGAGCATGATCCTGCGGGACTCGATCGAGCCTGGTTCACCGATCGGGCGAAAACTGCCAAGGAGTCGGTGAAGGAGGAGGCGATTTGGGCGGTGGCGTTTCGTCCCACCGGGCAAAGTTTCCCCGCCGCGTGGTCGCCGGGGGCCAGTCTCCATGGCGAGAATGTAACGAGGCGGTACGCCGGTGAGGTCGTGGACACTCGCCCCAAGCTTCGGGTGGTCGCGTTCCGCAAGGGTGTTCGCGAAGCCACGCCGGTTCTTGTGACGAACCTCAAGACAGGCGAGGTGATCCTTAACACCATGACTCTCCAAGATCCTGCCGACATCAATCTCCACGCCGAGGTTGCGGTCGAGCCGGGAACCACTCTCACTGTGGTCGCGAGCCAGAACATTGCTCGAGTGAAGCACGTCACCGTCGACGCAGACACCCTGGTGCGGTTCGACTTGGATGAACAGCCGAAGGCCGAAGAGTTGGACGACCTGATTCGTAAGGCACTCAACCCGATATCTCCGGAAAACAAGGCGACTTTGGAGCTTCTGAAATCGGTGGCTTGGGATGATTCACTCAAAAGCCGAGTGTGGGATTTGTATAAGTCTGAAATCAATCGATCCGAGATGAAGGCTGATTTTGACCAGAAAGTTGTACGAACCTCGGACCGTGTCGCGCCGTTCTTGTGGCGTACGGTCGGAGAAAAGCCGGAAGGTGGTTGGGGTCTCGTGTTCGCCTTGCACGGCGGCGGCGGTACGACTCAAGAGTTCAATGACCAGCAGTGGCGGGGCATGTTTGAGCGGTACTACAAAGATCACCCCGAGGCGGGGGGATACATCTACTGTGCCCTCCGGGCTCCGAACAATGAGTGGAATGGCTTCTACGATGACAGCATCGCCCCGCTCGTCCGCAAACTCATTGAGAGCTTCGTGCTTTTCGAGGGCGTGAACCCGAATCTGGTGAGCATGACGGGGGCATCCCATGGCGGCTATGGCACCTTTGTCATCGCGCCAAAGATGCCGGATCGCTTTGCGGCCGCCAATGCCAGTGCTTCGGCTCCGACCCCGGGCGAGACTCAGTTGGTGAATCTGATGAACCTGCCGTTCACCTGGGTGATTGGCGAGAACGACACCGCCTATGGTCGCGCGGATCGATGCAAGGAGGCCCAAGTTGCGTGGGACGCCCTGCGAACTGAGCACGGAACCGGATTCCAGGGCGGCATGGAGTGGCTCCCTGGCGTGGGGCACAGCGTTCCGGATCGGGACAAGGTGAAAGACCTGCGCTCCTTCACCCGAAACGTGACGCCCACCAAGTTCACGTGGGCTCAAACCGACTCGGTTCTGCAGGGCTTCTATTGGCTTCACGATTCCTCGCCGAAGGAAGGCGAGATGATCTCGTCCGCGGTGCAGCCGACGGCCAGTGGAACCACCTTTACCCTCTCCAGCGGAGCCGAGCAGTCTGGCCTGGTGTTGCTGCCTCAACCGAGCCAGATCACACCGGGCAAGCCAGTGACGATCCGGGTGACCTTCGGCGCGAACGAGCAGTCGGTGGTGCTCACCCCGCAGCCGACCCTGGGGAACTACATCCAGAGTCTGCTCGAACGAGGAGATCGCGACCTCGCATCGCCCCTGAGGTTCGAGGTTCCGGGCGGGAAGTAGCTCTCGCTGGGGCTGGATTTACTTTGGTCACCCTCCGCCCAAACGGGAGTTCGGGCGGAGGCGAGGTTAGGCTGAGCCGGGGTTACCGGATGTACCCGCGCACGGGGAGAAGGGCTTGCCCGGCTCGGATGATTCGGGAAATCGGGGCGCCGGGAATCTCAATCGCGAGGATCGGGAGAGCGGTCATCGTCAGCCCGAGAAGCGCCTGAGTGGCGAAACCAAATGGCAAGACCGAATAGAGGAAAGCGGTGAGCAAACCCCCCGCGAGACCGAGCCCCACCGCCCAGCCGTCATACACATAGTCTTGCAGGCCGATGAACGCACCGTAGAGCAGCCCGACAATCCCCAGGGATACGTACCGAGCGATTTGGGGATCGACGTTAAACTGGACGAGAAGTTCCCATCCCCCCTGCGACGCACGCGCGAAGAGGATCCCCAGCCCGACGGTCTGAATCAGGAAGGCGATGTCAATCGGCACGGGTGCTTGCCCGGCAATGCGTCCGGCTCGATTCGCCGCCAGCCGTGCGATCACCGGGAGCAGAGCGAAGAGCGCGGCAAGATAGACCAGGTGCTTGGTGAAAATCATTCGGCCTGAGCCTCCTGCGCACCCGTTTTGTTGCCCGTGCCTGCAGGCTGACCGGTTGATTTATTCGCCGGAGCGGCACCCGTCGGGGGAACCGGGGTGACGCCCACCTTGAGCGTCATCTTCTTCGGAGAATCTCCCGATCGGAACCCGATCACGACATCCTCGCCATTCACAAATTCCTTGTTTTCTCGAACCAGGTCGAGCTCAACATCGTAGCCGACGGTTTTGGTCTCGAGCTTTTCGGCGAGACGGCGGAAGGTCGGGATCAGCTGACTACTCTCGCTGACCGGGATGACCTCATCGCCAAGAGTCTTGAGCACTTCAAGGTCGGGCGCAGGGCCGAGGGCGATGATGATGAGGGTCATCCCCGAGGCTTCGATACGCTCGCGGAGTCCGCGAGGGACGCCGTTCTCACTCTCGGTGTCTCGTCCATCCGTGAGCATCACCGCGACACGGGCGCGATCCTTGGGCTCAACCGCAATCCAATCCGCAGCGAGACGGAGCACCCGGTAGAGTGGAGTCCCCGAGTTCTCTCGTGAGCGCAGATTGCCGAGTTCCGGGATGATGTCCGTCGGCGGGCCGAAGTTCTTCATCAGAGCCGGCGGCTCGACGCGGGGAACACGATAGCCCGGGTTCGGGTTGAGTCGCGGGAACGTTGCCAGTGCGACCCGGTCGGTATCGCCGAGAACCTCGACGAGGGCTTTCACGGCTTCAATTCGCTTATATTCCGGGTCGGCCACCGGGAGCCAGTCGGCGTTCCATGGACTCGGAGGACTGGGTTGCACCATGCTGTAGCTGTTGTCCATCAGCAGCAAAATTGACTTTCCGCGTTCATCCTTGGTCGTGGCGGTGATCGGTTTGACACTCAGGATTTTGAGCGTGGTGCCGTTGGTCAGAGAGACAAACGAGTTCGGCTGGATGTCGGCATCCGGCACTCGGAAGACCATCCGCTTTTCGTAGATGTCAGGCTTTTCTGGGGTCGGGGCTTCCGGGCGGAGTTGCACTGGCTTCACGACCGCCGCGACTTCCGGCATCAAAACCCCCGCTTTCCCGGGCTCCGCGTACACATTGCCCGAGGCCATTAGATTGACGGTACTCGTAGCGAGGAGGATCACCCCGGCGGCGACCGCCAGGGCGACCATGCGGACGCCGAACGGGTTGTGCGATCTCATTTCAGAAAGGCGCGATTGTTCTTCACCGGACGACCGGCATCTTTGAAATCAGTGGCCACACCCCGAATCGTGCGGAGTGCCCGAGCGCGAGCGACCGGAGCCTTTTTGCTCTGCGGATCAATCGCATCGAGTTGAGCCATAAAGACTTGCCACGACTCCTGAGCGTGCATCGCCAGGGTCCGACCCTGGGCAAGAGCAACCTCATCGTGATAGCGATTCATCGCCGAGAGGTAGCTGGAGCGCAGGGACTCCTTGTCCTTTGACTCTGGCTCCTGTTGGTGACGCAGAATCTTGTAAGTCACAAAGAATTCGTAGGCGAGAACCGTCCCGAAGAACAGCAAGGCCAGACCACCCGCCGCCACGATTGGAGAGGCCAGCTCCTTCGCCGTCGAAAGCCGCTGCATATCTACTTGGAGGAACGCGGCGAGGGTGCCAAAGAGCGCGGCGACCATCGTCGCAAGCAATCCGATTTGCAAGGGGCGACCGAGCATCTGACCGGCGGTTCGGACTTCCTTGAAGCCATCGCCCGCCGCCAGGCTGACGACGAGCATCATGATGAATCGCACCATGAAGGTGATGCCGTAGCTGAGGGCGGCAGCGAGAATCACCGCGAAGACCGCTTTGGTGACGCTTGATCCCGGCCCCAGAACTGGCACGAGAAGTACCTCCGCCAACGGCAGCAAGAGATAAGTCTTGAGAACCACCGCGACGAGGAGGGCGAAAATCCCGCCCGTCAGCTTCTTCGTCGTGGAGTGACTGTGGCTGAGCGCCTTCAGATAAATCTGCTCCAGCGACCGCGCATCCATGTAACGCGGAGCCTTCACCTTGCCGCCGATGGCTCGGCAGTTTTCGATGAACTCGTAAGCGCGAGCGGTGAACCCGCCATTGATCTCCTCATCCTTCTGAAGAGTCTCGTAGCTTGCATGCCATTGCTGAGTCGTCCGCACATAGGCGTTCAGATACTGCTTAGCTTCCCAGACGTGGCGCTCCATGAAGCCAAGTTCGCGCATGTCGCCTTCCACGGTTTGGCTGAGCACATCGCGCTCCGCATCCGTGACAACCCGGGGGTTCTCCTGAGCGAGTTGCTGCTCAGGATTCGGCCGCGAGACAATGCGCTGCTTGCTCGGCGGAGCAATCAGACCGGGGGTATCTCCTGGGAGGCTGGCGTTCATGGTGGATTATTCGGCAGGGGCATCGGAAGCCGACGAAGCCGACGACTCCTTGGTGTTCACGATCTCGTTTTGCAGAGCCTTCTTGGCCTGAGCCAGAATTCCCGCGCCATTCTCAACCGTGATGTCGAAATACTGTTTGCCGCCCAGGGCGACGAAGTTGTCTTTGACCACGCTGTCGAGCAGACTCAGCTTGGTCGTGCCGCGCGCATCCAGGCCAACAAAGGCGATCATCGCGATGTTCGGGATTTCGCCCGTCCGCATCGCCTCTTTGCTGAGCACGCTTTGGTCGTCCTCAAACCCGCCATCGGTGACAAAGATGCCGATCACGCGCTTGTTTGGCTCGCGAGCGGCCTGAGTCTGCAAGTCTCGGAATGCGAGAGAAAGCATGGTGCCTTTCGCTTGAGGAGGGTCGCCTGTCGGATCGCTCGTGTACTGGCTCACGATCTCCTGAAGAGCGGCCTTGGAGCTGTAGATGGTCGAAATCTTCTTCACGTCGGTGGCGTACCAGTGCACCGTGGTCTTCGCGGACTCTGGGTAGGTATCGAGCAGATCGACGAGCTGCATCCCGGTGTCTTGGCGGGAGACTTCGTTGGAGGCACTTTGATCCAGGTAAATGTGGATCGCGACGCCCTCCGAAGTCGCCTCACTTGGCTTAAAGGTGTCGCGTTGAACCTGTTCGCTGACCGCCTTGGAACCTTGTTCGATGGCCCCGCATCCTACGAGCAATCCTGAACCACCCATGACGGCAAGGGCAGCCACTCCAAGTCGGAAAAACGTCACATCCCAAGATACGCTCATTTCGGCCTCTCGTTTCGCCAGCATTCCTTCGGTTTTTGCGCAAACCTCGTAATCCCGCGTGTAGTGTTAAACGCAGATGCGGGCAGAAATCATTCCCGGATTTTAGAGCAAGTAGGTAGTCTGGAAACGCGTGATGGAAGCAACCGGCAAAAAAACTTTGCGATCCAAGACCGGCGTGCGCCAGGTCGGCAAGGAGATGAAGAGGAAATACGCCTCGCGCCCCCGAGTGTGCTTTGTCTTGCAAGATTGGGAAGACGGCTACAACGTGGGCTCCATGTTCCGGATTGCCGACTGCCTGGGTGCGGAGCTCCTCGTGCTCACGGGGCGCACTCCTCTGCCGGAAGAAAACCCGATGATCGCGGTGACGAGCATGGGGCATCATCGCCGAATCGCGTGGGACGCCGTAAAGAGTCACGAGGAAGCCGTGCTTGCGCTCAAAGAGGACGGCTGGTCGATCATCGCGGTCGAAATCGCGGAGGGAGCCGTGGATTACCGCGAATTTCAGTATCCAGAGAACTGCTGCTTTGTCCTCGGCAACGAAGGAGCCGGAGTCTACGGCTCCGTGATGAAGCACCGAGACGCGGCCATCTTCATTCCGATGTTCGGCAAGGCGCGGAGCCTCAATGTCACGGTGGCCGGAGCCCTCGTGGCCGCCGAAGCGGCGTTCGGAACAAGGGAAGCGAACCCTACGGAATGACCATTCGAACCCCGGCGAGCTGATTGATCTCGATCGGGCGGTCGTACAGGAATTTCTCCGCCGTGGCACTCTTGGCTACCCACTCGTGCCGACCGTCCACTTCCACGTGATCCATACCGATCAGGGTGTCGCCGATCATCATCGTTTTGGTTTCTTGCGGCAGATCTTTCAGGATCGCGAGGAGCAAGGCGCGCGACTGCTGAACGCGATGGATCATGCGCCCATACTGCTCGAACGTTTGGCCGAGCGTGCGGATCATGTAGTTGCTTGCGGAGTCGTCCTCGTGATTTTTTGCGAGAAGGTGATCCACCTCGATTCCTGCCGCTTCCGAGTTGTTGGCCCCGAGCGAGATCGCCTGAGCCTCGGTGAAGAATTCAAGCAGTCGTGTTTCCATCGCCGCCTTCATCTGCGGATGATTCTCTGGCGGGTCTTGGTTCCGACCTTCCGAATTGAGTGTGCCGAGTTCGAGCTGGTCGAAGGAATCGATCACCCGGGTCGCCGCGACGGTCTCTTGGGTCATCCGGTTGACGACCGCGCTGAGATGAGCCATGTCGGAGGCATCTTCGAGGAGAGAGATCGCGCGAGTGCGATCCGTGCCCTTGAGCGAATCCGCCTGGATCATTTCGTAAGTGATCCGGGAAACATCAAGCTGGATTCCAAACCAGACAACAAGGTGGTTGGGGTGTCCATCTTGCCCCGAAATCTTTGAGAGCTCCTTGGTTAGCTCCAGCGCATCCAGGGCTTTGGAGGAATTCCCGAGGTTCATCTGCTGACGAGCGTAGGTGGCGAGGCTTGCCGCCATGCTCTTGTTCATCGCCACATCGGGGGCGGAAAGAATGTCCCGCCCACTGACGAGAGAGACTCGGTTCGCACTGGAAGTCGCGGCGGTTTGGGCCGCAAGAGTTTGGCGGAAAGTGGTGTTTCGGATCAGCTGCTCGGCGGAGTTCGCCGAAGGGCGTCGGAAACTTTGCTTGAGCACAGCGTCCGAGGTGATCTCTCGCGTGAACTGGCTTTCTGTACGAGCGGCTTCATCGGCGAGGCTTTCCGGAAGGGCGATTTTCAGGGCCTCCGCCTTCTTTCGGGCGGCACTCAGACCGGCGGCCGGTCCGGTGATTTCATCGCGGACGCGCGCATCGGCTTTAACTCGTGCCGAAACCTGGATGCCTCCCAGGACGAGGACGACCAGCCCAACGCCGATCGCGGCGATTTTCAGTGTACGATCCGCCATCTCATCTCACTCTATGGTATCCGCCCGCTAAAAAGCGACAAGAAACCGAGATTTATTTGGAAATTTCGGCGATTTTTCGCCCGAACCAAAGGAGCGAGCTTCAAAACTCAGGCGGTTTGCTAGAATGGAGTCTGCGCGGCCGTTCGGTGCCGCGTTTTGGATTGTGATCATGACTTCGCTCTGCTTGGCGTCGGTGTTGGCTTCCCAGGGAGTGGCCTCGTTTGGAACGGCTTCTTCGGGTCTGGATGTTTCAGCTTTTCCGGAAGCGCTCACCCCCGTGATCCGCGAGGGCCGACTGACTCACCCGAACCACCTGATCGTCCGGGTTCGGAGTGACGTCGATGCCCGACGGCTGGTGCGCGGCAAAGGGCGAGTGGCGGCTTTCTATCCCCAGATTGGATACGCCGTGATCTGGCTCCCTTCCGAGCGGGTGTCGGCGAGCAAAGCCGATTTCGCGCTCTCAAGGCCCGATCTGGAAGCGAGCTATGACGCAGTGAAGCGGGTCGCCTACACTCCGAATGATCCGATGTGGCCCGACATGTGGCACAGTCGGTTGATCAAAGCCGACAAGGCCTGGGATGTTTCATTTGGCAGCAGTGGCCCGGTGGTCGCGATCATGGATACAGGGGTCAAGACTGACCATGAAGACCTTGCCGCGAACATGTGGGTCAACAGCGATGAAGTCGCAGGGAACGGGGTGGATGATGACGCCAACGGCTACATTGACGACCTCCACGGATTCGATTTTGCCCTCAATGACAGTGTTCCAGACGATTTGAACGGACACGGAACGGCCTGTGCCGGACTCGCGGCAGCTGTGCAAGACAACGCCCTCGGGACGACAGGTGTGGCCCCGCGCGCTCGGATCATGGCGGTGAAATCCGGACTCGACAACGGCTACTTCTATGACAGCGCCAACATTGCTGGTTATCTGTACGCAGCGGATAACGGGGCGGACATCATCAGTTGCAGTTTCTACAGCGATCGAGTGGTTCCGGCGGAAGAAGCGGCTCTCGACTATGCCTGGAGCAAGGGAGTTCTCCCCGTGGTTGCGGCCGGGAACGATGCGACCTCGATTCCGTACTATCCCGGCGCCTACCGGAACGTGCTGAGCGTGGGAGCGATTGACCAGAATGCGAACAAGATCTGGTGGTCAAACTTCGGCTCCTGGGTCAAAGTCGCGTCGCCCGGGACAGCGCTTCGCTCGACGTCTTCCGGAGGAGGCTACACCAACGGATTCGGAGGAACCAGTGGCGCGTGTCCGCAGGTGGCCGGGCTGGCCGCGCTGATGAAGGGGGCGAATCCCTCGCTGACCAATCTCCAGTTGCGGACGATGATCGAAGACTCGGCGTCGAGCTATCCGGTGTCGAATCCGCTCTTCGCGAGCTACGGAATCATCGACTGCGAGTCCGCGGTCAAAACGGCTCTTGGCCTGAGCACTCCCGCGCCGAAACCGAGCGCGGTCTTCTGGGCAAACCCGCGCGGGCGTGAAAATCGATTTGTCATCGTCCGAGGGCGGGGGCTGGATCGCCCTTCGATCACCGCTCAGAATCAGAACGGTCAGCACCTCCAAGTGACCAAGACGCGCGATTCGATGGAGATTCGGTACTTCGGCGCGCAGACTTCGACAATCACGATTCTGGACGGCACCACCGTCCTCCTGACCCTCGGCAACTCGGGAAGCTCGCGGAGCTGGACTCCTGGCGATTGGGCAACGACCCTGGCGACCCTCACCGGAGGTTTCCGTGAGGCCTTGGAACAGGATGGGTCGAGCGTGATCGCGGGTCGTCGGAGCAACGGCGAGATCCGTCTGGACTGCGTGGTGAACGCGATCAATACCCCTCGCGCTCTCCAGGTGTTCTATCGCCGACGATTCACCGGGCTCTCGGCCACCACCACCGAGCGAGTACTCGCCTACGATTGGTCGTCCGGATCCTATCCTTACGGAAACTGGGTCGAGGTCAATCGGGCAACGATGGGGAACGATTGGGTGAATGCCCGCTTCCAGATCGCCGACACCAGCCGGTTCATTGATGTCACCGGCAACATGTACCTGCGCATCATCACGGAGACAAATATCCCTACCGGTGGCACCCTGGAAATCGATCGATTGAATCTCACCCACTAATTCATCGGCTGAGGAGTCACAATCGGGAGCGTGGATCAGCCCACGCCTGTGCGCGACGAATGGACCAAGCGAGCCTCGTGGATGCTCCTCGGCGTCGTGTTGCTCCATATCCTGTTCGCGTCGATCTACTCCTCGATCACGCCGTATCGCTCGCCCGGCTTCACCCACGGGAGTCTGCTGCCGGACATCGGCTTTCCGGATGAGCGAGCCCATGCCAACCTGATCCAGCTCGTCCGCGATGACCGGCCGTATCCCGTGCTCGATCCCAAAGACCCTCAGTTCGACGAGAACTATCAGGCTCACCAACCTCCCGCCTACTACTGGGCGGTGGCCCAAGCGATGAAACTCGCGGGGTATCAGGACATCCGGCGGGAGCCCGCTGGTCGATTTGCGCGGTCGATCAACCTTCTGTTCGGAGGGCTCAATCTCGTCGGGGTTGGATTCCTCGTCTACTGGTTGACCGGACGTCGACGGCAGGCTCTGACCGCGGCGGCGATCGTTGCCCTGGTGCCTGCGAACCTCATCCTCAGTGCGGCGATCAACAACGACGTCCTCCTCTTTGCCCTGGTCACCTGGTGTCTGGGAGTGTTGATCTGGGGACTGCGAACGTCATCCAGATTGCGGATGGCTCTCGGGGTTGGGGTGCTCGCTGGCCTTGCGATGCTCACGAAGACGACGGCGATTTTGCTCCTCGCCCCGATCCTCTTGATGGGGATCCACAAAGAGTGGCGCTCTCGATTGCCCTGGCTTGGTCTGGCGGTCGTGATCTCCCTCGTGGTCGTCGCGCCTTGGTGGGCGAGGAATCTTGCCGTGTACGGTGAGCCGCTCGTGACTCAGCGGTTTGCCGAGGCGTTCCCGGGGAGCTTTGACAAACATCCTTTTCGCTCATTTATGGCGGGATATGGCTGGTTTCACCGTCTGGTGAACTTCACGATCGAGTCATCCACCGGGGTGTTTGGCTACTTCGATCTTCACTATCCCAACCTCACCTTGCTCGAGGGGTTTTTCTGGATCGTGGTCTTTTTTGCTTCGGCCGGTCTGCTTTCGGTTTGGTATCGGGGTCAGAGGACCGAGCTGTTCGCGTTGGGGGTCTTCACGTTCCTCCTGTGCGCGACCTACTTCCGGTTCAACCTGGATTACTTCCAACCCCAGGCGCGGTATCTCTTCCCGGCTCTGCCGGTCGTGGCTTGGCTGATGGCCTCCGGGCTCCGGCTCATTCACTGGCGATGGACTCTTGTGTGGATGGCCCTCTACGCGTTCGTGAACGCGGCGACGATCCCGTGGGTCGCGGCGGAATTTGAGAAGCGCACGGATCAGTCCCGCTGGCCGGCCTACGTCCGCGAGGATTCCTAAAGCAAGTGCGCCTCCCAGACAAGGATCTGGGAGGCGCATGGGGGACGACGGTCGACCGGCTTACTTGCGCTTGCGGCGAGCCGCAGCCAGTCCGGCGAGCGCGAGGATCGTCATCGTGGCGGGCTCGGGAACGAGTTGGACGTTGTCGACTCGGGTGTAGTCAGGACCGCCCGCAATGTCCGCATTGATTCCGATCCGCGTGAGCCCAGCGAGAACGTTGTTGATGTTCGCGAGCGTTGCGGCTTGGATCGGGCCGCCGTTCCCATACAACCAGCCGGTCGCATCGGTCAGGCTGTAATCGTAACTGACGAAGCTACTCAACGTGGTGTGGTTGTGCTGGCGGAAAACGGCTTCGGTACCGTTCGTGAGCACGAGCAATGGCCACGGGCCACCGGCTCCATCGGTCGAGTGGTCGAACTTGATCGACGTTGCACCCAGGTAGCTCCCGGTCAGAACAGGACTTAGGTGGAACGCCCAGTCCGCAAAATCGCCGCCGTCGATGTAGCCGCCCGAATTCCACGTGGCTGCGCCGATATCGGTGAGGACGATCGTGCTGTTGTTGAAGTCGCCCCGACGCCAGCCTTGGTTGTCGGTGTCGAAGGTGTAGTTGAGCATCTGCGCACTCGCGGTGCCGATGAGGGCCAGACTGCCGAGCAGGATTGAAATGGATCGCATGTGGTTGTCCTCTGAAACGAATCACTTTCCCCGGCAACAATTATAGCGACCAACCGGCTTCCGGTGGGGGAATCCGTCCGGAAGCCAGTATTATTGCGGGGTCTATTCCCCGGTCTCTAAGTCATCCTTTCCGTGACTTTGGATTGCTGCCCATGTACCTGGGCGCTTTTTTAATCAGGACACGATCAAGGTGATCCTTGCTGATTTTCCAAGTTCGCTCTATGATCCGTACCTGCCGTTTCGGATTGGACGGCACTTCCACGTTGGGATTGTTATCCATTCTCTGAGTACCTCTCTGCTATATACGCGCCAAGACCGATATCCGCTGCACGCAAAATGTCCTCTGCCTCTGCGAAAGCGTGGGCTTGATCTGCGTCCGCATAGAGTACCGCAAGTGGCGTGGCGTCGGGCAGTAAGATCGGATAAGCGACGAACTCCGCGCGCTTTTGCAACTTGGATTCTGCTTCTTCTCTTGTGTAACCATATTCCTCGACCAGTGCCTGCACCCAATCTTGATCTTCCATTTCCGGCGGACGAGTAAGGCTGACTGGCTCGCCGGTTCTGAAGCAGCGACCGATGACGCCGGTACTGATCGGATGAAGCCTGCCGCGCCCTCTTGTTGCAGGACTCCCGACATAGTCCACGATTTGCTCAAGGTTTGCTACGCTTGAACCTTGCTTGCGGTATTCAGGAGCCCAAAGGGTTACACGAACGGCCGCCGGCTTATTGAGCTTCTGATTCGCTCTACCTTCTAGCATGGTTTGGAATACGAGAAGCACAGCCGATAAGCCCTCATGGTTCTCGGCCATTGAGAGCTTTTCATCGTCCTCACGACCCCTCCGGTATCGAATGTAGAAGTTGTAGGAGAGGGCTACGACTGCCAATAGCAACGCAACCGCCTGTGTCCAATCGGTTTCCGTTCGCTCTGTTGCGACCCTCCAATCGGAGCTTCCTCCTGAGTAGAGCGCAAGGGCCAAAGCCCGCATTCTATTCTCTGAGCCAGAAGGTTTAAAGCTGGCGATGATCGAGGGGACGAGGGCCAAGAAGGCAACCGCAAGCGAGACAATCTCGCCTGTTGTGGCCCGTCGATAGAACGGAATTCGCTGCTTCTTCGTGAGCCGCATAATCTACTTCTTGTGAAGTTTACTCCCCGGTCTTGAGCCAACGGACCTCATCAGGCGAGAGGCTCTCGGACGCCACTGCGGCGAGCTCCGCGATTTGATCGACCGTTTGCGGGCCGACGATGGCTCGGGTGGGGAAGGGCTGGTGCAGCGTCCACAGAAGCGCGATCTGCACGGGCTTGAGGCCCCGCTTGGCTCCCAACTCCCGGGCGCGCTCGAGCCGGAGGAAATTCTCCTCGTTGTGATAGACCCGGCGGACGTCGTCGTTGTCGACCTCGGCAAAGAATCCTCCGCCTGTCGCGCTCCACGACCACAGAGGCAAGCCGGTGGACGCGTGCCACGAACGCTCCTCGTCACCCGCAGTGAGGCAGCCGCCCCACATCGGTTCGTTCACCGTGGCGAGGCTGAGGTTCGGGTTATTGAAGGCGAAAGGGACGCCGCCGTGAACCTCGGCGTAGGCGTTCCAAGCCGCGACGCGCTCAATCGTCCAGTTGCTGGCCGCGAGAGCCTTGAAATGTCCCGCCTCGTACGCCGAAACCACCGCTGACATCATCTCGGAAATCGGCACCTCGGGGCCATCGCGATGGAAGCCGACGACATCGATGGTCTCCAACTGGAGTCGCTCCCGCTCTGTGGCGAGATCCTCAAGGAAATACTCCGGACTGAACCGAGGTTTGCCCCAGGGATGGCAAATCTTGGTGTAGATGCACACCTGATCCGCGACGCCCCGCTTGGTCAACCATGTTCCGACCGAGGTCGACGTGGCCCCTCCGCCGTATACCCACGCGGTGTCGATGATGTTGCCGCCATGCTCGACCCAAGCATCGAGCATCTCATCCGTCCGATCCTGGGCCTCTGGGGTAAATCCCACGCAGCCGATGGCGAGAACGCTCAAATCGCGTCCATCGGGGCCTGGAGTGCGCTTCACTTTGCTCCTCCTTGGGCCGCGAAGAGGGGATCGTTCGCCCCGAATCTCAGTCCGCCGCTGAGGCGCAGGGCGTCCATTGTCGCGAGGTTGGCCAGAGAGTGCTCCGGAGTCCAATCGGAAACCACCCGTGCCTCGACTCCCGCCGCAAAGACGTCCGCCTCATTCGCGTAGAGGCCCAGCACGGGCGTCGTGACTTCCTGCGGATCTTGCCCGCTGAGATGGATCGTGAACTTGCCGTTGCAGAACCACGGCTCCTCAACAATGATGTGCCCGAGGTCGCCATAGATCGTCGCCTGGTTGCGCAGCTGAATATGGATCCCCGTGCCCAGGTTCGCGGTTGCACCGCCCGGGAAATGCAGAATTCCCGTGCCGACGCCGTCGTAGCCTTCGCCGCACGATTCAAACGCATACTCCGCCCGATGCGCGGTCTCTCCCAGAACGCTCTGGACAAACGAGACGCAGTAGCATCCGACGTCCATCAGGCCCCCGGCGCCGAACTCAAGCACGGTGCGTGAATCCTTCCAATCCCGAGGCGCGGCGAAACCGAACTCCACCTGGATATGGCGAACCTTTCCGATCACGCCCTCGCGGACTTGCCGCACTAATTCGACCATTTGCGGCTGGAGGCGATACATAAAGGCCTCGCAGAACAGCACGTCGTTCTCCTGACACACCGCGATCGCTCGAGCTGCCTCGGCGTGGTTGAGAGCGCAGGGCTTCTCCACCAAAACGTGCTTGCCCGCCCGGGCGGCCTCGATCGTGAGATCGGCGTGCATGTGGTGCGGAGTCGCAATGTAGACGGCCTGCACCTCCGGGTCGTTGAGAGCTTCGGTGTAGGAGCCGTAAGGCTTGCCCCCGAACTCCTGGGCGAAGAGCGTGGCACTTTCGTAACTCCGCGATCCAACAGCCACCAAGTGACCGGTTTCGCTCTTGTTCACTCCGTCAGCAAAAGATCGGGCAATCCGCCCGGTGGCCAAGATGGCCCAGTTCAAAGATGATGTCCCCATGCGATGACTCCGGTTTCACCTTGGCATAAGCCGTCGCGCCTTCGCATGGTCGAACGACGTTTTTCTGCGTTCGACAACCGCGAAAGAGAGAACCTTATCGCAACCCCAATCAGGAGGGCTAAAGGTTTTTCCATACTCGACCGAGAATCCACCTAGTAAGAACACCTGGATTCCGTGTATTCGGTTTGCCAGGCAACAATCGGAGTGACTGAGTGAGCCTGAGGATCAATACCAATGTTCCCGCCATGACGGCGATGCGGCAGCTGGCCATCAATGAATCGAATATGCAGGGATCGATTACTCGACTGAGTACCGGCCTGCGAATCAATTCGGCCGCCGATGACCCAGCGGGCATGATCATCAGCGAAGGTCTGCGAAGCCAAATCAAAGGCGTTCAGCAGGCGATTCGCAACTCTCAAGATGCCACCAACATGTCGAAGACGGCAGAAGGTGGGCTTGAGGAAGTCTCGCGTCTTCTCTTGAGCATCCGCGCTATTGCGGTTTCTTCGGCGAACACCGCCGTTGTCGATGCCAATCAGCTCCAGGCGAATCAGAACCAGATTCGCAACATCCTCTCCTCACTGGATCGGATTGCCGAGCACACGAGCTGGGGCAGCAAGAAGCTTTTGAACGGGGCCAGCGGCACCATCACCAACATCACGACCACCAACTCGGTGCGGAGCCTCTATATCGGCTCCACCTTCAATGAGGAAACGGTTCGGTCGGGGTCGGTGACGATGACCCGTGTGACCCAAGCCACCCAGACCACGACCGGCCCCCTCGCGACTAACTTCGCCTCTGGCGCGGCGGGAGTCAACGCGGGAACCTTTGCCATAAACGGCGTCAGCTTCACCAGCGAGCCGGGCGAGACGGTGAACAGCCTCCTCGCCAAGATCAATGGAAAAACCAGCGCGACCGGCGTCATGGCCACCTTTACGGCGGGCAGCGGCATCAACCTGACTTCGATCCAATTTGGAAGTAACTTCCCGATCCAATACACCGAAACGCTGAACATCATGAACGGCGGCGCGTCGGCAAGCCCGGCGGTCGGTGCTGATGCGGTCTTTGATGTCCTGGTTCCGGTCGAACCTGGTCCGGGAACAACCACGACCGAGCGATTTACCGGCGGTCAGGGCCCCGGCGTTGATGGTCTCACCTTGAGCTCGCCGAGCGGGGCGCGTCTCGCGATCACCCCGGCCGGAAACAACATCGCCGGTGCCACCAACGTGGGCTCGATCACCGTGGGAGCGGTTCGCTTCCAAATCGGCGCGAACTCGAATCAATACGCCAGTTTCTCGATGCCGAGCGTGTTTGCCCGTGATCTCGGCTCGGGCGTTGTGACCGGACAGAATATCTCCAGCATTGACGTCACGACGGAGAATGGAGCGAGCGACGCGATGAGGATCGTCGACGCCGCGATCCAAGAACTCGGCATCATCCGAGGCAACCTGGGATCGTTCCAGCAGAACTTCCTTGAATCCAACATGAGGTCGCTCGGCGTGGCCGAGGAGAACTTGACCGCTTCCGAGAGCTACATCCGAGATGCGGATATGGCCAAGGAAATGACCGAGTTCACCAAGATCAACATCTTGCGCCAGAGCGGCATGAGCGTTCTCGCCCAAGCCAGCCAGTCGCCGCAGAACATCCTGCAGCTTCTGCGCGGCGGCTAGTTCTGAAACCGGGGGGAAGAAATGGGAGGGAGCGGGCGAGTCGGCAACGGCTCGCCCGATTTTTTTGTTGCGGCTCCTACAGCCTGCGCGTGCCAGTCCAAGCCCGACTCAGGGTCTCGGGCGTATACTTCCGATCCATAAACCTATGAGCAACACCGTCGCAACGGAGCGAGGCGGCTCCTTCCTTTCACAAAGTCCTGCCTCGATTTTCACGCCCGAAGATTTCACCAGCGATGAGCGCCTGATGGTGCAGATGGCGGAGGATTTCAGTCGCAAGGAAGTCCTCCCCGTCGTCGAGCGGCTTGAGAAGCAAGAGCAAGGGCTGATGACCGGCCTGATCGCCAAAGCCGGAGCCCTCGGATTCTGCGGGGTCGATACCCCCGAACAATTTGGCGGACTCGGGCTGAGCAAGAACCTCGCCGCGCGGATTTTGGAGCACCTCTCCCTCGATGCCTCGTTCAGCGTCACCGTCGGGATCACGAGCGGGATCAGTCAATTCGGTTTGGTGGGGTTTGGCACCGATGAGCAACGGGCGAAGTATCTGCCTCGCCTGACCAGCGGCGAGATCATTGGCGCGTACGCGCTTAGCGAGCCAAACTCCGGCAGCGATGCCCTCAGCATGACCACGCGCGCCGAAGACAAAGGCGATCACTGGCTGCTCAACGGCACCAAGATGTGGATCAGCAACGCTCAGTGGGCTGAGTTCTTCCTGGTGATGGCCAAGATTGACGGGGAGCACGTCACGGCTTTTCTCGTGGAGCGAGGATTCCCCGGCGTCAGCATCGCCCGAGAAGAGCACAAGATGGGTCTCAAAGGCTCCTCCACCGCTCGCCTGGTGCTGGAAAACGCGGTGGTTCCGAAGGAGAACATGCTGTATCTCCCGGGCAAAGGGCACCACGTGGCGTTCAACGCTTTGAACATGGGCCGGTTCAAGCTGGGCTCGATGTCGATCGGCCCGGCGCGACAAGCCATCGGCCACGCGACGGCCTACGCGAAGGACCGGAAGCAGTTCGGTCAGCCGATCGCGAACTTCGGTTTGCTCCGCGAGAAGTTCGCCGACATGGCGGCTCTCTACTTTGCGATCGAAGCGATGCTTTATCGCACCGGGGCGTTGATCGACGGCGCGTTTGCCGAGAGCGACCATTCGCTGGAAGGCAATCGCCTCGCCGCAGAAGAGTACGCGGTCGAGTGCAGCGCCTGCAAAGTCTTTGCCACCGAGGTCGAAGCGGCGATTGTCGATGACTGCCTGCAGGTCTATGGCGGATATGGCTTCACGGAAGAGTTCCCCGTGGCGAGGATCTATCGGGACGCCCGGATCAGCCGGATTTACGAAGGCACCAACGAGATCAATCGTCTCTTCCTCGCCGATCGCTTGGTTCGTCGGGCGAACGAAGGGAAGTGCTCGCTGCAGGCGAGTGGGGACAGCTTCATCAACGACCTGACCGGTCGGGCCTATGCGAAGTTCAGCAAGGATCAGGTCGTGCTGGGCGCACTTTCGGATCTCACGATCCTCGCCTACGCCGAGCAGTCGGCGCGGCTCCGGGCGGCGCGTACTGGCGGTCTCGGGCAAGCGGCGTACGAGCGATTCTGCAACTGGGCCAATCCCCGGGCGGCGGCGGCCTATCAAAGGGTCGTGGGCGAACCGGTCTCGCTCCCGGCCCCGTTTGCCGCTCACACCGACACCCTGGCGGAGGCTCTCCTGGCAAAGCATCGTCCGCTTGAGTTTCTGAGCTAAGTGATTTCTTACGGGCGGGCTCACGGATCCCGCCCGAAAAAATCACCAGAGTCGCGCCTGCCAGAGTCCCGATGTGCAAAACCCAGTGAACCGGGCTACAATCTGTGCGTCTGCACCTGCATACACGATGAGCCATGTGCAAGGAGCCACCCTATTGGCCGCAAGAAGGCTAGACGATGTCGCCGCTGAAAAAGCGCTGCTCGACCAGTGTCGACGGCAGAACTACGAAGCGTTCGGCCGCGTCGTTGACCTTTACCAGGCCAGAGTTCTCGGATTCGTCCGCCGGATGATCCGGAACGAGGAAGAAGCCCTCGATATCACCCAAGAGGTGTTCATCAAGGCCTTCCAAGGCGTGGCCTCTTTCGATGGACGGGCGAGCCTGCGAAGCTGGCTTTTCCGGATTGCCTATCACTGCTGCATCGACAAAGTGCGGCGCAAAGAACGACAACCGCTGATCCACAGCTACGAACCCACCGACGAAAACGAAGAAACCTTCGAGTTCGCCGACCACCGCTGGGATCCGTCGGAGGTCTTGCTGAACGACGAACTTCGATCCGTCGTCGAACAATCAGTGGCGGAAATGAGCGAGAAACTTCGGTCGGTGCTCATCCTCCACGATCAGGAAAATATGGGGTACGAAGAGATCGCCCAAGCCATGGATATCCCCGTCGGAACCGTCAAGAGCCGACTCTTCCTCGCCCGGGCTCATCTGCAAGAACAAGTTGGCCGATACCTTTATGGGAAGGGGGCCTAAATCATGAACCGTGATCTGCTGAACAAATTGAAGAACGAGCAAGCGCTGGACACAGCGGAACGGCTCGACCTGGAACAGGCTCTGGAGCGAGGCGAGGCGAGCCCCGCCGCCCAGTGGATGTCCCAACTTCGCGATGAAGATCCCAGTATGGCCTGGCGCAGCCAGCTCAATGCCAAGCTCCAAGAGATCGCTCCGGCACCGGCCAAAAAGCGATTCAACTGGTTCGGAACCTCGGCGATTGCCGCCGCAGGGGTCTGCGCCGCGTTCGCTCTGTTCACCCTCAACCGGACGCCGGTGGCCACGGAACCCCAACCAGAAGATCGCGTTGCTGGAACCACGTCCACGAGCAACGATCTGGGCACAGTTCTCATGACCGCCCACCAAGCCGATGATGCTCAGCTTGCCGCCGGTGTGCGCGCTCCCATGCGCACCATCGACGTGGGCTACGACTGGTCGTCGCTGGAAAAGCGATAAGTTTCGGAATCCCATGAAGCACTTCCTTCGCGCCTCGATGCTCACCATCGTCGCGGCGGGGTCGTGCCTGGCCTTCGCCCAGCAACCGCCCAGCGCGGAGTCTTTGGTCAAGCGGCTCAGCGATGGAGCCAAGAAGGTGACCTACGCCGGAGTCCGCAAAGTCGCAATGCGGATGCCGGAAGGCCGCACCCGTACCTTCGAAGAACGCATTCTGCGAAAAGGGCTTCGCTGGGTCATCACCTACCCAGACAACTCTCCCTATGCGGGCCAAGCCGTCTATGAAATCGACGGCAAGAGCTACAACTACAACGCGGCGAAGAACGAAGTCCGCGTGGCTCCCTCACGCTTCGCCGATGCCGTGACGGAAACCATTCGGCCGCCCCGAGGAGGAGGTTCTCTCGTTGCCAAGGCCGGAACGCCAGTCGCTAGCCGGAGCACTTGGGTCATCGAAGCCAAAGATAAGGAAGGCATCGTTCGTCAGCGAATCTGGGTAGATCGCACTGAGGCTCTGATTCTGAAGCGAGAAGTTCTCGACTCGAAAGGGAATGTCTTCGCCGGATTCGAGTTCACGAGCATCCGCTTTAACGCCAACATCCCCAAAGGCGCATTCGATCTTCCCCGAGGCGCGAAGATCATCACCCTCGAGTCAGAGCTGCGTCAACTCGCGAAAGAGACGGGGATCACGCCCGCGATCCTTGACCCCAAAACGGGCTACACCCTCGCGGGTGTCAGCAAGATGGAAGTCAAAGGCGTCACCATCCTCCGACAATTTTATGTGTCCGATTCCGGACGCGTTTCCCTGATGCAAACGAAGAAGGCCCCGGAATCCATGAACCCGGGCACGCAAAGCCGCCGGTTCCGTGTTTATACTTGGGAGAGCGGTGGACAAGCCTACGCGCTGATCGGAGAAATGGATCAGAAAGAGCTTGAGAAGCTGGCGAAACGCGTCAAACTTCTCGGAAGGGACTAGGCAGAATCGTCGCTCCACCCTTGCCCGTCATAATGGGGGTAGATCGATGAAGGTGCGGACGAGCGCAAAGCGACCAGCCAAACAACTGCCTCGCTGGAAGCGCAGACTAAAAATTGCCTTTCACATTTCGTTTGTGCTCGGGGCGATCGCGTTCATTGCCATCAGTGTGGTGGCAGTGCAGCGCCTGCAGAAGGCTGCCGAAATGGTGCCGAAGCTCCCCGAAATCATGGAGGGGCTCCGCAACCGACCGTCCACCATCGTCTCCTCCGACGGCACAATTCTCTATTCGCAGCAAGAGAACTACCGCAAAGCGGTCAAACGCTCCGAGATTCCCGAGAACGTTGTCAGCGCGATTTTGGCCGCGGAAGATAAGCGGTTCTACGATCACGGCGGCATCGACCCAATCGCCTTAGCCCGGATTCTGTTTGTGGCGGCGAAAGAGGGCGACGCCAGTCAGGGTGGATCCACGCTGACCATGCAGGTTGCCAAACGGGTCTTCACCGGAGACAGTCCAACCATCGAGCGAAAACTCGACAACATGGCCCTCGCGGTGCAGATCGAGCGCATCCTCACCAAGGATCAGATCCTCGAACTCTACGCCAACGAATCCTACTTTGGCGAGCGCGCCTACGGCATCGCAGCTGCCGCCGACGTTTACTTCGGCAAGACGCTCGATGAGCTGACGATCAGCGAAGCCGCCACGCTGGCGCGATGTGTTCGACGACCGAGCCAAGAAAACCCGGTTCGAAACCTCGACAAAGCGCTCCGAAACCGCAACACCGTTCTGCGGATCATGCGGGATGAGAAGTTCATCACCGAGGCGGAATACACCACCGCTCGCGCCGAAGAACTCAAGGTCCGCCCGGATCGCCCCCGCACGATCAGCGGTGAAAAGAAAGCGCCATATTTTGTGGATTACGTCCTCGCCCAGCTGGAAAAGGAAGGAGTCGATATCTCCACCGGTGGCTACCGAGTTGTCACCACCATCAACCTGAAGTACCAAGAGATCGCGGATAAAGGAGTCTCGAAGTGGGTGGATCGGCTTCGCGGCTACCGAGTGAACCAGATGGCATGCTTGGTCACGGACAGCCAGGGTCGCATTCTCGCCATGGTGGGCGGGCCGGACTACAAGAAATCGCAGTTCAACATGATCTGGATGCCTCCGGGGCGTCAACCAGGGTCGTCATTCAAGCCGTTTGTCTATGCCGCCGGTCTGGAACGGGGTGCGTTCAGCAGCAACTCCACCATCAGCACCAAGGCGATGAAGAAGCCGGGGACAAATGAGTTCTTCAAAGGGGGCGCGAATCGGGGTCGCGTGACGATCGCCAGTGCCCTTGCCAGTTCAAACAACACCGCCGCCGTGCGGGCGATGGATGAAGTCGGATCGGGCAATGTCGTGGAGTTTTGCCGCACGAAGCTCGGTTTGCGGCAGAGCAACCTGCCTTCGGTGATCAGCTTGGCGCTCGGTTCAGGTGAGGCTTACATGACTGAGCTCGCCTCGGCCTATGGGGTCTTCCAAAGCCATGGAACGCGGTATCCGACCTATGCAATCTCGCGAATTACCCTCCCGGATGGCACGGAAAAGCCAATGGCTCCCCGCGCGATTCGCGGTGCAGTGAGCGAGGAAACCGCTGAGTACATTGATCTTTCTCTGCGGAGCACCGTGACGAGCGGAACCGCGCGCGCCGCAGGCGGCGTTCGCAATGCTCGCGGCAAAACCGGCACGACCAGCGACCACAAGGATGCCTGGTTCTGCGGTTACACCGACAAACTGGTTGGCATTGTTTGGACGGCCAACGAGCAGGTCGTCGATGGCCGTCCGGTCGCGACCCCGATGCGCGGACTTTTTGGTGGCGAAGGCCCGGCCCGGGTTTGGAATGACATCATCGGTGACATCCAAGACGAAATCGGCGAGAAATCACGATCGTTCGGTTCCATGCCTCGCGTGGATCGGGAAGAAGAGCCTGAGGAAGAGCCAGAAGAAGAAATTCCGGTGGAGACTCCCGAGCAGCCAGAAGATCCGATTGATCCCGGGATGATTGACGATCCGGCGATTCAGCCCGATCAAACGGTTCCCCCACCGGCACAAGGGACGACCGGCGGAGGTGGAACCGATGGATCATCCGGCGGCGGAGCTGGCCCGGGTGAACCGGAGTTGGTCTACGTTTCTGTCTGCGCAGATAGTGGTCAGAGAGCCAATTCGTACTGCCCCGAAGCGGTTCGACGACCCTTCCGCAAAGGCGACGAACCGCGTGGATCGTGTCCGCTTCATGGTCGCCGGACTCAGGCGAACCCCACTTGGCGCAACGGATGGCCCGTGACTTTGAACTTCGCCGCACTTGTGCGGGAGGGGATTGCGCTGGCCACGTGCCGACACTAGCGGAGGTTCACTTTGTCGGTCATCCATGCCCCGAAAGAGAATCCTGTGACCTCACGGCACCTCGTGATTCCCGGTCTCTTGCTCCTCGGACTGATCGGCTTTTTGGTTCAGCTTTGGGTTCTTCAGGTTGTCCGAAGCGAAGAACTCTCTGAACAAGCGAAGATGACCGGGCAGATCGAGAACAAGAGCCTCGCTCCGCGCGGCAAGATTCTCGCCCGCGATGGCACGGTGCTTGCCGATGTCCGACCGAAGATCGTGGTGACCGTCAAACCGGCCCAAGTCGCACAAGATGACACGCTCTTGCCCCGACTCGCTGCGGTTCTTGGGGTGCCGGTGAAAAAGCTCGAACGAGCCGTGAAGCAGCAGTGGAACAAGGGCAATCTCCCGGTTCCGGTGTATGTCGGGGCCACCGTGCAACAGGGCGCGAAGATCTCGGAAAGTGGAGATGCCCTGAGTGGGGTTGGGGTGGAAACTCTGCCGATGCGCTACTACAAGGAGCCACAGGCGCTCTCCCACGCGCTCGGATGGGTCGCGGTGCCCGACGCGAACATCGAAGAAGACCTCAAGGAGAAGGGCATCACCGACATCCCGAAGTACGTTGGGCGCGATGGAATTGAGCGACGATATGAAGAGGTTCTGATGGGGAAACCTGGACTTCAGGTCTATACCGTGGACAGTCGCCGCCGCCCGATGCGCACCGTGATGTCGGAAGTGGCCCAGCCTGGCTCGTCGGTCGTGCTCGGGATTGATCTCAAAACTCAGCGCGCCGCGATCGAAGCCCTCGCGGGACGTAGAGGGGCCGTCGTGGCGCTCGATCCGCGTACCGGCGAGATCATCGCCTTAGTTTCTTCGCCTGACTACAGTCTGGCCGCATTCGATGGCGGACTCAGCACCGATGAGGCCGACTATCTGTACAAAAACGAAGACCGACCGATGCTGAAAAGGTTCATCGCTGGCCGATATCCGCCGGGATCAACGTACAAGATTCTTACCACGATGGCGGCCTATCAGGCGGGGATCTTCAATCCGGCGAACGTGGTCTCGTGTCCCGGGTACCTCACGATGGGGAACAAGCGGGTGAAGTGCGAAAATCACCCTCCCACCAGCTACTCCTTCACGATGGCGATGGCTCGTTCGTGTAATACTTATTTCGGCAAACTTGCACAAAGAACGGGCGAAGAGCAGATGCGGAAGACCGCCGAGCAGGTCGGATTTGGACAAGTCACGGGACTTGATATGCCGGGTGAGTTAAAGGGTCTGGTTCCCGACCCTGAACATATCATGAAGGCTCACAAGCGGCGTTGGTCGATTGGCGACACCAACAACGTCGGAATTGGTCAAGGCGACTTGGAGGTGACCCCGCTCCAGATGGCCTGCTTAGCCGCGCTGGTCGCGAATCGCGGAGTGAGCTACAGGCCACACTTGGTGAAAGCGGTGGTTCCCGTAGGAGAAAATAGTACTCCCGAACCGGTCAAGCCGGAGGTTTTGGCGAAATTCGACGCGGCTCCCAGCTTCTGGGATTCCATGCACACGGCTCTCCGGGCGGTGGTGGTTCAGGGCACGGCGCGCCGCGCCGCGATTGCCACGGCCGAGGTCAGCGGGAAAACGGGAAGCGCCGAGAATAGCCAAAGTCGCAGAACCCACGCCTGGTTTGTCGGCTACGCGCCCGAACAGAATCCTCAGATTGCTTTCGCGATCATCCTCGAAACCGCCGGTCACGGGGGCGAAATCGCGGCCCCGGTTGCGCAGAAGATGCTGCAAGCCTTCTTCAGCAAGGACATTCCCGCTCCGCTGGCGACGAACGAGAAGAATCAGAAGGGATCGACGAACGCTTCTCGCATTGATGTCAGCGTCTCGCCCGAGACCGATTCGCCGCCGCGCTGAGCGATGATCTCCCACTCCGCGAGCCATTTGCGGCCCAGTTCGAGCTTGCGCTGCGCGTCCTCTTTGCTCTCTCCGGCGTAGTCGGGGAGCCCCCCGTCGGTCATCCGCTTGATTTGCGGCACCGTGATCTCGGCATACCGCTTCAACCCCTGCAGGGCCTCCTGAATGAGCTTGGCCTTGGTTGCGTCGTCCGTTTCGTACTCGGCCAGGAACAGCCGAGCCTCGAACGTGGTGGTCGGGATCATCTCGGGGATGGCCCGCACCTGGTACGCGATGGTCTTTTCGACCTCGATGGTTTGGCGAGCGGTCTCCTTGGCGGCAACCAGATCGCCGCTGCTGACCTGGAGATCGCGTTTGAGCTCCCAAGCGCGCAGATTGTTGGGCTCATAGCGGAAAACCATTTCGGTGTAGCTGAGAGCCTTGGGGAGGTCGCCGGCATCGCGAGCCGCCATTGCCGTGCCCCGCAGGACACGCGGAATCGGATATTGAGCAGCCGCCCGCTCCATCGCGATCAGGCGCTCGTTCGGGGTTCCGGTGGCATAGAGGCCGTAGAGATAGATCGACTCCGGGTCGCCGAAGAGGCCGTTCTCCATCGCTTTTGCGGCGGAAATCGAGGCTTCTGGATCGCGGGCGGCCAGGGAAGTCAGGAGATTCGACTTGCTCATCTCGGCGGCTGCGGTGGTGGAGATCCCCAGCAACGGCAAGATCCCAAACATGAGCACCGCGACACTCCGCACGCCTTGGGGCAGGGCTTCGGGGGAGGTGGCGTCGCTGGCCATCTGCAGCCCAATCCCCGCGAGAGCGAAGAACATGATGCCGAGTCCGAAGAAGGAGAGGTTGCTCTCGATAAACCCGTGCGCACCGAAGGCCATCGCGGCCCCGAAGATGCCGGCTTTGAGAGCCACGCGGTCAGGCGGCTGATTCTTCCCACCTCGAACCATGAAAGTTGCCCATATCCCGGCGAGGGCAAAGAAGGCGAGCATCGCCAGCCAACCGCCCTCGGAGGCGAGTTGAAGATAGGTTTGGTGGGCAAACACCGTCTGATCCGTTAGACCAGGCTTAGCGGAATAGAATCGGAACGTGCCGACCCCGGTGCCGACAGGATAATCTTGGGCAATTGACAGGGCACTCTTCCAAAGATTCTGGCGAAATCCTACACTTTGCTCTACCATGGATCCCGCTTCGGTGATCCGGGCCAGAGCCTGTCCGCCTTTACTCGCCTGACTGGCCGCAGCCCCGAGCCCGAGGGCAAGAACCACTCCGACAATCACGGGCAGAAGGGATGCGCCCCATGTTCGTAGCGGCACGCGGCTCAGGGCGGCCATGGCGATGAGTGCCACTAAACCCACTCCAAATGCCAAATATCCACCCTTGGACTGAGTGAGCATCAGGCCGAGGACGTTCAGAGCGGCGGCTGCCCACGCGACTCCCCGGGCCGCCGCTTTCTCGCTCGCGCCCAGGCCGATCAGACTCAGGCTTCCGAGGAGGAAAACTCCGGCGAGCGCGTTCGGGTTGTTCCATCCGGCAAATATCCGGTAGGTCGGCTCCTCGGCCATGATTCCAGCGTATTCGACAATTCCGCGCAAAGCGACGACGGTGCATCCCGCTCCGAGGACGGCGAGAGCGGCTTTGGCAGTTTTCCCTCGTCCAACACTCCCTACGACCAAGAAAAGGGTCGCACCATAGATTAACCAGGAGAGCCACTCACGGAAAGCGACGTATCGGAAGGCACTGAGGAGTGGAGTGATTCCGAGGAGCAAAACGAGTGCGGCGAGGGCCGCCATGATGCGGATATTCGGCAGTTGGATCACCCGATTCCGCGCACCCATCGCCGCCAGGCCAACCAAGATAAAGAGGCAAAGAATCATCCGGCTGCCCAGCGGCAGAGCCCCTCCGCCCATGAGTTCCTGCATCAGCCCGCCCGTCATGGGCAAAGCGTCGGTCGCCACGTGTCCCCCGATGATCGGAGCCAGGAACAGGGCGATCAGAAGGAGCGCGTATTCCAGCTTGACCTGAGGGAAGGTGGCGGTCTTGCTCATCGCGTCACCTTCCGTTTGAGGGCGTCGAGGTAGTTTTTGGCGAGAAAAGCAGAGGCCCGCAGTGTTAAGGCCGACGCCGCAAAGGCCGCCATGAAGGGTCGTGCGACAAAGGGAAGCTCACGCAGGTCGTGCTTCTGGTAGTACCGGAACATCGAGCGGTGGAAGCGGACAATCATCTTGTTCGCCACCTGGTCGCTACTTCGTCCGATTGCGTGGGTGATTACGGCATCCGGTACATACATTACTTTGAATCCCGCCTTCCACGTGCGCTTGCAGATATCGACGTCTTCGCAATACATAAAGAGCGTGTTGTCGAGAACGCCGACTTGGTCAATGACTTCTTTACGCAAGAAAAGTGCGGCTCCGCTCACCCAATCGACCTCGCGCGGCTGATCGTGCGTCCAATCTTGCATCAGATACTCGCGGGTGAATCGGTTGTTGGGGAAGAGCCGACCGAGAATCGTGTTGCGGAACGCCGCGGCAACCGGGTTCGGGAAGCGTCGGCAGGAAAACTGCAACGTGCCATCTGGGTTATGCAGCATTGGGCCGACGATTCCGACTTCGGGGTGGGCTTCCATGTACTCCGTGATGCGCCGGATTGCCCCAGGATGGACGACGGTATCGGAGTTAAGCAGTGCCGCATGGTGTCCAAGTCGCTCCGTGAGGGCAAGATTGTGTCCGCCGGTAAAGCCGAGATTCACGCTCTGACGCAACAGCCGGAACTCGGGGAATTCTTTCTCCACCATGTCAGGGGAGCCATCTTTGCTCGCGTTGTCCACGACCACGACTTCGAAATTGGCTTCGTCTTTGGCCTCGCGCAGACTTTGGAGGCACGCGCGGAGATCACTCAGCGTGTTCCAACTGCAGATCGTGATACTCAGGTCGAAATCCGGCATGGGTGCCCTTGGCGCGAACAAGTGCCGCGCCTCGACTCGCCGCCGAAATCAGCGGGAGCATCAACCGATCGACCCCTCGGAGATGCTTGGCAAAGTACCGAATGAGGCTGAGATGCGACTCCCAGATCATACTTTTTTTCACCTGGCGCGTGCTCCCGCCGTGGTGATGGAAGATCGAAAGACTTGCCTCGTACCAGCATTTCCATCCCGCTTCGCTCAGGCGATAGAGAAGATCGACCTCGTTGAAGAAGATCGGGAATTGGGGGTCAAACGGGGCGGAGACATCGGCGACTTGCTCTAAAGCAGACCGCCGGAAGAGCAAGAAAGTTCCCATCGGCTGGGGGGCAAACTGGCTGCGTTCGTAGTTGAACTGCGGCAGGGTGTAGTCGCCGAGAGCGGTGGTGGGGAATCGTCGATCGAGACGGAGCAAGGCACCGAAAATGCCAGGAATTGACGGAAAACCTCGCACGGATTGCTGAATTTCGCCCTCGGGGCCGATAAATTTCACGCTGAGGCTCGCGCAGTTTTGATGCTGAGCGAGGGTGAGCACGGCCGAATCGAGTACTCCCTCTGGGACCTCGGTGTCGGGATTCAGGGTGAGCAACCAGGACCCTTTTGCGGCGGTAAAAGCAAGGTTATTTCCTTCGGCATATCCGAGATTTCCTGGGGCTCGGATCAGCTTGATTTGCGGGAATTCGGCCTCCACCATCTCGGCGGATCCATCGTGGCTGGCGTTGTCCACCACGATGATTTCGAGCGGGATTTGAACCTGTTTCGACACAATCGAGGTCAAGCAGGCGCGGAGCATCTCGCGCGTGTTCCAGTTCACGATCAAGATGCTCAGCATGTCGGATGCGATCCTACCAGAAGGGCGTTGACTCTCCTAACAATCGGAGGTGGGCTTTCGAAGCCTCCGCTGGGCCCAAAAAGTGGCGATTCTTCAAAACACCCGAAGATTCTCTGGGGCTTGGTTGACTCTCATGGAGATGAACCGGTACAAAACCCGTGTCCGGGCATAAAAGGATCTTTACATTGCGTGTTGAGCTCGTGATGATCCGCCTGGCACCTGGAGGAACTGAAAGTTTTGCGTCTGAAAGGAAAGCTCCTGGTCTGTGCTCTCACGGCAATGATCGCCGCTACGATGAGCCTGGTACCAGCGCCAGCCCATGCATCTCGCCCCACCACGTCGACGACGACGTATCAGGTGGGTAGCGGAGATAACGATTGGAAGATCGCGAAGAAGTTCGGCATCACCACCGCCGAGCTCCATCGCCTGAATCCGAACGTCAAGTGGAATCGACTTCAAATCGGCACCAAGATTAAGGTGCCTGGTAAGGCCAAATCGACCACCAAGACCGCGGCGAAACCCGCCGCCAAGCCTGCTGCCAAGCCCGTGGTGAATCCACGACTCGGTTCGGCGGAGGTCACTCGTACCGATGTCATCGTCCGCAAGGGCCCCGGCACCAATTTTGACCAAGTGACGAAGGTCACCAAGGGCAACAAGGGTGCGGTTCTTGAGCGACGCGGCGGTTGGACCAAGATTCAATTCACCGGTGGCACCATCGGCTGGATTCGCGACGACATGGTCAAGGTGACCGGTGTCGCCAAGCCGGCAGCGAAGCCCGTGGCGCAAAAGCCCGCGAGCAAGCCTGCGACCACCGTAGCGAAGAAACCCGCCGCGAAGCCTGCTGAACTCCCGGCGACCCCGGATGCGAAGGCAAGCGTCGTGCGAACCCTGCCACTGCGCGTCTCGATCACCGCAGACAACGTCATCATCCGACGCGAGCCGAGCCGAACCTCAAAGCAGATTGTCAAGGTCAGCAAGGGCCGCATCGCCGATGTGATTGCCGGACAGGGCGATTGGTATAAGGTCAAGTTCGGTCAAGGCACGACGGGCTGGGTTCATCGCGACCTGGTTCGCCCGGCGGGCAACGACGAGCGCGAACCACGGCGCACGACGGTGGCGAAGGCTCCGGCCTCGGCTTCGAAGGCAAGCGGTTCGGCCGTGGCTCTGCTCGATACGGCAAAGGATCAACTCGGCGTTCGATACAGCTGGGGTGGCACAAGCCGCGGCGGATTCGACTGTAGCGGATTTGTCCAGTTCGTGTTTAAGAAGCACGGAGTGAACCTGCCGCGCACCTCGATTGCTCAATCTGGCGTTGGCCAGCGTGTGGCGCGTGAGGATCTGCAAGAAGGCGATCTGGTGTTCTTCATCACTCGCGGATCGCGGGTGAGCCATGTGGGCATCTACATTGGCGGAGGCCGGTTCATCCACGCCAGCAGCGGCGGCGGACGGGTTCGCATCGATGCTCTGAGCTCGAGCTACTACAATCGACGCTATGCTGGTGCCCGACGGGTGGCCAAGCTGAACCTCAAGATTGTGGAGTCGGCGCGCGAGGAGATTGGCCAGAAGGCGGTTCCTGAGCAAACAGGCGGCCCGAGCGACCTGGACGGCGGCAGTGCCCCGATCCAGCAAGGCGTGGACGAGACCGGCAACTAAGCGTGTGCCCACCGAAAAGAAAGTGCCCTCGGGTTTTGTGACCCGGGGGCATTTTTGTTTGCAATTTCGGGATCAGGCGGGTAACGTAGACATATGTTGTCTGGTCTGCTTGTGGAATCTTGGCGTCGTCAGGCGGCTTGTTTGAATGATTTGGTGGAGTTTGCCGGGCCAAACCGCCTGGACTGGAAGGTTTCGGAGGATGGATGGTCGATCGGGGTTCAGTTGTGCCACGTGCATCAGGTGCGTTCGCATTGGCTACGCAAGGCGAGCGGTCTGCCGTTTGAGGAGCTTCCTGCCGCATTCACGGCGGTGGACGGGGAATGGGTGCCTCTGGAGGGCTACGAGGCGATCTGCGGGGCTCTGAAGGCGAGTGAGGCGGCGTTGGAGTCGTGGCTGGCGGGGGCTCTGGATCAGGAAGGGCCAGCGGGGAACTATGATCACCCCGTGTTCTTGCTTCAGCACATGATCTGGCACGAGGGGTACCACGTGGGTCTCATCATGCTAGCGCTCCGTCTCGGCGGCGCGGAGCCGAGCGAAGAGTGGGAGGAGGAGCATCTCTGGAGTCGATGGCGGGTGGACGACTGGGAGTGAAGGTCTGAATCAAAGAAAATCCCCGCCAAGCCTGCTTGACGGGGATGTCTTGAGAGATTGATGCACTTAGCCGCGACGGCGGCGCATCCAGGCGAGACCTGCGCCCGCGAGAATCGCCATCGTTGCTGGCTCGGGGACGGCCTGTCCTGCATTCTGGGAAAGGAACCTTACGTCCAAGTCAGAAAGGTTGGAGTCATAGATCTGGAGGTCGTCCACCAGTCCGGTGAATGACGCGGTTCGACCTCCGCCCACTGTGTTGTAGGCACCAATCATGAACTCGGCAACGGTGGAAACATTTGGTGCGCCTGCCGTAGTGGCTTCGAGGTTTCCGTCCACGAAGATTCGATGCTGCCCAGAACCGTAGGTCACGGCGATGTGGTGCCAAACGTCATCGTTGACGCTCGTTGCGCTGATGGGCTGGTTGCCTGGCGAACTTGACTGGTAAGCCCAAGCCTTGTTTGCTGCGCCGTACGGAGTATTTTGGTTGACGCCGGTGAAGTAACCTGCCACGATGGTTGCCGTGTGTTTGCCGAGGACAATCTGATCAGGAGCGGTTGTGCTCGTTTTGAGCCAGAACGAGTAGCTAAAACTTGTGGCGGGAAAATCGAAGTTGTTTCCGAAGGTGACCAGACCGCCTCCGGCTTGGGAGACCGAGACGGCATTACCTGACTTGCCGGCGACAAATCCGGAGTTGCCGACAAGGGCACCGTTTATTGAGCCGACCGTCGCGCTGGCCGTGGTACCGCTCGTTTCATCAAACTTCCACCACGCCACGGGCTGTGCCGTCGCCGCGACCGCACCCACTCCACCGAGAATACAAACAAGAAGATTTCGCTTCATGACTCCACTATGGCCAATGGAAATGCTAAGGGATGGGCGAAATCGTGAAATATCGTGAACACATGGGAGAATTCGGTATCTCCCGCATTCTTACGGGGGCGAAAGGGTGCCTCCGGTGGGGTGGTCGGCTGCCAAGGGCATCGCGCATGGGGGCTGCCAGTGGGATCGATCCTCGTTCAAGGGTCCTGGCAAGGTTGCGGATTCCGGGCGGTTTGGGTCAAACTATTTCCTCGCGTGCTCCGGTCGTCTAGCGGTTAGGATGTCGCCCTTTCACGGCGAAGGTCGCGGGTTCGAATCCCGTCCGGAGTACCAACTGCTAAGTCCCTGTCACGCAGTGACAGGGACTTAGCAGTTTCGAATGTCGGTGGATGAGAACGTTCGAATCTTGAGACGCAGTCGAAATCCCGCCGAAGGGAAATGAACGAAGTGAATCGGGACCGTCCGGAGTACCAACTCCATTGATGGAGTTTGCGCTTTATAGATTTCGCCAACGCAGATATCTCTTTGTAGTACAACTCTAAGATCACCTCCTTGAAGAACATCTGGAACTCTCCGTTGGTTTGCACGTTGGCGGGCAGGTCGGGGGGGACTCAGGCCTTCAAGTTTTTCACGAAAGCCCTTTCCATCGCCACGATAAGGTTGACGATGTTGTCCGCCTTTGCAGGGGCCGCATGGCGTGCGCCCTAGAACTTCGTCTCATGCATCAACGTAGGAACGGATATGTCACGCATCCTGCGCGCTGTTGACCGCGCCGATCCCGCCATCGTGCGCTGGATGGCCGAAAACGGCATTACGTTGCTCCGGGTCAGCCTCGGCCTCGTCTTCCTTTGGTTTGGCGTCCTCAAGTTCTTCCCGGGCCTGAGCCCAGCCCAGGAACTCGCTGGTCGCACGATCAGCGACCTGACCCTCGGCCTCGTCCTTCCAGCCGTGAGCTTGCCCGCCTTGGCCACCTGGGAGTGCCTCATCGGCCTGGGTCTTGTCACGGGCCGTTTTCTCCGCCTAACGCTCCTGCTCCTCTTCCTCCAGATGCCCGGCACTCTCATGCCACTAGCGCTCTACCCCAGTGAAGCCTTCACTCTCTTCCCGGTCGCCCCCACCCTTGAGGGCCAATACATCATCAAGAACTTCGTGTTGATCAGTGCCGGGATTGTGGTCGGCGCGACCGTGCGAGGCGGCCGCCTCTCCCCCACGCCGCCCTCCAAGTGAAATCGAGGGTTAACGTCACGCCGTGGCACAACGCTATGACTAGGCCTCCTCACATGGGATGCTCCGACCGCCAGGCTACCTCTCCTTCTTAGTCGTCACAGCTGTGGATGAGGCGAAGCCGTGTGAACGAGGTATGGTCGGACGGTAACCTCCAGTTGAATCACGGCAGGCCGCACCCTGTGCAAGAAGTTGGCCGGGGGAAATAGTTGCCGGGGACAAACACCATGGACCAAGCACAGCCGCGATTCATGCAAATCTTCTTGGAGGTATTCGAGTCTTTACCTAGACAGGGACCGGGCAATCGGCATTGCGCCCAGCGAGCTTTGGGATATTGTGCCGGTCTTCCGTCCGCGCCAGATGTACTGGACCTTGGGTGTGGTGTGGGTGGGCAAACCCTGCATCTCGCCGAGCTTACGGGGGGATCAGTCGTCGCTATTGACAGCCACGCCCCCAGTATTGAGCGGCTCCGAAAGCGAGTTGCCCAGCTAGGTTTGACGGCGCGAGTCAAGCCCATGGTTGGCGATATGGCCGAAACGGGTCTGCCGCGCGCAAGCTTTGATCTGATTTGGTCCGAAGGGGCACTCTACAATATTGGCATCGAGAAAGGTCTCAACATCTGCCGGTCGCTTTTGAGGCCTGGTGGATTCGTCGCCTTCACCGATGCGGTCTGGCGGAGCGATGAACGACCCTCCGAAGTTACAGCGATGTTCGAGAATGATTACCCTGATATGGCTGAGGTCGAGGATATTCTTGCCAAGATTGAGGCCAGCGGGTTTACTTTGGTTTCTCACTTTCCTCTACCAAGCGAGGCATGGTGGGTCGACTTTTACACACCGATGGAGATAAGGATCGAAGAGCTCCGAAGAAAATACGAAGACGAGCCGGAAGCACTGGACTTACTGAATCAAGTCGCGCGAGAGCCAGAACAGCATCGGCGATTTTCACAACATTAAGACTACGAGTTCTTTGTGGCGCGCCTTTTGACCGACCGGTGATGGCGCGTTGGGTTAGGCGTCGATTTCGAGACTCTCGTAGCCACTAAGACACGGCCCCACGCTGAGATGGCCGCCCCACATCAGGCAACCCACTCAAGAGTTCGTAAATCGTCCAGCACGGAGTACCAAAAAGAACAAGGAGAGAGCGTTCGTTGAGTCGCCAGTCCTCTCCGTTGTTGAGGCCTCATGAGCGAGCGTGATCACGTTTCCGGAGCGGATCCTCGAATCGAGCCCGATTCCAATGCCCCTCTTCCGCTCGACGCCAAGGTCGAAGCGATCTTTGCGATTCGTGAGCTCTATCATGAGACTCTTGAGCCGGGTTCGTATTTCCGACCGATGGATCGTGCTGTCGGCGGGAAAAGGCGGCTTGGTGATCCTCAGCCAGAGGAGTGGGGCGCAGGCATTGACCGGGGTTGAGTTGGCATGAGCCGAGATGACTCTCACTGAATCTGCTTCAGAGTGATCGTGGACTCAAAGCCCCTTCCATCAAGGAGGCTCCTCTCTCGTCTACCAAACCACCTTTGCCGGAACCCCAAAAACTGATTGAGGTTCGTCGGGGTCGGCCCGGTGAACCTCAAAGGGAGAGATGTACGAGGGCGAGATGATTCCCGTTCCTGAGCCGGTGACCGTGCCTCCGGCGGCCCGTGCCGCGCTGAACGTGTAGGTAAACGCCGTACGTCCGTTCGAGAGCGGGGACACGCTGGAGACCGTCGGAGTGCCCGAATCTCCCATCGCGAACTGCTTGCTGTCCGGGTCGTCTGGGTCGGATTGGTTGGTGGCCAAGGTCAACTGGAACAGTCCGGCGGACCCTTGCTGTCCGGTTTCGACCTTTGTCCAGGTACCTGGTTTCACCGTTCCGCCCCGCGCCAAACCGAGGGTCAGGAGCGGGCCAAAGGTCGGGTCGCCATTCACCCTCGTCGCCACCCAAACGACGACTCACGCGACGTTCGATGAAGCATAAAGCTCTTGAAAAGCATAGATTCTGATCAGGAATCCTGTATAGTGCTGGAGTCTCTTGGAGAGAGAGCAGGACTATTAATGATCTTCAAACGTACCTTGGTACCTGTCGTGATGGCACTGGGCATGAGCGCGCATGGCGCGATTATCTACAGCAACTTCGCTCCCTCCAATGGATACAACAACTTGATTGGCCACCTGATCCTGCATGATCCTGAAATCTATTTTCCGAGGGGCGAACGATTCACGGCGGCTGTCACCGGCACGGCCCAGACCCTTGATCTGGCGATTGGCCACGTTTCCGGAAACACGTCGCTGTCGATGGGGTTGTTTTTTGACTCTGGAGGAACGATTTTTGGTCAGCAGGGGAACTTGGTTCCTGTCACAACGCAGGCTTCTTCGTTTGGCTTTCCGTCCGCTTACCAGAGTGTGGACGTTTCTGCGGCGGGTTGGAACGTTGTTGCGGGGACAACTTATTGGTTGGTTGCCTTTCCCAGCTTTAACTCGAATCATGGCTGGCAGTGGAATTCGACGGGGGCGACGGGAATCCACTATGCCGGGGGGAACTACAATCCTTCGCTGACTCAGGGTGTATTTCGGCTCGACACTGTTCCGGAACCGACGACGCTCTTTGTCCTTGCTGCTGGCATGGGAACTTGGTGGCGTCGGTCGCGTCGGTTGGTTTAGGACTCGGGTCGAGCAGGGGTCTCAGCGGTTCTGAGCAAGTGGTCTTTCCGAGCATCGGGATCACCTCTTTTTGAGGATCGGGCTGACGGATCCGACCCTCTCCTCGCATTTGGGGTTCTCGGCTTTCTGTTGCACTGTGCCCGGCAGATATACTGGTCGCTCCATGAGCCTGCTGTCCCTGTTGCTTCTCCCGATTCTCGCTCAGACGCCCTCCATCGAAACCCAGCTCGCGGAGATTGAGGCCGCTTCAAAAGGGCATCTGGGGGCGGCGGTGATCACGAAAGAGAGTCGCCATTTCTCGCGCAAAGACGAGCGGTTTTCGTTGCAAAGCGTGATGAAGATGGTGGTCTCGATGGCCGCGCTGGATCTGGTGGATCAGGGAAAGTGGAAGCTCGATCAGAAGTTCACCTTCCGGCGAGCTGACCTGAGCGTATCTTGGCAACCTCTCATCGAGAAGTTAGGGGAAAAGGATTCGATGACCGTGACCGTCGCCGAGTGCATCGAGATCACTACGCAGAACAGTTGCAGTGCCGCCGGGGACTTTCTGACTCGGAAGATGGGCGGGACTCAGGTGGTAAACGCTTTTTTGAAGAAGCATCAGATCGTGGGGATGTCGGTGGATCGGCAGGAACGCGATTTGCAGACTCAGGTCGGCGGAACCACTTGGTCGGCGGAAATGGTGGATCCGGCCAAGTTCGAATCCGCGCTGGATCGCGTTCCCGAAACTCTGAAGGATGAAGCCTATTTGCGCTATCAAAAGGATAAGCGCGACACCACCACGCCGGCCGCGATGGGTTTGCTGTTGGAGAAACTTGTCTCGGGCAAGCTGCTCTCGCCCAAGCTGACGAAATACTACATGGGTGTGATGGAGGGAACCGAAACCGGAGCGGATCGATTGAAGGCGGGGGTACCCGCGGGATGGATTCTCGGGCACAAAACGGGCACGAGCTCGACCCACAAGGGTCTGGCCTGGGCCACCAATGATGTCGGCTACGCTCGCCGTCCCAGCGGGGAATGGGTGATCATCGTCGGTCTGCTTCGGGGGTCTCGATTGGACTACGACGAGCGCGAGACCATTCTTCGCCAGGTCGCGGAAGTCGCTCTGCGGGGGCGGTAGCAGTAGACCAAACGAGCCCGGTGCAACACTTGCACCGGGCCGTTCCCCTTCCCGACTCCGCCTTACTTCGAGTGACGCCCGACGAACTCCACAATCGACCGACCAAACGACGGGTCGATCAGGGTGGTCATGTGATCCTTGCCTTCGATCGTCTTGAACTCGGCGTTTGGCAAAACTGACCGGGCCTCCGCGATTCGCGCCAGGATGTAGGGGCCCTCTTTGCTGCCGTAAAGAAAGAGAGTCGGGATCGTGAGCTTGGCGAGCCGATCCGCCTTGACCTCCAAGTTGCCAAACGATCGCCCTGCCGCGCCAAGAGCCTTCACGTCTTGGTGACCGTACATCTGCGCGGCGAACTTGTCTGCGTCGGCCTCGCTGGGTTGTGGCATTCCGGCGGGGGTGCGCTCGCGCAGATATTCGCCCATCTTGCCCTTCTCGGCGGCATCGGCGAAGGCGTCGGCTTCGCTGAATCCCTTAACTTCGCGGATATCCAGCACGGGCGCGCTGCCTCCGTAGACCACTGATTTCACTCGTTCCGGAGCGAGATCCACAACCTTGCCCGCCACGTAAGAGCCCATCGAATAGCCGACAATGTGCGCCTTTTCGATTTTGAGATGGTCAAGCAATCTCACGACGTCGGCGGCCATCTCCGGGCCGTAGCTGGCCGGGTCGTGGGGTTTGTCGCTCAGACCATGCCCGCGCAGATCAATCGCGATCACCTGCATGCCCGGGGGAGGACTCAGCTTGGGATTCTGCCGGGTGCCGGGTCCCCAGGTGCTGGCCTCGCCCTGCCATCCATGGAGCAGAACCAGTGGTTCACCAGTTCCGGCAATCAGATACCGAATCTTGGTGCCCTTGGAGTCAAAGGTTTCGCTGCGCGTCTGCGCCGATGCGCCAGGAGATTGGCAGCCGATGAGAGCGGCGACGGAGAGTCCAACCAGGATGAGTCGAGCAAATGGAGCGTTCATCGCCCTTCCTGAGTGGGGCACGACGCAAACGGTTGCGAGGTCCCGATCACACTTTGCTCAAAAATTCTTGCAACCGTTCGCCGGGTCGCCTAGTCCATGAGGGCGTGAGTTACTCTCTCGGTGATGGGCTGGTCACGCTGGCTTTGGCGGCGGGGATCGTGGGCTATCTGTACGTCGAACGCCGCTACCGGATCCAGCGGTTGCAAATCCTGCATGCTGAACGCATGAAGGCGATGGATCAGGGGATTCCTCTCGTGGAGATTGGGGAAGATCGGGAGGGAGAGCGCAAGCCTGCAGATGGACGAACTTTGCCGCTCATCGGGTTGATGTTGCTGGCTTTTGCCGTCGGCGCGATGATCGTCATGTTTGCCTTTCTCCCGATCGACCAAAAGCATCTTGCTGTTGCTCCCCTCCCCGTGGCCTTCATGGGACTCGGGTTGCTTTGGTACCACCTTGTTTTGGAGAAACCACGGTTCTGATTGCGGATTCTGAGCTCGTTTCTCGCGCGCAACGGGGCGATGACGAGGCGTTTTCCGAACTGGTTGACCGGTATCGGGAGCGTCTGTTCTTTGTCGCGCTCTCGGTGCTTGGCCCGGCGTTTTCGCCAGAGGCCGAGGATGCCGCTCAGGTGGGGATCATGAAGGCTTATCGGGCGATTCCGGGGTTCCGAGCGGAGTCATCGGTGGCCACGTGGCTCTCCCGAATCGTCCGCCACGAGGCACTGGCGATCAAGGCGCGGTCGCGATTCCGGCGCCCGCACTTAGGCGAAGAGTCGATGGCAGCGATGCCTCACCACGCGGCGACTCCGGAACAGGAATCGCTGGCGACGCAGCAGAACGCCGATCTGCAGGCGTGTATCCAGCATCTGCCGGAGATTTACCAAACGATTGTGCGGCTCTACTACTGGCTTGATTGGCCGGTCGGGGAGATCGCGGCTCTGCTGGTTTTGCCGGAGAACACGGTGAAATCTTATCTTCATCGAGCGCGGAAGCTGCTCCACAACTGCCTTTCTCAACGAGGTTACGATGAATCCTAACATCCCCCAAGACGATCAAGAATTTGACCAGTGGCTACGGCAATCCATGGTGGCCTCGGCTCCTGGGCCGGTTTTGCGGCAGAGGGACGAGTTGCGCAGGGCCCGCGAATGGTCGGCTCAGTTGACGCGGATTCGCCGGTTTTCGGTGGGGCTCTATGCGGCGGGGTCGCTGGTGGTGTGCCTGGTGGTGATGGTGCAGTCGGGGATGCCGTGGTGGCTGATTGCCGTTTTCATCGGGCTGCCGGTGGCGGTTCTGGTTGCGGTGGTGTTGAGTCTGCGAGGGCGCGTGCCGCGCTAAATGCGGAGCACGCCTCGGAACCCTCGAGCGGCGTAGTAGGATTGCGCTCCGTTGTGATAGATGAAGGTTCGGCCGAACCGTCGGTCGCCGAAGAGGGCTCCACCTTTGGCGCGGAATTCCTCGGGCGTAGCGAGCCAGCTGGAGGTTTTGAGGTCGAATTCTCCCAGGGTTTGGAGGCGGAAATAGAGGGCTTCGTCGAGGAGTTCGATCCCGATTTCGTCGGCAAGCTCCTGGGCGCTGTTCGCGGGGGGAGCATCCTTGCGCGTGACGCGGCTCTCGCGGTCGAAGCAGAGGCTCCGGCGGCCCTTGGGGCTCTCCGGGGAGCAATCGACGATGAGGAATTGCCCGGTCGTTTCATCGCGCCCGATGCAATCGGGTTCGCCGCCGGTGGATTCCATCTGGGCGAGCGTGGCGAGGACTTTTGGGTCTTCGAGCCTGGGTTCGAGCTCGCCCCACGTGATTCCAGCGTGTCGATGCGGGTGGCGGTCGAATCGGTCGTGGAGGATGGTGACAATGTCTACCGGGTCGGGCATACTCGAACTCTAGCATAGCGGGCTGGCACTCCTTGGTTCAGGACAAGAGTCGTCTAAAATAGAGCAATGGAAAATCATCCGCTGATCACAATTGACCCAGAAATCCGCAGCGGGAAGCCCTGTGTGAGAGGGATGAGAATTACAGTGGCCGACGTCCTCGATGCGTTGGCGGTTTATCAGCACTGGGATGCCGTCATTGCGGAATTTCCTTACATCACGGAAGATGACATCCGTGCGTGTCTCGCATTTGCTGCTGATCGGGAGCGAAAAACCCGCCACCACGTGGCATGAGTCTGCTGTTTGACGCACACCTTTCGCCGGCACTTCCACAGACTCTTGCAGTCGAATTCCCCGGATCCCGTCATGTCGGCGATCTCAGCCTTTCAGCATCTGATCGAGCGATTTGGGAGTTCGCGCTTCAGAACGGTCTGGTCGTCGTGACAAAGGATGCGGACTTTGAAAACATTGCCCTTCTTTATGCCCCGCCAGGAAAGGTGATTCGGTTGACCATGGGCAACTGCCGCACGAGCGACGTGGCAAATTGTCTCATCAATGCAAGGTCGGAAATCATGGACTTCATTTCTGCGCAGGATGAAAGTCTCCTCCTGATTCCGTGACGGCTCACTGCGTTACCTCCCCCGCAACGTTTCGATCCGCACTCGGTGGTAGATCAGGTGATCGGCAAGGAAATCGAGAGTTTCGCCGGCGTTGAGCGGGCCGGCGATGGGGTGAGGGAAGACGACAATTTCCGGGCCGGGAAGGGTGCCGGATTCCAGCTTGGTGAAGAGTTTTGTCCGAATCTTGTCCCAATCCTCCAGGAGTGTTTCGGCAGCTTTGCCGCCGCCCGGCTCAACCGAAGGCGTATCAACAACGTACTTGGCTCCCGTGCGCAGGTACTCGCCCAGCTTGCCCCGCATCTCGTTCTGCTCCGCCGTACGCTCCGGCATCGGGGCAGAGGATCGCGCCAGGCCGAGAAGAAACACCCGCTCCGTCATGATGAGATGCTCCACGTGCTGGGCAATCGACCATTCCTCTTCGCCCAGCGAGCGAGCGGCTTCTTCCGCCGGGAGTTGGGTGAGGAGATCTGTGAACCAACGCTTGCCCTCGTCGAGGCGTGCTGTGATGCTCTGAGTCATGTAAGAGATTATTACCCGGTGGCAAGGATCGAGGATGCAAGCTCTTGATGGAGCCGCTTGAGTCCGTGCCAGTTGTCCCTGGAGAGAGTTCATAATCTGCCCACATGCAAGGGAAGTCGATGGATCAGATTCGGGAAGAGAGGCAGGCGGCGGAGTTGCGGGCGGCGTGCGACAAGAATCCCGAAGCGTTCATTGCCCAAACCGAGTGGCTGATTCGGTTCATGAAGGCGTTCATGGTGATCCTCACCATCGTTGGGCTAGTCCTGGTGATTCTCATCGTCGGCCTGCTTCTCGGATTCATCTTGCCGCGAGGGCTTTTGGTGGCGATCTGGCTTGGCTTCATGGCTTACCGATTGAACCGCGGAGTCTGGTCGGCTTTGAGTGCGCGGTTCATTCCCTGGGAGCCGATTGTGCTGACCCCTCAAACGATGCCGCGACTGCTGGACACGGTGCAAGATGCCGCCGCGAAGATGGGTGTCCCGTTGCCTCCGATCGTTGGGCTCTCCTCGCTCCACGAAGTCATGCTGAAGTCCAATCGGGATCATGTGCTGCACGGCACGTTTACCAACTTGCTCTCGGTGGGATATCCGAGCCTTGCCTCGATGGGCGATCAGGAGATTCGGGCACACGTGGCCTTTCAGCTGGCCTACAGTGGAAACGGGTTTGCCGCCCGCAATCGCCGCGCAAACCTGGAGGCACGATCGTTCGAACGAGTTCTTGACGACCAAGACTTTCTCCAAATCGGCAATTTCTTGTGGGTCAACCAAATTCTGGAAGCGCTCTATCGCCTCCTCGATGCGCGTGTTGCAGCGGCGTCGGCAGAGGAGGTTCGACAGGCCGCTGAGCTGTGGAGCAAAGTCGTCGATCCCGTGACGATGGGCGAAGCGATGGTGGCGCACAGCGTGCTTCCTCCGATGCGCACGAAAATGGCGTTGGACGCGCTGGGGCGGCGCAATTTCGAGTCCACGCAGGAGGTTCCTTCGCACTACGCCCGAATGGAAACCCTTGCGCGAAGCGATGTCTCGAACGAGATTCTCGATTCCCTCAAGCTCGAACTGTTTGATGTTCACCGAGGCGAGTGGCTGGCGCTTCCCTCAAAAGCAGCGGGCAAGGCCTGGGTGATTCCGACACAGTTCCGGGATGACGCGGCGATCCAGAGTCTGGCGACGAAGCTGGGGCGTCCTCTTGAGCGATCGGCGTTCGACGCTTGGGCCACCCAGGATCTTCGGTTCCAGCTCGCCCGCTTGGAATCAAAGATCCATGAAGAAGAGCTCAGTGCTCTTTCCGAAGTGGAGGACGACCGAGAATGGGTCAACACCCAAATTTTGCGATACAGCCAAAACATCCATGGCGAGCCGGTCGGCCGAATCCTTGCGGGGCGACATGCGTACTCTTGCTTCAATTCTCCGGAACACGAGGTGTTTTTGCCTCTCGCCGAGCTCCTGCATCAACGGTATCCCGATGAGCCCCGCGTGGCCTTGTGGTGCGGGGTGCTTCGAGCGCAAGCCAATGCGTCCGACCTTTCGGGCATTGAGCTCCTGAAAGAAAACTACGGGAAAGTTCAGCATCCCTGGTCGCTGTACGCAGGCCGAGAAGCTCTGCGCGCTCAGGTTCTTGCCGGAGAGACGGAGCATCTCCAGGAGCAGACGATTGCCTTCTTCCGAAACGAGGAGGCGATCAGTGAAGCCTTCAACGAGGTGCGTGATTCGCTGGGCAAACTCCCCGTCGAGCCTGGCGTTGTCGCACCAGGAGAGATGGAACTGATGAAAGCCGCGTTGCGCACGCAGAAGGTCTTCCGCGCGGCGTATCTGGTGAGCTATCGCTCTCGCCGGCACCCGGATCAACTGGTGAGGGTTCTGTTCCTCGATCCGCTCAAGCAGTCGTTCTTCCCGGGGAGCGTGAGCCAGGAAGAGCAGTCGTGGATCGAACAGTTCTGGTATGCGTTGCCCCCTCGAACCTTCTTCTTCACTCTCAAGGGTAACTGGGGCATCTCGCGCAAGATCCGCAATCGCGGCAACAAGATTTGGACGATTGACGATCGGTGAGAGTGGATCACTCATGCTTCGGTGGTGTAAGGTTCTGGGATGCCTGCCCTGACTTCGGCGGAGATTGATTCGCATTGGCAATATGACAACCCGGCTCTGAGCGAGCAGACCTTTCTGCGTCTCGCCGAAGAGAATCCAGAGAGTCGGGATGAGATTTGGACTCAGGTCGCGCGAGCACTCGGGTTGCAGCGGAAGTTTGATGAGGCGCGGGAGACTTTGCAGGGCGTGACCGAGCGTGAGGGTTTGGTCGGCGCGCGCTCGCATCTCGAGATGGGTCGGGTGCTTCATTCCTCCGGCGATGACTCGGCGGCGAAACCTCACTTTGAATCGGCCTTGGCCCTTGCCGAGGAAGCGCAGGCCGATTTCTACGCGGTGGACGCGATCCACATGCTGGCGATCATCGCGAAAGGCGACGAGGCCCTGAGCCTGAACTTGCGCGCGATCGAGCGAGCCAAGGCCAGCGAGGATGAGCGCGCGCGTGGCTGGCTGGGAAGCTTGCTCAACAACACAGCCTGGAGTCTTCATGATCTGGGGCGATTTGAGGAGGCATTGGGGCTGTTTCAGGATGCTCTCGACTTCCGGCGCAGGCAGGGCGTGGAGAGTCGTATCGCCATTGCCGAGTGGTCGGTGGCGCGGTGTCTGCGCTCCCTGGGGCGATTCGAGGAAGCATTGACGCGACAGAGAGCACTCTCCCCTGAAGATGGATACGTGGCGGAGGAGTTGGGGGAGAACTTGCTCGCGCTCGGACGCGCCGATGAGGCACGGGCATTCTTCGGGTCCGCGTTTGAGTTGCTCTCCGCCGACCCTTGGATGGTAGAAAATGAAAAGGATCGTCTGGATCGCTTGCACGCCTTGAGCCAGGCATGACCATACTCCGGGCATGACCACCCGGCGTGAATTCCTTGCTGGCTCGGCCTCCGCGCTCGCGGCCGGCCCCATTTCGCGTCTGGTCGGAGGGCATCTAATGACTGACTCACTTCCTGTTCCGTCGTCTCGTGTCGCTGCTTTCGAAAATCTTGCCTTTGGAATGTTTGTTCACTGGGGGCTCTACTCTCAGGAGGGAAGAGGGGAGTGGGTTCAGCACATGGAGGGGATTCCGCGTGAGAAATATCTTCAACTGATGAAGACGTTTACCGCCGAAGATTTCGACGCACGGAAGCTCGCTCAAACGGCGAAGCGGGCGGGTATGAAGTATCTGACCCACACGACCCGTCACCATGAAGGATTTAGCCTCTACGATACGCGTGGACTGAGCCCGCTGGATGTCACTCATACGCCAGCCAAACGTGATCTTATTCAGGAACTTGCGGACGCCTGTCGGGCAGAAGGCATCTTGCCGATGTTCTATCACACTACCCTGGATTGGAACGAGCCGACATTTAACGGAGATTGGGATGCCTATCAGATTTACTTAAGGAAAAGCGTGGAGCTTCTTTGCACACATTACGGGAAAATCGGGGGATTCTGGTTTGATGGTAACTGGAGCAAGAAGGACGCCGACTGGCAAGAGACTCAGCTGTATTCGGTGATTCGCCGGTTGCAGCCCGAGGCGATCATCATCAACAACTCCGGAATCGATGCGATGGGCCGAGGCGGGCATCCCGAAGTGGACTCGGTGACCTTCGAGCGCGGTCGCCCGACGTCGCTCGATCGCAAGGGAGCGAGCAAATATGTTGCAGCGGAAATGTGTCACACCATGAATTTTCACTGGGGCGTTGCGAACAAGGATTTCAATTTCCTCTCACCGGCCCATGTGATCGAAGAGCTCTGTTTCGCGCGTCGTGCTGGTGCGAATCTCCTCATGAATATCGGTCCAGAAACGCATGGAGCAGTTCCGCAGTACGAGGCCGCCGCCCTAGCCAGAGTCGGAGACTGGATTGAACTCCACGGCGGATCGGACGGAGTGATGTATCGTGGGCGACCGGTGGGGTTCAAGGGCGAAGGGGACGACTTTGCTCTCGCCATGGATGATGAGATCTATCTCTTCATTACGGATCTGACCGCGACCAGCAACACGATGGTTCATACGGATGGGCATCGCGGGGCGGGGAAGCGTCAGTTCTCCAACGTGGTCGGAACGTTCAAAGAAGTTGCGTGGCTGGATAACGGTCAGAAGCTTAACTTTTCGCAGGATGGTTCTACTCTGACGGTGGATGCAACGGCTTATCCCTACGGCACCAACACCGTGATCAGAGTCGCGCGGGTTCGATGAAGAAAAAGGGGGGATCGAGCGCCCCGCTCGATCCCCCAAAGTGGTTTGCACTTACGATGTCTTATGGTCGGTTCATGATTTCCTTTGTCCAGGACATCATGAGCTTGGTAAAGGCGGGATTGAACTTGCCCCGAGAGTATCCAACTTGGGCCTCTTTCTCCGTCGCCCAGTTGTGGAAGAGGTGATCGCTATTGGGCAAGCTCACGAACTTCCCGAAACCAGGTCGTGCCGCGTTGACCGTATCGGCCATCAGCTGGTGGCAAAGATCATAGGTCACAAAGTCGCTTTGACCCCGAACTGCCAAAACGTGCCCCTTCATCTGGGCGAGATATCGCGGGAAGTTCGTGTCATTGAGTTCGCGCCAGAAGGCGAGAGTTTTGCCGCTAAAGGTGTTATTCGGGAATGTTTGCTGGGCCTCGTTTGCGAGCTCAGGATACTTAGCTTTGATGTCCTCAACTGACATTTTTTCGAAGAAGACAAGAGCGAATAGTCGAGCACTTACTCTCATCCTTTCATCAGTATCGGCCGCTGAGATGCCTGCGAGCATTCCTTGATAGCGCGTGATATCCAGCATGTACTCGAACCAAGTGCGCATGGCTGACCCATAGATCGCGAGACCCTTTACTGGGAACTCAGTCGCCACCACCGGGCCGAAGGATCCGCCCATGCTATGACCGAAGATAAACACGTTGTCTTTATCGACCGAAGGGTGTTCCATCAGTTGCTTCATCGCTTGGCGATAGATGTCCAGTTCGGTAGTGAAGTCCATCGTTTCAAACGGGCCACCTTCACTGTCACCGACACCAGGTTTTTCAACCCGTACGGTGATGTAGTTGCTATTGGCAAATTCGAACAGAATCGGGCCATCAAGGGATCCGACATCGCCCGTCGCAGTTTCGAGCGTAAAGTCATAGGAAATCGGCGAGAATCCTTGAATGAAGAAGAGGGCAGGATGCTTGCCAGGTGTCTTCGGTAGCGTGATGATGGTGCGCATTCTTGCGCCATTGCTCACAACGTGAGAGTAGATCACCTCATAGTTGGCGTTGCCCGGATCACGCGGCTTTTCCGTGTAGCCTGTCTTGAGAGTTAAGTTCTCTTTATTTCGCGCCACGACAAAAGTGATTTCCTGGCCGGTCTTGAGCTCGCGGATCATCGGGCCAAGGCTGCCAGGGGCGGCGGCGTACCCGTTCAGAAACAGCAGCACGTCGCCTGGCTTCACTCCAGCTTTGTCTGCCGTGAGGCCCGGTACGACCGTAGCCACCAGCAACCCTGCTCCCGGCTGGAGAGAATTGGCTACCCTTACTTCCTCCGAGACTGGCGCGAACGATGCTCCGAGTGTTCCCTTCCGTGGCAGGGTGTCTGCCACGCTTGCGGTCCGGGAAGACAGGATCGGGAGCGCGTTTAGAGTCGGTAACTGCCGATCCTGACCGGACAGGCTTGGGTTGGCAAGGATCACCGCCGGGAGAATGGCGCAGAACGCAGTCAGGAGGAAAGGCAGGCGTTTCATGTATATTACAAAGTGTAATACCACATTCTTCAAGCCACAGTTCCCGTAAATCGGTCAAAATGATGCAAAGCCCGCCCATGGAGTCAACCCAAGCGTGAAAGAAAGAGAACTCTCAACCCTCGAGACCACCATTCTCGGGCTCTCTTGGGCGAACGGGCCCTCCACCACCTACGCGATCATGAAGAGTCTGAGCCGAGCGGCGAGCACCTTCTATAAGTCGCGGGCGGGAGCCACCTATTCGGTGGTCAAGCGGCTCATCGGCTTCGGACTCATGGAAGAGGTGCACTCGCCGACAGGGAAGGAGAAGTTTGTCCAGATCACCGATGCAGGGTTGGTTGCGCTGAAGAAGTGGCTGCTGCCGCCTTTTCCGCAAGGCGAGGTCGCGTTTTCGGTTGATTTCATCCGCCTGCGCATCTACTTTCTTGCCGCGATCACCCCGGCCCAGCGCACTCAGCTGGTGGATGCCGCCGAAAATGATATTCGCGAATTTGAGGCCCGGTGCACGAGCATGATGCGCAAGATTCAAGATCTTGACGACTACTATTCGGCCCTCGCCACCCTCTCCGCTCTGCTGGAGTGTCGGGCGCGGCTGAAGTTCCTCACCATCGTGCGGGAGTTGATGAACGAGCCGCCTCCGGCTGGTGATTGGAACGCCGCTTTGCTCGCGAAGATAGCAGAGTGACCGAAGAAATCCGCGACCGTTTGCTCCGTCCTTTCGCTGAGCTTCCGGAGGCCACGACCGATGATGTTGGCCCTCATATACGCCTGATGGTGCGGGGCAAAACCGTGGGTTGGGCGATGGAAAATCACCACGGAAATCAGCGGTTGGAGATCCATTTCAAGGCCCCGCGTGGAGCGCAGGAGTCCGTTGTCGTCCGGGATCCCCGGGTGTTCTTCGTCCCCCAAACGGTCGGGCATCGAGGCTGGGTCGGTGCCTGGCTCGATCTGCCCGAGATCCCGTGGGAGTTGATCGAGGAATGTCTGCACGAGGCCTGGGAAGGGTCGGCGTCCGCCGGTGCGCGTGCCCAGCAGTGATCGGATCGTTCGCCACGAGCGGAGTGTGGGCACGTTCGAGCTGAGCGGCGTGTTGAATATCCTGGGGCGGCTCACTCATGGCGACGAAGGCTTATCATGGCGGGCAATTTTGGGAGGGTCTCGGCGATCAGTTTGAAGACCTCAGACGCCAAGATCAGATCATCGTCGCTGATGTCCTCGACGCCTGGTTTGGCCCACCGCCTGAACTTCTGGCCGAGCTGGGTTCTGTACTTGAGCAGGCATGTAGGACGTCGCCGCCGACTCATGCGGAGGGCATGGAGCAGGTCATTTCCTTCAAAAGAGGATTGCCGACGGGGTCAGTCTTGGCCGGATCTGGTTCTTCCTCGCTGATGTTTTCTGCCTGGAGGGAATGGGTGCCTCCCGGCTCGCGCGTCGCTCTGCTCGAGCCTAGCTATGGGGAATATGATCACCTCACGCGCGAAGTTCGGGGTGCAGAGGCGCATCACTATCTGCTGACATCGGAAGATAGATTTCGCTTTTGCCCAACGCAGTGGCTTACTTGGATTCACGAGGTGCGGCCAACGGTTGCCGTACTGGTGAACCCGAATAATCCGACTGGTACGACCTTTGGTATTGCCGAACTCGTGCCTCATCTCCCGCGCGAAACTTTGCTGTGGGTCGATGAGGCCTACATTGACTACACCCACGCAGAAACCGCGGAGGGCCTCGCCGCAAACAGCGATAACGTCGTTGTCTTGAAGAGCCTCTCCAAAGGATACGGTCTCTCGGGGATTCGTGCGGCGTACTTGGTTGGCTCGCCCGACAGGCTCGCTTCGCTCCGTTCCCACTTGCCCCCATGGGCGGTTTCGTTCATGGCTCAGTTTTTCGGAGTCAAGGTTTGGGACTATGCGGCTTACTACCGGGCGAGATACCGCGAGACAGAAGAACTTCGGGCGGAATTCGTGGCTCGCCTCTCGACGGTTCCCGGAGAAATTCTCGCTGACTGCGCCAACTGGGTTCTCTTCAAGCTTCCTCCCACTGTTACGGCAGAAGCGGCGGTCAGCCGATTGATCGCGCGAGGGATCTACATTCGAGATGCCGGTAAAACGGCAGCTTCACTCGGCGACAGCGCCGTCCGAATCGCCGTTCGGCCGCGGGAGGAGCAGGAGTGTTTGGTTCAAGCTCTCTCCGACGGCTTACAGAATTGACGAAAATCCGTGAGTGGACGTAAATCGGGGCACTCTTTTCGAGGTGTCTACTGTAAAGATGGGGGATATGCAGTCTCTTGTCGATTCATTCGCTCGTCAACATTTCGCTGCTCTGGCCATGCTCCGCCAGGCTGTCGAGGTCTGCCCGGAGGATCTCTGGCTGGATGGAGAGTTCCCTCGATCCACCTGGCGGATCGCCTATCATGCTGCCTACTATGTCCACCTGTATCTCTACCCCGATCTTGAGAGCTTCACCGTGTGGGAGAAGCACCGCGAGAAGGCTGGGCAGCTGTGGGGGAGCCCGAAAAAGGTCGAACCCTACACCCGCGAAGAAATGATGGAGTACATCGACTTGATCGTGAAGGAAGTGCCCGAGCGCCTCCCTCTGCTCGACTGGAACAGCCCGGAATCAGGCTTCCCGTGGTACGAGAACTGCGGCAAGGTCGAGCACATGATCCTCAGTCTGCGCCACGTGCAAGGCCACACCGGCCAGATCTCGGAACTCCTGTTGGCGCGGGGGATCGAGACGGACTGGATTGGGAACTGGCAAGAGCCTAGTTCGAAGGCTTAAGCCGCAGCTTTGTGATGACGGGGAAGTGGTCGCTCGGTGCGCGGCCTGCTGGGGTCAGAGATCGGTCGATGGTGGTTTCGATCATCTCCCACTCCGGCGAGGCGAGCACGAAGTCGATCATGTCCCCTTCCGTGATATCCGGCTTCCAGCCATTGAAGGTGACGAACGGGCCGGCTGGGGGCCGGGAGACCTGCCAACCCGCGTTCCGCAGATGCGAGATTGGCTCGTCCTCGGGGTAAGAGTTGAAGTCGCCCATGATGAGGCTCGGCACGGAGGGACGCGTTCGCGCGAAGTCCGCCATTTGGGTCGCTCCGAGCAACCGGGCTTCCGGTGACTGGTGATCGAGGTGGGCGTTCATCACGAGAATCCGTCCGCCTTCCGCCAGGAAGAACTCGCCCCAGGAGAAGATGCGCGGGAGCTTCGCCGTACCGCCGAGCGACCCGGGAATCTCCGGCGTGGGGCTGATCCACCGCGTGCCGCCCTCGCGGAGCCCAAAGCGCGACCGGCGATAGAACACCGCGCTGTACTCGCCTTTGCGCAGGCCGTCATCGCGCCCGACACCCACCACGGCATGGGTGCGGAATGCCTGACGGAGCTCGTCCACCTGGCTGGCCAGGGCCTCTTGGACGCCAAACATGTCCGGATCATGCTTGCGAATGATCTCAATCAAAGCCTCCCGGCGATTTGGCCAAGCATCGTCGCCATCCGGCGCGGTGGCGAACCGGATATTGTAGGTCATGGCGGTGATCGACGGGGCTTCGGAAGTCTGAGAATCGGGACTCTGGGACATGATCAGGGCCGACGCGAGGAGGCTGAGCATCGTGACCTCAGGCTACCCGGGATCGAGCCTTTTTGGGGTTAGCGCAAAGTGAAATCGCTTACCACGATCCGGTGATCCGAGAACTCAGTTTTCACCACCCACGTATTCAGAAATCTCACCTTGGGCGAGCCCCAAATCTGATCGATCCGTACGATGTTGGGGTAGGGGTTCACGCAAGTGGCTCCGAGCCAGCGCCCTGTGCTCATGTAGGCATCGGTCAGCCCCGCCGTGAGGGCAGATTGCGAAAAGGGATCCGGCGGAGTGTTCCAGTCCCCGCCGATGAGATCGGGGGTGAAGTTCGCCGATTTCAGCTCGGAGGCCATCTCATCGACTTCTTGCTTCCGGAGCCCACGAGAGTCGGCGAAGTTACGCCAGGCATCGGGGGAGTAGAGGTCGATGCGCAGCACCGGTGGCGCAAGGCGGAGGCTGACGAGGTTGAGCCGCTCTCCACCAGGCCCGAGCCATCGGGCGGCAGTGAAGTTTGCCCGAGTGCGATCAAACTGGAGAGGATCGAGCTCGCCCTTGGCGAGAATCACCGCGTCCGGCCTGCGCACCATTGCCGAGGGCTCGCCTCGGAAGACGATCCGCGCCACGTTTTGGAGTTCCTTTTCGCTCGGGCTCTCCTGGAAAAAGATGATGTCTGGGCGGAGGGGTTTGACTTCCAGAGCCGCCGCAAGCATCCCGCCAGCGCAGTTCAGGCTCACGACCCGGTAGGTCTTCTCGGCGGTCGCGGCAGGGAACGCGGCTCGGATCACGGGGATCGTGTCTTCGGTCAAGGCCAAACTGGGGATGAGCCAGAGGGTGAAGAGGAGTCTCCGTTTGGCTTTGTTCAGCAAGAAAAGCGGAAGCAGGAGCCCGCATCCCACCCATGCGGGCCACACGGTGAGAGCGGTCGTCGGCAAGGGTTGCGTCAGCTGAAGAATCGCCCAGATCGCCAGAAGGGCGATGCCGATGCGCGGCCCCCAAATGCTGAGTCGCCGTGGCTTGGGGGGTGCGCCTTGACCAGCGTCCAGCTTCTCCTCATCGGGCATGGGGGCAGAGTACCGGAATCCGTTCGGGAAACCCCTGCTGTACAATTGAACCATGCCGCGATTCATCACCCGGGCGCAGTTGGTGCGGGAAATTCCTGTGGATCGGACGCGGTTTCCGTTCACCCTCCCCGTGTTCCGAGACTTTGAAGGGATCGACTTTCATCCCCGGGTGACGTTTTTTGTCGGCGAGAACGGATCAGGGAAGTCAACGATGCTCGAAGCCGTGGCGGTGGCCGCTGGATTCTCTGCTGAGGGAGGGGCGAAGACTCACACGTTTAAAACCCACGATACGCACTCCGATCTCTACGACTCCATCCATTTGGTGCGCGGAGACTTCCCGGCGGACACATTCTTTCTACGAGCCGAGTCGTTCTACAACGTGGCGACCTATGTGAAGCAGAACTCTGGTAATCGATACGGAGATCTCCACTATTACTCCCATGGACAGAGCTTCCTCGAAACGATCATGAGGTTTGGAGCCAATGGGCTCTATCTCTTTGATGAACCGGAGTCCGCGCTCTCTCAACAAGGGCAGTTCACTCTTCTAGCGCGGATGAAGGAACTCGTTGATCTTGATTCACAACTCATCATTGCCACCCATTCCCCGATTCTTCTCGGATATGGAGATGCGCTGATTTACGAATTCTCCGACGAAGGGATTCGTGAAGTGAAGTACCGAGAAACCCAGGCGTATCTGCTCACCAGAGACTTTATCGCGAATCGAGACCGATATGGAAGACTCCTCGGCCTCGATCCGCTTCCGGACTAACGCTTAGCGTGGGCCGCGCATCTCGCTTTGACTGACTTCGTGACGCCAAAGCTCGATACCATCTTTATCGTGAGTGGAGAGAACGAGCTTCCGGTTTCCCCAGGCTCCCGTCACCTTGATGAGCCCGAAATTGCGCTTTTCCGTGACAAATGTGCCAGAAACCCGCGCTGGGTTATCCTGCTCATTGTCCCGACGTCCCGCTCCACTCCCGAGAGGACTGCTCGTGAACTCCAACCAGGGATATTCCGCCGCCGGCCATTGAACTTTGAGCAGTTCCGTGTGGTGCCGATCCCCGCTCAAGAACATCACCCCACTGATTTTTTGCGCCGCGATAAAGTCGAACAGATCCTTTTGCTCGTTCGGGAACCGGGCGAAGGCCTCGAACAGAACCAGCGGCTGAATCAACTGCCCTCCCGAGGCGATAATCTTGAAAGTCTTATCGCTGCTCACGAGAGACTTTTTCAGCCAGTCCATTTGCTCCTTCCCGAACATCACCTTGTCGGGGCCATCGGGATAACGATTGGGCGTTCGATGGTAGCGATTATCAAGCATGAACACCTCGACATCGCCCCATTCAAATCGAGAAAACACCCCTGGAGTCTCCGGTGTCCCGTAAACCACCTGTGGCCAATAGAGCTTATGCAACTCAAGAGAAATCCCCTTGAGGCGGAAGCTGGAGTCGCTATCGTTCGGGCCGTAGTCGTGGTCGTCCCATGTTGCATAGTGATGCGTTGAACCCAGCAAAGGCTGAAGAGCGGGATGAGCCCGATCGGTACGCCACCGGTATCGCATCGCGTCTTCGGTCAGCCAGTCCATCTCTCGGTGATAGAAGTTATCCCCCAGCCAGAGCATCAGATCCGGCCGCTTGGCATGCAGAGAACCGATCGTCTCGTAGTCTCCGCCATAAGGGTTCCCCGGGCGATCATATCCCGGGCGGATTTCGTTCCAGTACGCGCAACTGCCAATCCCCATCGTGAACTCAGGCGGCTGAGGAGGATTCGTCTTCCATCGCCAGTGCGGCTGAGTTTGGAATTCCAGGGGATAGTCACGCTTCACCTCCTTTCCGTTGATGAGCAGCCGATAGTCGAACTTCGTCCCCATGGGCAGGTCGGTCAGCTTGACCAGAGCAATGTGATCCCCAGCCCGATCCGTGGACACGACATCCGACTTCTGCCAGGCCGAATCGCCCTTCGCCCGGTACTCGATCTGAACCTTAGCGGGCTTGGTGGTTTGCGTCCAAATCACCGTCTCGGTCATCTCCGCGTAGCCGAGCATCGGGCCGCTGGAGAGCAGGGGATGGGGCTGCGCCTGGGCCAGCATCAGGCTTGTTGCAATCACACCGAGGGTCATCCATCGTCGCATGTCCCCAGGCTACCCAACGCCAACCCTTCCTTAAACTCGCGTTCAAATATTGCTGAGCATGCAGGGAGGAGCCGCAGTTCCGCACAATCCATCAAGAACCGCAGCCAACGCGAAGAGCAGACTGATTCACGAAACGGACATGAAATCGGACGCACGACTGGAGCACGAACAGCGGATCACCGAGTTGCTGAATCGGGTCTGCCAAAACCTCGATGAAGACTGGACGGCCACCCAGCTCGCCGACGAGGCGGGATTCAGTCGATTCCACTTCACGCGGGTGTTCACCGGGCTTCTCGGAGAGTCTCCCGGAGACTTGCACCGACGGCTGAGACTCGAACGCGCGGCTGCCCAGCTTGCCGAAACCGAAAAGAGCATCGGCGAAATCGCCCTCGACGCGGGCTACGCGCCGGAGGCGTTCACGCGGATCTTCCGGGAGTTCTATCACACGCCTCCTAGCGAGTTCCGTAAGCGACCAGCGCACCCGTGGCTCCAAGCCGCGAATCGCGTGCACTTCAATCGCGTGACCGATCTCGTGTTCCGTGGAGATCAACCCATGAAACTTGAAATTCGAGAACTAGAGAACACTCCCATCTTGGCCTTGCGCCACGTGGGGCCGTACCACGAAATCGGTGAGGCGTTCCGATCGCTCTTTGCCCAGGTGGAGCAACACGCGGTTCCGGTGATCGGGCCAGGGTTTGCTCTCTACCACGATGATCCAGGTCAGGTTCCGCAGCATGAGCTCCGATCGGATGCGGCCGTTCCGGTACCGCCCGATTTTGATTCCGTTCCGGCGGGGCTTCATCTCGCGGCGATTCCGGCGGGTCGATATGCGGTTGGGCTGCACAAAGGCCCCTACGAGCAACTCGGCGATGCGTGGGATCGGTTCCACGGCCAGGATATGGTCGAAGCCGGAGTCGAGGCTCGGGAGAGTGTCTGCTTTGAACGGTATTTGAACGACTGGACGATCGTTCCGCCCGAGGAACTCTTGACGGAGATCTGGGTGCCAATCGCGTGATTTGGCGTGTCGGCGGGGTTCTTTCGACCCCGCCGACTATCCGATGACCAGCGTGCCCCATCTCAACGCCCAAACATACTGCGCGGCGAGCCATCCGATCAGGGCAATGGGGAGGAGAACATCCACCGGACGGATGCGAATTTTTCGCCTTATCCTTCTGACCAAGTTGTCTGTCCAGAGAAGGAGCAGCCCGATTCCAAATTGCGCCACGACGGGCAGGATCAGGAATCCAAGAAAGTGGGTGTCGATCAAAAAGTAGATTGGAATAAGCCCTGGCAAGCCCACAGTCAGGCTGAGTTGCCAGAGGAACGAATGACGCAAGATAGTTGCATCCTGCTCTTCCGCTCTGGACCGTAGCCAGACTAAGATTTTTCCCTTGATGAGATCGTGGTCAAATGAGGGCATGACTTACCAAGTGGGGAGAGCGGCGGCGTATGAACTTGCCCAGTTCTTCATCGCGAGGATCAGTGGGATCAGAGTCTCTTTCGCGAGTGATTTCGAGAGCGGGGATCTCGGACACCAGGATTCTCATGGTTTTAACCGTTCGCGAGTGAGTACAGAATCACGGGCACGAGGAGGAAGCAGAAGAGGATCTTTTGTCCGTGACGCCGATAGTTCGCGCAAACTCTGATAAGCTCCGCCAAGTTCCAGATCACGAACAGAATCATCACCGGATAACCTAAGCAAGAGATGGTGTTCAGCGGGGGCAGATGAACCAGGAGCGGATTCATCATCACGCAGTAGAGGGCGATGATCGTGACAAACTTAACCATCCCATGACCCTCGTTGCGGAGTTGGGCCAGGCGAGCCAGTTCTTCATCCACTGCATATTCGCGTTGCCATGCGGCGGTCGCGGGCATTGAGTCGGGGGAGGGCGAGTCAGCCATAGGTCAATCCGCGCGGACGACTACGAGAAAAAGTCTCCTCCATAAGCGAGCATGGCAGTCACGGTGTTCCAAAACGCCAAAACGCTGCATGCGAAAAACACAGGCCAGCGCCGGCTCCCTTGGTGAGCGAACATAAGAGCTTCGGAGAGGTGCCAGATCCCGATGGGCGGTCCGAGAATCAAGCAAAGGCAGATGATCAAGTCCATGTGCGCATGCAAGAGGTGAATCACAACGAGCGCGGCGATGTTGAAGGTGAGAGCCCACCAGGCTCGAACCATCATCTTGCCCTCCTGCAGCCATGCTTCGTAATCCACCGCTGGCTGCGTGGCCCCATTCACGGCGATTGACTGAACCGGAGGCTTGACAACGCTCATCCCATCCGCTCCCGGCATGGCCGCTTTGGGTTCGATGCTCGCTGGTGATTCTGCATCTGCGCGTCCGCTCCTTTCTCCCACACGCTTGCGCGCCGAGAAAGGTTCCACGCCCCGCGAATCTTGCCTCAGAAACGGGGAAAAGTTGATCCCGCATCGCCCGCTGATCCGATGCTAAACGTGTCAAAATCACCGGGATGCCAGTGGTCGGAATTGTGAATCAGAAAGGGGGAGTGGGCAAGACCACCACGTCGGTGAATCTGGCCGCCGGTCTGGCTCTGCGCGGACAGCGCGTTCTCCTCATCGATGCCGATCCCCAGGGCAATGCCTCCACCGGACTCGGGATCGACAAGGCGGATGTCACGCAAACCCTGTTCGATGTGTTTTCCCACCTCGTTGATGCTCCGGAGGGCAACGAATCGGCAATTCGAGGCGCGATTCGGGCCACGCAGTGGGAGAATCTCTCGATCATCCCCGCCACCCTCGACCTGGCTGGAGCCGAGCCGGTGCTGATGAATGCGGTCGGCAAAGAACTGATCCTCCGCGATGCTCTGGAACCCGTGCTCCCCGATTTCGACTGGATCATCATCGACGCCCCGCCTTCGCTCGGGCTCCTCACCGTGAACATCCTCGCCGCCTGCGAAAAGGTCATCGTCCCGTTGCAGAGCGAGTTCTACGCTCTCGAAGGGCTGAGCCACTTGATGAAAACCCTCGAAATCGTGCGGCGACGGATCAACCCCAAGCTCGAAATCGCCAAGGTGCTCCTCACGATGGTCGATCACCGCAACAAGCTCAGTCAGCAAGTGGCGGAAGAAGTCGAGAACTTCTTTGGCGACCGCGTGGCGAAATCCAGCATTCCGCGCAACGTCCGACTCGGCGAAGCTCCGAGTTTTGGCGAACCGGCGATCACGCTTTTCCCCGATTCCAAAGGCTCGCAAGCCTATGCCGCCTTTATTGATGAACTGTTAGGAGAACCATGCGTCGCGCGTTAGGGAAAGGACTCTCACAACTTCTCGGCGAACAAGCCGAAGCCAGCACGGAAGCGAATACGATTCCTGTCGATTCGATCCGAGCGAACACGCGCCAGCCGCGGACCCTTTTCGATGAAGATGCCCTCCGGGATCTCTCCGCGTCGATCAAAGAGCACGGGGTTTTGCAGCCTCTCATCGTGCGGCCGATCAGTGAAGGGAAGTATGAGCTCATCGCCGGCGAGCGTCGTCTGCGCGCCTCCAAACTCGCCGGTCTGAGCGAAGTTCCCGTCATCATCCGCGCGGCAAGCGCCCAGGTTTCGCTGGAAATCGCTCTCATCGAAAACGTCCAACGCGAAGACATCTCCGCGATGGAGTGCGCGATTGCCTACCAAATGCTCGCCGAGGAGTTCAACCTCAACCACGAGCAGATCGCGCAGCGAGTCGGGAAGTCGCGGGTGGCGATTTCCAATACCATGCGGCTCCTGAAGCTCCCGCCGCGCATCCAGGAAGCCATCGCGAACGATGAAATCAGTGAAGGCCATGCCCGGGCGCTCCTCTCCGTCGATAGCCCGATGCGCCAAGCGCAGCTCTTCGAGAAGATTCTTCGAGACGGCCTCAGCGTCCGCGAAGCCGAAAAGCTCGCCCGAGGTGATGAGCCGAAGCATCAGGGCAAGAAAGCTGACAAGAAGCAGAAGCCACTCCTCAGCACCCACGACGATCCCAACTGGAATGCTCTCGAGCAAGGCCTGAGCGAGTACTTTGGAACCGTGGTCAAGCTGGAATCGGGAGAAGTCGGCGGAAAAATGGTGTTGAACTTCTACAGCGACGATGATCTCCAACGCATTCTCGATATCCTCGGTGTGCATCTGTAAGTCCGCCTGCCGAGCACGGGAGCGTCACGGGCGGGGTTTGATTCGTCCTCCTTTCATAGCATCATGAAAAACCTGATCCTCCTCGCGTGCCTCGTTGCCGGCATCGCTCTCGTCGGATGCAGCAATGAGGCCGGCGATGATAAACTCACCCCTTCCGAGGCGCAGCAAAAGGTTGGCCTCAGCGACGATCAAGTCGGCAAGGCCAGCGGGAGCAACGCCGTCGTCAGCGAAGATGGTTCGACCACCTCCGTCCTTCCTGAGGACGATTTGGGAAGCTTTGGGCTGAAACTCTATCCAGGCTCGACCATCCGGGAGGGGAACGCTTTCCAAAAGACCACTCCCCGCGACGTCACGATCTACTACACCCTGCTCACCAGCGACCCCGCCAAAAACGTGCTCGCCTATTACGCCAAGGAGCTCAAAGTTGATCCCAAGGAGCCGAAAGCCAAGGATTCTCTCGTCAGCGGCAAGCTCCCGAACGGCCATTCCGCCGTCGTCACCGTGATCGACGAAGGCGAGAGCGGCTCGCGGATCGAAGTCCAAATCCTCCGTGCCCGCACCGAAAAGGACAAGTGATGCACCCTCTTGCCGAAGCTTGGCTCATCGGCAGCCGAATCACCCTGTTCCTCCTCGATTCCCTCAGCGACGAGCAGTGGTTGGCGGATCTTACCAAGGGCAAAGCCGTCGCGGCGCAGTACACGCACCTTCATTCCGTGCGCCGGATGTGGCTGAAGTCGATTGATCCTGCTCTGGAAGAGGGTCTGCTCAAGCTCGAACCAAAAAGCAACTCGCGGGCGGAGATTCGGGAGCAACTCGAACTCTCCGCGCAGCGTTTGGCTGACGTGATCGACCAGGCCGCGAACGAGGGCAAACGCGTGAAAGGATTCAAACCCAGCACGGAAGCGTTTGTCGGCTACCTCTGCTCACACGAGTCTCACCACCGGGGGATGATCGAAATCGCGTTGCGCCAAGCCGGAATCCCAATCGACGACAAAACCAGCTACGGGATGTGGGAATGGGGTGTCCGCTAGCCTTCCTTGGGCTCTCCGGCACGGAGCCAGCCCCCGAATTGTTGAAGTGAAGAGATGAAGAAGTTCCTCAGTGCCGCCCTCGGGCTCCTCGTGATTGGAGGAGTTGCCTACGTTGGCATTTCCATGCGTCAGAACGATGGAAAGTTGCCTTGGGAGAACCTCGTCAAGCCGATCGCCGTGAAGGTTCCCGCCGGAACCACGGTGCCCCTCATCTTGCTCGAAGGCTTGGATGCCGGGGGCTCCAAGGTCGGGCAGAAGGTTCGACTGGCGGTCTCGGAGGACGTGAAAGTCGGCGAGCATGTCGTGATCTTCCGGGGCACCGAAGTTTCGGGAGAAGTCACGGAATCGCGCGGGGCGAGCTTGCTCGGCGCGGTAGGAAATCGACCGGCGCGGCTTGCCATCACCCTGGGTGAACTCAAGCTGGCTGGCAACAAGGAGATCTCGCTCAAAGGCGACAAGGGCGCGGTCTACACCTTCACCCAGGCAAACACCGCGGATCGCGCCGACTCGGCCAAGCTGGAGCGACTGTGGGCTGATCCAAAATCGCGCGAAGCCCTCGAAAAGCTGAGCGAAGACCTGAAGGCGGGGAAGAACCCCGCCGAACAAGAGGCGGTGCTCAAGCAGTTCGCCGAAGGACTCGGCCTCGACACGACGAAGGAGCTGACGGAGAAGCCCGTGGAGCCAGGTCGGAATCTCACGCTGGGATCGGCTCTCAACGCCTTGCAACGTGGTGATCTCGCGGGACTCGCCGGGGTGGATGCGGTGCTCGCCGCTCAGGCAGTGGGCGAGATCGCCGACCTCGCTTCCAGCGTTGACCACAAGCTGAGAGGGGTCTTCAAAGGCCGCACGATTCGCGCCACCATCGGCACGCCGCTCCAGGTGAAAACGGGCGAATCGGTCACCGTGGAAGTGCTTCCCGAGCTCCCCAAAATCGGGAACTAGCCGGACGCCGGTCGTCTGTTAAATGTTCGATCAGGTGCGCGAACCTTAATTTTTCTTCTTCGTCGCTTAACCATTGCCCTGCCTAGAATGGGCCTTGGCAACCCCTTGCCGAGGCTATTCTTATGAAGCGATCTGCATTCACCCTGATCGAGTTGTTGGTGGTTATCGCCATCATCGCGATTCTTGCCGCCATCCTTTTCCCTGTGTTCGCCCAAGCCAAGCTCGCCGCTAAGAAGACGCAAGCTCTGGCCCATGCAAAGCAAATTGGAACGGCCGCTCACATCTACGCCACCGACTACGACGATTTCTTCCCGTCGGTCTACGACGGAGGCGAGTACGGCGGAAACCCGCAAGGCGTTTTGATCCCCTACATCAAGAACTGGAACATCTGGTACGTCAACCGAGAGGACAGCAGCGGCCCGAGCAGCGACCGCGCCGACTTCGGCTACAACTGGGGCTACGAAATTCGATCCGCTGAGGCCATGGTCAGCGAAGAGATCTGCACCACTGGCGCACCGGTCACCAGCTGCAGCGGCAACCGCGTGAATCGAGGCAAGTCGATCACCCAAATGGTCAACCCGGCCGAGCTCTTCGCCTTTGGCGACAGCTACGACACCTGGCGCATGACGATGGGCGGCGACGGCTGGCAGCTCGACACTTGGCCGACCGGAACCAACTTCCGCAACAGCCGACTCCGCTACGGCGGAAAGCTCGTCATGGTGTTTGCCGATAGCCATGCCAAGACGGTTGCTTTCAAGGGTGGCGCAGTGAGCTGGGGACGCAAGGGCCGAATCACCTCACCGAAGAGCCTGGAGCAACGCATCAACGGCTACTGCGCAGATCCGGACGCAACCATGCGACCGTTCCCGCGAAGTGGCTATCCGCTCGGCAGCATGACCTGCCGCCAGTTCGTCTCCATCCCCGAAGCTTCGGGAGTCGTGTGGTGGAACGACTGATCCTGAAACTCATGGGGGCGGCGATGCTCGTCGCCCTCATCGGGTGCTCCGGTGGCGATGCCGCCTCCGATATGAGCACGGAGCAGGAAAAGGCCAATGCGGTCGCCGAGCAAAAGGCTGCGGAAAACAGCGGCTGGACGCCTGAGCAAGTGGCAAAGTTTGAGGCGGTCAAGAAAGCCGAAGACGGCGCTCAAGATAAGAACGAGGGCTCCGGATCAACCTTCCCCGGTGCACCGGGCAGCAGCAAGTAGTTCGACTGCTTGGCTTCGATTCCCCCTGGCGAACGGCTGGTTAGTCGTTCGCCAGATGATTGGGGGCTTCCTCAATCGCCGGAGGGGAGACCTGTCCGGAATTTGATTGGGCGAGATTCTGGCGGACTTGATCGCTCGTCGCATCCGCCACCCGGTCAGCCATTTCGTCGACAATCTGCTTCATCTTCCGCTCGCCTTGCATCGCCAGAGCCCCGAAGGTCACCGAGCCCATGATAGCCAGCAGCAACACGATCGTCGCGGCCATGGCCACGGAGATCGAGTTCTCGCTGGCCATCGCCATCGTCACAATGCTCAAAATGATCGCCGGATAGAGCCCCGCCATGAAGGGGACAAACATCGTGCGACGAGCCGAGATTCTAGTGCGGCCGTTACGTGAGGTCATCTTAAGCGGCCCGTAAGCCGGCCCGGATCGGACATATCCTTCCAAACTCCGCCCGACTTGGGTGGTCATCATCGGGCGATTGACGTTCCCAGAGAAGCGCATCTTTCCCGAGGGACTCCCCATTAAATCCGTGACAAGATCGAAGTCTTCGGGATCCAGTTCGCCCTCGACCACCCGCTCGTACTCATCATAAATGGGCAACCCCATGAATCGCCGATGGACATCTTTGGATTCCGGAGTCGCCGACATTGCGGCAAACAGGAACTTTTCATCCACTCCCACGTCCGCGGCCAGTCGTTTCAGCTGCTCAATGTCGATCCCGGGCGTGTAGGAGGAAGATTCGTGCGACGCTTCCTGCATTTTCGCCGCGCGAATGACGAGATCGGCGGCCTCTTGTTCGCTGAAAACGCGGCGATCACTCATGGTTCTCAAGTTCGACGCGAGGGGAATCGACGGCGTTCACCGGGGTGGCCTGGCCGAGATGCTCGCGGTTGAGCGAGGTCTGGTGCCCGACTTCTTCCATGAGGATTTTCGCAATCCGATCGACGCGAGCTTCGCCCAGCTCCATGTGCTTTTTGGCGACCATCTGCGGCCAAAGATAGGTGAGCAGGAAGAGGAGAGTCGACGCCACGGTGGACGTGACGATGCTTTGAATCGAGCCTTCCCGGAATCCAAGCAACATGAAGGGCAGGATCATCCACATCGTTGTCATGGGGATGACGAATGCCCACGAGGAGATCTTGTTCTCAATCCGGGTTCGCCCGTTGCGAGACGAGACCTTGATGGTGGATTGCGACGTTTTATCGTAAGTCGTGCCCGTGATGGTACGGCCCAGAATCTGCGGGCCATACATCGGGCCAGCCGCTGACATGCTCGGGTGAGTGAGCTCACTTGCCACGAGATCGAACTGATCGGGGGTGATTTCGACATCCAAGACTCGCTCAAAGTTGTACGAAAGCGGCCAACCGAGAAAGCTCCGCTTCTTTTCTGCGACACCCGGCGCAAGGTGGCCTTGCATTGCCTGTCGCAGATAATCCTCGCTCACCCCCACATCTTTCGCGATCTTCAGAAGCTCCGAATAGGTGATCCCTGGAGTGTAATCGTGATTCGAAGTCGCGGATGCCTCTTGCAGTTTCACCGCCGCGAGGACGAGATCGGCGGCTTCTTGCTCACTGAAAACGCGGTTCTCACTCAAGTCCGAGCTCCTCACGGGCAAGACGCTCTTGCTCTGCCCGGGCGGTGGCTTGAGTCTTTTTAAGATTGTCTCTTAGCTTCGGGTCCTCTTGTGAGGCAGCTTCGTCGAGAACCAGATCGGCGATCCGATCCACGCGCTCTTTTGCCTTCTTCAAATCGGAACGGGCCAACCATTGGCCTCCAAACCATGCCGCAATTGCCCCAAGTGCCATGAGGATCGCGGCGATTGTCGCGGGGCCACCCTTCGAAAGGCCAACCAGCCCCGAACCTCCGCCCGCTAGAAACAGAGAAAGCGGGAGGATGTAGGCGTAGCTCATCACCTGACTCTCGATTTTCGTGCGGCCGTTGCGCGAACTCACTTTCATGTTCGCGTAGTAAGTCTGCTCGTAAATCGTGCTCGTGATTGTGCGGCCGAGAGTCTTGGGGATATAGGCCGCGCCGTAAGCCCGCATGCTTGGGGTCGTCATCTCCGGCTCGATGATGTCGAAATTGTCGGGGCTGATCTCGTAATCGACCACCCGCTCGATCTTTCCAGAGAGCGGCCACCCCATGAAAGTGGGCCAGTTTTCGGTAACTTTCCGGCTCTTTTTTGTATTGACGGCTTCGCGAAGGTACTTCTCATCTACCCCGACATCTCCGGCGATGCGCAAGAGTTCGGTGTAGCTGATTCCCGGGGTGTAGCTGTCGGTGGAGGTCGATGACTGCTCTTGGAGCCGCACCGCTTCGAGTACCAAATCGGCTGCTTCTTTCTCCGAAAAAACCTGCTTGTCGTCCATGTCTTTTTGAGCCTCAAGAACCTACGGAAAATGGTCAACGCGCGTTCCGAAAACCGTCACTTTGAGCCCACGCCGGGCTCCGTTCGGTCTTTGTGCCTTGGCTTGTCCCCGGCGAGGGAGCGCCTGGGGAAGCGGCGGCAAGAATCGCGCCGAGTTCTTCGGGGATGTCGGCTCGGGGCTTCCAGTCGCCAAACTCCCGTCCCAGGAACCCGGTGTCGAACGCGGCGGTGGCGAAATCGGGGTGGGCGATCAGGTCGCGGGCGTATCCAATATTGGTCTTCACGCCGAGTACGTGGGTCTCTTTGAGCGCGGAATCAAGCCGGTTGATCGCGGCCGCGCGGGTTGGGGCATGCACAATCAGCTTGGCGATGAGAGAATCGTAGAACCGGCTGATTTCATCGCCTCCCGCGAAGCCCGTGTCAAACCGGATTCCTGGCCCGACTGGGGCGTGCATGGCCAGGAGCTTGCCGACGCTCGGCAAGAATCCGTGGGCGGGGTCTTCAGCGACGACCCGGAGTTCAATCGCATGACCCTGGATCGCCGAACGATCTCCCGCCATGATGGCAGCTGGGAGTTCAAGTTTTTCTCCTAAAGCGATATGAATCTGCGCTTGGACGAGGTCGACTCCGGTGATCGCTTCTGTGACGGGGTGCTCGACCTGGAGTCGGGCGTTGACCTCCAGGAAGTAAAAGGCTCCGGTCGCATCATCGACCATGAACTCGACCGTCCCGGCGCCGAAGTATCCGGCAGCCGCGATCAACCGAGTGGCAGATTCGCGCATTTTCTGCCACAAATCGTCCGTCATGACGGGGCTCGGCGCTTCTTCGACGACTTTTTGATGCCGTCTTTGCAGGGAACACTCGCGCTCAAACAGGCACGCGATTTGTCCATGTTGATCGGCGAGTACTTGAACTTCGATGTGGCGCGGCTTCTCGATGAGCTTTTCGACCATCATCGCGTCATCCCCGAAGGCCTTCAGGGCTTCTTCTTGGGCAAGACGGCAGGCACTATCGAACTCGCTGGGATCGCGCACCACACGCATCCCGCGACCCCCGCCTCCGGCGGAGGCCTTGAGCATCACCGGGAATCCGATCTGATTCGCGGCAATCTTCAGTTGGTTCAGGCTCGCGCCTGGCTCAAAGAATCCCGGTGTGATCGGTACATCGTTTTCGACCGCCAGCTGCTTGGCGTCGATCTTTGCCCCGAGCTTGCGCATTGCGCTCGGGCTGGGGCCGATGAAGGTGATCCCGGCCGCCTCGCAGGCTTCCGCGAATTCGGCGCGCTCGCTGAGGAATCCGTAGCCGGGGTGGATCATCGTTGCGCCAGTTGTGGTAGCTGCGGAAATAATCTTGTCGATATCCAGATAGCTTGCGCTCGGTTCGGGCGCACCCAGATGGACAACTTCATCGGCGAGGAAGGCGTGCATCGCGTGGAGATCGGCATCGCTCGCAACCGCGACGGTGGGGATACCCATCTCACGCGCGGCGCGAATCACGCGAACCGCGATTTCGCCTCGATTAGCGACCAGAAGTTTCATTGATCCTCCCATTGAGTGACGTAAGGGGCGGACTGTTTGTCGAGGAACGCCGCGACTCCGGCCTGAGCCTCATCCCCCGCTCGGACTTCAGCAAGAAGCTGAGCGGCGGCTTGCTTTTCCAACCGATCCTCGAGGGCGAGTTGTTTGCTGCGGGCCACGCTTCGCGGGCCGTTGCGCAGGACATCATTCACCTTCGCCTTCACCACGTCCGAGAGTGCAGATTCGTCGCATGAATCGTGGATGAGCCCGATCCGCAGCGCTTTCTCCGTCTCGAAGACCTCACCAGTCGTGAACAGGGCCCGCGCATGGCCGGAGCCGATTTTCGTGATGACATGCGGCGAAATCGTGGCCGGAACGAGGCCAAGACGAACCTCGCTGAAGCTGAATCTTGTGCCGTGAGCCGCGACGGCAACGTCGGCGCAGGCAACAAGCCCGGTTCCGCCGCCGAACGCCGCCCCGTGGATCTGCGCGACAATCACCGCTGGGCACGCGATCACCGCTTCGAAGAGCTCCGCCAAGCGCAGGGCGTCGTCGCGATTTTGCTCTTTTGTGTACGTGGCGGCTTCGCGCATCCAGTTCAAATCGCCTCCGGCGCAAAAGGCCTTGCCCTCGCCTCGGAGCACCACGGCTCGAACCGACTCATCCATCGATCGAAACGCCTGCGTGAGCGAAGAAATCAACTCGCTATTGAAGGCATTGCGCACGTCTGGGCGGTTCAAAGTCACCTTGAGAACCGGCCCCTGCGACTCCACATTGAGCATAGATTGCAGTATAGCCCGCGCCAAAAAGATCAGCCCGGAGCGCGATTCTGGGCCCCGGGCTGATTCAATGAATCCCCAATGGATTAGCTGTTCTTCTTTGCCTTGCGTCGCTTGGCGAGGGCGGCCAGGGCGAGAACCGTCATGGTTGCCGGCTCGGGAACGCCGCTCGTGGTCTCAATCCAGTTGAGGTGCTGCGAAACGCGCACCCAACCGCTGATGTCGCCGTAGTCTTGGTTGTTGATTCCGTCCCATGAAGCCTTGAAGCTGGTGACACCGGCGAGCTTGAAGGTCGAACCATCTTGGATGAGGAGCGCTCCACCCGAGTCGCCCGAATCAACGCCGAACTCAAGGTCTTGCTGGGCCGCAGTTCCGGAGAAGTTGTCGGCATTGCTACCGCTGTCGAAGTCAGCCCAGAGGATCCGGTTGTTCGGGCCGCCGCCGAAGTCAGCGAAGCCGTCAACCACGTTTCGACCAGCTCGCTTCAAACCATCAAAGCTGTTGCCTCCGGTCGTTCCGGTGCCCGTGGTGCCGAAGCCGACGCCCACGCCGACCTTTCCGATCTCGTCGGTGTTCGAGTAAAGAGCAATCGGAGCGGCGCCGACCACATCGGTCGTGAACTGGACGAGAGCCAGGTCAAAGCCGTTTGAGAGCGTCCAAGGCGTCGGGGTGTAGAAAATGTTCGTGGACGTGTAAGTGTTTCCACCCACCGTGAACTGAACCTGGTTGAATCCGCTCGTCACGTGGGCCGCCGTCAGCATCCATCGCGAGCTGATCAGCGTGCCGGTTCCGCTGGCTCCGCTGGAGCCGTTGTTCGTGGCGAAAACGCTTCCAACGCCGGAAAAAGCGGCATTGTTTCCGAAGGTCGTGTATTGGGAGTCAGCGACGTCGTGTCGGCGAACAAGCGCCTGGGACACGAACGGCACGGAGACTGCGGCAAAAGCAAGCGCCAGCTTGGCACCAGAATGAAGCTTCATATTGGGTTCCTCGATCCAAAAAACGATCACCAGCCTTCGGGAAAACCGAAAAACTGTTTCACTTGAAAAAGAGTTTATCGGAAAACCGTGAAAAAAGTGTAAAGATTGGGCCAGTGAAATTGCGGGGAATCGTTGCCAATCCCCAGATTTTCGCTGGCCCTGGACTCGGTTTGAACCTTACTTGCCCGGGATTCCCGGCTCAGTAAGCAGAGCAGGATCCAGGCTCTTTTGCAGCGTTTCCTCGTCCAAAAGACCCTTCTCCCGCACGACTTGCGGGATGGTCTTCTTCTCAGCAAGCGCGGTCTTCACCACGTCCGCCGCCGCCTTGTAGCCGATGTGGGCATTCAGCGCAGTGGCCAGACTTGGGGAAGTTTCGGCGTAATGCTTGCATGTATCCTCGTTCGCCGTGATTCCTACGATGCAGTTGTCGGTGTAGGTCTCGAGCGTCTTGGCGAGGATTTGAAGTGAGAACTGCGCGGAGAACGCCATGCTCGGCATCATCACGTTGAGTTCCAGCTGACCAGCTTGCACGCAGTAGTCAAGCGACTGGCACTGACCGAGCACCTGGAAGAGCACCAGGTTCATGTTCTCTGCCATGCTCGGGTTCACCTTGCCCGGCATGATCGAACTGCCCGGCTGAACCGGAGGCAGCACGATCTCCGCCAGGCCGGTCAGCGGGCCGGAGCAGAGAAGTCGCAGGTCGTTGGTGATCCGGGTGAGTTCCAGACACAGAACCCGCAGGCCAGCGGCGAGACCCGCCATGCACAGCTGACTCTGCATCGCTTCGCGCAGATCCTCGGTGGGTCGGAACGGGATACCGGTGTATTCCTTAAGCAGATCCACCACGCGGAATCGGTAGTCGGGGTGGGTGTTGAGACCCGTCCCCGCAGCGGAGCCCCCGATGCCCAGTTCTTCGAGCTCATGGGCGGCTTTCTCCAGCCAAGCCCGCGCGCGCTTCACGCTGACGGCATAGGCAGTGAACTCTTGCCCCAGCCGGATGGGCACGGCATCTTGGAGGTGAGTGCGTCCGCTCTTGAGGATGTGGTCAAACTCTTTGCCTTTGGCAAGGAGCGCGGCTTCGAGGCGGTCTACTTGCTCGAACAGCGGCTCCATCATCAGGCGGGCCATCACGCGCATGGCGGTGGGGAAGGTGTCGTTGGTCGATTGGCCGTAGTTCACATGGTCATTCGGATTGACCTTGCTGTAATCGCCCTTCTTGCCGCCCAGAATCTCCTCGGCGCGGTTGGAGAGCACCTCGTTGACATTCATGTTGAAGCTGGTGCCTGCTCCCATGTGGAAGACATCGACCGGGAATTGATCGCGCAACTGGCCGCCCAGCACTTCGTCGGAGGCTTGCACGATGGCATCGCCTTGCTCCTTGCTCAGGAGCCCGAGTTCGGTGTTGGCGACGGCGCAAGCTTTCTTCAGATAAACATAGGCATCGATCATCCGGGGATGTTCGGTGAGGCCGCTGATCTGGAAGAGGTGTCGGCTCCGCTCGGCCTGGCTTCCCCAATAGGCGTCGATGGGCACGTGGACGTCGCCAAGGCTATCTTTTTCGATGCGCGTGGACATGCCCCGAGGATTACCCGGGAATCGGGGAAGTCCCTGGGGAAGAGGCTATGCCCCGGCGGCTGACCGAAACACTCGGCTGACAATCCCGCGGCGGGCGTCGACAACTTTCAGGCCGACCATGGCTCGGGCCAGAGTCTGGAACCGGTGCGAGGTATCGCACCGAGGCTGGGCGAGCAGGACAGGCTGACGAGACTGTGCGCCCTTGCGCACTTGGGACGATTCCATCAAGCATCCACGATAAGAGATTGCCGCAGGGAGCGTGCGGAGGAAGCTCATGAGCTTCATGAAAACCAACTTGCCTTGCGATTCTGACTTCGCCTGATTCACAAGAATCCCGATTTTGCCGCCAGGACGCTGGTTCACCATCATGTGGATCATCGCGTAGGCATCCTGCAGACTGCTCGGCTCAGGGGTGACGACGACCAACACTTCATCGGCCATCTGGAGCAAGCTGAGATTGCTGGTGGTGGCTCCGGCGGCCGTGTCGACGAGAAGGACATCGAAATGCGCACCGAATTGAGAGTAAGCCAGGCCTTTCTCGCAAAGCTCGTTGTATCCGCACGAGGCCAGGTGACCGGCCCCAAGCTCTCCGGCGAGCAACCGAACTCCAAGCGGACCGCGCTCCAGAGCTGCCCACAGGCTCGCGCGGTCCTCCATCACGTCGTTCAGGGTGCGTTTCGGGTTCATTCCGAGGGCGACATGCAGGTTCGGCATCGCGAAATCGCCATCAATCATTGCCACGCGGCGGCCAAGTTGGGAAAGCGCCAGGCCGAGATTGGCCGAGACGGTGGTCTTGCCGACGCCGCCTTTGCCGCTGGTCACGGCGATCACGTGAAGAGGCTGAGTGCTCCAGCCGAGGTCGGCGTGGCATTCCCGATCGCTGGGCATCGGTCGAGCCGGAGTACTGACCGCCCCCAAAAGGTCAGTGGCCTGGGGAAGCACGCGGCGTCCGTAGCACCGCTCCAGAGCAAGATCAAGGGCGGTTGCTGGCACCTTGACGACCATGATCTGGCGTTGCACTTGGAATTGAAGCTCCCCCACCCGGGCCAGATCAACAGTCTCCGATCCCGCGCAGATCAGCTGGGAGTCGGTGAGACGCATGGGCAGTAGTCCGTGCCATTGCGCTGCCGAAGCAGGCAGGAAGGCAAGTGCGTTCGCCTCCGGGGTCAGCCATTCCATCCATTGTTCGAGGGTGCTGGGCATTGTGGACATACTGGTGCTCGCTTGCCCGGGTTTCCCCACCCTGGGCGCAGCGAGATCGCAGCACAATGGACGCCAAAAAGCAAGAATCCCGCCAAAACCTGGCAGGATTCGCGTTGATATTGTGAGGTTTTGCGGCTTATCTCTCAACCACGCTGTCGAGGGCCACGTTGGCGGCACGGAGGCGGGCGGCAAGGATTCGGCCCACGTTGAGAAGGATGGTCTTGCCAACTTCAGGCTCACGATCCATGAGTCCCCAGAGGGCGGAGTTGCTGATGAGCGCCACCGTGACCGGGCCAGCCGCGGTGACGGTGGCGGATCGCGGCTTGTCGTCGATCAAACTCATTTCGCCGATGACGCTACCCGGGCCAGCTTCCGCGATTTCTTCGCCGCTGAACGACTTGATCTTGGCGCGGCCTTCGAGCACGATCATCAGGTCGGCGTCTTTGGCGAACTGGCGCACCAAGGTTTCGCCGCCGCCGAATTCTTTGGTCGCGGCAAGGGCGGCCACTTCGCTGATCTGCCGCGGATCGAGATCCCTCATCAAATAGTTGGACGAAAGGGCAGCGTGCAGATCAAGGGCCATGGACATGGCCTCAGTATAAACGGCAGGCTGCGGTTTAGTCCACGTTTTTCCGTGGATCGTTTGGTTTCTTCGTCAGCGAACCAAGCAGGCGACGAATCGCAGGGTGGCTTCGCCGACAAGGTGGCGCAGGGTCAGGTTGGGGCGGGTCGCGCGAGGCGCACGCGCAAATCGAACCGTAATCGGGCTGATACTCATATTCTCGTCTCCAGGTGATCCAAATGGATCGCGGCTTGAAAATGCAAACCGATGCACTCACTGTATCACATGACCCGGTAATTCGGGTGGAGTTGGGGGGATATCCCGTAGAAATACCGGCTGCCGCTGAAGGTCCGCAACATTAGCACTCTGGTCCCATCTCTGCTAAATCCCACGGCCGAGATCAGTAGAATAGTTAGCAATCGCCGCACGAGAGTGCCAACGGTGTCACTTTGCGTCGGCGTCACACACGGAGAACTACGAACCACTATGGCCATGATTCGACCCCTCGGGGACAAGGTTGTTGTGAAGGTGCTGGAAGCCGAAGAGAAAACGGCTGGCGGCATCATCCTGCCCGATTCGGCGAAGAAGCGACCGACAGAAGGCGAAGTCATCGCCGTCGGCACGGGACGCGTGCTCGACAACGGTCAACGCAACGAACTTAGCGTGAAGGTCGGCGATCGAGTGATCTTCAGCAAGTACGGCGGCAACGAAGTTTCGCTCGATGGCACCGACTACACCATCCTCGACGAAGACCAAATCTACGCAGTCGTCAACTGACACCCAATTTAGGAAGGAAGAACAAGAATGCCAGCAAAGACTCTTTTGTTTGATGAAAATGCTCGACGAGCCCTTGAGCGCGGCGTGAACAAGGTCGCCGATGCGGTCAAGGTCACCCTCGGCCCCAAGGGTCGCAACGTCGTCCTCGACAAGAAGTGGGGATCCCCGACGATCACCAAGGACGGCGTCACCGTCGCCAAGGAAATCGAACTCGAAGATCCGTACGAGAACATGGGCGCGCAGCTCTGCAAGGAAGTTGCGAGCAAGACCAACGATGTCGCGGGTGACGGAACCACCACGGCAACCGTTCTCGCCCAAAGCATCGTGAACGAAGGCCTCCGCTACGTCGCCGCAGGCGGCAACCCGATTGCCGTCAAGCGCGGAATCGACAAGGCCGTGGCCGCCGTGATCGAAGAGATCAAGGCCGCTGCCAAGCCGGTGAAGGACAAGGAGCAAGTCCAGTTCGTCGCCACCATCGCGGGCAACGATGCTGAAATCGGCGAGCAAGTCGCCAACGCCATGGACAAGGTTGGCAAGGACGGCGTCATCACCGTCGAAGAAAGCAAGGGCCGCGAGACCAATGTGGACATCGTCGAAGGCATGCAGTTCGACCGTGGCTACATCAGCCCGTACTTTGTGACCGATCCGGAGCGCATGGAAGCCGTTCTCGAGAACCCGGCGATCCTGATCCACGAAAAGAAGATCAGCAGCGCCCAAGATCTGCTCCCGTTCCTGGAGAAGGCTGCTCAAGCTCGACGCCCGATCCTGATCATTGCGGAAGACGTTGAAGCTGAAGCTCTTGCCACTGTGGTTCTGAACAAGATCCGCGGCGTGCTGAACATCGCTGCCGTGAAGGCTCCAGGTTTCGGAGAGCGACGCAAGGCGATGCTCGAAGACATCGCGGTTCTGACCAATGGTCAGTTCGTCAGCGAAGACCTCGGCACCAAGCTCGATGGTGTGACTCTGGACATGCTGGGCACGGCGAAGAAGGTCGTGATCACCAAGGAAGAGACCACGATCATCGAAGGCGCGGGCAGCAAGGATGCGGTCATCGGTCGCATCAACCAAATCAAGTCGCAGATCGAGAACACCGACAGCAACTACGACCGCGAGAAGCTCCAAGAGCGACTGGCGAAGCTGAGCGGCGGCGTGGCCGTCATCAAGGTTGGTGCCAGCACCGAAACCGAGCTCAAGGAAAAGAAGCACCGCTACGAGGACGCTCTGAGCGCGACCCGTGCAGCAGTTGAAGAAGGCATCGTCCCGGGCGGCGGAACCACTCTGCTCCGCGCGGCGGAAGCCCTTGGCAAGCTGAAAGTCGAAGGCGACGAGCTCACCGGTGTGAACATCGTGAAGCGCGCTCTCGAAGCTCCGATCCGACAGATCGCGGAGAACGCTGGTCTGGAAGGTTCGGTCATCGTGACCGAAGTCCGCAACAGCAAGGCCGGTATGGGCCTGAACGCCGCGACCGGTGAGATGGTCGACATGGTGAAGGCAGGCATCGTCGATCCGGCGAAGGTCACCCGATCCACGATCCAAAACGCCGCTTCCATCGCCGGTCTGGTGCTCACCACTGAAGCGCTGGTCGTGGAGAAGAAGGAAGACAAGAAGGCTCCTGCCGGTGCTCCTGGCATGGGCGGCATGGACGGAATGGACTTCTAAGTCCGTTTCCGATTCAGCCTATTCGAACCCGCTCCAGAGGTTTCTCTGGGGCGGGTTTTTCTTTGTGGAGGCACTACTGCTTGGGGCGCCCCGATCCCTTGAGGGTCGGGAAGTCTCGCGCTCGCCACCCCACTCCTCACCGACGTCCCCCAAAATCTCTGGATCAGTGAGGGCATGGGCGGCAGACGGCCCTTGCATGAAGCTTCCCGATGACCTGCTGGATGAGGGGCCCGGGCGGGCTGAGCGTCCTTGCCTCGAAAAACCCGCAAAATTACCACCGGAAAGAGTACGGGTTTTGCTGACGACCACTCCCGCCATTGGTTAAGATAGATGTATTCGGGCAGGTGATTGTGCGTGCAATTCCTGGTCGTGATTGCCTCTCTTTTTTCGGAGATAACAGGAAATGAATAAAAAAGTGCTTTTGCCGCTCTCCGCGGCCCTTCTCGCTGTCGTTCCCGGAGCGGCTTCGGCTCAGCTCTTCCGCGATGCGTTCGATTCGTCCGCTTCATCGGCAAACTTTTTGACCACGACTTCGGCCGCTGCTGGTGCGGGCGACGTGGTCACCTTCGGCTTTGACTACAGCACGAAGGGAATCGCCGAAGCTCCGGGCACCCTTGCAGGCGATGCCGCTACCCGTGGATTGTTCCTCCAAGCGAACAAGAATCTGACGACCGGCGTCATCAACGGTTTGAACGTGACGGCTGCTAACGGCGGCGTGGCGATCAACTTCGGTCAAGAGATCACCTTCCAATTCGATATGTGGATGGGCGTGGGCGCGCTGACCAACTCGACGGAGCAAGCTCTCTTTGGAATCAACACCGACGGCGCAGGCGTGAACAGCCGCACCGGTGCATCCCAGACCGGTGCGGATGGAGTTTGGTACCACCTCGCGAACGAAGGCGGCTACGGCAACACCAGCGCCACTCCGAACAGCCGCGACTACGTGAACTACATCGGCAACACGGTTGCTGATCGCAAAGATAACGCCGAAGAGCCGTTCGCGACCCTGTTCCCCAACGGACCGCTCGCCGGTGCTCCGGGCAACAGCTGGGTGCGTGTTCGCATCGAAGAATCCGGCGGAAATGTAAGGTTGTTCCTCAACAACACTCTGGTTTCCGACGTCGTGAACACCGGCCCGACCAGCGGCTCGGTCTTCATCGGTTACCAAGATCCGTTTAGCGGCTCTCTTGGTTCCAACTCCGATCTCTTTGTTGTCTATGACAACGTGGAAGTCGTACCGGAGCCTGCTACGATGAGCCTGCTCGCTTTGGGCGGCCTCGCCGCTCTGCGACGACGAAAGAAGAGCTGAGTCTCTCCTCTTTCGTCCCTACGCACTCTCCTCCCTGATTTTGGGGAGGAGAGTTTTTTGTTGTGAGGGTGTCGTGGCTCGGCGGCCGAAGGATGATCCCGGATACACTGGGCTCATGGCATCAGATTTCTCCCAAAGCTGGGCGCTGAGTCGCTCTCGCTTCCTTGATTCGTTTGCGGATCTCAACCACGAGCAACTCAACTGGCGGATTCATGAGGAGACTCTGACGGTTGCGGAGATGGCCCTGCATGTGGCCGGAGTGGAGATCTATTTCACAACTCAGCTCTTGAAGCAAACCCCCGAGGGCGTTGCCGCGAAGATCGCAAAGTGCGCCACCGAGGGTGTGGTGAACGCAAATCCGTTCCCGTTTTCAGTTGAGGAAATGACTCCGGCGTTTGTCTCCGAAGCGATGGAACTGGCCAAGTCGATGGTGGAACCGGTGATCACCGAGGCTTCCGCCGAGATTCGCGGCGGGGAACTCGTGAGCGCGCTCGGGCCGGTGATCTCGGGCGACGGAGCCTTTGCGCGGCTGGGTTTCCATGCGGGATACCACCAGGGCCAGGTTCACCTGATCCGCACGGCCCCTGGCTTCCCAAGAACGGGGAGCGGGGACTACCACTAGAGTTAAAGTTCTGTATTAGCTTATATATTGGGGGGGCAAGATTTCCGTTAGGTATTGGAGGAGTGAGACCCCTTCTTTCCGTTAATATGTGTGCAATATATTGTAGGCAGTTTCGTTGCAAGGATTTATTGCTGGTATGTTCTCTCACGATGAAAAAGGGGCATATCCTCTCCGCCTGTCTCGCCGCTGTTGTTGGAATTATGCTGGGCTTTCAACCTGCGAAAGAGCCGCAAATTGTTGCCCAGGCTGAGGTTCCGAAGTCGAGTCATGCGCCGTCCAAAACACCAGATTGTCTTTGTCCGTCCGGGGCACCTAGGGCGAAAGGATTTCAGCCTACTGGCCTGATGGCCTTTCAGGGTGTTCCTGCGGAAATCTCCACGGAGCAGCGGTTCCAGCTGTGGAAAGAGCATGCTCTCGAAGAGATGGCGAGTTTGGGGGTACCAGCAGGTTCATTGCACCAGAATTTCCCAACTCTCTTGTCTTACGTAAAGGACGGGAAGCAGATCGAGTATCGCATGGACTCGTCCGCGAAGCTGATTGGTTTGCGGAACGGCACGGTGGAAGTCCAGTACCACGTACCGGATCGCCCATATGGCGGGTTCGCGTTGAAGGCTCCCCTTGTCGGGTATCACACGTTCACGGACATCATCACCACAACGAGGGATGTGCAGGGCCGAATTCTGTCGGCGACTTTTGAACCCACGGGAGAGGTTTTCTATACAACCAACGGCGTCGAACCTACTCATGCAGAAAACTTTATGGTGGGACGTAGGATGGTGCAATTGCAGCAGAACGACTTTTTGGATGCACATTGGGGGCCTGCTTGGGCTGGTAAGCCGAATCCATTTGCAAATCGAAACGATTGTCTGGCAGTGAGTGATATTCTGTACAAGACTGAGCTGCTTGCCGCAAGTGAGAAGTACCAAGAGTGCATGCAAGAAAGTGCGGCAAGCCTGGCTTCCTGTCTTGGCATCGCTGTGACGGCTGGAGCGATTTCTGGTGCAGCTGCTCTAGGGTTTGTCGGTTCAGTTGTGCCTGCGATTGGGACCGTTGGAGGTGCAGTTGGTGGCTTTGTTCTTGGAGGATCCGCCGCTGCTTACGCTTGCCTGCAAGCCTCGTATGCCCATGAGGCAATTTGTGAACAGGCAAAGGCAACACGGATGAATACAGCTCTGCTGGATAAGCAGGCACGAACAGAATTCTGCCTCCAATTGAGCCAGACCCAGGAGCGGCTTGACTGAATAGGCGAGAAAGTGAATTTATGCTGAGATTACGGCCAATTCTTGTCGCTGCAGCAGCTTGCGGTTTAGGTTCGCTCGGTGCAGTGATTGTCTTCATGGCCCATAGGCCTGTGCTACCTTCTCCAGAGACTTCTATAGGTTGGGTGTTAGTTGCTATTTTATCTGCTATTCCTGTAGCAATGGTTGTGCCACATATGTTGAAGAAGGGGCGGCAAAGTACTAGCTATATGCCATTTTGTCTACTCGCAGTGGTGGCGTTTCTAAGTATTCTATCGTTCCTTTCCGTAGGCGAGTATGTCAGATACTTGCAGTGAAGTATCTCCAAATGTGCTGCTGTATGAGGACTTGCGGTGCGAAGACTGCTACAAATTTTCGGTATCGAATGCTATTTATGGATCGGTGATGGAATGAAGAACGACATTCTCCAGCAAGTTCTAATTTGCCTTGCCATAGCTTTGACAAGCGTTGCAACTGGCCTACTTTTGGTTGCGGTTTTGCGTCATCTCTCGGTCGGCGAGACAAACCACGTTCTCTATCGTCTGGCGATTTCTTCGTCATGCCTATTCGTTGTCCTTGGTGCAGTTCTTCTTCGGAAATTTGCGCGTGATCGTTTGCCGCGCAAGTGCTACATCGCGGCGGCTGTAACGATGCTCTCACTGTCAATATTCGGGATAGCGGGCGCAGACTACCTGGCGCTCACTTCATACCAGTCTGCGCTAGAGCGGATTCCACCGGGGTACTGACCTACCGCCGAGGGTGCGCGCTGTCGTAGACCGCGCGCACCTGATCCATGTCGAGTTGGGTGTAGACCTGCGTCGTCGCGATACTCGCGTGGCCCAAGAGCTCCTGAACCACGCGCAGATCGGCTCCGCCTCTGACCAAATGCACCGCGTAGGTGTGGCGGAGAGTGTGGGGGCTCACGGCCTGAGGAATGCCCGCATGGCGGCGGTGCTTTTCCAAAATCCCGTACGCGGATTGACGACTCAAGGCCGCCCCCCGATCGCCCAGGAACAGAGAGGCTACCGGACGCCGCACGAGTCTTGGACGCACCTCGGTGAGATATTTCTCAATCCAAGGAATCGTGTGGCGAGGGATCGGCACGACCCGGGTTTTGCCGCGCTTTCCGGTCACCCGAAACGCCGCTTGCTCGAGATGAACTTCCTCCACTCGGAGCCCCATCGCCTCGCTCACTCGGAGGCCAGTGCCGTAAACCACCTCCATCAAGGCCCGATCGCGGAGGCCCTGGAGCGTGGCTTGATCCGGAGAGGCAAGAAGGCGCTCCAGCATTTCGGGAGTGAGCGCTTTGGGGAGCCGCTTGGGGAGCCGGATGCCGCTGGTCGTCGGCAAGTCAGCGCTCGGCCCCAGGCCCTGCTTCTTCAGGAATTTGAGGAACGACCGGAGAGCACTGATTCTTCGTCGGGTGGTCGAGGGGGCCACTCCGGAAGCCGCGAACACTTGGAAGTCCAGAATGTCTTCAGGGTTCAACTCTGACCAGTTCAACCTGCCCTTTTCCGCGAAGAATCCCGCCGCGAGATCGAGATCTCGGGCGTAGTTTTCTACCGTGTGAGGGCTGGCGCCTCGGTCGACTCGGAGGGTATCGAGGAACCACTCGGTGTCGTTGAGGAGCTGGTCTTTCGCTTCCATAGCCACAGTTGAGGACGAATATAAGCAAGGTCGTGAACGTCGTTGATGTACTGACGGGCACTTCCACCAAGGACATCTTCCACCCCTGCGCCGATTCCAGGGACGGCCACTTTTTCGTACTCTTCATTCAGACGGTTCATGAAGGTACGGAAGCGTCCAAATTGGTCGGCATATTGCGGCGGCACCATCACGTCTTCTTGCGAGAAGCGGATCAAACCCTCCATTTCAAAGCTTGAAAACACGATGAAGTCGGGTTTGGCTTCGGTGATCAGGCGTTCATCCCAGTCGAGGCGTTGATTCGGATCGGAATCGATGTACCTTATCAACCGCAGACCAGGGGCCTCGGTCATCCAGGTCAAGCGCTGCTCAATCCGTCCCATCGCGGGACCCGACTGGGCTTGTGGATAGAAATCCGGCGTGTAGTACCACGGATCACTCACGAGCCCGACGGTGGAACCCTCAGGGGCGATCTCTCGGATGACCTTGGCCATGTGCGTTCGAACATCCGGTTCGGTCATCCACTTGGTCATGTTGGCGGTGCTGACAAAGCCACCTCCCATGCCGCCGAGCGAGACCACACCGAGGGCGACGATGGCCTTGGCTTGGTTGGTGCCGCGCAGATGGCCCTGCCCCATCACCCATCCGAATCCGACGGCGAGTACAGGAAGAAGCGGGAAAATATAACGAAGGAAGAGCACCTCGGCTCGTCCAATGAGAAGGTAGACGAGCACCGCAAATGCCGCCAGGCCGATCATCCAGGAGTGCTTGCGGGCGCATCCCCGACCGACGCCAAACAGGCTGAACAGCAGCAACAGTCCGCCGTATCCGATCACGAGGTGGTTGAGATGAACCACAAATCCCGATCCCATTCCGGCAAAGACCAGTCCGTGTCCGGTGGAGGTGTGGGTGATTTCGTAGGAGAAATCGCGCCAAAACTTCTCCGAATCAAGCAGCATCCCTGGGGTCACGAGGAGGAAGGTTGCGGCCGCAGTCGCACCGTGGATTGCCAGCGTGCGGAGCTTGGTCGCGATCGACTCCTTGTGGTACGCGATGAGGTACGTGACACAGAAGGCCACGACGGCGAGGATTCCTGTGTACTTGGTTCCTGCGCTGAGTCCGGCAAACAGGCCCGCAAGAATGGCCGCCTTTTGAATAAACTTTGAGTCGAAAACCTCCTCAGATCCCGCATCCGGGGCGACACGCGTTGCCCAGTAGAGTGACGCCGTGAGAAGGCAGGTCGCGACCACATCGACGGTCAGGAATCGGGAGTGGACGACAAAGGCGGGGGTCAACGCAATCGCGGCTCCACCCAGCGCGGCACCGATCAGGTGGGTTCGGCGGAGCAGGATGAGATACACGAGGAGCGCGGTGACGCTTCCTGCGATCACATTGAGCATCCGTCCGGTGCGAAGGAGAGTGGCCTTCTCCGCAATCGCTTCCTCAGGAGTTTTCGCATCGCCCAGTCCGGCGTAAGCACTCACCACGTCACTCGCGATCTTGTTGAGAGTGAGGAAAAACGTGCCGTAGTTGTAGAACCCGGGCGTGAATTGTCCCTTCGCGGGCTGGATCATCTGGCTGTAGCCGAGCACAATCTCCTCGTCCGGATGGTACGAATGGTATCGGTCGGGCGTCGGGAGACCCCAGCCGAGCCCCACGAGCCGGAGAACGAACGCGACAAGAAAAACGGCCAATCCAACCGCAGCAGTGACTCGATTGAATTGGCCTTTCATGGATTCGGAATATACCGAATCGTCGGGTTGGGGTCAGGGAAGTTTCGGGGTAAGTGTTACTTCAAAGAGGTCAGCTTCATCGTCACGCGGCCCTTGATCTTTTCCTCCACCACGGCCTGCGATTGTCCGTAGAGAGTGAGCGACCAGCCTCCCGTCGTGCGGGCGGTTGAGGTCACAGGAGCGCGATTCTGCAGATCAAGATCAAACGAGATTTCGCTCTGAAGCTTGAGAGGGATCTTGCTGACGCCCGATTCTTCCGGCTTCATGCCCATTTGTTGGTTGATGTAGCCGGCAGCGTCGGTATCGAGGTTCATCTTTGCCGTGACTCGGTGGAACTTCTTGCCGCTCACTTCCACAATCCCGCCGTAGGTGTACTCCAGGTCGAGGCGTTGGACGGCTTGGCGTCCGCCCTCACCCTTGATGACCTGCGGCTGGTAGCTCATGGTTCGCTTCCATGATTCTCCGACCTTGGCTTCCTCATAGGGGAGCTTCGGGTTGAAATCCATCGCGGTATCCAGGGAGCCGATGAAAAGGGCGAGTCGCTGAAGTTCGCCCGCCCACTCCTGCAGAATCGACTGAGCAACGGGAGCCATCGGCGCGGCGGCCAAGGCGATGTTCAGGCGGTGGGCGCGAAGGCTTTTGTCCTTCGCGGGAGGGTTCAAATCTTTCAGCGAGATCACCTCGTTGATCGGAGAAATCTCCATCGCCAAACGGAAGTTGACGGGAATCTTTTCAACAACGGGGGGCCGATCCGCGGTCTCGCCCAAGATCTGGGTGAGGGTCGGACGGGTGTAGGTGATCATGGCGAAGCCGGACGGCTTCACTTCGTCGACTTTGTAGGAGAAGTCGTAGTTAATGTCCACGTCTTCGGGGATAAACGTATCCAGATTGTCGCTGCGCTGTTCAATCTGGAGGTGGGACCGAAGCTGGTAGTTGTAGACTTGCCCCTTCTTAAAAACACGGCTCAAATCGGTGGTTTCGGCCTGGGGACTCAGCGGAGTCCCCAGTACCGCGCCACCAAGCGCCGTCGCGAGTGCGAGAGTGGTCATCATGGCCTTGCTCAAGTTTGACGTCTCTAGCCCTTCAAGAGTTGCTTAGAGATCACCAGACGTTGGATTTCGCTGCATCCTTCGCCGATTTCGGTCAGTTTGGCATCGCGCCAGAGCTTTTCGACGAGGGAGAAATCGGTCATTCCGCGTCCACCGTGGATTTGGATCGCGCGGTTGGTGACCCGATTGGCGGTCTCGCTGGCGTAGAGCTTGGCGTAGGAACTGGCCTTGACCACATCCTTGCCCGCGTCATAGAGGCTTGCGCCCTTGAGCAGCAGGAGCCGAGCGGCTTCGATCTCCATGGCGGAGTCGGCAAGCATGTTTTGCACGCTTTGCATGTCGCACAGGCGTCGGTTGAACTGCTCGCGCTGCTGGGAATATTCCAGGGCGAGTTCGAAGGCCTTTTCGGCAATTCCGACCGCCATCGCCGCAATTCCCAGGCGACCTCGGTACAAAAGCGAGATCGCTTGCTCGAAGGTGCAGGGGGTGTGCCAGGCGCGGGCGTTGGTCAGCTTAAAGTGAACGGTGTTGCTCGCCTTCACGCCGACGGTGTGGATTCGTTGGACGAGCTCGAAGCCGGGTTGATTGGTCTCCATCAGGAAGGCGGAGAGTTCCTTCTCACCCGTGCGAGCGACCATCACGATGAGATCGGCCTTGCCGCCATTGGTGATGAACATCTTTTCGCCGTTCAGGTGATACCAACCGGCTTCACCTTCGATCGGAGTGGCATGGGTTTGCACGCGGCGGGCGTCGCTCCCAGCATCCGGCTCGGTGAGCCCCCAAGCCAGCTTGACGTGGCCTTCGGTGGCGGCGCGGAGATACTTCTCTTTTTGTGCATCGCTGCCGAAGTGCTCGATGTGAGCAGCGACGAGAGCATTGATCGCAGCGACGTTCATCGCGAGCGCAGGATCACCTTTGGCGAGCTCGCGGCAGGCTTCGACGTAGGCGCGGCAGGAGTAATCGCGGCCGCCCCACTCCTTGGCCACGGTCATGGCGAGGAGTCCGGCCTTGCCGAGCTTGGGCCAAATTTCATCGGGGAAGGCAGTGGCGTTCTCCCAATCACGAGTGAAAGGAAGGACTTCCGAAGCCACGAAGGCTCGAACTTGGTCGAGGAACGCGGATTCATCAGCGTTGATGAGGGGGATCATATCGTCGATCCCTTGGGTAAGCGACTCGGTAACCATGATGGATTCTCTATTCTACTGATTGGTTCGGGCGAAGTCGTCCCGCCGTTAGGTCGGGGTGGAAAAAAGAAAGAGGCTACGGGGGCCGAATGTTTCGTCTATAATGAACACAGTTGACTGTCGTGTTAGCCCCTCTCCTATTGCTCGCGCATGATCGATCTCCTTAAAGAACTCGCCGAACCCAGCAAACGGACGATCCTTGGCCTCATCAAGTCGGGGCCGAAGAGCGTCGGCGAACTTGTGGATGCGACGGGCATGAAGCAGCCGAACGTGAGCAACCACCTCGCTCGGATGAAGTCGAAGGGACTCGTCCGCGCCACTAAGGTGGGACGGCAGGTCTACTACTCTCTCGCCACAGCCGAAATCGGGGAAGCCCTCGATGGTCTCGTCATCAACGAGGAGATTCCGGGCGAGGATTTGACGCTGGGTGAAGACCTCACCAAGGCGTTTAGCAAAGCCGCCGTCGCGGGTGACGAATTCGAATGCACCCGGCTCGTCGATACTCTGGTTCGCCAGCGCATCGACATTGTTCACGTCTACGAGAGTCTGTTCGCCGACTCCCTGGTCATGATTGGCAAATGGTGGGAAGTGGGCGCGATTGACGTGGGCCAAGAGCACATGGCCAGCGCGATCATCGAGCGACTCATGGCCCGCGTTCTGCATCACAGCGCACCGCCGAAGGCGACGGCTCACTCCGTTGTTTTGGGCTGCGTGGAAGGCAACTGGCACAGTCTGGGGCTGCGGATGGTGGCGGATGTCATGCGACTCTCGGGCTGGCGCACTTTTTATCTCGGCGCGAACGTGCCGACGGAATCGTTCGTTTCTGCCGTGCGCGAGCACCGGCCGAGCGTTGTGCTGGTTTCCTGCCCGCTCGATGATCAACTGCCTGCGGCGTGGAATCTGCTCGGTCAACTGAACGAGCTCCACAAGAGTCGTCCGTTTGTCCTCGGCGGCGGCGGTCGCGCCTTTGTCGAAAATGAAGGCGAAGCCCGCAAACACGGACTCGAATTTGTGGCCCGGAGCCTCAGCCATTTCACCGAGCATCAGCTGAGTGAACTGGAAAAGCAGGCATCCAGCTCCAGCCGCAACTAATCTTCTTCTGGCCCGAAGAGTGATGGCCCCTCGGGCGATTTGCTCTCCTCCCAGCGTTCTCCGAGGTGAGAATCCGGCGGGAAAATTCCTTGATCGAGCCGTTCGACCGCGCAGAACTCTTCAGGAGCCATAGGCGGGGGTAGGACAGCTTGTTGGTAACGTCTGCGCCGATAGATTTGCCCCGGCCCAAGCCGCCAATCGGGCGGATATTCGGGATTGATGAAGTAGACCGGATCGCTCGCGAACCACTCGGCTTCCTCGAATCTCTCTAGCCATACGGCAGCAAGAATGCCTCCCTTGAGCTCGTGGACGATCCGGGCATAGGGGGTGAGAAGCCACCACACGCAGGCCTCGGCCTCCTCGATCGTCTCGCAGTGGGTGTGCCATCGCGAGCAGGCCACCATCACTTCATCGCCGAGATCGTAGACGCTGACGGGGAAACTTGGCTCGGTTTGGGGGATGATTCGAACAGACTTCCCGACCGCATCGAGGGTCAGCAGGGAAGGGGAAAAGGCCTCGAATCGGCGCCGGACGGCCAAGACGCATTCGGCACCAAAAGGGAGGCTCACCGTCCGTTTATACCTTCGCCTGCCCGCTTTTCCTTGTCGAATCCTGCTCTGGAGTGAATCCCTCAGACGGTTGCGGCGTCAATATTGGTAATCATGATGCGATTTCTTTCTATGTCTGCGCTCGCGGGATTCGTGTTAGCGGCACCGTTTGTGGCGGTCGGTCAGACGACCCCGAGCTATCCTCCGGCGGTTGAAAAGGAGCTTTACGCGACGAACGACTTCCGGGGCAAACCCGCACCCAAGCTCGCTCTGGAGAAGATTCTCAATGGATCGATGCCGGACACGCGCGGGAAGGTGATGCTCATCGACTTCTGGGCCACTTGGTGCGGCCCTTGCGTCAAGTCGATTCCCGAGGTGAACGAGTGGAAGCATAAGTTTGAGAAGGACATGGTGATCATTGGGCTGAGCGACGAGAAAGAGGAAGTGGTCACTCAGTTCATGGAGAAAACCAAGATGGACTATCTTGTGGCGATTGATTCGCAGAAGCGCATGTCCAAAGAACTCGGAGTCAAAGGGATTCCCCACGTGATGGTGGTCTCGGCCGACGGCATCGTGCGGTGGCAGGGTTTCCCGGGCGATGCGAGCGACAAGCTGACGACGGAGAAGCTTGCTCAGATCATCGCCGCAAGTAAAGCAAAGGTGAAGTAGGCTCCTCCCGACTCGCGGGTATTGTGGAGGCAGAGATCCGGCTTGGGTCTCTGCCTCTTGCCGTTATGAACGCCTCTTATTCCGACCTCGCCAAGATGATTGACCACTCATTGCTGAATCCGGTGATGACTCAGACGGACTTTGTGAATGGGCTGAAGTTGGCGCGGGCTTTTGATGTTGCGAGTGTCTGCATCATGCCCTACGCGGTGCCTCTTTGCGCAGAGATGCTGGCGGGATCGACGGTGAAGGTCAGCACGGTTATTGGGTTTCCCCATGGAGGCCACACTCATGTCATCAAGGTCAAAGAAGCCGAGCAGGCTCTGGTCGATGGGTGCGAGGAGCTGGACATGGTGGTGAACATTAGCCAAGTTCTGAGCGGGAACTATGACTATGTGGCTGCGGAGATTCGGGACATCTGTGCGGTGACTCACGCGGCAGGGCAGAAGCTCAAGGTGATCTTCGAGAACGCCTATTTGAATGAAGCGCAGAAGATTCGACTTTGTGAGATTTGCGGCGAGATCGGGGTGGATTGGGTGAAAACCAGCACCGGCTATGCTCCTACCGGCGCGACGACGGAGGATTTGGTGCTGATGCGGAAGCACTCTCCCGCGCATGTTCAGGTGAAGGCGGCGGGCGGCGTTCGTACGCTGGATCGGCTTCTGGAGGTGCGGGAGCTGGGGGTGTCGCGGTGCGGAGCGAGCGCGACGGCGGGAATCCTCAACGAGGCCCGCGAGCGGCTCGGCATGGAGCAGATCGACGTCGATTCTGACGGGCCGGCTGGGTACTGAGGGGTTTAGGTTTTTGTCGCGCCGGGCTCGATTGGGCTACCGCCCAACCGAGTATGGATTCCCCCACCCGCCCTTCGGGCACCCTCCCCCAGAATGGGAATTCTGGGAGAGGGCGTCGATTGGTGGTTGGTGGTCTCCCGACCCTGAAGGGATCGGGGCACCCGGGGAGAGACTGAAAGCAAGGAGCATGCGGGCTCGATTGGGCTCCCGCCCAACCGAGTACGGATTTCCCCCACCCGCCCTTCGGGCACCCTCCCCCAGAATGGGAATTCTGGTGGAGGGCGTCGATTGGGGGTTGGTGGTCTCCCGACCCTGAAGGGATCGGGGTACCCGGGGAGAGACTGAAAGCAAGGAGCATGCGGGCTCGATTGGGCTACCGCCCAACCGAGTATGGATTCCCCCACCCGCCCTTCGGGCACCCTCCACCAGAATGGGAATTCTGAGGGAGGGCGTCGATTGGGGGTTGATGGTGTCCCGACCCGGAAGGGATCGGGGCACCCGGGAAGAGGGCATGTTGGGGTTGGTGCTTTAGACAAGAAAATCCCCCGGGAGCGGGAGTGCGTCCGGGGGATGAACCTTTTTCCTGAGAGTCAGAGAGGGGGTTACACCGTGGCTTTCGTCTTGGCGATGACCCCGGCGAGGAAGGCCTCGTTGCTGGGGGTGCGCTTGAGGAGCTTGATGAGGGACTCGGTCGCGTCGACGGTGTCTTTGCTGTTGGCGAGCATCCGGTGGAGGTGATAGACCGCCTCCAGAGTATCGCCGCCGAAGAGTGCCTCCTCGTGGCGGGTGCTCGACTTGCGAACATCAATGGCGGGCCAGATGCGGCGCTCGGCGAGTTCACGGTCGAGGACGATTTCCATGTTGCCCGTGCCCTTGAACTCTTCGAAGATCGCGTCATCCATCTTGGAGCCGGTGTCCACGAGAGCGGTGGCAATGATCGTGAGCGATCCGCCTTCCTCGATGTTCCGCGCGGCACCGAAGAATCGGCGCGGGCGATAGAGGGCCGCCGGGTCGAGACCGCCGGAGAGGGTTCGTCCGCTCGGGTTGATCGTGAGGTTGCTGGCGCGGCTCAGACGAGTGATCGAGTCGAGGAGGATGACAACATCCTTGCCCGCTTCGACAAGCCGCTTGGCTTGCTCCAAACAGAGATCGGCGACGCGCATGTGGTTGTCGGCTGGCTCATCGAAGGTCGAGGAGATCACCTGGCCCTTCACGAAGCGGCGCATGTCGGTGACTTCTTCCGGACGCTCGTCCACGAGAAGCACCATGAGCACGACATCTGGGTGGTTGACGGCGATGCTGTTGGCAATCGACTTGACGATGGTCGTCTTACCGGCCTTGGGCGGGGCGACAATCAGACCCCGTTGACCCATGCCGATGGGGGCAATGAGATCGATGATCCGACCGACAATCTTCTCCGGCTCGGTTTCTTGGCGGAATCGGGTGTCGGGGAAGAGAGGGGTGAGACTCTCAAAATCGCGGCGATTTTGCATCTCCGGCGATTGAGTCGCGAACCCGTTAACGCTCTCCACGCGGAGCATGCCCATGTACTTTTCACCCTCTTTCGGCAGGCGAACCTGGCCGAAAACGGTGTCGCCGGATCGCAGACCGAATCGCTTGACCTGGCTTTGGCTGACGTAAACGTCCTCGGGGGAGGGTTGGTAGTTGGGTCGGCGGAGGAATCCCCAGCCATCGGGGAGGAGATCGAGAATCCCCTTTTTGTAAACCGCTTCCTGCTCGGCGTTGACGATGGGGAGCAGGGTCTCGATGAGCAGGCTCTTATCGGTGTCCAGGCTCAGCTTGTGCTTTTTAACGAGCTTGGCGAGGTCAGCCGGGCCGAGCTGATCGAGGTGGTTGAAATCGATTTCTGGCAGGCCCTCAAGATCGGCCTGGTCGTTATCTCGCGGGCGATCGTTGCGGCCGCGCCGTCGGTTGTTATTGTTGCGATTGCCGCCATCGGATTTTCGCGGACGAAAGGTGTGACTCATGGGAATTGGGTTTCACAGATGTGAAAGGAGAGGGGTTCAAGAGAACAGACCACGCGTCCGCACCCCGAAAGGCAATTCAGAAAGGAGAAATGACTCCTGAGAATCAGGGAGCACTTTCGGAGAGGACTGCGACGTATGGCAGATTGCGATACAGTTCGCCGTCGTCTAAGCCATATCCTACCACAAACTTCTTTGGAATCTCAAACCCGATGAAATCAGCGAGGTTTTCGTGCTGATGGGCTTCAGGTTTGGAGAGGAAACTCGCCACGCGCAGACTCTTGGGCTGCCGTGTGCCGAGGAGTTCTCGCAGGTAAGCGAGAGTGAGGCCGGTGTCGACAATGTCTTCGACGATGACAACGTGGTGGCCGGTGATGTCGATCTCGTGATCCTTCACGATGCGAACGGCACCACTCGAGCTGCGTCCGCCCGCATAGCTGGAGGTCTGGACAAAATCCACGCGGACGTCGCCATCAAGTGCCCGGGAGAGATCGGCGAGGAACGGGAAGGCGCCTTTTAGCACGCAGAGGAGGATTAAAGGCTCCGGCCCGACTTCGGCGCGGATCTCTGCCGCCATCTCTTTGACGCGCTGGGCGATTTGCTCTTCAGTGATCAGGACTTCGAGGTGCGGCTTCATAAAATCGTTTCCACGCGGGCGCTGGAGTTGGCGGTTTCGAGGACGGTGACGGCGAACCTCGTTCCGCTCGGGAGCTGGATTCCTGGCGTGAGCCGAGCCAACAGATCGAGGGCGATGTTCTCGGCCGTGGGAGGGAAGGGAACGAGCGTCAGCTTCATCCCTCTCTCTTTCAGGACGCCGACCATCGGTTCGTCCGTTTCATCGAGCATCATCGAGTGATCCCACTGGGCCAGAATCGGCTTGATGAGTACGCCGAGGTCGCCGTAGTCGAGCACCATGCCATTCGAATCGGGCTCGCCCGTGAGCTCCAGAATCACCTTGTAGGAGTGTCCGTGCAGGTTCTGGCACCCTTGCGTATGGAACGCAAGACGGTGACCCATCTCCCATCGGAACTCCTTGGCAATCGTGACCGGCATCAGATTGCTTAAGTGTGGCGGATCAGTCCTCGCGGGCCTGGGCAAAACTCTGGAGTCGCTCCCAGGTGAGACCGGAATCGATGCGTCCGTAGAACTTGGCCACAAGTTCGGCTTTTTTGCGCAAGGCCGGATAGCGTTCGACGCGCATCCAGAAGCGATTGTCGCCGGTCATGAGGGCCTCGGCGATCATGTTAAAGTCTTCTTCCTGGCTGCTGGTGGAGTACTGACTGAGGAATCCTTGTTCGTTGAGGCGAGGGTCGTACCAGGTGCTGGCGGTTCCTTCCCTCACCGATTGCGTGCCGTCGCCCCGATATTCGAAGTCCTTCGGAAGGGCGGACTGCCACTCTTCCTTGGGGAATTCTCGGTCGTGGTTGCGGAGCAGGATGCTGCTGAACTCGTGGTGGAAGGCGCCTTCAAGGAAACGATTGCTGAATCCGTTGCGGACGCCATCGTTCGCGATATAGACGGTGTCGAGGCTGTTGGTGCCTCCATAAGGAAGATCGAAGAATCGGAGTTCGCGGGCCACGAAAACGGCCTTAAGATTGCGCTGAAGCACCTCTGGTGGATACTTCGCCATCGCGGCGGAGATCATGGTGTGGCTTCGCTCAACTTCAGTGTCGCTGAGCTCGACCGCGGAGGCGCGGATCTCAGGAGATCGCCATTCGCGGGGGAACATGTCGGGCTGGATCGAGCAGTCGATGGCGATTTGTGTGCGCGAGTCGATGATTCGACGCGGGGAAGTCGTGGGATTGCTGGTTGTCGCGAAGGCATAGGCGCTCGCGGCCACTGCCGCGACCACCAGTCCACGCGCCCAGCGAGAGGAGGGAACCGCACCGATCATAGATTTGTCCACCAAGAAAAAGCAGGAGAAGCAATAACTATACCGATCCTGACCTGTCTGGATACTACGGAGGACGACAAGTGTTTCGTTTGTCTCCGGGCAAACAGAATCGAATCCTACAGACGTCTTGTAAACTTAGTGCAGTTGGTCATGAATAACCCCAAACTGGAGGCGATCAAAAAGGAGCTGGAGAGCTTGACTCGAGCGGAGCAAGTGGAGCTGGCTCACCACTTGCTGAACGAGCAGCCTGCTCCTCGGTTTGGGACAAAGGTCGCTTATATCAACGTCCACGCTGGAAAGGTGCCCTCGCTTCATGGACAAGAAATTGCTTTTGCAGAACTCCGGGGCAAACAAGGTTTCCCAGTCGACGGGATGGAATGGCAGGAGCAAGTCCGGGCTGAGTGGGATCGCTGAGATCGTCGGGATTGCCGAAGTCCGTGCCCAGCATGAGGCGAATGATGTTTGGATTTGCCATCTGACCGGCGACAAGATGTCCGGCTCTGCGTGTCGGCGCTCGAGCAAAAACGTCATGGCATGACCCATACAAAGCCCCGACCCGGCTCCCCCAGGGTGCCAGAATTCGAGGCATGAAGCATGCGCTCATTATCTACTCCGGCGGCCTCGACACAACGGTATGCGTACCCTTGATGCGGGAGCGGGGATTTGAGCGAATTTCCACCGTGTGCATCGACGTCGGGCAGCCGCAAGCCGACATCGACCAAGCCACCGAGCGCGCCAAAATCATGGGCACGGAGCACGTGGTTCTGGATGTAAAGGAAGAGTTCGCGGCGCAGCACTGTTTCCCGGCGATTCATGCCAACGCGGACTACTTTGGGTACCCGCTCAGCACGGCGATCGCCCGGCCGATCATTGGTCAACAAGCCGCGCTCCACGGGCTCAAAGTGCAGGCGGATGCGTTCGTCCATGGTTGCACGGGCAAGGGGAACGACCAGTTCCGCATCGAATTTGGCCTGCGGATGTTTGCCCCAGAGATTCCGATCATCGCCCCGATTCGCGACTCGAATCTCACCCGAACCTGGGAGATCGAGTACGCGGAGAAGGTTGGGGCTCCGATTGGCCAGAGCAAGGACAAGATCTGGTCAATTGACGAAAACCTCTGGGGACGTTCGATCGAGGGCGGTCGACTCGAAGATCCGAGCTATGCGCCGCCTGAGGAGATTTTCCAGTGGACGCGAGGCTTCGATGCTTGCCCTGATGAGCCGGAATCGGTGACGATCTCGTTTGAGAAGGGGAATCCGGTCGCGATCAACGGCGAGGCACTGGCACCGGCGGCGATTGTCGCCAAGGCGAACGAAATCGCCGGCCGCAACGGGGTCGGGCGAATCGACATGATGGAAGACCGCATGATCGGCCTCAAGGTGCGTGAGAACTACGAGTGCCCTGGCGCAACCCTGCTCATTCATGCCCACAAGGGGCTCGAGGCGTTGGTGACCACGCATCCAGAGCGACGATTCAAGTCACAAGTCGATCAGCAGTGGGCGGAGATGGCCTACCAAGGTCTGTGGTGGGATCCGTTCATGGAGGATCTGAACGCGTTCATTGGATCGGTGCAGACTCGGGTGACGGGTGACGTGACGCTGCGGCTCTTTAAGAGTTCGATGCAGATCATGCAGCGATCGTCGCCTTTTGCACTCTACAGCGAAGCAGCGGCGAGCTTTGATGATGTCGAAGCCCTGGAGCAATCGCAGATGACGGGCATGGTGAAGACTCACGGCATGGCGAGCTTGCTCTACGCGAAGCTGAAATCGTCTGGAGCTTTGTAAGCACCATGCGTAAGCTCTGGGGTGGGGTGTTTGGCGAAGGGGACGGCGAGGCGTTTGCCGTCGCCTTCGGCGAATCGCTCGCGAGTGACCTGACCTTCTTCGCCGAGGATGTCCGGGGCTCCATGGCCCATGCGCGGATGCTGGCCTCTGTGGGAATTCTCTCTCAGGAGGAGGGCGATTTGCTTTTGACGGGGCTCGGACAGATTCTCGAAGAAGGGCCTGAGCGGCTGCCCCACGATGTCGAGGATATTCATACCGCAGTCGAGGTGCGACTCGGTGAGCTCCTGGGCGATGTTGCGGGAAAGCTCCACACAGCGCGAAGTCGAAACGACCAGGTTGCCACGGATGTTCGTCTCTGGATTCGGGGGCAGTTGCCGGTGCTGGAGGCTGGGATCAAGGAATTGCAATCGGGTCTGCTGGAGCAGGCGCGGAAGCATGCGGATACTCTGATGCCCGGCGTGACTCACCAGCAGCATGGGCAGCCGATTACTCTCGGGTTTCATTTCCTGGCACTGTTCTTCGCCTTTCAGAGGCATGGGCATCGGCTGCGGTGGGTCGCGGAATCGACGGGCGGATGTCCTCTTGGATCGGCGGCTTTGGCGGGGACTCCGTTTGGGATTGATCGCGCGATGACGGCGGCTGAACTGGGCTTTGATGCGCCAACTTCCAACGCTCTCGATGGCACGAGCGATCGGAGTTTCATCCTCGATTTTCTGCACGTGTCGAATTTGCTGATGCTCGATCTCTCGCGGATGGCTCAGGAATTTGTGCTCTGGACGACTCCGGAGTTCGGCTATGTGCGTTTGCCAGACGAGTTGACCACGGGAAGCAGCATCATGCCGCAGAAGCGGAATCCCGATATCGCGGAGTTGATTCGCGGGCGGAGTGGCGTGCCTTTGGGAGCCTACAGTCAGCTTTCAATGATGATGAAAGGCCTGGTGCTGGGCTACAACCGGGACACTCAGGAGGACAAGCCGGCGATGTTCCAGGCGCATCGAATGACCTTGGCGTGTCTGGAAGGGATGACCCGGATGGTCGTCGCAGCGGAGTTTCAGCCTGAGCGGATGCGAGCCGCGATCCATGGCGATTTCTCCACTGCCACCGATCTGGCGGATGCACTCGCGGCGAAAGGAGTTCCTTTCCGGGAAGCCCATGAGATTGCGGGGAAGGCGGTGCGGTTCTGCCTTGAGGCTGGGATCGGGTTAGAGGATTTGTCGCTGGAGCAGCTCAAAGGGTTCTCTGAGCTCGCCGATGAGTCAACTGTATCGGCCCTGACCCCCGAGTCAAGTCGGGCCCGTCGGGAGTCGCAAGGGGGCACGGGGCCAGCGGCGGTCCAGGAGCAGATTCTCCTGGCGCGATCCCTCCTTGATGAACAGGGATTTACTCGTCTCTGGTCGTGAGCCGGAACTCGAAAGAAAAAGATGGGCGGTCTCTCAGTGGAGACCGCCCATCTTGATTTTGCGTTGGCGACGCTTAGTTGCCCGCTTTCTTGGCGGCAGCGGCGTCTCGGGCCTTGACCATGGCTTCACGGAGACCCTTGTTGCGCTCGTCGGTGGCCATCGGGCCGCCATCGAAGTTGGCGATGCCCTTTTCGAAGGCTTCGACTGACTTATCCCACTTGGCCACGTTGGTGTACGCCATGCCGGTGTAGTAGTAAGCCAAGACTTCGGTCTTTGCGTCCACCTTTCCGAGTCCAGCGTCCGCCACGACGGCGACCAGATCGGCCTTCGGGTTTTGCTGTCGGCTGAGGTTGAAGGCAAGCAGCGCCATGTCCGGCCCGGTCATCGAATCCTTTGCCGAATTGAAGGCCTTGGTCGCGAGTTCCGTGCTGTGCTGACTTGCGGAGACGATGCGGTTCAGTCGGATGCTTCCGGCGAGATTCGGATTCAGCTTTTGGGCTTCGGCATAGAGAGCGTCGGCTTCGGCTTCGTTCCCGGCGGCCATCGCCTTGTTGGCGGCACCCATCTTGGCGTTGATTTCGACTTCCAGCTTGCGGCCTTCGATGTACTTGGCGTACTCCTTGGCGTTGGCTTCGATATCAATGGTGCCGTTGATCGTGTCTTCAAGCGGCTTGTCCATAGACATCGGGTGCCCGATCCAAGCGACCTTACCTTCGCCGTTCACGATGAAAGCGCTCGGAATGCCATTGCGGTAGCCCGCTTCCATCCAAGCTTTGGTCATGTGGGTGTCGGCGCTGTCGATGGCCACGTTGTAGTCCATCTTGTCGCCGAATTCCTTCACAAAATTCTTGACCATGGTCGGGATGTCATCCCCGCGCTCCCAGATGGAGACGCCGATGACTTCAACCTTGCCTTCGTGTTGCTTGGCAAGTTTGGTGATGTGAGGAATCGAGGTCTTGCAGGGACCGCACCAGGTTGCCCAGAACTCAACGACATAAACCATGCCGGGTTTGAAGCTCTTGATCTCTTTGCCCTTCACCCACTCGCTCACCTTAAGGGATGGAGCATCGGAACCGGGCATCAGAGGGGTCGCGGTCGTGGTCGCCTGGCCGAAAGCGACGGCAAGCATCGAGACGGCGGCCAAAAGTGCAGGTCTCAGCATGATCCTAACAATACACGGATTCAGGGGACAGAGGTGCCGGATTGGGAAACTTTTGTCAAGAAAACGGGGTTTCCCGACCGATTTGGCCAGGAAACCCCGGAGTTTCGCGACAATTCCGCTTAGTAGCTGACGTCGATCGACTCTTCTTTTCCGGTCTCGCTGCTCTTGTAGAGGGCGTCGAAGATCGCGTTGAGGGTGAGGCCGTTCTCGCCCGGTACCGGGGACGGCTTGCCATTTTGAATCGCATCCAGGAACGCGGCGACTTCGCCGTTGTAGGAGCTCTTCACGTCGGGGATATTGCGCGGGGCGAAGTCGAACAGTTGCTTGTCGATTTCGGTGTAGATCTGCACCGGGTTGTCGCCCGAGGCCTTGACCTGCGCGCCCGACTTGGTGCCGAAGAGTTGGGTGGTGAAGATCTCTTCTTGGATGTTGCTCATGAAGCTGCTTTCCAGCACCACGACTTGGCCATCCTCGAATCGGATAAATCCAACGGCCATATCCTCAACCGTGAACTTTTCGCGCGGATAGTCGCCCCAGAAGTTGAACAGATCGGGATTCTTGCCCAAGGTGTCCCAGGCCTTGCCGCTCGCACTGACCGGCTTCGGATAACCCATCATCGAGAGGGTGAAGTCGAGCACGTGCACACCGATGTCGATGAGCGGACCGCCGCCTTGTTGCTCCTTGTCAATGAACACACCCCAGGCCGGGACGCCGCGGCGTCGCAGGGCTTGAGCGCGGGCGTAGTAGATGTCGCCCATGTGGCCGTTGGCGATGTAATCGCGCATGAACAGACCAGGGCCGCTGAATCGCATTTGGAGGGCAACTTGCAGGATCTTGCCGGAATCCTTGGCCGCTCGGCACATGGCTCGGGATTGGTCGCCGTTCATCGAGAGCGGCTTTTCGCACAGAACGTGCTTGCCGGCCTTGAGGGCATCGACCGTGATCGCCATGTGAGCCATGTTGGGGGTGCAGACGCTGACCGCGTCGATTTCGGGATCATTCAAGAGATCCTTGTAGTCCGTGGTCGTCTTGGCGATGCCGTATTCCTTCGCGACTTCCTTTGCTCGCTCTTCCTTGATATCGCAAGCCCAAACGATTTCGCACTCTTCGGGGAGCGCAAGGTATCCAGGAATGTGGGCGTGACGGGCGATCATGCCATTACCAATGATGCCGACCTTGAGTTTCTTAGCCATGGTGAGAGTGAGCATACCGATTGAGAGCGCGGGGTTCAAGGTCTGAATCGAAACGGTTCGCAAACTGGCGAATTTCCTGTGGCGTGGTCGAAGAATCGCCTCCTGCGGTACCCTGCAAGGCATCGTTTGAGAGGCAGAAATGGCTGAACCTATCTTTGTAGGAAAATCTGATCAACCTGTACACTTGCTCCCGCAACTGGCGAATCGCCACGGACTGATTGCCGGGGCAACCGGTACGGGAAAGACCGTCACTCTCCAGATTTTGGCTGAGCAATTTAGCCAGATGGGCGTCCCGGTGTTCATGGCCGATGTCAAGGGTGACCTCAGCGGAATCAGTCAGCCGGGCGGAGGAAAGCCGAAGCTAGAAGAGCGGGCTACGGAAATCGGCCTCGGCACCCTGACGTATGCAGGCTGCCCGACCATCTTCTGGGATGTGTTTGGTGAGCAAGGCCATCGCCTCCGCGCCACCATCAGCGAAATGGGCCCGCTTTTGCTCGCTCGCCTGCTCGACCTGAATGAGACGCAAGAAGGCGTTCTCAACATCGCGTTCAAGCTCGCCGACGATCAGGGGTTGCTGCTGCTGGATATGAAGGACTTGCGCTCCATGCTGACGTTCATCGCCGATCACGCCAAGGAGATTCAGGCGGAATACGGGCAGGTGAGCTCAACTTCGGTCGGCGCGATCCAGCGGTCGCTGTTGGTTTTGGAGCAGCAGGGTGCGGAGTCGTTCTTTGGCGAACCAGCCCTTGAACTCAGCGATCTGATGCGCACCACTTCGGATGGCAAAGGTGTCGTCAGCCTGCTTGCCAGCGATCAACTGATGGCGAATCCTCGCCTCTATTCGACCTTCCTTTTGTGGCTGCTCAGCGAACTCTTCGAAGAGCTTCCGGAAGTCGGGGACTTGGAAAAGCCGAAGCTGGTGTTCTTCTTCGACGAAGCCCATCTTCTGTTCAACGACGCGCCGAAGGCTCTGGTGGACAAGGTCGAGCAGGTGGTTCGATTGATTCGTTCCAAAGGCGTGGGTGTCTACTTCTGCTCACAGAACCCGCTGGACTTGCCAGATGCCGTATTGGGGCAGTTGGGGAACCGATTCCAGCATGCTTTGCGCGCATTCACGCCGCGTGATCAGAAGGCGGTGAATTCGGCGGCGGATACTTTTAGGCCGAATCCGGCCTTCAAGACGGACGAGGTAATCACGAATCTCGGCGTGGGCGAGGCTCTGGTGAGTACGCTGGAAGGGAAGGGAACGCCGATTATCGTGCAGAAGACCCTCATTCGTCCTCCGTCAAGTCGGCTTGGCCCTGCGACTCCGGAAGAGCGGCGAAGCATCATGGCCTCCAGCCCGGTCGGGTTGACCTACGACAAGGAACTGGATCGTGAATCGGCCTATGAGATTCTGAGTGCACGGGCGGAGAAGGCGGCTCAAGAGGCAGAGGCGGCAGAGGCGGCTGAAGCTCAGGCGAAGGCCGAAGAAGCAGCCCGCAAGCAGGCCGAAAAGGAATCGCGAGTCACATCGCGTGGTCGGTCTCGGGCGAGTGATTCGCCGGTGGATGCGATGATGAAGAGTGCCATGCGCTCGGCCGGAACAACTCTGGGTCGGGAAATTAGCAAGAGTGCGCCGAAGCTCCTTCGCGGCATTTTGGGTGGCTTGTTTAAGGGTCGCTGAGGGGCTTGGCTTGGGCGCACCCGGGTTTCCAAGGGATCGGGGGAGGACGCCAAGTATCTCGTTCCGCGCTCAGCATCGTGCCCCGGGGGAGATCCTTTGTCTTCGCTGAGGCGCGGTACCCGTTATTTTTACTAGCTTTCGGAACATGACTGTTAAATGCGCGGTCAGTGTTTTTGCTGGGGTGTTCTTTTTCGTATACTGAGAACCTCGGTTGGGGTCGGGTTTTCCGGTCTGCCATCGTTATTCGGAGACAAACAAATATGTGCTTTAAGGTTCTTGCCTCTTCCTTGGCTGTGCTTGCCGCGAGTGCCAGCTTCGCCACCTCTTTCACTCAGAACTTCGACGACATCGGAGGAACGACGACCAACGGACAAACCGGCGGGGCTAATTTGGAGGCTCTCGGTTGGTTCTTCCTGAACGATTCCACGAATCGCGGCGCGAACGACTGGTTCCAGGGCAATGCGACGATTCCTGCGCTCAGCGGTGGCTACATCGCGAGCAACTTCAGTGCTGGTGCAACTAGCGGTGTAGTGAGCAACTGGATGATGCTCCCAACGGCCACCCTCAACAATGGAGACACGTTGAAGTTCTGGACGCGAACCGTCGATCATGATTTTGCGGATCGGCTTCAAGTCCGCCTGAGCACGAGCGGATCTTCCACCGCTGCTTCGGCTTTTAGCACGGTTCTGCTCGATATCAACCAAGCGGAAGTCGCGACCGGGTACCCACTGGTCTGGACGGAGTTCACCGTCACGGTCTCTGGTCTCTCAGGACCGACGAGCGGTCGTCTGGCCCTGCGGTATCACCTTTCGGACTGGACCACCTCCAGCAATTTCATCGGCATCGACACTCTGAGCTACCAAGCGGTGCCGGAACCGACCACAATGGCGCTGCTCGGCCTGGGTGCCGCCGCAATGTTGAAGCGACGAAAGAAGTAACCCTCTCGGGTTTTCCTCATCTCTCATGAATTCGGGCTCGCTGAATCCAGCGAGCCCGTCTTTTTTCGCGAGACGCAGAGGCCTAACACATGTGGAACTCGGGGGCGGAACCGAGGAGTTGCAAGGCCAAGGTGCAAGACCATGCGAAGTGTCCCGCCTCGAGCACGCCGACTCCGCCCATTTTTTCGAAGTGCTTCACCAGCACCGCGTTCTGCTCAATGCTGAGCGGACAATCGTAGATCGTGCAAAACGCGGCGACAATCGCCTCGACAGATTGGGGATTGCGCTTCTTGATCTCGTTGGTCACGTATTGGGTTGGCAGATCGGGATGCCACTCGGTTTTGCCATCCTTCTCGACTGGGTAGTAGGTGTGCACGCCCGTAAATCTCTTGCGCTGGATCAGCGTGTTGGTGCTGATCCAGCCCTTGCCCCAATCCCAACCGGCGACGGTCTGAGGGAAGAAGAGGTTCATCCCGCACTCGCTCAGGAAGTACATGATGCCGCTCGTCGATCCCATGACGTCCTCGGGGATCGGGGTGGACTTTGTGTTGTCTTTCGGGAAATCGCGCAGAATGCGCTCCCGTGAGTTTTGCGCCCGCACGATGCCAACGACGTAATCGACCGGGTTCTTGACCAGGTTTCGGACGCATTTGTCGCTCCAAAACTCGTCCATTTTGGTCATGCTCCGCAGCGTTTCGATGATGTTGCCATCGTGAGCGAGGAACTTCTTGGCGAGTTTCTCGACGGTTTCCGGCTCTGGACTCGCATACGCGAACCACTCCCAGAGCTTGCCGCAGATGTAACGCGCGGTTTGCGGATGCTTGCTCAGCATGGCCACCACGTCTGAAGATGATTCGACGGTTTGCCCGAGCACGGTTTTGGGGCCAGGGATGTGCACAGAATCCGCGTAGATCGCGAAAACACCCGGTGTGTCGTGCTTGATGATGTGGTTCATCCGCTCGGTGTTCTCTTGACCCATGCGCCAGAATGCGTCGTAGTGCGAGTGGCCGGTGAGAGCGCGCGCGATCTCCTTGATGTCTTTTTCGGTGTAATTCCCCTCGCCCAGGGTGTAGAGCTCCAAAAGCTCGCGCGCGAAGTTCTCGTTCGGAGTGGCGCGGCTGATCATCTCGACATTGAGCTGCCGCATGAGGGCCACGTTGGTCATCATCGAGGTGAGGATGTCCTTAAACTTGCCGCCGGGATTTTTGCGGAGGGTTTCCAGGTAGTCCATCATGGCAATGCCATGTTCGACGTCCTCTTCGTTCACCGCGAAATGGTCGTGCCAGAAAAGAGCGAGTTTTTCCTTGAGCGGAGTTTTGGTGACCGCCATCTGGAGGATCCAGTGGAGCCGGAATCGGTAGCCGCCGGGCTCGGCCTCTTCGTCTTTTTTGAACGCCCACTGAGGGACAAATCCTACGTCCGGGCTCGCGTGGATATCAAGCAACCGGTTGAGGGCACCTTCGGGGCCGAGAGGCACATACTCGTCCATCTCGGGGAGGCTCGCGCCGAAACCAAATCGGCGGAGTAAGTGGGCGACCTTCTGACGATCGGTGAGCGCCATGGCTCTATTATAGGGGCAATCTGGGGAGTTCAAACAGCTGAGCGAATCGTTTCGCGAAAATGCCTGAATTTTCAGGTTCTTGGCGATCCGGGCCAGGGCTCTTTCCAGGATATTTCGATGATCCGCGCACCGATGACGAAGGCGATGCACTCTTGTCCGATCGCGACGTCGGCAGCGGCGGCAGAAAGGGCGAGGAAGCTGCGCTCCTTCCCCGATTCGTCCCGGACAACCAGGTATCGGCGCGCTCCTTCGGGGAGATTGTCGAAGTCCGAGACGAATTGAGCCATTCCTTCGTGGATGACCATCTTTTTGGCGACCCGGAATTTGAGGCGGTAGCCGAACCACCGTGGCCCGATTCCCCAACAGTAGATGGCGGCGAAGAGTCCTGCCATCAGGACGGCAAGGGTAGCCAGAAAGTACAGGAGAACCCAACCCAATGAGATGAGAAGCGCGGTCATGCGTCAGGATCCGGCGGGGTCAGAGGGGAGTGGAGCTCGATGAGGCGAGAGCCCAGGGCTCGGCCCCGAAACACCGTGCCGGGTGCGAGCAGGCCATAGACCTCGGGCGAAGTTGCGACCTCATCGCTCTGCCCCGAGGTGGTTTGAAAGCGTACGTAGAACCTCGCGCCTTCGCTGACGTGGGCTGGGATCCCAAAGTGTTTGGTTCCGTCGTAATAGACAAATCGTTCCGAAACGGATCCGCTGACGGGGGCGCTCATCCACCGCGGCCCGCGCCCCATGCCAATGAGGAGGCCTGCGCTGAGCGACAAGGCGATCAGGGTGAGTCCGCCATAGAAGGTGACCGGAAACGCGATGTTGAAGAACTCATTCTTCTTGCGAATACGCTCGCGTTTGATGGCTTTCTCTTCCGGTGAGTCGGTCCAGTTGATCTGGTATTCGCTGCGGGCGAAGCTCGCGGGACTTCGTCTTGTCGCGTACTCTGGGTCAGACTGGCGAAGGATGGCCGGGCCGGCGAACATGAGTGCGACTCCGATGACGAGCCCTGCCCCCACCGCGACGCTCCAGCCATCCAATCTCATCCTACGCTTCAGTATGAATCGTGCGCATCCTGCGTGGCTATCCCAGGAAAGGGATGTTCGGTTCGGTATGCTCTCACCCTACAACGGAGTTGCAATGTCGGTACTGGTCAACAAAGATACGAAGGTGATTGTCGCGGGAATGACGGGGAAGGAAGGGAGCTTCCACACCGAGCAGATGATCAAGTACGGCACGAAAGTGGTCGCTGGTGTGACGCCAGGTAAGGGTGGAACCGAGCTCTTCGGAGTCCCGGTGTTCAACACGATGGAAGAAGCGGTTGCCAAAACCGGCGGCGATGCGGTGATCGTCTTCGTTCCTGCGCCGTTTGCGCCTGACTCGGTGCTTGAAGCCGAGGAGGCGGGTGTTCCGTTCATCACCCTGATTACCGAGGGCGTGCCCATCGCCGACATGACTCGGGTGGCGAACAAGATCAAGGCCAACGGCCGATCGATTCTGCTCGGGGGCAACTGCGCGGGAATCATCACGCCGGAAGAGTGCAAGATGGGAATCATGCCCGGGCACATCTTCAAGAAGGGTCCAATCGGCATGGTCAGCCGCTCTGGCACCTTGACTTACGAAGTGGCGTGGGAGCTCACCCGAGCTGATCTGGGTCAGTCTACTTGTGTGGGCATCGGCGGTGATCCGATCATCGGCACGCGGTTTGTGGATGCGCTTGAGATGTTCGAGAATGATCCCGAAACCAAGGCGGTTGTGATGATCGGCGAGATCGGTGGAACGGACGAAGAGAAGGGTGCGGAGTTCATCAAGCACCACATGTCCAAGCCGGTCGTGAGCTTTATCAGTGGCCGAACCGCTCCTCCTGGCAAGCGCATGGGCCACGCGGGAGCGATTATCAGCGGGAAGCTGGGCACGCCTCAAAGCAAGGTCGATGCGTTGCTTGATGCCGGTGCGAAGGTGGCGGACACGACAAGCCAAGTCGCGGATCTCGTGCGGGCCTCGCTCGTTGCTGCGGGCGTCTGAGGTTTTTTAGCAAGCAGGGAAACGGCGCGGAGGTCTTACCTCTGCGCCGTTTTCTTGTTTTGGCGTCCGGTGGCGAGAGTTCGCCATACAAGCTCTATTCCGGGCGATTGCTCGTGTCAGAGCGATTCGTGGAGGATTTCTCGCATGGTTCGGATGCGGTAGCCGGATTCGATTTTCGCGCGGATCGCGGCTTCCCACTCTGGCCAGTGATCGGGCTTTTCGCCGTATGTAGCGAGGTTTCGGGCAATGACCTCGGGCGGGCCAGGGAAGTGCTCAAGACTCGGTGTTCGAATCTCAGGAAGAGCAAAGGCGGCATGGGTCGGCTTAGCCTGCCCGGCGATTCCTCGCAGATTGTGCTCGTGATCTCGGAGAAGCGAGACGGCCTCCTCCCAGGCTTCCTCGGGGGCGTCATGGGGGCCGAGGAGGAGGTCGAGATCGTGGCCCTCGGCGAGAATTCGTTCGACCAGCGCGGGGAGCAGCGCCAAGGCCCCTCGCCCGACAAAAAAATGCGCTTTCACTCCGAGGGCCAGGCACGATTCTAGAGCGAGAGGAACCGAAGCGGCAAGGGTGCCCACCCTGTGGCGGGGCCATTCTATGAGTTGGATTTCGACATCAAAACGCACCACAAGCCGGGGTTCCGGACTCTGTGGTGCGTCTTGCATGGTCGAGATTTTCGGGGGCTTAGGCGTCTTGCAGGGCGACGATTCCGGGGAGAGCTTTGCCCTCTAGGAACTCCAGGCTGGCGCCGCCGCCGGTGCTGACGTGGCTGACTTTTTCCGCGAAGCCGAACTTCTCAATGGCCGCCGCGCTGTCGCCGCCGCCGACGATGGTGGTTCCGCCCGATTCCGTGAGGGCTTTCGCGACGCTGATGGTTCCGGCGGCGAACGCCTCCCACTCAAAGACGCCGACGGGGCCGTTCCAGATCACGGTGCCGGCTTTTCGGATGACTTCGCCGAAAAGCTCTTGTGTTTGGGGACCGATGTCGAGGCCCATTTGGTCAGCCGGGATGCCATCGATGGCGACCACCGTTGACGGGGCGTCGGCCTTGAATTCGGGAGCGATGCGGATATCCACGGGGAGAATGATCTTGTCGCTGTGCTCATCGAGGAGCTTTTTGCAGTACTCCAGGCTGTCGGCATCGAGTAGTGAGGTGCCGATTTCATGGCCTTGCGACTTGAAGAAGGTGTACGCCATGCCGCCACCGATCACCAGCTGGTCCACCTTCGGGAGCAGGGAATCGATGACCTGGATCTTGTCTTTCACCTTCGCGCCGCCCATGATGGCGACGAAGGGGCGCTTGGGATTCTCGAGAGCTTGACCGAGGTAGTTGATCTCCTTCTCGATCAGGAATCCTGCGACGGCGGGGAGGTGGTGGGCCACTCCTTCGGTGGAGGCGTGGGCGCGGTGGGCGGTGCCAAAGGCATCGTTCACATAGAGCTCGGCAAGGCCGGCGAGGCTGGCCGCGAAGGTTGGGTCGTTCTTTTCTTCCTCAGCATAGAACCGGACGTTTTCCAGCAGGACGACATCGCCGTCACTCATTTTGGCGACGGCGGCTGCGATCTCTTCGCCGATGCAGTCGGGGAGAAGGGGAACGTTTTGACCGAGGAGTTCTGTCAGGCGGGCCGCGACGGGGGCGAGGCTGGCACTCGGATCGGGGCCGCCCTTGGGTCGTCCGAGGTGGCTGCACAGGATCACGCGTGCGCCTTGTTTCGCCAGGTGCTGGATCGTCGGCAAGGAAGCGACGATGCGGTTGTCGTCGGTGATCGCGCCGTTCTCGAGCGGCACATTGAAGTCACATCGTACGAGGACACGCTTGCCCTGAGCTTGCAGATCGCGGACGGTTTTCTTGCTGAGTGCCATATCGGTTCAGTGAGTTTACCGGGGCGGCAGGACGACGCGTGAGCCGTGATCTGAACCTGATATCTCCGGTATATTGGGTGTGATATGCGAAAACTCTCTTGGTTTGGCGTGTTCTTTGTTGCCGCCTTTCTCATTGGTTGCTCTGGCGGCGAGACGGCTCCTGACAATTCCCAAGCTCCGCAGGTGACTCCGGTCGAGGGTGCCGCCACGACAGACGGTGCAGCGCCTGCGGAGCCTGGCACCACGCAAGGCAAAGAAGATCTGCCCGCCGCGATGAAGGATGCAAATGCACCTGGAAACGAGATGCCTGCGGGCACGGAAGGCAACTGACAAGACTCGGCTTCGTGCCGAGCGAGAAACAAAAGAATGCCCCCGCTGCTCAGCAGCGGGGGCATTTCCGTTGACGGCTTTGGCCTTAGAATTGGCAGGTGAAGCCGAGCGTGGTCTGAGCGTAGTTTCGGTGATAAGCTCGTTGCTCGGGGGTCGTGGCGAACCACTTTGCCATCGAGCATTCGAGCTGAGCTCGCGGTGCGCCAGTGATCGGGAACGGCCAGTTGCCTGCCGCCGTCTTCGACGGTCGGGGGAACAGCACGTCGCCCTTCATCACCTTTGCGTGGCTATCGAGGAACACGTAGATGGCGTCATCGCCGAACCGCCAGGGCGCGTCTCGAGTGTACATGCTTGCGGTGGCGCAGCTTGCTGGCTTGGTTACGCTATCTCGGCACACCCAGCGCTCAAAGTAGCCTTGTTGGTCGTAGGTGCGTCCGAGACGTCCGCTGTTGCCAGAATCGCCAGCGAAGATCGTTTCAGCACTTGCCTCGACTTGGCTCCCATTCACGTAGCGATAGTAGAACGGGCTCGTGCGGATCGTATCGTAGATGAAGCCCATGCTGATGCCGATGCTTCGAGATGAGTTGGATCGCTCGTTTCCGAGGGATTGCCAGACACCACCGTAATTGTTCGGTGAACCAGTTCCCGCTGCCTGACCGGGGTTGCCTGACTTCACATAGGGGTGGAGTTTCGAGTCCCAATAGCGGTCGATCGTATCGGCTCCACGGTTCGCGAAGTCCACGTAGTACATGTACCAATACTCGGACCACGTCGGGTAGCCGTCGTCGTAATCGGATGCGTAGATTTGGAGGGCGGTGCCGATTTGCTTGAATTGGGAGAGGGTGGCAGTTTTCTTCGCTGCCTGCTTGGCCTGGGCAAAGACCGGGAAAAGAATCGCGGCGAGGATCGCGATGATCGCGATGACCACGAGCAGCTCGATAAGAGTAAAGGCTCTTCTCATAATAAATCCTTGAAGAGGTTGGCTATTCCTGCCAGACCATCCCCTCTATTGTGGATGATACAGAGCCATCCCGCAAGGATTCACGGATAAAAAAGCTCCCCTGCTCGATTTCTCGCGCAGGGGAGACTGATCGGCTTCTATTCAGCCATGTCAGGAGACTGAGATTGTTGTTGAATTTCGCGTTCGATCCCGGCCTTCTTTTCTTCTTCAGTTGGTGCTCCGCCAGCCATACAGCCGACCATCAAAGAAATGAGAAGCAGGAGGATCGCCCACCTTCCGAACATCACCAGTTACGGCTCCAGTTCTTGTTGTTGGTGGCAGACCCGCGCCAACGGTCCGTTCGGTAGTCGCGGTGGTACAGGGTGCTTGTCGGCACAACCTTCACGTGGCTGTCTGCGTATCCAACAACGGTCTTTCCACCAGACATCAAACGTCGCAGGGTTGCACTTGCCGTGGACGGAGTGCCATCACCGTTGAAAATGTTTCCGTTGCCGAGGTCGGCGGGGCCCCAGACGGCAATGTTTGAGACATCGCTAGTTGGAAACGCGATTCGGAATTGAGGAGGTCGGCTGAGCTGTGCGCCGTCATGGATCGAGATCGTTTCTGCAGGGAAACTCAGCGTAGAGTTATTCGCAGGGAAGTTGTAAGAGGTATCAGCAAACTCTGCGTACGCGGCCGTTGTTCGACCGAAACAAGTCGCATTCGTTGACGGGAGCAAGTTGACCGTTCGCGCGCAGGTGCTGAATCCACCAAGCGTCCAGTGATTGTATGCAAACGTGTTGCTAAAACTGGAAAGCAGAGGCTTGCTGAGCGGGCTCGCCCAAATGTCCTTCAGATCGCCATTCGTTGTGTTGACACCGTTCTTAATGTACGGGTCGACGAGCGTCGGGTACATGAACCGGATTGAGAACACTGAGCTGTCGAAGGCCGCCGTTTGCCCTGGTCGCGGCGGGCAGACGGTTGCGTCACAACCCATCCCTGCGCTCCAAACTGGCCACGTGTCGTCGTAATCGGACAGGTAAATCTGGAATGCAGTGTTGATGTTTTTGACGTTGGAGAGTGCTTGGGTTTGCTTGGCTGCCGTCTTGGCTTGAGCGAACACCGGGAAGAGAATGGCGGCGAGGATCGCGATGATCGCGATGACCACGAGCAACTCGATGAGGGTAAAGGCTTTCTTCATTTATGACACCTGTGTCAGAGAATAGCGTTGGGCGCGAAAGAGGCTTCCGCACCAAAAATGCCAGTCTCAAGTATACGGCATCCACCTCCAAAGATTAGCCTCAACCGGTAGAAATGTTCCGAAACAGCGGTTCAAGTTGAACTTGAACCGCTGTTTTCAGGGAGCCCGTAAGAATATTCTTACTCGGCTTGTCGGGCGAAGGGAGAGCTGTAGTTGGGTGGCTCTTTCGTGATCCAGACATCGTGGGGATGGCTCTCGAGGAGGCCCGCGTTCGTGATCTTGATGAACTCGGCATTGTCGCGGAGTTCCTGCAAGGTCGCCGCGCCGCAATAGCCCATGCCGCTTCGGAGTCCGCCCAGAATCTGCTCGACGGTGTCGCCGAGCGGGCCCTTGAACGGAACGCGCCCTTCGACGCCTTCGGGGACGAGAGTCGCACCCGCTTCTTTCACCGCGAAGTATCGGTCGCTGGAGCCTTGCTTCATCGCGCCGATGCTGCCCATGCCGCGATACACTTTGTAGGCTCGGTTGCGGTAGATTTCCATCTCGCCCGGCGATTCCTCGCATCCGGCAAACATGTTGCCCATCATGACCGCGCTGGCTCCGGCGGCGAGGCTCTTCACGAGGTCACCGCTGCTTCGCACGCCGCCATCGGCGATGGTGGGCAGGCCGAGTTTGTTGGCTTCTTCGGCGCAATCCAGCACGGCGGTGAACTGGGGAACACCGACACCGGCGACGACCCGCGTGGTGCAGATCGATCCCGCGCCGATTCCGAGACGAAGGCCATCGGCTCCCACGGCGTGGAGATCGCGAACACCTGCCTTGGTCGCCACGTTTCCAGCGATCACCTTGAGGTCGGGCAGCTTGCTCTTGAGCATTCTCACGCACTCGATCACGCCTCGGCTTTGGCCGTGGGCGGCGTCGATGACGATGAAGTCAACGCCGGCTTTCTGGAGTTCCAGCGCGCGTTCGTAGGGCTCGCGGAGAGGTCCGATGGCGGCTCCGCAGACCAGACGGCCTTTGTCGTCCTTGGTGGCGTTGGGGTGGCGCTTCACCTTCTCAATGTCTTTGATCGTAATGAGGCCGCGCAGGAACCCTTCTTCGTCGACAATCGGGAGCTTTTCGATGCGATGCTCGCCGAGGAGCTTTTCGGCTTGGTCGAGCGTGGTTCCCGGGCGACCTGTGACCAGGTTCTTCGTCGTCATGCGCTCGGAGATCAGGCGGGTGAAATCGTGCTCAAACCGAATGTCGCGGTTGGTGAGGATGCCAATCAGCCTTCCATCCGCATCGGTGATCGGCACGCCGCTGATATGAAAATGCTCCATGAGGTTGACGGCCTCTTGGAGCGTTTTTTCGGCGGTGAGCTGGATTGGATTGGTGATGACTCCGTGCTCGCTGCGTTTCACGCGATCTACTTGCCGAGCTTGCTCTTCTATCGGCATGTTGCGGTGGATGACGCCGACGCCGCCTTCTCGGGCGATGGCAATGGCGAGGCGGGCTTCCGTCACCGTGTCCATTGGGGCACTGACAATCGGAACAGTGAGAATGATGCCAGGCAGGAGTTCCGTACTCGTGCTGACATCGCTTGGGAGGACGTCCGTGCGGTGGGGAACCAGCAGCACGTCGTCGAAGCTCAGACCTTCTCGGAACTCGGGCATACGTGCAATTCAGTATGGCACTGATCCGTTCTGGAACGGGCCTGTTGGAGAGGGCACCTTACTTCTCCGGTATCGGCGGGGTTTCAAGGCCAACGCGACCGAAAGGATCGGATTCGGCGAGCTCCGTTCGGAGTTTCTCCGTTCGGAAAGTCCTCCGGAACTGGGTTCCGGCCCAAATGGCCAGGCCGAGATACATCGTGGTCGCGATGATGGCGAATCCGGTGGAGGTTCCTTGATAGCGCACGCCAAGGTTGAGCGAAATGGCCAGCGCGACATCCAGAACAGCGAGAAGGGCTAACCCCACCACTGGCTCCCACTTGGCAAATCCTTTGCGGATAAACGCGGGGTGGAGGGCACTCGGGGGAAGGAGGGATTCGAGGGATCCCTTCGGGCGGTCGGTGAGCCAGCGGCAGTAGCTGGAATAGAACTCAGCGGCGCGGCGACGGGTGCCATAGTCGTCGAATCGGTCGAGAACTTCGAATCGAACCTTGAGGTCGTGGCCAAGGCTCGGTACGGGAATGATCTCCGGAACTCGATTCTTGGCGAGCTGGGGGCGGTCGGAGTTCTTCCACAGACTCATCGGCGGCACGTCATCCCAGTTGATGCGGAAGACGGTTTGGATCCCTTTGAAGAAAATGGTGCCGTCCTCGATCCACATGTAGCCCTCATCGATTCCGGTGATGGAGTCTTGCTGGAGGATATGAATCCTGACGGGGAGCGCGTTCTCGGAGGGGATCTTGGTTTTGAGTTTTCGTACCCCTGGGCCGAGGTGGATGGAATTCGTGACTCGGTGGTAGGCGTAGATCAGCGCGGCGTGCATGGCGATCACCAGCGCGTAGCCTTTGAGGTGGAGGATCCAAGCGATGTCGTCGGTCAGGTCGGATCGGCGGAGGAAGATGAGGGCGTAGGTGGCGCTCAAGCCGAGGATGAACCAACAGACGGTTCTCAGCCATTGCGTGTCTTGGCTGGTTTTGAGAATGTGCTCCTCGATACGCGAACTAAGCCTCCATCCGCTGTTGGGGCGGATCGGGGCTTCGCCAGAACCCAAGCCGAGTCCTTCCGTTAACCTCACCTTGATATGATATCACGGGGCCGCGCGATGTGCGCGGCCCCGTGTACTGGGTTATAGACTGGCGTTCGAACTATCCGGCCATGCGAGGAGCGGCATAGCCGACGGGCTGGGCATCGGCCAACAGGTTCCAGATGGGGCGGTGGGTCTCATCCATCTGGGTGACTTCGTAGAAGCCAAAGGTGATGTGCGGGAGAGCGTAGGTTTTCGTCAATCGTGCGCGGAGCGGGACGTCGCTGCTCGGGCCGTTGTAGATCAGGCCGACTTCGATGCCGATCTCAATGCCTGGAGGAACTGACGCGATGAAGCCTTTGCTGCACCAGCCTATCGGGGAGAGACCCTTGCCATCCAGCTCTTCGCAGTCGGGCTGGAAGGTTTTGTCGGCGGTGAGAGTGGTGAGGGAGTAATCGACTTCGAATTCGGTCGGTTGGCCCTGAACAGCCAAGAACACCTTATCGCGCATCTCCGTGACGACTTTGGCGAATCCGAACCACATGTGCCCTTGGTTGAAAGCGACAAAGCGGATTTCACCCTTCACGCGGCGACGCTCGGTTTCGAGATACTGAGCGACCCACTGGTCTTGGATCGTCTTGACGCACCGCGCATAGGCGTGCCTCGGACTCCCTTGTTCTGTAACGCGCAGATCTGCGCCGATGATTGCTTCTTGCATATAGCCCTAACCCTGTTGAGACACTGTCCCGTTGGTAATGGTTGGCAAGTGCACGCTGAATCCTCATAGGTGGTGTGAGGATTCGACGCCTTCCGGAGTTGGCAGGGGGTGGCCGGCAAGGACACTCCTGTGCTGTGGACTAGGAGCTGCTGCGGGACTTGAGCTCTTCCAGGACGGTTCGGACGTTCCAGGAATGGGTTTCCAGGAGGTGAGTGGCCTCTTCTTGCGTGGCGGGCGTGAGTTCTTGAACGATGCGGACGCAGCGTTCCTTGAGCTTGAGGTTCTTGGCCTTGACGTCCACCATCAGGTTCTCGATGACCTTTCCGGCGAGCACCATCGCGCCCGTACTGATCCGGTTGAGGATCAGCTTTTGGGCGGTTCCGGCCTTCAGCCGGGTTGACCCGGTGAGAACTTCAGGGCCGGTTTCGAGCAGGATCGGCAGATCCACATGGTCAAACAGCGGCGCGTGGCGGTTGTTGGCGATGCCGCAAGTCCACACCCCTTTCTGTCGGGCGTGACGGCAGGCTGCGATGACGAACGGGGTTCGACCGCTCGCGGCCAGGCCGATCACCACATCGGCCGTCGAAATCTTGAGGTCATTCAGGGCAGTGACGGCGGCGTGGTCGTCATCTTCGGCATCTTCGACCGCTCGAACCCCGGCGGTTTCGCCTCCGGCGACGATGGCCACAAACTGCGCAGGGTCGGTTCCGAAGGTCGGGGGCATCTCGGCGGCGTCCATGGTGGCGATTCGACCGCTGGTGCCGGCGCCGACGTAAATGATGCGGCCTCCGTTGAGATAAGCCTCTGCGGCCTTTTGCATGGCCTGAGCGATCTCCGATTCCGCCTGCTGGAGGGAGCGCATCACCGCCAATTCTTCTTCATTCATCAGGCGGACGATCTCCACGGGGGACATCGTATCGAGGCCGATGGAACGGGGGTTGCGGGCTTCAGTGCTCATGACCAGGGTTCTCGCGCAAGACGAACCGCACCATAAAGGGGCGGGGTTTCCATTTTATGCAATCTGATGCTTGACCCGCGTGGGCCTGCGAGCTCCGTCAGGACTTCCGACAGGCGGTCGGGTAGGCTTTCATCGATCTCCCAGAATCCTCCGGCCAGGGCTCCACGGGGCGAATCGAGTTCAGGAAGTACTTGGTTGAGGTGGAGAAGGATCGCCTGAGCGAGGGCCACCAGGGTTTCGCGAAGGCTGAGGGCGGCGAACGATTCGCCCCGGATTGCCTCTAGAAAGACGACGGGAGCGAGCCGGGCGACGAACCCTGCAGGAGAGGGGGCGCGGTAGATCGCGGCGACCATTTCCGGGCGGCTCTCGGAGCCGAAGTGCTCGACCAGGGACTCCCAAAACATGGGGCTGCACGCGGGCTGATTCGGAGCAAGAAGGAATCGACGAAGCGCGCGACGGGCGAGATCAAAAGTTGAGCCCTCATCTCCGATCAGCGGGCCGCCGCCGGAGGACTTGGTCACGAGCCCACCCGATCGGCTGGCGAGGAGAGTGCCGGTGCCCGAGATCGCGATGAAATCGGAGTCGTGGGCAGCGGCGAGGGTTGCGTAGTAGTCGGGGTAGGCCCGGCACGTGGCTCCGGGGACGAGTTCTTCGAGCAGGAGGGTGGCCCGGTGGCGGTCGGCATTTGTCAGGAGCCCGGCGAAGCATCCGGCGACATGCGAAACACTCGGCGCACCTCGCAAGGCCTCAGTCAGATGATCGCGGATCACCTCAATCGGCGTGGATGCGAGGTTGGCTGAGCCTGATTTGCCTTCAAAGACCGGGTTGCTGTGTTCATCGGTGGTGAGCGCGCGGGTGCTCGATCCTCCGCAATCAAGGCCAAGGTACAGGGGCATGAGGCCCTTTGACGTTACCCAGAAAATCGCCCGCGCCGTTGTCTGTTCCCTGCGATAAACTGCGCCGAATGCATCGTTTTGACGGCAATCTGAATGTCCGACACCCCCGCATGGCTTTGATTGCCAACGACGCGCTGGGGAACTTTGCGATGTCCTCGGTGGTGGGTCAGGCGATGCGAGCTCAGTATCCGGAGGGGTTTCTGACGCTCTACACCGGATCGCGGGTGACGGAGATGGCGCAGGATTGCACGTGGAAGCACCAGATCCGCACGCTTTACGGGCCGAATCCTTACGATGTCGTGGCGGGTCTTCCCGGGCAGGCTTATGATTTGGTCGTGAATCTGGAGAATTCGGCCTTTGCGAAAACCGTGGCTGGGCTGCTCGTTAAGGAAGACGGATCGGTGGTTGGGCCGTGCGTCAACAAGGATGGTCGCGGCGATTTGCCGTGGGGTGACCTGCCGATGCAGCGGCTCTGGGCGGATGAAAGGTGGCTGGATGAGAAGGTTCGGGAGCGACATCCGATGTTGGAATCCGGGTTTATCGGAGAAATTTTCTGCCGCAGCTTCGGGTTCGAAGGGGCAATCCCTGGCTACAATCTGCCGCGCAAGACCGCTGGAGTTGTCGCAAGTGATGTCTTGATCGCCACGGCGGCGAGTTTAGATTCCAAACTCTGGCCGGTGGGGAAGTGGGTCGAGTTGGCTCATGCCTTGCAGAGCCGTGGGCTTTCGGTGGGACTGCTCGGGGCGAAGCCGAGCGCGCAGGGGCAGTTTTGGAAGGGGGCCGCCGAAGAGGAAGAGATCATCGCGAAGGGAGCGGTGAATGATCATCGCGGGGAATTTACTTTGCCGGAAGTCGCAGGGGCACTTAGCCTGGCGAAGCTGGTGGTGACGATCGACAACGGCATCCTTCACCTTGCGTGCAGTACGCAAACGCCCACGATTGGCCTCTTCCGACACGGGATCCACCGTCTATGGGCGCCACCGGTTTCGAACCTCACGGTGGTCGAACCGGGGCCAGATCGACACGTTTCCGAAATCGAAGTTTCAGAGATTCTGAGCAATGTTGACACTGCTCTGGCCAATAATTGATCAAATTTCGTCCCAATTCTCAAAAATCTTGATTTGGAATGCATCGTGCGTGCCAAATCTTAAGTAGAGTCAGGTAAGGAAGTTTCATCAGATGGCGGACGAGAAGTTTCACGATATTCCCGCGCACTGCCCGATCACCGGGGAGCCGCTGTATGTCAGCGAGCTGACCTCAGAGAAATCGGGCATTGTGATTCGCGGCAAGTTCCATGTGCCCCGAGCGGCAGGACTGGACGCAGACCAACAGAAGTTTTTGGAGGTGTTCCTGAGAGCCCGAGGGGTGATCAGCACGATGGAGAAGGAACTCGGGATCAGCTACCCGACGGTTCGAGCGCGAGTTGATTCGCTCCTCCATGCGTTGAACCTGGAACCCTACAAGAACGAGAAGCGCGATGAGCATCGCGCAGAGACCAAGCGACAGATTCTGCAACAGCTTGAATCGGGTGAAATCACGCCGCAAGAAGCCAAGCAACGACTCAAAAGGACAGGAACGGAGTGAAAGAAGAAATTCGACGAATTATGCAGTTGGTGAAGGATGGAAAGCTTTCACCAGAGGATGCGGCGGAGCTGATCGAGGCGTTCGAGGAATCGCCGGACGAATCCGCCGGGCCGGTCGATGATCTGGAAGAAGCTGCGGCATCTGCCTCGGACGAGCCCCCGGTCGAGGAACCGGCGGCAGCGGGATCGGGCAAGAAGTCGGGTGATCCCTTTGCCAAGCTCGTGGAGTCGATTGAGAAAATTACGAACGATGTTGCCAAAGGCGTGAACTGGAAGGATGTCGCCGACCAGGTGCGCGAAGGCGTGAACAAGGGCGTCGATGCGATCAAACAGGCCGCCGACGAGGCCCGTCAGGGCAAAGGGCCGTTTGGAGTCGTGTTCAGCCACCATACGATGCGCACGGTCGAATTGCCTCTGAGTGTGCCGGAAGGGAAGCTCTTCCGCATCGAAGGCCACACCGGAGATGTGAAGATTGAAGGCGGGTACGACATCGGTGCGGTGACGATCGATGCGACTTTCCGCGCTTACAACACCGAGGAATCAGAGGCGGCGGCGGAGCGCTACACGCCTTTGCTAGAAGAAACCGCCGACGCGGTCACCCTCCGTCAGCCCGAGGGGCACGGGGTGAGCGCGGATGTCACGGTGAAGCTCCCGAAGGGGACTCCGGTCAACGTAAGGATCCAAACCGGCGACTGCGTGATCTCGGGGACTCATGCTTCGGTGAAGGTCGAGTGCAGTAGCGGAGACATTCGCGTGCGAGAAGGTTCGGGGGCGATCGAACTTCGCACCGTGAGTGGAGATATTCGGCTCAACGATTGTGCGAGTTCGAGCGTGACTCTGGAGACCAAGTCGGGCGATGTGATTCTGGACAAGACCGACGGATCGACCACGGTTCGCACGGCGAGCGGCGATGTGACGGCCTACCAGTTCTCTGGTCGGAATCTAAGTATCGAGGCAGCGTCGGGGTCGATCACCGCCGATCTGGCCAAGCCGGTGGAAGGAAACGTGAACATTCGCACGGTCAGCGGGGATATCTCCCTGATGACGCCCGATGGGAATGACGCCCGCGTGACTCTCTCAACCCTGCGTGGGGATGTGAACTGCGCGGTGGAACTGACGGATTTCGCTGAAAGCGGAAGCAAGATCACTGGTCGACTCGGCGAGGGCTCAGGCGTAATTGATGTCAGCGCGGTGAATGGCGACGTCAGCTTCAATTTCCGCGATGCGACGGTGGGCTAGAGCTCTCCGGGTCAAACAACAAAACGGCTCCTGGACCGATCCAGGAGCCGTTTTTCGTTGCGCGACGGAGCTTACTTGCGCCTGCGTCGGAGCGCGACTGCCGCGAGGCCGAGAGCGGCGAGGGTAGCCGGTTCCGGGACGACTTCGATGTTGGGGTTGTTCGAGGACTGGAGCCAGTGCTCGTCGCCTTGGTAGTAGCCTCCGTAGATGCCTCCCCGGGCATCGTAGATACCAGGAGTCGTACTTGCCCTGACCGTGTAGAAGCTGTGGGCTCCTGTGAACGATTCGCCGGCGTTCAATTCAAGGCCTCCGAGCCAGGGGCTGCCAGCGAAATTGAACTGGAAGTCCATGTTGTCGTAGGCCGAACCACTACCTCCATTCGCGAAGAGGCCATTCGTGACGAGGGTGCGCCCCGTGTTGTTCTGCACGGTCATGCTGACTGTGCTCTGATCTCCCACCGCACCGACGACGCTCGGGCTCGCCGAGGCTGTCAGTCCGGGATTGAATCCGGCCACAACCTCCAAGTTGTAGGTGAAGTTGTGGAGGACGTTGGTGGAGGTGCTCGTTTCTCCGCCGATCAGGGCGACGTCGAATGAGTAGGTTCCCACCGCGACCGCAGCATCGACACTGCCGAATCTACCGGCGAACGTGAAATCGAAGAACGTGTTGAGCGGAATCAGGTTGCCGAGCGTGTATCCGAAGTTGAAAGAGGCGAAGTCGGTCGTCAGATCGAGCGCCGGATCCCAGCCCGATCCCAATGTGACGTTCACTTCGTTCAGGTAGAGATCTGGATCACCATCCGTGCGAAAGAGCGTTCCGCCGAACTGCGTCGAGCTGCTGAACAAATTGGACGTGTCCTTGAGGGCAGACTTCGTGTCGAACCCTTGGAAAATCGTGTTGTCGGCAAAGGCCAGCGGAGCGAAGAAGACGCCCGTTAAGGCAAGCAAAAGAAATCGATGAACTTTCATAAGTTTCCTCTCAGCCTCCAGTATAAGCACGGGATCGCTTGGCGTGGGGAAAAGTGGGTGCGAATTTAACAAAATGGATACAGATGGCCCAGACGCGGGGCTAGGATGCGTGGGCCGGGGCGACTTCAGTAAACTGGGCGGCACGAATGGCCGAGTACATCACCAGCGTGGGCATGGAAGTCCACGCCGAGCTTTTGACCAACAGCAAAATGTTCTGCCGATGCGAAGTCGGCTTTGGAGGGATGCCCAATACGAGGGTATGCCCCATTTGCATCGGACTGCCCGGGACTCTGCCGGTGCCGAATCGCGCGGCGGTCGAAATGGTGATCAAGACGGCTCTGGCCCTCAACTGCACCGTTCCGGTGGATTCGGTCTTCCATCGCAAGAACTATTTCTATCCTGATCTCCCGAAGGGGTATCAGGTGAGCCAGTATGGGGAAACCAATCCGATTGGCTACAACGGCTATCTGGAGATCCCCGACGGTAAGGGGGGAACGAAGAAAATCCACATTCGTCGCGTTCACCTGGAAGAGGACACGGGCAAGTTGCTGCACCTGCCCGGCGGGGGAAGCGGCGTGGACTACAACCGAGCGGGCGTTCCTCTTATGGAGATTGTCACCGAGTTTCCGCCGGACATCGAAGGACCGGAGGATGCACGGAACTACCTGGTGCAGCTTCGGGCTTTGTTGCTCTACCTGGGAGTCTGCGATGGCAAGTTGGAGCAGGGATCCATGCGGTGCGAACCGAATATTTCCGTTCGGCCTGTTGGTTCGGAAACCTACGGAACAAAGACGGAGATCAAGAACCTGAACAGTTTCAAGACGGTTCAGATGGGGATCGAGTTTGAGGGCAAGCGTCAGGCCGAGGTGATCGAGAGTGGCGGGACAGTGGTTCAGGAAACTCGCGGCTGGAACGAGGCGACCAACACGACCTTCTCGATGCGAGTGAAGGAATCGGAGGCGGATTATCGCTACTTCCCGTGCCCGGACCTGATTCCGATGGAGTTCTCGCGGGAGTATGTGGAGTCGATTCGGGCGACTTTGCCGGAGTTGCCTCTGGCCAAGCTGAATCGATATCTTAAGGATTTTGGTCTGAGCGAGTACGACGCAGGTGTTCTGGTTTCCGAACAATATTGGGCGGAATTCTTTGAAGAGTGCGTCACCCAAGGGGCTGACCCGAAGCTCGCTTGCAACTGGATGAACGGTGACTTCGCTCGGCTCCTGAACGAGAGGGGCCAAGTCGGACTCGTGAGTGCCGATGAATACGACGGCAAGCCTGCGAGCAAGATTCGCCCGGCTCACCTTGTGGAACTCATCAAGATGATCGGCGATGGCACGATCAGCGGGAAGATCGCCAAGACGGTCTTTGAGGAGATGTTCGTGACGGGCGAGTCGGCGGCGGCTATCGTCGAGGCAAAGGGTCTCACGGTGATCAATGACGATTCGGCATTGGTCGCAATCATCAATCAGGTGCTCGATGGCAACGCTGGGCAAGTTCAGCAGTATAAGGAAGGGAAGGAGAGCCTGATCGGGTTCTTTGTCGGCCAAGTGATGAAGAATTCCGGCGGGCGCGCCGACCCTCAGAAGGTGCAACAGCTCCTGAGGGATGCACTAGGACAAAGATGAAAAAGTGGTTCGGAAACCTGATTGTGGGCAGTGTCGCTTTCGGCCTTGTGTCGATCGGGAGTGCCCAAGGGGTCGGGTTCGACGGGCCAGAACCCAAGCGTTCGCCGGGGGCGTTGACCATTCTCGCCGCGGTGCAGAGCCGTTTGTCGGATCAGAAGGATGTGTGGTTTGAAGAAGGCGACTTTCCCGCCTGCATCCAAGTGCTGAAGTTCGAGGTCGAGTGGCGTCCGTGGGATTACGGTCGTGTGACGGATCTGGGCTGGATGTACGGAAACATCGAGCGGAAGGATCTGGAACTGGCCACCTTCAATCGCTATCGCGCCAAGTTCCCGAATGAGCCTGAAGCGGCTTATCCCGAGGCAGAGTTCTATTTCCGACATCGCGCCTACTTGCCGGTTGTAATTTTGTTGGAGCCCACCATTCGGCTCCCGAAGAAACCCCACGCCAACAGCTATCGTTTGCTGGCCAATGCCTATGATCGCATTGGTATGTGGCCGCAATCGCTCCGCACCTGGGATGAGTATCTCGAGCTTGCCCCGACCGATGCCGCCGCAGTGCGCAACCGGGAGCGCGTGCAGCAGAAAATCCAGAACTCAGGCAAAGGCTAGTCAGGATTTAACACTGGAATCCTCCAGCATTGCGCGAAGTTTGCCGATACCAATGCTAGAAATAGTGCGAGGATCGCTCGTTCCGGGCGCTCATGCTGGTGGATAGCTGCATTATCGAAATCAAGGCAAGCCCGAAGGCGGCTCAGAATCGGATTTCGATTGATCAAGCAGGCACCATTCGCGTGGCGGTCACGGCGGCTCCTGCAAACAATGAGGCTAACCGCGCGGTGATCGAACTTCTGGCCAAAACACTCGGCATAGCAAAATCTCATCTCGACATTGTTCGAGGCGGGACTTCGCGGACGAAGATGATCCGTGTCGAGGGGCTGTCCGAGCCCGAGGTTCGAGCCCGGATTCAAGGGGGAAACGATGCTTGAACGCGGCAGTAATGTCCGTCAGTTGGATTGGGAAGACATTGATCCGAATGCGATGATCGGCGCGGGCGAAGTCTTGCGCAATGCCCCTTTCTGGCGACGACCCCTGTTCATCGTGGCCTGCTATCTGATCGCGGCGACGCTTTTTGGATTCGGAATCTTTGCCAATCAGCGCGCGGCGGAAGCCCGGGAAGCAGCCAGGCTTCTCGCTGAATTTTCTTCTTCGGTTGCCGAAATCGAAACGCTGCCCGAGGCAACGCAGCTCGAGTGGATCCTCAAAGGGAAGGCCGGTTTCCAGTTGTCGGAGACGACGGTCCGCCAAGCCGACGCCCGGGTCGCCCGGCATGTGGGCGAAATCTGGACGTCGGTTCGCCGGGATGCATTGCTCCCCAAGGTTGATCCTGAGCTTCTGAGAAAGGCCAAGCGCGAATCGGATCAGGCGGCCCGCCAGGTGTTCACTCAGTCGGGCCTCTGGGCGAGTCGGGAGACGATGGCGCAGTCGGGCACCATGGCTTCGCTCGTGGTCTGCCTCCTTGTGACGCTCATCGCCATCTCAAAGCGGAGCACTACGCTGGTCGTGCAGAGCCTGATGAATGGGCCGCTCACCAACACGCGTCAGCAAGTGGAGCCCGCCCGTAACCAGCAGGTGAGCTACGAACTGATTCCGTTGATTCCGGCCGCGATTTGCCATTTTCAGGCGGATGGAACGCTGATCGCTTGGAGTCAGGACTTGGAGCAGATGCTCGGCAAGAGCCGGGAAGTTTTGCAAGGAACGAAGTTTGTCGAGGCGTTTGGCTGGCACGAGATCGGCGAAGTTGCCAAGCCGACGATGTACCGCCTGTTCGCGGGCGATGCGATCGACGGCGTGCAGTGGAAGTTTCGACACCCGAGCGGGGAAGAGTTGATCTTGTCGGCCAAACTCGTCCCGATCAAGACGGCTCTGGGCGGGGTTGACTCGGCCCTGGTCATGATCGAGGATCATACGATGATCCGGCGACAACAGGTTTTGCTTGCCGAAGGCGATGCGACTCGACTTGCCGTGCTCAGCGCACTTCCGGACTCCCTGTTCCGGGTGGATCTTCGTGGAAATCTGCTGGAAGTCCACGATAACTCCTCGCTGTTTGGTGACAATCCGCAACGGCTGTTGGGCACGGTGTGGCAGCAAGAGATCAGCGCCGACCTCTACACAATGTTTCAGGAGGCGGCCAAGCAGTGCCGTCTTCAACGACGCCCGGTGACGTTCGAGTACGAAGGTCTGGTCACGGGACGGAGTCTGTCGCTGGAAATCCGATTGACGATGTGCGGCCCAACCGACATCCTGATCATCTTCGCCGACCTTGCCGACCGACGGCGCGCCATCGAAGCGGAAACGAGAAGCGAAGCCAAGTTCCGAGAGATTATCAACGGAAGCGCAGACACCCTGCTGATGTTGACCGAGGAAGGCGGAATTCGATTTGCAAGTGCTTCGGTAACCGAAATTACTGGGATCCCGGCTGCTTCGCTGAGCGGTCAGTCGTTCCTAGCTCTTGTCGAGTCGGCGAGCGCAATAGATGTCGAGGGCGAGCTCACGGCCTTGGCCGAGCATGCTCGAAGCACGGCTAAGTTTAGATTCAATCTGAAACATGAATCCGGTGCGGTCATTCCCGTCGAGGCTCATGCGCGAAACCTGCTGGGTATCGATCAGGTGGATTGCATGGTCATGAGCCTGCGCGATATGACCGATCAAATCCGTCTGGAAACCGAATTGTCTGCGCGACTGCGTGAGTTGGAAGCGATCAATGAGCAGCTGCGGGTTTCGGTGGAAACCGACTCCCTCACCGGCTTGAAGAATCACCAATCTCTGCTGGAATACGTGCGGGCGGCGGCGGACTTTGTGGCTCAGGGCGGCACGATCAGCGCGGTTCTGTTTGATATTGACGACTTCCAGGAATTGAACCATCGCCGGGGTTTCAGCTTTGGTGATGACGTGTTGCGCCAGTTTGGTCAGGCAATCAAGGCGTCAAGCCGGGACTATGATCTCGCCGGGCGATACGGCGCGGAAGAATTTGTGTGGCTGCTTCCGGAAGCAGAGATTGCGGTGGCGCGGCGACGAGCGGAGCAGCTCTGCGAGCGATTGCGTACTCAAACAGACGGGGAAGTTCGGGTATCTCTTGCCGTGATCCCGGTCGGGTCGGCACAGTCGGCGGATGATCTCCTCGCTCAGTTGCAGCGGGAGCTGAAACTGTCTCGGGATCGAGAGTCTCGCGGCGATCTGGCGGCCTAAGCTTCCTTGGGCTGATTGAGCAGGTCTCGCCGCTCGGCCACATTGCCCAGAACCATTCGTTTCTGGTCATCGTCCAGATTCGGCCAGGCCATGATCTCCTGCAGGGTTCTCAGACACCCCTCGCACTGATCTTGCGCATTGAGGCGACAAATCCGCACGCACGGCGATGCGACTCCGGATTGTTCCTCGTTCATCCTTCCTCATACGCGCCGGGGTGGGTGGGAGTTCTTCTGTCCCGGGCGAATCGACAGGGAATCATTTGGGAGCACTTTTTGTCCCCGCAACCTTACGGGCGGAGGCGATTCCGCTTTTGGTAGAATCGGCGCGACATGAGAAGGGTCGCATTTATTGCTTTTGTCGTTGCCGGATTGGCTGGCTCCGCGCTTGCCGCAGAGTCCACGGGTTGGAAGGGATCCATCGACGCGAGCCTTAGCTTTGTGGAAGGAAATCGCAACACCGATTCCGTGCTGATCATCGGCAAGATGAAGCAGGTCGGCACGAATGATCGAAAGATCGTGGACGGCCTCTATAACTTCAGCCGACAGACCAACAACCTCGGAAATTTCGAGACTTCCACCGATCTTTGGTCGCTGGGTGGACGCTATGAGCGGGACTTTGGCAACAAATCGTTCTGGTATGTGAGCGCGCGACTCGACCGAGATGGGGTGAACGATCTGAATCTTCGCCAAGTCTATGGCGCCGGTTTGGGTTACACAATGTTCGCGAACGACGTGAGCACGTGGCGAATCAGCGTGGGTGCCTCTCAGGTGCTGGAAGACTATCAATCGGGCAACACGGATTACTTCGGTTTCCAAGCGACCAGCGACTACACACGTCAGATTGATGCCAAGTTGAGCCTGGAGCACAGCTTCCTGTACGTGCCGAACGCGGACGACTTCGAAGACTACTTCTTCGTGAGCTCGCTCGGTCTGAGCTACAAGCTCAACGAGCGCATGAAGGCCGGTTTCCGATGGATCGTGAACTTCGATGCCACGCCGAGCGCCGGTTCGCGCAAGCAGAACCGAACTTATGCGTTCACTCTTGGCTACAGCTTCTGATCGGGGCTAGAAAAGAGAGGCTTGAGGCGGAGTCGGGATTTCATCCTGGCTCCGCGTTTCTGTTGACCTTGGCAAGGCCGTCTCGGCATGGGGCCGACGATGGGCTTTGAGGGACGATTTAGCCGGAAGTTGAAGGGCCATCCAGCGGTGGCCCATGGCTTTGAGTGTCCGTTCGGAATCCTGATAAGTGGGGCAAAAGCGGGCCACCACGGCCCAAAATCGTGAGGAGTGGTTCATTTCTTTGCGATGAGCGAGTTCGTGGATCACCAGATACTCGATCACGGAGGGCGGGGCCATCCAGAGTCGCCAGTTGAGTGAGATCGTGCCCCGATGCGAGCATGATCCCCATCGGCTCTTTTGGTTTCGCACTCTTACTTCGCCAACCGAGACCTGCATGACCTCTGCGAGCCGAAGCACCAGCGGCTCTGCTTCGGCCACGGCCACGCTGTGGATCCAGAGAAGGGCCAGATCTTTGTCGCTGAGAGGGTGAGTTTGAGGGAGCATGAGCGTGTGGCGGGTCTCTTCGTACTCGGGATAGTCCACGGGTCCGCGCTCGATCGCAAGCTCGACCCCCAGATACCAGATCGAATTCGAGTTGGCCAAGCGAGCCAGCTCTCCTGCTCGAAGTCCGGCGACCTCGAGCCACGGCTTGGCACTCTCGAGAAACGCGAGAATTTCCCCCTCTGGGCAACGCATGGGGAGGGCGAGTTCGACCCGCTGCTCCCGGACGCGGAGGGACATCCGGCGTCGCCGCGGGTGGCGAACCACCGGGATTTCCAGCGGCCCGCGCGAAAGCTCCACCGAGTAAGACTGCCGCTTACTTTTGCCGAGGCTCCACTTCATCGTCAGTCGAGATTGAATTCCGCGAGGATCGGAGCATGGTCGCTGGGTTTTTCTCGCAGGCGCACATGCTCATCCACCCAGACCCTTTCGCACTTGGATTTGAGGGCTTCGCTGGCGTAGATATGGTCGATGCGCCAGCCGAGTTTCCGTTGAACACTGTTCGGAAGCCGAAAATCCCAGAACGTGTAGTGTCCGGGGCCTTGGGTTTGCTGGCGGAAGACATCCGTCCATCCCCAGTCCACGATCCGCTCCAGTCGAGCGAACTCATCGGGATGGTGGCCGACGTCGCCCACGTGGCGCTCTGGCTCGTAAACGTCTTCTGGCTTCGGGGCAATGTTGATGTCGCCGAGCCAGATGATTTTGTCGCTGGTTGAACCTAAATCGTGGCAAAACTTGCCGAAATGTTCGAGCCAGGCCATCTTGTACTCCCACTTGTCACCGCCCACCTTGGTGCCGTTGGGCACGTAGGTATTGATGATCTGGACGCCGTCGATCACGGCGCGGATGATCCGGCAATCGGTCGGCCAGGCCTCATCGCCGAAGCCGATTTCTACATCAGAAATGGGAGATCGGGAGAGAATTGCGACCCCGTTGTAGCTCTTTTGTCCGTGGATAGAAATATGGTATCCGAACGGTTCGAGGTCGGTGAAGGGGAATGTGCCGTCCTCCACTTTGGTCTCCTGCAGAGCCACGACGTCAGGATTCGCCTCCTCCAGCCACTCGATCAGCCGCGGCATGCGGGCCCGGATCGAATTCACGTTGAATGAGGCAATCTTCATGAGAGGGAGTGAGATTACCTGCCGGAACCCAGTTCCCCCCAGCGGAGTAAAATCGAGTCGTGGACGGGCGGCTTCACCCAGAAGGAATCAAACGCGATCAGCTCACCTTTGTGCTCTCGCGCGAGGATCTGGTGCGCACTGCGGTGAGGATTGATCGATGCCTGCTGTGCCGGAGCACCGGGGTGAATGAGGCGGGGCTTTGCTTGGTCTGCTGGCCGACGCTCTCGGCCGCTGAACAATCGCTCGCCGACCGCTGGACGATGGGGGCCCCGTCGTAAATCTGTGGCTGGCTGGCTCTTTCTGGGATTCCTCATCGCCGCTCTCGTCGGCCTACTGGTCTGGCGATGGGCCAACGGCAAGCGCTCCGCCGGATATCTGGCTTTTACCGAGTATTGGGTCTACACCGATGAACTCAAGCTGCCTCCCCAAGAGCAGTTGATGGATCGGATGATCAGCGCAAACCCCCACAATCGCCGGGGATCGGCCTGCATCGGCGCTCGCGAAGGGATGCTTTTCACGGATGTCCGGGTGCATCTGGCGGTCGCGCTTCGGGAGAAGAACCCGACTCAGTTTCGCCCCGATTTGTTTGACGAAGACGTCGAGCCGACGAAGGAAGTCCTCGACGAGCTCTCATCCTGCTCAGCCTTGGTCAAGGTTCGCTATGCCAGCGAAGCCAAGCTCAACGACTTCCGGCACCTGCAATTTATCCCCCACATGACCGACGCGATCAGCGAACTGATGAACGGTCGCGTGGTATTTGATACCGTCGCGGAGAAGCTGTACCTCGCGGAGGAATTCCGCGAAATCCTCGCCAAGAATGGTCAGATGGAGCGGCCCGATGCCCACATCCGCGTGGTGTGGAAGCGCGAACCGGAGGGAGCTTTCGCCCAGACCCTGGGCTTAAGGAAAATCGGCAAGCCGGAAATCCGCACGGCCCATCAGGAGGAGGATCAGCAGGTGCTCATCACTGGGATACTGATGAGACTGGCCTTTCATCTCTTTCGGAAACCTGATGAAGAGGGGACGTTCGAGTTCGACGAGTTCGGCGACATCTTCGTCTGCGAGCTCGGCCCCATCAAAGACGGCGTGCAATCGGTCAGCATGAAGCGCAGGCGGACGCTTTAGATGACCAGTATTCGATTGATTCCTTGTCTCGATATTCGGGATGGCCGGGTCGTGAAGGGGACGAACTTCGTGGGAATCCGCGATGCTGGCGACCCGGTGGAACGGGCGAAATTCTATGACGAAGAAGGCGCGGATGAGCTGGTCTTTTTGGATATCACCGCCAGCCACGAGGGCCGGGCTACTGTGATCGACCTCGCCGAGCGGGTGGCGGAGCAGGTCTTCATCCCGTTCACCGTCGGCGGAGGTCTGCGCACGGTGGAGGATATGCGCCAGGCGCTGCTCGCGGGTGCAGACAAGGTGAGTTTGAACTCAGCCGCCGTGGCGAATCCTGGCTTGATCCGGGCGGCCGCCGAGAAGTTTGGCGCGCAGTGCGTGGTCGTGGCGATCGACGCCAAGCGGCAGAGCGATCATTGGGAAGTTTTCACTCACGGGGGTCGCACGCCGACCGGGCTCGATGCCGTGGAGTGGGCGAAGCAGGCGGTCTCCCTCGGCTCGGGCGAAATCTTGCTGACGAGCATGGACGGCGACGGCACTCGGTCGGGATATGATCTTGCTCTTACACGAGCCGTGAGCGAGGCAGTTGGCGTTCCAGTGATCGCAAGTGGCGGCGCAGGGAACGCGCAGCACACGATCGATGCGGTGACGGAAGGGAAGGCCGACGCCGTTCTCCTCGCAGGGATTCTCCACGATGGGGTGACGACCATCGAAGCGCTGAAGTCAGAAATGCGCAGCTCTGGGCTCGTGATCCGCTGATTCCCACGGTTTGATGGCCCAAAAAAGACCCTCGCCACACGGGCAAGGGCCAATTTCAATCAATAACGGTGAAAGACTACTTTCGTCGTCGTCGGGCCGCGACGGCAGCCGCGCCAAGACCGAGAAGCGTCATCGTTGCAGGTTCTGGCACGGCGCCGTACTGGATGTGATCCACTTCGATGCCACCGGAACCGGACTGGCTGATGAGGACGCTGCCGATACCGCCCGAATTCACCCAGCCGTAGAATCGGTCTTCATCGGTCTGACCATTGACACCGCTCGTCGCGTGGTTTCCGGTGATCACGCCGAGCGAAACGCCCGCACCATCGAAGGCTTCGAATCGGATGGTGCCGGTTGCATTGCCGTCTGTCCAAACCAAACCAGCGTGAGTCGGCAGAGTGCCGTACGTGCCACTGCTGAAAGTGAATCGGATGCCGTTGGCGGAGTTATTGTGGAGGAAAGAATTGCCGTCTCCCCCATCTCCATCAATCATGCCGTCGTCGCCATCGACGGAGTCACGGAGGTTGCCGGTCGAGAGAACGGATCCTACTGAGGCGGTGACGCCCGGGGTGTTGAGGAATCCATCCTCAAGATCATCCAGATAAAACTGCCCGTTGCCAAACAAGGAAGACCATGGGCTATCCGAAGCCTGAAGGTAGGGAGTCGGCCCGACCTGAGCCGAGGCCACCGACGAAAACGCAACGAGGGAAACGATTGAAAGAAGGGAAACACTCTTCATGAATTTGCTCCTGAAAGAATGAGTCTAGCGACGCCATCATTACAGATTCATTACAAATCGACCAAAGTTGATGCGGAAGTTGCATAATGCGGGAACCGTGAGCAAGGGGCCGCCTCCAGAAATCAGGATCGAGTTGCTTAACGAACCCACGATCTTGGTGGCGGGGCAGAAATCCACAATCCACTCCAAAGGGCTGGGTCGTGCTCTGATTTTTCTCGTCCTTCTGCGGGGCGCGAGCGTGAGCCGGGCAGAAATGGCCCGCCTGATTTGGCCTGGAGAAGTGCCGGAAGTTGCCTCGAATCGTCTCCGAGTATCGCTCACCCGGATCAAGTCGCTCCTCGGCGGGGCGGTGATTGCGAATCGACAGAGTATTCGGCTAGCGGGGGTGAGTGCGAGTGTCGACCTTTGGGAGCATGAGGCAAGCCTTCTGGAGGCCCTCGACGAGGTCGAGCCGGAGCACCAAGCCGAACTCATCTTGGCCCAGGAGGCCGCCGTTCGGGCGGTCGGCTGGCGAGAATTCGCGGAAATGGATCTCACCGGCGCAATGAAGGGATGGGATGAGGTGTGCCGGAAGGCACTTCGACGCGTGGCTATTGTCGCGGCAGGCGGCCAGGATTGGCCTGCCGTGGATTTGGTGTGGCAAATCATGCGGGATCGAGGGGACTTTGATGTCCAAGTAGGCGAGCGATTTCTGGACGCTCATCATGCTCGAGGTTCTCTTCCAGGCGCGCTTCACACCGTGAAGAGCGCAGCGGTAGCAGCTGGGATCGAGCTGGAGTCTGAACCGCTGAGAGCCCTGCGTAAGTACGGCCAGAGTCTGCACACATCGGAGGCCCCTGAGACAGGACTTCAAGCAAGCCACGCTCAACTCCTCGGGAGTGCCCTATTGAGCCGGCTGGAATGTCACGCGGAGGCCCTGGCGCCCTTGTTGGTGACGGAAGAGGTACGCCTCCAGATGCAGTCAGCACCCGTCGAGCAGATTCAGATTCTGGACGAAATGCAGGCCCACCTTGCCGAAGATCACTTAGCATGGTCGGAGCTTGAATACGCACGCTTAAACGCCTATCACACGCTTTACAATGCGGACAAGGTCATTGAAATCAGCGAGTCACTGCTGAGGCGAGATCTGCCTGCCTCGCGCGCGGCTGGAGCGTGGGGCTACTATTCATTCTCACTTTTCATTCAACGACGCTGGGAGGACGCGATGCACGCATGCCATGAGGCCGTGAGGTACGCGGAGCTGGAGGATTCCGCTAGTCTACGAGAGACCTTCCTACTGATGGAAGGTGCGTACCTCTGGCATCAAGGAAAGGTGGATGAGGCTCGGCGAATCTACGACTCCTTTCTGGAGCGGTACGCTGGCACTGACGACCTGGTCCTTGGTGTCACTTTCGCGGTCACGCAGGGCAACTACGGCATCATTGAGCTTGTCTTCGGGGATATTGAGGAGGCTCGGCGGCGTATTGACCTTGCTTATGCCGCACGTAAGCGATTTAATCTGACTCGGCATATGCCCGTCATCCTTTCGGTGATGGGGATCGTTTACGGCCGCACGGGGGAGGTCAGTCGTGGCGTGGATTTCGCGATCGAAGGCCTGAAACTGACTTATGCGCGGGGCTCGAGCCGGGAAGCTCAGTTGAACATGGAGTGGGCGAGTGGACTCCTGGTTCTCGGAGGGCTGCGGGCGGAAGCCTACGCGGTCTTGCGGTGGGTGGATTCCTGGCGGCGAGAGACCCAGCACACGCGGTCGGTCTGCGAGGAGCGCTTCTGCGCGATGCTCGGCCTCGGGGAGTTTGACGCCGACCCTCCTCAGCTTGATCCCGGCGCGGAGTATCGGCAGGTGATGGGATTCCTCATCAAGTGTCTGCGCAGAGTGCAGAATCCGGCAAAGGCGTAGGGTGTGTTACCCATGTCTCCGGAACGTTTCCTGGAGCAGACAGAGGCAAGGATGGTGGGCCCGGTGGGAGTCGAACCCACGACCAAGCGGTTATGAGCCGCCCGCTCTTACCCCTGAGCTACGAGCCCGCCAGAGGGGAAGAGTGTACCTGGGCAGGGATTCTGACCCTGCCCAGAAAAGGGGTCAGCTTCCCGTGCGCTGATCGGTGAGTGTGAGGCCCTTGGGAGGAGTCAACGAGAACGTCTCTTTGGCAAAGGACTTCACCGGGCGCACCACGGAGACATCATCTCGGGTTGTACCGGGTTGGAATCCGCTTCCGCCGCCCCCTTGGCGCAGGTAGGTGACGCTGGAGATTTTCCCTTGCTTGATCCGGATTTGGATGTTCCCGGTGCGCTGATGCATCAGCCCGACCACCTGGGCTCCTGCCTCCGAGGTGAGAGTGATTTCTCGATCCATGCGGATCCAATGCTTGAAGCCAGCTTCTCCGGCCAGAAGTTGGAGCAGGACGCCTCCGTTCCCATCGGCTGGCTCCCGAGCGGCGGGGAGGGCAAAAGATTCGGGCGCTTTGCGGAGCACGGCACTGCCGCTCTGCGAGATCAGGAGCGTGCTGGTGCCATCGTTGATGTAGGTGAACGCCCCGTCGCCCCAGTAGTCGCCGTAATTGACGCGCACTCGCTTGCCATCGGTGAGAATCTGAAGGGCACCTTCAAATTCGGGTTCGGGACTGCCTGCGCTCAGCAGTCCGCGTCGGGCCCAGACTTCCTTCGGGCCAGGCTTGGCAAATTCTTTGACGGCGGCGGCGAGCACGGGCAGTCCCGACTGATCGAGTTTGTCGTCGTCGGCATTCTGCGCCTGGAATCCGGCAGGGGAGAGAAGAGCGGCCAGAGCCATACACGCGCCAATGTTCGGCATGAGATCACTCTATTCTATGGCGAGGGGCTGGGTCAAGCGGGAGAACATCCGCGCGCGGGAGTTTCTCAGTCCTCAGCCACCCCGTGATTCCTGGGGCCGACGTACAACCGGTGCACGGTTGCTGAGGCTTAGTGTTTGATTGAGACGGCAATATATGATACCGTATTGCCGTTCTTGAACATCACATTCAGTAGCACATGCTTTTTGAGCATGTACTGGACAGTGCTACTATTGTTGACCTCGCCATCTGGGGTAACCATTCGCATTTTTCGCTGCATTTCGCGGGGGAGTTCGGAGAAGGAATATCTTCTGGTCTCGTCGACCCCGACAATATCGTAGCCGATCTTCTTCATCACGTTTTCCTCAAGGCGCCTTTGCTCGGCCAAAATCGGATCAAGAAATTCGAATATTGCCTTAGAAGCAGAATGAATCGACTCTATTTGTTCAGTCTCATGTTTGATCAGGCAAGCCCGAAGATTGATACTCTGTTTGGGGTGGTATGTGCTCTCTGCTCTGCGGGCCATGATCTGTTCCGCTTCAGCAGTGATATCGACGGGAGCAGCTTGCATCGTTTCCGTTCGCCGCTGAAACTCGGCACTGGAAATCGGCTTAGTCATGCTGTGACCAAGATTCTCGCCTGTTCGACCGTCTATGAGATATGCCTCGCAAGTAAGCATGATGATGGCGTTTCGATTCGACGGTAACGCCGCACTCCCTCCCAAGCCAAAGTAGCTCAGTAGAAACCGTGCAGACTTAACGGACATCTTCGACAGATGGATGAGTCCATCTTCGCCAACAGCAGAGTCTAGCTCCCGCCAAAGCTGACGACGAGCAATGGCATCTGCGACGAGCCCCTCTGTAAGGTCAACTAGAATGGGTACACCTGAATCAGACGTTAAGAAAAGCCAGCCGTCTTCCTCCGCCCCACTGACCGCTAGCGTATCGCGAAGTTTGAAAAATATCGGCTTTGTTGCCTCGGCTTTGGACTCTTGCTTTGCGGCGGCAGTTGCCATCACGTACCCGAGCTCGAAGCGTGCTGGACGCTTCGGCGGATCCTGGGTCGGATTTGCCGGAGAAAGAAGAGCGGCTAGGGCCACATACGCGCCAAAGTTCGGCATAAATTCACCTTATCGATCGTTTGGCCAGAGGTCAAGCCAAAGCAGAGATGGCTGCGGCGATCCACCGGAGTTCCCGAGAAGAAATCAGGTAAACCAGTACCAGATGAGACTCCAGGAGCAGATTGTGCGGCAGACCCAGCGGGCGTTGGGGGATGTGTTGCGGGCGATTGAGGCCCTCCCCGCCGACAAACAAGATTGGTCACCCGGACCTCCCGCTCGCTCCGCATTGGCCCAGCTCCAGGAGATCGCCGTCGCGCCGGGACTCCACAAGCTGCTTGTCCTGGGCGAAGAACTCTCGCCGCAGTTCCACATGAGCATCCAAGCCGAGGCGCGCAAGCTGACGACCGTCGCGGCGGCCAAAGAAGCCGCGCAAAAGTCCACGGCGGATCTCTGCGATCTCATCCTCAGCTTCCCCGATGACCAACTGGATCGCGAGGTGGTGCTCCCGTTTGGGCCGGGGATGGTCTTCACCCTGGCCGACATTTTGGGTCTGCACTACTGGAACATGACCTACCACCTGGGGCAGATCAACTACATCCAAACCTTGCTCGGCGATACGCAAATGCACTGAGGAATCACCGCCTGTAAAGGCGCACCGAGACAAACGGCTCCCAGCGCAGGGGCATCGTCGATGCATACTTCCGAGCTTCTTCTTCGGAGGAAAATCCCATTTGTTTCCAGCGCATCGAGACCCACGAGTCCACGGGGTCGCGGAGCACCGAGGGCAGATCGCCTGCGGTCTTGATCTGGGAGTACCAGGTCTGGGGTAATTGCGCCGCGAGGTCGGAATCGAGTTCGGCGATCTCTCGATCTGCATCTGCGCACCATTGGCGGAACACATTCATCGCAGACTCCACCTCCAGGGCTCGTGCCGGACGACCGAAGGCATGGATCTCCCAATCTTCGGGGAAGGCGGGCAAGTTGCTGACCGGAATGAGCGGTGCCGTGTGGAGGAGCTCCGGGGGAATGACGTAGTCGGCAAAGTCTCGGCGGAAGTCTCCCATGAGAGTTTGCCGATAGAGCGATCGCTCATTCGCATCCTGCATCCGGTAGCCGGGGAGAAGAACCAGCTTCGCCTCGCCCCGAAGTTGCGCGTCGAGATTTTTGATGCCGATGAAGGTGGCCAAAACCCGAATCTGCTCTGGGCTGAGTTTGGACTGATCGACAGTTCCATCCGGCTTCGTGATTTTGCTCAGCGTGCGCAGGAGATCGATCTTTGCGGCGCGATCTGTGACTTGAGGCAAATAGGCGGGCGCGATGATGCCAGCTTTGGCGTTTGGTTCGCGCACGATCAGCCAGTTTTGGTAAATCGTGCCCAGTCGATTGGTCATCGTGACCTCTCGGGCAATCTGAGCGGCGGCGGGCTCGATTCCGTCCGATTCGCCAGCGGGCGAGAAGAACAGAGCCGGCGGCGGAGGGGGCAGCTGGGCCATGGCCACAAGGCTCAGGAGGGAGAGGCCAAGGCTGAGTGATGCTCTCATGGTCGCATAATATCAGGGAAGCGCTCTGCTTGTTGCACCTTTTTGTAAGGTGATTTTTGGGCAAGGGATACAACTATATATGGACGACAAGATTGAATCGCCGGAAAGAGGGGCTCTGAGTGGGATGCCCGAGAACGCAAAGGGTCTCGGATGCACGCTGGCGGTCGCGGTGCTTTTGCTCGGATGGTTGATTGTCGGAGCGTTCTACATCACCACGCTTTGGCTGTCTGCTGGGATCAATGCCCGGTCGACTCTCGGTGGGGCGGCCTCGATGGGACTCCTCCCGGGGATCGCCGCCGGCGGAGTAGCTGGCGGATTTGTCGGAAGCATCCGCCGAACCTCAGTGAAATCCGGCATAGTCTTTGGGTTCTTTGTGCTCTTGCTCCCCTTGATGATCGCGGCCTATCTGACCGGAGAGCGGAATATGATGACTCCGATTCTGGCGTTCGTGGGATATGGAGTGGGTGGCTGGGGCATCCCGCGGATCATCTATCGGCTGCAGGATCGCCCGGCGAAGAAGAAAACGGGCAGTTGGGAAGACAACTTCTGACCCAAGCGGGGCGGATCGACCGGTTTGGTGGGCCCCTCCGGGGGCCTTTTTCATTTTCTATGGGGCGGTTTTCGGGGGTTTCGGGGCCTCTGAGGGCCGCAGGTCCAGATCAGGCCGCGAGAGGACCCGGTTCGGCAGGGACCTGAGGGATGTTTTTGAAGGACCGTTTACGCCCTCAAAAATGCCTGCTCTTGTGGAAGTTTGAGCCTGATTCCTGTATGATGGAGGGAAGAGGTCTCCAGGAGCCCTGAGCCAGCGGGCCCAGTTTTCCGAAAAGTCCTTGGGGGGTCCTTGACACCCTGGGAGGGCACTGGTATAGTTTCTCTTCGCCGCTGGACGAAAAGTCAGGCAGGCGAGGCTGAAGAGCCGAGAGCATTTTGAAAGTCGCATAAGGGTTTGTGGACTGCGCGTAAAAGCACCGGAAGCTACTCAAATTGAGTAATTGCTTAGTTAGAAAAGCTTAAGAGGGTGCATGGTGAATGCCTAGGGACAAGTTGCCGAAGAAGGACGTGCAAGCGACGAAACGCTGCGGGAAGGCGCAAGAAGCCGATGATCCGCAGATATCCGAATGGGGAAACCCGGCGAGGGTAACGCCTCGTCACCCACTCCTGAACACATAGGGAGTGAGGAGGGCACCTGGTGAACTGAAACATCTTAGTAACCAGTGGAAAAGAAATCGAAGAGACTCCGTCAGTAGCGGCGAGCGAACGCGGACCAGCCTAAACCAGTCGGCTTGCCGGCTGGGGTTGTGGGGCATCCACTATTTCTCCCTAATTCTGGGACGAGCGCGAAATGCGATTCGCACCTAGAATTAGAGAGAAATAGAAACGAAGACTAGAAAGATATAGAAGAAGAGCGTTGGAAAGCGCTTCCATAGAGGGTGATAGGCCCGTATTCAACATATCAATCAGATTCAGGATGTACCCGAGTAGCGCGGAGCACGAGGAATTCCGCGTGAATCTTCCCGGACCACCGGGAAAGGCTAAGTACGACTTGTCACCGATAGTGTATCTAGTACCGTGAGGGAAAGGTGAAAAGCACCCCGGGAGGGGAGTGAAATAGTTCCTGAAACCATGCGACCCACAAACAGTTGGAGCCCTATGTTCAGAGCAATCTGAACCTGGGTGACAGCGTGCCTTTTGCAGAATGAGTCTGCGAGTTACTGGTACCGGCAAGGTTAAGTGGTTCAGCCACGCAGCCGGAGAGAAATCGAGTCTGAATAGGGCGTCAAGTCGGTATCAGTAGACCCGAAACTGCGTGATCTTGCCATGGTCAGGTTGAAGTGAAGGTAACACTTCATGGAGGACCGAACTCATTGACGTTGAAAAGTCTCGGGATGAACTGTGGTAAGTCCGGTGAAATGCCAATCGAACGCAGAGATAGCTGGTTCTCGCCGAAATGCATTGAGGTGCAGCGTATCGTGTTGTCATGTGGAGGTAGAGCACTGAATGGGCTAGGGGGCTTACCCGCTTACCGAACCCAACCAAACTCCGAATGCCATATGATTAACGATGCAGTGAGACTGCGAGCCATAAGGTCCGTGGTCAAAAGGGAAACAGCCCAGATCGACAGCTAAGGTCCCTAAGCGGTGGTTAAGTGTGAAACGATGTGGAAACGCGTAAACAGCCAGGAGGTTGGCTTGGAAGCAGCCATCCTTTAAAAAGTGCGTAATAGCTTACTGGCCGAATGTGTTTCCGCGCGGACAATGTAAGGGGGCTTAAACCACCCACCGAAGCTTCGGGATTGATGTAAATCAATCGGTAGGCGAGCGTCGTGCATGCAGTGAAGCTTGAGCGTAAGCACAGGTGGAGCGTGTACGAGTGAGAATGCAGACACGAGTAGCGATTATAGAAGTGAGAATCTTCTACGCCGAAAACCTAAGGTTTTTCCGGCTATGTTCGTCAGACGGAAGTAAGGCGGTCCTAAGGCCAGGCCAGAAGGCGTAGCCGATGGACAGCAGGTTGATATTCCTGCCCCGGTACAAGTGCGAAAGATGACGCTTCGTGATGACCCAGACACACCGTTGGTTGTTGTGGACCGCGCCCCTCGGGGCAGAGTCGTTGGGTTTGATCGGGGCCGCGAAAAACTCTGGAGCTTCAGCTTGTATCGACCGTACTGTAAACCGACACAGGTAGGTGAGTCGAGGAGACTAAGGCGTTCGGGAGAACTCTCGTTAAGGAACTAGGCAAATGGGCCCCGTAACTTAGGAATAAGGGGCGCCCTCTTCGGAGGGCCGCAGCAAAGCAGCCAAGGCGACTGTTTACCAAAAACACAGGTCTCTGCTAAGGTGAAAACCGATGTATAGGGGCTGACACCTGCCCAATGCCAGTAGATTAATCGGAGTTGTTAGGGGTAACCCAAAGCATCGAAGTGAAGTCCTGGTGAATGGCGGCCGTAACTCTAACGGTCCTAAGGTAGCGAAATTCCTTGTCGGCTAAATACCGACCCGCATGAAAGGTGTAACGACTTTGGCACTGTCTCAACGAGAAGCCCGGTGAAACTGTAGCGCCCGTGAAGATGCGGGCTACGCGTAGTAGGACGAAAAGACCCCGTGGAGCTTTACTACACCTTCAGATTGCTGTTTGGGTGTGGATGTAGAGTGTAGGTGGGAGCTTCGGCAACAATGGAACACCACCCTTCTACATCTGGACAGCTAACCTGATCCATTATCTGGATTGGAAACAGTCTGTGGCGGGTAGTTTGACTGGGGCGGTCGACTCCTAAAAGGTAACGGAGTCGTACAAAGTTGCACTCAGGCTGGTCGGAAATCAGCCGTTGAGCGTATAGGTATAGAGTGCGATTGACTGTGAGACAAACAAGTCGAGCAGGGACGAAAGTCGGTCTAAGTGACCCTCTGATTGTGCGTGGGCACGTCAGGGTTCAACGGATAAAAGCTACCCCGGGGATAACAGGCTGATCTTGCCCGAGCGCTCACAGCGACGGCATGGTTTGGCACCTCGATGTCGGCTCGTCGCATCCTGGGGCTGCACAAGGTCCCAAGGGTTCCGGAGTTCACGGATTAAAGCGGCACGCGAGCTGGGTTCAGAACGGCGTGAGCCAGTTCGGTCTCTATCCACTACGCGCGGAGGAAATTTGAGAGGGGTCGCTCTTAGTACGAGAGGACCGGAGTGAACCGACCTCTGGTGTACCAGTTGTACCGCCAGGTGCATACGCTGGGTAGCCACGTCGGGTTGTGATAAGCGCTGAAAGCATCTAAGCGCCAAGCACGCCTCAAGATGAGATTTCCCACCGAAAGGGTAAGGCCCCATGAAGACTACATGGTGATAGGCCGGATGTGTAAGCACAGTAATGTGTTGAGCTGACCGGTACTAATTGGCCGAGGGCTTACAACTAAGTCTTTCCGGTGCTTTTACGCGCAGTCTACGAACACAATGCGACTCTCAAAGTGCTTTTGTGATTCAACCATAAGCACAATACGAGTTTTCGCGTGACCATAGCGAGGGGGTCACACCCGTTCCCATCCCGAACACGGAAGTTAAGCCCCTCAGCGCCGGATGTACTTGGTGGGAAGCTGCCCGGGAGATAGGGACGTCGCGCGGATACATTTTCAAAAACCCCTCTTCGGAGGGGTTTTTTGCTTTGTCATCACTCCCAATTCGGGCCCGTAGTTTTGCCGGATGTCACGGAAATTCGGCGAAACTGTTGCGTTTCGCACCGAACACTCGGCTAGAATACGAATTCAGGTTCCACTTGGAGCCAGTCTGGAGAAGGAGCACAACTTCATATGATCAAATCTCTCGCGATTATCGCGTCACTTTTCGTCGTCGGCGCTGCCCAAGCAGTCATCGTGGCCCAAGACAATGCTTCCAACACCGTTTATGACAATGGCTGGGATAACGGTGACAACGGAGGCTTTGGTTTCAACGCTTGGACATTGAATGTGTCCACGAGTAACCCGTCCAACGCTGGTCACTTCATTGGCGGAAGTCAATTCAATGCCAATAACGAAGGTCCTGAAAACATCAATACCTCCGGAGAAGCCTTCGGAATGTATGCCAACGGCTCGAATGCCTCGTCGGCGTTCCGAACCTTTTCCGTCGCCACTCTGATCGGAAATAAGTATCGATTTGAGCTGGATAACGGTTGGATCAATAACGGATCAGCCGTGCTCGCTGGCTTCTATTCAGGAGCCACGGCAGTCGGTGGCGTGGAGTTTGTTGGTGGCAACTCGCTCGGAGTCTACAACATCAAGGACGGCGCTACGAATACGAACACGACGGTTTCCTTCACAGGAAAAGGCTTGACGTATGAGCTTGAGATTACCGGTGCCACGACCTACACCTCAATTCTCAAGAAGAAGGATGGTTCCGCGACCTACGTCCACAATGGCACGTTCAGCGGGCCGATCGACAATTTCCGCTTCTACAACACGAACGCGGGAGCCGGCGGAAACCACGATGCCTTCGTCAACTCGCTCGAAATCGACGCAGTTCCGGAGCCAGCCACCATGCTGATCCTCGGCGCCGGAGCCGCGCTCGCTGCTCGTCGTCGACGCAACGGCTGATCGCCCCGAAAATGAAAAAGCCCGGACACCTGTATGTCCGGGCTTTTTTGCGTTCAAACGGCGCTTAAACCCCCTTTAGAGCCGACATGATCGCTTCGGTGTTTGGCTTCTCGAGCGGAGTTGGGGTTTGCTCGGAATAGCGCACCACACCTTCCTTGTCGATCACAAAAGCCGCGCGCTGGCTGCCCTTGCCGAGTCCAACCAGATCCGGCAGGACGACGTCGTAGGCTTCGATCGTTTCCTTTTGATAATCGCTCAGCAGCTGAACCGAGATCGAGCTCTTCTTCGCCCACTCGGCTTGAGCAAACGGAGTGTCGGCACTGATGCCATAGACCACGGCGTCCGCGCCGCCAAAGTCCCCCAGACCAGCGGTCATATCGCACATCTGCTCGGTGCAGACGCCGGTGAAGGCAGCGGGGAAGAACAGCAGAACCGTGTTCTTGGAGCCAAAATTGTCGCTCAGCTTCACATCCACCAGCCCATCGGCGGTCATCGAACGAAGCGTGAAATCAGGAGCCTTGGAGCCAACAGAAAGAGCCATATCTCCTCAAGTATTCCCGAGGAATGATATGACCGCCCTGGGTCGGCCCGGATCGTGGGCGGAAGGGGAAGAGAAGGGGGCCATCCGGTGGGAATCAGTGCATGAATAAGGTTTGAACCTTAAGTTTTGAAACTGCCCTCGAACTTTGTCGGCGTAATGAATCAGTGGAAGTTTAAGCCGTGTCTGAGAGGTTTCAGGCGTAGTGCCCCGTTTGGTCAAGGCAGGAAACGGAATGCTCCGTTAGCTTGCCCGATTCTCCTCCATCCGGCCCCCGTCTCTATTCAGTTTTCAAATCGGGAAAGCTCTCAGTCGGGAATAGAGAGCCTGGTCGAGGCGTTGAAGGCATCGACCTCATCTTGGAGCCGGTCGAGTTCCGCCTGGAGCCTCGCGGTTTCTTCCATCACCCACTGGCTCTTAAGCTCGGCATCGTAGGTGGGCATCTCCATGCCGTAGGCAAAGGGCGCTTTGCCGTGGGTTGTCGTCAGGGCGCCGAACATCGCGAGAGTTCCTCGGAGCTCCCCCATCCGGTAGAGCGTCTCGGTGATCGGCGTGTTGGCCGCTTGGATCGCGGCCTTCAGCGCCGCCAACTTCTCTTGGTTCGCCCGGATCTCTTGGTATGTGGTCGTCATGCTCGCCGGGCGCTCTGTCCCTTCGATGACCGAGTTGAACTTCACAACAATCGCCCACTGATCCTTGATCTGTTTGGCGAGGCGTGATTTGGCCTTCAATGCTTGACTCAACGAAACTTCCGCCATGCCCTTCATCATATCGGAAATCGCGGCTGAATGCAGCCCCGGTTTCTCTGCGGCGTGCCCGTGGGCCTAGCGGCTCGGCAACGAACCAGCCCAGAAAATTGTAGTCTCAGATACTGTGACGAAACTTCTTTCGATCGCTTTTGCCGGTGTCCTCGCTCTTGGCCTCATGGGCTGCAACGAGGCGGATGCCAAGGATCTCTCGAACGATACGGGCAAGCTTCTTGAGACAGCCGGGCGATCGGCTCTCAACGCCTCCGTTGCGGCCAAGGTCAGCACCGCGCTCGCGCTGCGGAAGAATGTCGACATCACCAAGCTGCGAGTCGAAGCAGTGGGCGATACCGTGACAATCTCAGGCTCGGCCCCTGATTCCAAAGCCAAGCGTCTGATTCTCGAGGTCGCTCGCGAGACCCGAGGTGTCGGGAAGGTCGTCGACAAGATCGAAATTCGGGCCTAAACCTTCACCGAACCAGCACCGGGCTGAATCCGTCTAGGTTCAGCCCGGTTTCTTGATCAAGTACTACTTTTTGACAAAAAACGGCATGGATCCGAACGCGGCCGAACCTCTGCCGTCGCGAACGTAGGAGAACAATTTATACGCACCGGGGGTCTTAGGAGCGATGAAGCGCACCTGATGCCCTCGGCGATCAAGCAGCGCATCCTCCACCTTCCGCGCCTCATTCATCGCCTTATCCTCTTCCTTGAGGCCCTCGGTTTCCAGCCGGAGCTCCCAGCGATAATCCAGCGGATCCAGTTCAGGATCGATGGCGTACGCGCCCACCTCCACAACTGACCCTGGTGCGATCTCCTTTCCATCCGCCAAGCTTTCTAGACTTAAGAACTGAGGACACCGGTTCTCAGGATACTTGCCCGTCCAGAACTTCTGCATCTGATCGGTTTGTTCTAGTTTCTCCCCGGTTTGGAGCTGCATTCCAAACCAACTCGTCACCGTGGTCTCGCGTTGCCACCAGAGAAATGTGTAGCTTCCCAAGCATTGCTTGTTCTCGTCGAGAACGCCTTGCAGATAGTTCTTTGCCGCCAGCAGACCTTTTGCGGTGGAGCTTTGCTCACGCGGTGATCCCCAGGTCGTCATTTCCGATTCCCACTGACCTTCCGCGCCAAACTCGGTGATTGAGAACGCCCGGTTCCAACCGCCCTCGCGGAGAATCGCCCCGACTTTGCCCATACCTTCGTAGGCGTTCACGCTCAGAAAGTCGAGACTTGGACAGAGATCGTGAATCAACTTGGCTTTTTCTGGCGATATTCCCGCCGTCACCGTCGTCACTGGGTGGTAAGGATCCAACTCCTTGATCCGCTTGGCCAGCCGTTCGACTTGTCGGTAGATCGGTGCCTGCTTCTCGATCGGCGTAAAGATCTCCATCTCGTTGCCTAGGGCGTAGCAGAGCAACGCCGGGTGATCCTTGGCCCGTCGAACCATGTCCTCGATCTCCTTCATTTGAGCGGCTTGGAACTTAGGATCGTTGTAGTCCACACCCTCATAGTGTCCGTGGGCGAGCCAGATGCCGAGCATCAGCGTCATGCCATTGCGATGAGCGAGATCCAGGTCTTTCTCCAGGTTCTCAATGCCCCATGTTCGCGCGGCGTTCACGCCAATCTTTGCGGCCGCCGCTGGTTCATTGAGCCCGCCAACCCCTCGTATGAAGTAGGGCTCGCCGCCCCGAATCAGCTGGTATCCCAGAGGAGTTTGACGAAGCTCCACTTTAATCGCGCCGGTCGTCGGCGTAACCATCGTTCCAGCAATCAGAGTCGCGGCAAGAAGGGAAGTGATCACGATTCTTTTGTACCTGAGAAACGTTTCGCAAGTGCGGCGGCAATCTTCAGTTACGACTGAAATCGAAACGATTTTTCGCCCCGACCCGCTCGCCCCAGGAATTGTGAAGAGGTCGTTAGCTATACTGATCCCGGCCGTCAACGGCGACGGATGCACGAAGGAGTCATCTCACTTTGGCTGGAGTCAGTTTCAACAACATCACCAAGATCTTCGGGAAAGACGTCAAGGCCGTCAACAACCTGAATCTCGAGATCAACGACAAAGAGTTCATGGTGCTCGTCGGCCCTTCCGGATGCGGAAAAACGACGGCCCTGCGCATGATCGCCGGTCTGGAAGAGGCCACCGAAGGCGACCTCATGATCGGGAGCACCCGCGTCAACGACGTGCCCCCCAAGGATCGCGACATCGCGATGGTCTTCCAAAACTACGCGCTCTATCCGCACATGACGGTGTATGACAACATCGCGTTCGGTCTGCGTCTGCGTGAGCTCAAGGGCTTCTTCTGGCAAATCAGCCACTCCGCCGAAGCCAAAAAGATTAAGGAAGATATCGATGCCCGCGTGAAGGAAGCGGCCAAGATGCTCGACATCGACCACCTTCTTCACCGAAAGCCGAAGGAACTCTCCGGCGGTCAGCGACAACGCGTCGCTCTGGGCCGTGCGATTGTGCGAAAGCCGAAAGTCTTCTTGATGGACGAGCCGCTTTCGAACCTGGACGCCAAGCTCCGTATTCAAACCCGCGCCGAACTGATCCGCCTGCACCGCGATCTGGGCATCACGACGATCTACGTCACCCACGACCAGGTCGAGGCGATGACGATGGGTCAGCGGATCGCGGTGATGAGCAACGGTTTGCTCCAGCAGTGCGATGAGCCGGAAGTGGTTTACAACTCTCCCGTCAACAAGTTTGTTGCCGGCTTCATTGGGGCTCCGCCGATGAACTTCCTGGAAGGGAAGATCTCGGGCGGCAGGTTTGATGGCGGTGACATCAGCTTTGCCATCACTCCAGGCCACCCGGTGCTCTCGCATGAAGGGAAGAGTGTCACGTTCGGCATCCGGCCCGAGGACATCTATGATGCCAAGCTCGGCCTGATCCCGGTGACCGAGGACAACAAGTTCTCGGCGACGGTGGACGTCCTCGAAAAGCTCGGTGCGGAAGACACGGCCTATCTGACCGTGGGAACCCACAGCATGACCGCCACTCTCGATCCTGCAGCTCGTCTTGAGATGGGTTCGGTCAATGAGTTTGCGATCGACCTCGGGAAGTCTCACTTCTTCGACGGCGAAACCGGCAACGCCATTCGATAACGCCCCGGAATTCCGTGGCTCAATCCCCCGAGATCTCATTCTCGGGGGATTTTTCGTGAGCCAAACCTCATCCTGAGCGAATCTTGACGAAAATTTGGTTCATTCATTCGGGCAGAGAGTCGATACACTGAGGGTGGAGATGTGTAAGGTGAGACTCGCGATTCCTCTTTTCTTCGTTGTTTCTGTGCTGGTGAGCGGGTGCCAACCCCCTGCCGCCGCGCTGGCCAAGCCTCTGCCCGAGGTGCCTCCGGGCTGGACGCGGATTGAACGACCGGAGGTGCCGTTCACCTTCGCTGCGCCAAAAGGGTGGAGCTTCGAGGCTGTCGAGCCCGATCCGCTCTTTGGGGCGCTGAGCGGCAACTTCATGACTCAGAACGCGGTGGTCGGCATGATGGAATCGCCGGATCAAACTGCGATGGTGATGCTGATCGCCACCTACGAACCAGGAAGTCTCTCGAACCCGGAAGGGATTGCCAACGAACTCGCCGACATGGGAGGCATGGGGATCACTTCGTCCGCGGATGTTCAGCAGGGAACCATCGAGCTTCCGGCGGGCAAGGCCTATCGAGCTTTTGTCGCACTGAAGGAGTCGGGCATGGTGATCGCCACCACGTGCTACGCCGGCAAAGCGAAAGACGGGGTCTACCAGTTCAACTTCCTCGTCATCGGTGGCGACAACATCGGTTACATTCCGCATGAAGAGTTGATGAAGACCGTTCACTTCCAGTGAATGAGGAGTGGGATGACGGTTTGGATTCGACGCCACGAACCACGAAGAAGGCGCGCACTCTTCGCAACGTGATGAGCCAGACGGAGCGAAAGGTGTGGCAGAGGATTCGTGGGAACCAACTCCCTGCCAGCTTCGCTCGGCAAGTCTCGATCGGCCCATTCTTTGCAGACTTCGCGGCTCGTCGGATCCGCTTGGTGGTGGAAATTGATGGGCCGTTCCATGAGTCCTCCTATGACGATTGGCGAGATGAATATATGTGTGCCTTGGGATGGAAGGTCTTGCGAATTCCCGCTGTGGAAGTCGATGAGGATCTTGATCGGGTGGTTGGCTGGATTTTTGAGGCCTGTGTTGATCGTGCGGAGGAGCGATTCAACGGGACAAACCCCGCTGACGCTCCCCCGGAAGCCCCGCGTGATTGACCCCTCCCGGCCGTTGGCCACCCTCCCCGAAGGGACTTCGGAGAGGGCCAGACCAACACTCTGCCCTGATATCCCGTTTTGCGTTTCTTGATTGATTCCATGAAATTCGCACCGGGAGCTGATTCTCGGACTCGCCCTCTCCGAGCTTGTCTCGGGGAGGGTGGCCAAAGGCCGGGAGGGGCTGGCTTCCCCCTATTCTCTCCCCAAAACCACCCCTCAAAAACACCGAACCCCGGGCGGACGAATCCACCCGGGAGCTCGGAAGATCGGACTGAGCGGCAGCGAAGCCCGACCTTAGCGACTCACCCGAACTTATCGGAGGAGCGAGAGGACGCCCTGCGGTGCCGAGTTGGCTTGGCTGAGCATCGAGAGACCAGACTGTTGCAGGATCTGCAGCTTGGTGTAGTTGGTCATCTCTTCGGCCACGTCGATTTCTCGGATCGAGCTTTCGGTCGCCGCGAGGTTTTCCTTCGCGACACCGAGGCTGCGAACGTTCGATTCGAGCGTGTTCTTCATGAACGAGCCGATCGAGCCCCGAGCATTCGCAACTGATGCGATTGCCGTGTCGATGGCTCCGATGGCCGTGCTCATGTCGGAGCCGGTGATGTTTGTGTTGCTGGCGTTGAATCCGAGCGAGCCTTGGGCGAAGTTACCGAGCGACAAGCTTGCCGTTTGGTTGCCATTAGCGCCGATTTGGAAGCTCGAGGCACCAGTCACGACGCGGCCAACTGCAGCATTCGCGCCAGCGACGTTTCCGCCGGAAGTCAGCGTGATGCTGTTGCCGTCGACGTCGGTGAGCTTGAGACCCTTGCCGGTCATAGCGGTCAGAGTTCGGCCGTCCACCGTCACGTTGGCGACTGCGTTCACGCCGGTATCGTTGGCTTGACCGCCGCCGGTGATGATCAGACCCGTGCTGTCGACCACCGTGACCTTCGCATCAGCGCCGAACTCATTCGACGAGAAGCTGAGGACGTTGCCCGCGCCGACCGACGCGGTAACGCCGGTTTCGGCCGACTTGGCGTTGATCTGGGTGATCATCGAGTCTCGGGTGGTTCCTGCGGCCACGTTGAAAGCAACACCGTTAAGGGTGAAGTTGCCAGCGCTTGCGACTTCGGTAGCACCGGTAGCATAGGCTACTGTACCGAGCGCGGTGGCTCGCTCAGCCACCGTAGTGACGTTGATGTCAACGGCGCTGTCTGCGCTGATGGCCGCGCCAGCGAACTGACCGCCGAAGTTCATCGCAGAGACGTCAGCAGACTTGATGACGCTTGCTTGGGTTCCAGCAGAACCGTTGAGCAGCTTCTTGCTACCGAAGGCCGTGTTGCCAGCAACTCGGTCGATGGAAGCGAGAATGTTGTTCAGCTGGGTTTGGTTGGCTTGCTTTTGCGTACCGTCCAGCGTGCTGTTACCGTTAGCGACCGCGAGGCTTCGGGCGTCGCGGAGCAGACGGTTGATTTCGTCCAGACCGCCTTCAGCCGTCTTGGCGAAGTTCATCGCGTCCTGGTTGTTACGCAGGGCTTGGTCGATTCCACCGAGTTGCGCGCGGTAGCTTTCCGAGGCGATCAGTCCGGAAGGATCGTCGGCACCGCTATTGATGCGCAGACCCGTGGAGAGACGAGTCGTGGACTTGTTCAGCTCCGACCCGGTCATGCCCAGGTTGCGGAGAGCGTTCATTGCGTTGACGTTGGTATTGATGCGAAACGACATGGTTTTTCTTCCGTGAATCCAGTTGTTCTGGTGGACGGCACCCCGGGGGGCTTGTCATCCTGACGCCCGTCCACGAAAGGTTGTTGGTCGCTCGCTTTTCGTCATTCCCGCTAGAATTACCGGGGTGTGAAAACCCTGGTAGTTTTAGCGGGGTCCGTGATTTTTGAACCTGTTATCGCGTATCCTGGTAAATATATGGGCACTTCTCTTAACGTTTATGCCGCGCAAAAGAAGCGCGCACTCTTCGATGATCTGCGCGCCGGAACCCCCCCGTCCGAGGGGACATTTGACGAGGGAACGTTCAAAGAGGCCAAGGCCAAAGGCGCGCCGACGATGGGAGCCACGAAATATGCGCCTGATGCCCTGACCTTCGAATTCATCACCCAGGATCCCCAAGGCGCGGCGATTGTCCTGAGTGTCCGCGTCGAAGTTCCCGAGCGGATTGTTTTCATGCCCGTCCCCGATTGGGTGGTTCAGACGATCTGGCAAGGCGAGATCGATGGCTCCTACCGTTTTGAGAGCGAAGCCCGGGCCATGCTTGAACAGTTTTCTGGCTTGCTGGAAGTGGGGAAGAATGCCGAGCTCTTCGGCGCGAAGATGGCACTGGGCAAGGACTGAGCGGGTCGCAGCAAAAAAAAAATCCCCAGCACCTCGCGGCGCAGGGGACTTCTTTTCAAAAGGAGACAGAAGACTGGGCTTACTTGCCAGCGCAGCCGCCGCAGCTGGACTTGGCTTCCGGCTTCGGCGCGGGCTCGACCTTGGCCTTGGAAGCCTTGATCTCAGCATCGCTCGGCACGATGACCTTGTCGATGACGTGGATCACGCCATTGCTGGCGGCAATGTCGGTCTTGATCACGGTAGCGCCGTCGATCATCACCTTGCCATCCTTCACCTTGACGTCGATCTTGGCACCCTTGAGGGCGGTTCCAACCGACTTGCCGTTGGCGGCCACGGCGTCCTTTGCCATGATCTTGCCCGGAGCGACGTGGTACAGCAGAACGCTCTTCAGGAGTTCCTTGTCAGCAAGAACAGCGTCGAGGGTGGCCTTCGGCAGAGCCTTGAAAGCCTCTTCGCTCGGGGCGAAAACGGTGAAGGGGCCCTTGCTCTTCAGGGTGTCCACCAGGCCGGCGCGCTGCACCAGGGAAACGAGGGTCGGGAACGCCTTGCTGTCAACAGCGGTGTCAACAATGTCCTTCTTGGCCGGTGCGTTCGCGATCGACGAAGCGAGCGTGAACATGGCGAGAGCTGCAATTCCAAAAACTTTGGCTTTCATGGGTTTGTCCTATCTGGGGAGCCAGTCGGCGTATCGCCGCAGTGCTGAGTGGTCAAACTCAGAACAGGGCGTGAGAGTTCGCAATACATCACTATTCAGTGATGAAAGGCCCAGCAAATCCTCCCGCCCCTCACCTTCATTTGAACCAGATCAGACTAGGCCTCTGCCGGTGGGTCCTTGACGGATTTTGAACCTAGGGCGTATCATAGGCATCTGGTGAGAAGGCGACTTCCCACCACGTTTCCTGCCAGTGAGAAGACACGGCAGATTGAGTACGACACAGATCGAAAGAGAAAACGAGTCGAACCAGTCAGCCCCGTGTCCGAGTGACCGGGCTTTTTTTGTGATTCAGATCAGCGCAGAACGCATGTTCCGAAGAGTGAAAAGGGCGGCAAGCCGGGCGAAGCAGGGCAGGAAGCAACCAACACGAGGACTGAATGCCGACCGTTAACCAACTTGTCCGTCGCGGACGATCAAAGACTTCTGTGAAGTCGAAATCGCCTGCTCTCAAGCGCAACCCGTTCAAGCGGGGCGTGTGCACCATCGTTCGAACCATGACCCCGAAGAAGCCGAACTCGGCTCTCCGAAAGGTCGCACGGGTTCGCCTGACTCACGGTGTCGAAGTCACCGCCTACATCCCGGGCGAAGGCCACAACCTGCAAGAGCACTCAGTGGTGCTCGTCCGCGGTGGCCGGGTCAAGGATCTTCCGGGCGTGCGCTACCACATCGTTCGAGGAACCGAGCAAACCGGTGGTGTGAACAACCGCAAGAAGAGCCGCAGCAAGTACGGAACCAAGCGACCCAAGCCGGCGGCAGCTAAGTAAGGAGAACTGAAAGAAGATGCCACGAAAAGGTCCTGTCCCGCCGCGCGTGATCCTGCCGGATCCCGTCCACAACAGCGAACTGCTGCAACGATTTATCAACCGCTTGATGCTCGACGGCAAGAAGTCGAAGGCTGAAGGCATTGTCTATGGCGCGCTTGAGCAAGCCGCCGCCAAGCTCGAAGTCGAACCGATCGAAGTGTTCGAAAAGGCAATGGGCAACATCATGCCGAACGTTGAGGTTCGACCTCGACGGGTGGGTGGTCAAACCTACCAAGTGCCGATGGATGTCCGTCCGGCCCGACGCCGAGCCCTCGCCATGCGCTGGATGGTCACATTCAGCCGCAAGCGAAGCGGAAAGAGCATGCAAGAGAAGCTTGCCGCTGAGTTTGTCGACGCCTACAACGAAACTGGCGGCGCCGTCAAGCGAAAAGAAGAAGTTCACCGAATGGCCGATGCCAACAAGGCATTCAGCCACTACCGGTTCTAACCTGAAAGAGGAAACATTTAAGGAGCATATACAGAAATGGCCCGATCGCACCCGCTGGAACTTATCCGCAATATCGGCATCGCTGCACACATCGATGCTGGCAAGACCACGACGACCGAGCGCATCCTCTTTTACACCGGTAAGACCCACAAAATCGGGGAAGTGCACGATGGTGCCGCCACGATGGACTGGATGGAACAAGAGCAGGAGCGAGGGATCACCATCACCTCGGCTGCAACTTCGGCCTTCTGGCGCGGAAGCGACGGAGACAAGCCGGAACACAAGATCAACATCATCGACACCCCGGGGCACGTCGACTTCACCGTTGAGGTGGAGCGCTCGCTCCGCGTTCTCGATGGTCTGGTCGCGGTGTACTGTGCGGTCGGTGGCGTTCAACCGCAGTCCGAAACCGTGTGGCGACAAGCCAACAAGTACAAGGTTCCTCGAATCGCGTACGTGAACAAGATGGACCGCCTCGGCGCTGACTTCTATCAAGTCATCGACCGACTGCGCGACCGCTTGGGTGCCAATGCGGCTCCTCTCGCCATCCCCATCGGGGCCGAGAGCGACTTCAAAGGCTACGTTGACCTTCTTACCATGAAGGCCACGATCTACACGAGCGACGACGGAAAGAACTTCGACATCACCGACATCCCGGCCGACATGGTCAAGGATGCCGCGAATTGGCGCGAAAAGCTCATCGAAGCGATAGCCGATTACGATGAGTCGGTCATGGAGCGATTCCTTGAAGGCGAAGAGATTCCGATGGAGGAGCTGAAGAACTCGCTCCGAAGCGGCGTCCTTGCCAACAAGATCGTCCCGGTTATCTGCGGAAGCTCGTTCAAGAACAAGGGCGTGCAGTTCCTCTGCGACTGTGTTGTGGATCTGCTACCGTCGCCGCTGGATGTCGATGACATCACTGGTGTCGATCCGGATGACGAATCGCCGCTCGTGCGCAAGCCGAGCGACGAGGAGCCGATGAGCGCGCTGGCCTTCAAGATCATGTCCGACAAGTTCGTTGGTCGTCTCACGTACGTCCGACTCTATTCGGGCGTGCTGAAGAAGGGAAGCCAGGTCACGGTGTGCTACCGCGATCCTCATACCAACGACATGCGCACTCGAACCGAGCGCGTTGGCCGCATCCTCGAAATGCACGCCAACAATCGCCAGGATATCGATGCCGTGTACGCGGGTGAAATCGTCGGTGTCATCGGTCTGAGCGATGTCAAGACGGGTCAAACCATCTGCGACGGAGCCAAGCCGATCGTTCTCGAATCGATCAAGTTCCCTGAGCCGGTTATCCAAGTGGCCATCGAACCGAAGAGCCGAGCCGACCAAGAAAAGCTGGGTACCAGCCTGGCCCGATTGGCTGAAGAAGATCCGACCTTCCGCGTCTACACCGACGCCGAATCCGGTCAGACCATCATCAGCGGAATGGGCGAGCTCCACCTGGAAATCATCGTCGACCGTCTGAACCGAGAGTTCAGCGTTCAGGCGAACCAGGGCAAGCCGCAGGTTGCTTACCGAGAAACGGTGACCAAGAAGAGCAAGGCCGAAGGCCGATTCGTCCGCCAAACGGGTGGTTCGGGTCAGTACGGTGTCTGCGTCCTGGAAATCGAGCCGCTCGAAGTGGGCCAAGGCTTCGTCTTCGAGAACAAGGTTGTCGGAGGTTCGATTCCGAAGGAATACATCCCGGCCGTCGAAAAGGGCGTCCGAGAAGCACTTCTGAGTGGTGTCATCGCCGGTTACCCGGTTGTGGACGTCAAGGTGGCAGTCGTGGACGGCAGCTACCACGATGTTGACTCGAACGAAAACGCGTTCAAGCAAGCCGGCATGATCGGCTTCCGAGAAGCGATGCGAACGGCGACTCCGATCCTGAAGGAGCCGATTATGCACGTCGAAGTCACCACGCCGGATAACAACGTCGGGGATGTCGTGGGTGACCTTAACGGTCGACGCGGACGAATCGAGAGCATGGATTCGGCTCTTGGTGGTGCCACCATCGTCAATGCCCACGTCCCGCTCTCCGAGATGTTCGGATACGTCACCACGCTGCGAAGCCTTACCCAAGGCCGAGCCACGCCGAACGTGACCCCGTCTCACTACGAACAAGTTCCGCAAAGCATTGCTGCGGAAATCATGGCCAAGAACAGCCACTAATCAGTTGCTGACTCCGAACCGCAAGGCCCCTGAGCGAGTGATCGCCCAGGGGCCTTTTAGTGATCCTCGGGTGCACACCGAAGGGGGGCCAAGCGACCCTCTCTAGATTCAAAAAGGCCTGGGTCGTGTTGATTCACATGCCCCCGAATCAGTCATCATATCCCCGTTCATGCGCCGAAGGCTCTGCCTTTGGTGTGTCATCGACTCCGGCTCAGGGCGACGATCCTGGGTGGCTCTGCAGAAGCGGCTTTGCTGAAGGCGGAAAAAACCGGAAGAGAACAGCAGGTAAGAAAAAATGGCAAGAGCTAAATTCGAACGGACGAAGCCGCACGTCAACATTGGTACGATCGGCCACGTCGACCACGGTAAGACAACCCTGACCGCTGCCATCACCGGTAGCCTCGCCCTCAAGGGTCTTTCCAAGAAGGTTAAGTACGACGAAATCGATAACGCGCCGGAAGAAAAGGCACGCGGTATCACGATCAACATTTCGCACCAAGAGTACGAGACCGAGACCCGACACTACGCCCACGTCGACTGCCCGGGACACGCTGACTTTATCAAGAACATGATCACCGGTGCCGCCCAAATGGACGGCGCGATCCTGGTCGTGAGCGCAACCGACGGTCCGATGCCGCAAACGCGCGAGCACATCCTGCTCGCTCGCCAGGTCGGTGTGCCGTACGTGGTCGTCTTCGTCAACAAGGTTGACCTCGTCGACGACGAAGAGCTCCTCGAGCTCGTCGAAATGGAAATCCGAGAACTACTGAGCAGCTACAACTTCCCGGGCGACGACACTCCGATCGTGCGCGGTTCCGCCGTGAAGGCCACCGACGCGCTCGAAGCTGGTGCAAGCCCGGATGATCCGGCCCTCAAGCCGATCTACGATCTGATGGCCAGCGTTGACTCCTGGATCCCCACGCCGGAGCGCGACGTCGACAAGCCGTTCCTCTGCGCGGTGGAAGACGTGTTCACCATCACCGGTCGCGGCACCGTCGCCACCGGTCGTGTCGAGCGCGGCACCCTCAACGTCAACACCGAAGTCGAAATCGTCGGAATCCGAGACACCCGCAAGACCACTTGCACGGGTATCGAAATGTTCCGAAAGCTGCTGGACAGCTGCCAAGCCGGTGACAACGTCGGCCTGCTGCTCCGCGGTATCGACCGAACGGCCATCGAGCGAGGCATGGTTATCTGCAAGCCGGGCTCCATCAAGCCGCACACCAAGTTCGACTCCGAGGTTTACGTCCTCAGCAAGGAAGAAGGTGGTCGCCACACCCCGTTCACCACGGGCTACCGACCGCAGTTCTACTTCCGCACCACCGACGTGACCGGAACCCTGCACCTGCCGGAAGGCGTGCAAATGGTTATGCCGGGCGAGAACATCACCATGACGGTCGAGCTCATCAACCCGATCGCTATGGAAATCGGCTCCAAGTTCGCTATCCGTGAAGGCGGCCGCACCGTGGGTGCCGGCACCATCAGCAAGGTCTACGAATAAGGATCTGATCCCCGGAAACGGGCAAAGGCCGGAATCTCACGATTCCGGCCTTTTTTGTGTTTGAACGCTCCACAAAAAACTCACCGCGCTCCCGATGAAGGGAAGCGCGGTGAGCACTGGGTTGGATCGGGCTGACCCGGGAGGGTCAGGCGGCGGCCATTGTCTCGAGATCCTTTCGGAGCATCGCGCGGGCTCTGAAGAGCCAGCTCTTGATGGTTCCCTCCGGCTTGCCGAGAGCGTCGGCAATCTCGTTGACATCCATGTGGCTGAAGTGCCGCATCATGATGATGTTGCGGTAGCGCTCTGGCAACCGGACAATCGCCGCACGCAGAGATTCTGCGCCGATCGACTGCTCCAGCTGGTCAGAAACGCTCGCCGACTGATCGAAAAGCGCATGCTCGTGAGCCTCGATGTTCTCGGCTCCGTTGCGACGCGTGCGGATCATGTCTACGCAGCAGTTGCTGCAGATGCGGAGAAGCCAAGGCAACATCGGACGTCCCGGTTGGAAGCTATGGATCGCACGGCAGGCCTTCAAAAGGGTGTCCTGCACGGCATCCTGCGCATCTTCCGAGTCGCGAAGCATTCGCATGGCTTGTCCGAGAATTGCGGGGCGATGCATATCAGCCAGCAATTCAAAAGCGACCATTTCGCCTTTCTGAGCGCGAGCCACTAAGTGCTCTTCCCATTCCGGCATTCTTTTCGGGTTTGTGTTCTTGCGGTCCACGAGCACACTGTAAATGAGGTTTGGCTCCAGACCAAATATTTGGGACTCTATGACCATTCGCTCTAGGCCTGTGGTCATAGGACTTCTCAGCCGATGATTCCCGGTATGAGAGCACGGACGCTCGGATACACACTCGCGGCTTCTGGCCCGGTGTGGTTGCTGGCCCTGCTGGCGATCCAAGGACGGACACTAACCACGCCTTGGCAATCGCCGGAATATGGTGAGGAAGAATCAGCGAAGATTCTTGCCTACGCGCCGGCGATTCAGGCGACGCGCGCCGAGATGCCCAATCTGTGGGACGGCGACGAGGCCACTCTGCGCCGCATCGCTCAACTGTGGATTGACGGACACCGCCGGGGTGATCTTCAAGCGATCCGTCCCGCTTCGGCTGATGACGACGGCAGCGAGGGGGTCCGGCAACAGATCGAGGCAGCCCGCCGGGGCGTCATTCAGGCCTTGATGCGTCAGACCAACGACGCCGAGCATGTTCAAGACTGGCGACGCGTGAACGAGCTGATGATTTTGACGCTCCAACTGGCCGAAGTGGCGAAATACAACAGCGCCCTCAGCGTCACCAACTCCTGCTACGTCCAGCTCCACACCATCGAGCGGTTCGAAACCGTCAAGCCGTTTCTGAGTGCGGCTCAGGTCAAAGAGTTTGAGAGCCACCTGGCCACTCTGTCCACCAACCCGGAAAAGGTGGTGAAGATGGCCGATCATGTGGCGAGGATCAGCGAGTTGGGGCCAAACGATGCGATCACCAAAATCAACGCACACCACGGAACCCAGGAGCTTTTGGACGAAGCCGAGGAAAGCCTCTACAAGGTCAGCAATGAGGCGGGTGTCGCGGCCATCCGGGGATTCCAAGTCGCGTACCGACTGGAGTCAGAGCTGGAAGACCACCGAGGGCGGCTGGTCAGTCCGACAGAACCAGGATTCCGTCTGACCGCAGGCTCAGCGTCAAATTCTGGTCTTTGAGAATCGCGGCTCGATCCGACACGGACTCGGAGCCAGTGAACTCCCAACTCACCGAGCGATCCGGTTGCGAAACTCGCATGATCATCGGCGATCGGAACAGGTCGGCCATCGCCAGAGCGCAGTCGCGCACCGTGCCTTCACTCTTCGAGGCGGAGATCGCTTGATCTCCCGGCACGACGACGGAAAGTGCTTGGCCATTCTTCGGCGAAATATCCAAGATGACGGCGGTATCGGAGCCGGTGGCGATTTCGCTGTCCAAGGTCTTGTCCTTGGCGCGAATCGACTTCACCTCTTCTTGAGTCGCGGCATTTCGCACCACGACTTCATCGGATCCGATCGCGGACACTCGCACGTTGAGCTTGCCTTCGATCAAGATGGCATCGAGCGTCGTTGTTGCCTTGACGGATGGTGCGGCTCCGATGGAGCCCATCGCATTGCCCTTGCCCTGGTTGGGTTGGATCACGCTGACAAAAGCTGCCGCAATCGCGACGACCGCGAGTCCGCCAAATGCCACCAATCGCCAGTTTCCAAAGAATCCGGTTTTGGCCGTGCGCTTGGCCTCCCAATCGTGGTGATCGAGTTTTTGCATGATGCGATCATGCAAGTCGTGGGGAAGTTCAATCGGCTCATCGGCTTCGCGGGCGAAAAGATCGAGCGCGATCTTGAACTGGCGATATTCTTCCGCAAGGGCGGGATCGGCAGCCAATGCCCTCTCGAAGGCCTCTTTGAGGCCAGCTTCGAGATCGCCTTCGTAGTAGGCGCTGAAGAATTCCTGGGCTTTCTGTGAGTTCATACCGTTCCTCGCTTCTGGCTTTGACTTCAACCCATTTGGAAAAGTTCCGAGTTTTGGGATAATTGCTCGCGCAACGCGACTCTTGCTCGATTCAGCCGGCTTTTGACCGTCCCAATCGGGAGGTCGAGCGCGTCGCTGATCTCCTCGTACGAGAGGCCCTCGACGTGGTACATGATGAGCATGGCCCGCTGGTACTCCGGCATGGAGCCCAAAGCGTCCTGGATGGCCGTCTCCCGAGCATTGCGCTCGGCGATCTCGGCGGGGCCATCGGAGTCGTCTTCATACTGACGCTCGACTTCGCCGTCCCCGATATTCACCGAGGAGTCCAGGCTGACGTTGTTGCCATCCTTATCCCGTTTTTTGCGATCGAGGAAGCAGTTGGTGACAATTCGATAAAGCCAAGTGCTGAAGGCACTCTGACCTCGAAAGTTCTTGAGGGCGGAGTAGACGCGCAAAAACGCGTCCGACACAACGTCTCCGGCTTGCTCGGGGTCGCGGGTCAGGCGGAATGCGTACTGATAAGCCCGCGCTTCATATTTGAGCACGAGCTGATCGAAAGCCGAGCGGTCGCCGTCTCGGGCTCGATCAATCAGCATCAGGTCTTCGTTACGCATGTCCCTCGTGTGTGAGTGTGGCTGAAAACTCGATTTAGCTCGTGATTCTCGGTCGGGCGGTTGGCCGTACCGCTGATTCAATCGCGGCTTGCTCTTCGACAGTCAAACTTGTCTCTGACTTACCTTTGACGAGCGACTTGCCAAACACGCGACAATCCATCCTTCCCACCTGGCTTGTGATGACGGCCCCATTGCCCTCTTCATCGTACACCGCCAGAGCGAAACTCTGCTCTCCGCCCACATCGTTGAAGGCGTTGTATCGGGTGAGCCCGACATACCGCTTTGCCGATTTCAGCTTGGTTTCCGCACCCGTCATTCGTTCTTTCAAGGCTTCGACCTCGGCCTCCAGGCCTCCGCTTCTTCGCAGTTGAGTGTGCAAGAGTTGTTCCAAGTTGCCACCCTCCGCACCGGTTGAGAGCTGATCCCAAACCCGGTGGACATTCTTGAGCTTTTTGCTCAGGCTGAAGCACCAGGCCATCAGGCCGAGCACCAAAACCAGCAGTCCCAGGCTGATCAGAGCAAGAAATGGAGCGAGAGCCGATTGAAGAGAGTCCATAGACTGAAAAAGGCACGCAAATATGCCGAAGTGAAGTATAACCCCCCATAGGCGGCGTCATTGAGAAAGATGGAGCAGAGATCACCATCTCCGAGGAAAAAGAAGCAAGTTGTGCGCGGATTCACCGCCTTCTTGTTGTTCGTCCTTGCCTTCGCTCTTCTCATGCTCTTCAACTTCCGCACCGTTGAGGTCAAGGGCGATTCGATGGTGCCTACCTTCAACAGCAAAGACCACGTGCTGGTCAGCAAAGCCTACTGGCTGGTTGGAGATGTCAAGCGCAACGATATCGTGGTCGTCAAGAGCCGCGATGTGCCGAACGAGTACTACATCAAGCGCGTTTACGCGCTGGGCGGAGACACCGTCGATCTCTACAACACTCCCGAAGGCTGGTCGCCGTTCGATGGCGAAGTCGAGTACAAGGTGCCCGCCGGGCAGTTTTACGTTCTCGGCGACAATCGCCCCGTCAGCGAGGACTCTCGTGAGTGGGGCCCCGTCAAGCTCGATGAGATTCTCGGCAAAGTCGTGGTTCTCCGCTTCGGAGTGCCGACCGCCCAGGCTCAGGCTAAAGAGTAGCGGGAGCGCGATCATCGTGCGCTTTCCAACCGCCCGAGTCGGACGGCAGACCATGGAGTTCTTTCCCGCGCCGTACCAGTCGCCGCTTCGTGCCTTTGCATCCTTGGTGATTCCGTGGCGGGAAGACGAGATTCTGATCTGTGACATCGTTGGTCGAGGGTGGTGTATCCCCAGTGGCCGCGTCGAGCCGTTCGAGACTTCTCAGGAAGCCGCTCAGCGCGAGGCGAGGGAAGAAGCAGGCGCAGAACTCACCCGGTGCATTTACTTGGGGTGTTACAAGCTTTCTGAAGGCAAAGAGGTGCGATGGGCCGATCTCTTTGTTGCGGAAGTGGGCGAAATGGGGCCGATCATCACGACCGAGGAATCGCGCGGTCGCCAGTGGGTCGCGTTGGCGCAGCTCCCAGAGACCTACTATCTATGGAACGACCTCACCGAGGCGGTCTTTGCCCACTCGCAACGAGTGATCCAATCGGCGCGTTCCTTTGACTCCTGACGGTGCGCCCAATCCGGGGCGATCAACCCCGAAGTGCCCCCGCCGCCCAACCAATTTCAAGGCAGACGCCGTAGAATAGGCACAACCCGCCTATGGAGAAGATCGTTCTTGCCGCCCCCCGAGGATTCTGCGCTGGCGTTGCCTATGCCATGCAGGTTGTCAACCTCGCTCTCAAGATTCATGGGGCTCCGGTCTATGTCCGCCATGCGATTGTCCACAACGAATGGGTGGTGCGCGACTTTGAAGCCAAGGGCGTGATCTTCATCGAGGACGTGGACGAGATTCCTGAAGGGGAAGTGGTCGTGTTTTCCGCCCATGGAGTCTCGCCCGCCGTACGAGAGCAGGCGAAGGCCCGATCTCTGACCGTCATTGATGCGACGTGTCCGCTGGTCACCAAAGTCCACAACGAAGCGAAGCGATTTGCTGCCAAAGACTTCCTCATGGTTTACGTCGGACACCGTGGCCACGTCGAGGCGGAGGGCACCATGGGCGAAGCCCCGGAACGAATGATCTTGGTGGAAACGGCCGCAGAAGCGGAGGAGCTTGTTCTCCCGCCGCACGAGAAGCTCGCTTTGGTCACTCAGACTACACTGAGCGTGGACGAAGTGCGCGAGATCGTTGACGTGCTTCAGCGCCGTTTTCCGCACCTTCAACTCCCGCAGAAGGAGGATATTTGCTACGCCACCACCAATCGCCAGGGAGCGGTCAAGGCGTTGGCCGAGCAATGCGACTTGGTGGTTGTCGTCGGAAGCACGACTTCCTCGAACTCGAATCGACTGCGCGAAGTCGCGGAGAGCTATGGGGCCGACGCGGTGTTGCTGATGTCGCCTGACGAGATGGATCCATCCTGGGCAACGCGGTATGCGACGATCGGCATCACGAGCGGGGCTTCAACGCCGGATAACTTGGTGGAAGATGTGATCGGCCGCCTGCTGGAATGGACCCCCGGGGCTCCAGTTGAGGTCTTGGAGACAGTTCGTGAGGATGTGGAGTTTCTGCCCTCACGCCAACTCGTCGCCCTCGCGATGGCTCAAGAGTGAGCGAATCTAGGGCAGAAGACGAGCTCGCTCTGCCCTCAGCTTGTCCAGGTTATCAAGTCTGTCGCTGTGTTCAAGTAGCACGATGAGCTCACGTTCCACCGAGCTCCAGTTCACACCAGGATTCCGAAGGATCACACCCTCAATATCGAACCAGTCGATACTTCGTCCGGCAAAGGCCTTCAGTACGAGAAAGTCTTCAAGGGAACAGGTTCTGAGCGGTTGACCAACCCCAAAATCATGATCGGAGCTTCGGTTGATCATCTGCTCTTCGAACGGGATCCCGGCCAAACCCACATCGATACCGGTACCGGCTGGGGTCGCGAGGAGGAGAACCCTGGTGATCTGCGCCATCCTCTTCGGATTCGTCGCCCTGGCACCATAGTGCGATAGAAGCAAGTCGATGACTCGTTCATCCTCAAAGAAGCCAGTAAAGACGCTCAAGTCGATATCGCCCGTTAAGCGTGGACGACCCCACCGTAGGTTTGCTAAGCCGCCGATGATGCAGTTAGGGATTCCTGCCTCATCCAGGATGTGCTGGACGTCCGCAGCATCCAAGAAAAGTTGCTTTTCGTTCATCGCGGTCGTAGTCCTGCGGTCGCCGAAAACCACTCCGACATCGTGCAGGCATCATGATCGATCTTTCGGAGTCGTGCGTATTCGAAGGCGGCACCAAATTTGGCGATTTCAGCTGCCGTATTGATATGAGGGAGATCCCGACGAAGCTCCCCCAGAACAAAGTCGTTAACCATGTTCCAGTTGGGCATGAGCTCCCGCACCATATCAGGTTTCTTGGGATCTTCCTTCATTCATCTATTCTACTCCGGACACTCCTGAGCTAGACATCAGTGCCTTTCAAAATGCCCCGACACTTCTTCAGCAGATATGCATCGAGGAACATGAGAGCAAAGCCTTGAACAACCACCGCCCAGGCTCCAGCTCGAGTCGGGGCATCGCCCCCAAAGAGCGCAACTCCTGATCCGACAAGGATATAGAGATAGTTCGCAACTTGATTCACGACCAGCAAACCCACAAAGGTTTGCACCGAACTTGGTGGCTTACCATTCTTTCCCAAGACCGCGATGATCAGATTCACAAACGCCCAAGCCGCCGTCATCAATCCAAAGGAGAGAATCAACGGGTTCTGCCAAACGAGGGGGAGCGCAAGACCTCCGAGCAGGCAGAAAATTGCCCAGATCTCCAGTCTCTCTAAGTGCCCGATCAGCAACGGCCGAATCGGCGCCACGGCGGGTGGCCACTCAACTTTCGGCGATTTCTTCATAGGTTAGGAAAGGGTCAGGCAGCTCACGGTAGTCGAGGCGACCCATCGAAACCGCGCTCCAGTCAAAGGTGTACTGCTTTGTTTTCGACTTGATCGCCTGCTTCACTAAACGCCCGCGACCGAGCGCCCGCGTGTCCTCCGGAGGGTCGGTTTGGGAGTCAATGATCGCGACTTCATCGACGGCTCGTCGCATCGGTAAGGCGTGGAAGAGCGACTTCGTGGGATCGATGTTGTGGTACTCCAAATCGATGCTGTGCAAGGCATCATCCGTCCACTCCAAGCCCATATCCTCCCGATACATGTCGACGATACTCCGCTTGGCCACCCAGTCCAGGCGATCTGCCAGCTCCATGGGATTCCCGGCCAACGCGGTCAGCACCGAATCCCACTCATCCAGAACCCAGTCCGTATCCGCCGAGTGACCTCGGTACCGCTCCGCCAAGTCTCGATGACGACGCTGGATTTCCAAAGCGGTAGCCGTGGTTCCATCCTCCATGCCGCACACCCACTGATAACTCTCATCCCGAGAGATATCGCGAAGAGCGATGAGAGGTTGCTCGATTTGGGGCATCTCATCGAGCAAACCGTCTTCCAGAAGTCGAAGCACGAGGTTGGTGGTTCCAACTTTTAACTTATAGGCATACTCGCTCTGATTCGATTCTCCATAAAGGATATGCAGACGGTGCATACCGTCGTGGGCATAGAAATGCTCCCACTTAGGATTGATGATTGCTCGATTAAATCGCACCCGGCTTGCAATCGTGCGGATGATATGGTCTGCTCTTTGGGAGAGTTGGTAGAGAACTCGTTCATCCGGATACACGTGATACACCTGGGAGACCCAGATGTAATCGATAGGGTTCTCTGACATTTCGTGGAGCGTGGGCCGGCCACCTTCATAAAGAATATGACCTCCCACTCGTCCTACCCCCGCAAAGATCTGCCGGGTCACCAAAAAGGCATAAAGCTGCTGCACTCTTGAGGTGAAGAAGTCCTCGGTCATCTCGACGAGATAGTTTTCATGGCACCCGAATGTATGACCGCCAAAATGGTCGACCGAATTATTGTAAACCGAAACCTCTTCACTCAGCCCAAGCTCGTGGATGGCTTGCACAATGATCCGTTGCCCTGCGCGGTCGTTGGCAATCAGGGAATCGAGATTCCGGCACTCCGCCGTCGCGTACTCCAAATGCGACCCGACGGCATCAATGTAGAGCCGAGCGCCGTTCATCAAGAACCCGCCGCTTTGGGCCGGTTCGAACACCTCATCCCGCGCGTGATAGTCCAGCACCCCGAGCTTGAGATCCGAGAAAACGTGATCCTTGATCAATTCCACCGCAGTCTCCGGCGTGGCGGAGGCCGAATCCACGAGGCAACCGAACTCGGTCTCGAGGCCAAAAATTCGTTCACCAGGGGGGCGAGGCATGACCAGATTCTACGCACTGCACGCCCCGAATCGCGCAACATTCCCGGGCCGAGAACCGAGTCGGCCCGACTTTTGCGTCTAAACTCTCACAAAGCCTCCCCAACGCACTCACCATGGATCAGTTGAACGAACGAAAACGCCACATTTTGCGCGCGGTGATCTTCGAATACGTCCACACCGCCGAGCCGATCGCCAGCGAACTCATCGCTCGCAAGTACGAACTGGGCGTTCGGTCGGCAACCGTGCGAAACGAACTCGCCGAGATCACCGAGCTTGGCTTTTTGGAGCAACCTCACACCTCCGCCGGGCGGATCCCGAGCGATGTGGGTTATCGCTACTTCGTTGATCATCTCCTGCCGAACGAATCTCCGGATGCCGCCGAGCAGACCACGCTCCGCACCGCCACTCGCGACGAGGAAACCCTTCGCGATCTGGTCACCGAATCCACAAAGGCTCTCAGCCGGATGACTCGCCTCATGAGCGCGGCGGTGACGGTGAAAGACGCAACGGTCAAAGTGAGGCATCTGGTTCTTACCGCTCTCGGGCCAGATCGCGCCCTGATCGTCTGCGTGCTTGAAAATGGTCACGCCGAGAACCGCATCATCGAGTGCCCGCCTGGAGCGACTCTCTCCCACATTGGCCAACTCAACGAGATCCTTGCCGCCACCGCCAACGAAAAGAGCCTGAGCGAGCTTCAGGATTATCGACTCCCCGTGAGCGGGGATCCCATTCTCAACACCCTTTCCGACCGAGCGAGCACCTGCGTACGTGGCCTGATAAAAGACCTCACTCGCGGCAACTTGGTTCTCGAGGGAGAGGAGTTCGTGATGGCTCAGCCCGAGTTCCACCGACTCCCCGACACCATGGAGATGCTTGTGGAATCCGTGACCGATGAGGACGGGCTACGGGAAGCCATTTCCGCACCGCGATCCAACGGAGACACGATCACCATCGGGCGAGAGAACCAAGAAGAGAAGCACTGGCCCCTGGCGATCTTGCGACGCCAGTTCTACGTGGGAGATCAGGAAGCGGGCGTGATTGCCATCATCGGCCCAACGCGGATGAACTACGGCCGCTCGATCAGCTTGCTCGATTACACGGCCGACGCGATCTCCGACGTGCTCACCCGGCTCTTCGCTCGACCCTGATCTCCGCGACTCCCGCCACGATTTTCGCAGAATTCAACGTTGATTCAGGCGCATTTCCGGGCAAAATGGGGGCATGTTCTGGTTGCCGCTCTTGATGCTCCCCGCCCAAGATTCTGCGATCCCCAAGGCCGGTCTGGTCGTGACCAAGTCCACCAAGTTCACGCCGGGCATCTACAGCATCCCTCACAGCGATGAAAGCGGAAAAACCGCTGCCATCACCATCCGGGGCAACAAGATCACGCTCGATTTCACCGGCGTCACTCTGCGCGGCACTCCTGAAACGGTGATGCCCAACGAGCGCAAGGGCACTGCGATCCGCATCGAAGGCAAAGACATCACCATCAAGGGGCTCAACGTCCACGGATACAAGATTGGCCTCATTGCCGATAGCACCGACGGCCTGACCCTGCGCGACATGGATCTCTCGAACAACTGGAAAGCCAAACTGGGCTCGACTTGGGAAAGGGAAGATCTGGGCGACTGGATGAGCTTCCACCAGAACGAAAAAGATGAGTGGCTCCGCTTTGGGGCCGCGATTTATCTCAAGAATGCCCGAGATTTTCGCATCAGCGGCGTTAAGGCGTGGGGTGGCCAGTGCGGCCTCATGATGACCCGCAGCGAAGGCGGCCTGGTCTACAACAACGATTTCAGCTTTCTCAGCGCGGTCGGGCTCGGGATGTACCGATCAAGCCGAAACCGGATCATGCACAACAACATAGACTGGTGCGTGCGCGGCTATAGCCACCGGAACTATAACCGAGGCCAAGATTCCACCGGGATCCTCATCTACGAGCAGTCGAATGAGAACGTGTTTGCCTACAACTCTGTGACCCACGGCGGAGATGGATTCTTCCTCTGGGCCGGTCAAACCACTATGGATTCAGGGCAAGGGGGCTGCAACGACAACATCCTCTACGGCAACGACTTCAGCCACGCCCCCACCAACGGGATCGAGGCGACCTTCAGCCGCAACGTCTTCGCCAACAATCTCATCTTGGAGTGCTGGCACGGCGTATGGGGCGGATACAGCTACGACACGGTGATCGCGGGCAATGTCTTCGGGCTCAATGCCGAGGCGATTGCCATCGAGCACGGGCAATCGAACACGTTTGATGGCAACATCTTCCGCCTCGATACGGTAGCGATGAAACTCTGGGCGAGAGAGTCTCAGCCAGCGGATTGGGGATACGCGCAGAAGCGCGATACCGCCAGCCGAGACACCAAGATTCTCCGAAATGTCTTCTTCGACATCCCCGGAATCGCCCTGGATTTGCAACGGACGAGCAGCACGTCGGTGCGAGACAACTTCATCAAGAAAGTGGGCTCGGTGCTGACGGATCGTGGGAATTTGAGTGGGCTCGCTTTCACCGGCAACACCCTCATGACCCCCGCGCCGTTCGACCCCGCCAAGTTCCCGGCGATGGTCGAGTGGGAGGCCAACCAGCTGTCTTCGGGAGCATCCGAAGTGCCTTCATTGGCGTACATGCGAGGAAGCGGTCTTGTGGCTCTCGGAGAACCCGGTTCGCGTGAAGTCTTCGATCGAATTTTCAAGCAGAGCGTGTGGAATCCCCTCGTGAAACCAGCACCGCTCACGAAGTCCCTCGAAGCGGCCAGTCCGGAAGAAGTTCAGATGGAAGCGGCTCGACCCTACTACGTCGAACCCCTGGATGGAGGGAACATTCCGTTCCTCGGTCAATCACCCCGCCGGGGTCGCGAGTTCATCATCGTGGACGAATGGGGTCCCTACGACTTCCGTCGCCCGATCCTCGCCCTCCGCGATACGGTGGTGCAAGAAAACGGCACGATCTACATCTTCGAAACGCTTGGCCCCAAGGGTCGATTCGCGGGAATCGGGCGCGATGTGAACTTCGTGACAGATGCCGCTGCGCTCCCGATCAAACTCCCCACCCGGGCTAAGCTCGCGGCCCAGACGGGCAACATCGGCGACTGGGTTGCGGTCAAGGTCAATGGCCCCTTCTCGCTCGACTATGAGTTCACCGGAGCAGACGTTTTCGACGTTCGCGGCGTGAAAACGCCCGCCGGAAAGCCGTTCAAGTTCGGTTTTGCGCGGGACGAAGTGGGTCTCGATTGGCATGTTCGCTTCTGGAACTGGGATAAATCCACCCAAGACCCCCGGACTCAAGAAGTGGAATTCAAGAAGATCTTCGCCGCCGCACCCGCCGCGGAGTACCGATCCCGCGAGCTCTACGGAGCCTGGTACGGTGCCCCGCGTCCTGGTGTCAATTCCGACCAATTTGCCACGATCGCCGAGACCACCGCAAGCCTCCCGGCCGGCGAATACGAGTTCACGCTGACTCACGACGACGGAATCCGCCTCTTCATCGGCACGCAACTGGTCTTCCAAGATTGGACCTGGCACGGCCCCAAAACCGATGTCGTCAAGGTGCGTTTCAGCGGCACCGCCACTCCGATCCGAATCGAGCACTTCGAACTCGATGGTTTTTCGACTCTTCGGTGCGTGGTGAAGCCCGTCAAATGAGCGGGGAAAGATAACTCCTGGGTGCCCCGATCCCTTCAGGGTCGGGAGCATCAAATCCGGGAGAGGCAAAAGGGGAGTGGTAGCGGCGATCAGACTTGAACTGATGACCTAACGGGTATGAACCGTTCGCTCTAACCAACTGAGCTACGCCGCCGCGAATCTTTATTATGGCCCCCCGAACCCCAGGATTCAACCAAGCGAACTGGAAGGCCTACTGCGTAGAATAGGCAGATGCTCGCCTCCCTCGCGGCTTTTCTCCTTCACCACGCCGCACGGCCCGATTCTGCCGCCCTGATGGCAGACCTCTCCAAGCACGCAACGGCCAAAGACATCCCCGCCATCGAAGCGCGAGCGACCCCCGAGTTGAAAGGGAAGTTTGCCTTCCTCCGCGTGCCAGGATCATTTGGCGTCGGGCGATTCGGGTGGACGGCCGAGTTGCTGCAAGACGCCACGACGGGCGCCGAGTACGCCGTGTTCACCACACCGCTCACCACCCAAGATTACGGGGATCAAGTCTTCCGGATCGAGAACGGCAAACTCGCGGCCAAGATTGACGAGCGCACCACCCGAGGCGTGATCCCGAAACACGCCAACTTCATCATCGGATTCGATCTTCCCAAAAAGTCGGCCTCGTTCCTTGCCCAACTGACCCTGAATGTCAGCCTCGGCGCACACAAAGACTTCTTCCTCCGACTTGGCCCGAATCACGATGTTATTCAAGCGCTTGACTCTGCTGGGAAGCCGATCAAGATCAGCCAGGCCGGCGGTGTCATCTCCCTGCCAACACCGCCTGCAGGGGAGCACAAGATCACTCTTGTCTATGAGGGGGTCATCAATCGCCCCCGATTCGCCGGGAGCATCACGGAGGGCGAAGTCATGCTCACCAACGATCTCTGGTGGCCCGCCATCGCCCGGCTGCCATTCACCTTCAAGACCACGGTCAGCGTGCCCAAGGATTGGGAAGTGGTCGCCCAAGGCAACCGAGTCAGCGACACGATCATCGGCGACAAGCGGAGCATCGTCACCGAGATGCCTTTGCCGATCAGCTATCTCAGCCTCAGCGCAGGGCCGTTTTACAGCGAAGAGCTTCTCGTCGAGGGGCGCACTTACCGGATGATCTCCAAGACCATGCCCAGAGAGCAGATGAAAACCCAGCTTGAGCTCATCCCTCCGGTCTTCGATTTCTTCGAGCAATTCGCGCCGTATCCGTTCAACCACTACGAAAAAATCGTGACGCCGCTCTACGGAGGCGGGGCTCTCGAGGCCTACAGTTTCGCCACCTACGGACCTGGCTGGCTTCCCGCCGAGGAACCCCATGAGCCAAGCCACACCTGGTGGGGCGGCATTGTTCCGTGCACCTATTTGGATAGCTTTTGGAACGAGAGCTTTGCCGTTTTCAGTGAAGGCTTGTACGCCCGAGAAGGCCGCGTGGGCGACAAAGCCACGAAGCGCCTGGCGTTCATCGGGGACTTTGGGACGGAAGATTCTTATCTCACCGCGCCCGTCGGAACGACCGGGGCGAACGACGGCAATGCCGCCAGCGCCGTTGGATACGGCAAGGGAGCCTGGGTGCTCCAGCAACTCGAATTCGAAGTCGGCACCGAGGTGATGATTCAGAAGATGAAGGAGTTTGTCGCCCAGCATCCGGCCGGAACAGCGAGTGGTTGGCCGCAATTCCGGACCCTTTTCGGCCCCGATATGGAGTGGTTCTTCAAGCAATGGCTCGATGAACCGGGCGTTCCCGGGCTGGAAATCCTTGGGGTGGATCATCAGAATGGCGTGGCCGCGCTGAATCTGAAGTTTGAGGGCCAAGCCGCTCGGATAGCCGTCGAGGTTCTTGTCGAGACGAGCAGTGAAACGAAGCTCCATCGGGTTGAACTGCGACCGAATCCGGATGGATCGTGCGCGGTTGAGGTTCCGGCTCCCGGGCAGATCAAGAGGATTGTCGTCGATCCCTACGACCGACTGATGACCGATGACAACACGCCTTTGCCGTACCGTTGGAGCGACAATCTGCGCCGAATGCGGGCCTTTGTCGATCCCAAGCACGACGACTGGTGGCCCACCAATCGCCGCATCGACAAACTCCCCGAAAGCTGGGAAGGCCTGGTGATCGTCGGCCATCCCGCCACGCTCCCCGAGGCCAGGATTCTCTGCGACATCGCGGGATTCGAGATCAGCGGCGACTTCCTGACCTACAAAGACGTGACGATTGATCTGCGCAAGGATCAAGCCGTGGCGATGGTCGAATTCGCACCAGGGAAGTGGTGCGGGCTCAGTGTGGGGAAGGCGAAAATCCGGCCGAACGTCGGTCGGGCGACGGCGGCAGTGGTGGATCATCTCGGCCGATTCCTGATCGGCGAAACGCGCCCAAGAGATCGAGGCCCGCTCGTCTGGACGCCGAAGGGCTAGGGAGCTTCAGGGCTGCGTTCGCTGCCTCGGCTTTCGAGGGTCGGGGACATCCAGCGGAGCTTTGCTTCCATGATCGTGGTAGCGTCGGCGTGGCTGAATTTCCGGCTCTTCATGGAGTGATCGGCGTGATGGGCCAGGAACGCTTCCCGGAATTCATCCCGGTTGTTTGCCAGGGCGAGCCGGAGGATTCCGATGTGCTTTGTGCGTTGATAGACGCCGAGTAGACCTTGCCAATGATGGGCATCAAACTCGTGGACGGGGATTCCGCGGGAGCAACGTTCGACGATGTGCTTATCCGCCAAGCCAGGCCACCCGTTAGGGAGCAATCCCTTACCGCTCAATTCCAGCATGAGGCGCAAGTTGTCAACCCTGATGGTCATCGCAATGAAGAGAAGCATTACGACCGGAAGGGAAATGAGTCCGGCAAGGGGGTGAATCACGTGCTTCAGAGTGAATGGGATACTTACCGGAAGCAAAGCGGCATACGTGAGCATCACGAAGAACCACCTTCGCTGCCAGCGAAACTGGGCCACGATTCTGGCTTCTTCCTTCGTCAATGGAGATTGATCCGACCCCGGCTGATCCGTCAAACCTTCTCCTCCAACACTTGCTTCGTGCCCGGCTCATCCCCGAGCGACCGAAGGATCAGCCGAGCCTGGGCCAGGGCGGTCGCTTCTGAGTGGTCAATCTTCTTTGAAGTCAATCCTTGCTTCCGATAGAGCTCCTCGATCACGGGGAGGAACTCGGTGCGCCCCATTTTTGTCGTCAGCCCCATGATTTTGAGCCGGAGAAGTCCGCGAGGCGTCTCTGGCAACACACGCGCGAGGAGTTCCCAATCGAAGGGTTCTTCGGATTTCGCCACATCTGGATCAGGGAGGCTGAAAGTCAAGTCTTCGAGGGCGAGCTTCCGTGCTCCTGGGTTCAAATCGCCAGAGCGAAGCACGATTTGGATCAGCTCCCAATCCCGCCGATGCCCGAGAGGCCAGATCCGAAGGAGGCTCGGTAGGAAGACGAGAAAAGTCGGTGACATCACGTGCTCGAGGTCGAAGACTGCTCTTGCGAGCACACCCACGACGACAGCTCCAGCGACGACGTTTGCCGCCATTTGCATCCAAGCTCTGCGGCGATAGGACTTGGCAAGTGCGCGCGCTTCGGCTTCTTGATCGGGCCGACGATAAGGAAGGGAGATTTCGCTCACCGCTCGCCCCCCTGAGCGACCATCGGGGCACCAGGCTCCAGAGTCGCTAGAGGTCGAAGCACCAGTCGCGCGGTGGCGAGAGCCGCGGCTTCGTCATGAGCGAGCTTCCGATGGTTCAACCCCACCGCCCCGTAGTGCTCGTCGAGAATCGCCAAGTACTCCACCCGACGAAATTGAACTGCGAGCTGCAGAATCTTGGTTCTCAGCCGAGCACGACGAGTCTCCCGCAGTGTTTGGCCAAGAAGGCCCCAGTCAAGCAGGTCATCGTTTACGAACACCTCTTTTTGGGAGTGGAGCCCAAGATCAAGCTGCGTGTAAAAGAACTCTCGCTTCCAGCGATATGTGGCTCGACCGCCAAACGTCATCAATGCCTGAACGGGCCAGACGTCGTACGAGCGAAAGAGGATCGCGCATTGAAACCCAGCCGTCAAAAACGGGATACCAAGGTGCCGCATTCCCGCGATCCATGATTCTGGAGCGAGAAGCCAGCCAAGCCCCAATGCCCCCAGCAAACCAGCCACGATAAACTGGCTCACGCGAGACTCATATCGCCGTTGCAACGCTGCGACTTGCCGATTCAACTCTCGCTCGCTGAGTGGGCGAAGTGGTTCAGTTGCCACCGGAGGATCCCCGTTGCTCATATCGAACCTCCCGCACTAACGCCGCTGCGAAAAATGACCAACGCCTGGACGTGGTCGTGCCTGAGCCGGGAATCGTCGAGACGATAGGATGCAAACCTCTCGAGGCATGCCTGGCGCAACAAAGGAACATCCACTCGAGCGCTGGTCATCAGGAGTTCCCAGGTGAGGTCCGTCGCCGTGGAGGCTTTGACCAGGTGCGCCAGAGCCTCCTGGTTGTGCAGGATCTCTTCCGCCTCCGCCCGGTCCAAATCCACCTCAAGCTGGCGTCGAGCCCGGCTCTGCTCGGCTCTGGGAAGGGAGGTGTCTTCGAGTTTTGCCAGCGTTTCCGCAATCGGCTGCGGCCCGGGGCGATCGTCGTCGAGCAGGAATATCATCGGCACAGCCACGATCAGAAACATCGGGATCAGCCTGAACAAATCGAACCACGGTGGAAAGAAGGGCTTGATCAGGTGCTGAACCCACAGCGCGAGCGCAAAGAGTGCAACGAAAATGATCGCGGTTCCGAAAAGGCCAATCCGACCCGCCGGGCTGTGCATCCGCAGAATTTCAGGCACCCTGGTCTCCCGCGTGGTTCGGCGATCCACTGCCGAGTGCCAACCGATACTCAGCCAGGGCGTCCAATTCTTCTGGATCAACACGTCCGCATACTCGGAGTGATATTCCGTAGTGGCGTTCGACAGAGGCGCGGAATTCCTCCGGGTACCGCGCTGCCAACTTCAGCCAGTACTTTCGGTAATACCGAGTTCGACTGCGACCAAATGCGGAAGCCAACATCGTCACGTGCCGGTTTGAAAGATCAGTCGGTATTTCGTCCTGCACCAGTGCAGTCTCGATGCCTTGATGAGCGAAATAGGGGACTCCCCAACCGGGATGCCTTCGCGCAAGCAACTCAAGATCTGAACGCACGTCGATGAGCCGTCCGAAGATCATGCTGTCCAAGGTGATCGTTGCGGGAACGATGAGCATGAGGCGAAGGAAGTAGTCCGCCTGATCGACCCAAGGGGCGTTGAGGCCATGAGCAAGGAGGTTGATGATGGCGGCGAAAAGGAGAGGTGCCAGAGTCGCAATCTTCAACAAATGCCAGAACAGTCGAAATCGAATCTGTCCCTCATCGGCAGCGGTCTCCGCATAGGAATTCATGGCTCACCCACCTCCACTGAAATCGAGTGCGGCTCACTCAGCTTCAATTTCGCCAGAGACAGCGCCTCGATTTCCGCGTGGCTGAGGCGAGGGTTCAGGATCGCTTGGCCGCCGTACACGTCGCGAATAAGCTCCAGAGTCCGAGGATCACCGGCGTGGGCCAGAGCTTCCAGGAGCCCCGCTCGCAGCGTACTTGAGCGCTCAGAGCGCAAAAGCTGACGCACCATCTCCCATTGCTCCGCCGAGAGATCGTCGCGCTGGGTCACCCCTTTCATCGCCGGGCCGAGAGCCTGCAGAACCAGGGTTCGGCGCTTGTGAGCCAGGGAGTTGAGAAGCAACCGGACAACGCCGGGGCTACTCTGAGGGATCCCCGGGATCGATCGCCACGCCATGATGATCGCAACAACCAAGACGAGGCTTGTTAAGTTAAATCCCCGGAGCAACGTACCGTAGATATAGAGCGGCAAAAAGACCGCTAGCGTGACGCGCCAGAATCGCTGGTAGGAGGGCCTCTCCAGATGCTTCTGCGCCAGATCGCGGATCTCCTGCGTCTCCCCATCTCGCTCGCAGAACCACACGCCTCCGAGAAGCCGCACCCCAATTGATTCGAGGGTGATCACGGATTTGCCTCCTCGGGGACCTGAGCTTGCCGGGGCACTTCGCCCGCTTCGGCCTGAATCACCTGTTGTGAGCGCAGGGCATAGCGCGCCGCCGCCACCGCAGAGGCCTTGGCATGATCCAGTTTCTTGGATTTGAGGTCGGTGAGGCCGTATCGCGATTCCACCAGTTCGGTGAGTTCGGGAGCGTCCGCCCGGCGCATGGCATCCAGAACGGCCGCTCGGAGTGCCGCGTTTCTGCTCCTCAACGCGATATGCAGCAGATCTCGCCAGGAGGCTCGCGAGAGGTCATCGCCCCGCTGAATGCCCGGCAGGAGGGAGGGCAGGATCTGCATCACATCCCGCCGCGCCGATCTTCGTCCAGGCGAATGCTTCAAGAGGTGCAAGGCTCCGGCCACGTGCGATGGTTCCGGCTCCTTGATCTCGTGCTCAAGTGGCGAGATGCTGTGTATCCAAGGGAAGAACACCATGGCTCCCGCATGGAGTTCTGCTCCATTCCACTTGCCATCCAGCAAGGTGTAGAGCAGCAAGGGCGTGAGCAGGAGGCCCACTGACCGGGCCCAACGCCGCACGGCCCGCTCGCACACTGCGTTCGACAGAGCCTCCCGTGACACCAAGTCGCCGTCGCCAAAATGATGCGGCCCCACACATCCGAACAGCCCAAGCCGAATCCAAAACGGCTCATTGACCGTGGAGAACCGCTCCAACAGTCGTTTGAATTTCTCAGGCAAGTTCGCTCTCCTTCTGCGTCAACCTCTGATGCCCTTCCGCCACCCCAAACGGCGAAGAGCCGTTCTCAATGACTCGGATCATCCTCTCTTGCTTCACGGCACCTCCTGGAGGGACGGGTTTTTGTTTGACTCGATCCGCCGAAGCATGCCGACCCTGATCTCGGTCAGTTCCTTGAGCATTCGAGGCGCGTGCCGCGAGCGATTCGCCAGCCAGCGCTCCGCTCGATCCTGCACCGAGGGATAGAGCGCGGCCGGTGCCTGATCGCGGATCAGCTGAGCGATCGCTGCCCGGTCGCGAGGCTTGGCCGTACTATGGAGATCCAGGAGCCTCTCAAAGTGTTCCAGACGCATCGCCGAGAAGTCATCCGTCTGGCGAATGGCGTCTCGGAGGGCCATTTGAATCAGCTTTCTCCGCCCGCGGCCCGCATCGGAGCCAAACTCCTCCAGCAACGTCGGGAGCACCTCGCCGTCGATCAAATAGCGGGGAGCCCCCTTCGCACCTTCTTCAATAGCAAGAAGGCGGATGCCGAGCGACATCGCGGCCAACATCGGAAGAAACGAGGCGGATCCTGTGCCGAAGATGCTCAACAGTGTGCATCCCACCAGGAGCGCCCACGCCCCAAGACCGTAACGGCCCGAGCGGATCGACTGACGTGCTGATTCGAGAACCTCGGCCATGCCGAGTGACTCTTTCATCGTTGGAGCAAAGTCGGGCAACTCGGCGCGCCGATCCTTGTGAATCCGCCCGAGAGTAGCCACCAACTTTCGCAATCGACTTCCGCCCGCGATCGACGCAGTGGAGGTTGCTTTCAGCCACTCTGCTGCCTCGTAGACCTCTGCCCGACGGAGCAGCTCTACCGCCTCCCTCGGAAGCTTGGCGAAGAGGAGCGTTGTCGCCATCCCAATCACCTCCCATTCTTCCTGCGATAAATCTGATCGCCTTTCGAGTCGAGGGAGACAATGGGCGAGGAGGTCGCTTGCCCCGCTCCACCCCTGGAGAGTCCCCGGTCTGCCCCATTCCCGAATCAGAGCCCGAATTTCGTCAAGCGAAAGGCTGGATGCGAGAGCCTGGTTGAGCCTTCGACTCGCGATGACCAGACCGAGGGGAGCCACTGCCGTTCCGAGCACGATCCCCGCCAGCAGGGACAGAGCAACGATCCCAGGAATGAGCGAATAGCCGCACGCGAGGAGGGACACTGCCGCGGCGGCCACGGTATAGGTTCGCCAGCGCACCGCAAACAGCCTTTGGCTCCTCCGGATCATCTCCGCGTGGTTCACCGCACCTCCTGGGTGAGTGCTGGGCTCTGTGAAAACAGCTCTGGCGGGCGGGAGGCGATCGCCAGCCGTGCGGCGGTGATCGCCGAGATCGTGGCGTGGGAATCCTTGCCCCGCCTTCGACCCCAAAACTCGGCTTCGGCAGCGAGTGCGGGGAGGAGTTCTAACGGGGCCGACTCCTGGGCCCCGAGGAAAATGTTGCGCCGAGCGGCTGGAGAAACCAAGCGAGCCGCCCGAATCAGCAACTTCCAGTCGTCCAAAGAGAGTCCGGAGAAGTTGTCCGTAACGCCGAGCCCGGTTGCAAGCGCGAGCACTCGATAGCCCTGAACCCAAGGCCAAGGTGTCTCCAGAGCACCCCGTGCCAACTCCACCGCAACCGATGGGGCCTTCGCGACGACCGTCTTTGGCTTTTCAGCATTGGCGAGAAACCACATCGTGCCAGCCATGACGCCACCGACGAGAAGCCAAAGCCAGAACCCATCCGCGATGCCGACCAGATTGCTCAGCAAGATGAGTGTTGCCCCGGCGAAAGCCGCTGCGCTCACCACTGTTGCGGCACGATCCCGGCACCACTTGGCGTCCACGAGCAACCGCGCCTTGTGATCGAGAAGATTACGGGGCTCGACTCCACTTCGCAAAATTGCCTCTCTGGCCACCGTCGCGAGATCCTGTCGCTTGCCCACCACAAGTTCTGCAACAACTCCCCATTCGGGAAGAGAGAGTTCGGACTCTCGGGTGATGCGTGGCAAGCCGCGGACCAGGATATCCCCGAGAGCGAGCTGCGCAATCCGGGTTTTAGCCCGGTGAAACCCACCCAGAGCCTCGCCTAAGTCGGCCGAAGAGGTTCGTCCCAGAGTTCTCAAGAGGAGTGCCCGGTGTCTCATCGAAACGACCGCGGCGAGCGCGTAGAGTCCGCCTGCCCACAAGAGATCCCTCAGATCCATGCCCGCGAGGAAAATCCCGGTCAGAAAGATCAATGCACCCACCAGGACAAGAACCCGCCAGGCGATCCCGAGCCAAATCACTGGTGCGAAACGGGTCATGAACCCTCCCTCCTAGGCTCGAGGAGAGTTCCCAGTCCACGGCTGGTGAGAAGGAGCTTGGCCCGGGTGAGTCGGCGCAGAATCTGGGGAGCCTCGCGCGTGGTGCGGTCAATCCAGATTCGGTACAGCCGTTCCAGATCGGGGAGCAGCGCGATCGGAGCCGCGTGCCCAATCGACTCGGCAATCGGCAGTGCGATGTTTTCATCCTGATCGACCACCCGATCGGCCAGGAAACGCCAGTCGTCCAGGCTGAGCTGCGAAATGTCCGTCGCGCCCACAATCATGCGGGACAAGTAGCGGTGGAGTGGGTGAAAGTGTCGCACGACTTTCCACGCGTGGACGGCTCGAATCGCTTGAAGAAAAACCGTTGCGGGAACGTTATCAGTGGGGAAGAGTGCCCTGTCCTCGGCATCGGTCCGACGGCTCCGATCCACGGCGGACATCCCACTGATGAGCAGAATCACGCCAATCGCGCCGGCCACCGAACTGCCGGAGCGAAAGAGAATCGAAGCAAAGGCGATACCCCCGGTCAACAACAGCAGCATCGGCAGGCCCACGGTGAGCGCACGATGCCGGACGTCTGCCCAGTACCAGCCGAGATCCCGGTCTGGCCATCCCGGCCCCGTGACTTGGGGCAGAGGGTGTTCGGCCAGACCCTGAGTCTTGGCCGATTCCAACCACGAACTCGTCTGCTCAATGGCTTTGAGCAAGGTCGCTTCATATCGCCAGCCTTCCGTCTGAATGTGGGACACCGTCTCGCGGAGATCCGGGAGCACCTCCATGACTCCGAAGCGTGAGATCGTCTCGACCGCTTGGAGAGAGACCCCCCGACGCCTGGTTCGAGCCACGGCGACGACGGTTCGCCATTCATGGAGGTGCAGATCGTGCTTCGACCGGACACCTTCCAGGGCGATCACCGCAGGCCTCATCGCAATCATCCGAATCGACTTGCTGTGGTACCGGTGCATCACATTGAGAAGCGCCCGCGTGAGCTGAGGCGAGGCGGCTTTTCGCACTCGTTTCTCGGCCCGACTCACCCGGAGCTTGAGGAACAGGTAGGCCGCGAGAAGAACGAGACCCTTACTCGCCACGACGGGCCAAAAGAAGACCGCGAGGTCAAGGGCCGGGGGCAGCGGCCAGGCAAAGAAAGTGAAAATCCCGATCCCAGCGGCGCAGAGAGCGACTGTTTCAAGGATTTCTGTGCGGATCAGGCGTTGGGCAAAGTGATCCATCTCCCCCGCGGAATCACCCCTCGCTGAGGAGGGCTCTTGTCCACCCTTTTCGTTCGCCCGCTCCTCGCTCATCCCATTCCCGCCAGAGGAAGGGTATCACATTCGGCAGCGGGTTCGAACTGTTAGGAATCTACGGAGACTTGTTCCTCGCTGTAGATCGGTGTTGCTACCAATGACTTCGACTCAATGATCTCTCTCGCCGTCCGAAGCTTGATCTCGGCGAGCACCATGCTGGTGAGGTCGTGCAGGCTCTGCGCGTCCACGGCGGACGACTTGGCCATGTGGTCACGGAAGATCTCCAGCGGGGCGACACCCTCTGATCCCCCGACGCGGCGGATAGCCTCGAGAACTTCGAATAACAACTTGGGCTCTTGGGTTGGCTTCACAAGCCGGTAGAGATAGCCGAGTTGCGAGTCCTCAATTTCTGCGGCATTCTGCACCAAGGGGAGGCTATTGAGAAGTCCGAGCGTGCAGATTTCCTTCACATCCTTTTCCTGCGCCGTGGAGAGGGCCTCGGCGAAGAAGCCGGCAAACCTTGGATCGGCAAGCTTCTTTGCCGATTCCAGTGCGGCGCGATGGCTACTGGTGAAGGCGGCCGAGACGCCAATCATGGCAACGAGTGAAGCCAGTGACGAGATGTCTTCCGGCCTCCGCCCACTGACCAAGAAGTTGATGAGCATCAGGATCAGCAGGACGACGGTGCCCCCGCCCAGCAGCCAGAATAACCACTTTCTGCCCTCACGACGCTTTCGGTTTTCCTCTATCAGCACCGCGAGAATCGTGCCGGCCTCTTCACTCACCGTCTGGCCCATCACTCTCTATTACGGTCGGAGATCGATCTGGTTTTCGACGGCAGACGGGATTTCGTTTGAAGCTTGAGTTCTCCCCGAGATGATCGCGCGAGCCTCGCGTAGTTTCAGATCCGCCAGAACCATACTCGTGAGGTCATGAAGGCTTGGTGCGTCTACCTTGTCGGACTTGACCATCTGTTCGCGGAAGCTTTCCAGCGGGGCAACTCCTTCAGAGCCTCCAACACGCCGAATGACTTCGAGGACCTCCCGCACGAGCTTTGGCGAACGGGCCGGAGATACGAGCTTGTAGAGAAACGGGAGTTGATCGTCCGCAATTTCTGAGGAGTTCCGAACAAGCGGCAAGCTGGCCAGCAAGCCGGTCTCGCAGGCTTCGATGATCTCCTTGTCCATCGACGTGTTCATCGCCTCGGCGAAGAAGCCGACAAATCGAGGATCAGCGAGTTGGCGGGCCGATTTAAGGGCGTCGCGGTGCCGGGTGCTGAATGCGGTTGCGCCCACGATCAGGGCGGCGAAGCTCACGACCGAGGGCCAGTCGTCTACCGGCTGCTTCATGACCAACGTCTTCATGAGAATCGTGAAGATCATGATTCCCACGCCGCCTCCCACCACGCCCGCAATCGCCTGACGGCTCCAGCGGCGGGTCTTGTTTTCCTGGACGAGGGTCAGGAGGATGTCAGTTGGATCGGTTGAAGTCGGCACTATTACAAAATGGTATAGGTAAGACTCGGCCCAAGGTTGCGTCGGCCCCAGAAATGAGGCACAAAAATGGCCCGGAAGAACCAATCTTCCGGGCCGTTGGGGGATTCAGGTGCCGGAGCTTACGGGAGGGTCTTGCCGTCCTCGTCCTCTTCGTCCTTGTATTCTTCGCCCCGATTGCCCGTCGTCGCTCCGACGGTGTCCTCATAGGCGACGGTCGTCTTGAAGGTTTTCTCGCCGACCTTGAGGGTGACGATCATGTCGCCACTGCGGAGCGGAGTGCGGCCGCCGCGCGGTGCGAATCGCACGCCATTCAGACCCGCGTTGCTTGTCCCATTCAGCCGACCAATGTTCTCGCCTGCCGGGGTTTCCACCGTGATCTCGACCTTTTCAGTCGTGGCTTCCTTCAGGAAGTAGTAGATCGTGGTGCCCGGTTGCGTGTTCGGACTTGTCCAGTGGCGATCGCCTTCGAACCATCCGCCAAACACCCGACCGAAGTTATAGACCGGAGTCGGTTTGCACAGGAACACCGCTTCCTCGCGATTCTTCGCCGTGAGCTGCTCCAGGGCGGCAATCGGCACGATCCACAGGGAGCGACCGTGGGTCGCCACGATCAGATCTTGCTCTCGCGGATGGATCACCAGGTCGTCCACGCGGACGGTGGGGAAGCCATTCGGCTGATGGAATCGAGTCCAGCTCGCGCCACGATCGAAGGAGACGTGGATTCCCATTTCCGTTCCGAGGAACAGGAGGTCGGGATTCTGTCGGCCTTCAGCAAAGCTGTAGGCGACGTGATTCTTCGGCAGGGAATCGCTGAGCTTCTTCCAGGTTGCACCGAAGTCTTCGGTCACGTAAACGTAGCTGTTCTTGTCGCCCGTGCGGTGACCATCGAAGGTCACGTAAGCACGACCGAGCACGTGTCGGCTCGCCGCGACTCGGCTCACCCAGGTGTTCGCAGGAACGCCCGAGATATTCGCGCCGACTTCCGTCCAGGTCTTGCCATCGTCTTGGGTCAGCTGAACCTTCCCGTCATCAGTGCCGACCCAGACCACGCCAGGCTTGAGCGACGATTCGCTGATCGTGATGATCGTGCAGTGTCGCTCTGCTCCCGTGTCTTCCGGCGAAACGCCGGCTCGGGGAGCCTGCTTGGCCGGGTCATTCGTCGTGAGATCGGGGCTCGCCTCGATCCAGGTGTCGCCTCGATTGACGCTCTTGAAGAGCTTATTGCCGCCAAACCAGACGGTGCTGGAGTTGTGCGGGCTCAGAACAATCGGAGAGCTCCAGTTGAATCGGTAGGTTTCGCCTTGGGGCGGACGCGGTCGGATGAATGCGCGCTCACCGGTTTCCATATTGTGGCGAACCAGAGCGCCGCCTTGCGATTCGGCATAGACGATGCGCCAGTCGTTCGGATCGGCTTGAGCATGGAAGCCGTCGCCGCCGTTGATGAACACGAAGTCCGCGAAGGTCACCGCACCACGATGGCTCTGAGTCGGGCCACCCCAGGTGCCGTTGTCTTGAAGACCGCCGTAGACCCAGTAGGGTTTGCGCATGTCGTATCCCACGGCATAGAACTGACCGAGGGGCATGTTGTTCAAGTGTTCCCAAGTCAGGCCACGGTCGCGGGTTTGGGCCACGCCACCATCGTTGCCGAGGATCATGTGGTTGTTGTCGGTCGGATCGATCCAGAGATCGTGGTGATCCACGTGGATGTCCATCTGCAGCACCTTGAAGTTTTTGCCTCCATCGTCGCTGTAGTGGAAGTTCACGCCCGGAACATACACACGGTTTTCATCCACCGGGTCAATACGCGGAGTGCTGAAGTAGAAAGGTCGGGGGTTGAGGGCATTGAGAAATGTCCATGATTCACCGCCATCGGTGGACTTGTAAACGCCTCGCTCCTTTTCCGCCTCGACCGTCGCGATCATCACGTCGGGCTTCGTGGCCATGCGGTCGAGGCCAATTCGACCGATGACACCCTCGGGCAGACCCTTGGTGATCTTCTTCCAGGTCTTGCCGCCGTCCGTCGTTTTATAGAGTCCGCTTCCCGGGCCGCCGCTGGCAAACTTCCAGGGCCATCGGAAGCGCTCGTACATCGCGACCACGATTGTGTCGGGTTTGCGCGGATCCATCGACATATCGATGACGCCCGTGCGCTGGTCCACGAAGAGTGACTTTGTCCAAGTTTTGCCGCCGTCCGTCGACTTATAGACACCTCGGTGCTCGCTCTCATTCCACAAATCCCCAAGCGCACCCACGAACAAAACGTTTTTGTCCTTGGGATGCATCACCACTTCTGAGATGTGCCCGGTTTCGCTCAGACCCTTGTGTGTCCAGGTTTTGCCGCCGTCGGTGCTTTCGTAAACTCCATCGCCCCAACTGGTACTGTTCCGGCTGTTCTCCTCGCCGGTACCCACCCAAACGTGGTCAGGATTGCTTTGGTCAATCGTCACGTCGCCAAGGGCAACCGTATTCTGGAACTGAAACACCGGGGAGAACTTGATGCCTCCGCTCGTGGTCTTCCAGAGTCCGCCGCCGGCTGTCGCGACATAGAAGATACGCGGTTCTTTCTCATAAACCGCGAAGTTGTGGACACGACCGCCCATATTCGTCGGGCCGAGTTCGCGGGGGACGATCGGCTTCAGCAGAGCATCGGGGCCAGGTTGAGCCCAGGCAACGGACACAAATCCGCAACATAAAAGAACGGATGCCCCCAGCATCCGTGTCGGAAGGGAGAACGTCATCTCGGAATCATCTTACGCAACGGCCCCCCGCGAATGCACGGTTTTGTCAAGATTTCTCCCTTGGTTGTCCGTGGGACTGGTTCAACGGAACCCGTACAATCCAGTCATGGACTTTGCCCTGACGCAAGAACATGAGTTGATCCGGGAATCGGCGCAGAAGTTCGCTGAGCACGAAATCAAGCCGACAATTGCCGAGCTTGATCTCCAGCACACCTCCGATCCGACAACTCTGAAGAAAATGGGAGAAGCCGGACTTCTCGGCATCGGCATTCCCGCCAAGTACGGCGGAACCGACACGGATTACATCAGCCTTGGCCTGGTTTGCGAAGAGCTGGAGCGTGGTGACACCAGTGCCCGCGTCGTGATGAGCGTTCATAGCGGACTGCACTGCATGACCTTGCTGCAATGGGGCACCGAGGAACAGAAGCACCGCTGGCTCCCCGATCTGGCGTCTGGCAAGAAGGTGGGCGCGTTCGGCCTCACCGAACCCAACGCCGGATCCGATGCGATCAACATCAAAACCGTGGCGAAAAAGGACGGCGACCATTACGTCCTCAACGGCCAAAAGACGTGGATCAGCCTGGCCGATTACGCCGATCAATTTCTCGTCATCACCAAGCTGGCGGAGACCGACGCGAAGGCGCCGTACGCGGCGTTCATCGTGGATCGCAACACCCCCGGATTCAGCAGCCGACCCCTGAAGGGCAAGCTCGGCGTCAGGGCAGGGAATACGGGCGAAATCTTCTTCCAAGACATGCGCGTTCCCGCTGACTGCATGCTGGGTCAAGAAGGCGATGGATTCAAGGTCGCGATGTCCGCGCTTGACCATGGTCGGTACACCGTCGCGGCCGGAGCGGTGGGCATCATCACCGCTTGTCTGGACGCCTGCGTCCCCTACTGCAACGACCGAATCGTCGGCACCGAGCCGATTGGGAAGAAGCAGTTGGTTCAGCAAATGATCGCCAGCATGGCGAAGGGCCGCGACATCGGTCGCTTGCTTTACTACCAAGTTGGCTGGATGAAGAACACCGGTCAACGACACACCCGCGAAGTCAGCATGGCGAAGTGGGTGAACTGCGAGGCCGCTTTCGACGCCGCGAATAAGGCGGTCGAAATCCACGGAGCCTACGGATTCAGCGCGGAATTCCCGGTGGAGCGATACTTCCGCAACAGCCGCGGCGCGATGATCTACGAAGGCACGCACGAGATTCACACCCTGGTGCAAGCGGAGTACGCTCTGGGCTACCGAAGCGACAAGCCTCTGGCTCAGAATCTCCCGACCTATCCGTTCGAGAGCTAGTCGCGATTCGACCACGGACGGCGGCGACCCCGGATTTCTGGGGTCGCCGCTTTCGTTTTCCGGAACTTGGCTGTGGCCTCCCTCCGTAGCGAGCACTATGCTTGCCTTTCTTTGCTCAGTGGCTCTGCACCCCCAGGATCCCGCGACTCCGACCGTCGCCCCGAAACCTGCATTCGAATCCTCCGAGACCGATCTCGACTTCTGGCTCGGGGAGTGGGTCGCCGACACGCATGATCGTCAGGAAGACGGGACGATCAAGATCAGCAAAGAAACTGCGACAAACAAAATCACGCGAAAGTTTGACAACAAGGTCATTCACGAAGATTTTGATTTGCCAGGGTTTCACGGCGAAAGTTGGAGTGTCTTTGACGCCGAGAGCAAGATTTGGCGTCAAACTTGGGTCGACAATTCCGGGAACTACATGGCCTTCGAGGGTGGCAAGAAGGGCGATGAATTCTGGTACGAGATGAAGGCACCCCGCGATACGATGCGAATGAGATTCACCGAGATCAAGAAAGATTCGTTCGTGTGGATATGGGAAGGCCGTAAGCAGGATGGAACTTACGGCCAAGTGTGGCGACTGGACTATCGCCGGAAAAGTTAAACTTTAGCGGATTCGGCGGGCCGATTTGATCAGGTCTCCCCGCTGAATCTTTGCCACGACATCGAGTCCCTTCGTCACTTTGCCAAAGACGACGTACTTGCCATCCAGGCGCGTGTTGTCGGCGAGGTTGATGAAGAAGTGACTGCTTCCGCTGTCGTCGCCCGGATTCTCCAGGGCGAGGCCAATCGTGCCCTTCAGGTGGCTCAATTTGTTGGGCTCGAACTTAATCGGCTTGCCCCAAGTGCCCTCGCCGAGACCTTGCGTGCCGCCGCGATCTCCCGGCTTGGATCGAGCTTCCTCGGGGAGCATGCTTTTGGAGTCAGGATCTCCGGTTTGGAGCACGAATCCCGCAACGAGCCGATGCCAGAGCATTCCGTCGTAAACCTTCTTGTCGATCAATCCGAGGAAGTGCTCGACGGTCTGGGGAGCTTCCTTTTGGGCTAACTCAATGGTAAACGCTCCTCGACCGGAAGTTGTGAATTCAACGAGCGGTAACTCCGCAGATTGGGAAACAAAGGCACAAACAATCGCCCCGAACATGGCCTTATTCTACTTCCGATCCCCTGGCCGGACTCCAGTGAGCCGGTAATTCTGCCGATGATCCCCCACAGATGGGCCTCTTTTCGTCACTACGCGATCCTGGCGCGATTCCGAGCGCGCGCACTTGGGGGGACATCTCGCCCGATGAGGCGCAGACTTTTGTGGCTCCGCTGCTCAGTCTGGTTCTTGGTCTGACGGAAGTCGTGAAGGCTCACTGCATCACGCCCAACTCGCGGGATACCGAGAAGTTTCGATCGGAAATCCACCAGCTGGAGCTGATCGTGAAGACGAAGCCGAAGTCGGCCCGAACCATTGCCGAGCTTCGTGAGAATTTCATTCATTCTGGACTGGGCCATGCTCGATGGCAAGCGACTTCGCTCACCCAACTCCGCGATGCCCACGTTTCGGCAGCGGAGCAGTTTGTGGCAGCGGTTTCGCCGACATTGAATCAAATGTCGGAGACGCAGAGCCAACTGCGGGCGGTCGCCGACCGGCTCGCCAACAGCAAGGATTCTGCCGTTCAAGCGGATGTCGAGCGATTGCAGGAACTGATCAGTACGCTTGAGCGGACGGCGACCCAAGCCCGTCAGGAAGCTCACGACGCAGAGCGGTATCTTGCCCGGCGCCAGCAGGAGGCTCAGAATCCCGGCTCGACGCAGCCGCTCACCAGCCGACCTGCCGATACGAACTCCATCGCAGCGACGATCAAGGATCTGGCGCGCACCAGCGAACCGGCAGTCTGCGTGGCTTTTCAGCTGGACTCCTATGAGGGAGGCACGCGACCGAGCCATGATCTCAATGCCCTTTTCGGAATGACTCTGCCCAAGCTTTTCAAGGTCAACAAAGCGACCCGTTCCCTCGGATCCGACACCTGGGTCATGGTTCTGCACGGGTCGCTGGAAACGACGGCCCCCGAAGTCCAACACCTCGTCAGTACGGGGTGGTACTCGCCGACCGAGACCGATCCAATCGCCCTCAGCGCGGGGATGTGTCCCCTCACCCCCGGAGCGTCGGCTGATCAGATTGTGAACACCGCAGAAATGGCCCTGCACCGCGCCCAACTCTCGGGTGGGAGCAAGCTGATGGTCGCCCAGGTCGCCTGATCACTCGGTGCGAAGGGCTTCGATCGGGCTGAGTTTGCTCGCGCGTCCTGCCGGATAAAGGCCAAAGATCAGGCCGATCACGGCCGAAATCACGGTGGAGATAATCGCGGATTGCAGAGGGAACGCCATGACCAATCCTCCCGCACTTGGGAACTTGGCCGCGGCAGTTGCGGCGGTCACGCCTTGGCCAAATAGCCAGGCAATGAACATTCCAATCAGTCCCCCGACCATGCTCAGCAGAGTGGCTTCGACCAAGAACTGAGCGAGAATGCTCGGCCTGGTTGCCCCCAGTGCCTTGCGCAAGCCGACCTCGCGCGTTCGCTCCGTCACGGAGACAAGCATGATGTTCATGATCCCGATGCCTCCAACGAGAAGACTGAGAGCGGCAATTCCGGCGAGCACGGCTCCTGCGGCCCCCAAGATGCCTCCAAACACCGCCATGATTGACTCGCGGGAGTCCACGCGGTACACGCGTTTGTTGCCCGACTTCAGCATCAGAGCCTGCCAGACGTCGTCCATCGCCTGATCTACGGTGAATCCTTGTTTTGGAAGAGCGGAGATGTAGGTGATCTGATCGCCGCCGATCCACTTGTCTTGGGCGGTGGTCAGAGGAACCAGGATGTCGCGATCGTTGGATTGCCCCATGATCTCAACCGTCTCAGTCACCCCAATGACCTCCATCGTGATGCCAGGAAAGGTGATGAGCTTGCCGAGTCCTTGACCCTCGCCGAACAGACGCTTCTCGATGTCCTTGCCGATCACGGCGACGTTGGCCCGAGCGTCGAGATCTTCTTTCGTGATGTGTCGGCCCGCCGCCAGCCCAATCTTGTTCAACTCCGGCATGTGCTCGTCAACCGCGTTGATCTCGTTGTTCGGGGCTTCCTTATCTTGGTATGTCGCTTTTTGTGAGCCGAGAATCAGAGTCGCTGATGCCAGTTCAAGCGTATTGCACCGTGCCATCAGGAAATCCACGTCCTCGACCTTCAGCCCGTCGAGACTCGTCGATCGCTCGAACCTTCGTCCTCCTCCGCCATCGTAGAAGACGAACATGGTGTCCGCGCCGAGTTTCTTGAACTCGTACTGGATGTAGTGCTGGAACCCGTTCGAGATCATCGTGATGAGCGTGACGCTCATGACCCCGATGATCACCCCCAGCATCGTGAGGAACGCTCTCAGCTTATGCAACCGGAGCATGTCCAGCGCGATACGAACGGATTCCCAGATATTCATGGTTACTCGCCCGATTCCTCGTCGGTGGGCTTGGCCTCTTCCTCTTCGCCATCACCCGGGCCGAACTGCATCATGCCCTTGCGATCCGGGCCCGTGAACTTCGGCTTCTGAATCTCGGTGCCTTCTTTCAGGCCAGAAATGATCTCGACGTGGCTTGCGTTCTGCACTCCGACGACGACGCGAGTCTTGATTTCGTCGTCTTTCGGTGCCTGACCAGGCATGGCGGGTTTGGGCTTCGGAGCCTTCGGGTCGAAAACTACGACGTAGCCACCCTGTTTATCCTCGCCAAGGAATGCTTTGGGGATGCGCACGACATTGTCGCGGCGCAGCGGCGTCATGGTGCACTTGGCTGACATTCCTGCCTTGAGTTCGTCCACGACCTCGTTGAGCTCAACTTCGACATCGTACTTGACAACGCTGTCAGCGGTGGCTCCGCCGGTCGCACTCACAACTTGAGCCGGCGCGATCTTGGTGACAGTTCCGGCGAATTTTTCCGACGGTAGGGCATCAACGCTGATTTCGGCCTCAAGGCCGAGTCGGAGACGGGCGACGTCGATCTCATTGATCTGCAGCTTGACCAGCATCACGGAGCGGTCATCCACACTGACAATCGTGGTTCCCGCGCTAAAGGCACCGACCGCGTTCACGATCTCGCCCTCCTGCACAAATCGCCGCGTGACAATTCCGGACATCGGGGCGCGGACTTCAGTTTCGTTGAGTTTGCGCTGAGAGTCGCCGAGAACACTGCGGATTTGGTCGACATTGGCAACTGAACCGGCGCGTTGCTGCAGCAGGGCTTCCACGTCGCGCAGAGCGATTTCGGCGTCCCGGACATCTTGCACGGCCAGCTGGTACTGCTTCTCGCTGGTCGTGTCTTGCACCGAATTCGCGCGGGCTCGGTCGAGATCGGCTTGGGCTTGCTTCACACGCTCATCCGCTTGTTCGCGTTCGAGTCGTAGCTCGTTGTCGATTCGCTGCAGGGCCTCGCTGGCTTGTCGGAGACGGCTCTCCGCAAGTTGCTTGTTCAGCTCGGCGCTCTCGACCTCGCGGCGCGACACATACCCCTTTTGGAAGAGTCCGGTTTGTCGCTGGAATTCTGTTTCGGCAATGCGCAGGTTGTTTCGGGCATCGTTCTGCGCCGTCTCGGCCTGAGTGCGAGCATTCGGTTGAGTGACTTTCACCAACACTTCGCGTTGCTTTTGAGCGTTGGCCAGGGCGGTTTCTGCGCTTCGGATGTTCGTATTCGTGAGCTTCGGCTGAGCCTTGCGCTCGGCGTCAAGCTGCTGGACGCGAAGTCGTGCTTTCGCCAGGTTCGTTTGTGCCGTCACCCGTCGCTGTTGGATTTGAACCTCAAGCTGCTTGACCTGACTTTGGGCACCGCGGAGCTGGGCTTGGTTTTGCTCGACCTGGAGCCTGGTTTCTTGCGGGTCGATGATCGCGATCAGCTGACCCTTTTCGACACGATCTCCCGCATCGACGAGGAGCTTCGCCACGCGGCCGCCGACTTGGCTCTTCACTTCAACGGTGCGCTTGGCCTCCAACGATCCGGTTTCCACGACGGTCACGCGGACATTGCCCCGCTCGACTTTGGTGCGGTTGGCCAGGGCATCGGATTCGGCTTTCTTCTTGGCCGCATCGGCGCCGCCCCGAGCGATTGCGGAAAAGCCGAGTACCACGAGGGTGAGGGGGATGAGGATGAACAGAGCCAGGCGCAGACGTTTCATACAGAACTCACATGCCCGTCGATACCGGCCAAGGGCCCTCTTCCTTGGGGGTTCGGTGTCCGACGGGATGAATGATGTAGACAGTGTTACCAGAGCTACCCCAGGCGCGTTTCAGGTCGTCCCGCTGGTAGGTCAACCGGACGATATTTCGACCGGGGTCATTGAAGATCGGAGTGCCATCTGGCTCAAACCCAACGACCACCACGAGGTGTCCATCGTTAGACTCTTGCTTGGGCTTGCCTTTCAAAAGGGCGTAGGAAACCGAAGTCGCGACCGGCACGCCGTGGCTCACCCATAGTTCGAGGTCGCTCATGTCGCGAAGGCGCGTCACAAAGCCGGTTATCCCGGGGCGGGTTGCCGCGTACGCGGTGTTGAAGGCCCAGTTGCCCGTGCCTCCCCAGGCCGGGTCGTGGACGCCCTTTTGAACCTCTGGAACATCGGCATCAATGCTCGGAGTCCGCGTCTGCTGAGCCCAGTAAGCCAGGATCATCGAGACGGACGTGGGGGAGCAGAGCACATTTCCACCCGGATACGTGGATTGAGCTCGCATCGGAACCGGGAGCGCCGGGAGCGGGTTTGCCAGAACCGGAGCGGGATTTTCCGGCAGCGCAGGTACATCGGTCAGGCTCAAGCGAACGCGGTCGATCTCGGGCAGCATTCCGGAGGTGCCAGGGGTCGCGAGAATCGTGACTCTCAGGCCCGTCGCCGGCTCTTTGGTTCGGAGGATGTCGGTGAGGACTTCCGCAGAGGTGCCGACCTGCTCGTTGATACTCGTGCGTGATCCATCCTGGCTCCAAACGCCGAGAGAATAGGCGCGGTCGGCGGATGGCAAGGGAGAAAGCAGCACCTCGAACTTGGATCCCCCCGGGGTACGGGCGATCCAACTCGGAACCGCATCGCGAAACGGTCGAGCCGCGCGCACATCGGCGGTGTAGATCATTGTTCCTTCGCTCTCGTAACGGGCAAAATCGCTCACCTTCAGGTCGGCGAAGTTGTGAGTGTTTGTTCGGAAAACGGGGAGATCGAGCGTCGTCAAGCCGAGGAGAATCGGGATCACTTCGCCTAGATACCCGATCCCACGCGGTGATCAGCGCATCCGGGCGGCTTCATTCGGATAAACTGCGCGATTCATGCTGAAGATCGAAGGACTCAACGTTTTTTACGGGGCCATCCAGGCTCTGAGCAACGTCAGCCTCACCGTCAACCAAGGAGAGGTGGTCTCGATCATCGGTTCGAATGGAGCAGGGAAGAGCACCCTCCTTCGCTCGATCAGCGGCTTGGTTCGGCCTCGCTCCGGGTGCCTGGAGTTTGAAGGCACCGACTTGATCGGAGTCAGCGCGGACAAGATCGTGCGGATGGGCATCAGTCAGAGCCCAGAAGGTCGCCGGATCTTCACCAACATGAGTGTGCTCGAGAACCTCCAGCTCGGAGCCTCCACCCGGAAAGATGGCGAAATCAAAGCCGATATGGACAAGTTTATGGATCGTTTCCCCCGCGTTCGGGAGCGACTCCACCAAAACGCTGGCACGATGAGCGGCGGCGAACAGCAGATGCTTGCGATCTGCCGCGCACTCATGGCCCGGCCCCGCCTGCTTCTGCTGGATGAGCCAAGCATGGGTTTGGCCCCGAACCTCGTGACGGAGATTTTCTCTGTCGTGAAGGATCTGCATGCGGAAGGGGTCACGATTCTTCTCGTCGAACAGAACGCCCACCGTGCTCTTGAGGTCGCGGATCGAGCGTACGTACTGGAAACCGGAAAGATCGTCCTGCAAGGCGCGGGCAAGGATCTCCTCCATGATCCCAAGGTGAAGGAAGCCTATCTCGGCGGCTAAGCCATGAGCGTCCACGTTTCCCTTCTCGAGGAACGCCACCTCGCCCAGGTGCTCGCAATTGAGAGCAAGTCACAGACCGCGCCCTGGTCGGAGCAAAGTTTCCGCAACGAGATGACCCAGGATCACGGCACGTTTTTGGTGCTGGAGCAATCGGGAGAGGTCGTTGGATTCGCGGGGATGTGGCTCATGGTGGATGAGGCGCACATCATCACCGTCGCGGTTGATCCTGATCAACGCGGAAAAGGGTTTGGCAAAAAACTTGTGGTTGAGCTCCTGCTGCGCGCACAAGAACAAGCCGCGAGTTGCGCGACGCTGGAAGTTCGGGTGAGCAACGAGGCGGCGATAGGGCTCTACGAGACCCTCGGCTTCACCCGTTCCGGGATTCGTAAACGCTACTACCCCGACAACCGCGAGGACGCGCTTGTGATGTGGCTCCACGATCTCGCGGAGTGGACAGCACCCTTGCCGAAACCCGTCGCCTCGTCTCAGGAGCTGTGAGGGTGGAGCGACGCGTTCCCCCGTTCTGGGAGCACCCTCTTCTCGCCATTGAATCCAGTTGCGATGAAACCAGTGCGGCGGTGGTCGTGGGCCGTGAAGTGCGCTCGAATATCGTCGCGTCTCAGATCGAGATGCACCAGAAGTGGGGTGGGGTCGTTCCGGAAGCCGCCGCGCGGGCTCATGTGGAGTCGATCGTTCCGGTGATTCAGGAGGCCCTTTCGGTGGCGGGCGTGGCGACGGTCAGCGCGGTTGCCGTGACTCGCACGCCTGGGCTGGTCGGAGCACTCAGCGTGGGGCTGAGCGCGGCGAAGGCTCTTGCAATGCAGTGGGGCGTTCCGATCCTGGGGGTGCATCACCTTGAAGGCCACCTGATGTCCCCTTGGGGTGATCCTGGGCTCGCGGATTTGCCCTTTCCGCATCTCTGCCTCACGATCAGTGGAGGGCATAGCGAGATCATCGAAGTGGTTGCACCGGGCCAGTATCGACTGCTCGGTGAGACGCTGGACGATGCGGCCGGCGAAGCGTTTGACAAAGGGGCCAGGCTCCTGGGGCTGGGCTACCCAGGAGGGAAGGCGATTCAGGAGGCAGCGATCGGGGGAAACCCGCAACGCTACAAGTTGCCTCGGGCGCTCAGGGATGATCCGTTCCACTTCAGCTTCAGTGGCCTCAAAACCGCGATGCTCCGACTGGTGCAGCTCGAAGGTTCGGCGCTTGATGTGGGGGATGCGGCAGCGAGCTTGCAAGAGGCGATCGTCGATGTGATTTCGACCAAAGCCATGCAGTGCGCGGAGGCCACAGGATCGTCGGCAGTGACTCTGGTCGGCGGGGTGAGCGCGAATCGCGCGCTTCGTGAGCGGCTTGCGGGTTTGTGCGAGCAGGCGGATTTGGAGTTTGTGGTGCCGCCGTTTTCTTTGTGTACCGACAATGCTGGGATGATCGGCCTCGCCGCAAGCATGCGACTCGCGCTCGGGGAGCGCGGGGATCTGTCGATGGACGTTTCGCCCGGCGATCCCCTGCCTGGATTGATCGACTAGGTCTTGCATGCCGTGTATGCTTGACATGCTCTCACGGAAAAACCCGCTAAACTATCCTCATGGATCAGCAGGAAACGAGTGAGCAGCCGGTGAGTGAACCCGTGAACGAACCGGCGGCACCCACCACATCCGAACCCAAGAACGAGGCCCCCACCGCTCAGCCCAAGATCAAGCAAAGTCTGAATCCGGCCGTCCGTCAAGGGATTCTTGCCGGGCTTGCGCTTCTCCTGCTGCTCATCGTCATCGTGGTCGGGAATGTCAATGCGACCCGCGAGCGCGAGGCGGCTCTCGCCCGAGGCGTCGATGCGCTGAGTGAATCGGTCAAGCCGCTTCTTCTCGCTCGCGATCCCGCCAAGGCGACCCAAGTGCTGACAGCAATCGCCGAAGCGGGGAAGTTCAAGAGCATGACCCTCGTGGATCGCGACGGCACCGTGCTTGCGGCGACGGATCGCACCCGGCAGGGGAAGAAGTTTTCTGGGATTCTCAAGGGCGCAAGCCCCGCCAAAGTCACGACCGATGACGGAGTCAAGCTAATCAGACGCCCGATCTTTCTCGGAGCGGATAATCTGTTCGGCGGCCTAGAAGTCGTTCCTGACTGAGCTCAAGCCCGGGGAGATTACGGCGCCGCGGCCGCCAACTCGCCCAGGCTGACCCATCCTTCACCCGATTCGTCCACGAGGCGAATCAGAATCGGCGCACCATCCAGGAGTCCGGTTTCGAAAGTGACCGTGCCCCAACGGCTTTCGGGTTCAAACTCGGCGACGGTCTCTTGAGTGTCAGCGCGGACGATCTGGATGAGCGCATCTTGCCCACTGAGAGTGAACCGAACAACTCCTTCGGGAGCCTTGAATGCCTGGCTCTGGATGACCCCAACCAAGCTCGCGTCGATCTTGCCCGTGCCTGAGTCGCCCGTGCTGAGAACTGGCTTCTTCTCATGAACCAGACTCGGGAGTCCGCTTAGCAGGAGATCGCCATTCCGCTCCCACCCTCCCGGCCCGACGGCCAGCAGATCGGTCGGCAGCCCGAACCATCGACGAGTCTGGGAGAAGAGCCCATCCTCGCCGACCTTGCCGACAAACCGGACATCGGCCCAACCAGAAATCTTGCCGAGACTCGCCGACAATCCGCTTGCCCCCGGGGCAGCAGGGATTTTGCGCGCTCCCAGGAAGAAGTCTCCCTCCGGCTCCGCCCCTCCCGGCTCCAGGCTGAGGCCGAACTCGGCGGATGCGGTGACTCCGCCAGCCGATTCATCGAGGCGAATTCTGGTGATGGCGGGAACCCGAATCGCTCGACTCGACTCTGTCTTGAGGCCGGTGCGAACATCAAGAATCGGTTCTTGGAACTGCCGTTCAAAGGCCAAAGGATTCGACCAGAGCGTATTACCGATTCGGTTTTCGCCGAAGAAGGCCAGGCCATCGATTCCCACGCCTGTGCCGTCCTCAAACATCGTCAACCCGCCCGATTCCAGGATCACTTCCCAGAATGCAGCGGTGGCGAGGCCTTCCGCTGCTTCGAATCGGATGCGAGCGTCGGGGAGGAATGGGCGATTCAGACCGAGACTGGGATAACCCTCATCAAGCTGAAGCCCGGCATCGCTCAGCAGGGGCGGAGCCGAGAGGTTCCAAAGCCCTTGGATGGATCGCAGGGCAAACGCGGCCCGATCCATCCAGTCTGGGCGTTGGTAGAGCATCGCGAGTCGGGCCAGGCTTGATCCGAAGTGAACCGTCCGGCTGTCCATCAATCCCAGACCTCCCAGGGCGCCAAATCCAAGGGTTGCGCCGCCGGGATACGTGGCATCGAGGCTATTCTGCTGCAAACTCCATTGCCCGACCAGGGTTTCGACCTGAGACTTCATCGGGGCGGGATTGGCTCGGGCCAGCCAGTAGGCAGTCTCCAAAACCCAGGGGTCGGCGACGCCGGTGAGCGGCGGCACACCCTTCACCAGGATCTGCGCTGCGTATTGTTGAGAAAGCGGGGTCGCCGAAGGCGTAGCCAGAGTCCGCGCGGCGAGAGCGTAAGCGGCCCAGGGCTGCTCGCTTCTCCCGGCGGCCCTTTCGAGCGTGCCCTCGATCCGAGGTCGGAGCTGATCGTTGAGCTCATCTCCTGGGAAGTTCCAGACCCACGCGAGAGCGTGGAATGCGGTCGCTGCTTCATCTGCGGGGCTAGGCGGGGTGAGCCCCAGTGGCTCCTTGCCGACGGCAGCAAGGGGGGCAAACCCGTTCGGTGGGCTCACCGCGAGGAGGCTCTTGACCGTCATCTCGGCGATTCGCGGCCAGCTCGGCTGCTGCTTGAGAATTCCAAGCCGCTTGTGGATCACCGCCACGCGGAGAAGGTTCTCCTCGCTGCGGAACGCCAGATCAGGCTGCTTGAAGGGGCCGCCAATCTCCTTACCGGGCTCCCCAGATGACCACCAGCGAGCCCCTCGTTCGAGCCCAGGTTGCACGGGATCGCCGTTCTCGTTGAGGGTGACCAGTTGCCCCACAAAGGTCTGCCGGGCCGCAACCGCAGCGGGGATTTGCTGCGGATAGCTGCGCCATCGACGAGCATCCGCTCCGAGGCGGAAGATGCGATCCGCCGACTTCACGACGGCATCAGGAATGCCCGTAGGAGTGACCCAGACCAGATGCGAGGAAGTGATGGATCCGGATACCGGTCGTGGCGCGTTCTCTGGCGTCGTGAACCCGTAGCCCCATTCGGCTAAGGTCGGCATGGCGTAGCTCGCCGCGACATCGAGTTGAGGATCCGGCGTGATGGTCAGGGAGCCGACCCCACCGATTTCGTGCATTTGAAAAGGGGTTGTCCAGTAACGCGCTTCGGGTTGGACTCCGTGAAGTGTCTTTGACTCAGCTTTCGGAAGATAGCTGTCCATCCAGTTGCCCACGCGTTGACCAGCCGGCACCTGCCAGGTCGTCGTCACGGAGAGGGAGTCTGGGAAGGGGCCGCGTCGAATCCGAGTTGTTGTGATGCCGCCCTGCCGTCGCCCGGTGAGAATCAGAGAGCCTTCGGCGGCCACGCTGTAGCCGATTTCCGTTCCTGGCTGCGTCCAGGCCACCAAAGGAGTGCCGCCCACGCTGATCTCGACGCTCGCTACTTTCGCGGAGACCGGCGCGGTGATCGTGAGAGAATCCAGCGTGAATGTTCGGGACGACCCCAAGAGGATCGGGGCGAGGAGGCTGGCAAAAATCACCCGGTAAGGATACCGAGAGATGGCCTTGAAGCAATGAATCCCGGTATTCCTGCGCCGGTATCGGTGCGGGAGTTGCGGGCAAGCCTGGTATTTGTCGTCGGGCTGGGTGCTCAAACGGAGGGCGATCTCGGGAAGAAACCAAGTGTAGCCCCGAGTTGGGGCGAAACACTGAAATGCTGATTACCCTCGCCATGACCGCCATCACGATTGCCGCCATTGCCGGCGCGTGGGGACTGACCAAAGACGCTTTACAAGACTGGAACCGAGAGCAAGTTTCCGACGGCGACCCCAGCCCAACAACCCTCTGAGAGCTCAACCCAAAACCCTGGAACCCTCGGCCCTCACCCTCGTGGTGAGGGCTCTTTTTTGTTCCGGGCTCTGGTAGGCTCAGGTTCCTGTGGCCGGTCTTCCGCACTTCTACTATCACCCGCGCATGCTGGCTTACGACTTCGGGCCTCAGCATCCTTTGAAGCCTGTGCGGTTAGAGCGGACGATTGCCTGCACGAAAGCTCTCTACCCTTGGCTGCAATGCATTGAGCCCGGTTACGCTTCAGAAGCGGATGTCCTCCTGGTTCACGACGAAGACTATGTTGAGTTCGTGCTCGAGTTGACTGAGCATGGGACCGCGGTTCCCGAAGAGCTCTTTGGGCGGGGATTCTCCACGCATGACACTCCACCATTTCCCGGGATTTATCAGGCGGCGCTGGCCTATTCGGCGGGATCGGCTCGGGCTGCGCAGGACGTGTGCGAGGGCGCGATGCTCGCGATCAATGGAGGAGGGGGGCTCCACCATGCTCAGAGGTACCGAGCCAGCGGATTCTGTGTCTTCAACGACCCTGCGATGGCGTGCGCGATCCTCAAGCAGAAGTTCAACCGGGTCATGTATGTCGATATCGATCTCCATCATGGCGACGGAGTTCAGGCGATCTTTCTGGATGACCCGGATGTGATCACCTTCAGCATCCACGAGACCGGTCGGGTGCTGTATCCGGGAACTGGGTTCATCCAGGAGCGTGGGGCAGGAATGTCGGTGATCAATGTTCCTCTGGAACCAGGCACGACAGGAGACCTGTGGTTGCAGGCATTCACCGAGGTGTTTCGGCGAGCGGTCGATATACTGAAGCCAGAAGCTTTCGTCCTCCAAATGGGCTGCGATCCTCATCGCACCGACCCCTTGGGGCACCTGGAATGCGATGTCCAAAGTTGGCTTGGCGCGGTCAAGGAGGTTCGGGATGTGGGTCTGCCGATTGTCGCGATGACCGGCGGTGGATACGACATCGCCAACGTTCCAAGAATGTGGAGCGCGGCGTTCATGACGCTCGGGCGGCTGGAGGTTCCGGCTCGGATGCCGGACTCGATTCCCGTGGATTGGGGTTGCCGGGAAATCTTCGACCCGCCGCTCGGGCCAGGGCAAAGTCACGGGCACGAGTCGGTTGAAACGATTATCGAGTACTGGACCGAACTGCTGGCTTGACAGCATGGTAGCGAGGCAAGTACCATGCAGGGCCGAGGTTAAGGGATTTTTAATGAATGCGTTCGTACTCACCGCAGTCCTAACAGCTGCTGGTGGTGCTTTTGATTTATGGAATGCGAAGAAGAAGTGTCCGCGCTGTGGAGTTCACGCATGGCGCATCGAATTCTCGCAAGTAGCTTCCTTTGCGTGCTTTGTGGCGCTCCTGGTGGAGGTTTCTAACAGCGGTAGCGACTTCCTTTCGTATACGCTGCTTGCAGCGATTGCAATAGTAGTGCACTTGACATTCTACTGGTTTCAGGATATTGTACAGAAAGGACAATTCTCTGCCTTACTGAGTGATCCGTCTTTCAGGGATCAGAAGAAAAGGGAGTACACGTCCTTTCAGGAAGCGGCGAAGTCGCTGGACAAGCTCCACTCAAAGAAAGGAGACCTAGACGTGCTTCGGAAAGCTCATGATGAGCGTCTTGAGGCTTGGTTCGGTCAGCACGAAGCATCTAGTGGACATATTCCAAGGCTGGATGCCGGCATGCGAAAGTACCTGGCGACATTGAAAGTTTTGTCGATGGCTTTTGTGGTATTTGTTTGGTTTTCCTCTTATGTATTTCTTGCACTGAGGGGGTCTTAAAGGTGATCAGCGCTCCAGAGATTGCACTTTACGTTGCGATACTACTTGCCTGTGGGCTGCTGTTAATTTCTGCAGCAGTGGTCTCATTCAGGCAATTTGGAAAGAGCTCGTTTGTGTACCCGAGATTTATCGGGCCAGCGCTGGAGTACGAGAGTCCCTTTCTCCACTTGTTTCGTTTGTTGGCTGCAACACTTCTAGCTGCGCCCCTAATGTTTACGTTAAGGAACATTCAATCCCTTGATGGGATAACGCGAGTTTTTGCTGCCACGATGGCACTTTCGATCGTTTTTGCCACCGTAAACGGCTCACTGTCGGTCTGGTCGAGAGAAAATTCAGCTCGTTTAACATCCGAATCTTTGCGGCGTGGCCAGTGGATTCTTGCCACCTTTGCGTCAGCAATGCTACTGCTGTTCTTTGCGGTTTCGGTAAATCTGTGGAGCGATGAGCCAGCTGTCATGTGGGCCGCGTTCTACGGTCTTTGCCTACTGACTCTGGTTATGCTAGTTTTTGTTTTAGTCAAAAGATCTGAAGTTTTTAGTTTCTCTGACAGAAACCACTTTAGAGACTTAATAAAAATCTCCATTCTGGAGACGATCCTTCTGACTTTGAGTACCCTAATTCTGAATGTGCTCGGCTCTATCTTCATCGCCTTTGCACTCTTCCGTTCGCCCGATTCGATCACTGGTTCTACGTTTATTGACTTGTGCGTCGCGACTTTCGGACTACTGCTCTGCGTTTTCGGTGCATCTGTTGGCGGTCGAAAGTACTCCGGTCGCTATGATCTTGGTCACAAGGATCCTGTGATCCATCGAGCGCAGGACTGGCCTTCATATGTTTTCCCATCTCTTGTGACGATCACTTTGGCCGCCATAGTCGCCCTTTTGTACTCGGTAGAAAGCCCATTGGTTGTTACCTCACTTTTATCTTTTGTTTGTTTGGGTAGCCTTCTTGTTCAGAAGCACCGCTTATTGATTCACGTACCGCTAGATCACCCTGCCTATCGTGACGTTGAAAGGCAATCAGATGTTTGCATGTATGTGGCTTTTTTCGGGCTTCTTTGTTGGGCTATGGCGTCGGCATCTGTAGTTTGGAAATTCCAGAGCGTTTTGCTTGGTAGGGAGAATGTATTTTTCCTCATGGCCTGCCTGACTTGGTGGCTTACGTCTTCTCTTTTGTGGCGTCTATCTGGCAAGGAGGAGTAGTGTTTCGAATTTAGCTGGGAAGTTTGTTCTTGACTCAGACACTCCCACACATCTATGTCGGATCGTGAGCTAAACTGCGGGCATGTCGATCCTGGAAAGTGCGTATCCCCTGAGTCCTGAGCAGCGAGATGCTTATACGCGTGATGGACACATCTATCTTCCCGGATTGATCTCGGCGGATGATCTCGCCCCGTACCGCGAAGCGATTCTGCGCACGAGCGGCCGACTCAACCAGGAGTCTCGCCCGCTGGAGGAGCGGGACACCTACGGCAAGGCCTTTCTGCAAACCACCAACCTGTGGCGACACGATGAAACCGTTGCTGCATTTGTACTCGCCAAGCGTTTCGCGCGGATCGCCGCCGACCTGATGGGGGTCGAGGCGGTGCGTCTTTACCACGATCAATCGCTCTTCAAAGAGCCGGGCGGCGGGCTGACGCCCTGGCATCAAGATCAGCAGTATTGGCCGATCGATTCCGACAAAACGATCACGCTCTGGATGCCTCTGGTGGACGTCCCGGAGACGATGGGGACGATGTACTTCGCCTCGGGATCCCATGCCGAGGGTTACCTCGGGCATCTGCCCATTTCTGATGGATCGGAGGCGCTGATCCAGAATTTGATCCGGGAGAAGGGCTACACGGTCTCGCCGCCTCGGGCAATGGCGGCGGGCGATGCGACTTTCCACTCCGGCTGGTGCCTCCACGGCGCACCGGGGAATCCCGGCAGCTACACGCGCGAGGTGATGACGATCATCTACTACGCGGATGGCCTGGCGGTTGGATCGGTGGATTCGCAAGATCGTGCGAATGATCTCGCCGCATGGTTCCCCGGGTTGAAGTCGGGGGATCTCGCGGCGGCGGAGCTGAATCCTCGGCTGGGCTGAGTTCTCGTGGGTTATTCCCCCAGATTGGGGGAGGGCAGGAAGGGTGCGCCTTCACGGGAGTTGGTTCTATGCCCGCCCCTCCCGGCCTTTGGCCACCCTCCCCGAGTCAAGCTCGGAGAGGGCGAGTCCGAGAGTCCACGCCGGGGGCCGAGCTCAGGCAAAGCCAACAAACTCTCAATCACGATTCCTCCCTCATCCCTGGGGGAGGGCAGGGAGGGGGACTCCCGCCCGGATCGCCTTGGGAGCATTGACCACTTTTTTCCAAGTTGGGGAAAACGGCGAGTGGAAATGGGTCGCATCCCGACCCTAAAGGGCTCGGGGCACTCAGACTTTGTTGCTTCTCCAACCCTAAAGGGATCGGGGCAGCCGTCTCAAAAAGCGCTTACGCCCGAGTGCCGGGCTTGGTGATGGGGATGGCTTTGAGCCAGTCGGGGACTTCGTGGTCGGCCCAGGAATCGGCGTCCACCCGGTATGCGGCATGCATGGGAACGCCGAAGCCAGGATCTTGGGTGCTCCGGTCGATCAGAACCCCGACTCCCACGACATCCCCGCCCGCCAACCGAACCGCGGCGGCGGTTTCGTGCACGCTCAGACCGGTGGTGAGCACATCATCGACGATCAGAACCCGGGCTCCGGCGTCAATCGTTGCTCCACGGCGGAGCATTTTCAGGCCATCTACGCTCTCCACATACAGCGAACGCAGCCCCATCTGACGCGCAACCTCAAAGGCAATGATGATCCCGCCCGTGGTGGGTCCGGCGACGACATCGATTTTTCCCTCAAACGCAGAAGCGATTTCCGCGCACAGGGCACTCAAGACGTGAGGCTGCTCCAGCACCCGGAACTTCTCGAAATAGACATTCGAGTGCCGCCCGCTGGTGAGCAGAAAATGCCCCTGGAGCACCGCGCCCGATTCGACGAGCAAGGCACCGAGATCAACGCGGGGAGAATCAGCCGAGGACATTGTGAGGACTCAGATCGCGGACGATTTCGTTGTTTTCGCCGAGGAGAAGGATGCGCGGCGTGACTGGTTCATCGGTGAGAGTGAACGCGGCGATGATCAGTCGGTCGCCTTTCTCAAAGTGGAAAGCCGCGCCACCGTTCATGCCCACAACCCCTTTCGGGCCGCTGAAGGCGTAGGTTTGGATGCGGGCGGTGTGATCAACCGCCCACACATGGACGAGCTCGCCATCGAGGATGCCCGCCTCCCGCATGATGTCGGCATCAATCTCGATGCTCCCGATGTAGTCCGGATTCGCATAGGTGATCCGGGCGTGGTGGAGCTTAGACTTCAACAGGCTGTGGAGGCGCATCGGCGTTCTCTTCCGGCTTCAGGGCCGGTTCGGTGGTCGAATCGCTGCTGGGGGTCGGCGGCTCCGGACGGGAGCGGCGACGGTACCAAGCACTCAAAAATCCACCGATCGTCATGATACCGACCCCCCACCACACGAACCCAGTCAAAGGTTTGTAGAAGATCTGGATCGGATAGGCCGGAGTGGTGTAGTGAACGATGAAGAACGCCTGATTGGTGGCGGCATCGATCCGGTCGAGCTGAAGGCCGAGACCATCGCCGATGTCGATAATGGGCCGCTCCATTTCGCCGGGGCCGAGGAGCTTGACGTATGGCGTGATGCTCTTTTCGCCCTCGGGAGTCCAGACCGAGACGGGGGTCTTAAAGGTTGCTCCAAACGTGCCGGGTGTGCCCTCGGTCTTCAGACCTTTGTATTCGAACACGTACCGGTTGAACTCGGCGCGCTGACCAGGCATCAGGCCGACGGGCTCAGATCCGCCGAAGTCTGGCTGGCCATCTTCGATCACGAAAGCCCGAACCACCACATAGATGTCGTAGATGCCGTGGTGCTGAATATGGGGCCAGACGTGCTCTTGCGGAGCCCCATCCTGACCAGGCGTGAAATAGAGGCCTGATTTTGCGAGGAACTGGTCGCCGTTCGGCTTCTCGAACCGCACCTTGACCTTGTTATTCCGATCCACGAAGCTCGAAGTCGTGCCTTCGACCGTGGCCAAGTAGCCGAAAGCGGGGAGTTCTTTGCTCGGGTGCACGATGCCTTCGATCTTCTGCTGCAGACCCCGCGAGAAGATCAGACCGGTCATCGTCATGATGACGCCGAAGTGGGTGAGCATGCCTCCGATCGAGGTCTTGCTTGTCTTGGCGAGTTGGAACATTCGACCGAGATTGGCAAAAAGCGCGAAAAGACAAAGTCCAGTCAGAGCGAGCACCCAGGGAGCGGTTGGCACCTGGAAGACGCCCATCAGCATCGAGGTTTGCTGGGAGAAATCAGCGGGTTGGCCGGGGAATCCGATCACCAGCGGCCCGAATTGAACTTCGCGTCCGCCCCAGGTCAACCAGTTCATCAGCACACCGACGGCAAAGATCGTGAGGGCCAGGGTGTTGACGAATTTCTTCGCGATCACGCCAAACCCTTGTCCCTTCCAAGTCAGGAACGGGCCGATGGCCATCAGGACGATGAGCGGAATGAAGGCGAATGATGTGACCGTGTTGTAGAGCTGCTCTTCAACAACCTTCGGCTGCTGGCCCATCAGGGATTGCACGAGCGGGACGCTCATGCCGAACCCAGTCACCGCTCCCATGAAGAGCAGGAGCTTGGTGCCGAGTGAGTAGAAGGCTTCCTTCTGCAGGGCACCCGAGGAGGCAAGTCCTTCGGGACGATTTTGCTTCCACCAGGGCATCGCTTTTGCGATCGTGACGCCGAAGGCGATCATTGCCGTGGAGATCAGGGCGATGAGGATGAACAACGCAGAGCGATCCATCTGAGCGAAGCTGTGGACGCTCGTGTCGCCAAGGAATCCGCTCCGAGTGAGGAACGTACCGTAGCCGAAGGCGAGGAAGGGAAGAGCTGCCAGCACGACGTTGGCGATGTGCCACTTTTTGCGAGCCTTCTGGATAAAGATGCCGTGCACCAAACACGCCACGATCACCCAAGGGACAAACGAGGTGTTCTCGACTGGATCCCACATCCAGAAGCCACCCCATCCGAGGGTTTCATACGCCCAGAATCCGCCCATGCAGAGTCCGGTGCCGACGAGCGTGAGGGCCACCAGTGACCAGGGCCGAACCTGATCCACCCAGGTGTCGAGATCACGGTGAATCAGAGCCGCCATCGCCCAGGCATAGAGCGCAGTCAGGGCACCAAAACCGAGGAAGATCGTTGGGGGGTGGATCACGATCCAATAGTTCATCAACGTCGGCGACATGCCGTTCCCGTCGATGATCGGGGCGCCAGCCGGGTTCAGGAAGAAAGGAGATTCAAAGCTCAGAATCCCTGCCAAAGCGGCGAGAAATGCTGCGTAAACCCCTGTGAATCCCCGGCGGTACTTGCCGGTAAATCGGAGAGTGATGACGCCAAACACCGCCGAACAAATCGCCCAGAGAAGGAACGATCCCTCTTGACCTGACCAAACACCGGCCACTCGATAGCTCATCTCGTGGTCGAGGGCGGAGTGTCGCCACACATAGCGGAACTGGAACTGATTCGTGATGAACAGAGTCATCAGGATCGCAAAGGCCCCGAAGAAGCTCACTGAGCCTGCGATGAGTAGGCGGCCGGTTTGCTTGACATCCCAGTTGCGAACGCTCCCCACCACGGCGGCGAGGCTGAGGAGACCGGCTACTCCAATGAGAACCATGCCGAGCATCCCGAGGCCGGTGAGGGAGCCAATCGGCAGGAGAGGTTGTGGGTTCATGATTGGTCGATCTTTACCGACTCAGGGTGCTTGCCCGGCTCGCTCTCATACTTACTCGGGCACTTCGTGATGAGCTTGTGGGAGGTGAACGTTCCCCCCTGCATGCCGCCGACGGCCACCACACGAGTTGCATCGCCCATATTGGCGGGGGGCAGACCCTTGTGAACGACGTCCAGCATTTGCCCTTCGTCGTCCTTGATCGTGAAGCTGACCTGCATCTTCTGGTGGTCGATCTTCACCGATTCCTTGATCAGATCACCCTGAAGGTGAAGGTTGTTGCCCTTGGTTGTCTTCGCCTGGGCGGCGGTGACATAGGGGCTGGCGTTGGAGAGCATCATCATCGCGACGCCGCACAAAACCGATACCGAGACGGCCGCACCGAGCAAAGGGCGAATCTTCATCTTGATTCCGTGCATTGTACGCGAGAAATCGGCTGGCGAAAGGTCGATGGCTGGGACGTTAGAAAAGCTACAGAACCCGGGAACTTGATTCGCTGGAGGCGCGTTTGAGAGAGAAGCCCTTCGTGGAGGCCCAGGCGTAGAGGATCGCGTGTGGTCTGGAGTACACTCTCGGGGTCATTTTCGTCTCGATGAGAGAGAAGGTTTTATGAAGAAGATTGCTCGAATCTCCCTGGCTGTTGGAGCCCTGGCCGTCGCGACCTACCTCGTTGCGCAACCGGCGACCCCTGCGCAGAAGGCAGGTTTCGAGGGCCGAGAGAAGTTCGGAACCATGCACCTGCAGAGCAATCTCGGCAGCTACCGAAGCATCGATGGCGAAGGGCGACTGGAAACCACCTTCAAGGGCACGCTCCTCGTCAGCAAGCTGGACGGCAAAATGAACATCGTGTCCGGCAAGCTCCGCAAGGAGTACGAGGGCCTGGATCGAGTGGTCTATACCGGCCAAGCGACCGTCGTTTTCAGCGGCAAGTGGCGCGCCATCCAATGGTTCGGATCGGACATGCGAACGGTTTGGTACGGCAGTGGCTTCATGCGAATCTCCGGTGAGTTCGACAAGAACATGAAAACCGGTGACTACTGGTACGACAATCCTGCCGAGAAGCTCCCCTTCCCGAGCTCCAGCGTGTTCACTCTTACTCTGCCGCGACAAGTCTCCGGAGCCGATCAGTCGATTGTTCCGCAAGGCCGCAAGAGCGATTCGCTCGGCGGAGAGTAACCCCAGGGAGCCGCTGAACCGCTCGTGCTTCAGAAAACGTTCTGCCATGTGCCCGGCATTGGGTCACGCATGGAGCGTTCGCTATGGGAGCAAGGGTGCGATTCTTGGCTCACGTTTCTCGACCGCCCCAAGGAGTTCGAAATTGGCACCGCCGATCCCGAGCGTGCAATTCAGGTTCTCGAAAAGTCGGTGATCGCTCTGCAGGATCGCGATCATCAGTTCTTCTGGAAAGCACTTGGCACGAAAGAAGCATGGCGAGCCTGGCCCGAGTTCCGCGATCGAATCCTCTACCTGGACATCGAAACCGATGGAGGGCGAGACGGGGATGCGGTCACGATGATCGGGCTCTACGACGGAACGACGTTCACCGCGCTGACCCAAGGCAACGATCTCGGCAACTTCCCAGACATTCTGAGCGAAGCAGGAATGATCGTGACGTTCTTCGGTCTTGGGTTCGATGTTCCCATGCTCCAGAAGGCGTTTCCGAGGGTTCCGTTCGACCAGATTCACCTGGACTTGTGCTTCTCCCTCAAGCGATTAGGGATTCGCGGCGGACTGAAAAAGATCGAACGCCAACTCGGTTTGGCGCGAAGTGATGAGACGGATGGTCTGACGGGCCTCGACGCGATCCGTTTGTGGCGAGAGCATTTGCGGGGCGACACCGATGCCCTCCGGATTCTCACCGAATACAACCGGGAAGATGTCGTCAACTTGGAGCACCTTGCCCAGGTGACGTACGACAAGAGCCTCCAAGCGCTCACTGCCGGTTCACTCTTTGTTTGATCTCAGCTTGAGGTGAGCTTCCGGAAGGCACGAATCGCGAGTTCGAGACCGGTATCGCTGACATCGCGGTGGAAGACGAGCCGCAGACGCTTCGGCCCAAACGGGAAGCAATCAACTCCTTCTTCAGCCAGTCGGGCCACCCATTCTTCCGCAGGATCAGGGACGTCGACCATCACGATGTTCGTCTCGGGCACTGGCGATGTGAGCGTTGGCAGAGCGTTGATGGCCTCTGAAAGAATCCTGGCCCGCCGGTGATCATGCTGCAGATCTTTGAACTGATGATCGACGGCATAAAGGCAGGCCGCGGCAAGAAGCCCGGACTGGCGCATCCCTCCGCCGAGCCTTTTCCGCCAGATCCGGGCCTTCTCGATATGGCTCGCGCTTCCGCATAGCACGGAACCCACAGGAGCCCCGAGCCCCTTGCTGAAGCAGAGGCTCACGGAGTCGACATGCTGGGTGAACGCGTGGATCGGGAGCCCGAGGGCGCTGGCGGCATTCCAAAGCCGCGCACCATCCATGTGAACCCGGAGACCGAGATCCCTCGCCACCTGGGCCGTTTCGGCGTGGATTTCGGGCGAAGTGATCGTGCCGCCGTGTCGGTTGTGGGTGTTCTCCAGGCAGAGGAGGGTCGTGCCCGGAGTATGGAGCGAAGCGGTGAGTTTCCGGGGCGCGATGATCGCGGGATCGACGACTCCCAAATTACTCGGCATAGACCGAACGGTGAGCCCATTGAGAACCGCGAGAGCCCCGACTTCATAGTAGAGAATATGGGCGTCATCTTCCACGAGGATCGAATCGCCGGGCTGGGTTTGGCTGGCGATTCCGATCTGATTGCCCATGGTCCCGCTCGGGACGAAGACGGCGGCCTCGTGGCCGGTGAGACCGATACACCGCGCCTCGAGTTCTTGAACCGTCGGCTCGTCGCCCAAGACGTCGTCGCCGAGTTTTGCGCTCATCATGGCCTCCCGCATCGGAGGGGAAGGACGCGTGACGGTATCGCTGCGGAGGTCTACTCGGGTGCTCATAACGTTACACAGTGCGGGCGAATTCGGCGGCCATGTGCCGCATCTTCATCCAGGCGTCATAGGTAAATCCGTGCTCTTCGCCGGGGAGAACATGGAGTTCCGCTGGGACACCAGCCTGGCAGAGCGCGGCGTAAAGATGCTGACTTTGAGCGGTCGGGACAATCGAATCTTCCGTCCCGTGGAAGATGAGGAAGGGGGGCGCGCCCTCCGCAACATGGCAAATCGGGCTCGCCAGAGCCCACTTGTCCTCCTGTCCGCCGATCCAACCTCCCATGAATTGCTCAAGGAAGGAGGCGGCTATAGGGAAGTGATTCGTCTCTGGTTCCCGGAGGTCGGTGATCGCGCAAATGCTCACGACTCCGTTTGCGGGCTGCACCGCCTCTCCCGTTGCGGGATCCGTGGTGGAGAGCCCGGCCATGCAGGCCAGATGCCCGCCAGCACTGTTTCCCATCACGACGATGCCAGACGGGTCAATGCCCAGCTCCGCGGCATGCGTTCGTGCATGAGCCAGAAAGGCGAGAACATCGCTGACCGCGGCGGGGAAGGGATACAGCGGCGCGAGTCGGTAGCTGATCGTCGCGCAAGCCAAACCCTGCTCCACAAAGAAGGGAAGCTCCGATTCAAACGACGAACGATCGCCGCTGATCCAGCCGCCTCCATGGATCAGAACGACCAGCGGAACCACGTCTTCACCTGCCGGTCGCATGAAGTCAAATTGCCTCGCCCGAATGTCGGGGTCGTAGCTCAGGTTGCGCTGAATCACTGAGGTGAGTGTATCGTACGGATGACCCCGTCCTGGCGCAGCGTGCGAGGCCATCGGTCGGAATCGTGGGAGAATCTGTCGTGAAATCTACATGACCCTTGCGTTTCATGTGGACACTTGATTCATACTCATTCCAGAGTCAGTGCCGGGTTTCCGGGACGGGCTCGACAAAGGTGAGAGATCAATATGTCCAATCCCTACCGGGTAAATCTGCTCGGGCGCGTGGAAATTTGCGTCCGAGATCAGATCGTCAACGAGTTCAAAACAACGAAGGTGCGCGACTTGCTCCTTCTCCTCACGCTCAGCGCAGGGCAGCCGGTGTTGCGCCGCGACTTGATTCGATGGCTTTGGCCCGAGGACGATTCGGAAAACGAGAAGAACCGGCTTTCCGTGACCCTCTATCTTCTGCGGAGCGCGATCTCGAGTGTCGGCGGTCAACCGGACGAGATTCTTTCCAGTGGTCGGTCGGCCATGAGGTTGGACGGGGTGGACACGGATCTTGCTGAGTTTGAGTCGCTGGCCCGTCGGGCCAGGACATCGGCTGAGTCAGGCGACGCGTCCGAGGCGGTGACTTTAGCCAGAGAAGCGCTCGGCTTGATCCACGGCCCCGTCGGGGGAACGCTCAAGCTTTCCTGGTGCGAGGTGGTTCGACAACGAGTCCGCGCCCTGGCCCTCGATCTCGCTCACTTGATTGCCGAGCAGTCGGGTTCGACGGATTTGGAGCAGGCCCTCTTAGGGTTTGAGCGGCTGGCGGCCATGGATCCCGGGCATCAAGAGGTCTACGAAGCGGCCATTCGGCATTGCCTGAACGCGAGTCGGCTCGATGCGGCTCGGGAGTGGGGATTCAGGTGGCAGGAGGCGCAGGCGCGCAGTTCCGAGCCCAGACCCCGGAGCTCAGCAATCGTGCCTCATCTGGTTTCGGGCGGTGTCCTTTCGGGAAACGATGCACTGCCGACTATCACGGCGATTCTCGTGGATGGGGCGGCCCAAGCTTCGCTCGCGGAAGTTGGGCTTCGATTCGGATTGCTCGCCACCGAGCCTGGAGTGATGATTGCCCCTAATCCCCTGCTTGCCCGAGACATCGCCCGGGATATTTTGATGCACAATTCCGCGGCCAGAGTGCTGGTCTGCACGCTGATCATGTCCCCCGAAAGCCAGGTTCCTGCGAGGGCGATCACCTATCACAGGGCGGTTCCGCCCGGGCAAGTCTGGGTGACAAGAGGCACGGCGGCCTTGATCGACGAACACACGCAGGATGCCGTTTTCGAAAAAGTTGAGGCCAAGGGGCACTACCGATTGCGATAATTCGGGGCCGCTGGGAGGTCCTGTAATGCCCATGTAATGGCTCGCGATGACAATGGGTAGATGGATCGGGATGAAAAGCTGACGCGGCGGAGAATCTTGGCGACCACGCTGTCCGCCCCCTTCGGGGCCTCGGCGCTTTCAGGGTGCGGTGGCTTGTTCTTCGGCGGCTCCGGAGGTTCGGGGTCTTCGGGAGGCGGGACGCTCGCGCGCGTGCGGGTGCGCCCGCAAGTCACCCTTCCCGCTTCACTCGGTGTCGCTCAGACTGCTCTCGTTTCGGCGTTTACGACGCTCAGCCCCCTCACGGCGAGCCCGTCCATTGAGATCCTTGAGGACGGCCCCTCCGTGGTGAGTCTGCTCGAGCCGGCTTCTGGCAGACTCATCATGGTCGCGCTCCTGCGGCCAGCCGAACCAGCGCCAGTGATCAACGCAGAACGCTTTGCCGAGGCGCTCCTGTTTGTGGTTCTCGGGGGATGGCAGAGGAGAGATCGAGATCTGGTGGTGCAGGTGATCCGGAACCATTCTGCCACGGCGGCCTTGGCGACAACGATTCAGGCTCGATTAGACCTGGATGCGTTCGCGTTAGAGAATCGGGATCCGGTGCTGCTCGCGGCTCTCCAGACCGCTGCCGAATCGGTCGGACCTGCCCTACCTGATTCCTCAGAGTCGGTCGAGCGCTCGCCGCGTCCGAGCGAAACATTCTCCCGGAGCCGATCTCTCCCCGAGCCTCCCGAACCGCATGTTGCGTTTCAACTCGGAGCTCAAGGCATTGATGAGCTCTTGGTGGATCAGGTTGCGGTGCGCCTCCGACGAGTCTACGTGGGCGACGGTCTCGCTCTCCCCGACATGCTGACGCTGGGAACGGATCTTCCGATTTTTCATCGGTTGCACTTTTTCAATCTCGACCCTTCTGGGCAGCCACAGTCGGGAGAGGCAGCAACTCTCTCGCATCCTGGATCGAGTCTCGCTGATCCTTCGACGCTTGGTCCTTTTACCCTTCCGAATCTCCCGGAGGACGCGGAAGCGAGCTTCCTCGTCCTTGTGCGGCCCCTGTTCGAGTCCGGAATCCCCTCGATTCTGAACTCGCCTCAATTCGTGCCGATCCGAGCCCAAATCGAGGCCAGCCTGTTCACTCTGCGGCAGATGACTGCGTTCCGGTTCGCGTGCGACTTTCTTCTCGAAGGTCTGGGATTCGGGGGGGCACGCTACACGCTTGCCGCGCTTGAGGAGGCTTTTGCTGTAATCAAGCAAGGCGATACCGAAGTGATTTCCGCTCTGGCGGTCGCCAATGAGGGAGGAATGCTGGAGGATGCGGTCACCCGGCTGATCCTCGCCATGACGAGCACGACGCCGCGTGCAGAGCTCTCTGTTCTCGCGCTGAAGAAGCTCATTCCCGCTTCGGGGAGTATCTCGGCGCTCCAAACGGTGGCTGCCCAACGATTGATTGCTTTTGTCGGAGAGGGCGACTTCCTGTCGCTGACCGCGCAATTCGGCCCGCGATTCAAGGCCCACAAGGGCTCGTTCGGGTTTGAACCGGTGGTCGAGCGATCCGGCATGTTCCGAGTGAGCCGAGTGGCTGCGGTCGTGACCGGGCCTTCGCAGTATCAATCTGGTAGCTCGCCGATTGAACTTAGCCTCGCGATGCAGCCGGACTCCTATTTCTCGGAGTTTGGCTCTGTCGCGCTCGTGAAGTGGAAACTCTTCGGCGCGGGCGATGGCGTTCTGGACGATGAAGATGGGAAAGTGGGCAAGGAGTTTGAATCGCGCAAGGATATCGTCAAATTCCGTCCGGCAGCGAACTCGACGGGCGTGCAGAGCGTCGGGGCCGAATTGTTCATCGCCTATGGTGATATCAAGCGAGCAACGGTTCAGGCCAAGCTCGAACTGAACGAGGAAGGAGGCACCAGTGCCTACTCCCTTGTCAACTCGAAGCTCTACGTCGAACCGGGAAAAACCGGCCAGCTGATCGTCGCCCAGAACTCCAATTCCACCTTGGCCGGCTGGACGGGAGTCAACACGCAGAACCTTCGCTTCGTGTGGGAGCTTGAGAATTCGCAGGTTGGGCTGCTCTCCAGTGGCTCCGCGACTGGCCAAACCCTAGAAACGACAACCAATCAGGTCGGATTGGTCGTGACAGGCGACACCGAATGCGGGAAGTTCACGCCCCTGAAGGTGACCGTGAAGCTCGTTGATCCATCGACCGGTCAATTCACGAACCTTGCGGTCCTGCCAGGATTCGCAGAAGTGGGGCCTGGACTGAATGCGCAATTTGTGCACACCGGTGGAACACTCGTTCTCTCCACTCTGGCGAATCCAAACGTGATTCGCAACCTGGTCAGGCGGAGGGGATCGATCACGCTCCAGAACAATCAAGTGGTTCTGGGCGGAGAATATGATCAGGGCCGCGACACGCTTCTCCTCGGGCTCTCTTTGCCGACTGACCTGGAGGCGGGGACATCGTTCCAGATCACTGGAAATAATTCCGCGTTTCTCGATCTATGGAAGCCGCTGAGCAGCGGAGTATATAACTTCGATTTGTCGGGTCAAGGCGTCGTGACGCAACTCACCAAGTTCCCAGACGGCACACCAAAGTATGTTGCGGTGAACCTCAACCTTTCAGGTGTTGATCCCACATCTGGAGCAACCCTCAACATTCAGGCCGCGAGTTCATTTGGTTCGCCCTGACCCGCAATGAGCGGTCTGCTTCTCCCATGAAAATGGGAGAAGCAGACAAATCGAGTCAGTTTGAGCGTGAATCAGTTCACGGCCTGGCGGAACTCTTCGAACACTGGCAGGTAGAACAGCCAATCTTCACGAGTCATCGCTTTCAGGTACTTCTGGAGACTCAAATACGGCACGTAGTTCGGGCGTTTCGGTTGCTTTTTCAGCTTCATATTCGCCTGAACGGGGGTTTTGTCGCCCTTTTTGAGATTGCATTTACGGCAACACGCCACCAGATTTTCCCACGTATGAGGTCCGCCCACCCACCGAGGCACGACGTGGTCGATGGTGAGTTCTCGGGTGGATCCGCAGTACTGACACTCGTAGTTATCCCGCGCCAGGACGGAATGTCGCGAGAGTCGCAGGCGCGGGATCGGCCGGCGGACTTGGTAGCGCATCCGCACGACACTGGGGACATTCAGGCTGCCGGAACTGGTGTAAACCAGGCGATCCGAATCCTCGAGGATTTCGGCTTTTCCAAGCAGGACAAGCGAGACCGCCCGCCGAATGTTGCAGACATTCAGCGGCTCGTAGTTCGCGTTCAGCAGGAGCACGTCGTGTTGAGCCATGGGGTTTGTTCCTCGGGCTGCTGCGCCTTCTGTGCCCTTCGGTGAACCAGATTCCCGGCGGCAACCGGGAGGGGTTCACAAAAAGAAGGGCCCGCGTGCCAGTCGCGCGCGGGCCCACCCTGGGGCAGGGAAATGCACCCAGGTATCTGCGCATCCAACCGTATGGGTGGACACGCACTCTGTGGTCTCGCGTCGAGAAGCAGGCGCGGCATGCTTACTGTATACAACGGATCACCCGCGAAAAAGGACGCGATTTCACGAAATGTTAAAGAAATCTCTCCAAAGCACTCGGTAACCGAGTACAGGCTCCGGAAGCGGAGTCAGGAAAACGTGGACAAGTTTCTTGTGGACCGTCAAGATTGCTGTGGTGTAGAATAGACCCTCATCGCCAAGGATTGGCGAGCGACAACACTACGGAAGGAACTGGGATTTATGAGCGTACTGCGGATTCAGGGTGGACAACGGCTAGTCGGAGAATTGGAGGTCTCTGGGAGCAAAAATGCGGCTCTCGCAATCCTCTCGTCCGTACCCCTGGTGGATGGGCAGTTGGTGCTCAACAACGTTCCGGATATCGCGGACATTCACATCAAGATCGAGCTGATGCGTGGATTTGGCATTACCGCCGAATTCCGCGAGAACAGTCTTTTCCTCGATACCACGCAGCTTCACAACAACTATGTGCCGAGCGAAGAGCTGGTGCGAAAGATCCGCACCGGGTTCTACATGCTGGGCCCGCTGCTGGCTCGACTGGGTCACGCCAAGCTCCCGATGCCCGGCGGCTGCAAGATCGGAGCCCGGCCGGTCGACTTCCATATCAAGGGTCTTCAAGGCCTCGGGGCGACCATCGAAACGGTCGGAGGACACTACGTTGCCGAGGTCGCCAAGCTCGTGGGCACTGAGATCTATCTCGATTCCCCGAGCGCCGGGGCGACACAGCACCTGATGGCCACCGCCACCCTCGGAGAAGGGATCACGACGATCAAGAACGCTTCGATTGAACCCGAGGTGGTGAGCCTCGCCGAGTTCTTGCTCGCGACAGGAGCCCGGATCGAAGGCTACGGAACGAGCACGATCACGATCGAAGGCGTCAAGCGGTTGGGATCGGCGACGTTCAATGTCCCCGCCGACCGAATTCAGGCAGGAACGTATCTTCTCGCCGGGGCGATTACTTTGGGCGATGTCACGGTCAACGGAATTCTTCCGGAAAACCAAACTGCGCTGGTCAACAAGCTCCGCGAGTCTGGTGTCCATGCCGAAGAAGGTCACGATTGGGTGCGCGTGTGGGCAAGTGAGCGCTGGAATGGCATCCGCGTGAAGACGATGCCGTATCCCGGTTTCCCGACTGACATTCAGCAACCAATGGCGGCGCTCCTCTGTTTGGCGAATGGTTCGAGCGTGATTGAGGAAACCGTGTACGAGAGCAGGATTGGTCACATTCAAGAACTCTCGCGGATGGGGGCGAACATTCGGGCCGAAGGTCGCAATGCCAACATCACGGGCGTAGAACAATTGACGGGAGCGGTCGTGGAAGCGAGCGATCTTCGAGCAGGCGCAGCCCTTTGTCTGGCGGCTCTGGCGGCGAAGGGCGAGAGCACGATCAAGAATGTCCACTTTATCGACCGGGGCTACCAGAACCTGGAAGCTAACCTGACGAAGCTGGGCGGCCTGATCGAACGAGTCGCGACCGAAGAACATCCCGTAGCTTGACTCCGGGAATTGAGCGTCATCTGAATTGAGACTTATTCCTGAAATTGGCATCGACCTCGGCACGGCGAACATCTTGGTGTATCGCCGCGGCAAGGGCATTGTTTTCACTGAACCCACGGTCGTCGCGATCAACACGAAGACGAAGCGGGTTCTCGCTGTGGGGAACGATGCCCGCGAGATGCTCGGCCGAACACCCGGCAACATCACGGCGATCCGACCGATGAAGGACGGCGTGATCGCGGAATACACCGTCACCGAGAAGATGCTAGAGTACATCCGGCTGAAAACCATTCGTGGCCCTCAGTTTGTGAAACCGACGGCCCTGATCTGTGTGCCGAGCGGAGTGACCAACGTGGAGCGGCGCGCCGTGATCAAGGCGGCCCATGCCGCAGGATTCGGCCGTGCCATGACCATCGAAGAACCGATGGCGGCGGCGATTGGTGCTGGCCTCCCGATTTCTCAACCCGGTGGCAACATGGTCGTCGATATTGGTGGAGGCACCACTGACATCGCGGTGATCAGCCTCGGTGGAATCGTGAAGTCAGCCAGCCTGCGCATCGGGGGCAACAAGATGGACGAGGCGATTATTCGCCACATCCGCAACGTGTACAACTTGGCCATCGGTGAGCCGACAGCGGAAGAACTCAAGATTCGAATCGGATCTGCCTACCCGCTCGATCCGGAACTCAAGATGAATGTCCGGGGCCGCGACATGATCGCCGGTCTGCCAAAGACCGTCGAAGTCAGCAGCGAGGAGATTCGAGAGGCTCTGAGCGAGCCCGTGCGACAGATCGCCGAGAAACTCTGCCAGGTCCTTGAGGAAACGCCGCCGGAACTCAGCAGCGACGTTATCGAACGCGGGATCGTCCTCACGGGTGGAGGCGCGCTTCTGCGCGGGTTGGATATGTTGCTCACTCAGGTCACCCAGATACCGGTTCGCGTAGCCGATAATGCCCTTGACTGTGTTGCTATTGGCACAGGTCGGGCTTTGGAAGAGCTCGATGCCATCGAGCGGAGCGGTGCGGTCACAAGTCTATGAAAAAGTTCGCCTTGGTGTCGGTGTTGGTGCTTGGTCTCCTGAACCCGGGAGTGAGCGAGAAGCAGGTGGCTCCCTCGGCGATGAGCCACTCGGATATGATTGCGGCTCTCGCGGAAATCGATCCATCGGTCGCGAAGACAATTGGTGCCAACCCCTTTGTGTTTCCTAAGGGCGAAAATCGACCTGCCACTCGCGCCGAGGCGATTGCGTTGCTTGACCAGATGATTGAGAACTACAAGCCCACCTTCCGCGCCACGCCACGAGGGATTCGCGTGGAGAAAGGGGTCATCGACGAGTATAACGTCGAACCCAAGACCCGCGAACAGCTGGTTCGACTGGTTAGTTGGGGGTTTGTCGGTCCAGTGGCTCCGCTCGTGACGAACAAAAGCGGCACCATGACGAATGAAGAGTTCGGCGACGCGGTTGGACTGGCGCTCGCTCAAGTGATGTTCCTGGGGCATCAGCCTGATCCGCGCTGGACGCCGAGCCTCTCCACCGGCGAGTAACTCAGCCTGAGAACCGTCTTGCGGGGTGCCGATAATCATGGGGAGTGGCAGCCTCTCCACGATGGTCGCAGGCGGATCTTTGGGATCTGTTTGATCTGAGCCCGGTTTCGGACTCGGATCTGCAGTCGTATCTCGATATCACGCTTGTTAAATGCGTCTCGTGGTTCCGGGCATCGGGTGGATCCATCTTTTTGGGTGAGCCCGCCAGCGGCTACACCATCCGCACCAAGTTCGGCAAGCAAGAGAGCCTCCCGGAGGATGCTCACATCGCTCACGGGCAGGGAATCGCCGGCATTGTCGCCTACAGCGGAGTCGCTCGGATCATCGATGACCCGCGTCTCTCTCCGGATTTTGCCGAGGTTCGAGGAAACGAAAGCATCGCCAGTGCGATGGTTTTGCCCCTCGTAGACACCAAGCGTCAAGCGATTGGTGTGCTGAACATCAGCCGCGAGAGCGGTGAAAGCCCGTTTACTGATCGGGATCTGGATCAGGCCGCAGCTCTCGCGGCGCATGTTGCGCTGGCTGTGAGCAACGCCTTTCTCGTCACCACGCTCAAAGAGCAGGTCGGCGAGACGATGATCGCGAACGAAAAGCTGCTTGCCGTGCTGGATTCCGTCGCCGGTGCCGTGGTCGTCGTGGATCAAGATGGCCAAATTCTAAATCACAACCAAGCCGCGGCAGCCGATGCCTTTCTCGGATCATTTGAGGAAGCCGATCTGAGCCAGCTCGGCACGGTTCTGCGCGGCACCGTGACCGAGGTGAACTCTGCCGGGCAGCTGGTTCAACGCCAAGCCCACGACCCCGCAACTGATCGATTCTGGCTGGTCCAGGGGACACCTCTCACTTCGGGCGGCGGGGTTATCACGGTTCAAGAAATCACCGACCATGAGCGTGAGCAGAGGGAAGTCGCCCGCGTCAAACGACTGGCGGAAATTGGCCAGATGACGGCAGCAATTGCCCACGAAATCCGCAATCCGCTCACCGGGATTCGCTCGGCGGCGCAAATGATTCGCCAGCATCCGGAGCTTCTGCCCGATTTCATCGGGATTGTGGAGGAGGAGGCGACCAAGCTCAACGCGCTGTGCGAGGAGTTCCTGGAATTTGCTCGACCGATGCAGCTCAATCTGGAGGAGACCAGCTTGAACGAATTGCTTCTCCCGATTGCCAAGGTGCAGCACGTCGAGTTCGAAGAGTCGGGAATCGCACTCGAGGTACGCCAGTCGGACGATGCCAAGCCGGTTCTCGTCGATCGACGGCGACTCGGGCAGGTGATCCACAACTTGCTTCGGAATGCCCGCGAAGCTTCGGCCCCGGGAGCTACCGTCATCCTCGAAATCGGGGCGACTGGCTTCAGTGTTGCTGATCGAGGCGTGGGGATCTCGGAAGACGAGAAATCCCGGCTATTCTCCCCGTTTTTCACGACAAAGGCGTCCGGCACTGGGCTCGGCCTGTGCAACGCCCGAAAGATTATTGATGCTCATCGCGGAGAGATCGCGGTGGAGTCGGCTCCCGGTGAGGGGAGTCGGTTCACGGTGACTCTCGACCGGTGCGCCGCCTAGAGATCGACCAAACGAAGGAATCCATGAGTCAGAAAAAGCGCGTGTTGATTGTTGACGACGAGATGAACATCCGTCGGATTTTGCAGGCCTCGTTCGATAAGAACGGCTGGCACGCGATGATTGCCGACTCAGCCGATATGGCTCTGGCGATGCTGGAGCGCGAGTCGGTGGACTGCGTTCTCACCGACGTCACGATGCCCGGGATGAGCGGCTACGATCTTCAGAAGAAGATTGCCGAACTCCACCCAGAGACTCCGGTCGTCATCATGACGGCATTTGGCACGATCCCCCAGGCGATCGAAGCGATTCGGAACGGAGCATTTGAGTTCGTCACCAAGCCGTTTGATCTCGACACGGTCAAAAAGATCATCCAAAACGCTCTGGAGGGGAATGAGCCCAAATCGGCAAAGGCGAAATCGAAGCCGAAAAAGGCAAGTGGGGAAGCCAAAGTTGAGCGGGCTTTCATTGCCGAGTCTCCGGCGATGAAGGAAATTCTGGAGACGATTCAGCAGGTTGCTGATTCTCGCGCCACGGTGCTCGTCACTGGTGAAAGCGGAACCGGTAAGGAAGTCGTGGCTCGCCTGATTCACACCCTGAGTCAGCGCAATCCCCAGCCGTTTGTCGCGATTAGCTGCGCGGCTCTGCCGGAGACTTTGCTGGAAAGCGAGCTTTTTGGCCACGAAAAGGGTGCCTTCACCGGGGCCGATAGCGCGAAGCCCGGCCGATTTGAACTCGCCGACCAGGGCACGTTCTTCCTTGACGAAATCGGGGATATTCCGATGCCCATCCAGATCAAGTTGCTTCGGGTGCTCCAAGAGCGCGAGTTCGAGCGATTGGGCGCAACCAAGCCGACCCGAGTTGATGTTCGCCTAGTCACCGCGACGAATCGCGATCTGCAAGCTGCCGTGGACGACGGCACCTTCCGGCTTGATCTTCTTTACCGACTTCAAGTGGTTGAGATTCATCTCCCGGCGCTCCGCGAGCGGCTTGAGGATATCAAGCCACTGTGTGAGCACTTTCTCGCCAAATACAGCGCGGAGAATGCGCGGGAACTCGCCACGGTCAGCGACGAGGCCCTCGCGATGCTGCGTGCGTATCCTTGGCCGGGGAACATCCGAGAATTGGAAAACACGATGGAGCGCGCGACGGTCATGGCTTCGGCAGGTGAGCAAGAACTGCTCCCGAAACATCTTCCCGCGAAGATGCGGAGTTCAGCGGCCTGAAACTGCGTTCTCGGGAACCGCGCGGTACGCCCAAAACTGACCCTGAGTGATCTTGGTCAGAGGGTAGCGGCTGCGTGCGACCTGGAGTCTCCCTTCGCTATTTGAGTGGAGGAGGGTCGCCATTCCCGTCTTCGGATCATACGTTTCGATGATCGCGGTGTGGTGGCTCGCGGTGATCGTTTCCCGTCGGTACGTAGTCTTGAGCTCGAATTTGGCGTCGCGAAATTGGAGAATGTCGCCGGGGCGAATCTCGTCGAGCGTCGGAGTCTGGGCGGATTCCACAGTCGCGATCCGGGTGCCCCACACGTAGTCCCCTGGCTTGGGATCATCTTTCCACGAGCCAAACGGTTTGGCTTTCGCGCTTCGCAAAACATGATCGACGAATGTCGCGCACTCGCCATTGCCAAATCGCTTGCCGACCGACTCCGCGCTGATGGAGACGATCCGATCTCCCAAAGAAGGGGGTGCGGTGACTTGCGGCGTCTCTTGGAGGACGCTGGCGAGGGTCAGAGTGGCGAGGATGGCGGCGGGCATCGGTATTCCTACAAACGAATGACGAACCTGAAAGATATACCAGAACCGGGCCGAATTTAAGAAATGACCAAGAATTTGCCCTATCCTTCTCTCTGTTTTCCGCATTCGATCTGAAATCTGAGGACGGTCCAAGCCGGATTCCGTGACACGTGTTCCAGAATCTCGCAAAAATCAGGTCGTCCACCGCCTCGTTTGAAGCGGTGAGTCGCAAGCTGGCGTAGGAACGGGCGGTTCCGAGATCATCATCATGCTGCCCTACGACAAGTCGTTGATCCAAGAGATCGAGTCGCACCGTCCGCGTATTCCGGTTGGACTGCTCAGCCGGGGAGAGAAGGATCGGTTGATCGAGCGAAGTTTCCTCGGTCTCTATCGGTGGTACATCAACCGGAGTCAGAGTCAGCGAAATTGGAACCCGGACAGCGACATCCCTTGGAAGGAGATCCGGCAGGATCACAGCGAGGAGATCAACAAGATCCTCGAAGGTTTCTTCGCCGTGGAACAGTACGTCCCCGACTACGTGGAGAATATCGTGAATCTGGTGAGAGGAAGTCATGGCCGGAGCCATTTCCAGATTCGGTGGGGCAGCGAGGAAGCGAAGCACGCCGACCTCTGGCACAACGCCTGCCTTTTCAGCCGATTCCGGTCGCCGGATTGGCTGAGGAACTACATGGGCGAACTGCGATCGAATCAATGGACTTTGCCCTGGGAAGGTGATCCGATTCGGATGATTTTCTACACGGTGTTTCAGGAGCGGGCCACGCAGATCAACTACCTCAACCTCGGCGTGATTGCCCGGGGCAAGAGTCTCGTGGAGAAGTTCAAGGGATCGGCTGATCCCGTTTTGGTGCGGGCAAGCCAGTTGATTGCGATGGATGAGGCGGCCCATTACAACTTTTTCCTGGAAGGGGCTCGGCTCTTTCTCTACTACTATCCTGCCCAGGCACTGGAGGCGATGCTTGATGTCATCAAGTACTTCTCGATGCCGGCGGGGAACATCATTCCGAACTACAACGAATTCGCTGAGGTCGTGCACAAAGCCGGCATCTACGGGCCGCGAGAGCATAGCCGTGACGTTGTCCAGAGCTGTTTGGACAATATGGGGATCGAGAACAAGCGGGCGTTGGAGAAGGGAATCCGTGAGACTCGCTTGGTGCCCGATACCGATGGCAATCTGCGAGAGACCGCCATCTTCCCGGGGCTCGATTTCTCGCACATCGAGGACGCGGTGAAGCGGCTCTTTGGTCGGATTCAGAAGTACGAGGGCGAAGTTGGGTTCGACACGGTGGATCCGATCGAGTTCAAGCCGAACTATTGAGCGCGATTGAAGTTGAAAAGCCCGGGTTCTTGTCGAAAGAGCCCGGGCTTTTGTCGTGTTCAGGAGGAGTTAACCGCCTGCTTCTGCCTTGTCGATCGCTTCGTTCAGCGCCTTGAGGTTCGCTTCGGTGGGGTCGAAGTTTGGCCAGGCGGCGACCACGCGCCGCTTTGCGTAAACGTAGACCACGTTCTTCAGACCAGCAGAGGTCGCTTTGTAGGCGCTCACTCCTGGCTCGTCGGGGCCGATGTGGGCGACGGCGAGCTTGTTCGCCTTGATCGCATCAGCAAGGGAAACGGCTTTCTGCTCATCTTCCTTCGACCGCTTGACCACGATGAAGAAGGCTTTCAAGTCCTTCGTTGATTTCGCGAGTCGGTCTTCGAGGAGGGTGGCAATTTTGGCGAGATTTTCAGTTTTCTCGTCGTTGATCCAGACCTGCACCGCAGGTCGATTGCCGTATTTTCACGTGGGGCACGTGACGCTGCCTTTGTCGGGCCCTGCCACATGGTACGGGTCGAACGCGCCAACGCGATCGCCCACCTTGAGGACAGAGACCGTCTCCGAGCCGGAGGCTGTCGTCGAATCGGACGACTGAGCCACGCTCGGAGAACAGGCCGTCACGGCCCACAGAGCTGCCGCCAGGCTGGCGACGAAGAGGCTGTGAGCTTTCATGAGGTGTTATCTCCACAAGTTTGCACTTGCTCCTTCATTATATCGGTTCCGTCTGCGGGAAGTTCCGACTCACCCAGCCCGAACCCAGTGTCATCGGGGTCGGTAGACTCAAGACACTATGGATATCGGCAATTTCTCGTACCCAATGCCAGCGAACGAGCCCGTGCTGAACTACGCTCCCGGCTCTCCCGAAAAGCGACGACAGAAGGAAGTCCTCGCGGAACTCAAGGGCCAGGAGCTTGATGTGCCGATGTTCATCGGAGGCGAAGAGGTTCGCACCGGGCACCTCGTCCGTATCCATCCCCCGCACGAGATTGCTCACACGTTGGGTCACTATCACTCGGGCTATCGAGAGCATGTGGAGCAAGCGATCGAGGCGGCATTGGCGGCCAAGCCAGCATGGGAAGCCATGAGCTGGGAGAGCCGCGCCGCGATCTTCCTCAAGGCGGCTGATCTCATCGCGACCAAGTACCGCGCCTACATGAACGGCACGACGATGCTTGGGCAGAGCAAGAATGTGTACCAAGCGGAGATCGACTCGGCGTGTGAGATCATTGACTTTCTGCGCTTCAACGTCCACTTTCTCGACGAGATTTATCGCGAGCAACCGAAGAGCGCTCCCGGCATGCACAACCGGCTTGAATGGCGACCGCTGGAAGGTTTTGTGCTTGCAGTGACTCCCTTTAACTTCACGGCGATTGGCGGAAATCTGCCGACGAGCGCGGCGATGTGCGGCAACGTTGTGGTGTGGAAGCCAGCCGGCACACAAATCTACAGCGCCCAGATGTTCATGCGGATCCTCAAGGAAGCGGGGCTCCCCGATGGTGTCATCAACCTGATCTACACTGACGGCCCGACGGTGGGCGAAGTTTGTTTCCATCACAAGGATTTCGCGGGCGTTCATTTCACTGGCTCGACCGGAGTGTTCAACCGAATGTGGAAGACCATCGGCGAGAACATGGGGGTCTATCGATCCTATCCGCGGATTGTTGGGGAGACGGGGGGCAAGGACTTCGTGGTCGCCCACAAGTCGGCGGATGCGGCGGTGGTGGCGACGGCTCTGCTGCGCGGGGCGTTTGAGTTCCAAGGCCAGAAGTGCTCGGCCGCGAGTCGGGCGTATGTGCCGAGCAATATCGCGGAGGAAGTCTTCGCAATCATGAAGCGCGAGATGGCGACCTTCACGATGGGGACGGTCGAGAACTTCTCGAACTTCATCAACGCCGTGATCGACGAAAAGGCGTTCAACAGCATCGCCCACTACATCGACCAAGCCAAGGCGAACCCCGAGAACGAAATCATCGCGGGCGGAAACTACGACAAGTCGGTCGGCTATTTCATTGAGCCCACCGTGATCGTGACCAAGGATCCGAAATCGCTGACGATGTGCGAAGAGATCTTTGGCCCGGTGCTGACGGTGTACGTCTATGAGGCCAACGATTTTGAGGCGACGCTTGACCTTGTGGACAGCACCTCGCCTTACGCACTTACGGGGGCGGTGATCAGCACCGATCGTGGTGCCGTGGAGCTGGCAACCAGGAAGCTGCGGCACGCAGCAGGGAACTTCTACATCAACGACAAGCCGACCGGGGCGGTCGTGGGGCAACAACCCTTTGGCGGCGCTCGGGGCAGCGGCACCAACGATAAGGCTGGCTCTGCCCTGAACCTCTATCGCTGGCTCAGCGCACGAACGATCAAGGAAACGTTCGTTCCGCCCACGGACTATCGCTACCCGTTCCTCGGCGAAGAATAAGCGCTATCTCCACCCTGAATGGCCCCCTGGAGACTCTCGTCTCTGGGGGGCTTCGGCGTTTGACCAGGTGGCCGGATCTCTTCAGGATCGGAGGCTTATCGTCCCGACCCTGAAGGGATCGGGGCACCCAAATTGTGGGCCATGCGGGAAGTTATTGACCGGGTTTTCGCCCGAAGTAGAGCGGGAGGTTGAATCGCTCCATGCGCTCCCACGGGAAGTTGATCGGGTCGTTTTTGCGGCCTTGGGGCTCGGCGATGTATTCGTGGCTGACGATCTGGCGGATCGGGTACCAGCGCACGAGCACAGCAACCAGGCTCTCGACGGCATCGAGCTGATCCTCGGTGTAGGGATCCTTGCCGTCGCCTTTATTGACAATCTCGATCCCGATACTGAAGTCGTTGACGTTCTTGCGTCCGTGAGCGTCGGTGCTGGCTCCGGCATGCCAGCCGCGCATCTGCTCCATCACCATTTGCACAATCGACCCATCTTTGCCGACGGTGAAGTGACAGCTGACCTTGCTCTCCGGCATGGTGAACCACTTCACCGTGCCCGCGAGGTTCGTGCTTGCTGTGTGGTGGAGCACTATCGTGTCGATGACCGTGCCCTCGGGTCGGGCGTTGATGTTCGGGCTATCCACCCAGACCACCCGATTCTTGCCCGGAGCGGTGAATTTGAAATCTTGCGCGAGAGCTTCCCAGTCGATCATGGAATCATCGTGGTCATCGTGACCGATGGGCGCAATGCCGAGTGTGAAAAGAAGCATCACCGAGATCAGGCCAGGAACCATGCGGGGAGTGTAGACTTTGGATTCGATGAAAGTCCAGGGAATGCAGGCGATCCTCTATGTGAAAAACATGGGGGTCAGTGCGAGGTTCTACGCGGAAACCCTGGGGTTGAGCCTGGTGACGGGGCTCAACTCGGCGGAGCTTGCCCATGAGTTCTGGGTGGAATTCGACCTGGGCGGGAGCCACCTTGCGCTTCATGCCGATGGGGAGCCGCAGACTCATCCCTCGCAAGCCGCCCTCAGCTTCTATGTCGATGATCTGGTGGCGTATCGGGATAGTCTCATCGCGAAGGGGGTCGAGGTGGCTCCAATCATTGAGCCGCATCCTGGCGTCATGTTTTGCTCGCTCCGTGATCCCGATGGGACGCCGATCTTTCTGAAACCTGCTCGAGATTAAACGAGCTCGCTGATTCCCATCACCTTGACGACTACGCGCTTTCGTCGCTGGCCATCAAACTCAGCATAGAACACCTGCTGCCACGGCCCCAAATCAAGCTGACCCTCGGTGATCGGCAGAATCACTTGGTGGTGCATGATGAGGTTCTTCAGGTGGGCTTCGCCGTTGTCCTCGCCGGTTTGGTGGTGTCGATAGTTGGCCTTGGGGGCCAGGTGGTTCAGCCAATCTTTGATATCGGCGATCAGGCCGCTCTCCCAGTCGTTGACATACACCGCCGCGGTGATGTGCATCGCACTCACCAGAACCATGCCATCCGTCACTCCGGAGCGGGCGACAATCGCCTCGACTTCATCCGTGATCCGGACGAACTCTTCTTGTCGAGCGGTCTCGAACCAGAGGTACTCGGTGTGGCTGGTCATCGTTAGAGCCCTCCCTGAGCGAGCTCGATGGCGCGAAGGGCGGCGCGGGCTTTGTTCGCGCACTCTTCGTATTCGCTGGTCGGGTTGGAATCGGCGACGATTCCCGCGCCTGCTTGGACATAGGCCTTGCCATCCTTAATCAGAATGGTGCGGATGGCGATGGCCAGATCGACGTCGCCGTTGGTGGAGAAGAACCCGACGGCACCCCCGTAGAGCCCTCGGCGCGACGGCTCAACTTCCTCGATAATCTGCATCGCGCGGATCTTGGGGGCTCCGCTCAGGGTTCCGGCCGGGAAGGTGGCGCGGACGAGATCAACGCCATCGCGTGCAGGCTCGAGTTCGCCCTTGACGTCGCTGACGATGTGCATGACGTGGGAATATCGCTCCACGACCATGAGATCCTCCACGCGAACCGTGCCAGGCTGACACACACGTCCCAAGTCGTTCCGCCCGAGGTCGATGAGCATGATGTGTTCCGCGCGCTCTTTTTCGTCCGCCAGGAGATCGGCGGCGAGGGCGTCATCTTCGGCTTTGTTCACCCCGCGCTTTCGGGTTCCGGCGATCGGGCGGACGCTGGCTTCGCGCTCTTTCAGGCTCACGAGGAGCTCAGGAGAGGCCCCCACGACATCAATGCCATCGAGCCGAAGGAGGTACATGAAGGGGCTCGGGTTGAGGGAGCGCAGGGCGCGGTAGAGCGTGACCGGGTGAGCATCGACGGTGGTCTCGAATCGCAGAGACGGCACGACCTGGATGCAATCTCCGGCCAGGATGTAGTCGATGATGGTGCGCACGCCGATCTCGAACTCGGCTTGGGAGACGTTGGCCGTGACAGGGTGAGTGGGAAAGGTTCCGGTGGGGAGAGCGGGTAGAGGTTCGCGGAGGCGAGTCTTGATTCTTTCGATCTCGGCGCGGGCGTGGGCGTCGCTGCCGGGCTCGCCATCACTGAGGGCGAGGATTGTGATCTGGTTCTTGGCGTGGTCAAACACCACCACGGTTTCGCAGATCATCAGGGCGACTTCGGGGAGGTCGAGAAGATCGGGATTCGTGCTCGGGATGCGCTCGATGGTGCGAACATAGTCGTACGAAATCCAGCCGACCGCGCCACCGCAGAACCCCGGGAGTCCTTCGCTGAGACCTTCCGGCAAGTGCCCGACGAGATCGCGGAGGGGGGTCAGAGGATCCCCTTGCGCTGATTCAGTGAGGTCGCGGGTAGTCTCTCCTTCGGAGTAAGTGGTTTGCCCGTGGTGCGACCGCAGGACACCTTTCGGCCGCAGACCGATGATGCTGTATCGCGCGACCTGCTCGCCCCCCGTGACGCTTTCAAGCAGGACACTGTGGGGTTCGTCATGGGCGAGTTTCCAATAGGCACTCAGTGGCGTTTCGATATCCGCCAGCAGAGTCTCTTGAATCGGGGTGAGCGTGCGCGCCATGAGCTTTTCATTCTATCTTGCGGGCTGGCGCGATGGCTGGAGTCCCGGCTTGGCCCGCCCAACCCTCGCAGAATCAGGGGCATGAGCGTGAGAACAGTGGATGAGTGGGTTCCGACCATTCGCGAGAGCCTCGCGGCGATAGAGGAGCGGATCGAGAAAGCCTGCGCCTCTTGCGGTCGAAACCGGGACGATGTGACCCTCATTGCGGTTTCCAAAACTCAACCGGCAGAGGCGATTTTGGCGGCTCACTCGCTCGGTCTCCGCCACTTTGGGGAGAGTCGGTGGCAAGAAGCGGAGACAAAGGTCCACCATTTGCCAAGCGATATCACATGGCACTTTATTGGCAAGGTCCAGTCAAACAAGGCTCAGAAAATTGCGCAAACCGTGGATGTCATCCATACACTCGAGAACTCGAGGCAGCTGGCAGAAATCGCCAAGCAAACTCGGACCTTTGATGGCCTCATACAGCTCAATATCAGCGGGGAAGAACAAAAGTTGGGAATTTTTCCCAGAAATCTTGACAGGCTTGTAGAAGATGTAATACAGTGCAAGCATGTTCGGTTTCGCGGACTGATGGGCATCGCCCGGATGGTCGAGGATCCGGAAGAGTGTCGGGCTGAGTTCCGATTGCTCCGGCAAGAAGCGCAACGTATCGGCGTGGATTGGCTGAGCATGGGAATGAGCCACGATCTTGAGGTGGCGATCCAAGAAGGATCGACTCACATTAGGATCGGCACCGCACTCTTTGGTTCGCGCTAGGCGCGAAACAGAACTCCACGGAAGGACAACTGTATCATGGAAGAGACTCTGGAAAAGCCCGGCGTGTTTGGTCGCATCCGCGACTTCTTTGTTCGAGAAGCGGAAGACGATTTTGAGGATGAAGTTCTCTCCTCGGCTCCCACGAAGCCCGCTCTGCGGATCAACACCGCAACCCGCTACCACATCACGGTTCGACGCCAAATTGTCGCTTTTCAAGATGCAGTGGCGGCGGCCGATGGCCTGAAGCGCGGTGAGCAGCAAATTCTGAATCTCGCGATGGCTCCGGCAGAACTCCGAGAGAAGATCAAGGACTTTATGTGCGGCGTGAACTACAACGCCGAAGGTACTTGGGAGGAGCTGGGCGAGAACGTTTTCCTTCTTGCTCCGTGCACTGCTCAGGTCGAAGTCGCCCCGGCGAGCACTCGCATGGTTGCTGGACGAAATTAACACTTTACATTCACGAAAACAGCGAAAGCACTTGGGAACACCTCTTGCCCCCAGCGTCGGCAAACGCGGGGGCTTTTTTCGTTTTGGGCATGAAGCTATATTGAGTAAAGTAGGGGAGCTACGAGAGCAAACAAATTTGTCCTCTTCCTCTTGCCTCTCTCGGCCTTGTGCGGGTGTGCTCCCGAGGAGAGCATTCTTGGTAAGTGGAAAATGGTCCTGAACCAGCAAGGTGTATCCGGCGATATCATTATGGATTATCGTGCTGACGGCACCCTCGAGGCGAATTTTGAAGCTGATCAGGGCGTGAACATCAAGATCAACTACACCTATGTTCGATCGGGAAATAAGATCACGACCACGCTGAAGAGCACAGAAGCCTCGGGGCCACTGGTCGAATCAAACCCGCAGTATAAGCAGGAAATCGAGAATCGATCGAAGGATCGAATCGGGCGGACGGAGTCGATGACATTCGAGATCAAGGGCGATCAGATGATCGTCACGCCTCCGGATAAGAAGAAGGTCACGCTGACCCGTGTCAAATAGGAAAGTGATGGTGAGGAAGAACTTGAATTGCGGAATTCTCCTCTTCGGTCTTGGTGTCTCTGTTGTTCTCGGGGGGTGCCAGCCGAAGCCGTCCTTGGTCGGGACTTGGGAGGGGGAAGTTGGGGAAGATGGTCGGGGACTGCTCTTGACCACCGGCTATCACAACGAAAAGGAGATGTCGGCGATCTTGATGGCTCCTGGATTGGTGAGCCGTATCGACTCGACCTACACGTTTGATGGTAAGACTCTCGTCTCCACGGCGACGGGGGTTGAAGTGAAAGCTGACGATCCGAAGATTCGAAAGACGCTTGAAGAAGTCGGCAAGAAGGAGATCGGGCAAACGCTCACCTCGATCGTGGTCTTCGATGGTCCGGACGAAATGACGCAGAAGCGGGAGTCTGGGGCAGTCTACGTCGCCACTCGCAAGAAGTGAAAGTCCAAATAGCGTGATCGCGATCACAAACTAATGGGCGGGGTCAGCGCACCATTGAGGCCTATGATTCCACGCGCTGCGTTGTTCGCTGTCCCTCTCACCATCCTCGTCACGCTGTACGGCTGCGCCGCTTCTGGGCCAAGTTTGGTCGGCAAGTGGGCCGGCCAAGTCGAGGTGAGCGGTTCCAAAATCCCGGCTGACATTGAGATCAAGGCTGATAACACGATGACAATGGAGATCGAAATGCAAGGCGTTCGGCTCCAGATGATCTCCGACTACACCATCAAAGGCGACAAGATCACGATGAAAGTCACGGATATGAAAGTCGTCAAGCTCCCCAAGGGGCAAGAGGCTCAGAAGGATCTGATCGAAGCCCAGCTGAGCAAAGCCAAGGGTGAAGAGACGACCAACGCCTTCAAATTCGAGGGCGAGGATAAGGTCACGCTCATCAGCACCGGCTCGCCAGTGACTTGGACTCGGGTGAAGTAGTCGCGATCTGGTCGGTCTAGTGCGCACAAAAAAATCGCCCGTTCAACTTGAACGGGCGATTTTCCTTTCGTGACTCTGACCTTAGTCGATCTGAACCAGTTCGTAGGCTTCGATGACGTCGCCTTCTTTAAAGTCTTCCCAACCGCTGAACTTGACGCCGCAGTCTTGACCGGCGAACATTTCGCGAACGTCTTGCTTCACGTTCTTCAGCGAGTCCACTGTGCCTTCATAGACCAACTCAGTGCCGCGCTTCACGCGCACCTTGTCGTTGCGCAGAATCTTGCCATCGGTGACGTGGGATCCCGCAACCTTGCCTGCCTTGGTGAGCTTGAACACCGCGCGGATTTCGACGGTGCCGTGGTACTCCTCTTCGAACTTCGGCTCGAGCATGCCCTTTACAGCGGCTTCGATGTCTTCGATCAGTTCGTAGATGATGTTGTAGGTGCGGATTTCGACCTTTTGCCGCTCAGCCTCGCTCTTGGCCTTGGCTTCCGGCTTGACGCCGAATCCGACGCAGATCGCGTTGCTGGCGGCGGCGAGGTTTACGTCGCTCTCGGTCACGTTTCCAACGCCGCTGAGCAGGATCTTGACGTTGACTTCGTCGCTCTCAATCTTCTCGATGAGTCCGCGCACTGCTTCAACGGAGCCTTGCACGTCGGCCTTGATGATGAGATTGAGATCCTTGATCTCCTCGGCTTGGAGGTGATTCCGCAGGTCGCGGAGGGTCATCTTCTTCTTGGGGCCAACAACATTGCGCTGGCGCTCTTCTTCCAATCGCTCATCGGTGAGAGAACGCGCGGCACGTTCGTCTTTGACGACGAGCACGGCGTCACCCGCCATGGGAACATCGTTGATGCCCAGGATTTCGACGGGAACGGACGGGCCAGCTTCCTTCAGAGGCTTGCCCGCATAGTCGTTCATCGCCTTGATCTTGCCCCAGGTTTTGCCAACCACGACGACATCGCCGCTCTTCAGCGTGCCTTCCTCGACGAGTACCGTGGCGACTGGACCTCGGCCTCGCTCAAGCTTGGCTTCGATTACCACGCCTTCGAACTCGCCCTTCGGGTCGGCCTGAAGCTCCATCACGTCGGCTTGGAGAAGGATCATTTCCAGCAAGTGAGGAACGCCTTCGCCCGTATGAGCGCTGACGGGGCAGACTGTGATGTCGCCGCCGTATTCGCTCGGCACGAGTTCGTGTTGGGGAAGGGCCTGCAGAACCTTGTCGAGGTTTGCTGCGGGCTTATCAATCTTGTTGGCGGCCACGATGATCGGAACGCCCGCGTTCTTGGCGTGGGTGATTGCTTCGATCGTCTGGGGCATGATGCCGTCGTCCGCAGCGACCACGAGGATCGCGATATCTGTGACTTGGGCTCCGCGGGCGCGCATGGCAGTGAACGCGGCGTGGCCAGGGGTATCGAGGAAAGTAATGACTCCGTCGCCCATCGTGACCTGATAAGCACCGATGTGCTGGGTGATTCCGCCGTGCTCCTTATCGGCAACGTTAGCCTTGCGGATGTAGTCGAGAAGGCTGGTCTTGCCGTGGTCAACGTGACCCAGAATCGTGACGACCGGAGGTCGGGGATGCTTGCCGCCTTTGGCGACTTTGTTGGCGGCGGGTTTATTCGCCACCGGCTGCGCCCATTCGAGCTTGAAGCCGAACTCGGCCACGAGCTTTTCCGCCAGCTCATCTTCAAGCACGGTGGTCAGGGTGACCATCTTCTTGAACTTCTTGATAAGCGCGGTCAGAACTTCCTTGTCGCTCACGCCGAGTGCGGCGGCGATATCGCGCGGACTTCGGCCGTGGGGAAGGGAAATCGTTTTGGAATCGCCGGAACCGGTTCCGATGGCTTCGCGCAACAGTTCCAGCAGATCGTCGTCGGCATCAAACGATCCGTTGGTGACCTCAACGCCAAGATCGTTCAGCTGGGCCAAAACTTGACCAGGGGCGACCTTGAGTTGAGCAGCGAAGTCGGCAACATTCACGGGCATGAGTTGTAGTTTTACCTCTGATGGCATAAATCCTCTAGGGAAAGCCCGGATGGTTTAGGAGTCGGGCCAGCTCCTCTTGGTCGATTGCGCGGCGGAGGGTGCGGCTGAGGGCTTTGGGGGTCAGCTTAGATCGGCACTCTGGGGTGGGGCAAACATACGCGCTTCTGCCCGTGCCTTGTCGTGGATTCGGGCTGAGAACTCCTGTAGAGTCCTCAGCCCGAAGGCGAATGAGATCCTGCTGAGGGGCCTTGAGTCGGCACGCAATGCAGGTTCGTATCGGGGTGTGCTGGGTCGGTACGATTAGCCTCCGGACTTCTCCGAGCCGCGCTCGTCGCCGTTGATATCGATCTTCCAGTCGGTGAGTCGGTGAGCCAGGCGCACGTTCTGTCCGCCGCGGCCAATCGCGAGGGAGAGTTGGCTCTCGGGCACGATCACGTGGGCGGTTTTGTCCTCCTGGTTCAGCCTGATCGAGTTGACCTTTGCCGGGCTGAGAGCGTTGATGATGAACTGCTTCGGATCTTCACTCCAGGGCACGACGTCGATCTTCTCGGGTCGAAGTTCGTCCATCAGAACTTGGATGCGTGAGCCGCGTTGGCCGACACAAGCCCCGACGGCGTCCACGCGCTCATCGTGGCTGATGACGGCGAGTTTGCTGCGCTGACCCGGCTCGCGGGCGACGCTCTTGATTTCGACCAAACCTTCGGCGACTTCCGGCACTTCGTACTCTAGGAGCTTTCGCAGGAGGTTCGGGTGGCTTCGGCTGGCAACCACTTGGAATCCGCGACGATCTTCTTCGATCTTCAGCACGAGGACGCGGAGTCGCTCATTCGGGCGATAGTCGTCGGTGCCGACTTGCTCGCGCTTGGGGAGCACGATCTCGTGTCGGTTGACTTGGAGAAGGACGTTGCCCTCTTCGCGTCGACTGACGATGCCGGAAACGACCTCGCCGACCTTCTCGCTGAATTGGTCGTGAAGGCGTCGAAGCTCGGCTTCTCGGAGCTTTTGCTGCAGAACCTGTTTGAAGGTCTGCGCGGCAATCCGACCGAAGGTGTTGGGATCGACCTCAACCGGGATGAAGTCGCCAATCTGAGACTCTGGGTTGTAACGTCGGGCTGCGTTCAAGCTGATTTGGAAGCTGGGCTCGAGTACTTCGCCCACGACTTCCTTCTCGATCACCGCGCCGCTCTTGACATTCTTGTCGAGCCGCAGAGTGACCTCGCCTTGGACGCCCTTGTACTTCTTATATGCGACGGCCAACGCCTGCTCAAGCTCAGTTTTGAGTTCATCCAAGGAAAGTTCGCGTTCCATCGCGATCTGTTGGAGTTGTTGCAGAATGTCCATCGCTATGCCTCTTTCTTACGCCAGGTCGGGCGGCCTGTGCTCCTTCATTCTTAACCTTTGTGAGGCGAAAAATGTGTCCGAGCTAACAAAAAAGGCGGCCCTGTGGCCACCCCGTGTGTTTTCTGGAGCCCTGCCTGGTTGTGTACGTCCAAGAATACCATGAACGCAACCGGTCGGTTGCACCCTCAGCGGGCCCAGAATCCCAATTTCTCGGCTCTCTACTCCAGGGCTTTCACGTCTTTTGGGATCGAAATCATGTCGCCCACCTTCACGCCGAGCTTCTTGAAGAGGCCAGCTTTTGCCTCCAGAACAAAGAGAGAAGCCGCCGCCGACGAGTAGTCCGTCGTCTCGTCGAGAGCCTTCATCGTGTAGATGCTGTTGATCTTTCCGTTTGCATGGATGTAGGCAATGTCCAGATCCACCAAGGTGTTTCGCATCCAGAAGCGCTGGTAGGCGGCGCGGTTGAAGACGAAGAGCATGCCTTGCTTCTCGGTGAAGTCTGTGTCCACCAGATGCATCATTCCCTCGGCCCGCTTGGAGTTTGTGTCCATGATCCAGACGGTGAGATCCATCTTCTCGGGGATCGAGATCTTGGTCGTCTTCAGATCCTTGAGCTGATACATCCGCTCAGCCACGAACCTGGGCTCCTCGGCTTTGACAGTTTGCTGAGGAGTGGTCAGCAACATGAGAGCAGTGATTGCAAGTGACATCATGGAAGATCCGGGAATGGCTCCTGTGACACTATTGTATCCGGGATTCGCGCAATCCGTGCGTCTGGTGCGGGGCAGAGACTCGTTTCGGTAGAGGAGAGCACCGAATCAAGTTCGGCCAACAAAAACTCCCCGATGCCGACGGGGGCATCAGGGAGTTCCTCGGGAGGCCTCAGCCGCTTAGTCGCGAGCCCAGAACATGTCGCCAGCTTCTTGGAAGATCACTGCTTGCTTCAGGGCATCCACGGCCTTGGTCAGGCCTTCCATCGGAGACATCAGGCCATCCTCGTGCTCGATGCTCAGCACATGATCGTAGCCAACCATGCGGAGGTTGCTCACGAAGTCCTTCCACCACTCCAAGCTGTGGCCGTAACCCACGCTTCGGAACACCCAGCTTCGCTGAAGAATGTCGCCGTAGCTCTTGGTGTCAAGGTTTCCGTTGCGACCGCTGTTGTAGGGGTCAATGCGCGTGTCCTTCGCGTGGACGTGATAGAGCGCACCCTTTGCACCGAGTTCACGAACTGCAGCGATGGGGTCGATGCCTTGCCACCACAGGTGGCTCGGGTCGAAGTTGGCTCCGATCGCATCGCCGTCCGCCCCAACTCCATCGCGGAGCTTGAAGAGCGTATCGTTGCTGTAGACGACAAAGCCCGGGTGCATCTCGATGCAGAACTTGACCTTGTGAGCCTGCAGGAAAGACGCCTGTTCCTTCCAGTAGGGAATCACCACAGTGTTCCACTGCCAGTCCAGGATATCCCGATACTCGTCGGGCCACGCGCAGGTCACCCAGTTCGGGTTCACTGCGTTCGGGCCATCGCCGGGGCAGCCGGAGAAGCCATTAACACACTCAATTCCGAGAGCGCTGGCGAGTTTCACCGCGTTGACAAACACTTTGTGGTGATCCTCGGCAGTTGCTTTCACCGGGTGGATCGCATTGCCGTGAACCGAGATCGCGCTGAGGATCATGCCGCGATCTGTGATCTTCTTCATCAGGGCATCGCGTTCAGCCTGGCTCTCCAGGAGCTTGGGAACATCAAGGTGAGGGGTGCCGGGATACGCCCCGGCTCCGATTTCGACCGCACCCAGCCCAAGGCTCTGGGCGATATCGAGGGCTTCGTCGAGGGGCTTGTCCCCGAACAAGGCGGTGAAGAGTCCAATACGCATGGCGTGAGCGTACCTGCGAGATCGAACCGTTTCGCTTGGCTCGGGACGGTTTTTACCCGGAGCTTCCGCGAATAAAAAGAGGCTCCCGGATGATCGTCCGGGAGCCTTGGTTGAGGAGGTGCGGGCGAGCGGGCTAGCCGCCCTTGTCGGCCTTCTTCTCTTTCTCCAGGGCGTCCTGGATTTCCTTCTTGAAGTCCGCCATGTTTTCGTCCTTGGCGTACTTGGCGTCGAAGGCCTTCAGGGCGCGCTCCAGAACGGTGATCGCGCGCTTGTGTTGCTTGTGAATGCTGAACGCCGGTGCGGCATAGAACAGCACCACCGGATCGTCGGCCTTCAGGTGATCGGCGATCGTCTCGGCGGCGATGAGGGCGAACTTCTTGTTGCCATCCTCCTCTGTTGCGTTGGAGACGGAGTAGATCGTGAGAGCGAACTGAGAGTTCAAGCTATCGCCTTGAGCGAGCTTCTTGGCATGATCGCGGAAACCTTGCTCGTTGTCGGAGGCAAGCATGCGGAGTCGGGCGCCTTCGACGTCCATCGCGAGATCGGGTTGCTTGGCCAGGATCGCGTCCAGTTCGGCAAGTGCTTCGGTTTTTCGGCCATCGGCATAGCCGGTTTCGGCCTTCTCGATGTCTTGCACGAGCTTCGCCATTTCCTCTTGCTCCTTCATTTCTTGCAAGAAGGCCTCTCGGGAGCCCTTGACGTCGAACTTGCCGTCAATGATCAGCTGAAGCGGCTCGTCCATGCTCATCGGGTGGCCAATCCAGGCAATGGTGCCCGTCTTGTCCACGATGAAGGCGGCTGGGATGCCGTTCTGCCGGGCTGCCTCCATCCACGACGAGGTCATGACTTTGGCATCCGTATCACGAGCGACGGTGTAGTTCATCTTGTCGCCCATGTTGGTCACGAAGTCTTTCACTCGCTTTTCGAGCCCGTCTTCTTCTTCCCAAATGTTCACCCCGATGATCGTGGCCTTGCCTTTGTGTTGCTTGGCGAGCTTGGTCAGGTGGGGGATTCCTTCGATGCAGGGGCCGCACCAGGTCGCCCAAAACTCGACGACGTAGACGTGGCCTTTCTTGAATTCCTTGACCGCATCGCCCTTGATGAACTCGGCAACTTCGAGCTTGGGAGCCTTGTCGCCGGGAGCCAGAAGCTTAGGTGCCTCCTGGGGAGCGGTGGCCGAGGCAAAGGCTGCTAGCGCCAAGGAAAGCGCGGCGACCCATGCGCCGCGAGAGAAACCGGAAGCTCGATTCATGATAGGACTCTACTTTACGCCATCCACCCCGCAAGATGAATAGGTTATGCAGTGAGAACGCTTGAAAAACCGCGCAGGTTCGCGGGCCTAGAGGGTGTCACCCATGTCTCCGGAAACACAGGGAGGGTGAAAGGAAGGAGAATTGGCCCGGCTGGAGGGATTCGAACCCCCGACACCCAGTTCCGAAGACTGGTGCTCTATCCGCTGAGCTACAGCCGGGCAGGAGGGAAGAGATTACCAGGAGATGCGAGCAAGAGTTAGGACATTTCGGGGCTCGGTGAGCGGGTTTCTGTCGGATTTTTCGTTCCAGACGGCTCGCGGGCCCATTGCCAAACCAACCAGAGAACGGCGGCGAACTTCAAAAACTCCGCCGCGACATACACCAGGTGCCACTGACTGGGCGGTACCGTTTCTCCCGCGATAATCGCCCTGGTGCGTGCATCGAGGGCGGGCATGACGAGCATCCATTGCGAGGCAAAGACAGTCACCGGTAGGGCGAGCCACTTGGATCGCGGCACAGCTCCGAAACTCACGATCACGATCAAGAGGGCGAGCAGGGCGATTTCTGCCACGGCCATCCAACGAAACGTGATTCGACCCACTTCGAGTGCGGTGGCAAGTTCGAGCGAGGGCGCGCGGAACTTAGCGGTGGGAGCAATGAAGTTCCCGGCCAGGATGACGCCCGCCCAGAGCGCGCCGATGTGGGAGGCGAGCTTATTCATTCTCGTGAACCGTCACTGATTCCAGTCGCTCAGCAATCGCCCTTGCCCGAGTGACAAACGGTTCGCGGGCTTCTGCTTCGGGGAACACGTCGCGCAGGGTGAGATCAAAGAGAATCAGCCACTGCCGGTAGTGCTCACTTGTCAGGCCATCGAGCTTCATGTGGGCCTGGATCGGCTTGCCGGTGTAGGTGTTGCTGCGCAGGATGAGCGAGGACCAAAAGGTGTTCATCGTTGCAAGGTGCTTCGGCCAATCTGAGATCGCCTCGTTGAAAATCGGCCCCAGTGAGGGGCTCTCGCGAATGCGATCGTAAAAGGTGCTGACGAGCAGGGCAATGGTTTCTTCGCTGACTCCCAGCCCTTCCATGCGCAGACGATCCGCCTCCCGCTCCCGCTGGATGCGCTGGAGGTCTTCAAAGACTTGCACGTTCATCTTTCACTCTGAGAATAGCGTCGCAGAATGCTCGATCGTATGATGGTCGTCATGCCTGGGCCCGAAAAAGCGAAAACTGCCCTCCGAATTGGATTCGGAGGGCAGAGGCATCGGTGATCTCGGACGATCAGTCTTCGATACGGTAAGCCACGATTTCGTAGCCACGTCGCGTTTCGCTGAGGCCGATCGAGTGTCGGCTTGACCGGGTGCGGCCCCACGGATCGCGGTAGACGTGATCGGCGACCAGGCTGGCTCCGCCACGGAATGTGCGAACTTCTCGAACGCGGAAGTCGGTGGTGTACGTGCCTTCCACGAGATCGCGCATCAGATCATAGAAATCATCGCCATCGAGTTGATACTGGGTGTAACGATCCAGCTCCACCCAGATCCGTCCGTTGCTCGGAATCAGCTCCGACATGTAGCGGATGCGTCCGCGTCGGAACGCGTCGTACAGATCGTCGATCGCGAAATCGAGTTCCTCATGGGTGTTGTTGTATCCACCGCCCCAACCCCAGCCGTCATTGCGAGGTCGGTCGTATCGCCAGGTGTGGCGGCTTCCACTTCGCCAATCCCATCGGAAATTGACGCTGCCAATCTCGATGCGAGTGATGCTGATGTAGCCCGGAAGGTGCGGATAGTAGTACCACGGGGAAGGGAAGCAGCGATCTTCGTAATAGTTGAAGGTGTAGTGCGGATACCAGAAGTTGTTATCGTTCCACCCATTGTTGTAGTGGACATAACCACTGCGGTGGCGTCCGCTGGCTCGCGTGACATTGCCCTCGTTCCAGCCCTCGCTTCGAATTCGGGAGTCGGATCGAACCGTCGGGGGTTCGGGAATGCTGAACCCATCTCGGCTGCGGGAGCTTGCCTGGTTGTTGGAGCCCTCGTACCGAACCGCGCCGCTTCGGGACGGTTCGTTGCCGCCGCGACCGAGCAGATTCTCGCTCTTCGGTTGATTGCCGGGGTTCGATTGAGGTCGCCCGAGTCCGCCGCCGGAGTTGCTGGGGCCGCCATCGCGGTCACGGCCGCCGGACGAGGATCCACCGGAGTTGCTGGATCCGCCGGAGTTGGTGTTGCCACCGCCGCCGCCCTTACCGAGTCCGCCGCCCGAGCTTCCGCCCGAGTTACCGCCGGAGTTGCCACCCGATCGAACCGGTGGCGGAGGGGCTTCGCGGCCGCCGCCGGAACCGGAACCACCGCCGCTCCCGCCGGAGTTCCCGGAACCAGATCCGGAACCGCCGCCACTTCCGCCGCCTTTGCCGAGCAGGCCGCCATCGGCAATCGCGGAAACGCTGACCAGGGCCATCATGCTTGCGCAAAGGAGGGAAAGAGTTCGTTTCATCTCAGTTTCTCAAGAGTTCTTAGCTCTATGGTACACGACGTTTGACGAATCGCCACGTTTCAGAGTTCGGGCCGGGTCTCTCAGCTCGTAAGCACTTTGATGCCGGGTGCCAGCTCCGGATGCAGAATTCCGGTATTCCCGAGAGCCTGGCAGTCGTAAAGAAAGCCCCGGTGCACCTGCTTCTTGCCCATTCCCGCGGCATGACGAAGGTCGAGGTAGAGCCGCTTCTCACCGCTCCGGCTGAGCAAGGGGACAAGGGTCTGAATCGGAGTTCCTCTTGCTCGTAAGGGCTTGAGGACACGCGCATACTGGCGAAGATCGTCGGCTTCCATCATGTCGCCGAGCACCGACGGAAGCCCCGACTTATCTTGCGCCGAGTAGCCGAGCGCTTCCCAATCGCCCTTGACCCAGTGGAACTCGTACGGTCGCTCCGCGCTCATTTGGTACATCAAGCCGCAGGCATGGAGCGAGAACGAATCGACCGAGTCAGGGAGCGAGAGCCAGATCGATCCTTTGCTCGCAGAGCTTTCTGGCGTCGTGCCTCCGGCTTCCTCAAGCAGGGTCGAGAGCCGCTGGATTTCGAGCAACGCTTCCGCCAATTCGTCCTTCATCGACCGCACGAGAATGGCCGCCCGCGTACTCAGGCGATAATGGCTTCGGAGCCGCTTCCAATAGGTCTCAACGGTGTGCGGGCTGATCTCCAGGCGATCCGCGATTTCACGGTCGGTTAAGCCTTCGGAGGCAAGATCGAGGATCGACTGCAGCCGCGATGGCTGACCTCCGATTCCTTGCCGAAAAGTTGATCCTCTACGCTCTGGGTGGGCCAATATCTGTTCTCCCTTTAACCTTCTTTTCATTATCCATATCCGAGTATTGAGTAGGTCTACGTCCTAGCTTCAACCTGACGATTCGGTGGACGAAAGGAGGTCACGCGGCATAATCGAGGCGTGCGTTGGTGGTTGATGAAGTCCGAGCCGGACACTTACGGCATCGATGACTTGGCGAAAAAGGGCGGCCCAGACATTTGGGAAGGGTGCCGGAACTACCAGGTGCGCAACTACTTTCGCGATGACATGGAGGTCGGGGATCTGGCGTTTTTCTATCATTCCAACGCCGAGCCGAGCGGGATTGTGGGAACCATTCGGATCGCGAAGAAGGCGTACCCCGATCCCACCCAGTTCGACCCGAGTAGCAAGTACTTTGATGCCAAGAGCCCGGTCGATAACCCTCGCTGGCTCGCGCCGGATGTGGAGCTGGTGGAGAAGTTTGGCCGCGTGATCAGTCTCGCCGAGATGCGGGAGCACGAGGAGCTCGCCGAGATGCTGGTTCTACGCAAAGGGCAACGGCTCAGCGTCCTCCCGGTGACGGAGCGGGAATGGGATTTCATTCTCGCGCTGGCGAAGAAAGGTTAGGTCCCGCAGGTTCGCGGCGAATCTGTCATACTCCCCCTCGGCTCTCCCGAAGACAGCTGGTCGCACTGCCAAGTGCTTTAATTGCCGCCGCTGAGAAATCAGACGAAGCATCCAGCCGAGGCAGGCAAAGAGAACAACACGATTTTCCCGGGCTCTTCGGAGCATACACCGGACAAGCGACGTTGGGCTCCTGCCCCTCATCAGGGTGGGAGCCCATTTCCGTTTGACGGAGGTCAAGCAACAAAACATGCAGACCGCTCCAAAACCGCAAACCGTGGCGAAGGCCTCGGTGATCACAGAGACGCAGGAGAAGTATCAGCGCGCCAGTGGCGTGCTGTTTACGGAATATCGCGGCCTCAAGGTGAAGGAGATCCAAGCGCTGCGCAAGCAGCTCAAGGATAAAGGTGGCGAGCTCGCGGTTGTCAAAAACACCCTGTTCCGCAGGGCGATTGGCGACCATGCCGCGAACCTGCCAGAGGATCTGACCAGCGGCCCCACCGCAATCACCTTCATTTATGAAAATGAAACCGATTGCGCCAAGGTGTTGATGGACTACGCCAAGACCCACAAGAATCTTGTGGTGAAGGGCGGCCTGCTCGCAGGCAAATCCTACAACGCGCAAGCCGTTGAGAACCTCAGCAAGCTCCCGCCGCGTGACGTGCTGATTAGCCAAGTGATTGGCGCAATCGCCGCTCCGCTCACCAACCTCGTCGGAGTGATTGAAGCCCTGTACGCTGATCCGATTCGGGTCATCGGTGCAGTGGCCGATAAGGTCAACGAGGAGGCCGGTAACCCGGTCGCCCCGAAGGCTGAATCCGCTCCCGCTGAGGCTGCCGAAGCCCCTGCCGAAGAAGTAGCCCCCGCAGCTGAAGAAGCTGCCCCGACAGAGGACGCTCCCGCAACGGAAGCCGCTCCCGAAACCACGGAATAACCCCAATGGCAAGCACTGTTGAACAACTGGTTGAATCCATTAGCAACATGACCGCTCTTGAGCTCAGCGAGCTGAAGACGGCCCTCGAAGACAAGTTCGGCGTCACCGCCGCCGCGCCCATGGCTGGCTTCAACCCGGCTATGTTCGCTGGCATGGGTGGCGGCGACGCTGCCCCCGCTGCGGAAGAGAAGACCGAATTTGACGTCATCCTCGCCGCCGCTGGCGACAACAAGCTCGGCGTCATCAAGATCGTCAAGGACCTCCTCAGCCTCGGTCTGAAGGAAGCCAAGGATCTCGTCGACACCGCTCCGAAGCCGATCAAGGAAGGCATTGGAAAGGACGAAGCCGACGCTCTGAAGAAGCAACTCGAAGAAGCCGGCGCAAAAGTCGAAATCAAGTAAGCCGTATTTGGCTTGGTTTGATTCTGAAAGCCCTCGATCCCCCGGGATCGGGGGCTTTTTGTTGCGTAGGTGCGGTGTCTACTTCGAGGGCTCCAGGGCTTCAACGGTAAGGCGAGCCGATGTATCGATGCACATGAACTTGCCCTCGCCTAACGGCAAAATATACAAGAATATTTTCTCAGGGCGCTGCCAAGAATGGATGCTTAAGGAATCGCCATTCCAGCGCAGCTCGTCATAGCTGCCCAGAAAAACGGATCCGCTCTGTTCACCCCTTAAAATAGTGGATACGATATCGGTTGATACGCCAATCTCCACCGAGTCGAGTACTCTTAGCCGTTCATCAACTAGCCCTATCGTGTCATAGCTGGTCTCGCTATTTCCTCGAAGGAGTTGCACTATCCGACGACTCCTTGGTAGCTGAGCAAGCGTCTTCTGAATCAATCCTCCAGAGCTCATTTTTGTGGAGAGCTTGATCAGATCACCCTTATCGCTTACTCTAAACAGATGATACACCTGCATATCCGTTTCGTACTCTGTGCTTTCAGGCATCTCAGCCACTAATATTCGGGCGACGCCGGAATCTATGTTTAACTCCACCAGGATGAACCGGGAGGAGAGTAGTTCCGACAAAATCGGTAAGTTCATCCAGCCGCTCTCGCTCTCGTACCAAATACCCGAGTTTTCGGCGATCAGTGCTTTCTTGAGCTTTCCATCGTGCCAGAAGGGGAGAGGTGCGGCCATCGCGCTGAAGAGATGTGCTGGCGGCGTGTGGCGAAGAGAAGCTAAATGGAAGCCAGGCTCACAAGTAAGATTCCCATTTCTATAGTTGTAGAGGCATGTCTCATTCAAGACCGTCCAGAGTCCAACAACGCCTTCACTTTCATGCCATGCCTCCTGGACCGCTGCATTCAGTATCACGTACTTCTGTTCGCTTGTTGTCTTCGCCTTTGCGGCCGGAGCATCAATCTCGCTGCTCTGAGTTGGTGTACACGAGACGCTCAGCGTGAGAGCGACGGCACATGAGATTGTCAGCCGAAGCCGCCTGAAAATTCTTGAGGCGTCGAAAGCCTTTCGATCTTCAAGTCTCTTATCACAGGAATTCTTGTTATCCGTCATGAGCCTGCTTCCTGAAGGTACTCGCTTCCGTCCTAGATGATCGCTGTCACGGTTACCGAGTCTGTCTCAATCCGCTTGACACGGTCATCAGTGTAAGTATAGATGAGTTTCCACTGGATTGTACTGAACAACTCTTTGCTGGTCATGCTCATGATGCGCAGCCGCGCAATTGCCGTCCGCGAGCTGTGGGCGATTTAGCCTTTCTGGTCTTGGCTTGTTATTGAGGCCTGTCTCCTTTCGTATTCCTCGAAATCTTCTTCTGACAGTAAGACGTCGTACGGCAGGAGGTGCCGATTCTGTCCGAGCCAGTTCAGAAATGGAACGAACTCGTCGTGCCACGGAATCCAAGCGACTTTCGGGTGTCTGCGTAAGTGAACCCCTATGTGGGATGATGGTGCATTCATTCGGATCATGCTGATGTTTTCTGAGCGCACTGTTTGGGGGATGAATAGTGTCGTAGCGCGGATAAACTCGTGCGAGTACTCGAGCTTGCTCCGGCAGGTTAACATAATAATGGGCGCGACTAGGAAAGGTGCCACGATGACGGCTGAAAAGTGAAGCCAATCTGCGACACCCAGCTCTTTAACCACAAACCTCTGAGAAAGACCACCAACAATCAGGGAAAGGAGCAACGGAACAGCGAGAGACTCGCCGTAGTTCATTCTGTGTCGTATCACCTGTGGCATGGCGTCCTATATCGTCTTCTACTATCTACATGACTCCGCGTAACCCTTTTCACGCAAAGTGTTTGCAGGTAATCCGCAGTGTCCTACTTTCCGATTCACGATCCCAGTTCCAAAGTTGTGGAAATCCGAAACTTCTCGATTCTTGTTCCGCTTCAGGTAATCACCATCATAAGTACTAGTGGTTATGGAGCCATTGTGCTAAAGAACTTTCATCCGGTATTCACCAACAAACGCCATGTTCACCCGAATCCCAACTGTTTGTCTCGGGGACAATCCTCCCCCTATAGATCAAACGACTTTGACTTCTTCGTGGCTGATTTCTCTTCCGCAACCGCTCGCTTATCTTCCTCACTCGACACGATCGCATCGACCCCCTCACCCGCGACTTTCTCCCACACCCCATACTCGCTCTTTTTGTAAGTAGAAAACCCCTGTTTGGCCGCCGTATCGTAGTTGGTTGTCTTATCAATCGCAAACCGCATCGGGCTCACCACGCGCTTCACCGAGAGCCCGCAGGTGGGGCAGTAGGCGAGGGGGTCATCGTTGATGCCTTGCAGCGCGTCAAACCGACCGGGGCAAATCTCGCAGTCGCCGTCGCATTTTTCGTACTCGTAGATCGGCATGGGGGATTGGGTGACAGAATAGCCTCTGTGCACCCCTTTGACGACCTCAACCGCCGAATCGTTGCATGTGAATCGTGCCCCCGCCTGCGCGAGTGGTGCACCAAGGTGGCGGCGGAGAAGCGCAAGTCGTTTGCCGATCAGGAGTATTGGGGCAAACCGGTGCCGAACTTCGGCGATCCCGAGGCGCTGGGCTTGATCGTGGGTCTGGCTCCCGCCGCGCATGGGGCCAATCGAACCGGGCGGATGTTCACCGGAGACCGAAGCGGCGACTGGCTCTACCGAGCCATGCACCGGGCAGGTCTGGCGAGCCAACCCCATGCCGACCACTCGCAGGACGGACTTCACCTTATCGGCACGCTCATCACCGCGACCTGCCACTGCGCGCCGCCCGATAACAAGCCGACTCCCGAGGAGATTTCCCATTGCGCGAGGCACCTCCACGATACGCTGGCCCTCCGCCCGTGGCGCGCCTATCTCTGCCTGGGAGGAATCGCTTGGAAGGAACTCCATCGCGCTCTCGGGATCAAGGCTCCGGCCTTCTCTCACGGTGCCGAAGCCCGGACACCCTCGGGCGCACTCATCCTCGGCTCGTATCACCCGAGCCAGCAGAACACCTTCACCGGTCGCCTCACCGAAGCCATGCTGGACGACGTGATGCAGCGCTTTGCCGCTGCCGTTCGGGCATGAAAAAGCCACTCTGCCCGTGGGGAAGAGCGGCTTGGGAGCCGAACGAATCGAAGATTACTCCGACATCATCGGCTTGTTCACCATCACCTCGCGGGTGAGGGTGTGGCGCTCCAGAATCCCGTTTCGAGAGACAGAGAGGTCGACCGTCGTGCCTGGTTCGCCTTCCAGCAACGCCTCCAGGGCATTGAAGTTCATGTTGCCTACAAATTCGCCGTTCAGGCCAATCAAGAAGTCACCTTGCTTGATTCCAGCCTTCGCTGCCGGGCCGCCCGGGGTCACGTTGAAGATGAACATCCGCTGATCGCGGGGGCTGTAGATGGCGCGCATGCCGACATCGCCGGCAACCGGATCCGAATTCTTGCCGGTGAAGTTCTGCAGAACCACCAGCCGCCGATCCATGTCGATGGTGATATTGAAGTTCTTGAGGAACCCGAATCCCACGGTGCCATCGCTCTCGCTGGAGCTCGAAGGCAGGTCGATGATGTTCCACACCGCCTCCTTCACCGGGACGTTGTAGATCTTCATGTCGGACATCAGGATGTCCCACGAGGCCACGGGGCCGGAAGCCACCCACGACGCCTTCATGAAGTTCGGCTTCACGCCGTTCTTCCACATTCCCACGCGCTCCAGAACGTCTTTGTGGGTGGTGGAATAGAAGCCGTTGCCGGTATCCAGGCTCAAGTACATCTTTTGGCCATTCGGAGCTTCCACGGGCATCTTGAGCACGTTGTTGCCAATCGGGAGAATCTTGAGTCGCCAGGAGGTCTTGCCATCCACGGGAATCTTCGTGATGTCGTAGTCCTTGGGATAGAAAATGAACTTGCTCTTCTCAAAGTTGATCTGAAAGATCTCGTGGGAGAGCGGCTCCAACCCCATGATGCCGTCCACGTGGGTTCCGTAGGACATCGAGTAGTTTTGGTTGCCCATCTTCACCACGGTCATGCCCTGGGAAGGAATCTTCACGTCCCCCATCTGGATCGAAGTGATCGCGACGGTCTCGGCCTGGAAGGCTCCGACGAAGTCCTGCAGAGTCATCGTGCCCGTGGCCTTACCCACGTTCACCGTCTCGTTGAGGACATAGGCACCGGTGAAGCCAGTGTCGAACATACACGACACCTTTTTCCCGTTCACAACGCTATCGACAATGATGGCGGAGTCCATGATCTTGAACGGCCATTCGATCGTCTTGGGGGGCTGCTGTGCAAGGACAGCGGAAGCAAGCAAGGTCGTAAGCATGGTTTTATTGGAGAGATTGTAACTCCCTTGTTTTCTGATAAACGCACAAAATGCGGGATGGTTCCTTGAAAATCGTCACAGAAGCCCGGTTTCGTGGGTCGAAACCCCTGCGGCTTCCAGCCAATCCCCTACCTCGTCAAGAACCTTGCCGCGATGGCTGATCGCGTGTTTTTGGTCGGCGGTGAGATCGGCCATCGTGCACCCAAACTGCGACAGCCAGAAAATCGGGTCGTAGCCGAAGCCTCCGTTCCCGCTCGGCTCGGTGGCAATTCGCCCTTCGCACAAAGCGGTAAAGGTGATAGTCGGCTCTCCTGGCCGAGCAAGAGCGACCGTACAGTTGAATCGCGCTCCACGATCTGCTTCCGGGGTCTCCTCCATCCGATCTAAGATGATGCGCATTTTCTCCGGGAACGGCGTCTCCTCGCCCGCGAATCGCTTGCTGTACACGCCCAGTTCGCCCGGAAGAGCGTCGATCTCCAGCCCAGCATCATCAGCGAGACACCATTCTCCGGTCGCCGCACAGGCCGAATCGGCCTTGATCTTGGCGTTTTCGGGGTAAGTGGTGCCGGTCTCTTCCGGCTCTGGCGCATCCGGATAGTCGGCAAGGGTCTTGATCGTCAGGCCAGGGAAGCGACAACCGAGGATCGTCACCATCTCCCCGGCCTTCTTCACATTGTGCGTAGCGATGACAAGCGTGCGAATCACGGTCAGATTCCCAGAGCTTGCTTCTGCAGTTCCACGAGTTCGAGAACGCCCTTCTTGCCCAGCGCGAGCATCTTGCCGAGCGCATCGGCGCCGAACGGCTCGCTCTCGGCGGTGCCTTGGATTTCGACAAACCGACCGCTTCCGGTCATCACGATGTTCATGTCGGTTTCGGCCTTGCTGTCTTCTTCGTAGCACAGGTCGAGGAGTTCTTGCCCCCGGACGATCCCGACGCTGATCGCGGCGAGAGGCTCCTTGAGCAGAACCTGCTTGATCATCCGCTGGCTGACCATCCATTGCATGGCTTGATAGGTGGCGACATAGGCCGCGGTGATCGCTGCGGTTCGCGTTCCGCCGTCGGCTCGAATGGCATCGCAGTCGATGGTGATGGTGCGCTCGCCCATCCGCTCCATATCCACCACGGCGCGCAGAGATCGACCGATCAGTCGCTGGATCTCCATGCTCCGGCCATTCGGGCCTCGGTTGGCATCGCGCTGGTTGCGCTGACGCCCGGAGCGGGGAAGCATCGAGTACTCAGCCGTTACCCATCCCGAACCCTGACCTTTCATGAACGGGGGGACGCGGTCTTCGACGGTCGCCGTGACATACATGTGGGTGTCTCCCATCTCGATGAGGCACGAGCCCTCGGCGAACTTAGCGACCCCTGCTTCCATCTTCACAGGGCGGAGTTGATCAGGCTGACGGCCATCGACACGCATGGAGCGCAGTTTACTGTTTCTGAATGGAGGCGATCGGGGCTCCATCGCGTTGCGTTCCTTTTCGGAAAATGCGCCCCTCGAAACAGCTCGTGCCCCCAGCCTGACTGAGGGCACGAGTTGTTGTTGACAAACAAGCGAAGGCTTACTTGTCGTCGCCCGAGGCGGCTTTCTTCGTGATCTTCACGCCGTACTTCTTGTTCGCCTTCTTCGTCGCGTCCAGCTCATCCTTCACGGTGAAGTTGTCGTTGACCTTCTTTTCCTTGCGGAAAACGGCGTTGACTTCCACGGTGTCGCCATTCTTCGGGGTTGGGTCAAGAACACCCTGCACGTAGACGCTGGCGATTTTGTTTTCGCCTTGGATCTTGAACGTGGTGTACTTGTTGCCGGCGCGGCTCTCCCGCTCGCGGAAGTCGGCGACCTTGCCGGTCACCACCACATCCTTGCCATCGTGGTCATCGCGATCCTTCAGGAGCTTGTCCACGGTCAGGACGTCGGCGGCATAGGCCACCACAGCGAGAGCGGCGATTCCGATCAGAGCGAACTTCTTCATAACTTTCTTGACCAATCCTTAATATTTCAGCAGGGCATGGATGTTGTAGCCCGGGAGATTCTGACGACCATCGAGGAACTCGAGTTCGACCATAAAGCCAAAACCGGCCACTTGGCCGTTCAATCTCTCGACAAGTTTTGCGGCGGCTGCGGCTGTGCCTCCCGTTGCAAGCAGATCGTCCACGATGTAGCAACGTTGACCCGGCGAGATCGCATCGGTGTGCATCTCAATCGTGTTGGTGCCGTATTCCAGCGAATACTCTTCCTGAATCTTGTCGTAGGGAAGTTTGCCAACCTTGCGGGTCAGAACAAACGGGAGATCAAGATTCAGCGCGATGGGGACACCAAAGATGAATCCCCGGCTTTCGATCCCGACGATGACTTCCGCGCCGCGAGACTTCGCATCCTCGGTCAGGAGGTCGCAGACTTCCCGCAGAGCCTGCGGGCTTTGGAGCACCGGGTGGATGTCCTTGAACATGATTCCCGGCTTCGGGAAATCGGGAACGTCGCGAATCAGGGATTCAGCAAAAAGTTGGGCCATGCCAAGGGGCGTTATACCCGCCTGATCCTCCGGTCTTACGGCTCGACCTCTGGCCCCGGCTCCCAGCCCTTGTCGCTTGCGCGCATGAGGACGCTCACTTCCATATCCCGATCAACCCGAACCTGACAGCTGAGGCGGAAGTTGCCGAGTTCGCCGTCTTCTTCCAGCGAATCATGCTCGACCTGGCCCATTTCTGGCTCGCCTTCCGCAAACGTGACGCGGCACGTGGTGCAGCGAGCCAACCCTCCGCATCGGTGGCTGACATCCACCCCGTTTTGCTCGAGTGCTTTCACGAGCTTCGTCCCCTCTTCGACCTCATACGTGCCGAAGCCTTCCACCTTCACCTGATGTGTTGCCATGTCGCCTGATGCTACCTGCTCAATCGTCATCCTCTTGCACGTTGGCATCCAGCTTCAGGCCGCGATCCTTCAGGCCTCGACCGTGCGCACCCGCCCATTCGCTCGGATACCGAGTCTGGAATCCCTTTTGCGAATGCCACACCCAGCGGTTCAGCGCGTCCATTTCCGCCGGAGTCTGAACCTCGCGTTGGCGCAGATCGATCTTCTTTATTTGCCGCCAAAGCGCAAGCTCCGGCGCCGACATCGCCGATTCCTGCTTGGGGAATTCGTCGAGGGGCGTCTTCGGGGTGATCGCAGTGTACGGGCTCAAGTCCGCCTTTTCGCCAAAACACGCTGCCATCAGGTTGGAGGCCGAATCGTTTTGGTTCATCGGCAGAATCCCGAAGATGTGGTGAATCGTGCGGAGCACCGAGGTCTGGTTGTAGAACTCGCTCACCGTGCCCCGCTTGCGACTGTACGGACTCACCACCAGACAGAACGAGCGGTGGCCATCGACGTGATCGGTGCCCGCTTGAGGGTCGTCCTCGTTGATAAAGATCGCGGTCTCGGGCCAGAACTTACTCTTGCTCACCGCCTCGACCAGTCGCCCGATTGCCAGATCGTTGTCCGCCATGTGGCTCCTCGGAGTCACCGCACCGCCAGCGTGATCCTGCGGCAGATAGACAATGATGAAGTTCGGCAAATCGCCCGTCTTCTCGAACTCCTTGAACTCCGCCAAGAACCGATCCATCCGTAGTTGATCCGGGATGTTCATGTTCCAACCCGGGTAGTCGCGGCAGGAATACCGTCGCAGATTTTCGATTCCGATGTTCTGCTTGAACTTCAGATTCTCGCCCGCTTTGTACTTCTCCCAAATCTGGCGACCGTTCATCGGAGTTTCGGGCTCGGCGTAATCCATCTCGCCGTAGTTGCGGAAACTCAGCCCGGCGGCCAGAACGCCATCCCACACGAACCCACTGCTGGAGTAGGTGATCGGGTCATCCCCAAAGGTGTAGCTTCGGGTGAATCCGCCGAAGGCGCGATTCAGGTACGGCGTCACGTTCCCCTCGGTCGCCCAGGAGTGGCCATCTGCGCTCAGAACTCCGTTGCAGTAATAGTTGTCGAGCAGCACGAAATCGCGGGCGAGAGTGCGGTGGTTCGGCACGTCATCTTCGCCGAAAATGTTGAGCTTTGGTTCGCCGTCTGCGTTCGGAAGATCACCGAAGTACTGGTCGTACGTGCGATTCTCCTTGATGACATAGATCACGTGCTTGAACACGCTCGGCTCGCCAAGCTTCTTCGGAATGGGCACCGGCTTGGTCGTGCTCTTGCTCACCCGCTCCTGGGCCGCCAAGATTTGGGGCACGCGACTATCGGTGAGCACCGTTTTGGTCATCGTTGCCAGCTGAGCGGCCGTTGGCTTGGCAATCTTCAGCACGGTAGCGGATTTGTCGTGCGAGTTGCGCGGCGATCCTTCGACTTTTCCCGGAGCCCGGGCTCCGAGCCCCTTGTTGTTGAGAATCCAGACATCGCTCTTCGTCGCGACGACTCCGCTCGGGTACCAGTCTGCGGGAATGAACCCCGCGACCTTGTTCGACTTCAGATCAACGACGGCGGCCGCATTGTTGCCCGCGTTCGCGACATAGAGGCGCGACGCCGCAGCATCGAGAGCGAGAGCCGTCGGCATCGAGCCGAAGGGAAGTTTTGCATCGGGCTTGATCTCCAGACTCCGCACCAGCTTTTGCGTCTTGATGTCCCAGACAGAAACCTTGTCCGCATTCGTCTCCGCCACGAATGCCTGACCGGTGGCAGGATTCAGCGCAATCGCGCTCGGCTGGAGGCCGCAGAGTTTCGTCGTCGCCTCGCCTTTCTTGAGATCGACGAACGACACGGCACCCGAGGCAGCGATGCCGCGTTCATCAATCTCGGTTTCGGTGCCGGAGCTTGGTGCGGTTTTCTTGCCTGCGCGGGCTAGGAATCCACCCTGGTTTGTCACCATCGCGGTTCCTGTCGCGGCGTGATAGACCACCCCAAACGGCGCAACTCCCACCGGGATTTCTTTGATGAGTTCGCCGGAACCGAGATCAACGACCCCGAGCGTATTCCGCCGAGACAAACACACAAGCACCTGCCCCTTCGGCCCAAGAGTCAGGCCGCACGGGAAGCTCGCTCCCGTACCCTTGCCCGCGACCTTGATCGTTCGCTTGAGACTCGGAGAAGCTGGGTTGGCGACATCGTAGACGTGCAGATCACTCGCCGCATTCGAGACGTAGAGCTCACGGCCATCCTCGCTCAGAGCCATCCCGACCAGGGAGGCTCCGCCCGGAATCTGTGTCTCGCCCAGGAGCTTGTTGGTCGCCGCGTCCACGCTCCGAAGCTGGGCCATGTCCTTGATCCAGATCGTTTTGCCATCGGCCGTCGCGACCAAATCAACCGGACGACCAGAGAACTCGGTGCGAGTACCGGCCCCGTGGATCATCGCGCCGGTAACAATTCTCGTACCGCCGAGACCATCCTTATCACCGACCTTGGGGGCAGGGGAGCACCCGTTCAAACTCAGAACCGCCGCGCATGATGCGGCAACACAAGCAAGATGCCAAACAGACCAACGCATGGTCTCAGCATAACCGAGCCGCGCCTCTCCTTAACCAAGATTTGACAAGGATTATCGGGGGAATCCACCAACAAGCGAGCCGATGTTCATCCGCTCCCCGTTGGTGCGTGGCCCGCTTGGCGACTCTGCGGGTTGCGTCCCAGGCTTGGCGAAATACCACCAGCCTTCGGGAACCGTTTGACGGCGCAACCCTGGCCCGCTGACTTCCAGCCGCAACACGTTGCCGCCCGTGCGCTCAAAGTATTCCACCGTGATCGGAAGGAGTCCATCGAGCAAGAAGCACGTGGCTTCCTTCGTGACCGCCATGTGCAGCCCGTCGTTGTTGATCGCTTCCACACCGTCCAGGAGAAGCCGGCTCCCGTCATCGCTTGTCAGATAGAAGGTGTAAACCCCCGTGCTCGGCACCTTGATGAATCCAGTGAACTGAGCGGCGAAATTGTCGCGTAGCTGCATCGCCAGGATGTCCGGCATCTTAACCTGAGCGATGGCACTACCGGTGGTTCCGCCCTCAAATGAGGGCAACTTGTCGAACTCTCCGGCGATGAAAAACGCCTGCAAGCCCGGCAACAAGGCCCCCACATAGGGCGATGGCTGCGGCTGGTAGCGCACGACTCGGGAACTGCCCACCCGGCCCAACCGAGTCGCTAAGGCGACTCGCACTTCTGTCGGACCGGTAATCGCGAAAGGGCGCCCAAACTCTTCACTCGCCGCCGTCGGCTGACTTCCGTCTGTCGTGTAGACGAGCCGGTCGTCACCGCTCGGCTTGCCCAAATCGACCGTGGTGACATCTTTGAACATCACAAAATCCAACGGCACCTCGGGAGCCGGGAGGTAGTAGTTGATCCCGAGCACGTCATACCGCTCCCGCATCTGCTGCCATCGACGCTCGAAGTCGGGCCAGTTCTTCTTTGCCAGGGGTGACCAGAGTGCCTCGGAGAGGGCAACCGCGCGAGGGAAAGCCATCCGCTCGACGTCAGAGCCCGATTCCATCCACTCCGTCCACAGATTGCCTTGTCCGCCCAGCACGCGAAGCGCGACATCGGGAGGTGTTCCCTTGGGCACAGGGTCGAATTCGTAGACCTTGCTGGTGGGAATCGTCTCGTAGGGGTAGTCGAAGTAGCAGTGACTCGTTGGGCTCATCACCGCCTGGTTGCCCGCGCGAATCGCCTTCGTGCCCCCTTCCATGCTTCGCCAGCTCATCACGACTGCCTCAGCGGGGATTTCCTGCTCAGCAATCTCATCCCATCCGATCATCGTCTTGCCGAGCCCGCGCACCTGGGCGTTGGCGCGGCGGATGAAAGCCTCGTAGAGCTCTCCCGTGCCATTGAGCCGATCACGTTCCATCTTGGCTTGGCAGTCGGAGCACTTCTCCCACACCCGACTATCCACCTCATCCGCCCCGATATGGATCCATTTTCCGGGGAAGAGTCCGGCGACTTCGCTCAACACGTCGCCGAGGAAGGTGAAGGTCTCCTCCTTGCCTGCGCAATAGGTGTTCACAAATTGGGTGCTCAAGCTCGGGAGAACGGCATTGACCGCATCGGGTGAGCAAGCCAGATGTCGGTGCGTCCACAGAGCGGGAAGAGAGTGCCCGGGCATCTCAATCTCCGGGACAATCGTGATGAACCGCTCGCTCGCGTACTGGACAATCTCCTTGATGTCCTCTTGCGAGTAGAAGCCGCCGTAGACATCGTAGACCCCATCGTTTTGATTGAAGAAGATGTCCGGCATGCTCCACCCCTTGCCATCGCCGATGCGCCAGGCTCCCACGCGAGTGAGGTCGGGGTACTTCTTGATCTCGATCCTCCAGCCGCCATCGTCGACCAGATGCCAATGGAAGCGATTCAGCTTGTGCATCGCCATCGTATCGAGCATCTTCTTGACATGAGCCTTGCCGAAGAAGTGTCGAGACTCATCGAGCATCAATCCACGCCAAGAAAAGCGGGGAATATCCGTGATGTCCAGGCTCGGGAGAGTCCAGTTCTGCGCGGTGTGGCGATCCGATTCCACGGCAAGAGGGAGCATCTGCCGCAGCGTCTGGGTGCCGTAAAAGAGCCCCGCCGAGGTGTACGCCCGGATGCTGATGAACTGGGGTCGAATCGTGATTCGGTAGCCTTCATCGCCCAGCCATTTGAGGTCAGGTTTGAGGTCAAACTCGATGTAATCGCTCGCGGGTTTGGTCGCAGATTGCGAGATCGGATAGCCCGTCGGCGTTCGAAGAAAATCGGAGAACTGCTCGGCCACAGGCTGCGCGCCGGGTTCGGCAACAATGACCGTACTCGGGAGAAGCTCGAACGCACCTGGCTTCCGCGTGACCTCCATGGGAGTAGGGATCACGGGCACGGAACCAGTCTGACCAACGAGCAATGCACCTGCAAGGAGGGCAAGCATGGAAGTCGTCAGTGTACCGAATCTCTCCTGGTTTTTTTGACAGGAGAGGGCCAGCTTTCCGCATAATGAAAGCATGCGTTTTTGCTTCTCTGTTGCCGCATTTTGTGCTGTCGCAACGAGCTTTGCCGATCTTTGGCTGCCGAACGTTTTTGGGGATCACATGGTGCTCCAGCAGAGCTCCCGCGTGGCCATCTATGGCCAGGCCAAACCGGGAGCCCTTGTGGAAGTGGCGGGCAGTTGGGGCAAGGCGATGCAGGTGCGCGCCGATGGGATGGGGCGCTGGTCACTGCGCTATCCCACCATCCGGCCCGGAGGCCCGCACACGCTTTCGATCTCAAGCGTGGGCGAATCGAAGCAATTCTCCAACGTAATGCTCGGCGAAGTTTGGCTTTGCAGCGGTCAGAGCAATATGGAGTGGCCGCTCAAAGTGTGGCCCGGCGGAACTCAGGTGGAGGGATGGGAAGCCGCGCAAGCTGGGGCAAATCAACCCAAAATCCGCCTTTTTCAGGTGCCAAAGCGCCACAGCACCACCCCTCAGCGAGATGCGGAGGCTGAATGGAAGGTCTGCACTCCGGAGACGGTCGCCAACTTTTCTGCCGTCGGCTACTTCTTCGGCTTGGAATTGTTCAATCGCCTGAACGTCCCTGTTGGTCTCATCCAGAGTGCGTACGGCGGCACGGAAGTCGAGCTTTGGATGCAGCCGCAGGCTCTCTTCAGCCTGCCCGGCATGATGTCCCTGGCAGATCGCCAAGCGATCGCCGCGAAGGGTCAAGATGCGCGGCTCGAGGCCATGGAATCCCTCGACCCGGCAGGGAACTCCAGCCTGGATCCCTCATTCGATGATTCAGCCTGGGAATCCGTGACCCCGGGCCTCTGGGACGGGCGACTCGCCCAGTGGGACGGAATGGCCGTCTATCGCGCGAGAGTCCGCGTGAGCGAGGCCCAAGCGTCCGAGGAATCGGTACTCCACCTCGGCGCATTCGACGATTGGGATGCGACTTACGTGAATGGTCAGCGAGTGGGCGTCACCTATATTTGGAACGAGAAACGAGCCTACAAAATCCCTGCGGGAACCTTGAAACCAGGAGAGAACCTGATCACGATCCGCGTTGCCGACACCGGGCAGGGAGGTGGGTTCACATCGCCAGAGGAGATCCGACTCCAAGTGGGGTCTTCAGGTGTTTCCCTCACTGGCTGGAAGCGGCGACTCGGCCCGACGGCGGATCGGTTGCCGAACGCCGGACAGGCGGTAAACCTGAACCACTCGACCCTCTGGAACGGCATGATCGCCCCAGTGGCGCCTTACTCAATGCGCGGCGCAATTTGGTATCAGGGTGAGAGCAACGTCGGGCGCGGGATGCAGTACCGACAGTCATTCCCGGCGATGATCCAAAACTGGCGCTCGGTGTGGGATCAGGGGCAGTTTCCGTTTTACTTCGTGCAAATTGCCCCTTATTCAGGCTACGGAACCTCGGGCGTTTCCGCCGAGCTTCGCGAATCGCAGCTCTGGACAATGAAGAATGTCCCGAACACCGGCATGGTGGTGGTCAGTGACCTCGTTCCCGATCTCGCCGACATCCACCCAGGAAAGAAGAAAGAGGTTGGTCAGCGACTCGCTCTCTGGGCGCTTTCGGAGACCTATCGACGACCGAATGTCATCGCGTCCGGCCCTGTGTTCGAGGTGGCTCGAAATGAGGGGAATCAGATGCGCCTTCGATTCGACTACGCGCAGGGTGGGCTCTTCCTCGCGCAGGATCTTCCCAAGGCACCCCAGGCTCCTTCCGGACGCCGCCCGGTGGCCGGGTTCACGATCGCTGGGGTAGATCAGAAGTTTGTCAAGGCGCAGGCCGTGATCGAGGGAGAAACCGTTCTGGTCTGGTCGGAATCTGTACCGAATCCTGTGGCGGTGCGCTACCTCTGGGCCGATGCCGATCGGGCCACGATGTTCAACAAAGCAGGCCTCCCCGCGACCTCCTTCCGCACCGACACCTGGCCCGGGATCACCGAGAATGTGAAATGGTGATGAGAGAGTGCTCCCCATCTTGATTGCCGATTCGGGTGGGCACCGCATGTGCGGCTCTGGTGAGGAAAAGCTTTGGGCGTGAGATGAGGTGAGGCAGCCCAAAACTTATTCAGGTGAGTTCTTCTTGCCTGACCGGGTAATCGGGGTGGCGTACATCGTTTATCAATTGCGACACCCGATTAACTTCGTCAACTCGCCAGAGAATCATGTCAACACAGGCGTGTTCGCCCTGACCCTTGGCTTGCTGATCCTCATCCCGCTGCTCCTGACTTTGCCCTTGACGGTATCGCTACGCTATGGCGGGATTCTGTTTCTTCTTGAGCAGATTTTCACGCTCTGGGCCGCACTTGCGACACGCACCGATATCGATCACACCCAAATCAGCGCGTTAGCCTTGGGGTTCTACGCCACGATCCGAACCCTCGGCCTCGTCGGGCCCCCGATGCGAGTTCGGGTTAAAACGGACTCCCCGGCAGGATCCTCGTGAGTCGAGACGAGTTGGTCATTGGGCACCGCTTTGCGGCCGCTGAGGTGTTCCGCAAGCCGGGTGAGCTGCGCGAAACTTGGAGATGCGGTAGAGTTGAGTTGAATCGGGGGCCTCTGGGCGAAGGACTGCATCCTGAACCTGACGAAGTGACTGCGGATCCTTATGATGTACTCTCTGCTCCTTGCGTGCATGAAGCCGGTACTTGAACTAAAAGGTGACTACATATCGAGTGCTTGGTCAGACGGAGGCTACGTCGTCGTTGCCGAGAAAGGAATCCGATTCCTCGCCCAGAAGCAAGGGGATAAGTTCGTCCGGCTGACGCGAATTCCTGGTGCCTATTCAGACACCGATGAGGATGTGGTGATCCGCCGGCAGGATCTTGTCTATCTCTTCATCTCCGATGCAGGGGAAGAATTCACGATCTTTGCCTATAACGAAGACACTCGTGAGATTCAACATTTCAGGGATCTGAAATCTCCCGCTCCGCCGGTTGAAGCCTGGAGCCGACTCTTTGTCCCCGCGCGGCAGGTATCGAGTTCGGAGTACGTTCTCCATGAAGTCACCGGGCGTCAGATCAAACCGATCCCGCTTTCTTTTCGGGTTGATCGGGTGGAAGCATTTGGCGGCGACGGGTTGCTGTTCAATCGTTCGATTTTGGCAACCGAGGGGCCAGTGGAGGCTGGAGGCAATCTTGGCTTCAGCCGCGAGAGCTTGAGGCGCGTTTTCCTTACGCCTTCGGAATGAAACAGTGCGGATCGACTGGAGCAAGTAACAAATGACGCTGAGCGTTGATCTCCTTTGGCTTTCACGCCTCGTATTGGTCTTAGCGGCTCTCAGCGGATGCCGCGCGGATCACGAGGTTCATGATACGGCCAGGTCGTGGTCGAGCGTGAGTTCGCTCATGATCCTCCGTGAGAACAATCGAGCCCAATCCCGGATCATCGTGGAGCAGATCACGGACAAGGAGGGAGCGACGACCTTCGACCTGAGTGCCCGACGCTGGAGCGTTCGTTTAACGGAAGGTGACCTCGGGTCGCTTGCCGAGTCCGTTCTTCCATCGAGACTCCGCGACTCTCTACGACGCGGGGCTTTTTCAGAAGGGTTCGTCCCGGTTCTCTGTTATGTTGCTCACGACCGAGTTCTCTTTGGCTACCCTCACCCCAAGGAGGGAGTGACCGGGTCTTCCTATCAGATCGTCTCTCTTTCCCCAACCGGCGAACTCAGCAAGTTGGGCCTGCTCGCGGATCCGCCCGCGAGCGTTTGTGTTCAGGAAGGCGTGGACATTGTCACAATTGGTTCGGAGTCCGGCGCATTTCTCGTTTTGTCGCTTCGCGAACCGGAAAAGAGTTGGAGTGGCGAGCTCCTCTCGCGAAACTCTTTCGTTCTGGGGATCTCCGAGTCGGGGCACCCTCTCTACTGGCGGAGGTTTCCAGAAGAAGGACTCTTCGAGGTGACTCCGACCGGCTTCCGTGAAGTGTCAAAGCGCTACCTCGGATTTTTCTCCGAAAGTACTGGGCGAGACCTAGCCCTCTTTTATGACGGGCAAGCCTTCAGCCTCAAATCACGGAAAGATGGCATAGACAGCGGCGAGCTGGTAAGACGCCAAGTCAAGCCGTGATCTCGCTAGGCGCCCCTCTGCGAACCGCTCTTTCGGTTGCTTGCCACCTGAATCCAACGAAGAAAAGCTGGCCGTGCCTTGATGGCACGACCAGCTTGAGTTTTCTGGGAATCGGGTTCCACTTAACCAATCGCCATCGGCATGACGACGCAGAATGTCTCATCCGTGCTTTCCGTGGGACGGAGGACGGCGGGGCGGGAGCTTTCGGTCATCTCTGCGCGAATGCCTTCGCCATCCAGAGCCTGGAGGGCGTCCATCACGTACTTGCCGTTGAACGCGATCTCCACATCGCCGTTCTTGCTGATGATCGTCACTTCTTCCTTCGCCTCGCCCTTATCCTCGCTGCGCGCGGAGATCACGACCTTGTCTCCATCGCCTCGGAACCGGATGCGGTTGGCGTTGTCGCGGGCCAGGATCATCGCGCGCTTGACGTTGTCATAAAGCTCTCCGCGATCCATCGTCCACGTGCGGGTGTATTCGCTCGGAACCACGCGCTCCCAGTTCGGATACTGACCGCTCAGAAGCTGGCTGACCACCTTCGCGTCGCCGATATCGACGATCAAGCGAGCCTCATCAAAGCCCAGCGACACCACGTCATCATCGCCCAGATTCAGGTTCTTGATGATGCGGAGTGCCTTTTCCGGGACAATCGCGGTGATCGAAGTGCCAATGCCTTCTTGGTTGATCTTGTGAACCGCCATGCGGTGGGTGTCGGTGGCAACCAGGGTCAGCACCGAGCCATCGTAGCTGCACATCACGCCATTGAGCACAGGGCGGCTGGAGTCATCGCTGACCGCATAGCTCACCGAGTTGATCGCCCGATTCAACTGACTGGATTTCAGATTCAGTGAACCCGAGACTTCCATGGCGGGGATCGGCGGGAACTCGTCGGCGGGGAAGGCCACCAGTTTCCACTCCGACATACCGAGCCGCAGATACACCTGCGTTCCTTCCAAGCTGATCGCGACCTCGCCTTCTGGTAGCTGGTTCACGATGTCGCTGAGGAGCTTTTGCTGTACGCAGACCGAGCCAGTCTCGCTGACATTGGCCGCGCAGACAGCTTGAGCCCACATTTCGCCATCGCATCCCAGCAGAGTCAGGCCACCCTCCTTGGCCTCCAGTCGGATCGAGGAGAGGACAGGCAGCGCGGTACGCACGCTGGAAGCCGCTGCGGCAATCCCGAGGGCGGTACTGAGGTCTTTTCGTGTTACGGTCGCTTTCATGGAGTCAATTCCAATTCAATAGTGTGAGTCTAGCGGACTCAGCCGAACATCGGCAACTGGTACTGGGTGCCAGGTTGGGTCTCCGATTGTTCCGGCGAAAATGGGTTCTCGGGAAGGTCGCTCGCGGCGGTGTGCATCTTGAAGAGGATGCGCAGATGGTCGGCTTCGCTGAAGCCCGGGGCGGGCATCGTGTGCAGCAGATCAACCAAAGTGCGAGCCTGGCTCATATCCATTGCCAGCGAGGGGTCGGTTTGGGCGGCTTGCTCCAGCAGAGCGGCCAGGTCTTCGGGCAGTTCATGCCCGGCGTAAAGATCCACGAGTTTATGATAAAGATCATTCATTTCAGCTTCTCCAACGAGCCGCCGAGTTTCTCGCGCAGCGCTCTGCGACCGCGGTAAAGCCGCGATTTCAGCGCTGGCACGCTTATGCCCAACGTATCGGCCGCTTCTTTGGCCGAAATATCCTCAAGATCACACAGGATCAGGGGTTCGCGGTAATCCATCGGGAGATCATTCAGCGCCTGCTGAACCGTCACCCTCAGAGCTGCCCGTTCCTCTGTTCCACTGTAATGAGCCTCGGTCGGAAGCTCAAGCAGTTTGTGCTGGCGCATCTTGTCGATGCACAGGTTGCGGGCGATGCGGAACAGCCAGGTCTTGAAGGCTCCATCGGCTCTTAAATCGGCCGATCTTCGGAGAACCCGCAAGAACGTCTCGGCGGTTGCATCTTCCGCGTCTGTCCGATTCCCCAGCATCCGGTAGGTGTACCGAAAGATTTTCTCTCCGTACAGTTGGTACAACCCTCCCATCGCGGAGGAGTCGCCTTTTGCAAGGGCGGTCAGCCAGCGCTTTTCTGCTAATGAGTCATCACGAGGATTGCTCGACATAAGAGACGGGGGACTCCACCAATTCGACGCAGAAAGTATAGCCGACTCCCGAACCTTTGCCGGGTGGAAACGGCAAGAGCCTGTGGAGAACTGGCCTGGGCGACTGACTACAGGACAGTCGGCAGGGAGACCACGGTGATCTTCGGCTGATTCGCTGGCACGGGATCGCCTTCAACGCCGGAAACGATGATCAAATAGACCCCGCCCGCAACGAAGTTCAGGTTCGCGGTGGCAAAGATGCCGTCGGCACCCTCTCGCTTGGCAATCCAGGTGGACGGGCCGCTGTCCACAACAAGACTGGCCGTCGCGCCCGACTGGATACCTCCGGTTTGAAGCTGCGGGATATCGCCCGGGTTCTGGAATCGAATCGCCGGAGTGGAGTTCCCTGTGCTGCGCTCCAGGGCATGAACCACGATCAGGCGTGACTTGCTGCCCACCGGTCGTTGACGATCCACCGTGAAGCTGGTGAATCGGAATCGCTTCAGTTCTTCACCGGCAGGGAAGTTGACCAGGCCATGAGCGATCACGACGTTGTCCGAGTTCTGGTTGAAAACAATCGCTTGGCGGGCGAGTTCGGTACCGGTCGGCCCGTGCACCGAGACATCGTAGCCATCCACATCGGGGCCTTCGAAATCGAACTCGGCAAATCCTGGTGTGTTCGCGCTGTAGCCCAGTCCGGCCGCCTCGACTTCATCGTTCAACCGATACGAGATCGCCCCCGAATCTGGAGAAGCGTTCACGAACATGATTTCCGGCTTGATGATGCTCCCATTCCCCGAACCTCCGCATCCGGAGAGAATAAGGGCGGAAACAGCCACGGCGATGATGGAAAGCTTGCGCAACATCGTGTGTAACGATACCTGATCAGGGATTCTGAACGGCCCGTCCTTACTCCGATCCCGCCAAGCCCGAATTCTGCGCAGCCTGGAGTTTTGCCGCCGCCTCCGCGTAACCCGGGTAGAGGGTGCTGTAACAAAGACCGCATCCAAATAAACTTGTGCGGACCGCCTCGGCCAGAGTTTGTCCGCACCCGGGGCAAGGCTCGGCGGCCGTGTCGCCATGGAGGGCTAGGATGAACTCGCTGAGGGCAGGCACTCCTGTCGTGTGATCCACGTCCCGCGCCTCGATCCGCTGGCGGTCGCCATGGGGGAACTTGACAGAGATCCTCACTTCATTTCCCTCCCCACGCCCTCGGCGGAGAACTTGACGCCCCCGGCGCAGCGGTGCATCCACCGCTGCGGTATGGGAGTCTCAGTGAATCAGAATGCTGTGCCGCGAGTTGTCTCATCTCGGAACAGAGCGATGATCTTCTTGGTCAGGTCGCCCGGCTTACCCGTCCCGATCGGACGCTCATCCAGGCTGATCATCGGAATCACTTCAGCGGCGGTTCCGGTGAGGAAGGCCTCATCCGCGCTCAGGATGTCGTACCGGGTCATCGTGTCTTCGACCACTGTGAATCCTGCGGACTTCGCAAGGGCAATGACCGTGTCGCGAGTAATGCCTTGGAGCAACCCGCTCGAAGGATGTGGAGTTCGCAGAACCCCATCCTTGAACACAAACAAGTTGTCTCCGGTGCACTCCGCGACGTAGCCTTCGTGGTTCAGCATCAGGCCTTCGCCCGCACCAGCTCGGTTGGCTTCTTCTTTCGCGAGGATGTGGTACGCGTATCGACCAATGCACTTCAGGCGTTGATCCAGAGTGCTCGGGGGAGCGACGCGGTAGCTCGTCGTGATGACTTTCAGGCCGGTCTCGTAAGCCTCGGGCGGATACAGCGCGAGAGTCGAGACCATGATCATCACGTTCGCGTTGGTCTTCACCGCTTTCGGGTCAAGACCGAGGCCAGTGCCTCGCGTCACGTTCAGCCGGATGTAGCCATCTTGAATCTGCGCTTGTCGGCAGACGTCGAGAATCTGCGCCTTCATCTCCTCCTGAGTCATTTCGACCTTGAAGTTCATGAACTTGGCGCCGTGGTAGAGCCGGGTGAGGTGCTCGTCCAGCTTGAAAACCTGACCGCCATAGATGCGGATGCCTTCAAATAGACCGTCGCCATAGAGGTGCGCGTGATCTGCCGCTGGGACAGACGCCGTCTCAATCGGACTCACAGTGCCGTTAAACCAGACAAGCATGGGCATGGAGGTCAGTGTACCGGGAGGTTCCGAAATCCCGCCCCCACCCTAGGACAAGGCCCGGTTTGAGCCAGTCGGTGAAGACGAATCCTGTACTTTCTCGTCCATAATGGAGAACCGCTCCGAACTCGGCGCGGTCTATTGGTTGGAGATGAAGGGTAGTCGCTGGCTTTGGCTGATCGTACCGGGAATTCTTGGAGGAGGTGCTTTTGCCATCCTCAAGAACCTGGAGGCGCAGTACGTTCCTCGGGTGTGGCCGCCGCAAACCGTCGCCGGCGTGTCTCTGACCGGGTCGCCCGGCAAAGTCAAAGCCGATCTCGACAACTGGTGGAATCAAGCGGCAATTCGCGAACTCGCTTTGACCTCGCCTAAATTCAAAGGGAAGAAGCTCGAACGGTCTCTCGCGGATCTCGGAGTGAGCCTGGATACCGAAGGCCTGTCCAATTCCATCCGCATGACTGAGTTCTGGCCCGATCTCATAGGCGCGTATGGCCGCACCTCGGCCGAGACGATCGCCGTCAACTGGCACCCGTTCCTCGACGCTCCGGTTCCTTCCGAGCTCGCCGAGTTCGTGAAGGAGCAGTCGGAGGTCGGCCAGGATGCCAAAGTGGTGCTCGAGGGTGGAGAGATCAAGCGCACCTATGAGGGGCCAAGTTTCTCGCTATTCGAAGCTCAATTTCCTGAAGCCCTCGCCCAGGCAGTCGATCAGAACGCAAACGTCGAACTTCCGCTCGAAACTGGCAAGAAAAAGGTTCCGGACGAAGAACTCGATCGGGTGAAGAAGGTCATTGCCCGATTCAGCACCACGTTCAACAACGGTCAATACGCGCGATCTTCCAATATTCGGCTCGCGGCTTCCCGCATCAACGGGTTGGTGCTGATGCCCGGCGATTCGTTCAGCTTCAATGGTCACCTGGGCCAGCGCACTCCGGCGAAAGGATTCAAAGAGGCGGGCGTCTATGTCAACGGTCGGCACGACACCGATGTTGGAGGCGGGATCTGCCAGGTCAGCACAACTCTTTACAACGCCGTCATGATCGCTGGGCTCAAGACGACCGCGCGATCACCTCACTCTCTGCCGGTTCCGTATGTGCCTCTCGGACGCGATGCCGCCGTGAGTTTTCCCAACCCCGATCTCAAGTTCGTGAACGACACCGACGCCCCGGTCGCCCTCGCCGCGAGCGTGGTCAAGGGGAAGATCGAGTTCGCGATTCTCGGCGAAGAAAAGCTCGATCGGGAAGTGAGATTTGAAACCCGCCTTCTCAAAACATGGTCGCACGGGGAGAAGTTCGTCGATGATCCAAGTCTTCCTCCTGGCAAAACGAAGCTGGTTGACAAGGGTGGATCAGGCCGAAGCGTACGAACTTGGAAGGTGATTTACGAAGGCGGAAAAGAAGTCAAGCGGATCGACCTCGGCATAAGCACCTATCGAGGTGGGCCGAGAATCTATGCCCGAAACAACCGCCCTGCACCTCCGAAATCCACTGACCCGGTCGAAGAAGTTGCTCCCACCGAAGCAACTCCTCCGACCTTGCCGACCGGTGGCTAAAGGCGTTCCCGGTCGATCTTCATCAGGCTGAACTGCTGGCCCTGGTAGATCGTGGTGCCAAACGGCGAGAGATCCGTCGCCGGGAGCTCGCCGAATGCCTCGGGATTCGGGATCACTACGTACTCAATGCCCGTCCGAGTGAGAATTTCTCGGATTTCGTCCGGTGAGGCCATGGCAAAAAGTCGCTCGACATCCAGCCGCCGCTTTCCGTATTCCGGAGTTTCGCTCCAGTGCCCGGCGTAGGTGGTGGCTCCCGCCAGACCCGAGAGAATCGGGTTGAGATCAGGGATGTAGGGCGGTGTGAACGGGTTCTCTGGGCTATTGATCGCCACGCCAGGCCGGGCGGCGACAATCTTTCGGCCGGGGATTTCGTGCAGTTCCCGCACAATCGCCTTCACGTCGGCACTGTAGAAGACCGTCTGAACCTTCGTCGTGGCCACGTTTGTCCGGATGAGCGTGAGTTCCCGCTGGAACCAGTAGAGCGACGATGCACTCATCACCGCCACCGCGAGGGCAGTGACGAGGTTGCGGATGTTCCGCGCTGAATCCTTGGGTACCTGCCGATCAATCCGGCGCAGAACCACCTCGACTCCGAGCGCAGCGAGCACGGCCCACGGCAGAGCCAGCCCCATCGCGAGCTTGCGTTGGAAGAGCTGAGGGAAGAAGGGCGCGATCGCCCCGATCACCGCCCAAGCGTAGAAAAGATTCCAACCGAGCCCCTTCTTTGCTCCCAGCGCAACGACCCCGATTGAAGCAATAAAGGTCAGGGCAAAGGTGCCTTGCGTCATGAAATATGACCTTTCCGAATCAAATCCCGTTGCGGCGAAGGCCATCACGCTGAAGAGTGCAACGAGCGATCCGGGGGCCGCCCACTTTCGCCAGCCTTCTCGACCCGAAGCGAGCGCAGGCAAGGCGAGCAGCACAAGCGGGAGGATTCCCACCAAAATCTGCCGGAAAGTGGGTGAAAACGTTTCTGTCGCCGCACGGGCCTGGAAGACCGTGTCCTGAGACAGGACATTCATGAACCAGAGCGCCGCAGGCACCGCGCCCAGGCCAATCACGACCGCCCGGGCGAGCCAGGTTGAACTGAATTCCTTGCTCACCAGCGTCGCCACCAGAAAGCCGATAAGGACAAACGTGACAAGGAGAACATCGTAGCTGTGGATGTTCATCAACAGCAGCATTGCCGCCGCGCCAGGGAGAACCGGTTTCCAAGAATTCCTCGCTTCCAGAATCGAGGTCATCGCCCAGAGAATCAGACACAGGCTGACCATAAAGAGGCCATTGGTCAGCATGGAAGGGAAGACCAAAACCTCGGGTTGCCAGACATCGACAGGCAGCCGGCGTTCCAGAAATCCATTGATTGGGTTGGTGCTGGTCATGTTCAGCCGCCCGAATGGCTCCCACACCATGAAGCCCAATCCGCCGCCGAAGCACCCCAGGATCATCGCCAGTTTGGAAGAAAAGATGCTGAACTCCAGCTTCTTGACAAACTTGCCCAGCATCATCACGAACAGAAAAGTGAATCCGATCCGGGCGATGTTGGCGACCAGGGGCAAGGCAACCTCCGGCCCCATGCCACCAAAGAGTCGGGCCACTGTTCCGAGAGCCCAGAAGTACAGATGGATCGTGAGTCCCGGCTGCTGCTCGACGGCAAACCGGTTTTCGAACATGAACCGACCCTCCATCGCCTGATGCATCCAAGCCGCGTACACCATGTGGTCATCGGCGTTGAATTGCGCCCCCAGATAGAATCCGCCGCTCGGGGTCGCGAGCCAGGCGATCAGCATCGGGATCATCGCGAGAACCGTCGCCGCCAAGGCAAGGCGCACGGTGAACGACGAGAGCTTTTCAAACTTCACATCGTCGGCGGTAAGAGCCAGTTTCGGTTTTGGCTCGTTGATCACGACTCCGTCATCGGGAGTCTCCGGGCTCTGAACGTCTTCGCTCACGGTGTCGGAGGTTCCTTACCCAGACTCTTGTAGATCATCACGATCTGGTCGTCCCACTCCTTGGCTTTCACATGGTTCGGATCCAGCTTTTGGACTTCGCGGAAAAGGCCGAGGGCTTGCGGATACTTCTCCATCGGGCGCAGAACGGGGGAAAGAACCACGACTTCGCCGAAGGCAAATGTCGCCTCGATCAAGGCCTCTTTGTCGGATTCGCTTTTGCTCTGATTGAAGGTGGCAAGAGCAGACTTATAGGCTGCTTCGCTCGACTTGAGCTCGGCGCGGGCTTCGTCCACTTTATTCGTCGCTGGGGCGCTCGCGACCTCTCCCTGAAAGAGCACGAGCGCGACGATCGCTGGCATCATACAGGCATTCTAGCTCACCAGCAGGCGGAACGTTATCGCGTCGCCGGTGCGTGACGAGCTTTCTCTTGTTGCTCCAGGTTGTCGAGCGCCACTTGAAGGGCACGAGCGGCCTCCACGGCGGTTTTCGCCGGAGGGTTCACCGTGATCATGTGGCGGATCCGTGCGACGGCATCCACCACCTCGGGCGTCGTCGCGGGGAGGAGATCCTCATTCTTCACGGTCAAGGGAGCCCGCAGTGCCGCGCGGATGCGGTCGTATCCCGCGTTGAGAATCATCGAAAGCGCCTGATCTCGGCGACCGGCCCGCATCAACACCAATGAAAGAGCGTCAAGCACTTCACGAGCCCCGCGGGCCTGGAGCCCTTCTCGGTCGGGAACCCCGAATCGCCGGCTCCATGTGAACAGCACAAGCCCGATGAGCGCGAAGAGTTGCCAGCGAGCAACGTCGGCCCATGCCCCAATCTGGCGTAAGTGGTTGGGTGCTTCCGCGTTCCCTGTGCCGGCCTCCAAGATGACCAGGGTTTGATCCTTGTCCACAAATCGTGTGATCGATTCCAGCCACGCCGCCGCGTGGTCATGCTGAGCCAGCATCCGGTTCGATCCTGTGTGACCTTGTCGAATCCAGAGAGCGATGCCCTTGTAGTAAGGACGCGCGAACGCGAAATCGGTGGACTTACCGGTAATGAGGGGCAGCTCGCCTGGGCGGGCCTTGAAGTGGGGGAGAGTCTGCTCCCACATTCCCGGGGCCGGAGCAGGCTCGGCGAGAATTTGGTACTTCGCCCCCGTCATGCGAGACGTAAAGGTCTCTGTTTTGAGCGCGGCGAAATCTTGATCCGTCAGCGTGTCGTTGATCCAAACCCGTATCCCTCGGCCACCTTTCTTGATGAACTCAAGATAGTTCTCCTCGAGTTCCTGCTGCTCCGCCGACTCCTGGTTCCAATAGACCGACTTCACCATGACGGGCACGGTGCCCTCGAGCAGACGCGGCCGGATGCTCCGATCCAACTTGACCTTGTATCCAGAGCGTCGCAGAAGCTCGACGACCGCCGCCATACCCGACTCCTTGGTATTCGTCGCGCTTGGATTCGAGCCCACCTCGCGCTGTCCGAGCAAGATCAATCCCGTGGCGACCGCGAGAATCAGCGCCAACACCACCGCAAGGCGGGGAAGAATGTTTTCGACCCGTCTCAACTCGCCGCCTCCCGGGATTTCAAAAGTTGGCTGATGCGGGCGTACTGGTCGCGGAACCAGTCGTAATCGCTCCGGCCTTCGGTGATCGAGCCGTACCAAACCTGGTCAAACCGCTGCGTCACCCCACGGAAATCCAAGTCTCGGTGCGCCTTGGGTGAAGACTCGATCCGGGCTAAATGTTCCCAGTTCGTTTCATAGCGGAGGAATCGAGCGATGCCGTTGTCGTCGGCGCGCATCAATAGAGCCAGATACAGGGCGCGGACAGCGGCTCGGTACTCGCCTTTCGCGGCGAGTTCGTCGGCTCGACTCAGCCATTCATCAGCGGTTCGATCTGGTTCGCTCTCGTCCAGAATCCCACCCGCAGAGGTCTCTTTGGTTCCTCGTTTCGGGAGGGAAATCTTCAGGGCCGCCCAGATGAGAAACGCAACAACCGTCACCCCAATGATGATCCAGACAAGCCCATCGAGCCCGATGGGCAAAGGCATGTTGACCGATTGCGGTTCGCGCTCTGGCTGACGAAACAGGTTCCGCCACCACTCGCTCACGCGCTCGAAGAACGTCTCGGTGCTTTGCCCCACCCACGATTCTCTCTGTGTGGTGTCTCTGACCCGGTACAAAGGGCTTTGCAGGATTTCCTCGGCTTGCTGTTTGGCATCGAGGGTCGGCGCGGAGGAAGCTCCCGATGGGGTCGGCAGAGCGCTGCCTCCATCATCCCGGATACCCAGCCGCTCTCGTTCTCGGAGCATCGTGACGATCTGATCGCGCTCCTCATCCCAATTCATCGTGACCGACTCACTCTTGGTCAAAGGATCGTTCTTGAATTCTGGATCGGATCGGAGTCGTTCCCATTCGGCGGGAGTCCGCACCTGTTCCGCCCTTTCGGCAAGGTTCGCGCTCGCCAGCCCAACAAGGAGAAGAACCCCGAAGACACAGGCGGTAAACCGACTAAGCAATGGTGCCCCCTCTGCGGTGAGCAACCTCATCGGCGACATCCTGGGCGAGGAGCCGGATATCCAGCGCTTCAATCTGCACGCGACGATCGATATAGAGCAACGTCGAGACGATCGTCCAGAAGGGCATCAGGAGCCAGATCGTCAGATATCCGGGGATCATCGAGAACGCAGCGGAGAAGAACTGCCCCAGCGTCGAGGTCGAAACGAACTCAGCGAACGGCCCTGTGGTGGCAATCAGGCTCACGAGGATTCCCGCCCCCGATTGCAGTCCGGCGTACACGAAGAGCATGACAATCCACGCGGAAATGACCGTGCCTCCGACAGAGGGTACCGTCCGATAACTCTTCAGCAGGCTCGTTCCCCGGCGGACGGCGTCACGGATGGAAAGGTGAGGCTCCATCACTAAGACCGCGGGCGAAAGCGTCACCCGGTAGAGAAGGAAAGGCGTGAGAAAGAGAGCGACGACAATTGACCCGACTCCCAGTCCACCGATCAAGAAAGCCTCGTTCGATCCCGCGGCGCTTCTCTCCAAGATCGCGCCCGCCGCAAGGGCGAGGCTCGCGAGCAACAAAGGAAGCATCGCCGTGATCCCCAGGAAGAAGAGGAGCCCCATCATCTTCCAGCTCAATCGTGAGACTTCCGCTGGAGTCGCCGCCTTCGGTGGGTCGCCCAGAATGATCGGCGAAACAATCTGCGTGGAGACTGCTTGGCATGTGGCGAACCCGTACACAAAGAGTGGGATCGCAACAAATGCGGTCAGCAGGAGTCCAGAGCCCAGATCCGTGAAGTTGAGCTGCGTCGATCCCACTTCCTGAGTGAAGAGCGACGGGGCGACGAACTGCAGGAAAAACAGCGCAGACACAAAGCAAAAGAACCCAGGGATTGCCGTCCGGGCGAGCAAGCTCCGTGCCTCGCGCTGATAAATGCGCGTGGCAAGGTCGAAGATGGTATTCGTCGTCATGGGGCGCACAAAGCGACGCCGCTCAATCTTGCGCAAGCGTTCTTCGTAAAGCTCAATCGGCCCTTGCTTCTCCATCTCGTCCCGCGCTGATAGCCTAGTCTACTAAATACGTCTCAATCCACGCGGAGGACGCGACGGAATGCCGCGTTTCGGGCCAGACAATGGACCAAGCGGCCCACCCTGGGAATACTCGCGGGCTTTCCGTGCGTCTTTATCCGCATACCCCGGCGCGTTCTACGCTCGCCGAACCAAAGTGAGATCAAAAAATGAGCATGTTCGTCGCAGTCATGGCCGGTGTCGCCCTGGGCCAATCCGTGGGGATTGATGATGTTTGGCAAAGCGGCCTGAAGGACGCGAGCTTCCGCATGAAGGTGGACAAAGCCTCGCAAAAGGAACTCCAGAAGATCAACAAGGACTTTGCCATGTCCTACCGGTTCGACTACACCGACGTGGACATGAAGGAGCCTTTCATGCTCCGCCTGGAATCCGTCGTGGATCAGGAACGACTCCTCTATATTGTCAACGGATCGACGCGTCTGATCAAGATCCCGCGGGCGAAGATCAACAAGCGCGAGGATCTGAGCAAATCACCAGGCAAGCGGCAAACGATTTTCGACTTCGGCATTATCGCGCCGAGCATCTTCAATAACTATATGCAGGCCAAGTTCGTGCGTGTGGATCGCGCGACGAACGACGCGGTGTTCGACGTCACCTACGTTCCGGCCCTCAAAGATGGCACGCGCCACCGCATCTGGGTGGATCGCGAGAAAAAGGTCGTCACCAAGCGCGAGTGGTACAACCAAAAAGGCGGATTCCTCCAAGCGACGTTCAACTATTCGAAGCCTCAGAAGTTCGGGAACCTCTGGATGAACACTCGGATGGATGTCTACAACGCTGACGGCAAGTTCGCGGGCGGCACCGATTTTGTCGGGATGAAGGTGAACCAGAATCTCGCTGCGACGATGTTCGCGGTGAAGTAGACCCGCCGACGCGGCGTCCGCCTCACTCACTTGTCCCGAGCCTTGAAGGTCGAGCACCCCTGGCCTCAGATCGGTGATTTCCCGAGAGTGAATCGCAGGCCACGGTCTCGATCACGGATTCCTCCCCCATCCTGGGGGAGGGCAGGGAGGAGGCGGCTCACGCGAGAGTCAGTGCTGATCCGCCCCTCCACCAGCCTGGAGGAGCGCAGGGAAGGGGCAAATCGGACGGGCCTCAGGCCATCTGGCCCTGTGGAAAACGCGAACGGTCCCAATGTCAGGGGCAAGCCTAGCACCACTCACCTTGAACCTGCCATGATTCCAAGTTGCCGCAACCTGCGGCGAGTGGCTTCGCAATGAGCCCCTGGTGATGAGTGTCCCGCGAACGCGATGCGGGCTACGCGATTTAATCACCAGACGGCCGAGAAGCACAAGGAGACTCGCGTGCTACCAGGAATCTTAGGAACAAAAATTGGCATGACCCAAGTCTTCACGGAAGACGGGAAGATGATTCCCGTCACCGTGATTGAGGCGGGCCCAGTGTTTGTCACCCAAATCAAAACGGTCGACAACGACGGCTACAGCGCTGTCCAAGTCGGCTTCGGCGATCAAAGCGACAAGCATCTCACTTTCCCCAAGTTCGGTCACCTGAAGAAGGCCGGCCTGACCCACAACGTCCGACACCTGCGCGAATTCCGCGTGGCGGACACCGCCGGCTTCGAGCTCGGCCAAGAACTGAAGGCGGATGTTTTCGCTGAAGGTGATTCGGTCGACGTGATCGGAACCAGCAAGGGTCGAGGTTTCGCGGGCGGCGTCAAGCGCCACCACTTCAAGGGCCAACACATGACCCACGGTTACATGACCCACCGACGCCCGCTCTCGAGCGGTGCAACCGGACCCCAGCGCGTCTTCAAGGGCACCAAGAAGCCCGGACATATGGGTGATGCGCAAATCACGCAATCCGGTCTCAAGGTCGTCAAGGTGGATACCGAGCGCAACCTGATTCTCGTCAGCGGAAGCGTTCCTGGTGCAAACGGTTCACTCGTCACGGTGAACAAGGCGAAGAGGTAAGGACGATGGCACAACTGGAAATCAAAGACAGCAAAGGCAAGTCCGTTGGCAAGCACACGCTCGCCGCGCCCATCGCCGAGCTGGAAGTGAACAACATGGTGCTTCACCGCACCGTGGTCGCAGAAGAAGCGAATTCACGACAAGGCACCCACAGCGCTCGCACTCGTAGCGAAGCCAAGGGTGGCGGTCGAAAGCCGTACAAGCAAAAGAAGACGGGTAACGCTCGTCAGGGCACGATCCGCGCTCCGCACTATGCCCATGGTGGTATGGCGCTCGCGATCAAGCCGCGCGACTACAGCAAGAAGGTCAATAAGAAGGAACGACGACTCGCGATCATCGCCGCGTTTGGTGCAAAGGCCAACGCCGGCAGCGTGGAAATCGTTAAGGATCTCGTGATGACCGCCCCGAAGACCAAGGATGCGCAAGCATTCCTCAAGGCTCTTGGGCTGGACGGAGTGAAGCGCGTCCTCATCGTGATCGACGAGCACAACGAGAACGTTCTTCTGAGCTTCCGCAACCTGCAGAATGTCGAAATCCGGACGGCTCCGAGCCGCGATGGAAAGGCTTCGGCGTTCTCTGCACGCGACATTTTGGTGGCCCACAAGGTGATCCTCACCGAAGCGGCCATGAAGAAAACTGAGGAGGCCTGGCTCAATGGTTGATCCGCACATCATTCTGGTCCAGCCGCACATCACGGAAAAGTCCCTGCGACTCAGCATGGGCGATCCGCGAATCGAGAAGGACAGCGACCTGGTTCGCAAGTACACCTTCGTCGTGGCTGACAGCGCAAACAAGATCCAGATCAAGGACGCCGTCCAAGCGATCTACAACGAAGGAAAGAAAGACAAAGATAAGATCACCGTGACCAACGTCGCCACCATTCGAGTCAAAGGCCGAATGAAGCGAATGGGTCAACGCAAGCCGGGCATGACGACCGGTTTCAAGAAGGCGATCGTGACCTTGGCCGCTGGCCAAAGCCTTGAGGATTACGGAGCGTAAGATGCCGACGAAACGAATGAAACCGACTTCGCCGGGCCGTCGCCACATGGTGGCTTCGACCTACTCGGAGATCACCAAACGCACGCCCGAAAAGAGCCTCCTGGCTCCGATCAAGAAGAAGGGCGGTCGCAACCATACCGGTCGCATCACGATGAAGAACCGGGGTGGCGGCAACAAGCGACGCTACCGAATCATCGACTTCAAGCGGATGAAGGACGGAATCGACGCGCAAGTGATTGCGATCGAATACGATCCGAACCGCACCTGCCGCATCGCTCTGCTGGAATACGCAGACGGCGTGAAGACGTACATCCTCGCTCCGCGAAACGTGGGCGTGGGTCAAACTCTCACCAGCGGCGAAGGATCCGACATTTTGCCGGGCAACTGCCTTAAGCTGCGCAACATTCCTCTTGGTACCTTGGTGCACAACGTAGAACTGCAGCCGGGCAAGGGTGGTCAAATGGTTCGCTCCGCCGGGGCTTCGGCTCAGGTGATGGCGAAGGAAGGCGACTACTGCACCTTGCGACTCCCCAGCGGTGAAATGCGCATGGTCAGCATGGACTGCCGCGCCACCGTCGGTGAAGTCGGAAACGCAGAGCACGAAAACGAGCAACTCGGTAAGGCGGGTAAGGCTCGGGGCCTCGGTCGCAAGCCGCACGTTCGCGGTGTTGTCATGAGCCCGCGCGATCACCCTCACGGTGGTGGTGAAGCCAAGTCGCCGGTTGGACGCCGAAAGGGTCCGGTCGACCGATGGGGCAACAAGGCTCTGGGTGTTCCTACGCGCAAGAACAAGCGCACCGATCGCTTCATCGTTCGCCGGAGGAAGTCGAGCAAGTAAGGCGAGGTAGTCATTATGGGTCGAAGTCTTAAGAAAGGATATTTTGTGGATGACCACCTCGTGAAGAAGGTGGACGCCATGAACGAGAGCGGCGAGAAAAAGCTGATCAAAACTTGGTCGCGCCGCTCCACCATCACTCCCGAAATGATCGGGCACACGATTGCCGTCCACGACGGACGCAAGCACGTGCCGGTCTTCGTCACCGAAAACATGATTGGTCACAAGCTCGGAGAATTTGCTCCGACGCGAACCTATCGTGGACACGACGGCAGCCTGCCCGACAGGGGGACGCGACTGCGATAAGCCTCACGAGAGGATTTGAACGCTCGGTACACTAGTGGGCCTTGCGTTCAAGCCCCCTCTTGGCCAAGATTGGCCAAACCTGAGGAAGGAAAAAACGATGGAAGTTAAAGCAGTAGCAAAAGGAGTTCGGGTTCAACCCCGAAAGGTTCGCCTGGTGGCCCGCGAAGTTCGCGGTAAGAACGCTGCCGAAATGGTGAACGTTCTCCGCTTCCACCCGAGCAAGGGCGCATTCACTCTGCGCAAGGTCATCGCCAGCGCGATTGCCAATGCAGAGAACAACTACGGCATGCGAGGCGATCGCCTGAAGGTCAGCATCATCCAAGTGGATGAAGGCCCGAAGTTCAAGCGAATCCAAGCCCGCGCCATGGGCCGAGCCAACCGCATCTTCAAGCGAACCAGCCACATCACTGTGGTGGTGACCGAAGCTGACGCAATCGCCGCAGCGACCGCCGGTACCCCGGCCAAGCCGCGACCGAGCTTCGAGAACCTGAAGACGAAGAAGAAGGCGAAAGCCGCTCCGGCAGCTGAGGTTGTGGAAGAAGTGAAGGCTGAAGAAGCCGCCGTCGAAGAAGCCCCGGCAGAAAAGCCGACGGCAGAAGGAACGGAAACGACCGACGCCAGTGGCGAGGAGACGAAGTAACTATGGGTCAGAAAATCCATCCAGTCGGTTTCCGAATTGGTGTGATCCGTGGCCACGATAGCCACTGGATCTATCCGAAGAAGGACTACCGCGCCGCCCTCGTTGGCGACGACAAAATTCGAAAGTACATTCGGGCCAAGATCGGCAAGGGCCTCATCTCGCGAGTCGAGATTGAGCGCGCTGCTGCTCGTGTCAAGGTCACCGTCTACACCTCGCGCCCCGGAGCCGTCATCGGCCGAGGCGGCAAGGGAATCGATTCGATCAGCGAAGACCTGAATCGAATGGTTCGCAAGAACGATCCCACCGCAATGGTTCAAGTGAACGTCAGCGAAGTCCGACAGCCGGAGCTGGATGCCCAGCTCGTGGCCGAGAACATCGCCGTTCAACTCGAGCGACGGGTCAGCCACCGACGCGCCATGCGCCAGTGCATGACCCGAGCCCAACGGATGAACGGCCGAGGCATGAAGATCCTCGTCTCCGGTCGTCTCAACGGCTCCGACATCGCCCGAAGCGAAATCGATAAGTTCGGCAAAATCCCCCTCCACACTCTGCGGGCAGACATCGACTACGGTGTGGCCACCGCTGCGACGATCTACGGATCGGTCGGCGTGAAGGTGTGGGTCTACCGTGGGGAAGTCCTGCCGGAGAAGCAACTTCAAGCACTCAACGACGCGATGAACGATCGACGTCCGCGACGCCAACGACGCGACCGAGAGGATCGCGGACAAGAAAAGACAGAGGTGACTCCAAATGTTGATGCCTAAGCGAACCAAGTACCGAAAGCAATTTCGGGGCAAAATGCGCGGCAATGCCGAGCGTGGCAACGTGGTGAACTTCGGCGACTATGGCCTCATGGCCATGGAGCCGGCATGGATCACCAGCCGACAAATCGAAGCCGCTCGTATCGCCATGACCCGCCACATCAAGCGTGGCGGAAAGGTCTGGATCCGAGTCTTCCCGGACAAGCCTTACACCAAGAAGCCGCTTGAGCAGCGAATGGGTAAGGGTAAGGCGGGCGTCGAAGGCTGGGTTGCCGTTGTCAAGCCGGGCAAGATCATGTTCGAAATGAACGGCGTCGCCCCCGATGTGGCCAAGGAAGCTATGCGACTCGCGCAACACAAGCTGCCGATTCGCACCAAGTTTGTTCTGAAGGAGGAGTTCCAAGAAGCCAACGGCGTCTAAGCCCCTTCACAGGAACGTTAAAGGAATGAAAGCCCTGAAAGCAAAAGAACTCCGCGATAAGTCGGTTCCGGAACTGGAGGAACTGGTGAAGTCCGAGCGAGCTGCGCTCTACCGAGCACGCCGCGACATGGTCTTCCGCCAATCCACCGATACCGCCGGACTGAAGACGCGGCGTCACAACATTGCTCGCCTCATGACCCTGATCAGCGAAAAGCAACGCGGAGGTACGCAATGAGCGAACAACCGACCCGCAATTCGCGTAAGGTCCGACGCGGCATTGTTGCGAGCAACAAAATGACCAAGACCGTCGTCGTCGAACTGGTGCGATCAGTCCAGCACCCGCTCTACGGCAAGACGGTGAAGCGCACGGTGCGACTCAAAGCTCACGATGAACTGAGCTGCGATGTCGGGGATACCGTGGAAGTGATGGAAACTCGTCCGCTTAGTCGAGACAAGCACTGGCGAGTGACCCGAATTATCGAAAAGGTGAAGTAATCACCTCTTCGCGGATCCCTGAAACGGGGATCGACACGGCATGGCGCGTTCGGAGCGAAAACGACGAACGCGCCCTCTGCACGACTGAAACAAGAAATTACGGAGCGAACCAATGATCCAACAGTTCTCTCGGCTGAAAGTAGCCGACAATTCGGGCGCGCGGGAAGTGATGTGTATCCGCGTGCTGAAGGGGTCCCAACCCCGATATGGAACCGTCGGTGACGTCATCGTCTGCTCGGTGAAGGCGGCAACGCCGAACATGCCGATCAAGAAGGGTGATGTCATCAAGGCGGTCATCGTGCGGAGCAAGAAGGCCGTGCGACGTGCCGACGGCTCGACCCTGCGGTTCGATGACAACGCCTGCGTCGTCATCAACCAAAACGGCGAACCTCGCGGTACCCGCATCTTTGGCCCCGTGGCCCGCGAACTGCGTGACGGCAACTATATGAAGATCGTCTCGCTTGCTCCGGAGGTGCTCTAACCATGCCAACCAAAGCTGAAATCAAACTCGCCGGCAAGAAGATCAAGTGCAAACTGCGCACCGGCGACAAGGTCATGATTGTGGCCGGCAAGGACAAGGGTGAAATTGGCGTGATCCTCAAAGTCTCCCCGAAGGAGAACAAGGCGCTCGTCATCAAGGAAAACCCGGAGAATCCGGATCAGCCGTTGCCGCTGAACGCGGTGGTTAAGCACCGCAAGGCCCGATATCAAGGCCAAAAGAGCGAGCGCGTTCTGCTCCCGGCTCCGATCAACCTGAGCAATTTGATGCTGATCGACCCGACCACCAACGCCCCGACCCGAGTCGGTCGACGGGTGGAGGACGGCAAGATCGTCCGCTACGCAAAGAAGAGCGGCAAGACCTTGGTGGATACCCCCAACATCAGTAAGGACAACTAAACATGGCACGCAAGAAGACCGAAGCCGCCCCGAGCGGACCACAAGGCGCTCTTCCCGCGCCGCGTTTGAAGAAGATCTACAAGGAAAAGGTCGCTCCGCAGCTCAAGGATAAGTTTGGCTACGAATCGACCATGCAAATCCCACGCCTCGTGAAGGTGGTGGTGAACATGGGCACCGGAGCCGACGAAAAGGAGCTCGATGGGGCTTTGCGCGATATGACCTCGATCACCGGTCAAAAGCCCGTGACAACGGTCGCCCGCAAGTCCATCGCCCAGTTCAAGCTGCGCGAAGGCATGAAGATCGGTTGCCGCGTCACCCTTCGGGGCGACCGAGCCTATCACTTCCTGGATAAGCTCGCCACTGTGGCTCTGCCGCGGATCCGTGACTTCCAGGGCCTGAGCGGCAAGTCGTTCGACGGACGAGGCAACTACTCCTTCGGCCTGCAAGAGCAGCTCGTGTTCCCCGAGATCGATTACGATTCGTTCGACAAGATCCGCGGGATGGACATCACGATCTGCACCACGGCTAAGACCGACGAAGAAGGCCGCGAGCTCCTCAAGGGACTCGGCATGCCTCTGCGCGATAAGTAATCGCTCCTTTGGTTCGCAACCACCCAGGGCCGGATTCTTGTGGAATCCGGCCCTGTTTTTTTGGTCTGCCCGGCCGCGAGGCTCTCTCACTCTGGGATCGGGATTTTTGTTACTCAGGGTGCCCTGATCCCTTCCGGGTCGGGAGTCTGGCCCCTCAGAACGAATCTCCGCCAACGCCCTCTCCGAGCTTGCCTCGGGGAGGGTGGCCAAAGGCCGGGAGGGGCCTCGCACGAGGAAGCCTTCATGGAACTGGGGCTGAAACCCGGGTGCCCCGAAACCTTCAGGGTCGGGAGTTCGCGGACTGCCGATCGACGTCCAGCCTAAGCTCTACGACTTGGCGCAGGAGAGCGACCGTTCTCAGATGAGAGGCCGACCCTCAACCCCCGGCTGAGGCTCATACCGATGAACCGGAACTCCCAGCGAAAGCAAGTCCGCCATGCGCATCATCCCCGGATGCTCCGTCGCGAAGTGCCCGCTTGCCGCGATCACCATCCCCGCGTCGCTTGCGACCATCCCTAAATGATGCGGAACCTCGCCCGTCACAAAGGCATCCGCCCCGGCGGCCCGCGCGGCGGCCCACTCGTCAGACGCCGCTCCGCCCGTCACCGCCACCCGAGAGATCGGGCCAACCCCCCGGGGCACCCACATCTCCGTCCGCGTCTCCAGGCGATCATTCAGCAAGGCCAAGAGCTCCGCTGCCGAGAGTGGGGAAGGCAGAACCCCGATCCGCCCGGCCGGTTGCCCAACATCTCCCTGGACCGCCACAAGATCAAACGCCGGCTCCTCGTAAGGATGGGCGGCCCGCAACGCCGCCAGAACCGCCGGAGCCGCCGATTCATCCAGCATCATTTCCAACCGGTCTTCCGCGACTTCTTCCACCGAACCCACCGACCCGATGACGGGAGAAGCCCCGGCGCCAGGCCGAAATGTTCCGACTCCCGAACCCCAAAACGCGCACCGCTCGTAAAGGCCAATCACTCCGGCACCCGCCCCGCTGAGTGCATCCACCAAGTCTTTCCGCGACGCCGGAGGAACGAAAACCGTCAACTTCAACCTGCTCTGCGGATTGGATGAACCAAACGCCGCCACACCTTGCAGCCCCAACAGAGAGGCCAGCACATCATTGATCCCCCCGGGAGCGCAATCCCAGTTCGTGTGCGCGGCAATCACGCTGATCCCCGCGCCGATGCACGCCATCACGCGATCCTCGACGCTCGAACCCGCGACCAAACGCTTCACCGGATCCCAAATCAGCGGATGGTGCGCAACGATCACATTGCAGCCATTCGATTGAGCTTCCGCGATACATCCGAGGCTGACATCCAGCGTCACCATCACCCCGGTCACCGCCGATGCAGGGTCTCCGATCAGCAGCCCAATGCGGTCAAAGCCGAAGGCCATCGAGGGAGGAGCCAACCGCTCCACGTCAGCCAGAACATCGCGGACAAGTACCACGGCCCCAACTTACCCAAAAACGAGGCACCCCAAAAAACGGCGGGCAGGCTAATTAGCCTGCCCCGATGAGCTCAAGGTCATGGGCTGGTTCGCATGAATGATGGCGTTGATGTCTTTTACAATAATCAACCAGCTTTCTGACCGCTTTCTCGGAATCCTTGTCGAGTGACATCTCGCTGGTCATTGCCAATGCGAGAAGCGCAAACGCCTCGTCTTCCGTGAGCTCCAACCGTTCTCGGATTTCCTCCATGGTTAGATGCTCCTTGTGTTGGTAACCCAACACATGCATTATGACGCAAGAGCCGTGCCGTAAGTTCCGCTCCACATTACCGGTTTAGAGCGGATTCAGCCGAAAATACAGGAGGTGGACTGCCGGAGACCCCTCGGGCTCCGACGGTACACTGTGAGAATTACTATGACCGGCCCCCAGGACGAATCGCCGACGATGGAGGAAAGCACCTCCCCATCCCCCACGGAGAGCCCGTCCCCGCAACCCGTTTCCACCTCCACCGATGAAGAACCCGTGGTGAGTGAGAAGAAGGTCGAGTACCTTCAGTTTGGCGGAATGGCCGTTCCCGAGGGCGTGATGATGCGCTCGCCGAACTACTACGCCGTCGCTTGCCGCGCGCCGAACGGAGACATCATTGTCAAGACCGAGGCGCTCCAGAAAACCTGGTTTGGCAAACTCACGTTTCTCAAAAAGCCATTCCTGCGAGGCTCCCTCGCGCTGCTCGATACGATGGGCCTGGGAATGAAGGCGATGAACTTCGCCAGCGATGTCCAGCTGAATCCGGTCTACGTGAAGGAGGAAGAGCGCGAAAAGGCGAAAGAGGAAGCCCTCGAACAAGCCAAGGCGACGCCGAAGGAATACCGAACCCTGGCGATCATCTCGGTGGTGCTGGTTTTGCTCGCGGCGTTCCTGTTCCCCGGAATCCAACCATTCTTGAGTGGTGGCAAGGGTTTTGATGCCAACACGATGCTCTGGCCCGCCGTGGCTCTGGGCTCGGCGATCCTCTGCACGATCATGACGATCTTCTGGGCGCCGATCAAGTATCGCCTGTCCACCGACGAGAAGCTCGCCATCGGAGTCGCCGTGGTCTTCTCCCTCGGATTCGGATTCTTGATTTTCAAGGCCGCACCAGAGGCCTTCGCCCAATTCGTCAGCGGCAACGCCGATAAAGGCGGCACCGCGACCAACTACATCGCGGAAGTCTTCAAGGTCGTTCTCTTCATCGGATACCTCGTGCTCATCCGCCGGATCCCCGCGATTCTGGATACGTTTAAGTACCACGGTGCCGAGCACAAGGCGATCAACACCATCGAAGCCCGTGTCGCGCTCGACATCCCGAACTGCATGGCGCAAACCCGGCTCCATCCCCGTTGCGGCACCAATTTCGCGATCATCGTTCTCATCGTCGGATTCCTCATCTTCCCGCTCTTCCCGCGCTACCCGATCATCTTCGGCTACCAGCTGGTGGGCGCGGCGGCAGTCGTCTTCCGTCTTTTCCTCGATTTCCTCGTTTTCACGCCAATCATCGCGGGAATAAGCTACGAGATCATCCGGCTGGCGGGGAATATGAAGAATCAGCGGTGGGTGGAAGTGCTGCTCAAGCCCGGCCTCGCCACCCAGCTCATCACCACCGAAGAGCCGGAGGAGAAGCACGTCGAAGTCGCGGTTCGCTCGCTCCAGGCCGTTCTCACCGCCGAGAAAACCGGGGAGATGGAGAACAACGAAATCAAACCTGCCACGGCTTGACCACGCGTGGCAGGGAGGTTTGCGAGTCAATTCTCTGCCTGCCGATCTTCATTGATTATCCTCAATCGGCGAAGAGCGAGAATGTAGCCATCCCCATCGTACGCCTCAACACATGCGCCGGAGATAGTAGAAACATCGACCTCTGCAGCGGGTAAAGTGCTCGTCAGGATCCCGACCGGATGTCCGAATATCAAGTTGCAAGAGAAGGCCCGGCGAACATCGTCTCGGGTTCTGATGCCAAAGCACGCAACTCGCGCCCCAGCGAAAAGCGAAGTTTTCCGGTAGTCGCTTTGCGGAACCTGAGCCTCAAAGAACTCGTCACCCTCAATGATGAGGCTTAAGAAAGTTTCATCCTCGTTCGCGTCGAACCTTTCATCCCAGTTGGTGGTCGTGATCGCCTCACTGGGGAGGGCGAAGCGAGGGTCAACATGCTGGGCACTCTCCGGAGTCGAGGAGATTTCACACTCGGCAAGCTCTATGAGCGAATTGGATACTCTCTCCGAATATTCCTCAAGAACCAAACTCCAATACTCTCTCACGTCCAACTTGCAATCCTGGTAGAAACAGTGAGTTGGTCTCTGGCGCTCGGGAAGCTCCAACCCTGAAAATCCTCACTGTGAGGACTCAACCATCTCCGTGCCTTAGTAAAGCGTCGCGGGGAAGTCTTCGCGGTAGAGTGTCTGATACGCCCTGGGCAAGTACCGCATAAACAGGTCGCCGTAGTCCAGGGGAACCGCATCCTCGAAACTCGTGCCCTTCCAGTTATCCGGCCCGGAGTTGTACTCGTGAGCGATCGTGCGGAGCATTTTTTCCGTGTAAGGAACCATCCCGCGCTGCGACCGGAAGTCAGGCCCGAGCCGATTGGGTTGAGCAAGTACCGCGGCGAGATGGCGGGATCCATCGACAATTTGGGAGGTCACATCTTCGCGATACTGGGCCGCGAACATCGCCCGCTCCATTGGATGATCAAACCCCATAGCTTCGGGATCTTGTCGAACCTGCATGATGCCGATGCTCGCCGGTCGCCCTCCGGCGGAAAACACGCTCGCGCTCGCGGAATCATTCCAGTGCCAGGCACTCGGCAATCCCTGGGCGGTTTCAACGTAGATGATCCCCGCGACCATCCAAGCGGGAACTCCATGAGCGCGGGAAACTCGGATGATCGTGTTTCGGTTCTCTGCAACGATCTTCTCCGCCTCGGGCACATTGAATTCCAGGCTCTGGAGCGCGGCCTTCACCGGATGCACTTCGTACTGATCGCCCACTCCGTCGGCGAGTGCGTTCGCCTGGCTCAGCTCAAGGAGTTGACTGGCGTCTTGGCGCGCTTGGGAGAAATCCGGGGCCCAAAAGAGCATCGGCGCGATCAAGGCGATCCGCCAGAAGTTGCTTCCCTTGGGGGGGCTCGTGATCCCCGTGGATTTGGTCATCCCAGTACTCGGGCCTGCCGACCCATCTCTCGTGACAAGAATACGGCAAAAAATGATCCCACGGGGGGCCTTGGCTCGTTTACCCTAAGCCTTTCGACCCCCGTATCGCCCCCGGATACCCCCCGCCTTATCCGCTCGGAAGGACGAGATCTCCGTACAATTCAGGGCGGCGATCGTTGGCCATATGCGTGCTAAACGATCCGGGAATCACCACGCTGTGCTTTTCTCGGGCCAACGCGAGGTCAACTTCCGCGATGATCATGCCCTCCTCGTTGCCGATGCGCGCGAGTTCGGATCCGTCGAGATCGTAGAGTCCGCTTCCTCCAGCAAAGCTGAATCCATTCTCCTCTCCCAGCCGATTGCACGTCGCATAGTAAATCTTGTTTTCGTGCGACCGAGCCGGAACCATGACGCTCGCCGGAGCAAGCTTGCGCACGGGCCAGTTGGTCGGAAGCACCACGATTTCGGCCCCGCGTAGAGCCAGAACCCGGGTCGCCTCGGGGAACCGCAGATCGTAGCAAATCAGGATGCCGATCATCCCAAGCTCCGTTTCAAATACTGGCAATGCCTGGCCGGCCTCTGCGAATTGGTCGAACCCGAGGCAGGGAAGGTGGGTTTTCACGTACCGGCGCAGTCGCCCATTCGGTTCGGCGAGCAACGCGCAGTTGATCAGACCGAAGTCATCTTTCGCCGCGACCCCAAAGACGAGGTGGACGTCGTGCTCGATCGCGAGTTGAAGCATCGCATAGACCGCAGGATCAGCATCCGTGACCTCAAGATCCTGCGCGCAGTGAACGCGTAAAGCGATCTTCTCAGCTTCTGCCTTGGTCCCGACGCAGTATCCGCTCAGAAAGGCCTCCGGGAGGACGATGAGCTTTGCCCCCTCGCCCGCCGCCTTCGCGATCCACTCTGACGCCTTTGCGACGTTCGCGGCGGGGTCACCAAACACCACAGGGAGTTGCAAACTTGCGACTTTCACCCCTCCATCATGCCCGATTCCACGGACCGGGAGGGTCTGCCCGAGGCAAGTAGAATAGAAATCAATGGCCACGGTGACCCAAGGCTGGCAGAGCTTCCGCGTGTTTCTTGAGATGATCAAGATTGAGCACTCGGTTTTTGCCCTGCCCTTTGCGATGATCGGCATGATGTGGGGCTCCGAGGCGATTCACGGCCATGGTTGGCCCGGATGGCCGGTATTCCTGTGGATCCTGTTGGCAATGGTCAGCTGCCGAAGCGCGGCGATGGCCTACAACCGGATCGCTGACCGCGAGATCGACGCCGCGAACCCCCGCACGAAAATGCGCGCCATTCCTGCCGGGCTACTCAGCCTGCGCACGGCGAACCTGTATTTCTATGGCTCGATCGCCCTGTTTGTCCTCGCCGCCGCGATGCTCAATCCCCTTGCTCTGATGCTCTCGCCGCTCGCCCTGTTGGTCACACTTGGCTATAGCCTCACCAAACGATTCACGCCCCTTTGTCACTTTGTCCTCGGCTTTGGACTGGGGATCGCTCCAGCCGCCGCTTGGATCGCGGTGACCGGGAGCCTCGATCCGCGCATCCTGCTTCTGACGCTCACCGTCACGCTCTGGACGGCGGGATTCGACCTCATCTACAGTCTGCAAGACGAAGAATTCGACAAGTCGCAGGGTTTGCGCTCCATGCCCCAAACCATCGGGAAGGCGAACACGCTCTTTCTGAGCCGGGTGTGCCACCTTCTGTGCTTGGTGAGCCTCGGAATGGCGCTTTCGACCTTTGGACTGGGCGTGCTGGCCTGGGTGGGATTCGGCCTTGTCGCAGCGCTCCTTGTCTACGAGCAGAGCCTTGTGAAGCCGAATGATCTCAGTAAAGTGAATCTCGCCTTCTTCACCCTCAACGGGTTTGTCTCCATCGGATTCTTCGTGTTTATCTTGCTGGACAAGCTCATCCCGCTCCCGATTCCGGTGATGGGCGTATGAGCGTTGAGGTCTTTGGCCGCACCAATCGGGCCGTGCCGAATCTCTGGGCGCGGCTTCTGACCGGGGACGGCGGGGAAGAGGCTCTCGTCGAAGCAGTCGCGGAGAGCGGTGCCCCGTTCGACCCGGGAGCGCACCTGAGCAAGTGGGGGTATCTCACCCGAGACATCCCGAACCCCGTGATGGTCTGCCTCGGTCGCGAGATCGAAAATGCTCCCGCTGACTCCGTGGCCGCGGATTTGATCGGCGGCGAACTGGTGCAAGCACTTTCCTCGCTCGGGCGTACAAGCATCGACTTCTTCTTCTTGAGCGTGCGGCGCGCGTTGGAGGAGCACCAGATCAACGGGGCACTCGCCTGCCTGGAGAGCGCGCGGGAGGAGGGTCTGGTCAAGCACGTCGGCCTCAGCATTGAAGGCCGCGCGATGGCCGTTGCGGGCATGTGGCGATTTCACGATGCCTTCGAGATGATCCGTGTGCGCCGGAATCCTGTGTGGGAGGAGGATGTGGCGGTGTTGCTCTCGATGGCGAAAGAGCGACGAGTGGGCGTCCTCGGGGCAGAGCCGTTTGACTGGGGACTCGGTTTACCGTTCTTCCGCCAACCCGGGCTGTCCTGGTCTGACGGAGCGGGGTACCTGGCGAGCCTGCGGATGCAGCACCCGGTTCTTGTCGGAGTGCGGAGTGCGGAAGAATGGCGCGCTTGTCTCGCATCGGTTGGTGAAGCAAGCCTCCCGCGCGTCGAACAGTACCGAGATCCCGCACGCTGGGCGGACGCGACGATTGCTGAACCCTGGTTGAAGTCATCCCTGGAGGCCTTGCGTGGATCTTGATCTCGTGCGTCCTTGGTTGCAATGGGGCGCGGCGGTCAGCCTTCTGATGGCCGTGATCTGGATCATCCGCTCCCGCTCGGCTGGTGTTCGAGGCTATGTGATGGGGGGCGCGTTCGTGTGTCTTGCCGCTCTCTTCCTGGGGCTCGCCAGCCAGTGGCCGATCTGGGGAATGGCAACGATCGGGGTGCTGCTCTTCGTCTTGCTCTTCGCCGATCTCTCGTTGCGCGCGGCGGAACTCGCCGCGACCCGCGACGCCGCAGCCAAGGAGCGGGAAGGCAAAACCCCATGATTCACCTCTCCTCTCCCGGGTGCCCCGATCCCTTCAGGGTCGGGACGGCAACACGCAACGGAAGGATGAGAACGCGATGAAAATCATCATCATTGGAGCTGGGATTTCGGGGCTGCGTGCTGCAGATCTTCTCACCCAAGCCGGTCATCAAGTCGAGATCTTCGAGGCCCGTGACCGAGTCGGAGGGCGGATGCTGACGTGCGACCTCGCCAGCGGAGGTTGGTTCGAGGGAGGCGGGGAGTGGATGGACGCTGACCACCACCGCGTGATGCAGCTGATGCGGAGCCTCGGAATCGCCCCCGAGATCAGCCAACAGTGGCCCGGGCTTGTGGTGCACCGAGGCGAATACGCCACGGAAAACCAAGTCTGGCCTGACGCAGAAGCCGATGCGGATCATGTGCACGAGGAAGCCGCCCGGCTCTGCCGGGAGATGCCCGATCAACCGTGGCTCGATCCCGAGTGGGCAAAACTCGACGAGAAGCCTCTGGGCGAATGGTTGGACGAGCAGTGCGTGTCCGAAAGGGGGCGCTGGTGGGTCGAGGCGGTTACGCGTTCCGACGAAGGCGACGACACAAGGCGAGTTGGCTTGCTCGGCTGGCTTTTGGGCTACAAACATTATCTTAGCCGGGAAGCGGGCGACATGAGTTTGTATAGGATTGCGGGGGGAGGGGGGCGGCTGTGTGATAAATACGCCGCCAAACTTGGACTTCCGATCTCCTTCAACGAGGAACTCACCGCAGTTGCTCAGGACGAGGAAAGAGTCACTCTTCGCTTTGCCTCTGGACTCGAACAGACGGCTGATCGGGTGATTTTGACGACACCTCCCACGGTTTTGGCCCGCCTCAACATGCCCGGACTTCCTGACACCCGAAAGGAAGGGTTCGAGTCGATTCCCCTGGCACGCGCGATCAAGGTCGTACTCGAATTCACGGAGAGGTTCTGGGATGACATGACCTGGTCCGGGCGCCTCTTGAGCGATCTACCATGCCAGCAAATCTGGGATGGAGGGCGCGCGGGAGCGAAGATTCTCAGCTTCTACCTGTGCGGAGACCACGCGGTGGAAATGGCCGCTCGCGGTGACCTTTTCGATTTGCTCTATCGAGCTCTGTGTGAGGTCATTCCGGAGGCACGGGGCAAGTTTGTCGGAGGGCAGCTCATTGATTGGGTGGCTGATCCCTACAGTCGAGGAGCCTTCACGAGCCTTGCCCCCGGAGCCGTCACGAAGGGGTTACCCCAGATTGCGGAACCGTGGGAGCGGGTTCACTTCGCCGGGGACCATACCGCCACCTGGACAGGATTTATCGAAGGCGCGCTTGAAAGTGCTGAGCGAGTCGCAGCAGAAATCGGAGGATTACGATAAGTGCAAGTTTTCACCACCCATGACGCGCGTCTTGATAATAAAAAGACAGAAACCTATCTTTTGCCGGGCTTTATCGACGCCCATTGCCACATCCTTCCCAGTGGTCTCGATTTGCTGAAGTGCAACCTCCGAACTTGTACTTCGCGAGAAGAAGTGCTCGAAAAAGTAGCGGATGAGTTCCGAAACCACAACAAAGAGGGCTGGTTCCACGCAACGCAGTACGATCAGACCAAGTTTGAGGGCGCGGTTCACATCAATCGGCACGATCTGGACAAGATCAGCGATTCAACCCCTATTCTTCTCCGGCACTCGAATGGACATGCGAGCGTCGCCAACACGGCTGCGCTTCAGGCCGCTGGGGTGACTCGCGAGACCCCTGACCCCGAGGGCGGCGAATTCGTGCGAGAAACAGATGGAGCGCCAAACGGTGTCTTGCTGGAGAAAGCCCATGAGCTCGTAACGAGCGCGGCCCCATCGCCGACCACGGAGCAGATGGTTGAAGCGATCCTTCGGGCCGGCGAATCGATGAGCTCGTTTGGCATCACCACGGCGACCGACATGATGACGGGCCGATGGAACTTGGCCCAAGAACTGGAAGCCTATCGTTTGGCAAGTGAGCGTGGGTGCAAGATCCGCCTGCGGCTCTACGTGCAGTGGGCGGACGTGCTTAGTTCCCGCGCGATCGATCTGGGTCTCTTCGCCGAACTCCAGTCCTCGATGGATCCCCAGAAGTGTAAGGTGCTCGGACTCAAGGTCTTTGCCGACGGTGCGATCGGATCCGCAACGGCGGCGATCAAGAGCAAGTTTCTGACGACAGGAGGGCAAGGGCAGTTGATCTATCCCGAAGCCAAGCTCGCGGAGATTATCGCCAGCATTGATGCAGCAGGCTATTCCTGCGCGGTGCACACCATCGGTGACTGCTCCACCGATCTCGTGATGGACGCTTACGAAAAAACCGATGACCCGACGCGCCACCGGATCGAGCATGCGATGATCCTCAGTGAGGCGCAGATCGAGAGAATGGCGCGCCTCGGATCCCATCTCACCGTTCAACCAGAGTTCCTGATGCGTTTTGGTCATGCGTACAGGGTTCAGCTGGAGCCCCAGATTGCCGCCAACCTCAAGCCGGTTCGGAGCTTGCTCGATGCAGGAATTCCGCTCTCGTTCAACTCGGATCGCCCGATTGTGCCGGGGAACCCATGGGATGGCATCGCCGCCGCCATCCAGCGGCCCGAGGGCTTCAACCAAGCCGAGAACATCTCTCTGGAAGAGGCGATTGGTCTCTACACCCACGGGGGAGCGCGCGCGAACTTCGAGCCTGAGTTTGTCGGGAAGTTGGAGCCTGGATTTGCCGCAGACTATCAGGTCTACACGGAAAAACCGCACCCAGGAGCGACCCCGAGTGCGGTTTTGATGGACGGCAAAATCGTCCAGGGAACTACGGATTGATGTGGTCCGACCGGTCGATTGAGCACGCCCGGCCGGTCTTTTCCGAGTACTGCTGATGGTAGTCCTCGGCCATCCAGAAGCGGGGTGCCATCTTGATTTCCGTCACAATCGGTCGCTTGAATAGCTTTGCTGCCTCTTTCTTAGACTCTTCTGCCGCCTTCAGTTGTTCAGAGTTCAAGGCGAAGATAGCAGACCTATACTGATCGCCGTAGTCCGGCCCTTGCTTGTTGAGCGTGCACGGATTATGAATTTGCCAGAATCGATCCAAAACCTGTCGATAACTGATCACGCTCGTGTCGTACTCCACCATTACGGCTTCGGCGTGACCCGTGTTTTCGTAGCAGATGGCTTCGTACGTGGGGCGCTCAGTTTTGCCACCGATGTAGCCAACGGCTGTCGCGACAATCCCCGGAGTTTGGCGCAGATACTTCTCGGTTCCCCAGAAGCAGCCGCCCGCGACAATCGCTCTCTCAAGTTTGGCGTCGGGAGTGGTCTTGAATTTTGTCGCCGCAAGTTTGATCTCAAGCGACGGGAGTTCTTTGGCTTTCACCTGGGTTCCGGCACCGCGAGGAGCAATCGCCATGGCAACGCCCACGCCAACTGCGGCGACGAGCAAGGGGATCATCGGTTTCATCACTGACTACTGGTAACGAGATCAGCCGCGAACTAGTTCGTCGCACCGGACTCTGCTGAGACAAATTGGCCCTCCGGGGTCAGGATGGTGCGGCCACAGAGAAGCCCCTCGCGCACGCGTGTCACCCGTTCCGTCAATTCGATCTGGTCAAAGGTCAGCAGCCCTTCTGACCGTTTCCGCCCATTCAGCCCAGAAGTCTCGGCGAGAAGTTCGCGATCCGCCCAGTCCAGGTCGGGCACGCACGGCTCAGAGGAGTCTGCAAAGACCAAGAACGCCCATGAGTGAGGCCGGTGAATGTCGACAATCCCCGTCGGCGCGGCGACCCAGTACCGCTCCGTAGCCCCTTCAACGTGGTGATACTGCCCATCGCGGACGTCCACCGGATAGGCGACTTTCATCAGATTGCATCGCCAGATCTCCCCTCGCTTCGGGGCACGCCCGTCTCCTCCCGGAGGCCCGATACTCTCCCAAGGAAAGAACGCATTGAGATCCCAACCCCGGCACTCGGACGATGGATCGTTCACCGGGCCATGAGTGACGAGGTGAGTCTCCAGCCCAGGGATCTCCCAGGCATCGTTCCGGGTGCCTCCGCACACGTAGGGGCGATTCATCGTCAGATCGAGAGTGACCCCCAAGGGGTTGATCTCCCACTCAAAGTAGTGATGTCCATCGCCATCCGGATCCAAGAAAAGCTCGAAGACATCATCGACAAACAGGTCACTGTCGTGCTCGTGCTGAGTCACCCAGAGGTGATTTTGGGGAATCTCGGCGTTCAGAGAGAGACCGCGCTCTGTCCACCCCAGACGGGCTCGCAGCTCGGAGGGGCCACGGCCATGCTCCGACCCCAAGATATCCACAAACTCGGTGAACCAGGGAGCGTCCCGCCATTCTGGGGCGTCCGATCCCAGGCTCAAGTCTGGATCGCCGGGGAGCCGAAGGCAAACGATCTGGGGGGGAAGGGGTCGCATCAAGTCCAGGTTACCAGGGGGAAGCGCGGGTAAGTTGGAGCGGAAATGAAGCGGATCGTGGTCTTGGGAAGCACCGGCAGCATCGGGCGGCAGACGCTTGATATCGTCCGCCAACTCCCCGATCAGCTCCAGATTGTGGGCTTGGCGGCAAACCGATCCGCCGCAGAACTGCAGGATCAAGCGCGCGAATCTGGTGTGGCCGACATAGCCTTGATGGACGAACAGGCGGCCCAAGCGGCAGGGATTCCCGGAGGAATGAGCGCGGTTGTCGATCTCGCCACGCTCGAGAGCGCAGATCTCGTGGTGGTCGCGGTGGCGGGAGTCATCGGCCTCCAACCGACTCTCGCCGCGATTGATGCGGGCAAGCAGATCGCCCTTGCCAGCAAAGAGGTTTTGGTTGCGGCGGGCCATCTGGTGATGCCACTTATCAAGGAGCGAGGAGTCACGATGACTCCGATTGATAGCGAGCACAGCGCGATCTTCCAGTGCCTCCAAGGCTATGAGGCGAAGCATCTGCATTCGATCATCCTGACGGCAAGCGGCGGGCCTTTCCGAGGATGGAGCGCCGAGCAGATTCGCGGTGTGACTCTGGAGCAAGCGTTGAACCACCCGACCTGGCGCATGGGAGGCAAGATCACCATCGATAGCGCGAGCATGATGAACAAAGGCCTGGAAATGATCGAAGCGCATTGGCTTTTCGGCCTCCCGATCTCGCAGGTCGAAGTGGTGGTGCACCCGCAGAGCATCGTCCACTCCATGGTGCGCTTCCATGATGGCTCGGTGCTCGGGCAAATGGGCTGGCCGGATATGCGGCTTCCGATCCAGTACGCCTTGGTCTATCCAGAACGATTGCCGAATGATTTGCGGCCCTGGAATCCAGCAGAGACCCCCCACTTGACCTTCGAAAACGTCGACGAAAGCGTCTTCCGAAGTTTGACGTTGGCCCGGCGAGCGGCCAGCGCAGGAGGACTCGCGCCCTGCATCATGAATGCGGCCAATGAGGAGGCCGTGAACGTTTTTCTGAAGGGGCAAGGGAGCTTCGCCGGGCTCATGGATCTGGTGGAATCAGTGATGGACCAGCCGTCGGGCACCGATACTTCTTTGGGAGGAATCCTTGTGGCGGATGCTTGGGCTCGCGAGCAGGTGCGAGATCGGCTACGTGGGTGATCGTTCGCACCTTTGATAAGGCGAAGTCCGGAAACACTGGACGTAGTGGAACTGGGGTGCCCCGATCCCTTCAGGGTCGGGAAAGCGAACTGATCGTGCACGGATCCGAACGAGTGAGGGTAGAACTTTGCTGGTGCTCGCAACCTGGGTAGGGTCAGACCGTCCCGACCCTGAAGGGATCGGGGCACCCGGATCAGAAGATGGTTCGCTAGCTCAAGGGCGTGGGTCGAACCATCGCCTTTTGGCTCAATCGAGCGCAGAAATCGACGCTTGGTGCGTCTGAATCGTAAGAGTTTTCTATGGAGTTGCTGAATGCCGTCGGACATGGCCTCGTGGTGGGGCTGGTACTGCTGATCGTCCTGACGGTTTTGGTGGCGGTTCACGAACTCGGGCACTACTGGTTCGCCAAGCTCTGCGGCATGCATGTGGAGGCCTTCGCCGTGATGGTCGGAGGCGTGCGCAAGACCGATCTCAGCGAGCATCTCGGCAAGAAATTGGTTCCCGCAAGCTGGCTTTGGGGGCTCGGACTCGCGGTCTCCGTCCTCACGTTTTTGTCGGCATTCTTCGAGCAACGGGTGGCGTTTTTTGTCGGAATGGGATTGCTGACGGTGGTGGGACCGGTTTGGGTGATTAGCCGACTTTCCGCGCTGTATCACAAGCCTTTCCTTGCGGGATTGCGCACCCTTGCGATCTGCTGGGCGGTGGTGTTCGCGATCATTGGCCTTGGTACGGGATTCCGGTTTGTTGATCCCGGATACGTGATCAGCATGTTCTTTGGAGGATCGGCGACCGCAGTGCTCCTCATCTACTACGCTCCGGTGCTCGGCGCCCAGGATATGGAGGGCAACAAGGGGCGAGGCAGTATCCAGGTTTCAGGTTCGACTGTCCCCGTTCGATTCCGTCCATTGGCTTCGTGGACGAACAAGGAGGGTACGGAGTTTTCGATGCTGCTGCTTCCTCTCGGAGGTTTTGCCGCGATCAAAGGCATGCTTCCGCGCGAGGACGCGAGCGAGATGAAGATCGAGAAAGGATTCTTCTCGCGCCCCCCCTCACAGCGCCTCCTCGTTTTGTTTGCAGGGCCGCTCTTTAGCGTCCTCTTGGGGATCGCGCTTTTGTTCGTTGGGTTCCTGGGGCAAGGGGAACCGGTTCAGACAAACCGGATCGCCTCTGTCGCAGATGCCGCTGAAAAAGCTGGGCTCAAAAAGGGAGACACGGTCACGGCGATCAACGGGCAACCCGTTTCGAATTTTTATGACATGGTGAGCAAGGTTCGCTATTCCTTCAAAGAGGAAAGCGACAAGCGCACCCCCGTGCCGGTTCTCGTGACCTATGAGCGTGATGGCGTGACCAAAGTGGTCTCCATCACTCCGAAGATCACCGAAAAGCCCGCGCCGGTGATTGACGAGAATGGTGAGCCAACGGCGATTGAGCGCCACCAGGCCCGGATCGGAATTTCGCCCGATGCCGACTACAAACCGATCACGGCTCAGCAGGCTTTGGTCGATGCCGTGAGCGCGCCTGTCCTCGGGACGGTTCAGCTCTTCCGCGTGTTTACGAACTACGAAACGGCGAAGGAGAGCGTCGGCGGCCCGACGGTGATGGTCGAGCAGACCTCGATGGCGGTCGAATCGGGTTTCTGGATGGTGCTGATCATGGCGGGAAGCCTCAGCGTCATGCTAGGGATCATGAATCTTCTGCCCATTCCTCCGTTGGATGGTGGTCAGATGGTGATCGCATTCGTCGAGATGCTGCGGCGCAACAAGCGGCTGAGTCTCACGATCCAAAACGGCTTGCACCAAGTTGGGTTCTTTGCCGTGATGGGCCTCATGCTCGCGGCCTTCGCGATTGACGCAGGACGGAGGGCCGAGGCGAGTCAGTCTGCGACCAAGGCCGAGACCCCCGCCCAAGTGGATCAGAAACCAAAGGCGCCGGAGCCGAAGCTGCCCGACGCAAGTAAGCCCGCGCCCGATTCCGGCGAGTGATTACTTCGCCGGTTCGGCTGGCTCGATGAGTCCCTGGAGGTACTCAACTTCCGATTTGATCTGCTCGGCGGTGGTGGAAGCCATCGGTCGGAGTTCCAAGCTGCCTGAAAATTCGACATTGCGGAGTTGGCGCACCATTTCGGTCCAATCAGTCATGCCGTCTTGAACCGTGGCCCAACGTCGAGCCCAGCCTTTTCCGTTCGCGTCGCTGGCCGAGGGCTCCCGCACCAGGATCGAATCTCGAACTGTCACCGTGACGAGGTAGTCCATCAGAAGCGCCACGGTGTAGTCCCAAGCCTCAAATCCCTCAAAGAGCTCTCCGCCGGGATCGAGCCGGATGCCGAAGGCGTAGGGGGGAAGGCCACGGACGAGATGGAAAGCGGCCGACGGTGACGGAATGAGAGATTCGCCCACGACGGGGAGAATGAGCTTGACCTCGTGCTTCTCAAGTTGCTTCGAGAGCAAATCGAGTTGCTCGCGGGCTTTGGTGAGGCGCGACCGGACAAAGTAGCCTTTCTTGCGGAGGGCAAGGATGCTGAACTGCTTGATCCCGCAGGCGGCCAGAAGCTTGATGAAATCGGGCTCGCCGACAAGCTGCTCCAGAGTGACGTCGAGGTCGCAACTGTGGCACTCGACGCCTGCTTCCGAGAGGGCGTTGACGTAGTCAGGGAGCTCGGGATAGATGTTCTCAACGCTGGCGTGAAGCCCTTCTCCGACGAGGACAGGAGCCGTCGTGCAGCCCGAGGCGAGGACAAGCTCGGCGAGAGCGGCAGGTTCGAAGCGGGGAAGTCCTCCCGTGTGTAGGCTCCAGGTTAACGTCACCGAAATGTTGTACCCGCTCCCTCTGGGGGGATTCGGTCGTCTGGAACCGTACCATGAAACCAAAAGCACTCGTGGCGGAATTCATCGGAGCATTCGGGCTGTGCTTCCTGGGCATTCTCGCGATTCACCACGCCGGGGCCGGCGCGACGAACCTGACGGGGGTCGCTTTGGCTCACGGTCTAATCATCGCGGTCTTGGTCGCGGCCTTCGCGGCGACAAGTGGCGCGCATTTCAACCCCGCTGTGTCGGCAGCCTTGCTCGCGGCGAAGAAGATCGATGGCGCGACCTTTGTCGGTTATGTCTTCGCGCAGATTGCGGGAGCGGCGGCGGGGGCTTTGGCGGCGGGCGCGATTGTCGGCAACGCGGCGATCGCAGCGGGCACGCCGGCGGTTGCCGAAGGGATGGCTCCGACCGGCGCATTAATTGCCGAGATCATCGGAACCTTCTTCCTCGTCAGCGTGATTTTCGGTGTGGCGGTGGACAAGCGGTCGCCTGGATCGGCGACGGCACCTCTGTTTATTGGCCTCACGATTGTTGCGTGCATCCTCGGAATCGGCCCGGTGAGCGGATGCGCGATCAACCCGGCTCGGTTCATCGGTCCGGCTTTGGTCGGCGGTGGCATGGGTTCGAATATGTGGGTCTGGGTGGTTGGGCCGCTCCTGGGTGGCATCGTGGCGGGTCTGCTTTACGATCAGTTCTTTGCGAAAGGCGAAGAAGCTGCGAACTAAGCTTTCTGGAATGACCTGTCCAATAGCCCGGCGATTTCCGCCGGGCTTTTGCTTTTCAGGGCAGTCAGGCCGGATAATTGCTTGGGTATTCGATAGGTTCGGGCCCCAAAGGAGAATTCATCGATGAAGGCGAAGTCGGAAAGGAGCGAAGCGCGGTTGCGCATTTCCCTTTTTGGCGACATTCGTCTTTCGGGGGCGAAGGGAATGGCCCCGCGCCTGGCGACGAGCCGGGATCGGGCTTTGGTTGCGTATCTTGCCTTGCGGACCGGGACTCCCGTGCCCCGGGAGACGTTGATCGATGCCCTTTGGCCCAATGCTGATATCGATCAGGGCCGGAACCGTCTGAGCACCTCGCTCTCCCATATCCGCAGCGCACTCGCGGCGATTGGCCTCGCCCCCGATGAGTTTTTGGTGGCGGATCGAAAGTTTGTCAAGCTCATCGGTGAGGGGGTGGAAGTTGATGTTTCCAAGTTTGAACATCTTGCCCAGCGAGCGCAGATTCTCCCTAAGGAAGACGAGAAAAAGCCTCTGATCCAAGAGGCGTTGGACATCTACACCTCCCAACTCGCGGTTGAACTGTTCGATGACTGGATTCTGATTCCGCAGGTCTCGCTGAGCAGTCTTTACGAGAAGCTCGCCTGGGAGATGGTGCGGCTCTGCATTCGGAGCGGCGACCATGCGACGGCGCTGATCACGGCGCGGAGTTGGGTGGAAAAGGTTCCTGAATCCAGCGAAGCCATCCATGCCGTGGAGAGGGCCAAGCTCTCGGCGGAGATTGCGGGCACGCTGCCGCCGAGCGAGGCTGAGGAGGCTCCGTTTGAGCAAGTGGTTCTTGATTTGCACTGGATCAAGGTGATGGGCAAGCGCGTGCGCGGGGCTGATCCTGGGGCGGCGATCATCCAACTGGACAATCAACTTCCGGCTCTTTTGGAGACTCTGCCGCATTTGAGCCCCGGCGAGTGTCTTGAGGCGATTGGGCAGTTGATGCCGTACTTCGCGTTTCGGCGGGTGTTTCGCCAGGTCATCCAGATGCTCGATGGAATCCTCCCAAAGCTCTCGGGGGATCAGAAGAGTGTCGCCAAGGTGTGGCGACTGGTCTGCGGAAACGCCTACGGCGGGCTCCGCACCGGGGATGATTTGGCCCGTCTGCACAACGACCTGGCGAATCGGCGGCATACGGTGGCTTATCGCCAGTTCATGCTCTGGCTGGGCGATCGGTTGGAGGTTCCGACCACCGCGTCGACGCTCTCTGCCCTGGCCGTCTCGACGTCGAATCCCTACGAGCGGTGCCAGTATCTGATGCGAGCGGGATGGAAGTGCCAGGCGACTCATGAGGGGGAAGAGGCGACGCGGTACTTCACGCAAGCTCTGAACGAAGCCCGGCGGCAGCGCGTGGAGATGAGCGAGTATGTCGCCACCACCGCCCTGGCTTACGCGCTCTATCCGATGGGATTGCTGTTTGATGCGGAGGTCTTTTTCTCGCGCAAGGTCGATCTCGATCGCAGGATTCATGGAAGCCAGAATCGACCGGATTTAACCTACGGATCCTTGCTTTATGATCGTGGGTTCCGCCGCGAGGGGATTGAGGAGATTGATCGCGCCCTTGCTTTTGAGGTCGCTCACGGCGGGCCTGCGACTCAGCTGCATACGGTCGAAACGCGTTTGGCTCTTAGCCTGCACGACATGGACTTGGCCACCGCAAGGACTCTGATGGGGCGATTTGAGGAGTTGATCTCGCTGATCGGTGACCCCTTGATGGTGAATCGGCCGCACATCTTCCGGGCGCGACTCGCCCTTGCGACGAGCCAGCCCGTCGCGGCGATGCGGCACCTCGATGAAGTCACGCGGACGTGGGTGCCGGCGGTGAAGGGAAGTGGAGATCACCGGATCATGATGCTGATCGCGGAGACCCAAGCGCGCTTGGGCGATGGAATCGCGGCGATGCGCTTTGCCCGCGAAGCCTTGGAACTTAGTCTGATTCGCGAGCGGCGACTTGCCGTTGTACTCGCGGTGGAAACGATGGCGGCGGCTCAGGCCATGCAGAGCGACCAACTGGCCTCGATGGAGGCGCTGCGGGTTTCCGATGCCCTGCGCCGATGGCTGGGCTTTGCCCGATCTCCGTGGCAGCAACGCATTCTCGATGACTTTGTTGGACGTGCTCCCGGCGGGCCCGGAATGAGCTCTCCCATCGTCATGAACTGGTTCGAGCAACAGGGGCTGCCAGGGGTCAACGACCGTCTCATCGCGTCGGTGGTCGGACGATCACTGCAGAAGCAGGAGATTCGGGCAGACTTTTAGGAGTTCCGTAGGGAACCTGGTGTACGATTCGTCGTGTTCCACAGGAGCAACGTGAAGCTGTTTCAGCTGCTATTCGCAAATCATCAAAGAGAAGAGACCGGACGGTGAGTTTGGTCGGAGTTCGTTCAATGGCCAGCGTTCAAGGGGATGCTGGCTTTTTTTCTTGTTTTGCTTTGTCATTTGAGCTCGCTTAGGGCGAGTTTGCGCCCGGGTTGGTCTTGCCGGGATCCCCTTATGGCTCCTCAAGATGGCGGTCGAGCGTGTCCCAGAACTTCTGACTTGGGGCGGGATCGGCTTCTGCTTTCAGAGCTTGGAGACTTTCAATCGCCTTTCGCAGCGCGGCAAGAGCCTGATTGCACTTCGGGCAACGCGGAACGTGCAGTCGGGCGTACCAACCCCAAAATCCGAGCTTTTCGCCTCTGGCCATGCGCTCGACGACGCGATTCATCGTTCGGCAAGGTTCAACGGGGGAGTGAGCGCACATCAGAAAGTCTCCTGAGCATTGGCAAATGGTTGAGCGAGGGCCCAGCGGGCTCGATTGAGTCGAGATTTCAGAGTACCGACGGGTAGATCCAGCATCGAAGCTGCTTCCCCGTAACTATACTCTTCGATGTCCACCAGGACAACGACGGCGCGTTGGTCAGGGGAAAGCGTGTCCAGTGCCTCGGTGATGATCCTGCGGCGATCCCACTCGCCGGCGTAGTCTCTTTCTGGCTCGACGAGGGTGTTAAAGAGAGAGTCGTCGTTTCCTGTCGTCGGGAGCCGCTTCCGGCGATTCATCAGGAACTGGAGCATGAGCGACTTCATGAGCCAAGCCTGCCCGGCGGGAACCGACTCCATCCGAAACTTGCCTGAGCGGTATCCGATTAGGGCCTGAATGACCGCCTCTTGCACCAGATCTTCGGCGAGATCACGGTCGGGATAAACCAAACGGGTGGCCACGCGCAACATCCTGGGGGCCGTGCGACGGATCAGATCTTCGAAGCGTGGGGGATCAATCGTCACGGAATTCTCGATTTCGAGTCGCCCGGAAAAGGTAAGGGCGGCACTGCGGATCATGGACTGTCAATGCTTTCGCGCTCAGGATTGTTCCACTACCTGACCGCTGAGAATCTTTTTTGCGGAGAGCGGAACATTTCTAGCCTCTGCCCGCATTGCTCCCTCGACTCTGGCTCGCTTGAGAGCCGGTGATGAGGAAATATGAAACTGATCAAACTTTTGGCTTTCGGCCTTGTTGGTGGAGCGGCGGTGAGCGCCCATGCGCTCGATGTCATTGTGAAAATTGAGAACATCTCTCCGCAAAACGGCACCTTCCTGACGCCGCTGTGGTTTGGCTTCCACGATGGAGGATTCGACATGTTTAACACGGGTTCGGCCGCTTCGGCTGGCCTGGAGCGAATTGCTGAAGACGGGAACGCGGCGGTCTTGGGTGGCGAATTCTCGGCATCTGGCTTTGGGACGGTCTCGGGCGTCCTCAATGGCATCGGCCCGATCGGGCCGGGGGCGACGACTCAGAGGGTCGTCACGATTGATGAATCCCTGGCGAGCTCTCGCTATTTCAGCTGGGCTTCGATGATCATTCCCAGCAACGATGCTTTTGTCGCCAACGACAACGCCCGAGCCCACCGGCTATTCAACGAAGCAGGCCAGTTTGTGGGAATGGACTTCATCGTCCTGGGAAGCCAGGTGCTGGATGCTGGGACGGAAGTGAACGATGAGATTCCGATGAACACGGCCTTCCTGGGTCAGATGAGCCCGAATACGGGAACGCCGGAGGGAGGGGTAGTGCATTTCCATCCCGGGTTCATCGCGGGAGGCAACATTCTGGGCAACTCCATGTTCAGCGGCGCAGACTTCACGGCGGCGAACTATCAGGTCGCCCGCATCTCGGTCGAGGCGGTTCCGGAGCCTGGCACGATGATGGCGCTCGGACTTCTGGGCGCGGCTTTGGCGCGCAAGAAGATGGCGCGGAAGTAAGTCTCGATCAGCAGTCTCCGAGACACCGATTGGCCCGTCCTCCGTGGGCGGGCTTCTTGATATGCGGCTTGTGGCCCGACGACGGCCTCGCTCCGGCTCGGCTCCCGCCCAAGCGATGGCCTAGTAGATTCCCGTGCGAGCTGAGTCAGTAGTGGAATTGATAAGACTTTGGTTTCCTTAACAAAATTATCACTTCCTTAACATACTGTCATTCAAGAGGTTCCGCCTTCGTTTTCAACTTCTTAACAGACGTCGCAGAAGGGACGCCGTTTTGTGCCGCATGATGGATACTTGCCCTTGTCTTAGACTCATTGGCGAGTTAAGGAATGCGCATAATCGGCGAATGCCGATCACTGCCGCCAAGATGTTTTCTGCGCTGGGCGATATCACGCGGGCCAGGATCTTCCGGTGCATTCAGGTGGAGGAGGGAAGATTCCTGTTTGAGAACGGAGCAGAGTCGGATTTCCCGGGAGTGCCGGCACTAGATCTGCGCAACGAAGTCGGAATTCCAAGCAACAAAGAGTCGCTCTTCCGGTTTCACGTTCAGACCTTAGAGGAATCTGGACTCGTGCTTCAGAGGGGGTCGGGCCGGGATAAGCGGTTGGTGATCAATCAGGATTCCGTACAGTTTCTTGTCGACTTCCTCGGCTTTGATCCCCGCACTGATTTCCTCTGGCCAGAAGTTGCGCGAGATTTGAGGGCGTCGCGCAAAGAAAAATCCCACCAAGCCTAGCTCGGTGGGATTGATTTGGATTCCGTACTAATCGGTTCCCGATTTAGTTGCTGACCAACTCTGGCTCTTCAGCGCCTGGAGGGGAAGCGTCCTTCTTGCGGAAGATCACGTTGCCATCCAGATCGAGGTCGGCTACGATCTCGTCGCCTTCCTTGAATGTGCTGAGGAGCAGTTGCTCGCTGAGAGGATCCTCGATGAATCGTTGAACGGCGCGGCGGAGAGGACGTGCGCCGAGGTTCGGGTCGTAACCCTTTTCGGTGAGCAGCGTCTTGACCGACTCGCTGAGTTCCAGCACGATGCCGAGATCCTTGGCTTGCTTGTTGACGCGAGCCAGATAGAGATCGGCGATCTCGAGGATTTCGTCCTTCTTGAGGTGTTGGAAAACGATGACCTCATCAATTCGGTTGAGGAACTCAGGGCGGAACGATTTCTTCATTTCGTCCAGCATTTTTGTCTTCATTGCCTCATAGGTACGCGGATCATCGATATCCATCTTGATATCGCGGAATCCGAGACCCTTCTCCAACTCAATCGGGCGAACGCCCACGTTGGAGGTCATGATGATGATCGTGTTCCGGAAGTCGACCATCCGACCTTGACTGTCGGTCAGGTGGCCATCTTCCATCACTTGGAGCAGGATGTTGAACACCTCAGGGTGAGCTTTCTCGATCTCATCGAGGAGCACCACGCAGTAGGGGTTTCGTCGAACCTGCTCGGTGAGCTGTCCGCCCTCATCGTATCCCACGTACCCCGGAGGGGCACCGACCAAGCGGCTGATTGCAAACCGTTCCATGTATTCCGACATGTCGATGCGAACCATCGATGTCTCCTTGTCATACAGGTATTCGGCGAGCGACTTCGCGAGTTCAGTCTTACCCACACCGGTGGGGCCGAGGAACACGAAGCTGGCGATCGGTCGCTTCGGATCCTTGAGTCCGCTTCGGGCTCTTCGGATAGCGCGTGCGACCGCGCCCACAGCTTCACCTTGGCCGATGATCCGCTTGTGAAGATCATCTTCCATGCGGAGGAGTTTTTGCGATTCTCCTTCGACCAATCGGGTGACGGGAATTCCTGTCCAGCTTTGGACAATGGCCGCGATTTCGGTCTCACCAACTATCGCTCCTGGCTTGACCTCGTCTCGCCATGCCTCTTCCCGTTCATCCACGGAAGCCTGCATTTCCTCGATCTTCGCTTCCATTTTGCTGACCTCTTCCGTTTCGCCGTGGCGATGGAGGTGGTCAAGCTCGGCGCGGAGCTTCGAGAGAATCTGTTTGTCGTTGCGCACGTCTGCAGGAGGAAGACTCTGTTGGAGTCGAACCCGGCTGGCCGCTTCGTCGATCAAGTCGATCGCTTTATCGGGCAGAGTGCGGTCGGTGATGTAGCGCATCGAAAGCTGCACGGAAGAAGTGATCGCCTCGTCGGTGATCTCCACGTCGTGGTGCGCTTCGTAGCGCTCGCGCAGTCCTTTCAGGATGTCGATAGCTTCATCCTCGTTCGGCTCGCGCACCTTCACGCCTTGGAAGCGTCGTTCCAGAGCCGCATCCTTTTCGATGTACTTTCGGAACTCGTCTTGGGTGGTGGCGCCGATGCACTGGAGTTCGCCGCGGGCCAGAGCGGGCTTCATGATGTTGCTTGCATCAATCGCGCCTTCTGCCGCGCCAGCTCCGACCAGAGTGTGAAGCTCGTCGATGAACAGGATGACTTCGCCGTTCGCCTTGCGAACTTCTTCCATCACCTTCTTCATGCGCTCTTCGAACTCGCCGCGATACTTGGTGCCTGCGACCAGACCGGCCATATCCAAAGCGACCAGCCGCTTATCGCGGAGAAGGTCGGGGATATCGCCGCTGACGATGCGGAGGGCAAGCCCTTCGGCAATCGCGGTTTTCCCGACTCCGGGATCACCGATCAGACACGGGTTGTTCTTGGTGCGACGAGTGAGGATTTGCATCACTCGCTCGATTTCTTGTTGGCGACCAACGACCGGATCCAGCTTGCCTTCGCGAGCGAGTTCGGTGAGGTCGCGTCCAAATTCGTCAAGAGTTTGGGTTTTGGCTGCGTTTTGGTTTGTGCCGGCGTTGCTCGATTTGCTGCTTCCGCTGCTCGAGGTTCCGCGTGATTGCACATCGTTGTCCTGCAGGGCCATGACTTCTCGTCGGGCACGCTCCAGTTCAACACCCAATCGGGCCAGCACACGGCCCGCGAGCCCATCGCCTTCTCGGATGAGTCCAAGAAGCAGGTGCTCGGTGCCAATGTAGTTGTTGTTGAGGTTCCTCGCCTCGTCGTAGGCCAAGTCAATGACTCGCTTGGCGCGGGGCGTCAGAGTCATATCTTGGCTCTGGCGCGATTCGCCTCGCGGAAGCTGCTTTTCAACTTCTGACCGGATCTTGTTGAGGCCAACGCCCATCTTTTCGAGGACGCGGGCGGCGACACTATCGCTCTCGCGCACCAATCCGAGAAGCAGGTGCTCGGTGGAGACGTATCCCTCACCGAATTTCTGCGCCTCTTCTTGGGCGAAGAAGACGACTTTTCTTGCGCGCTCAGTGAACCTCTGCCACATGCTTAGCTATTTGCTCCTCCGGCCATTCGGGGAACGACCGGTACTGCATTAGACGTGTTGAGAGGCGATCTTGTGCCCTCAGACCTAATCCTGGCAATACAAACAGCTTCCCAGCCGTGTGCTGTCGGGATTATCGGCACGCATCAACCAAAGGGAGAGTCCCCCGTCTTTCTGCAACCACAATTTTACCGGCATTCTGTGGCCTCACCCGGGAAACCAGCTTGAACCTGCGGAACTCCTCGCAGAGCAGGGAACATTACCGGGTTTGAGCCTGTCGAACTTACCAGCGTCTATTTCAGCAACTTTGCTGTGTAGACTTTACATTCTGGAGACAGCTATGCGTCGAACACTTCTCTTCTGCGCCGCCTTGCTTGCCACGGCGTGCGCTTATGCCGCGCCCAACGAGATTCGCGGCACCCTGACGGCAAGCCATGGGTGGGTGAAAGGCCCTGATGGCGTCAAGCGATCCGTCAAGGGCATGAAATTCCCCTATGTTGCTCGCCGGGTTGAGGCTCAAAAGCTTGACCCCTTGACTCTGCGCGGACAAAACGCTCAGAAGCCTGTTGGCCTTGACCTCAACGGTTTGGATTTCCAAACGGCTCTGGACGCCCAGAAGGCAAAGGAATCCGGCGAAGCCGAGGTCGAGGTCTACAACGCCGTTGGCGGAGACGGCTACGGCTATATTGAGGGCAATCCAAGCTCACTCGACGACGTCGCGATTACGAGTACGGGACTCGGGAAGCCGTGGACGAAGCTCACTTTTGGTTTCCAGTACGAGAGCAACGTCTTCAGCAACTTCCTGATCCGCTGGCGCATCTGGACCACGAACATCGACAATCCCGCGCCGCAGAACGACTTCTCCAACGAAATCGCCGACTTTGGCGTGATCTGGAATCAAAGCGTGGCAACCGGTGCCTACATCGTCGAAATTCAGATCAATCAGGCCGCTGTGGTTGCCAACGACAATCAGCTCTATATGGCCACGCAGTTCCGCGATGCCAGCAACCTGCAGGGCGAGGGGCAATTCCGCGGCGATGTCAGCGTGATCTTCAACGCGACCGTCCCGGTGACGATCGGCTCCAGTCTCGACCAGTTTTGGTACGACTGGGATCCGCAACCGGATGGAGCCTACGAAAACTCAGAAATCGACGTCTTTGAGGGCAGCCTGGCCAACATCGCCTACAAGATCAAGGTGAACACGACTGGCTCATCCTTCACGATCTACCCGACCATTGGCACGGTGACCACCGGGTCGATTCTCAGCGGAGACGTGATCGGCACGTTCTTCCCGCTCGACGGCAGCACCCTTGTGATTCGCCCGGACTACCGTGTGGGACGCAGTGCCCCGGTGGGAGTCATTGACTTCACCGGCGTCTCCCCGACAAAGACTCCGTTTGCAATCCGGTTTACTACCCGAACGCTGGCGAGTATCGCCAACGTGGAGCAACGGATTCAGATGTGGGACTACGTGAACTCAACCTGGGTCAACGTCCACACGCGAACCATCGGACAAACCGCCGTTGAACTTTCTGAGTCGTACGGAGGCACGGTGCCACTCTCGAACTTCGTGAGTGCTTCAAATCTTGTTCGCGCACGGCTGACCTACAGGAATCTCTCCTTCCAAATCCCGCGAAACTGGTCCATGACAACGGACCAATTCAACTGGGTGATTCTCCGGTAATCCGGGATTCCTGACCCAAATAAGCGCGTCCCTCGGTGCCCTCTCGGCCCGAGGGACGTCTGTTTCTGGTGATGGATAGTCGCGCCAGCAAGAATGCGGGCTACAATGGCGGAATGCGCTCCGCCTGGAAGGTTGGCGCCCTTGTGGTGATTTTTGGTGTGCTGGTGATGGGAGTCTTCGCGACCCTTCGTGCCAGCCTCTTTGCCCCTCCGATGGCGGAATATCACGTTCGATTCGAGGACGCGGGCGGCCTGACCACGGGCTCGCCCGTGCTTCTGGCGGGCGTTCCGATCGGGGACGTGAAAGAGGTCAAGCTGGGGGAAGACGGCAAGGCTCGCGTCATCTTGGCGATCAATCCCGACACCACGATTGCCAAGGGCACCACGGCCGTGCTTCCCAGTAGCTTTATTGCCATTGGTGATCGACAAGTTTTGCTCCAAGGCGGCGATCCGAGCAAGGGATCCTATTCGGCGAACAACGAGGCCGATCCTATTCCAGGAGTGCTGCAAGGCCCTCTCGATTCCGTGTTCCCCGACAGCGAGAAGACGATGGAAGAGCTGAACAAGACGATGATCGCCTTCCAAAACCTCCTCAACGACGAGGAACTTAAGGCAGGGCTCGTTGGGGTGATGAAGGCGGGCGAACAAACCGCCGGAGACTTTGGGAGGTTGGCGAGCAATCTGGATGGCACCCTCACTCGCAACTCGGCGCGCATCGACTCCCTGATGAAGACGATGGTCGTCACGATGCAGAACTTCCAGGAAGTGAGCGCGGAGGTCGCGAAGTTTGCCAAGAGCGGAGAACTGCAAAAGCAGACCGAAGAGTTGATGACTACGATGAACTCAGCCGCCAAAGAAGGCGAGTTGCTGGTCAAGGATTTGCGCAGCTACACGAGTGATCCCGCCCTCAAGGCGAGCCTCACCGACACCATGTCGAACTTCGAGACGATGAGCGATAGCGGCGTGAAGATCGCCGCCGATGCGGAAGTCATGGCGAAGAACGGGGTGGAGATCAGCAAGCAGACCGCCGAGCTCATGACCAAAGCGAACAAACTCGCCGATGAAGTGGCCAAGCTCATCGAGGAGTTCAAGGGAACGGTGGATCGAATCGTCCCGAGCGGGGGTAAGGGGCTGATTCCCGAGGTCGGGATTGAAGCGGATTTGACCCGGGTTCAGGAGTCCGACGGGCTCCGCGCCGATGTCACAGCGGTCATTCCGGCGGGGAAGGAGAAGGTCGTCTTTGGCCTCTACGATGCCTTTGAGTCCAACAAGCTCACGTTCCAGCTGGAGCGCGCGCTCAATCAGAAGACGGACCTTCGGTACGGGGTCTACGCGAGCAAACCGGGAGTGGGGGTATCTTATCAAGTCGCGCCGAACCTCAGGTTGCGTAGTGATGTCTTCGGGCTGAACGATCCTCAATTGGATCTCCGACTCCGCTACGATTTTCCGCAAGGGTTCCACGGCTGGGTGGGCATCGAAAAGGTGTTCGGAAAGAACAGCCCGTCCATCGGTATCGGCGTGAAAAAGTAACAGAGGTTTTTCGATGAAAGTCATCCTTCAACAAGCGGTGCCCAAGCTGGGCAAACAAGGCCAAGTGGTCAATGTGAAGCCGGGCTATGCGCGCAATTTCCTGTTCCCGCAAGGAATGGCTCTCCTCGCTGACAAGAAGCAACTTGAAGTTCTGGAGCGACGCAACGCGAAGGTGGCTGCTCAACTCGCAGACACCAAGTCCAACGCCGAAGCCCTGAAGGAAAAGCTGAACGGCAAGGAAATCAGCATCGAAACCAAGTCGGGCGGCGACGGTCGACTCTTCGGTGCCGTGACCTCCCAAGACATCTGCGACGCGATCAAGGCTCAACTCGGCAGCGACATCGACAAGAAAGCGGTTCTGCTCCTTCGTCCGATCAAGCGACTGGGTCACTACGATATCGAACTTGATATCCACCGCGATGTGACGATCGAGCTCTCGCTCCACGTGTTCGACCCCGAGCACATGGAAGTCGAGAAGAAGGCTGAACCGGAAGCTCCGGTCGCCATCGTCGAAGAAGCTGAAGAAGCAACCGACGAAGAATAAGTTTCTCGAAAAACCTTTCATAAAGTCCGCTCAGCATCGCGCTGGGCGGACTTTTCTGCTTCACAGGGGTTCAAATTTGGTTGATTCCGCCGATATTAAGGACAGCGTTGGTTCGTGCCGCCGCCCTTGATCTATGAATCTATTGACCGTCAATCCGTGGCTACTTGGCCTGGGGGTTCTCACGGCAATCCTCCTTCTTGGAGTGACGGCCTGGACTTTCCGTGCGGATCGGTCGAAAAAGAGCCTGCCCGCTCTGGTGTTGATTTCCGTCATCACTCTCGCGGTAGCCCACCTCACCGTGGCCTCGACAGCGGCCAAGGAACTGGAGGAGTTCAAGTTCCAACAGACAGCAGTCGCGCGGATTTTTGCCGCCGAAATGGCGGCAAGCAGCCACGCTCAAATTCGACTGGATGGATCAGCCAAAACCGCGATCAGCCGAGTTGCGAATCAATTTTCGCGATGGCAAGAAAGCACTCCGACGCTCGTGAGTTTGACGACGGCCCGCAAGACTCCGGATGGAAAGATGCAGGTCATCACCGCTTCGAAAGGAGCCCAACATCAGCCTGGATCCACCCTGACGGAATCTTCGGACTCCTTTGCCGATGCCTGGGGCGGAAATGTCACTTTCACGCAAATTGATGACCGCGTCACCCTGGTCGCTGCTCCCATTTACAACGGAAAAGACGCCGAGGGCGTTCTCCTGATGAAGGTGGATCGCGCCACGTGGATGGGTGATTCGGAAGCGGGGCAGAGGGGAATCGTTCTCATGTCGGCCCTCATGATCGTCCTGCTGTTCGTCGGCGGTGTAGCGGGGACGGAACTCGTCCACAGCCTCGCCTCGCTCCGAGTCTCACGAGCCGAGATGCTCCTGCAAGGCGAGCGCATCAAAGAGCAGATGGACATCATCGCGGAAAAGAACCAGCAGATGGCCGCGAACCAGGATTTGCTCGCCCAAGCCAATGCCCGACTTCAAAGTCTGGCGACCATGGACGGTCTGACCGGCGTGATGAACCACCGCACCCTCATGGAATTCCTCGGGAACCACATGAAGAAGAACTCGGTGATTGGATCTCCGTGCTCTGTCGTGCTGCTCGACGTCGATAGCTTTAAGCAACTCAACGACCAATATGGTCACATGGCGGGAGATGACGCGCTGCGCACCATCGCCCAGGTTCTCCGTCAGTCCTGCCCTCCGGGTGCAGGTGTCGGGCGCTATGGAGGCGAGGAGTTCATGATGGTGCTCCCCGGTGCCTCCGAGTCGACCGCGCTGGGGATCGCTGAAGAACTGCGCCGCCGCATCCAGATGGCCAAAATGACCTCACGCCCCTGCACGGCATCCTTTGGCGTCTCCACGGTTTACAGCATGGGTAAGTCGGAGCAAACGCTCATCGACGAAGCCGACAAGGCGATGTATTACTCCAAAACCCACGGCAAGAACCGCGTGACGCACTACGGTCACGGACTGCTCGAATCGGCCTGATCAGAGCGGCTGGATATGGGCGTCTCAGTGGCCCTTGTAGATCGAGTAAGGGTTGAAATCGCCCAGCGTGAGCCGCAAGGTCACCATTTGCCCGACATGGTAGGCATCGTGCAGAGCCACGAATGAACTCGCCATCGCCCACACCCCAGGATCATCGCTGGCGAGTGTGAGCTCTTCAGCCTTGGCGCGCTCCGCCTTCAGGTTAGCGATCAAGGCCTCGCCCGATTTATCCGCCGCCGAGTAGGAACCCCAATCGTGCTTGCGACCTTGCGCCTCGTCCTGAAGCGCGACGTAGCACTCAGCCAAGTGCTCAGCGGTTTCACGGGGGCTCATCGCTTCGGCGACAACTCGCGCGTCCCACTGTTGTTCGGTCAGGCCGGCAAACACGGCATCCACCTGATGACCTGCGTCATCGAGTTGCTGCTTCAGAAAATCCTTGGTGGTCATGGTTTCAGTCTGCCTGTCGAAGAGGGTTCGGCGCAAGGGGGCCGGTAGAATCTTCTCTGTGGACGGCGTCTCTCTCACCACCGATCTTCTGCGGGTGGTTTACGCGGAGGGAGCCTTTCCAATGGGGGACGAAACCGGTGAAGTCAACTTCTACATTCCTCGGGAGAGGGCGATTTTTAACCTCGCGACGGGGGTGCATATCTCGTCCAGTTTCGCCAAAGTTCTGCGGCTCGCTGACTTCCGCGTGAGTTTCGATGAAGCCTTTGAACAGGTGATGCGTGGCTGCTATCGGCCGACCGGTAACTGGCTGACGGAAGACATTGTGCGGGTGTACACCGAGGCGCATCATGAAGGCTGGGGGCATTCCTGCGAGGTCTGGCGAGACGACCGACTGGTGGGAGGGATTTACGGCTTGGCCGTCGGCAAGTGCTTCTGCGCGGAGTCGATGTTCCACCGCGAATCCAACATGAGCAAAGTCGCTCTCTGGGCGATGGTGGAGAAGTGTCAGTCGCTCGGATTCGAGCTTTTCGATGCCCAAATGGTGACTCCCCACACGTTGAGGATGGGGGGAATTCCGATCTCTCAGAATCAGTTTATGAAGCGATTCCGTCCGATCTGGCGGGAAGAGATCGAGTGGCGCTAAGCGGCTTGCTGCGTGCGCTCTTGCTCGCGGGTTTCGATCGCCCAGGCGAGTCGTCGGAGGGCCTCTCGGAACAGGGGCGTGTCATCGCCAGCACTTTGCAGGCAATGCCCCAGAAGCTCGTAGGCTTCATCCTCGGTCAGGCTGACCAAAACGGTCCGTTCCTTGTCCCTCACAGATAGGATTCTCGGTCCGTAATTGGTCCCGAAATAGCTGTCTTAACAGAAACCCCGCAAGTTTACGGACGTCTCTTCCCCCAAGAGTCCCGATAGGGACATTGAATCTGTGAATATTCGCGAAAAATGCTGACTTTTGAGGCAGTTTGAGCGATACTTACAGTAAGGCAAGGAGTGCCTGAAATGAGGGTTAACTTTCGCTGGGTATGGCTTTTGTGCCTGCCTTTGCCCCTAGCGGCAAAGGCCCAGTTCACGCTGTCTGACCCTGGCAGTGCTGACAAGCCCTCGCAGACCGTTCTCACGGGACGATCTGCCTACGATCTGATCCGACTTTCTCCCGACCGATTCTCCTTCCCGTTGCGCTATGGCAACGTGATCGAGAGGTCGGAGACCGTTGTGCTTGACGGACGCACCCTCGTCCGAGATCAGGACTACACGATGGAGTACGCCAGCGGCTCTGTCTACATCAAGATTCCCATCAAGCAGGGGCAATCACTGCGCGTCTCGTACCGTTACGACGACACCAAAGCGCGAGAAGGCATCTATGGCGGCGCAACCAGCGGTGCCGGCAATGGATTCGCCTTCAATCTCAGCCCGGGAGCCAAAGCCTGGATGGGGATGGGATACACCGAGCGTCTGGCCGATGGCACGATTCTCTCGGGCAACATCTTCGGGCTCTCAAATAGCTTCTCGTTCAGCGGCGGCTCGATGAAAGGCCTCTTCATGGTCAACGACCGGAAGAAGGTCGACGCGAGCAGCCTGACCGGGGAGTACGAAGGCACCAAGGGAACCGAAGATGGCCAAGGTCGGGCGATTGTCCAGGAGTTGCAAAGCGGATTCCTCGGCGGATCCATCAAAGTCAGCTATCAGGACATCGAAGACAAATTCGCCGGTTTCCACTCCTTTTCCGGAGCAGGATTCGATGCGAAAGCAATTCAGATGTTCCAGAACGAGAAGGGGCTGAAGCGCTCCTCGTTCTCGATGACAAATCTTGGCGGAAAAGCTTTCAATTTCGGCGGCGGCTACGCCACGGTCGGGGACGACAAAGGTCAAATCACCTGGCGCAACGCCTCGCTCGGATTCGGGGCAACGAAGATTGACTACTCCAGCCAGTACGTTGATCCGGGGTTCAACAAGTTCAACGGCTTGCGCGAAGAGGACCGGGGCCAATTGGTCAAGGAAAAGGGTCTGGCTCGGCAAGCTCTGTCGATGAAGTCCCCTTCCAAGAACGGCACCCTCTCGTTCAACTACTTGAACGTGGAAGCCGGGAAGGAAGGTCTCTGGCGAAGCGGTTGGGCATGGGATTCGCCAACGCTCAAAGCCTCTTGGTTCCGGCAGTCGGTTGATTCCAAGTTCGTGCGGTTTAACGATCTGCGCGAGGGTGACCGGGGTCAACTCGCGAAGGAGCGGGGTCTCGATCGAAACATGTTTTCGATGAGCGCAAATCCTGCGAAGCTCGGATTTAATCTGGCAACCAGCGAGATCCGCACCGACAAGCAAGAGGGCTGGATGACCCGAGATTTCGGACTCACGGGCCAGGGCTGGAACTTCAGCTACTCCTCGCGCGATGTCTCGGATCAGTTCGGCGCGTTTTACTCTCTTACCGGTGAAGATCGGACAAAGTTCGTAGGCGGCATTGCTGGCGTCCTGGGCGCGGCTCCGCATGGCGATGACGTCCGCATGATCGACCAAAACGGTCTGGATCGGGAAGGCTGGCGTCTCAACACGGATCGAAAAGGATGGAAGTCGAGCTTCAGCCGCTTTACGATCGACCAGAAAACCGGTCAGCTGAGCTACAACGAATTTATCACCGAGAAAGGGCCGACCAAAATCCGCGTGATGTCTCAGAACGCGGACGATGAGTTTGGCGCGATGAACCGACTCACCGCGACCGAGCAGATGCGCCTTGGAAACGTGGACGGGCTCGATAAGCAAGATATCGATTTCTCGACGACCGTGGGGAAGAAGAGCAATCTCATTCTCCAGTGGATGAACGCCAGCGATCCTCACGGGTCAGCTCTGCGACGCCAGCTCAAGTTTGATCAGCCCGGGCTCAGCCTCAGCTACAGCCGACGGGCCGTCGATGAAGGGTTCCACGCGGTTGGACGCATGGTCGATACCGAGCGTGAGCTGCTTCAGTCGATGCTCGGATTCGATCATGCCGAGATCATGGGGGCCTGGGATGTTCTGCCGGGCATGAAGGCGGAGTTCCGCAAGCTCGATGCCACTTCCGCGTTTCTTGGCCAGTCGGTTGCGGCGCAGTCGGGGGCTCTCTCGTGGGCTCTCTCGCCGAAAACTCAGCTTTGGTTCCGCACCGCCAGCACTAAGATTGATGAAGGAACGACCACCCCGGTGGACTCGGCCTATCAAGGCATGAGCGTTTCTCATGATCTTGGGTCTGCGGGCAAGGTAACGGTCACCCAAGAAGCGCACAAGTTTGACGGTGCCTCCGAAACTCTTCCCGATGCCACTCGACAGGCCGTGGCTTACGAGAAGAAAATCGACGACAAAACCTCGATCCGTACCGAACAGAGCGAGACCCGGTATGGCGATGGCACACGCGAGACGACTTCGGCCAACACGATTGCCACTCAACTCTCTCCGCGTGTCGGCGTCAGTGTCACCGATTCGACGGTTCGACGTGACGGCGATAAGCCGGATGAGAAGCATCGAAACTACGGCTTCTGGGTCGACTTCGGCCGAGGGATTCGCCTCGACTACGGCTACGTACGAAACATGCACGGCGAGAATGGAACCCTGAACACCCAAACTTCGCTGAGCGGTGGGGAAGCGCAAGGCATCAAGCTGGATGGCGCGCGGTATCAGCTCAATCGGTGGGACAACCAGCGGAGCCAGCACGTTGGCAACGTCAGCTTCTCGAACCTGAAGCCCTTCCAATTTGGCTTCGTTAAGGACGTGAAGTTCTATTACCGAAGCGATACGCAGCGTGACTATCTGAGCTGGCAGCGCGAGAACACCGACCTTGGGCTCTCGGCGGCAATCGGTTCGTTCGGTTTGGCGTGGGATTACAAGGCGCAGATTCACTCCAGCGGCATCCGCGCGATTGACCGCACCTTCACGCTCACCACGGATCGCAACAACAAGGCCCCTCTCCGTGCGGTTCTCAAGTACGGCGTCCGCACAATGCCGGATAACAAAGATGTTATGATCCGCGACTACAGCCTGACTTATCGGGCGACGCGGAACTTCTCGGTGGAGCACAGCTTGGTCACCAATCCGACTCAGCAACGCGGCAACGTTCTCCTGGGTTCGGTCAATCTGGACGAGCGCAAGAGCAGCTGGACGGCCAAGTATCAGAACGATCCGCGGATGGCGTTTGACCTGAACTGGAGCGAAATCAAGCGCGATAACAAGGGTGAATCGCTGCGCCGCGAGGCTCGGATGAACATGACCCTGTTCGCGAATAATCCCTCGCCGTTGCAGTTGACTTATGCTCTGCAAGAATGGGATCGCGGCGCGAGCAGTTCCCTTGCTCATAGCTACGGCATCACCTTCAACCAGCGCCCGGGCGCGAATCAGTCCCTGAGCTTCAGCCTCGAGCGACTGCAATGGGGTGCCGGTCGACCGGATGATTCGCGGCTCCGCGATTGGTCTCTGCGCCTGGATTACAACCTGCGGTTCTAGGTTGTCTCGTCCCTCGAGTGAAGAGTTGCGACTATTCGATGCGCGGGTGCCCCGATCCCTTCAGGGTAGGGATATTGCGAATTCTCAATCGACGTCCTCCACAACATCTCCGATTTGGGGGAGGATTCTCCGAGGGGGCAAGAGGGGGTTCCGTACTCGGCCGGGCGGCAGCCCAATCGAGCCTGCTTGCCACTCGGTTTGAATCTGGCCTGCGGCCCGCCGAATCCTCTGCGAGGCTCCGGATTTCCCCCTCCCGCCCTCCGGGCACCCTCCCGCGACGGGAGTCGGTGGCAGGCGTCGACTGAGAGTTCTCCGCAGGTTCGAAGGTGCCGCATCCTCACAAGGGATAACGTAGGTGCCCACGAACACCTTCCCCCCTCCGACTCAATTGAGGGATGAAGGGAGAAAGGTGGGAAGAAGCCCCTGGCGGCCTAGAACTTCACTTGAACCGGTTCGCGTTCGACCGGATTCTCGAGTTCAAAGAGGTCTCGTGGCTGGAACTTGCCGAAACCGGCAACGATGCTCGATGGGAACGTTTGGAGCTTGGTGTTGTAAGCCGTCACGACATCGTTGTAATATTGCCGTGCGAAGCTGATCTTGCTTTCCGTGCCCCGGAGCTCTTCTTGGAGCTCGATCATGTTGGTATTCGACTTAAGATCCGGGTAGCTCTCGACCAGACCAAAGAATCCAGTGAGCGCACCGGTCAGGGCACCCTCGGCCCGGGCTTTGTCATTGACGGACGTTGCGCCAACCGCTTGGTTTCGGGCCTGGATCACGCGCTCCAGCGTCTCCTTTTCGAAGTTCATGATCCCTTTCACCGACTCCACAAGGTTCGGAATCAGGTCATAGCGACGCTTCAGCTGGACATCGATTTGCGCCCAGGCATTCATCGTTTGCTGGCGCAGGGAGACCAGGGAGTTGTACATGGCGATGAAGACGACCAGGATGATCACCAACACCAGGAACATGCCGATCAAGAGAGGGCCCATAGTTCAACAGTAGAGACGAGGCGGAAAGGGAAAGGGTTGCGCTTAGCAGCCGCTTGTGCCAGAAGCAGGAGCATCGCCCGTCCGCTTCATTTTGATTGGAGGCTTGCCGAAGTCCGCGGGATCCATAAATTCCGCATCCTGCCCCTTCTTCACGATCTCGATATTCGGGTTAGCTTTCTGCACCATCGCCGGCTCATTCTCGATCGGACGACCGAGAATCGTGCGGACTTGAAGCACCGCTTTTTCCCGCGAAAGGGTTGTCGAGCCTTGGTAGGGCATTCCACCTCGGGTGAGGACAAAATTCCCGTTCGAGCATATCGTCACAGACACTTTCTTCAAGGTGTTGGCAATGACCGGATTCTCCCGCTCCAATTCCGGCGAAACTGCGGAGAGGTCTTCGCCCTCCCAAACCCCGACCCACTTACCGGAACCGGAGTCACAGCCACTGAGCCCCAGCACCAAAACAGCGAGCGGTAACATGCGAAGAATGGCCACGATTACGAAAGAAGTGTATCACTCGATGGGCTTGCGGGATTCGGAATACGACCTGATCCTCCAGCATCTCGGCCGAACCCCGACTCTCACCGAAGTCGGCATGTTTGCGGTCATGTGGAGTGAACACTGTGGCTACAAGTATTCGCGCCCGATCCTGCGCTACTTCTCTCGATACAAGGCCGCGATGGACGGCGGCGGCCACGAGAATGCCGGTGTCGTGGACATCGGCGACAACCTCGGCGTGGTGATGAAGGTCGAGAGCCACAACCACCCGAGCGCGGTTGAACCCTATCAGGGTGCCGCGACGGGAGTTGGCGGAATTATCCGGGACATCTTTACCATGGGCGCGCGACCCATCGCTGCGCTCAATTCTCTGCGCTTTGGCCCGATCCGCGATGGCGAAGGCTCGCCTGAGGAGATCAAGCGGAACCGATTCCTGTTCGATGGCGTGGTGCACGGGATCAGCGGGTATGGCAACTGCGTCGGGGTTCCTACGGTCGGTGGGGAAGTCATGTTCCACCCCAGCTATTCGGGCCGACCGCTCGTGAACGCAATGTGTGTGGGTCTGGTGGAACTTGACCAGATCGCCACAGCGGGTGCGGGGGGGCTCGGGAACCCCGTGATCTATCTCGGTTCGGAGACCGGCAAGGACGGAATCCACGGTGCCACCTTTGCCAGCGAGGAGCTGGAGGACGAGGATCAATCGAAGCGGCCCAACGTGCAGATCGGTGACCCATTTGCAGAAAAGCAGCTCATCGAGGCCACCCTGGAAGCACTCAAAACCGGTGCGATTCACTCGATTCAGGATATGGGCGCGGCGGGACTCACTTGTTCGACCATCGAAATGTCGGCCAAAGGCGGCGTGGGGATGGAGGTCGATCTTGACCTGGTTCCGATGCGCGAGAGCGACATGAGCGGCTACGAACTCATGCTCAGCGAGAGTCAGGAGCGGATGCTCTGCGTGGCTCACAAGGGCCGGGAGCAAGAGGTTCTTGACGTGTTCCATAAGTGGGGAGTTCATGCGGTGGTGATCGGGCATGTGACGGATACGAATCGTGTGAGAGTCACCCGCCACGGTGAGCTCATCGCAGACGTGCCGGCGAAAGCTCTGGCCGATGAGTGTCCGACCTACGTCACCGAACCTGCGGTGCCTGGTTGGATCGAATCGGCCAAGCAGTTCGACCCCGCCACGCTTCCCGCGGTGGATCATGGACAGGCGATGAAGCATCTGGCCCTCGCTCCCACCCTTGCGAGCAAAAAGTGGGTGTTCCAGCAATACGATCATCAGGTGCAGACCCAAACGGCCTTGCTCCCAGGGGTCGGAGATGCCGCCGTATTGGCCCCTCGCGGCACCCAAAAGGGACTCGCCGTCAAGATCGACGGAAATGGTCGCTGGGTGAATCAAGATCCCTACAACGGCGGGATGCTCGTCGTCGCGGAGGCCGCCCGCAATGTGGCTTGCACGGGCGGACGCCCAGTTGCCGTCACCGACGGCCTGAACTACGGGAATCCTGAGATTCCCGAGAACTATTGGATCTTTGAGCGCAGTGTGAAGGGCCTCGCGGATGCCTGCGAAGCCATGCAAACGCCCGTGATCAGCGGCAATGTCAGTTTCTACAATCACGGAGATCGCGGTGCCGTGCTCCCCACTCCGATGATCGGGATGCTGGGCATTCTTGAAGACGCGAGCAAACGAGTGGGATTTGTGCTCCCGAAGGAACCAGTTGATCTCTATTTGGTGAGCTATCAGCACAGCGCGATCCCTCAAAACGGACTTGGCGCAAGTGCTTATCTGGCCGAAGTCCACGGAAAAGAAGATGGAATCCCGGTTCCACCTGATATGGCCAAGGAGCGTGTTCTCTGCGATCAACTTGCCGATTGGGTTGCCGAGGGGGCGATTCTTGCGGCGCACGATATCAGCGAAGGAGGGCTCGCTTCTGCCCTTGCGGAGATGCTTGGTCCTCAACAACTCGGGGCCGACGTGACCCTGCCAAAATTGCCAGACTTTGTCGTCTCAGATACCGGCTGGTTGTTTGGAGAATTCCCTGGTTGGGTTATCGTTGCGGTGGCCCAAGGTGCGGAAACGCCAAAGGTGCAGAATCAAGTTTTGAACCTAAATCGTTTAGGAGAGTCTAATAGCACAGGCATCCTGCACGTCAAAGCAGAGTCTGGTAGCATCCTTAACATCAGCAGTGCGGAGTGGTTTGGCTGGCACACAAATTGCCTCACCCAGATCACAGGAACGCCCTAACAGGTGAAGCAACTTGAAGGGCTGTAACGTCTGGAAGCGCGGACGATCGTAGGGATGCGATAACTTATCCGCAAGGATGACGAGATGATGAGACGAAAGAAGACACTTTTTGGGCTGATGGCTGGCGCGAGTTTGTTCGCGTTGCCTGGTGCAGCTCTTGCCCTGAGCCCGATGGTCGAGGAGCCCACCGCTCCGACCTCGGATGAGGCTGTTCTTGAGGCGCGCCAAGAGTCGGCGCCGACGAAACTCCCGGCGGAGAACGTCGACGGTTCCAAGGTCAATGCCACCACACAGAGCAAAGCCTCAGCCGCCGTTGACAAGTATCTCAAGTCGGGCGACCAAAGCAACCCGGAAGTCGTGGGAGAAATCCTCACGACCATGGAAGCTCTCCACGCCACGGACGACAAGAACCTGAGCGTCATCACGTGGCTGGGTTACCTCTACACCATCACCGGTCAATACGAGAACTCGATTCGCGTCCTCGAAATGGCTCGCGGTGCCAGTAGCAGCAAAGACATCAACGCACAAAATCTTCGCAATCTTTCTGCGTCGTACTATCTTTCCACGCGTTATGCCGATGCCATCACTGCGCTCACCGAGCTGAACGAGATGACGCCGAACGATGCAGGAACTCTGTCCTTGCTCGGATCGTCGCTGGTGCTTTCCCAGCAGTATGAGCGAGCCATCGCTCCGCTGGAGCAAGCCGCCAATCTCCTTGGTGCCGACGATGCGTCCCGTCTCAACGTGCTCGTCGATCTGGGAATTGCCTATTCGCGCAGTGGTCAAACCGAGCGCGCTCTGGGGGTCTTCGACCAGATCTCTTCCTCCGAAGGCGTCACCGCCGAGCAACACGCGTGGATGGGCTACACCTATCTTCAGGCAGGCCGTACCGATTCCGCCATCACGACTCTGGAACGCGCTGCCGAACTGGATCCTGAGAACCCGGCGGTCATCAACAACCTCGCCACGGCGTACCTGCAGCGCAATTCCGATGAGGATCGCGTCAAGGCACGGGCACTGTACCGAAAGCTCGCCGAACTCGCCCCGAACAATCCGGTGGCGGGATACAACCTGGGCTCGATGTATCTGGGTGAAGGCAACTATGCTGAAGCCAAGAAGTTCCTTGAGCCGGCGGCCCGAGCCTCCAACGATCCCTTTGCGTGGAATAACCTCGGCAAGGCTTGCGAGGGCCTCGGTGAGAATGACAACGCGGCCAGCTTCTACGGAACGGCGAGCGATGCCCGAAAGGACGTTGCTCTCTTTGCTCGCAATGCGGGATTTGCCTACATTCGGGTCAAGAACGATGCGCTGGGTGTGAACTACCTTCAGCGGGCCATTGACAACGGCGACCGGGATGTGGAGATCAAAAAGGTGATGGCCTCCGCGTTCAATCGGATGAATCAATCCGACAAGGCGCTCGCGATGATGCTCGAACCGAGCGTTGCCGAAGCAAGCCGACTGGATGCCGACTACTGGTTCAATCTGGGCGTCATCTACGCGGACAAGGGCGAAGCCACCAAGGCCGAGGGCGCTTACCGGCAGTCGCTGGAAATCCGCCCGAACGATGCCGACACGGTGAACAACCTCGGTGTGTTGCTCTGGGAGAAAGGCGACTACGAAGGCGCGCTTGACTGCTTCAAGAAGCAACAGGCTCTCGATCCGACGAGCGTGAATGCGAAGCTCAACGTGGCGGCCTGCCACGCCAAGCTGGGCAATCTCACCGAAGCGATCGATATCTGGCGCGGCGTGATTCGGTCTCAGCCCTATCGACAAGATGTACGGCTTGACCTTGCCGACGCCCTGTGGAACACCGGAGACACTCCGGGCGCCCGATTCCACTACGCGACCGTCAACCGCGAGAATCCGCGTAGCCCGCGCGCTCTGAACGGTCTGGGAATGTGGGCTCTCCTGCAAACTCAGCACAAGGATGCGGAAGGCTACTTCCGGTCGGCGGTTCAAAATGATCGAAGCTTCGTCCCGGCCTATGTGAACTTGGCCATCGTTCTGGAACGACTCAATCGAGTTCCCGAGGCGATCAAGGTTCTCGAAGCGGCGGTGGCGATCGATAGCAAAAATGAAGCGGTGAAAGAAGAGCTCGCTCGGCTAAAATCCGGCTAGACCGTGCGCGTTCATACCATCCTCAATCTGTTCCGGCCCGATGCCGTCCAGGCTGCTCGCGAGCACCTGGGCGGCTTGGTGTCTAAGGGCATCACTTTGGGCGCGGATCACGAATCGGCCGAGGTGCTGGGCGTGGAAGCCGTCGCTCCGGAAAACCTCGGGCGTGCCGACCTGATGATCTCCTTCGGAGGAGATGGCACCTTGATCCGCGCAGCCCATGTCTGTGCCGAACATGGAACCCCGATCCTGGGCGTTTACTACGGGCGATTCGGATTTGTCACCCAGTGTATGCCCGATGAGATCGGCGCGGTCATCAGCCAGTTTCTCGACGGAGGGCTTCCCATTGAGGAGCGTTTGATGGTGCAAACCGAACTGATCCGCGACGAAAAGACGGTCGCGACTCTCCATTCTCTGAATGAGACAGTTGTCCAGCGCTCCGCGACAACTCGGGTTTTGACCTTTGATGTTCGCGTGGACGGAGCCCGCCTGGCCCGATACCCCGCCGATGGCATGATGGTCGCAACTCCCACGGGCTCCACGGCCTACAACCTCTCGGCTGGCGGGCCAATTGTTGATCCGAAGATGCGCGCGTTGATGCTCACGGCAATCATGCCTCACACGTTGAATGCCCGGCCTCTCGTGCTGACTGCGGACTCTCAGATCGAAATCCGGGTTCAAACGCGGGGCGATGCGGTTTTGAGTTGTGACGGGCAGAGCCGGCTCCACCTCCTCAGTGGCGACCTCGTGAAGGTCACGACATCGCCTCGAGTGACTCGCCTTGTCACGGTGGATGACCAAGATTTCATGCATAAGCTTGCGCACCGATTCCAATGGAGCCAGGGGGCGCGTCAGCAATGAGCATCGCGACTGATTTGGCCCTGACCGTGAACAATGCCGTTGTCACTTTCCCAGTGGGCTCGGGCCGAATCCACGCGCTCGATGATGTCTCGCTCAATGTGGGGCTCGGGGAAGCGGTCGCCGTCGTCGGAGAGAGCGGATGCGGCAAAACCACTCTGGCACGAGCCGTTCTTGGCCTTCAACCGCTCGATTCGGGAGCGATTGAGGTGGCAGGTCGCGCGGTTCGCAAACCGGAACCAGGTCTGGCGGAGCGAGTCGGTATGGTTTGGCAGGATCCCTTCGCGAGCATACAGCCGATGTGGCGGATCCGCAGAATCCTCGAAGAGCCGTATCGCCTTGCTGGAAAATCGCCCCAGGTCGCCGAATTGATGGAAATGGTCGGGCTCGACCCTAAGCTGGCGGATCGGTATCCGCACCAACTCAGCGGAGGCCAGCGACAACGGGCCGCCATTGCCCGGGCGATTGCCCTCCGCCCTCCGCTTGTGATCTGTGATGAGCCCACGGCGGCGCTTGATCTCAGTATTCAAGCTCAGATTCTGAACCTCCTTAAAGACCTGAAGGCGAGCACAAACTGCTCCTACCTCTACATCAGTCACGATCTGCAAACGGTGCGGTATGTCAGCGACCGAATCGTGGTGATGTATATGGGGCAGATTGTCGAAACAGGCCCTACCGAAGAGGTCTTCCAGAATCCACGCCACCCCTACACGAAGGCCCTGCTGGATTCAGCGCCAGGGATCGAGAAGATCGGGATGCTTCCCGCTGAGGTCACAGGCGAAATCCCAGATCCGAAACAGGTTATTCCAGGGTGCAAGTTTGCAAGTCGGTGCGTCAAGGCGCAGACTCGGTGCCGAGAAGAGCGACCGGAGTGGGCGGAGCAAGGAAGTCGCGGGGAACGGTGCTTCTTTCCCCTGGCACCAGAGAACGAATAAGGCCCAAACCGCAGCCACTTGGTGCATGTTTTGATCCAATGGCTATTCTTTAAGCGTCACTACATTGGTCCTGCCCGCGTCCCGGATGCCCTGGGAACCAGGAATAACCCAGGTAGGCTTCTTAACAATTCGCCATGGATGTCTCGCCCGCTCGCCGTACGTTTGCTCAGGAAAAGGAAGCCCTAGAGCACGATGTCATCGAAATGATCGCCCGCGCAGAGGCGATGTTCGATAAGGCTGTGGTTGCGCTCAAGACTCTTGACCGCAAGCTCGCCCACGAGGCGATGAGCCTGGACGACGCGATTGACCGACAAGATCTTGAGATCGAAGAGCGATGCCTACGCCTTCTTGCGCTCCAGCAACCTATGGCGGGTGACCTGCGCGAGATTGGCACGGTGATCAAGATGATCACCGATATTGAGCGGATCGGTGACTTGAGCGTGGACATCGCCAAGATTGCCCTCAAGATTGAGAAGGAGCTCGGTCATGCCGATTACGTCGACATCCCGAAGATGGCGGCCTTTGCCCGGAGCATGCTCAACGAGGTTGTTCAAGCCTTTGCTCGCCGAGATATTTCGCGTTTTGCCTTTATCGCTGAACTCGAAGACCAAGTGGATAACTTGTATCGAGATCTGCGCGACCAGATCCACCACTACATGCGCTCGAAACCGGAGGAAGTGGTGGCGGCCAGCTGGCTCCTCCTCGCCCTTCATCACATTGAGCGTGTGGCCGATCATGCTGTCAACATGACGGAGCGGATTGGCTTTATGGTCACTGGGGAATTGAGGCAGTTGGTCCTTGATCCCGACGAGAACGGCTCCAGCAGCGACGAATCGGAACCCACCGACGTCTGAGGACTCAGGAAGGTCTCCTGAGATGATCCCCTGGCTCCTGCTCTCGCCCTTTCCCGGTCAGTTTGAACCGATGAAATCCACCGTGACGAAGGTGGTGGCCAAGCAGTCGGTTCCGATCAAAACCCTCGAAGTCACCCGAACCGATGGCCCCGGCGCAAAGGTCGGGGATCTTGTCACCGTGGTTTACCGGCTGGAAGCAGCAGGAAAGATCCTTGCCGATTCGGAAGAGTTCGGTGTGCCTTTCACCTACCGCCTCGGCGATGGCACGGCCCCCAGTTTCATCGACCTTGCCGTTAATGGCGTTCAGCTTCTCGGGAGTCGGCGCGCCGCCGTGCCCAGCACCGCTATTCGCGAGCGCCAAGGGCTGCCGCCGATCATTCCGCCTGATACCGAGATCATCGTGACCGTTCGCGTGGTCAGCCTCAGCGTCGCCAGTCCGGCCCAGGGCGAGTAGAATAGCCCCCATGCGCGAGAACCTCAAGGAGTTGTGGAAATTCCGCGAACTCCTGTTTGCGATGGTCGAGCGCGAACTCCGCATCCGCTACAAAAACAGCTTTCTCGGATTCTTCTGGAGCCTCCTGAACCCGCTCGTCACCGTTGCAGTGATGACGCTGGTTTTCAAGTACCTCCTCGCCAACCAAACCGATAGCTTCAGCGCGTATATCCTGGCGGCCTATCTGCCGTTCATGTTCTTCAACATGGCTTTGCTCGATTCCGCGCAATCGGTCTTGGTCGCTCTGCCTGTGGTGAAGAAGGTCTATTTCCCCCGAGAGATTCTGCCCCTTGCCGCGGTGATCAGCAACTTCATCCACCTGGCTCTGGCGATGGTGGTGTTCCTGGTGTATCTGTTCGTGGTGTGGGGAGTCAACGGTTTCCAAGGATTTCCGTTCACGTGGAGGCTTGGATTCCTCCCGTTCCTTCTCGTGATCTACCTGGCCCTCACCACGGGGCTCGCCTTCATCATCTCGTCCCTCAACGTGTTCTATGAGGATGTCAAGTACATCATCAGCGTGCTGCTGTACCTGCTGTTCTTCCTCACGCCGATCATGTATTTCAGCGAAACCGTTTGGTACGCGCTCAAAGATCGCCCTTCTGGCGAGTTGGTTTACACGCTCTACCACCTCAATCCGATCGCGATGATGGCCACGGCGTTCCGCAAGGTGTTGGTGCAGCCGGGGGATATCGAGGTGAAGAGTGGGGCCGAGTCGATCATGGTGGGCTCCCTCCCGTTCAACTGGGGACTCTTCGGGGTGACCTGCCTGGTTTCTTTGTTCCTCCTCGTGTACGGATATCACGTTTTCAATAAGCTCAAATGGAGGTTCGTCGAGCGGCCATGAGCGAGACGCTGATTGAGATTCGCGGGCTGAAAAAGGAGTTCCTCCTCAGCCACACAGGAGCCGCGTCGCTCAAAACGATGCTCCTTTGGTGGAAGAAGCGCGAGCTTGAGCATTTGCAGGTGCTCAAGGGCGTGGATCTCGACATTCATCGGGGCGAGTGCGTAGCCCTCGTCGGCCGCAACGGAGCGGGGAAGAGCACGCTGCTCTCGCTGGTCTCCCGTATCTACAAGCCGACATCGGGCACGATTCAGGTGAAGGCGCGCATGGCTCCTTTGTTGGAACTGGGAGCAGGTTTCCACCCTGACCTCACCGGCCTCGAGAACATCCTGTTCAACGGCATGATCCTCGGTCTGACCCGAAAGGAAGTGCTGGAGCGCACCCCGCAGATTGTGGAGTTCAGCGAGCTGGGCACCCACATCGACACCCCGGTGCGCACCTACTCGAGCGGCATGATGGCCCGACTTGGGTTCTCCATCGCCGTCCATGTGGATGCAGAGATCCTGATCGTGGATGAGGTTCTGGCGGTGGGCGACTATGCCTTTGAGAAGAAGTGCTACGACTTCATCGATGGGTTCCGGGCGAAAGGGGGCACGATCCTGTTTGTTTCGCACAATCCGGAGTCGGTCTTGCGGGTCGCAGATCGCTGCGTGTGGCTCCAGAGTGGTCTCGTGAAAGAAGATGGCGATCCGGCTACGGTTTTGGCGAGCTATCAGGCGGCAGGGGCGGACCGCTGATCGGGGCGAAAAGCACCCGTTTGAAAATCTCGAACTTCTTTCTCGATTTACGGCCGAAGGTGAGCAGGACGATCGAGAGGCTCGTGAGCACCCGGAGAAGCGCGCCGGCACGGTTGAGAATCAGACAGATTTGCGCCGCGATCTTCCCGTGGTGGAGCTCGAAGTAGAGTTCCTTGCCCCGGTTGTACCGGGCCACCGATTCCCAGCGCGTTGATTCGCTGCTCGCTCCAAGGTGGTGGATGAACTTCGCCGTGGGGACATAGAGAATCTTGCCGTGCTGGCGGAGGCGTTTGCAGAGGTCGGTATCTTCCGTGTAGAGAAAGAAGTCTTCGTTGAACTTTTCGACTGGTCGAAACATGAGGCATGCCCCCATGACTTGCTCGACCTCGTGCGGGCCCGGGCCGAGCTTTTGCATCCTGCTCGACACCCAGTAAGGGCTGAAGATTCTGCTGTTTGGAAACAGTTTTTCGAGGAGAAATTGCTCACAGAAGACCGCCCAGAGAGTGAGTTCTCGGCAGGCAGATTGTTGGAGTCTTCCGTCCGGAAAGTGCAAAGCTCCGCCCGCCGCAACGACCTGATTCTGATCCGGGTTCGTCTCGAATACAGCAGACAACGCGCGAATCGCCCCCGGCTCAGGCCGAGCATCTGAGTTGAGAAGCAAAGCAAGATCTCCCGTCATCGCCTCCAGGCCCTGATTGTTTGCCGCTCCGAACCCGCGATTCACCGCACTCTCGATCAGAACGACATGCGGGAATTCTTCACGCACCGCATCCGCTGACCCATCGCGACTCGCGTTGTCTACGACAATCACTTCGAATTCCGTGCCGAGAGCTTCGAGGCACTCGCGCAGAAGCTGCCGAGTGTTGTAGCTCACGATGATGACGGAAACTCTCATCGGGAAACCCTAACCGACGGGGGCGCGGAGGAGCTCATCCACCCACGCCGAAAACACGGATCGAGCGGCCGCCAGCTTCAGCGCGCGTCGTTCATCCTTCTTCTTCGGATTCTCCGGAGGATCGGGCAGGAGACCCCAGTTGATGTTCATCGGGGCGAATTCTCGCTCCGTCGGGTCTTGGAGGTGGCTGATCAACGAGCCGTACGCGCAGTGTCGCGGGGGTTCCACCATCGGGAGTCCCTTAGCCCTCCGCACGAGTTGCTGGCCCACGTAGATTCCCATCGCCGCGCTTTCGACGTACCCTTCCACGCCTGTGATCTGTCCGGCAATAAAGAGCCCGGGGCGATTCTTGAATTCAAGGAACGGAGTGACGACCCGCGGGGATTCGACATAGGTGTTCCGGTGCATCACGCCGAGCCGAACGAACTCCGCATTCTGCAAGCCGGGGATCATCTGCAGGACTTCCTTTTGCACGCCCCACTTCATCCGGGTTTGGCAGGCGACCAGCGAATAAAGAGTTTTCTCGCGGTTCTCCGGACGAAGTTGGAGCACCGCCCACGGTCGGCGATCGGTGCGCGGGTCGCGCAGGCCGACGGGTTTGAAGTTTCCAAACCGTAGCGAGTCGCGCCCCTTGCTCGCGATCTCCTCAATGGGCTTGCAGCCCTCGAAGTACTTGGGATCCTCAAACTCCTTGAGCGGCACTCGATCTGCGGCAAGGAGCGCGGTGATGAAGGCCTCGTACTCCTCTTTGTTGAAGGGGCAGTTGAGGTAGTCGTCTCCGCCACCTTTGTCGTACCGGCTTTGCGCAAACACAATCTCGTAGTCGATGGTCGAGGCGTCTACCGTCGGGGCCACTGCGTCGTAGAAGTAGAGGTGCTCGCTCTCCGTTTGGGTGGCGAGCCACGCGCCGAGGGGGGAACTCGTGAGAGGGCCGGTGGCAATGACGAGGTTTTCGCCTCGGCTGAGAATGGCCTCCGCCTGCTCGGGCGTGAATTCCTCCCGAATCAAGGTGATGTGGGGGTGACTTTCAATCCGCTCCGTGATCTCCTGGGCATAGAGGTTTCGATCCACGGCGAGCGCGGATCCGCCGGGAACGGAGTGCTTTTCACCCGTCGGGATCACGAGTGAGCCCAAAGCTTTCATTTCCGTTTTGAGGAGTCCTGCGGGAGTGTCGGGATCTTGGCTTTTGAAGCTATTACTGCACACCAGTTCGCTGAGGAGGTCGGTTTGGTGCGCCTCCGTGCTGCGCACCGGACGCATTTCGTAGAGGGTCGCGTCTAACCCGGCTTCGGCAAGTGCCCAGACACACTCGACCCCGGCAAACCCGCCTCCGACAACTGTGATCATGCTTGGTATTGTGAAGGAGTTGATCCGACTCCCTACTGCCAGCCCCAAACGGTCTTGAACTGCCATTGCCGCGCCAGATCGGCTTGATTGTTGGCAAAGGGGCCGGTCTCCGCAACTCCCGGCGAGGCGACCGACCTTGCCGATGTCCACAAGTTGAACTCGGTGATGTGGATATAGGTGCCCCGATTGTTGTAGGGGATCGGGTCGCCTTGTACGACAGGCATGGTGCCGGCTCGGTACTTCCATTGCGCGGGAGCATTGCCCATGCGCGACTTGAGCACGGGGAGCGCACTCGCCAGAGCCTCGTTCGCGATTTGCGCGTTGCTGCGACCCTTGCGTACATCAATCTTCGTGTCGCCCTCGATTGCCTTGAGCATCACAGAAGGCTGAAGCACCTGGTCAAAGAGGGCCTCGTTGGTGAAGTTGCCGTAAACCTCAGTGAAGAGCGCTCTTCGGAGTCCGCGGACGGCTTCCCGGTAGGCGGCGGCCGAGGCAGAGCCCTCGACATCCCAGCCATCAAAGCCCGCCACAAGTCGAGCAAGTGCCCCGATTTCCCCGGTTGATTCGGTGGACTGACGTAGGAAATCCACAAAGCTGGCGTTGTCGTCGGCTTCCCGTCGAGCGATTGTCCACGCGGCTTTCTCCAAGTCCATGCTGCTCAGTTTCCCCGCCGGGATCGAATCGTTGAGCACGGCGTTCCGGAAAATCTGCCCCCAAACCGGCGTGTCGCCGTTCGGCCACCAGGAGACCGGCTTATTGTTCCAGTTCGTGATGATTCCGGATTCGGGGTTGTCGGTTTTGGGCATCTGCATACTCGGAACAATGCCTCGCCACTGGTTCTCGGCAGTGTCGGGAGTGGGGAATCGGGGATCGACCCCCTTGGCGCGCAGAGGCATGAACCCGCAGAATCGGTAACCAATATCTCCTCCTTTCGTCGCGAAAAAGAGGTTGAAGGTCATCGGGAAAGCCTGACTGACCGCCGTGAAATCGCGCGGAGTCTGGGCGGAATAGAGCCGGTAAAGGCTCGCAATCCCCGCAATTTCTCGCATCCAAAACGAGGATTTGAGGCTGTAAACCGCTTTCGAGGAGGGACTTTTCAGCAGTACTGGCCCGTGGGGAGTGCGTTCTTGGACGAATTCCACCGCGTCCTGGCCCTTGACGGGGATCGAGAATGTGATTCTGGTCAGCGGCACCGAAGCACCGTTGGAGAGGATGTTTCCGTCTGGTTGCAGCGAACTCACGAAGACATCTTCAATATCCGCGACGCCGCTCGTGAATCCCCAGGCGGCGTCCGGGGAATTGCCGATGAGAATCCCGGGGATTCCTGGAACCGCCATTCCCGCGACCTTGACCTCGGGTGATTGGATGGCGGCTTCGTAGACCACATTCGGCAGGGTATGGCCCATTTGGGGTGCGCTGAGGAGCAACGGGGTGCCGCTGGCGCTTCGTCGAGGGCTGACCGCGATGGCGTAACTTCCGACCTTGTGGGGGACGCCGAGGGATTCTGCGACTAGTTCCTGATCCTCCAGATTCGCCGCCCGGATGGCCGGCATGATCTCGAAAATCGTGGTTGGCGGCAGGGCGGCGACGTGTCTCTCACTCTCGGCACGAGTGAAATCCCAGATTTTCGGGGGATTGAAAACGAGGTCATCCCGCTTGCCGACGGTTGTCGGGGAAAGCGGCTCGTTTTGCCAAGCCAGATCGTCGAGGGCGTCGAGCTCCTTACCTTTGAGAGCAGGTCGAGTTTTGAGATACTGATAGAGAGCGAAATTGCGAAGCTCGCCCGCGCCACCTCGTCCGAATTGGCGGGCCAGCTCCACACTGATCGCGCAGGTGTCGATGATCGTCCAGGGCTGAGGCTCGAAGCCGTTCTTCGCGTACCCCTCGGGGAGGGTGCCTGCGGCCTTGCGCTTGGCCATGGTTTCGTTCACTCCCTCGGCGTAGGCTTCAAAGGCCGCTCGGATCTCCGTCGGGAGTTGGCGGAACATTGCCGTCATTTCTTCCTCTGTGTAGGCATCGCGGAGGGCGTCCCGGTCGCTGGCGAGAAAGTTCGGGCCAAGGACTTCGCTGAGCCGGCCCCGTGCCGATCGACGGCTCATTTCCATTTGCCACAGTCGATCCTCGGCAACCGCTCGCCCGAGGCCTCGCATCGAGGCGGTGAACGAGCTTGCGTTGATCATCGGCACGCCGTAGGCGTCGCGCTGAATCGTGATGTCGCTGGTCTGAGTCGCCAGAATCGCGCCGAGGGCTAAGGAAAGCATGGTCGGGGTTTACCCGATTCTCCGGCTCAGCGAGTCAAGGGATTGAGCCACAGCGACCGGCGGTTCTGACACGACGAGAGGTACTAGCGTGGGTGCCCCGATCCCTTCAGGGTCGGGAACGATAGCTTCTTACATGACCAGTCCTTTGTGAGGACGAGTGCTGATGGAGAAGGACCGGGCCTGCCTGAACATTTCCCGACTCTGAAGGGATCGGGGCACCCTGCTGCAATGATCCTCAGGAGGGCTCAGGGAAGTCGCTTGCGTTCGCCAGGGAGAGCTTTGTCGCCACCGGTAGCTCGGTAGACCACATAGAGCACACCGAGAACGAGGGCGACAGGGATCGCGAGCTTGATGACGAGGCCAAGCAAGCCGACTAATCCGGCAAACACAAATCCGAGAAGCTGGAAGCCCAGCCAGACCGCGACAATCGCGCCGAGAATGGTGAGGATGGTTTTTCCCGTGGACATCTTGTTGTGATCCTTGTTTGTTGAGACGAGGGCAACGGGCCGAAGTCTCACCGATTGATACGCCTGAGCGAGGTGGGGGTTGCCGGGGCCTATTTTTGGCAGATTCCCAGGCTCGCGGTACCATCAATCTATGCCGATTCCCGTGAAGCGTGCGGATCTTGACCTCTCTTGGCCGCTGAAAATGCTCGATACCGATCCGGTGCTGCTGGAGCGATATTTGGTCGAGTTTCTGCGGGACGAGGTGGTTCGGCGAAGAAAGATGTCGAAGGCGGTTGTTGGGCTCAGCGGTGGGGTTGACTCGGCGGTGACGACGTACCTCGCTGCGAAAGCATTCGGGCCGGAGAACGTGCATGTGATCCGAATGCCGTACAAGATCAGCTCCTCGGCCAGCCTGGATCATGCCCAGCTCGCGATTGAGGACCTCGGTCTTCCCGCGCAGACGATCGAGATCACCGGGATGGTCGATGGATACGTGCAGCAGGCTGATCCTGAGATGTCGGGCCACCGGATTGGCAATATCTGCGCCCGCTGCCGGATGACGATCCTCTACGATCAAGGGGCGAAACTGGGTGCGATCCCTCTCGGAACGGGCAACAAAACGGAGCGGTACTTTGGCTACTACACCTGGCATGGCGATGACGCTCCTCCGATCAATCCTCTGGGAGATTTGTTCAAGACTCAGGTGTGGGAACTCGCCCGGCACCTCGGTATCCCTTCAGAAATCGTGGACAAAGCTCCGACCGCTGATCTCGTTGCCGGACAAACCGATGAGGGCGATTTTGGGATCAGCTATCACAAAGCGGACCAGATTCTGGTGATGCACACGTCGGGGTATCCGGATGCGAAAATCGCCTCGTTTGGGTTCACGGAAGCCGAGATCGCGATTGTGAAGAAGCGCGTGGCGGGCACTCATTGGAAGCGGAAACTCGCTACGGTGGCGATGATCAGCGATACCGCGATCAACGAGTTTTATCTGCGCCCGGTTGATTACTGATGCCGACACGCCGCGTTCTCTTTTCAGGTCACGTGCAGGGCGTCGGGTTCCGCGCCTACGTGGCTCAGCAAGCAGGGAGGGCGTCGGTGCATGGCGAGTGCTGGAATCGCACGGATGGTAAGGTCGAGGCGATTCTGCATCACGAAAAGGACTCGGTGCTCGATGCGCTGGTTGAGCGACTTGCCGGGGGCCGAGGTCGGGTGGATGATGTCGTGACCATGCCCTGCGAGCTGGTTGTCGCCGAGGGATTTATCATCCGTCCCACGCAAAGGGTCTGAACTGGAGGCTGGTTTTGACTCTCTGAACGGTCCGGCGGGGTGGCCGGATAGGCAAGTATCAGACGGACGGCGTGAGGCGATCCGCGATCATTGCCTGCATGAGATCCACCCGCAGCACGACCCCAATCAGGCGACTCTCTTCCACGACGGGGAGGATCGTCAGGCCGCTGTCGAGCATGATGTGGAGGGCGTTGCCGATTTCTGTGTCGGGATGGGCGCAGGTGGGATCCTGGCTGGCAAACGGGCGCACCGCTTGCGTGGCGAGGTCAGAAAGATTGCCCTGCTGCTGAACCGCCCGCACGATGTCGCCTTCTGTCACCACGTGGGTGGGAGTGAGTTCGGGAGTGACCATCACCAAGGCAGGGAACTGATAGATGTCCATCTTATCGACGGCATCGCGGACAGTCGCCTCTTGGCTTAAGGTCGGGATATGGGCATGCAAGACCTCGCGCAAGGTCATGCCGAACATTGTGACACCGGGGCGCAGACTCGCGCCGGAGAACGCCCCTACCAGTAGGGCGGGAACGTCATGCCGTCCTTGCCGCGATCAAACGAGTCGATGAACTCGTACGATTTGGGCACCCATTTGCCCTTTTTCTTCGTAAGCTCGGCGCGCAGGACGCAGCTTTCTGCATCGTTTGTCGTGGTCTTTTCCTTCGCCACAATAATGATCTCGGCGTCGGTCTCGTTCACCTTCGTGACCCGGAAGAACTTGTATTCGCCTTTGATCTTGGCTTGCTTGACCGTGCGCTCGACAGCCTTTTCCATGCCCTCCCCGTTCATCTTGGTGAGGGCTTCGGCATAGACGTACGGAGCAAAGGCGGTCAGGAGGCCGAAGGCAACCATGTATCGCCACGACCGGAAATTGTCGTGGTTCTTCACCGAACGGAAAATACTCACGATCAACGTGAGAACCGCCCCGACGACGAAGCACCCGAACAGGTACGCGATCATGCCCAATGCGCTCATAGAGTTACCCTTCTTTCATCGTTCTTCCATGTTTCTTGCGTAAACCCCCACAAGTCGGGATTCCATGGGGCGAGGGGCGGAAAATTCGTTGAGGAATCCCGGCTTGTCCACCGAAATTTAACAGGAACATGGCGCAAACAAGAGTGACTCCGACCACCCCCGATCTGTTGCTCTGTCGCGCCGAGATCGAGCAGTTCATGGTGTGCCCGCTATGTGGCGCGCTGAACGTGTGCGAGAACGACGAATGCTTTGTTTGTCGCTGGTCAGGGGAATTCGACTTGTCGCCGACCTTGGTGCATCTGCGCATTCGCGAAATCATCGAGGCTTGCCCCGAACTCCAGGATCTTCTCCTAGAGCGCGAAATCATGATCCGACGAGAATCTCCGCTCGGGGCGGTGGATCGTTTCAAGCAATTTGTGGCGCGATTGTTCCGCCGCAGACTCGATTTCCGAGCCTGAGCCTGGCGCGGGTCCCCGCGAACCCGAGGGTTCAACGAGGCGTCGCAGTATCATGCGATTCATGCCTCGCACCGCATTTCGCGCTGCCCTTCTCGCGCTCTGTGCCTCCCTGCTTGCCGGATCCGCCACCGCGCAGAACCGGATCCCGGTGAAGGAAGCTGACTCGACCCGGATGATGACGTACAACATCCAGTGGTTCCACAACGGAGACAACCCGGATCGCATTGCGAATTTGAAGTCGGTGCTTACGAACATCGCCCCCGATATCGTCGGCGTGCAGGAGGTCGAGGGCCGTGCGGCGGTTCGTCAGATTTTCGACTCGCAGTGGACGGTAGGGATGCTGGATGATCCGCAGGAGTTCCAGGAGCTGGGGATCGCGGTGCGCAAGCCGTATCAGCTGGAATCGTACGAAATGCTGTTCACGGGCCCGGAACTCGACTATGCCTTTCCGGGCAAGCGCGACGTCCTCCGTGCGGTCGTGAAGACTCCTGGCGGAAGCACGTTGGTGGTCTACGTCAACCACTTCAAGAGTCGAAGCGGCGGACGGCTGAGCACCGATCTCCAGCGTCAGATGGCGGCGGGGATGCTGGCGAGCTACATTGCTTACAAGAAGGACGAGAACGTCGTTCTGATGGGAGACTTCAACGATTCGCCCAACGACGCGATGGCGAACATTCTGGAAAGCGGCAACATTCTCGCCAAGGGCGGGGAGCCGAATGAGTACACGCTGCTTGCCAACACGGTGGAGGCTCTGTGGGAGCAGGATTACGTGACCATCGGGCTTCATGACCTCTTTTTCGGCGACCCGATCACTCCAGTGGTCAAAGGGGCGAAAGAAGACAATGATCGGCTTCGGGGACGCGACTATCGTTTCCCGCAAGACGTCAAGGTCACCCAGACGATGATGGATCAGATTCTGGTCTCTCCGAAGCTGTGGGCCCGCCAAGTGAAGGCTTACGTTTACTCAGGGAACGACGCCGTGAAGGGTCTGCCCGGCCGCGTGCAGGTCTCCGAGGACGAGCGCACCGGGGCTCGCACCGTGAAGTATCTGGAAAAGGGCACCCGAGCCAGCGACCACGTCCCAGTGGTGTCGGATATCAAGCTTCGATAGGGCATCCCTCGCTTGGCAGTGTCGGAGCGCGAGGGAGAGTAGAGGACACCCGGTAGCGTGCGGCAGTATCCTCCCCCAAATCGGAGATTTTGGGGAGGACGTCGATTGGAATTCAGTGGTTTCCCGACCCTGAAGGGCTCGGGGCACCCAGGGTGGGGATGACTCTCTCGCGATCTCTCTCTCGAACCAGCGAGCGACTCCCGCACTCGCCCTCTCCGAGCTCGACTCGGGGAGGGTGGCCAAAGGCCGGGAGGGGCGGGCGAACTACTTGTTCCCGATCAAAACAAGCGACAAGTTTGACGACAAGAGAATAACGAATCGAGAAAAACTGATGCCGAGTGATCCGGCGCCTGAAGGAGCCGGGCACCCAAATCAAACCCCACCCAGGTCAGAAAACGGCCATGCAACAGCCTCTACTCGATCTGGGCCTCGAGGAAGCTCGCGATGTCGGCTTCGTTCACTGCAGGCTCGCCCGGAGAGACGTTGCTGAGGCGACCGTCTTTCATCCAGACCTCCAGCTCATCGACCAGCGAGAACAGGTGGTCGAATGAATCCACCACGAACAGCAACGGCTGGTAGTGGTCGATTTCGAAATACTGGTTGACCACCCATTCCAGTTGAACCGGATAACGCTGGACATCGGGGGAGGTCAGGGAGTACTCGAGCTCGCCGTAGCTGCTCAGAAGCCCGGAACCGTAGGCGCGGAGGCCTCCGTCGGGATGCTTCATCAGGCCGAATTCGATGGTGAACCAGAAGAACCGCGCCATGGCCTTGACGATGCTGCTCAGCCGATGCACCCGGTCTTCGCCGACGGGCATTTCCTGGGCGATGATCGCGGCCGTCCGGGCGCACTCGCCGAATCGCACCAGGGTATCGGCAAAAGCGCGGTCGGTGTGCATGGGCACATGGCCGGCGATGTCGTGGAAGATGTCTGGCTCAGGAAGGTAGTCAAGATTGGCGAGCTTGCGCACCGTGATGGTGGTCGGGAAATCGCGCTGGCGTAGGCAGTCGAAGAATTGGAAGGCGGGCACATAGCCACTCACGGGCTTGGCGCGGAATCCGGTCAGGGGGTTCAGGAACTGGTTGACATCATCCAGCAAGGGAACGCGCTCGGGGTTGAGGCACAGGTTTTCGATGCCTTGGAGGAAGTGCTTGTTGGCGTATTTCTCCCACTGCGGGATCATGCGGGCGTAGAGCCGCCGCCAGGCCTCGTGGTTTTCGTCGGAGTAGAGCTCGTAGGGTTGCTCAATGTAGAGCTTGCCATCGGCTTGGGCTTTTTCGATGAAAGGGGCTTCGGTGGTGGTCATCCCGATGCCAGGGGGAAAGTCGGCGTTGACTGAACTGGCCATGTTTGGTTGTCCTGTCAGTGTAGACGGGGGAGGGGGTGAAAGGGAAGCTGTCCCAAAAAGACCTCCGGCCCTGATCGGTTGACCAGGGCCGGAGGCAGCATTTACCCTCAGTTGATTCGTGGAGAGAATTTGTACTATCGGCTCTGTTTTTCGCCTTGTCCGCGAACTTCAGCGAGCCACTTGTCCTTCTGCTCCTGCGTGGTCGGCAGGGCGTTGATAGCGCGCTCCTTCATCGGAAGGTTCAGGCCCGGATTATCCTTGATCAGCGCGTACTGCTCCTCAGCCGGAAGCGACTTGATCTTGTCGGTGGCAGAATACGCTTCGGATGGCGGCTCTCCGCAACCGACCAACAGGGTTGATCCGCAGAGAAGAGCGAGCGCGAGTGCGGTGAATTTCCTAGCTTTCATGGTGTGAGAGAACCGGGCGCATAAGAATGCGCCCGGTGATGTCGTGTCTGCTCTTACTGAACAGACGGGCTAGCCCAGTTGAAGCCCCAGGCCTTGTAGTCGGTGCGGCGGTTGTTGCTGTCGTTGCAGACTTCTCGCTTGCACGGGTGGAGTTGCGTGTGCTTGTGGAACTTCGCGTGGGAGTCCAGGTAGCTCAGGTTGGAACCTTCGCTGTAGAGACCCTTGAAGTTGCTTCCCCAGAAGCTTGCAGTTGGCGAGCCAACGCTTGCGCCATTGTCGCAGGTTCCGTCGACACAGCCGCCCGGCCATTGGGTACCGATGCTCGGGAAGCTGCTCCACACGACGACCTTGGCGGTGTCGGTGACCTTGCCGTCGGTCATGCTCATGCCATTGTCGACCTGAGCGTTTGCGGTCGGACCCCACCAGGCGCCCTGGCAAGTGATTCCGGACTCGAAGGAAGCGATGCCGACGGAGTCGTTCCAAGCATAGTCAAGCGGGAAGTAGATGTCGTCGTAGTAGTTGGCTGCGCCTCGGGTCGAAACACCCAGGTTGCCGGCGCATCCGGTATTCGGATCGGTGATGAATCCCGGAGCCGCTCCTGCGAACGGGTTCTTTCCTTGCTTGAAGTTGTACGAACCCTCGCGGAATCGGGAGCTTCCGCTTCGGAAGATGTCCTTGTTCTTCACATAGACGTTCAGACGTGCCGAGATCGTGTAGAACTCTGGCCAAAGGTATTGGGGAGTTCGGTCATCATGATCCGAAGCGTAGAGCTGCAGGGCGGTGCCCATTTGCTTGATGTTCGACAGATCTTGAGTCTTCTTAGCCGCCACTTTCGCTTGAGCGAAGACAGGGAAGAGGATCGCGGCGAGGATCGCGATGATCGCGATCACGACGAGCAGTTCGATAAGCGTGAATGCCTTGTTTTTCATTGTAGAGTCACCAATGACTGTTCAGAATTGCGTGTGATTAAAGTCGGGTCCGCGTGCGGTCGCAAAAGCGCGGCCGACTTTGGCGGAAGAGTGATGCGAAGGGTGTCGCCCTGAGGAGCAGTGATTGTTCCGTTAACGACATCGTGAAAAGCGTTGACCTTCGGCAGACCTTTCAGACTCACCGAGAGGGTGGCGGGTGCATCGGCTCGATTAAAGAGAGCCAAAGCAAGATCGTTGCCAAGGACGCGTCCAAACCCAGAAGATTGGGCGGTTCCCTGGATGTTCAGCCGAACCGGATCGCCGGATTGGAGGGCCTCAGAGCTGTTCCGGGCCGCGATCAGGCGTTGATAGAGCCCAAGGAGCTTGTTGGAGTCGGTGGCGCGCTCCCATTCCATGCCGCGGCGATTCATGGGATCCGCCCCGCCGGTCATGCCGAGTTCATCGCCGTAATAGATGCAAGGGGTTCCGACCCAACTCATCAGAGCCACCGCGCCCATCGCGGCGAGGGAGGAATCGTCGCCACATTCGTGCATGAATCGCGGGACATCGTGGGAGCTGATGAGGTTCAGCATATTGCGGCTGACCTGAGGCGGATACCAGGCGTACACCGTGAACAGTTGATCCAAGAACTGATCGCCGGAGGCGGTGCCTTTGGCGATGTATTCCAGGGTCGCGGTTCGGAACGGGTAGTTCATCGCACTATCCCACTGATCACCTTGGAGCCACTCGGAGCTGTTCGTCCAGTTCTCGCCGATGATCCATGTATTCGTATTCTTGGACTTGAGATGCGAGCGAAATGTTCGCCAAAACGGCTTGGGGACTTCATTGGCGACATCGAGCCGCCATCCGTCGATCTGCGCTTCGTTGTCCCAAAAGTCCGTGACACCGAGGATGAACCGCGTGACATCGGGGTTCATCACGTTCAGCTTGGGCATCGACTGGAATCCGAACCAGGCTTCGTAGCTCGGCTTCTCGTTCGCCGGGAGATTCACTCTCACGGGGAATTGATTCACGAAGTACCAATTCTTGAATCCGCTGGACTCGCCATCGCGGCGTACGCCTTGGAAAGCAGGGAAGTCGATGCTGGTGTGGTTGAAAACGCCATCCAGCACGGTGCGGATTCCTCGCTTCTTGAGGTCGCCCACCAGGGATTTGAACTCCTCGTTCGATCCCAATCGCCAGTCGATGGTGGTGTACGACGTGGTTTCGTACCGGTGATTGCTCGGCCCGTAGAACACAGGATTGAAGTAGATTCCGGTGATTCCCAGGTCGCTCAGGTAATCAAGGTTCTCGCTCATTCCCGCCAAATCGCCGCCGTGGAAGCTCCAGTAATCTGGGCGAGAATCCCACGGGCGAACGTCCATCGGGTCGTTGGTGGCATCGCCGTTGGCGAATCGATCGGGGAAGATTTGGTAGAAAACGGTCTGCTCCACCCACTTCGGCACTTCGAACGGCTGAAAATTCTGCGCGTCAACCTTAAGAAGATCGGCGTTGGCGTTGGCGGCGAGGCCTTTGGAGCCGTAGCTCCATGTTTTGCCGCCATCGCGGATCAGGAAGCGATAAGCCAGGGATTCTGTTCGGTTCCACGGCCGCTTGTATTCGTAGAGCGACGTGATTTCGTCTCCGCTGATGCGGGTGAGGGGGAAGTCCTGGTTGCCTATCTGGATGCGGACAGTTTCGGCGTCGTTCGGTCTGAGGCGAAGCCGGAACGTGAGATGGCCCCGGTCGTAGTTGAGATCGGGGATTCCTGCCTTGTGAGAAATCGTGCTGGTCGCAATGGTGCCATCGCCGAGTTGGGCGGGCTTGGCGTAGTCGGCCGGAAGGTGGATGAGAACCGTATTGGTGTGTCCGCCGCCGTCGGTTTCCGTGGTCTTGACCAGGGGGTCGACAATCCAGGTTTCGCCGTTGATAACGAACTTGTAGAGGTGCTTGCCCCACGTCAGATCGCGGCGCAGTTTCCAGGTTCGACCGTCTGCTTGCTTCACCATCGGATCTGCGCTGGCACTCCAGCCATTGAAAGTGCCAGCCACAGAGACCGATTTCGTGCCCTCAGGAGCCGTGAATACGAACTCACGGGTTTGATCAGCCACGTGAATTGCGTATGCAGGGATGAGAGCCAGGGACATCATTGAAGTGTGGCCCCGTGGGGAAGGGCAGATCCGCGGACTTTGAGCTCACACGGAACCACCTGGCGGCTCGGTTCAACCTCGCCGGGTCGATCGATCAGGGCGATGAGTTTCTCAATCGCTTGCTTCACGAGGACAGAAAGATTCATGTTCACCGAGGTCAAACCGCCGGGAACGAGGTGGCACAGCACCGAATCGTTGAAACTCACGATGGCGAGATCTTGCGGCACTTGCAGATTCGCTCGATTGGCCGATTTGATGACGCCGGTGGCCATGAAGTCATCCATGACGACCAGGGCGCGAGGGCGCTTTCGTTCGGAAAGAATCTGTAGGGCGACATTCGCGGCATCTTCGTGACCGAAGGCGCTGTGCCAAATCCGTGGAGTCAGGCCGCGCTCCCGAATCGCCATCTCGTAGCCCGTGATCCGGTCATCGCTCACCGCGACGTTTTTGGGGCCGGCCAGGAAGCCGATGTCATGGAAGCCTTGGTCGAGCAGGTGGACGGTGGCCATGCGCGCCGCCATCACATTGTCGTTATCAACGCTGTGGAGGAGAGTTCCTCGCGGGTTGCCGATGACGACGAACGGGAACCTGTCGCGTTGGAGTCGCTGCAGGCGGACGTCATTCATTTCCGGCTCGACCAGGAGCAGTCCATCGATCCGCCGGGTGCGCAGCAGCTCGTCATAGACCGAGCTTTGATGCCGGGCATCCTTGGCGATATCGAGGCAGAGGTGGAAATCGGTGTCGGTGAGAGCGGTGGTGATTTCGCTCACGAGAGCGGCGATGAACGGATCATCCTTGGCTCCATCTTCATTCGCGCGGAGAACGATTCCGATGAGGTCGGTTCGGCGCTTGCGGAGAGATTGAGCGCGGACATCCGGTCGGTAGTTCGCTTGCTCCATCGCCGAAAGAACGCGATCTCGCTTGTCATTCTCGACTCGCGAATCGCCTGCGAGCACACGGCTGACCGTGGCTTGCGAGACGTTTGCTATTCGGGCGATGTCTTGTTGAGTGACCCTCATTGGTCGCTGTTCCTCAGCGAATTGCGCGTGATTACGTATTCACGCTGTGAATAGTCTAACACAACCCGGGCCAGAATAGGGCAATTCACAAAAAAATAAAGATTCAAGTGTCTTTCTCAGATTCAAATGCGGGCAAAAAAAGTCGTCCCCGGCCCTTGGGAGAGCCGGGGACGACCTATTTTCCGGGCTGATTCTGACAATTCAGAGCGATTGGTCGCGGAAGCCGCCGCTGATCCGGTCGAACACGACCAACCCAATTGCGGTGAGGATGGGCGCGATCAGCATCGCCCAATACATCGCGGTGGTGATCGTGCCGAAGTCGTTCATTGACGTGTAGAGCACATCACGCAGAAGCTGCTGTCCGCGGATCCCGAGCAATAGTCCAACGATGAGCGGAATGAAGGAAGCCCAGCGCGCCCGTGAATCGGGGAGGAGGCGGAGCCCGAAATACAGAATCAGAGCAACCACCGAAGGGCCGAGCGCGAATACTGCGGGAGTTGCGCGACCAAACATCTGGAAGAGGCCGATGAAATTGGGGAAGAGGGCGAGCATTTCCATTGCTGTTAAAATTACCGTGTCTCCATTGTGCACGGTTTCTCTGTGAGAGGGGTGAGAACAATCAGCGTGCCAAACCGCAGATCACAAATGAAATCAGGTGCCGACTCAAAGGCCTGCACCTGATCCTTGTGACCAAAAGTCTTGATTACAGTTCGAATCGCTTCGGGCCGCTGTCGTCGCTGCCGCCTTGGGCAATGCGCTTGACGAAGCTGATCAGTTCCATCGGGTTGAACGGCTTGGTCAGATACATGTCCGCGCCGTAGTGGTATCCCTCGAAGACGTCCTTATCTTGCGCCTTCGCGGTCAGCATGATGACAGGCAGCGCTTCTGTCGCAGGATCGCGACGCAGAGCCTTGAGGACTTCAAAACCGTCCATGTAGGGCATCATGACGTCCAGAACCATCATGTCCGGCTTCTCGGCTCGAACCTTCTCCAGTCCTTCCTTGCCATCATAAGCCGTCACCACCGTGTAGCCCTGGCGCTCCAGGTTGACCTGGATCAGTCGGACGATATGGCGCTCGTCATCACATACAAGAATCTTCAGCGGGGGCATAGATGTGTCACCAGTCTCGCTCGCGAGTCGTGGGTCAAATGCTACCACAAGCCTTGCCCCGACGACATCAATCGAACGATACTCCGACGAAAGAACGGTCCTTTTGGTTCGGTCTCCCGGACTTTGCTCCGCCCTCCAGCATCAACCACGGATTTTCGTTAGGCACGACCCTTGACAAGTAATGTAGACGGGCATATACTTAAAACCGGGAGAGGCACGGAGACAAACCGTTATGAATGCACAAGAAGTTGGAACGAAGCTCGTTGAGCTGTTTAACAAAGGCGATTTCGCCACGATTTATGGAGAGCTTTACTCGCCCGAGATCGAAAGCATCGAAGCAAGCGGCGATGACCGGGTCGCGAAGGGAATGGAAGCGATCAACGCGAAGAATGAATGGTGGGAAAACACCTTCGAGGTTCATTCCGCAAACATGGAAGGTCCGTATCCGCACGGTGATGACGAATTTGCGGTGAAAACGAAGATGGATGTGACGGACAAGGCGGCCGGACACCGATTCGAAATGCAAGAGATCGGCGTTTATCGGGTCGAAGGCGGCCGAGTCGTGCAAGAGAAGTTCTATTACACGATGGGCTAAGTCTCCCCGAGTTGACGGCGGCGAAGCGGACAAGGCTTCGCCGCCGTATAATCACGTGAACCCATGACGCCAGACCAACTGCAGACCGAGGTGGTGCGCAAGTACACCGAGTATGTCAATCCCTATCTTGCCAAGCTGATGAATTTCGCCGGCTTTGGCGTGGAGATGGAGGCCAGCGGATGCGTGATCCGCGACCAGGATGGGACGGAGTATCTCGACTTTCTGGGGGGATACGGCGTTTTCAGCCTCGGGCACCGGCATCCGGCGGTGATTTCGGCGGTGAAAGACCAGCTGGACAAGATGCCTCTGAGCGGCAAGACCTTCTTCAACCGCAACCAAGCCGATCTTGCCGAGGCTCTTGAGGCCATCACCCCGGCAGGATTGCAGTTCACGTTCTTCAGCAATAGCGGGGCCGAGGCGGTCGAGGCAGCCCTGAAGTTCGCCAAGGGAAGCACTGGTCGTACGAAGATCGTGAGCACCCACGGTGGATACCATGGCAAGACGCTGGGCGCCCTGGCCACAACGGGCAGAGAGAAGTACAGAAAGCAATTTGAGCCTCTGATGCCCGGCGTCGAGTTTGTCGCTTACGGCGACCTGGAGGCCGGGCGCGCCGCCATCGATGAGCATACGGCGGCTTTTATCGTCGAGACCCTTCAGGGAGAGGGCGGCATCCATGTTCCGCCTGTCGGCTATCTGAGCGCGGTTCGCGAGCGAACGAAGGAAGTCGGAGCGCTGCTGATTGCCGATGAGGTTCAGACTGGCCTCGCACGAACAGGGAAGATGTTTGGTTGCGATCATGAGGCGGTGTCGCCGGACATCCTCACGATGGCCAAGGCTCTGGGAGGCGGCGTCATGCCGATCGGTGCCACCAGTTTCACTCCCGAGATCGGCGAGAAGATTTACAAGCAGAACCCCTTGATGCACACCTCCACCTTCGGTGGGAATCCGCTGGCCTGTGCGGCCGGCCTGGCGACCATTCGCGTGATTCAAGAAGAGGGCCTGGTCGAGCGATCGGCGCAGATGGGCGAGAGAATGATGCAGGGGCTCCGAGAGATTCAGGCGCGGCATGATTTGCTTTCCGACGTGCGCGGGCAGGGGCTCATGATCGGCGTGGAATTCGCGATGGATGAAGTCGGCGAACTGGCGATTGCCCAAATGGTGAAGCGGGGCATGATCGCGGCCTATACGCTGAACAATCCACGCGTGATCCGGCTGGAGCCACCGCTGATTGTCGAAGAATCGCAAGTCGAGCGCGCCCTCACTATCTTGGACGAGGCCGTCATGGAGACGGAGGAGATTCTCGCCACGCTTGCCTGACCAAGCGGGGCAAAGAGGTAAAAGCCGAACGTTTAGGCGATCGGCTTTTGCATGAGTTCGATCATCAACGACTTCATCTCGTCGCTGAAACGATCTGGTTCCTTTACGATCTTTTGACCGAAGTAGGTGACCCCCATGTTGAACCGGATGCTGCTCACGCGCGCTCGTCGGGCATACTTGCTGATCTTGCCGGCAACAATCCAATCGGCGGCGTCTTCCATGTTCGGTTCGGGCACCGCGTACTTCACGATGGCTCGGAGCCAGCGATCGACGGGCTGGACGTAGATCTTGTCCGCCGGCTCGACGCTCTCTTCGACATCAAATAAGAAGACGACATCACGGATGAAGGTTGAGGTGCTCTTCGGTCCGACACCGCGAATATCGACGATCCGCAGGAACTGGGGCTCAAGATGGCCGGTCTGCTCGATTCCATTGCACACCCAACTGGCGATGGATCCCACCTTGTCGATGGCGTAGATCTCCTGAGCGAGTTCGAGCATGCCTTGCAGCATCCCTCGGTTCTGATTCTCGTTCGGCTTGCGCTTGCGCGATTCGCACTCCTTCAGGAAGCTCTCCCAAACCGCGACTCCGTCTTCCATTTGGAGGACGTCCGCGAATTCGTGGTCGCCTTGAACCTTGTCGAGCGAACTGAGCGCAGCCGCGGCGAGATCATCGCGATCCTTGCCTCTGCGGGCGAAGGCGTAGTGGCCAAAGAAAGCCTTGAGGCACAGCCGGGGATCCTCCAGGGCATCGCGGAGATCGTCCAAGTCTTCGCTCTCCACCTTCATTGCCTTGCGCAGGTGGGCGACCATGTAGTCTTCGATGTACCGATCCGCGAAGTCTCCCGCGAACTTGCGGTACATCGCGACAACGCGAGGGTCGAGGGGCTGAACGGGAGTTCTGGGTTTAGGGTTGCCTGATTCCATCTTGGATCAAAAACTCACCGGGCTCGGTGGGGAGCCCGGTGAGAGAAAGGATTTTTTCGGTTTAGAACCCGCTCTTTTCGTCGATGTTCAAGAGCGTGGGGAGCGTCGGGGTTTGGGTGGTGCCACCGCCGCCGCTGCCTCCAAACGAGGTTCCTTGGCGGACAGCATAGAACACGCTCCAGCTGAACTCGCCGATCGGCACATCGTTGGTAAAGAATCGCTTGAGAACGCTGCGGTAAGCCAGAGTGTAGATACCGATACTTTTCCCATCCTCAACCAGGCTTCCGATCGTTTGGCCAGCGATCGCGGCGTGGCTTTCGGCAAGGCGTCCGATCAGGATGCGCTCTTTGCCAAAGAAGTCGCCCGCGACAATTCGGCGATTCATCTGGTTGAAGAGATAGACCCGTGCGCCTTTATCAAAGAACGGTCGAAGAATGGCGAGCTTCTCGACCATCTTCGTCGTGTCCGTGTTGAATTCCGCATCGCTGCCGACATAGTAGTCGCGCCCACCGAGGTGAGTTCCAACTCCGGTGTAGAAGATCGTGACCACCGCGCCAGAAGGGAGCTTCTCGGCCAAGAGTTGTGAGGCTGCCAGGAATTGAGCGGCGGAGGCGTTGGCCAGGACGACAATGTTCTCTTCCTTGTAGCCCGCGTGAGTCTTCAAGGAATCAGCAATCACGGCGGCGTCATCGGCGGCGAAGGGAATGGATTCGCCTGCGATCTTGCTCTCCGTATTGCCCACGATGAGGGCAAATTTGTCCTCGCGCGGCGAGACGGTTGCGCCGATGATCGACTCGTATCGATCCTCTTCACCCGCTTTGACCTTGAACAGGTTGGCCCCATCATTGGTCTTGGTCGGCTGTTGACCTCCGCCTTGCTGATTCTGGCCGTTGCCCTGCTGAGGAGCCACGCTACCCGGAGCTCGATCCTCGGCAAGGAGGAAGGAAGAGTCGACCTTCCACTTGGCATCGATGCCGGCCAGGCCATCCTTAGAAGCTTTGTCGCCTAAATGGTCGTAAACCTTGCCCAGGACAAAAACGGTCTCGGGAGCGGCCTGACCCTTGTCGATCAGAGCCTTGAGTTCCATCGCCACCGTGGCGAGGAGCGCGGTCTTTTCATCACCGGAGAGCCCAGTGGCCACGCGGAAACCGGAGTATGCCGCGCCGAAGTTGGCTGAATAGAGCGAACCGCCGGCCCACATCACGGGCTCGGTCACCGGCCCGGGGAGGCGCGTGGCCTGGTTGGAATCAGCCGCGCGCGATCCTGCCGCCTTTTGGAAGGCCTCACGAGCCTCGGCCCATTTTCCTTCCTTGGCTGCGGCGACTGCGGTCGCATACGAACCTTGCCAATCCGCCCAGCTCACCGTTGCGGCAATTAAAACCGCAAGAACCGTCAGCGTCCGTTTTCCCTTCATCATCAGAATCCTTTCCTTTTGTCCTTATTTCGATGGTCGGTACGTGACTCCGAGAGCGAAGTCAAACCGGCTTCCTTTACTCGGTCGAGCAAAGCTCAAGTCCACCGAGTAGGGGCGGTTGGCGGGCCGATAGCCGACGCCAAAGGTCAGAGCGTTTCGGTCGCTGAACCCATCACCGCCCGAGGGGGCGTACTGGTAACCCAGTCGGATGGGGAAGCGGTCATCGCCCCGATGATAGCTGTATTCCATACCGATGCCGAATCCAAAGTAGTTGTCCCGGGCAAAAACCTTGTTCCCTTGACCGCCAAAGTAGTAATCCACCTCGGCACCCCAGACCAGGAAGTCGTTGCCGCGCGAGAACTGATCGAGGCGTCCCGCCGTCCCGACGCTCAGCTTGCCAGGGATTTGATCGTAAATGCCTGCGGTGTCGGAGTTGTTCTGAATGTTGATCGGCGTTCGGACACTCGCGCCCCAAGTTTGCGAGCCACTGTTGCCGACTTGCCCTTGCGCCCCAACGACGAGCCCGATTCCAAGTCCGTTGTCGCTGGCCGTCGTATCAGTGGAGCCGACCTGCTGGTTGCCCGCATCGAACACTTGGTACTGCTGGCTGAACTTGGTGTATTGGTTGGCGACGACGATGCCGAATCCGTAGTTCACGCTGCCGCGAGATTCGCCGTAGGAGAACGTGAAGAAGTCAGTTTGTGCCTTGCGCTCTTCGCGCAGATTGCGGATCGAGGTGGCTCCGTTCGGGAGGTTAGCGGCGCCGGAGAGGTCGTCAATGAAGCCTCCCACGGTGTAGCTGAAGCCGAGGGTGCCCTTTCGGTAGGGCATCGCGTAACCGAAATGGCTGAGAGCGGTTCGTCCCGATCCGGCTCTCGATGACAGGGTTCGATCGGTGAAAGTTCCGCTGACCGTCGTCGTGGACTTCGGCAGGTTTCGGAGCACGAGGGTGGTCGTTGGGCTCTTCACATACGCCAGACCGGCCGGGTTGTCCAAGGCCGACTGCGGGGAAGCATCGGTGGTGCTGGTTGCCCCGCCCACTCCCATGGCGCGTCCGCCGGTGTCGAGCGCGTTCAGAAGGTCGGGAACCTGAGCGGTTGCCACTTGAACGGCGAACAGGCCGCTGACCAAAGCGGCTCCTCGAAGCATCCGTGCTGTCATCGTTGTCTTCACTCCAGAATCGTTCATGTTCCTCTATGGACTCTTAGTTCTTCTTGCCGCCCGCTCCCGAGGCGCGCTTGCGGAGATTCGAGGCCTTGGTTTGGGCTTGACCAACAACTTCGCCGAGCGTTTCGCTGGAACCCTCTTCCTCAGGGACGTTCAAAGCCCGCAAGAGGTCGCTCTTACTTCGCGAACCACCGACTTTTAGTCGCAGTCGCTGAGTTGTGGCTCGGTTGCCCGCCTTATCTCCGGCGGTGATGACCAAATCAAACTCCGACGGCAGCTTGCTCGCGTCGCGGATCCGACCGGCCCAGGTGAGACTGTTTCCGTTGTTTCGGATCGTTCGCCGCGCGACACGCATCACAAAGTTTCCGTTCGTGTCTTCAATGGTGACATCCACCGTTCGTTCATCGACTGAGTTCGCGAACTGATCGTCGATGACCGCGACCACTGCGAGTCGGCTTCCCGGCAGGATGATCTCAGCGCCAGTCGGAGCGAGGATCGTGGAGGTCGGGGCCACCCGGTCGATGGTGACCGAGATGGACTGCGAAGCCTTGTTTCCGGCCTGATCTTCCGCCGTGATGGTGATGGTCTTCGCGCCGTCGGCGGTTTCCAGGGTGCTGTCCCAGAGGACGCTCAAGATCGTTGTGCTCCCCGTGTTATTCGGGATGTCGGCGTTGTTGACCTGAACGCGCCACTCCTTCATGTTCTCTTCGTCAAACAGCGAAGAGATCGGCACGAGACCGCGCACAAAGTTGCCCGAGATCGGATTGAACTGGATGAACCGAGGATCCTTCACGTCCACAATCACGGGGATGGCGGGGACAATGTTGTAGCTCGCGTTCGGCTCCGTTGCGACCACCGTCAGACTGTAGGGGCCGTTGGCGAGACCGGAAGAGAGGTTGAGCGGGATGCTTCCGCCGATCTCACCGTCTACGTTCGGGGTGAACTCGCGCTGCGTCGAGACAGTGATCGTTGGATCGGCAACTTGGGTTGCCGTCACTCGCACCGTGACTTTCGAAACGGCATTGCGAATGTTAAAACTGACGTTGTTCGATTTGCCAAGAAACTCGCCTGATGTCGGGGAAGTCACCGTGATGGTGCCTGCCGAGACCAGACTTGCGACGGCGGCACAAGCAACCGCTGTGAAAAGACGCATCCAAACTCTCACGACCGCACTATACCTGCCTGATCTTCCGAGAGGATACGGGACAGGAAGGTTGCGACTCCCGCCTCATCGTTTGTGGGAACAATACAATCTGCAGCAGCCTTCACGTCGAGATGGGCGTTTTCCATCGCCGCCCCGAGTCCGGCCCACTCAATCATCTCAAGGTCGTTGAGCCAGTCCCCAATCGCCGCGACATTCTCTCGCTGCAGACCCATCGAATCGGCGAGTGCTCGTAGCCCCTCGCCCTTGTTGATTCCAGACGGGAGAAACTCGATGTAATCCGGTTCGGAGATCACGACGCTCACTCCCTGGGCCTCCATGATCGGGCGCAGAATCGCATCCTGTTCCAAGATGACCTCGGGGTGAGCAATGTAGAGAAGTTTGGTCGCAGGGGCGGCTCGCATGTCACTCAAGGACTTCATTACTGGATAAAAACCCAGCCGTCCTGCATAGAGATCGGCAAATTCTCCTTGCTTCGAGAACCAAATTTCATCGAGATCATAGTGATTGGTGTGAAGATCATGCTTTTCCGCGTGATCAATCAGAAATTCAAGAATCTCTGGTTCGAGCCGACGATGCTGCACCAAGTCACCAGATGGGCCGAGAACATAGGCGCCATTCGTCGAGACGACGGGGCCCTGGAGCCCGAGCTCAGCGAGCAAGGGACGCATTGTTTTGATCGAGCGGCCACTGGCCAAGCAAAACGTGAAACCAGCCTGAATCAGCTCTCGAGCGGCGCGCATATTCTCCGGGTGAGGTCGGCGCTCGGAGGTCAAAAATGTCCCGTCCATGTCCGCCGCAACCAGTCGAATCTCCATCTTGCCCTCCACTCTGACGCATTTTTTTGCCCGACCCTCCGACCACCGTAAAGTTGCGGGCGCGGGAGGCCGATTCTTAATCCAGGCACCATGAATCAGGACGCTTTGGAACTTGACACCACCCATGCGGTCATCGACGACCAGCAAACCGTTGTCTTCCGACTCGCCGATGAGTCGTACGGAATTGACATCTTCCGCGTGAACGAAATCATTCGTATTCGCGAGATTACTCCCGTTCCCCGGACCGAGTCGCACATTCGCGGATTGGTGAACCTGCGCGGAAAGACGATTCCCGTCGTCGATCTGCGTGCGCGCTTCTCACTTCCCGTGGAGGAGGAGACCGATTCCTGCCGGATCATTGTGGTCGATGCCGAGCACGGTCAGGTCGGCGTGATTGTCGATGCCGTCACCGAGGTAATGACGCTGGGCTCCGACCAAATCGAAGACACTCCGCCGCTTGTGACCGACGTTTCGACTGACTTTGTCAAAGGCGTCGCCAAGCACAACGACCATCTCATCACCCTTCTTGATCTCGATAAGGCGCTCGCTGCCTAATCTGATCGCCCTTTGATTGATTCCCAAGACTGAGCCACAACTATGAGTGCCGAACTTGATATGTCGCAGTATATCGATCTGTTCCTCCAGGAAGCGGAGGAGCAGATCGAGGTGTTGGAGCAGGAGACGTTGGGTCTGGAACAAGACCCGACTGATGATCGCCTTCAGGTGATCTTCCGCGCCGCGCACACGCTGAAGGGCAGCTCGCGGGCCATGGGATTCAGCCAGTTCGCTGAAGTCACCCACGAGATGGAGAACATTCTCGACCGGCTTCGCAACCACACCTTGTCCGTCACGACGGAGATTGCGGATTCGATCCTTGCTTGTATTGACACTCTCGCCCAGATGGTCGAGTCGATTGGCCAGGGTCAGGGCGATCAGATTGAGTGCGCGGCTCTCGTTGCTCGGCTTCGAAAGGTGCAGGAGGGAGGAAGCGATGCTCCCGCAGCCAATTCGACTCCGACGCAGGTCATCGAGCTCCCAATGGCTTCCGGGTGGCCATTCCGCACGCTCGTCTCGCCGGATCTCTTTTCTGCGCTCGAGGAGGCATCGACCTCCGGATCGGTGTTTCACGCCAAGGTTCGGCTGGCCTCCGACTGCGTGATGAAGTTTGTCCGCGCGTTTATGGCGGTCAGCATCGCGCAAGAAGCCGGAGAACTTCTCGCTTGCCATCCCGATCAGGAAAAGCTGGAAGAAGAAGAATTTGACACCGACTTTGAGCTGATTTTCACCTCAACCTTGACTCAAGAGGAGATCAACGCGAAGTTCCATGGAATCAGCGAGGTCGAGAAGTACTGGCTCGGTGCGTGGGAGACGCCCACCGATGAAGCTCCCGTGCTTTCCGGAGCGACTGCAAGCACCGCAGCCGTTCCAGAGGATTCCGAAGTCGCGGCGGTAGCACCTGCGGCGGCTACTCCGGCGAGCGCTCCGGCGGCGCAAGGCGCGGCGCGCAAGGGAGACACCGGTCAAACCGTTCGGGTGGACGTGGCGCGGCTCGATAACCTCATGAACCTCGTGGGTGAGCTCGTGATTGACCGCACACGCATCAGCCAAATCGGCAACGATCTCTCAAATCGCTATCAGGATCCGAATATCGACGCCCTTGCGGAGACGGTGAGCCACATCGCCCGTATCACGAGCGACCTTCAAGACCAGATCATGAAGGCGCGGATGATGCCGATTGAAACGGTGTTCAACCGATTCCCCCGAGTCGTGCGTGACCTCGCGCAGAAGCTCGGCAAGGACGTCAAACTGGAGCTTGTGGGGGGCGAAACGGAGCTTGACAGAAGCGTCATCGAAGTCATCGGCGATCCTTTGCTTCACATCTTGCGCAACAGCATCGACCACGGCCTGGAGGATCCGGCGGATCGGGTCAAGGCAGGCAAGGCTGCCCAGGGAACGGTGGTCGTGAGTGCACGCCACCAGGAAAACCACATCGTTATCGAGATCGTGGACGATGGCAAGGGCATTGATGTCGAGCGCGTCAAGCGTAAAGCCGTGGAAACCGGGTTCATGACCCAAGATGCGGTGGATCGCCTGAGCGACAAAGAAGCCCTGCAACTCATCTTCCAGAGTGGGCTCAGCACGGCCAAGGAAGTCAGCGAAGTCAGCGGTCGGGGCGTCGGGATGGACATCGTCCGCTCGAATATCCAGAAGCTTGGCGGGCTCATCGATCTGGAGACGACGGTCGGCGTCGGCACCAAGACGAGTCTTCGACTTCCGCTCACCCTGGCGATCATTCGTGGGCTCCTTGTGGAGGTTCAAAACGAGATCTTCGTTGTGCCGCTGGGCAGTGTGATCGAGACTCTCTTGATCTCGCCGAAAGATATCCAGCGAATCAACCAGCGCGAGGTCATCGTGATTCGCGGAATGACCACTCCGCTGGTGCGCCTGGAAACCGTGTATGGAACGAACCTAAACACGGAGGCAAATACGACCGATGACATGTATGGAGTCATCGTTGGATTGGCAGAGCAAAGGCTTGGGCTCATCGTCGACCGCTTGATCGGGGAGCAAGAGGTCGTCATCAAGTCGCTCAGTCGATTCTGTGGTGACGTGCCGGGAGTCAGCGGCGCAACCATCCTCGGCGATGGCAACGTGGCGCTGATTATGGATGTGAACGGAATCGTTGCTAACAACGAACGGGGATAGGCAGAACAATGGCTCTGAGATCAGAAAATTTCTTGCTGAGACGATACGTCGAAAAGGCAATGGTCGACCTTCCGGCCTTGCCGACCGTGGTCATGCAGGTCGTTCAGGCGACCGAGAAAGACACGGCGACCACCACCGAAATTGAAGGTCTGTTGAGCGCGGATGCCGCGATCACGACCAAGCTTTTGAAGGTGGTCAACAGTGCCTACTTTGGCCTCCCGCGACAGATCGTCAACGTCAATCAGACCATCGCGATTCTTGGAATGCACCAGGTTCGCAACTTGGTGATGTCGATCGGGGTTCTCAACGCTCTCAACTCCCCGAGTCCGCGCGTTGTTGAGGTTCAGAAGGCTTTCTGGCAACACAGCTTTGCCTCGGCGAGCTGCGCGGAAGCCATCGCCAAAGCCAAGGGCCTGCCGAAAAAGGACATGGAGATGATCTTCGTTGGAGGCTTGCTCCACGACGTGGGTCGGCTCTTCTTGTTCACCCTGTTCAACCTCCCGTATCAAGAAGTCTTGAAGGAATCAGTCGCCCGGAATGAGCCCCTGGGCAGCGTCGAAGCCCGAATTCTGGGAACGACTCACGGCGAGCTGGGAGGCATCCTGGGCGAAAAGTGGAATTTCCCCGAGCCCCTGATCGACATGATTCGCTATCACGACGCACTTCCGGCTGGCCCGGTCGCAGAGGGAGTGTTCTGCGCCCACATCGCCGACGCGATAGCGAATGAGCTGGCTCCGAAGGAAGTTGTCGGAACCTCGGCACCGGCCGATCCGCGAGCCCTTGAGTGGCTGGCGTTCAGCCCGGATCAGTGGAAAGAACTGCAGACCAAGACGGAAGAGCAAGTTGCCCTCGCCAAAGACATGCTTGGCGTGATGTAGCAGAGCGGCTCAACCAACAACTCGTATTTCGCCCAGGGGATCGACGATCTCCTGGGCCAAGAATCTCAGAAGGAATGCATTAGCGGAGTCAAACAATGAGCGTTAGCGGACCACTCTCAGGAATCCGGTTCACCGGATTGGGATCAGGACTGGATGTCGAGAGCATCGTCACCCAGTTAGTGAGCCTTGAGCAAATCCCGATTCGACGGTTTCAGGCTCAGCAGGCGCAGCTTCAAGCACGACAAACCATCTTCGGCGAATTCAAAAGCAAGCTCAACGCCCTCAACAGCGCGGCGAGCAGTCTCTCCTTCGCGAATACCTTTAACCCCTCCAAAGCCACAGCAGCCGATGCCACGATTGTCGGAGTTTCGGCTTCCGATGCAGCCGCAGCCGGCACTTACTCGGTCAACGTCACCCGACTCGCCAAGGCGCACAAAATCGCGACGACGGCTCAAGCTTCGACGACCGAGGCTCTTGGTCAGACGGGATCGTTTATGGTCAACGGGAAGGCGGTCAATGTTGAATCGAGCGACACGCTGACGACCCTGGCCTCGAAGATCAATTCGACCAACACCGGCGTGACCGCGACGCTGCTCAATGGCGGTGCAGGGCAGGCTTTTCTCGTCATCAACTCGAACAAAACGGGTGCGGGGAATGCGGTTTCGCTCTCCGATCTCAGCGGAGGAGTGCTGGGATCGCTCGGCGTGCTGAATGGCTCAACCAGTTTTCCGAATCTGATGGACGCGGACACCGCGCGCTCGCGCAAGTTCGCCGACGCCACGTCAACCGTCCAGACCCTGACGGGGGCCTCGCTGAGTGGAACTTTCAGTCTTGGCGGCACGAACATCAGCGTTGACTTCGCCGTCGATTCGCTGCAGACCATCGCCGACAAGATCAACTTGGCGGGTGGGGGTAACGCCGCCCGCGTGGTCACCGAAACGAAGGATTCCGTCACGACTTCTCGTCTCGAAATTGACTCCGCCTCGATTCCCGCCAGTGTCACCGATGCCGATGGGGTTCTGCGGGCTCTTGGGGTGATGCAAAACGGATTTGGCAATCAGCTGGTGGGGGCTCAAGACGCCCAGGCCACGATTGACTCGGTCTCTGTGACCAGCGAGACAAACTCGCTCGGTTCCGTGGTGCAAGGTCTCACGATCAATCTGCTGAAAGAAGGGAACACCGAAGTCACAGTGACGCGGGACACGAGCAAGGTGAAGGATTCAATCAAGAATCTGATGACCGCCTACAACGGAGTGGTGGACTACATCCGCACAAACTCCTCGCTCGACAGCGAGACTTTCCAGAGCGGGCCACTGTTTGGCGATCAAACCGTCGCCCAAGTTGAGAACACTCTTTCGAGTCTAATCTTCTCCTCGGTGGGGTCGGGCAGTGTCCGAAACCTCGCGGATCTTGGCTTCAGCTTTGATGACCAGAGCAAGCTCACGCTCGACGAAGGCAAGCTGGATTCACGACTTTCGAGCGATCTCGAATCGGTGCGCAACCTCATGCTGGCCACGGGATCCAGCGCAAGTTCGAACTTGCGCTACGTGAGCAGCAACAATAAGTCAGTGGCCAGCAGCGCGGCTGGCTACAGCATCGACATCAGTCAAGTTGCAACGAAATCGACGTTCACCGGGACGGTGGCCCAGACGCTTCCGAACGTCGGCGGAGAAGTTTTGAGCTTTACGGGCTCGCTTTTTGGCGGCACGACGATCAATTTGAGTGTCGGTGCCGGGGCGAGTCTCACCGATCTCATCAGCACGATCAACAACGACAGCCGGCTCAAAGACCTCGTCACGGCAAGCAATGACGGTGGAGTTCTGAAGCTGGAGTCCAAACGATTCGGCACGGCTGGTCGTTTTGGGGTGACAAGTAATCTCACGGCCGGGGCGGATAACTCAGGCATCGGGTCAGCGGGCGTCGCTGTCAACGGGCTTGATGTCGCGGGCACGATCAACGGTGAGGCAGCGACAGGCAGTGGTCAATTTCTGATGGGGAACACCGGCAACTCGACCACCGAAGGGCTCCAGATTCAGTACACCGGAAACAGCACGGGTGCCGTCGGAAGCGTGACCTTCAACCGGGGGATCGCCTCGCTCCTCAGCTACCGCATGGAGTCGTTTACCGATTCCGTCAATGGACTTCTCACGTCGGTCGATAAGGCACTCACGGATCAGATTGAAGACCTCAACGACCGGATCACCTCGACACAAGAGCGCTTGGTGATCAGGGAAGAGACTCTGCGCAAGCGATTCACGGCCATGGAAGAAGCCATCGGCCGACTGAATGCGCAGAGTAGCCAGTTCGGTGCCGTCTTCGGCGGTCAGCGGTAGTTTTTTGACTACACGCGCAGCACGATTTCTTCTCTTCTGAAGAGTCGCATAGCGACTTGCAGGAAGACGAACGCGAGAACGAGACTCGTCACGATGGATCCGAGCACGAGCATCGTGTCCGGTTCGCCCTTGATCACGCCGCGAAGCCCGACGGCAGTATTCAAGATGGGCGTCCATGCCACCCATCCCGCGCTCTCGGCACCGGTGAATCCGATGACCTGGCTGAAAACGGCGGGAAGAAGAACGAGGAAACTGAGACCTCCGAGGTACGTCTGCGCTTCGCGGATATTCCGTGCGTAGGCACTGACCGCCACCATGAGCGCGCTGAAGAAGGCGACCATAGCGATCAGCATTCCCAGAGCAATCATCACATTGGAGAACGAAATCGAGAGTCCGCTGGGGAACAGGTTCTTTGTGATTTCGAGTTGAAGGAGCCCAAGACTGAACACTCCGATGAGCGTGGTCATCGCACTCACAAAACAAACCACCATCAAGGCGAGGATCTTGCCAAGGGCGACGGCGGCCCGGCGAACTGGAGAGATGAGAAGAGTTTCCATCGTCCCCCGTTCCTTTTCGCCCGCCACCAAGTCCGCAACGATGCTCATGCCTCCGTAAAACGCCCAGAGCACGATCAAATACGGCAAGAGATCGACGATTTGAGAACCGCCCAGACCCTCCTTCACGGAGAGATCCTTCTCAACAATCCGGATTGGTTCGGCGAGTTCTTTGTTGACGCCTTTCGCCTCCAGCATCATGCCGACGGCGACCTTGTTGTTTTCATTGATGATCGCGCGCACGCGGGCCGCGTCAATCGCGGAAAGCGGCTCATCTTTGCGCAAGGCAAGCTCGGCCGTCAGGGGCTGTTGCGCTCCCATCGGAGCGGGATCGGGGAGTTTGAGGCCGACGTTGACCACCTTCTGCCGCACCATCGACTCGGCTTGGCTCATTGTTTCCACCCAAGTCACCTCGAATCCGTCGGCTTGGTCGAGTTGGGATCGAAGTTGGGAGTTCTCTGTATCGACGATCGCGAGGCTCACGGGTCGGCTTTCGGCTACGCTGGCCTGCACCACACCCATGAGCAGCACAAACAGAGCGATGATGAACACCGGCATGATCAAGGCGCCTTGAAGCACGCGCTTGTCCCGGGCCATCTCCCGAATCTCTTTGAGAAAAACCTGTTGGACGCCTAGTTTCACATAGCCACTCCTTCCGGGGCAACGATGCTAAGGAATGCTTTTTCCAGTGTTTCCTGTCCGGTCTGAACCTTCAGCGACTCGATGGAGCCTTCTCCCATGATCTTGCCGTGGTGGATGATCGTGATCTCGTCGCAGAGGCGCTCGACCTCGCTCATGATGTGGGTGCTGAGAAGCACGGTTTTTCCAAGATCGCGCATCCGCTCGATAAATTGGATGATCGTTTGAGCGGCGAGAATGTCGAGCCCAGCCGTTGGTTCATCGAAGAAGAGAACCTGCGGGTCGTGGATCGTCGCGCGGGCGATGCTGATGCGCTGCTTCTGCCCCGTGCTCATTTTGTCGCAGAGTTGGTCGGCAAAGGCTTCGGCGTTGGTCAGAGCGATGCCCGCTTCCACTCGCTCTTTGAGGGTTGCGCCCGAGAATCCGTAGAGTCCGCCAAAGTATTCGAGCATTTCTCGGCCTGTCAGGCGACCGTAGAGAGCGGTTGTCGTGCTGAGAAACCCAATGCTGCTCCGCACCTCGGGCCCCTGGTTCACGACGTCGAATCCGCAAACCTTGGCCGAGCCTTCGGTCGGCCGGATCACCGTCGAGAGGATTCGCATGAGGGTGGTCTTGCCCGCGCCATTCACCCCGAGAAGACCGTGGATCTTCCCGGGGGTGGCTTGGAAGGTAACCCCGTCAACTGCTCGAATTTCGCCTCGCTTGGAATCCCGGAAGACCTTCGCGACGTTCTGCGTTTCAACCATGCGTGGGCGCGTCTCCGGCGGCAGCGGTTGCTTCGGCTTCCGCCGCTGGCCCTGACTTTTTGAGGTGAACCGGTTTGCCTTTGGAGGTGCGGATATTCAGCACTTCAACCAGCGTGGAAAAGGCCATGGCAAAGTAGGTGTATTCCTTTGGAATCTTGTGGCCCATCCCTTCTGCGATCAGGTTCACGCCGATCAGGACAAGGAAGGCCAGAGCCAGCATCTTGACCGTGGGGTGCTTCTCAACGAACTCGCCAATCGCGTCGGCAGAGAAGACCATCACTGCCACGGCGATGAGAACAGCCGCCACCATGATCTCGATGTGCTTGACCATGCCGACGGCGGTGATCACCGAGTCGATCGAGAAGACAACGTCGAGGAGCAGAACCTGAGCGATCACCTGACCAAAAGTGACGTTTGCGATGGCCTTCCCATGCGAAGCCTCCTCTGCGCCTTCCAGCTTGTGGTGAATCTCCTTCGTGGCTTTCCAAATCAGGAAGAGACCACCGAGAAGGAGTATTAGACTCTTGCCCGTGACCACCGTAGAGCCGACGGTGAAGAGGGGATTCTTCAGGGTCATCACCCAGCCGATCGAGAGCAGGAAGAGGATTCGGCTGACCACCGCGAGCATGAGGCCGATCCGACGAGCTTTGGATCGCTGCTCGGGCGGAAGCTTCGAGCTCAAGATCGAGATGAAGATGATGTTGTCCACCCCGAGAACGATCTCGAGGATGATGAGGGTGATGAGCGCCACCCATGTCTCAGGCGTGTTTATCCAGCTGAAATCCATATGCCCAACTTCACAGGACGGAGCAGAGGGCGGTTAGGCTGCAAATCTCATGGAGACGATCCCTGAAATTCGGGAAAGCATCAGTCCCATCAGTCTTGTCGGAACCGGAGATTCGGCATATCATAAGGTTATGGCGCGCATCATTACGCTCGTCATTCTGCTCCTCTCCCTGATGAGCACCACGGCGAGTCTTCCGCAAACTGCCGGATCGGATACCACTATCCGATACATCGCGCGATCCCTTGATCGCTTCGGCGAAAAAGCCCTCGCGCAACGACTCCTCAAAGACTATTTCATAGAGAATCGGGTCTCTCTCAAGCCCCTTGATTCCAACGAAGAAAACGCCTATGTCACTCAAGATGACAACGGTCGAAACGTGATGGTGATCACGGACAATGCTCTTGAGATCGCCCGATCGGAGAAGCTGATCGCCAAGCGTCCGTACCACAGCGGTTCTTCTCTGCTCACCTGGACACTCACGGTGTACCACGAGTACATCCATATGGATCAGATTCTGCCGGAGACGATCCCGAAGTTCGAGGATCCCGCCTGGCAAGCCACCGACAAGGCGGTCGAGCGCTGGACAAAGCTGCTCGAAAGTGAACTCGCGGCCGCGCTGGGCAAGCCCGTTTCTGCCACTCGAAAGGAGGAAGTGCAGCAGATTCTGGATGCGATCGTGGCTCTCAAGTCCGAGTTGGGCACCTTTGACAACGACGTCCTCAACGGTGTCGCCAACGGGATCCTTTCAAAGGGCCAAAAGTGGACATATCTCACGTCGCTCACCAAACTTCGCGAGCTTGAGAAGAAAGCGAAGGCGGGAATGGCGGCGACCGCTCCTCCGGCATCGACGACGACCCCCGCCGCGCCTCCGCTCAAGCCAGGAGAGAAAGCATGGGTTCGTGTATCAGTGAAGGAATACAACGATCAGCCCGCCGGCGATAACTACTCCTACACCGCTTCCGATGGCCAAGTTCAGATGCGGTGGGGCATGGGAACCGACACTTGGCACTTCACCTGCACCTGGGACAAACCTCCGCGCGTGATCCGCAAGACCGACAAGACCCCGATCACGATGTCGATCAAAGTCGACAAGAACGTCGGTGAGGCGTACAGTGCGAACGGAGCCTTCGTCCTCGTCTGGGATCGACCGGAGGTCGAGCCGGGTGTCACCATCGACGGCAGTCTTCTGCGAGGGGCCAAGGGCGAGAAGTCGGTGCTCAATGTCACCCACCGGATGGGGGTACCCCCGGAGGGGCCGGTAACGGTCTACATCGACGGCTCCACGCTGCCCAATGGCATGGATGGGGCGCAAATCGCTCTCCTTGCGGATGTCTACAACGGCCGTTGCTCCGGTGTGAAATACATCTACGAATGGAAGATTCCGGACTGAAGTTCGGTTGAACGTGCCGACCATGAGTACGCGCCTTTTCGTCGCCTCACGCGATAGAATGGGCGCGTGCCTCTTCGCCCCGGTCTCATTCGCCCGCCTCTGCTGAGATTTCAGCAGGATGGTCAAGAGAGGCATGCCACGTGGCTTGAGCTTTTCTTTGATCTCGCGTTTGTCGCGGTGATTGGGCAAGTTTCGGCCCAACTCGTGAAAAGCCACTCCTGGGGAGAATTCACCTGGTTCTTTCTCCTCTTCATTCCGCTTTGGTGGGCATGGGTGGGGCAGGCGTTTTATCTTTCTCGCTTCGATGCCGACGACCTCTCGCACCGTGTGACAAGCTTCTTCCAGATTGTCGTGCTGGCGATCATGGGCACGACGGTGGATGATGCCTTCGCCGGGAATCCGACTGGTTTTATCTTGGGCTACGTGACGCTGAGATGTGTCCTGGTGGGGCAATACATATACGCAGGCAAGTTCCTGCCCGAGGCAAGGCGGCTCACCAATCGGTACGCCGCCGGTTTTTCCGTGGCGATCCTCCTGTGGATTGTCTCGATCTTCGTGCCGCCTGCTCTTGCGCCCTGGCTTTGGTTGCTGGGAATTCTCATCGACTTTGCCACTCCCTTCACCGCGAACGAGGAAAACGTCAAAATCCCGCCGCATGCCTCGCATATTCCGGAGCGTTTTGGGCTGTTCACGATCATCGTTCTCGGTGAATCGATCATTGCCGGCGTCATCTCCCTGGGGCAGGCGAAGTTCACTCCCCTTGGGATTGCCGCGGGGGTCTGTGGCCTGCTCTTTGCCTGCGCAACCTGGTGGGTGTACTTTGAAGGAGTGGGAGGAGCCAGTGAGCGTGCCCCGAACTCCGTCGAAGAAGTAGGGAAGTACCGGGTCTGGCTTTACGGTCACCTGCCGTTGCATGCCTCGATGATCCTCGGAGCGCTTGCCGTGGAGCGAGCGGTTCTTCATCCATTTGATCGATTTGAGAACCATGAAGCATGGGTTTTTCCGATTGGTTTCACCGTGGCGATGCTCTTCCTCCACGTGATCTACAACACTTCGGTGCCTCGTGAGGTTCGGAGGAAGCACTGGCGTTTCACGATGCCGCACAACATGTTCACGGCTCTTGGTCTGACGATGATCCCGCTCTCCACGGCTTTGCCATCGGCCTATGTCGTGATGATCTACCTGGTTCTGATGCTCGGGCACGTGCTCCTTACCCTGCGCGGATATCCGGAAGAGGCAGATCGCACCGGCTTTCGGACGGTCAGCGACTAGCGCGGGAGAGGAGTCCTCGTACGTTGGTGCCATGTAGACGTGACACAACGAATCGCTCGCTCCGTGCGCTCTGGCCCGAGTCCCGTGATTCGGGCGTGAGGAACCAGGCTCGGAAGCTCCTCCGTGAATCGGGAGTCCATCCACTCCCGAATCGACTCGCCATCCCGGAGCCCATCCTGCACGAAGGGGAGGTCGGGAACTGTGTGGAGGTAGAGGTGAACCAAAGATTCTTGCCCCAGAGCATCGAGTTCTGGAGAGCGAAATCTTAGGTACCTCTCGTGCCAGAGCCCGGTCGCCCAGGCGTTCGTGTCACAGAAGATGATTCCGTTGCTGGATCGCGCTGCGAGATTCTCTCTCCGATTCTGCTCGGCGGCGATAGTGAGGAAGTCGCCGGTGTCCCATAGATGCCCTTCGCCGACCCCCGCTTCGGTGAGCGACCCGTTGTAGAGCAGTTCGGTGTACTCCCGCCCGTACTCCGGCACCCAGGGGGCCCTGAATCTATCGGCGAGTTCTTGGCAGAGGGTGGTTTTCCCGGTTGATTCTGCCCCGACCACGACGACCCGGAAGGCATAGAACTCTCGGACAGGTTCCAGGAGATACGACCAGTGGGCCAGAGCATCCTCCCGAATGACGGTGCCCGAAACCGGAACCGCCGAGCGATCGAGATCGACCAGCCGGTGGTGGGCTCCCATGAGGGCTGCGTAGGGATCTCCGTAGAGTTCGCTGGAGAATACGTGGGTGGGAGCTTGATCGAGGAGTTCCAGGGTTCGGCGCGCCCACGGCTCAGGGGCTTCAGGCAGATCATCGGGCGTGCGGACGACCCTTGCCGTCGGAAAAAGTTCTCGCAGCCATCTCTCTCGAAAGTTCCCAGAAGGGTGTTGGTCGGGCTTGTCGCAGAGCAGAATGGTCACGAGATCGCTCTCGCGAAGAGCGGTCTCGATGAGCGAGCCATGACCCGCGTGGGGAGGATAAAACTTGCCGATGACTACGCCGTGGCGAATGTTTCGGCCTCCTGGCGAGCGAGAGCTTTCCGCCAGTCAAAGAAACCTTTGATGGCGAGAATCAGGAAGATGGCGTAGAGCAGCATGGTCGCGTGATATCCCCGGATCGCGTACATCGGGATGTAGATGATGTCCACGATGATCCAGAGAATCCATGACTCAAGCACCTTTCGGTTGAGCAGGAACTGGGCGGCCAGGGAAATCCCGGCGGTGAGAGCATCGAGGAAAGCGAGTTGCCCATTCGCGGCCGTGAGAATTGGGGTCAGGACGGCGGTGAACAAGACAATGCTCCCAGCGGCGATCACCACGTGCCGCTTCTCGATCCGACTTAGCTTGAGCGCGGTTTGGTTCTCGCCTCCATTGAGCCAACGGTACCATCCCTCCACCAGGTAGAAAAGCCATACCACTTGTAGCCAGGCGTTGGCGTAATGGGTGGCGACGAAGAAGAAGAAATAGCCGTACAGGGCGACGTTTACAATCCCAATCGGCCAGTTCCAGAGATGCTCCTTGGTGACAAGATAGACCGCAACAACGCCGGTCATGAAGGCAAAGAGCTCCACAATCGAGCCAGTGTCTTGCGGGAACCAGAGGAAGGGCTGGCCGGTGCTCCAGAGGGGGAAGCCTTGGGCGAGGATGCAGGCAACGTAGGACGCAAGGCCCAGGAGGATGCACATCACCCAGACAGGAGTCTTCATCAACTCCGGTTGTACCCGGCCCTACGGCCTAGTTACGGGCCGAGGTGTCGCGACCCTGGTAGGACTTTTGGGCACTTGCGGCCCCACACATCCCGGGATCAATTCGGGGGCGCGAAGGGAAGAAGCTATACTGACGGACTGCTCCACGCCCCCTCTCGCGGGCCTTCCTGTTTGTTCTAGACACCGCCAGGAATGTCACCGTGTCCCATCGGGTGTGCAAGGGGCAACTTTAATAGCCATGGCTGATAGCAACCTCTTCGACAAGATCCGTATTGGTGTGGCCTCCCCCGAAGACATTCGAGGCTGGTCGCACGGTGAAGTCAAAAAGCCGGAAACCATTAACTACCGTACCTTCAAGCCCGAGCGAGATGGTCTTTTCTGCGAGAAGATCTTCGGCCCCGTGAAGGATTACGAGTGCGCCTGCGGACGATACAAGAAGATCAAGTACAAGGGGATCATCTGCGAACGCTGCGGCGTCGAAGTCACCCGAAGCAAAGTCCGACGCGAGCGCATGGGCCACGTTGAGCTTGCCGCCCCGGTGTGCCACATCTGGTACCTCAAGGGTGTTCCGTCCCCGCTGGCTCTGATCCTCGACATCAGCCCCCGCCAGCTCGAGAAGGTCATCTATTTCGCCAGCTTTATCCTCATCGACATCGAAAAGGAACAAATCGACGAGTCGCTGCCGGAAATTCTGGCCCTCGTTGAGCAAGAGAAGATTGCGATCCAGACGCAAATGCGCGACCTGGAAGTGGAGAGCCTCCAACGGCTCGCCACCGAAATGCAAAACAACCCGGACGAGTACTTCGACGAATCCTACGTGAAGGATCGGATGAAGGCCAACTACGACCGGATCCGAGCCGAGTACCGCGACGCCGACGAGCGACTGAAGGATCTCGACATCGCCGCCAACCTCCTTGGTCAACTGGAGCGAAACCAGCTGATCGACGAAGATAAGTGGCGCGCGATCAGCAAGATGCTCGATAGCGTGGGTCGACGCATGAAGAAGGATCTCAGCGGGCTCGTTCACGCCAACATCGGCGCGGACGCTTGCAAGGAACTCCTTAAGCGCGTCGATCTGGAGCGCATGGCCCGCGAGCTTCGCCACGAAATCGTCGTGACGACCAGCCAGCGCCGAGCCCGCGCGATCAAGCGACTCGAACTCTGCGAAGCTCTCATCTCCTCCAAGGCCAAGCCGGAGTGGATGGTTCTCGAAGTCGTGCCCGTCATCAGCCCGGAACTGCGACCGATGGTTCAGCTCGACGGCGGACGGTTCGCGACCAGTGACCTCAACGACCTCTATCGCCGGATCATCAACCGCAACAACCGCCTCAAGAAGATCATCGAAATCCAAGCTCCGGAATCGATCATCAACCACGAAAAGCGATTGCTACAAGAATCCGTGGACGCCCTGATCGACAACGGTCGCCGCTCGCGACCCGTCGTCGGCAGCAACCAACGCCCGCTCAAGTCGCTCAGCGACATGCTCAAGGGTAAGGAAGGTCGCTTCCGGAAGAACCTTCTCGGTAAGCGGGTTGACTACTCCGGTCGTTCGGTTATCGTCGTCGGCCCTCACCTCAAGCTTCACCAATGCGGTCTCCCGAAGGAGATGGCGCTTGAGCTCTTCAAGCCGTTCGTCATGAAGGTGCTTGTCGAGCGTAAGATCACCCAGAACATCAAGACGGCCAAGCGGATGATCGAACGGATGCACCCGCTGGTTTGGGATGGTCTGGAAGATGTGATTAAGGAGCACCCGGTTCTCCTTAACCGCGCTCCGACGCTGCACCGCCTTGGTATCCAAGCGTTTGAGCCGATCCTTGTGGAAGGAAAGGCGATCCAGCTTCACCCGCTCGTTTGTCACGCCTATAACGCTGACTTTGACGGTGACCAGATGGCCGTCCACGTGCCGCTCAGCCTGCAGGCGCAAGCTGAAGCGCGCGTTCTGATGCTCTCGACCCAGAACCTCTTCAGCCCGGCTGACGGAAAGCCCGTCATGGCCCCGGTTCAAGACCCGGTTCTCGGCATGTACGCCCTGACCTTCACCAACAAGGCGGCGGCTCAGCGACTCGAGGAAGCAGAAGCCGCTCATGCAGCGGATCCGAAGAACGTTCCTGCGCCTCCGATTTTCGGTGGCCCGGAAGAAGTCTTCTACCTGCTTGAGAACCAAGGCGATCGCCTCCAACTCAACGAGATGATCAAGGTTCGCCTGCGCGTGCCGGTGCTCCGGCCGAGCGAGGAAATCGACTACCGCGATCCGCAAACGGGTCAGGAATACAAGTACTCGATCACCGAGAACGATCTCGGCGAGGAAGTGAAGGTTCTTGAGCCGCTCGAGATGGAGTACGAAAGCAAGATCGTCAAGACGACCCCAGGTCGCCTGATCTTCAACGAAGTCCTGCCCTATCCTCTGCGATTCAGCCAAAAGCACCTTGACCTGGAAATGGGCAAGAAGGCGATTCCGGAGGTCATCAACCTGGTCAACCAGTCCGCTGGCACTGAAGCCACGATCAAGTTCCTTGATGACATCAAGGCGATCGGATTCAAGTGGGCGACCAAGTACGGCATCTCCATTGCTCTCACCGACATGGACCCGCCGCGACGCCGAACCGAAATGCTCGAGGAAGCTGATACTAAGGCGAACAAGGTTCTCGAGAACTACCGCCGAGGTCTGATCTCGTTCCGTGAAATGCAAGACAACCTCACCCGGTTGTGGACGAGCACTTACGACGAGATCGGTCAGGCCATCGTTGACAGCATGGAGCAAGAGAACCCGCTTTCGATCATCACCGTCTCCGGTGCTCGTGGATCGATCAAGCAGCTCGCGCAGCTCTCTGGAATGCGCGGACTCATGTTCAACCAGTTCAACGAAGTTATCTATGAGCTTCCGGTTAAGAACTCGTTCCAAAAGGGTCTCTCGATGCTTGAGTTCTTCGTCACCACCCACGGTGCTCGTAAGGGTCTTGCCGACACCGCTCTCCGAACGGCTGACGCTGGTTACCTCACCCGACGTCTCGTGGACGTTGCGCAGGATGTCATCATCCGCGCCGACGACTGCGGCACGACGGACGGCATCCTCGCCTTCCGCCTTATCAGCGAAGGCAAGGTAATAGAAACCATGGGCGAGCGCGCCATTGGCCGCGTGAACCTGGTGAACCTCTACGATCCCAATGGCGGCGACCTGGTGGTGGCCGGCGACGAGATCGTGACCAAGGCGATCAGCGATCACCTCGACCGCGTTGAAGAAACTTACTTCCAGGAATACGAAGCAGGCGACCTCGAAGCGCGCGAGAAGCTGACGGTCAAGTACAGCGCGGCTGGATTTGAGTTCGACGACCACGGACGCCTCGGTGCCAAGGTTCGAAGCCCGATCACCTGCCAAATGGACGTCGGAATCTGCGCCAAGTGCTACGGCATCGACCTCTCCACCAAAAAGGTGGTTGAGAGCGGTGTGGCGGTTGGTATCATCGCCGCGCAGTCGATCGGTGAACCTGGAACGCAGCTTACGATGCGTACGTTCCACACCGGTGGTGTTGCGGGATCCAAGACGATCGCCCGAACGAACCAGTACAAGACCGGTAAGTTCATCCGCCAGTTCCAAGAGGACTTCCAATCGGCCACCCAAACCACCGCGAACGAATTTGACGCGACCAAGCTGCTTGAAAACCAAGAAGACGTCGTGCGAAGCCTCTTCCGCGATGGCAAGAACCTGGTGACCCCCGCCGCGACCAAGAAGACGGAAAAGACGGTTAAGAAAGCCCAAGAGAAGATGGAAGGCGATTCCAAGAAGCTCTGGGAACGAAGCCGAAAAACGTTCTTCTACTCATGGACCGGTGAATCCAGCGGTATCGTCCGGGTCGAGGAAATCTTCGAGGCTCGAAAGCAGCCTCGGGGTAAGGCGATCATCTGCCCGGTCACGGGCATTGTCGAGGACATTCAGCGTTCGAGCTTCGGTCGATGGATCGTCATCGGCGCGGAGATCGACGTCACCGGCCCCGTGAAGGATGCCTACATCAGCGATGAGCAAACGTGGGGCGACAAGGTTCCGGCTCCGGTCGAGCGATTGATCGGTCAGAAGGTGTCGACCCAAGTCGTGGCCACCCTTCGCAAGCACGAAATCAGCCGGATCAAAATCTTCTATCCGGTGCTCGTGCCACCCCTCGGTAACCTTCCGGTCGAAAAGGGCCAGAAGATCATCAAGGGCGACCCGCTCACCGAAGGCCCGCTCGATCCTCACGAGGTTCTTGATCTCGCTGGTGCAAAGGCTGTTCACGAGTACTTTATCGAAAACCTGCAATCGGTCTATAAGGATCAGGGTGTTGACATCAACGATAAGCACCTTGAGGTGATCGTACGGCAGATGCTTCGCAAGCGCCAAGTGCGCGAGCCGGGCGACACGCCGTTCCTTCCGGGTCAGATCGTTGACCGCAACCGCTTCAATCGAGAGAATGAGCGAGTGGCGCAGCGCATCTCCGAAGGTAAGAAGATCAAGTTCACCGATCCGATCACCGGCGAAAGCAAAGAACGCGACCCGAAGGAAGCAACCTCCTCCTGGATTCTCCTCGGGATCACCGAGGCGTCGCTTGCCACCGAGTCGTTCCTCTCCGCTGCGTCGTTCCAAAAGACGACTCGTGTCCTCACCGAGGCCGCCGTGCGGGGCAAGACCGATCCTCTGGTCGGCCTGAAGGAAAACGTCATCATCGGTCGCCTGATCCCGGCTGGTACGGGTGTGAAGGCTCACCGCGAACTCGCGGTGGATGTCGATCGCACTCAGCCGAGCTGGGCGCAGCAGTCGCTCACCGCTCTGGTGGCGGAGGATCAGGAGAGCGCGGTCACGGACAGCGACATCTTCGGTGGCCTCTCGCTGGCGGATCTCGCGGCGCAAGAAGACGAACCGGCCCTCGAAGACTGATTTCTTCGGGAAAGGTGATTCACCGGGGTGGGCTCAACCGAGCCCACCCCGGTTTTGCTTTGCACCCTTGTCGCTGATTCCGCGCACTTAGGTTCGACTGGAACATGACAGCGCAAAAGAGAGTTGAATGGACAAGTGCTGCGCGCGGACGAGGATCGGTTCTTGGAGAGATACAACTACGCGGGGCGGCTACTGGGCATGTCGGTGGTCGTGATCGCCGCGATGATGGTGGCGTTCTTCATCGGTCGCGGCGCAAGAAGACGAACCAGCCCACCCCGGCTTTTTCTCTTTTTCACGTGAAGCTGGCCCCGCGAGGATGGACGAGGTTTTGAGTTCAGGATGTCGCCTCCAAGGTCGGTAGACTACATGTGACAAGTAGGTGCCCTTTTGATTCTCTCCCTTGCTATGGCATTTGCCTCCTCTGGATTTTCGCCGAACCTCGAAGGAATGGTCTTTGCTTGGGCGAATGCACATCGCGGTCCCACGTCACTCTGGCAACCGGGTCAGTCCGAGCCAAGCTACTATATCCGTAGCGACTCCACTGTGGCCTGGCGGGGAGACCGGTTCCTGACAGACGAGGAACTCGGGGATGAACTCCTCCGGGAAGCCGTCTCTGCCGAGGGCAACCAGCTCTTAGCCTCACCGAAGGACGTCTGGTTCTACGCAGAATCTCCAACGTCCCGTATTGTCTTGGTGCCGACAAGGAAAGCACTGAGAGCTGTAGTTCGCGATAGGCTCATGGTTTGGAGATCGATTGACATTCAAGAATTGCGTAGCTCGAACGACCCTGAAATCTTTATCGATGGGGTGAAGTATGAGCCTGGGGTCTTTTTCAACCAGACCTACAACCGATGGGTTATTCGGTGGGTGCAGCCACCGCACGGGTGGAGAACTGCTTGGCTCTCACCTGATGGACGCGAGCGTGGAGTCGAGAAGGGTTATGTCTTGGGCTGGATCGGCGGCGATCCGCTGGCGATGCTCGGCCTTTCGGGGCTCCAATGGCGCGACAAGAAGTACCTGACAGGGCGACAAGATGACTGGAATTTGGGTAACCGCGCCGGATTCCAGGTGGGTTCAGACGTGTTTTTCTCAGGGCCGGGAGACGCGCTGTATCGTGCGGATCAAAGCAACGGAAAGCTCAGGATCTCGGAACTTGGGCCCCTTTCTATCACTCCCGCCGCAGCATTCTCCTACTCGATCCTGCCCTTCCGCCCCAACGGTTCTGCACGAGGGATGATCGAGGACTGACGCCGAGACTCCAGGGCTGAGAAGTCCTGTGAGAACCAGCCTCGTCGGCCGGGAACGTCCCCAGTGCTTCCAGAGTTGAATGAACAAATGGTGCGCGCGGACGAGGATCGGTTCTTGGAGAGATACAACTACGCGGGGCGGCTGGTGGGGATGTCGGTGGCCGTGATCGCCGCGATGATGGTGGCGTTCTTCATCGGTCGCGCCGCAGAAGGCAAAGTCCATGCGATGGCCTTGGCTGAGCAGCAGAGCCTGCCCGCGGAGGTCACCTTCCGGAGAGATATCTTCTCCCCCGATGGAACCCGAGCTCTCCGCATCTATCCCGATGACCCGGGCGGTGCGTATGAACAGCACGCCTACTACGCGATCTGGAGCGAGGAAGATCAGTACGATCTCGTCATCATCCCCAAAATCAACGTCCTCTCGACGCGGCACCCGGGGCAGACGGAAGTCTTTTGGCAGGGCAATAAGGATGTCCATGTCCTTGTCCCCGATGGCGCGCTGAGCCGCGTGGATTCGAGCAAGCCGATGAAGCGCGCCGGAATCAACGTGCATTTCCACAAGGGCCACCCCGATGTTCTGCTGCCGTTTCGAGAAAAACTGCTGAAGAAGATCCATGGGGGCGAACCACGTGGCGGTCGCTAGGCTCTGAGATGACCTGCCCTCTGAAAAACCGGCTGAGCAAGATCTGAAAACGCAACCCAGCAGGGAGCCCGCTTCGTCAGTTCTTGCATGATCCCTTCGATTCTCGCCGCCATCCTCCTCGCCCCGAGCCCCGTCGAGACCGCCGCCGCGAAACTGATCGCCGACAACAAAACCCCCGGGATCGTGGTCTACGCGAAGATTAAAGGGAAGGAAACGGTCTCGCTTGCCCTGGGTGATGCCGACCGCGAAGCCGGACGCAAGATGACGATGAACAGCGTGCACGAACTCGCGAGCGTGAGCAAGCAGTTCACGGCCGCCGCCATCATGAAGCTTGTCGATCAGAAGAAGCTGAGCCTAGATTCCACCCTCGCCAGCTTTGTCCCAGATGCCCCGGAGGCTTGGAAAAAGGTGACGATTCGGCACCTCATCCATCACACCTCAGGCCTCCCCGACTATCTGCCGCCGACGGTGGATATCAAGCAAGACACGACGGCCCAGGAGCTTGTGTTCAGCCTGCGTGGACTCAAAATGGACTCGGAACCGGGCAAGGAGTTCGCCTACAGCAACAGCGGATACATGGCGCTCGGCTACATCATCGAGAAGGTGAGCAAGCGGTCTCTCACCGACTTTGTGGCCCGCGAGATCTTTCGCCCCGCCGGAATGAAGACCGCAACTGGGGCGCATCCCGACACCAAGATTGCGAATCGTGCCGTCGGCTATTCCCGCGAATCTGGCAAGTGGGTTCCCGAAATCAGGGTTTCACCCGGCTTCAGCGCCCTGGGCGATGGTTTCGTGATGGCATCGGCACCCGATCTGGTCGCGTGGCACGATGCAATGCGTGCAGGCAAGGTGCTCTCGAAGTCCAGTTGGGAGTTTATGCTGACGCCGAGCCAAGATTACAAAGAGCCACCCTACGGCGGTGGTCTCCTCATTGAGCGATTTCTCCCTCTGCCGAGAGTGAGCCACAACGGCGGGTGGATCGGGACGAGCACGTATCTCCTGAGCGATCACCGCGACAACTCAGTGCTGGTGGTGCTTTGCAATGCCGAGGGAGTGGATTTCCGCCCACTGGTGAATGAACTCGTGAAGCTCCTCGACTGAGCTTTTTGCGCCTCGCCCCAGGAACAACCTGTGGAAAAGAATCCGGGATTCCCCCGGCGCGCGGGCGATACTTCTCGTCTGGAATCCAAGGCATCGCCTGCGTGGCGATGCCTTCCACCACCCGACGATGAACCTGAAGCGAGTCAAGATTTACGGCTTCAAAACTTTTGCCGATAAAACCGAGTTTGAGATCGATGGCAACATCATCTCGATCATCGGGCCGAATGGTTGCGGCAAGTCGAACATCGTCGATGCGATCCTGTGGGGTCTCGGGGAGACGAACGCCCGGAATCTGCGCGCTCAAACCGCGAAAGACGTGATCTTCAACGGCAGCGGCACCCGTAAGGCCGTGGGCTACGCGGAGGTCACCCTGGTCTTCGACAACGAAGACGGAACCCTCCCCATTGAAGGAGCCGAGGTCAGCGTCACGCGTCGCCTCACGCGCAGCGGAGAGAGTGACTATTTCATCAACAAACGTCCGTGCCGACTGCGTGATGTCAGCGACCTCCTCGCCGACTCGGGCCTCGGGCGGGCGGGCTACGCGATTGTCAGCCAAAGCGACATCGACCAAGCTCTGAGCGCATCTGCGGTCCAACGCCGGGCGTGGATCGACGAAGCGGCGGGTGTTCAGCGATACCGGGTCAGGAGAACCGAGGCCCTGCGGCGCTTGGAATCCACCGAGGAGCATCTCCAGCGCGTCCACGACATCATCACCGAGATTGAAACCCAGCGGGCACCCCTCGCGGAAGAAGCTGAGATCGCCAAGCGGTACAAAGCCGCTCTCGGAGGATTGCGCGAGGTCGAGAGTAGTCTCCTGCGCCGCGAACTTGCGGATTCAATCAAAGAAGTCGAGGAGCTGGAGACCCGGATCGACTCGGTGATGAAGCTGAGTGAGGATGACGCGCTCAAAGCCGATCGCCTTGAGCGACTTGCCGCTGAAACTTTCACCAAAGCCAACGAACTCGATACCAAGATCGAAGGGCTTCGCGAGCAACAGCAAGCCGCGCAGTCTCGATGGGAGCAAGCGAGTGCGGCGGCCCAGATCGCCCAGCACAAGCTGGAGAGCCTGGACAATCTCCAAAGCACTCTGAGCGAGGAAGTCAAGCACTCGGGCGAGCAGCTCGCAGAGGCCGAAAAGGCGGTTGCGCAGACATCGTCGGAGGAAGCGCGGGAGCGAGAAAATCTGCAGCGACTCGAAACCGAGCTGAGCGGCGCGGACGGGGAAGCGAAGCAGCTCGCGGCGGCCCTCAAAGACCTCGAACGTCAGGTCGAGGCGGCCCGAAAGGTTGTCGCGGAGCGGCAGAAGTGGGAGGTCGAACTCGCCCACCGTGAATCCCGCATCAAGCAACTGCGCAAAGAGATTGCGGGAATTGTGAACACCTTGCCGGATCTTGCCGAGGGGATCGCTGAAGCCGAAAAGCTCCATGGTGAGGCCGATGCCAAGGTCAACGAGGCGAAGTCGGCGATGGAAGCCCTCGAACGGGAGGAGCAAGACGAGCGCAAAGCCCGCGAGACTTTTGATCAAAGCAACCGCAAGCTCCTGGCGCAGATCGCGGCGCTCGATGGCAAGCGGCGGGGAATTGAGGCCACCATCGACGCCCACGAGGGTTTGGCACAGGGAGCGCGGGCCGTCATGCTCGCGGCGAATCAGGGGCGACTTGAGCCGGTTTACACCCCCGTCGGAGAGAGCATCGTGGTGGATTCCGACCTCGCTCTGGCCTTCGATACCGCGCTGGGCGGCGCGGCGAATGATCTCATCGTGCCGGATGATCGGTTTGCCAAAAAGGCGATCGACTTCCTCAAGCAAAATCGTCTGGGCCGCGCGACTTTCCAGCCCCTTAACTTCATGCGGCCGAACGTGGTCACGCAGGATCTGCGCGAGGTTTTGCGCAAGCCCGGTGTCGTGGGGCTTGCCAGCGAGCTGGTGGATTGCGATCCTCAGAATCGCCCCGTGATCGATTCTCTTCTTGGTCGCGTGGTCATCACCGAGGATTTGGATTCCGCACTGGCCCTCGCCAAAACCCGAGGCTGGAGCCGCATGGTCACGATGGATGGCGAGCTCCTGCACTCCTCGGGTGCGGTCACGGGTGGCGCGACGCAGAAACAGGGCACAGGTCTGGTTCAGCGGAAGGCTGAGCTTGCTGAGATCGAAGAAGAGCTTCTTGATCTGCAGAAGGAGTTGGAGAAGCTCCAGAAGGCGAGCTCCGGCGATGAATCGCGCGTCCTGAATCGGCAAGCGAAGCGAGAACAGCTTCGGGCGGCCCTGGTCGAAGCCCGCACGGAGCGTGACGATCACCACACCTGGCTGATGGGTCTTCGCCATGAGCAGGTCACCACGGTTAACTCGCAGAAGCGTTTGGAGGATGAACTGGCGAAGCTGAGCACGGCTCCGACCGCGCAAGCCGAAGAGGTGGATCTTCCTGCACTGGAGGCGTCGCGCGATCAAGCTCTACGGCGACTTGCCGAGAAATCGACCGATGCCAATGGAGCCCAGGCACGTCTCCAAGAGGCGAGCGAGCGGCTCCAGCAAGCAGTTCATCGAGCGAAAGAGGCGGCGCGGCGGCTGAGCAATCTTCAAGAAGCCGAGAACAATCGGTCTCGTCGGGTCGAAAACCTGGAGCCGGAGCGCGAGAAGTACCGCGCTCAGATCACCGAGGCCACCGCCCTTCTGGAGCAAACGGCCGCCGAAGTGCAGAGCCTGCGCGAGAGAATCATGGCGAAGATCGAGACGCGCAAGAACCTGACCGAAGAAGCGCAGAGGCTTGCCGAAGAAGCCCGGGCAGCGCAGAAAGCCGCAAGCGGAAACGCGGAGATACTCCACCAAGCCGAAATCAAGCGCGCGCGAGCGGACAGCAAGCGCAGCGTCGCCCTGGAACGCCTGCTGGAGGAGTACGGACTTGATCTCGAAGCCGCGCTGGACGGCGTGGATGACCTTGAGATCCCCGAAGATGCGGCGGCTCTTGTCGCCAAACTCCGTCGCGATCTCAAGCAGATGGGCGATGTGAACCTGGGGGCCATCGAAGCGTACGAGCGACTCACCGAGCGGTACGACGAGCTTCACGGTCAGACCGAGGATATTGAGGCGGGAATTCGCGAGTTGCGTAGCACGGTGAGGTCGCTCGACCAACTCACTAGAGAGCGCTTCATGGCGACATTTAGCCAGTTGCAGGTTGCTTTCGCGGAGGTCTTCGTGCGACTCCTCGGTGGCGGGGAAGCGAGCCTCGAACTCACAGAAGCAGAAAACGTGCTGGATTCGGGCGTCGAAATATCGGTCACGATCCCGGGCAAGCGTCGGCAACGACTGGAACTCCTGAGCGGGGGCGAGAGGGCGATGAGCGCGCTGGCGTTCTTGTTTAGCCTTTTGCAGGTCAAGCCGTCGCCTCTGGTGATTCTCGATGAAGTCGATGCCCCGCTCGATGGGCGTAATGTCGAGCGGTTCATCAGCATGATGCGCGCCTTCAACGCCCAGAGCCAGTTCATCCTGATCACCCACAACCCGGTGACGATCGAATCGGCGGACATCTGGTTCGGCGTGACGATGCAGGAACCTGGAGTCTCGACCCTCGTGCCGTTCAAGGCTCCGACGAAATCGGTTGATCCGGCGGTCGCGGCGAATGTGTCTCTCAAGGGTTAACTGAACAGCATCGGGATCATGAGTTCGGCTTTGAACAACCAAGTGCGCAGCTCCTCTTCCCGATCCTCTGTGAGGCTGGCTCCGGCGGCTTTTAGATCCGTGATCGTTGCTTGGATTTGCTTCAGGAATCCGCGTTCGTTTGACTCCCAAGATGTCACGACAAAATAGAGCACGATGTCGAACTCTTTGAGCCGTCGCACCGATTCCTGTTGATCTTTATCGAGCGAGTGCCAGAGGCTCATGGCAAAATCGACACCACGCCAACAGAATGCGTCCGTGTCGCTTGGGCGGAACTTCTCGAGGGCAAGTTCAACCTCCGGCGTCGGGGCCGTCGTGGCGGCCAGCACGAACTCTGCTTTCATCTGGAGATTCCGCACTGACGCCTCGTAGAAGTCAATAAAGGCGAGGCAGGACAGCAGGCAACAACGACACTGGGCGGGAGTCATGCCGTGGTCGGGCCTGGTGAGACGAGTCAGAACGAACAGAATCTCCTTCTCCGAGGAGCCCTTGATTTTCGCCCGGTCGGAAGCGAGCATCGCCAGAATGGTGGAGGTGGGGTACTTGACGGCCTCTGGGTAACGTCCCTCCGGATCGGGCTCGGGGCTCGCGATGGCGATTCTCAATTGGCACTCACCCGCTCGCGGTCGATCCAGTCCTTCGTTTCGCTCAACCACTCTCTCACGAGTCTCAACTTCGCCTCATCGTGGCATGCTGGGTCACCTTCGCTCAGCGACAGCTTGACGAACTGATAGGTGAACGCCTTCGCATCGAATCGGCTGCTTGTGCTCCAGACTTGCCAGAAGGTCTCCACGTGAGTTAACTTCCCGTTCTCAAAACCCGCCAGATCCCAAGCGGTCATCCACACGTCCCATGCCCGCTGGATCTCTCGGTCGCCAGGTTCCGGGCACCCAATCTGAGTCCTCATCGATTCCGTGCCTCCTCGATATCCAGAATGTCCCGCGTCTCGCGCATCCATTCATTCACGATGTGCCACTTGGGATACTGATCACGCGAGAGGTTCAAATCGTAGAACCAGAGCCCCATGTACCGGAACAATGCTCGGCGGGAATCTAGTCGCGTTCTCCGCTCCCACAGCGACCAGAACACCTCTTGGAAGTGCGACTCCGGCATTGCGGGACAAGCCAGTTCGGAAAGCATCTTCCACGCTTCGTAGGCTCCGAGGGTCTCCGGATCCCAAGGATCGGGACGAGGTTCTGGACTCGCAATCGCGGTTCTCATTGACCCTCCGGATCATCGAACAGCCCGGAGAGGAGTTGATCCTCTGTCTCGTTGACCCATCTTCCTAAGGTGATGAGCTCCGGAGTGTTCTTGACTCCCTGTTTCTCCAGGCTTTGCAGTTTGCCGCTCTGAAATCGATATGTCTTCCTGCGGGCAGTGGGCCGTGCGTTCCTTGTCCACAGGGCGTCGAACAGCGTCTCAAACGTCACGGGGTGCTTGGTGGCGATGTCGGAGAGCTGCATCATGGCTCGCCAAGCTTCTCAGGCTCGCTGAGTTTCAGGATCCGGGTGGCCAGGCTCCGGGGATCTGATCGGGGTGCGCATCTCCCTTGGTCTTCCTCCGGATCCAGTATAAGACACGCGTCGTTCGAAATGAAACTCGCCCTCGCGAAAGTGCCAAACTGAACCTGATGGATGAAAAGTTTGCGGCGGTTTTGGATCGGGCGTGGGGTCTGCTGGAGCACGCGGTGGGCCACCGAAAGTCGCCGATGCACCTTGGGCTTCTCGCCACCTTCAGCGACACCGGGCCGCAGGCTCGCTTGGTAGTGCTCCGAGAAGCTAACCAGTCAGATGCTTTCCTGAAGTTCCACACCGACATCCGCAGCCCGAAGTTCGCCGAACTCCGGGACGATCCCCGCGTCGCGTGGGTGTTCTACGACAGCGAGGATAAGCTCCAAATTCGGATGCTGGGGAAGGCCGATCTGCACACGGGCGGCCCTCTCGCCGACGTAGCCTGGGCGAAAACCGCCCCCTTTTCGAGGCGATGCTACATGGCTACGATCCCACCGGGATCAGCAAGCGACGAGGAGACGAGCGGACTTCCTCCCGAGCTTGAGGCGCGAGAGCCGACCTTGGAGGAGAGCGAGTCAGGCCGTGAGAACTTCTGCGCGGTGATCACGCAGATCGAGGAGATCGACGTCTACACGCTTGCCGTGACCGGCCACCGGCGCGCTCATTTCTGGCTGGAAAAGGGGAAAGTCGTGCGCGCGGAGTGGCGCGCTCCTTGAGCCAAAAAGAGTGCTGGTGACATGTTGTCGCCAGCACTCACGCGGCAAGATGCGGCTCGAAATCCTACTTTTTGCGGCGACGAGCGGCCAGGGCCAACCCACCGGCGAGCAACATCATGGTTGCGGGCTCCGGAACGACTGCGTACTCCACGGTGACCGAACCAACATTGTCGTCGTACCAACCGGCGTTTCCAGAGAAGGCAAAAGCGTCTGCCACGCCGAAGTAGAGTCGAGTTGCGCCATCGGGAACCAGGAAGTCCTGAAAGCCGCCCGTGCCATCACCCGTCAGTCCGTCGCCCACGAAGAAGACTTGACGCAGCGCAGGGGCGTACGAGGTGAGCGAGTAGTCCGCGAGGGTGGAATAGGAGAAGTTACTGGGGGGAGTTTGCCCGTCCGGGCTCGATGCATCAAGGAAGACGGCAACGAGGTACCCCACCTTCGGGCCGCTGAATCCGGAGATTCCATCCACCGGGCTGATGATCGTGGCGGGCAGAAGGTTTCCGCCATCGGCACCATTGTTCGTGCCGCCGGACCAACCCCAGACCCCGGTCGCATTCAAGCGCAGAATCCGGCCTGTGCCAGAGTCAAGATTCACGAGGGCAGCAGCGATCCCGCCCCCTCCACCACCAGGTGCCGGTGTCGTGTTCGCGCTCCCGGCTCCAAAGATATTTGATTTCGAATCGACGACCATCGAGCCCGTTTGGGCGAAGGCAAGAGCGAATAAGAGAGTGCTCGCGCCAGCGAGCCCAAGGCGAAGTGAACTTAGCATAACTCCAATCCAGGCAGAATCAAGAGGATTCCCCACGGGATCAGCATAGCAAGAATCACGGATTTCCGTGATAAGAGAACGATAAGAAATCAGCTACCAGACAGCCTTGCGAAGAACTCGGCATCGGAGTACCCCCGGCCGCCTGCGACAGGGGCGAGACGGGCGATGGTGAGGCCCCGTTCGCGCAGGACATACAGCCTTTGCTTGCCCGCGCCAGCCGCCATCACCATGCCTGGGGTGTCGCGCGAGCCGGCCTCGCCGCCCAGCCACCAGGTTAGGCCATACGCGTTGCTTGCTCCCGGCTTGAACAGCTCGGCTACGCTTTCCGGCTTCAAGATGGCCCTGTCCCCGACTTTGCCATCCAGACGGATCATTTCGCCGAACTTCACCCACTCTCGGACGGTGAAAGAAGCACCGGATGGCAGGGAAGGCTCGTCGCCCCGCCGGATCGTCCATCGACCCCAAGTGCAATCGATCGGATCGAGGACTCGGCGTTTCAAATAGTCCAAATATCCTTCCGTCTTGAGCTTCCGGCGCATCAGCTCGCCGAATACTTGAAAGGGATTCGGGCCGTACCGAAACTGCTCGCCCGGATCGGCGAACGTCTCATCGGCGATCGAAGCCGCATAGCTTTGAGGACTCCCCGTCGGCCCACCGACCAGGCCCGAGCTCAGACTCAACAGTTGTCGGATCGTGATCTGGCTTTTGCGCGGATCGTCTTTCCACTCCGTGATCGTCTCGCAGACCTTCTCATCCAGTCGCAGAAGTCCGTCCTCCTGGGCGGCAACCGCGACCACCCCAGCGAAGCTCTTGGTTCCGCTGGCCAACTGGCTGGCTTGATCCGCGTCGCGACCCTCGGCGTACTCCTCGTGGATCACCTTGCCCTCGTGCAGCATGATCAGGGCAAATCCTCCGTGCGAGCGGTGATACTCTGCCGCCGCGTCGATCTGCGATTTCGTCGGAGTCTCAGCGATCGGGGCGAGCAAAGTCACGGCCGCGAGAAGAGAAATGAGCGCCATGAAAGCCCATGACGCTCATCTTTCTGAAGAGTTCGGTGGATCCGCCTTGAATCCGGCAGGGTTACCGGAATCGCCAAATGATGCCGCTGGCCCCGGACTGGATTGTGGAGGCCTTGATGGACTTCGTGTGGCCATCGGCGAAGACGACGGGTGTTCGACCATCTCGGCCTTGTCGTTGATACCGGCCCTGGATCGGCTTCAGCAGGCCCGGATCGGTGCTCGGATCGGCAATCGCGACCAGATCCTCGCCGCTTGCAAGGGGGACGGCTTGCTTCAGGTTCGTGAAGGTTGTGAACCCGGGCACGAGGGCGGTTCCGTTATCCGCGCCAAAGACAAAGCCTCGATACTTTCCGCCCGGGCCGTGTGGAGTATTCGCGAAGAGTCCCGTGCTCGCGACTTCTTCCATCTGACTGGTGGACGCGGCGGCCGTGAACGCCGAGCATCCGAGGATCAACGCTCCCGGTTGACAAGTCGGAATGGAAGTCACGATGGTTCCCGGGCCGACTCCTGCGATGGCGGTGACGTCGTTGTAGCCCACGCTTTGGTTCTGCCTCGTGCTCCAGTTACGAGCAAACGTGCTTCCCGAGGCGCCGGGGGCGACAAAAATCTGCTCGTTCTTGACGTACGGGAAAACAGCCGCAGTCCAGATCCGGTTGGGATCGCTGGTCGGAGTGTCGTAATTCGTGCTCGGGACGAGGGTTTCGTCGTAGTCCGAGGTGTACATCATCACGCTCAGACTCAGTTGGCGCATTTGGGCGATGCCGGCGGACGCTTTCGCCGCTTCTTTTGCCGAGGCAAAAACCGGGAAAAGAATCGCGGCAAGGATCGCTATGATCGCGATCACCACAAGCAGTTCAATAAGTGTAAATGCTCGACGCACCATCAGCATGAAGACGTGACCTTACCGCAGGATTGTTCTGAAAGGTCGGGTTTATGTACCTGATCCTCCAGGAGTGGGGAGCACGGGGCTCAGTCCACCGTTCTCTGCACCACCGGTCGGTGCAGGGGACGTGCCACTTCCGGGCACGCCGCCAAAATTACTCCGAGGATCGGTAGCCGGAACCAACAAACCAGTATTTGTGGTCTGCTGCAGGCAAGTGAATCCGTAGACACGACCGAGGTCTTGGATGACCTTGATCGCCGGGACGTCGCGGTAGTCCAGCTCGATCTCGACATCCTTCATCCCTGGCGCGGACTCCAAGGTGATTCCCGCCTGGATGGCGACATCGTTGAGCGCGCTCATCAGAGTGGTTCGCCGGGAAACGACGGTCACGGGCTTCTCGAACGGCAAGATCAGAGGAGGTTGCGCGTTTGGATCAGGGGTTCCGGGTTGGGTTGGAGGCGTGCTGGGATTCTCCGTCGGGAGCCCGCTGACGCCTTGATCGCCTGGGTTAGCCTGCTGGTTTGCTTGGGGATTGATGGTCGTTGGGGGAGCCACGGCCACCGGCTGGCGAGATTCGATAAATCGCAAGGTTCCAAGGGTCGCCATGACCACTCCGGCCATCAGCAGAACCGTCGCGCCGAGGGCGAGCAATCGAGGGGGCGTGGATTCTCCGCCGGGACTCGGCATGAAGTTTTCTCGTGGTGTCTTTGCCTTGATCGGCTTGGCGACCTTCAGGCCGACGACCATCTCCCGTCGCTTCATCAGCTCGGCTCGATGCTCTGGATACCGACCAAAGAACTCCTCAAATGCCTCATCGGGGCCCGACTCAGCGAGTTGCCACATCAGTTCATCCACGTCTGGTGTTGGCTTCACGCGCCACCTCCCAGATCCTCGAACAGCTGTCGGAATCGCTCACGGGCTCGGAAGAGTCGAGTCTTGGCCGCGTTGCTACTGCACCCCAGACTCTCTGCGATCTCCAGAAGCGACAGTTCGTCCCAGTAGAACAGCGTCAAAATGGCGCGATCATTGGGGTGCATCTTCGCCATCGCGGCTTCGATTCTCGGATCTTCGTGCTCCACCACCGGTTCCGATTCGGGGATCGCTTCGACTGTTTCGCCCATCGGGGCTTGGAGTCGCTTCCATTTGAGGCGGCGGGCCTGCTGGATGCTTCGATTCACCGCGATGCGGAAGAGCCAGGTGCTGAACCTGCTCCGTCGGTCGAACCGACCAAGGTTCCGGTAGACCAGGGTGAAAATCTCTTGCACCGCGTCCATGGCCTCATCGCCATCGAGCAAGATGCCTCGGGCGATGGCGTAGACGCGATCGTAGTATTTGGCGTACAGGGTCTGAAAGGCGTGGTGGTCTTCACGCAAAATCCGATCGACGAGAAGTAGATCCTCGTCGAAGCTATCGGTTTTTACGTGTTGGTACAGCTTTGACACCACGTCACCTCATTTGGACGCTACGGAGGGGAAAACACGTTACCGTGTCCCATCCTGCACCCGTAGACGAATCTATCTCGGCATTTCGTGCGAGACCTAGAAGGACGTCTCTATCCACTCGTCCGCACCGCGAATCCTTCCACGATGGTCATGAAGGACACAGCATTGAGCATCAACATGATCATCAGCGTGCCAATCCACGCGTGCTCGCGTCGATCCCCCATGATACGAATGATTCCCATGGCAAACAGGAATCCAAACGAGGCGAGGGCGGGGAAGATGTACCGCGCTTGTCCCTGGAAGAAGTCCATGTTGAACCGGATCAGGCTTGCGATGGCGAGGAAGAGGAGCGTGAGGTGCAACGCCTGGAACCATCCCACGCGAGGAAGCGCGTTCTTCTCGGCGTACTCGCGGAACTCTCGCAGCCCCATCTGGCCGAGGAGCACGATGCTGAAGAGCAGTACAAGAATCGCCATGTAGATGAGTCCGCTGCGCTCCATGCCCATCTTCTCAAAGAGGAAGATGTCCATGTATCCGAACACTCCGACGAAACTCCGCACCGTCCACCAAGTGACGAAGTTGCCCCAGTAGGTGACCGGCCCCAGCTGCTCAATAAACATGGCGGCCTGGGGGCTTCCCGTAAATCCTTCCTTGAAGGTTTTCAGCACGAATGGCTCGCCGTAGAGCGACATGTTGCGGGCAATCCACGGCGCGGCGATTACGAGAGGCAGAACCAGGCCGGCGGCCCACTCTTTGATCCCGGGCCGAGCCACCTCGCCATGCTCCCGTGAAGAGAGGAAGAATGCGACAAAGGCAACGGGAAGCAAGATCAACGCAGACGTTTTGGTCAGCATTCCAAGCCCGATCAGCAAGCCGACGCCGACAGCGAGTTTCGTGCTCCACCCGAGCTGGACTCCCCGCGTCAACAGCGCGAGTGCCCACGTGCAGATGCAGATCAGAAGAGGGTCGTTGCTCACCGCGCTATGAAGAGCCACTGACATCGGAAGGAATCCGGCAAAAGCGGCGGCGGCGAGACCGACGTCATCTCTCCCCAGACCCCATTTCGCTCCGAAAAAGACCCCGATCAGGGTGAGACAACCGATCAGGGTGTTCAAGAACCTCAGCTTCACTCCCGAATCGGGAGAGGTGGGGTCGCTGCCTGTGATGACGCTCCACCCCGCGCCGAGCACATAGTAGAGCGGCGGTTGGTGGCTCTGATACGTTTCGCCGAGCTCGGGTGAGCCTTTCTCAAAAACCGGGAAGCCCTTGCCCTCTTTAAGGTGCTGTATATAGTTCGCGTGCTGCCTCTCATCGGGTGCTCCGACGTCCACAATTGCCTGCGGTTGACCGGTTTGATCGCGCTGAAACATCAGGATGCCAGGCTCGCGGTAAGGCGTGTTGACGTTGAAGACTGTACAGACCACAACAAAGAGCCCCAGGATCACCCAGAGGGGAGTCGGCAGTCGCATAGGCACCATTGTAATCTGTTTCGCATATCAAGCACCAAGCCGTCTATAATAGGGTTAGTGATTCCCCAGCGGGATCAGGTTAGGAGATTCTGGAGTTCCATGAAAGCCAAAGCCATTCTCACGCTGACCCTTGCGGCGACGGCAGCCCTGATGTCCACCGCCGTCTTCAAGGCAAACGCCCTCGACAACTACGTCTCCACCCTCGGCAAGGCCGATGGTTTGGTGGCCACCTACTCGGTGACCACCTTGGATGGAGGCACCGAACAGTTTTCCGTCAGTCTGGCCAAGCCGAATCTTGCGCGGATCGAAACCTCGAGCCGAGTGATCGTGGCGGACGGCACCGATATCACCACATTCGAAAAGGGCCGGAATCAATACTACAAGGTTCCGCAAACGTCCGCCGCTCTCGCCGAGATCTTCTCGCCGGTTGAGTTCCAGGCGTGGACGCCATTCTTCGATAGCAAGGCCTTCGCGAAGGTCGCTAAGATCGAAGACAAGGGCAGCCGCAAGCGCGGTGGAAAGACCATGAACATGGTTCAGATCAGCGCGGACGCCAAGGGCGACACCGTGATGACGTTCCACATTGATGAGTCGGACAATCTGACCAAGCAAGCCACCTTCGACATCAAGACCCTCACCGGCACCCGCCAGATGGTCATGAATGCGGAGAAGGTGAGCCTGACCCGATCCAGCGCCGACACCTTTGCGTTCAAGGCTCCGGAAGGTGCTCAGTTCGTTGACATCGCCACCCTCAAGACGGGTAAGTGGCTCTATGATTTCGACGAAGCTGTGAAGGCAGCCCAAGCCACCAACTCCATCATCATGGTGGACTTCATGGCAACCTGGTGCGGCCCCTGCAAGATGATGGACGCGGAAGTTTTCCAAACCTCCGAGTTCAAGGAACTGACCAAGGACATGGTGCTCGTCAAGATTGACGTGGACATCCAGCAAGCTCTGGCTGCCCGCTATGGCGTCACCGCTATGCCGACGGTGAAGTTCCTGGACAAGTCCGGAAGCATCATCCACGAGTTCGTCGGTTATGGCGGATTCCAGCAAGTGATGGGCGAGGTCCGAAAGGCCAAGTCCATGAAGAAGTAAGCAGACAGTTCGAACGAAATCTGTCGGAAAAGGACCCCGGTGAGGCACCTCGCCGGGGTTCGTTGCGTCCGAACCTTTACCCCGCCGGATGAGGGCAGTTTCGTCCCGGTCATTTCAGGCCAAAAGGGGTACGATTTGAGGACTTTTCCACAGCCTCACTGAGGAGGAAACTGAGCAGACGTGGCAACTACCAAGACCGATCCTGATCAGCGGCACAACGAAGGCCGTGAACCTGCGAAGCTCGCGAGTGACTTGCTCACCGCCGATGACTACCATGAGCTTCTAAAACAGCTTTACATGGCGCGCTACTTCGACGTGCGCCTTATCAAAGAGAAGAAACGCGGTCGCCTGCGCGGCACTCTCTATTCCTCTCACAACCAAGAGGGGATCATTGTCGGGGCCCTGTATGGTCTGCGCCCGACCGACTGGATCAGCCCGATTCACCGAGACATGCCCGCTTTCTTCATGAAGGATTTCCGCAGCGGCTGGGATAACCCCGAGCGCATTGGAATGACGATCGAAGAAGTCTGCGGTCAGGTGTGGGGGAAGGCCACGTCTCCGGGTCGCGCCCGCGACAATTGGAGCCACATCGGAAGTCGAGCCAAGAAGATCATCCACTCGACATCCATGCTCGCTGGAACCATTCCCGCTGCAGTTGGGGTTGCGCTTGCGGATCGGCTGAATGGAGTTGATTCGGTCGCGGTGACGTTCAACGGAGAAGGATCGACTGCTCAAGGCGTGTTCCACGAGGCCATCAACTTTGCCGCCGTTGAGAAGCTCCCGGTGATCACGATTATCGAGAATAACCAGTGGGCATACGGCACGCCGACCCATTACGAGTATTCGCTCGAAGACTTCGCTCGTCGCGCTGATGGATTTGGCATCCCGGGCCTCGTCGCGGATGGTCAAGACGTTCTCGACGTCTACAACAAGGTCTGCCAAGCCGTTGAGTTTTCGCGATCTGGGAATGGCCCGAGCATCGTGGAGTGCAAAACGTTCCGATCCTACGGACACGGCGACCACGACGACGACCGAGCCGAGAAGTACCGTCCGGAAGAGGAAGTGGAAGAGGGCCGCAAGCGTGACCCGATTGCGATCATGAAGAAGATCATGGTCGAGAAGGGCTTCTTGAGCCCGGCAGAAGCCGCCAAGTTCCCGGCCGAAGGGAAGGGCGCTTCCGAAGTGACCGATGAGGACTTCCCGCCCGAAGTCGTCGCCTATCTCAACCGAGGAGTCGAGAGTGCGGTCAATGCCCCGGTTCCTGAGGCGCACGAAGGCGGAATGTGGGTCTTCCGGGAGGAGAATTAATCATGGCAACCGCAACGGAAACTGGCGTGAAGAAGAACTTCCTCACTGGTCTCAAGGAGGCTATTGCGGAAGAAATGGTGTCGAACCCGAATCTCATCTGCTTGGGTGAGGATATCGGAGCCCTCGGCGGTGCCTTCGGCGTGACCGATGGCCTGATCGCCCGATGGGGTCGCGAGCGTGTCTACGACATGCCGATCTCCGAGGCTGCGATTGTTGGCGTGGCGGCTGGTCTTTGTCTGAACGGCAAGACCGTGATGGTCGAGATGCAGTTCATCGACTTCATCTCCTGCGGTTTCGACCAAATCGTCAACATGACCGCGACCTACCACTACCGCACCGCTGGCGAAGTCAATATGCCGATGGTCATCCGTGGCCCGGCGGGAGCCTATGGCGGCGGCGCTCTCTATCACAGCCAGATGAACGAGGCTTGGTTCGCGAACTCTCCGGGCATCAAGATCATTGTTCCGAGCACGACTTACGATGCCAAAGGCATGATGAAGGCGGCGCTGCGGAACCCCGATCCCGTGCTGGTTTATGAGATCAAGGATCTCTATCGCCGACGCGATCTGGAAGAAGTTCTGCCGGAAGAAGATTACATCGTTCCGCTAGGCAAGGCGAGCGTGCGACGCGAGGGTGAAGACATCACGATCGTCACCTACGGTCAGAACGTGTATCACTGCCTTGAAGCAGCGAAGAATCTCGAGAAAGAGGGCTACCACGCTGAGGTCATCGACCTGCGAAGCCTGGTGCCTCTGGATGAAGCCACGATCATCGAGTCGCTGAAGAAGACGAATCGACTGCTCGTGGTGAACGAAGCCCCGATGACGTGCGGATTCGCAGGCGAAGTTCTGAGCCGGATGAGCGAAAAGGCATTCGAGTATCTCGATGCCCCGCCAGCCCGGATCACTCGCCTCGACACCCCGGTTCCCTGGGTCAAGCCGCTGGAACTCTTCGTTCTGCCGAGCGTCGAGCAGATCACCGAGAAGGCTCTCAAGCTGATCAAGTACTGAGGAGTAGGTTGGTTTGAACAAAGTCGGGCTCACCACAATGGTGAGCCCGAATTTGTTTTGTTGCATCCGAGGGCGGGAGCTAGCCCTGTTCCGCCCACCCCGCCCGTTGGGCACCCTCCCCGAGTCGAGCTCGGAGAGGGCGCGTCCAAGAAGTTGACGATGTGGCCACGCTTCCGTGGCCTTGGGCATATCGACAACCTACCAGCGCGTCTCGATGGTGTAGACCACCTGTCGAACCTCGTTGGCCTTCAGGGGCACGGTGAACTCGTAGGTGTCGCTGTCGAGCTTGACGGGCTCCAGATTCGTTTTGAGGATCTTGTGCTGTCCCCAGTGGCGTTCGATCAGGGTGACGGTGTCGGCCGTCTCCTTGCGGTTTCGGAGTTCAATCACGAACGTCTCGCGCATCCCGCTGCGATTATTGTTCGAGCCGATCCAGCTGAATTCGCTCCGCTTGCGCTCAACAATCACATCAAACGCCCGACCAACGTCGAGGCTGACAATCTCATCCTTTGGCGTGTGCTCGATCATGTTCTCCCCGAGCAGTTGCAATGATCCCGACGAGTCTCGCTGGAAGACCTTAAAAGTGCCAGCGGGCAAGGGCATCCCGAGCTTACTCGCCTTGTCGTTCTTGAACTGAAGGCGAATGGTGGGTTTGATCGGCCCCGTGCCGACTTCACCTTCGCTCGGTCGATACCCAGGGTAGTAGCGCATCGGGTCGACAATGAGTTTCTTGCTGACCGGAACGCCTACCGATTCGAGTAATGAAAGCTGCTTGATTTCCTTGTTGCGGATATCGGCAGCGCGCCCAAGTGTGTAGAGATGATAGTCGGCGAACTGCTCTTCGGTGAAGCTATCCTTCGCAGCAGCCATGGCTGCCCGCTCGGCGAATGCGCCTCCGCCTGCACCAAAGCCACCCCTGGGCTGCACTCGATTCACCTCACCCGCTAAGAGCTTCAGCTTGGCCCCGGGGAAAGTGGTTCCGGTATTGTTCGTCACGGTCACCCATCCCTTGAGGTCACCGACTTTGCCCGCTTCGTCTAGGGCAAGAACATAGTCGGATTTCCAACTGATGGCCTGAGCGAGGTAGCTCAGCTCGACCGTGTTCACCCCCGCCATCGCGGATTGGAGCATCCATACCAGCGTCGGTCGAGAGATCAATCCCGAGGGAAGAGAACTCACCTCGATCTCTCCGCTCGGATTCAGGAGAATTCGACCGTCGTCGGTCTGGATCACCATGCCGTTCCAGGTGCTTCCGAGGTTGCCATTCGCATCGCTGACGACTGCCGTTGGAGCGCTCACGAGCGTTCCTTCCAGGCGTTCCTTCACGCCATTCGGCAAAATCCGGTTGAACACGATTCGCTGCCCGACCGCTTTGTTCAGAATCGCGCTCGTGCTGATGAGGTCGTATTGGTAGCTCTGCTCCAGCACGGAGAACGAACCAGGCTTTGTCACCGACCGAATCGCCACGCTGTTCGCCTCAATGGTCTGGGCGACATCTTCGATCCCAATTGTCTGGATGCCTTCCTGCAGCGTGAGATCGCGCTGTTGTTTGACCAGGGCGAAGCCTCCGTTGTAGATCGTTAGCTCGGTTTGCGAGGGCGCGGCCATACCTAAAACTACCCCCAAAGCGATTCCCGTCATCTTGTGTGTTCTCCTGGGGCCGCGTCACTGCGGACTCCCTTCTCTTGGACGCGCCGGTAGACGGCTCGTTACGGAAAATGGGGAATCAAACTCTCGCTCAGCCCCGGTATTGTAGAGTCCTCATGTCGGTTCTTAAACAGCATATTGTTGGCGCACTGAACGAAGCGAAAAACTGCTACCTAAAGGATTTTGCCGCCCTTTCCCATGATGTCTTGGCCAAATCGCCGGGCGGGGCCGCTCGATCGGGCTACGATTTCACCTACGAAATCTGCGTGGTGAACGATCGATTTGCCAAGATCATCGCCGGGGAGAATCCGGGCGAATGGCCGTTTGATGGGTGGGTGACGTGCCCCGCCGAGAAGCAGAACAAGGAGACTTTGGCGGCCGAGCTCACCGAAGCAACCGATCGATTCATTGCTGCGGTCGAATCTGCGAGCGAGGAGAGTTTGCTCGCCCCGACGGAGAGCATGGGTCAGCCTTCCAGCAACTCGAAACTTGCGTTCCGAATGGCGGTGCACATGATGTACCACACGGGGCAGCTGAACTATCTTCAATCGATGAACGGCGACGACGACATGCACTGGATGGACTGATCCCAGTCTGCTGTCAGGTGATTCTGTGCTGGCCCGTTGCCCTTTAAGGTTGACGGGTCAGCAGGCGACTTTCGGTGAGCTTGGATTCGAAGTTCGTGATCTGGAATGGACTGGAGAAGAGCAGGACGAGTCGACCTTTCAGATCGCGTAGTCGTTTGATGTCACTCGTGAAGAAGAGGCGATTTAGCTCGCCCTCGTTGCCATCAAACCATCGGATATGGGGATGGGGAAATCGTTGGAAACGAATATCAATGTTGTACTCGGTTTTCAGCCGGAAGGCAACCACATCGAACTGGAGCTCTCCGACCGCCCCCAGCACATATTGTCGTTGAGATGAGGTGGCATCGAGGAACAGATTGACCAAACCTTCTTCCGCCAGTTGTTCGATTCCTTTTTCGTATTGCTTAAATCGGGTGGTGTCGTTGTTAACAACCGAGGCAAAAAGCTCCGGGACAAAGTGGGGAACACGGTCGTAAGAGATCGACGGGTCGGTCGCTAGAGTGTCACCCAATCGGAGAAATCCCGGGTTGGGAATCCCGATGATGTCGCCGGGGAAAGCGTCTTGCACCGTCTCCCGTTCGCTCCCGAAAATTCGCACCGGACGGCTGAGCTTCATCGGCTTCTTTGAGTTGACATGGGTCACTTCCATGTCTTTTTCGAACATGCCGGATACCACGCGCAAGAAGGCAATCCGATCCCGGTGATCCGGGTTCATGTTCGCCTGGATCTTGAAAACGAAGGCACTGAAATCCTCGGTCTGCTGCTCCTCCGATGTGCTCGGGCTTGGAGCCATTTCGATGAAACTATCGAGGAACTGATCGACCCCAAAGTTAGTGAGAGCTGATCCAAAGAACATCGGAGAAATTCGACCACTCAGCACCGCTTCGGATGTCAGAGGCTCTACGGCAATATCGAGAAGTTCGATATCTTCGAGGAGCTTATCGTACTTTTCCTGCCCAATCAATCCTGGGAGAGCAGGATCCTTCAGTGAGACTGTGCTTTGCGAGGCTCGTGTTGCACCTCGCGCGACTCGTTGGTAAAGAACGACTTCTTCTGTCTGACGAACGAATACGCCCTGAAAGTCGATTCCATCACCGATGGGCCAGTTCACCGGAACGCAAGCAAGTCCCAGATGCTCCTCGATATTCTCAAGTATTTCAAGCGGGCCCAATCCGTCGTGGTCGAGCTTGTTGACAAACGTGAAGATCGGTGTCCCTCTTTGTTTGCAAACATCAAAGAGTTTTGTTGTCTGAGGTTCAACACCCTTCGCGAAGTCGATCACCATCACCGCGCTATCCGCAGCGGTCAAGGTGCGATACGTGTCCGCGGAAAAGTCGTTGTGGCCCGGAGTGTCGAGCAAATTCAGGACATGGTCTCGGTACTCAAACTGAAGAACCGTGGAGGTGACGGAGATTCCCCGTTGCTTCTCCAACTCCATCCAGTCGGAAGTGGCCTTCCGCCCGGACGCACGCGCTTTCACCGAACCCGCCGCTTGGATTGCACCACCGTAAAGAAGAAGCTTCTCGGTGAGCGTCGTCTTTCCCGCGTCGGGGTGCGAGATGATCGCGAACGTCCGGCGACGTGCGGCTTCCTTGTGAGTGGTCGAAGTCATACGGATGAGAGGTACGGGTCGGGCGAGTCTCAGCGCAGACGCGCAACCTGCCTAGTATCCATCAAACCGACCGGACGGCCTTGGCCCGTTGCTCGATTTGGCGGACGTGCCGCTCCGTGTGCTCGCTCATAATCAAAAGGCCATCCGCAAGAGTCAGCTTCAGAATCGGCACAAAAGGGTTGGCAAACTTCTCGCTCAAGTTGCTCCCATGCAACGCTTGGCACCAGGTCTCCACCTGATGCTGCCGAGCTATCCACTCTGAGAGCGTTCGGTCTTTTTCATAGACCTTTCGTTCGGGAACCATGCTTCTCGGTGCCGGGACATCTTTGTTGGGGCCAGCCATTTTGGCGATCTGCCGTCCGAGATAGGTGTGGGGAAGCGGCTGATCGGGCGCCTTCACCGCACGAAGCACCAGGGGCTCCATCCGTTGACAATACGGCCGATTGCTGAGGTTGAGATGCTCAATCACCTCGGCGCACGACCAAAGATGCGGCTCGGGCCGCTGGTTGAACTGATCGTTGGTGAGGTCGGCGCAGGCTGCGGTCACTCGCTCCGAGTGCCCGCGGGCCGCAGCCTCCCAGGCGATGAGCTGATCCAGGGCGGGCATGGATCAGTCCACCAGTTCCCGACCGTATCCGTCGTGACGAAGGCCGCCCACCAAAATGTAGAGCGCATCGAGCCAAGCCCACAGGAGCCCAACCCCGCACGGAGTCGTGATGAGCTGGAGCATCCCGTGGGCCGCGTAACCCAAATAGAATCTGCCGAATCCCGGAATGAAATTGAGGAGCCCGGCGATCGCCCGCTTTTTGTCGCTCTTCAGGGTGTTCATAGCGGCAAACGGCATCGGATAGCCGCCGTATGGCACGGCTGCCGGGGTGAAGTCACCCGGAGATTGATTCGGCAAGGGCGTGAAGCCGGGAGTCGGGGAGAAGGCCGCCGGTGCCGCACGGGAGCCAGGCATCGGGGTTGGAGGAGGTTGTTGGGGCACCGCACCGAACTTATCGCGCAACTCGGCCACGCTCATCGCGGGCTGCCAATCCGCCATACCCGGGCGCCAGAGGTAGGTTTCTCGGTCAATGACCCCATCAGAAACCAACTCCGTGATCTGCTGGAACGTCAGCGGCCCCAGTTGGCCGTAATGGCCCACGTAATACCATTCCGGTTGCTCGTTGACGATGCTCATAAGCCCAGATGCTGCGCGGAAAACTCCGCGTGCTCCATTCTAGGACATGATTGACCAAGGAGAGGTTGCGCGGGCCTAATTACTCTTTTCCCGGCATTCCCCCGCAGACCGTCCGGGAGGCAGAAACGCCCTGCCAGGTAGCCTCTGCGCCATGTCAGTACGCGTTCGGTTCGCCCCGTCGCCCACCGGATTGCTCCACGTCGGAGCCCTTCGCACCGTGGTCTTTAACGATCTCTTTGCGAAGCGCCATCAGGGCACCCTCATCCTGCGGATTGAGGACACCGACCGCACGCGCTACAACCCCGAAAGCGAGGCCGAGTTCATCGAGACTTTGAAGTGGGTTGGGATCGAATTCCACGAGGGCCCGCACGTCGGCGGCGACTTCGGCCCGTATCGGCAAAGCGAGCGCAAAGAGGCGGGAATCTACACACCTTACGTCGAGGAACTCCTGGCAAAGGGCGCGGCCTACGAGGCATTCGAAACTCCCGAGGAATTGGAGCAGATGCGCGAATTCCAGCGCATCAACAAGATGCCCACCGGCTACTTTGGCGGAGATTGGCGCGACGCCACTCCGGAGCAGGTTGCTGCGGCCAAGGCAGAAGGGAAGCCATGCGTCATCCGGCTCAAGATTCCACGAAACACCACGATTGTGGGCGAAGACGTCGTGCGAGGCAAGCTGGAGTGGGATAGCAGCACCGTCGATGACCCGGTGATCATCAAGGCCGACGGGATGCCGACCTATCACTTTGCCGCCATGGTGGACGACCATCTGATGGAGATCACCCACGTCTTCCGAGGCGAGGAGTGGATCAGTAGCTATCCGAAGCACATCGCTCTGTTCGATGCGTTTGGATGGGAGAAGCCGGTGTTTGTCCACTGCCCGGTCATTGTCGGGAACGACGGCAAGAAGCTCAGCAAACGCCACGGCGCAACCCGCGTACTGGACTACAAGTACGACGGCTTCCTCCCGGATGCGCTCAAGAACTTTGTTGCCTTGATCGGCTGGAACCCGGGCGATGATCGCGAAATCATGGCTCCGGACGAGCTGGCTTCCGCGTTCCACCTGGAAGGAATCCAAGCCAGCCCGGGCAAGTTCGACATGGAGAAACTGAAGTGGATGAACGGCGTGGGAATCCGGGCGTTTGATTCCGATGACCTCGTCTCAACGGTGTCTGCGCTGGTGCAGGATCCAGAGATCTTGCCGTACTATGCGTCGAAGGAGCCAGAAGATCCCGCCCCGAAGATCTCCGCACAGGAGTATCACCGAGCGATCTCGACCCTGGCCTCTGCGCTGGAGACCGAACCCGCTTTCGCCCGGCACTGCGTGATTCTCGAGCAAGAACGGGTGCAAACCCTGGCTGATTTCGGCCCCGCGACGGAGTTCTTCCTCGTCGAGGAGCTGAACTACGACGAGAAAGCGGTCGAAAAGTGGTTCGGCGAGCCCCACGTAGCGAAGTTGCTCGACGACTTGGCCGGCTTTGTCTCCGGCAAGAGCGAAGTCTCGGTGGAGGAGTGCGAAGGATTCGTGAAGGGTTGGGCGGCGGAGAACGGGTTCGACAAAATCGGCCCGGTGGTGCACCCCACTCGGGTGGCTCTGAGCGGAAAGACCTCCGGGCCAGGATTGTTTGACCTGATGTCCTGTCTCGGGCCGGATCGGATGGCCAAGCGAATCGCCCGGGCCAAGGAACTGCTCCGATGAGCCTCTGCCCGATTCTGGGTTCACGCGACCCAGGGCTGGATCGGTGGCTGAATCGACGCCCGAGCTTCGACCCGAAACTCGCCAGCTCGGTCGCGGAGATCATTGATGAGGTGAGTCGTGAGGGAGCCGAAGCAGTGTTGCGCCACTCCCGTCGATACGATTCCCCTGCTCTCGAGTCGCTTTTCGTGACGCCGGAAGAGATCCAAACCGCCGTTGTTTCGACCGATGAACTGGAAGCGTTGCGCCTTGCGATCAGCCGAGTTCAGGAGTTCCACGAAACACAGAAGGCGGTCATCACAAAGGACTGGCAGGAGCTTCCGATTGGGTACGGCTGGCGCACCGATGCTACGGAATCCGATGATCCTGGCTTCGAAGGCCAGCGGCTTCTTCCGCTCGCGAGCGCGGGTATCTACGTGCCAGGAGGCCGCGCAAACTACCCGAGCAGCGTGATCATGAACGTGATTCCCGCTCAGGTGGCAGGCGTCCAACGGATTGTCGTGGCCACGCCCGTCGGGCCTGACGGAACCATCGCGCCTGCGGTTTTGGTCGCCGCAAGACTGCTCGGAATCCAAACAATCTTGAAGGCGGGCGGTGCCAGTGCCATCGCCGCGCTGGCGCTCGGCATTGACGACCTACCCCGTGTTGACAAGATTGTTGGCCCCGGCAATGCCTACGTCAACGAAGCAAAACGTCAGTTGTGGGGAAGTGTGGGGCTTGATGGATACGCTGGCCCGAGCGAAGTGGCGGTCTATGTGGACGACGAGAACTACACCGACTACGCCGCCGCCGATCTTCTGACCCAAATCGAGCACGCACCAGACAACGTCGGAATGCTCATCGCGCCGAATCAGGAAGTCATCGACGAGACGATGGCGGAAATTGAGCACCTTCTCACGGGGCAAAAGCACGAGGAGACGATGCGTCGCGCCTTGAAAGAGCAGTGCGTGGCCGTGATTTCCGAGTCTGCCCTCGATGCGATTCGGGTCATCAATGACTTTGCCCCCGAGCACCTCTCCCTGATCTGCGAATCTGCGGCAGCGATGGCGCAAGGCGTGGTCAACTGCGGATGTGTCCTCATCGGAGCCGAGACTCCTCAGAGCTGTGGAGACTTCATCAGCGGTCCATCGCACACTCTCCCCACCGCCGGAGCTGCGCGGTTTGGGTCTCCCGTGAACGTGCAGGACTTCTTCAAATTCCAGTCGGTTTCCTCATTAACGATGACCGACTTGGAGATCCTGAACCCCGCCGTGCAGATGTTTGGCCAGATGGAAGGCTTCCCGATGCACGCGCTTGGAACCCAAATCCGACTCGACGAGTAGGTTTTCTCATGCTAGAGATCAATGGGGGATTTGGGGAAGGGGGAGGACAAATTGTGCGCACCGCTTGCAGTTTCGCGGCGGTCACCGGTCAGGCTTTCCGGCTCTTCAACGTCCGCGCCAATCGGAGCAAGCCTGGGTTGCGGGCTCAGCATGTGACGGCTATCGAGGCAGCGGCTTCGCTCGTTGATGCAGAAACCCGTGGCGTCGCCGAGCATTCTGTGCGGTTCACCTTCACTCCGCGCTCTCAGGCGGAGTGCGGGGACTATGGGTTCGGAATCCGAACGGCTGGGTCGGCCGGGCTCGTGCTTCAGACGGTTTATCCCATCCTTGCCCTCACCGACCGCCTCAGCCGAGTGGAAATCAAGGGCGGAACCAGCGTTCCCTTTGCCCCGCCAGGGATTTACCTGGAACACGTTTTCGCTCCGGCATCCTCCCAAGTTGGGTGGGGAGGAACCATCACGGAACCGGAGGTCGGGTTTGCCCCCATCGGGGGTGGTCTCATCTGGTCGCTCGTTGGATCGGCCGATCCCCGAGAGGTTCACCTTGGCGCGTCGCAACCATCGGAAACCGAATGGATTTGGCGATCCTCCGGCATCCCGGATCACGTTGCCGAAAAGGCATCGCGCCTCATCGCCGATCAGTTTGGGCAGACTCTCAAGGTCGAGAACGTGAATGCAGAATCTTCGGGCGGTGTCCTCGCTTGCATTGCCCCGGCATCAGAAGGTGCTCTTCCCGCCGGGTTCACCGCTCTCGCCGAGCGGGGCCGTCCGATGGAGAAACTCATCGCCGCCATTGATCGGCAACTCCAGGACTGGCGGGGCGCCGGCGGTCTCGATCCGCACCTCGCCGACCAACTCGTCCCTCTTCTTGCCCTCACGCCGGGAAATCACTCGTTTGTCGCCAGCCAAGTCACCGACCACCTCGAAACCGTGCTCGAACTCATCCCGATTTTCTCACTCGGAAACTATGAGTTGAATCGAGAAACCAGGGAAGTCCGGATTCACTCCACGCGAATGTCCTAAGTCGCACACAACCTGGGACAGAAAGGCCCCGCCGGAGCCCCCGCCAGGGATACACTGGTTTCACCGCGCGGCCCCGCGCAGAGTGCAAAGATGCCCTACGTCCCCCATACCGAAGCCGATGTTCGAGAGATGCTCGCCACGATTGGCGTGGATTCCATCGATGACCTCTTCGTCGAAATCCCGGACGACCTGAAGCTGAAGGCTCCGCTTAACATCCCCTCAAGCATGGATGAAGCCCAGCTGACCAAGCACCTCCAGGCTCTGAGCGAGAAGAATGTCGACCTCAGCCGGGTGACCTGCTTCCTAGGCGCAGGAATCTACGACCGATTCATTCCCGCGACCGTCGGCGCGGTGATCAGCCGGGGCGAGTACCTGACTGCCTACACGCCGTACCAACCGGAAGTCAGTCAGGGTTATCTGCAGACAATTTATGAATTCCAGAGCATGATCGCGGAGCTCTACGACATGGATCTCGCCAACGCGAGCATGTATGACGGAGCGACGTCGCTCGCCGAAGCCGCAATCATGGCGACGGGGATCAAGCATAGGAACAAGGTTGCGGTCAGCGCGACGGTTCACCCTCACTACCGACAGGTTTTGGAAACCTATTGCTGGGCGATGGGCGTGGAGGTCGATACTCTGGGTCACGTCGATGGCCTGTCCAGCGGCTATGACGGTCTCGATGAATCCTACGCTTGTGTGCTGGTGCAAACGCCGAGCTTCTACGGCACCATCGAAGACCTCGCGGCGTTGCGAAGTGCTTGCGACCGCATCGGGGCGATGATGATCGTCGCTGCGGATCCCACAAGCTGTGGCATCATGCCCCCTCCGGGCCAGTTCGGCGCGGATGTCGTGGTGGGCGAAGGCCAGCCTCTGGGAATCCCGATGGGATTTGGCGGCCCGCTGCTTGGTCTGTTCGCTTGCAAGAAAGAGTTCGTCCGCAACATTCCGGGCCGAATCGTGGGGCGCACCACCGACGCGGCAGGGAAGAGCGGGTTCACCATGACCCTGCGCACCCGCGAGCAGGATATCCGCCGCGAAAAGGCCACCTCAAACATCTGCACCAATGAAGCCCTGATGGCTCTCGCGAGCACGGTCTACATGAGTGCCCTGGGCAAGAATGGCATCCGCCAAGTCGCGGAAACGACCGTGCGCAACACGCAATACGCCATTGAGGCGCTGACCGCCGCCGGAGGAAAGCTCAAGTTCTCCGCCAAGGTGTTTGGTGAGTTCGTGCTGGAACTGCCGCGCTCTGCCGCTTCTGTGCAAGCAGAACTGCTCGATCACGGCGTCCTCGCGGGTTTGCCTCTCGGTGAGTACGAAGCAGGCATGGAGAATTGCCTCCTCGTCGCCGTGACTGAAAAGCGCACGAAGGCCGAAATCGACGACTTCGCCGCGAAGTTGAAGCAAGTTCTGGGCTACGGCGGCACAGGAAGAGGTTGAGCGCTGGGCTTTGGGTTTCCTTCAGTCGGATTCTCTGTGCCTTCTGGTCGGTGCCTTGTCGTAGTCGGCCTGGGGTTCGTATTTCCAAAACCAGAATCTCGGACTCTTGGGCCACGTGGAGAGACAGTTTTTGCTCTCCAGTGAAATCCACTGCTTGTGCCTTTTCCCAAGCTCATATATATGAGCGGCGATCTCGGCACGTGCCCGTTCGGCCTTCCTCTCCCAAGCATCATCTCGGAATTCCTCAAAAAGCAAGCCGTTTTCGCAATCCTTCTTCATCCTAAGGGCCCGTAAGATGTCGTCGCAGTTCGAATGCGAGTAGTTTACTGCGCCCGCAAAAAGGTCGGCAACACCGAGAATCGGGAGTTCTTTGGAGCATCGCTGCTCATGCTTGAGTATTCTGAGAAACTCTCGGTCGGGGCGTATCAATGGCTTTGATTTGTTGTAGATTGGGAGCTCACGAGTGCTGTTCAAAAACTCTACAATGTCTGGGTGCCGCAAGTCCTGCTTCCGATCTGGAAACCACATCCAATCTCGAACCCCGTACCAATCGGCGTTCCTCCGCAGGCCGTGGAACAGCATCCGGTGGAAATTCTCGGTATCGTCACGGTTTGCGATCTTGTGCCTGGAATCCTGGATGTCCCAGGTCAATACCATGACCCTGAGATCGGTTCGCTCAAAAAACTCGGTTAGGATCTGCGAAGAAACCCGATACCTTTGGAGTGTTTCGACTTGGCTCCACTTAAACTCCGTTGCCTGCGTCGTTCCTAACAGCTGCTTGCAAATTCTGTTGAAGGCTACCATCTGCTCATGCGCCCCAGAAATAAACGCTACCGACTGAAATCTGTTGCCGTGTATTCCAGACTCGTCTGAGACCACAATGTTCGCTAATTGCTCGTTGTTCCCAAGTTATGCTCCTTTCCAGGATAGTATGTCAGCATTCAGAGGCCAATAGCGAGTAGGGGTGTGGAAAACTCCACGCAGTGTCTCTAGAGTTGTTATTCTCAACAATGCTGCTGCCGGGCGTACGAGGACTTGCCGGCAGAAGATTCCCTTGTGTTAATCGATATGCCTGTAAATGAATAGCTCCAAGCAATGTTCCGTCTGTCGCATCGTCTATTGAAAGCTTCCAATTCCTTCTAGTCGAGGATACTAACCACATGACTGAACTCCCTGTGAAGTGTCCGAAATGTGGCGCGCGGATGATGCTGATCTCGCGGAATCGGAAAGGGGACAATCGCCGGATCAATCAAGCGGGGTGCCTCCTGGGGAGCGGAATCGGGGCGACCCTGCTCCCACTCCTCCTCCTCACCAAATCCACCCGGATCATCTGCCCCCGGTGCGAAATCCCTTAGTGATTCGGCATCCGAACAGGATGCCGAAGGGCCGCTTATGCCGCAGGCTGGCCCCTCGACCGAAACCTATCCAACCCCTTCCATTCAGATGGGACTAAACGGAAAACTGGCCCCTTCACCGCAGGTACGATTCACTCGTGCAGCGACAGACAAAGTCAGTCCCCGTCCCGCAGTTGATTTTCGAGCGATCGCGTCCCGGTCGAATCGGCTGCAATCTCCCAAAGGCCGACACGCCGGAAGTTGATCTCAGCAAGGCGATTGGGCAGACGCGCGACGAAGTAAAGTGGCCGGAGGTCAGTGAGCTGGAGGTGATGCGCCACTTTGTCAACCTGAGCCACCTCAACTATGGCATCGAAACCGGCTTCTATCCCCTCGGAAGCTGCACGATGAAGTACAACCCGCGCATCAACGAGGTCACCGCCTCGATGAGCGGATTCCGCAATCTCCACCCGCTCCAACCGGATCACACCGCCGAAGGCGCGCTGGAAGTTCTGCTCAGCGTCTACGAGATCCTCGAAGAGGTCACGGGATTTGACGACATCACCATGCAGCCGGTAGCTGGTGCTCACGGTGAGATGACCTGTCTCATGCTCATTAAGGCGTACCACGAATCGCGCGGTGAAGGCGCAACGCGAACCCTAGTTCTCGTCCCCGATAGTGCGCACGGCACCAACCCTGCCAGCGCGGCTCGGTGCGGATACGACGTCAAAACCATCCCGACCGACGCCGACGGAAACACGGATCTCGAAGCCCTCAAGGCCGCTCTCAACGAGAACGTCGCTGCCTTCATGGTCACGAACCCAAGCACGCTTGGTTTGTTCGAACCCAATATTCAAGAGGTCTGCAAGCTGGTTCACGCGGTGGGCGGTCAAGTTTTCTGCGACGGCGCGAACATGAATGCCATGGTCGGAACCACCCGACCCGGCGATCACGGCTTCGACTGCATGCACTTGAACCTCCACAAGACGTTCAGCACACCCCACGGCGGCGGCGGCCCCGGATGCGGAGCCATCGGTTTGAAGCGACACCTTGAGCCGTTCTTGCCGGCGCCTGCTCTCAAGCGCGTTGACGGCAAGCCGGTTCTCGACCGACACCGCCCCCTGAGCATCGGCCGCGTCAGCAGCTTCTATGGCCAATTCCTGATGGCCGTTCGGGCTCTGACCTATCTGCTGGCGTACGGCAAGGAGAAGATGTCGCACATCAGTCGATACAGCGTGCTGAACGCGAACTACGTCCAAGCCAGGCTCCGCGACGTGCTCCCGCAGGCGCACAACCGTCCGTGCATGCACGAGTGCGTTCTAACCGCGCAGCAGTACAAGAAAAACGGCGTCCGCGCCCTCGACATCAGCAAGCGGCTGATCGACTACGGATTCCACCCGCCGACAAACTACTTCCCGCTCATCGTTCCCGAATGCTTGATGATCGAGCCGACGGAAACCGAGGCGAAAGAAACGTTGGACGCCTTCTGCGATGCCCTCATCGCGATCTGCCACGAAGCCAACACGAATCCGGATCTGCTCCACGAAGCTCCGACGAGCCAAGTCGTCGGGCGGCTGGATGAAGCCAAGGCCGTGAAATTGCTGGATGTCAAGTGGCAACACGCACCAGAAACCCCGGCCACGGTTTAGAATAGAGCCATGTCCGAAATCCTCGCCATCAGCCGGTTCTCTGTACCGGAGCATCGGCTGGCAGGATATGAGGAAATGTCTGCCGCCTTCTCGGTTCGGGTTAACACCCATCCGGGCTCACGAGGCACCCACATCTGGGTGGGAGTGGATGATCCTGCCCACTGGATGCGCTTGACCCTCTACGCCAATGAGCAGGCCGAGCGCCACGTACACGGGCGAGTGAGCACCTCAGACTCGATGGTGGAGAAGATTCGCGAAGCGGGTATTGTCCCAGACCTCACTCGTTGTGTCGTCGTGTGGAAGCATGGCGTTTCCTCCGAGCAGCTGCCTATCGAGTCCTTCGTCTCCTACAGTGTCCGAGCCTTTGCCACCGGGATGCAGACTGACTGGATCGAGAAACTAAAGTCAAATTTCGAGGAGATTTCGAATATCGACGGGTATCGCGGCTCCATCATCGCGACAACCGCAGAGACTCCGGAAGAGGTCTCCGCGCTCGTCTTCTGGGAGTCTGAGGAGTCTTTCCGCCGCTCTCTCCCCGATGGGCCAGACTACGAGATTGATCTCTACCGAGATTCCAATCACCTGACTCCCGCTCCCGAAATCGAAGAATCTCCTGAGCCGCTTGCGCCCGATTCTGAACATGAGTGATCGCATTCGAGTCGTTGACGATGGCGTTCACGACGGGATCGTGAACATGCGCCGGGACACCTCTTTGCTCGACCTTGACGGGGTTCGGGCAAGGATCTATCAGTGGGATCGCGACTGGGTCAGCCTCGGCATGTTCCAAACCCCCGAGACGGCCCTGATCGAAGGATGCTCGACGCCTTGGGTGATGCGCCCCACTGGGGGCAAAGCCGTGCTGCATGGTCACGATCTCACCCTGGGAATGAGCGCACCGCTCGCTCTCATCGGGACGGATTCGCGGGGTGTCAAGACGGCTTATCGCTGGCTGGCCGAGCCGATCATCACCGCCCTGAACGCGGTCGGAATCCCGGCGACGCTCGCCGAACGCACCCCTTTCGTGCGCGGAGCAGGGAAGGTCGCAGATTGCTTTGCCCATGTCGCCGCAAACGACATTGTCCACCCCGCCACGGGACAGAAGGTCTGCGGGTGCGCCCTGCGATTGACCCATGACGCGGTTCTAGTTCAGGCGAGTATCCCCCTGGGTCGCCCCCTCGTTGATCCGGCGAATGTCTTTGATATCCCCGCGCTTGTTTCGATGGATCGCACCGTGGATCGCGCGGAATTCGCGGCAGCGCTCCAAGAAAGCCTGGTCGATTGGGTCATGCGGGCGGATCAGCGAACGATTCTTGCTTAGTTCCGCGCAATCGGCTCTTCCCCCGTATTTCTACTTGCCAATTCCGGACGAGTCATCGGGAATCACCCAGACAACGGCGGAGAGCACTCATGGAGATGTCAGGCAAGATCCCAGTGACAATGAAACTGTCTGCCTCGGATCGATTTGATCGCAACCAAACCGAAAAATTCAACATTTCGTTGACTGGCTGGTTACCAGCTACCAATCTCTCGCCCGATCGCTCGATCGCCTTTCTGGTGACAAACGAGGGGCGGAGTATTCAACTGGACGTCGAAGGGACCGGGGAAGCCGGCGAACTGCTTCTGGTTCGCCGCTTCGAGAGACTCGGACACCTTCTGTCGTTCATGGCGTACTGCCTGACTTCGGGCACGACCACACCTCATTTCGCCGAGACTCAGGTACGCGTATCTGCCCATATCGCAGCCTAGAATTGGCGGAATTCGGTTGGCTCATAAAGAAAGAAGCCCCTCCGGCGACGTTACGTCGGGAGGGGCTTGTTCTTTGATTCCTGTGATTCCTTAGTGCGGGCTTGGGGTGATGGTGAACCCTTGCAGAGCCAACTCTTGTCCGATGTGTCGGAGCTTCTTCATCGCCCGAAGCTCGATCTGTCGAACGCGCTCGCGAGTCACGTTGAGCGCGCTGCCCACTTCTTCCAGAGTCCGTGCACGACCATCATCGAGGCCGAATCGGAGGCGAACAACGTCTCGCTCGCGGCTGGTGAGGCGACCCAGGATGCCATCAATCTCCTCGCGTCGGATGAGATTCGTGGTCACATCTTGCGGAGTCGGCATGCCCGTGCTCGGGATGAAGTCTCCGATGGAACTGTTGTCCTTTTCGCCCACCGGCGTTTCCAGCGAAAGCGGCTCAACCGCGACGCGCATCATCTCATGCACGCGCTCGGCAGACATCCCCACGCGCTCGGCGACTTCTTCCGGAGTCGGCTCGCGATGCAGTTCTTGTTGCAGGCTGTTCGCGGTCTTCATCACCTTGTTGATGAGTTCAGCCACGTACACGGGGATTCTGACCGTTCGGCCTTGGTTGATAATCGCCCGAGCAATCGCCCGGCGAATCCACCAAGTCGCGTAAGTCGAGAAGCGGAAGCCCTTGCGCCAGTCAAACTTTTCGACCGCGCGGATCAGACCGAGGTTGCCCTCTTGAATCAGATCAGCGAGGGGAATGCCTCGGGCGTTGTACTTCTTCGCAATGGAAACCACCAGTCGGAGGTTGCTCTCGATGAGCTGTTGCTTTGCCAGAACGCCGATCTTCATCACGTCCTTTCGGTCGAAGTCGGAGAACTCATAGTCCTTCGGCAAATTCATCAGCTCGGCGACGCGGTTCCACTTGCCTTGCTCGGCAAGATCCTTCGCTTGAACCTTCTTGGCGAGATCCTCTTCTTGGCCAGGAGTCAGAAGGTGAGCGCGGCGCGTTTGCCGCATCCACATCTCAAGCTCTTCGCCATCATCCCGGGGCTTTTCGGCTTCCTCCTCTTCTTCTTCGGCCTCCATTTCCAGGAGCTCTTCATCCACGGGCTCCTGATCGTCCAGCATGTGCTTGCTGGCGTCGATGTATGCGTGACGGCTATGCGTCCGCACCGTAATGGCCTTGCCGCGTCGTACCTGAGTCGGAATCTTCTCGTCCACTAGTGTCTCACTCAAAAGGATTAACCTACATCTTCAGGACGCCGAAGACCGGGTGAAGTCTCGCTGAGTCCTGGTTTTTTGCTTGGCCCGTTCGGGTCTCCGTCCGAATCGACTCCCTGCCATAACGTTTACATAGTAACAAACGTTTGCCGTTTTGTCCAACAGAGTTTCGATTCATTTTCCAAATTCTGTGGGGCCGGGAGCGGCTCTGCTCTCCAAGGTGTCACAAGTCGTGCCAGTCTGATGAGACGCAAACTTACTGGCTCAGGTTGCATATGGCCCAGTCTTGAGGCTAAGACCTGAGCCTTTCCGCGCTTTCTCTCAGTGCATTTGCCAGGGCGAGCGTGCTCTCTTTTGTGTTGGAACTGGCAAAACTCACACGAATTGTCGCCAGAGCATCGGCTTCCGAGAGACCTATCGCGGTGAGCACTGGGCTTGGAGTCGTGCTCCGGCTGCTACACGCGGCTCCGCTACTGGTCGCAAATCCACGCGTGCCAAGCTCGATCACCAGAGCCTGAGCGACCAGGCCTGGGATAGTAAGGCTGACAATAAAAGGGCTCTGCTCAGGGGCATCGTTGAGTCGGATTTCAGGGATCGTTTGGGTTTCCTCACGCAGGATATGGCGGAGATCTGTCGCATGGGCGAAGTTCTCGTCTTGCTCGTCGCGGGCGATTTCTGCCGCGACTCCCATGCCGACCACGAGAGGGATCGGGGTCGTGCCGCTGAAGAAGGTTTCCTGATAGCCACCGTCGCTCGCCGCTTGCGTCGGAAGATCGAACTGAGCCGGGTCGCGCACGATCAAAGCTCCAACACCCTGTGGCCCGCCGAACTTGTGGGCACTCAGGGCAATCAGGTCAGCCTCGTCCCAGCCGTGATCGTGGGTTTTGGCAAAGGATTGGGTGGCATCGAGAAATCTGAGTTCTTCACTTCCGGCGGTCGTGGGTGCCCTGAGCCCTTCCGGGTCGGGACCACCAATCCCCAAATCTCGCCCTCTCCGAGCTTGACTCGGGGAGGGTGGCCGAAGGCCGGGAGGGGTCTCCTGGGGCAGAGCAACCGGGATCCCGCCCGTCTCGTTGCAAACCCCCATCACCGCGAACCCCACGCCCGGCGGAACCAGGACATCCCATCCCCGATTCTCAAGAACCATTCCGCCGTAGCGCGCCGCCGACTCTCGAACCGCCGAATGCTCGAACGGACTCACGCCGAACGAGCCACGGCTCGCCAGGAGCCGAACGGCCAGATTGCACGCCTCTGTGCCTCCGGAGCAGAAGAAGACCTGCTCCGGTGCAACGTGGCACGCCATCGCCACTCGCTCCCGAGCCTGCTCGACGAAGAAGCGAGCCTTATCCCCCCACGGGTGCAACGACGACGCATTGCCGAAGTCCTCTGCGAGCCATGGCAACATCGCCTCCCGAACCCGAGGATCCAAAGGCGAGGTGGCGGCGTGGTCGAAGTAGTATTCGCGCTTCACGAGGGCCTCACTCGGGGATTCATGATCTTGCGGTCAATCCAAGCGTAGGCCAGCATGGCGAGAACGAACCACAGAATCCCGCGAACCCAGGGGAATGGAAGCAAGAAGCCAGCGCGGAACATGATCCCGTTGACCAAGGACGCGAGGGCAATCCCTAGCAAGAGGCTGAGCAAAGTGCGCCAGGTCAGCTTCATTCAACTGGCTCCGGTGCCGTGTAGTCAAACTCCGGATCCTTGCGGCAGAGGGGCAGGAAGTCACACGAATGGCACAGCGGCTTGAAGGCGGGGCGATGATTTTCCCAATCGCGGTTCAGCATTTCATCCCCAATCGAGACGATGTCCTCGCGGAACTTGCTCAGCTCCTCGGGCGTCAGCGAGACCGAAGCCTTGTCGCCACTCTGCAGGGCAATGATGCTTGTGAGAACGGGGCGGTGAGGGTGCAGGTGCTCCAGAATCATCTGGTAGATCCCCATCGCGACGTCGAACTTGATGTCCTCCTCAGTCACGGTGGATCGCTTGCTCTTATAGTCAACGACCTCCAGCGTCCCGTCCGGGAGTTCATCGACACGGTCTACTCGACCTTGGAGGATGAACGCCCCTAAGTCCATCTTGATAAGCTTTTCGATGTAGATTGTCTCGGAGGTCACGGGTTCTTTTTGGATCCGTTCCGTGTAGTTCTTGACCAAAGACTTGCCCTCGGCAAGGGCCTGCATCATTTCGTCTTGCGAGCCGTACCCGGCGTCGATCCAGCTTTCTTCAAGGGCGGCGATGGCTTCTTCGGTGGTCGTCACTCCGGTGTCGCTGGCGTCGTGATAGCGCTGGAGGACTTGGTGGAGGGATGTGCCAAAGCTGAAATAGCTCTTGGATCGTAAGTACCACTTGCCTCGGTCATCCAGATACGTCCAGCGGTACTTGGTCGGGCACGCCAGGTAAGTCGTGATCTTGCTCGGGCTCAGGGTCGGACGTCTCAAGACTCCTCCATTGTGGCTGATGGAGAAGTCTTGAAATCAGCACTCAACACCCTTGGGGTGTGAGGTTCGATCGGCGTTGGGGAAACTCAACCCATCGTAATCGAGCCAGCGACGAACCAGATGCACCAGATGCCGACATAGGCGGCCGCTCCGGCTCCGGCGGCTTTGCGCACGAACTCCAGGTGAGTCTTGCTGTACTTCACCATGACGAACCACGCGAGCACCAGAGTCATGCCTTTGACAGCGGCAAACAGCCATTCACTGGTCTCGATGATCGGCTTCATCAAAGGATTCAGCTCGATGATCAGCCCATGGTGATGCAGGAGGGCGGTCGCCACCAGGTCAACGAAGCCGATGGTCAGCAAAAGCAAAAGTGCGCGGGTCGGAAACATCTTTTTCCACAGATCCACACCAGAAGTATTCTCTTTCATAGAACCTCTCAGAGTCCAACCAAGCCAGAAGCTCACCCACTATCGTATCTTGCAACTCGCGGGCTTGTGCTGTGGAAACTACGTGATGATTCAACATGATCGAGAAGATCAGGCTTTCGTCGTCTTTTCCATGCACATACCCGCTGAGCGCCGACACGACATCAAGTGATCCTGTCTTCGCTGAGACGGCCATTCCTTTCAGGCGGCTTCGCAGAGTTCCTTCGCCCGATTGGGGCAAACCATCCACAAAAACGTCCCGATAGGGGCTGGAATACGCGTGACGCAAAACCTGTGCCAATGCACGTGGAGAGACTAAATTGTGTCGACTGAGCCCACTGCCATCGTCCGGACGAACCGCACCTTTCTTGACCCCGATCGTCTCGCTCATGAACTTGGTCAATTCGGCTTGGGCTTTGGCGTAGGGCGCGGTGCCGAGCGGAGTGCGCCTGCTCGCGGCTGAAATCAGCAGCATCTCCGCGAGAAGATTGTCGCTGGGTTCCAGGCAGTTTTTCACCCACGTCCGCATGTCGTCGCCCCTGTGAATGTAGTCGGGCGCGCGATCTGGCACCTTGTCGGTTCGGATCAGCTTGCCACCCAGCATCAGAGCCGCGCTCATCGTCGGATCAGGTTGAGCGAATCGGGCGACCAAGGGAGTGTCTGGTTTCAGCCGGCCCTGAACGGTCACCACTCGCTTCTCTCGATCAAAAGTGGCGGTGGCATCCGCCAGACCTGGTTCATGCCGCACCTGAACCCCCGCCCAAGCGGGAGCTTTCACGATTCCATTGGCATGAGTGACCTCGAACTGCGCACGATCCGCTGAGAAAGCGGTGACACGGGGGGCGTAGCGGAAGGGAAGATCGTCATATTCCCACCCGGGGCCATAACCGTCCCCAAAGGCCGATCGCACAAAGATCCTCGACTTCGGGCTCGGTTTGAACCTCGCACGGAGTTCCGCGAGCTGCGCGGAGGTCAGGCTGGGGTCTCCTACCGCGTCGACCCAGATATCGTCGCCTTCCTTCCAGAACTTCGTCTCGGGTCGGTAGTCCGGCCCAAAAGTATCGAGCGCGAAGACCGCACTCAGCACCTTCTGATTGCTCGCGGGAACCATGCGCACGTCGGCCATGCGCTCATACAGCACCGTCCCATCCGGACGCATCACCACGATGCCGACCCACGACTCCTGCCACGCCTCACCAGCGATCATCGATTCGATGCGGGCGGGAAGTTCAACTCCCGGGAGGGCGTGCTGCATCCGCGCATCGCCGGAGGTTGGCACCGCTCCGAGGCTCATCGCTAGGGTGAGCAGGAATCCAGATCGCGAGAGGGTCAAACCCATAGCTCTCATTTTGCCCCGAATCCTCTCTCGATTCGCGCTCGATCAGACGCGGGCCGCCGCCTTTTCCTCTTCAAAGGTCGGCTCTTCGACGTGATCCGTGGCTCCCGAGGCAATGTCTCGCGCTTGGGATTCGGCAAAGGTGCGGAGTTGCGGCTCGGGATCATTCTCTGCGGCCCATTGGAGCTTGGCGAGGACATCCGCTTGACGATCCGGGAGCCACTCGACGAGATGGAACACGGCATGAATCGCCGATCGACGTCCGATTTTGCTTGGCGCCCCAATCAATTCAATCAGGGCATCAGCGGCATCATTGTTCGAAATGTGTCCGCCAAGAACGACTCCACCCTTATACATGGTTCGCGCGAAGTCGTCCTGCGCGTTCCAGAGGAGATTCTTGATCGCGGTCACGGCCCGCTTGACTTCTTCGGGCGTGCGGCAGAACGCGGCGATATCCTCGAACATATCGAGCACGCACCACTGCGCAGAGCGCCGGTGGGGATGTCGCTCGTCTTCGAGAATTCGGAGAAAGGCCTCAGTGTATATGCCCAGACTCGCCCGCTTTTCGATCTCGATCATCGCCGTGTGGGCCACGTCGCGGTCGGGGCAAAAGAGAAGTGAAACGAGGTCTCCGCTCGGGAGATCCGCCGTCCGACCTCGATAGATTTCGTCTCGACCAAGCGCCTTTTGGATCGCAAACCGCCGGGCGTACCATGGTTCGCAGCCGCCGACAAGTTCGGAAAGCATCTCTTCGCGCGTCTCGCCCCGAGATTCGTTCCAAAGCCCCTCGACTCGACCAAATACGCCACGATCTGTCGTGGCGATCTGGATCGGCCACGTGTCGCCATGCACCGTGATCTCGGACGATTCGCTCCAGAGGTCGTTGGTGATGTGGTAGTCGTGGCTCACCGCGTGGGGTGGCCAATGGAAGACATGCCGGTGATCAGGCTTTATCGGAGCGGGATCGCCGCCGCTTGCCTGCAGGCCCCGCTGAATGGTTGCCTCCAGGCTCGCCAGCACATCTTCCTTGGTTTGATTCATGGACTCTCTATTCTAGTTCGCCGAAGCCATCGCTTGCCGTTGCAGGAACCGGTCAATTTGACCATCCATATCGGCAAGATGAACCTTCGTCGTCTCGTCGGTGAGATTCTTGGAAGCCAGCTGAGACTTGATCCGCTTACTCACGTGGCGAATCGTGACCCCAGCAATCGCACGAGCATCGTCGTTGATCGTGCCGCCGCTGGCCAACGAGTGGCTGATCAGCACGCCCAGGTAGTACCGCTGCAAATCCCGCCGCAGATCGCTGATCGCCTGATCCTTACCGATCTCGCTGAAGACTTCGCCCGTGATCGCGCCGTAGTGCTCCACCAGCGTGTACCGATTGGCCGGATTCTGTGTCTTGAACGCATTCTCGGCAATCGCATCCAGCTTATCGTAGCTCGTCAGCATCGCCATCACGAGGCGTTGATTGGTGCCCATGAACTGACGAAGCGGGGCGTTGTAGCTATCTCCACCCGCATCCGGGTCTTGGCTCATGCCGAACAAGACGTCCTGGGGCAGGCCACTGATACTCTCGCGGAAGACTGTCGGCAGAATCATCGCCATGGCCTGACGCTGCTTCGCCGCCGAGACCGGACGAAGGGTCGGGACCTCGCCCACGTCGCCCTTGAGTTGGCGACGAAACTCAACGCCTCCGACCAATCGCACCGCGGTCATCGCCGCCCGGGATCCTGTCCGAAGCGATCGCAGCAACAGTGCGTTGCGGCGTGTGTATGCCTGACCGTTCTTCGTGGCCTCGGTGAGAGCGTATTGACGCAGCAGGGCGCTTGCATGGAGCGACATCTTCGCGTACTCCACGGTGTCGCTTCCGAGATCCCACCGGACGGCGAGTGGGTTGATTCCATCCGCGTCGTCATCAGTCAGGTAAATCAGCCCTCGCGCACCGCTCCGCTGAGCGTGGCTCTGCAGGAAGGGCTTTTCCTCTTCCGGCGTTCCGCCCGGGAAGTCTTTGTAGCCGTAGGCGATCGCCCATTCGTCATACACCCCGATCTTCGGGTTGTAGTACATCGGGTGGCCCTTCAGGACAGCGGCGAGGTTCAGGGGAGTGTAATCCATCACCGAAGCCGCCACGGCTTGGCTCTCGATGACCCCGGGGTTTGCGAGGGCGGTTCCGTCGTGGAGGGTTGAGGCAGCAAAGTTGTGCCGCAGCCCCAAGCAGTGCCCGACCTCGTGAGCGATCAAATCCGCAACGGCGAGGCGGACATATTCCTTCTCGTCCACGGGAACCCCCGCCGCTTTCATCACCATGAATGACTCGGCGCGGTTCTCGCAGAACCCTTCGGCGTGATTGCATCCCACCTTGCGGAAACCTGCCTTGCGCATGGGCTCGTCCACGCGTTGGTTGAGAATCGTCTGACGCTGATCCTCATCGAACCACTTTCCGCGAGAAGAAACCCCGATCACCTCTTCTTGGAATTCGGTGAACATGCTCGCCGGATAGTTGGCATCAACCGTGACGGCGGCATTCAGAATCTCTCCCGTGATCGGGTTGGGTCTGAACCACGCTACTGCATAGGCTGAGTTCTTCGTCATCGTCCAGCGGACAACGTTGAAGCGACCATCGGCATGATCGTAGTCCGGAGTGTTCGGCGCGTCCTGGACGACCAAAGCATTGCGGAAACCAATCGCCTCGTAGGCTTTGTTCCAGTAGAGAATTCCGTCGCGGACCGCCTGTCGGTATTCCTCCGGAATGCTGGGATCGAGCACCCAGACAATCGGCTTGACCGGCTCGCTCATCGCGGCGGTGGGGTCTTTCTTTTCCAAATGGAATCGCTGGATCAATCGCACGGTGCGATCCGGTTGCTTCAGCTTGGCCACGTCGAAGAAGTCGCTCGTGAAATATCCCACCCGGGGATCGGCATAGCGCGGGGAGTAGCCCCGATCACGGTCGAACCAGAAGTTGAAGATGAGGGTGAGAGGCAGGCTTCTTCCATCGGCAAGCGGCGGGCCGGATGAGCCGAAGAGGGCCGCGAGCAGCGAACCGAGGTCATCATCGCCGCCCGCTTGACTCTTGCGGAAGTGAACCTTGGTGCGGATCACCGCATTTTCGGGAAACGCCCGAATACTCGCTATCTCAGAGTTCGCGCTGTCTGGCATGAACCCCGGGCCGCCCATCATACTCACGACCTGATTCAGGCCGTACAGGTTGCCATCGAACAGTCGAGTGACGTTGACGAGCAACTTCTTCCGAGCAGGATCCTTCGCCTCGATCTTATAGTTGCCCAGAATCGCCTCGGGGAATGATCGCGAGCTGCTGAGGGCCAGGGGATTGTCGGCGAGCCATCGGTAGTCCAAATTGGGCCGAATCAGGCGGAGATCGTCATCGGCTCCGCGATCGAACCGGAAGACATCCACTCCGTCGTATCCCAGGGGATCTCCGGCTTGAAGACCGTCCGTTCCAACCCCGGTCGAGATCGTCGGTTGGACGAAGAATATCTTGCCCAGTTGAGCTTCGTCTATCTCCATGAGAATCTCCTTCTTGCGGCGATAGATCGTGACTTCGCCTGAAGTTTTCTCGAGCCCCTCGATCGCTTTTGCGAATTTCTCCGCCTCCTTTTCTGCCTCCGTTTTCTCGGGAGTGGCAGGTTTCGCAGGGGTCGTTTGGGGGGCGGCGGTCGCGGGGGGCGGTGTGTCGTCCTCCTCGTCTTGCCGGGCAAAGACCGGCGACGGGGCCACCATAATGGCGGCGAGAGCCAAAGTGATCCACAAGCTCTTCATAAAATCCTCGCCAGTTTAACCACAGGAAGTCCGCGCGGGGTTCCTCAATTCGCGAAAGTTGAAGGGAATCGAGGGTTCGGAAGCAAAAAAGGCGATTTCCGAGTGGAAATCGCCTTTTGTCGCTTTCTTGTGATGTCTCAGCTACTCTTCGCCGTGCCCTTGTCGTCATCCTCGGGCAAGGTCGTGGCCTCTTTGAACGCAGATTTGCCCTCTGCCAGGCCCTTCTGGAATTCTCCCGCACCTCGCCCCAGACCTCGCATGAGCTGAGGAATCTTGGCGCCCCCGAAGACCAGCAGGATCACAAATCCAATAATGAGGAGTTCATTCTGGCCAATCATGCCTGTGCTATTGAGAATCGCGTTCAACATATGTTTCTGATCCTATTATACGACCAATATCCTTCCACAAAGACGGCTAGAGTCCTCGAAAGTTCAACTCACGCCATCACTCGCCGGCCGGAGCGGGGGTTGAGCCCGAGGTACCGGTTGATCCACCCGAGCTGGTTCCGAAGTCGATTCGCTGACGTTGGCTCTTGCCGCCGTCGGCGAATTCCACCATCCCATCTGCATAGGCAATGTTCCAGCCCCGAGGCTGCCCCATCATCTTGGGAGAGTCTTTCGGCTCTTGCTTGACGTAGGGACTCGAGACGTTCTTGCCGCCCTTCGTGGTCTCGAAGAACAGAACCGTATTCGAAGCATCCTTCAAATCGGACAGCTTCTTGCCCGCGATTTCGGAGTTATAAACCAGATAGGTTTTGGGGTTTTGATCGTTACAGAGAAGCTCGCCGTTGATGTCGCGCGGCTTCATCATCTTGTCCATACCGAGCGGGGCATCCTTCACGCCGGAAGCGATATCCGCCGCTTGCTTGCCGTAGATCTCCGCAATATCGTCCTGCCACGAATCAGCAGCTGGGAACTTGCCGTTCTTCTTCTCGTACTCCAGAATCGAGTTCTGGGCCAATGACATCGTCATCATGCAGGGCATGACGTTGCCGACCTGCCCGGCGACCGTGGCGGTCATGGCACCGAATCCGATAACCGCGATGCAACAGAAAGCACCCAGGGCCACGAAGACCCAAACAAGAGGATTTGTCCCCTTCTTCGGCGGTGCGTAGGGCGGTGGCGTGTAGCTCATACGTTCATTATGTACGGGAGTCAGATAGACTAGGATTCAGTGAGTTCCGATCAGCCCCAGTCTGCCTCCAGGCCTCCAAGCGTTGATGCCCTCGCGCGATCCCTGAATTCCGCGATTCCGGAGCGCATCCGACTCCGCGCAGCGAGGCAATGCCTTGCCGAGGCCCGAGCAGCGGGGACGGTGGATCACCCTTTGGAAAAATGGGTGGCTGACGCGTCGAGGCGGGCTCATGAACTCTCCCGGCCTCGACTGTCTCCGGTCATCAACGGCACAGGCATCGTCCTCCACACTGGATTGGGCCGCGCTCGCCTTGCTCCAGCCGCCGTGGAAGCGATTCGAGCCGTTGCAGACTCGCACGCCGATGTCGAGGTGGATCGAGATACTGGGCAGAGGGGGGATCGTCAGCAGGTTGTTCGATGGCTTCTCCAAGAACTGACAGGCGCAGAGTCAAGCCTGGTCGTGAACAATTGCGCTGCTGCGACGATGCTCGCCCTTGCCGCGCTCGCGCCCAAACGCCCCGTGATCCTCTCCCGGGGTGAGATGGTCGAGATCGGTGGGGCATTCCGGATGCCGGAGATCGTCTCAGGAAGCGGATGCACTCTCGTGGAGGTGGGATGCACAAACAAAACCCATCTCCGCGACTATGAAGAGGCCATCGCGGGATCATCGGAAAAGGGAGTGATTCTGCGATGCCACCAAAGCAACTTTGTCCAGGAGGGTTTCGTCTCGCGGCCTTCCACCGCCGATTTGGTGACGCTGGCGAAGCACTCAGGTTGGGTCTTTGTGGATGATCTCGGCAGTGGGTGTCTGGTGGATACAACCCGCTATGGCCTGCCGAAAGAGCGCACGCTCCGCGAAGCCCTCTCCGACGGAGCCGAACTCGTCCTCGCAAGTGGCGACAAGCTTCTCGGTGGCCCGCAGTCGGGCCTCATCCTCGGCCGAGCCGATCTGGTGCAACTGTGCGCCAGGCATCCCCTCGCCCGAGCGACGAGAATCGACAAGCTCGATCTTGCTGCTCTTGAGGCCACCCTCCGACTCTATATCGAGAACCGCGAATCGGAAATCCCGACTTGGTGGGCATGTGGGCGGTCATTGTCGGACTTGGAAGAGGCCTGCCGCAAACTGGCCGCATCGTGGGGTGGGGAAGCTCGGATAGAGCCTGGCCATTCTGAACTCGGAGGCGGTTCATTGCCCACCGCAGGAATCCCGACCGTGCGGCTTGGCTTGGTCGGCAAAGCGAGCCATCTCTACGAACAGATGTGGGACGCTGGACTGCTGACCCGCATCGAATCCGGTACCGTATGGATCGACCCCCGGGCGATTTCCGATGACGAACTCCCACGCGTCTGCGCCATCCTCGGGAGTATCCAGCCATGAGCCAGCCCGATATTTCCGAAGCCATTCGTCAGTGGCGTGCCCTCGTTCCGAATCCTGATCCGGTGCGCAAGCGGTTCGACCTCATCCTCGCCGTGATGGATGCAATGGGCGAAGACTTTGGACTTGACTCCGACAACGAGTGGGATCTGTGGCGCGGATTTGTTCTGCTCATGGAGGGGCTCCCGGCTCAGGAGCTTCCGCAGAGCGAGGCGATCAAGGCGTTCGTCGCAAGCCGTTTGGTGGGCGAACAGGACGACCTGATGGATGCTCATGAGGCCGCGGTGATTCTCGCCAGTCATCTGCTGGAGGATCGAGCGACCCCCGAGGAGGCCCTTGAACGGATGCAATCCGCAGAAATTTTGCCGTTTCGCGAGGAAGTCATGGCCTCGCTCATCACCTTTGCCGCAACCCACGAAGTGGATCCGAAATGACCTCCGAATCGCGACTCGCTCTCAACGACACGCTTCGGGAACTCTCGCGTCTCGGAGAGGCAAAGGTGCCTGGGCTCAGGGCCAGAATAGATCGCCTCTCGGTGTGGGCCATCGCGGTGGGTGCAGAGTTGGGAATCAGCGAGGATGACCTCTTCGCATGGCGTTTCTGGCTCGTGGTGGGGGAAGTCGGTCAAGTCATCGATCTCACGCAGACTCTGTCGAAAGAAGGCGCGTGGCCCAACCCTGCCGTCACACGAGAAGATGACTACCAATTTGCCTCCATTCTCGCGGAGGCGAGCGAGCGAGCCTTTCTCGCCGGACTCCGGGGGGAGCAAGCACTTCGGAGCGTGCTAAGGGAGTGCGACCGTCTTGTTCCCGAGGCGCCGAGGCAGGCTTATGAGCGGATTGCGCTTCAGATTTCGCCGCTCGAGCTGCCCGACCAATCTTCGTAAGCGGTCTCCCCGGCCACAAATCCTGTCGCCCACGCTGCCTGTAGGTTGTAGCCTCCAACTGGCCCGGCAATGTCCATGATCTCCCCACAAAGGTAGAGACCGGGGCATTTCAGGGATCGCATCGTGTGGGGATCGACTTCATCGAGCGGAACGCCCCCCGCGACGACTTCGCCCTTTGCCAGAATGACCTCGGCCACCTCGCCCAGGTTCCATCCCTTAATCTGCTCGGTCAGCTTGTGGATTTGCTTTTTACTGAGTGCCTGGCACTTCGTCCCCGGCTCCACCCCGGCTCGCTCCAGAAACGGATCGACGAGTCTTTGCGGGAGCAGATCGCCAATGATTGTGTCGATTTGGCGATTCGGATTTTTGGCTTTGTAGTCCACCAGATCGGCGTCTACCCGGTCGAACTTGTGATCCGGCAGCAGATCAACCTCCACCGTCGCGACGCCCTCGCCCCACTGCTCGGCGATCACTCGGCTGATTCCCAGCGTGCAGGGCCCAGAGATTCCGTGGTGGGTGAACAGCATATCGCCCCGCCACTTCGCCGACTCCTTCCCGTTGAGCCGGCTCCGGAGAATGATGTCGCGAAGGGCGACCCCCGCCCAATCTTTGATCGACTTCAGCCTCAGATCCATCGGCGCAAGGGCGGCTTTGATCGGAACGAGGCCGTGACCGAGTTGAGTGGTCCAGGGCCAGCCATCGCCGGTGGTTCCGCTGCGAGGATAACTGCTGCCACCGGTACAGAGGACGATGTGGTGGGTTGGTATGAGCTCATTCTCCGTGCGCACACCTTCAATCCGCCCGCCGGGAGCGACAATCTCTCGCACAGGAGACTCAAGCTTGATGATCACGCCCTCCTCCTCAAGGTAGGTGCGTAAGATCGCCACAACATCTTTCGAGGTCTGATCCACCGGGAAGATGCGACCATCTTCGCGGGTGTACACCCGGAGCCCGCGATCCGTGAGCATCTCGATGATCCTCGTGTTCAGGAATCGGTAACAGGCAGGTCGGATGAACCGGGCTTCGTTTGGACGGAAGGCTTTGAGAACGCTTTCAATCGGGCCGTCGTGGGTGATGTTGCACTTGCCGCCGCCCGAGATCAGAATCTTTGTCCCGATCCGGTCGGTCTTCTCGACGAGGATCACTTTGGCTCCCATCTGAGCCGCGCGCCAGCTCGCGATGATCCCCGCGGCACCTGCCCCGATCACGACAATCGGGTGCTTCACCAAGCCACCTCGACGCTTTCCCACGGGCCCGATTGACTCTGGGATTGAGCAAACTCGACAACCTCGGCAAAGCTCGGGATGCTTGCCATCGCCCCGGGTTTTGTGACGCTGAGCGAGGCGGCAAGAATGGCAAACCGAATCGAATCGGCGAACGTCCAACCGTGGGCGAGCCCGGCAAGGAGTCCGCCATTAAAGACATCTCCTGCGCCTGTGGTGTCGGCCGCTTTGACCGTGGGGGCAGGGAAGTGTTGAGAATCTTGCTGGTTGGCGAAGAAGCACCCGCGATCACCCAGTGTGATGACAACGTGCTCCGCCCCATGCGCCATGAGCCGATTCGCGGCGGCTTGGGTCGATGCTTCGTCCCGAGGCGTGACGCCAGTCAGCGCCTCAACCTCTGATTCATTGGGTGTAAGCCCCCAGGTGTGATCCAGAATCACTTGCGGGATTTCACGCGGCGGCGCAGGGTTGAGAATCAGGCGTCCGGCATGACCACACGCATGAATCACGTCGTTCGGAACCTCAAGCTGGCAGAGAATCAGGTCGTCCTCTTGGATTCCGGCCTCGGTGACGTCGCTCGCTGTGAGGTGCCCGTTCGCTCCCACATACACTGCGATCTGATTTTGCCCAGTCGCATCCACGCAGATGTTCGCCTGCCCGGTGGAGGCATCACTGGTTTGGCGAATCCAGTCGGTAGACATGCCGAGGTCGCGGTAGGCGGCAAGGAACATCTCGCCGGCTTCATCGTGGCCCAGGCATTCGATCAGCCGGACATCTGCCCCGAGCTTGTGGGCGGCCACCGCTTGGTTGCTACCCTTGCCACCGAGGAACAGGTTGACTGCGCTCGCGAGGCTCGAAGAACCCGGTCGGGGCATGTGATCGACACTGAAAACTGTGTCCAAAACCGCGCTGCCAATCACCCAAACTGTTCGACTCATGCCTTGCTCTTACTTTAGCACTTGTGTCTTGCGGGGCTCGGATCGGGAATACTGGCCCCCATGTCCGAAAAAGGCAAGTCGATGGCCCTCCATAACAAGATTCTGTTGAGCTTGGTGTTGGGAGGCGTGGCGGGAATCGCCGCTCAGGCGGTCGCAGCCGGGAATCCTGCGTTCAAAGAGCAACTCGATTCGATCCTCAAGAACGTCATCGAGCCGGTCGGCAACATCTTCCTGGCGATGATCTTCATGATCGTCGTGCCCCTGCTCCTCTCGGCTCTGATCCTCGGGATCGCTCAGATCGGCGACGTCGCGCGGGTCGGGCGAATCGGACTCCGCACCCTGGCCATGACCGTGCTCCTCAGCGGAATCGCAGTTGCCATCGCCTTTGCTCTCGTCAATCTTGCCAAACCCGGGAGCACAATCTCGCCGGAGCAGAGAGACCAGCTTTACGCCGCGTATGCAAAAGATGGTGAGAAAAAACTCGGAATCCGCGCGGAGAACACAGAAACCGCGTTTACGGAAGCCGAAGCCAAAGAACTGGACGGCAAGATCGCCGACGCCATCGACAAAGCCAAGCCACCCCAGGATGGCGATCCGATCCTCGGCATCGTTCCGCGCAACCCTGTTCTCGAAGCCAGCCGTGCACTGAGTGGCGGCATCTTGCCTTTCATGTTCTTCGCCCTTGTCCTCGGGCTTGGGCTGGCGAAGAGTGACCCAGTGGTCGTCGCTCCAGTGCGCGCCTTCTTCGAAGGCATCTTCGAGATCAGCCAGAAGGTCATCGAGATGGCGATGGCTCTTGCTCCGATTGGCGTGTTCGCTCTCGTTTTCAAGACCGGGGCCGCGCTGGGAATTGACATCTTCCGGGTGCTCGGGGTCTACGCGATTGTGGTTCTGGTTGGGCTAGGCCTGCACATGTTTATCACGTACCCGGTGGTTCTCAAGCTGATCGCCAAGCGCAATCCCCGCGAGTTCTTCGGGCAGATTCGGAACGTCATGCTCACCGCCTTTGCCACGAGTTCCTCTAACGCGACCCTCCCGGTCGCTCTCAAGGCAGCCGAGGAAGAGGTGGGGCTGCCGAAGGATGTCAGTTCGTTTGTTCTCACTGTGGGGGCCACCGCGAATCAGAACGGAACCGCTTTGTTTGAAGGCATCACGATCATCTTCTTTTGCCAACTCTTCGATGTGCCCCTTACGGCGGCCGATCAGCTGATGGTGTTGGGCGTCTCAATCGTCGCAGGGATTGGCACAGCGGGAGTTCCCGGCGGAGCGTGGCCGGTCATCGGCGGCATCATCAAGACCCTAGGCGTACCCGCCGGGGCGATTGGCATGGCTCTCGGCATCGACCGAATCCTCGACATGTCTCGCACCGTCCTCAACGTGACCGGAGACATCACCATCGCGGCTTGCGTGTCGGAGTGGGAAGGTCGAAGCACGGCGGTACCAGAATCGGTGCAGGGCTGAGGCCTAGTCCGGGATCGCGGCGACGTAACCGAGGCAACTCTGAGCCGTCCTAGCCGTGTAACATGATCGGAAGGATTGCATTGAGGTTAGAACCATCCCCGTTCGGTGGCAAATCCCGCGAGTTCGACACAACGTTCGGCGCGGATACCGATGACGCGCTCGTCAGCCGAGCGCGGTCTGGGGACTTTTCGGCATTCGAAACTCTCTTCGAACGCCACCGCAATCTCGTTTACCGATACGCCTACCAAATGGCCCCTCGACGCGACGACGCCGAGGACATCGTGCAAGAAGTCTTCATCCGGGCCTACCAGAACCTCCATCGCTACCGCGACGAGGCGAAGTTCACCACCTGGCTTCTGCGGATCACCGCCAACTACGGCACCGACAGAGCCAGGATGTCCACCCGACGCCAAAACCTGGAACAGCAGGAAGCCTCAGGTGCGCTCACCTGGATGACGGTGGGATCGGGTGAGGAAGACCCGATTGAGAATCTCGAACAAGCCCGCCGCAAGGCGATGGTGCGAGAAGCCATCCAGAACCTGCCGGAAAACCATCGGAACGCCATCCTTTTCCGCGATATCCAAGAGATGGAATACGAGCAAATCGCCGAATATTTTGGGTGTACCGTCGGAGGAGCCAAGCTTCGCGTGCTCCGGGCCCGACGCGCCTTGAAAGATCGCCTGATGCCTCTGCTGAGCGAAAGCGGAGGAGAACTCTAACATGACAAACAAGGATTTCGACGCTCTGATCCGCTCGGCTTTTCAGGAAGAAGAAGCCGGGGATCGCGAACTGGTCGCCGGAGAGGCCTCCGAGGCGATGAAGAGGGAAGCGCAAGCCTACGCCACGCTTCGCGAGGATCTTCATGCCCTGCGAGATATCCCGGAATGCCAGATGAGCACCGAACGACTCCGAGAGGCGATTTTAGCCAGGGGGATGAAGCCCAAACGCGCAATTCCCTGGTGGCAACCCGCTTTCGCGATGGCCGCCTGCGCGGCGATTGCGGCTCTCGCTCTGTCCCCGGGAATCAAGCCCGCCGGTCTTCCCGAGCAGACAGATTCTCCAATCCTTGCCGCAAAGACCGCGAACGAACCGACGCAACCCCTCGTTCTGGAAAATTCGAACCAGGTGCCGATGACCGCTCAAGCCGATCCGCAAGCCTCGACGGCTGACGGTGCGTTCGCCGCACCCGCTCCCTCTGTTTCGGAAGCCCGCCCCGAGCCCCGCGTTCGCCCCGCGAACCGGCGACCGAATCGCTTTGCTCGCCTCGAGAGCCCGGTTCGCGAATCTGTCCGCCCGACAAGTCTGGATGCGATCAATCCGGGCAGCGCGGCTGCGGCGCTTGCTGGTGCCGCCGCCGATGATGCCGCATTCCGCAGCGAGGGCGCCATCCCTGGTGGTGCTACTCCCGCAACTTTTGGAGCGGCCGATTCGAGCATGGCTGGCTCTGGAGCCGGTGCTTTTGGCGGTCCGGGCGGGCAAATGAGTCGCGCAGGCGCACCGCAGACTAAGTCGGGCGCCGAGCCGATTGTTGTGATCGTCGTTCCTGGGGGAGTGGATCCCGCGACCGGAGTGCCGGTTGCCCAAGAGGTTGATAAGCGTGAAGTTATCTTCGGTGGTTAAGATCTGGGCTCTCGGACTCCTGATGCTGGGCGGTCAGATTGTTTCGGCCGTGCAGGTCGGTTCGGGCATGATCTCCGTGCGCGAGAGCATTCTCGAAAACACCCTCGCCGAGGACGACGTCGTGAAGCCGCAAAGCCTCGCCGCTCCGATGGAACGGCCCGCTGGGGCCTACCAATCTGCCGCGTGGGCGACCGTGTTGCCGAGCCTTGCGATCTTGCCCGATATCGAAGGGCGACCAGGAGGCATTGCCGTGCTCATCAACAAGGAAGGTCACTTTCTTGCCCACATTTCGAGCATCGCGTACGAGCCGCTCACCGCAACGCTGAACAACGGCAAAACGGTAAAACTCGGACGCCTCGCCTACGACCGCGAAACCCAGCTCGTCCTTCTTGGAGCCTACGAGTGGGATGAACCGAACCGTCGACCGATCCGCGTCGCTCGCGATCAGAGAACTGGGGAAGTGATGGTTGCGACGGTGAACGGGCCGGTGAAAGGCGACATCACATCGCAGAATCGCCCCGGACTTTTCTATCCCAGCCAGCGCTATGTCCCGCTCAGCGAGATTCAAATGGAGGCCCGGGATTACCCAGTTGGCGGAGCCGTGCTCTTCACCAACGCCGGCGATCTTGTCGGCATTCTCGGGGCAACTTTGGCCGTGGATCGATCTCTGCCCGGGCAGGGAACCTCGCGCTTGCAGAGCGTCGGTGGATTCGGTCCGCAGGGGCTGACGATTGGCTACGCGCTGGGTGCCAAGATTCTCTCCCGCGTGGTCGATGGATTCCTGGAGCCGGATCATGAAGTCGATCACCCGACCATCGGCATCTATTTCCGCGCTGGAGCAAATCCGCTGGAGATCATCGTTGACCGCCTCGTTCCAGAAGGGCCAGCCGACAAGGCCGGGCTCAAAGCGGGTGACGTGATCCTTGCCGCCAACGGCACGAAGGTGGACAACGTGCTTGGATTCGCCAGTTACCTCTTCGAGCTGACGCCTGGTGAGACACTCAAACTCAAGATCCGTCGCGGACCTTCGGAGCAAGAGATCAGCGTCAAAGTTGCGGTTCAAGATCCGGATCTTTGAAAATCGCGAATCAGCCATTTGAATTGCGTCCGGCCATTCCAAGTGGACTCTTCGAGCGTGAAGACCACATCAATCTTGGCATCGCGCGGCGTCTCTGCGAGTTGATGGCCGAGTCCAAAAGCCATCGCCTCTCGGGTCTGACCATCTGAGCCAAGGGTGACTCTGGCATGTTCCGGATTTCGGGTCGGTGTCAGCGAGAGAATCGAAAGATTGCGGCAGAGGAATACTGGCTCCGGATTTGCCTGACCGAACGGCTCCAGCTGGCTGATCTCCCGTAGTGACTCAAGGCTTGCCTCGGCCAGAGTGGCTTCCGCGTCGATCGTCGTGACAGGAATGAAGTCTTCTTCCGTCAGAAACTCTCTCGCGTGTTGATCCAACCGGTGAGCAAACTCGCGAATATTCTCCACGACAAGCGAACAACCTGCCGCGGCCGCATGCCCGCCTCCCGAAGCAAGGATGTCGCGATTCAAGTTGATGGCGTTCGCAAGATGGAAGTTCGGGATCGATCTTGCGGAACCACTCGCCTTGCCGCCCTCTATCGCGAGCACGAACGCAGGTCGTCGGAAGGCCTCGACCACCTTGCCCGCCACGATTCCAACGATCCCCTTTTCCCATCCCTCTTTCGCAACAACGATCACGTACTTTTCGTCGAGCCCTTTGTTTCGGATCTCCTCGGTCGCTTCATCGAGGATTCGTTTCTGCCGCTCGCGCCGCTCTTGATTGGTGGTATCCAGGAACTCGGCGAGTTCGATCGCTTCGATGTCCTGGTTGGTGAGGAGGAGTCGCAAGGCGACGTCTGCATCATCAATTCGACCGACCGCATTGAGGCGCGGCCCGAGTTGAAACCCAATGTGACGGGTGGTGAGGGGTTTGGTCGGGTCATCCAACTGGGCTACTTTCAGCAACGCCTTGAGACCCGCCTTTCCGGTTCCACGGAGGGATCGAAGTCCGAACGCCGTGATCACCCGGTTGTCGTGATGCAGAGGCATCACGTCGGCCACCGTGCCGAGCACCGCGAGATCCATGAAGTTCTTGTGGAACATCGCTTCGGGCAAGCCCAGCTCTCGGCAAATGCCATGACAAAGCTGATAGGCGATCCCCGCGCCACTGAGTTCAACGCCCGGCCACGGGCCGTCGTGTCGATGAGGATTCACGATCGCCTCAGCCTGGGGCAACGTGGCCTGAACCTCGTGGTGATCCGTCACCACAGCCTTCATGCCCGCCTCGTAAACCATCTCCAGAGACTGGTGAGCGCTCGATCCACAGTCACAGGTCAGGAACAGCTGCGCCCCCGCCTCGGTCGCCCAGTGCACAGCCTTTGAGTGAATCCCGTAGCCCTCCTTTTCTCGGTGCGGGACGTGGCTGACGACGTTGCAATCGATCTTGGTGAGGAATCGATGGAGGATGGCCGTACTGCTCACCCCATCCACATCGTAGTCGCCATGGATGTAGATCTTCTCCTTGCGCTCTCTCGCCCCGAGGATTGCCCGGAGGGCCGGTTCGAAATCGGGGAGCTTCGTCGGATCGGAGAGGTGATCGAGCGAGGGGCTTAGGAAATGTTCTGCCTCCGCCGGATCGGTGATTCCTCGGTTGACGAGGAGCTTGGCGAGAAGACGAGACACTCCCAGTTCGCTCTGCAACCGGGTTTGAGCCTCGGGTTGATCGGGCAAGACGCGCCAGTTGGTCTGAGAGGCCGAGGCAGGAAGTCCGATCATGCGATTAACCGACGGATCCGGCCAGGCGCACGCTGCGGTGAACCTTCCATTCCGGACCTAATGCCCCGGCTGACATCACGAGCAAGCTCAGTTCATCAATTCGCAGCGTGCCCTCGTGCTCGAATTTCGCCACGCGCAACGCCCGCCCAAGATCTGAGCGGCCTTTGTCGTTGAGGGATCTCAGACGCGCGATTTCCAGTCCGGCGTCGAACGGAGGCGAATCGGGGATGGGGAAGAGTTTGCCCGCTTCGGTGCGCAGAACCTGGGCGAGCTGGATGAGGCGATCCCGTTCGCCGCCCAGTTCAATCACGGCAGACTTCGGCATCGTGGCGTTGGGTCGCCCGGAAAGGCCTTGCAGAGTCATCGAAAACGAAGGGATCACGCTCGTTTGATCGAGAAGTTCCCCGGCAACGACCACTTGTTGCACCCGCAACTCGCCGAGGGGTACCAACACGAGCGCGAGTTCGCCTGCGGGAATCCCTCGGGTTTCATCGCCCCCTTTTCGGCGAATCTCGGTCTGCGCGACCTTGAAAACCTCGTGCAGATCATGGGGCAGAATCACGCCGAATGCGCACCGATTCAGCTCTTGCAACATGCATTCAGTATGAATCAGCTCAGCTGTAAGCCAAGCCAGATTTTTCCCCGAGGCCTCAGTGATCGCGGGCCATCAGCACGGCACGGAGTTCTTCGGCACGCACAATCGGCACCATTGCGACCACGGTATCCCCGACGGAAAACGTCGAGTCTCCGGTCACTTGCGTCGCCACGCCATCTCGAAAAATCGAGACAATGAAGCTCCCCTGAGGCAGGGCGATATCTCGGACGGCTCGTCCGAGAAGCGGTGAACGTTCACTCAAGACCGACTCCACGACCTCAACGTGACCCTTGTGAAGATGTCCAACAGGAATGAGCTCGTCGCTCGATATTTGCTGGTCGATCAGACTGAAGATGATGCCCGTCGCAGAGACGGTGTCGTCGATGCCCAGTTCGCGGAAGACCGTCTCGTGGGAGGGGTCGTTGACCCGAGCGACCACCCGCTTGACCTTCCAAACCTCTTTGGCAAGCTGGCAACAGATCAGGTTGTCCTCGTCCTCGCCCGTGACGCTGACGACGATATCCGCCCGGTTGAATCCGGTGCTTCGCTGGGTGATCAGGTCACATCCGTCGCCGTGCACCACATTCTCATCGCCAATGAGGTTGCCGAGTTTCTGAGCCTGCCGAGCATCCTTTTCCATCAGAACGACTTCATGACCTCGTGCGATGAGTCGCTTGCAAAGCTGAACTCCAACGTTGCCGCCGCCGACCACAATGACGTAGAGGCTCAAAGCTCCATCTCCTCAACCAGATTGTTGTAAGTGTCGATGGGCGCATATTCTTCGCCGAGGAGCCAGTCCTTTGCGATGCCGGCGAGCAATCCAGCCGCATTGATCGTGAAGAGCCCCATTTTGCGATAGGCTTCGGCCCGGTGAGGATCCGCGACCTTCGCGGCGACTCGACGAACGCCATAGTTGCGCATCACGAGTTGGGCCGCCATGATGTTCGTGTTGTCGCCCCGAGTCATGGCAAAAAAGGCGTCGCAGTTCCGCACGTCAGCCCTCTCAAGGGTGTCGAGGTCAAGTCCGTTCCCGACCACGAGCTTGCACGGATACGTTTTGCCGAGTCGCCGGAAAGACTCCGGGCTCTTCTCGATCAGAGTGACCTGGTGTTCGCGGGCAGAGAGTTGGAGAGCCAGCGACGCGCCCGAGCGTCCACAGCCGAGAATGACAACCTTCATGATGCGGTTCCTGGGAGATTACCTACTGTGATCGAAAGGCCTCGAGAATCGTTTCCTTTTCAACCGTTCTGCCATCGGGATACTGCACGTAGAATGCCGCCGAGCCATTTCCCGCCCATTGACCCAATCGAGCGGCAAGAATATCGAGCCCCAAGTCCGAAATCACCCTCGAAATCCGGAAGGCCAACCCTCGACCACGGGGTGCTTGGACTTCGATGATGGTGGGGTCGCGTTGCTCAATTTGCACCCGCAGCGTGGCTTGCTTCCGACTCGCCTCGCGACCATGAGAAGCCATGAACTCCACAAGGTCATCTCCCTGAATCAGGAGCCGATTGAGAGCAGAGGTCAGGCGATCCACCTTGTCTTTGCCGAGGCACTGCCCGCTACTACTGACTGTGAAAGTGTCGAGCAAGAGTGGGGTGGATCCTGTCGTCGTGCTGGCCCGCACGCCAATCAACGAGAGATCCAGCGCGTAGATCGCCCCCAATATCTTGCTCAGAGCCCCCGCCGAATCGTGGCAAGCGACGGTGAAATCGGTCACTCTCAGCTCTCGATGGTGGAATACGTCGATCGCCAACTCGCCCCGCTCAGCCTGTTGGGCAATTAGGAAATGCCGGCGGATGGAGTCCGGATCGGTGCTCAGCAGATAGTGCGGTGGCATCGTATCGAGGAAGGTTTCCAAGGCATCTTCGTCGATCTGCTTTTCGGCCTGACCACGGAGCACCCGCTCCTTCGCCGCTTCCTCGGTCTTGGGCAGCGTCGATTGCTCGGTAAGAACGGCAAGCGTGCGCTCGAAAAGCGCCCTGAGGAACGTCTCCTGCACCGGCGTCCAGAGGCTGGTGTTCACCGCATTCACGTCGCAGTAGGTCAGGAGAGTCAAGGCGCGGAGTCGCTCGACTCCTGTGACCACCTCGGCGAATTCTTGCACCGTCTCCGGTAGCATCACGTCGCGGAGGCGAATGAATCGCGACATCGTGAGATGTTCTCGCACCAGCCAGACCACCAGACTTTTCATCGAGTCGTCCAGCCGCCAACGGGAGCAGATTTCCTCGGCCATCTCCGCCCCGGTCTCGCTGTGGGGGCGTGCGCGGTTGATTTTGCCGACATCGTGGAGCAGAATGGCAAGGCTCAAGGCGAGGCGCGTATCTTCGTGGCTTTCCGCCAAGAGAGTGCCGAGTGGATGTTCGAGTGTGATTGACTCCAGATTCCGGAAAGCCTGAAGGGTGTGCTCATACACCGTATAGGTGTGAGATTCATCGGTTGGCATCAGGGTCTTGCAGTTCGCCAGTTCCGGCAAAAGAACCTCCAAGACTCCGGTGCGATCCAAATTCTCAATGATCGACGCCCCCTGAGTCAGAGCAAAGAGCGACTCTGGCCCGGCATGGGGGGTGATCGGAGCCTTGACATCCTCGACATCTAGCCCGAGCTTGGTGCCGAGGGCAATGCCCCTCGCGGCTTCCCCCGCCGACGTTCCGGCCTCCACGCGAACCGCTCCACGGATCACCATCACCCCTGGCGTCAGGGGATAACGATTCTCGTAAAGGCGCTCCATGCTTGCGCGGGTCAATGCATGATTTTTCTCCAGAGCGGCGGCGAGTTCCTCACCGAGTTCGAACGGACTCATTCCGATCTGCGTGGCGATCTGACCTCGGCGATCAAGGTTCAGATGATCGCTCGCCTTCCCGCTGATGAGGTGCAGCAGGTTGCGGAGTTTGAGAATGTGATCTACCTCCGAGGTCACGGGTTGTTTGCGATCCCCTATCGCCAATCCAATCCAGTTGCGAAGATGGAAATCACGCAGTCCACCCGCCCCATGTTTGAGGTGGGGTTCGACCACGAGAGGGGTTTCGTGGGTCGTGCGTTTCTCCTTGGCCCGCTCTTCGAGCTTGGCGATCAGAAAGTCCGCCGTCGGAAAGCTCGCGAGGATGGCCGCTTCGAGCTTACGCAGAGGTTCCGGAGAACCGGTCACAAGGCGCGCATCCATGAGGCTGCTGAGTGTCGTGGCATCAAGGCCCGGGGCATCACCGATTAGCCGGTAGACGTAGCCGAGCCTCACCCGGAGAATCTTTTCCAGTGCCTCACGCGAGGCCCGGTAGATCCAGCGGATGGCCTCATTCAGCTCGGGCGTCTCCACAAGCGGCACCAGCGAAACGTCGCAGTCGCTGTGTGGACACATCTCCTCTCGACCGTAACCTCCCGTGGCAACGAACGCGAGAGGAGGAAGGGAAGTCCATCGCTGCTGCATTTCTCGCTCCAGTGCCTCCCAAACCTGGTCGATCAGTTCGGAGTGCCGGCGGCACCAGTCGGCGCCCTCCGTCACGAATCGGAGCGACGCGAGATGACTCTCCCGCTCCCGAGCAATGCGCTCAAGAGAGGCCAGAGTCGATTCGGAAAAGAGGGAAGGAGTCGTCACCGCTGCGTCAGATAGTATGCCGGTTCATTGAGGGCGATGTTCTGCAATTCGGTCCGGATTTCCAAGTCCCACCTCACGCAGAGCGCGATGGAGACGGCACACGCCACGACGAGGAGGGGTGACACACGCTGAGCGAACTGCTGGAGTGCCTGAAGCAGGAGCGTCCACGGATGCCTGCGCTGCAGGTAGGCATAGACGTGAATCCAGGCTAAGGTCAGACCGATTACGAAGCAGAGGAGAGCAGGTTGAGTCCCGACTCGCCACTGACTCTCCATCTGAGGGAGGGCGGTCTGGATCACGCTTGCCGGCAGACTTCGGGTTGTCAGAACGCTCAGCACGGCGATGCAGCATCCGATGAGCAAGAACGTCGTCCCAATCGTCCACGACAGAGTGAATTTTTTCGCTGTCCCGGGAACGGCTGGTCGAAGTGGAATCCCGAGTGCCGCCACCGTGAGAGTGAGCCACAGCGCCGCCGCGACCTCCTGGGTCAGGCCGAAGACGACTACCCCGAGGACGACGGCGAAGATGGTCGTCCATGCGGCCGGAGGAACCACCTTTTCTTTGTGCTTGAGGGAAAGGGCAGCGGCCAATCCCAGGAAGCCGCTCGCCACAGCGAGAAGAAGGAGGGCTCCGGGGAGGATCGGGGGCAACAGAGACCCGGCGACCAGGCGCCTCAATCTTTTTTCGGCGATGGGAGGAGAGGCCAAGGCCATCCAGGCCTCGCTCTGGGCGAGTCGATTCCGGGCGAGGGATGCCTCCGCGGCCCTGCCCGAATCGGCAAGCTCCGTGATGAACGAAAGCCTTTGCCGAGTTTCCGTTCTCCGGCTGTCTCGAATCGTCGTCGGCCCGATCGCGGCAGCCTCGGCCAATTGGAGACCGTGCCAGCCGTTCCCCACTGATTTCGCTCCGTCTCTAAGGAGAATGCCGTTTCGGAACGCAGTGATTCGATCCTCCAGCGTGGCCGATTGCCCGAGCAGGGCGCGTCCGAGCATGTAGGTTTCGTGGGCGGCGGCAGACTGCCTCACTTCGCGGGCCGCATAGCCATGCCAGCCCATTTCGGAGCCCGATTCCGCCCGGAGCCCCGTGAGGACGTCGCGGACCTTGGGCGTCTGATGATCGTTGTAGAGCGAGCAGCGAGAGGCTCTCTCCCAGGCCCGACGCGCGGCCTCATCGTTGCCCAGTGCCGCTTGAAACAGTGCTTCGCCCTGGGGCCAAAAGGCGTTGTTCGGTTCCTGGGTCCCGGCACTCAGGCAGACTTCCGCGAGTAACAGTTTCTCATCCGTCGAAAGTGCTTCGCCTGATCGAATCCGGCCTGCGCCTGTTTGAACCCAAAGTGCGGCCTCTTTCGGGCCAGTGGGATCCGGCAGAGTGGCGAGATTCTCGGCCAACACAGGCGAATCCGCGAGAAAAGCGGATGGGCCGCGATCCCACAACCCGTACCGAATCCACGGCCCGGCGGCGGGATGGAGCAGGATCACAAGGAGTGCTCCAAGGCATGCCCCAAGCCATGCCCGTTGGGCGAAAGTCATCTGGTTTTCGGTTGCTCTTGGAATCGCGGAAGCTCAGGCTGCGTGGAGATCTCCAAGCGTGCCTCCGATTGACCCGGCGTGAAATTCTTCGTCGTTTCTGGCTTTTGCATCTGCAGCAGAGTCAGCAGACCGAGAATCGTGGCCGCCGCCGCGACCAGCGCAGGAGACCAGTACCAGAGTGTTCGCTTCAGTTTTTGCGCCGTGAGGCGGCTCAGCAAAACATCGTTGAATTGGTCGCTCACTTCGGGGGTAATCGACGAGTCCTGGAAAGCGGCCTGAAGCTCTTCGGGCCACTCGATGGGGTGTTTTTCGCTCATCGAGCCCCCTCGGTCGCGGCAATCCAAATGGCGCGGAATCGTTCGCGAGCGGTGTGGAGCCGGCTCCGCACCGTCCCTACAGGAACCCCCATGTATTCGGCAACCTCCTCGTAGGAAAACTGCTCCATTTCTCGCAAAACCAAGGTCATTCTGAGCTCGGGGGAGAGATCGGCAAGAAGCTTTTCGACGAGAATCTTCGTCTCCACGCGGATATCGGTGCCGCCTTCTCCGCGTTCTTGAACTTCGCCTTCCGGCTTGCGCGATCGAAGACGATCCATGCACAGACGCACACAAATCCGGTAAAGGAATCCAGAAAACGCCTTGTCTTCGCGGAGTTTGCCGAGTTCGCGGAACGCCTTCAGAAAGGCTTCTTGAGCGACGTCCTCGGCTTCATTCCGATCTCGCAGAATGTTGGCGGCGACGCGGATGAGTCGCATCCGGTGCTTGGAGACAAGCGCGTCAATCGCCGCGACGTCTCCGTGCCGCGCTCGAGAGAGCCAGGCACTTTCTTCTGCGGCTAGTTCCGCACGACCGAGAACTGCGGTGTCTTCCATCATCGCATACCCATCCACTTGTTCAAGTGTAACTTATTGGACGGGGCAACGAATGCAGTTTGTTCGCTTCCCAGTGCGAGGTTTTTGCTTCGGTACACTCGGAACTTCTGGACGTTGAGGACGTCTTTGATTCGGTGAGTTCTGAATGAGGTTGCACGCAAGCGCATTTTTGATCCTAGCCCTGGGATCAACATGCCTCGCCTCTGTGGCAAGTGCCCCTCAAGAGCTTGCGGACAAACTCACCATCGAGGCTCCGGAGTGGGAAGATAATCCCACCACCCAAACCACGGATTTCCGGGGTGGCGTGGTGATTCGCTTTGGCCCGAGCACGATCCGATGTGATGAAGCGACGGTCTACCGCAACGAAGAACGCCTGATCACCCGGGGAGCGACGACCATTTCTGACCCGGAGGGCATGATTCGCGCCGAACAGATCGAGGTGGTGTGGCGCGAGGGTCAGCAGTTCGGCAAGGCGATCAATCCGATCATCCAACTCGGAGAGCTGGTGATCCGGGGCAACTCCCTCGAAACCCGAACCCTCGCCACCGGGCCGCAGTGGATTGTGTACGGAGCCAAAGTGAGCCTCAACGACCTCACGCCGATCCGAACCGGATTCCGCGCTCGCAAGCTCACGATTTATCCCGGCAGGCACGCAGACGCCGAAGGCGTGCAGTACGAGCTCCTCGGTGGCCGACTGACCTTGCTGGAGCGGCAGCGGATCAATCTTGACCCCCGCGTGACCGGATTCCAACCACCCAGCCTCGCAGATCGTCGCGGAGTTGGGTATGGCATTACCTGGGAGAGCACGTTCTTGCTCAGCGAGAACAGCAGTATCGGAGGCAAGTTCAGCACCTTCCCGGGAATTGCTCCAGAATCTCGGCTCCAGTACACCTTCAGTCCGCTTGACCCGGCAGAAAACGCCTTCAATGTCGCCCCGAAGAGTGATCTCGATGAACGGATGGACGATGGCTGGTTCAACAACGTGCGAGTGAAGACACCCGAAACCGAGAAGGATCTCTTCCGTCGCCGAAAGCTGAGTTACTCTCTGGGCACGCTGTGGAATCTGCCGACCAAGGGCCGAGTGGATGAAGCAGAGAGCGTGAGCAAGCTCGCCGAACTCGCCTATGAATTCGGGGGCACGATCGGCGACGCGGGGCACCGAACTAATCTTCGAGCCCAGCGGATCCGGGAAGAGAATGATCCCTGGGTGGACAGAGTAAACGTTCAGTCAACCGTGCACGGCCCATGGCTCCAACTCCATGAAACCACGGTGATCCATACACGCGCCGATCTGTTTGGAACTCTCAGCGAGAAGAACAGATACGGATTCGCCCGCGCCGAGGCCGGATTCATCACGAACTTTGGCAACGGTTTTCGCATCGGCGCGGGGTACGCCGTCGGAGCGGAAACCGGCACTCCCGACTTTGCTTTTGACCGCCTGGGGGCAACCCACGTGATGCTCATCCGAGCCGACTACCGACTCGGGCCCTACGCATTCAGCTATCTGACCAAATACGACTTCGGCCGCAAGTCTTGGTACGACAAAGAGTGGGAGCTCTCGATCATCGCGGGATCATTCGAGCCTTTTGTGGCGCGACGCGAATTCCCGAGCGACTTTCGCTTGGGTGTCAGATTCCGGATCACCGATGTCGTCGGACGTCTCGGCCAGCGCAATGTCCGTCGCTCCTCCGAAAATCCGCCCCCGACTAAATGAAAACCGCCCGGAGCGCGTAGCTTCCGGGCGATTTGTGGAACAAAGGGGTTAAGTTCGGTGCGCGCCGCCTAGGCTGCAGCGTGCGATTGCCACTCCACAACTTCAAAGGACTTGATTCGGTCGAGACGGAGTTCGCCCAAGTCGGTCAGCATGCACGGTCCGTAGAGAGGGACGAACGCGACATCGAAAATCTCTGCCTGATCGGAGAACTCTTTGCCAGAGCGATCAGTGTACGTGAGATTCACGAATTGGCCGACGAGGGATTTAGCTTCAGAAATCAACATAGTGTCTTTGCCTCTAATGAGCGCGAGAAGGTTTCAACCTTCCGACATCAGGGTTCTTCCGCGAACCCCCCACTCCTCACCCTAGCAAGATTTCCCGTTGCGCCATCAACATCAAAATCCCGGAAATCCTGCGGGGGATGGGGGCCGCACTGTACAATCTTTGAACGTGCCACTCTCCCGTCGATGGATCCCCGCTGAGAAGTGCCGAGACTACACCTCCTCGTCTCAGCTCGAATGGTTGTTGACCAACGGCATCGGAGGATTCTCCATGAGCACGGTCAGTGGGGCGAATACTCGACGCTACCACGGACTTCTCGTTGCCGCCACCAAGGCTCCGGAGATTCGCACGGTGCTCCTGGCATCGGTCGAGGCCTACATCCAGGTGGGAGCCGAGAGCATCGGCCTGAGCGCGAATCAGTACGTCGGAACCGTTCATCCTCAGGGCTACAACCACCTCACCGGATTCAGCATCGGGCAGACCGCTGAGTGGCAGTTCGAGGTTCGCGGCGCGAAGATCATCAAGCGAGTCGGAATGCACGAGGGCGTGAACGCCGTTACTCTGGAGTATGAAAACGTCGGGGAAGGGGCGATTCAGCTGAGTCTGCGGCCCTTGGTCAGCCACAAGTTTTATCACGACAACTTCCGCATCACCGATTTCTATCCCGAATTCTTGGTGTTTCCAGAGGACAAAACCGTGCTCTCGCACCACGGCGTCAAGCTCGTCTTGAGCCACAAGAACGCCGAGCGCACCGCCACCACGGGATGGTTCTACCGATTTGAGCACCCACTCGAGACCGAACGCGGACTCGATCCCCTGGATGATCTCTTCTGCCCCTGTGAGTTGCGCTATCTCCTCGCCCCGGGTGAGAAGGTCGCCCTCGTCGCCTCAACCGAGGATGGCGTCGAGCCTTTAAGCTTGCCGCAAGCGGGGGAAACTCAGACAGCAACGAGCAGCGAGGCCTTGGTGGCTCAGCTTGAGGCATCGGCGAAGCAGTTCATCGTCGAAACCCCCGAGCGCACGAGCATCATCGCCGGATATCCGTGGTTCACCGATTGGGGACGGGACACCATGATCTCCCTGCCGGGGATCTGCTTGGAGACCGGGCACTTCGATCAAGCGAGGGCAATCCTGCGAAGCTACGCCAGCCAGATGAAGCGCGGCGTGATCCCGAACCGATTCGTCGACCAAGGAGACACCCCGGACTACAACACCGTGGATGCGACCCTTTGGTTCGTCAATGCGATCTATCAAACGCTTCATGCCGACTGGGATCAGGGTTTCGCCCAGGAAGCGCTTGCGTGGACGCTCGAAATCTACGAGTGGCACCTCAAAGGTACCTGGTACGGGATCAAGGTGGACTCGACCGACGGGCTGCTCCGTCAGGGCGAGCCGGGCGTTCAGCTCACATGGATGGATGCGAAGGTGCGAGATTGGGTGGTCACCCCGCGTCACGGCAAACCCGTTGAGATCAATGGGCTCTGGTGCAACATGCTCCGCGTGATGGAGTGGCTGAGCGAGAAGCTCGGTCAGCCGAGCGCGGATTTTGCCGCTGCGGCAAGGAAGGCTGAATCGGCGATGGAGCAGAAGTTCTGGCACGCCATGACCGGGCATTACCTCGACACGGTGGAGCCGAATGACGCGTCCCTCCGTCCGAACCAAGTCATCGCGATGTCTCTGCCGTTTGCGCCTCTCAAAGGGGACAACGCCCTGCGCGCTCTCACCAAGATTGAGCGGGAGCTCTTGACTCCGTTTGGACTCCGCACGCTTGGCCCGAGTGAGCCAGGGTACGTCGCGCGATTCGAAGGGCCGATGGAGCAGCGCGACGCGGGCTACCACCAGGGCACCGTATGGCCGTGGCTCATTGGGCCGTACATTTCCGCCGTGCTTCGTTTGACCGGCGACACCAAACGGGCGATGGCCGCCCTCAGCCACATCCTCGATTCTCTCGGGCACTACGGGCTCAACGGAATCGCCGAGGTCTACGACGGAGACGCCCCTCAATATCCCGGTGGCTGCCCGTGGCAGGCCTGGAGCGTCGCCGAAGCGTTGCGATCCTGGCGGGAAATTGAAAGGGCGTCTCGTTAAGTCTGTTTCGGACTAGCGGTCAGATGGCGTGAGTTGACGACCAAAGGGACGCCGAACATGGCATCCGTGACCACCGTTCTTCTCGAAGTAGCGCTGGTGGTATTCCTCGGCTCGGTAGAACTCGCTCGCCGCAGTGATCTCGGTGACGATCGGTCGCTCGAAGAATTCTTGCGCCCAGGCCTTGCTGGCTTCAGCTTCGATCCGTTGATCCTCGGAGTGGAAATAGATCGCGCTGCGATACTGGGTTCCCATATCCGGCCCTTGACGATTGAGGGTTGTCGGGTCGTGGATTTCCCAGAAGAGGTGGCAAAGCTCCTTGAAGCTCACCACGTTGGGATCGAAGGTGACCTGCACGACCTCGGCATGACCGGTGAGGCCGCTGCAGACCTCTTTGTAAGTGACATTCTTGACGTGGCCACCCATGTAGCCGCTGACGGCATCGTAGACGCCTGGTTGGGAGCGGAACAGGGCTTCCACGCCCCAAAAACATCCGCCGGCAAAGGTTGCCTTTTGCTCTGTACTCATAGAGATTTCTCTGTTCTTATCTAAGACGGTTAAGGGAGGAGGTCGTTCCCGGGACCTAGTTCGATCTCGGTCGGTATTCACCGGCCAATCCCCGGTATGATTCCCGGCGAAGTGAGCCTAGGATCATCCCCTCGCACGCCAGCCGCCCTTGTCCTCAGCGACGGCACTCAATACCATGGTTGGCTTCTTGGCGCAGAAGGAGAGACCGTTGGAGAAGTTGTCTTCAACACCGGCATGACGGGCTACCAGGAAATCCTGACTGATCCCAGCTATGCTGGCCAGATCGTCCTGTTCACCTATCCGATGATCGGGAACTACGGGATCAACGACGACGACTTCGAGTCGGACAGGATTCAGGTCAGTGGGATCATTGTTCGGGAAGCTTGCGAAGAGCCAAGCAACTGGCGCAGTCGCAAAACCATCGACGCCCTCCTTCGCGAGCGCGGCATCACCGGAATCCAGGGCATTGATACCCGCGCCGTAACGAAGCGGATTCGCTCAGCCGGCGTGACGATGGGCATGGTGACGACGAACCCGGAAGGTGCTCTGGATCGACTGAATTCCGCCGCTGGTTACGACGATGTCGAGTACGTCTCCCGGGTGACCACGCCCGAGGCTTACGGTTGGGGGTTCAGTGGCCGCGAGGCTCTCGATACTCCGCTCGATGGCTATAAAGCGCGCATTGCCGTGCTCGACTGTGGCCTGAAATTCAATATTCTTCGTCGTTTCGCGGCGCTTGGTATCCAGAGCAAGGTCTATCCCGCGACGGCGAGCCGGGACGAGATTCTGAGCGAGAATCCTCATGGGATCCTGCTCTCGCCTGGCCCTGGCGATCCGGCACGGCTGGCCCCGGTCGTGAGCACGGTGAAGGAGCTGCTGGGCACTCGCCCGCTTTTCGGGATTTGTCTTGGAAACCAGATGCTCTGCCAAGCCGTCGGCGGCGAGACTTTTAAGCTCAAGTTTGGCCACCGGGGAAGTAATCACCCGGTCAAAGATTTGCTCGATGGGTCAGTGACAATCACCAGCCAAAACCACGGCTATGCGGTGAACCCCGAGAGTCTCACGGGAACCGGCGCGGAAGTGATTCAGATCAATCTGAACGATGAGACGGTGGAAGGGATCCGGGTGAAAGATGCCGACGCCCTCAGTATCCAGTACCACCCCGAAGCTGCTCCTGGTCCGTGGGATAGCCGCAAGTACTTCGTCCAATTCGTCGAGCGGATGATGGCCCTCCGGTAGCCCTCCAAGCTCAAACCTCAAGTATTTGTACCAGGGAGCCGAAAATCTCCCTTGGTGCGAAACCACCGACGATCCAGGGGTTGGAGCTTGCTCGAAAACCTCACCGCTGCTACGGCGCTGGCGATCATTGCCGCGTCCGTGGCTTCGGCCGTCGCATTCTCCGCAGATCGGGCGACTCTGAATGAACAACGGGTCTACGTCAATGAGCAACTTCGCGCGGACTGGATGAAGGTCGAAGCCGATGCCATCAACGGGGTATCTCCCGTTCCGTCGACGCGCACCGAGGGTGATCTCCCCAACGCGACCAGCAACATCACGATGCATCGCTGGATCAATGATGTGACGTCGACGCAAGTGGGGCGGTACGGCGTTGGTATGGCTGGGATATGGGATCGGGGAGGAACCCGCGATACGCGCATCGGCGGAGCCGTGACCCTGAACCGCTCGAGCAGGGTCACGATCAACTCGCGAGGCACGTTTGGGCAGAACTATAACATCCCTCCCGACGCGCCCACGATCGTCGATCTTGCAGCCAGAGGCATTCAACCGGGCGAGCAGCTTCGAATTATTGGTTTCGGCCTCTGGGGACCTTGGGGGGCGAATGGCAATATGGTTCCAGGTGTTGTGGCGTGCTTCAGTGCCTCCTCCACCTATGACCCCAATCACTTGATCTCCAATCGGCTGCCCGATGCAGTTGCTGTCGCCGAGTCACCCGGATTTGTTTCCGGCGATCTCTGGAACCTCCAATCCTACTTTCCGCCGGCCAGCTTTCAGGTTCGAGGCAACAACGCGGGAACTCGCTCTTCGGTTACGGTGGTCGTCCCGCCAGGGGCTACCCACCTCTTCCTCGCTCCTGCCGATGTGCCGTATCACACCGACAATGCAAATCACCCCGATGGATTTGGTGTGATTCTCGAAGAAGTCCCTGTCGACCAGTTCGGCTGGTTCGAGTTCGCTCGTGGTTGGACTGAACTCGGTGACCAAGGGCAAAATAGCTGGAGCTACGGGTACTACCAAGGGTCAGATCCGAACACGGTGAATCACCAGAATTGGAAGTACCTGAAGAGGTTTATCAGTGCGACTGCCGGGACGGCTGCCTACACGATCGACGGGCTTCAGTATGCGGAGGACCAAATGCCAGTGAGCGGCGCATGGGCGATTGTCCACTCGACCTTCATGCATCCGAATCATGGCGGCGGAAAGGCCAACAAAGATCCCCTCATCGTGGCCCGCCGATGGACGGCTCCGATGGACTGTAACCGGGCGCGGGTCATTCTAAATGTCCGCCGACTAAGCATTGCCAGTAATGGAGTTCAGTGGTGTCTGGTGAAAAACGGTACGGAGATTCTCTGGTCAGGAGAGTTCATCGAGACAGACCCCGTGAACAAGCAAGAGAACCTTGACCTCCACCCTATTGTCATCAAAGCAGGAGATACGTTGGAATTCCGGCTTGGAGCAAGGGGTGATGCTGGGTCAGATTCCACGGGAGTCTGGATGCGCGTACTGGGGGTTATATGAGGCCGTTGCACCGGAAACGTGCGGGAGCCATGCTCTACGTCGTGGTCACAGCCGCAATCATCGCCCTTGCTACTTCGGCGATGCTCCGGATGGGCGCGATTTCGAACCACGTTGTGAGCGAGAGTGAGGACAAGCTGAGAGCCCACGCCCTCATCGAAAACTTCACATCCTACACCTACACCCTCCTCACGGAGCGGCGCCTGCCACTAAACTGGTTCCCAACCTGGACCGGGGCAGACTACAGTTGCTCGCTCGCCGTCACCGACAATGCCGCCGTCGTCCCGGGATCGGTTCTTGTTGAGGCGACTTGCATTTACAAAGAGAAGACATATCGTCGAACGGAGGTGATGGGGGTACCGGCAGAACTCCCTACGGTCAGCGGACTCTGGGCGAACTACTGGCAGACCAATGGCGATAACTCGTGGTGGGTGTGGCCGCCGAGTCTGTTGTCCCCCCCGGAGGCACCAAGGTTGGCCCGAGTCGATCGAACCTGGAACTTTCCCGGCGGCCCGACGATGAGCTTCATGCCCCAGGCTCCTTCACCTTATGTTGAGTGGACAGGAGTCATCATCGCTCCTGAAAGTGGAACCTACACCTTTTCCGCCTCTGCGGACAACTGCTGGAGCCTCTGGATCAACAACGGACTAATGCAAGATGCTTTCTATGGCGGATTCAGTATGGACGGTTACGATGATGGCCCGCGCACGGTGACGATGACCCGGAACATCTCGGCTGGTTCGCCGATCCATATTAGGCTGATGTTCATGGACTACGGAGGCTCGGGAAGCTTCCGACTTCGCTGGCAGACGCCATCTAACTCAACTCTTGTAGATGTTCCGGCATCTGCCTTTCGGCCAGCGAACCATATCGGTGGGAAGAAGTCGACCTGGGCGATTCCCGTGAATCCTAAGGGAGTTTATGCCACGGCCCAATCATGGGATCCCGTTCACCGACCGACCGCGATCGACCTACAGAGCATGGGCTTTTACCCCGGCGAGCGTATCCGGCTCCGCTCCGTGGGAGGGTGGAATGCGTGGTCCTCGGGGAACGACTTCTGGGCGACCCGAAGTATGTACGGCATCTTCAGCACCACACCGGACATCGACCCCGATCAGACAAAGAACAACCGAGTCACGGGGTCCGTCCCCGTCCCCGGCGAATCGAGCCCGGTCAACCCGTACCTCGACACGGATCACGACGTGGTCATTACCTGGGAAGGGAACGGAAGCGGGACATCGTGGTCTGTTGACAACGGCAAGGTGTTTGTCATTCCTGCCGGGGCACGGTATCTTTTCGTTCAAGGTGCCGACTCAGCATGGAGCGATAACCGCCATTCCACCTACGCTGGCCCGTGGACGCTCATCGTAGAGCGAGAATGACAATCCGCCCGATTTCTCGTGCAGATTGTTCCAGCGTTGCAGTATTCTCACCGGTGTCCATTCCGCTCTTTCAGGCGGGGAAGTGAAGCATCGTGAGCGTTCCATCTGATCTCAAATACACGGCATCCCACGAGTGGGTGCGCATCGACGGCGACATTGCAACGATTGGGATCACCGATCACGCGCAAAGCGAACTCGGTGACATCGTTTTCGTCGACCTCCCAAATCCTGGCCGGCAAGTGGCTAACGAGGAAAGCTTTGGCACCGTGGAGAGCGTGAAGACGGTCAGCGACCTCTATGCTCCGGTGGGCGGCGAAGTGCTCGAGGTCAACGAGACCCTCGCCGCCCAAAGTGAGCTCGTCAACAGCGATCCCTACGAAAGTGGCTGGCTCGTCAAGATCAAGATGAGCGATCCTGCTGAAGCTGAGAAGCTTCTCAGCGCCGAAGGCTACGCCGAAGCGATCAATCACTAGTCAGGTGGTTCGAAGTTCGCTGGGGCACTGCTCTCGGTAGAGGGCGGTGCCCCAGCTCTTTTCGCCTGGAATTTCCGGGTGCCAGATGGGTTGGAGTTTTGGTCGCTCGGAGCGCGTAACACCCGTCGATCATTGTGAGCTTTCTTTCATCTCACACTTTTCAGCCGGAGTGAGTCACTCTTCCACTTCGAAGAGCAGCTTTTCTACGCGCTCGCGGATTTGATCCCGGATGACCCGGACGGCGTCGAGCCCTTGACCCGCCGGATCCTCGAGCTCCCAGTCTTCCGCGAGGATGAACTTCGCTGGGCAGGCTTCCGCATCCACCCCGCATCCCATCGAAATCACCCGGGCATCATCGACCATTTCTTGGGTCAGGAGCTTGGGGGCGTGCCCGTCCATCGAGATCCCAAGCTCCGCCATAGCTTCGACGGCCATGGGGTTCAGACTTTTCCCTCCTACCGTTCCTGCGGATGCCGCAACCACCTCCAGCCCCTTCTCACGAGCCAGATGGTTCGTCAAGGCCTCCGCCATCTGAGATCGCCCCGCGTTGTGCACGCACACATAAAGCACCTTCATGCCTCACATTATGGCGACCAGCGTACTGCCTTAACATCTTCGTTTCGACTGCGTCAGGCCGGGAGTTTGTGGCTTCACACGCTCAGGCCGCAATTCCTGGAGAAAAGTGTAAGTTTCGACTAAGTGTACAAGTTTGAGTGCTCTCGAAAGATATGTTTGGTCAGCAATCTTCCATGGATCGTTCGTGGCTCATCGGTTGAATAAGCGACTTAGCCATACGGGATTTTTACAACTTGGGGTTCACCTTGCGGGAATCAAGACAACTCTCTGCCGCAAACTTTATTCCGGTGCCCCGTTCCAGCCGGAGGGGTGCCATTCCTTTGTTCCGCCGTCCATGACGCTCCAAATGTGCCAAATGGAGCAGAAGGAGTCGAGGGGGCCGAGGTTGGCTTTGCCGGTCCGCACAATCCCATCGGCGGTTTTCTTGAAGGTCGAGAGGAGTGGCCAGTAGCCGTGCTCCTCCGAATACGCTCCCATCTCCGAGCTGAATCGGGAGTCGGGGTCTTGCACCATGCGGTAGGGCCAGCCGCGACTCGCCGCGAAGGCAGCTTGGACATCGGGCGAATCCGGGCTCACGATCACGAAGCCGGCTCTGGTGAGGATGTGGTGATGGAATCCAAGGAATCCATCGGCCCAGAGGGAGCAGTACGAACACCCCTTGCCCATGTTGTGAATCAGCACGAGTTCATCTTTGTCGCCAAAGAGCTCGCTGAGTTGGACAGTTCCATCGAGCGAGGCAAAGGTGTAGTCTTCAACCGACTCCGGGACGGCGCCCTTGCGGAGCTCCTGCAGGTCTTGCTGGAGCTGATAGATTTGCATCTCAAGTTCGTGGATCGTGGGCATGATTCGACCACTTTACCAAGATTGGAGGGCTCCTTTAGTAATCGCTATGCGACAGCAGCAGAAAACTCATCGCCCGCAAGGGTGATTTGGCTGACAAACTCCACGTCCGCGCTCGCCGCGACTTCGTTGTAGGCGATCACTGGCACAATGTTTCCAGATCGGTCGAGGTGTTTGCGCAGGGGAAGCCGCACCTGAGTGGAGCAGAGAACCACGGGCTGAAGTCCGCGTGCTGCGGCTTCGTCCAGTGAAGTTTGGATGTCGGATGCCACTCGTTGTCCAAGGGAAGGATCCAGCGAGAGCATCACTCCGCCCGCCGTGTGTTGGACGGCTTCTTGCATTGTTTGCTCCAACCGAGGTTCCAGTGTGATGCAGGCGAGCTTGCCGCCTTCATCGGCAAACTGCCGCGTGATTGTGCGGGCGATGGCGGCGCGAACCAGTTCGCCCATCTGCTCCATCTCCTTCACGCGTCCCGCGAAGTCGGCCATTGTCTCGAGAATCGTGACCATATCGCGGATGGGAATCCGCTCTCGGAGCAGGTGCTGGAGCACCTTTTGAACGTCGCCCACCCCAAGCCCGGCCGGTTCGAGTTCTTGAATCACGGCGGGATTCTGACTCTTCGTGGATTCCAGCAGAGAGGTGACTTCCTGTCGGGACAGCAGTTCGGCGGAACACGACTTGACGATTTCACCAAGGTGGGTGGTCATCATCGCGGCAGGTTCGACGACGGTGTAGCCAGCGCGTTCGGCGGCCTCGCGCTGATTCTCCTCGATCCAGATTGCGGGGAGCCCGAAGACCGGCTCTTTGGTTGGCTCACCAGCAATTGGCTGAATCACAGCTCCGGAATCAATCGCGAGGAACTCGTTGGGGAAGCAGATCGCCTGAGCGACCGTCTCGCCCCGGATCTTCACGAGGTATTCGTTCGGACGCAGGGCGGCATTGTCGCGAATCCGAACGCTTGGCATGACATAGCCGAGTTCGAGGGCGATCTGTCGTCGCGTTGCGGCGACGCGGTCGGCAAGGTCTCCGCCGACTCTCACATCGGCGAGCTTCGTCAGACTGTAGCCGATTTCAAATTCGATTGCATCCACCGCGACGAGAGGCAGAACGGCTTCGGGCCCGGTGGGGATCGGGGCCTCTTGAGCTGTTGCTGCGGCGGCTTCGGGCTCGATACCCGACATCTCGTCGGCCATGCCCGGGTTCTTGGTCGCGAGCTTGCTCAACCCAAACAGGAATCCGCCGATGAGGAGGAAGATGATCGTCGGAAAGCCGGGGACGAAGGCAAAGGCTCCCATGCTGACACCTGCGGTCGCCAAGACCCGAGGCTGGCCCAGGAGCTGGCCGAACATGGTGCCCGCCATGCCTGTTTCTTGACCATTCCGGGTGACAAGCAAGCCGCTTGCCGTGCTGATGAGCAACGCGGGAATCTGGCTGACCAGACCTTCGCCCACCGAGAGCAGAGCATAGGTGCTCAGGATCGCCATCGGATCACCCTCGCCGCGCATGAATCCAAGAGCGAACCCACCGAGGATGTTAATGGTGATGATGAGGATGCTCGCAATGGCATCGCCTTTCACAAACTTGCTCGCACCATCCATCGAGCCGTAGAAGTCGGCTTCGCCTTTCACTGCTTTGCGTCGGCGACGGGCCTCATGTTCATCAATGAGTCCGGAAGCGAGGTCGGCGTCGATCGCCATCTGCTTACCGGGCATCGCATCCAAGGTGAATCGAGCGACGACTTCCGAGACACGAGTCGCACCGTTCGTGATGACGATGAATTGCACGATCATCAAGATGAGGAAGCTGACGAATCCGACAACAAAGTTTCCGCCAAGAACGAATTCACCAAAGGTTTGGATGACGTGTCCGGCTTGCCCCGTACCGAGAATAAGCTTGGTCGCCGCGACGCTGAGGGCGAGTCGGAACAGGGTGGTGACGACGAGCAGCGACGGGAACACACTGAAATGGAGCGGTTCCTTCACATTGACCGCCGTCAGCATGATGACCACACTCGTGGCAATCGCCACAACGAGGCCGAAGTCGAGCAGGAACTCGGGGAGAGGAAGGATGAGCATCGCGACGACGAGCAACATGCCAAGACCGAGAAGAAGGTCGGTCTGCTTAAAAATCTTGTTGATCGTTTCCATGCCGTCGCGTCGGGATCATCCAGGCAGGATGCTGGCCCATTGGAGTCATCGGCAAAAATACGGGGAAGCTCACCCTGTTTGAACGAGAATTCTTGAGAATGAGAACCCTTTAGAAACGAAGAACCCGTCCTTGCGGACGGGCCTTCGCGCCTTCATACTCTCGAACTCCTTCACTCTTCATCCCGGCGAACCGGGGTTTCGAATGGCGGATGAACGAAATTGTTATCGAGGAGGGATGGGCACGGGAGGAACGTGGAGCTTCCGCCCCTCGACCGGCCCTTCACTCGTCTTGCGTAGTCCGGCCTTGGCCATTCCGCGTTGGATGATCTTGCTGGAGTTCATCACCTTCCAGGCGTAGCCGTCGCGCCAGTTCTCGATCGCGAGCATCATTTGCCCGATGTCGATCCCAATCACGTCGGGAGATCGCCAGTCTTCGTGAGGGCTCATGCCCGTGGTGAATCCGTACCGTCCGTAGCTGCCCGGGAACTGGGTGACGAAGGCATCCGCCGCTCTCATGCTGAGATCCGGGGTGTACATGATGCTCGCCACGGCGGCTGCCGGAGCAAGAACGCCGTTATCCCAGATCGCGCCTGGTGCACCGGGGGCACCATATCCACCTGGGATATCGCACGCGCTGAGTCCCCAGATATCAGGGCCGTAGCCCTTGAACTTCTGCGGATTGTCGATGCAATAGAGCCGGTTCGCCAGAGTCATATTGCGACCGCTGACCCAGTAGTCGTAGCCCAGATAGTCGCGTTTGCCCTTGAAATCAATGTAGGCCTGAGACATCTGGTGGATGAACAGGGCTGCGCCGTGGAGGATTTCGATATCCTTGTACACATAGCGCGGCCCTCGTTTGAATGCGGCCCAGGAATTCGCGGGAAGACCATCAAGGCCCATCCCGACGATGTAGAACGCCATCTGCTCGTAGTAGCCGTCCCACCGGGCATCCAGGAATCCGTTCGTGGGCGACCAGCCCATGCTGATGGTGAGGCTGTTCTGCTTCTTCATGCCATCCGTCATGAACCACTCCCAGTTCGGCTTGCTCAGAATGTCCATGCTGAGCTTGGTGATTTCGGGATCTTTCCAAGCGGCCTCGGCGAACACGATGCCGAGGAACATCAGTCCGGAGTCGATGGAACTGAGTTCGCAGTTCCACTCACGCTTGCCGGTCTTGATATTGATAAAGTGGTAGTACCACCCCATGTGCCCCTCGATTTTGGGGATGTTCTTCAGGGTGAGAATGGTTCGTTTCCGAGCTTCTTCCTTGTTGATCCAGCCGCGCTCGGCTCCAATCGCATAGGCGGAGAGGGCGTAGCCGATCGCGGCAACACTCGAGATGTCTCCGTTGTTGCGGGCACCGTCGTAGTTGGGGGCTCGGTCTCGGGTGTAGCCGGTATCCGCTGGGGTTTCGTCCCAAAAGTACTGGACCGCCCGCTTGCTGAGATCGTCGATGAGAGCTTTTCCTCGGAGCTTGGTGCCAAATCCTGGCGCACTCAGCTTCTGCGCAGGACTCTCTTGGAGGGCGTTGGGATAGGGTTCCATGGCGGTGCTCCCCAGTACGGGAGCGCTGACGGCAAAGGCCAAAAGTGCGGGAGCGAACATCGTTGTAATCGCGTAAAGCGAGGGTCAGGGTCGGGTGCGCGAGGCACCCGACCAAAGTGATGTGCGTGACTTAAACCGCGCTCAGCGGAGTTGGGTCGGCAGGGTTTGGCAGAACGTATCCACCCAAGGCACATTGAACATGCCGGGATATCCCGCTGCGAGTTGGTCGCGTTGGTAGTTCCACATGTTGACCTCGTTGTCCTTGCCGCAGATTTGGGTGTGAGCGGTTCGCTTCGCGTGGGTGTCCAGGAAGCTGATCACCATCGCCTTTTCGCCCCACTTTTCGCCGCCCATCGGGTAGCGGAAGCGGTTGGATCCATCCGGCTCGGAGGCAGCCGTCCAGCTCATCCACGGGCCGCCATCGACCCAGGCGAACTTGTGCTCGAAGATCGCGATGACGTTCGCCGGGTTGTCCACCGTCGTGCCGCTGATGGGCACGTTATCTTGGGCGAACGACTTGAAGTGAACGAAGCTGCCATCGTAGAGGGCGTAGCCGCGTGACATCAACGGAGCGCCCGGAAGGACGATTTGTCCCCAAGCCGCGCGGATGGCGGGGTCGGAGGTGTCGTCCGGAAGCTTCGCGGCACTGTTTTGAGTGTCCGTGAAGATCTGGGTGTTCTTGATGTACGGGTGTGCGACCTGCTTCCACGAGAGCTCGCCATTGCCGCCGGGGGTGACCACCGGGAATCGGCGACGAGGATACATGTCGTCATAGTCGGAGATGTAGATCGCCAGACCGGTACCAATCTGCTTCATGTTGCTGAGCGACTGGGTGGACTTGGCGGCTGCTTTGGCTTGAGCAAAGACAGGGAAGAGGATCGCCGCCAGAATCGCGATGATCGCGATCACGACGAGCAGTTCGATAAGAGTGAATGCACGAGTTTTCATTTTGTAGATGACCTCATTGTCGAAGAGTTCAATGGTGGGTGTCCGGTTGATGACCGGACGTCGAGAATAGGTGGGAAAATTTGTCGGCAGAGCGTGGCATCCACAGGGGATTTCCGCAGAGCTAGGAGCAACCGAACCGCTTCAGCGCAAATAAGCTCGATTGGTTGGCGGATGCTCGTGAGGGGAGGATTGCTTCGCTCGCAGGCATGAGTCGAGTCGAAGCCGATCAGGGAGACGTCGCCAGGAACGCTGAGTCCGAGGCTGTTGCACAGACGGATGCATTCAAACGCTGCGTCATCGGACCAGACCACCAGTCCAGTGGGGCGGTCGGGGCGTTGCATCAGGGCGAGAAGATCGTGGGGATCTCCGTCGCCTCCGAGGTATTCGACGACGAACTCCGGATCGAAATTGATGCCTGAGGCGTGGAGTGCGGCTTGGTAGCCCAGAAGTCGATCGTTGGAGTCAACCGATCCCATACCGCCGCGGATCATGCCGATGCGGGTGTGGCCAAGGTGGATCAGGTGCTCCGTGGCCATACGTCCGCCGCGTTGGTTGTCGCAGGCGATGTAGTGGGCGTTGGGTCGGTCGGATCGGCAGAAGAAGAGGACAGTGGGGAAGTCCCGGGCAACCAGCTCGAGGTAGGTTGCATCCTCGGCGTCTCGGATCATGAGGACGCCATCAACCCGGCCGTCGGTGAAGTTGTTGGCTTCGGTGAGAGGATCGCTCGCCAGCTTGGTGTGGAGCACGACGTCCACCTGGTTTTCAACGCATGCTTTGCAGACGCAACGCATGACCTCGCTGATGAAGGCGGTTTGCGCGCCGAAATAGTCGCCGTACTGGAAGACCATCGCGACCGCATCGGCTTGGCTCCGGGCGAGCATGCGCCCGACCGCGCTTGGGCGATAGTTGAGCTCCAGGGCCGCGGCGCGGATCCGCTCGGCGGTAGCAGGGCTGATCCGAGCCTCTTCGTCTTTGCCATTCAAGACGTAGCTCACCGTGACTTTGCCGACTCCGGCTCGGTCTGCTACGTCTTGGATGGTGACTCGTCGCGCCATGATGAAATCCTGCAGGGTTCGGGGAGTTAGAGTCCGCTGGGGCCGCCGCCCGGGCCGTGCTTCATGAGATCCCACATCTTCGCTCCGCGGGATTCATCGTTGTCGAATCGCTTGAGATAAGCGGCCTTGTCTTCGGGCGTGAGCTTGTCGTAGTCGCCTCCGACCTTGTCGAACAGTTCGCGGTTCGCCTTGGTGTCCTCGACGCTCATGAAGCTCTTCTCCTCGAGTTTTTGGTCGGCGCCACACCCGGTGAGCGGGGCCAGGAGAAGCAGTGCACTGAGAGCTACAACGATCCAGCGGTTCATGAGACCATTATACTGAACCGTTTCAGCAAAACCAAACATTTTTTTAATATTCTGTTTTCAGGTTCAAATGGGGCGTTTTTGGGACTTTTCTGGGCCGCGTTCGGTTTCAAGATGGGCCGGACAAAGAAGGGTCAGAGCCGACAGAAAACGTCGGACAGGACAAACAAGATGATGACCCTCACAACCATCCTCGCCGCCACCCTGATCGCCCCGGCCGCGCCGCAAGAGTCGCAGTGCCTCTCCGGCATGGCCATGCTGCCGAAGCTCGTGGGAAGCTGGTCAGGGAAGTTGAGCTACCTCGACTACACCAGCGGCACGATTGAGACGCTGAAAGCTGCGGCCACGATCCGCCTCACGAATCATGGTCATGCCATCGCCGCCGACATCACCTACCCCGACTACGGTAAGAATCGGGTGGACTCTACGGTCTTTGGCTACTCGCTCAAGACCAAGCAATGGGGATTTGAGGACTTCCCCGGCACGATCACCGAGTCGGAGTTCTTCCCAGGCCGAAGCAGCGATGGTGGAACCTTGGTGATGACTGGTAAGGTGACCGAGCAGGTCGGCAACGAGATGCGCGAAGTGCCTTGCCGGATCACGCTGAGCCTGAAGGGCAATGAGTTCTCGATGCTTCGAGAAACCGGTTCTCCCCTGGTGATGCGACACAAGTTCGCCTTCTCACGAGACGTTGAGGCCAAAACCCGCTGATCCTTCCGGAGGGCGGCTCAGAGTCCGCCGCCCTCACCCAAACTCCGAACGATGACCTACGAAACGAACTGAGATGAATCCGACAGACCACGATCTGCTCCTTCTTTACCTTCAACGAGGGGACAAACAAGCCCTCGCCGCGTTGCTGGATCGGTACTACGGCTTGATTCAAAGCGTGTGCCGATCCAAGCTCGGCAACCGAGACCTGGCCGAAGATGCTGCCCAGGCTGTGGTTTTGCTTTTCCTGCGGCAAGCGCGGAAGCTTCAGGGGCACAAGTGTTTGGGAGGATGGTTTGTCGAAACGGCGCGCAAGGTTTGCTTGAACGCCCGACGGGGAGAGAAGAGGCGCGAAGTCATGCTGGATACGTATCAGAAAGCAGTGGATCGGGAACAAGAAAGCGGCAAAGGCGAGGGGGACCCGTCGGTCTGGGCGACGCTGGAGAACCTTCCAGCGGAGGATCGGAACTTGCTGATCTTGCGTCACTACGAAGGTCGCACCCACAGCGAGATCGCCGAGATCTTGGGGGTTTCGGAAGACGCGGCACGCATGCGGTGCTCGCGAGCCGAGGATCGAGCGCGGGAGCGGGCCACCAAACTCGGATTTGGAACCGCCGGCGTAGCGCTGCTCGGAGCGTTGACCCAGGCCAAGACGGAGCCAGTTCCGACGGGATGGGCCGCCGGCGGCACGAGTGCGTCTGGTCTGGCGATTGGACTCGCCTCGGCCGTGACCAAGGCGATGGTGATCAAGCAGATCGCGGTCGCGACTCTTGGGGTCGCGGGCATGCTGATGGGCGGGGTGCTCATCGTTCAGTCCAACGCGGTTCCGACCAAACCAGTGGTGCGGATCCAGCCGGAAGATGTGAGATTCTTCCAGCACGTGGTGGGCGACTACTCCGGAACCCTGACCTACGAGAATTTCTCTGATGGCAAGATGATGGAGGAGCAAGTCGAGGCTCGTGTGCTGTGGAGCGATACCCGCGACGCCTTGGAAGTGAGTTTCCGGTACCCGGCCTACCCGGGCGCGCAGTACGACACGAGTTCCAAGCTGGTGATAGATCGGAAATCGGGCCTGGCGCAGGTCGGTGAAGAGGTTTTTCGAGCGGAAGGGGTAGAGGAATTTGCACAAAACGGATCGGGCACGATTGTGATGAACGGCCAAGTGACCGAGGAAATCGACGGAAAGCCCACCCGGGTTCCCGCTCGCACGACGATCATGGTCGAGGGCAGTGAAGTCGTGATCCGCCGCGAAACGAGGTCTCCGTTGAAGCTGCGGAATGAGTACCGACTCGCCCGGATTCCGCAAACCTAACTTCTGGGCCAGCGGGTCCATGGGTCGTGGGCTCGGGTGGATATAATAGGAGTCCTTGCGCGCTCGTAGCTCAGCGGATAGAGCACCAGCTTGCGGAGCTGGGGGTCGGAGGTTCGAATCCTCTCGAGCGCGCCAACTAATTCGTTACACCGGGAACTTTCAGGGTTCTAGAACACTTTGAGGTAGCTCGCGACAAAATCTCTGCGCCTTCGTCTCAGTTCTGAAAGCCTCAAATAGTAGCTTGATTTTCCTTTCTGCGACCGATCCTGCAAGATCATCGCTCAGATTCAATCTCATGGCGATTGCGTCCACCTCTACCTGAGATAGTTTTTCCGCAAGGCGGGCAGCAGCGAGCCTGCGCACTTCTAGACTTGTTTTGCCACAAAGTGTTGGATTTTCATTGAGTATCTTCGACGCGGCGTCGTCAATGAATCCACCAATACTAAGCGACTGGATAGTATCAAGCTCCTCGGGTGCACCGATCTCTCTTAGTCCTTCCAGTCCAGGAATATCACTCAGCGTGAAACGGAGCAGAATCTTTCCTGCAGCAACCGCAAACAGTCGCTCTGCTACGCAAAAGTCGCTCTTCTGAAAGTAGTGCCCTTCAAGAATTATCACAACTTGAGCCGTCTTCAGAAACTCCCAGATTCTCGCAGTGCCCTCGTTTCCACTTCTTATGGACTCTGAAGATAGAAAGCAGTCGATCCCCTGAGTCTGAAGCACAGTAAAAATCCTCCTTGCCAGATCTAGGCTGTCGCGGGTAGAAAACGAGATAAAAACCGACGCGTTTAATTCCGATAAGCCCTGTATCAAGGGGGCCGGAGTACCTATGATTTCATACCTAGCATAGTATTCATACTCTTTAGCGGTCAGATCGTCAAGTTTTCGAAACTCATCTGTATCTAACCACTCTCCACTGTCACGGTGGTGGTAGAAGTCATGCTGGGAGAGAATCTCGGCCTCAACAAGCACCAAGATTGTGTCCCCAAATGGAAGCCCGATGGGAGAAACGATCTCCCTGAGACTTGATTCAGAAAGGTGCTTCTCACCCTTCAGGAGTCTGTTCAGGAGCGCGGACTGAATCCTTTGCAGCCTTTCCTTGGATAGAAGTCCGCTAGCTCGAAGCTTCGATGATTGCAGAAATAACATGTTTTGCGTGTGCATAGCTTATGTTAGTAAAGTGGAAGGTGGCTCGGCCAACATCTACATGAAACTTAGCATCAACTGTTGAGTCATGAAACTTGAAGTCGCCATTCTTGCAGGACCAGTTCCTCACCACGGTCTCGACTTCGACGGATGACCTGTTGCGTTCCTTTGGGGCCCGGGTGACGGTCACCTTCGTCAAATCGCTCTCCTCGTTTGTGTACCGTGTCGGGCGAATCTTGGTATCCCAGAGATTCTTGATGCCAGAAGTTAGTCCTGTCAGATCGGGAAAGGTTTCTCCGAGACGCCCCTCAACGTTCTGGACAAGATTGTCGAGACATTTTCCCTGCCGCACGTTTCGGTGGAAGCCTCTGGAGAAATACTCCACCAAGCCTCGTTTCGGATCAATTGTTGCTTTCGCAACCACTGGAACATCGAGCACCCTGTACGCCTTGAACTTAAACTTACGACCGCCGATTTCCTCCTCGCGATCTTGTTCTGGATCTGGTACTTCTGCTTCCGCCTCACCAATGAAAAGCACTTCAGCGCGGCTGCCAACCATTCTGCCGTCAACGAATTGGTTGGGCTCGATTACCCCGTACTGAACTGGTGACAACGTTGCACTGCGTGCAAAGTTTTGCAAATTACGTTCGGCTCGATCTGAGGTCAGGACAGCTACGCGAGCGAAAGCTCCGCCAGATTTTGCGTCTAACACGTCCCAGAGAACTCGAACGACATCCTCAATTTCACATGTTGCGCCTATTTCCTGGAACTTTTTGAGGAGCACTTCCTTGCTACGATCTTTTGGGCCCTCGTCTTCAGACAGAGACCTTATTAGCGCTCGCAATGCATGTATCGGTAGGGATTGCAAAAAGTCCGGGTCGAATTCGTTCTCGCGATAGATGTACACTCAATTCCTCGCTCGTTCACGTTAGACGACGTCAACGAACCTGGCTAAGTTTCAAATATCGGGCGAAATCTACCCCATAACACTCAGCGGAGTGAGTTGACGGGTGGGTTTGCCGGACATCGCTTCGGGGTCGCGTTTGATTTCGTGGTAGAGGCTGTCGCGTTCGATCGGCTCCCGACCAGCCTCGCGGATCATCGCGCACATGTTGGTGAAGGTGAGAGCTTGCTTCTTATTGCCGAACTCGCCTTCCTTGTACGTAATCTCATATTCGTGGACAAGGCCATCGGTGTCATCGGCGCCGTACCACAGGGCGGCTTGCGTGACTTCCGGCGTGTTCATGATCCAGAAGCTCTTGATATGCTCGAAGTTATCCAGCATCAACCGGCTAACCGCGATGTTCCGTAAGTCCACGTATCCGGTAAGCGGCTTGATATCCTCCAACTCCGTCTTTTCCGGGTGGAAGCTGAGCGGAGTGAAGCACACAAAGTGCTTGGTTTCATCCTGAAGCTCTCGAAGCTGCATCAGGTGGCTCACGCGCTCTTCGGCGGTTTCAATGTGGCCGTAGAGCATCGTCGCGTATTGCGTCAGTCCGAGGCGCGACGCCGCGCGGGCAACCGACTTCCATCCGTCGCCACCCAGCTTTTTGCCGAACAGTTCGCGGTGCACTCGGTCGCTCAGAATCTCAATGCCTCCGCCAGGAAGCGAGTCAAGGCCTGCTTCGACCAAATCGCGAAGCGCTTGCTCGTGAGTGACGCCGCCTTTATTCGCAATTTGCTCGATTTCGACGGCGGTAAATGCTTTCACATGGGCGTTCGGCAAAACCTCTTTCACCACCCGGCAAAGATCCATATAGTATTGATAGGGAAGTCGAGGATTGATGCCCCCTACCATATGAACTTCGGTGATATCGACGTGCTTATGCCACTCCAAGCGTCGGCGCACTTCTTCAATCGACATCTCGTAAGGATCGGGCCCACCCTTCTTGGCATAGAAACTACAGAACTTGCAGAACTTATTGCAGATGTTGGTGTAGTTGATGTGCTGGTTTCGCACAAAGTAGGTGCGCTTGCCGTGCAGCCGCTCGCGAACCATGTTTGCCATGTATCCCACGGCGGTCAGGTTTTTCGTCTCGTAGAGGCGCAAGCCGTCATCCGCGCTCAACCTCTCGCCGACCTCCACCTTTCGGTAGATGTCGATGAGCTCTTGCCCAACAATCCGCTCTGGAGCGAGTGCCATTTCTTGTTCCTACGCGAGTTTTCACGAAAAAGTGAAAACTCCTGACCTATTTATACCACAGGGCCCGCGAGAAGGGGGCTTACTGGTTGGTTCGGCCTGGGTAATTCTGGAGAGCCAGCTGGAGGCAGTCCATTGCGGCGGTGGTGTCTTCCACGTTCAAAACGTAAGCGATCCGCACCTCATCCTCGCCCAAACCCGGCGTCGAATAGAATCCCGTGCCGGGGGCCATCATGACAGTGGCTCCGTGTAGGCGGAATTCCTCGAGCATCCACTGGCAGAATCGGTCGCTGTCGTCGATCGGCAGGCGCACCGTGGCGTAAAACGCGCCTTGAATGTCCGGGCAGACGACGCCCGGCATCGCGCGGAGGCGTGAAACCAGAAGATCTCGGCGCTTCCGATACTCCGCCCGAACCTCATCGAAGTAGCTGGCCGGTGTGCCGAGCGCGGCTAGGACGCCCATCATCTCCAGAGTCGGCGAGCTCAGGCGTGCCTGGCCAAACCGCAGCGCGGCATCCATGAACTTCTTGTTCCGGCTGACCAGGAACCCGATGCGCGCGCCGCAAAGGGAATAGCGTTTGCTGACGCTGTCCACCATGATGGCTAGATCATCGAGCCCTTCGAGCTCCAAAATGCTTTGCGGCCGACCGCCTTCGTAAACGAACTCGCGGTAAACCTCGTCGGCAATGAGATACACCCCGTGCTTGAGGGCAATCTCGCGAAGGCCTGCCAGCTGTTCCGGAGAGTAAACGATTCCGGTTGGGTTGCCCGGATTGCAAACGAGGATCGCCTTCGTGCGGGGAGTGATCCGCTTTTCAAACTCCTCCAAGCTCGGGAGAGCAAAGTTGTCCTCGATCTTGGTGAGAATCGGGACGACTTTGACGGCATTGGCGGCGGCGAATCCGATGTAATTCGCGTACATCGGCTCCGGCACGATCACTTCATCAACCTCATCGCACAGCACCGACATGGCAATCGAGAGAGCTTCGCTGCCTGCGGTTGTCACCATCAGCTGGCTCGTTTCAACCGGAATTCCCATCGCGGTGTAGGCGGCGGCGGCCTTTTCGCGCAGGGCGAGGATCCCGGCGGAGTGGGAGTACTCAAGCACGCTCAGGGTGTTTTCTCGGATCGCCTTCCAAAAGGTCTCGGGGCTGGCCACGTCGGGCTGACCGATGTTGAGGTGATAGACTTTCACCCCGTGCGACTTGGCCACATCTGCATAGGGGGCGAGCTTGCGAATCGGGGATGCTGGCATCACGGAAGCGCGCTGGGAGAGAGATCGGGCAGGGGCAGTGCTCATCGCCTTCCAAGCATACCGGGGGATATGGCCTCGGTGAGGGCTTGCGGATGTTGCTGGGTGTCCCCCGTAAATTTACCTGTCTTTGTGAGGTTTCGCAGTACGAAACCTGAAATTTGAGTTAAGATAGAGCCTATTGAAGACCCCGGATTTCCGCTACGTTGCGGGGTGGTGTTCATGGGCTCGCTTTGAGCTCGTTTCTATCTAGATGAGGAAATAATGAAGAAGACTCTTTTTGTGGCTGCGGCTCTCGCGGCTCTTTCTGTTTCTGCCTCTGCCCAAGTGCTCCTGAGCACTAGCTTTGAATCCCCGACCTTCGCCACTGGTGCGCTCGCCGGACAAGATGGCTGGACCGGCAATGCGAACTACACCGTCGTGAACAACTTCGCCAAGACGGGCACCCAATCTGTGCGGTGGCTCGGCACTGGTGGTACGTATGCATGGAAGACCATCGCTCCTGCCTACACTGGCACCAATACGGTCGTGAGCAAGGTCAGCATCTTTATTGACCCGCAAACGGCGAATGCCGACCGAACCTTCGGTCTGCGCTACTGGGGCAACATTGGTGGGATTGGCTTGACTGTGAACTCAGCCGGCGTCGTGCGTGCCAGCGAGACCTACAACTCCCTGTGGGGAGGCACTGGTGTTGGATCCATCTCCAACGCTACGGGTCGATGGCTGGACATGGAGATCTCCTACGCTCTGGGCTCCTCCGTGGCCTCGGTGAAGGTCGATACGTTCTCCACGGTTGTTTCAGTCTCGGGCTCTCTCAACACACTTGACGACGTGGACCTCTTCAGCGACTGGGATGCCTTGAACGCCAACAACACCGCTTGGTTCGACGACTTCTCGGTCGAAGCCGTGCCGGAACCGGCAACGATGACCCTGCTCGCTCTGGGTGCTCTTGCCGCCCGACGACGCAAGAAGGCCTGACACAGGTTTTCGCAAAGGCGATGTGCCGCTCTCCGATTTCTCGGAGGGCGGCTTTTTCGTTTTTCGCCCCGATTCTGGGTGGGGATCGGAACCTTTCGCCGCCTCGGTGCATACTGATCACTATGAAGGCCTTCGTGACCTCCAGTCTTTGTGCTCTTGCCCTGATGTTTGTTGTCGGATGCTCCGGCACCGCAGAGCCCGCGACCACCGATACCCCTCCGACCACGGAGACCTCCTCCACCGAAACCCCGAGCACTGATTCGGGCGCAACGACTCCATCTGAGGACAAGCCCGCCGAAGGTGCCACGGCAAGCGATCCCACCGCGTTCAAGGGTTCGGATGGCAAGCTGGTGTGCCCGCTGATGGGTTCCAAGATGGACAGCGAATCTGATGCGGTCGGCCACGTTGATCATGAGGGCGTGCGCTATTACATGTGCTGCTCCAGCTGCCTGGAAATGGGTCAAAAAGATCCCGCCATGGTCGCCAAGAAGGCCGAGCAGTACAAGTAAGGCGAGCCTCGGGCTCCCACCCTCTCTAGCCAACCAAGAAGTCAGACGCCACAACCGGCAGTTCTGAGACCTCCTGGTTGGCTAGTTTCGTGATGAGGGGGTGGTATCGGTGAACCCGTTTGGCGAGGAAGGCCATGTGCCCCTCCCGCCACTGGGCTTGACCGTAGACCGTCACGTAGCTGGCGCAGATGATGTTGCCGCCATCTTGCTGATAGGTTCGGTCGAAGCACGTCACGTTGAGGAGCCCCGTTTCGTCTTCCAGATCAAAGAAAACCACGCGCTTTCCGCTGGGAGTCGGTGGGAAGCGCAGGCGGATCGGATTTCCGACCACATACGCCCACTCCTGATCCTTCAGATTCTGAGCCTCGCCGGTGGTGATGACCCCCTTCTCACGGGCGCGTTCGCGCTCGTAAGCCATCAGATGCTGGGCGACATCGTGGCCGAGCACCTGTCTCTCGCGGATGTGCTTCTCGGCTGGCGAAAAATCCACCACCTCATGGTTCAAAACTGGCTCGGGATGCTCGATTCCCAAGCTGCCTGAGTTCGCTTCGGCAAATCGAACCGCCTCGGGAATTGCCCACAGCATCGCCCGGCGATGAGGGCATAGTTCATCGAGTGCTCCTGCGAGGATCAGCCGTTCCAGTTCATCCTTTGCCGGGCGAACACGTTTCACAAAGTCGAAGAATGAGCGGTATCCCTCGCCCCTTTCCTCCACAATCCGCTCGAAAACACCCCGCGAAACCCCGCTGATCTGCTTCAGCGACACCCGAATCCCGCCCTGGGGGATGATGATTTGAGGATCCTCGCGCGATTTCACCGCCTCGACTTCAAACCTCAGAGACCCCTTGTTCACACAGGGTGGCAGCATCATCACCCCCCGATTTCGGGCCTCATTCGCCAGAGTGCAGGGGCCGTAGTATCCCGCTGGCTGGCAATCGAGGAGGGACGCGAAATACTCGGCGGGGTAGTTTTGCTGGCAGAAAATCGACCTCACCGAGATCTCGGCAAAGGCCAAAGCATGCCCCTGGGCAAAGCCGTATCCCTTGAAATTCGCGATGAGATCAAACACATGCTCGCAGACTTCCTGCACGTATCCCCGCGATTGGATCCGCTCCATCAGTTCTTCACGGATGGTCTTGCCGTAATCCTCCTTGCGACGCTTGTGAATGGCATCGCGGATATCTTCCGCCTCGCCTCCGGAGTAGCCCGCGAAGACCTGGAGAAGCTGGTCGATCTGTTCCTGAAACACCACGATGCCATAGGTATGCCCAAGAATCGGCTCAAGGTCAGGATGCTCGAAGGCATAGGGTTTATGCCCGTGGCGACGCGCGATCAGTTCGTTCATCTTCACCGCGCCGCCAACTCCTGGGCGGATACCGGCTTGCACGAGGCTGGCATCCGCGAGATCTTGCGTTTTGATCCTCATGTGAGCCTGGCGCATCGCGGGTGATGCCGACTGCGGTATCCCCACGAGGTGCCCCGAACGCATGGTGCGATAGGTTTCCGGATCGTCGATGGGGCCATCCTCGACATGGAAAATCGGGTTCGATTCCCGGATTCTGCGCTGAGTCCCTGAGAGAGCATCCTGCCCTCGCAAGCACAGCAGATCGAACTTATCGAAGCAGTATTTCGCGCTCCGCTTATCCCACTGCATCATGCGCAAGTGCCCAGATGAGTCGTTGTCTTCCTGCATCCCCGCCGACCAAGTGATCGGGACAAAATCGTAGACCGGGCGATCGCACACCACGACTCCTGAGGAATGCGCACGGAGGTTGATCGGGACATCCATCAGCTGTCCGGCAAGGCGAAAAATCCACTCCAAACGGGCGGTGCTGATGCCAGACTGCCGGAGTTCCGGGCGTTTTTCCAGAGCACTGGCGATCTGATCGGGGGCGACTCCCATATGAACGCGCTTCGCCAGGAACCCGAGAGCCGCTTGATCGAGCCCCATCGCTTTGCCGACGGCGCGGATGATCCCTCGGCTGCAATAGGCTCCAAACGCCCCGACATTCGCAACATGATCGGCCCCGAATCGCTTGATGAGGTGGTTGCGCACGTCATCGCGCCGAGCGGCCTCGAAGTCGATGTCAATGTCGGGGCGTTTGCTGCCATCTGCGGGGAGGAATCGGTCGAAATGGAGCCCATGGGCGAAGGCATCAATCCGGCTCATCCCCAGGCAATAGGCCACCGCAGAATCGACCACCGAACCCCGCCCGCTGAGCAGAATCCCCTCCCGTTTCGCCCATTCGCACAGCTCCCATGCGACCAAAAAGTGGTGGGCAAATCCCAGATTGATGATCCGGTCTACCTCGTGCCCCAAGCGCATTTTCAGGCGATGATTCATCTTCTTATGTCGCTCTTCCGCGCCGCGTTGAACGGCAAATCGGAGGGCTTCGGCAGGATCATCGGTCAGCCAAGGAAGCTCGGCCCGAGGGGGGAGCACCCAACTCTCGACCATCTCGGTGACCAGATGGGTGTTGTCGATCAGTTCAGCACGATCGGCATAGAGGCGATTGAACTCATCGGGAGAACGCAGAAACCTCTCCCCATTGAAAGCCCGTTGCGGCCGCGAGGCAACTGCGGGTTGGCTGGGATGCCTTTGGGGTTTTCGCCCAATAAGCTCCTCGACCGTGCACAGAGTTTCCGCACAGACCAAGATGTCTTGACTCGGAAAGTTGTCGCGGTGGGCATGGGTGATGGCGCTGGCCGCCACGCACCTTAGATGGTGCCTGGTTGCCAGACCCAACAGAACCTCGTTCACCATGATCTCCCACGGCGCAGCGGAGCGCTCGATGCTGATCAGGAGCCTTTCTCTTCCAACGAGGGAGATCAATCGCAAGAGCCGCTCTTCTGCGAAGGCATGATCGCGCCGCACCAGGGGCAGGTTGATCCACCCGCCATCTCCTCCTGTGAGAATGAGCCAATCCTCGGCAAATGCCTCCAGGAAATCCCACGAACACAGAGGGAATAATCGCGGCTGGCTGAGATGGCACTGAGTGATCAGCCGTGAGAGCGCGCGGTAACCGTTGCTGGTTTGCGCAATGATGACCACATGCCCCCCTTCTTCCATCTCCACAGTGGATCCGATCAGAGGAGTGATCCCCACGTTGCGGGCTTCGTGGGCGAATTCCATGACTCCGGCAAGGCTCATCCAGTCGGTGAGAGCCATCGCAGGGAGGCCAAGGTCAGCCGCGCGGCGGGGAAGTTCGCGAGCAAAAAGCGTGCTTTTGCCAAAGGAATAGCCGGAATAAACATGGAGCGGTACATAGCTCTCCCTCGCTCGATGGATGGGAATGGTGCCGGGAGACTTGATATGCCCGCAGGCAATCGCGACCTTTTCATCGCGGGTTTTGCGGGGTCTCAGGATGTAATCCTCGCGGTGATCGACGGCATCTACCCGGCCGGCAAGAGGAGTATGAAATGGGGGAAGCTCGCGGGTTTTCTCGCGTTTGATCCCCTTGGCATCGCGGTATTGGATCACCTCAAGAGGAGGTTCGCCTTCCCACCAGCGACCGGCTTCGCGCCATCGGGCTAGGATGTCCATCCTGTGGTCTGCCTCCACAGACGGAGCAGGGCGATGCGCCGGGGGACATGGAGTTCATGGGCTTTGACCACGCTTTCGACACCATGAATCAACTTCACTTGACGCAGGGCATTCTCAGCCGATTGCGCTCGCTCGACCGGGTTGTGTCGGCCCTGGAACGTTCTCTGAACCCGTGGCGAGGCTTTGAGCCCGGTAAGGGCAACCGACACCGCTGTCACTCCTCCCGGAAGCTCACCCTTCAACTGAGCTTGGTCGAGGGCGTAATGGAGGATCGTGCGTAGGGCAGTAGCGGTCTGAACGGGCTTCGGTAGAGGTCTCCGGAAGTGCCATCGAGGATGCTCCTCGTGCTCCAGAGTGAAGAGGATTTCCTGAGCCGATCGATCTTGGGCGGAAAGCACATAAGCCAGTTCCTGAGCGACTTGCCCCGCCGCTTTCTTGAGAGATTCAAAGTCGTGAAGCACTCCCGTCGGACGCAGGGTTTGGGAGATCATTAGGTCGGGGTAGTTGGGGTTCAAAGACTCCGAAGCCGCTCCTTTCACGGCTTGCTGAACCACGATTCCCATCGGCCCAAATTGACCGGTGAGCACGCCAAGAGGAGCTTTGGCGACATCCCGCACCCGGCGATATCCCAGCTTGATGAGCATTTCAATCACCTTGGCGGGCAGAGGCTTGAGAACCTGAGTGGGGAGATTCGCCAAGAACGCGGTGGGATCGCTGATCGGCACGAACCAGGGAAGTCCGTTGGGAGGCAAGGGAAGTGGCATCGGCAGGGCCGCCAGCTCGGCCACCCACTTGCTGGGGGCCATGCCGAGATGCACGGAATAGGGGAACTTCTCCCTGAGAGCCACCGCAAGCTCCTCCGCGACTTCGTAGGGTTGGGGATGCAAGGAGAAATCGAGAAAGGCACTCGCGGAAGTAACCGCCTCGACCCGGTTGGTATAAGCAAGACAGACATCGAGCCATTGGTTGCGAGCCTCCAAAAACTCATGCTCGATGATCTCCACGGCACGCCCGTCCTCGCGCAGAATCGCCTTGGCTTCGGAGATCAAGGTGCCTGGTTGCACTTGACGCGCAAGGGCTTTGGCATCGCACTCTACCACCCGATCACCACGCCAAGCCACGAGAGCACGAGTGCAATCGGGGTGCCGCAGAGCGATCCCTGCGAGGTAGAGTCCGGACATCTGAACAAACAAGAACATGTGTATATATGTCTACCATTATAAGCACAAAATCCCGAATTGTCAGCCCCTAGGAGACTTTTTTGCCTGAACTTTTGGGGAGAACCGAGCTTGCGGAATGGCCGGTGGAGATCGCCGCGCAAAGGCTGCTCGGAAGCCAGCTCATCACGCCTCACGGTCGATTTCGATTGATTGAACTCGAGGCGTACGGGGGCTCAGATGATCCTGGAAGTCACGCTTTCCGCGGCCCCACACCGAGGAATCTGACCATGTTTGGCCCTGCGGGACATGCCTATGTCTATCTCAGCTATGGGTGCCATTGGATGCTGAACATCGCGGCTCGACCAGAACAAGAAGGGGCGGCGATTCTCGTCCGTGCGTTGGAACCGCTCCAGAGCCTGGAGACCCTGCGCCCGAATCGCCCGAAAGCCAAGAACGACTTCGACCTTCTCAGCGGGCCGGGGAAGATCACTCAAGCCCTCGGAATCACCCGGGACATGGATGGGATTGACCTGTTCGACCCCAAACGAGATTGGAGAATCGAGATCGCGGAGGAGCCGAGTGCGTTTTACCGCTCAATCAGGGTCGGGCTTGCGGTGGGCAAGGGGGACGAAACGCTTTGGCGATTCATCTCGGTTGGCTCGGAGCGCTGGGCGTCTCGACCAAGGCCATCTTCGACAGCGACAGCGGAAAGGTTCTCGCGGGTGGGGCGCGTCAGGATGTAAACAATCCCCGCGATGCCGAGCGCGGCGGTGGCATTGCGTCCAATCGCGTTCGGGATGATGAACATCGAAATTCCGCAGGACACCACGATGCTTGCCACCGAGATCACTTTAATCTTATATGGGATCGCCTTGGTGGCTTCCCAATCGCGGAGCACGGCCCCAAATCGCGGGTGATTCAGTAGCCAGCTTCGGGATTTTTCGTTGCCTCCCAAGCCCAGGCAGTATAGAGCGATGATGAAAAAGACCGTGGTCGGCATGCCTGGAACGTAGATTCCTAGAACACCGAGTCCAATGCACAGAGCACCGAGACCATTCCACAGAGGGCGCGTCATCGCTGAATGAATTGTGGGGATCGGGCTGGGTGGCTTCCTTGTCCCCGGTGATGAGTCCCTGTCTGGAGTGACGAAGCCGTGGCGAAGGGAAAGTGATCGCTTGAGGACTAGCCATTGGCCCGGCAACGGGAAATCTCTGGTGCCCCTATCCGAAAGCGGTCGAGGCACCAGAAACAAGCTAGTCGTCGTGGTTTGTCCCGACCCTAAAGGGATCGCGGCACCCAGGAGAGGGGGTGATTGGGGCGAAGAACCTCGGAACCAGAGGACGACTCTTGGCCTCGCCCTCCCCCAAATCGGGAATTTTGGGGGAGGGCGTCGATTGAAAGTTGGTGGTTCCCGACCCTAGAGGGATCGGGGCACCCTTCAATGACTGACCGTAAATCAGCCGCTTACAGCCATGTGAAGACTGAAGTACGCGCCTTCCTTGTCTTTGCAAATCGCAATCATCCCGCCAGGAATTGGGAAGTGGCCGTAGGGAACCTCGCCGCCGGCTTCGGTCACCCGGGCGCAGGCGGCTTCGATGTCATCAGTCGAGAAGTAGATCATCCAGGCGGGCTGGAATCCTTCCCACTCCGGTTTGGTCATCTGCATGATGCCGCCGAACTGGTCATCCCCGTTGTGAAAGATCCGGTACATCCCCATTTCGCCCATGTCCATCTCGGTGGTCGTCCATCCGAACACATGTCCGTAAAAGTCGATGGCGTCTTGGGTGTTCCAAGAATTGAGTTCAAGCCACGCTGCTGGCAAATTCATATCCTTTTGTCTCCGTTCGAGCCAGTTGGCTCTGTAACAGTTACTCTATCAGAAAGCAGTCTCCAAAAGGTTCCCAGAATTCCGGGTCGTTCATGATCCGAGTCGTGCAGACTAGAGAAATGGAAATCTCGGCTTCTCGACTCCCCCGATGGCGTGGGTTCAATTTGCTTGAAAAGTTCTGGTACGACCGAAACGCGCCGTTCCGGGAGTCCGATTTCCAGATTATCAGCGACTGGGGATTCGACTTTGCGCGCCTGCCGATGAGCTATCGCTGCTGGGCGAGCGAGGAAGAGCCTCTGAAGATGGACGAATCGGTCATCGCGGAGATTGATCAGGCGATTGAGTGGGGGAAGAAATACGGCGTTCATGTCAATCTGAACCTCCATCGCGCGCCGGGCTATTGTGTGAATACACCTCCCGATGAGCCGTACAGCCTCTGGGAAGATCAGCCCGCCATCGAGGCGTTTGCTGACACCTGGCGGTTCTTTGCCAAGCGGTATCACGGAATCCCGAACCAGGAAGTGAGTTTTGATCTTCTCAACGAGCCCCCCGACATGGAAGAGGGCCCCTATGTGTGGGCGATGCTCGCCGCGATCGAGGCGATTCGGGAGGAGTCGCCGGATCGGCTCATCATCGTGGATGGCATGAAGTACGGTCAAGAACCTGTTTGGGGTCTGGTGGACGCGGGCGTGGGGCAAAGCACGCGGGGCTATCTTCCGTTCGAGCTCAGCCATCACAAAGCGGGCTGGGTGCCTCATATCAAGGATTGGCCCACTCCGATGTGGCCGATGAACATTCGCGGCAAGCACTGGGATCGCGCTCGGCTCCGGGAGAAGTGTCAGAGCTTCGTGGATCTGGAAGCCAAAGGCGTCGGGGTTCATGTCGGCGAGTGGGGTTGCCATAACCTCACGCCACACGAGGTTCTGCTTCCGTGGATGGATGACCTCATGGGGGTGTGGGGCGAGCTCGGCTGGGGTTGGGGTTTATGGAACCTACGCGGCAACTTCGGAGTGCTGGACTCCGAGCGGGCGGATGTTCAGTATGAGGAGTTCCGAGGGCATCAGCTGGATCGGAAGATGCTCGAAATCTTGCTGGCCCACTGATCGAGAGGAAGAACCAGGCTTGGCCCCTCAAGAACCGCTCAATCACGCCGATAAGAGCAATGAACCGCAATGAACCAGTTGCTCGATTGTCCGATTCTTGGCCTGACGTCCGACTTCCCGGAAAGGGTGTTTATTGTCAAGCACCTCCCGACAGGGAAATACGGGTGCTACTGCCATGATGGCGTTCATGGCCTTGCTTGCTTCAGCAGTGAAGCCGGGGCTCGTGAGTTTGCCCAGTGGATCGACATGGGCGGTATGCAGTCGGAAGAAGTGAGCTTTGACGAAGCCCGCGAGGTAGCGAAAGATCGCCCGATGCCGATTGTCAGCCTCATGCTTCTCGACAACATGAGCGAGCCGCAAATCCACTTTATTCGCTAACTCCTGTCCCCCCTGGTTCCGGGACACCAAGACATGACGGGTACCTTGCTCGTCATGTCTTCTTCTTTGCCCAGGCTGTTTCCCCGTGGTGACAAGACTGCGGTCGAATCGGGCGACCAGTTCATGCCCAAGTTCGATGCCGCTGGTCTGATCGTTGCGGTGGCCCAAGATGCCAAATCTGGCCAGGTCTTAATGGTCGCGTACATGAACGAGGAGTCGCTGCTGAAGACTCTGGAACTGGGCGAGGCCGTTTACTACAGTCGCAGCCGTCAGGAGCTCTGGCACAAAGGTGCGACGAGCGGGCAGATCCAGCGGGTCGTCGAGATTCTTGTGGATTGCGACCAAGATGCCCTCGTGGTGCGGGTGGATCAGCAAGGCGGAGGTGCGTGTCACACCGGAGAGCCGACTTGCTTCTATCGTTCAGTCGAGAGCGATGGCCGCTTGAGCCGCTGATCTACTTTTTCTTGCGCTTCGACGCGGGAATGCTGGCTTCGTAAATATTAAGAAACTTCTCGAGCGTCATTTTGTCGAGGGTGCGGCCGATGAGGTCGACCGGGAGATTTTCGAGTTTCTTGAATCGGACGCAGGCGGCGCCCATGTCGAGCTTCTTTCCCGTCTTGACGTACTCCTCTCGGAACCATTCGCTGAGCTCGGAATCGACGTAGGTGCAGAACATGTACACCCCCATGTGTTGCTTCTGGCTCGCGAGGCCAAGGAACGGCACTGGCTGCTTCGGATCGCAGTGATAGCCATCGGGGTACCGACTATGCGGGATAAAGTAGCCGATGTGACCGTACTGCATCCCCTCTTCGATCCCTGCGGGGAGATGAGCGAGAATTTCCGCACGGATCGTTTCGAGGGCGAGGCGTCGATCTTCCGGGAGCTGGGCGAGATATTCCTCAACCGTGGAGGCGGTGGATTGCATAGAACGAATCCTACACGAATCCGGTGAGTTTTCCGCTAGCTTTCTTGCGGAACCGACAGTTTTGGCATCGGGAGGGTTCGATTTCGGATTGCGAGGTGGACGCGTTCAAACAGCTCCTTTTCGCCCAATCCCAGCACCTCTCGCAGAGCTTCGTCGGCATGAGTTTGCCCGGTCACGCGGAGCTTGAGTTCTGTCCATGTCGAGTTGTTTGCAAAGGCTTTGGCAATGTCGCCCAGTTTCCGGCGTCCGAGGCTGCTGGAGCCAGAGATCCATCGTCCGATGCTTGCTGACTGCTGGTAGGCGAGGTTCACCCACTGATCCGCCTGAGCCTCTCGACGATCGATCTCGAACGCGCCTTCGAGTTCCCCGGGCGACATCCAGTCGACTTGGTCGTTGCGAACTCGCATCAGATACTGCCGATTCAGGCTTCCTTCCATCTCGGTGGCAATGGCTTCATTGAGCCAGGTCGGCATCAAGTCGTGAGAGAGCTCGCGGGTTGCTGCGTGGGCGAGTTCATGGAGCAAGACGGCACGAAGTTCATCGGATCGGCGCAGAGCCCGCCACGGTACGCAGACTTTGGTGAGGTCGTTCTTGCCGATGCAGTAGCCATGCCGCCCCGGAACCCACTGGGCATCGAACTCGGGCAGGAGCACGGTCACAAAAACGGGAAGCTCTGGCATCAGGCCGAGTTCCAAGCAGACTTCATTCCAGAGGTCTCGGATCATCGCCCCGATTCCGGGCGCGATTTCGGGGTCATCGGTGCGGGGGAATTCGACGGTGAGTGTTGTTCCGAGCGTCTGTTGTTCGCTCGCCAGGCGAGTGACCGCTTCGGCCTCGACCATCCGCATGGTGAAGAGACCCCATCCGCGGGATCCCGTGCCGAGACTCTTCGCTGCATCCCAAGCCTCGACGACTTTATCATCCGCGTACAGCTCACGCACCTTGGACCACGACGCGTCGCTTCCTGCGTTTCCGTAGCGACGATTGAGTCGCGTCCACTCTGTCGGCTGAGCCATCATTCCTCTCCTTACGCCTCGCGGATCGGGGGCAAAGCGAGACCTAATCGACCGGGTACTGCTGGGAAGCGTAGATGGCGGAGCCTCGTGCCCCTGCCATATCGCCATCTTTCACAAAGAGAATCGCTAGGTCGGCTTGTTCTTCGCGGAAGGTGCAGGCGGTTCGGATTTCGTTCAGGAACCAGTCGTGGAAGGACTCGCCGGTTTGGACTCCGCCACCACCCAAAAGGATGGCGTCGGGGTCGAGGATGTTGATCATCTGATCAATGTGGGCGGCGATTGCATGAGCCTGAGTTCGGAAAATGAGCTGGCCCAGCGGATCGCCGTCCTCGGCGAGGCCACGAACCTTTTTTGCGGCATCGCCGATCTCCATGCCCGCCAGGGGATGATCGGGGAATCGGGGGAGGAAATAGGGAAGAAGATTCAGGCGAATCCCGGTAAGGCTGACAATGGACTCCAGGTCGTTGATGCGACCGCAGTTGCATTTTGCCTGGATCGATTCGGTGGGATGCCAGTCGCCCGGAAGCCTCGTGTGACCGAGCTCCGCTGCGTACCCGACTCGCCCCACGACGATTCGTCCATTCACCACGATGCCCCCGCCCAGGCCCGTGCCGATGATCAGGCTCACCGTCGTCTTGGTGGGATCATCGCCGTAGGTGGCGCGGTGTCCGTAGAGTGCGGCGGCGTTTGCGTCGTTGAGGTAGGTTGTCGGCTTTCCGATGAGGTCGGCCAACCCTCCGCGCATGTCGAAATGACCGTATCCGGCGTGCCCAAAATTGGTGCCGCCGGTGCTGCTCATCACGCCAGTCGCGCTAGCCGGGCCAGGAGTATCGAGACCAACCGCCGTCACATCTTCGTGACTCCAACCGGTCAGGTTGAGCGCGGCCTGGTAAGCCATGCGGAGCTGGTTGAGGCAGACTTCCGGGCCAGACGACACGAGGCTCGGGATCTCATGCATTCCTGGTACAAGAAAGTTCTCTCCGTCAAACGCGGTGACGTTGATCGTCGTCCCTCCGAGATCAAGGCCGACATACTTTCCTTGTGCCATATTGCCCTCAACCTACCCGGAAAAAGCCGGAGTCTGCGGGGCGTTTTGGACCCTTTTTGAGGGTTTTCGCTGGTAGAACGGTGCGGTGGACGAGATCGCAGCGCGGCTTGCGGAGAAGTGGGGGTTTTCGCCCGTTGTCGAGTTGCCCTCTGGGCATTGCTCGCGGGTGTATGCCGATGCGACTCGCGTGCTCAAAGTGCCGTTCTGCGGGGAAGAAATGGTCTCCGGGTGGCGGGCGGCCTTGCTGCTCAGTGGAGAGATCGGGCCGGAAGTTTACGAGCATGATGCAGAGACCGGGGCTCTGCTGATGGAGCGCGTGATGCCGGGGGCAACACTCGCCGAGTCAGGTCTCAGCGATGACGAGTGCCTGGAGGTCGTTCTCGAGTTCGCCCAGCGGATGAGGGGCTTGCCGACCGAGGGGATGCTGCCCGTTTCGGAATACTTTGAGCGGGAGTCGATGTCGTTGCGATGGTTGTGCGAGACCTCGCCAGAATCGGTGTTTCTGCACGGCGATCTGCACCACTTCAACATTCTTTGGGATGAGCGAAAGGGCTGGCGGGTGATTGACCCCAAGGGATTGGTCGGTGATCCGAGCTTCGAGATGGCGGCTTATCTTCGTAACCCCATTCCCGAGTTGGCTTCTTGGCCTGACCTGAACTCGGTGTTCGAACGACGGTTAGCGCGCATGGAGCAGGAGCCCGGGGTGGATGGCACCCGTGTTCTCGCTTGGCAGACCCTCGATGAGCCCGAGCCGGGGTCGCCTTGGGAATCCACGCATCGGGTGATGCTGGAAATGTTGGACGCCCGAGGTGGATCGTTCTTCTTCGAGGGCCAGGAGATCCCCATTCGCCCCTACGAGTCGGTGCTCGATGCCTTGCTGCGCGCCAAGGTTCGCATCGGTTTCTCATGCCGAGTGGGAGACTGCCTCTCGTGCCTGGCGCGATGCGAAGCCGGACACCTGAGCGGGCGAAGCCAAGAAGGCCTGACCTCCCGAATGCGAGGTCAGGGTGCTTTCAAGACCTGTTGCCAGAACGCTCAAGCCGGTATGCAGTTGTTCCGGCTCCGCTAGTCGTTAGCGGAGTCGGAAATCGAGGGTGAGGTTCTCTTGCCGGGACGTCGGAACTTGGGCTCCGCCGGTGAGAGAGGATACGCGCCGGTACACGTAATCCCGCAGAGAACTTACTCGGAGCTGCCCCATGTCGCGTGGCCTCGTAGCTGAACGTGGGTTGTTGAGGGCTTCGAGAACCGCCTTCGTGAACGTGCCTTGACCATCTTTCTCGTAGGCATACTCAAGCCCAGCCGCTGCGGCAATGATATGCGCTCCGACGCCTCGGTTCAGATCGCTGAACATTTGTTGCATGTATTGGAAGCTATTGTTGAGGCCGATCGCCACCCGCGGCTTCCGGACGGAGGAAGACCGAATGCCTTCTCCTACGGGTTTGCTCAGAAGCTCAATCGCCTGCGAATCATCCAGTTCGCCCGAATGGCAGGCATCGAGGAACATGATTCGTTGGCGCGCGGATACCCCGTTGAAGAGCCCGATGAGGGCCTCCATGGAGAGACCGAGCTTGGAAGGCGCATTGAAGTCCATGTCATGCGTCGCAAAGTAGAAGTCCTTCGAGGTCCGGTCGAGGACTCCGTGACCAGCAAAAAAGAGAACAACGGTGTCGTCGGCCGTTGTTTCCGTGAGCTTGGCGTTGAGGGCCAAGACGTTTGCTTTTGTTGCCGTGGCGTCCGTGAGCATTCCCACGGTCACGACTTCATCGTAGAGAGTTCCCGACTGTTTGAAGGCTGCCTCGATGGCTCGGGCGTCGTCGTCGGCATACTTCAGATTCATTGTGGCGTCTTTGTAATCACTTACTCCCACCGTGGCGACAAAGAGTCTCCGTTTTGCTGGGGCATTGCAGGTGACGAACACCGTATCGTACCAACTGCTTGCGCCGCTGGAATCCCAGACACGGAGTTGAATCTTGTTTCCTCCACTGCTGAGCGCAACCTTTGAGAGCGCCCCTTGGTGACTGGCCTTTCCGACTAATGCTTTGAAGTCCCCCGCTTGAGAGACCATTACGTCATTCACGTAAACCTCGAGTCGCTCGATCGTACGACCCTGTGGCAACGTGATCTTGGCGTCCAGAGAGATACTTCGCTCACCGGTTACATAGGGAATGTTCGATCGATTCGTGATTTCAACGGTTGGCCGAGCAAGGGAGGGAGAGAAGTCAGACTCCTTCACACCGGCACGAACGAGTCGCTTATCGTAGGCGAGCCGGAGCGCATTGATCAGATCCTTGTTATCCGGGTTGAGATACTCAACGACCTTGTCGGGGCGGTTAAACCGAAGGTCGAATTGTTCAAACGGGTAGCTCTGGCCGTCGAATCGGAAGCTGAGTCCGAAGTTTGCGCCTCGACTTGACATGTAGTAGTTCTCGGGAGTGATGGCCACCCAGTCTTGCAGTCCGAGACAGACAAAGGTGACTTTCACCTTTTTCGTTGCCAGATCCCAGAGCCGCACGGTGCAATCCTCGCTCGTTGAGACGATGTCACCGCGCTCTCGGAAGGCCAGTCCGGTGACCCTTCCCAGGTGGCCTTCGAGCTTGTGGGTCTCCTTCGCGGTAGCGACGTCGTAAACGCTTATCTTGTTCTCGTCATAACCGACCGCGACCTGTGTCCCATCCGGTGAAACCGCAAATGATTGAGTTACGATAGGCCGGAACATGATTTGCGTGATGTACTTGCGCGTCACGAAATCGTAAACCTTCATCGACGCATTCTTCGTGCGCCCGACGCACAAAGCGTAGCGTCCAGTGACATCCGACATCGTGGCTTCGATTCGGTGAGAATTGTCACCTGATAGGAACTTGCCGCTTGCGATATCGAAGACTCTCACGATTTTTCGGCTGAAGAAGAGGATTTGCTTTCCGTCCTGGGTAAAGAGCGATCGTAATCCCACATCCTTTTGCTTTGTGATTTTTCCGACCACGTTCCCGTTTGAATCCTGCACTTCGAACCGGTCGAAAACCGGCTCTTTGCTCTTGTTCAGCTTTGTGTAGATGTATGTGAGATATTTGCCGTCGGGCGAGATTCCGCAAACGATGCGGTTCCAGTCTCCAATGGATTGCTGGTACTGGCCGGACTTGAGATCCCAACTAATAGCCCCGCCTCCAAAGAATGTTCCGAGTCCTTCCAGGGCCCCAACTGAGACCAGGCTGTCGGCGCTTGTGAGCTGAGCAAGCTGGACATTACCCATGTGGCCCTGAAGAACCTTCGATCGTATTCCTTCTTTCGTATCCACGACCCACAGAGGCGCATTCATTTGTGCATAGAAGTCGCCCAGTGACCCATTGTCCGAACGAGACTTAACTGGCGGAACGTATCGTGTTGCGGAGTCCCAGAATCGCACTTTGTCAATTTTGGGAAGCTTGCCTTGGAGCAGCGAGAATAGATCGTCGAAGTCTCCGTCGGGAAGGGGAAGTGATCCGAAGTCTGCCTCTGCAGCTGCAGAGGCAAAGAGGTCGTCGAGCGGAATGGCTTTCGCGGTAACCAGAAGCTGATCATCGCGGTTTGCAAGGACTCCCGTCGCAGGGGATCCGAGGCCGCTCAGCTTAAAGAGAGCAATTCCAGATGAGCGATCCGCGAGAACGGCATTGCCTCCCTCTTCAATGTAGGCAAGCATGCGGTTGTCTGGGGATGCAGCAATCGAATTGATCTTGGAGAGCTGCGTGGTGCTCATCAGAGGAACATCTGAGCCGAGTCCGTCCTGTAGCACCGTGACAGGCGGAGTGCGATCCGCATACTTCAACTCCAACACGACGTCATTTCGCAAGAAACGCGTTCCATCTTCGCTAAAAACACCGTCGCTCAGGTCAATCCCCGAAACACGCGCAACAATTGCGCCATTGGTTGTGTCGATCACGGTGTTGATTCGTGAACTCTCAAGCTGATTCGGGTTCTTCCCGACTCTCGAGGTCTCCGGAAGCGTTCCGGACTCGGAGATCAACGCCCGCGAGCCGTCCCGGTTGAGAACGATCTTGGGCAGATTGCGTTCGGAGGCTCCCACCAGAGCATCCAGGCGATACCGCTCTTTGAGACTCGGAATATCGAGAATCTTAACGATGCCCTTCTCACTGGCGGCGGCCATGGTGGAGCCATCTTCACTGATTGTAAGGCTCAGAATGTCCTCCTTGAAGAGTCTCTCTGATGCGATTGCTTTGCCAGTCGTCGTATCGATTGATTCAATCCTGCCCGAGATCAGCGCAACGGCTGCGACCGTTCCGTCACCCGTGACGGCCAATCGCCGGATCAAGCCAGTTCCTGGCTTTCCTCGCGCCACGTAGGTTGACGAGACAGCTCCCGAAGGAAGCTCGACCCGCTCAATTCCACGCTTTGTGCCGACAAGGATGAAATCCATGTTCTTTGGAGCCGCGAACAGGAGTGTTTTTTCAAGTGGCGGCAAAACTCTGCGCTCCCCTTGAACGAACGGCAGGAGATCGCCCAGGAATGGCATGACACTGTTGATTGCAAGAATTCCATCGATCGCGTCTCGATTTTCAAGGTACTCCTCGGGAATATCGAGTGTCGCGAAGCCGTGCCTTCTCGTCGTGTCCGCGCGCAAGCCTGGAGGCAGGCACTCGATAGTGGTGAGGTCTTTGCCGGTCACGATGTCCCAGACCTTGAGCTTCTTGTCGTAGTGAGCCGTCACGAGCGAGCGTCCGTCGGCAAGGAATCCGATCGGCATGGCTCCGTTGAGGGCGACCGAGAGCAAGTCCCGTTCGTCTTCATCGAGCGTGTTGGCCGCTTCGAACAGACTCATCAAGTCCTTTCGGCGAAACTTTTGAACCTCGCGACCACTGCGGGTGTCCCAAACGCAGGCGGCCTGATCGGTCGAGCCGGTGGCGAGGAACCGTCCATCCTGGCTGAACACCATGTACCGAACCCGGGCGCTGTGGCCGTAACTCGCCGCGACACTCACATCCGAAGTCGATGCGGCATTCCGCTCATCCGTAGCCTGAGCGAAGGGAAGGCTTGGAGCCGTCAGGGCCAAAGTCGTTGGCAGCGGGTTTGTGACTCGAATAGAGCCAAGAAGACACGTTGAAAGAGCGAGCGAAATCATCCCCATACCTCCGCCCAAAATCAGGCGGTCCGATACACTCTATCGCCCAGAACTGTAAAAGATCAAGTACTTTCACCGATTCTTCTGACGGTGAAAGTACCGCTCGCCGTCGTTCGGTCGGAAGAAGGTGCGGATGGTGAGGTTGCGGTTGTAGGCAAGGAATTCGTTGTCCCGGCGGTCGTATTTGCTCACCACCCCATCGGGGCGATAGGCGACGAGCACATCTTTGCTTGCCGGGGTGTCGCGGAGCTCCTGGGCCATGAAGAGATACTCCGCGCGAGTGATCTCGCCCCACTGGCGGTGGTGCTTGTTGTAGTGTTCACGCAGTGAGCTCTCACTGCGAAACCCGATGCTGATGTTGACCGTGATCGACGCGGACACCGAGGTTCGCGAAGATTCAACTGGAGCCTCTGCGATACACCCAACAAGAGCAAGAGCCAGTCCGGCCAGCCAAATCGCCTTCATTGTGCTGGCTCCCGATGCCTGGCCCGCCAGGCGATCAGCCCGGCCTCTGCGAGCTCGACCAGGGGCAGAGTAGCGGCTTCATCGGGGCAGAACCAGGCGCAGGTGTCGGTCGAACCATCAACTTCCGGCCGAAGCTCGCCTCCGATCACCGATCCGTGGAACAGAATACGCACGGCATGGGTGGGCACTCCCCCCACCGGCATCACCAGATTGTCAAACGCGGCGAACCCGTCGATCCGCGCTTCCAATCCCGTTTCCTCCATCACTTCACGCAGAGCCGCTTCCTCGGGATGCTCGCCAAAGTCAAGGCCGCCGCCCGGCAAAGTCCACTTGCCGGCGGACTCTCCCATCGATTCGGAGAGTCGGCACAAGAGAACTTTTCCGGCATCTTCCAAAAGCACGTAAGCGGAAACTCGAATCGGTGCCGATGGCATTCGTGGGAGGATACTGCGTAGACTGCAAGGCGATGTTTCCTCTAGTTCTATCCGCCGCCTTGGCCGGGCCAGACGAGGCTCGCATTCAAGAGATCATCAACGACACCAAGTTGCCCCACGTGGCGATTCCGAGGGGAACTCTGCCCGGGTTTGATTGGCGCGAAAAGCCGCGGCTCGGCATGGCCAACAATCCCGGTGAGTTCAAGGCTTTCATCACCTGGGGGCAGGTCTATGAACCTGAGGGAGGGAGCCCCAGTACAAACACCCGCTACCAAATCCGGAACGTTCAGGGCTTCATTCTGAGCAAGAAAACGGGGAAGTGGACGCAGGTTCAGCACACCCTGGAGCCAGGCGGGGCGGCCTACCGCGAGGACTTCAAAGACGACGTGAGCGTGCCACCAGATGTCCGGCAAGAATCAACCGGCGGCATCAGTGTGAAGGGCAAGGTTGGCTTCAACTATCACTTTTGGCCGACGTCCGGCCGGGTCGCGATTGATCCGAGCGACATTGCGGGCGTCTACACGGTCGTCCAGGCTCGCCTTGTTTTGGATGATCCCAAGCAAGCGGATGACCGCGACAAAGCGAAGTTTATGATGAGCATGGGGGGCGATTACTGGAAAGCCCTGGATTCTCAGTGGGATAACTTCAAGACCAATGGCGACGCGATGATCGGTCGGTTCCGCTGGATCGGCAAGGAGTGGGGATGGTTCCATGCGTGCACCATGACGGAAGCCGAGATTCGGAAGAATCCGCCGCCAGCTCCGAAGGAATTGGCGGTGATTCGTTGAGAATCGCTCTCGTCACCTGCAGAGATCTGCCGGAACCGGATGTTGATGAAGCAATGCTCGTCAACGAGTGCCGCAAAGCTGGTCTCGAAACCGTTCTCGCCGCCTGGGATGATCCCGAGGTTGATTGGAGCCGCTTCGATGCTGCGGTTATCCGATCAACGTGGGATTACTACCTCGCGCCGATGGCCTTTCGGGAGTGGGTGGAGTCCACGGCGCAAGTCACTCGTCTGCTGAATCCGGCGCCGGTCGTACTCGGGAATCTGGACAAATCGTATCTGCAAGATTGGGATGACAAAGGCATTCCGATCGTGCCGACGGTGTTTTTCGAGGTTGGGTCGGTTCCGAATCTGGAATCGGCAAAGCTGGCGCTGTCCGGCTTCACGGAAGGATTTGTGATCAAGCCCACAGTCTCGGCAGGGTCGTGGGAGACGTATCGTTTCTTCGATACCGAAGTCGGCGCGCCGTGTCTCTTGGAGTCGGTTGCGCAACGAGCGACCATGCTCCAGCCTTATCTCCCCGAGGTTGAGCGCGGCGGCGAGATCTCGTGCGTGTGCCTCGGTGGCCAATTCAGCCACGCCGTGGTGAAGGCTCCACGGTTCAATGATGAACACGAAGCGGTCGTCGCGGGGAAAGCGGATTCTGCAGCGCTTGAACTGGTTCGGCGTGTCCTCGCTGAGCTTGATCCGGCAATTCTTTACGCCCGCGTTGATCTGATGCGGCATCAAGACCAGTGGGTGCTCAGCGAGCTCGAACTTGTCGAGCCCTCCCTCTTTCTCACCCAGAATCCTCCGGCCTGCGTCGAGTTTGTTCGATGCCTTCAGACCCTGCTTGCCAAACCATGAAACGAGTCCGAATCACCCTCCTTCACAACCAACCGATCGCCACGATCTCGCCGGAACTCCATGGACATTTCGTCGAGATGCTCAGCGGTTGTGTGAATGGAGGCATTTGGAACACCAAGAAAGATGACTACGACGAGCTGATCCTCAGCAAATCGGCTGACCTGGGCTTGGAGCTGATCCGCTGGCCGGGTGGGTGCTTTGCTGACGCTTACAACTGGCGCGACGGTGTCGGGCCGGTCATTGGCAGACCAACAACAATCACCAACCGTTGGGGGCCGGATGAGGTAGAGAACCACCGATTTGGGAGCCATGAGTTCATGGAATTCTGCCGCCGCACCGGGGCGAAGGCGTGGATAAATGGGAACGTCGCGACGGGATCCCCGCGAGAAATGGTGGAGTGGATCGAGTATCTGTGCTATCGAGGAGACACCACTCTGAGTCGCCAGCGCGCGGCTCACGGTCACCCCGATGCGTACGACGTGGCGTATTGGGGCGTCGGAAACGAGTGCTGGGATTGTGGAGGCAAGTTCACCCCGACAACCTACGGCGACGCATACCGCCGGTTCGAGAGCGCGATTCCTCGCTACAAAGATATGCCGATGCGCTTGATCGTCGGCGGACCGGATGGCAACAAGCCAGACGAGCGCGAAGTCTGGACGGAGGGCGTGCTCAAGACCCTTTTTGAGTGGCGAAGGCCGAGGATCTATGCCGTCGATGCGCACTTTTACATCTGGGGCGATCCAAACGGAACCGGGAAATCGAACGCCTTCAACGCTGACCAGTTCTCCGCCCTCATGTGGCGCACGCTGGAAATCGAGGACATGTTCCTGAAGCAGCGTGAGATCATCGACCGGTTTGACCGGGGGATCAAGCTGATGATCGGTGAGTACGGCCCCTGGCACTCGGATGCGTGGGAGCGATTCTTCTGGCAACACGTCACCTTGCGCGATGCGGTCTGCGTGGCTGCCCATCTCGATCTCTTTCACAATCACTGCGATATCCTCGCGGCGGCGACCTACACGCAGCTGTGCAACATCCTCGGTGCGCCGTTCCAGACTCTGGACGGGGTCAGTTACTCCACGCCGGTGTTTGAGGTTTTCGCCCTCTACAAGGCTCACCGGGGTCAAGAGGCGATTCGGCATGAGGTGGAAGCAGAGGAGATCAGCTTCCCATTCCGGGATCAAACCCTCTCGAACCCTCGCGTGACAGCGTCGGTTTCTCGGGCCAAGGATGGGCGGTACGTGCTGACCTGCGCCAATCTCGATCCGAACGAGACGGCCGAACTGGTCATCGGCGGCGATGAGATTTCGTTTGGATCTGCCCGGGCATGGCTTCTCCACGCAGATGATCCGCAGACCAGCCACCAACCAGGTCATGATCCCGCGATTTCGCCTCGGTCTGTGGCGACCAAGGTATCGAATGGCCAAGTCGTGATTCAGATCCCCGCCGCAGGGATTGTGAAGGTCGACATGGCGCGATGAGTCAGCCGAAGGCACGACTCGGCTAAACTGGGCAACATGTTGCATCGGCAGGGATGGCCGCGCGTAATCGGGCTCGGGTTGGCACTGGTGCCAGGACTCGGACTCGCGCAGTTCACGGAGAAAGAACTTCTCGGCATCGACGACATGCTGTTTGTTGGGAACATGACCCGGCAGCATCTCGTCGTGGAGCGGCGAATCTATCCCGGGATGCCGATGATTTCGCCCGTACGAGTCGGGCTCAGCGACCCGATTGGGGCAAGCCAGGAGTTCATGGGGAAGCATGCGACGGCGGGGAAGGCGTCGAGCGCTGAGCTTCTCCGCCTTGCGGCGGGGATGTTGGACGTCACCTTCACGCCGCAGTCGACGGCGGCTCCCGCCCAAACCGTTGCGGCGGATCTGCCTCCCGGCCTCAAGGCCATCGTGGAGCAACTCGGAGCGGCAGTCGCCCAGTGTGACGCCGAAATCCGGGCGGCGTGCGAGCGGCTCAGCCCCGCCGAGCAGCGACAACTCATCGAGTCTCTGCCGACGCTTGCTCTCGAAGAACCCTCCATTCCCCTGGGATTCGTGCGCAGTCAAACGCTCGGGTTGACGCAGACCCTGGCTCTCGCCGACCGAATTGATATGCCGAGGATGCTCCGAGCCGCCGAGCGACTGGCAGCATCGGTGGAGTCCGCAACGGCAAAGCTTCAGGCCAACAAAGAGGAGGTTGCGGGGAAGATCAAGACCCGGGTTGGAACCTTACCCATGGTGATCGCGGGGCGAGGAAGCGATCTCCATGATGATCTGGATGCGCGGATCACGATCGACCTCGGCGGAGACGATCGTTACACCGGCCGACATGGCGCGGGCGTGGGTTATTCAAGCGTGCTGATCGACTTGAGCGGTGACGACTCCTATTCGGTGCCCGATCTCAGCGTCGGGGCGGCAGCCCTCGGAGTTGGAATTGCCGTTGATTCAGGCGGAAACGACGACCTGCGGGGCCAATCCGTGAACTTTGGCGCGGGAATCGGCGGGGTCGGGGTTTTCGTGAATCAGGGCGGAGACGACACGGTCAGTCACGTTGCCCTGGGATCGGGATTCGGGATGGTCGGAATCGGGCTCTGCCTCGACACGGCTGGTCACGATTCGTATCGGTGCGAACTGTTTGGGCAGGGTGCGGGCCGGACGCGTGGAGTCGGCTGGCTGGTGGATCGAGCCGGGCGCGACACGTACCGCGCAGACGGGCGGATCATGAACTCTCCCCTTTTCACCGGGGTGGCCTATAGCTTCTCGCAAGGCTTCGGAATGGGGTACCGCGAGGACAGCGGCGGAGTCGCGGGCGGCGCGGGATTTCTCACCGATATCAGCGGAAACGACAGGTATCTGGCTGACTCCTACGCTCAGGGGTCGAGTTACTGGTTTGCCGTCGGTTCGCTCTACGATGCAGAAGGCTCGGACACCTATTCCGGGCACCACTACGTCCAGGCCAGTGCAATGCACCTGACTTCGGCCTACCTCTTTGATCTCGGAGGAGACGATTCGTACACCGTCAAAGTGGGGGCTGCCCAAGGGATCGGGCACGACTACGGAGTCTCCCTCCTTTTCGACCGAGCCGGGGATGATCTCTACGCTTCCAAAGATGCGCGACCCGGAACAGGAGTGGCCAACGGGCTCGGACTCTTCATCGAGGGGGCAGGGATCGACACTTACACCGCACTCCCTGCGTTTGGTCGGGAAGATCGCGGGATGCCGAGTTACGGACTGTTCCTCGATCTCAGCGGCGCAGACAAGTACCCGGTCGGAATGAATGATGGCTGGGGGTTCGCGACGGCTCTCGCGACGGCATTTGACCAAGATTTGAGCACGCCGGTCGGCACGGATGTTCCTCCACCGCCGGTGATCCCTGATCCTGAGCCGGGCAGCAAGCCGATGCCCACCCCGCAGGAGATGGATCGCCTGTATCGGCTGGCGAGTCAGTGGGGGGTTGGGTCGGCGCAGACGCAAGTGGAAGCCGCCCTACGCGATCTCATTGCGATTGGGATGCCGGGCTACGATTGGCTGATCGCCAACCGACTGAGAAGCGTTCAACGACTCCAAGTGCGAGCCTGGGGACGACTCACGCGGGCCCTCGGTGCACCAGCGGTTTCCGCACTTGGGGCGAAAGCGCTTCAGGGGGTTGATGCAGATATCGAGCCCATCATCCGCGTGGCGATTGAGGCGAATGCAACGGATATCGGGGCATTGCTGCCTGGAATCATCCGGGACAAGCCCGCGCTTCGGCTCCTCGCGATCCGCGCCGCAGGCGCTCTCAAGGCCCGAGGTGCAACCGACTCGATTCTCCCCCACCTGATCTCGGAGGATCCGATTCTGGTGCGCACCAGCATGGTGGCTCTGAGTCAGCTGGGAGACTCTGCCTCGCAGGGAACGGCAAGTACGATGCTCGGATCGACGGATCCCTATGTGCGCGAAGCCGCGATTCGGCTTATCGTGAGTCAGCCCGAGATGGGTTTCAAGATCGGTCAAGCGCTGGTCGGGGAACCCGATGAGCAGAGAGCGCGGCTGGGAATCATCATCATGGGACGGATCAATATGTACAACGCGCTCGATGAAATTGGGAAGAGCCTGCTGGATCCTCGCCCAGGCGTGAGGATTACGGCGATGCTGCAGTTGGAAGGCCGCTGTCCACCCGCGTTGAGAGAGGCGTTGCTCTCTTTGAGGGATGATCCCATCCCGGCGGTACGCGCCGTGGCGAAGAAGGTGAACCCGTGAGCACCGCAATCCATCGATTTGTCGAGGCGTGCCGAGCCGGGGAGTTGACTCGGGTGCTGGGGAGGATGCCGAGCGGCTGGGCTGTCATGGGCGATCCTCAGGTCTTGCCCGGATACTGCTTGCTCTATCCCGACCCAGTGGTGCCTCATCTCAACGCTCTTACTGGATCAGATCGGGCGCAGTTCCTGGCGGACATGACGCGCTTAGGAGATGCGGTTTTGGAGGTGACGGGCGCGGTTAGGATCAACTACGAGATTCTCGGGAATCTGGAACCCGCTCTCCATGCTCACATCATCCCGCGATTTTTGGAGGAGGGAGACGAACTTCGCACGAAGCCGATTTGGTTCTACGATTGGCCTGGCTCGCCCGCGTTCGATGCGGTGGCCCACGCCGAGATGCAGCGCAAACTCCGCCTGGCTCTTGGTTTCTAATTCCTCAGAGCTTGTAGGAGCACGATCCACCGGAGCAGGAGTGCGTCTTCAGATGGCTGCCATCGTTCTTGCATTCGATCCGGACGGTCACCGGCTTCTCGTCGGGGTTTGACCGGGAGACGCGTGAGCGGAAGTTGCCGCAGTAGGCGGTCAGGAAGGAGTTGACGTCTCGCGTCGTGAGCGCGCTGTCGACATCGAGCTCGCCTTGGAAGAACATCACATCAGCATCTGCGTCGCTGTGCCCTTGCATGAAGAGTGCATGACCAAACTCGTGGGTGATCGTGTTTTTGAGCCCCTTGTTGAATTGGTCAGAGGTCATGCCGTTCCACACATTCACAACAATCCGAGCCGAGACAATCTGCCGGTTACTTTGGAAGTAGGTGACTTCGGTGAATCCAAGCGTCCCGCCCGATCCAACCGGAGAGGGGAGGGTCGCGACCTCGAACGTGACCTGGGCCTGTGATTGTTGGGTGACCCGGACAAAGTTAGCCTGACCATTGGAGGCGTTCGTCCAACGCGAGGCTGCTTCGATTGCGTGCTCGTCGGTCGTCGCGACGGTGGAGGGGTGGGTCACCGTGTTCTTGATAAAGAGTCGCAAGGGGAACTGCGACCAAGTGAGAACTTCATTCGGAGTGTTGTCACCTGGGTCAACGGCGGTAACGTAGTTCGGAGTGAGATAGGTCGGGCCACAGGTCAGGGGATTCGAACTGCTGGAACCTCCGCCTCCGCATCCAAGCAATACTCCCGTCGCGGCGCAGGCCACGCCAAACAAAAACATCGCCGAACTCCTCATACCCACACCATCAATCGTCGGATTTTCCCCAACGAAAGTTAAGCCTTTCTCGCGTAATTTTGCTACGGCAAGAATGCTGGCTTCGTCGGCGGGTTACGATTCGGAGACTTTGCTTTCCGCCGTCCCTTTATGGACGGAGATTTGGGCAACGAGAAGTTCGGCCTTCTTTTTCGGGATTCCGGTCAAGAGCGTTTGGGGGAGATCGGCGATGATGTCCTTGACTTGGTTTCGGTTGAGGGCAAGCATCTGCTGCAAACATTTCACCATGTCCTCGGTATCGGGCGCCCCGGTGAGGATCAAATCATACGGCTGGTTGTCGTCTTTGATCGTGTACTGGGCGAACACCTTTTTGGCGGGGGAGACTTCATCCGTGGCAATCGGAATCTCGCGATCACATTCCTCGCAGATGAGGCCAGTGCTTTTCTCGCTGTAGAAGTTGAGAGCGTTGCAGTAACCGCATCGCACCTGGAAAACCTGGAGCATTTTGCCATCGAGAATCGGAACCTCGCGGTTGCAGTGGCTGCACCGGAAATCCGACTGAGGCTGCTTAGTGAGTGAGTTCACTTCCTGGCAGAACGGGCATGAAATCTTCACGTCCACGACCTCCCGTACTTTTTTGAGCCGGGAGAACCCATAACCCGCGATCGCCAGGCCAATCATAATGAGTACGATCCCGAGTCCTGTCCAGAGACCGCCCTGCTTCGACTGGTAGTACATCACCACCCCACCAATGAGGGCAATCACCACGCCGGGGAGAATCGCGATGAGGGCCTCGCTTGCAAATTGCTCCTTGACCGTCTCACTCTGCTGAGCGATCTCTTCCAGTTGAGGCTCGTGCGATTCCTGCGCCATAGGGTCTCCGTTCTGTTTTGTAGTCTGCCATATCCATGCCATTTGGCGCGAGTGTTTGCATCGTCAGGAAACACTCAAACCTCGGTCTCGAGCCGGTGAGAACTGATCGGGCACACAGGAAACTGTCCTGATCGAATGTTTGCTTGGCAGAGGGGTGAGATAATGACACTGACTGGACTCAAGGCCATGATGAGCGCTTTCGCGACCGCCGCCCTTCTCACCTCCCCAATTTCGCCCGACGCGACCGACTCTCCGCAGACCATCTTTGTCTCCAAACGGGGGAACGATCAGAATCCGGGTACGGAAGAGCAACCGTTTCTGACCGTCTCCGCCGCCGCGAATCAAGCTCAACCTGGGGATCGGATTGTTGTGAAAGCCGGCGTTTATCGTGAAGCGGTTGCGCCACCCCGGGGTGGAACGTCCGATCAGACTCGCATCACCTACGAAGCTGCTCCGGGCGAGCGCGTCCATATTAAGGGATCCGAGGTCATCAAGGGGTGGAGGCTGGTGGGATCTGGCGTCTGGAAAGCCGAAATCCCGAACACCCTTTTCGGGAGCTTCAATCCGTTCAATGATGAAATCCGGGGCGACTGGTTTGACCCCAGGGGCAGGAAACACCACACCGGTGCCGTCTATCTGAATGGAGAGTGGCTGACCGAGGCTCGGTCGGTGGAGGAAGTCATGGCCAAAGAAACTCCGGGCTGGGTGACTCGACTCACCGAGGGTTACTTGTTCAATGTGGCCTGGATCCGGGCGACCGGGTCGCCGACTCCTGCCGAAGCGTTCGTCCCGTCGGAAGGCCCGCGACTCGCGGAGACTTCCGAGGGAGGTCAGTGCCTTGGTTGGATTCAAGACGGGCACGGCGCGTCGGCTGAGGTGGACTTCGGCGATGGGGCAACGAGCCTCGAAGTCCGCATCGCGTCCGAGGCGATGGGGGGCGAAATTGAGGTTCGGCTGGGCGGAGAGAAGGGACGACAACTTGCCGTCTTCCAGGTTCAAAACACGGGGAGTTGGCAGTCGTGGCGGACGTTAAAGCTCCCGATCCGAAGAACCAGCGGAAAGCAAAAGGTCTGGCTGGCCTTCAAAGGGCCTCGGCGTCTGAACACGAACGAGAACTTGTGGTTTGCCCGGGTCGGAGCCGACAAAACCGAAGTCTGGGCCAAGTTTGGCACCAAGGATCCGAATCGAGAGGAGGTCGAAGTCAATGTCCGGCAAAACGTGTTCTATCCCAGCGAACCGGGGATCAACTACATCACGGTGCGGGGCTTCGAGATGTCGCAGGCGGCGAGTAACTGGGCTCCACCGACGGCCGAACAAAAGGCGATCATCGGCACGCATTGGAGCAAGGGCTGGATCATCGAAGACAACAAGGTGCACCATTCAGTGTGCGCGGGGATCGCTCTGGGCAAGTACGGCGATGAATTCGACAACACGTCAGCCGACACCGCCGAGGGCTACGTGGAGACAATCAATCGGGCCCATGCTTTCCGAATTCCCTGGTCAAAAGGGAGTGTGGGGCACCACATCGTCCGGCGTAATCACGTTTGGTCATGCGAGCAGGTGGGCATCGTCGGCAGCCTCGGGGTTTCGTTCAGCGAGATCACGGATAACATCGTCCATGACATCCACACCCGCATGTATTTCCACGGCGCGGAGGTTGCGGGAATCAAGTTCCACGGGGCAATCGACACGCTGATCGCACGGAATCGGGTGTATCGCACGTACCAAGGCCTCTGGCTCGACTGGATGACTCAGGGCACGCAAGTGTCGCAGAACCTCTTCCACGATAACCTCACAGTGGATATCTGGTTTGAGGTCAATCACGGCCCATTCATCGTCGATCGCAATGCTCTGATGTCTCATACCTCGATCCGCGATTGGTCGCAAGGCGGGGCATTTGTGGCGAATCTCTTTGGCGGAAGGATCGAGGTTCGTGACGAGCTAGGAAGGGAGACCCCCTTCATGAAACCCCACACAACGGAGGTCGCGGGCATGTCGCTCACGTACGGCGGGGATCATCGGTACGTGGGAAATGTATTCCTCAGCCACGGTCTTTCTGCATACGACTCCATGCCCGAGACTTTGGTGGCAACCGGAAATCACTATCTGGGATCGTCGGTGGTCTCGAAGCAAGATAAAGAGGCGAATTCGGGTTACGGCGAGGCGAGCTTCAAGGTCGCGAGTCGCGGAGTCAAGGTCAGCGGACCAGGATGGGATAGGGTCAAAACATTGATGTCTCCTGAGATCAAGCAAGGAACGTTGCCTGAGCCTTTGATCTCTGTGTATCCCTTCGCGAACTTCGACGGCTCTCCGTGGACACTTGCGCCGCAGAAGTACGGCGATCTGTTTACGCCGAACCTCCTCGATCGGTGAGTTGGTGCGGGCCACCCGGCGACTCTCGGGTGGCTCAGAAAAAAAAAGCCCGTCTTGGCCAAGCGAGGTTCGGCGAAGACGGGATGATTCGGAGAGGATGAGGTTAGAAATGCCCACCGAACCGCTCGTGCGCGGCTCGGTCAAGTGCTTCTCTGTCGTCTGGGTGCGCGATCTTGATGAGTTCCTTCGCCCGTGAGCGGAGGTTTTTCCCGTAGAGATCGGCGATCCCAAATTCGGTGACCACGTATCGAACGTGGGCGCGTGTGGTCACGACGCCCGCCCCGACTTGGAGCGTCGGGACAATGCGCGTGCCGCCTTTGCGCGTGCGTGAAGGCAGAGCGATGATCGGCTTGCCGCCTTCGCTGAGGGTTGCGCCTCGGACGAAGTCCATCTGTCCGCCGACACCGCTGAATTGCCGCGTGCCAATGCTGTCTGCGCAGACTTGACCGGTGAGGTCGATTTCAATCGCGCTGTTGATGGCCGTCATCTTCGGCATTTTGCGGATGACGCTCGTGTCGTTGACATACTGGATGTCGAGGAGGAGCACGCCCGGGTTGTCGTTCACAAACTCGTAAAGCGCTTGGCTACCGCTGACGAATCCGGCAACGATGCGGCCGTGGTGGCGGGTTTTCTGGCTGTTGTTGATGACCCCTCGCTTCACGAGATCGATGACGCCATCGGAGAACATCTCGGTGTGGATACCGAGGTTCTTGTGGTTGGTGAGCTCGGCGAGAACTGCGTTCGGGATCGAGCCGATGCCCATTTGCAGGGTCGCGCCATCTTCAACGAGGCTGGCGACATGCTTGCCGATGGCGACATCTTCATCGCTGGATTCGGGTTGAGCGTGGGTCACGAGGGGCTCGTTGACGTCGACCATCGCATCAAATTTGGAGAAGTGGATGTTGCCATCGCCATGAGTGCGCGGCATGTTGGGGTTGACCTGGGCGATGACGATCTTTGCGCTTTCAACGGCGGCGAGGCTGGTATCCACGCTGACGCCGAGTGAGCAGAATCCGTGAGCATCCGGCGGGCTCACCGTGACCATGGCGACATCGAGCGGGAGAATGCCCTTGCGGAACAGAACTGGGCATTCGCTGAGGAAGACGGGAATGTAGTCGGCGCGGCCAGTCGAGAGGGCAGGTCGGACGTTTCCGCCCACAAACAGACAGTTGGTGAAGAAGCTGCCTTCGTACTGCGGTTCGACGTAGTCGGCGGCACCTTCGGTGTGGAGGTGGACGATCTCGACATCGCGCAACTCATCGGCGCGAGCCACCAGAGCCTTGACAAGGACTTGGGGAACCGCTGCCATACCGTGGAGGAAGACTCGGTCGCCGGACTTGACGAGTTTGACGGCTTCTTGGGCGGATACAGTTCTCATCGCACTCACAGTCTAGATAACTGTTGCGAGGGTCCCAGGGTCAAAGGTCGAGGAATTCTGTAGGCACTAAAACATTACGTAAATGTAATGTTTGTGAGACCTGTTGTGGATTAAGAGGTTATGAGACTAAGAATTTTCTCAGACCCGTCGCGACCGGAGGAGGCTCATGATCCGGCTGACCAGACCCAGCCCGACGAACAAGGGCGCGAGTTTCTCGATGATGCCAAAGGCCGTGCTTGCGTGCTCATCCACCACGCGAGCGATGCCCTTGGTGCGCACGCCGACTTCTTCAGTGACCCCTTGCACATTTTTCGCGATGGCATCGGCGCGATCCGTCAGGGCTTGAACCTTGAGCGTGAGAATCTGAATGTTCTTGCGCAGGTCGAGCAGAAGCCAAACGAGAACAATGGAGACGACCATGAGCACTCCCAGGGCGATTGAGCCGAGGAAGAAAAAGACCCCAGAAACGGTCAGCCACCATTCGGGCAGATTCTGCATGTCCTTCTATGATACTCGGGGCACGGCTTTCTAGCGAGCCTCCGCCTCAATCACGACCTCAGAGCGACCAAGCAGCGTGATCGGTACCTCGAATCCTCCATTCCTCGCAGGAATCGTGCGGCCCCCAACCGTCAAAGTGCAGCCCCAGAGCCCGGTGATCCAAATCGATGTCTCCACGGTGTGATCGCAGGGGTTGGCGAGGATGATTCGACAGGATCGCAGATTGACGCTGAGGCGCATCTCCTTGATCTGGCCGAATCGTGCCTCTGCCGTCACCCCGATCTGCCTCAGAGTCACCCGACGCCCGACCCCATCCCATGGCCGGACCACGTGGGTGTCTTCGTCCAGCAGGTACTGACATCCGAACGAGAAGAGGCCGAGCTCCCGATTCGGGAAGACACAAGCCGAAACTCCCCGCAGATAGTGGAAATAGCCCAGTCCACTGGAACCGGTGAACGGGTTGTAGCCAGCTTGTTTGCTGGCTAGATCTGGGCAATAGCACATGCTTGCCGCTCCATCTTCGCGGATCAGAGCCCAGGGGCCGAGCATCCCACCGCAGGCCATTCGAAGATAGGCTTCCGGAAGAGCAAGATAGTCGCGATCCATCACACCGAAGAAGATCAGGCTGTTGGGAATCGTGGTATGAGCAAGGCATGCCTCTCCTCGGTCAATCAAGGCTTTGAGTGGATTGCTTTCTCCGCCATCAAAGTGCCGTTTATCGCTGCCGTACCACCACCAGCTGGGGGCGAGAGAGCGCACCGCAAAGGCGCATCGAATCGTGCGCTCCATATGTTCATCGTTATCGAGGAACTTCGCGGCGGAGAAGACCTCCTCGAATCCGCTTGTATCCATCACCGTCTCGCCAGCAAAGGGGTATTCCAAAGCGAGCAAACTCTGGGCTTTATTGGTTAACCTCGTGCGGAGCGAGGCTGCTTCGTCGATGAGACCTTCTGACTCGAGATCCGCGAGCAGGTCATAAGCCTGCGAGAATCCGAGCACGCCGACGGTGCGCACGTACATGCGCCACCCGTGAGTGAACATCGCCTCATAGGTTCGGGAGGCTGCGAGCAGATAGTCCTTCGGCTGATGGGAGAGCCCCTGGGAGACTCGCGCCACCCGGGAGAGAGCGTGATACAGATTCGCGACGATCGGGTAGCTCATCGGACGACCAAAGTACATCGGGATCCCCCCGACCAAGATGCTCGCGACCGCATCGTTGCTCGGATTCTGCACATATCCTCTCAAGAACACTTCAACATATTCATTGAGTGCTTTGATTTGCGTGGGATCGGGATAGATGCTATTTTTCTCTGCGAGAAAGAGTGCATCGGCAAGCGAGCATTCGAGCCCCGAGCTTTCGAGGTACTCATCATCACTCAGGACTTGCTCTTCCGTAGCGATGTTGGTCAGGGCAATGGCTTTGTCCATTGCGGAACCTGGCTTGTTCACCACCTGATGTTTGGTGATCCAGTCCGCTCGTTTGGTGATCAACGTTTGGAGAGGTTCGGTGAACATCAGATGCGAGTGGCACATCACGCCATCGCCATCTTGAAAACTCACAATCAGGGAGCCTGGTTCCGAGGGTTTGACGAAACAGAAGCCACCATTCTCATCGGTGTCCACCTCGGTCATGGTCTCGCGACTGACAAAGAATCGTTTGGGGGTGACCCCCGTGACTTCGACGGCGATCCCCACATCGATCGGGGCGACTGCGCTTGGGATGAGCTTCACGGTGGGCCTGCCGCAAAGTCCGAGGGTGAGGGCGACGCCATCGTGCTTGTCGCTGTCGCAGGGCACGAAGCGCATGGAGAACGTTCGTGAATCCCCCGGTTCGAGAATGAGCGACGTGTGCTCGTTGAACCAGGAGGGCCACTCCTCCCGCTCGATCGTCGCTTTGCTGTGGACATAGACGATCGGAATCCCCTCCCATTCGTGGGGGGTATGGAGCGTGCCCGCGACATGCGAACTGAACTCCCATCCGGTTCCCGGGCCAGGGAAGACAAGTAACCCAGGATTCTCGGCGGTCATGCGCTGTGCGAACACGTAGCTTGTCCCTCCGCCGATAGACTTGTGGACATAAACCCGGCTCTGCCACAGCTTCTTGAGCTGGTCATCCGACCAGCCAAAGCCATCATACAAGTTGTTGAAGGCAAGCGGGAAACCGAGTTCGCCGATTTCGATGGTGCGACGACCCGTATTCTTGATTTCGATATCCCAGGCGACTTGAGGCAATACGCCCGGGATTTCGTGAAATTGTCCCGTCACTTGAAGGCCATCGAGAAAGGGGAAGAAGTACTCGAAGCCCACCTTGCTCTGACTGAAGAGAAGTTCCAGATCCACTTCCGCCTCATCGGATTCTCCTTCTTCATCCTCTTTGAGCACCCGCGCGCCCTGGTTGCGACTGACAATCCACGGCTCATCCGGAGATGATCGGACGCCGATGAGGATCGTGCCGGGCGTGTAGTCGCTGGCGTCCTCCTCGCCAAACTGAACCGGAGGCAAGACGAACTGAAAATCTTCACCTTCCTCGGGCAGAGTCGGATCGCTGGCCCAGAGCTGGCTGATTCGGCCCGCCTGGCCAAACTCCATGGTGATGAGAGTGCCCGAGAACTCCGGCTTGGCGTCGTCAAACGGATCCATGAAGCATGCAGGTTACCTACTTCGAGGTCTCGATTCCTTGTGCGCCCGCCGTGCAAGTGGAATCTACAGATCAAGGGAGGCTATTTCGAGAAGGCTTGGTGAGGCTTGTTGTGGAATCATATCGGCAAGGATTGTCTCAGGGAGCCCACGTGATTCCACGAGCGTCGCTACCGACATCGCTTGTTCGATCACCGCTTCATGAAACGCTGCATGAATCGCGCTTGTATCAGGAGGAATCCAACCTGGCTCAGGGCCCCTGCGATATCCAAGGCTCGCGAATCGCTTAAAGGTAGTCGAATAACTCGCACTAGAGATCATGCCGTTACTATGCATGTGCTTCACCATAGCCTGCATTGAGACTCGCCAACGAATCTTAAGCTGTGCCAGGCGATCCAGATTTGGTATTGGTGGAGCCTCCCGCCTGAATTCTTCCCAAGGCATTAGAAACTCAGCTGCAAACCCATGCGCCATATGTTCGAGCATATCGCGATTGCTGTCGAGCTCGACATCTCTGTGCATAACAATATGTCCTAGCTCGTGCGCTAAATTGAACCTCATTCTTGCGTTATCGTCTACAGAAGAATTTAGAAAAATATATGGCGTGTGTCCAATCCAGCATGCAAAGGCGTCGAGATGCTCGGTGCGCTCTCGTACATAAAAAACCCGAACCCCTTTTGCCTCTACCAGTCGTACTAAGTCATGAATTGGACCCCATCCCATGCTCCAACCAGACCGGACGGCTCGCGCGACTTCCGCGCCAACACCCCTCGGATTTTTGGAGGAGGTATTCCAATCCATCGGGACTGTCGGAATGTGAACCGGAGGATAGCTGACGTACTCTGAAATTAGCGGTTCAAGAATCGAAGCAGCGATCGTTGGATAAAATACCGACCTGTCGCGGGCCGCGGCCGGGCAGCTGGATCGTTTCCTGAATGTTACGACGCTATCAGGGCCAAGGTAGCTCTCGTTTCGGAAGAAGGCTTCCGTAAACGGGACGCCAAGTCTCCGATAAGTATCCGTCAGCATTTCAGCATGCACTCCAAGATTGACTCCCGGGAGTTCCAGCCTTGCCACGAATGGTTGTTTCTTCCCAAGTTCAGCAGCAAGTTGAGCCTGTGTTAAGCCAATGTACTGCCGTGCTAAGGCGGCTGGGTTCAGACTCACTTCTTTACCTTAGATGGGATAAAAGAAACTTCCTCAACTGGAGCAAGGACTTGCGGCTTCGGTGAAGTTACGATCAAGAGATTCTCGCCAGGTCGAATACTGTCCTTCCAGCTCTCTCCACGCGAAACTTGAAGACCAAAGAAAACGTGGAGTTCATAGAATCCGCCACGTGTTTCGTCGACGGACGGTACTAGGAGAGCATAGGCATAAACTCTCTCGCCATCAAATTCTTCAAATTCGCTTGGTTCGAAAAGCTCCCACTGAAGCGGACTCGCCTTCTTTCGTTCGGGGCCCTTCATGTGGATCCTATACTCACTGTTTTCGAAAGTACCGAAGAAGAGGGAGAAATGGACAACTTCGTCCCCAAAACGCACAGCCAGACAATTTTGCGTGTTGCTAAGTGTGAGTAGCGATACCCTTGCATTGCTGTCAAAATTTTTCGCGATGTTATCGAGCCAACGCGTGTGCTGGTACGGTCCCAGCTTTGCTTTTGCGAGCTTTGCGTCAAGTGAAAGGACTTCCTCCCTGGCCTGCTCGCCGCACGCAAGCACGACTCGAAATTCTGTCAGGTACTGATGAAGACTTTTGCTTTGGAGGATCCTCATGATTCGGATATTCTGACGATGAAACTCCCCGAAAATATTCCAAAACAGGTCTCAGGTGGGCAATAAGTCCCTTATCTGACGTGGTTGAAAGTGGAAATGTGACTACCAAAAGCGGTAGAAGTGCGGTCGCGGTACACTCAAGCTTCTATGGCGGGTCGGATCGTGGCGGTGCTGGGAGCGGGAAATGTGCGGTGTGCACCCCCGGTTTTTGCCACCCTCTGCAACTGGTATCCCGACGTTCCGCTGGCCATCCGTCTCTGGGATGCCAACGAAGAGCGCCTGGATCTGATGGATCGCCTTGCGAGGTGTCTGATGGACGACTGGAACTCCGAGGCAACAGTGAGCTCCAGCACCGATCTCGCCGAAGTCCTCGCTGCGGCCTCCGACGTCGTGTTGTGTCTCCACGAAGACTGTGCACGTCGGCTGATTGGGACACACCTCTCGCCGAGCCTTGCCATGTTCGAGGATCAGGAGATTCCGATCCACTATTACGGGGGCGACCGTAACCGCCCGACGCCGCCAGAATCGCTCTCCGAGCACACCAAGCAACTCCTCAGCGTTCCCGACCACGAGCACTTCAGTCGGCAGGAGGCGATGGAAGCGGCTCTTGACGTGCTCCTGCCGCAGATTCCAGAATCCGCCCGAGTGCTGAGTTTGATGCGCGGTGTTGAAGTGCCCTCCCGCTCCCAGACTCAAGCCATCGCCTGGCCGGAGCCGTTGAGCGAAGTGCAGGAGAGCCTCCTGCCGCACCAAATTCTCCGCTGGGTGAGACGCGATGAGGAGATGTTCGACCTCATGACTTCGGGGAAATCGACTCCGCTCCGAGTCTGGCTAGACGAAGAACTCTAGGTGGCGGCCTTGCGGTTCGGATTCTCCGAGAGCTTGGCTCCATGGCTCAGCGCAAATTCGACGTACTTCAGCATCGCGTTGTGCCGAGCGTCGCGTACGGTCAGGATATCATCGGCGATCATGGCGTATTCCTGCGAGAAAGTATCGATGAACTGCCGGAGCGTATCGCCCATATCGGCGATCTTGTGCGAGAGTTCGGAGTCGAGGATCTTTTTCTCTTCCCCGAGGGCTGCCAAAACCGACTCCGAAAGCATCCCCCGGTCTTCGCCATAGAAGGCTTGGAGCAGAGAGAGCTTCCACCTGAGCATCCCATCGAGAACCGATGGAGCGACAAAATCGAGTTCGCCGTAGTTGTCGAAGGAGAGATCTTCTGCTGTATTGACCCCCTTGGTGCGCAGCCGTTTGAACGGGATTTGGTCGCGGGATTCCGCCTGGGCCGACGCAAGATCGTATTTCCGCAGGAACGCAGAGGGACTCTCGTGTCCGGCCCGAGTCATCACCCGCTCCAGAGCGGCGATCTCCATCATCAGGTCATGTCGTCGCATTCGCTCCAACACGATGATCTCGCGACCAATGGCTTGGGCGCGCTGCTGCAGAGGATGCTCCTGGAGGGGGCTGACCAAGGCGAGAAGCCGGTCGTCGTGCCACCAATAGAGCGACTTAAGCCGGTGGAGTTTGGCGGTTCCGGCAATCGTCCAGGTGAGGAGAAGTCCGGGGATCACGAGCGGGATCACATTTCCAGGCGTGAGTCCTGCTGGCGCCGCTATCAGGGTGGCCAACGCGCCTGCTCCCGTGATGATGGCAATCAGCAGGGTGGCTGCTGTGCCCAAAGGATAGGACGCCCACTTGCGATGAGGTGCCTTCTCGGCGGTGACCGCCTCGATGTTCGCGACAGACTCCGCGCGGGTCGAATTGAGGATCGAGGTGATCTCCGCATTCGAAAGCTCCAACGCCCGGCGGACACGATCCGGATCGACGGGGATGATCTCGCGCGGGGCGACTTTGATCATCGGAGCTGCGCTCTCCCCGACCCCGAAGGCGGCGACTCGCATCCGAGCTTGGAAGGCGCACCAGGGACACGCGGTTAGGTGATTGCCGTACACGTGCTTCGGGTGGGCCTCGCACGCGATGAGGTTCTGGGAGAAATCGGTGAGAGCATCCACCCACGCTTGAGCAGTGGGCCGACCGCTCGAACGCCCTGGTGCGAAAGCCTGCTCGAATAAATCCTGCAAATCCGGGCTGACTACATCGACCCCAAGCCCCGCCGGAGGCAGCAACTCGCCGGAATTCTTGTGTCCGAAGACATACCACCCCTTGCGAATCGCCAGCTCAAGACTGATGTCCTCATCCGTGGCAGGACGGCCGGCAAAGGGATGCCGGCCGAGCATGAGAATCTGGAAGATCAGGATGGCAAGGGCAAATCGGTCGTGATCTGCGGTTCGGGCATGGGTATGAAGATCTCGTCCGTGAAGTTCGGGCGCGAGGTATTCCGTCTTGGCGAGGAAGTTCTGGAAGGTGACCTCCCCCTCGGTGAACTGGAAACTGTCGGAGTCGATGAGACGCACCTGGGCTTGCGGGGAGACAAGAACGTTGCTCTCGTTCAAGTCGCCAATCACAATGTCGTTCTCATGAGCCGTCTCCACGGCGGATGCCAGGTTGAGGGCCGTCTCCACCATGAATCGGAAATCGGCGTCCGGAAGCTTTTGGCGACGAAGGCGCAGGTTGTAGACCCGGAACAGGGGAATCCATTTGTGGAGGAAGGGCATGAGGTAGCCCACGATTCGCCGTTTGTCGTCAACGACGAGCGCGGTGGGCCAGCTTGTCTGTGCTCGCAGACCTTCCGAGTCCTTCCGGAGCATCGCTTGGAGCTTCTGCGAAGGAGCATTTTCAATCTCGCGGTAGATCTTCGCGAGGGTATCGGTGTCGCCCTCGACGTGCCGAATCTCGCCCTCCGCTCCTTCCCCGACCCGAGCCCCTAGAACGATCGGCTCGTTCTCGCCGGTTTCCCCTACTTTGAACAGTTGGCTCATGGTTCTTGATGGCTATCAGGTGACATCCCCCAGCCAACCGCTCGGACATAGTCGTCCCAGAGCTGCTTGCGGAGGATGACATCTGAGGCTTCCGCCTTGGCGTCGTAATCCCGGAGTTGAATCGCGAGTTCGGAGAGCTGGCGATCGGCCTCGACAATCTTCTGATGGGCTCTCACTTGGGTGAGTTTTCCGGTCGAGAGGGTGTGGTCATCAAAGTGGCTCTGGTACTGAGAACCGATGATCGTCTTGACAAGTTCCATCAACCATGTCTGCGCGGTTTTCCAGTCACGATCGGAGAATCCCTCGGGCTTCTTCGTGCCCCGTTCTAAAAGATCCCACGCATCTTGAACCCCGATGGACTTCATCCGACCCCTTGGGCCCTCGCTGAGTGGGGAGGCGCTGATGCTGTACCGGCGCAGGAGCGTGGCCGCTTCATTCGGGATAACTTCGAGGAGGAATTGGTGCTCGGGAGGCAGCGGTTCGCGAAGAATGGCAAGGGTCGCTTTGGCTTCGGAAATCAACCGCTGTTTTGTGGCCTCGAAGTTCTGAGATTCGATGAACTGACGGCGATTCTCGAGTAACTCTTCAAGTTTTTTCCTGGTCTCTCGATACCGGTGCGCGGGGCTAGTGTTTCCAAGCAGTCCCTGCTGGGCCAGGATGAGAACCCAGCCGGCGACGGCGAGGAACGGTAAGAACGATGCCACTGCCGGCCCAGCCGCTTGACTGGCAAATCCAAACCCAAAGAGGGAACACCAGACCAGCAAGAAGATTGAAATTACCCAGTTCGCGCCGCGCGATGTGCCTTGGCCATCGGACTTGATCCGCCCCGCTCTCTGAAAATCTTCTTTCACAGGGAGCCGCTCGGGCACGTAAAAGATCGGAGCGTTCGTGTTCTCCATCCTCTTGATCAAGCGTTCGTACTCGGTGAAACTCGCGAGCTCAGGTTCGGGCGCGATTCTCACGGGCGCAGCGACTTCGCCTCCGAACAGTCGCACGCGCCAGGCGGTTTCCATGGCGCACCACGGACATCCCACGCCGCCCCTCCAGTGCCAGTGTTGAGCCGATTGCGAGCAGACCATCAGCTCGTTTTCATACCGGGTCAAGGCCTCGTGCCACTCTTGCGAGGATGGCCGATCCGCGAGATCGCCATCAAAGGCTCGCTCGAACAAGGTCAGGATCTCCGGCGACAGATAGCTTAAATCCATCCCACGGGGCGGCCGTTGCGGAATGCCCTCGCGCTGCGAGTACGCATACCAATGGTTGACGATCGCTGTCTCTAAGGTGAACTCTTGGTCGTCAACGGGAATCCCTGCGTAGGGATGCCGACCGAGCACCAAGATATGGAAGAGGAGAACCGCGAGAGGGAAGCAGTCGTGGGTGATCGTCCGCTCCACCAAATCGAGGTCTTGTCCATGCAGTTCGGGCGCAAGGAGCTCGGTCTTCGCGACGGGACAGGGGTACAGGTCACCCTCCGCGACGACTTGGAAGCTATCCGCATCAATCAGCTTGACCATCGCGCGGTCATCGACGAGGGTGTTGCTCTCGTTGAGGTCACCGATGATGCATCCTGCCTCGTGGACGTAATAAACCGCGGTGGCAAAGTTCTTCGCTACCCGAACAAGAAAGCGGAAATCGGCCCGTGGGAACTCCCGGCTCCGTGACTTCGGATGATAGGCCTCAAAGAGCGACTTTGTGCCGCTGAGTAAGGGCATCAGGAACCCAATCGGTCGCCCATGCTCGTCGAGCAATGTGTCGAAAGGCCACGAGGTTGCCTCCAGCAGCCGGTCGTTTGTAAGCGTGGTGAAGAAGGCGGCTTTCTTCCCTTTGGCGTACCGAACGTCGTTGTCGTGATAGATCTTCGCGACCCACTCCGCGTTCTCAAGTACCCGGTAGACCACGCCCTCGCCGCCTTGACCGAGCTTGCTCCCGAGGTGAATCGTGCCTCCAGAGCCGGTGCGATAGCTCGCTTGGAAACCAAGATTGAGCCTCAGCTCATTCTGTTCCATCGCCAGTCTTCGCCCTCCGATGCGCCATCAGAAGGCACGTGTCGTCATCGCTCCGGCTCGTCACCTGATCGGAGGCGAGCATCTGATTCATCCACCCTTCCAAAAGCTCCTGAGTTGCCGCTGGATCACGCATCATCTGGCGCAATCGAGCAAAGAATGGGGCGTGGGGAACGTGATCTTTGAAGTCAATCAGAAGATACTGCAGCCCATCGGAGAAAAGAAAAACGTCTTCGATCGGGCCCTGGTGTCGGGTGAGGATCAGATTCTCTCGCCATTCCGGGTTGGTGATGAACTGGGTGATGTTGACGAACTCGCCATCGGCAGGGAAATGGGGAAGGGCCAGAGTATCGCCGCTCGCAAAGACCGCTGCGCCATCGCCGACTTGCAGGAAGAGCCCTCCGTCTGGGGTGATGATCGCGGCGACGAGAGTGGCGCTCATCTCCGGCAATGGGATTTCCGCTTTGCCCGCATGGGCGATCAAGCTCCGGTGAACTGCGCCGAACAGGTCGGCGCATTCCTCATCCGACGCGGAGAGAGGATTCAGACCAGCCTCGATGAACTCTTTGCCTGCTTGCAGAAAGGCCGCCACGCCGCGTTCAGACCCGACGGCTCCATGCTCCGCCGAGCCTGCTCCATCGCTGATCGCAGCGACCAGCACTTCACCTTCGCGCAAATGTAAGTAGCCAAACGCGTCTTGTCCTTGCTCTGGGTCTGAGTGCACCCGACCGGTTTGCTTAGCCGCCGCGACGAACCATTCCATAAACGATTAGCTCGTGATTTCTCCCCACTCGCGCGGGTCGGGAAGCTGCAATTTGGAGCCAGGATCGGATTTGGACACGGGCTTGAGCGACTGAGAAAGCCATACGAACATCTCGCGGTACTTCGCTTCGCGAAGCCGAACGGGTTGTCGGGGCGAGCTGATGGTGCGGAGGATGCTGAAGTCTGCGCCGTCGGTGCCGATGGTGAACAGCTCCAGGCCTCCTCGCTGGATTTCCGCTTGAGCCACGCTCAGCCCCTTTTGCCAGTTGTCGGTCGGGGCACCGTCGGTGACAAGCCAGAGCCAGGGTCGGTAGTAGGGAACGCCCGCTTCTCGGTAGGCACGCTTGCGGATCGTGATCTGCTGGATCGATTGGATCAGGGCTTCACCCAACGGCGTGTTGCCCTGAGGGTGCAAGGTGGGAGGAACCCAGTGATCCACCGTCACGAAATCCTGCACCAGCTGGACTGGCCCGAAGGTGACAATCGCGATCTCAACTCGCTGGCTGGCCAGTATGTCGGTCTGCAAGTCGGCCTTCAGCGCCCGAAGCCCCTGATTGACAATCCCGATGTGCGGGGTCATGGAGGAGGATGTATCCAGGCAAAGAATCACGGGGCATCGCCGCTCGGTATTCAGGAACATATCCTCGCCAAACGGCTCGAAGATCGGGCTAGACATCGCTCTCTCCAAACATTTTTCTGATCTAGGATACTCCCAACAAGGGCCCTCTGGTTTCGGTGGTTTTCCCGGATACGGCGAACCTCGCCGAGCAATTCCGGGTAAGAACAATCAGGAATGCCAGGACGCGCCCTCGAAACCGAGACTTGGGAGATGTTGGAGCCTCAGGTGAAAACCTTATGGCGAGTCGAGAACCTCATCACAACGCTCGTGATCGCCCTCATCGTCGGAGTCCCAGAGTTCCTGATTACCCGTCGCTTGGATAACTGGCGAGTTCCTCCCCTCACCATCACGGTTGCCCTTCTTGTTATCTCGCTCGGGATTGGGCAGTGGATTGTCGGCCGGAGCTATCACCTGTACCGATTCCGACTTGGCGAGGATGATCTGGCGGTAGCGAAGGGCGTTTTCTGGCGATCGTGGCGCTTTGTCAGCCGGAACCGGATTCAGCATGTCGATATCTCCGCTGGCCCGATTGCCCGAGCCCTTGGTCTTGTGAATGTGAGCCTGTTCGTGGGAGGCATGCCGATGGCGGCGGTCTCGATCCCTGGCCTGACGGAGGCTCGTGGCGAGCAACTTCGCGCGACGTTGATCAAAGACACCCCCAAGCCGGCCCCCGAGGAACCCGCGCCCGCCACGCCCCCGACCATCCCCCTCGCTGATCCCTTGCCCCCCTCTCCCCTGGTTGGAAGCACGTGGCAACCTCCTGGTCTTGAGGGCCTTCAGGAGATCCCGCCCTCTCCGCCGACGCCGCCTCAGCCTCCGCAAGAGCCGCGATGAAACCGGTCTTCCATCGCATTCACCCCCTGACGATTGTCATTGAGCTGCCTCGTGCGCTCCGGCAGCTCTTTGTCATCATTCTCATCGTCGCCGTGCAGATCTTTCAAAGAGGAAGCACGGACTCGGAGACGCAAGTTGAGCTGTATCTGTCGCTGCTCGGTCTCATGGTCGTGGTGCCCGCGCTGCTGCGCTACTTCAGCTACGGCTACGCGATTCACCAGGGGAATCTGCTCATCAAGTCGGGAATCATCACGAAGAACCTGCGAACGATCCCGCTGGACCGAATCCAGAATATCAACTTCAAACGAACCTTGCTCCACCGAATTCTCGGTTTGGTGGATGTGCAGATCGAGACCGCTGCAGGTGGCGCGGCAGAGGCCGCGATTTCGGCTCTGACCGACGAGCAGGCGCACGTGTTGAGGGCTCAGCTCACGGGCGAACGACCGCGAAGCTACTCCCCTGTGCTCGAGGCTCGCGACAAGAAGATTGTCTACAAGCCCACCACCCGGGAGATTTTGCTCGTCGGGGCGAGCGAAAACCGCGCGTTGACCATTCTGGCCGCCATCTTCGGCTTGCTCGCATTGCCGCCCTTCCAGCAGACGTTTTTCAATGCCATCGATCGGGACACGATCCGGTCGGCCACCCGGGTTCCGGCTCAGCAGCAGAACTGGCTTCTTTGGGGTGGTTTGATGCTCGCCTTCTTCGCCGTGGGCTGGATCGTTTCAATTGTGTCCACCTTCGTGAAGTACTACGATTTCGAGATCACGGAGAAGGAAGGCAAGATCAAGCGGGCATACGGGCTCTTCAATCACTTTGAGAACACGGTGCCGCTCCGGCGAATTCAGACCGTCCACGTCAGCCAGAACTTCGTCCAGCGATGGCTGAAAATCTCCAAGATGTATGTCGCCACCGCGGGTGGATTCGGCGGCGAGAAGCGCAACGAAGAAGTTCAAGTGCAAACGGCACCGCTCCTGACCCCAGTCTTGCGGGAATCGGAACGCGATTCGATGATGCGGTTGACTCTGCCAAGGTACGACCTCTCCTCACCCGATTGGCGCGAGGTCAGCAAGAGCACGTTCTGGCGACACCTTCGCTCCGGATTTCTTCCGTCGCTTGCGATTTCGCTGATCAGCGTCTACTGGCTCAAGTGGGGGGCTGCAGCCGTTTTTGTCGGTCTGATGGCCTTGGCTGCGTTCAGTGGATACATCTATTGGCGCACCGCGCGCTGGGCTCAGGTCAGCGGCGTTCTCGCGACCCGGGTCGGGTGGCTCAAGCGGCAATGGAATTTCCTGCCCGGAGACAAGATTCAGGCAGTCACCATCTCACAGACTCCCACCCAGCGGGTGTTCGGACTGGCCACGGTGACCTGTTCGAGCGCTGCGGCGACGTTCCAAAGCACCGAGATCGACGATCTCCCTGTCGATGAGGCGGTGCGGGTGGCGACGGAATTCCATGAAGTCTCCGCCCGAGGCCGAGATTCGCTGCTGGATGGATTCTGATGCTAAGCGTCAGCTGGTTTGCCTCGTAAAGTGAGTCACCTATGTCCCTGAGCTACGAAAAACTCTCGCCCTCCGCCATCGACGAAGCCCTCTCGGGTGTGCCAGGCTGGTCTCTCGACGGCCCCGCCCTCGTACGCGACTTTGCCTTCGAGAGCTACAAGGATGGACTCGTCTTCGGAACAGCGGTCGGCTACATCGCCGACGCCCTAAATCATCACCCTGATCTGCACATCGGCTACAAAAAGGTCCGTGTCGCTATGGTCACCCACGATGCCGGTGGCGGCCTGACGAGTTACGATTTCGAACTCGCCCGCCGGATCAACCGTCTGCTCGGCTGAATCCGCCTCGTTCGAAGCGGCTTCAGCCCCTGAGGCATTTGCTGGCCTTAGATCGTTCTGGCCCATCGGGACGTCATGAAGAGGTGTGAGGCGGGCATAATCAGCTGCGCCTTCGCGCTTTTATGATCGGACAGAACGTCAACAAATCCTCGCGGAAGCGAGCCGAATTCGTGGTTATCGGGCTTGGACGATTCGGAACCAGCCTGGCACGGACCTTGGTTCAGAACGGTCACACGGTTCTTGGGGTGGACTCGGACATGAACTTGGTTCAGCGTCACGCCCATGAGATCACCCAGACGATCCAGCTGGACTCGACCGACGAGCAGGCTCTGAAAGAGATCGACATCACCAGCTTTGACACGGTGGTGGTCGCGATCGGCACCCACTTCGAGGCGAGCTTGCTCACGACGGTGGCGTTGAAATCCCTGGGCGTGAAGCATGTTTTGTGCAAGGCCACCAACGAGCGGCAGCGCGATATTCTCCTCAAGGTTGGGGCGGATAGAGTCGTGCTTCCGGAATTTGAAGCGGGAGAGCGGCTGGCGACCATGATCATCGCGCCGAGCGTTGTTTCACAGATGACGCTTTGTCCAAACGTGGGAATTAGCGAGCTTGTCGTGCCCGATTCTCTGGTCGGACGGAGCTTGGAAGAGGCAGATTTGCAGGCGCGCTATGGGCTTTCTGTCGTCGCGATCCAGCGAGGAACGAATGTTCAAACGAATCTGAAGCGGGGAATTGTTTTCCGGCAAGGCGACATGCTCGTGGTCATCGGTCCGACCGACGCGGTTCATCGCTTGAGCACCCACGTTTGATCTCGGCGTCATGAAATCGCAACAGCCTCGCCCCCGGATTTCTCTTCGAGAGCGGATCAACAATCTGCCCACGGCGGTGCGGTTGGTAGGAGGCTTGCTCCTCATGGTGTGGCTGGGCACCTCGGCGCTGATGCTCCCGATGATGAGCAAAGGCGATCCCCTGAGCTTTCGAGAGGCGATCTTTACGGCGGTTTCGGCTCTCACGGTGACCGGTCTGAGCATCATCACTCCAGCGGCTGATCTCACTTGGGCAGGGAAGTTCACGCTTCTCGCTTTGATTCAGTTCGGGGGCGTTGGATATATGGTTCTGGCGATCTTGGTGTTTCGGTTGCTTGGCCGGAACATCAACTTTACCGATCGAATGGCGTTGCAAGACGCACTGGGTTTGATCAACTCAGCGGGGATTGTGAAGCTCACGTTCAAGGTCTTGGCGACGGTCTTCGCCATCGAAGGGATCGGGGCCACCGCCCTCCTGATCCACTGGAATCTTAGTGGCGTGATGTCAGATCGCCCGTTTGGAGTCCAGTTGGGATACGCGATCTTCCATGCGACATCCAGCTTCTGCAATGCAGGCTTTGACCTCTTCGCCGGATACAAGGATTTCCCCACCGACCCGATGACCTTCTTTATCCTCGGGACGATGATCTTTCTGGGAGGTTTAGGGATTCCCGTCTTGAGTGACATCTTCACTCTGCGTCGGCAGCGACGCGTCTCGCTGCACACGAGGTTGACGCTCGTGGCGACCTTGGCGTTGATGTTCGGCGGCGCGGCGCTTCTGTTCATGAGCGAGACGAGACCGGGGAATGTTCTTCACGGACTCCATGTGGCAGAGCAGATCAAGTACGCCTGGTTTCAAAGTGTCTCCAGCCGGACGGCGGGGTTTGTCGGGCTCCCTGACTTTGGTGAGATGGGCGGCGGTGCCCGCCTCGTCATCATGAGTTTGATGTTCGTCGGTTGTGCTCCGGCTTCGATGGGCGGCGGTATGACAACGGGAACCCTCATCGTCATGGTTCTCGCGCTTGTCGCTTACATCAAGCGGCAATCCACCCCCTTGGTGGCAGGACGCGCGATTCCCGGAGAAATGGTGCGCAAGGCAGCGGCGATTTTGGCGATTTCCTTGTTCGCCGTCTCCTCGGCGACCTTTGCCATCCTGATCACGCATGACACGACGCTGGACGTGGCCGCTTTCGAGGTCATTTCCGCCTTTGCAACCTGCGGCTTGACGCTGAATTTCACCTCAGAACTCAACGATTTCGGGCTCTTCGTCATCATGACGATGATGTTCTGGGGACGACTCGGGGCGCTCAGTATCTTGTTTGCGCTCACTCGCCCGAAGGATTCGACCCGGGTGAAGTATCCCGAAGAAAAAATCCTGATCGGCTGAGGCCGCTCAGGATCTTTCATGCTCGGGGATCTGAAAGCTTACAGATCGTAGGTGGTCTTCTTGGAGGTTGCAGGGACTCCGCCGTCTTTCTTCCGTTGCAGCGTCATTTCGAGCTTATCGAAATGCTTGTTGATGTTGGGGATCAGGATCAGGAAGACAACCACCGAGATCGCCGCCATGCCGAACGCATAGAGGTACCACAGATCGCTGAGAAGCCAGCCGACAAAGCCCAGCAGCATCGGAGTTTCGGCAAGGGCACCCACGGTGAGGATCTTGCCCTGAACGAGTTGCGTTTCCTGCGGCTCGCGTTCGTCGAGCATCTTGGTGAGGGGCTTGACGCCGAGGGGCACCATCGCACCGAGGCACGCCAGAGAGATCACGGAGAGGATTCCGATGAGAGGCAGTCCGCCGTCTTTGCTCAGGGTGGGGATGACGGTGGCCTTGGCGACGCCGAGAATGCCGCCGAGGATGATGAACCACACGACGATCAGGGTCAGGTTCTTGCGAGGTTGCGCGTAAGGGGAATTGACTTTGATGCCCATCGGTGTTTCCTATTGTGACTTCATCTGCTCTCGGAGTGCTTGGAGCACGGCCTGACGACTCTTTGGGGAATCAAGGCTGTAGATACGGACGTCACCGAGATCATTTTCGATGGCAGCCTGCATGGCATCGACCGCTTTCTTCACGTCGGCTGGTTCAGACGCCCAGTGGGTGAAGAGAATTGCTTTCGCGTCCGGGTCGTAGTGCCAGAGACCGACGAGATCTCCGCCTTCGATGATTGCATGGGTGGCGAGGTCGGCGAGGGAATCTTTGGCGTTGAGGGCGGCGGGCAGACTGCGCCAGCGGTCTTGGTGCTCCTGGCGAATGGAGACGCTGAGGTTTTTCGTGTGGAGGAAGTAGGGGTCGATGGAGCCGAGGAGATGGATTGGCCTTTCGGCGGGAATTTGGAAGGCTTGGAACTCATCCCATGTCTCTGGGAGACTCCACAGGTCGGAGCCTTGATCGGTGATCCCAGCGAGGGCAAAGGCGCCTTTTGCCGCGCGTCCGCTCAGGCCGCTGAACCACTGGAACTCGGCAAGGGTGATCGGGCCCAGCCAGGATTCATAGCGGCGGGCGAGTTGGGCAAAGGTTTCCTCCCGGGTGAGCGTGAAGTCTCGGAGGGGATTGTCGGGCCAGAGAGTGTAGGTGTAGCGTTCGGTGTCGATCCGTCCGTTCACTGGGATGCGGCGGATTTTTCCTTTGTTTTGGAGCCGTCCTAATGCGCCAGGGAGATCGGTAGTGATGCCGCGCTTTTTGCCTTCGTCGCCGAATCGTCGTACTTTATCGCCCAGTTCATCGCGAAGTTGCTGAGGATCGCGTGGGCCGGATTCAAGGGCGATCAGGACGGCCTCCATGAGTGCTTCGATCTCCTCGCTGGTGATGCCCAGCTGCCGTTCCGGTGAAGACGGAGCGATGGGGGCGGAGGGGTCTTCGGCGCAGGCAAGTCCGAGCGCGAAGTCCGATTTGGGGATCAGGTAGGCGCAGCCTCGCGCACTCGGAAGTTCATGGACCGTGCAGTCGGTGAGGGCTTGGTCGACGGTCGAACGGGTCAGACCGGCGCGGGCCATCAGGGCGAGATACGGCGACGTTGCGCCGACGGTTCGGCACCAGCCGATCTGGGCGAGGATCTGCTCGGGGGTTCCGGTGAGGGGAGCGAGGAGTCCCTGTTTGTGGGCGCGGAAAGCTCGGAGTTGGTCGATCATTGGGCGGGCTGAGGGATGCCGCCGAGGCTGGCGACGGCAAAGAAGTGGTCGTCCTTGTTGACCCGGTCGATGGTGGTTTGAAGAGTGAGCGGCTCGCCCTCGGGGGTGACTTCGCGGCAGTCTTGCCAGGTTGCGGAGGCGGTGTCGCGCCAGTAAATGGCGTACTTCTGGCCGGGGTTGCCTTGCCAACGGAGAGTGGTGGCGTGGCTTTGATCGCGGACGATTCTCACGAATCTCGGGGCGGGTTCGGCTTGGGCGAGCGATGCGGCGCACAGGGCGTTGACCTGGGTGACATGGGCGAGGTAGTCGAAATCCATGTGCTCGATGAGGTCATCCGGGGTGTGTTGGCGGGAGTATTCCTCGTGGACTTCGGTCAGGCGAACGGCGGAGAATCCGCGCATCGTGAAGGGGGTGTGGTCGCCGCCTCGTCCGAATCGGTCGCGGCGGAGGACGAGCTTGACCCTGAAATCCGACAGATGTTGGCGCGTGTGCCACTCCATCCATCGGGCGAGTTCTCGGGAGTTGTGGCGGGGGGATTCTTCGCTGAAGACTCGGATTGCGGTGGAGTCCGAGAGGCCGAGGAGGTTTCTGCTGGAGCCGATCGTGTCGTTGTTGAGGACTGCTTCGAGATTCCAGTGCTCTCGCTGGGCGCGTTGGGCAAGGGCGTGCGCGCCGAGAAGGCCTTGTTCTTCGCCGCTGAGCAGGGCAAATTGCACGGTGCACTCGTTCTCGGTTGCGGCGAGGAGTCGGGCGACTTCGAGGACGGCCGCGACTCCGCTGGCGTCATCGTTTGCGCCGGGGGCTCCGGGCTCGTGAGGTCGGACGCTGAGGTTCAGGCTATCGAAATGAGCGGAGAGAACGATGCGGCGGTTGGTGCGTCCGGGGAGGGTTCCGATCACGTTGGGAGCGAATCGGGGTTCGGGGACCCGGCGGCCTTTCGGCATCACATAGCGCATGGTTTCGACTTCGATCCCGGGGATTTGGCCGAGGTGAGCGGCGATCCACTCGGCGGCTTGGGCGCATCCGTCGCTGAGGGTATTGCGCGTGGGGAGAGCGCTCAGGGCCTCGACGGTGGATCGGAGGCGGGTCGAATCCGGCATAAAGCTCATGACAATCTCTGTACGATACCTGCGTGATTGTCGTAAGATTGAAGGGAAATGTCACGGCGGGAAGAGTTCGAATCGACGGGGTTTATCATTGCCCGGGGGCTGTTTTCGGAGCAGGAAACCGCGTCTTTGCGGGATCACATGATGGAGGTTCGCAAAGATGAACGCCCGGGCGATTTCTCGGGTGTGGATCTGACGAGCAACGATCCGCTGAAAAAGTATCCGCGGATGATTCATATGCATCGATGGGATGAGGCGAGTCTGCGGTGGATGATTGACGAACGGTTGAACGAGTGGATGACGGAGCTGACGGGCGGGTCGCCGATTGCGGTTCAGACGATGCTCTACTTTAAGCCGCCGGGGGCGCGTGGGCAAGCGTTGCACCAAGACAATTACTATCTGAAAGCTCAGCCGGGAACCTGCATCGCTGCGTGGATGGCCCTGGATGACTGCGACGAAGAGAACGGCTGCATGATGGTGGTGCCGGGATCACAAGATTTGCCGATGCTCTGCACGATCCAGGCCGACACGACTCAGAGCTTCACGGACGTGACGGTGCCGATTCCGCCGGGGATGGAAGCCGTCCCGGTTCGGATGAAGTCGGGAGATGTGCTCTTTTTCAACGGATCACTGATCCATGGCTCGTATCCGAACGTCAGCGACACCCGGTTTAGGAGGGCGATGATCGGGCACTATATCACGGCGGAGGCGAGCAAGGTTTCCGAGTTCTATCATCCGTGTTTGCGGATGGATGGCACGGAAGTCGAGCGGGAAATCGCGGAAGGCGGCGGCTCGTGCGGTCAGTTTGTGGATCGGGATGGGGAGAAGGTTCTGGAGATGGTCGCCGCGACTCACTCCGGGCCAGCGCACGAGTGAGTGATCGCTCCCGCTGATTTCCCAGCGGGAGCAATGTTGGGTCATGGTTTGTAGGTGAATCCGAGGAAAAACCCTCCTGATTGCTTCTTGAACTTGAAGGCTTGGTTTTCGGCAATAGCCTGCCCAGCGGTAAATCCAGGGAGGAGCCGATCCTCGTCGCGGATATAGTAGCCGTAGCTCACGGCGGCAGAGAGATCGCGCCGTAAGAAGAGCGAGTATCCGATGATGAATGAGGCTTCTCCTCCTTCTCCGACGTGGGCTCCAAAGCTCAGAGCAATCCGGTGATAGGCAGGATTGTAGAGCCCAAGGCTGAGGATCCGGTTTACGCCTGCAAAACCACCATTCGCGAGCTCGTCGTTCATCACGACATGAAGCATGCCTTGGAGGCCCAATTCGTACTCGATATTTTCCTTGACTCGCTGTATATTCCCCGATTCGTTCCTCGTGAACTTCGCGTCGGGGCCGAATCGAATCAAGGTTGTCGCACCAAGATCTCCGACGAGCTTGGCATCCTCAGCCACGACAACATACATAGACGCGAGCTCCTTCCCATCTGTTGTTTGCAGAACAAGGCGACCATCGCCGCGCGGCGCAGGGAGAGTGATGACCCTATCTGAATCCGATTTGGTCGGCGAATAGGCCTCGATGATTGGGAGTTGCTTGGTGTAGTGAACGCTGATTGCCTCGGCTTGCTTCGCGATTTCGGCGATCAGTGCGAGGGCGGCCGCTGGGTTCGAGTCCGTTGCCGCAAGGGCGGCTTTGAAATCATCGGATGCTTCCCATGAGCCATCTAAGACAGACTTCGCAGTCGAGATGGCGGCCTTGGCCTTCTCTGTCGCAACAGACTTCCAACTCTGACCCTCCGAGTAACGCATTGCACTTTCTGCTTCGTCCAGTGCCTTCACGAGATCTGGGACATACGTGCTGAGCAACCCTCTTTGGAGGGCTTCCAATTTGTAGACTTCGGGGAGCGGCAACGCTTTTGCCTCCAACGTCGTCTCCGTTGCAGGGATCTTCGTGTCCGTGGGCGTGAATATGAGTTTGTAACCGTAGGGTCTGGCCAGGGTTCCTAAGCCGATTCGTAGTGTTTGATTCGACCTAACGATGACTCGCGAGGACGACCGGTCTCTGAACTTGAACAGATTTGAACCGGAATCGTAGCTAAAGTTGGGAACCAGAACCTCAGCGGGAGTGGTCGCAGCGATGAAGAAGATTGCGGGAGCAAGAAGGTACTTTCGCATCCCAGCAACTCTAACAGAGCAAATTCGATTTCAGGGAAATTTAGGGTTTTGAATTGTTAAAACAATGGACAATTCGGATGCCATATCGATATCGGTACCGGAATTCCGTGAATTGAGCGTCCGGTGCTGAGGGGGGGTTCATGGTGACTTCAGCCACAAGTGAGGTGACTCGGCTACACGCGACAAGGAACTTAGCGCTGGCGAAGGAAGACCTTCTGGAAAGAGTGTCCGGACGAAGATCGGGCCCGGCATCCAGGGAGGAGCCAGGCCCGTTGCGCCAACTTGGGCGAAATCTAGGCGGTGGTACGTGAACCGTGGAGCATTCGGGCAACCGCGATGACGACAACCGCGCCGCCAGTAGCGACAGCGATGCTGGGAATGTTCAGACCGGTGATTCCTGTGCCACCGATGGTGCCCATGATGAACCCTCCGACAAGCGCGCCGATGATGCCAGCGAAAATGTTAGACAGCAACCCCATCTGAGCATTGACGCTCATGATCATGGAAGCGGCCCACCCTGCGATGGCACCAACGATGAGCCAGCTTAGGAGACCCATTTGACCTCCAGCCGACCCCGAGCCTTACAGCTCGCGAACATGTCGATCCTTGGGCTTTGCCTCGTGGATACCATCACGGACTTCTTCGATTTTGTCAGAGATAGCTTCTTTGACCTCTGAGGTCTTTTTGGCGACTTCACGCGAGGCACCCCGCACTTTCTTGCCCACCTTGATGGCCATGTCAGTGGCGGCTTCGCCGCCTTCGTGAACGACTTCGGCTACGGTGAGCTTTTCGTCATCACGGGCTTCGATCCATTCGGCGGCGCCGACCGTGGCTCGGGCCGCGACCGCACCTGTCAGACCGCCTGCGACAGCCCCTCCGATGGCCCCCATCACGCCCATGCTGGCACCTGCAATGGCACCGACGACGGCACCACCCACTCCTCCGAGGGCCACTCCAGTCTCAGTATCGCTGGCCTCTTCTTCCTTCAAGACTTCTCCCTTTGCTGAATCATTGACTTCAATCATTGTAACCTCAGTCTTTAGATTAGCACAAATTATGGCTTAAAAGTTAGATATTACGAAAATGCTTCCGGGAGACTGATCGGTGTGGTACACGGATGACCTTGCCGCATGGCTCGCGCCTGAGGAGATCGCAAGTGATTGCGGTCAGGCGCGAGAGACGACGTCCTGGAAAGACATCCTCCCGGCAAAAACATTTCTTCGGCAGAACTCCGCTGCTACCGGAGCAAGGCGTAGAGTTCGGCGAGGGTGTAGTCGCCCCCGTGGCGTTCGGATTGCCGAATGCCGAGGCGCGAGGTCTTGGCCGGGAGTTCGGCGGTGGATCCCTTTGCCGCGAGCCAGGCCTTCGCTTCCTCGGCGGTGAACTTGGCGAACTCGATGTTCGCCAGGCATCGACCGGGACGTACGGCCGCTTCGTTCAGCTTTTCGATCCCCATGTTGGTGGTGAACACGAACATGATATTGAGGCCTTGACCAATCATTCCGTCGAGCAGGTTGAGGAGGCGTCCGGTTTCCTGGCCGATCTTGCTTTTGGCATCGGCGGCGAGAAATTCGTCGGCGTCATCGAACAGGAAGACGGTGTAGCGCTTCTCGTTCGGTTCCTCATCGGGCGGAACCATGTCGGGCTCCTCGGGGAGGAGGCCAAGCATGTATTTCGGGGTTCGGAAGAACTCGTGGGGGTCGATCACGTAGATCGCGTGGCTCCAGGAGTTCCAGCTTCGGATGAGGGAGCGGAGGGCGTGGGTTTTGCCGGTTCCCGGAGGGCCGTTGAACACAACAAGTCGTCCCGACGCCCCGGGTTGGAGGGTCATGAGCCGTGCGAGTTCGGCCCGGGTCGGTTCCGGATAGTTGGCGGCGAGATCGCTCCATTCGCCGGCCTCGATATCTCGGGTGCGCGTGCTGGGATATCCGCGCTCCTCATGGGCAAAGGTGACCTTGATGTGGTCTTGCTTGGCCTCTTTGCTGATGAAGAACTTCTCGAACGCGATTCCGAGTTCTTGGGTGAGCTCAGGGTCTTGGGTCGCGACGGTGTAGCGGCTCCCGTTCAGGATCAGGCTGGCGTTGTCTCGCTCGGCAAAGAAGAGAATGTCTTTGCGGTAATGGTGCGTGTAAACGACCTCAAAGTTTTGCTCCTCAAGCCAGGCGAGGGCGTCGAGGCGTTGGAACTCTCCGGTCATGTAGTCTTCGCGCTCGACGATGACATCAAAACGCTCGAGCGACGTGAAATAGAGCCCGTTTCCGATATCGGATCCGGTGCTGGTCTGGCTGAGATCGAAGTGCTTGGGAATCCCCTTCGGCATAGGTTCGAGTTTACGGGGTTCGGAAGAAGGTGGTTGCAGTGGGGTGGGGAAAAGGCGGGGAAGGCCCAATTTTCAATGAAGAGTGAAAACTCGATTCCGGCAAATGAGTAGAATGTGAGTAGCGATGGCCTCCACGCTCACCCCCGAGATTACGATTGATACGATTGCCGAGAAGGTTTATTCCGGCGAGCGGATTACGCCCGAGGACGCGATGTTCCTCTATCACCACCCGAATCTGATCGATCTGGCGACTCTGGCGAACTATCGCCGGGAGCAGGCCACGGATCCGAACACGGTGACTTACATCATCGGGCGGATTTTGAACTACACCAACGTTTGCTGGGTGCGTTGCAAGTTCTGCGCGTTCTATCGGGTGCCGAACCACACCGAAGGGTACACGCTGACCGACGAGGAGATTCTCGATAAGGTTCGGGATACGGTGGAGAAGGGCGGGGTTGAGATTCTTTTCCAAGGCGGACTGAATCCGAAGCTCAAGATTGATTACTACGAGCGCGTTTTCGGCCTGATCAAGGACAAGTATCCGGAGGTCATTCTGCATGCGTTGAGCCCGGCGGAGATCATCTACATTGCCCACATCAGCAAGCTGACGCTGCGCGATTGTCTGGCGCGGCTCAAGGCAGTTGGTCTGCACTCGATTCCTGGTGCGGGCGGCGAGATTTTGGTCGACCGGGTGCGCAAGATCATTGCTCCTTACAAAGACACCACCGATGAGTGGCTGGAGTGCATGCGCACGGCGGCGAGTCTGGGGATTCGGAGCACGGCGAGCATGATGTTTGGCCACGTCGAAACGCTTGAGGATCGGGTGGAGCACCTGGGCCGGATTCGGGATCTGCAGGATGAGTGCCAGCCGTTCCGCGCGTTCGTGACGTGGAACTTCCAGCCAGAGGAAACGAACCTGCCCGTCGACAAGAAGGCCAGTGCGTTTGATTATCTTCGGACGGTGGCGGTGAGCCGTATCTTCCTGGATAACTTCGATAACTTGCAGCTCTCGATCTTGACTCAAGGGCCGAAGATCGCCCAGCTCGCGCTGCGCTATGGGGCGAACGATTTCGGTTCCACGATGATCGAAGAGAACGTGGTGAGCGCTGCGGGGAATAAGTTTATTCTGAGTAGCACGGAGTTCGAGCGTCTGATCGAGGATGCGGGGTATCAGGCTCGGCGTCGGAATACTCGGTACGAACTGCTGGGGTAGGTGAAAACGTACCTTGAGAGCCGATCGACCTTCAATGGCGGGTCGCCACCTTTGGCTTGATCGATCGGTGAGGGGAAGGTTAATTTAGCACGGACACGCTTTGCCAATCTTTCTCTAGGAGTATGAGTTGGACTGAGTGGAGTGGGGATTGCCGAACCGCAAGGGTTTAGCCAGAAAGAGCGAGTCGGATAGAGGGATTCTTATTCAGACCGGCGAGAGCTGTATTGCCGTTGAAGGTAGAAAGGCAAAATGGAGCAAGGGAGCGGATTCTTTGTTTTTTGGTACGTATGGGGCGACATCAGTGCTGGCTTGAGGCCCGTTACGGACAGGCTCTTCATAGGTGTCATGTCTCATTTCGTGCCTGTGGAATCAACCGAGGTTGGCGGGGAGCGTTGGCATGGGTGCACGGTTGAACATGAGAGGGTCGGCAAAGATTCGGCGCTCAAGATCAGTCAGTCCTTGTTTGGATTCACTCGGGCCGCTTGGGTAGATAACCTGCTTTCATATGATGGAGAAGAAGGGTTGGTGCGTTGGGAAAGACCGGAAATCAGTATTGCAGAGACTGCTCTTCTGACAACCATTCGCTCTTTCGGTAGAGAGGAAGTCATTTTGGTTGCGTCCTCATCTCGGCCAGACGAGCAGAAGTTTGAGGTTGACGTCGCAACTGTGTTGTCGCTCCATGCAAGAGCGTCCGATCCGAAATTTGGAGAACTAGTGGAGGCGGATGGACACTGCGATGCTTACGCTCGTATCCGCCGAGGCTTGAGCGAGGGTTTAGGATAGTGCATATCAATCCTGTCATGAAAGATGCGAGTCAGCCTCTGCTTTGGGCTCTCTTCGCTCAGTTGTTGGGGTAATGTATCTCTACCGGAATCGGGTTACCGTTGAACCTTATCATCAACCGCGTAGCGATAAACGAGAAGAATTATCTGGAGCGTGGTTGGACGATTGGTGGCTTTCATCTGCGTCAGGAATATGCTCAATCCCTCGTTGGGCTCGTCCTCGTCGTGGGATCCTTCTGGATGGTGCTTCGGCTGATGAGGTACTCGTTCGGGCCGAGTCTGACGCTCTTTCGCGGGGTCTTTGCTCTGCTCGTCCTTCTCACGTCCTTCAACCTTGTTCAGGGTGTCACGGGGCTTTGGTTAGTGAATCCGCTAGCTGAGGGTACTGGTTTCTGATTTTATGCACCCTTTGCCGGGCGCGGCGTCTCTGCATAAGTAGGAGGCTCTCGATGACGAGAGCGTACGAACATGATCGGAACCCTTTGTTTGGCGATGGTTCTGCTCACGCCTCCGGAATATCCGAAGACGGTGGAGCAGGCGATTTTGGCGGCTTACGATGACGAATGCCGGGCGGAGCAGACTTACCTGGCGATCATGGCGGAGTTCGGCGAACGGAACCCGTTCAAGAACATCCGCCAGGCGGAAATTCGGCATCAGCAGAGCCTGATTCCGCACTTCAAGACTTACAATCTCACTGTCCCCGAGAATCGTTATGCCCGTAAGGAAAAGGAATCGGAGGACTCCTGGCAAGCCCGTCTGGGAGTACCGAAGACCTTCAAGGAGGCCCTGGCTGCGGGCATTCAGGCGGAAAAGGACAACGTGAAGCTCTACGACGCGATCTTCAAGATTGACCTCACGCCGGAGTTGGAGGACACGTTCGAGCATCTCCGCTGGGCAAGCCAGGAGCGACATCTCCCTGCCTTCGAGCGAGCGTATCGGAACCAGAAATAGGGTACGTTTTTGGTGACACGGTTTCCTCCGGCGTGAGCTTTTCCGGAGGAAGCTTGAGTCGTTTTCTGCACTCTAGAAGTGCCGATTCGGGCTGGAAGGCGAGATAACACTTCTGATTCTTCACCCCCTCTTAACACCCGAGGAGAATCGCTGGGGTAGCGTGGAGGGCATGATTTCGGCGGTCGTGCTGAGTAGCGTTTTGACTCCCGTCGCGTGGACGGGGACGGTTCTGGGTGGGCAGGTTCGAACGGCCCGGGGTGTGGTGTTTGAGGACAAAAATCGCAACGGAAAACGAGATTCCGGCGAAAAAGGAATCCCCAACATTCGCGTGAGTGACCAACTGTACGTCGTGAAGACGAATGCGAATGGCGAGTGGTCGATGCCCCTGCGATCCGAGGATGTTGCGTTCTTCGTGGTCAAGCCACGCGACTGGATGACCCCGGTGGACGAGGACATGCTGCCTCAGTTCAGCTACATCCACAAACCAGCGGGATCGCCGCAGACCCGATTCCCGGGCGTGGCTCCGACCGGGCCTCTGCCGGCGAGCATCGACTTTCCGCTGCATCGCAGTCGCGAGCCCAAGAAGTTTGAGGCCCTGTTCTTCGGCGATACTCAGCCCCGGAACGTTACCGAGGTGGACTACATCCGCCGAGACATCATCGAGCCGATTGTGGGGAAGACCAACGCCCGTTTCGGCGTCACGCTCGGCGATGTGGTGTTCGATGATCTAAACGTTTTCAAGCCGCTGAATCAGGCCGTGGCTCTGTTGGGGCTGCCTTGGTACAACGTGCTCGGCAACCACGACATCAACATGGATGTCGAGCACGATCATCATTCGGATGAGACGTGGGAGGCTGTGTACGGTCCGAACTACTACTCGTTCGAGCATGGGCCGGTGCATTTCATCGCCCTCGACAACGTTCACTGGAATCGCCCGAATCCGTCGGAGCGCGGCGGTTACACGGCTCGGTTCGGGGTTCAGCAGCTCACCTGGCTCAAAAATGAACTGGCGCACATTCCGGAAGATCGGCTCATCGTGTTCTGCATGCACATCCCCCTGATCGGCACGGAAGATCGAGCGCAGCTCTACCGTCTGATCGAGAACCGCCCCTACACGCTCAGTGTCGCGGCGCATACGCACTATCAAGAGCACCACTTCTTAGGGAAGGAGCAAGGGTGGAATGGCAAGGAAAAGCATCATCACGTCGTGAATGTCACGACGAGCGGATCGTGGTGGAGTGGGTTGCCCGACGAACTCGGAATTCCACACACCACGATGCGCGATGGCGCACCCAATGGATATTCGATCTTTAGTTTTGATGGCAACCAGTACTCAATCCAGTTCCGTGCCGCTCGTCGGCCGGAGAGCTACCAAATGGAGATTCAGGTTCCAGATCAGCTGATGGCGATGCAACTGGCGAATACCTCGTGTTTGGTCAACGTCTTTGGCGGCAACGAGCGCAGCGAGGTTGAAATTCGCTATGGCAAGCACGGCGCATGGCTCCCGATGACCAAGACCCTCGAACCGGATCCGAGCTATGTCCAGATGAAGAAGGCAGACGAGACGATTCTTGCCCCATTCCGCAAGCTTCCGGGAATCATCAACTCGCCGCACCTGTGGAAGGCTCCGCTTCCCGCGGATGCCAAGCCTGGATTCCTGATGATCGAGGTTCGAACAACGGACATGTTCGGTCAGGTGTTTCTGGCAACGAAAGGGATTCGGATTTTGTAACCCGGAATCGGGTATCCCTTCCTCGGCGATCGGTTTTGCTTGAATCCGGTTGCGGAGGAAGGGATGCTGACGAAGGCGTTACAGAGTGCGATTGATCGGGGGGAGATTGTTGAACTGTTCGTTCACCGAGACGACTTTGACAAGTTCGAACTTGTCGCCCCGGTGGCCATCGGGTCTGAACTCTTGCTTTCATACGATCACACGACGGCGGGGGTCGTGGACGGCCTCGTCGTCCATCCGCTCGAAGAGATTTTGGCGGTGGGGCAGGGTACACGGTACATCGCCGATCGAGCGGAGCGCTCCGTAGGCCGAGTTCCGGTCTCGCCAGAACTCACCAAGGCTCTTGGAAGCTGGGAAGCCTTCGCCCATGCTTTGATCGCGGCCAAGGAGATTGTGACTCTGGACTATGGAGATACCTGGCTGATTGGTCAGCTCGTTCGGGCGGACTCGGAGTGGCTCGAGGTTCGACCCTACAAGCTCTCGAAGCGGGAATTTGATGGGGAAATGCTCGTCCGCTGGCGCGATGTGGAGACCTTGCAATTTGGATCGCGGGATGAGCAAACCGTGGCTGCGGCAATTCTGGGGTTATGAATCCGAGTAACTGGGCGGTCACGGCGTTTGTTTGCTTGGTGATTGCCTGGGTTTCGACCGAGCCCTACACTCTCAAAGTGCTCAGCACGGTGGGTCGGCACCGGTCAGAACTCGTGACGCAGTCCTCGTGGATCCGGTCGGTACTTGGGACGATCATCGCGATCAGCGTCTATCTCAACTTGTACCACTGGTTCATCTTAGAGACAGGTTTGGTCTTCTTGGCGGTGATCACGATGTTGCCTTTCGTCATCTTTCGTCTCAACCGGCGGGCCTACGGCGCGTGGGTTCGAGGTGCGGAATCGACCGAGGCTTTGGTCGAGAATGGCGATGCTCTGCGACGTACGGGCGCGGCGGGAGAGAACATTGTGTGGCCGGTGATCGTTCTGGAAGAAGGTCGACCGAAGAAGCGACCCTTCCAGGCGGAGACTCGGAGCGAACTGGGTCAGCACCTCAAAGACTGGAATCACCAGGGCGCGCCGCAGGGAAAGGACTGGATCGTGCGAGATTTCGCCGGGCGACTGCTTGACGGGGAAGTTGTCAAAGGACGAGTGACCTTCCTTGTGCTCGCAACGGCGGCACGTCAAAACAATCCTCAGCCGCCTCCCTCGTGAGAGACGGCTGAGACGAGAGGGGGTTGCTTATCGCTCTCGGGCGCCGACTCGTCCCGAAAACGCATTCGACGATCCTGGTTCGGTGGCTGTATTCGGGCGATTGCTCGGCGGTCTCTGGACAAGAACCACGGCAGAATATGGCCCGAGGTTGAAGCCGGCGCTGAATCCCATCCCATCGCGCGGAGCGTTGACGGCACTTGCGTCTGCCGTGAATGTGTTGTTGTAGTCCGCGCCGTATCCGTTCCAGTCGCTGTTGAAGACCACGTTCCACGTGCCGCCTCGGGGGAGGCCGATTTGGTAGTTATTGAAGGTGGAATTGCTCCAGTTCATGAGCACCACAACGTCATCACCGACTCCGCCGTTCTTCCAGCGATGGAAGGCGACGACCTTGCCGTTGTTGTTGACGTGGTGCACGTTCACGTTCGGGCCAGTGAGTCCGGCGGTGAGCCCGGAAAGGTTGCGCCGAAGGCCGATCGCATCTTTGTAGAGTTGACGCACGCCTGCGAAGGTCGTGGCTTTGTTCCAGTCGATCGGATCCGTGTCTCGGAACCACTCGTCCTCCAGGATTTCCTGCCCTTGGAAGATCATCGGGAGACCAGGGGCGGTCATGGTGAGAATGCCGCCGAGAGTCGATCGCTTACGTGCCCAGTAGCTGCCAGGGTTGCTGGAGTCAATTTCTTGTGGCACCCGGGCTCGTCCGTTGGCGACTTCATCGTGAGATTCCGTGTAGATCACACGTTGGAGCCATTGGCCGTTGTAGCTGTTGAGGATCGCATCGCGGACGCTGAACATGTTCCGGTCGCCATCCCAGGGAGTGGTCATGGCAGTGCGCATCGGGTGGACGAAATCGGGAGTCCATTGGGCGTCGAACCCGGCCCCTCCGGCTCCGGTGGTCTTGGTCATCCACTCATTCCCGCGCAGGTCTTCCGCGATACTGATCTTCCACGGCTGGGTGTTGTTGATCTCGTCGTTGACCCACTGCATGAGACTCCAACCATCGGGGTTGTCGCCTTGGTCGGTTTGACGAATATAGGCCGTGGCGTCCCATCGGAAACCGTCGATGCGGAAATCTTGGAGCCAGTAGAGGGCGTTGTCGCGGATGTACTGCCGAACCGGGCCCCGTCCGTAGTCGGGGCGAGTAGCTCCCCACGGGGTGTTGGATCGGGCGTCTTGATAGAAGTAGATGCCCCCGAACACGCCTTGGCTCCATCCATCAAATCGCCAGAGGTCGAGATCGCTGGGGCCGTAGTGGTTGTGAACCATGTCCAGCATGACGGCGATTCCGCGCTTGTGGGCTTCGTCAACGAACCGCTGGAGCATCGCAGGCCCGCCGTACGCGGTTTCGACCGAGAAGGGCTGCGAGGGGTTGTATCCCCAGCTGAAATCGCCAGGGAACTCATTGACCGGCATGAGCTTGATCGCGTTGATCCCGAGTTCTTGGAGGTAGTCGAGCCGGTTGATCGCGCTCGCGAAGTTGCCCGGGCTTCCTCCCGGCGTGTCGTTGAACGTACCGATGTGCATCTGGTACACGACCATGTCGTTCCAGTTCGGCGTGGAGTAGTTGGTGGAAGTCCAGTTGAATGCTTCGGGATCGAAGATTTGGCTGTTGCCGACCGAATTCGTGACTCGGCGCGAGTAAGGATCCTGGCGCCAGAGAGTATTGGTGCCATTTCGGATCACATACTTGTACTGCTGGTTGACCAAAGCACTGCGATGGAACAGCGAGTGGAAGCCGTTCCCCTCGGGGACCATGCGGGCGTTGTTGCCATTCCAGCCATTGAAGTCTCCGGCGACGGTGACGCTGGAGGCGTTGGGAGCCCAGACGCGGAATCCTGTTCCGTTGGGACGCACGAGAGCCCCCATCCCGGGTACGTGTGAGGCCACCGAATCTCGCACGACTTGGCCGGAGAAGGTCAGGCCGGTTGGCGTGTAGAAGCCGATGAACCATTGTCCGCTGCTCAGGAGCAGGCTGGTGGTGTTGTTCAGCTCAATTGGCGGAATTGCCGCGTTGAGCCCGATGGGTTGGGCGAAGTCGTAGGTGGTCTGAGTGGGCGCGGCCCCTTTCCGCAGATAAATGGTGCCTCGACCTTTGGGGTCGTTCATGTTGAGGCGGAGTCGGCCGTGCCAGTCGCTGACGTCGATGCGATAGACCTGCCAGTTACGGCCTCGCACGGTTCCATCGATCCGAAATGGGCCAGAGCCTGAGAGCACAGTTTGAGCCAAACCGGAACTCGCCAAAGTCGCTACCAGCGCCATTGCCAAGAGCGCGCCATTCCACCGCTTATTCATTCCTATCCTCAAAATCATCCTTGCACGATTTCTCGTTCTTGGAATATCAGACGAGAATACGTATTCAAGAGTTCGTACCGCTATTGTGCCAAATCTTGCCGTTGAGACAAAAGACTTTTTCGAGAACCTGGTAACGAGGCTCAAAGGGTCAGGCTCGGCTTGACTCGAACGAAGAGGCCGTCGGACACTTCGATCCAGGACTTTCCGCCATCGAGCGATTGGTGGATGTGCTGGCGGAGAGTATCGGGATCCACCTGGGTGAGACGCTCTCGCTCCATCAGGCTCGTGCCGTCGGGATACTGGGTTTTGCCTAACATCTCAATGCCCTTGCTGATCGGCTTGACGTCTCGTCGACTTGTCCAGCCCGAGGTGTTGGACCATTCCTGCACCCACCTGCCGGTTTTGCGATCGAGGGAATAGTGACTCGAAGCGCGGGATCCGTCAAGGCTCGACCATTCATCGATGACCTCAAACCCTTTGTTGATCTTCTGAATCACCGAGACGCCGGCGAGGGTGCCGCCACTGGTCATGTAATGCCATCGACCGGCAAGGAAATCCAGCAGTCGTCCGCCTTTGGCTTTGACCGCAGGGAATTCGATCCACTCGGAAAGCTCGCGGAAGCGTGGATGATCCTTCAGGGTGCGGAACTCGCGGGCTCGCTTGAGCAGGTCTGGCTCAGAGAATCCCGCTGTTGCGGCATCGTTCAGTGAATCAAGGCTCGCCTCGGCCATTGTGAGTCCGGCGTAGGCTCGTGAGAGGAAAAAGTGCGCCTTGGGAACCTCGAATTTGCGGCGGATGGCCTCGTTCAGCGGGGGCAAGGATTCCAGGTAATCGCCAAGCTCGACATAGCTGTGTCCGAGCCGAAACTGGTACTCGCCATTCGTTGGGCTCTGGCTGGCGAGAACCGCGTACTGCTGGGCGGCTTGATTGAAGTTATTGCCCCGGTAGGCTTGTTCAGCCGATTGGGGAGAGACCGACTGGTGCCGGGAGTCGCTGACGGAAGTCGATATGCCGGAGCCGCCTCCTGCATTGTCTTGTCGATGCGCGAGTAGATCGACAGCGAGAGCCGACCCTGTGCAGGCGGGGCTGATGGTTGCAGCAAATAGAAGAGGTAACAACGGCGGTCTCCAATCGCCCTCGAGGAGGGCCCTCTCTTAACACGCTATTTCATGGTCTCGGGGTTGCGCCCCGGTACTGAGTTGACGATTTCCATAAATCGTTCGTTCGACCGAATACTTGCAAAGTCAGGATCTTCCATCATCCAGTCGACGTCGTCATAGCCACACTCGACCGAGATGGCGAGATTGTCAAGAGCTTCCTCGACGTTGCCTTGCCGGGCGTGACCGCACGCGATATTGTAGTAAGAAAGACAGGGGGTGTGGTCAAGAGCGATGGATCGCTCGAAGGCACCTCGCGCCTCATCGAACTTCTTTTGGTAGTGGGTGGCGAGTCCGAGCAGGAACCAAGCCCGTCCGTTGTTGGGTTCTTTCTTGAGACTCTCTCGTGCGCTGCGTTCGGCGTCCACCCATTGCTTGTCCGAGACAAGCGAGAGGGATCTAGACTCAAGCATGAGGGCTTGGCCGTGGACGGATTCTGTCCACGTGTTGTACTGCACGGCCGCCGCCGCACCGGCGATTGCCAGCGCTGCGCACCACCATCCGTTCCGCAGAAGCCACTTCACTGTTTCATTCTTACCATGAAACAGTTCGTCAGAGTTCCCATCACGCTACTGATTCGTCAAAGGTCGCCGTATCTTAGGGTGAGACTCCCTACAGTGCCATGTGCCCCGTTTGGTAATATCCACCGGGCTTAGCGCAATGGCGCACTAGGCATTCTCACTCCCAAACGAGGTTAAACCACACGTGGCCAAAGAAGCCAAGCTTGAACACATGGAAACGCCGGCCCAGCTGGAAGAGTTTTATCGTCAGATGCTCTTCATCCGCCGGTTTGAAGAGAAATGTAACGTCGCCTACCGTCTCGGAAAGATCGGTGGCTACATGCACACGTATGTCGGCATGGAGGCGACGGCGGTTGGTTTCAATGCGGCATTGCGTCGCGGTTGGGACTACGTGATCACGGCCTATCGTGACCACCCACAACCCTTGCTCATGGGCAGCGATCCTGTTGCGGTCATGGCGGAAATCATGGGTCGCAGCGGTGGTCTGAGCCGAGGAAAGGGCGGATCGATGCACGTTTACGACATCGAACGCGGATTCTTCGGTGGATGGGGCATCGTGGGCGGACATATTCCGCTCGGCGGTGGTCTGGCCTTCGGCGCCAAGTACAAAGGCGAAGATCGCGTGACGGTGTGCTATCTCGGTGATGGCGCGGCAAACCAAGGCGTTGTATTCGAAACCTTGAACATGGCCGCCCTTTGGGATCTACCGATCATTTTTGCCATCGAGAACAACGAATTCGCGATGGGCACCCGGCTTGAGTACCACGCCGCAGATACCCAACTTTACAAGCGCGGCGAGCCGTTCGGTATCAAGTCCGAGCGCATCGACGGCATGGACGTGCTCGAAGTGCTGAAGGACGCGAGCCGCATCGTGGACTACGTGCGCAAGGAGCAGAAGCCTTACGTCGTCGAGATCATGAACTACCGGTTCAACGGTCACGGCGCGGCGGACAACGACCGCCAGCTCTATCGCACCAAAGAAGAAGAGGAGATCCACGCGAAGCGCGACCCGATCATCCGACTCGAAACCTTGATGCTTGAGCGCAACATCATGACCCGCGAGAAGATGGAAGCGATTGACGAGGAACTGACCGATCAGGTCGAGGCGATCTACGAAAAGGCCGATGCCTCGCCGTTCCCCGAAGCTCACGAAGTCTACGATAACGTTTACACCGACCTGGAACCGGAGAAGGGCCACTAAGATGTCTGCAACAGTTGAACTCAGTTACCGAGACGCCCTCTCCAAGGCGATGGCCGAGGAGCTTGATCGCGACGAAAACGTTCTCATCATGGGTGAGGACATCGGGCGCTATCAGGGCACCTTCCGCGTTACCCAAGGCATGTTCGACAAGTACGGCCCGCGCCGAATCGTCGACACTCCGATCACCGAAGCTGGCTTCACCGGCATTGCGATCGGCGCGGCGATGGTCGGCCTGCGACCGATTGTCGAAATGATGACGATGTCGTTCTCGATTCTTGCGCTCGACCAAATCATCAACCACGCCGCCAAGGTTCACTACATGACGGGTGGACAGGCAAGCGTTCCGCTCGTGATTCGCGGCCCCGGTGGTGCGGCGAAGCAGCTTTCGGCCCAGCACACTCACTGCTTGGAAGGATGGTACGCCCACGTTCCTGGCCTCAAGGTGGTTGCGCCGGCGACGGCGGCTGATGCCTACGGCATGCTCAAGACGGCGGTCCGAGACAACAACCCGGTCATCTTCACTGAGAACCCGGGCCTCTATACGGTTAAGGGCTTGGTGCCAGACGATTTGGACTTCACGGTTCCATTTGGCAAGGCTCAGATCCTGAAAGAGGGCAAGGACATCTCGCTCATTGGTTACAGCCGCATGACCCAGGTCAACCTGGCGGCGGCGGAGGCACTGGCGAAGGATGGCATCGACGTGGAAGTTGTGGACGTTCGCTCCCTCGCTCCGCTCGACAGCGAGACTCTCGAAGCCTCGCTCCGCAAGACTCACCGAGGCGTGGTGGTTTACGAAGACTGGAAGTTCGGTGGATTTGGTGCCGAGCTCGCGGCTCGACTCTCCGAGTCGTGCTTCGATGATCTGGATGCTCCGATCACCCGAGTGGGTGGCCTGAACGTTCCGACGCCGTACGCTCGAAACCTTGAACTCGAATGCATCCCGGACGTAGACGACGTCGTCGCCGCAGTCCGCGCGATGGGCTAATCTGGTCTGCGCACAAAAAATCAGGCCCCGGTTCCGCAAGGCACCGGGGCCTGACTTTTGAATCATCAGCGGGCAAAGAACTCGATTCTGCTGAGGGTCGGGGTGCCGGAACCCTCGGTGATCGTGACCTCCGCCCAGTCCGCTTGAATCGGCTTCGTGAGTTGAATTTCTCCCGCCGCCCGCCCGCCAGGAGAAAGCCAAGCGCGTGAGACCACGGTCTCGCCAGTTGAAAACTTGATCTCCACCCGGCGCACCCAGTTCTTCGGATCGGCGTCATCCCACAGCCAGAGACGCGAGACCGTTTGGCCTCCTAAGTCCACGCGAGGAGTTCGCTCGGTTTCGGGGGGCACGGTGATTGGGCCAGAAACCGCGACAGGGAGACGATCTTGGTCTGGCTCCTCCCATCGTGGTTTGCCCTCGATGTCCAACGCGATCTCGTGCATGGACATGGCGTATCGCGCTCCGAAGGGGTTGGCCTTGTCGCTTGTGGAATAGTTGCTGCTCACCACGAGCCACATCGATTTTCCATCAGGCGAAATGAACTTGGCAGGGATGTTGGGGAAGTAAGTCTGAGGACCCCAATCTCGGAGGTAGTGCACCAGACGGTACGGCCCGGTGATCTCATCGGCCTCCCAAAAACTGAGGACGTTGTAAGGGAGGTTCTGCTCGTTCTCCTTGAGCCTCGCGCTCATCAGGAGATACTTGTTGAGTTGGGGGATGTAGGTGATGCTCTCGCTGCCGAGATGTCCGGGCCATTCAAGAATCGGTGCGGCCTGGGTGACATCGGATCGCCAGATCGGCTTGCCGGAGGCATCTCGCCCGGTGAAGAACTCGTAGGCGGCCGGGTTGCTCACCGACTCGGGGTTGGAGGCAACGCGGGAGAGGTAGATTGCATCGCCTTTGTCCCAGTCGCTTGATCCGCCCGCGATTGATCCGTGGGCGGAGAGGTAAATCTTTCCGTCCGGGCTGAGCTGATTGTCTTGGCCGAAAACCACGGCGTGGGGGACATTGAACCGGCGGGGAGCCGTGTCGTTGGCCCAGAAATCGGTCGCGGGAGTCGTCGTGTTCACCCAGCCTTGCGATTCCTTCCAGCCTTCGGTGAGTTCCTCGGCCCAGTGATTCCAATTGCGCGAATACCGGTAGCCATTGAAGCGACCCTGCTTGGCGAACGCTTCGTAGGTTCCGATGTAGAAGACTCCGTCGGCGACGGTCATCACGCAGGGGTAAAGATCCCGTCCGCTGGCCATCTTGCCAAGGTTGATGACTTCGAGATTCAGGGGATGATCGCCTTCGATTCGGGCTTGACCGGTGGCGAATGGGGGGACGTTCGAGTGGCAGTGATAGAGCCGGTGCGCTCCGATGGTCTTGTCGGCGCTTAGGCGCACCCCAGGAGGGTTACAGAAGGGGCAGTCGGTCGCGGGGAAGTCGCCCTTCGTCCAGATGTAGCCGTCCGTCCAGGCGGAGTACAGATGACCATCGGGAGCCCATGCGGGATAGAACGTATCGGCGCCGGTGTAGTTGGCGTACCGTCCGGTGAACCGAATCCCTGTGATGCTCTTCGACTTCTCCCCTGGATGATTGAGAGGCGGATCGTTTGCCCATTCGTAGGGGGCGTAGCGGGGTTGAATCGCTGGGTCGAGCTGATCGCCTTCTCGCCCAAGGCTGATTCGGGAATCATCGCCGACAAAGGGGGCAGCATAGGAATCGGGTGCCATGCGGGAGTTCCATCCTCCCAGAACCGCAAGAAGGGCAACCTGGGTGAGCATGAAAAAAGCCTACCTGAGAAACGTTTCTCAAGTAGGCGTTGAACCGCTCGAAATGCGTGCGGTTAGTTGGTGGCTTCTGCTTGCTTCGCCGCGTAGGCTGCCAGGGCGGCGCGAACGTCAGCCACGATTTGATCGGCCGGACGGAACCCGACAATCGCGGCAATGACGTTGTTGCCGACAAGAAGGCTCATGTTGGGAATGCCTTGAACCTGGAACATCCCGGCGAGCTGCTGCTCCTCATCGACATTACACGCCCGGACATCAACTTCGTCCTTGAGGATGGCTGCGGCCTTCGCGAGTTCGGGCTTGAGCATTCGGCACGGGCCGCACCACTCCGCCCAAAAGTCGATGAGCACCGGCTTTCCTGCGGCAATGGCTCCTTCGAGATCGGCGGCGGTAAAGGGAGCGACGTGGACTTGTTCGCTGCGTAGGCTCATGATGTAGGAGAGCCTACGTCCGCCGCAAAGGATTCATCCCCCGGGCCCAAACAGAAAATCGCCCCGGATGGAGAACCACCCGAGGCGATGTCAGAGCGGAGCCGCGAGCCCGTTACTTCTTCAGAGTCTCAAGGAACGCGGTGTACTCGGCTTCGGTTGCGGGAACCTTGATTTCGCCAGAGACGATCTTCGCCTTGATTTCTTCCAGCTTGGCAATGTTGGCTTCGCCGATCTTGTCCTTCGTTTGGGTGAACTCGCTGGTGCCCACGCCGTTGTCAGCAAGGGTGAACATCTTTTCGCCCGCCGTGAACTCGCCCTTGGTGAGCTCGCTGATCGTCGCGAAGACTGCTTCATCGACTTTCTTGACCATCGAGGTGAGGACGTACCCCGGTGCCTCTGCATCTTGGTCGCTGTCCACACCGATTGCCCAGAGCTTTTTCTCCTCGGCGGCGCGGATCACGCCCAGACCGGCGCGACCGGCAGCGTGGTAAACGATGTCGGCGCCGCTATCGAACAGGAGGTTCGCCGCGACCTTCGCGGAGTCGATGTTGTCCCAGTTGCCGGTGTACTTTGCCGGGAGGAGTTCGCCGTCGGCTCGGGCGGTTTTGACACCCGCCGCGAAACCATATTGGAACTTCTTGATGAGATCGAGTTCCATGCCGCCGACGAATCCGACCTTGCCGGTCTTGGTCATCAGGCCAGCGAGGTAGCCCACGAGGAAGCTGCCTTCCTCTTCCTTAAACTTGAGCATTCGGACGTTGGGGGCCTCGACTTGCCCATCGACGATCGCAAACTTGGTGTCGGGATAGTCCGGGGCAACCTTTTGGAGAGCCTTGCCTTGGTTGAGCCCGACGGCAATCACGAGATCCATACCTTGATCGGCCATCGCCATCAGGTTGGTCTCGTAGTCTTTTTCCTCCTTGCTTTCGACCTTTGCGACTTCGATGCCAAGCTCCTTCTCGGCTCGTTGGATGCCGCGCCAGGCGCTGTCGTTGAACGACTTGTCGCCCAGGCCGCCGCGGTCAAAGACCACGCCCACCTTGAGCTTCTTCGCCGTATCGGGCGTGCCAGAAGCGGTGCCGCTGCCAGAAGTCGAGCCTGCGGGGGTGGATGACGAGCATCCAACCAGCCCGAGGAGAAGGGAAGAAAGAACCAGGGCCGTCAGTGGCCATCCCAAGCGTCTCATGGTGTGATCCTAGCGAAAGGTAGAATAGCTGGATTATAGACGGGGTTCTCGCCCCGCTCTAAGGATGAGTCCCTTTGATCAGTTGCAATCTGAATAAGCCGGAAAGCACTTTCGACACGATTCGAAAGTCGTACAAGGAGCTGAAGCCCACCGACGCGGCGATGATCGCGACGGCCCTGGTCGAAGCAGGTCGCTTCGCCGACGCCGTCTACGACGAGCGAATCTATCCCTGGACAGGCGAACAGTACGATCCGCTCACCAAGGCAATCGCTCGCGAAGTCCATCAGGTTCAAGAAGTCGTGGAAGAGAAGAAGCTGACCAAGGCCGCGCAGAAGCTGCTTGACGAAGAGGCAGTGACGCTCAGCGTTCTCCTGAAGCCAAGCCAGGCGGCAGGTGAGAAGATGCTCGGCGACCGCGAAGATCTCAAGACTCTTCTCGGCGACATTCTCAATGAAGGCGTGGAATACCTGTTCGCGACCACCGATATCGGATGGCAGTGGACGCTGGAGCGCGTGAACTGGGCCACCCTGAGCGATGGCGAAATGAAACGCCACATCAAGTTCCGCGCAGATTACGTGGAACCGCACATCGGAGTCGAACTCGGACCCGGTGGAAAGCGCAAAAAGCGATAATTCTTCGCGTTTTCTCATCAAGCCCGCTTCTGAACGATCACAGAAGCGGGCTTGAGTCGTCTTTTAGGTAGGCTTCATGACTGTGATCTCTGCGCTTCTCGCTGCGACTCTGACTCTGACACCTCAGCAAGTCGCTCCGCCCACGCCGTGGTCGGTGAACTCATACAACTCGCTTGAGTGGGATGGATCGCCGTATCTGCCCGTGGGAGTGCGGGTCTCGGCTGATCCGGCCGAGATTGCCCGGGTGGCCGAAGCCGGGATCAAAGATGTCCTCGTCGAACTTCCCTTGAGCGCGCCCGTATGGCAGAGCACGATCAAGGATTTGGAGAATCGGGGAATGCGCTACATGGTCACGTTGATCCATGCTGCTCCGACCGCCGAAGTCATGGCGATCGAGCCGGAGAGCTATCGACTGGGGAGCCTCTCCGGCGAGGTGGATGCCCGGATCAAGCTGCCTGGTGCACGCGAAGCATTCGTCATTCTCGCCTCGGAGAAGACTGGGGCACTCTTGCTCGAAGAGACCATGCCGGTGAATGGGGGCGAGCTCGTCTTCAAATATCCCCGACCGCTCGGCGAACCCCATGTCCTGATCGTCTATCCGATTCAGACCGACCTGACGACCGCTGACTACTGGACTGATTTTGATGCGTACCGGGATCGGCTGCTTGCCACGCTTCGGGCGCAAGAGTTCGGCCCGGGATTCCGAGGCGTCGTGAACCCCATGGGGCGCACGATGCGGGCCTTCACGAATGAGGACACGTTCGTTCCGACCAGCCCCTACTTCCAGATGGAGTTCCAGTCGTTCTTGGAGCAGAAGTATGGCGTGGAGAGCAACGTCGCGAGTGCCTGGAAGCTCTCGGTGTCCGACATGGAGACCATGGCTGACTTCTCCCGGGCCGTGCCCTTGTTCGGTCGCGAACGCGGGATTGAGAAGGTTTACAACCTTAAGTCGAAGTTTCTGACGTACGGATCGCGCGAATCACAAATGTGGGCGGACATCCGTGAGGTGATGTCGAGCGGCGCGGCGCGGCGATACAACAATCTCGTCTCCGCGATTCGCCATGCGACCGGTCGCCCGGTGATCCAAGATTGGGTGGGCTGGGGCGGGCCTTACCAGAGATCTGACAATCAGCTCGATGGCATTGGGTTCAAAGTCTCGGGCTACTCGATTGAGACGGCGAGCGAGGAAGCGGCTCCGGCGGCAAGCAGCGCGGCGCGAGCCAAGAAGAATTTGGCGGGAATCGTCACAGACTTTGATGTTTCGGCTGAAGGCGGTCCGGAGCTCCGTGACCTCCTCGTGACCACCTCGGCGATGGGGGCGAGAGGCTGGTATTTCCGCACCTCAAGACCGGAGCGGTTGGCGGAGATCGCGGCACTTGCGACCACCTATCGCGATGATCCTGTACTCGCCAAGGTTCGACCGAACGTGATTTTCTATCCCGACGCGGCGCGAGGAATCGCCGCGCCCGGGCGACTTCCTGGTGGGTACGTGTGGCTCCCCGGTGCAGGAGCGGGTGAACGACTCGATCTGGGCGAGGGTCTTGAGGGATATCGGTATGTGGAGGACGGCCAGCGTCTTCTCGCATTTTGGTCTGTCGGAGAGCCGCGTCCTGTGCGAATCGTGATGGCCCGAAGCGAGGCCCCGAACTACACCGCGCTCGATGGCAGTGACCTTCAAATGAAGTTCAATCCCCGCAAGCGCGAACTCGAAATGGTGGTTCCGACGACTCCGGTGGTGACTCGCGATATCGATGCTGTCCCGGTGTCGGGCGATGTGTTCGCGGTCTCTGCGGCGGCGGTGACCTTCCTGATCGACAACTTCACCGGAAGCACCGACCTGGCGAATGCCGAAATGATCAACCTGAAAAAGTGGGTGGATGGCTTTGGCCGCACCCCAGCAGGATCATTCGCCGGGGTGCGTCAACAACTGAATACACTGGCGAAGAAAGTCGCTCCCTACGCCTGGGTTGAGGCGGAGGACTATGAATCGACGACCTTCGGTCAGAGGTCTCCCGTCCCGGGGAGCTCGGATCAGGCGTTGGTGTTGACCAGCCGGATCGAGTCAGCGCGGCCTCACTCAGCGCGGTACGCGGTCTTGACAAGAGTAGGCGGAGAGCAAGAGGTCTGGATCGCCGCAGAAATCCCGGCCAGCTTGAAAGGGCAGATTCGTCTCCTGGTGGCTGGTCAATCGCTGGTTGTGCCGGAAGAGCCCGCAGCTCGCTATGGACGCGGACTGGCTTGGTATAAGGTCGGCACGGTTAATCTGCCGGTTGGCGAGTCCGCCGCGACGATTCTGGTTCCAGGATCAGCCAAAGAGCGCGTGGCACTCGATGTGATCATGGTTTCACCCGGGCCATTCACGCCGGAGGGGCCTCAGCCACCTCTCACTTGGGTTTGGCAGGCTTTGAGCCAGGTGACCCCTCCTCCAGGAAGAGGTTAGGTCGATCTTTGAGGAGGGCCATCCACTCCTCCTCCTGTCGGGTGTAAAGGGTCGGGTCGAGATCGATCCGACCGTAGCGGCACTCCGTTTCGTCCATGCGGACGGCCCATCCGGCATCGCCAAAGCTATAGTGCCACCATTCATCTCGGCAGTTGCTGAAACCTGCCTCCAGCATCGCCTCGACGAGGATCATCCGATGCTTGTGAGCCTCCGGATCGAGGCCAAAGACGTAGGTTGGCGCGCCCCTGAGCCGGGCGTAGGGGGCCGTCACGTCGATCTGCTCGCCACTCGAGTCCAGCAGCCAGACATCGACGGCGGCACCGGTTGTGTGACCAGGAGGAGCCTTTTGGTCGACGGGGGCCACGAATCGGCACAAGATTCGGCGCTTGGCCGCGTAGGTCAGATCCGGCCTGGCTTCGTCGAGGCACTCGGACATGAACTTCCAGATTCGTACTTGGCGGTCGAAGGGTCGCCAGGCGTCAATCACGCCGATCTGGTATCCAGCGGGCAGAGACTTTGCTGCAGATTCCAGCATTTCCGCGACGGTCTGTCGCAAGTAGGGAATCACCGAGTCTCGGACAATCTTGACGCTTGGGGCAAAGTCAGCAAGTGCGACAAGCGGCTCGCCATTCTCGACTTCCCGAACCCGATTCAACGCCCGGATCGGCTCCGGTCGCCCCTTGGAACGATCCCACGTCATGCTTGGCTCTGATTATGAGCCGAAGAGGAAGAGGAGTACCAAGGCTCCTGCCGCCGTACGAACGCGGGGGTCTTCCATGCTCGCTTGCACTTGGGCTCCCCCGCGCGGTCCAGGAACCTCGACGGTTTGTCCCGGTCGCAGGATGATATCGCCGGTGTAGCCGAGCTCGATGTCGTTGAAATTGACTTCTCGGGGCTTCTCGTTGCCTGGGGTGAGGATGCGGATGCGATCCACGCGCGCACCTCGAACAAATCCTCCCGCCATCTGAATGGCATCGCTGAGACGCATTCCCTCGGTGATCTCCAAGCGACCCGGGCGGCGCACCGCACCTTCGATCGCAACGGTCACCTTGGGGGCTTGCCGGGTCGAGACGCTGATCACGTCTCCGCCTCGGAGCATGAAGCTGGAGTCAGCGGGGAGTCGCAGCTCGCGCTTTGTGCCATCGCGCTCCAGCGTGAGTCGACCGGGATCGGCGGCGGCGGTAAAGCCCCCCGAGCGGACAAGGATCTCTCGCACCGTCATCCCGGCAACGAAATCGTAGTTCCCGGGAAGCAACACCTCACCCGTGACGATAATCTTGCTCACGTCCGGGCTTGGCTGGGTGGGCGTGGTACCAGGGTTCGTCCCAGGATTCGTCCCCGGGTTAGTACCTGGATTAGTACCTGGATTCGAACCCGGGTTCGTGCTGGAGCGCTTCACGAAGACCACCTCATCGCCAGGCTTGAGCAACGGGTTGTGAGCGTCGGCGGGAGTGGTTTTGTTGGTGTGATCCACGGTCACGCTGGCTCCACCTGTTGACTTGATCGTGATCCGAGAAAGATCGGTGTCGGGCAAGGGCTCGCAGAGGGCGAGAAGGTCAGCCAGACGCATGCCTTCACGCCAGGGTGTCTCCGCTTGCAGACCAACGGCTCCCGAGAACTTGACCATTTTCACTTCAGGTCGAGCGAGGCGCACCATGATGGTGGCTTTGCGGAGAATTTTCTCGTCTTCGAGCTGCTTTTTGATCTTCGCCGCCGCTTCGTCTTCCGTAAGGCCCGCAATCTGTACCGCGCCGAGGAAATCGACGAGGATCAGTCCATCGGCCGTGACCTTGTAGTCGCGATTCAGACTCGGTTCCTCCGTGCAGACAAGCGTCACGGTGTCGCCCGCCTTGATCTTGGTGTTCTGTACCGGACTCCCGGCCCAGGAAGCACTCAGCCCCGCCAAAAGCAGGATCATCAGGATCACGGCGCGCAGTTTCATCTCTCCTGTTCTGGACGGATGAAGCCTGGTAATCGTGTCAGGTTAGTTCCGTTGGTCTTGCTAGGCCCGCAGATAGAATTTGAATCTCGCTGCGATGGCGCAGATGATCGCCACCAGGAGGGTCTGGAACAGCCCGTAGCCCGCCATCATCCACGGATCCCAACCTTGTCCGCCGACCCAAGGATGGATCCCGGTGAGCCGGATAAACGCGGGGACGAAGTTGGTGATCGCAACGTAGCCGAGGATCGGATTCTGACCCACTTGGGCGAGGGGCTGCCAGATTCTGGCTCCCAGCGCATTCTTGGTGATCTCACTCCAGGCGATCACCATCCAGAACGCAAGTCCGCTCGTGGTGAAGAAGTAGCTGAGATTCGCGGAATCTTTCTTGATTCCCCCCGCTTGGGGGTCGAGCAGGATGCCGATGAGGATCAGCACGGTGCCCCAGGCGGCCATTTGTCGTATCGCATCCGACATGTGGCAGGCGCGGGAGATCACGGCGTAAGCCCCTCCGCAAAGCACCATCAGAGCGACAAGGGTGAAAGTGACGTCGCGGTTGAGGAGTCCGATGCAGGCGATGACCGAAGCGCTGAGACCGACGAGTGCGACAAACCACCCGGCAGCTGGCGTGTGTCCATCTGGCTCACGATGTTTGGCGTGAAGCCGAACCAGTTCTCCGCAGAATGTTCCCGGGAGAACGATCAGCAGATACTTGTGGAAGCCGAATTGATAGACCTCTTTGAGAGGCGTCCAGTCCCAGATCATCTTGCCCGGGCCGTCGACGGTATTCGTCAGGAAAATCGCCGTGACGGCTCCGATGATCGCGAGCCTGGCGGAAGGTCGATCTTTGGTGGCCCACCAGATCAGGGAGCCGCTCACGGCCACGTTCGCGAGCACGAAAAGGATGATATCGACGCGTCCGGGATCGAAGGCGAAGGGTTTGTCCCCGGCCGGAGGGAGCCAGTTCGGGGCGGTGGCAAAGGCTACGAGCCCGGCCACCGGGAGGGCATACCTCAACGCGGCAGGCCAGGAAGAGGGGAAGCGGCCCCAGACCAGAATCGTCGCCCCGAAAAAGAGGAGCGAGAGCCACCAGGTGGTCTCGGTGGGGCTTCCGTTGAGGCTGAAGGGGCGGAAATGTTGGCTGATGTAGGCGAACAAGAGGAGGAGGGCACCGCGCCACAAAAGCCCGCCGATCAGTTTGAATCGCTCGATCCAGCCGTTCTCGCCCAGTGGGGGCAACTGCTCGACCTTGCGACCGAGGCTAAGAGGAATCGCCGCGCCGAGGGCGAAAAGGAAGAATGGGAACACCAGATCCACCCAGGTGATGCCGGGGATCTCCGGGTTGAATTTCATTTCCGGCGGGGGCAGTTGGGCGTGATACATCCACGCAGGCAGGGTTCCCCAAGGGAGCATCCCGCTCAGGGCCATGCCGAGAATCGCAAGCCCACGCAGGATATCAACGCTCTGGATACGAGACTTCGAACTCGTGGTCGTCTGCGTCTCTGCGCGAGGCTCGGGTGGGTTTTTCGGCTCCGTCGCCGCGTGTTCCAATTCGCTCATGACCGTGATCTCCCCCATCGGAAGTTTGGCATACAAGCCTGGCTCAAGGGGTATCGGTGGTATTCGATTTTCCGTTATCCCGGCGGATCAGAGTCTCACCAAGTATCCTTGGCTTCGTGAGCACGGGTAACCGACTTCTCGATCGACTGGCGCAAGGCGTGATGGTGTTTGATGGGGCGACAGGCACCCAGTATCAGGCCCGCGAACTCAGCGACAACGAGTTTATCTTGCCGGATCGAGCGGATCTCCCCGATGCTGTGCGCGCCGCCGCCCAGAGAATGGATGGCAAGCTCCTGGATGGATGCAATGAAATCCTCGTGTTCACGCGGCCCGATGTGGTCGAGCAGGTTCACCTCGACTACTTCGCCGCAGGAAGTGATCTCGTCGAGACCAACACGTTTGGCTCCACGAGTATTGTTCTGGCGGAGTACGAGATCCCCGAACTGGTTTACGATGTGAGTCTCGCTGCGGCTCGCATCGCAAAAGGCGCGGCCCTCAAGGCGAGCACCCCGGATCGTCCGAAGTTCGCGGTCGGTGCCCTCGGACCTGGCACGAAGCTGGTGAGCCTCGGGCAAACCACTTTCGACGACCTCCATGCCACTTACACGGAGAGTTTCCGGGGCTTGCTGGATGGGGAAGTGGATGCGCTTTTGCTGGAGACCCTGCAAGACCTCCTGATGGTGAAGGCAGGGATTCTTGCCGCGAAGGATGCGATGTCGGCCACGGGGCGTCGGGTTCCGCTGTTCGTTCAAGTCACGATGGAGCAAACCGGGACGATGCTGGTTGGCACAGACATCTTGGCCGCCCTCAACATGATCGAGTGCAGTCCGGAGGTGATCGCGGTGGGGATGAATTGTGCCACAGGGCCTGTCGAAATGGCTCCGTTCGTGCGGACGCTGAGCCAGCATTCCACGCGGCCGCTCTCGATTCAACCGAACGCGGGGCTGCCGGTGATGGAGAAGGGTCAGGCGGTCTACAAACTCGGCCCGAAGGAACTCGCGGATCATCACGAGGAATTCGTGAACCAATTTGGGGTCGCGATTGTCGGGGGATGCTGTGGCACCACGCCGGAGCATATCAAGGAGGTGGCGGAGCGAGTGGGAGGTCGCCCGCATGGCTCGAACGCTCATTGGCAGCAAGTTCGGAATCTGTTCCCCGGATTCGATTTCCGCATTCGGTCAGACGAGCAAGCCGAAGCGGTCAAGCTCCGAGGATGCAGTTCGCTCTACCAATTTGTGCCGTACGAACAGGACAACAGCTTCCTCATCGTGGGTGAACGCACGAACGCGAACGGGAGCAAGGCTTTTCGCGACATGCTCGGGGTCGAGAACTGGGATGGACTCACGGAACTCGCTCGCGATCTGGAGCAAGAGGGCAGCCATGTGATAGATGTCTGCACCGCCTACGTGGGGCGAGATGAGGTGCGCGATATGCGTACTCTTCTGAGCCTCTACAACCAGCACATCCAGGCACCCGTGATGATTGACTCCACTGAGGCTCCGGTGATTGAAGCCTCGCTCAAGTGCCTGGCGGGCAAGCCGATCATTAACTCGATCAACTTTGAAGATGGCGAGGCGCGTACGCGGCGGGTTCTCGAACTCTGCCAGAGATACGGCGCCGCCGTCGTCGGACTGACGATCAACGAGGCGGGAATGGCCAAGAGTCGGGAAGATAAGGTCGCGGTCGCCGAGAGAATCCTAAGCTTCACGCGGGAGTACGGTCTGCCGGACTACGACGTGTTCATCGACACGCTCACTTTCACGCTCGGCTCGGGGGATGAGGAGTTCCGGCTCAGTGCGGTGGAGACCATCGAAGCGATTCGGGAGATTCGTCGTCGGCATCCTTTGGTGAACACGATTCTTGGGGTGAGCAACGTAAGTTTTGGTCTGAAGCCCGCCGCTCGGGTGATCCTGAACTCCGCCTTCCTGCACTTCGCCCGGGACGCTGGGCTCACGAGTGCGATTGTCCACGCGAGCAAGATTGTCCCGGAGAATCGGGTCGAGCCCGAGGTCTGGAAGATCGTCACCGATCTTGTCCACGATCGCCGGGAATTTGCTTCGGTTTGAGGAACGCTGGGGAGAACCTCGATTTCGATGTGCAAAGTGTCCCGATTGTTGATCCGCCCGGAGTATCCTGCTTTATCTCTATGGCGCATCACGACCTGTGGCACGACGACCGAATTAAGGAAGAGTGCGGCGTCGTCGGTATTTCGGTTCCGGGGGAAGAAGTGGCTCGTTTGGCCTTTTTTGGGCTGTTTGCTCTTCAGCACAGGGGTCAGGAATCGGCAGGGATTGCGGTCAGCGATGGCTCCCGCGTGAGAATGCACAAAGATATGGGCCTCGTGAGCAAGGTCTTCTCTCAGGAGATTTTGGACACGATGCCCGGCTCGAAAGCGGTCGGCCACACGAGGTACTCCACCACCGGGGCGAGCGTGCAACGAAACGCTGGCCCGATTTTTTGTACGAGCGTCGTCGGCGAGATTGCGGTCGCCCACAACGGCAACCTGATCAACTCGTTCGAGCTTCGTCGGGAGTTGGAAGCGGAGGGGGAAGTTTTTGAGACAAGCGCGGACAGCGAAGTCATCGCCCGCTTGCTCGTGCGAAACCTGCACCTCGGCGTCAGCGAGGGCGTCCGCGCGACAATGGAGGTTCTGAAGGGGGCTTACAGCGTGACGGTTCTGACTCCGAGCTTGCTGATCGGTTTCCGAGACCCCTATGGCATTCGCCCTCTGTTCCTCGGTCGCATCGGCGAGGGGTGGATGATTGCGAGCGAAACGTGTGCCTTCGAGCCAGTCGCGGCCCACTACGAGCGGGAGATCACTCCCGGCGAGATGGTGATTATCGAGAAAACCGAGATGCGGGCAGAGCAGGCGGTTCCGACGATCAAAACCTCGATGTGCTTGTTCGAGTTCATCTACTTTGCGCGTCCGGATAGCGTGATGTATGGCACCTCTCTCTACAAGGCTCGGGAGAGAATGGGGGCGCAGCTTGCGATTGAGCATCCGGTGGAAGCTGATCTCGTTGTTCCTGTGCCGGATAGCGGCATTCCCGCAGCAATTGGGTACAGCAAGGAGAGCGGGATTCCGTTTGAGGAGGCGATGATGAAGAGTCGGTACATCCACCGCACGTTCATCCAGCCAGACCAGCGGATGCGCGAGCTTGGTGTCCGGATGAAGCTCTCGCCTTTGCGTGAGAACATCGAGGGAAAGCGGCTGATTTTGGTGGACGACAGCATTGTGCGGGGGACGACCACGAACCAGATCGTGCGCATGATGTTTGACAATGGAGCCAAAGAGGTTCACGTCCGCATCACCGCGCCGCCGATCAAGTATCCGTGCTTCTACGGCATCGATATGGCGAGCAAGGGTGAGCTCATCGCCGCGATTCAGACGGAAGAGGAAATCTGCAAGCACCTCGGGGCGACCAGCCTCGGCTATCTGAGCGTGGAAGGCGCGATGAATGCCGTGGCAGATGGCGAGCGACGATTCTGCAATGCCTGCTTCACCGGCCAGTATCCGATCCCGGTGCCGCAAGCCCTCTCGAAAATGGCATTTGAGGATCCTCACATCGGAGAGATCGCGACGGTCAGCGTCGGGCAAATGAAGCTCCCGGTGGATTAGCTCATGACCCGAACCCATGTACTCGTCGAGGGGCTCGCCTTTTGGGGGCATCACGGGGTGTATGAGGAGGAGCGCACGACCGGTCAGCGATTCTTGGTCGATCTGCGCGGCGAAGTGGTGATTCCCGAACCAGAGCGGGATGACATCGCGAATTGCGTGGATTACGCGGCTCTGAGTCGAATTGTCCTGCAAATCAACGGGGCAGAGGCGTTTCAGACGCTAGAGGCTTTCGCCGCACGGATCGTTGAGGAGTCAAGCCGGGCGTTTCCGACGCTCGTCTCCCTGGATTTGACCATCCGCAAGCCAGACGTGAAGGTGGACTTCACGGTGGGATCGCTCGGGGTTTCGATGTCGTGGACGCGGGTTACTCCGCCGCTTGGCGAGTGAATCGGACTTCGCAGACTGTCCAGCCGAGGCGGTTTTCGATCTTGAACTTGCCTGCCAGAGCACCGCTCAGCGACCGAATGATCTGAAGTCCGAGCTGACCATCGGTTTCGCCATCGAATCCCTCGGGGAGAGGGTCTCCGTCGTTGGCAACCCAGAGGCCGATTTCGCCCTTCTTGTCCTCTACCGTGACGTGAATCTCGCCCACATGGGTGTGCTTGAATCCATGTTCGACCGCGTTTGAGATCATCTCGTTGAGGATGAGAGCGACTTGGGTGGCTTGGTTGGTGTTGAGGTGAACCTCGTCACCTCGGAAGCTGAATCGGATGTTCTTGCCCGGGAGCATGAACGATTGTTGCTGGTGCTGACCGAGCATCTCCGCGATGTGGCGGATGCTGACGTGATCCAGGTCATCCCGGCTGAGGAGATCGTGGACGGCGGCGATGGCTTGGATTCGGTTCAGCGAATCTTCCAGCGCATCTTCCATTGATTTGTGGTGGGGATGCCGGATCTGGAGCCGCAGCAGGGAGGCAATCTGTTGGAGATTGTTCTTCACCCGGTGGTGCATCTCTTGCATCAAGGTGTTGCGCACCTGGAGCTTGGCGTGTTCGATGCTGAGCGCCGCCTGCTTCGCAAGGGTTTCAAGCACGGCAATTTCGTCTTCAGTGAAGCTGCGCACCTCGCTGGTATAGCAACTCATGACGCCGACCGGTCGGTTTTGGACGACGAGCGGTACACAGATCATGCTGTGGAGCCCCTGCTCCTCGGCGAGATCGTGGCCGATGTACTCCTCGCTGCGCTGAACATCCTCGACAATGATCGGCTGACCGCTTGCGATGGCGCGTCCGGCGATGCTTTCGCCGAGTTTGATCGCGCGCTTCTTCTGATAGGCTTTGTTGGTCGCCTGGGTGGCCCGCAAAATCAGCTCCTGGCGACTTTCGTCGAGGAGCCTCACCGTGACGACTCGGTAGTTGAATCGCCTCGCGGTGATTCCGACGAGGAGTTGCAGCACTTCTTCGAGGTACGGGCTTCCCGCGATGGTATCGGTGACCTCGTTGATCACGCCCATCTGGTTGACCTTACTCCCGACATCTCGCCCCACTCGAAAGGCCGCCAGGGCGATGCTGAGATCGCGCACTCTTGCCTCGATCTTTGCTTGCTCACGGGAGGTGAACGCCCACGGGTTTTGCCGGGTCAGATAGACCACGCCAGCGCAGCCCTCGGTTCCAGGGATCGGAATGACCGCCGCCGAGCGGGCTCCGGTCTCGTCGAGGCCCGGGAGCTCGCGTCGGATGGGGTGTTCGAGAAGCTCATCGGCGACAAAGATCGACTTTCCGGTCTGATACACCCGGCCGACGAGCCCAACTCCTCGGGCAAGCCGAGCGCGGCCCGCGATTTCCGGGTGCTCCGTGCTCGCCATGATGTTGAGCCCTCCCGAAGCAGTCGGGAGGAGGATTTCGCAACTATCCGCGTGGGTTGAGTCCTTGAGCCAGCGGGCGGCATCGACGAGCAACTGCTCTTCAGAAGCCGATCTCCCGATGACCGCACCCAACTCGGAAACCGCGCGCACGGTTCTTACGCCCCCGGAAGGATCGCGGTCGTGCGCATGTTTTCGGCGGCGAAGAGCCTTTGGGCGAGGTCTTGAACTTGCTCGCGGGTGACGTCGTTGATCTTGCCGACGGTTTCTTCGACGCTGATTTGTCGTCCGTGAACCATTTCGTTCTTGGCCATGCGCATCATGCGGCTACTCGCGCTTTCCAGACCGAGCACCATGTTTCCGGCGATTTGTCGTTTGACCTTCGCCGTTTCTTGATCCGTCGGGCCATCGGCCATGAGCTTATCGAGTTCGGTTCGGACGACTTCTTGAACCTGATCCCAGGTTTGGCGTCCGGTTCCGCCGTAGATCGTGAAGGCACCCCCGACGGTGTAGGTGAGCATGTAGCTCCCGACCGCATAGGCAAGGCCTCGCTTCTCTCGGACTTCCTGGAAGAGTCGGCTGCTCATGCCGCCGCCCAGGATCGCATCGAGGACGATGAGAGGATAGAAGTCTTCGTCGTAGTAGCTCGATCCGGCGGTGCCAATGCAGAAGTGAACCTGCTCGACTTCCTTATGGATGAGATTGGTGCCGGGCGTCATCGCGGGTCGCGAGAGTTTTGGATCCGCCTCGGCAGACTTAAGGTGACCGAAAGCCGCTTCGCTCAGTTTCACCAACTCCGCGTGATCAACCTTGCCCGTGGCGGAGACCATGACATTGTTCGCGCTGTAGCGGCGGTCAATGTACTGGCGGAGATCACCCTGGCCAAAGGAGCTCACCGACTCGCGGGTGCCAATCACCGGAAGACCAAGTTCGTGATCGCCCCAAAGGCCTTGGAGATGGAGGTCGTGGACGTAATCCCCCGGCTCATCCTCGCTGCGCTTGATCTCTTCGAGGACAACGCCTTTTTCACGCTCCAGTTCATCTGGATCGAGGGAGGCATGGGCGACCATGTCGCTGAGAACATCAAAGCCCACCGCGACATCATCGGCAAGTACGCGGCAGTAATAGCAGGTGCGTTCCTTGTCCGTGAAGGCGTTCAAGACCCCGCCGCGTCCTTCGATTTCCTCGGCGATTTGGTGAGCGGTTCGTTTTGGTGTCCCTTTGAAGAGCATGTGCTCAATGAAGTGCGTGATGCCTGCTTCCGAAGGCCTCTCGTGGGAGCTTCCCGTCAATGCCCAAATCCCGAGCGATGCCGAACTAAAGGTCGGGATCGTTTCGGTGAGGACGCGTACGCCGTTGGCAAGTTGATTGAATTGAAATCCTTCCATGTGGTTTGTTTGGTTAGCCGATTCGTCCGGTGAGTGCGCCGAGTCCTTCGATGACCACCCGGATTTTGTCGCCAGGGATCAGGTTGCGTTCGAGCGATGAAGTGGCAAGATCAGCCGCCGGCAAAGCGGGCCAGGTGATGACTTCGCCTGCCCCTACCGGAGAACGACGACTGGCGAGAGCGAGTAATTCGTCCATGCCCTGATCAAAGGTCATATTGCCCGGCATTTCGATCTGCTTGTCGTTGATGTACAGTTGGTACTTCCAAGCAAAGTTGGCTCGACTCTGCGATTCGCGCAGCTCAGCGAGCTCTTCCGGAGTGACGACGAAGGGAGAGATGAGGGCGCCGGTATCGCGCATCTCCGTCCAACGGGCGGGCATGGCTTCAAGCAGGCTGCCATCCATCGTGTCGCTGCCCGATCGGTCGGTAAAGACGAGGAAGAAGGTGTATCCGAGGATGAACCCATCGCTCTCCTTGGGGTCGAGGGAGATTCCGGAATCTTGGAGCACCGCGCCGATCCGAATCTCGAGCCCGAGTTCTTCGACGCCGGGCGCGAGCTCGATAGTGGAATCGGGGCCTTTGATTCCAGCTGGGTTGATATAGAAATAGCTGAGATCCCACTCGCCAGGGAGGGGGGAAAACGACTCGAAGCAACGAACAGCCGCTGGTCGGCCGATGGGGGACAGGAAGACGACGTTTGCCGGGTCGTGGGTGTCGATGGCGTTGACGCCGTCGGTTTCGTAGATTTTGCCTTCGTGATAAATGCCGCTTCGCATCGACCCCGGTCGACTCGCGACATCAAATTGGCAGAGTTTCACGGAGGGCAGGGTACCTGGGTGGACAAATCTGCGCTGGTCGCATGGCCCGCATCGTTCGGTTTGGTGGCGTGCCGGATTCCCGTATACTGACTCCAGAAGATCAGCAATGGGGCCGATCATCGTCGGAGAGAGACTCAGATGAACTGGCCTGGAGTGGTGAATCGGTACAGGGATCGCTTGGCGATTCACGGCGAAGCAGTGACTTTGCTGGAGGGGAACACCCCACTGATCCCCTTGCCGCGATTGGCGGATCGGTTTTTGCCCGGGGCCACGCTCTACGCGAAGTTCGAAGGGCTGAATCCCACCGGGTCGTTCAAAGATCGCGGGATGACGGCGGCCGTCACTCAGGCGGTGTACGAGGGAGCTCACGCTTTGATCTGCGCCAGCACGGGCAACACCGCCGCTTCGGCAGCGGCCTACGCCGCTCGGGCGGGGATCAAGTGTGTCGTGCTGATTCCGGAAGGGAAGGTCGCGCTCGGCAAGTTGGCGGGAGCGATTGCCTATGGGGCGCAAGTGATCCAGATTCGTGGCTCGTTTGATGACGGATTGCGCCTGGTACAAGAGATCAGTCAGACGATGCCGCTTGCGCTTGTGAACTCGGTGAATCCGGCGCGGTTGGAGGGGCAGAAAACGGGGGCGTTCGAGGTCGTGGAGACGCTCGGTCGGGCCCCAGACATCTTTGCGTTACCCGTCGGGAACGCGGGGAACATCTCAGCCTACGGAATCGGGTTTACCGAGGCGTTCGAGCGAGGTAACTGCGCGGTGCGACCAGTGTACATCGGAGGTCAGGCGTGGGGGGCTTCGCCCTTGGTTCTGGGTGCGGCCGTTGCTCATCCGGAGACGGCAGCGACTGCGATTCGGATCGGGAATCCCGCGCGGTGGCATCAGGCGATGGAGACAATTTGCGAGAGTGGAGGCCAAATTTGGCGGGTGACCGATGACGAAATATTCACCACCTATCACGCTCTCGCCGAGTTGGAAGGCGTTTTCTGCGAGCCGAGCTCAGCGGCGGGAGTTGCCGCCTTGATCAAGTCGGTCAAGTTCGGAAAGCTAGACGTCGCGGATCAAACGATTGTGTCAGTGCTCACAGGACACGGACTGAAAGATCCCGATTCAGCGGTCGCAGGAGCTTCGGCTCCCCTCGTGGTTGATGCGACATTGACCGATCTTCAAAGGGTGCTCTCATGATTCGGCTTCACATTCCTGCGACTTCTGCAAATCTTGGTCCGGGGTTCGACTGCCTCGGCATCGCCCTGGACTTGTGGAATACGTTTGATCTCCGACTGGCCGGAGAGCCAGGTGAGATCAGTGTGACAAGCGAGGGAGAGGGATCTAAAGGGCTACCGAACGGTCGTCAAAATCTTGTCGCACGCACCTTGATTGATGAAACCTGGCCGGGGATCATGCCGAGCGATGCGGGAATCCAGATTCACTGCCACAACCGAATTCCTGTGGCGAGTGGCATGGGATCAAGCTCGACGGCGGTTCTCGCCGGATTAGTGTTTGCCAGTGCTCTGGCGGCGCGCGCTCTGCATCTTGGGGAGCCGGAGAAGGTTCTCGCTGAAGTTCAGAGTCTAGCGAATCTGGAGCGGGTGCTCAGCCGGGCCATCAAACTCGAAGGCCATGGTGACAACGTCGGACCCGCGCTCAAAGGTGGACTCGTGCTCGTGGTGAATCGGGAGTACGACCCTGTGGTGCGCAACATCGACTTTGCCGATCTGAAGGCGGTGCTTTGTGTGCCGGACTACAATTTTCTCACGAGCGAGGCTCGAGCCATGCTCCCAGGCGAAGTCACTCGGGCAGATGCGATTCACAACATCGGTCACTCGATGCTCGTGGTGGAGGCGCTGCGAACCGGCGACAAGAAACTCCTCGCTCAGGCGATCAGCGACCGGATCCATGAACCGACGCGCATGGCTCTGATTCCCGGTGCTCAAGAGGCTAAGAAAGGCGCTCTCAGCGAAGGCGCCCATGCCGTCGCCCTCAGTGGTGCAGGCCCAGGGCTGATCGCCTTCGCCGATGACGACCACCTCGGCATCGGGATGGCGATGGTTCACGGATTTGCCCAGGCGGGGATCAAAGCGCGCTACTGGACTCTCGAAGCCGTCCGTCAAGGCCTGCGGATCGAGCCTCTGGCGAGCTAGTCCCCTCATCGGGAACACACATTACTCAACCGTATTCGAGGTTCAGAAAAACCCGCCCTGAGGGATCGTCACGACCTGCTCGAACCTCCTGCGGGGCTCCAAGCTCATCGCAACGATCCCTCTGGTGCAGATCACTTCCAGGTGTAAGTTTGGAAGGTGTTGGTGAAGGTTCCGTCGTTGAAGAGATCGACGATCGCGAATCCTGGCGCGAATTCTTGGTAGTTTCCGCCCCACCAGCCGCCACTCACGGCTCCGTTGCAGTAGTAAGTCACGCCGAGATACTTCACTTCATCAACAAGGTGGATGTGGCCCGAGATCGCGAGTTTGACCTGCGGATTCACCTTGAAGAGATCCTTGATCCGGCGGAAATCAATGTTCATCCAGGCACCGGGGACAACCCAGTTACCGCTTTGTTCATTGTTGCCATCCAGGTAAGCGCAGGCGGCAAACAATGGCTGGTGGCTCACGATGAGGGTGGGCTTGGTCTTGTTGGCGGCTAAGTCGCCCGTCAGCCATTCGAACTGGGGATCATCGAGTCGGGCGATATAGCCGGTGCCTTTTGGCTGGGTGCAGTCGAGCACCACGATGTGCCAACCCGCCTGATCGAAGCTGTAGTAGGGCTTCGTGAGGCCAAGGACTTCCATCGCCCAAACCTTGCCGCGTCGGGGTTGCGGGCCCGTCCAGCCCCAAACATCATGGTTGCCGATGGTGTGCCGGGCCGGGATTTTGTTGCCCGCCATCACGGCTTGCCAGACATCCCACTGAGCCTTGGTGCGCGCTTCATCCGCGCCGAACGCATCCATGATCTGGTCGCCTCCGGTCATCAGGAGTTGCGGCTTATCCGGCATGGAGTTGATCGCGGCGATTGCTTTCTCCATGCCGGCACGGGCTGGCCCGTTGGGCTGAACGTGGATATCCGTGAGGTGGGCAATGCGCAGCACCCTCCGTGGCCGCGCACCTCTCGTGTTGTCCTGCTCGGCTTCTGGGGATCCCGGCAGGATGGCCGAGATCCCCGCAGCGGCGGCGGTTCCGAGAAGTCCTCGTCGAGTCATCTTATCCATGCCCCGGATTTCTACCTGGCTGATGGTTAAGCCATCGTTAGGCGGAGCATTCCTTAACGAATCGTCACCTTTTGGTCGAACACCTTGCCCGCAATCGTGAGTCGGAGCGTGTAGTCACCTTTGGCCACATAGTCGGCTCGCCGCGCCTTGAACGGATCCTTCAGGGCATCGGCAGGATCGTCAGGATTGCCAAATACGCCTGGTGCCCGAGGATCGCCCGCCTTGAGAAGGAGCGGCAGACTCAGGAACTGGTACCCGGCCGTGAAGGTGTATTCCGAAGTGACCACTGCCTTCTGATTGGCATCGAGCAATTCGAGCTTCCCGGTTCCGCTCTGAGTCGTCCAGATCTCCGTCGTGATGTTCCGATCTCGGGCGATGGCATCTTGGGCGGGATTGGTGCGTTCGTAGCCCCAATCGTCGCGTCCGGAAGGGACATCGAGTTTGAACGAGTGGAACTCCTTGCCTCGAATTTCCGGCGTGACTTTGTAGAGGAAGTCGACGCTGGTCACCCACACGGATCGGGCGTGGCTCGCAATGACCATCTCCTTGGCTTTGGGCTGAATCACGAGGTCATGTACTGGGGTGTTCATGAGTCCTTGTCCGTACGTGACCCAGCTTGCCCCGCGGTCGAGCGAGACATAGACTCCCATGTCGGTGCCGACGTAGAGGATGTTCTCGTTGGTGGGGTCTTCTCGCACCGTGTTTACGGGTTCGAAGGGAAGATTCGCAGCAATCGACTTCCACGTCGCCCCGAAGTCTTCGCTGACCCAGACGTAGGGCGTCCATTCGTCTTGCCGATAGCCGTTCTGTGACACATAGACTCGGCCGGGTGCGTACTTACTCGCGACGACGCGGGTGACCCAGCGATCCTTGGCGGGAGTGCTGATGTCGCGCCAGGTTTCGCCGCTGTCCGGGGTGTATTTCAGGCTGCCATCATCTGCACCTGCATAGATGCGTCCGAACTTGAAAGGACTCTCGCTGAGAACGGTGAGGCTGCTGTGCGGAACATCTCCATTGGGGATGTTCTTCGTGAGGTCGCCGCTAAGATCCTCAAACGTCCGGCCCATGTCGAAGGATCGGTGGAGCTTCTGGCTGCCGAGGTAGATCACATCAGGATGGTGCGCCGAGATCAGGATCGGGGAGATCCAGTTGAATCGCAGCGGCGGTTCGCCGGTGCGGGCTCGCGGGGCGATTTGCCAGCGGCGATTGTTCACCTGATCGAATCCGGAGTGGGCTCCGAACTGAGAGGCGATGTAAACCACGTCCCCTCCATTGCGCGGATCAACCTGGATGGCACTGCCGTCGCCGCCGCCAATCGCTTTCCACGATTCGGGGTTTGAGAAGCCGAATCGGTAGTTGCTCGGGCCAATCATCGTGCCGTTGTCTTGCAGTCCACCGATGATGTTGTAGACCAGCTTGTCATCGACCGCGATGGTGGTGAACTGGCCGACGGCAAGGTTATTCCAGTGGTTCCAAGAGTCGCCAGCATCGTAGCTGACATAGATGCCGCCATCGTTGCCGTTGAGCATACGGTTCGGATTTTCCGGGTCGAACCACATGGCGTGGTGATCGACATGGTTGCGCCGGGCGATTGGGTTCCAGCTTGCGCCGCCATCGACGGACTTGTAGAGGAGGACACCCAGGGTGTAGACCTCAAGGTGATTGCGCGGGTTGACCTTGATCTCATTCCAATAGTAGCCGCCATGGTTGCCCATATCAGCGCGGGTTTTGACCCAGGTTTTTCCCGCATCATCGCTGCGCCAGACTTGAGCATCTTCGATATCTTTGTCGAAGACGGTCGGGTCGCGCTTGAGCATGAGGTCGGCGAGTTGCTGCAGGCTGAGCTTGCCGTCGATCAGTTGCTGGGCGGTGTCTTTGTCGCTTGTGCCTTGAGGGAGGAACGGTCGCAGGAAAGTGGTCAGGGTGTCCAGCGGGATCTTTTTGATTCCTGCCTCGCTCATGCGACGGAATCGGTGGAGGGTCAGAACGCCATCGCGCCGGAACTCATCATAGGTTCCAGTGGCATCGTCGGGGCCTTGGTTGTCGATGAAGGCATAGACGGAGTCCGGGCGCGAGGGGGCAATCGCCAGAGCCGTGCGGCCCATGTTCATTCCGTTGGGAAGACCGCTGAGCTTCGTCCAAGTCTTGCCCGCATCGGTGGACTTGTAAACCGCACTATCGGGGCCGGATTCGAGGAGATTCCAGGCACGTCGATCTCGCTCCCACATGCTGGCGTAGAGCACGTTGCTGTTTCGTGGGTCGATGGCGATATCCATGCAGCCGGACCGCTTGCTTCCCGGGAGGATGTTGCGCCAGGTTTTGCCTCCATCGGTGGTTTTGAAGAGGCCCCGGTCCCCGCCTTGGGAATAGAGCGGGCCGAGCGCAGCGACATAGACCGTCTCGGCGTTCTTGGGATCAATGACGACGCGTCCGATGTGGTGGCTCTCGTGGAGCCCCATGTTTGTCCACGTGGCTCCTGAATCGCGGCTGACAAAGACTCCGGTTCCGGCATAGCTGGTGCGTTGGGAATTCGCTTCGCCGCTGCCGAGCCAGATGGTTTTGCCATCGGCGGTGATGTCGAAATCGCCGATGCCGTAGGTGCTCTGATCATCGAACAGAGGTGTCCAGGTTTGGCCCTCGTTGTTGGTTCGCCAGAGCCCGCCGGTCGCGAATCCGACGTAAATGGAGCTGAGATTGCTTCGCGGAACGGCGATATCGACAACGCGTCCGCCTTGCACCTCCGGCCCGACATTGCGCCAGGGGATCTGCGCGAAGGGGGATTCGGCCCGCATTTTCATCCGCTTCGTATGCGCTTCCAGTCGGATGCGGGTCGGCATCGCGGTGACATCCGGAAGGTGGAATTGCGATCGTTCGTCGGTCTTGGGAGGGAAGTCGCGGGGTTTGAGGGCCCCGTCTTGCCCCATCAGGAGCCCAGTCAGCACAGCAACAGCAAAAGGCATGCGCCATTTTGACCCTCTCCGGTCAGGGAAATGCCAGGGTCGAGCGAATTTCTGCTCGGACGATGATTCGATGCTCCGGGTCACTCCCGAGAGGTCAGTGGCTCTTGCATAGCGCTCGTCTCAAGACCTTGTTCAAATCCCGACCCTGAAGGGTTCGGGGCACCCATGCGACTTTCGAATGGAATCCCGGCACCCCTGTGTGTTTGGTGTCGTCAAGCCTGAGGTTCTTCGACGATCCGCCACATGTACCAGGCGGCGGCGCTTCGGAAGGGGCGCCAACTCTCGGCGAGGGCGGGCATTTCTTTGGGTTTCGGGAGTGACGTCAGGCCATGCGCGATTTGCGCGCCTTTCTGCACGCCGAGGTCTCCGGCGGGCCAGATGTCGGGGCGGACGAGGGCGAACATCATGAACATGTCCACCGTCCACTGACCCACCCCTTTGATCCCCACGAGTTCCACCCGCAGAACCTCGTCGGGTAGGGCATCCATGTGCTCCAAAGTCAGCTGGTGCTCCTCGAAGTGCCGGGCGATGTTGTGCAGGTAAGCCGCTTTTGATTGACTCAGCCCGGCCCCGCGCAAGTCCTCCGCCGAAACCGCGAGAAGATGGCCCGGTTCCATCTCCTCGTCAGCCCCGATCAGAGTCGCCATGCGACCGTAGATTGTCCCCGCCGCCTTGCCGCTCAGTTGCTGATAAACAATCGCCCGCACCAGCGATCGCAGAGGGTTCGCCGTGCGCTCAAAGTCCGGTTCGGGCAGCCGCGCGACGTACGGCCCGAGGACAGAATCCTCCCGCAAATAGGCGATTGCCTCTTCGAACGCCACTACAGGCTCACCCAGCTACGCGAGGCGTGGCTGCGTTCCACCGCATCAAGCACGCGCTGATTGGCAAGGCCTTCTTGCATGCTGGGAGAGGGTTCGCGGCCCTCCGCGAGAGCGGTCACAGCATCGGCAATGAGATTCACGAAGGTGTGTTCGTAACCGATGATGTGCCCGACCGGCCAGTAATGCCCGGCATACGGGTGATGCCCTTCGGTGGCCTGGATGAGTCGGAATCCTTGCGTGCCCTGCGGGTCTTCGGCGTTGTAGTATTCGAGTTCATTCATCCGCTCAAAGTTGAACACAACCGCCCCGTTGCTGCCGTTGATTTCGAATCGGTTGTAGTTCTTGCGTCCCGTCGAGAACCGGCTTGCCTCGAACGTTCCGACCGTGCCTTGCCCGAGTCGGGCCATGAAGATGCTGGTGTCATCGACCGTGACCTCCCCGCGTTCGGTGCTCGCGGTCGCGCCCATTTTATCGTCGATTTCCCCAACCAACGGTCGCTCCTTGATGAAGGTATGGAGCATGCCGCACACTTCCTGGAACTCCCCTACCAGGTAGCGAGCGGTGTCGATGCTATGGGCGGCAAGGTCGCCGAGAGTGCCGGAGCCTGCGATGTCGCGGTTCAGTCGCCAGACGAGAGGGAATTCGGGGTCAATGATCCAGTCTTGGAGATAGTGGGCGCGGATATGAAAGATCTCGCCGAGTTGCCCAGAGGAGATCATCTGCTTCGCGAGGGCGATCGCGGGAGTCGCTCGGTAGTTGTGATAAACCAGGCTGGGGCGGCCACTCTTTGCCACCGCAGCCGCGATTTTCTCGGCTTCCTCCAGGCTATTGCCGATCGGTTTTTCGCAGAAAACGATCTTGCCTGCCTCGGCTGCGGCTACTGCGATTTCGCAATGAGTGTTGCCGGGGGTTGCGATGTCAATGACGTCGATTTCCGGATCCTCGATCACTTTGCGCCAGTCGTTGGCCGTCGATTCCCATCCGAAGACCTTGGCTGCCGCTTCGACCCCCGCCTGGTTTCGCCCGCACAGCGTCTTCATCCGCACTTCCATCGGCAGATCGAAGAATCGGCCCACTTGCCGATAGGCGTTGCTGTGGGCTTTGCCCATGAACTGGTAGCCGATGAGTCCTACGGTGAGCTTCGGTTTCGACATGCCCCCGTTTTACCTGCGGATGGGTGAGGTTAGAAACGGATTCCGAGGGTGTATTGCATGTTATTCATGCCGAGGTTTTGGCCCCGAAAACCCGCGTTGCTCATGTGCCACCACCGGACACCGACGATCCACTGCTGACCAGCGGTAGTGAAGAAGAACCCGGCACCGAGATAGGGCGTCGAGTTCACCTTGCTGTCGAGATCGATCGTGTTTTGGCTGGAGTAGCTGAGTCCCCATCCCCCTTCAAGGAACATCTCATTGCGGAGTACCAACCCTAGGGGGTAGCGGGCACCAATCGTTGCCCCGACCGTATCCATGCTTCGCTCCGGCTGATTGGCAAATCCGGATCCCCGGGTGTTCATGTAATACACCGACCAAACCGCCTGAGCGGGGCGTCCCACCAGGGAGAATCTCGGCTCGGGCCGGACGACAGAGAACGCGATGGTGTAGCCGTAACGGGCATCCTCGGACCCAAACCACTTTGTGCCTTGCTCGGCGTGGATGGTCAGAGTTCGGTAGCTCTTTTGAGCCTCACGCTCGATGATCTCGGTTTGCGACAGGGGTTTCGGCGTGGGTTCGGTGGAGGAGGCTGAAGCGACGGCAGAAAGAGCTGTCAAGGTGAGGGGAAGCCAGACGCGCATCATCAGTTGAATTAGCAAGAATACCGAGGTGGCTCAGGGGGGACGCAGAGACCAGCATGGGGCTCGGGTATCTTGACCTTCCCCCATGGCCCAACGCATTCCTACTTTGGTGATTGTTGGCCGGCCGAATGTTGGCAAGAGCACGCTCTTCAATCGGCTGGCGGGTAAGCGTTTGGCGGTGGTCGAAGATACTCCCGGCGTGACCCGAGATCGCCTCTACACTGAGGTCAAGTGGCGCGATTGGCAGTATCGTCTGGTGGATACCGGCGGCATCCTCTTCGGCGACGACGATCCGATGGTGGAGCAGATTCGCATTCAAGCGGAGACGGCAATGGCGGAAGCCGATGTCATCCTGTTCCTGGTCGATGCGATGGATGGGGTTCACGCGGGGGATTGGGATCTCGCGAAGCTCCTTCGCGGTTTTCCTCGCCCGGTAATTATCGTTGCGAACAAGGCGGATAACCCGGAGCGAGCCCTGGATGCGACAGAGTTTTACTCGCTGGGTGTCGGCGAAGATGTTGTCGCGATCAGTGCGATCCAAGACAAAGGGATCGACAAGCTGCTCGCTCTGGCGTTCGAAGGGATCGCCAAGAATGCAGCAGAGGGGAATGAGCCGGAAGACGAGTTGCGCCTGGCGATCATTGGTCGCCCGAATGTTGGCAAATCGTCCATGCTGAATGCTTTTGCCGGGGAGCAGCGGGCGATTGTCAGCGATATCCCTGGTACGACGCGCGACGCGATCGATTCGGTTGTGACTTGGAAGGGGCAAAGGATTCGCCTCATCGACACGGCAGGAATTCGGCGTCGGGGCAAGATCCAGGGAAGCATTGAGTACTACATGGTGCTCCGCGCTCAACGCGCGCTGGAACGAGCCGATTGTGCGGTGCTCGTGATTGATGGCAACGAAGGCCTGACGGATGGCGACAAGCGCGTCGCGCAGCTCTCGCAGGAGATGGGCAAGCCGCTCGTGATTGTCGTCAACAAGTGGGATCTCGTGGAGCCGCCGGACGGCAACTTGGGCAAGCTCAATCCCATCAAGAAGGAGTTTCAGCGCGAGATCTTCAGCGATCTCCCCGCGATGAGCTACGCGCTCGTCCGCTTCACCTCTGCGCTCGAAGAAAAGGGTCTGGAAGGGTTGATGAAAGCCGTGCAAATCGCGGTCGAAAACGGCTCATTCCGAGTTTCGACGGGCGTTCTGAACCGGTTGATCCAGGATGCTCAGTTCGAGAAGCCTCTCACCCGGAAAGGTCTGCCGTTTAAGATCAAGTTTGCAACTCAGCCGGAAACCCGGCCTCCGACATTCATCCTCTTCTGCAACGACCCCGAGTTGATGCACTTCTCGTATCAGAGGTACATCGAGAACCGGATTCGGAAGGCATTTCCGCTGGAAGGAACCCCGATTCGAGTCTTCGCTCGATCGAGCCGGGAAGATCGGAAAGAAAAGAAGAAGTAGCCTGAAGCTTCCTAGGTGCCAGGAGATCAAGCTCTCCGTACAAAAGGAAGCCGGAACTCTCTCGTGTTCCGGCTTAAACAGTGATCAGCAGTTGTTTTTCTTTGCGGTGAAGTTTAGTTTTCGGTGAAAGTGCAGAGAGCGGGCGACCAGTTCTGCGTGTTCGGCAACTGGGAACAGGCCGGGTTCAGATACTTCTTGCCCTCCATGCTCATCAGCCATTCGCGCTTGCGCCACTTGGCGTGGCCATCCAGCATCACGAACGGAGCTCCACCCTTGTGGCGAACCGAGAGTTGGTTGAAAATCTCGTTCCAATTGGTGCCGCCCGGCTCGAAATAGACCGCGTTGTTGTCGTTCCACGGGTTCGTGTCGACGTCATCCCCCACCCCTCGGGCGAAGCTGTACATGATGCGCTCACTCACTCGGTTCCAGGTCGAGGCGTTTGAGGCGCTGTTCGTCACCCCACCGATTTGCCCGCCCTCGCCGTAGTTGTGGAGGTACTCGTCGTTCCGCGTGAAGTGTCCAAAGAGACACGGACGAAGGGTGGCGCAGCTGCCGCTGACTCCGGTCTGTCCGACCGGAACGTTCGTGTAGAACTCTTGATTCGTGACGCTGGGGTTGGCCGTGCTGCCGCCTACGTGATCGGTGAAGACAACGGTCGGGAAGAGTCGCTTGACCGGTTTCGGGGATCCGCTGGCGGGATCGGTGAAGATGTCGATGTTCTTGGTGTAGGGCAGAAGATCGACGTGCATGTCCCACCACTTGCGGCCGATCACATCGTCGTAGTCGGCCATATAGATGAAGGTCGCGGTGCCCAGTTGGCGAAGGTTGCTCAGCGCTTGAATCTGCTTGGCCGAAGCCTTAGCCTGTGCGAAAACGGGGAAGAGGATTGCGGCGAGGATCGCGATGATCGCGATCACGACCAGCAACTCGATGAGGGTAAAGGCGCGTTTCAGCATGATGGCTCTCAAGAACCCCTTTATGCTGAGGGTGGTTAGTTAAGCCCGGATTGTGGCCGGAATAAGGTCTTGTTAAGAACCCTGCTTCTTTTCCCCAGACGGAAGCGCACCCTCGACCCCGTGCCGGACAAAGGCGATGTCCTCATCCGCCTCGCTCGTGAGCTTGTAGCCGTCCTCGGTGATTCGGAAAACCTGTGGTTCGGCATCCTTCTCTTGCAACGTGACCTTGCCGTCTTTGACGATAAACTTGCCTTTGCTCACGTCGCTTTCAACTGTGAGGGCGAACTCTCCGGTAGGTTTCAGAATCAGCTTCGGAAGACGATCGATGCCGCCGGTTTGGGCGATTTCCTCATCAGTGGCTTCCATTCGGTAGGTGCCCACCATTTTGTTCGCGGTCACGCCGGTGGAAAGGGTGGGGCCGGTTTCTGTTTTGGCTTCGGTTCCTCGCGTGCAGCCGACTTGGAGCGCGAGGATCGCCGCAAGGATCAGTGGGAGGAAGATCGGCTTCATGTTGCTTAGGCTACCTATTTCATCGGATTGTGGTTGCTGATCTCCCAGTAGAATCTCGGGGTGCCCGACTCTCTGAGCCGCCATTCCGACACGATTGTCGCCCTGATGACCCCGCCCGGGAGTTCAGCGGTGGCGGTGCTTCGGCTCAGCGGACCAGACGCTCATGCGATTGCCGCAACGGTTTTTGCGGGTCTGCCTGACGTGCCTCAGATGCGTCACGCCTACTACGGCAGCTTTGTTCACGGCGATGACGGCTTGGTTACCTTGTTTGGGAATGGTCGGAGCTACACAGGCGAGCCGGTCGCGGAGCTGAGCACTCATGGCTCGATGGTCTCGGTGCGGGGGCTTCTTGTTGCGTGTCTGGAGCGCGGGGCTCGCCAGGCTGAGCCGGGCGAATTTACGATGCGAGCCTGGATGAATGGTGAGATGGACTTGGCCCAAGCGGAAGGCGTCCGCGAGGTGATCGAGGCAGGATCCGAGCGGCAGATGCTCGCGGGGAAGCGGCTCCTATCGGGGAGTTTTCGAGATTTGCTTGCTCCCATCGTTGAATCCACGACTCGTGGTCTGACCACTGTCGAAGCCCTGACCGACTTTAGCGAAGAAATCGGGGAGATTCCTCTTGCCGACAGGCTCGCGCCGGTCGAGTTTGCCTTGGCTCAGGTTCGAGGGTTGCGTCAGACCGAAGCGGCGACACGGGCCCTGCAACATGGGGTGCGGGTCGCAATTGCCGGACTCCCGAATGCGGGCAAGAGCAGCCTGCTGAACGCTCTGCTTAGGCAGGATCGGGCAATCGTCACGCCTGTTCCCGGCACAACAAGGGACACGATTTCCGAAACGATTGAGATTCGAGGGGTCTCGGTGCATCTGACAGACACGGCGGGCATCCGGGAGAGTGACGATGTGGTTGAGCAGTTCGGAATTGAGCGGTCGCGGGCGGCTCTTGCGGATGCCGATTTGGTGCTTTACCTCTATGATGCCCAGGCTGGTTGGTCGGGAGAAGATGAGGATCTTGTGACTGCGCTGGATCAGCCTTGCCTTGTACTCGCCAACAAGAGTGATCTGGCAACGGGCGAGCGCGGGGAGCCGATCTCCGCTTCGGAGGGCGACGGACTCGCGATGATCCTCGATTGGCTTGGAGAGCAGGTGGAGTCGATGACGGCGCAAGCGTCGTTCTTGGTGCCGAGACACTACGAGAGCCTGGCGGAGGTCGAGGAGTCGCTTGTCGATGCCCTCACGACGATTCAGGATCCCCGGGTTCCGGACGACCTGAGTGCCGTCCACCTGCGCAGTGCACTCCGCCAACTCGGCGAGATCACCGGTGAAACTGCGACGCCGGATATGGTCGAACGAATCTTCAGTCAGTTTTGCATTGGCAAGTGAAAATTCCTCACTTGCCAATGCGGTGGAACTTAGGCTAGGGCAAGGTGAGAGATGTGCTGATCGTTTGCGGGCCGTTGCCGGACCAGATTGTGTAAGTGAAGGGCACGGTGGCTCCGGGGAGCCCAGCGGTCGCGGCGAAGTCGTAGACCCCGGCTCGCGAGCCGTTGATGCCGATGAAGCCAAGAGTTTGTCGCCCGGTCACCGAGGCGCCGCCCAGCGTGGCATCGCCGAGGCGGATGGCATAGGCTTCGGCCGTTCCACCGTTCCGAACCGTGATCGAGACTTTGTAGGTGGAATCGGAGTTGCGGATGATTGACAGACTCGCGGTCTGTAAGCTGATCGCGCCAGGGTTCGGGCTATTCACGTTCCAAACATCAGGATGCCAGACGTTGAAGTCCACGCGACCTCCGGCCACGTTGAGATCGAGCAAATACTGTTTGCCACCGCGATCTTCCCAACCGCCGTAGCGAATCCAGGGCACCCCGACATTGAGCGAAAGGTGATCTTGATAGGCCGCCGTTTGGAGCTCCGGCTTGGAATCCCAGAGCCACATTTCGCGGAAGTCGTCGCTTTCGTCGGTAGCGTCGTTCCACCACGGATTGAAGCCTTCGTTTCGGGTGTAAATCATCGGCCAGAAGCCAAGATTGCGGATATGTTGGCAGGCCTCGGCGATCCGCTGAACTCGGTCGGCAGGGGTCATGGTGCCCCAGTAGCGGTTCTCAAGGTCGATCATCACGTACTTGAGATCGTAAGGAAGCGATGACTTATTGCCGTTGAATCCGATCCCAGCAAGCGCGCGGTCGACTTGCCACTGACCTGTCTGGTTGGCGGGGGCGCCGGAGATGGTGGAGCCGTTGTCGAAATTGAGGAAGACGTAACCCGCGACCTTGAACCCAGCGTTGTGGGCTCGCTGGAGGTTGGTGCGGGCATCGGGCCACGTGTTGCGACCTCCCCAAAGCGCCTGATAGAAACTCGCCCATCCGGCGGCGCGCAACGTGGTGAAGAACGAAACCGATCCCGCACCCGCCATGTCGATTCCTCCGTAGGCGGTAAATCGTCGGACGTTGCTCCAGGCTCCGGGTTTGCTGCGCTGATCCAGAGCACGGATGCGGTATGTGTAGTCGCCGGGTTGATATCCCGCGGTGAGTGGCGTGAAGTGCGTGAAGTTCGATCCGGACATCATCACCGGGATCGTGGTGACCTTGTTAGTCGGGCCAGTGACTTCGATTTCGTATTGGACAGGAACTGCGATCTGGGGCGTCACTCCGGCCCGAAACACGGGTGCGGCCGAGAGGAACTCGTTATCCAGGGGAATCGAGACAGTTGGAGCGGGTAACTCGCCGACGCTCATGTACTCGGTTTTCGAGTAGAGATCCGTCGTTGCCCCGGGGTTTCGGACGAACCAGGTGATGGTGACTGCGCCTCGGAACTCGGCCTTGGTGCGCAGGCTGAGCCGCATTCCCACTCGGCTCAACGCGGTCAGAGGCCCGCCATTGAAGGTGTATTCGCCAATCGTCGCCGTCTTCAGGGTGCCGTGGTTGGTCGTCAATCGGTGGAAGAGCAAGGCCTCGGGGGGCGAAACGCGCGTGCCGTATTCGAACGCCCCGATGGCTTGGCCAAATCGAATGAGCCCGGTGTGAGTGGTGATGCCCCCCGGGGCGGAATCAACGGTTGGAAAGGTTTGGAAAGTCGCCTGAGCCAGGACAAAGCTCGGAACCATCACCCACACCAGCATCAACCAGCGCAGGGCACGGAGGGACATCTTGGTGACCATCGTTCTTATTCACTCTCCGACTCTGGAGCATGCCCCCAGAAGACCGTATCGAGAGTGTATCCCGTTCGGCGGCTCGGGAGGCCAGCAAAGTTACCGAGATCACGCGGACTTTTTCCATCAGTCCGGTCTTTTCTGCAGGGCAAGGAATCCGCTGGTAAGATGACCTTCCAGTGCAGAAAATCCTTGTCATTGGGAGCGGCCCGATCATTATCGGCCAAGCCGCAGAGTTCGATTACGCCGGAACTCAGGCCTGCAAGAGTCTTCGTGAGGAGGGCTACAAAGTCGTTCTCATCAACTCCAACCCGGCGACGATCATGACGGACGAGGAGACGGCGGACGCGGTTTACATCGAACCTTTGACGCCCGAATTCTGCGAGCGCGTGATTGCCCGCGAGCGCCCCGATGGACTCCTGCCGACTCTCGGGGGACAGACGGGTCTGAACCTCGCGAGTCAGCTTGCCCAACTTGGAATCCTGGAGAAGTACAACGTCAAGCTTCTCGGGACTCAGCTCGATGCGATTCGCAAGGCCGAAGATCGTGAAGAGTTCCGGGCCCTCATGCGGGAGATCAAGGAGCCGGTGCCCGAGAGCTGGATTGTCGAGAGCGACGAGGATCTCCAAGCGATTCTCGATGTGGTTCCTTACCCGTGCATCGTACGTCCGGCTTACACCCTCGGCGGTACGGGCGGAGGGATCGCGAACACGCGTGAGGATCTCTGGGAGATCGGACGCAAGGGGCTCAAACTCTCGATGCGGAGCCAGCTGATGGTCGAGCGAAGTCTGCTTGGCTGGAAGGAAGTGGAGTACGAGGTGATGCGCGATGGCGCGGGCAACTGCATCACCGTGTGCAACATGGAGAACCTGGATCCAATGGGCGTTCACACGGGCGACTCCATCGTGGTCGCGCCGAGCCAGACCTTGAGCGATATCGAGTATCACATGCTCCGCACGGCTTCACTCAAGATCATCGGTGCGCTGGGAATTCAGGGGGGATGCAACGTCCAGCTGGCCGTCAACCCGGAGAGCTTTGACTACTACGTGATTGAGGTCAACCCGCGGGTGTCGCGTTCATCCGCTCTCGCGAGCAAGGCGACGGGATATCCCATCGCCCGGGTAGCGGCGAAGATTGCGATCGGAAAGACGCTCGACGAGATCGACAACGCGGTGACCAAAACGACCAAAGCCTGCTTCGAACCGGCTTTGGACTACTGTGTTGTGAAAATCCCGCGATGGCCGTTCGACAAGTTCGCCAGCGGGGATCGCCGGCTCTCGACCCAGATGAAAGCGACGGGTGAAGTGATGGCGATTGACCGCACTTTTGAGACCGCGCTGATGAAAGCGGTGCGCGGGCTGGAAGTGAAATCCAAAGATTTGCGCCATCCCAAGATGGTTCGGATGAGTACCGAAGAACTGGAACAGGCGATCCGCTATCCAACTGATGAGCGACTCTGGGCGCTCGCCGAGGGTCTCCGACGTGGATGGGGCGTCGCCCGGGTTCACGAGATCAGCAACGTGGACGAGTGGTTCCTCAACAAAATGATGAACCTGCTTGCTGCTGAGAAGAGCCTGGTCGCGTTGCGTCCGCAGGGTCAAAAGCTGGACGCTGAGTCCACCCGAAAGGTCGTAAGCGAGGCATTCTTGATCGGATATCCCTCGGATTCGATCCGCTCGCTCACTGGACTCACTCCGAGCCTGCAGAAAACCGCTCAGAACCTCCTTCTCGCGAGCACTCAGAATCCTCACGGGGACCTGGAGGAGCTTGCCCTTCAACACTTTGCTCAAGAGTTGCGCGTGGTCGGCGGCATCGAACCAGAATCGCGCGAGGAAGCCCTCTCAGACGCGGATTGGGTTGTCCTGCTCGCGAGCATCATCGATGAGATCAAACACACGCCTGTGTTCAAGATGGTCGATACCTGCGCGGGTGAATTCGAGTCGATGACGCCGTACTACTACACCACGTTTGAGCAGGAAGACGACTTTCTTGGCGCAGGGGTGGGGGTTCGCGCCCCGTAAGAAAACCAATGGATCGACGCTCCTTCATCGCCTGGGCTTCGTCGAGTGCGGCCGCGTCTGCGTCGGCGGTTCCGAGCCTCAAGAACCTCATTTTGGGCGGGCAAAAGGTGCTCGGTACGACGAAGCAGCAAAAGTCGGTCGCTGAATTGGTGAGTTCGGCGGCATGGAAAAAGCTTGATCTCGGTGATCGGATTTGGGCGGTTGGAAAGGCCCTCGAAGGCACTCCCTATGTCGCGGGCACCCTTGAGGTTGAGCCTGAGGCGTGCAGAGTTCTCTGGAGCGGTCTCGACTGTGTGACGTTTCTCGAACTCTGCTGGGCCGTGGCCTCGACCGAGAGCGTTGATCTCGCCAAGCTCATGGCCCGGGTGACGCAGACAAGGTATCGAAATGGCAACGTGAATGGCTACGCGAGCCGCCTTCACTACACCAGCGAGTGGCTCCACGAAAACCGTGAGGATCGAAGGATTCGCCTCGTGTGCGAGGATTGGCCCGACTCCGTTGAGTGGCAACCGGAAGTGGGATTTATGAGCGCGAATCCGGAGAAGTATCCCGCCCTCAAGCAGGATCGGTCACTCGTGGCGAAGATTCGGGCTCAAGAGGAGGCGGTCAACCGGCTCTCGTTTCGGATGGTGCCCAAGGATGCTTGGGGGAAGGTCGTTCCGCGCCTGCAAGAGGGCGACTTTGTCGCGTTTATCACCCGGCGGGAGGGTCTTGATTTTTCGCACGTGGGGCTTCTTGGCGGCGACAAAGGGCTGCTGCTCCATGCAAGCCAAACGCAGGAGCAAGTGGTGGTTCAAGATCTCGTGGGCTGGGGTCAGGCGAGTCGGACGGTGATCGGGATGGTCGTCTCACGGGCTTTGAATTGAGCGGTGAACTGCTCCCCAGATCCAGAGGCCAATGGAACCACTGGGGAACGTCTCCCCCCGCGATCATCGTTCTGGTATCACATCAAGTGCGCCCGCGCGCAGGTGATCGCCATGAAGTTGTCTGTTCTCGTTCTTGCTGCCGTTCTTGGTCTGAGTCTGGTTGGATGCCAGAAAGAGAAGACCGAGTTGGTGAAGGTGAACGGAGAAGGAACTGCGGCAAGTGGATCGGCCTCGGCAACCGATTCCGGCTCCCCCGATGCCACCGATCTGGCGACCAATCCGGATACGCCGACGCCCAATGATCCAACGGTTCCGGCACCTGCGGTCGGTGGGGGAAGCACGTCCAGCGCGCCGAATCCCGGAAGCGGAAGTGCTGGTCTCGGAACAAGTTCCGGGATGCCCTCGCTCTCTCAAGAGGGCCGCGTGACTTGCGAAGCGTGCAAGGGCACCCTTCCCAAAGAAGACGCGGTGACGGCAGGGGGCAAGACTCTCTGCATGGCGTGTGCTGAAGAAGCCAAAGGCTAAGAACCGCCCGCCCGCGGGAGATCGAGGCGTACCTGGTATCTTTTGACCTTGTGAGTTCGCTGACGGATCGAAAGAGCCCACGGGGCCGAATGGGAGTGCGCGCCCTTCTCCTGACTGTGCTGGGATGCCTCTCCGTCACTGCTGGATACAGTCTCCAGACCCTCAGCGAGACTTCCTCAGAGACCCTTGTGGCTCAAGCGAAAGCGGAGCCGGTGGTGGATGCGTGGAGCAAAGGCGGGACTGTGTTCGTGAATGGGGTTCCGGTGCTGGAACTCAAAACCGCTGCCGGTGGACGATCGGCTGCGGAACGGGCGAGCACCGTCGCCCAGGCCCTCAATAGCTTTGCCGCCAACGAAACCGTCAAGGTGGTCGCTGACCCGGGATTGAGACTCCTCATGGGCTCTCGACCCGTTCTGACGATCACGGCAGCGGAGGCCCAGGCACAGAAAGTGCAACCCGAGCCGATGGCGCAATCATGGGCGAGGGCGATCAACAAGGCCCTCTATCTGCCCCCCCTTGTGGTGAGCCCCGACCGTCTCCGATTGCCGATCGACAAGCCTTTGAAGGTCAGTGTCACCGGACGGCTGGCGCGTCGAGCTGACCTGAACATTGAACCCAAGGATCTGATCACCCTTTCTCGAGTCGATTCTGAGTGGACGTTGCGCGCGAAGAAGCAAGGACAGGGAACCGCTACCTTTGGCAGCGGCGCAAACGCACAAGTGATGATGCTCCAGGTTCTGCCCTATGCGACCAGCTTCCCGCAGAACCTTGAGGTCGAAGTGACGGGGCAACCAGCAACCGCCGAAGTTGTGCAAGAAGCCATTCGCACGGCGCTGAATACGATGCTCAAGGCTCCCGGGCAATCCCGCGTTTCGTTCAGCGAGATCAAGGCTGATCCTCTGGCCCCTGGAGAGCGAAGGGTGTACCAGACTGCGACGAATGTCGAAGCCAGTGACCATTTCCCCGCCAGTGGTTTTGTGAATATCCTCGTCAAGAACATTGGCGGCGGACGTACCTTCGAGGACGTGCTCTGGTACAGCAATGAGCCGGAGAACGTGCGTTGGAGCGGGCAACTCTACTGGGGAAGGTTGCAGAGCGGGTCACCCGTAAGGCTCCTCTGGCACCACTTTAACAAGGGACAGCAACCGATGGCAGTCTCGTATGTTTTGGCGAACCGATCCGACAAGACGGCGCGCGTCTCGGTGATGAGCGGCGACGCCGATCCTCTCAAGGATCCCACGCGGGCGGGATACCTGGCGGGAGACAAGTTCTTCTCCGATTGGCTGGCTCACCGAGGAGTGGTGATCTCGATTCCTCCCCGAGGCGTGGTGCCCTTTGTTTTGCGCGATTTCCAACCGGGATTCACCGTGAGTGGTCTCGCGAGTTTGCAACTCTTGACCGGTGGATCGGATGATGTGGTTCTCGTTGGTCACGCTTCGTTCCCGAGTGACCTCCCGGAACCGTGGCGCGGGAATCTCAAGTCGTCGTCACCTTGGAGCGCGGTGCGGACGGTTCCCCTGACCCAGTTCGACTTGCCGCTGGTGGGGCAACCGAAGCACGTTTACCAAAAGCCCTCCCGAACAATCAGTTTTGTCTACAAGGTGGGAGGCCCGCTTCAGTTTTTGAGAATCGGTGAGGAGAGCATCAACTCGGTCAACGAGGATCGTCTGCTGGACGGCAACTTTGGCGTTCATTATCTCCTTGAAGGTCGGCTGGAAAATCCGAGCAATCGACGGACTACCGTGGAGGCGGTCTTCGAGGCCTCGGCGGGATACGCGGGCGCGGTTTTCTTGGTGAACGGCAAGTATCTGAAAGGCGATGTGCTCCCGACGAAGCGCACTCTCCGCATCTTCGAAGCCACGTTGAACCCGGGGGAAGCCGCTGATCTGCGCATCGAGACGATTCCTCTTTCGGGAGCGCATTATCCCGTGACCATCACCCTGCGTCCGAAGGAGTAGAACTCACTGTGAGTGACCATTTTAAGAACATCATTGATCTGTTTGAGCTGCCTGGCTCCGAAGGCGAACTGATCCCGGCGGAGACGCAAGGGAAGGAGGGACGCACAGCCGAGGAAAGCCGCACATTTGGTCAGGAGCGCATGGCGGCAGGGGATTACCAAGCCGCCGTGGAGCACTTCCAAAAGGCGATCCAGCAGGGCTCTGCCGAATCGGTGGCGGAACTCGGCGCGGCGTTTGAGGCGGGGGACTTCATTCCCCAAGCGTATGTTCAGTACCGCAAGGCTCTGCAGTCTCAGGCGAACGGAGATGTGGCCATCGGCGTGGCGGCTTTGATGAAGAGGGAGGGGCGATGGAAGGATTCGATCGCTCAGCTTCAAGGGGCGATTGAGAAGGAGCCGCACCACGCATTTATGCACTTCCGACTTGCCGAGACGTTGCGCGAGGCCAGGTATCCCAAAGCCGCTCTTGCGGCAGTGCAAGGGGCGATTGCGAATCAGGCGGACGATGCGTTCTATCACTTTTGGGCGGCGGAACTGGCGCTCGAGTTGAAACGATTTGAGGACTCGCTGGGGGCCATCCATGCCGCGTTGGAGCTGAGTCAGGATGACCCGTACTACCTCGCGATCGCGGGGGCGGCTTCCTGGGGGTGCGGACGCGAGCTAGAAGCGCGGGCGTTCATCAAACAAGCCGTTCGGGATTCCGAGGGGGATGCGGCCTACATCGGTGTCGCGCGGCAGTTGGGCGTGCCTGGTTTCGATGGGGTGTCGGTTGGGGAATACGATGCGTCGCGGGCGAATCGTCTCCTACGGCCTCTCGGGCTTGAGATTCCTGAGTAGATTGACCGCCGTTCCCGGCCCTTAAGGGATCGGGGCACGCAAGTTGAGAGTCAAACTCCAGGCCCTGGAACGGATGGGGCAGGCTGCGCGTCTTAACCTCAAGGAACACGACCGATGACCTTGCGCATGAAGACTTTGACTTTGGCGACCAGCTTGCTGGCCGTGGCTCTTCTCACTGGAGCAGTGGCCCAGGCGACGTCCGCCTGGAAGCGCACGTACTTCGGAACGAGCAGTCTGAGTGCCGTGATCCCCGGGACGGTTTCGGAGCCCGAGATCACGAAAGTCACCGACGATGATGACTGGGTCACCGAAGTGGCCGATTACACCGTCGACGCCGAGAACTTCGGCATGTTTGTCAGCATCAGCAAGGCCAAGACGACGCAAAAGCTGGATAGTGCTTTTGTGAAGAAGGAGCTGGTGCCGACGCTCCAGTCCACGCTGAGCCCGAACGACGAAACCGCGATTCCTGTGCAGGAGATCAAGGTGGATGAGAAGTGGGCGCTCCAAGCAAAGTTCACCCGCAAGAACCCGGCGGGGGAGCAGACGTACTACCACGTTTTCGCCACGGTTGAGGGCACAAACTTGATCATGGTCATTGGCATTGCGTTCCCCGAGCTTGAAGGCTCAGTCACCGATCTGGACAAGGCGATGAAATCGGTTCGGCTCAAGAAAGGACTGAAGCAAGCCAGTCTGGGGATAACCTCGCCCGTGCCGGGCTTCTTGATCTGGTCATAATAGAACCATGCTTGCTCGGAAGTCGGCATCCCAGACTCCGCACTCACACTTTGTGCAGTGCGTGAACTGCAAGAAGACGCTCTTTCTCGCCGACTTTGAATCTAATCTCCGGGTCTGCACCTACTGCGGACACCACCACCGCATGACCTGGCGACAGCGGGTCGAGGCCACCTTCGACGAAGGTACCTGGGTGGAAATGGATACCGAGCTTCAGTCGCTCGATCCGCTTGGATTCCCCGAATACGCCGAGAAGCACGCGGCGGCGGTGAAGAAGACGGGCCAGCAGGACTCGGTTGTCTCTGGCACTGCGAAGCTTTTTGACATGCCCGTGAGCATCGCCGTGGCCGATTTTCACTTTATGGGGGGCAGCATGGGCTCGGTGGCCGGCGAGAAGATCGCCCGGGCTCTGGAGCGCGGCGTTGAGATGCAGGCTCCGGCGATTGTGTTCTGCGCGAGCGGCGGAGCGCGGATGCAGGAAGGCTTGCTCAGCCTGATGCAGATGGCCAAGACCACGGCGGCGGTCGATAAGTGCCGGCAAAATGGCGTTCCCTATATTGCGGTATTCACCGATCCCACCATGGCGGGCGTCCTGGCGAGCTACGCAAGCATCGCCGACGTCATTCTTGCCGAGCCAAGATCGCTTGTTGGCTTCGCGGGAGCCCGGGTGAGCAAACAAGCAGGGGTGAGCAAGGTTCCGGATGATTTCCAAACGGCGGAGTTCGTCTTCCGAAGCGGCATGCTGGATCGTATCGTTGAACGGCGTGACATGCGCGGGATTCTGGGTCAACTCTGCCGGATGCTCGGCGGACATCTGAAACTGGGGGCACTCAATGGCTAATAGCTGGAAAGAATGGGAAAAGCCGGTTCTCGAACTTGAGGACAGCGTCAACAAGCTCAAAGCCCTCACCGAGGTCGAACTGGATCCGGAGAAAAAGGCAAGTCTTGAGGCCAAGATTCAGGAGTACGAAGCCCGAATCGAGAATTTCATCAAGGTGCGGTACTCGCGGCTGGGGCCGTGGGAAGAGGTGTTGCTCGCCCGAGCCGAGCCGCGTCCTTACACTCTGGACTACATCAACTCGATCTTCACGGAATTTGTGGAGCTCGATGGAGACCGACGATTTGGGACGGATCACGCGATCGTTGCCGGCCCCGCACAACTCGATGGACGGCCTGTGATGGTGGTGGGCCACCAGAAGGGTCGGAATATCCAAGAGCGGGCCTATCGCAATTTCGCGATGGCGAAGCCCGAGGGATATCGAAAGGCGATCCGCATGTTCGAGATGGCGGAGCGATTCCGGATGCCGGTCGTGACATTCGTGGACACGCCCGCCGCTGATCCGGGCGTCGAGAGCGAGAGCCGGGGAATCAGCGAGGCGATCGCCGCCTCGATGCTGAAGATGTTCGAACTGACCGTTCCCGTAGTCAGCGTGGTGATCGGCGAAGGCGGCAGTGGTGGAGCCATCGGGATTGCGATTGCCAACCGGATTTACATGCAGGAGCATGCGGTCTATAGCGTGATTCCGCCGGAGGGCTGCGCGGCGATTCTGTGGCGCGATCCGGCGAAGAAGGCTCAGGCGGCGGCAGCTCTGAATCTCACCAGTGCCAACGCCAAGTCACTTGGACTCGTCGATGAGATTCTCGTGGAGCCGTTCGGCGGAGCGCATCGCAATCCGGTCGAGGCGTCGGAGACGATCAAATCGGTGTTGCTGAAGTCTGTGAACGAATTGAGTCACCTGACCCCCGAGCAATTGCGCGAGGAGCGGTACGCGAAGTTCCGCGCCTTCGGCGTGATGACCCAAGTTCGAGTTTGAGGCCCTAAACCTTCGCAACGCCCATCACGTGAGGGGCAACGATGGGGAAGCGCAGTTCAAACGTCTCGAGATCCAGGTCTCGGAACCCGGAGTGGCGGATGGTTTCACCGCTGCGGCGGTCGGGATGACACCCGTCTGCGCAGCAACACCAAATCGGCTTCATGACCTGCTGAATTCGCTCGATTCGGCTGCCTGGTGCCCCCGCGACATGCTCGATGAACACATACTGTCCTCCGGGCTTGAGGACCCGTTGAATCTCGGCGAGTACTCCTTGGGGATCTGGAACGGAGCAGAGAACCAGAGTTCCGAGCACGACGTCAACTGAGGCGTCAGGCAAAGGGATGGCTTGAGCGCTGCCTTGGAGCAGGGAATAGTCGAGTCCGCATCGCTGAGCCTCGCGCTCCAGATACGGGAACATGTGGGGGTTGTACTCGAGGCCCGTCCACTTGGTTCCGGGGCGCAGATACTTGAGATTTGGGCCGGTGCCAGGGCCGATTTCCAGAACCTCACCTTCCAAATCGCCGAGCAGCTTCTGCTTGCGATCTCGAATGAGCGGCTCGTAAACCTTCATCACCTGGGCGATCCCCCAGGCAAACCACCGCTTCCTTAGTTCATCGACGCTCATTAACATAACTCAAATCAGTTCCCTCTACTATGGTGCTTGAGTCGCGCAAATCGGCATGAATGGGCCGGATTCCGAAACGAGAATTTCGAAACGTTTCGAGATTCCTCTTGACAATCAACCCGCACCAGCGAGACACTGAGGAACATGATCAGCGCGCTTGCTTCGCTGCTTCTGGCTGGTGCAGAAATGAAACCGCAATCTCTCGCCGGGGCTTCCGATACGAAGCCGATACAAGTGAAATTTGACCCGAAGGCCTGGAAGTTGGTCTGGGGCGATGAATTCGACAAAGACGGGCTCCCCGACTCGACAAAGTGGGACTACGAAGAGGGCTACATCCGCAACAACGAAGCCCAGTACTACACGCGCGCGCGGAAGGAAAACGCCCGGATCGAAGGCGGGAAACTGATCATCGAGGCCCGCATGGACAACTGGAACGGGCACAAGATCACGTCGGCGAACCTGGTCACGCGAAACAAGCAGCACTTCACCTACGGCCGCATCGAGATCCGGGCAAAGGTGCCGACGGGGCGCGGAACCTGGCCGGCATTCTGGACGCTCGGCGAGAACATCGGGGAAGTCGGCTGGCCCAAGTGCGGCGAAATCGACATTCTGGAATACGTGGGATTCGACCCTGACAAAGTCCACGCCAACGTCCACTGCGACGCCTACAATCACATGAAAGGGAATGGTCGAGGCAACAATCTGCCCGGACAGGAGCCGTGGAAGGAGTTCAACGTCTACGCCGTGGAATGGTGGCCGGACAGGCTCGAGTTCTTCTTCAACGAAACCCGCTACCTGGTCTACCGAAAAGAAGCCGACAACACCAGCGTGTGGCCGTTTGATCAACCCCACTTCCTGCTCCTGAATCTCGCGATTGGCGGGGCGTGGGGTGGAGTGAAGGGGATTGATGAGAGCCTCTTCCCCCACAAGTTCGAGGTGGACTACGTGAGGGTTTATCGCCGGGTGCGCCAGCAAGAATAACGGCCCGCTCGCTGGGCCGGCAAACGGTCACAATGGTCGGAACGGATGGATCTTGTCGCGCTGATCAGCCTGTGGGCATTCGATAAGGAGCTTTTCCGAGCGATCCATGTGGGGCTGCGGCGCGAGTTTTTGGATCCGATTTTCCTCCTCATCACCTACACCGGCGATGGGTTTATCCAAATCCCGACGATTCTGTTTCTCGCCTTCCACAAAAAGACGCGAGCGCTCGGCTTAGCGGTGATCGCGGCTTTTGCCACGTCGGGACTGATTCGCCTCCTCATCAAAGATCTGGTGGATCGACCCAGGCCGAGCAACTTCGAGTGGGCGGATCCTGTGCGGTTCCCGGTGCCGCTTGATGGGTTTCTGAAGCATCTGCTGGACACCGTGCCTTATGGCAACAGCAGCTTTCCGAGCGGGCATGCGACGACGAGCTTCGCCATTGCCTTTATGGTGGCCTGGTGGGTGCGTGGGTCGGATTGGGCGTGGGTCGGCTGGGCGGCGGTTCTGTGGGCGACTCTGGTGGGGTTCAGCCGGGTCTATGTGGGAGTTCACTATCCATTTGACATCGTGGGGGCGGCGGGGCTGGCCGCGATGGTGAGCACCGGGCTGTTTCTGTGGTGGGGAAAGAAGGGCTGGGCTCCCAGGGAAGTCGAGCCGAGCGTGCCGATCGAGAAGGAAACAGGGCAGACCGAGTAGAGCGCGTTCAGCCCCGCCCGGCCCAAGGCCAATCCCCCGAGCCCCGAGAGAACGCCCGGTGGAGCCCAACAAGCAACGGGTCTCTCCCGCCCCGGACGGGCCTGAACCCAGGTGAAACTGTGCGAAGGCAAAGAGCCACCCCAAACGAAACCACACCCACTCCGCCGGTGCCCCGATCCCCTCAGGGCCGGGATTGGTGCCTGTGGAAAACCTGTGGAAAACCGCCCCGCGCATGGGGGCGGCCCCACGCGGTACCCTCTGGTCAGTGAATCCCTGGTTCGTCACGAGCTTCTACCGCTTCATCCCCCTCGAAGATCTCCCCACCCAGCAGGCCGAGATCCGCGCGGCGATGGAGAGCCTCGGTGTGTTGGGGCTGGTGCTGGTGGCCAAAGAAGGGCTGAACGGCACGGTGGCCAGCCAAGATCAGGCGGCAATCGAAGCGTTCAAGGATCACATCCGGCAGAGGTGCGACCAGGCGGTGACCTTCAAGGATTCGCAGTGCTATGAGCCGCCGTTTGTGCGGGTGAGCGTGGATATTCGGCGGGAGATTGTGGGGATGAAGCGGCCCGACTTGGTGCCGGAAACGCCGGAGAACCACCACCTGAGCGCGCAGGAATGGGATGCCCTGCTCACCAGCGACCGCCCCAAGCTGCTGATTGATACGCGCAACGATTACGAGGTCAAGGTCGGCAAGTTCCGGGGGGCGATTGATCCGGGGCTCAAGAAGTTCTCGGAGTGGGGCGACTACCTGCGCACGGCGGAGCTGCCTCGAGATGTGCCGGTGATGATCTACTGCACCGGGGGGATTCGTTGCGAAAAGGCGATCCTGGAAATGCGCGACCAAGGGTTTCAGGAGGTGTATCAGCTCCGCGATGGGATCCTCGGCTACCTGGCGGAGCGGCCGGAAGGGACATTTGAGGGGGAGTGCTATGTGTTCGACAAGCGCGTGGCGGTGGATGCGAGCCTCGCGCCTACGCAAATCTGGGGCACCTGCCCCGGCTGCGGCCTCCCGGCGGAGAAGCACGGGTCATGCGTGATGTGCGGGGACGAGATGTCGGTGTGTGAGGAGTGTCAGGAGCCGTTCGGGCCGGTGTGCAGCAAGAAGTGTCGAGATCTATGGGTGCGGCATGGATAAACTGGAAGACGCTCAAAAACGACCTGCACGACGCGGGCTAGTCCCTGTTTCAATTTGGTTCCTAGTGATCCTCGGGTTAATTCTTACTCTAGCTCTCTTCCCCCTGACACTGGGCATGCTCATCCTGGCAACCATTCTTAAAGTTCCGGCAGGCTGGGAGCAGCATGTCACGCCACTGGACAAGTCAGCCCAAGGCCACGCGATTGCGACAATCCCTGCGCTATTTGCCGGAGCGGTTGGTCTCTGGACTTTCTTTTACAATGTTCGACTGAAGCAAATGCAGCATCTGAGCGAGATTGAAAGCGCTTCTGAGCTAGCGCAGCTTTCGAGGCAACAAGAAGAACAATTGGAGCGGGAGAAACTGCAGTTTCAATCTGATTTAAGAAAGGAAGAACTTTCAGAATCTGCAAAACTAGAGTCGGAGCGGTCAACACTCACAAACATGTTGGCGGAGAAGGATCGCGCATCAAGAATTTCTCTGCAACAGGAGTTGTTCGCACTCGAAATGACGAAGAAGACGATCGAAAGGCGAGACCTTGAATACGATGAGGCACTCAGAAAGCTCGCAGCTGACAGTCTTATTCTACGCTTCGATGGGGTACAGACCTTGACGCAGTTGGCACAAGAGGGCTCTTACATAGGAGGGAAATTCGGAAACACCAATTTTCTGGGTAAGTGTGCACTACGCTTAAGTACCTGCCTGATGGCTTGGAGTGACCGTCCATCACTTGAACTCGTCGAGTCTAGATTACAAACGTTAATAGAGACGATGATTGCGAAAGAAGCGACTCAGGATCTGAATGCTTTAATTTCTGCCATAGTCTCTATACAGAAAAACGCACGACGCACTTTGAGTGGATATATACGCAACGAACACTCTGTGAAGTACGCAGAAGCAGTCTTTGCTCAAGAGTTGAGGACTCGTTTGTTTTCGCCCCCAATGCTTATGTCTAAGGTCGTGGAGTTTGTTTCAGAGTCCACGGAGTTTAAACCTTCTCCGCCTCCCAACGTGTCCGATGTCGATTTTGACAATTTGAATATCAATACGGAAGTTCTGAGGGTGATGGCTACTTCTTCTTGTATTCGCAGCTACCTGATGCATTCTCTAGTAAGGCTTGATGTAAATTCGCAGTTTCACTTGGATATTGCCTGTGATTCAGCGGTCATTGTGGGCGTAAGGTTTTCCCGTGTCGAACTTTTCTTTAAAGAGTGTGTGCGAACTGTTTTCATAGATTGTCAATTTTCGGACTGTGTGATTGACGCCGGTGCCATCAGAGATTCTCACTTCGTCTCCTGCCGATTCACTCAGAGCAAGTTCATAAACCGGGTTCAATCCAGGGGGTTCCTGAGTATTTTGTATTCAGACCTCCGATGGTGCAGTTTTTCAGGGCCTCTTGACACTCTCTCGATAATCGGGGGAACTGCTCAACATTGTGCATTCGATCTGCATGTCTCATGGTGCAGTGCCGCCGGTTTGCATCTATTTGGTTGCAATATTGGTCTTCGGCGTTGCATTAAGATCCAAATTGACAAGATTACTGTTGAGAATACCAACTTCAACATGTCAAGAATCGGCGACTTTCGAGTTGGTTCGTTAATTTGCGATCAGGAATCGGAGGCCTCGCTAACGCAGAACGTTACGGTCTCGGCGCTAGAGGGCTTCGAGGGCGACATTCTAGGTGCGCCCGAGCTATTCAATCAAGAGAGAATTGCGCGATTGTTCAAGCTTGGTAGAGAGGTTGAGCTTCAGGGCTTAACTCCAACGTGGCGTGAGTTCGATCATAGATATCTCAGGGGTAACATGAGTTCTCTAATGATTTACAGAAAGATGAAGGTGAATTGAATTGGATATTTCTAGTGTGTTGATGTTGGGACTCTTTGCCTTACCCCTCCCCACCGACCGACAACTGGCCTGGCAGGAGATGGATCAGTATGTGCTGGTTCATTTCACGCCCACGACTTTTGAGAACAAGGAGTGGGGGTACGGCGATGCGGACCCCGCGATCTTCAACCCCAGTCAGTTCGATGCCTCCCAGATTGCCCAGGCCGCGAAGGATGGTGAGTTCAAGGGGCTGATTTTGGTGGCGAAGCACCATGATGGGTTCTGTCTGTGGCCCACCAAGACCACGCCCTACAACATCAGCCGCAGCCCCTGGCGCGCGGGCAAGGGGGATATGGTCAAGGAGTTCAGCGATGCCTGCCGCAAAGCCGGCCTCAAGTTCGGCGTCTATTGCTCCCCCTGGGATCGCAACCATCCCGAATATGGCCGCCCCAGCTATGTCGCCACCTACCGCGAGCAGCTCCGCGAGCTTTACACCGGCTACGGCGAACTCTTCATGAGCTGGCACGATGGCGCGAACGGCGGCGATGGCTACTACGGCGGAGCAAAAGAAACCCGCACCATCGACCGAGGCACCTACTATGGCTGGGATATCACCTGGGCACTCACCCGGCAGCTTCAACCCAACGCGGTGATCTTCAGCGACATCGGCCCCGACGTGCGCTGGGTCGGCAACGAGCATGGCGAAGCCGCCTTCAACAGCTGGGCCACTTTCACCCCCAAACCGGTCGGAGGCAAGGCCTCGTTCGGCCCCGGGGAGATTGAGTACGACAACTCTCCGACCGGCACCAAAGGCGGCGCGGCCTGGATCCCCGCCGAATGCGATGTCCCGCACCGTCCAGGCTGGTTCTATCACCCGGAGCAGGATTCCAAGGTCAAGACTCCCGAGCAACTGTTTGGTCTCTATCTCAAATCAGTGGGCCGTGGGGCGTGTTTGAACCTTGGGCTCGCTCCCGATACGCGAGGGATTCTGCACGAGAACGACGTGGCCTCTCTGCGCGGATTCGGGGAGCTCGTGCGCTCGCGGTTCGCGGTGAATCTGGCGGCCTCAGCCAAGGAGATCCTGGTGGATGGGAAGCATCAGCGCGGGGCTCCGTTGCTTGATAAGGGCCGGTATTCGGAACTCGAGGGCAAGGTCTTCGAGGTTCAGTTCGCCTCTGCGCTGCCGGTGAAATACGTGCGATTCCGCGAGAACATCAAGCTCGGGCATCGCATCGAATCGTGGGCCGTGTCGGCTTTGGTCGATGGGGCGTGGGTGGAGGTCTCGGCCGGGGAATCGGTGGGGGCCTGCCGGATCGTGGCTCTGCCGGAGGGGATGAAGGCCTCGTCGGTTCGGGTCGTCATTTCCGGGCCTGGCTTGAGCGATCTCGGGGTGTTCTGAGTCCGCCGCCCGGCCCACGGCCACTCCCGCGAGCCCCGAGTGAGGTTCGTGGGGGAGCTGACCAAGCACCGGGTCTCTCCCGCCCCGGTCGGCGGACTCGGGATTCGGATCACGGGTGGTTGAGTCGTGAGTCGAACCCGACCCTCAAGGGCTCGGGGCACCCGGGTCTGTGATCAGTTTCCGCTTCTCAACCTGAGTTCAGGCCCATTCGGGGCGGGAGAGACCCGTTGCGGGAGTTGGCTTTGGCGCGGCAGTCTCTCGGGGCTCGGGGGATTGGCCTTGGGCCGGATGGGCCTGAACGAGTGACGCCTACCACTCGTTTCCAGAATTCCCGGATCAGAACGGCAAGTCGCTCGGCGGAAGCGGGCGATCCACCTTCACCGGCGTGAACCTCTTGGCGATCACTGAGGCATCGAAAATCGCCATGAGCCACATGAGGACCGCCCCCACCAGGAACGCAAATGAGAGCGGCGTGAACCCGGTCGGTCCGCGTCCTTGGAGCAGATACTGCACCATCCCCCCGATCCCGCCAGGCAGGGCGAGCACAAATCCGAAACAGATCCCCCAGATGGCCAGGAAGATCGATCCTTTCACGACCTGACCGCTCACAATCTGCCCCAGGCCAGGCAGGATCGCGCTGAGGACGACAGCGGCTTTTCCGCTCACCAGGCCCGCGTTGTCGTTGTAGGTGGCGGGGTCGATGTGCAGATCGACGCGGAGCACCATTTCGCCGTACTTGTTCTCCAAGCTCTTGCTGGTGGGATCGAGCTTGCGGGCGCGGTCGTAGATCTCTTTGGCTTTCCGGTACTGCCTGCGCTCGGCAAAGTCATCGCCGATGGCTTCCAGGACGACCGGTGAGTTTCCCGCGAGATCCGCCGCTTCTTTCAGCAACCGATCTGCCACCGCTCCCTGATTCCGCATCTTCGCAAGGTGGCTCTGACGAATCAACCCCTCTGCCTTTTCGACGGCCAGAGGATCGGGCGGCGCAAGCTCTTCGACAGCCTCCGGGGTTTCGGGGGCCGGCTCAAGAGTTTCTTCGGGGCGCGGGGTTTCTTCGGACAAGCAGGTCAGCTCCGTAGAACTCGGACGTTATTCTTCCGCGACAAGATTCGGATCGGTCTGCATGTTCTCCCAGAAGCTTTCCAGATCGTAGAACTGACGCTTTTCTTCCAGCATCACATGGAACACCACGTCGCCATAATCGAACAGCACCCAGCCGGAGGCTTCGCCCTGGCGGTCGCTGCGTCGGAAGGGGCGGATGCCTTTCTCTCGGAGCTTTTCCGCCACCCGCTCGCTGATTGCGCGGACGTGGGTATCGGAGGTTCCGGTGCAGATGACAAAGTAATCGGTGATCGAGGTCTTGTGCTTGAGCTCAAGGGTCTCGATATCGAGGGCTTTCATGTCATCGGCAAACTCGGCAATCATGGCTGCCTTGAGTTCGCTGTTCATTTCGCCCTTAGAGGCTTTAGAGTTGGTAGAGGCCACGTTCACTAATATAATCCCACACTTTTGGTGCCAACCACGCTTCGGGAGAGCGTCCGGCGGCAATATCATCGCGAATCAGGGTGGAGCTGGCGCGCTGAGGGGCCATTTCCACAACATCAATCGCATCGACCATATCTTCCGACAAGCGGTTGAGGAGGTCATTTAGTTCGTTGCCGGGGCGATTGACCACGGCGAGTCGGCAGAGTCGAGCGAGTCGCTCGGGCTGCTTCCATTCCATGATTCCCGCGAGGGAATCGGCGCCCATCACAAACCAGAGGTTGCCCGGGCGCACCATCAGGAGTTCTTGGATGGTGTCGATGGTGTAGCTTCGGCCTGGGCGAGTGATTTCGATGTCGCTCAGGCTGAGGCCTTCCTCGTCTTCGATCGCAAGGTGGATCATCGCAAGACGATCCTGCCCGGTTGCATACGTCCCCCGTCGAAGCGGGTTTCGATTATTGGGCACGAAGACGACTTCATCGAGCTCCAGGGCCTCGCGAACCGCCTGCGCCGCCGCCACATGCCCCAGGTGAATCGGGTCGAAGCTGCCGCCATAGACGGCGTAGCGGGGAAGATCACCATTCTTCATAACTGAACTCCTCATTGCCGATCTCGACGGTGTCGCCCTGATCCGCCCCCATGTCTTCGAGCTTTTGAATCACGCCAATGCGACGGAGCTTTCGGTAGAGATAGTGCACCGCGTCGCGGTTATCGAGATCGGTCATGGCGACCAAACGCTCGATCCGCTTGCCCGTCACGCGGAAGCCGTGCTCGGTTTTCTCGACATCCCAGCTTTGGTCCATCCCGGGCTTGACTTCCGGGGCAAGGATGACGGCGGTTGGGATTTCGGCTTCCTCGGCCTTCTGAATCTCCTTGTAGAGGGCCCACTTGAGGTCGTCGAGGTTGGTGCCGACGTAGCCCGAGATCGTGAAGATCGGTACGCCGAGATGGGTGAACTTTGCCTTGACTTCCGCGAGCATCTCCTCGTTGCCCATGTCGATTTTGTTGAGGGCGATGATCCTTGGGCGGTTGTACAGGTCCTCGCTGTAGAGCTTGAGCTCGCTTTCGATCATCTCGTAGTTGGCGAACGGGTCGCTTTCATCAATCGGGAAGGCGTCGATGAGGTGCAGAAGCACCTTGTTCCGCTCCGCGTGTCGGAGGAACTGGTGACCCAGGCCCACGCCCTGACTTGCGCCCTCAATGAGCCCGGGAAGGTCGGACATCACGAAGGTCTCGCCCGCCACCTCGACCACACCCAGATTCGGAGTAATGGTGGTGAAGGGATAGGCGCCGATCTTGGGCTTCGCGGCACTGAGCCGGCTGAGAAGTGTGCTCTTGCCGGCGTTCGGCAAGCCGATGAGTCCGACCTCCGCGACGAGTTTCAGCTCCAACTCCACAACAACTGTCTCACCAGGAGCACCGCGTTGAGCAAACGTGGGGGTTTGGCGAACCGACGTGGTGAAGTGCAGGTTGCCCATTCCGCCACGACCGCCCTGACAAGCCACGAACTTCATGCCGTCCGTACTCAGATCGACGAGTACCTTTCCGGTTTCGGAATCCGTCACCACGGTTCCAACCGGAACGTGGATGATGATATCCTTCGCGTCTTTGCCGGCCTTGTTGCTGACCGCCTTGGTTCCCGACTTCGCCTCGAACTTATCGCGGAGTTTGAAATCGTAGAGGGTGCGCTTGTTGCGGTTGGCGACCAAAATCACGTCGCCGCCGCGTCCCCCGTTGGCTCCGTTGGGGCCACCACGCGGTACGTGCTTCTCGGTGTGGAAGCTTGCCGCTCCATCACCGCCTTTCCCTGAAATCAGGGTGACTGTTGCTTCATCGAAAAACACGCTGTGTCTCCTTGCTCTTTACTTGTGTTGAAGACGCGAGCAGCCGCGCTTCAGGCTTCATCCTCGGGGAGCATGCCCGGGATGAGCGTGACGGTGATGACCTCATTCTCCAGATCAATCGAGGCAATGAAAGCCTTGACCACCGGGATCAGGATATCTCCCACCACCAATAAATCGTGCGCCGGGTTGGGCATCACATCCTCGACCGGCCCGAGTTCCTTGCCCTCGGACGTCACAACTTTTAACCCGATGAGATCCCGAACGAGGAATTCGTCTTCGTCGGTCTCCGGCAGGTCGTCGGCGGGGATGGTGACATCCACCCACTTGAGTTCCTCGGCCCGGTTCCGATTCGTGATCTCCTTGAGATCGAGTCGAACCTGATCCTTGTGCCAGAACGATCGGTCGATGGTGCAGGGCTCGCCGTCGATAAAAACGGTGCGACCTTTGTCAAAGCGCTCGGGGAAATCGGTCAGAACTTTCACCCGGAGTCCCCCTCGGATACCATGAGGGCCGACCACCTGTCCGATGATCACGTGATCGCGGTTCTTCGGACGAGGGCGTCGGCCCGACATGATGAAATCAGTCGTTGGTCTGAACCTTGACGACAGTTTTGATGCGGTTCTTGGCTCCAACCCCGCTGATGACTTGGCGCACCGAGCTGATGACACGGCCATCCTTGCCGATCACGCGACCGACATCGTTCGGGGCCACGGTGACCATGTAGATGGTGGCGCTTCGGTCGGCAGAGTGCTCGACTTGAACAGCATCCGGTTCGTTGACGAGCAACTTCACGGTTTGCTCGACGAGTTCGGCGATATGGTTCATTCGCTGGCCGTCTCTTCCGCCGCGTTTTCTGCGACTGGGGTCTCGGTTGCCGGGGCTTCTGCTGCCGGTGCTTCTTCCACGGCGACAGGAGCTTCTTCGACCTTGGCTTCAGCCTTCGCCTCAGCCTTGGCTTCGACCGGCGCGGCGATGACCGATTCTTGGCTCATCGTGCTAGTGCGCTTGTCGAGGAACTTGTACTTGCCCTTGGCCTTCGGTCGCTGAGCGAAGAATTCGTCGAGAACGCCTTCGCGCTTCAGAAGTCGAGCAGCGGTCTCGGTCGGCTGGGCGCCTTGGAGCAGCCAGTAGAGAGCTCGGTCGTTCTTCAGCTTGACGGTGGACGGCTTGGTGAGCGGATCGTAGCTCCCCAGGAATTCGATGGCCGCGCCATCGCGCTTGGTGTCCACTCGGGAAACGACGATACGGTAGAACGGGCGGTGCTTGTTGCCCATGCGAGTCAATCGGATTTTAACCACGGTTTTTGTTCATCCTTTCCTGGCTGAGCGTGAGCGTGAGCCAGGTGTCGCGGGGGGAGAGGGACGTCGTAGACGGGAATCCAAAGACGTGGTGTCCTCGGCGTCCGGTTGAAACCTCCTGCCGCGAGCGAGAAAGTATAGCACCGATACCCTCGCGGGGCCTGGGGATGGGGTGTTCCGACTCATGAGGACGGAAACCGGGACTTGTCAGGAAAGCGTTAATCATCCATGACGTGAAAAGTGATCTGATTCGAAAAAGTGCGAAGTTGGAACGCATTTCGACACTCGCATGTTTCTCATATTGAGCAGTTCTGTAGCCAAACTGCAAAGAGGGAGATGAAGTGAAAACAACGAGGAAAGATCGCCCATGATCCCCGCTCTCCTTGCTGTCATAGGCGGCATGAGCACACCTGATCTCCGCTTCACAGAACTCGAAGGGATCCCTCCTCAATTCAGGCCAAAGCACCTTTCTGGCACCACACTGATGGATGATATGCGCCTTGAGCAGGTTGCCAAGACGAGCCTCCCATCGCCATTCTCCCAGGGAAATGGCGTCGTGACTTCAAGGCTGCCTGACGGCACTAGGATAGGTTTACGGGTTGCCTCAGGAGAGGTTGTGGTTCAGCCAGAAGGTTGGAGTTTTTCCGGCATGACCCTTACCTCTCTTCTGCTTCGGCAAGAGAACACTTGGATGGTTGTCGTCCCTGGGAAAGAGAACAGAACCTTCGAGCTTCCCGCAGACATTCTCGACAGCCTCATGATCATCACCAACAGCGGGGACGTCTGGGCGGGCGTTTACTCGGAACGGAGGGGATACGAGTTGCTCCATGGAACAGAGAAAGGTCTCACTGCGGTTGGGGGAGTGCAATTAAGTCGCGAGTACGCGTTCATCCCATCGATGGCGTACGGCGATGGCGTTCTCGGGATGTTGAAGACGGTCGGACTTTCGAACCCCGAACAAGGGAGTTTTTCGAGTTCGTTCGTTACCCAGCTTGGCCCAGTGCGGCGTTATGTACCCGCTCTCGCAACGCGTACAGGCATTGTGAAACTCGGTATGCCGACGAGCAAAAGACTGAAGCCGGATGAGGTCTATCCGAGCGGTGCGGAGATAGAGCCCATTTGGCATCGAGGCTCAGAATCGCTCTGGTTAGCCGACCTCCAGGGTCATGACATTGAAAACCGGTGGTACGAATTGTTCTTACTGCGAGACGGCAAATGGTCGAGCATCCTGACCGCGAAGAGCATCTCATATTGGTCAGATACCTCCGAAGGGACTTGTGTCTTACGTGTGGATGATAAGTATCTGAAAAACTGGTAATTGACCCCCTGAAAGTGACTGAGGCGATATATTGCTAATGTCTTGCGATCAAACTGTTAGGAATGGGTAGCGAGGGTACGTTAAAAAACGATAGACAAGAGAAGGCTCTTGCTGGCCTTGGGTGGGATGATTTGGTGTTCTTTGAGTCAGCTGGGGGCATCAAACCAGAGTCCTTTGAGGAGTTTCTTGGTGACCTCATATACTGCGGAGAAGACCCTTGTGGCTATGGTATCTTGCCAGATCCTCCCACGGAAAGGGCAGCGAAGCACAAATGTAAGGCGGTGCGCTGGAGACTCTGGAACGAAAACAATGTGAATGGCTACCGGATTGAATTGGTGATGGAAAAATGATTACATGCCTAGCTCTATGTCTTTTTCACACTGCAATGCCCGATTGCTTGGTTCAAGTTCAATCCCTGAAGGATCGGCCTGTGGGACTCCTTGGGCAAAAGGTAGTTTCAAAACAGGGTGGATTTCTAAAGGTTAGTGGCTCAGCCAAGCAAAGTTCCATACCTTTCATCATTGGGGCGGATCTGATCATCGGGCACGCCGGAGCCATCTGGACGAACTATACTGAAGGGTCTGAATCGATACTTCGTGAGAAAGGGGAGGCCACGCTTCAAGGAAAGGTTCTGATCGCCAACCGTGACTTTGCGATTGTGGAGGACGGCGGTGAACGTGAACTAGTTTCCTCGCGGGGGGCGGAGAAGATCGCTCCCAACCCCGGCTGGGTAGAGGGAAGTCAGCTGCGCCTTACTCCGTCCGGAGCGGTGTTCCTCGCCACCTATGCCGAAGACCGGGGCTTTTCAACCCTGGAATGGAAGCACGGAGCCTGGTCGGAATTGCCCAACACTTCATTCCCAGAGGCCGCGTTCCGCCCCTCATTCGTGGTGGGAGATCGGCTCCTGGGCGTTCTAGAGAAATACTTCCCCACGTCTGCCGGATTCGGCGAGTTTAGGGGCGTGACAACGATTGGTCATCCTTACCGAGAGGACAATAATCCAGCTGTCTACGCTGACGGGCGCGTCAAGTTACTCGGTTTGCCCGAGCCCTACCAAGAGGAGTATCCCAGTGGCCTCGAAATTGTGCCAATTAGAGTTGAGGGGCAGACGTCTCTCTGGCTGGCAACCGTGGACTTTCCCCACTACGGGGAAGTTGAGCGGACCGACTTCTTCCTCTGGCAGCACGACGGAAAATCCTGGTCCCTCCTGTTCCCGAAAGCGATCACGGAGATCCACTACGACACAAGCGCCGGAACGATGCTCTTCACCGACGGCGAAAAGTGGTACCGCAATTGGAAGGAGTAGGGCTCACCCCGCCCGCTGATTCTCGAGGTCATCGGCGAGTTCGTTGACTCGCTTTGCCAGCTCGCTCGATTGAGCCCGGAGCGGGGTCGATCGGAAGGAGAGAAACATGAACGGGATCCGGAGGAAGCTGACGAGCAAACGGTACAGCGCCTTTAGCCCCGGCGTGGTCGGAGGCGGGAGATTTGAAGTGGATCGCGGCATGCTTACCCCTCATGGTCGGTGATTCTGCAATGAAGAAAACCCTGCTTGCTGATGCAAACAGGGTTTTCCGGTGAATGTGTCAGGGATCAGAGCGTGCCGCGGAGGGCTTGTTCTCGCTCGATGCTCTCGAACAAGGCCTTGAAGTTGCCCTTGCCGAAGCTCTTTGCGCCCTTGCGGTGGATGATTTCGTAGAACAGGGTCGGGCGATCGGTCACGGGTTTCGTGAAGATTTGGAGCAGATACCCCTCATCATCTCGGTCGACCAAGATGCCGAGATCGGCGAGGACATCGATGTCCTCATCAATCTGCCCGACGCGCTCAACGAGTGAATCGTAGTAGGTGCGCGGGACGCTGAGGAACGGAATCCCTCGCGCGCGGAGTCGGCTGACGGTGTGGACGATGTCATCGGTGAGCAGGGCCACGTGCTGCACGCCCGCGCCCCCGAAGAACTCCAGATACTCATCAATCTGGCTCTTTTTGCGCCCCTCGGCGGGCTCGTTGATTGGGAACTTCACCCGGCCATTGCCGCTCGCCATCACCTTGCTCATCAGAGCGGTGTATTCGGTGCTGATGTCGGCATCATCGAAGCTGATGAGGTTCTTGAACCCGAGGATGTTGGCGTACCAATCCACCCATTCGTTCATCTTGCCCAGCTCGACATTACCCACGCAGTGGTCGATCTCGAGCAGGCCAATGCCGTCACCAGGCTCATTGCGAACCTCGAATCCAGGCAGGAACTCGCCCGTGTATTCGTCGCGATTGATGAGGCTGTGGACCGTGTCGCCGTAGGTGTGGATTGCCGCGATGCGGACCTTGCCCTTTTCATCTTCAAGCCACATGGGTTCGCGGGCGCTGACGGCGCCGCGCTCGATCGCGGTTTTCCATGCCCAATCAACATCATCGACCTCGAAGGCGATGTCTTGGACAAAATCTCCGTGGGCGGAGATTTGCTCGGCCATGGGGTGCCCTGGTCGCAGAGGGGCCGAGAAGACCAGCCGGATGTTGTTTTGCTCCAGCAGGTAATCAACTTGGTCTTTGCTTCCGGTTTCCAGGCCGTTGTAGCCAGTGATGGAGAACCCAAAGGTGTGTTGGTAGAAGAACGCCGACTGTCGGGCGTTGTTGACGTAATGTCGCACGTGATCAACGCGCCGAATAGGGAAGGTGTCAACTGACATTGTTAGACTCCGTGTTGAGTGGATTATAGCGGGTAGTGCTCGTGGATCGGGGGATTCCTGGTCGCCGCCCGCCCAATGCCTCACCCCCGAGCCCCGAGAAAGCGGGCGGGGAAGCTGAGCAAGCAACGGGTCTCTCCCGCCCGGTCGGCGACCAGGAGCGACAATCAGGCGAAGATTCGGAGCGCTCCTGGTGAAGTAGGATCCATCCACCGGTGAGTCGGCCCAGCGTGGGGGCAGAGCCCGCCGCCACGGGCCGAGTGTCCCATTGCGGGGTGCTGAATCCAGCGGGGTGTGCCGACGATTCGTCATAATGGACACCGCGATCAACCCGGTCGCGCCTCGCAAGTGGGCCACTTTAGCTCAGTGGTAGAGCAGCTGTTTCGTAAACAGCAGGTCGCCGGTTCGAATCCGGCAAGTGGCTCCAGTCTCCCTTCGGGTCGAGCGCGAGATGTTCCGGAGACAGGGGTCACGCTTCTAAAGCACGTTCCCAGATCGCGCGTCCTTTGCGTAGCCGATGAGGTCCGGATGCAAATGATCTTCTTTCGCCAGCGCGGCATCGATCAGGGCTTGAGTGCGCGCTGGATGCAGGTGCTGGATGTGACCCAGGCCATGCAACGCACTTATTTGACAGCTGTAGGAGCGGCAGTCGAGGGCCGTGCTCAGCACGCTGAAAGCTGGCTCGACGAGGTGGGGAAGTCTCCAGAAGAGAGAGCTTTCAATGTTATCCATGTCCCAAATCATGTAGACAGCAGTGCCGAAATCAGATTTGTCTGTCGGGTGCGTGAGAAAAAAGGGATCCAGAAAATCGCGATAGAACACACAAACCGAATTGAGAGTGTCGATCTGTAGTTGTTCCGAGTCTTCAAGGCAAAAAATATGACCCCAATAGCCAGACGCCAAACCAAACACGAACCAAATCATGTGGCAGAGACGCTGTGGCGGAACGTCGGCGCACAGTGTGTCCGCGTTCGTGAAGAGATTCCTCATATAGGAAGCCACCGTTTCAACCGGGATCCCATCGAGTTCGTCGCTCACGCTCCAGGCATGATCGTTTGACTCGAAGCTCGAGACCCGAGCAAACCACTCCTCAAAAGTGAGCACACGCGTCTCATCCATACGCCTACCTAACGCGAATCCCCAGTTCCTTCTCCCGCCGGGCGACCGCTTTCTCGCGAGCCTCGATTTCTTGCAATCGCTCGTTCAGAACGTCCGCCACGTGATCAATTCTCCGAGCCTCTTCGGTCATTGATTCAACCAGCACGTCCGATCTCGCTTGGCTCAGCCACGTCGAAACAAGGGCCAGAAATGAGATGAGAACGCAGACAACGACTAATGCCCCTCGGGTCAGCACAACGTTCTTCCGTACCGACCAGTTTGTCATCGCTCCGCGATCCTCATCAATCTCGTCACGGCGGATGATGTTTGCTCAAAAGCTTCATCAGCGCGTTCAAGCTGACTGTCCTGGGCTGCAAGGGCAAATATGGGCGCTAAGAAAGTAACAGCGACGAGAATCTCGAGCCAAAGCAATTTCGTGAGGTACCACTGCCTTTGCCAGAAAGGCAGTTCATCTTCGGGTACCCAGTGGCGGGGCTTATTCTGTTCGCTCACGTCCTCTCATACGAGCCTAACCCGTGCCAAGATTCCAATCAGCCATGCAAACGACTCTGGTGATTCTTGCCGCCGGGATGGGGACGCGGTTTGGCGGGCCGAAGCAGTTCACCCCGGTCGGGGTCTTCGGGGAGCCCATCATGCACTTCACCATCCGCGATGCCTGGCTTTGCGGCGTCGAGCACGTGGTTCTCATCACCCGAGAAGAACTGCGGTCGCAGGCGGAGGCCGCACTATCTGATCTCCCCCCGGCGGGCACTGCCGAGATCGCGATTCAGCCAATGGGCGACCATGATCCCAAGGGCACGGCCGCTGCCATCGTCGCGGCCGCTCCGCATCTCACCCAGCCGTTCATTGTCGTCAATGGTGATGATCTCTATGGCAGGGAAGCCATCGAGGATGCCTTGGAATGTCTCGAACGGGATTTCGGCGCCCAGCCTGAAATCCCGACGCTGAAGGGATCGGGGCACCCGGGGGCTGAGACCCTTGGATGCACGATCCCTTATCCCGTGCTTTCGACTCTCTGGGGCGAAGGTGGGCTGTCCCGAGCCTGGGTAGAGAACGACGGTGAGTTCCTCAAAGCTATCACCGAACTTCACAACGTGCACCGAACACCGTCAGGCACGATCGAAGGCACCACAACCACCGAGCCAAAAGAAACCGTCACGCTCCCCGAAGACGCCGCCGTCTCGATGAACATCTTCGGCTTCCACCCCGCGATCATCCCCTTCATGCGCGAATTCATCGAAGTCAGCCGGGCCGAAGATCCGCGCCGCGAAGTGGGCATCCCACACGTCTTGAACCATGGAGTCGGGAACAATCTCTTCCGAATTCGAACCAAAACCACCACGAGTCGGTGCTTTGGCATGACTTTTCCTGAAGATCTTGAAATGGTGCGAGCGGAAGTGCGTAACCTCTACGTAGACCACGGAAGCCCCGCCCCTCTCTGGTAAAGTTCAGATTATTAACGACGTCATGGCGATCCTTACTCCCATCACGCCTCATTTCCTGCCTTCCGGTACGTTGCTGGAGGGGGATCTTATCACGCGCGGGCACATCAACCGCACGTATGTCAGCGTGGTGCAGCAAGATGGAGCCACGAAGCGATACGTTCACCAGCTCATCAACACCCACGTTTTTCGCGATCCAGTTCGGATGATGGACAACATCCGGTGGGTCATCGAACACCTGGCCGCCAAACGATCCGGCGATCCAGGACTCCTTCACCTCCTGCCGAACGATGACGGAGAGGTCTACTTCAAGGACGACGAAGGGAACTACTGGCGCACTTACAACTACGTCGAGGGATCTACGGTCTTCGATATTGTCCCGAGTGCCGAAGTCGCTTATGAAGCCGCCGTGGCCTTCGGAAAGTTTCTCCACGATCTGAGCGATCTGGATGCCCAGCGCTTCCACATCACCATCCCCGATTTTCATCACACGCCACGCCGGATCGAACGATTCAAGCAGGCACTGGCTCAACCCGTCGAGGGCCGCACCGAAACCTGCCAGGCAGAAATCGAGTTCGTGCTTCGCAACGAGGATCTGGGTGGAGCCCTGATCAATGTTCTCGAAAATCACCCCGAGACGATCCGCGTGACCCACAATGACACGAAGGTCAACAACGTGCTCTTTTGCGAGAAATCGCTTAAGGGCATGACGGTGATTGATCTCGATACAGTCATGCCCGGCTCAGTTCTCTTCGATGTCGGAGACCTCATTCGAACCGCGTGCAACTCTGCCGCGGAAGATGAGCAAGACCTGAGCAAGGTTCAATTTGATTTCGATAAGTACGCGGCGATTGTCCGAGGCTTCGCCGAGACGATTGGAGACACTCTCCACCCCGCCGAATGGGATGCGATGGCGAGCTGCGGCGCGGTGATTACGCTGGAATGCGGCATCCGATTCCTCACCGACTATCTGGACGGAGATAAGTATTTCCGGATCCATCGCGACGGTCAAAACCTCGATCGCGCCCGCACCCAATTCCACCTGGTCCAGCAGATGATCGATCGCATGGACGAGATGAAAGCGGCCGTAAACAGCGTGCGGTTCTGAGGGTACATCCCTGCTTCTCACACAGAAACGCCCCCAGATCATGTCTGAGGGCGTTTTCTGCTGTTGATTTGAGCTAAGGAAAGAACTGTTCGGAACGAAAGGTAAGGAGAAGATTAGGCGAGTCGATCTCGCTTCTTAGTCAGACCAAACCCAATCGCCATGAGAAGCGGAAGAATCGTCGCCGACTGACCGCTCGCAACCTGAGTGGCTTCCACAACCGGATTCGCTTGAGCCACCAAGGCGGCACCGGTGAAGAGGACAACAAGGGTCGTGAGGGCGAGGGGGCGAAGGTTCTTCCGTTGGTTCTTCATGTTGATCGTTCCGTGATCGTCTGGAGACCATTCTTGCAAGCGCTGGGCCACCACCCCTCTATCTCGAAAAAGCCGGAGTCCTTACCAGGGCCAGGCGTGGTGGAGCAAACTAGGGACTTCCATGGAGCACCAACTCGTCACCGTCATTGATTTTGGTGGGCAGTACAACCAGCTCATCGTCCGGCGCGTTCGCGAGCTTGGATGCTATTCGGAAATGGTGGCGTGGCAGAACGCAGCGGAGCACATCAAGACTCGCAAGCCAGCGGCAGTGATCCTCAGCGGTGGCCCGCGCTCGGTGCTGGAAGAGAACGCTCCCACACTCGATTTCTCGCTTCTCGATGGAATTCCGGTGCTCGGGATTTGCTATGGCCAGCAGCTGATGGCCCATAACCTCGGCGGCAAGGTTTCTCCGAGCAGTGAGCGCGAGTACGGTCGCCGACACCTCAGCGCGATGGTTCCCGGCAGCCAGGTGGCGGAACTCCAAAACGATCTCGTGTGGATGAGCCACGGGGATCAGGTGGAGCAAGTACCGGCCGGATTCAAGGTCACGGCCACCACCGATTCCTGCCCGGTGGCGGCGATGGAAAACGTGGCTGATCGACGTTATGGCGTCCAGTTTCACCCCGAAGTCAGCCACACCCCCGATGGTCGAGCGATCCTTCGCCATTTCCTCCTCCAAGTCGCGCAACTCCGCGCCGATTGGACGGCGGAGAACTTTATCGAGGACTCCATCGCTCGGATTCGGGAGGAGGTCGGCACCGGCAAGGTTTTATGTGCGGTGAGCGGCGGGGTGGATAGTTCCGTCGTTGCGGCTCTCCTGAGTGAGGCGATCGGTGAGCAAACAACCTGCGTTTTTGTCGATCACGGACTGCTGCGAAAGGGGGAAGCGGAGCAGGTTCACAAGATGTTCACCGAGGTCTTCCACCCTCACTTGGTGGTGATCCAGGCTCACGATCAGTTCTTCAGCGCTCTGAAGGGAGTCACCGACCCAGAAGCAAAGCGCAAGATTATCGGCGAGAACTTTGTCATCTGCTTCGAGCGCAACCGCTCCGAGTTGCAAGATCACGACTTCTTGGCCCAAGGCACGCTCTATCCGGATGTCATCGAGAGCGGGTCACCCACCGCGAGCAAGATCAAGACGCACCACAATGTCGGCGGCCTCCCCGATTGGATGCGGCTGAAAGTGATCGAACCGATGCGCTGGCTGTTCAAGGACGAGGTTCGGGAAGTTGGTCGGAAGCTGGGGCTGCCGAGCGAAGTGGTCGATCGAGAGCCTTTCCCTGGACCAGGGCTCGGGGTTCGGATTCTTGGGGAAGTCACGCCGGAGCGGGTCAAGATCACCCAAGATGCGGATTGGATCTTCCGTGAGGAGATTCGGCGCAACGGCCTCCATCCCGGGATCTGGCAGAGCTACGCGGCTCTTCTCGACGTGCGCAGCGTGGGCGTGATGGGTGACGAACGGACTTACGAGCAACCGATCGTTTTGCGGGCCGTTCAGAGTGAAGATGCGATGACCGCTCAGGCGTTTCCGTTCGATTTCGGGTTCCTGGAGCATGTCGCGAACCGGATTGTGAACGAGGTCAAAGGTGTCAACCGCGTTCTCTACGATCTCACCAGCAAGCCTCCCGCAACGATTGAGTGGGAGTGACGCACAAACGCCCGAGGTGATGGCTCACCCCGGGCGCATTTTGTTTACCGGGTCAGATTTAGGCTTGCGCCTTCTTCGACTTGCGTCGCTTGAGAGCAGCCGCGAGGGCGAGGATGGTCATCGTTGCCGGCTCGGGGACGGCTTGGAAAGTACCAAAGCCGACACCTGGGTTGATGGTGTTTCCGTTGACGAAGTTGTAGCCGTAGGCTTGAACGGATCGCCACATCACCGGGCTTCCCACGCTGACGCTCGGGAAACCGACACCCTGAGGATCATTGAGGAGGTAGGCCCAGGGAACGGCAAACTCGAACCCGAACGTCGCGCCGGACGTGTAAGAGCCCGGGTCGGATTTCGCCCATACGAGGCCAAAGAGATCTGAGTTGTTGTAGTAGCCGCTCACGCCTGGCTTGAAAGCCCGGTTATTCGACAGTTCAAACCCAAGATCCGATCCTGTGGAGGGGTTGGTGTCGAAGTAGACGTTTGCGAATTGCACAGCTGACACGGAAGCGAACTGCGTGGCATCCGCCGGTTTGGACACGATCAGTCCATAAAAGTGAGTTGAATCTGCGCGGGAGTAAACGTCGTATGTGGCGAGTTCCGTGTTCGTTACGAAGCCGCCGGAAGCCGGACCGAGTGGCACGTTCGTGGGAGTGACGCTTGACCATTCCGCTCCGAGAAGGCCGTCTACCCCAACTTGGGCGTGGGCGACGGAGGCGACGAGCGCGACGAGCGCGAGTACGAGGGACTTGAATTTTGTCATGAAATTTTGCTCCTATCCATGCGTGGCCAGAGGCCGAGTGAATACAACAGAGCCCTGGCAATCCGGAGGAATCCGAGTCGCCAGGAGCAGGGGGGAGATCGTTAGGCTTGCGCCTTCTTCGACTTGCGTCGCTTGAGAGCAGCGGCGAGGGCGAGGATGGTCATCGTGGCTGGTTCCGGAACGGCTTGGAAGTCGTACATCTGACCGCCGTTCAAAGTGCTCATTTCCATGTAGTCAATGTACGCCACTGCATTGCGTTGGAATGACCCGAGCCAGAATCCGTACTCGTAAAATCCAGCCTGTGCGCCAAAGTAGATGCCGGCATTCGTATCGAGTTTCCAGTCGGCGATCGTCTTTCCAACACCAGCGTTTTGCACCACGCCGTTCAGCCGCGCGATCCAGACGCCGCTGGTATCCGTGATGTTTGCTGTATTCCAGGCGTTGGCCGTGTAGCCGCCGTTGGAAGCATCATGAACGTAGGTGAAGTTGAAGAAGTTTCCTGTCGCAGCATCTGCGCCGAAGAAACCAAAGCCGGGTGTTCGCGAGGTCGAGAGGCTTTCAGTGAAGTAGCGATAGCTTGCGGTCATCCCGGTAGCGAAGATCGAGCTCGTGGTGCCGAAGCCCAGGGCACTGAAGTTTGTGATGCTCGTTTTGCCGTTGTTCGCGGAAGTCCCGTCAATCCGCACGTACCCAAGCCCGTTCAGCGAGCCTGCTGGGGACGCTCCCGCCTGAACCGCAGTCAACGACGGTTCCGTCTGGCCCTCTCCCATGAACTTGATTTGATCGCCGATCAGGGTGTCGTCGCCTGCGGTGTAGGTGCCGCCAAGGTTTCCATGGCTGCGGTTGATGCCCCGCAACGTGGTTCCGCTAGCTTGGCGAGTGTCGCCAGACTTCCAGCCAGCAACGCCAAAGTTGTTGACGACCGTCTGAGCGAAGGAAACCGAGGTCAGTGTGAGTGCAGTGATTGCGAATGCGAGGAATTTCTTCATTGTTTTGCTCCTATCAATGGGTGGCCAAAGGCCGAAGTAAATGGGTCAGGGCTCCTGACAGCCCGGTTCACCCGAGCCGCCAGGAGCGGGATGTATGTCGGTTAGACTTGCGCCTTCTTCGCCTTGCGTCGCTTGAGAGCGGCCGCGAGGGCGAGGATGGTCATGGTGGCCGGCTCGGGGACGGCTTCCAGCGTGGTGTTGTCGATCGCGAGCGTGTCGGTATGCACGGTGAACCACATGTATCGGTTCCCACCGACCACCGACGCGAGGACGTCGCTCGAATCATTGCGAGTTTCGGTGAACAGCAACGTTCCGGCGGCGCTTCGCAGGTTCAGGTCAACGGCCAAGGTTCCGTTTCCTTGATCTCGGAACAGTGATTCAAACGTGTACCAACCGGAGGTCATGATCTCGTAGTGGTTGATGCTTGCCAGGTCGCCACGCACGTTTCCGCTCGTGTTGTTACTGCCAGCAATCAGCAACGTGCCGGCGGTGGTATCAGCGGCGTGGAAGATGAAGTCTCGCCGGTGGCTGCCGCTTTGATTGTTCGCAGCAGAACTGAGGTCGAATCCGTAGTTTGCAGCGGTGGAGTCGGTGATCTTTGTGTGGCTGAGGTCGATGTAGATGTCCAGGCTCGTGCGGAACCCTTGATCGAATGTCGAGGAGTAGCCGCCGAGGCGCGTGAAGGCACCTGGGTTTCCCGAGTTTGGTCGGATCAATTCAGCGTGGGCATTGCCCGTTTTGGAGGTGACACCGTTCGTGCCGCTGGTCACTCGGTTGACCGTGCTGCTGAACGTGTTCCAGTTGTTGCCTCCCATCGCAAAGCTTGGGTTTTCGAAACCTTCAAAGTGGTTTCCGACGGCGAAAGCGGCAGTCGCGGCAAACGTCGCCGCAAGTGCGAGAATCAGTTTCTTCATTTGTGTGCTCCTTTCCAAGGGTGGCCAGAGGCCGAAACCCAGTTTTTGAACAGAGCCCCTGGCAACCCGGAGGATTCCGAGTCGCCAGGAGCAGGTGGGAGATTGTTAGGCTTGCGCCTTCTTCGCCTTGCGTCGCTTCAGAGCGGCCGCGAGGGCGAGGATGGTCATGGTGGCCGGCTCGGGGACGGCGGACGAGTACGTGATGTCGTCAATCATCACACCTGCCGCACCGGAGACGCTCGAAGCATTGCGGAAGAGCAACCGGTCGTAGGAGACCGGAGCCGGGCCAGTAACCGGAGCGTTGTCAATGAAATAGTCTTCCCAGCCGATACCAGTGAACATCAGATTGTTGTTCACGTACATCTCCCAGACGTCATTCTGAAGTCCTGCGTTGAACGTCATCTTGAAGCCCATGTCGAGAACCGTCCCCGCGCTGATGTTGTTCATCAGTTCGGTGGCAACGAAAGCCGTCCCGTTGTAGTCAAAGACCGACAGTCTCCAGCTGGTGTCGAGGCCGCCCAGGTTCTCCAGTCGAATCCAGTTCCCGCGTTGGCCCGTCCCGTTGTCGATCGACACGGTGATGCCCTCAGTGTTCTTGCCACCGGCGAGAGGCTTCCACTTCCAGCTGGCTTCGAAGACCTTGTTGGTCTCATTCTCGCCCGCCTTTTGAGTGAGGGCGGGGCTGTAGGGTTGGTCGCCAAAGCTACCGGAACCGACCTGTTGGCTGATTCGCCAGCTCTTGTTGCCGGAAATGGCACCGGAGCTGACAACTTGCTGATCCCAAGCAGGGTTGGTGATTTGCCAGCCATTGTAGCCGTCGGCAATTGCGCCATCGGCGTAGGACTCGAAATCTACGGACACGGTGTCGGCCATCGACACGGACGCCAAAACGGTTGCGCTGAGCAGCGCGAGGATTTTCTTCATTTGTGTGCTCCTTCTCCAGGAAAGGCCAAATCGGCCCGAACGACAACATAGTAGCAGAAAGTGCAAGTGCAGGGAAGTAAGAAAATTGTAAGCAGGCATATTTGCCGGAGTTTTTGGGGCCAAAACGCGGCGACAAGGGACAGTCTCGGTGGGTATCCACACTGAGGGGATAAACGAAGTGCCTGAAGTGAAGATGATTGGCCCCTCTGGGCGGTATCGTCTCACTCCCGATGGCCGTCAAGAGTCGATTCAGCCGCATGGACGATTACGTCCCGCCCCAGAGCTCTGAGGCGGAGATGTCCGCCCTCGGTGCGATGCTGCTCAGCGAACGCGCCGCGACCGAAGTCGCCGACATCCTCACCGAAGACGACTTTTACGTACCCGCCCACCGAGAAATCTTCAAGGCCATCCGCCAGCTTCTCCTGAGCGCCAAGGCCATCGATCTCGTCACCCTCAAGGACGAACTCCTCGTTCGGGACAAGCTGAATGAGGTCGGCGGCATCGAGTATCTCGTCCAGATTGCCGAGACGGTTCCCAGTGCAGCCAATGCGACTTACTACGCGGGGATTGTTCAGGACAAAGCCACGCTTCGTCGGCTCGAAGACGCGGGGCACCAAATTATCAAGAACGTCCACGCCCCGGATGAAACCGCCGACGAGAAGGTGGATGCAGCCGAAGCCGCGATCTTTGAAGTCGGCCGGAAACGCCTCGGAAAGTACTTCCAGCCCGTGCGCTCCCTCGCCAAAGACTTCTTTGTCGATGTCGATACGCTCCTCGAAAGCGGCGAGCCGGTTCTCGGCACGCTCAGCGGATATGCCGACCTCGATGAAGTGACGACCGGTTTTTATGGAGGCGACTTTGTCATCGTCGCGGCCCGCCCGGCGATGGGGAAGACGTCACTCGTTCTCAACTTCGCCTTGAACGTCGCGCGAGCCCAGGCTGGCTCAGTCGCCGTGTTCAGCCTCGAAATGAGCGGAAAGCAGCTCGTTCGCCGGATGATCGCCACGATTGCCCAAGTGCCGATGGGCGCGCTCAAGCAGACCAATCTTCACCCCAACGACTACCAAAAGCTCGCCGATGCCTGCGAGGATCTCTACAATCTCCCCATCTTCATCGACGACTCCTCCGATGTCTCGCCCCTGGAAATGCGCGGCAAGCTCCGGCGTCTCAAGGCAGAGAGCGGCCTGAGCCTTGTCGTCATCGACTATTTGCAGTTGATGAAAGGCTCCCGACGCACGGAGAACCGAACCCAGGAAATCTCTGAAATCGCCCGCGCACTCAAAAGCATGTCGAAGGAGCTCGATGTCCCGGTCATTGCTCTCAGCCAGCTCAACCGAGGCGTCGAGGCCCGCGACAACAAGCGTCCGATGCTCAGCGACATCCGCGAATCAGGCTCTATCGAGGCTGAAGCGGATATGGTCATGTTTATCTACCGCGAGAGTTACTACCGAGCCAAGGAAGCAGGGAAGGAGCAAGAATTCAACCCTCAAGCCGCCGAGGTAGCTGAACTCATCATCGGTAAGCACCGGAATGGCCCGACAGGAACGGTTCTGCTTGGGTTCCAGCCCGCCTACACGCGGTTCACCTTGCTCGATGACATGAGCAAGGACAACTATCACCGAAGGCTGCGTCAGTCCAACTCGGATGAATGATGTTCACGGGTCAACGTGGAGCGTTTTTTCTCTCTCACACACCACTGATCCCGGCGCAGAACCCCGCGGCTTGCGGACATATTTCTTAAGCGTGTAATCCACCGGCACATAAGTCGAGTGCTTGGCGACCGAATTGCGCGCGGCCAATTCTGCGCAGAACATCAGATCTGCAATCTGAACCTTCTCGGGATGCCCGCTGGTCTGCAAGACCACGTGAGCAGAGGTTTGACCTCGGACGTGGAACCACCAGTCGTTGCCCTTCGCGACTTTTTGCACCAGGAAGTCGTTGCTGGTGGCGTTGGTGCCGTAGAGCACCCGATAACCCGCAGGGGAAAGCATTTCGCGGATTGCATGACCCTCAAATGGTCGATCTTCTTTGGCCTTGGGCGTGGCCGCGTGGTGGAGCCACTTGGCTTGATCGGCAAACTGCCGCAACTCCGCGATTTCAGACGGGGATACAGCGAGCTCAACATCGGCAATCACCTTACGAAGTCGGTCCAGATCAGTCGCAATGCGGTCGCGTTGGTCGAGGATTTCTCCTGCGCGGTTCTTCGCTTTCCGAGCTTTTTCGAACCACTTGTTGGCGTTTTCGACTGCGGTCAGTTCGGGGTCAAGGCGGATCTTGACTTCTTGACCTTGGTAATCCCATGCCACCAGCTCTTCCTCGCCGGGTTTGACCATTCCCTGGTAGGCGAGCACCAGCTCGGCAGTCTGTTGGAGCTGCGGCGCGCGATCAGCGGCTTCCACCGCCTGATCGAGGCTCGAGAGAGCGGTTTCCCGGGCCAGCGAGACGCGCTTGAGCTGAGAAAGGAGGGCATCTCTCGCCTGACTGATCTGGGCCAGAGCGATTCGCTCGGCGAACGCTTGTTCAATGGCTTGAGAAATCGATTCGCGGGGAATCGCCGTCGTGCTCACGAGGTCAAGCGAAAGAGGATACGCGCCCTCTTGATGACTGTAGAACGCTCCCCAATGATGTTGGGCAAACGCGTTTTTGACCTGGCCCAGCGGCATCCCCGCGTCCATGAGGCTTCGGAGGAAGGGCGAGATCCCTTCCACGTCGCGCAAGTCGTCACCCTCTTGCACGTCAAGCACCGAGATCCGGTCGGGAAGCGGAGGAGCCTCGTAAGGTTGGTTGGCGCGGATGGGGCGCTTCGATTGGTGCTTGCTCACCCACTTTCCTGCCGCAATCACCCGGCGATCTGATCCGACAAGCATCACGTTTGAGTGCTTGCCCATGAGTTCTGCGACGAGCTGGTAGTCGCCGCTCTCGGCGCTGATGCCGATTTCGAGGATGCGATCTTGACCTCGCTGACGGATGAACGCGACTTGCCCGTCGTCCAGATGCTTTCGGAGGGCTTGGCAGAAACCTGGTGGACTCTGCGGCGCGGGGCCACGACGCGAAACCAGGTGGGCCCGGGCAAAGTCAGGGTGCCATGAGATCATCAGGTGAACCTCCGAGCCTCGGTAGATCGAGAAGGTGACCGATGTCTCGTCGGCTTGGATGATCCGCTGAATCTTGCCGCCGACGAATGGCTGAACTTCCGCGATGACGGCGGCCAAGCAAGCACTATCGAACGGGATCTTGAGCGGTTTCGGCATTTGATTTCGCACCGACGCATCGACAACGGGCGTCATAATGGGCGTGAGAGTTGAACGATGAGCAGAGCAGAAATGGTGATCTGGTTCAACCGTCTCTATTGTGGCGTATGGGTTCTGCTGTCCCTCTTCCTGGGCGCGATCTTGCTCACGGGTTACGGGCTACTGCCGCAGTTGGAGGAGCAGCTTCTCACCGAGCCACTTCTCGCCTCGCAAAACGTGCAGATTGACCAAGATTCGATCCGTAAGATCCTCAATACTCTGGTTGGATACGCAGTCTTCAAGGTCGTGCTGAACTTGGTTCTGATTTGGGCTCCCAAAACGAAAGCCTGGTGGTGGGCTCAGCTTTTCAATCACGTGATCGGAGTTGTCTCGTTCTTCATGACGATCCCTGGAATCATGATGCTGATTAACTGGAGTCGGCCAGATGTTCGGGCGGAGTACGGATTTGGAGGAATCCCGCCGGTGCGACTCGACGGATGAAGAAATTTCGACTCCTGAACATCTTGTTCCAGCTTTATCTCGTGGGCTCGGTGGTTTTCCTGGCCTACGCCGTCTTTGCCTTCGGATCGACCGGGATGATCGAGAAGGAGATGAGGTTTATCGAGCTTCAAGGCCGACGGGGGGAGATCGCCAAGATGGAGCAGGTGGCGGAGACGATTCGGCTGGAGAGAGCCCTTGTCCAGATGAAGATTGCCGAGTTCGTGTCGTGGATCGCCCTCGGGACATTCTGCTGGCAGGCAATGGGTTCGCGAAAGTGGCCAATCACCCGACGGGGCATGCGTCTCGGATGGGTGGGTGCGGCCTGTATCGCCCCGCTTCCGCTTGCGATTCCTCTGCTGATTCTCTGGTCAATGCCAGGAGTGCGCTCGGTTCTCGAAGTCGGTGGCGAAGAGCCGGTTCAGGCCTGAGCCAATCGCACTCGTTTTTGCCGATTCCTCAGGTGCGGGTTGATCTCACCCGGAGCAGAATGCTTGAAGGCGAGGCAAGGATCAATAGAGAGTGCGCCTCATGATCAGACCTGCTGGAGCGCGTGTGCCGAATCGCCTTTTTCCGATCTGAGTCCACGGAAATCCGTTAACGATGAATGCGCTGCACTTGCGATTTGCATATTGTTCGCTATACTGAAATCGTGAAAGCAGAGGGCATCTTTCTCTCACTTAAGGGTTACGTACTCCTCCTTATCTTCGTTGAAATCATTAGTTTCGCATCGCTTACCTCGGGCGGGACGAACACGGAATCCAAGGTGGAACGGTGGTACGGGACGCAGGAATCATTCGAGCGAGGTGGCGGCTACTCGCCTGATAAACCATCACCGAACGCCTCCGCGCTGGATATGCTGGTAGCCGCCGAAGCCATGAAGCGGGAACAGGCGAACAAGGCACCAGAAAAACCAAGTGCCGCGAGCCGCTTGCTTCCGGTTTTGCTCCTCGCTCTGACCCCAAAGGTGGTCTACCTCTTTCTCGGCCCGTCTGCTTTTTCCTGGTGGCTCGGCGCGATCAATCTCGTCATCGCGCTGATTTCAATCTGCTTTTTCATCCCGAGCCTCATCTTGCTGATACTGTGGTTCAAAGATGACGTCCTGATTGACCACAAGATGAAGGCAGCACCAACATAGAGTCCCCTCCCGACGAATACCCGGGCTGGTAGCCTCGTAGGCGTAACTATGGCTATCACGACCGATCAAGTGCTCGATGCCCTGCGCGTGGTGCAGGATCCCGACCTCCACCGGGATATCGTTGCGCTGAACTTCGTGAAGGATGTCGTGATCGAAGGGGCTACCGTATCAGTCACAGTCGAACTGACGACCCCAGCCTGCCCCGTGAAGGAGCAACTTCAGGCCGAGGTCGAGCAAGCCATCTTGGTGCTCCCCGGCATTGAAACAGCGAATGTGAATATGACCGCCCAGGTGCGGACTCGGAATACTCAGTCAGAGGATCTGCTTCCCAACGTGCGTCAAATCATCGCTATCGCGAGCGGCAAAGGGGGAGTCGGGAAGAGCACGCTGACGGTGAATCTCGCGGTTGCTCTGGCCCAAACCGGCGCGAAAGTCGGCCTCATGGACGCTGATGTTTATGGCCCGAGCATTCCCATGATGACGGGCACCCTGGGCGAACAGCCCCTCACCCGCGACAGCAAGATCATCCCGATCGAGCGATTCGGTGTACGAATGATGTCGCTTGGCTATCTCTTGGGTGAAGGACAAGCTCCGCTTTGGCGCGGCCCGATGGTCGCAGGAACGGTCAAGCAGCTTCTGAGCGACGTGAAATGGGGAGCCTTGGACTACCTTCTTGTCGATCTGCCCCCGGGAACCGGCGATGCGCCGATGACCCTGGCGCAGCAGGTGCCTCTGACCGGAGTGGTCATCGTCACGACGCCCCACAACGTGGCGGCCAACATTGCTGGCAGCTGCGCCGCCCTTTTCCGTCGCCTGAACACGACAGTGCTCGGGGTCGCGGAAAACATGGGTCACCTCGTGATGCCGAACGGGGAAACGATGCGTGTCTTTGCGGGCAAGTCCGGCGACGAACTCGCGCAAAGCCTCGGAGTTCCGTATCTCGGGAGCATCCCGCTGGATCCCCAAGTCAGCCAAGCCGCCGATCAAGGGCTGCCAAGCGTGATTGCCTATCCGAATTCGCCGCAATCCCAGGCGTTCCAGGCGCTCGCAAAAGAGGTCGCCCGGCAATCGAGCGTGATCAGTGTTGCGCGCAGCAATCAAACTGATCAGCAGTTCGTTGCCAGTTCTGCGACCGAAGAAGCTTAAGTCGCTCGGCTTCCTTGCTGGCATCAACAATGCTCGGCCATCCGGACTTCCAGACCACCATCGTGTTCGCGGCGCGGGATCGGACCGCGGGGAACTTGCGCTTGTCGGCCGCCATCTTCTTTTCGAGATTGACCACCCGGCGATCGAGATCGGGGTGAGTACTCAGCCACTCGGGAGGCCGTTGCCCCTTGCTTGCCGCCTTGAGCGTTTTGAATGTCTCGATCATCCCGGCGGGGTTGTAGCCGGTGCTCACGACCATTTCGTAGCCGACATTGTCTGATTCCGTTTCGTGCTTGCGCGAATACTTCAGCCCGACGAGGACGCTGTCGAGCATGTCGGCGATATCGAAGACCGTGCTGTTCGCGTTAGCAATATTCAGCAGGACCGCGATGCCGAGCTTGCGCTTGAGAGTGTCCCCATATTGGCTTGCCCAGTGTTGGTTGCGAGAATGGGTGATCTCGTGTCCCAAAATCCCGACGATCTCGTCCTCGGTTTTCATCGTATCCAAGAGGCCAGTGTAGAAAAAGATTGATCCTCCTGGGAAGGCGAAGGCATTCAGCTCCTTGGAGTCGATGACGTCGAACGTGTAGACGAATGGGCGACTCTTGCGTTCTTTTTCAGGGATGGAGTTCACGAGCATCTCACCCAGCCGTCGCAGCTCTTTCACTCGGGGATCGCTCGCGGGAAGCACCTTTTCTTCTTTGCGAACCTGCTCGGCGGCCTTCTGGCCGAGTTTCACCTGATCCTGCATGCTCGGCCGGAAGGGATCAGCCTGAGCGAACGCAAAAGACGCTGCAAGAAGAGGGAAGGCAAGCACGGTTCGCCACGTCATGCTTGTTAGACGCACTCTCGGTCCGGTCAGTTTCCGCTTATGAATTTCTTATGAAAGTGCGGAATCCTGGTAATTGTGCTTAACGTTCACCTCCCCCCGAGGCGGAATCCCCTTTGTGGCGGTTATGGGCCAAGCGGAAAACGCGAAGTCTCGTAACCGGAGGATTTGAGCCACAATGAAGACCAAGCGTCAGGGTTTTACCCTTGTTGAAATCATGATCGTCGTTCTGATCATCGGCATCCTGCTGGCGATCGCTGTTCCCAACTTCGTCAAGGCGCGACAAAATAGCCGCGTTCAGACCGTTGTTGGTAACCTGAAGCAGCTGGAAGCCGCGAAGGAGCAGTGGGCGATGGACACCGGTGCAAGCAGCACCGCTACCCCGACTTCGGCCGACCTGGTGCCGGACTATGTGAAGAAGTGGCCGATTGGCCCGGTTGGCGTCGCCACCGACTATGTTGCGAACAACATGGCTACTCTGCCGACCTTCAAGGGTCAGAACGCAGATGCCTTCCAAGGCGCTGCCACGAAGGCTGCGGCCATCACCGCTGCC
>CALRVI020000001.1:0-1436716 GCA_943371575.1 Methyloversatilis discipulorum | reverse complement strand
GGGTGGACATGTTGTTGGCCACGTAGTCGGTAGCCACGCCAACCGGGCCGATCGGCCACTTCTTCACGTAGTTCGGCACGAGATCAGCGGACGTCGGGGTGGCCGAGCTGGCAGCACCGGTATCCATCGCCCATTGCTCCTTGGCCGATTCGATCTGCTTGAGGTTGCCCACAACGGTTTGGACACGGCTGTTTTGTCGTGCCTTCACAAAGTTGGGGACCGCGATCGCCAGCAGGATGCCAATGATCAGCACGACGATCATGATTTCAACGAGGGTAAAGCCTCGATTCTTGTTGTTCTTGCCCATGTTCCTGAGTTCTTCCTTTGTTGACTCACTATCGAGAGCCGATAGAATGAGTATCGGGAAGGCGTTTCCACTTTCTGTAGTTGCGGACGCAGGTAGCGATACCGGGATTGCCTCAAATGCCGGCGTTTCTTATGGAATCCTTACAGAACGCCCTTCCCAGAAAACCGGGGATCGACCTGGATTCAGCAACGGAAAAGAGTCCCGGGGCGTCCTGTATCCTGGGAAGACACACACGCGTTTTGTATTCCGAACGCAAGAAACTTATGTCGCGCCTCCACCCTGCCCTGATTCTTCGCGCCGCGATGCCTTTCATCCTGGCGGTGACCGCCCTTTCTGCGATCGCCCAGGCGCCGAATAACGAGAAACCCGAGCTCGAACGCCCGGCCAAAAAGATCGCCATCGTGGTCGGCGTCAGTGGCTATCTCACCCCTTCCAAGGCAGATCGAGCGGGAATGGGTTCTCTACGGTTCGCCCACAAAGATGCAGAACGGGTGGAGCAGTCTCTGTATCAGATGGGATGGGACGTCAAGCGGATCGTGAGCCCGCCCGGAGCCACGATGACCGAGGCAACGCGCGATGGCATCCTGGCCGCCATTGCTGGCCTCAAGACCGAGTCGGTCGACTCCATTCTCTTCTACTTCTCCGGGCATGGTGCGCAAATCAACGGTGTGCACTATCTTGCCCCCGCGAGCACCGAGTTCCGTCAGACCGGCAATGGTTGGGAACTCGATCCCACCACTCTCCTGGCTTTCGACGATCTCGCCAAAGCCTTTGGCAACCAAGCCGCCCGCAAGCGCATCATCATCGTGGATGCCTGCCGCGATGAGCCCAAAGTTGAAAAGAGCGGCACAACTCCCGGCGGGGGCGATGCTCTCGAAAAGCTCGGACGAGTCGTCCGGGCGAGCAAGTTTGGCCAAGTTTCCTGGACAGCCATGTACAGTTGTAGCGATGGGGAAAAGAGCTACGAAGACCCCAATGCGTATGGCTCCGGCAACGGAGGTGGCGTCTACACTCAGGCGTTTATCAAGGCTCTCGGCAACGCGAACTCGGCCCGAGGGGATGGCTCGATCGTTCCCTCGCTGGTCAACGAATCTTTGGGCGAGCAAATCGCTCAGTGGAATCAGCGCTTCCCCGACAAGCCGATGACTCCGATCATCACGAGTCAGGTCGTGTCGATGCTTCCCCTCGCCTTCGGAACTTCCAGCGCCACCCGACAGGGGATCAGCGACCGCGAAGTCCAGACGTGGGTCGAAGACGCGTACGCGGCCTACAAGAACAGCGATTTCCGCCGCGCCATCACGCTTTTTGATCTCGCCGCACGACAAGGCAACGCCGAAGCCATGAACGGCCTCGGATTCATGTTCATGAACGGCACCGGAGTCGAGCGGAACTACACCGCCGCGATGGAGTGGTTCGAGAAGTCAGCGACCCTCGGCAACTCGCGGGCAATGAACCGAATCGCGATCCTCTACATGGACGGTCTCGGCCGCCCGATCAACCGCGAGGAGGCCGTCAAGTGGCTCCGCAAGGCCGCAGACCTCGGCAGCGTCCATGCGACCAGCAATATGGGCTGGGTGCACGAAATGGGCTACGGCGTGCCCCGCAACTACGAAGAGGCGATGAAGTGGTACGTCAAAGCCGTCGAGATGGGGCACGCTGATGCCTGTCTCAACGTCGGCCTGATGTACGAACTCGGACTCGGAGTCCTGAAAGATCCCCAAAAGGCCATCGACTGGTACGTCAAGGGAGCCGAGGGGGGGTCGTCCGAGTGCTACAACCAAATTGGCCTCCTTTTCCGTGACGGCACCCTCATCAAGCAGGATTACGCCAAGGCGATGACCTACTTCTTGGAAGCCGCCAAGAGCAACAACACGCGGGCGATGGTCAACGTTGGCCACCTCTATGTGAACGGGCAGGGCGTGGAGAAGAATCCGGCTACCGGGCTGCAGTGGTACTTGGAAGCCGCGAAGTTCGGCGACGGGTTTGCCATGTATCTCGTGGGATTCTCGTGCGAGAACGCGATTGGAACCGCCAAAGATCTTCCGCTCGCTCGAGCCTGGTATCTGCGCGGTGCCGAAGCCGGTGAACCCGCCGCGATGGCGAGTCTCGGCTGGCTCTACGAAAACGGACTCGGGGGCGAAGTCGATCTGGTTCAGGCGATCCGGATGTACGAGATGGGGGCCGAACGCGGCAACATGCGTTCCATGAACTACCTGGCTCTGTGCTTCCAAAAGGGGAAAGGTGTCGAGAAAGACCTGGACAAAGCACTCCGTTGGTTCCAAAAATCCGCCGAACTCGGGAGCCACTACGCGATGTACTCCATCGGCTTCTACTACGAGCAGGGGTGGGGCGTGACCCAGAACTACATCCTCGCTCGGGAGTGGTACGACAAGGCGATCAAAGCGGGCAGTGCTCCGGCCCACGTCGCACAGGCCCTCTTGTATCAGCAAGGACTCGGCGGCGGTGCAAGTCTCAAGACAGCCTTCGAACTCATGAGTAAGGCTGCCGAGATGGGCGATGTGGACGGCATCTTCAACGTCGGCTTCTATTACGAACAGGGGTGGTACGTCCAGCAGGACTTCAAGGAAGCCGCGAAGTGGTATCTCAAGGCGATCGAGAGGGGCGACAAGCGGAGCGAAGCAGCTTATGAGCGGGTGAAGGATAAGTCACCGCTCCTTGCCTTGAGCAGTTAAACCCCGCACCGGACCGAAGGCTTGTCAAAATTGCCAGGTTTCGCGGGACGCCTCGCGGAACTCCGTGACGATGTGATTTAATAGCGTGTGTCGTGTGACCGATTAGGGCACCGCACTTTCAGAAACTCGAAATTATTCGAGAGGAGCATAAATGAAGATCACCAAGCTTGCGCTTCTCAGCGCTACGTTTTTTGTCGCCTCGTCGGCGATGGCGGCCTCGGTCACCTTGTTGCAGACGAGCTTCGAGACCCCTAACAACGACCTCGGATTCAGCAAGACTCTGGGGACCGGCACCGTGCTATGGACGCTCAGCTCAGCCTCTGGACAGGCACGGACAGGGAGTCAGCACATGCGCTGGGAAGGTGCCGCCACGACCCACGATGCGTACTTAACCACCCCGGCCCTGAGTGCTTCTGGCATTGTCTCCGGCACGGTGAAGGTCGAGTTTTGGCACAAGTACAACTTCGAAAATGGCTTCGACGGGGGCATGCTGCAGTACACCAAGGATGGCGTGACGTATTTCGACGTCGCCCTCACGGATATCACGGGCGAGCAGTACTCACTCACCACGATCAACACGTCATGGGGCAGTGCGATCGGCGGGAAGCGCGCCTACACCGGACTCCGCTCGAACTACGTGCAGACCGTGGCTACTCTCTCGAACGTGATGGAAGGTGAGGCGTTCGCGTTCCGATGGCGCGCAACTTCCGACTCACTGATCACCAACTCCGGCCCGGACTGGCAAATCGATGACCTCCATGTCTACGGCGAAGCGGTCCCTGAACCGGCCACGATGACCGTTCTTGCTCTGGCAGCCCTCGCTCGCCGACGCAAAGCGAAGAAAGCCTAACCTCTCTCTCACACACCGAGTCGTGCCGCTCCGCTATATCGGGGCGGCACAGCTTTCCGTACCTTGGAAGTTTGAAGTAATCCGTATATAGGAGTTCGCTACTTCTTAGGGGTCAGGAACACGACGCGCCTTTCCTCCCCTTTTCCAAAATCGCCGCGAAGAATGAGACGCGGGGCGTCACCAGGCACAGCCCAAGTCTCAAGTCTCTCCTGCCCAGCTCGGATAACCCGTGCCTGACACAAAGACGAGCCGAACAGATCCGTACCACAACCTAGGTCCAGGATTTGAGGAGGCTCACCAGAATCGCGATTCGGCGAGGCGGCGAAGATGATGTTTTTGTCCGTGCGGTACGCCTCCCGGATCAAGGCCTCATGTCGATCACCGACGGCCACATTCCAGAGTACGTAGCCGAACAGCAACGTGAAAGGATAGAGCATGAGAGCGGACCAGAAAAGCTGGGTGTTTCGGGTCGCTACCCCAGCCGCTCTTCTCACGACTTCCTGAATCTCTGCCCTGTCAGCTTCCATCCCGCCCTACTCTACGCCAGAATGCGCGCTGAGCAAAGAGAAGTTGCGGCAGGAATCCCGTAATTCCTGCCGCAACTTCATTGAAAACAACCCTTACGAAATCTTGAGTTGGCTCAGCTTGGACACCCGCTCCTGAATCGGAGGGTGGGTCATGAAGAGCCGAGAGAGGCCGCCCATCCCCTTTAGAGGGTTGACGATATACAAGGGCGCACGATTCGGCGTCGTATGAGTCGGGATCGCCATCGTGCCCCGCTCCAGCTTGAGCAGAGCGTTGCTCAGGCCATGAGTGTCTCCTGCGAGCTGCGCGCCGAGCTTATCCGCCTCGAACTCCCTTGCCCGAGACACCGCAAGCTGCATGATCATCGCAGCAATCGGAGCGACCATGGCCATGACCAGGAGCCCTATCGGGTTCATCCCCTCACCGTCTTCGTTGCGACCGAGTCCGCCGAACATCGCAGCAAACTGGGCGAACTGAGCGATCATCGTGATCGCGCCGGCGATTGTGGCGACAATCGTCATCGTGAGCGTATCGCGATTCTTGATGTGCGCGACCTCGTGAGCCAAAACCCCATAAACCTCTTGCCGATCCAAGATGTTCAGGAGTCCGGTGTTCACGGCAACCGCCGCGTTCGCCGGGTTTCGACCGGTCGCAAAGGCATTTGGGCTCGGGTCATCGACCACATAGACACCCGGCTTCGGGATGCTGGCGCGCTTCGCGAGAATCTCCACCATCTGATGAAGTTCAGGAGCTTCCGCTTCCGAAACCGCTCGTGCCCGAGTCGCCTTCAGGGCGAGCTTGTCGCTGAACCAATAGGCACCGAAGTTCATCGCGACGGCGATCACGAAGGCAATGATCATGCCCCCGTTCCCCCCAACCGCCTTCCCCATCAGGACAAACAATCCCGTGAGGGCTGCCATCAAAACCGCTACTTTGACTGTGTTCATAGACCGTCTTTGCATCCCGGCAAGAGGCAACAAAAAACCTCCGCGTCGTTGCTCCCGAGGAAAACCCGAGGCAAACCACGCGGAGGTCTCGCCGTTTGGGGTGACCGGCCGAGCAATCTCAGCGTCTTGACGATCATCCCCACCCGTTTGGGCGGCTACTCCCCTCTCGCAAAGGGATACGAATAGTTAGAACGCCACGCCTCGCGGCAAGGTTTCTGGATGGGGCCATTGGACAAGCGCGGCTCCGGGTTTTGAACCAAACCCTGGCAAATCCTGGGGAAAACCTCGACGAACTGTTGCGAAAGTCCCCGCAACCCCTTCCCGTCCCGCTCTGCGTCTGCTACAGTTGCATCGGCCCTGATGAAACGTCCTCTGATCATTGCAATTGGTGGGTTGAGCGCGAGCGGAAAGACCACTCTCGCTCAAGACGTTGCCGAGGCCCTCGATGCCCCGCTCCTGCAGATGGACGATTATTACCGCGACATCGCCGAAGGCTTCTCGCCCCAACAGGTCGCAGAGTTCAACTGGGATCGCCTGGAGATGTTTTGCCTTGAGGAGTGGACGGATCACCTGTGGCAACTCTCGCACGGAAAGGCCGTTGATGTCCCGATCTACGATTTCACCGTCAGCCGACGCACCGGATCCCGACGGGTCACAGGAAGCAACGCCGTGGTGGTTGAGGGACAGTTCGTCCTTTGCCACGCGCCCGCGCTGGACGCGGCTACCCTGCGCGTCTATGTGGAGCTCGACCCAAACGACGCACTTCAGCGACGAACTCTGCGCGACGCGGTTCTCCGTGGGCGATCCCCTGAGAGCGTGCATAAACAGTGGCGTGAGCATGTGGAACCGGCCTATCGTAACCACGTGTTTCCATCGCGCGAGAGCGCAGATCTCCATCTGAACGGCGACGGGAATCGCCTGGAAAACATGCGTGAAGTCCTTCGGGCATGCGAGCATCTGGAAGCTCGTCTGACTTACCTCGCCTAAGTCCGGTTTTTCGGGACTCGCCGTAAGCGGATTCACGCGCCAAGAGCCCGTTAATCAGGTCATAATGTCCGCATGTCTCAGGACATCCTGCGCATTGTTGCCACCGACTGCGGATCGACCACCACCAAGTCGATCATGATTGAGCGAAACCCCGCTGGCGAGTACCGTCTCGTTGCGCGTGGCGAAGCCCCGACCACGGTGGAACGCCCCTTCGAGGACGTGACGATCGGCGTGACCAACGCCATGACCGAGCTCGAAGAAGTCAGCGAATCCAAGGTTCCTGAAGGCTTCACCGCCGCTCGCCGCAACCTCATCAAAGATGGCCAAGTCTGGCGCATGATCAAGGAAGGCGTCCGCAATGAAGAGCGCAAGGGCGAATTCGACGGCGCAGACCTTTACGTTTCGACCTCCTCGGCAGGTGGCGGACTTCAGATGATGGTTGCCGGCGTGGTGAAGGAAATGTCCGCCGAATCCGCCGAGCGCGCTGCGCTTGGTGCCGGTGCAATCCTCATGGACACCCTTGCCGTCAACGACGGACGCAAGGACTATGAAAGAGTCGAGCGACTCCGCAAGCTTCGTCCGGACATCATCCTCATGTCGGGCGGAACCGATGGCGGGACGGTCAGCCACCTGATCGACATGGCCGAAGTCATCCGCCGCGCTGACCCCAAACCGCGCTTTGGCGACATGAAGCTCCCGGTGATCTTTGCCGGAAACAAGGATGTCCGCCCGCAGGTCGGCGACGTGCTGGGCGCCACGATTGAACTCAACATTGTTGACAACCTCCGCCCGACTCTGGACGAAGAAAACCTCGGCCCCGCCCGCGACGAAATCCACGAGCTGTTCCTCCAACACGTGATGCAGCAGGCTCCGGGCTACAACAAACTCCTTGATTGGGCGAGCTACGACGTGATGGCCACTCCGAACGCGGTGGGCAAGCTCCTCAAGAGCTACGCTGACCAGGAAGGCATCAACATTCTGGGTGTCGACATCGGCGGTGCCACCACCGACGTCTTTTCCGTTTTCGACGGCATCTACAACCGAACCGTCTCGGCGAACCTCGGCATGAGCTATTCGATCTGCAACGTGCTCAAAGAGGCTGGAACCGCGAACATCGCCCGCTGGCTCCCGTTCGAGATCGACCCCTACGAGGTTCGAAACCGGATGCGGAACAAGATGATCCGCCCGACCACGATTCCACAAGCCTACGAAGACCTTCTGATCGAGCAGGCGGTGAGCCGTGAGGCGCTGCGTCTCGCCTTCGATCACCACAAGTCGCTGGCTCGATCGCTCAAGGGTGTTCAACAAAACCGCGACATCGGTCAGGTCTTCAGCCAAACCGAAACCGGCGCAACCCTCATCAAGATGCTCAAGCTGGACATGATCATCGGCTCGGGCGGTGTCCTCAGCCACGCTCCGATGCGGGCCCAGAGCGCTCTCATGATGATGGATGCCTATCAGCCGGAAGGCGTGACCATGCTCACCGTGGACAGCATCTTCATGATGCCCCACCTCGGCGTGCTCAGCGAGCATTTCTACGAAGCCGCCAAGCAGGTGTTCGACTACGACTGCATCGTCAAGTGCGGCCACTGCATCTCTCCGATCGGCACCGGCAAAGAGGGTGAGGACATGGTCACGATTACCGGCGATATCAACGAGAACATCAAGGTCGGTGAGATCAAGGTCATTCCGCTGGAGCGCTATCAATTCAAGAATGTCACCATCACGCCAACCAAGAACTTTGATGTTGGCGCGGGTAAGGGCAAGCCGATTGAAGCCAAGCTCGAAGGCGGAACCGTCGGCGTGGTGATCGATGGGCGCGGTCGGCCTCTCATCCTGCCAGAAGACAATGCCACGCGCATTCGAAAACTGCGCGAATGGCTGGAGGCGATGGGGCTTCCCTTGCCTAAGTAAGAAGGAAAGCATCACGCTTCAACAAGAAAAGCTGTCCGTATCGGACAGCTTTTCTTGTTTTCACACAGCTCAAGTCGAGCGGGTCTCGTGTATGATGAGGAAGAATGATCGCTGGCTTATCGGAGGAGTGGGAGTTAAGGTTTATGTTGGAGACAGCCTTACTCGTTATTCGGTTCGAGGCTCCCATCCTCCGGTAAGCCAACGCTCTCGTGATGACTTACGCGTTGAGGTGAACTCCAGGTTCCTCTCAATTCAGAATCAGCGGCAAAAGAGACCTTTGTCGGCCAAGAACTCCCGGGAATCCGGGAGTCGCTGGGTTCCCAGTTGAGCTCCCGTTTTCGCCGCGAAAGGGCGGGATGTTGCTCCGGCAATCTAAGGATTCCTGATCATATCCCGATAAAAGTACCGGCCCGGTGATACAATCGGGTTGGTGAACTATGCAACGATCTCTTGCCTCACTCATCTGCCTGGGTCTCGCTGGACTGAGCGCGGCCGCGACGAAAATCGACTGGTCTTTTGAGACCTCTTACTACAACAAGTACGTTTGGCGCGGCGTGAACCTGGCCAACGAAGGCGTGCTGCAACCTTCGCTCACCGGGAGCTGGAACGGTTGGACGGTCAACTTTTGGGGGAACTACGAACTGACCGACGAGAACACGTATTACGGCACTTCGACCGGAAAGAACCGAATCACCGAGTGGGATTCGACTCTCAGCCGAAGTTTCGACTTCGAGGGCGGCACTGCCAATGTGGGAATCACCCACTTTGACTTCCCCAATACGGGCGGCGCTTCGACCACCGAACTCTTCGCGATCTTCACGTTCAAGCAGTCATTCAGCCCCTACATCAGCGTGGCTTATGATATCGACGAAACCGATGGTTTCTATGCCAAGTTCGGCGGAAACTATGGCGTTCCGTGCGCGCTCGTCAAGGGTGCGAATTGGAACCTCGGCGCGTGGGTTGGCTACGGTAGCGAGAAGTTCAACAACTTCTGGTACAACAACAACGAATCGGGCATGGCCGACTACGGTCTCGAGGCGAAGATGAGCTACGACTTCACCCCGAATACCTTCGGCACGGTTCACCTCCAGTACACCGGTCTTCTGAACGATGGCCACCTTTCTGGACTCGGCAACCGAAGCAACTTTGTCTTCGGTCTCGGCTTCGGCGCAAGGTTCTAAGCTTCCGCTGACAATACGAAAGTACTCCCCTCGGCACCTCGCGCCGTGGGGAGTTTTTTGTTACCGGATATTGAAGTACTTCGCCTCTGGGTGATGGATCACAATCGCCGAAGTGGATTGCTCTGGAACCAACATGAACTCTTCACTCAGAGAGATTCCGATATCCTCTGGCTTGAGTAAGGCCATGAGCAGAGCCTGATCCTCAAGATTCGGACAGGCAGGATAGCCAAAGCTGTATCGCGATCCCTGATACCGGGCCGCAAACAATAGACGGAGATCTTCGGGATCTTGGTGACCAATACCCATCTCGTTTCGCATCATCTTATGCCAGTATTCGGCCAGGGCTTCTGCGGTCTCGACCCCCATCCCGTGGGTGTAAAGGTATTCCTGATAGTCTCCATCCGCAAACTGCTGACGCTCGTATTCGCTGACCTCTTCGCCCACGGTGACAATGCTGAACCCTACCACGTCCATCTGACCCGATTCGCGTGATTTAAAGAAGTCTGCCAAGCAAAGCCTCTTCAAATCCCGCTGCCTTGGAAACGTGAACTGGCACCGAACCGTCTCTTGGTCCTCTTCGTAAACGATCAGATCATTCCCTTCCGACTGGCACCAGAAGTATCCCCACTTCACCCTCGGCTTGAGAATGTTCGCAAGCTCCCGTTGCTTGCGCTCGAACACCGGACGAACATTCTCCTCCAGCCATTCGTTGAATTCAGGATTGGTGAGATTCTCCGGCTTCTTGAATTGCCACTGCCCGCGCCAAAGAGCAACAGGATTGATAAACTTGTAGAGCTCGAAAATATCAAACTTGGTCTGACTTCTGACCCCGTAGAAAGGCAAATCCGGAACGGGAACATCGGTCGCAACCGGACTCTTCGTGCCATCAAAAACATAAAGAGCGGGGTCACGATCCGGCAGACGGTGGCTTTGTACTCTCACTCTCGGTCGAGACTCCGCTTCGGGTGCTTCGCCCTCTTCGCTCACGATTTCCCCCATCAGCCGGAGCCCCTCGAAGGCATCTTGAGCGTAATAGACCTTGCCTTCGTAAATGGCCCGCAAGTCCTCCTCGACATAAGCTCTTGTGAGCGCCGCTCCACCGAGAATCACGGGGTAATGACTCAACCCCCGATGGTTCAGTTCCACCAGGTTATCGCGCATGATGACGGTTGACTTTACGAGCAATCCGCTCAACCCGATCACCTGGCAGTTATTTGCCTCCGCCTCGGCAATGATGTTGTTTATTGGTTGCTTGATCCCAATATTGACAACCCGGTATCCGTTATTGGTGAGGATAATATCGACGAGATTCTTCCCGATATCGTGGACATCGCCCGCGACCGTTGCCAGGAGAATCGAGCCCTTCTCGGAACCCTCTGTCTTCTCCATTTTCGGCTCGAGATAGCGAACTGCGGCTTTCATCACTTCTGCCGACTGGAGCACAAACGGGAGTTGCATCTTCCCTGCCCCGAACAGCTCACCCACGGTTTTCATCCCGTCGAGCAAAATCTCGTTGATCACTTGGAGCGGCGAATAAGTTTCCAGCGCGTCCTCAAGGTGGGTCTCCAGGCTCTTTTTGATGCCGTCGACGATGTGCTTCTTCAGCCGATCCTCCGGCCCCAGAGACTCAAAGGGATCGACCGACGTGTCCGTCGCCTTCACGTTCTCAAAACGCCGCATGAGCTCAATCAGCGGATCGTAAATCACCTCGCGGCTGTCAGACATCGGGTGCCAATGTACCGTATCAACCTCGATACTCTCCGTGCCTCCAGTGGTCTCTCCGACCAGGAATCCCCGACGAGCCTTGGTATGCTAGAGCCTTCTGTTGGTGGATTCATGCGAAACGTCTGCGTCATAGGTGCCGGGACGATGGGGTCGGGCATTGCCGCCCATTTGGCGAACATCGGCTTCAACGTCACCCTCCTCGATCAAGATGCGGACGCCATCCGCCAACGCCTTGAGGCCGCTAAGGCCGCCCGTCCGCCCCACTTCTATCTCGATGCCACCGTCGACTCGATCCGCGCGGGCAGCGTCGCCGAGAACTTAGACTGGGTGCGCGAGGCCGATTGGGTGTGCGAAGCAATCATCGAAAAGCTCGACGCCAAGCGCAACCTTTTCGCTCAAATCGAACCCCTCATCCGAGAGGATGCGTTCGTCTCCACAAACACCAGCGGACTCCAAATCGCCCTCCTCACCGATGGCCGCAGCGAGGCGTTCAAGCGCAAGTTCCTGGGCACGCACTTCTTTAACCCGCCGCGCTACCTCAAGCTCCTCGAACTCATCCCCACCGATGAGACCGATCCCGAAATCGTCCAGAAGATGAGCGCGTTTTTGGAAGATGCCTGCGCCCGGCGCGTCGTCACCGTGAAGGATACGCCCGGGTTCATCGCCAACCGCTACGGCATGTGGAGCATGTTCTGGGCAACCCATGTGGCGGAAAAGCTGGGGTTCAGCATCGAGATGGTCGATGCCATCACCGGCACCTTCCTGGGCCGACCCAAGAGCGGGAGCTTCCGACTGAACGACCTTGTCGGCATCGACATCATGGTCGATATCGCCCAAAATCTCATCGAGCGGTGCCCCCACGACCCGATGACGAACAAGCTCGCCAATCCCAAGAGCATTGATTTTCTGATGGAAAAGGGCTGGCTCGGGAGCAAATCAGGTCAGGGCTACTACCGCAAGGAAGGCAAGCAATTCCTCGCCCTCGATCTCGGCACCTTCGCCTACCGAGAAACTCGCGAGGTTGATCTCCCCACTCTCGCCGCCCTCGGGCGTAAGCCACTCGGCGAGCGCCTGCGCGAAGCCCTCCAAGGCAAAGATGAAGTCGGCGAGTATCTCCGCGAGTATCTGATTCCCACGCTTCACTACGCCGTGCAAATCGCCGAAGAAGTCTCCCACAACGTCCAAGATTTCGACCGCGTGATGCGCTGGGGATTCGGTTGGGAAATGGGGCCGTTCGAGCTGATCGACGCGATTGGCGCGGAAAACCTGGGCCTCGCCGCTGGAACTTACTACAACGCGGGCCAAGTGCGAAGCCACGAGGGAGCCTTCTTCACCCCCGCCGCCGAGCCCCAGTACGCGACCATCAACGATTTCCCTATCATCGCTCAATATCCCGACATCAACCTGCGTGATCTGGGCGATGGAGTGACCGCGATCGCTCTCACCACAAAGATGGGCACGGTCACCCCGACGGCCGTGTCGAGTCTCCACCAAATCCTTGATGAGGGTTCCGTCACCCGCTTCGTCCTGACAAGCGAAGCCAAGGTCTTCAGTGTCGGCTTTGATCTCAAGTTCTTCGCCACCAAGATCGATGAAGGCGACTTCGACGCCATTGACCACGCCATTGCCGAGTTTCAGCGACTCAACATCCGGCTCCGCAGGGTTCCGGGTGTCGCCGCCGTGTGGGGTTACTGTATTGGGGGTGGTTACGAACTTGCCCTGGGATGCAGCCTCATCGCGGCATCTCCAGAGACCCAGATCGGCCTGCCCGAAGCAAAGGTCGGACTGATTCCGGGAGGCGCGGGCAACGCAATCCTTCGGCTCCGCACCCAAGATCAAGGAGCAAAGGGCCTCACCGAAGCGGTCAAAACCCTCGCCCTCGGGCAGCTTTCCATCAATGCGGACGATGCTCGTCGATATGGCTACCTCAACCGCGATGACGTCACGGTCTACCACCCGGATCGTCTGCTGATGGATGCCAAGGCGCTGGCGCTCAAGGCCACCGCCAAGCCTCTCCCGACCTGGCAGCCGGTCGCTGGCCCGCTCAAAGGCATGATCGATTCGATGCAGCAAGAACTCGTCGCCAAAGGCGTCCTCACACAGTGGGATCAAACCATCAGCGACAAGTCCAAGGGCATTTTCTCCCGGGCGAACAGCCTCGATGAAGCGATCCAACTGGAGCGCGAAGCTTTCATTGCCCTGTGCAAGGAAGGGCTCTCCGTCGCCCGAATCAAACATATGCTGGAATCCGGCAAGCCTCTCCGAAACTAGAATTCTCCTCACACTCACAGACCTGACCTATGAAAGTTCTCGTTCCTCTCAAGCGTGTGCCCGATCCTTACGCCAAAGTGAAGCCCCTGGCCGACGGCAGCGGCCTTGACCTCGCGGGCATCAAGTTCGACATCAACCCGTTCGACGAAATCGCGGTCGAGGAAGCGGTGCGCATGAAGGAGCGTGACGCGAGCGTGAACATCATCGCGGTCAGCATCGGCGGATCCGAGACCGAAGAGCAGCTTCGGAAAGCTCTCGCCATGGGTGCCGACGAAGCGATTCTCGTTGAAACGACAGACGCTCTCGACCCGCGAGTGATCTCCGCAGAACTCGCGGCGTTGGTCAACGACCTCCAGCCCGACGTCGTGCTGATGGGCAAGCAGGCTACCGACGAGGACAACAACCAGGTTGGCCAGCGCCTCGCCGCCAAGCTCGGATGGCCCCAAGCCACCTTTGCCAGCAAGGTCACCCCCGCCGAGGGGGGCGTGACGGTGGAACGAGAAACCGACGATGGAGGCGAAACGCTCCTCCTCAAAACGCCTTGCATCATCACCGCCGATCTTCGCCTCAACGAGCCTCGCTATATCGCCCTTCCGGGCATCATCAAGGCGCGGAGCAAGCCTCTTTCCAAGCGTGAACGCGCAACCAACCTCGAGCCCCAGGTGAAAACCCTCAGCATGGAAGCCCCACCCGCCCGATCAGGCGGTCGCAAGGTCGGTTCGGTTGATGAACTCGTGGATGCTCTCAAAGGAATGGGGGTGATCGCGTGAGCCACCTGCTCCTGATTGCGTTTGACGGAGCGGACGCCGAGCAGGGCGCACGGTTTGCCCAAGCGCTGGATCTGCCCTTCGACATTGTTCAGCTCACTGGTGAAGCCGTTACGGATCTCGGTGCCCGCCGCGTGCTGACCTTCGGCCTCCCGAGCCTTCCCCCCGCTGACTTTCTCGCCCACGCGCTCCACAGCTTGGTCAACGAGAGCACCCACATCGCTGCGGTCAGTGCGATGCGGAGCAAGGATGTGCTGCCCCGACTCGCCGGACTCCTCGATGCCGCGATGGTCACCGATGTTCTCCAGATTGTCAGCAAAGACACCTTCGTCCGTCCGTTGCTCGCGGGATCAGTTCTCGCAACCGTCCAGGTTTCGGGATCGCCGATCTTGATGACGGTTCGCCCTGCCGGTTTCCCGGAACCCGTGCGTTCTGGCTCGTCTGAGGTTGTGCACACCAAGCCTCAGTTCGCCGGCACCACGCGCCGCGTGAGTGCTTCCGCCAAGCAAGGCGGACGCCCTGACCTCAGTCAGGCCAGCGTTGTCGTCAGCGGAGGACGACCACTGAAGGATGCCGGAACCTTTGAGCGCCTCGTCGGAGGTCTCGCCGATCACCTCGGCGGAGCCGCCGGAGCCACGCGTGCCGCCGTGGATAGTGGCATAGCGAGCAACGAGCTTCAAGTCGGACAAACTGGCAAGGTCGTCGCCCCGAACCTCTATCTTGCCTGCGGCATCAGCGGTTCCACGCAGCACATGGCGGGGATCAAGGACAGCAAGGTCATCGTGGCCATCAACACGGATGGCGACGCCCCGATCTTCGAAATTGCCGATCTTGGACTCGTGATGGATCTCTACGAAGCGATTCCTCAGTTGATGGAAAAGATGCCGAAGGCTTAGGGCTTAGATCCTCAGCACATGAATTGGGTGCCCCGATCCCTTCAGGGTCGGGAAACTCAGCTACGGCATAAGGAGATGACTAGGTTTAGAATCAAATAAGGTTCGGATGGGTGGGCTGGGTCGGAATTGACAACCCACCCGACCCTAAAGGGATCGGGGCACCCGTTGCGGCAGTTGCCGTTCGTGGGTCTCTCCTGGGTCGAACGATCAAAGCAACCAGACGTTAACCTTTACCGCCGACTCTTCCCCAACACCTGAACCGCAAATTGACCACTCAACGTCGCCATCGGCAATCCTGCGCCAGGCTGAACCGCTCCCCCACAATACGCCACATTCCCATACCGAGGATCGCGGTTTGCCAATGGGAAAATCCCCCACAATCGATGCTCCTCATCCGGTCCATAGAGCGACCCTTTGTAATTCCCATGCTTCTCAGCAAAGTAGAGAGGATTCTGGATGCGCTCAAACACGACATCTTCATCACTCCACTCAATCCCCGCGCGAGCGATTTCCCCTCGCACTCGGTCTCGATAAACAGGAGACTCGGCTACCCAGTCAATCCCATCTACCGCTGCCGGAGAAGTCACAACTGCAAAGACCAGCGAGTGCCCTTCCGGTGCCGCCTCAGGATCAAGCCCGCTGACGTCATTCACATAGACAATCGGTCGATCCGGGAACCGGCGCTTCTCATACAGAGAGGCGAAACCAGATTCAAAAGTAGACGGGACGAACAACGTATGGTGATCAAACCCCGTCAGCTTCTTCTTGATTCCCCAGTGGCACGTAAAGTAACTAAAACTCGGCTCGCCCGCCTTCGGCTGACCATCTGCGGGCAGAGTCCAAGGATCAACGTTGCTGATAAACTGCTCTGCCTCGATCCGCTCGCCTTCGGTCGTTTCGATCGCTACCGGACGCTCCCCGACCACAAACTTCGACACCTTTGTATTGAATTGGAACTCCACCCCCAGCGACCGAGCTAACCGATAAAATGCCTGAGGAATCGCTCGAACGCCGCCCCGTGGGAAGAACACTCCTTCCCGAAGCATGTAATAAGGGATCATGAACGCTCCGGGGGCCTTACTCCGATAAGTCTGCCCGCCGTAACTCGGGAAACCATAGAAGAAACTTCTCAACAGGGGCGTCTCAAAGTACCCATCCACGAGCATCTTGTAATCGCGCAAGGGATTGAACTTGATCCCAAACTTAAGCAAGGCCGGATTCATCATGTCCGACGGCTTATCGAACGGCTTACTGAACACGCTCTGATCAACATACGGTGCCACCTGATCCAGCGATGCCATGAGCTTCTCGAACCCGGCTAAGTCCTTGGGAGCAACCTGCCGCAACAAATCAAGACAGGCCTCGTAGTCCGCCGGGAGATCGACCATTCCCTCTCCCTCAAAATAGACTCGGCTCAAGGTCGGCAGGCGATCAAACACCAATTCATCCGACATCCGCCGTCCGGCGCGCGCAAAGACCGCCTCATAGAGGCGAGGCAAAATGATAATGCTCGGGCCAGGATCAAGCATGAATCCACTCTCGCTGATCCCCGCCGCCTTCCCTCCTGGAGCATCCCCTGCTTCGACCACCAGGACATCCCAGCCCTCGAGCCGCGCATGAATCGCCGCGCTGAGGCCGCCCATGCCCGCGCCAATGACAACCGTCGACCGCGCCATCTCTACAGAACCGAGACCCTTCGGTCTTGACGAGAAGCCAGCGCATCAAGCGTTCGGCCTGGAGCCAAAACCACCCGCGCCGCCGACAGCAGCTTGTCCGCCGAACTCGTGCGAGCCCGGCCCGCAAATGGGTTGCACCCCTGCGCCTCAATCCGATCCAGGATCTGCGAATACAGCACGCGGGCCAACAAAACCGCTCGCTGCGTGCTGCGACTCAACTGCCGAATCCCCTCATCCGAAGCCGCGTAGAGAGCCCGTGTCCGATCAATTTCGAATCGCATCAGGCGCTCCAACCGCGCATCAAAAACTCCTGCCCGCAACTGATCCACGCTCACCCCGAACCGATCCATGTCCTCCAGAGGCATGTAGATGCGATCCCGAGTGAGATCCTCGGCGATATCCCGCAGGAAGTTCGTCATCTGCATCGCTTCCCCGAGGAGCATCGCCGCTTCGCGCTTGGCCGTTGTCGGTTCGTCCTCCAAAACGCTGAGCATCATCACGCCGACCGCGCTCGCGCTCCCGCGCATGTAGGTTTGCAGATCAGCATAGGTGTCGTAGCACCCCACGGTCAGATCCATTTCCATCGCATCCAGAAACACCAGCGGCTCTTCCAGCGGAATCTTCCGGTTCTGCAAAGTCTGAACAAACGCCCGCATCACCCCCGACTCCGGGGTCACGCCGGTGAGGCCATCCATCAGCTGGGTTCGCCAATCGCACAACAAGGCCTGCCGCTCATCCAGAGTCAACGAGCCGGGATTGTCCACCCATTCGTCCGGAACCCGCACGAATCCGTACACCGCGTGGACATCCTGCTGAACAAGTTTCGGAAACTGCTTCGTGGCAAAGTAGTACGTCGTACCGAACCGACGGTGCAAAGCCTCGCACTCGGCGTAGTCGGCCTGGCTGGCAAGGACGCGGCTCATCGCTTGGCTCCCGGAATCTGGCGCATATCCATTCGTTCGTTCACATCCAAGGTGCCCTGCACCAGAATCTCAAAACCTTCACTTTGCTTGGCCCGCTCGCTCGTTTGATCCAGTAACGCTTGAAGCTTCTCCCGCGCCTCGACCAGCAAATTCTCGCCCCGAGCCAGCGGCTCGCCAAAGGCGATGAACGCCTCTGGTCGCTGATGAATCCCGAGCTGATAGTGGATCGCCGTCGGAATCAGCGTCGCGTTCGGAACCTGCTTGGCGATGAATCTCAAAGAATCCCCGATCTCCCAAATCTCCGGAGCCTGGTGCAGAACGCCCTCGGCAAACAGCACGAGCGACCGTCCCTCACCCTTCATCAGTCTCACCGTCTGGCGCAAGGTCTTCGCCCGACCCGTCGCATCTCCGAGCGGGAAAGGCATTCCTCCCACATATCGAAAGAGCGGAAACGCGCCAAACTCTTGAATCCAATCCAGCGAGCGCTTCCCGAGACGGGAGACGACGTGGAACATCAGATAGCCATCAAACCAGCCGTGATGCGTGCAGACAAAGACCACTGGCCCTTCGGGCATCCGCGCGGGTGGTGACCAATACACCCGGCGAAACTGCTTCTTCACCGAGCGACGAATCATGCCTCCGACCAAGCGACCAATCAGGCCCTCTTCTTGCCCGGAGGTCGCCTGGGCGACCGAAGTCAACGGTTCGGTGGCGCTCACTCCCGAGTCCAACTTGCCTCCTCGGGGAGATTCTCGCTGAAGTCCGGCATCACGTAGCCGTCCGTCATCACCTTGTCATGGATGAGCCGTTTCTCCAAGAGCTCCGCTGAAATCAGCACCATCGGCAGACCATTGCCTGGTGCAGTGGACGCTCCCACGTAGTACAGATTCTTATCAAACAGAGACCGATTCTTCGGTCGGAAGAACGCACTCTGGAACAGGTCAGCGCTGATGCCAAACGCCGCGCCTTGGTGCAGATTCAACTCACGAGACCAATCTTCGGGCGTCCGCATCTCCATCCCTCGAATGCGCGAGGGATCAAAGCCCACCTCATCCGCGAGCCGCTGGAACACCTGCGCTTTCAATGACTCCTGAGCCGTCTCCGTCCACGGACACTCAAGATTCGGACACGGAATCAGCAGGAACAGATTTTCATGCCCTTGAGGAGCCCGACCTGGCTCAGATCGCTTGCTGATGCAGGCATAGAAGGCCGGATCGTCCGGCATCCGGGGCTCGCCGAAAAGCGCTTCAAGATTGTCGCGATAATCGCGCCCGAAGAACACATTGTGGTGGAGCAGCTTCGGCAGCGAGCCCTCGTAGTCGAGATACAACACAAACGCGCTGCACGAATTCCGGTACTTCGGCGGCGTCGGCTGGCGCTCCAGTTTGCGCTGGGTGTAGGGCAAATCGGCATTGCTGATGACCGCATCCGCCTTCAAAACTTCCCCGCTCTCCAGCTCGACTTCTTTCCCACTGATGCGCGCAACCGGGCAGTTCAACCGAATCTCCGCGCCTCGATCGATCGCCAGCTGGGCGATGGCGTCGCTGATCGCAGGCAGACCGCCTTGGGGATACCAAATCCCCTCGCCGTACTCCATGTAAGTCAGAGTGCCGTACACAAAAGGCGCGCGGAACGGGCTCAAACCCAGATACATCGTCTGGAACGTAAAGAGCATCCTTAAGCGGGGGTCGTCGAATCGCTTCTCGATCTTCTTGTAAAGGTTCGAGAGCATTCCATGCTTGATCACTCTCCACAGCTGACCCGGGGCGACAATCTCGCTCGCCTTCAGGTAGTTCGTCCGCACGAAATTCGGGATTGACTCCCGATAGAGCTCGCCCAGATCTCCGATCAGCTTCGGATACTTTTCCGCCTCATGCGCTCCGCAAAGCTTGGTGATCTGATCCACCATTCGCGCAATGTTCGGCGTCCCTTCAATCTGACTGCCATCGCGGAAAAACACGCGATAGCTCGGGTCACACAGCGAGATCTGCAGGTGATCCTCCATCCTCTCGCCAACATCTTCAAAGAGCTTGCGGAAGGGGTCGAGCATCATCATCAGGCTCGGGCCGCCATCGAACTCGCACTGGTTCACGCTCTGGGAGCGATTCCGCCCCCCGACCACGCCCGTCTTTTCGACCACGATCACTTCGTGCCCGCGGTGGGCGAGCCGCAAAGCGGTTGCCAATCCCCCGACTCCGGCCCCGACAATCACAAATCGCTTTCGCATCCTCACTGGTCTACTCCTTCATCACTCGCATCATCGGCAAAACGGGAGGGACTCCCCGCTCTTGCAACCGCGCCCTCCGATCGAAACTTCTGCACCATGACCGCGCTGGCCAGCGCGATCGTCACTAGAACCAACACTGGGAAGGATCGATGCAAGTTCGCGCCATCCAACGCCGCTCCGAGCGAGATCACACACATCAACACCAAGTGCCCAATAAAAACCCAAGCCGCGTCCCTCATCGGCACCGTTCGATCTCCCGATTCCTGGGGTTTCAGGCCAAAGTGCAAGGCCGCTCCGCCGAGCAATCCCGTCAACATCCAGCCGAAACTGTTGATCCACGGAGCCTCGAAGAACGTCGGCTCCCCGATCCATTTCCAGTAACCCAGCGGCCCTACCATCACCGGTTCCATGACCAAATCCACCAGGGTTGCCAGAGCCGCCCCCACAACAAGAGCCATCCAACCCCGGCAAAAAGATTGCGCATACACCACCGCCGACCCAACGATCATCGCCCAAGCAAACGGCAGTAATATGGGAAATGTTTTCCCACTCCAGAGTAGCACGGATGGCACCCAATTTCCCGTGTATTCGTAATTTCCAAACGGAAAACCTGTATGGAGTCCAAGAATCTCGAACCCTGCTCCGATCAGCATCAGCGCCGCGAGTCCCCAAGCGAGCGGCTTAGGATGGAAAACCTGCTTCCCCACCTCATACACCGCAAGGTTGCCCAGCACCAAAGTCAGGATCGACGCCACCGGCCGGATCGGGCCAGGGTCAAGACCCGTGAGGCTGGAAAGCAGCGTTCCCAGGCACGAAAACGCGATCATGCCGAGATAGAGCTTGAGAACGAAAGGTGTACGGGACACTATACGCTTCCCCTCTACGCACTGACCCCCGCCCAAGTTTGCCAACCGTGCTAGTCTTCACACGGAATCTTCATGACGATCCTCGCCCTCGTCTTCTGCGGCCTTTGGGGACTGCTCTGCCTCGTGGCTCTCACGAATCTCCTCCTCATGCCCAAGCCCGTCGCCCAGCCGGACGATGACAGGGCCCTGCTCACTGCGCTCATCCCCGCACGAAACGAGGAAGCCAACCTGGAACTCCTGCTCCCCGCGCTGGTGCCCCAGTTCGATCATGTCATCATCTACGACGATTCCAGCGATGACGCCACTGCCGCCGTCGCTAGAAAGCACGGTGCGATGGTGATCCAAGGCACGAGCCTTCCCAGTGGATGGACAGGCAAGAACCACGCGTGCTGGCAACTGGCCAAGGTCGCGAGCGAAGTCAGCCCGAGCAAATGGTGGGTGTTTCTCGATGCCGACCTTCGCGTTCAGCCCACCTTCGGCGGAGCCCTCCGCACCCTGATCCGCCAGGTCGGATCTCGAACCCCCGTTCTCACCGGATTTCCCAAGTTGATTCCCGGTGCCGGACTCGAACCGCTCTACATGCTCTGGGTGCCCTGGATGCTCCTCTGCTCAATTCCCTTCGGCCTCATCCAGCGCAGTCGCACCGGACACTCGCGTTTCACCAATGGACAAATTGTCGTGTGGGAAGCCTCCCGCTACTGGGAAATCAATCCCCACGAAACATGCAAGTCAGACGTGCTCGAAGATGTGCAAATCGGCCGACTTCTCGCGCGCCAGAAGGTGCCGACCACCGTCGCCCGGCTCACCCACTGCGTGAGCGTGGCGATGTACCGCACCCTTGGCGAAGCCTGGTCGGGCATGACAAAGAACTCCTACTGGATCACCGGATCCAGCCTGGGCGCGATCATTCTCGGCACGTTCCTCGCTTTCGGTGCCGTGGTGTGGCTCGCCTTCCCGATGCCCTATCTCGCGCTCATGGTCGGGATGATTCTTTTCACCTCTGCCCTCACCACGATCCTCGCCGGGATGCCTCTTTGGATCATCCCCTTCCTCCCAATCTCGATCCTCGCCGCCGCCATCACTCAGTTTCACGCCCTGCGCAAAGTCCGAGCAACCGGCGTGACCTGGAAGGGGCGCACTTACTCAGAAACCGGTGCCGTCTCCGACCGAGGCGACAAGTCCGAAGGATAGGCCTCGAACACTTTTTTCCCGAGCGGTGTGGGTTGGGGTTCCGCAGCAAAAGTGCGACCGACCATCCTGATGCCTGCCTGCCCCAGCACCGGCCCGATCGGCATCTCCACCGGTTTGGTCACGCATTGGTCATAGAGTTCCCCTGCCGTCTCACCGCCGAACTCCACGATCAACTCCCGAATCCGACCATCCTTGTAAGGGCCATTTTTACGGGCTTCATCATAAAGAGCGCGGAAAACGTCATCCAAACACTTCGTCCCATCGCTCCCGGTTCGGATGGAAAGATCGAGCAGAAACGCCGCCATCTTGCCCTTGGTGTAGTAGTTCACCCCGCCGAAACCCGTGCTTCCCCGGGACTCAAAGACTCGGCGTCCCGATTCCTCCAAACTCACCTGGAACCGACTGGGCATCGCGAGCACACTCTGATGGGTTCCCGCCATCTCGCGCATCAGATCCGCCTTTGACATCAATCCAGCGCGCACCTGCCAGACACTCGCCAGATAGTCTGTCGCTCCTTCGAGCCACCACAGCGTCGGAACCGGAACCGCTCTCGTATGGTCGAACGGCCCCAATCCCATCGGGCGGATCTGCTTGACGTTGTAAACGTGAGCGAACTCATGAAAAATCAGCCCAGCGGCGTCCTTCGGATTCGTGCTCCACATCCCGAGTCGCGTGCTGTTCCGGTGCTCCAGGCCCCCGCCGATTCCCCCAAAATGCCCGAAGAAGACGTACTGCTCATACGGCAACTCGCCAAAGGTTTTGATCCCCTCCTCCACCGACTTCTGGGCGACTTCGGCAAACGCCTTCATATCCACCGTCTCTGCCTTCCCAAAAGCGGCCACGAAATGCGAAATCTTGGCAACCTGAAACTCCTGAACCCGCAGCTTGGGAGAGATCACAAACGGTGAGTCAATGAGTTCTTCATAGCTGGAGTATTCGCTCTGCCAACCGGTCTCGCCCCCCTTCTCCCAGGTCGAGCTCTTCTTCGCCCCCAGATACTTCTCCGACTCGGAGCCCTTCACCACGATCAACCGATGCTCTTCGTCATCGAACCCCACGAACCAGCCGAAGACGCCCGAGCCGTTGACGTAGGTCAGATCGTTCTGCATCTGGAACATCGGGCTGAAGTTCCCCCGACTCTGATTCACCAGCGCGGTGACCCGATCGGCGCCTTCCGGAATCACCCAGCTGTTCGGTGAGACGAATTCAGATTTCACCGGCTTCCCGTTGAGCGTGAACTGCACCCCTTCGAGCAAGCCACCGAAGTCGAAAAGCTGGTAGTCGCCAGGAGCCCAGGCGGGCATCTCGAAACGCGTCGACTTCTCGCCAGTTTTCAGGGAAACCGTGACCAGACCCTTCCCAGATTCGGGATCTCGCCGAAACTCGTAGGTCGCGGCTTGACTAGCCGTCGTCGCGCACAGCGCAATCAGGGCGAGGAGTGAGTGGCGTCCCATCGTGCAAGCAATTCCTTCTCTTTGTCAGACGCGAGACCAGCCTTTAAGGGTCGTGCCAGACCCAAAGCCTTCGCATCTGCAATCACATCCTGCACAGTCGATGCCAATGGTCGCTCGGTCAGGCCGGCTGCCACCGCCCGCTCAACGTTCGGAACTCCAAGCGGATGCGGAGCCCAGCACGGAAGTTCTGCCCAGGGCTTCACTTCTTGAGCGACCAGCCACTCCTCATCCACCAGCACTTTGCTTGCCCCGGTGACTTCCTCACACGCCGCAATCAGATCTCCGAACGTCTTGCCCGCCCGATCCACGTTGAACGTTCCCGAGGTTCCCTGCTCAACCAGATGCCGCATAAACGCGGCAAAATCGCGCACGTCCAACGAAGTCAGGCGACGATCCAAACCATTCGGCACCATCACCGGGCCACCTTCAGAAAACGCCACTGGCCAGTACGTGAATCTCTGCGTGTGATCCCCCGGTCCCACAATGAGGCCCGGACGCACGATCGTTGCCCGATCCCCCATCGCCTCCCGCACCACGTTCTCGCAGATCACTTTGTAGGCACCGTAGGTGCTGCCATCCACGACTCCGGTGTCTTCCTTGAGTTCGGCCAGGGCCGAGTCTTCTCGCAGATCATCGCCTTGATCGGCGGCATAGACCGAGATCGTGGAGACGAAGAGGTACCGATCCACCGAGTCCTTCAGAACCTCCAGCATCGGGGTCATCGACTTGGGGAGATAGCCGCAGACATCAAAAACCGCATCCCATCGGCGTCCAGCGAGTCGGTCGGCATCCGTATTCCGGTCACCCTGAATGGTCTCCACCCCCGGGAACGCTTCGGGGTTTGTCTGCCCGCGATTAAAGTGCGTCACCGAGTGCCCTCCCGCGAGCAGAGCCTCCGTGAGATGCTTTCCGACAAACTGGGTTCCGCCGATGACGAGGAGATTCATTGCCGCATCCTACCGGGATTCCGGGGACACGAGTTCCGAATTCACACCGATTCCTGGGCCGCGCGGAGGGTGATGATCGCAATATCGGGCCGTGCCCCAAACCGGAGGTGCCGCCGCATCGGGCTGATTCCCTTGCTCACAAAGACCTGGTGATGCGCCCCCTGGCACAGTCCTTCGCGGAACTTGTTTCCGTAACGGCTCGGCGTTCCCGGATACCAATTCCCGATCCCGAGCATTCCGCCATGAGTGTGTCCGGAAAGCTGCAAATCAACCCGATAGTCTCCGACAAGCTCCTCGGCAACATCCGGGTTGTGGGAGAGCAAAATGCGCGGAAGATCATCGGGAAGACGGCCAAGCGCGGCTTGCGCATCCACCGTATCTTCCCAAAGATCCCCAACTCCCGCGATGACCAAGGCGTCAGATCCACGCTCGATGAGAACACGCGAATTGTCGATAAGCTCAAGTGGCGTATGCCGATTGACTTCCCGCACCACGTGGGCCCGACCGATCGCATGGTCATGATTCCCCAGAGTGGCGTAGATTCCATCCTTCGCCTCCCACCCTTCGAACACATCCCGGAAACTGGGCTGGTTCGCCGGATCGTGGCCATCCATCAGGTCGCCCGGGATGCACAAAACGTCCACCTCGCGCCGAGCAAACTCCTCGCCCAGACCGCGCATGCGCTCTTCGCTGAGGTTGATCGGCCAATGGATATCGCTGACGAGCCCGACCTTGTAACCTTCGAACGAGGGAGCGAGACCGCGGATCGGAATCGTGATCTCGCGGATTTCTAGCCAGTTCGGCTCGATGAACCGGGCATAGCCGAACGCACTGACGAATCCCGCCGCCATCCCAGCCAAAGCGGCGCGACGAGTGATCAAACGCTTATCGAGCTTGCGGGGCTGAGGCGTCGGCATCTATCCCGGCAAACGATTGGGCCGCGTGGGGAGTTCCTCACGACCAGAATCCGGTAGGACTCAGGCCGCGCGCTCGTCGTCGTCTCGAATCGACTTGGCTGGCTCGGCTGAGGTGGTGTCCCAGTTGTCGCAGTCCAAACGACGGCAGTGAACCATCCTCTGGAATGACCCGTCCGCCAGCTCGACATCTGCCGTCTGGGCGAATCGACATTCCAGGCATAATTCTGGTTCGATAAGTCGGACTACCTTTAAGTTGCGCCGTGCCATCCCTGCACCACCACCCAATCCGTGGGTATGTCTAACTTATCGGAGGCCGGTTCACCCCCCGTCCCTGAACAAATACTAGGTTTCCCGAATGCGCCGAGTCCGATATCCCAAACGCCTGAAGAACATCCGCCAGGAGCTCGAAGACACCTGGCGCAGTATGCGCAACATCACCACCGACCCAGGCATTCGCGAACAGTTCGCCTCTTTGCCTCGGGTGCCCATTGACCTCATCGGCCTCCGCCTCGACCACTTTGCCAATCAGGGCGGAATCCTCCGCGTCGCCGATGCCTTCCGCATCAATCACGTCCACTTTGAACCAGAAGAAGGCGAGAAAGCGGACCTCGCCGGAGCCCGAGGCGCCGGATATTGGCAACCCCACAGCTACGGCGATGTCGCTCCGGCGATCGAAAAGGCAAAGGCCGAGGGCAAGCGGATTTACGCCCTCCACCTCGATGCGACCGCGCGCCCGGTTCAGCAAGTTGAATGGCAATTCCCCGCCGTCATCGTGTTTGGCGAGGAAAAGTATGGAGTCCGCAAGGAAATCCTCCCTCTTTGCGACGAGATGATCGCGATTCCCATGTACGGCGTCACCACCTCGATGAACGTCACCCAGGCCGTCACGATCTCGCTGCACTGCGCGATGACCCAGTTTCTCGCCGCGAACCCCGACTTCGCTCCCGCCCGAGCCGTGAGCCGGAAGCTCATGGGATTCGAGGGTGGAATCGGCGAGGAAACTAGCTCGTAATCCGGCCAACTCTCGCGCAGAACTCGATCAGACTCTCAATCACCGGACGCATCGGCGCAATGCCAAGCCCCTCGATTTTCGCCGTGCTGAGGACGCTATAAGCTGGTCGTTTGGCGGGAGTGGGATATTCGCTCGTCGCGACCGGGTTGAGATCGAGATCTTGGTTCAAATCGTGAGTTCCCGTATAGGTTTCGAGCGATAAATTTGCGAAATCAAACCATGACATCGCCTCAGGCCCAGCGGCATGATAAATGCCAGGATTCGGCTTTAACTCGGCGATATCGACAAGCACCCGCGCGAGATCGACCGTGCAGGTCGGCTTGCCAACCTGGTCGCTCACCACGCGCAAAGACTTCCCCGCTTCGAAAGCGCGGATCATCGTTTTGGGGAAGCAGTGGCCATTCGCGCCATAGAGCCAGCTTGTCCGCACGACAATCGCTCCTAAATTCTCGCGCAGCGCGTTCACTTCCCCCATTTGCTTGCTCTGCCCATAGACCCCGATTGGGTGGGTGGGAGCAGATTCGGTGTACGGCGTTTGCGCTTCGCCATCAAAGACAAAATCTGTACTGATCGTGATCAGCCGAGCCCCGATCACCTGCGCGACCGCCCCCAACGCCCCTGGGGCCACCGCGTTCAGCTTCATCGCCGCCATCCGCTCGGATTCGGCCTTGTCGACCGCCGTGTAGGCCGCGCAGTTGATGATCCAATCGAGCCGCTGAAACTGATCCTTGCGAAGTTGCTCCAGGTGAGAGGCTGATGTCACATCCAGCTCCCGGTGGCCGGGAGCCAAGACCTCATGCCCCCGACTTCTCAGTTCCGGAACCAGATCGCTCCCCAACAGCCCAGAACCGCCCGTGACGAGAACTCTCACCGCGTCCGCCCCCAACGGTGCCCCGATCTCTTTAGCGTCGGGAGTTTGCTCAAGCGCGGGTGCCCCGATCCCTTCAGGGTCGGGATTGTGAGAGCCCTCTCCGAGCTTGCCTCGGGGAGGGTCGGCGATAGCCGGGGAGGAGCCGCAAACCACAAACTTTCAATCGACGCCCGCCCCAAAATCTCCGATTTGGGGGAGGGTGCCCCAACGGGGCGGGAGGGGGAAACCGAACTCGGCTGGGCGGTAGCCCAGTCGAGCCCGCTCACCACTTGTTTGAATCGGGCCTGCGGCCCCCGAATCCTCTGCGAGGATACGGATTGCCCCCTCCCGGCCCTCGGCCACCCTCCCCCGACGGGAGTCGGTGGAGGGCGAAAAATGAGGGCTGGTTCCCGCCGACCTGGCCTGGGCAAACCCGAAACACCACCCCCACTCGGGTGCCCCGATCCCGTATGGGTCGGAACAGGTCTCACCCAGCCGTGCCCCGATCCATTCAGGATCGGGCTCCTGATAGCCCTCTCCGAGCTTGTCTCGGGGAGGGTTGGCGAGAGCCGGGGAGGGGCCGCAAACCACACAGTCTCAATCGACGCCCACCCCAAAATCTCCGATTTGGGAGAGGGGGTCTTCGGCCACCCTCCCCCGACGGGAATCGGGGGAGGGCGAAACTTAAGAGCCGGTCGACTCAGCCGAGGCACGGATGCTCCCGACAACCATTCCAACCCCGGGCAAGTTTCTTCATTCCTGAATCTTAGACGTTCAGGACACCCTGACGGGTGGGGTCGGTCTCACGGAGATCCTTGCCCCCCTCGATCACAGACTTGAGGTTGCATAGGAAAAACGTCCATCCCATCCGAGAACCGATCTGGGCACCGAGGCGAGGCTGGGGCTCGACGCGGTCGCTCATCGACTGACGCAGCTCCACCAGAGTCCCCCCGTTCGAACCAGAGAACTTCACCTCAACCTCTCCCATGTTTTGATACCATCCGAACCGAAACACTCCAGCGGTGTTCTCATGGACAGCGCTTTTCTCCACCGCCCCATCCAACCAGGTCCACAGAAGCGTGCAGCCCGGAGCCGCATCCGGAATCTCAAAGCCGTTTGAATCCAAGTACTGAGCTTTGTTCACAAACCAGCGAGTGATCAAAGCCGATTGCGTCCAGCCCAGTTGCACGTCGCGTGGGTTGGCTTGAATCCAAATTCGCACCGTGAAGGGGTGCAGAAGATGGGACGCATCAATATTTTCCATGCCGATACAATTATTGCCAGTCCGAACGGTTTTCCCAAGGGAAAATCGTCAAACGGCCACCTCGTGACTCACGTGAATCAGCTCGCGAGCATATTCGCCCGTGCTCGCCTTCCCACCGAGATCGAGGGTCAGGCATTGCCCGTCTCGGCAAACGCGGAGAACCGAATTGCGAATCCGCTCGGCCTGTTCGTGATGACCCAGGTGATGAAGCATCATCACCGCGCTCATCAGGAGCGCCGTCGGGTTGGCAATGCCCCGCCCCGCGATATCGGGAGCCGAGCCATGAACCGCCTCGAACACCGCGCAATTCTTGCCGATATTGGCCCCGGGCGCCAAGCCGAGTCCACCGACGAGCCCCGCGCAAAGGTCGCTGATGATGTCGCCGTAAAGGTTCTCGGTCACAATCACGTCAAACTGCTCCGGCCGCGTGACGAGTTGCATGCAGCAGTTGTCGACAATAATGTCGTCCGCCTTGATATCCGGGTTCAAAGCAGCCGCTTTGTAGAACTCTTCAAGGAACAACCCATCACTCAGCTTCATGATGTTCGCCTTGTGAACCACCGTCACGCGCTTGCGACCTTGCTTCCGGGCCATGTCGAAGGTGTATTCAAAAAGCCGGGCACTTCCCTGTCGGGTAATCACCTTGATCGACTGCGCGACATCCGGGTGCGGCTGATACTCAATGCCGGCGTAGAGGTCTTCCGTGTTCTCACGAACGATAATCAGGTCGAGATTTTTGTCCGCAAACGGCCCCTTGACGCCAGGCAAAGTCTTGATCGGTCGGACGTTTGCGAAGAGATCAAGACCCTTGCGCAGGGCTACATTCGCGCTGACGTGACCGCCGCCGCTCGGAGTCGTCGTCGGGCCCTTCAAGGCCACGCCGATCTCTCTGATCGCCTCGACTGTCTCCGGAGGCATTGCGGGGAGGCCCTTCTCAACCGCCGCCAGGCCCGCAACCAGTGGAACAAACTCGGCGTCCAATCCCGTTTCCGTCAGGATTTGGAGAGTCGCGTCCATTATTTCCGGACCGATTCCATCACCGGCGATGATTCCAATGCGTTGCTTTGCCATAACTAGTAAAAATATTGGCACATCAACGTTAAAAGCGCAGATGATGCCCGTCATACCGGGCTATCCAGGAGAGGGCAGGCACCAGAAAAAGAAGCCCCCGAATTCACGAGGGCTCCTTGAGGGGTTGGGTGGGAAGGAAATTAGTTGTCGATCTTCGCGACGGCAGCGCTCAGAGCCTTCAGGCCCTCGGCATCTGCCTTCAGGTTCACGAACTTCGCGACGACTTCGCGATTCTTGTAAACGAACACCGTGTTCTTCACGTCAGCCGAGGTGTTGACTTTGTAAGCCTTCACTGCCTCGTCGGTTTTCGGCAGATAAGCCATGGCCACGTTCTTCAGGCCAGACTTCTTCGCCACAGCCTTGGTGCCATCGACGCAGGCGTCGCAATGGGTCAGGTTGATCATGAAGGCCTTGAATTCCTTCTTGGAACCAGCAACCTTGCTATCGAGAGCCTTGGCCATCGCCATGATGTTCTCTTCGGACTCACCGTTCAGCCACACTTGGACAGCCGGGCGGTTGCCATACTTGCACGGCGGGCACGTGTCGGTACCAGCGTCCGGGCCACTGACGTGCTGCGGGTGATAAGCGCTCACCTTTTCGCCGACGTTGAGTCCGCTCTGCGGAGCCAGGGCCATAACCGGCAGGGCCAAGGCGATTACTGCGAACGATGCGAATGCGATCTTCTTCATAAAATCTTCCTTCTGCGAAGTGTCATCCCTCACGAAACTCGCGAGCGCGACATTCCCTGATAATGGGAGACGGCCTTCCGAAGTTCCGAGTTCAGTTGCTACCGGCAGGAATTCCGGGACTTTTCTCGGTCACTCGTCGAAAACGGGCAGACCAGAGGCCCGGGCTACTTCATTAAGCAGATAGAAACTTCCAGTCACCAAAATCGGTGCGCTGGGCAGATCTTCCAGAGCCTCTTCGACCGACCAAAAGCTCTTCGTGGTGGCAAACATCGGCCGGGCAAGGTCGGCGAGGTCATCGGGATTGGCCGTCTTTGTCCAGTTCACCGGCACGGTGCGGATCCCCAGGGATGGGAGCTCCGCCAACGCCTCCAGCACGGGCCCGGGATGGTGGCTCCCGAGCATGCCGAGTACGATCAGCGGCGGCTCAAATCCGGATTCGACATAGGCTTTCACAAGGTGCCCCGCCGCTTCTCCGTTGTGCGCGCCATCCAAAATCCAGAGCCGCCCTTCGTGCTCTTCCACCTGGAATCGGCCCGGAACTCTCGTCCAGCAAATCGCCTCATGAGTCCGATCATCCTCAAGGAACTCACGCCCCAGAATCGCCTGGAGCGCGCAGAGCGCCGTCGCCAGATTCTGCCGCTGGATCGGGCCGGGCAGAAACGCCGGGATGTTCACCTCAACCGCCCCTTCGAGCGTGTGGAAGTACATCACATCCTCATCCTTTTGCCACTCTTCTTGTTCCCAATATTCTGCCGCATGGACAAGCGAGCAATCCAAGTCGTCCGCTCGCGCTTCCATCACCGCCATCGCCTCCTCCGGCAGATCTCCCACAACGACCGGAATCCCCGGCTTGATGATCCCTGCCTTCTCGCCCGCGATCTCGGCGAGGGTGTCTCCCAGAACATCCATGTGGTCGTAGCCGATGCTCGTGATGACGCTCACCACCGGGCTGACAACGTTGGTCGAGTCCAGCCGCCCTCCCAGCCCGGTCTCGAGGGCGACAAACTCGCACCCCGCCTCTTGCCAAGCCAAAAAGCCAAGCGCTGTCTTCGCCTCAAACTCTGAAATCGCTCCGAACTCCGTGGATTCCAGCTCTTCGCCGACTTCCAGAACCCTGCTCAAGAGGCGAGCAAATTGCTCCTTCGGGATCGGCTTGCCATCGATCTGGATTCTCTCCCTCAGATCAAAAACATAGGGACTGAAGTAGCCACCCGTGCGATGGCCCAATCCGACGAGAATCGACTGGATGAGCGCAGTCGTGCTTCCCTTCCCATTGGTGCCCGCGACGTGTATGAACTTGGCGTCGCCCCCTTTAGGAACCCCGAGCCGCTCGCACAAGGCCTCCATGCGATCAAGCCCACCCCGCCACTTGCGACCCTGCAAGCCGCGCAGGGCCAAGACCGCATCGTCGTAGCTGAGCATCCCGCCGAGCTTATCCGAAACGTTTTGGAATTCGCTGACCGGACCGGCTTACCAAAGGCCCTGAAGCTTGCCCGTGCTGTCTCCCAGTCGATCGACTCGAACCCCGACGCGATCCAGCATGGTCAAGAAAAGGTTCGACATCGGCGTCGGGTTGGGGAACACAAAGTGTTGCCCCGTCGGAATCTTGCCTCCGGCTTTGCCCGCCAGAATCAGGGGAAGATCGTCGTGGTTGTGGCGATCGCCATCACTGATTCCGCCCCCGAACAGCACCATCGAATTGTCAAGGAGCGTGCCATCGACATCCGGCGTCGCTTGCATCTTCTTGAGAATGTAGGCCGCCGCCTGAGCGTGATACAGGTCAATGTCGCGCTTCTTCTGGAGCTTGCTGGGATCCTTGCCGTGGTGGCTGATGTCGTGGTGACCGTCCGTGACGCCGATCTCCTGATACGGCCGGTTACTTCCCTCGTTGGCGAACATAAAGGTGCACACCCGGGTGAGATCAGCCTGGAACGCAAGCACCATCATGTCGCCGAGGAGCCGAATATGCTCACCTCGATCGCGCGGCGTCCCCTTCGGAGCCTCGACTCCGCTGACCATGAGATCACGGTTCTCGCGCTCGTACTTCGCCAGCCGTACCTCGATGTCTCGAACCGCCTCGAAATACTCCTCCATTTTCTGCAGATCGCGCGCCCCGAGGCGGGCCTGCAACCGCTCCGCGTCCTCCCGCACGAAATCGAGAATCGAGAGCTCCGCCTGGCGACGCTTCGCCGCGCTCTCGGCCGTTTCCAGGCCATCGCCGTTGCCAAAGAGTCGCTCGAAGACCGCCCGCGGGTTCACTTCCTTTGCGTTGGGAGTCGACGGCCCACGCCACGAGATCGCGCTGGAATACGCGCAGCTGTAGCCGCTGTCGCAGTTCCCCGCCATCGCTCCGCGCTCGCAGCCGAGTTCAAGCGACGCAAACTTCGTGAGCTTGCCGATCTCCATCGCGGCGAACTGATCCGCGCTCATGCCCACATGAATATCCGAACCCGCCGTCTTGCGCGCCTGAACTCCCGTAAGCCACGTCGCAGAGCTCCGCGCGTGATCCCCGGGGCCGTCGCCATTTGCAAACGCCTTCATCTGAGCCAGACCCGAGAGCACGCTCACCGAATCCTGAACCTCAGCAAACGGCGACAGAATCTCGGGCAGATCGTACTTTTTCCCGGTTCGCTTCGGTCGCCAGTAATCCATGTGGATCCCGTTCGGCACAAACATGTAAGCCATGCGAATCGGGCGGGTCTTGATGGTCTGAGCGACCGCCACCTTGGGGGCCATCGCGTCCAGATACGGCAGAGCGACCATCGTGCCGAGACCGCGCAAAAGTGTCCTTCGTGAGAGTTCCATAGGCGTGCTACTTAATGAGATCAAACGGATTCACCGCCCGAAAGGTGCGGGAATGGGCGTCAAAGTTATTGAATTGGCTCGTGGAGGTCGGCGTGACCACGGTGCGACGGCGGAACGCATTGCTCACCACGATCTCTTCGATCAGGGGTTGCATGCGGCCTCCGCGCTTCTTCACGCGTGCGATCAAGTCGGTGATTTCGCAATAGTCGGTTGCCGTGAGGCCTCGCCCGACGGCATAGGTGAGAATCTTTTCGGTGAGCGACCTCAGTACGTCATCCTGCCGGGTCACAATATACGCCTTCAGATCCTTGGGGCTGGAGATGATACGGCCATCAGGAAGATCGCCCTTTGTGTCCACCGGGAACGGGCCATCCTGCGTCCGCCATCGACCGACCGCGTCGTAATTTTCGAGGCTGAAACCGTAGGCATCGAGAGGCTTGTGGCAACTCGCGCAGCTGGGATCCGCTCGGTGCTGCTCCAATCGCTCTCGCACGGTTTTTGCCGTGATCGCGGCCTTATCTTCTTCGAGAACCCCGACATTCGGCGGAGGGGGTGGAGGAGGAGTGCCGAGAACTTGCTCCATCACAAACTTGCCCCGCTTGACCGGCGACGTGCGCGTCGGATTGCTTGTTACGCTCAGGACGGCACCCATTCCGAGCACTCCGCCTCGATTCTGGGTCGAGACATCGACGCGCCGGAACGTGTCATCGAATGCCCCAGGGATCCTATAGTGCGATGCCAATCGACGATTCAAGAACGTGTAGTCGCTGGTGAAGAACTCCATCGCCGGACGATTCTCGCGGACCATGTCGGCAAAGAACCACGTGACTTCCTGTTCAAGATCGTGCCGAAGTGGATTGTCAAAACCGGGGAACATCGCCGGATCAGGCGCGAACTCTTCCAGACGCCCTGTCTGCAGCCATTGAGTCGAGAAGTTCTGGAAGAAGGTTTCCGCTTTCGGATCACCAATCATGCGCAGAACTTCCGTTCTCAGCACGGGCTCTTTCAGAAGTTCTCCGTTCTCCGCAAGCTGGAACAGCCGATCATCGGGCATTGTGTTCCATAGGAAATAGGAGAGCCGCGAGGCGAGCTCGAATCCGCTCAGATCGCGCGCCTTCGCCGTGGCGGTTGCCGAGTCTAGCTCGACTCGGAAAAGGAAATTCGGATTGACCAAGATCGCCTGCATGCAGACCTTGACCGAATCCTCGTAGCTGTCACCGAGTTGCCTGAATTTGAGATAGATCTCCATCAGGCGATTCATCTCGTCGCTCGTTGCCGGTCGTCGGTAGGCTCGGGTCATGAAGCGGGTGAGCACTTCACGGGCGGCCGCCTGATGGGTTTTCGTCTGAGACGGCATCGCAAAGAGAAGCTTGCGCTGTGCCTCGGTCACCGTCGATCCCCCCGCTGGCCCGGCGAGCTCCGCACTGTAGATCGCCATGTTCCGATCTCTCTCCGCCGCGACCGGGTGGTTGGGGTTATAGAAGTCGTTGATAAACGCAATCCCGATGCGATGGGTGCCCTTCTGCAGGGTGATCGGGAACTTGTAGGCGGTCGGGCTCCCCGGACGCGCCTTGACCTCGACGGTCTGCAACCCGATATTGCCAACCGAGATCAGCATTTTCGCCTCATCGGGGCCGGCTTTGCTGGCGGCTGCCTCCACAGTGAGGGTGTAATCGCCCGACTCGGTGACCGAGACCTCCCAGACGATCTGGCTGTTCGTGAACATCACGCTCTCGCCATCATTTCCAACCCTCCGCCCCTCGCCCTCGCCGACCTTTTCCATCGGCATCACCAGGCTTTTGGGTTTCGGATTTCGGATCGCTGCATCCGTGGCCCGTTTCGCCGCGGCGAGATACTTTTCTAAATGCAGCGGTGTCAGGGTGAGCACGTCGCCGATGTTGTCGAACCCATATCCCACGTCATCTGAAGGAAAATCCGCACTCAGGGGAAGGGACACGTAGAGCAAATCGCGGATCGTGTTGTCGTATTCGCCCCGGTTCAGACGCCGGATCGTCACCTTGCCCGGCCCATCAAGCGAGCAGTTCACCGAGAGTGTGCGTTGAATCCATCCGACGATTTCGCCTCTCTGGGCCATGCTCGGCGCGGGCATCCCCGGAGGCGGCATCACCTGACTCCGGATGTTCATCACCACCTTATCCCAGAGCTTTTGATCCGCCGCGACATCCTTGGACGATTTGAACTTCTCCAGGCTAAGGTCCGCGCTCGGCTCCTCGCCGCTGTGGCACGGCAGGCAGAACTCGTCCAGCATCGGGAAGATCTTCTTGTTGAACTCTTCGTCCAGCTTTTGAGCTTGGGGAGCCGGGGCTGGACTGGCCACCACGGGCGACGGTCGAACCACCGCACTCACCCCTAAAAACCCAAGCGCGCCGACCACGCCGAGCCATCGCCCGAAAGAGATTCCTCGCCGACTCACACCCTCACCGCGCTTTGGCATAAAACTATCCCTATTCTACGGCAGGAACGCCGCAGGCAGGAGTTGCATTTCGTATGATTGAGATATGAAACTTGCTCTTCTTGCTGTTCTCGGCGCTGCGGCGGTCGGTGCCTTGGCCTTTGCTCTGCTCCCCAAGCAGACCACGCCCACCGTCGAAGCCAAGTCGGTTCACGACTTCACCGTGACGACCATTGACGGCAAGGAAAGGAAGCTCTCTGAGTTCAAAGGCAAGGTGCTTTTGATCGTGAACACCGCGAGCAAGTGCGGCCTCACCGGTCAGTACGATGGCCTTGAGAAGCTCTACAAAGCCCACAAGGAGGACGGTCTGGTGGTGCTCGGATTCCCCGCCAACCAGTTCATGAACCAAGAGCCGGGGAGCAATGAAGAAATCGCCGAGTTCTGTAAGCTCAACTATGGAGTGAGCTTCCCGATGTTCAGCAAGATCGACGTGAAGGGCGAGAACGCGGCTCCCCTCTACCGATTCCTCGTCAACGCCACCGACCAGAAGCAGGACATCGAGTGGAACTTCGCCAAGTTCGTCGTGGGCAAAGACGGCCAAGTCCTCGCCCGCTTCAAACCCCAAACCCAACCCGACGACAAAAAACTCGTCGCCACGATCGAGTCGGCGCTGAGGTAGGGGGCGGAACGCACGCTTGCTACGCCCTTGGGGACGTTGCGGCAAGCACGCAACTCACTGCGTATGGGATGTATCTTTGCTCACGCAGGTTCCCGAGGGTGCGATCATGAATGGCGGGGCGGACACCTATATCCGCTGGGGAAAATCGTGGCCCGAGTACCTCGAAAGCCCTCCAAGCCGAAACCCGACGCCTGCCGAGACGTCCCCCTTGCATCTTGACTCTTGCTTGTGCGTAAAGTACAGAAAGTCAGGGACTAAGGGAACAGATGGAAAGTCTAGCTACACCAATTCTCGCACTCCGACGACTCTTCACTCTGCTCGTCGGGTTCATTCTGACCATAGGATGCGCGGAAGCAACAAACAAAATCCGGTTAGTTCCACAAACCGGACATACCGGATTCGTCGTATCGACAAGATTTTCTAGTGACGGTAAGACATTGGTATCTGCGTCCGGAGACAATACTGCGAGACTTTGGGACGCAGCTTCAGGGAGGGAATTGCTTGCTCTGACCGGCCATGCAAGTTACCTATTTTCCGCTCGCTTTTCATCCGACAATCAGTTGGTAGTTACAGCCTCGAATGATAAAACGGCAAAGGTTTGGAACACGCGAAACGGAGACTGTATTCAAACGCTCAGAGGCCACACCGATTGGGTGAAGGACGCCGCATTCTCGCCTAATGGTGAGCTGATTATTACCGCTTCGGGAGACAAGACAGCAAGAATCTGGAACGCAAGGACTGGTCTCGAACTCTTCACCCTTCGCGGGCATACAGGTGAGGTAAATTCCGGTGTCTTCGCGAGTGACGGGAGCGCCGCTCTTACTGCCTCCTCCGATGGGACGGCAAGGCTATGGAATCCTGATACCGGAGAGTTCCTTGGCGCAATTCCCGTCGGAACCTCGAAAGTAAACTTCGCCGTTCTTTCACCGAGCAGTAGACACATTATTACTGGATCCGAAGACGGTTCTATCAAGGTCTGGGGCACTAGTTCTTCAGAAATCGTCACGCTTAGGGGGCACTCTGGTAACATCTCTGGTGCAGACTTTTCTCCGGACGGAGCAAGAATCGCCTCGTCTTCATGGGACGGAACAGCCCGCATCTGGGAGACTAACACTGGCAAACTTTTGTTGACTCTCCGGGGTCACACCGATCAAGTCAGGAGCGTTGCATTTTCTCCCGACGGGAAAGCTGTCGTCACTTCATCGCTAGACCGGACTTCGAGAGTATGGGACGCTCACGATGGGCGCCTCCTCAGAGTCATCTCAGGCCCTGCATCTTCTATCGCAAGTATCGCGCACTCCCTTTTCTTAACGCAGATAGCTATTGCTTCGGGATCATCAGCCACTGCCTTCGATACTCAAACAGGTGCTACAACTCATACTCTCCCTTTTCAGTCAGGTGATGCTCTCAATTTGGTCTTTTCCGAAGATGGAAAATTACTGCTCAGTGCATCGGCCGATAAACTCGCGACTATTTGGGATGCAAGTTCTTGGAAACAACTTAGAAGTCTCAGTGGACACGTCGGGACTGTTGTATCGGGAACATTCTCCCCCGACCACAAAAAGGTTGTAACAACATCGTCGGATGGAACCGCGAAGGTTTGGGATCAGGCTTCTGGAACCTTACTCTTTACTCTCACGGGACACAAAGGGCTTGTCTCTTCCGGGCATTTTTCGGAAGATTCGAAACGTCTCGTAACATCGGGATACGACGGTCAGGCGATTATCTGGGATGCGAACACTGGCCAAATGCAGACCCAGATAACTGGCCATGATGCAATGATTTCTTTCGCAGCCTTTTCTCCGGATGGGAGGAGAGTGTTGACGACATCCTTTGACAACACGGCGAAGATATGGGATGCATCGAGTGGTAAAGAATTATTCACCCTACAAAGCCATACTGGCTGGGTGACTTCTGCCACCTTTTCAAAGGATGGTGATACCGTCTTTACGTACTCTTGGGATCGGACGGCTATTGCTTGGAATGCAAATACTGGCCAGATGCTACGATCCTTCGTAGGACACAATGCTCCAGTAACAGGTGGCGTACTCTCAGAGAATAATTCCCGTTTGTACACAAGCTCTCAAGATGGTACTGTGAGGTTTTGGAACGTTGACGACGGAGGTTTACTATACACTCGCTACTCCTTCACCGACGGCTCCTGGATCATCCTTGCCCCAGACGGACGCTATGACTCCAGCGAGGGACCGAACCCGAAGTACGGACACTTCGTCATCGACCTCCCCACCGGACCTGAAGCGATTGGATTTGATCAGTTCAATCCCACCGAGTTCTACTACAAAGACCTCGCCAAAGCGATCACCGAAGGCACGTACAAGCCCGGCGAGCGCAGCATTGTCAGCGAGAAGGCCTATCCTTCCGTCACTCAAGATCTCACCGACTCCGATTTGAAGTTCACGGTCACCGATCAGGGAGGAGGGATTGGCGATGTCGACATCTCCATCAACGGCACCAAAAGATTCAGCTACCAGGCAGGGAAAATCAAGTCGGGCCAACCAACAACTCTTAACCTTCTACCTCTCGGCTACATCCCCGGGCAAGAGGTCACCATCGTGGCCTGGAACGCCGCAAACGGCCTCAGTACTCGTTCCTCCAGCGTCCGGCCCCAGCGCAATCCATCCCAAACTGACACCACCCCTAAGCGCTTCATCGCCGTTCTCATTGGTTCCGAAGGATACAGCGGGAGCGGAAGTTTTGATCGCCTGGACTTCTCTGGAAACGATGTAGTCGAGCTTGGCGTGGTGCTCCATGCGATGGCCCTCAGCGCGGGAGCTCAACCGGAAATCACCGTGATCACCGACGAACCCAAGGCATCTCAGCGCCTGTCCGGACTCAAAGGCATCACCCACGTCTCCAACACCACTAAAAAGAGCTGGAGCCAAGTGGTGGATCAGTACAAGCAATCAGATTTCACGCCCAACGACTGGTTCGTTCTCGTCCTGAGCGGACACGGCGTCAGCGTGAACAATCAGTACGCCTACATGACCGTCGAGTCAACCACCAGTGCGCCCGCGCCTGGCTCGGAGTCGCTCTTCTTCGACCGAGCCATTACCGCTGACGAGCTTCAACGACTGATGTCTCGCGCCGGGGCAAGTAACCAAATCATCATCCTGGATACCTGCGCCGCCGGTTCGGCAAGCGAAACGCTTGCCGACGCCATGCGCCAAGAGAAAGCCTCGATCGAAGCCACGGTCGCGAAACTGTCCTACGGCAACCGCGGCGTTCACATTCTTCTTGGCAGTGCCGCCGATGCCGCGGCTTTCGAGTCTCCAGAACTCGGCCACGGGCTCCTCACCTATTCCCTCCTCAGCGTGCTTCAGCAAGGCTTGGATATCGGAGCGGGTGCGGAATCCAGGGTGATCATGAGCGCAAAGTGGCTCTCGGAGGCCAGCAAGCTCTGCCGCGAGGTGGCAGAACGCCGGAGCAAAGCGCAAGTTCCCCGCCCCATGCTCGGAAGTGATTTCGCTCTCGGATCGCTCACCGACGCTCAGCGCATAGCCATTCCCGTCGCGAAGATGCGACCCGGAATCTACCGATCTGCGTTGATCGATGAAACGTCCGCCGACGTTGCCTGGCTGAACGAAGCCATCCTCAACTCGCTTGAAACGAATCCTCGCGGGGCCGCGTTCGCTCGATCCGATTCTCCACGGGGCACCGAGGTCTTTGAGATTGTCGGGATCGTGAAGGCAGAAGGTACTCAGTTCAGCGTCACGCTCCGCTTGGTGCAGGAAACCCCGCAGGGTCGGCGACGTGCGAGTCCCCCGAAGACAATCCGGGTAACGCGCAACGATGCCGCATCCGCTGTTCTCAAGGCCGCAGAAGAACTTCTCACGACCCGAGAATCCTGGCCGCCGTAGAAACACCTTGGATCGATCTGCGATTAGTGCACGCTCGACAAATATCTCCAGGCGCAAGGGAGTGCTTACGCGGCCCCAGATTTGCTTTTCACGAGCAGTCTGGGGTCTGATGGGGTCGATGAACAGAGTGCTTCAGCAAGCGCTTCAGGGGTTGGGGGAGGGCCGCGGGGTGTATCACTCCGAGGCCGACTTCCAGTTCGCCCTCGCCTGGGAGATCAAGCAACTCAGGCCCGACGCCGATATCCGACTCGAAATCCCTCTCCAAGTCGGAAGTCGAGCCTACGAAATTGACCTCCTCTTCCGCGTTGATGGCAAGCGCGTGGCCGTTGAGCTCAAGTACTTCAAAGCACCCCTGATTGGAACAGTCGAGGGAGAGCATTACCGCTTCCAGAACGGAACGCCACTGCTCACAAACCGCTATGACGTCGTGAAAGACATCATGCGCCTGGAGCACCTGCTGGCACTCGACTATGTGGATGAAGCCTACGCCATCGTGCTCACGAATCAGTCCGGCTACTGGAATCCTGGCCGGGCAAACTCTGGATTCGACGCCGCTTTCCGGATCGAGGAAGGCCGGTCGCTGACCGGAATTCTCGCCTGGGGTGAGGGAGTAGGCGGAACCGCCTCGAAACGCGAGCGGCCTCTCGAACTCCAGGGAAGCTACACCTTGCACTGGCGCGATTTCAGCACAATTCCTGACCAGGAAAACGGCTCGTTCCGTGTCCTTGTCGTCGACGCGCAACCTGGCCAAGCCCCGGCCCTTTCTGACTCGAAAGCAGCTCCCAAGCAACCGAAACCGACACTTCTGCCCCCCTCTCAGCAACACAGCAGGGGTAGGCGCGACTACACCCGACTCGCCCAATTTCTCGCGACCCAAAGCGGTCCTCAGGTTCGATTGAGCTTTTCCGAAATCGAGGCACTGGTGGGTGAACTTCCGAAATCCGCGGCGATCCACAGCGCATGGTGGGGCAATCACGCAAAGAATCCGCAGGCTCGCTGGATGGATGTCCGCTGGAAGGTGAGCGAGATCAATCAGGCCGGTCGGCAGATCACTTTCAGTAAGGCGTAGCCCAAAATCGCTCAGCTCCGTCCCCAAAACACACAGGGAATTCCTTTTCCGACGAATCCCCAATATCGACACTTCTATATTTCTCGAATTATTGTGGTATAGTCACCTCATGGACGAAACAAAGCTGGTGGCGATGTTCCGCGCTCTCGGTGATCCCACCCGACTGAGCATCATGAGCTTTCTCTGCTCACGATCCGGCGACGTAGCCCTGGGTGAGGACGGAGACGTCCACCCGGTCGTGGGAGCCACCGTGGGAGAAGTCTGTTGCTACGTCACCGGCGTCGAGGGAACCAGCTCCACCATCTCGTTTCACCTCAAAGAGCTCAAGAACGCCGGGCTGGTGACCTCCGTGAAACAAGGCAAATATCTGATCTGCCGTGCCAGTCCAGACGCCGTCGCCCTCCTCGCTCATCAAATTCAAAACTGGCAGGCCATGCTCGCCTGCTGCCAAAACGACTGCTCGCCCGTGGGCCAAAACCTGATCCAAATCGGAACCAAAAAGTGATGAAATCCCTGAAAATCTATGATCCCGCAATGTGCTGCGCCACCGGAGTCTGCGGCCCCGATGTCGACACCAAACTCGTGCGACTCGCCGCCGATGTGGCCTTTCTCAAGAGTCAAGGCATCGACGTCGAGCGGTTCAACTTGGGTCAGCAGACCGACGCCTTTCTGAAAGAACCCCTGGTCATCGAAACCATGGGGCCGGCCGCGCAAAACCTCCCGATCTTTCTGGTGGAGGGCGAAGTCAAAGCCTCTGGTCGATATCCCGATCGCGCCGAACTCGCATCCTGGTTTGGTCTCGAAGCCAGTGCCTCGGCCGTCAAACCCCGAGTGAGCCTCCCCATGGCGGGCGGTTGCTGCGGCGGCAACGACGAAGGATGCTGCTGATCTCATGAATCCGACCCGATACCTCTTCTTCACCGGCAAGGGAGGAGTCGGCAAAACTTCCCTTGCCGCGGCCAAGGCTCTGGAACTCGCGGAGTCGGGAAGGAAGACGCTCATCATCAGCACCGATCCGGCGAGCAATCTCGATGAGGTCTTCGGCGTCATGCTGGGGAGCCATCCCACGGCGATCCCCGGTGTTCCCCACCTTTCCGGCGCGAACCTCGACCCCGAAGCCGCTGCCGCTGCGTATCGAGAGCGCATGGTGGCCCCCTATCGCGGCAAACTCCCGGAACTTGTGATCCAAGCCATGGAGGAGCAGTTCTCAGGAGCCTGCACGACCGAAATCGCCGCCTTTGATGAGTTCGTTGCTCTGATGGCCGACCCACGCAACACAGCAGAGTTCGACCACGTGGTCTTCGATACGGCTCCTACCGGCCACACTTTGCGACTCCTCAGCCTTCCTGGCGCATGGGCGGATTATCTCGACACCACCACGAGCGAAAGCAGCTGCCTTGGCCCGCTTGCGGGACTCAAGGAAAAGCAAGGACTCTATGCCGCCGCCCTCGCTGCTCTCAGCGATACCGGCCGGACCACGCTCGTTCTCGTCGCTCGGCCCGACGACTCGAGTCTTCGCGAGGCCTCACGAACCGCGCACGAACTCGGCGATCTCGGGATCCGCAATGTCGAACTCATCGTGAACGCCTTGCTGGGCGATCTCTCCACTGAGGACCCGACGGCTCTTGCCATGAAGCGTGAGCAGGAGGCTGCCCTCGCTCGAATTCCCGAGAATCTTCAGACTGTTCCCCGCCGCGCCGTGCCTCTGCTCGGAGGAAACCTGGTCGGACTTCCGGCCCTGCGTGCGCTCGGGCGCGCCGACCTTGTCGCGCCGACCGCTCTCGGGGGGATCCCAGAAGGCCAGAGCTTCTCCCAGTTTGTTGACCATCTTGCCGAGGGAGGCCGCGGTGTGATCATGACGATGGGCAAAGGGGGTGTCGGAAAGACGACCGTCGCGGCAAAGATCGCCCAGGACCTAGCGGATCGCGGGCACACGGTTCAGCTCACCACCACTGATCCCGCCGGGGATATCCAGTCGCTGGTGGAGTCACGGGCGAACCTCGGCGTCCATCGAATCGACCCGGCTGCGGAGGTCGCCGCTTATTCGAAGGCGGCCTTGGACCGGGCCCGTCTCACCATGGAGCCCGACGCTGTCGCTCTGCTCGAAGAAGACATGCGCTCTCCGTGCACCGAAGAGATCGCGGTCTTTCGCGCCTTTGCCGAAGCCGTAGCGGGAGGAGACGACCACTTTGTCGTCATCGACACCGCGCCTACGGGTCACACGATCCTCTTGATGGATGCCACCGAGGCGTACCACCGCGAGATCGCGCGCACCCAAAGCGATGCCCCGGATTCGGTGCGCCAACTGCTCCCCCGCCTGCGCGATGGAGCGTTTACCAAAATGGTGCTCGTCGCCCTGCCCGAACCGACTCCGGTTCACGAAGCCATGCGTCTTCAGCGCGACCTGGAACGCGCGGGGATCCACCCGGCTGGCTGGGTCGTCAATCGCTCCCTGAGCCTGACCGGGACGGTCGAGCCGGTCTTGCAGGCGAAAGCCGCCGCCGAGTCCGGCCCAGTGCAAGAAGTTCTCTCCCTCGGCCTCCCCGTCGTCGTGCTGCCCTGGGAAGTTTCGGCCGGGGTCAGTGCGGCGTCAGCGGGTTTTCGGTAGCGGAGTGAAAGCAAGCGGCGCGACTTTCGCTGGTTGAGATTGATCGCGCTGGAGCCCCTCCCTCAAATCAGGAAGATTTGGGGGAGGGCGTAGGATAAGAGTCTTAGGTAACCCGCGCCCCCCAAAAAGTCAAATCGTCAGCTTATAACCAGGGTATCTTCTGAATATTCGATTCACTCAGTCGGCCAGCGTCTCTCAGCGCTCTGATCCGATCCATCGAAAATCGCGTAAGCGTCTCGGCTTCTGGCTCTGATAGCCACAATCGAAGTTCGGTTTCGCTTTCAGGTGCGGGGATGATGGCCATCATGTACCGATCGGGATCAGGAAGCGCAAGCCAGAGTTGAGCATTCCTGAAATAGCCACGCGCGTACTCCTGTGCAATTACAGCATTCTCCTCAGTCATCCGAGGCCCGAGAAAAATATGCCTCACAGAATCGCGGTCAAAAAATACATCACTAAATCCAGTACCTGATTCAGAGTAACGAAAAGCGCGCACTTCCTCCTCGTACGCCCACTCCAGACTCTTACGAGTCAGTACATGCTGCATATTGTCTAATACATTATCAAACGGCATTTCTGTCTTGTCCTGAGAATATGTAACAGGTGCAACTGACTTCACTCCGAGCTTCGTTGTTGACGGATCTGATAGGAAAGTACTGCAGCTTTCGAATGCAACACAGATACCCGAAGCACCTGCTGCGTAGTGAGACCAGAGGAGGAGATTGCTTACACCTCTCGAAAAACTCGCAAACTGAAGAGATCCAAAGTACTGGTTCATGATTATCCATGCATTTCGCGCAGAAATATAGTTAAACCAGTTAGACGACATGGCTTCATCGAGACTTACTCCTTGCGGCAAGCTGCCACGTTTGCTTGTAGAGTATTCTCTGTAAAGTTCCTCTTTGATCCCTCGCACCACTGCACCGAACATGACAGAGGATTCATTAATATCATTTTGACGGTTCGCACTCGCGAAACGGACGGTTGCACGGCGCAAGAGATACTCGATACCCGCCGGTGGCGCAAACTTATACAGAAGCTCCATGATTCACCTGGTGGGCAAGGAGGGACTCGAACCCTCACGTATCGCTACGCTGGAACCTAAATCCAGTGCGTCTACCAATTCCGCCACTCGCCCACGAGAGACGTTTTGAGTCTACCGCACGGTAGAACCAGGTTCGTCTGGCTGCCCATGATAGGATGCTTCAAGCCTCGCCAAAGCCGATTCCCACTGTTTTTCTACTTGAGTGACCCAGTTCCTCAGCTCATTTAGGGGCTCGGGGTTCAGATACCGAACAATCTCTCGCCCCTTCCGCTCACTCCCGACCACGCCTGCGGACTCCAAGACCTCAAGGTGGCGACGGGCGCCCTGTCGGCTCATTCCCAAGTTTTCAGTGACCTCGTTTGTCGTGAGATGCCCATGCCGCGCGAGACGATGAACCATTTCGCGGCGATGCCGATCCGCGAGGGCGTCGAAAACTAATTCGAGTTGTAACATCCCACCAGCTTTACAGGCTCATTGCCCCATCCCGTTACGTTGAGCCCGAAAACCCTTGAACGCCGGGGTTCCGGGATATTCTCGAAGCCTGTTTCCGTGATGACCACGCGAGTTCCTTCTTTGCAGGCTTCGAGCGAAAAGCGAACCGTCGTCAGTTCAGTCTCTGGATGATCGCTCAACAGGCATGCGTCGCCGGGATGCCACTTGTACTCAAGAACAGCAGGGGCCTCACAGGCAACCAGAAGACACTCGCAGCGGTGATCGCCCCATGTCAAGAAGAATGGGGCACCAATGACGAAGTCACCTTCCACAACATCCGAGAACCACGAAGCGAGAGCTTCCGGTGTCCCGAACGACCTCCGCCAAACTTCTTCAGGTGGAGCAGGAAGGACATGAGAACGTTTGATTTCGTTAAGCATATGCAATATTTTAGTTGCCTTTTTTCGATCTGTCAACCCCGCCCAGGTTTTTTCGAAACGGCCCGGTTCTTGCGGTAGCCTCTCGTCATGATTCTCGTCTGCGGCGGAGCCGGATACATCGGCTCGCACATGTGCCGACTTCTGCGCCAACACGACATCCCCCACATCGCGCTCGACAACCTGGAACGCGGGCACGCCGAGGCGCTGCAAGGCACCCCCCTCATCCACGCCGATCTCCGGAATCCTGCCGCGCTCGAAGAGGTTTTTGCTTCCCACACCTTCACCGCAGTGATGCACTTCGCGGCCTACATCGAGGTCGGAGAGAGCACAAAGAATCCCGCGACGTTTTGGGAAAACAACGTCCACGCGGTCTGGAATCTGCTGGAAACTATGCGTCGCCACGGCGTGAATCAGTTCGTATTCAGTTCAACTGCAGCGGTTTATGGCGAGCCGGAGCGGGTTCCAATCCCCGAGGATCACCCCAAGAACCCCACGAATCCGTACGGTAACACCAAGCTCACGGTCGAGAGAATGCTCGGGGATTACTCCGACACCTACGGCTTGCGCAGCGTCTGTCTACGGTACTTCAATGCCTGCGGAAGCGATCCAGATGGAATCCTCGGGGAAGCTCATGATCCAGAAACTCACCTCATCCCACGCGTACTCCTCGCCGCAGCAGGACGCGGAGAAGTGAAGGTTTTTGGTGAAGACTACGACACACCCGATGGCACCTGCATCCGCGACTATGTGCATGTTTGTGACCTCGCCGATGCCCATTTGCTCGCTCTGAACCATCTGGCGACCGGCGGAGCGACGAATCAGTACAACTTAGGAAGCGGAACCGGTTTCAGCGTGAAGCAAGTGATTGATGCCGCCAAGGAAGTCACGGGCATCGACTTCCCTGTCGGCACGGCCCCCCGGCGCACCGGAGACCCGGCCCGCCTGATCGCCGACTCCACGAAAGCCCGCACCGAACTCGGCTGGAACCCGGTCTACACCGATGTCCGAACCTGCGTCCAGCATGCCTGGGATTGGATGCTCGCTCATCCAAACGGATACAAATCCTAAGTCCACTGCTTCATGTCGGGGCGGAGTTGGAGATAGCCGCCCCGGAGTTGCATTTCGTAGGCCACCCGGAGCAGAGAGGCTTCTGAATACGCCGGGCCAATCAGGGAGAACGACCGTGCCTGCCCCCGATCATCCACACCCCACGGGATCGACATCTGCGGGTGGCCCGTCACATTGAGCGCGTACACCCGGGGATAGAGCCGATCAGCGGCGATAATCGCATCGAATCCGGCAAGTCGTTTGCTGTACTCCTCGGCAAGCTTCACCCGCACACGGTCCGCCTGGATCAAGTCCATCGCCGGGATGAGACGAGCCTGCCGGAAGGTGTCCGGCCAGGTGGAATAGCTCTCCAGATCCTCGGCCGCTCCGGAGCGCGTAAAGTGGTCGAAAGCCGCGCCGCATTCTGCGAAGAGTATCGCATAGAGCCCGTTGGGCGCAGGGGGTAAATAGACAGGTTTCGGGTTGATTCCTATCTTTTTGAGCGTCGCCAAGTAGGGCAAGTCTGGCAAAGGCTTATCCAAATCCTGCTCGCGATTCACCAAAAAGCCGAGTCTCATTTTGCTGAGGTCAGTGGCGGAATCATATACAAATCCTTTCGAGACCTGGGATCGGTCGCGACCGGTCGATTCGAGCAGCGATCCGAAAACGCCCGCGCAATCCTCGGCGTCCCGGCAGATCGGGCCAACTTTGTCGAGGCTCCAGCACAGAGCCATCGCGCCGAATCGACTGATCCGCCCGAAGGTGGGGCGCAATCCGGTGACCCGGCAATTGTGCGCGGGGCTCACAATGCTCCCGCTCGTCTCGGTTCCGATCGCGAACGGCACCAGGCCCGCCGCGACCGCGCTCGCCGATCCCGCACTGGAGCCAGACGAGCCCACTTTGGGATCCCACGGTGATTCGGTTCGCCCCTCGTACCACACATCGCCCATCGCCAGAGCCCCGAGACTGAGCTTTGCGACGAGCACCGCACCTTGCTCGCTCAAGAGGCGCACGACATCGGAATCATCCTCGGTCGTGCGATCCTTAAATGTTCGACACCCCCAAGTGGTCGGGGCCCCAACCGCATCGAAAAGATCCTTGACCCCATACGGAATCCCGCACAAAAGAGGCGTTTTCTCGCGAGAGCGAAGCCGTTCATCCGCTCGCCTCGCCTCGGCACGCGCTCGGTCTTGGGTGAGATTCACGACACACCGGAGCTTGGGGCCGTACGTTTTCAAGCGATCGAGAAATATTTCGGTGAGCTGAACCGATGTAATCTGCTTGGTCTTAAGCAGGTGGCTCAGCTCGACTACGCTCATGAATGCAAGGTCTTCATCTCGCGCAGGACGCTTTGCGTCGATTCGCCTTGTCTTCACGCTGACTCGGCCCTTTGTGGCATCGGGCTGGTCTGCCTCAACCATTCTCCAGACACTCCCCGGAGCGAGCCGGTCGTCGTTCGCCTCCGCCCGAACCTCGGCATACCAGGATCGCTGGTCGTTCAGATCGCCAAGAATCTTCGTGAGATCTTCTTCCGAGATTTCGTACCCGGCGACCTTCATCGCCGCGAGAGCCTCTGCGAGGGTCAGCTTCTCCGCCTCGCCTGCTTGGGCCTCGAGGTCGCTTGGCGAGGCAGCGAACAGCTCCGGTCTCACGGCTCCGGCCAAACCCGCCACGGGCACCGCCGATCCCAACGCCACGACTCCGAGGGCGGCGAGAAACTGCTTCCGACTGATCTCCGACATGCTCACCACGTTACCCGTGCCCCAAGGGACATACCTCATAAAAAAATCGGGGCACCAGTTGGTGCCCCGATTCCCTTGTCTTGGCGAACCTTAGTAAGCTGCGTCGGGGAAGTAGTGCTTCTCGGCGTTAGCCGGCAGCACGATTTCGATGGGCAGAACCACATCTTCTTGCGTTCCCGTTGACTTCTTGCCCGCCTTCAGATCATCCACGCATCGCTGAATCGCATCAGCGATCATCTTCGGCGAATAAGTGACGGTGGCAGGATACAGAGGATCGTTATCCATGATCCGCTTGACCACATCCTTCATGCCAGCGCCGCCGACCATCCAGATATCCTTGTCTCGACCGGCGCCTTGCAGGGCCTTTTCAATGCCGAGAGCCATGTCGTCGTCGCTGGCCCAGATGGCATCGACCTTCGGGTGCTTCACGAGCAGATTTTGCGCCACCGTAAAGGCCTTGTCGCGATTCCAGTCGCCGTGCTGCATATCCAGAATCTTGATGTCCGGGTAGTTCTTCATCACACCCTGGAAGCCCTCGACTCGATCGTTGTCGATGGGGCTTGGGATGCCTCGGAAGACCAGGATGTTGCCCTTGCCGCCCAGCTTCTCTGCCATGAATTCGCCCGCAAGCTTGCCGAACTCCTTGTTGTCACCGCGCAACCAGACGTCAGCAATCGGTTCGGTGAGGCCACGATCCACACTCACGATGTAGCCGAAGCTGTCGCGATTCGCCTTGATGACCGGGGTCACCTGAGCGGGCTCGAAGCTGAGGACAACCAACGCATCGTAGCCCTGAGTTGCCATTGTTTCGAGCTTCGTGGCCTGATCTTGAGGACTCTCCGCCGCCACGACCGTGATATCGGCGTCACCCGCGAGATCTTTCGCGGTTTTCTCGGCCCAGTAGACAATTCCTGCCGTCCAACCGTGAGTGGCGGTGGGAATGCTCACCGCGATCTTGGGCTTCGGACCTGCGCTCGCCGTGGCATCTGGCTTGGTCTCGCCCGACTCCGCTGGTTTCTCCGGAGCCGAACAACCTGTGAGGGCGAACATCGAAAGGCATGCGAACGCAGCCCCCGCCGCCTGCATCCATTTGCTGTGAATCACCATAGCGTCTCTATTGTGCCGAATCGGAGCCTCAACTCCGCCATGATTTATCGACGATTACTCGAACGCTGGATCAGAACGGCGATCAGAATGATCAATCCCTTGAGCGCACCCTGAAGGAAGTTATCGATTTCCGCCGCGAGCATGACGTTGGTAATCAGCCCCAGGAAGAGCACGCCAATGACCGTGCCGAGGATTCGCCCCTTGCCGCCGCTGAGAAGGGTTCCGCCGATGACGACGGCCGCAATCGCCTCAAGCTCGTAGTTCTGCCCCGTCGTGTTGGCTCCGACGCTGGTCAGTCGTGACGTCGCTACCCAAGCTCCGAGGCCCGCGCAGGCGCCGCCGATCACGTAGGTCCAGAACCGAATTCGTCCGACGGGAAGGGCGGAATAGGTCGCGGCCCGCTCGTTGGATCCTGCCGCGATCATGTGGCGACCGAACGCGGTGTAGTTTAGGATATATCCAAGGATCAAGGCTACGACAATGAACAGAATCGCGGAATAGCTAAACTCAATCGGCTGACCATTCCGGCCTTGGAAAAATGGAAGTTCCGGCCCAGAAGTTGCGAGCTTCGCCAGAAAGTCACCGGCTTCGGGGGTTGTCGTCACGGTTCCGCCCTTTGCGGCGGAAAGCGTTAGGGATCGGTACACCAACAAGCCGACCAGGGTCGCGATGAACGGGGTCACTCTGCCCCAGGTCACGATCAAGCCATTGACCGCGCCGAACACCCCGCCCAGGGTCACCATGCCGCCGATCCCAATCAGGGCGGCCTGGTCGGGCGGCATTCCCGTCTCGACGAGTCGGTTCATCGCCAGCATCCCCAGGGCTCCGACAAACGCGAGCAGACTCCCCAAACTCAAGTCGATCCCACCGGCGATGATGATCAGGGTCATCCCGAGGGCGATCAAGCCCTTGTCAGCATTCTGGGTGAACAAGTTGCGCCAGGTCGTTGGATCGTGGAAGAGCGCGCCCCCGAAGAACAGACAATAGAGCACAAAGAGGGAAAAAGCTACATAGATCCCCCACTCCTGCAACCATCCGGCATTGAACTTGAACTTCTTTTCACCTGCTTCTGCCGTTCTCACGCCGTCACCTCCTGAACTCCCGCCGCCATCTCCATAATGTCCCGTTCTCTTTTTTGCTCTCCCGAAACTTCACCGACAATCTGCCCGGCCCGCATCACCACAATTCGATGGCACATACCGATCAGTTCTTGAAGCTCACTGCTTATCATCAAAATGCCGCAACCAGCGGCCGCTTGTTCGTGGATGATCTGATAGATCTCCGACTTGCTCCCCACGTCAACTCCCCGCGTGGGTTCGTCCAGGATCATCACCTTGGGCTCGCAATCCAACCACTTCGCCAGGCTCACCTTCTGCTGGTTGCCGCCGCTCAGGCTCACGGTTTTGTCCTTGACGCTCGGCACCTTGATGGATAGCTTGGATCGCCAGTTCTCGGCCGACGCGGTTTGCTCCCTCTTTCTCCGGAGAAGGCTGCCGTATTTGCGCCAGGTGCTGAGAGTCGCGTTTTCCTCCACCGAGAGATCGACGTGGAGCCCGGTCGTCTTTCGATCCTCGCTGACGTAAACCAACCCGGCTCGAATCGCCTGACTCGGGGTGCGAATCGGCGCGCCCTCCATCGAGATCGTCCCCGAGAGATGAGATCGAAATCCCATGATGGTCTCCGCGAGCTCCGTTCGGCCCGAGCCCACAAGCCCAGCGACGCCGACGATCTCCCCTGATTTCACCGAAAGACTGGCCGGCCGGCCCTTGAACAGGGCGAGGCTGGGAACTAAGCCATCGACGATCAGCAAATCCTTGGTCTGGGGAGGGCTCGGCTCGGGATACATCTCGCCCAGCTCCCGGCCGACCATCAGGTGGGCCAGACTCTTCGCCGACATCTCCGACGCCTGGTAGGTGCCGACAAATTCGCCATCTCGCAATACCGAAATGCGGTCGCAATGCGCCAAAAGCTCGCTCAAGATATGGCTGATCAAGATGACCGTGGTGCCCTCGGCTTTGAGATCATGAACCACGCGGAAAAGGGCACTGGTCTCCCGCTCGCTGAGAACCGCCGTCGGCTCGTCCATGATGATGACCTCGGCGTGAGTGCCGAGTGCCTTGGCGATTTCGACCATCTGCTTTTGCGCCACCGTGAGACCACGGAGGGTGTCGGTGGGCTTCAGATCGCTCGCCACCCGGGTCAGAAGTTCTTGTGCGGCTTGGTTCATCGCGGCGCGGTTGAGCTTGCCCGCCTGCGTGAGCTCACGGCCCAGAAAGATGTTCTCTGCGACGGTGAGATCATCGATCAAATTCAGCTCTTGGTGGATCATCGCGATCCCGGCTTTCAGAGCGTCGGGCACACCGTGGAAGGTTTTCGGCTCGCCATGTACTCTCACAACTCCCGCAGAGGGAGCCTCTACCCCGGCGAGAATCTTCATGAGCGTGCTCTTCCCCGCCCCATTCTCGCCGATAACGCCGTGAACCTCCCCGACAGCGAAATCGAGGCTCACCCCCTGCAAGGCATTCACCCCGGGATACACCTTGGAGATGGATTCGACCGAGAGTCTCGGTTGCTTCACGTCGCTCGACACCGAGGGAGAGTATGCCCCAACCGATGACGGACAAGCTTCGCTGGCGACAATTCGGAAGCATTCCGTGAAGCCTCATCACGACTTGCCCGGAGTGGCGCCCTCCGCAATGGAGCCGCCGCAATGGACCTTCGTAGAATTCCATGGTATATTCAATGAAGAGTATGAAAGCTTCTTCGCTTGACCTCAATCAAATCCATCCCGTCACCGACTTTGTGCGCAATTACAAGGCCTACCTGACGCGCATCAAGGAGACGGGGCGCCCAGAAGTTCTGACGGTCAACGGAGTTCCCGAGTGCGTGATCGTGGACGCGGCGAGCTTTCAGGAAATGCAAGATGCCCTGGAGCAAGCTCGGTTTATCCAGGCGGTGAATGAGGGGATCGCCAGTATGCAAGCGGGCACCGGGAAACCAGTGCACCAAGCCTTCCAAGAGATCCGTGCCGAACTTGAAATTTAGCGTCATCGTGGAGGCCCCGGCCATCCGGGACGCACGTGACTACGCGGACTTCATCCTCACCGAGAGCAAGAATCCCGTGCCAGCCGCAAAGTGGCTGAGTGAGTTGGAGCGTGCTGTGAGCGAGCTTTCGGAATTGCCGCGACGCTTTCGTGTGATCGAGGAGCAACCGTCCTTCCCGATCGAACTGAGGCAGTTCATTTTTTACTCTCACCGAGTGATCTACCACGTGAACGATGAGTCAGCCACCGTCCACGTCCTTCGAATCTATCATGCTCATCGGGACGCGCTTCACGCCGAAGCCGTGGACCTCCCGTGAGAATTCTCGCGTAAGTTGCCACGATCGCTCTGGCGGCAGATCGGTTGCTTGAACCCGTGTGAGCGCATGTCCCAACGACTGGTAACCTGCGCGCATGACTTTGGTGATCACGAGCATTCTTCTTGGCCTGGGCGCGGGGGTTCTCAGCGGGCTCTTTGGGATTGGGGGAGGCATTGTCATTGTTCCGGCCCTGATCCTGCTCCTCGGATTCACCCAACAAAAGGCACAAGGAACCTCACTCGCCGCCCTCCTGCTGCCCGTCGGAGCCCTCGGGGCCTACACCTACTACAAGGAGGAGCAGATCGACATGCAGGCCGCGCTCCTACTCGCAGTAGGCCTGCTCTTTGGCGCGCTCATTGGGGCGAAGATTGCCGTATCGCTCGACCCCGTCACGATGAGGAAGGTGTTCTCCGTCTTCCTCCTCGTGATCGCGGTCTATCTGTGGTTCAAAAAATGAGCGATTACTCTCGGTCGAAGAACTTGTCGTCGCCTGCGGCATAGAACGATCCGAGCTTGAGGCGCTTGCTGTGGCCATCCGCCCAGAAGATCGTCGCTCCTCCCGCAAAGGTCGGGTCGGGGCGACCCCAGCAATCGGTATCCGGGGCGCTCGGAGGCAAAAGATGCTTGCCATCATCGCCGCACCAGCTATTCGCCACGCTCGACTTCGCGCTCGCCAGAAGCACGGTTTCCGAGGGCGATCCCAGGGCGGTCAAGCTCACCGCAGTGTGCCCCACGACATTGCTGAAGTCGGGCTGGATCGTGGTGAGATAGAGTTCGTTGTAGCCAAAATGGCTTGTCTCGTTCCCTGCAGCTTCGATGGTCTGAACACTCGACCCCGGGCAAAGCCAGATCTGTTTGTTCTTCACGTAGGGATCCACGAGGTCCAGCCACAGCGAGAATCCGGTGTCCGTCGGGTACGCGGCCAGCGGCAAGGTGTCGTCATAGTCTCCGCTGTAGAGCACCATCGCGAGGCCAAGATTGCGCTGGTTGCTCAGGCACTGAGTCGCCTTGGCCGAACCCTTGGCTTGGGCGAAAACGGGGAAAAGAATCGCGGCGAGAATCGCGATGATGGCAATGACAACCAGGAGCTCAATGAGCGTAAAGGCACGACGCATGGAAGGCTTGGTTGTACCGCGTTCACTCACGATTGTGCGCGGAGGAGGGCCACGATTTCGGCGGCATAGCGCTTGCTCGCGCCGAGATTGCTCTGAATCATCGCGGCGGCGTTGGCACCCATCGTCCGGCGCTTCGCTTCATCGTCGCGCAGGGTGACGAGGGCTTCGGCGAGTTCACTCGCGGTTCCGGCGATGATGCTAGCCCCGGCACGCGAAGCCATGTCCGCGGCGTCGCGGAAGTTCATCATGTGGGGCCCGTGGATCACCGGTTTGCCGTGGGCGAGAGGTTGGATCAGGTTTTGTCCGCCAAGTTTCTCAAATCCACCACCGATGACCGCAACGTCGCATGCCGAATAGACTTGGCTCAGTTCGCCGTAAGTGTCGAGAATGAGATACCGACCTGTTTCGCCCTTGGACCGCCGCGCCACGGTGCCGAGCTTACTTTGGGCTCGATTCGCGAGCTCTTCGACCGTTTCCATGTGACGGGGTGCGTGGATCACCTTGATCTCGCTCAGCCGAGGATCCGCAACGGCTTCCAGCACCAGATCCTCTTCCTCTTTGCCCCGAGTAGAGCCGATGACGACGACGAAATCGTTGCTTCCGAGTCCCAGATTGTCTCGCCACTCGGCGGGATTTGCCTCCAACCCATCTACCGCTTGATCGAACTTGCAATTCCCCAGCACCTCGGTCTCTTGTGCTCCGAGAGCACGGAAACGCTCGGCATCTGTCGCGGTTTGAGCGAGAACTTTATGCACCATCCGGAACAGTGCCCGGTAGAAGAAGCCAAATTTCTGGCTCCTCGGGAAGGATCGATCGCTGATCCGACCATTCACGACCACCGATTTCGCCCCGACCGTTTCCGCGGCCCAAAGGAAGTTGAGCCACAGCTCCGTCTCCATGATTGCGACGACTTTGGGCTTGGTGGTGACCAAGGCGTTCACCGTGAATCGCGGCACGTCGATGGGGAAATAGACAAGATGATCGAAGAGACCTTCCGCTTTCTCCCGCGCCGTCTGGTGCCCACTCGAAGTCGTCACGCTCAAAATGATCTCGACATCGGGGTTCATCTCGCGGATCTCCCGGAGGATCGGCAGGCAGGCGACAACTTCCCCCACGCTCACCGCATGGAACCAGAGACGATCAGTGCCCTTTCTTAAGGGGAGGCTGTATTCCCCGGTGCGTTGCTTCCAGTTGACTTTCTCCGCCCGCTTATTGGCACGCAGCAACATCCAGGGCACCCAAATCGGGCTGAACAGGGTGAGCAGGATGTTGTAAATCCAAATCATGCGCCGGCCACAAAGGTTCGCCCAGTGATCCGCTCGTAAGCCTCGATGTACTTGGCGCGAGTTTGCTCGATCACGTCATCCGGCAGAGTCGGGCCAGGAGGAGTTTTGTCCCAACCGCTCGATTCCAGGTAGTCGCGGACAAACTGCTTGTCAAAGCTCGGCTGGGCTCCGCCGGGTCGCCAAAGATCCGCCTCCCAGAATCGGGAGCTGTCCGGCGAAAGGGCTTCGTCGATCCAGATGATTCCTTCTTCGGCCATGCCAAATTCGAACTTGGTGTCGGCGAGAATCAACCCCTTGGTCGCGGCATGAGCGTTGGCGGCCTCGTAGAGATTCAGGGTCCAATCGCGCACCAGCATCGCGGTTTGGAGTCCGACTTTGTTGGCCGCTTGCCCAAAGCTGATGTTCTCGTCGTGCCCTTCCTGAGCCTTGGTGGCTGGGGTGAAAATCGGTTCTGGCAGTTTGCTCCCGTCCTCCAGCCCTTCCGGAAGTTTCAGCCCGAGAATCTTGCCGCCTTCGGCCTTGTATTGCTTGAAGAGCGACCCCGCGATGTAGCCCCGCGCAACGCATTCAATCGGGAGGGGGTAAGCCTTCTTCGCCAGCGTGCATCGACCGTGGAGCCTCGGATCATCGAATCCAAGCCGCTCGGCGATCACCTGGTCATCGGTCGAAATCACATGGTTCGGGCCAAGATGGGCCAGCTTTTCGAACCAAAACGCGCTGATCTGGTTGAGGATTCGTCCCTTGTCGGGAACGCCGTTCGCCATCACGACATCGAACGCGCTGATTCGGTCGGTCGAGACAATCAGGAGCTCTTTGCCGAGGTCGTAGACTTCGCGCACTTTGCCCACCCGAGGCTCGGGCAAGCCAGGAAGCGAAGTCGTCAGGAGCGCGGACATGCTCGCATTATGGCGGGTCTCCCGTGCCATTTCCCGACTTCGGACTATCGCCGATTGTTAGACGCCGGCCGACTTGACGAACCGCTCTTCGTAAGCCCGAATCTTCGATTCGATCTCGTCTTCGTGCCGACTCGCGTAGGAGAGCGCGGCGCGCAGCTCGCTCTTCGTGAGCGACGTATACGTCTCTTGCAAGGCCTCCAAGGAGCCAAACTTGCGATGCTCTCGAACGATCTCCCACACCGTCACCCGGGCGACGGCGAGGCGAGCGACATTCTGCTCGTCCACCTCAATCATCACGGGATCGCCGTTTTCGCTGGCATCTTGGCGATAAATCTCCAAACGCACGGCAAGGGACGAGACGTCGGTGGCAAGGCACACTGCGCAGTTGTCAGCAGAGAGCTCTCCATGCTCGACCGCCATCAGGCAAAGCTCTTCGTACAGCGCAGGCTGGAACTCGCGCAGATGAACGAGAACCTGATCGAAAGCTTCCGGCTTTGCTTTGGCGAGACGCCGCATCTGCGGCAACATCCAATGTTCTGCGGATTCACTCATTGATTCAATCCGGATGAGAATCTTCCTTGACCCTCGCTGAAACCCCGACGACATTGTCGAGCGTTTTGCACACTACCACGAGATATACGGAATGTTTGTCTAGAACGACTCAAATTCACTGAATCTTAAGAGTCCAGTGCGGCGGGTTCTTGTTCCAGCATCCGGGTCTCTTTACCGCTGGAAAAACCGTTTTCGGTAAGAAAATTGAGGATTTCCTGTCGAAAACGGTCGGCTTCGTACATTCGGCCCGCCCCGTGGGTCGCGCCCTCGAACCAAATGACTTTCGTGGGGCCGGAATTCGCATCGGCGATCGCCTGAGCCGAAGCCACGGGAACAATCGGATCCTTCGTGCCGAAACTCAGGAGCACTGGCTTGCCTCCCGTTTTCGCCATCGCTTCATCGACGCGCACTGTTCCTGGGTCGAACCCCATCACGCGGGGGCCGATCAATCGGGTCGGGCGCATCCATTTGTCCGCTGCTTCTCCACCGAGGAAGAGCCACCAGGCCTCGCTCGCCTCTTTCATCGACCGAAACGGGGCATCCAGGATCATGCCATCGACGAGTTCCGGTCGCTCGGCCGCAGCCAAAACCGAGGCAACTGCCCCCATGGAACTGCCCAGAAGCACGACTTTGCGATCGGGAAACCGGGTCTTGATCTTCTCCAAAACCGCAATGACATCAAGCTTCTCGTCCCGGCCCAAAGTCACCTGAGCGGCTCCGCTACGGCCATGCCCTCGGTGATCAAAAAACACACAGGCACACCCGGCTCCGGCGAGGAAAACCCCACTTGGTACCCACTCGCATCGATTGACCAGATACCCGTGACACGCCACGATCACCGTCTCGCCTGGGACATCGACGAGCCAGCCGTCGATGAGCACCCCATCTTCTGTTTTGGCCTGGAAGGTCTCCTGGGGCAATCCGAGAGCCCCGGGGGAAACGAACTGGTGAACCCTTGGCGGGCGAATGCTCAGCTTGACTGCCGCATATTGCGCTCCCGCGTAGGCCGCGACCAGAGTCAAAACGACCCCTAAAAGAATCCCGAGTGCGAGTCCCATCTAACAGATGCTACTCCTTGCGGCAGAGCGAGGTTACGAACCGGTACAATGTTGGGGCTCGGTATGTACGCTTTGAACTTCTACTCTGAACTGTACGACGAACTCCTGCGAAGCAACCGCAAAACCGCAACCATCCGACTTGGCGATAAAAGCCGAAAGTACGATGCCGGGCAAGTGGTGTGGGTCACCGTCGGCCCGCGCTTTGGTCGACGCCAAAAGCTGTTCTCCGCAATCATCGACCGGGTGGAAGTCAAGCAGATCCAAGAGCTGTCGCCGCGCGACATTGAGCGGGAAAACCCCGAGCTCCGCTCCCACGATGACGTGATCGGATTCCTCAGCCGGGTCTACGGCGAGTTCATCACGCCGGCCCACGTGTGCACCGTTATCTATTTCTCGCGAATCGACGAGTAGGCTCGGGTGCGCCGATCCCGTTCGGGGTCAGGCAGTCCGGAGTTTCCGGGTGCCCAGATCTCTCCAGGGTCGGGAAGTCTGGAGACTCCGGGTGCCCCGAGCCTTCAGGGTCGGGAACCACCGACTCTCAATCGACGCCCTCTCCGAGCTTGACTCGGGGAGGGTGCCCAACGGGCGGGAGGGGCGGAAGACCACGAACCATCAATCGACGCCACCAGCTCCCAATCGACGCCCGCCTCAACCGGGCACTGGCAAACATCCACCTCCGAGTTCACGTAGAGCACGTCGGAACACTGTTTCCGGACGAACAACTGTGTGGATTTCTACCGCCGAGCACGCAAAGAGCATTGACCGACGAGCAACCGAGGACTTCGGGATGCCGAGCATGGTTCTGATGGAGCGGGCTGGTCTGGCGGTTTTCCAGGCGGTTCAGGAATTGCTCCCCGAAAGTGGGCATATCATCTGCGTTTGCGGCAAAGGCAACAACGGGGGTGACGGATTTGTCGTGGCCCGGCTTGCGCTCGAAAAGGGCTACCACGTCGAGGCCATCGTGACCGCGCCCGAGAGTGACCTGCGTGCAGAGTGCCACGCTCAGATGCTTCAAGCACGCGCGCTCGGGCTCAAGCCGGTCTTCTCAAACGACGACCGCTGGCTGCGCCGGATGGAATGTCTCTGCAAGGCCGACTTGGTCATCGACGCCGTTCTCGGCGTGGGCATCGAAGGCCCGGTGGTCGGTGATCCGCTCACGGCGATCCAGGCGATGAACCGCTCCGGTGTGCCGATTCTCAGCATCGACATGCCCAGCGGCGTCCACACCGATACCGGACAAGAACTCGGCGAAAGCGTGTGGGCTCTGCGCACCGTGACCTTGGGAAATCCAAAGCCATTCCTGTTCCAAGGGATGGGGTTGGAGCATGCAGGATATTGGTCGGTAGAAAAAATCGGCTTCCCTCCCATCCTCCTCGGCGAACCCACCCATGCCCGACTCCTTGACAAGGAGTGGGCGTCGAGTCTTGTCCCAGAGCGATTCCGTGACAGCCACAAGGGGTCAAACGGGCACATTTTGATCGTCGCGGGTAGTCGGTTCATGCGAGGTGCCGCAGTGCTCGCCGCGAGAGCAGCTCTTCGATCGGGGGCCGGTTTGGTCACCGTCGCCGGCATCGAGCCCGTGTGCCAGGCCGTGATGCAACACTGCCCAGAAGCCACGCTCATCCCGCTCGCCGAAGTCGATGGAGTGATCGCTCCCCATGCGGCAGACACCGTGCTAAACCATCAATCCCGGTTCAGCGCCACGCTCTTCGGCCCTGGAATGACTCACTCCGACCCTGCCGTCGATTTCTTCAATCGTCTCTGGCCGCGATGGGAAATCGCGAGCGTCGTGGATGCCGATGCCCTCAACGCGGTCAGCCTGGGGGCCATGCTTCCTGCAGCCCCTTGCGTTCTGACTCCTCACCCCGGCGAGCTCTCGCGGCTTCTCAATCAGAGCGTCGAGTCGATCCAGGCGGATCGGTTTGCAAGCACGATGCGCGCGGTGAGCCACTACCAGCAGGCGATTCTTCTCAAGGGTCCATACAGTTTGATCGGTGCCCCGCACCATCCTCTGAATGTGAACAGCACGGGCAACCCGGGCATGGCCTCGGCGGGGATGGGAGATGTTCTCAGCGGGGTCATCGCCACGATGCTGGCCCAGGAGCTTCCGCCTTACGAAGCCGCGTCGGTAGGCGCCTACTGGCACGGACTGGCGGGGGACATTTGTGGCAAAGAAATGGGAACGATCGGATTCACCGCCGGAGACGTCGCGCAACACCTACCTGCTGCTCGTGCCAAACTAACGGCACAATGACGCGCCTATTCTTGGTCGCCCTCCTCCTCTGCGCGTGCCTGGTCGCCTGGGGACAGAATCTCGTGACCTTTACTCTGGAGACTCCCTCCGAGACGGGCTACAGCTACGCGGTGATGCCAGCCGGAACCTCCGTTCCCACGTGGATCGATACGAAATCCACCAAAACGGAAATCGCGGCCCCCAGCGATGTCAACGGGGCTTATCTCTGGGTTCGCAACACGGCGCGAAACACGCTCGCCAAGAAGTCGATCATCGAACTGGTCAAAACGAAGTCCTGGAAGCCCGATGCCAAGGAGTTTAACCGGCGGGCCGAGGTCATGGTTCATCTTCAACCGGAGTCTGGCATCGTGGATGCGGGCATGCTCCGGGTTCAAGGCAAGGGGGTGGACATCGACATCTTTGTCACCGCCTCCGAGAAGAACAAAATCACCCTCTACGACACTCCGGTCTCAACAAACTTGAACATCTCCTTCGAGTTTGAATCCAACGGAGCCAAGGAGACGGTGAAGGCAGGTGTCGCCGAGGATAGCGATGCGAAGGAACCCGTCGTCCTGGCGATCCCGGCAAAGTTCGAATCCGAAACCGCCGAGCCCACTCCCGGCGCGAGCGGGGAAACCCCGGCCAAGGAGGGCGCGCCAGAGGACAAACCTGCTCCGGCACCTAAGAATCCCCTCGCGAGCTTCTTCCAAATGCTCGTGGGATTGGCCATTGTCGGCGGACTCGGCTATCTTGGATATTGGTACTACAAAAACAACACCAAGGTCGTCGAGACGGTTCTGAATCAGGCGGGCGTCAACACGAGCAGCAATCCCGATCCGACCGGTGCCATGCCCGTTCAGGAACCGGTCAAGCGTGACCTCCAGAAGATCCAATTGCCCGACGGCGATGCCGGAATCACGACCCCCGTCGTGGGGGCGGCCGCAGGATCACTGAGCTCCGCTTTGGTACGGAATCCTCGACTCGTCACCGCCTCCGGCGATGTGGTGATGCTGAATCCTGGCGTCAAGACCGTGGGTCGGGAGGGGGCCGATCTCACGCTCGCTGGAGAATCCAGCGTCTCGCGTCAACATGCGAGCCTCACCCGCGATGGCGATACGATCACCCTCACTGACCTGGGAAGCACAAACGGAACGTATCTCAATGGAACCAAGATCACGACTCCATCCGTCTTGAAGCCAGGAGACACGATTCAGTTCGGCGCGGTGGCGTACCGATACGAAGAATAGCGGGTCTCCGCACACACGGTTATGGGTCGGATTCTCCTTCGCGGCATTCTCTGCGCCATCGGCGGTCTCGTCGGATGGATTCTCACCGAGCCCATGCTCCCGAACAATCCGCTCGATCCCGCGTGGAATCGGGCGGAGTTCATGATGGTGGTGGCCTGCCTGCTTGGGATCGGGCTCCTCGGCGGCTTGCACCAAGGATTGATCCGAGGCGGATCGAGGAACATCGGCCTCGGAATCGCCCTCGGAACCGTCTTCGCCCTGACGTGCGGATTGGTAGCCTATAACCTCGCCGGCGTCATTGCCTCGGCGGTCTGGGGTCAGAGCTGGGCAACCAGCGGGAATCTTTCTGCGGTTCTTCCTCGGACGTTTGTGTTTGCCTTCCTCGGATTAGGCGCGGGCGCGGGAGTCGGAATTGCCCAACGCTCTCTCCGGGGCGTCATGTCTGGCGCATTCGGTGGGCTCATCGGCGGAGGCGCTTCCGGAATGATTTTCGATGTCATCGGCATGAGCCTCGGATCCGTGGCCGCGGCGGCCACCGGCGGAGCCGAAGCCGGTTCCATCGGGCGGGCGATTTTCTGGCCAATGATGGGACTGTGCATCGGCATTTTCACCGCCCTCATCGAGCAGGCAACGCGACAAGCCTGGGTGCGTCTGGTGCTCGGGCGGAACGAGGGGAAAGAGTGGGCGATTGACCATTCCCAAACCAATATTGGTCGAGATGAGCGGGCGCACGTCCCCCTCTTTGGCGATACGAACGTTGCCCCGCTTCATGCGACGATCATGAAGAACGGTTCGCAATACATCCTTCACGATGCCGGCACTCCGCTTGGCGTGGGATATCAAGGCGTTCGGATTTCTGCCCCCGTGATTCTTAACCCGGGCGATACCTTCCAGATCGGCCAGCATCAGCTTCAGTTCTTGATGAAAGGTGCTGCGGCAGCCCGTGCTCGTGAAGGCCGGCAGCAAGCCGTGATGACCGGGGCTCCAATGATGCCGCAAGGCCAGCCCCAGGCGTCGCCGATGCAACCGATTGCGATCCCCGGAGCCGGGGTGAACCCTGGAGTATCCCCCGCGACCGTCGCGATGCCCGCCGCCCAAAATCTAAATCCCACCGTCGCGATGGCCCAGCCCCAAGCGTCCGGATTTGCCCTCGTCGCCACCACCGGCCCGCTCAGCGGTCAACGATTTGCCGTCGCCTCTTCGCTCGATGTCGGGCGCGACGCTCCCGGGCTCCCGCTCGGGTTCGATAGCCAGGCCTCTCGACGCCACGCCAATGTCGCGCCGATGCCGAGCGGACTGCAGATTCAGGATCTCGGGAGCACCAACGGCACCTTCGTGAATGGTCAACGCGTCCAAACAGTGGTCGCGCAACCCGGCGACACCGTCACGATTGGATCCACCACCTTCCGAGTCGAACGAACCTAACCTAAGCGGAGTCATTCAAACCAAGCCGAACCAGCACAGCATCAAGACCATGAGCATCCACGATCCCAACAAGACAGTCCTCGGTGGCCCCGGGGCAGACCCGAATCGCACGGTGCTCGGTGCTCCGATGCCGGGCGGCGATCCGAACCGCACCACGGCGTGGGCTCCCCCTTCGACCAGCCTGAGTTTTGTTCTCACTCCGAGCCGCGCTGCCGCGATGGCCAACGGCCCGGCTCGCGAGCAGTTTTTGCTGGAAATCACCGCGCCTCAAGAGCCAGGTTTGCCAGGTCTGAGCATGGGTTCAGGGAATCGGGCTCCGCTCAACCTCTGCCTCGTCATCGACCGGAGCGGCAGCATGGAAGGCCAGCCGATCGAATATGCCAAGCAAGCTTGTGCGCAATTGGTGGATCTTCTCTCCCCGACAGATGTCCTCTCCATCGTGGTGTTTGATGAAGTCGTCGAGGTGCTGATGCCTCCCCAGCGTGTGACGGACAAGAATCTGGTGAAGGCGGGGATTAATCAGATTACGCCGGGCTACACGACCAACCTCTACGACGGGATGACCCTGGGCTCGCAACAGCTCGCGCTTGCGATTGAATCGGGCCGCGTCACCCGAATGGTTGTCCTCAGCGATGGCGACCCGACGGCGGGCATCAAGGACTTCTCTTCCCTGGTCTCCCACGCGGGCGATATCAAGGCCAAGGGGATCACCGTCACGTATCTCGGATTTGGTCCGGAATACAACGAAGAGCTTCTTGCCGCCATGGCGAAGAAGGCGGGAGGCAACTACTACTACATCCCTCAGCCGCAGCTGATCCCGGAGATCTTCCGCACCGAGTTTGACAAGATGGTGTCCACGACGGGCGTCAACCTGAAGCTCGATCTGAAGCTGGCCCGATGGGTAAGCCTCAAGGGGTGCACAGGCTACACCGGCTCGCTGAGCGAGCGTGAGCTTTCGTTGAATCTGGCGGATATTGAAAAGGGCTCCACGATCCAGATCGTGCTGGATTTGGAGTACGAAAACCACCCACTCGGTCATTATCGAGTGGCCTCAGGCAAGCTCTCCTTTGAATCCGTCTCGTCGGGATCCCAGGTGGTAGATGTCGATTTTGTCCAGGAGTTTACGGCGGATGCTTCTCGCTACGGGGCTCCCCAGGATCCCCGCGTCGCGGCGGCGGCTCAGGTCAGCGCGGCTTCCCGGGTGGTCGAAAAGACCATTCTTGGGCTCAAAACTCAGGCGATCACGACCGCCGCCGCCATGGCCGATCTCCAGAAAACCCAAGCTCTGTTCCTGAACCAAGGCCGCACCCAGGATGCGCGCGAGGTCACTCTGGCCATGCAAGCGATCCAGGCGGGCGACGTCGGAGGAGCCGAGAAAACTCTCATGGGCACCATGGTCAACCTGGATCAGGGGAAATCGAAGGGGTAGTGACCTCGGCTTGAGGCTTGCTCAAAGGAAGTCGTGATCGGGCTCGATTGGGCTTATGCCCAACCGAGTTTGTCCCCTCTCTGCCCTCCGCACGTGATTGAAAGTCCTCCGTGGGCGGCCCCTCACCGGCTGGCGCCGACCCTCCCCGAGGCAAGCTCGGAGAGGGCTCTCATGACTCATGTTCAACTCGGTAGAACATCCGGGATGGCTTGGTGATTACCAGGGGGCCGATTTTTGGACTCGCCCTCTCCAAACTCCGTTTGGGGAGGGTGGCCAAAGGCCGGGAGGGGCTGACTCTCCACGTGGTTTGGATCGAGACGCTTGGCCGACGGAAGTAGTGAACGGGCTAACGTCCAACCGAGTATCTCCCCTGACTGCCCTCCCCAAATCGGAGGTTTTTGGGGAGGGACTTGATCGAAAACTCGTGGTTCCCGACCCTAAAGGGATCGGGGCACCCAGATTTCATCTCTCCCACAGAACCAAGCAGACCAGGTCAGCGACGCTTGATCTTCTTCATCTTCTTTTCCAGCTTCGAGAACTCTTTCATTCCCCGTCGCATGGAGTAGAGCTGCTCGATCAGGCGGTTGACTTCTTCCTGAGTCGTGCCGCTGCCCTTGGCAATTCGCTTCCGGCGGGAGCCGTTCAAAATGTCCGGATTCGAGCGCTCCTTCGGAGTCATGGAGAGCACGATGGCCTGGAGGCGATCCACCTGCTTGTCGTTCACCATGTCCAGGGCTTCCTCGGGCAGATTCGCGCTCAGCCCGGGGATCATTTTCATGACGTTCTTCAGCGGACCCATCTTCCGGATCATCCGCATCTGGTTCAGGAAGTCGTTAAAGTCCAGCTTGCCCGAGCGCATCTTGCTCTCCAGGCTGGAGACGTCTTCGCCGGCAAAGGCCTCTTCCGCCTTCTCGATGATCCCAAACACGTCGCCCATGCCGATGATCCGCTCGGCCATCCGGCTTGCATGGAACGGGTCGAGGGCTTCGGTCTGCTCACCGACACCGAGGAATCGAACCGGGACGCTCGTCGCCTCCCGCACTGAGAGCACGGCGCCGCCTCGCGCGTCGCCATCCATCTTCGTGAAGATCGCCCCCGTGAGGCCAAGGGTTTTGTGGAAGGCATCCGCCACGTTCACCGCTTCTTGACCAGTCGTGGCATCGACCACCAGGAAAACTTCATCCGGATTCACCGCGCCCCGAACCTCGGCGATTTCCTTCATCAAATCTTCGTCGATGCTGAGGCGGCCGGCGGTGTCCACGATCAGAACATCGCAGAAAAGGTGCTTGCAGCGGGCCAAGGCGTCCTTCGCCACCTGCACGGGGTTGGAACCGAGTTGGGCATAGACCGGAACCCCAACTTGCTCACCGAGAATCTCCAGCTGCTTCACTGCTGCGGGACGTTGCAGGTCGCACGCCGCGAGCATCGGTTTCTTCCCTTGCTTCAAAAACCATCGCGCGAGTTTGGCCGTCGTGGTGGTTTTTCCCGACCCTTGAAGGCCGCACATCAGGATCACCGTCGGAGGGGCCGGGTTCCAGCGAATCGGAGTCTCGTCGGGGCCAAGAAGGGCCACCAGCTCGTCGCGGACAATTTTCAGGATCGTCTGATCCGGCGTGAGGCTGCCGAAGATCTCTTCCCCGACCGCCTTTTCTTTCACCGTTTGAACAAAGTTCTTGGCAATCTGGAAGTTGACGTCCGCTTCCAAAAGGGCCACGCGGATCTCGCGCATCACCGCCGTCACGTCATCTTCCGTGAGGCGACCCTTCTTGCGGATTCCGGCAAAGATGCCCGAGAGCCGACGCGTCAAGTTATCCAGCATGAACAAAGAAGGATACCGTTTGATCTCCACCCTGGTTCGGCGGGCCCGCCTTCCCTGCCCCCAAGTCCCGCCACTTGAACCACCAGACACTCGCTTGCGTTGAAACAACCAGACGTCCCGTCCAAACTTGGTCTTTTTCTTGCTACAGAGCCTCTCAGGATCGAAGCGGGAACATCCGATAGGAGAAATGGCGTCCACCTATTCAGAACTTCGGTCGCGGCACAGGAGCACGACATGAGCAAGAACGAAACGGAAATCAAGAAGACCTCGCACGGAGCGACATGGATCATCGTCGGTGCCGCCCTGGGCGTGGCCGCGGTCACCCTCTTCACCAAGCGACGACACAACGAGCGGTTCGACGTGACGACTGTGCTCGATGCGTGCGACCGAGCCGCCGCCAAACTAGACGAAATCCTGACCGGCGAGCAGATGGCTCAAGCCGGCTAGTCCGCCATCTCCTCCGAAATCCAAAGCCCCCGATCGCAAAGATCGGGGGCTTTTTTGTGTTTCGTTGAGCCTGGATTTTATTATTTTCACTACATACGCACATATTATCTACACAATACGCATATGTTGCGTATAATACGACCGTGGCTGTTTGGCAGGACATCGTCAATACGCTGATCGCGGAGATCCGAAACGGAGGCATGAAGGAGGGGCAGCGGCTCCCATCAGAAGAACTCATTGCCCAGAGATTCGGCGTCTCCCGACAGACCGCCCACCGTGCTCTCCAAGAGCTCAGCCGGACAGGAATTATCATCCGCAAGCGGCGATGGGGGAGCTTCGTCGCTGCCCAAAACACGGCCGAGACACCACTCATCGCGGTTGTCTTCGACTACGCCTCCGACTTCCCGCAAGGCGAGCTCCTGCGCGGAATTCAAACCGGAATCGCGAACGAGTTCCACGTTCTGCTGATCGACGCAGCCGGTGATCCGACCTCGGGACTGGATCGACTCAAAGAAATCCGATCCTCCGTGGGCGGGATTCTCGCCTATCCATTCTGCGATGGAACGGATGACTCGGCGTACGACGAACTGATCCAGGCTTACCAAGACGGCACGGGCGTGCCCATCGTTTTCATCGACCGTCGCCCGATAGGGGTTCAAGGGGATCTTGTGTCAAGCAACAACTACGCCGCGACCCGCCAGGCGCTTGAGCATCTTGTCGCTCAGGGCCACCGGCGGATCGCCTTTTTCAGCGGTGACAACACCAACACCTCGACCATCCAAGAGCGGCATCAGGCGCATCTCGATATCTGTGCCGAGCTCGGGGTGGATCCGGAACCGATTACGCGATGGTTCCCGAAGGTGCTCGAGAACCACCCAGATCGCCTCACGACGGCGGTGCGCGACACCCTCTTTGGCCTCGCCCACATGCCGGATGCTCCGACCGCGCTCTTCTGCACTCAAGACATCTACTCGGCAACCGTGATGGATGTCCACGACCAGGTTTCGAGCCTGCCCCCTCTCGCGATCAGCTCGTTCAACGACTGGCCGGCCAACGTTTTCCGCCAAGCGGTTCGGATCGATCGGATCATCCAGCCCACCTTTGAAATCGGCCGTCAGGCAAGCGAACTCCTGGTTCAGCGCATGACGAACCGACCAAACGATTTTGTTGAAGTCCGCCCCGAGTGCCGGTTTGAACCGGCCTCGACGGTCAGTCTCAAGCCGACGGCATTGTCGCCGGAATCTCTCTGAAGGAAATGCAATGAAGCGCCCTCATATCCACTCTGCAAATCGAGCGTTTACGCTCATTGAACTGCTCGTCGTCATCGCGATTATCGCGATCCTCGCCGCGATTCTCTTCCCTGTCTTTGCTCAGGCCAAGACAGCGGCCAAGCGAACGCAAGAACTCTCGAACGTCAAGAACATCGTCACCGGCATGATCATCTACACGTCGGATTACGATGATCGCGTTCCTCCCAGCCGCGTCGTGGTCAACCCGGGCGACTGGTGGGGACCGCAAACCACCACCTGGAAGGACTCCATCCAACCGTACATCAAGAACGGAGGCCGCGTCCAAGGCACCACGTTCTACACCACACCCGGCAGTGGCGGCGTCTTCCAATCGCCGTTGAGCACCGCTGCTTGGTCGAACGCGGGACGTTGGTTCGGCAGTGAGCCCGGCGACGAAACGACTCGCTATCCGCGATCCTTTGCCGTCAACAAGGACGCAGGTCGAAACGAGTTCGGTGGCCCGCAGGGCGGACGCTGCGCTGACACGATCTGGCCGGAAATCTATCCGAACGGATCCGGCGGTCAAGACGTGTACAACCAAGGTGGCAATCTCAGCATCCTGCAGAACGTCGCTGGCACCGCGATGATCGTCCCAACCCGTAAGCTCTTCCCGGATGCGGAAGTCAGCGACATGGCCGTCAACTACACCTCTGCTGGTCAAGAGCTGAACACAGGGGCAGGAACCCACTCCGGCATCAACGGAAGCCAAAACCGAGGCCTCACGATGGGCTTCTTCGATGGACATGCCAAGAACCTCAACGGCATGCAGTCAGTCGCCAACGATGCCTGGGGATCCCTCGGCCCTGGCGGAATCCCCGCTTGTGGTTGGACCGGCTGGTGGCAAGGCCCGGGCAATGGTCTGCCTTGGAAGGAAGCCATTCTCGCGAACATGCGCGTGAACAAGGAGTGGAGCAACTAAGACTCAATCCTTGTTTGATAAGAGTGAATGCCAACCCCCGGTGCCTGGTGCATCGGGGGACTTTTCCCCCTCACGATCTCCACAATCTCATGAAACACAAACTTCCTCTTCTGATCCTTCTCGCTGGTCTTCTCTCGACGCTTGTTGCGTGTAACCAAGCCGAAGCGGTTCAAGATGTCCCCAACCCGGATCGCGTGGAGCGCAAGGCGTGGGAAGATATGACGCCCGAAGAGAAAATCGATTTCGTCAACAAAACTCCCATGCCGGAAGAAGCCAAGCAACGGCAGATCGAGTCGATCAAGGCTGGAAAGAGCTAAGCGCCGTGACCGCCTGGCTTGCCTTCATTGCCATGACCTCGCCCGATCCTTCGGCTCCTCTGTCTCCTGCTGCCCGAGAGGCGAAGGAAATGATCCCGCTCGTCTACGCTCAGATTGAGGCCGACTACTGGAACGCCGACACCAAGCTCTACCGCGACGCCTGGAAGGACGGTGAGAACTTGAGTCAACCCGCCTTCAACTGGGGTGTGGGGGTCATGCTGTCTGGACTCAACGGCGCTGCCCGATTCTCGCCCGAGATCGCCCAGCGACTCCCGATCTACCTGCAGAGCAACCGCCTCTATTGGAATCAGCGCCCGCCTGTGGCCGGATTTGATGTTCTGCCCAACCCGGGCGGAGTCGATCGGTATTACGATGACAACGCCTGGATGGTCATTGCCCTGGTCGAGAGTTACGAGATCACCAAGGATGTTCAGTGGCTCGACCTGGCTGAACAAGCTCTGCTTTACGTCGCCAGCGGCGAAGATGAGAAACTCGGCGGCGGAATCTACTGGCGCGAAAGCGACAAGGCAAGCAAGAACACCTGTAGCAACAGCCCGAGCGCGGTCGCCGCGCTTCAGGTTTACAAGCATCGCATAAAACCCGAGTACCGCGCGATGGCCGAACGGTGGCTGCGCTGGACTCTCACGCATCTCCAAGACCCCAGCGACGGCCTGATGTGGGACAACATGTCGCTTGACGGGAAGATCGAAAAGACAAAGTGGAGCTATAACTCCGCCCTCACCATCCGCGCTCAAGCCGCTCTTGAAAAGGAAGGAGAAACCTTCCCGATCCCTGCGAAACAGCAATGGGAATCTGCCTGGGAATACTGGTTCCTCGGACAGAAAGGGATGCTCAGCCATGGACGATTCGCCCATCTGCTGCTTGAAACAGGACTCGAACTGGGATGGGTGTCCCCAGAAGATCAGCTGACCCTCGTGCGCGCCCTGCGGAAATACGGCGAACCCCACGCCTGGCGATTCGGCCCCGACTGGGATAAGCCGTTTGTGCCCGGTGCCCGCGCCGAACTTATTGACCAAGCCAGTGTCCTGCGCGGTCTCGCCCTGATCGCCCAGCAAACCGACTAATCGCTCACGCCTCCCGACCCGATAGAGGCCGTTGCATGGCAGATATTTGGCTCTGAAATCGCAGTAAGTAGGGTGCCCCGATCCCTTCAGGGTCGGGATCTCCCCGCACCCAATCGACAAGTTTGATACTAACAGAATAACTAATCGAGAAAGATTGATGCCGAGTGATCCGGCCCCTGAAGGAGCCGGGCACCCAAATCAAACCCCACCCAGGTCAGAAAACTGCCATGCAACGGCCTCGATGCCGTAGAATCTCGGGAGGCATGAGCTGGAATCCGACTCCCGACGAACAAGCTACGCGCGACACCGTGATCGCGACGATTCTTGAAGACATCCGGGCGGGGCGAACGATCTTTCTCCCCGATTTCGACAAGGAGATCAGCCGCCCCAGTGATGAGTTCGCTCTGGTCAGTGTCGGGATTGAGCCGAACGCCTACGGCGGCACGGTGCAGGGGTTGCGGTATCAGTTTGAAGGGGAGGAGGATCTGCTCCACCTCATCATCACCCGCGAGGACTCCGGCCCTCTGACCCCGGAAGAGGCCCAGCCGGTGGTGAGCTTCCTTTATCCGGGAGTACCTCTCGCTCTGATGTGGTTCAAAGGCGGCACCGTGTCCCAGCATTTTTACCTGGGACACGATGTCCTCCTCGAATTCCTGAGCTGAGAAAAGCCGCTCCGAGGCGGTTGTTTGGCATTGAATCAAGTCAAGCCTGGGTGCCCCGATCCCTTTAGAGTCGAGAACCACAACCTCTCGATCGAGGCCCTCTCCGAGCTTGCCTCGGGGAGGGTGGCCAAAGGCCGGGAGGGGCCGCCCACGACTCAGCTGAGCCCACGAGACAAGGCATTCCCGACTCCTTAGGGGATCCCACAAATCCACCTAGGCGGTCAAACGGTGCCTTTCAAGAATTCCGCGAAGAGCCTGACCCCGTATCCACTCGGGCCGTCCGCGACCGCCTCGTTGCCCTTCGATTCGCTCATCCCGGCCATATCTACGTGAGCAAAGGGCACCTCTGGCTTGACGAAGTACGAAAGGAACGCCGCGCCTTGGCACGGATGCGCGCGCCCGCCTTTCTTCGAATTGATGATGTCGCTGCACTCGCCCTTCATCATCGCTCGATAATCGTCGTTCAGCGGCAGTCGCCAGAGAGTCTCCCCGCTGGCCTTGCCCGCCGCGAGCAGCTGGTCAGCAAGAGAATCAGTCTCGCTAAAGAGGCCACCATTCAGATTCCCCAGCGCGGTCACCACGCCTCCGGTGAGGGTGGCGATATCAATGATCGCCGCCGGATGCTCGACATCGCAGGCATAGCACAGACCATCGGCCAGCACCAAGCGCCCTTCCGCGTCGGTGTTGGTGACTTCGACCGTAACTCCGTTGCGATAGGTGATCACATCGTCGGGCCGATAGGCGTTGCCGGCGATCGAGTTCTCCGCCGCCATGATGAGGGCCACGACGTGCTTGTTTGGCTGCAGCACCGTAGCAACCGCGTGCATCAGGCCGAGAACCGCGCATCCGCCGCTTTTGTCGTACTTCATGCCGGGCATCCCGTCCTTGCTCTTGATGCTGAGGCCGCCCGTATCGTAGGTGATTGCCTTGCCCACAAATACGATAGGATCTTGCGCCTCCGTGCCCGCTGGAGCCCACTCCAGGCGAATCATACACGGAGGGTTCACGCTCGCCTTGCCCACATTGATCAAGCCGGTCATCTGCTCCGTGATGAGCGCATCGCCTTCGAAAACGCGCAGACCCAGCCCCGTCGTGCCCGCAGCAACCTCCCGCGCTTGATCCGCCATCCAGAGAGGAGTCGCGATGTTAGGCGGGGTGTTGACGAGGCTTCGGGTGAAGTTGGCCGATGCTGCGAGCTTCAGGCCGTCGGCAAGACCCGAATCGGCTTCCCCTTGAAGCACCGCGACGTTCAGAGTTCCCTCCTCCGACTTGCCCGCCGTGCCAACAAACATCATCGGGTCGAAGACGTGGAGCCCCAGCGCGAGACCCAACGATTCTCCTGCCTCGCGCAAGGAATCGCCCTCCAGGCGAACCCAGGAGAGGTCGATGTGAACATTTTCGAATTTGCGCGTTCTCAGGTGGTTGGCCAGCTCGAATCCAGCCGCGCGGAAGTCGGATCGCGGGTCATCACCCTTCCCCAAGCCGACAATGATGAGCATCGGGCCGTTCGCGGGCGTCGCCTCGACGATCTCACCGGGTTCACCCTGAAAGTGCTTGCGAGCCACCGACGCCTTGGCCTCGTCCGGCGCAAACGCCGGGAGATCCTTCGTGGAGGTGACAAAGGCAACGAGAGCCTCTGGATGAGGCGCGTGGACATGACTCACGGTCAGGGACATGCCCGAGGTTTACCCGATCCCCCGCCTGCTAGGGCTGGGCAACGACAGGAGCCGGCACCATCAGACCGAGGCATTCCTCGAACCCGGCCATCACGTTCATGGCGTGTATCATTTGCGCCGCACCGGCTTTGCCATCCCGATCCGCCATCACCTGGATCGTCAGGAGGGCGTTCTCATCCCCCGGGCTCAGCCGCAGACGATACGCGGCGTGGTGCTTCCCGGCCACAAGCTGGGTATCCCACGCCCCTTCCTCGACTCGGCGCACGAAGAACGAACGGCCATAGGCTTCCTCAAAAAGCTCATCCAAGGCATCCCAATCGGCCATGGGCGGCACCTCCGCCATCACGTTGGCCGCCAGCACCAAGCCGAGATCGACTTCGTCCAGCACGGAGATCACGTCGCCTTCCCACCCCATCTGCTCGGCGTGGAGGATCACATCCGCAGCGTTGACTTCAAAGGTGAAGGTCACCACGGGATCAGCGGCGAGCAAACCCGCCCGGATCAGCGGCCCTAGACCGATCATCGCCAGAGTCGCACCGGGTGAGGGCACGCCAACCTGATCGGCGCAGACCATCGGATTGTTGTCCATCAACTCAACGAGGCCAATCACCGTTCCGGGATTGGCCTCGCCATCCGTGCGAACCACCGTGCGGTTCCATCTCTGATTCTGGATGAACGCAACTTGATCCCCGGCGTTCTCTGGACTGAACGACACCTGAGGGTGCCCCGCCAAGAGAGACTCCAGAGCTGGATCAGAGACGTGACCGACGGTCAGCTTCATCGGCGATTAATGTCAATCTTGAAGCTCATTTTCTGAGCTTTCTGGCTGCCTTGCGCCTTCGTGGTAAAGGTCATGCCCATCGAGGAGCGGAACATCATCCCGTCCTTCATATCGATCAACGAGTCCGTCTTGCCCGTGCCATCACCAAAGCCACCCTTGGTGGTCATCGTGGTTTGAACGTGGGCGTATTCCTTACCGTTAATCTTCTTGAAGCCCATCAGCTTGTTGGTCGCGCTTCCGTTGAGGTTCCCCATCGGAGTCGGGACTTGACCACTCGTCTTCCAGGTGTCCCCAATCGCGACGGCCTTCTCGGGCAGTTCGACAATGGTTCCACCTCCGCCCGTCGATTCACCCACCACGCGACCTCGGCTGTCAACCTTCGTGGTGCCGCTCATCGGTTCCTGCCCCGTCATGCTGACTCGAGAATCGATGGTCGCCACGCCGCCCTTGACATCCTTGACGTTGTAAGCCAAGGCCATCTGCATGGAAGACGCGCCCTGCACGCCCTGAGGAGTCATCGTGACGCTGTAGTTCAGCTTCATCCCCTTTGCCCACTTCATCCGCAGCGTGTACTTGCTGCCGGACTTCGTCACTTGGGCGTCCGAGGTCATCGGGAGAGCGGCGAAAGTGGCAACGAGCATCCCCGCCGCGCTGAGTGCAATGAGCTTTTTCATCTTTCTTCCTCTAATTAACGGTTCAACCTTTCTGTCCGTTGACGGCAAGCAGTTCAACTTCGATCTTTACGGGTTGTCCAGCTTCAATGGCCTGTGAGCCAATCTGCCCATAGACCAGGGTGTGCGGCAGCACGAGTGTCCGTTTGCCGCCAGCCCGCATACCGATGACGCCCCCAATCATGCCCGGGATGGCATTGCTCGATTTGTCGAGCTTGTACTTCACCGTCGCCCCGCGCTCCTTGGTGTCATCCCAAACCTTGCCCGTCAGATACATCCCTTTGTAGTGGAGTTCGACCATGTCCCCGGCCTTTGCCTCGGGGCCCTTTCCGACCACCGTATCGTCGTAGTCAAAAATCGCCTTCTCCGCTTCGCGGAACACGTAGAGCAGCTTGATGTCGAAGTCGAGATCAGCTTTGGGGGGAATCTTCTCCCCCGATCCTTGCAGCCCGTAGCCCATGTGAGCCGGGATCTCCAACTTGCGTTCGCCCCCGGCCTTCATGCCGATGAGCCCTTCATCCCACCCTTTGATGACCATGCCCTTTCCAACCTCGAAGGCGAACGGGGTCTTGGTGGCGGAGTCATCCATGTTGCCATCGAACTGCGAGCCGTTGGAGGCAAGGGTGCCGCGGTAGAGAACGAAAACCACGTCCCCTTTCTTCACCGGTTCGCCCTTCCCTTCCACCACATCGGTGATCCCGAGCTTCTTGCTCGTGTCGAGCTTCTCTTCCTTCGGGGCGCAGCCGCCAAGGAACAGGGCCAGGCTCGCGACAGCGAGCAACATCATCGGTCGGGGCCGAGGATTCACCACGGTCTCACGCATCATTCGGTAATGGTACCTTTGCGACCTCACGGTACACTCAACGGCCTATGGCTGGAAAGAATTCCAAGGATTCTGGCAAAAAAGGACCAGCCACAATCCAGAACAGAAAGGCGGGGTTTGACTACCACTTTGAGGAAGTCCACGAAGCGGGAATCGTCCTCGTTGGCTCCGAGGTCAAGAGCCTCTTTCTCGGTCGAGCCAACCTGACCGATGCCTACTGCCAGGTCGCCTCTGGCGAACTTTGGCTTTTTAACCTCGACATTGAGCCCTACGAATTCGCCAATGCCTTCGGCCACGAGCGTCGACGCAAACGCAAGCTCCTGATGCACAAAAAGGAGATCGAGCAGCTGCGCCGCAAGACGGAGGAGAAAGGCTTCTCCCTCATCCCTGCGAAAATCTACTTCAAGGACGGAAAGTGCAAAGTTAGCGTCGCCGTCGCCCGGGGCAAGAAGCAGTACGACAAACGCGAGTCGATCAAGGAACGCGACGAGCGCCGCTCCATGGATCGCGACCACTGAGGCGTAGGAGACGTTTTTCCAAGGTGGCGGGGTCGATGAGACACCTGTGTGCCCCGATCCCTTCAGGGTCGGGATAGCCGCACAACTTGGGTGCCCCGATCCCTTCAGGGTCGGGAACTACAATCTCCCCATCGAGGCCCATCCGAGCTTGCCTCGGCGAGGATGGCCAAAGTGGGGCCTGACTTGGAACAGACCCCCGCGCGGGCGGCCCCCTCCCTGCCCTCCCCCAGGGATGGGGGAGGAATCGTGATTGAGAGTTTGTTGGCTTTGCCTGAACTTGGTTCCGGAGCCGGTGCTTGGACTCGCCCTCTCCGAGCTTGTCTCGGGGAGGGTGGCCAAAGGCCGGGAGGGGCTGGCATAGCACCCACTCCCGCGCGGGCGGCCCCCTCCATGCCCTCCCCCATTCCTGGGGGAGGAATCGTGGTTGAGAGTTTGTTGGCTTTGCCTGAACTTGGCAGTCGGAGCCGATTCTTGGACTCGCCCTCTCCGAGCTTGTCTCGGGGAGGGTGGCCAAAAGCCGGGAGGGGCTGATATGGAACCAACTCCCGCGCAGGCCGGCCCCCTCCCTACCCTCCCCCAGGAATGGGGGAGGAATCGTGGTTGAGAGTTTGTTGGCTTTGCCTGAACTTGGCAGTCGGAGCCGATTCTTGGACTCGCCCTCTCCGAGCTCGCCTCGGGGAGGGTGGCCGAAGGCCGTGAGGGGCGGCTCACCACCCAGTTGAATCCAAGAGACAAAACACTCCCGCCCCTAAAGGGATCAGGGCACCCCAGCCCTCCAATGTCACAGGAAAGAAAGCTCAGACCTCAACGGGCTCTTCGTCCGGCCAGGCACCGCGCCGACCAATCCACGACCCCGCAAATACCCGGGCCGCTGGTCCGATGAGATCGACTTCCCCGTCTTCGTGGTACGTCACCGTCACATCTCCCCCAGGGAGCGACATCGTTGCCGTGCGGTCGGCGAGCCCGTTCACCACTGCGGCGACAAGGCTCGCACAGGCCCCGGTGCCGCACGCCAAAGTCGCACCAGCACCACGCTCCCACGTCCTCATCTGCAAATGATTTCTTGAAAAAACCTGCACAAAATGGACGTTGGTTCGTTGCGGGAACAACCGATGGGTTTCGAGCGCAGGGCCAAGTTTGGCCAGATCCACCGAAGAAACATCTTCGACAATAATGACCAAGTGGGGATTCCCCATGCTCACGGCCGTGCCCAAGAACATCTGCCCAAGGGCCTCGACGGGCTGGGAGATAAACGACTCCCCGGTCACGCGCATCCCAATCTCGGGAGGAGAAAGACGCGTTCGGCCCATCCCAACGCGCACTTCGCTGCCCAAAAACTGAACATGGAGCAGACCCGCGCCAGTTTCGACATCAAACGCCCCGGAGGTTTCGCTGGTTGATTCCCGCACAAAGTGAGCGAAGCAGCGCAGACCGTTGCCGCACATCTCGCTTTCGCTCCCGTCTGGATTCCACATCCTCATGCGATGGAGCGTTTCGGTGCCCAGCTCATACGCAATCAGGCCATCTGCGCCGACCCCTTTGGTGCGGTCGCAGATGGCCTGGGCGAGCTCCGAAAGCTCGTCTTCATCAACCGCATTCGAAACACGATTGATGAGCACGAAATCGTTGCCGATTCCGTGCATTTTCACAAATGGAAGGCTCAATCCTCGTCTCGATCGTCTCGCTCGCGGCGAGGAGCCCCCGCTCCTTCGTCTTCCTTACCGCCAATCTGCTTGGCCGGAACCACGCTCGTGATCGCGTGCTTGTAAACGAGCTGCGTCGGCTTTCCGGGCTGATCCAGCAGCACCGTGAAGGCATCGAAGCCACGAACGTTTCCGCGAAGCTGAACACCACCCATGAGGTAAATCGTCACCGAGATCCCTTCCTTGCGGACCTGGTTCAAAAACATATCTTGCAAATTAATCGCTTTGCCCATCGCACTCACTCAATCAATCGGGACACCAGTCCCTGGATTTTGCTATACGCCTCCTCGACCCCAGCCTCGTCGAACCGCGAAAGTTCAATGATCTCCAGGTTTGGCTCCGATCGGAGCCATGTCCGTTGACGCTTTGCATATTGACGCGTCAGCAGAACAATCTGCCGCCGCGCCTCGTCGAGTTCAATTCTGCCCTCGATCAACTCGACCAGAGTGTAATACCCTATCGCACGCCATGCCGGTGCCGATAAAGGCAAACCCGTGGCGAGGATTTCACGTACTTCCTCGATCCAGCCCTCAGCGATCATTGTATCGCAACGCACAGCAAGATTGCGGTCTAAGTCCAAAACAGTTGGGGAAATTCCGACTTTGAGCGAACGAAATGTCGGATATTCCACGTCTAACTTCTCCGCTGGCGTGACCAATTTCTCCAGCGCGCGACGCACGCGCACAGGATTCTTGAGGTCTGTCCGTGCCGCGATTTCCGGTGCCTGGGACAGGAGTTCACGGGCCAAAGCCTCCAAACCGTCCGTTTTTTCACGCTCCATCAGTGCTTGGCGCACTTCCTGGTCTGGCTCCGGGCTCATCTCCTGATACCGCTCGAAGAGGGCGCGGATGTAAAACCCGGTTCCTCCCACAAACACCGCAGAGCGATTCTCCGCATGAAGCCGCCGGAGCACCTCGCTCGCCCGCCGCACCCAATCACCGACTCCGAACGCCTCGCCTGGATCGAGAATGTCAACCAGCTCGTACTTCCGAGCACCCCGGGGTTTGGCCGTTCCGATCGTGAATCCCCGGTAGACCTGGAATGCATCCGCGTTGATCAGTTGCGCATCAAGGTCATGCGCTAGCCGCTCGGCCAAGGCGGTTTTGCCACTGCCCGTCGGACCCATGATCGCGATCATCAGGGGATCGCTGCCCGCCGAAACCGGCCGCATCAGATGTCCGCGCAGTCCACCGGCACGTTTCCGCCGTACCCGCTCTGCCAGGCACCTTCGGTCAGAGAAATTGTCGCCAGTCCCGACTCGAACGGAGCAAGCACTTCTTCGCCCTGCTCAATCGCCCGCACGAAGTTCACGACCGGATGCACCGATTGCTCCCATTGCTCAACCGTCCACCGACGACCGTTCCGCTCGTAGACCCGGATCTTTTCGCCCTCGATCTCGACCATGGCTTCCTCGAACCAAACCGCATGGCGCTCATGCCAGAGCGCGGCGTCTCCCACAATGGTGAGCGAGGCCATCGCTCCTCCGTGAAACTGAACGCTCACCACGCTGTTGATGTCCACTTCCGTGTCGATATCATCCATGAACGCGGTGACGCGCTGCGGCTTCAGGCCGGTCGCCCAAAGCAAGATATCGATCATGTGGCTGCCCGAATCATTGATCTGACCGCCGCCGCTCAGGGCCTTTTCTTGTCGCCAACTGCCGCGCGTGAACTGATACCACTGCTGACCCAAGTGAGAATCGACCGCGCGCACCTTGCCGAACTGACCGCTCTGCACGACGCTACGAAGCCACTTGAACACCCCCTGGCCGTGCCGCTGATAGCTGATGCCCCCGATCTTGCCGCTTCGATCTCGGGCGGCGATGGCGGCTCGGGCATCCTCGACGCTGGTCGCGAGCGGTTTCTCCGCAAGCACATGGCACCCTGCGTCGAAGCATTGCTCTATCTGGGCTCGGTGGAGAGTGTGGGGCGTGGCGATCACGACGGCGTCGGGGTCAACCGTGCTCAAGAGCGGCGCGATCTCGGTGAATCGAGGCACTGCCGCGAGGTGCGGATGCTCCCGGCCAAGCTTTTCCATCTGCTCCGGCACAATGTCGCACAGGGCCACCACCTCCGCATTCGTGTGCTGTTTGAGTTCCGACACATGCCATCGAATGATGCCGCCGCAGCCGATGAGAGCGATTCGCGTGCCCGTAGCCATGACCCGGTTTTACCCCCGGATTTGCTGGCTTTCGACCTGTCTTTGTCAAGGTTCGCGATTCTGGTAGCCCTACCTAAACATGCAAGGTCGATGCACGGAAGAAACCAAGTGTGCTGGGGTTGCCCGGCCATAGGCTCTGGGGTTGTTCTTCATGACGCATCGTCGATTTCTTCGCCTCGCGGTATCGCTCGGAATTCTCGCGACGACTCTTGTCTCGCAGGCCGCGCATGGGAGCGCAAGCAACCGCTTGATCCAACCGAAGCTGTTCGATCTGCTCGACACTGCCGAAGTCGCAATGAACCAGGGCAATGTCAACAAGGCTCTCGCCTACAGTGATCTCCTGTTACTGAACAACACGATCACCTACAGCATCGACACCACGGCGGTCGATGCGGCGGATCGAGCGAAGGCCGCCCAAGCGGTGCGAGAATCGGTGGCCACATGGGAAGAAGCATTGGGGTACGAAATCCGGTTTGAGGAAGTCCAAGGAAAGGGCGGAAACGTCCGCATTTCCTTTGCCGACTCCGTGCGCCTGATGGGGCGCGATATCGCGGGGCACGCCGTCTGGTCGCGCCAAGTGTTTGACTGGGGCTACGGGAACTACACGCCGCGCGTCTCCGGGGAGATCAAGGTGCGCACAATGACGCCGGAAGGTGCCCCGATGAGCGCAGCCGCGTGGCAGCACACCATTGGCCATGAGATTGGCCACATGCTCGGCCTGTGGGATAGCCCCCGGGTCGGCGACATGATGGGCCCGATCAACCTGAAGAATCCGGTCACCCGCCCCACCGAAACCGAGGTGGCGGCTCTTCAAGATGTTCGCGCCGAGGCTCTGCAAATCACGCAGGCTTGCCTGGCACTTCCGCGACGATAATCGTGTACGCTAGACCCGTTTAGTGAGTGGAATCGCGCGTGCGATTCCCTCTCAGGATGGTTCTAGGAGATGAACAATGCTCGGCGGAGCTTTTGGCTTCGCTCTCTGTGCTTTTGCATGGCGGTCACCGGATTGGCGGTGAGTGCCTCCCCCGATTCCGTGCGCGACTACGCAGTTTTGCGCCCGGGGGTCTCGGCATGGATTCAGGCGCTTGAGAACGATCCCAGCCTCGCTGAGTCCGCTCGCGGCCAAGTCGCGCTCGATCAGCTGCTGTGGGCGGGCGATGTCTCGCTCTTCATCGACTCCACTTCGCTTCCTGGAGATGCTTCGACGGCGCGGCAATCCATCACTCAGGCGTGGCAAACCTGGAATGCCCTCCTCGGGCAAGAAACCCAGTTCTCTTGTGCCTCTCGCCGCGAGACAGCCACGGTGGTCATCCATCTGCGGCCAAGGGTGTATCACAAAGGGGTGCAGAGCGCGGGGCTTGCGAGTTGGGAGCGGCGCGATGGCGATCCCCCCAGGCAAGTCGCGACGATTTGGGTCGGAATACTCGACCAGGAAGGCCAACCTCTGACTCCGACCGCGATCCAGCATATTGCGATGCACGAGATCGGTCACCTTATTGGCCTCGACGATGCGCCACAATCCCCGGGAGTGATGGGATGGATTCACCTCGAAAAGCCAGCGGCGGGGCCGTCGTTGGAGGAAGTTCGGCTCGTGCAAGCCACGCGCGCCCGAATCTTAGCTCTGCGCGAGAAAACCCGGTGAAGCTCTGGCCCTGGATGCTCGCGGGAGCCGGAACGCTGCTCTACGGAGCCATGTTCGAAACCGGTAAGTTGCGAGCGGAACGTCGCACTTTACGTCTCCCCGGGTGGCCCGAAGCGTTGCGTGGATATCGCGTAGGCTTCTTTGCTGATCTGCACATCCGCGACCGAGAAACCATCATCCTCACCAAAGCCGCGCTCAGCTGGCTGAAGGATCAAAACCCCGATTCTCTTGCGATCGGCGGCGACTTCCTGGCCTACTACCACCCGGATCGCGAGGACATGCTCCGATTCGCACTGGAAGACGCGGGGTTCTTTCGCGGACGCACGTTTGCGGTTCCAGGGAACCACGATCACTTTGTCGGGTCGCCCGAGCTGTTTCGGTCGATTGTAGAGGATTCAGGCATCAGACTTCTCCAAAACGAGAGATGTTTCTACGATGGCATTGAGTGGATTGGGATCGATTCGGCCAACGCCGAGCGGCACGACGTCGCCCGCTCCCTCGAAGGATTCCGCCCAGGGAACGCGGCAATTACCCTCTGGCACGAGCCGGATATGGTCGAGACTTTTCCCAAAGGTACGGATTTGATGCTGAGTGGGCACAGTCATGGCGGACAATTCTGCGCTCCGTGGGGATGGGCGCCGATGAAAACTCGCAACGGAGCCAAGTACGTGCGTGGCTTCTATCCCGACGCCCCGACCCCGATCTACGTCACTCGAGGCCTGGCCACCACCGGGCCACCGGCTCGGCTCTTCTGCCCGCCTGAAGTAGCAGTTTTGACCCTCATCCCTGGATAAATCGAAACGCCCCGGTGGAGATCCACCAGGGCGTTTTCTTTTGAGCGATCAGAGAAGGTTTAGCTGGCTTCCTTGATCATTTCCGCCGTCATCAGCACGGGCGTGACCTTATCTCGAAGGACTCCCGGCGGGATGACCACGCGCTTGATGTCGGTCTTGCTCGGTACTTCGTACATCACTTCGAGCATGATCTGCTCGATGATGGCGCGGAGGGCGCGGGCACCGGTCTTGCGCTTCAGAGCCTCTTCGGCGATCTCGTGGAGAGCCTCGCTTGCCACTTGAAGTTCCACGCCATCGAGTTCGAAGAACCGGGCGTATTGCTTCATGATCGCGTTCTTGGGGCCGGTGAGAATTTGCACGAGTGCGCTCTCATCCAGCTGATCCAGGGCCGTGATGACCGGGAGGCGGCCGATGAATTCCGGAATCAAGCCGAATTTCATCAGGTCTTCGGGAGTCACGCCTTGCAGCGTGTCCTTCTTGCGCTCTTGCTTGCTTTGCGGATCGCTGCGGAAGCCCATCACGTTCTCCTTTTGGCGGCGCATGATGATCTCTTCGAGACCCTCAAAGGCTCCACCGCAGATGAACAGAATGTTCCGCGTGTCGATCTGCAAATACTCTTGCTGAGGATGCTTGCGTCCACCTTGCGGGGGAACGTTGGCCGTCGTGCCTTCCAGAATCTTGAGAAGAGCTTGCTGAACGCCTTCCCCGCTCACGTCTCGCGTGATCGAAGGGTTGTCGCTCTTGCGGCTCACCTTGTCGATTTCGTCGACGTAGATGATGCCTCGCTCGCAGAGTTCCTTGGCGTTGCGGGGATCCATGGTCTCCGCGGTTTGCCACAGCTTCAGAAGGATATTCTCGACATCTTCACCGACATATCCGGCCTCGGTGAGGGCGGTTGCGTCGGCGATGGCGAACGGCACTTCCAGCATCCGCGCCAGGGTTTGGGCGAGGAGAGTCTTCCCGGAACCGGTCGGACCCACCATCAAGATGTTGCTCTTTTGTAGCTCAACATCCCCGTTTTGCGGATTATCGTGAATGCGCTTGTAGTGGTTGTAAACCGCGACCGCCAGAGATCGCTTGGCGCTCTCTTGGCCGATCACGTAGTTGTCGAGGAATCCGACGATCTCCTTCGGCTTGGGCACATCGCGGTTGCGAAGTTCCGGTGAGAAGCCGCTCACGCGCTCCAGGGGAGCCGTTGCTGCCATCTCGCCACCCGCTTTGCGCGTGCCGTCGTTTTGGAGAATGTCGTTGCAGAGATCTACACAGTCCGAACAAACCGCACCGTGAAGACCCACGATGAGTTTTGGTACCTGCTCCTTCTTTTTGCCACAAAGGCAACACCGATCGCGACGCTCGTCTGACTTCGCCATGACTTAACCTAAGTTAATTATCGCTCACCTGGCTTCAAAACTTTATCCACCAATCCATATTCTTGGGCTTCTTCGGCGGACATGAAGTAGTCGCGGTCGCAATCCTTGGTCACCTGCTCAACCGACTTACCAGTTGCTTCAGCAAGGATTCCCATCAAAATCTGCATATATCGATCCGCTTCTTGGATCGCAATCTTCATGTCGGTCAGCTGACCGCGGGCTCCGCCCGAGACCTGGTGGATCATCACGCGGGCGTTTTTCAAGCAATATCGCTTGCCTTGTGCACCGGCGGCAAGCAGCACGGCACCCATGGAAGCGGCTTGACCCACACAGATCGTCGCCACGTCCGGCTTGATCATGCGCATGGTGTCGAGAATCGCCAAACCAGCACTCACCGACCCTCCGGGACTGTGGATATAGAAGTCAATATCCTTGTCCGGGTCTTCCTTCTCCAAAAAGAGAAGTTGAGCAATGATGAGGTTCGCGACATAGTCATCCACCGGGGTTCCGAGGAAGACAATCCGATCCTTCAGCAGCCTCGACCAAATGTCATAGCTGCGCTCGCCACGAGCCGTTTGTTCAATGACAAACGGCACTCCTACATTCGTAATCTCATTCATCGCTCGATCCTTCTTGCGTTCTGTTTGTATCGGGCCTTAACGGGCGTCCGTGCAGGCCCGGGACTGTTCTTTTTACTTCTCTTCGGACTTCTTCGTTCCCTTGGAGGACTTCTTCGCCGGAGCTTCTTCGCCGTCTTCCTTCTTGGCCTTGGTCGCCTTAGTGGGCTTGGCCGCCTTCGGGGCCTCGCCTGCCTTCAGGGTCGTGATCTTGGCGTGCTCCAGCAGGAGGGCCGTCACCTTGGTGGCCATGGCGCGGAAGATGATTTCCTCGCGGATTTGGCCGCCGAACTGGCGGGAGAAGTCTTCGACTTGGTTCGCAGGAACGTTGTTCTCGGCGAGGATTTGTCGGAAGTGAACCGCCACATCCTCATCCGTGATCTTCATCTCGTTCTCGTTGAAAATCTTCTGGATGACCACAGCGCGCTTGACGTTAACCAGGGCCTCGCCTTCGAGGTTTCGTTGGAACTCCTCGATGGTCATGCCGTTGGCCTTGACGTAGTCTTCAAGCGTTGCGCCGCGCTGAGCCAGCTCTTGCTGCATCTCTTCGGCTCGTCGCATCACCACGCTCTGCCAGGTGTTGTCGGCCACGTGAACCGTGCTCGCGCCGAGGAGGTTGTCGAGGAGTTGGTCGCGCACCATCTCGTTCGCCATGTTGTCCTTGGCGGTCGTGATGCCTTCCTTCACGCGCTCGCGGAGTTCCGCGACGTTCTCAATCTCGAAGCCCTTGGCAAACGCGTCGTCGAGCTCCGGCATTTGGATCGCCGTCACCGACTTGACGAGGATGCGCACCGATTGCTTGGTGCCCTTCCAGGCATCGTGCTGAAAATTCTCGGGGAAGTCGAGCTTGGCCGACTTCACTTCATCGGTGTTCATGCCGAGCAGAGCCTTGTCCAGACCTTCGAAGGTCTGGCCCGCGATCACCATGAAGGTGCGACCGTCGCCCTCTTCGCCATCAGCCTTGAGGTTGATGACGGCGGCATCGCCTTCTTGCACGCCGCGATCTGTGACCTCCTGCTTCTTGCCTTGTCGGCGTCGGAGCTCTTCGATCTGGGCGTCGATTTCCTCCTCGCTGACCGCGATTTCTGGTCGCTGGGCTTCCAGACCCTTGTAGTCCGCGAGTTCCACGACCGGCGGCAGGGGAACCGTCATGGTGAACTCCATGGTCGGCTCGGCAGTGCCACCTTCTTCCAGCGGCTCACCGCCGCGATAAAACTTGCTGATCTCGACGTTCGGCTGGCCTTCCGGCTTCAATTCCGATTGCTCAAGAGCTTTGTCAAACGCCTTGCGGACAATGTTCTCCGCCGCCGTTTCGTACACCGCTTGAGGATTCAGGGCTTCCTCGACCATCTTGCGGGGTGCCATGCCCTTGCGGAATCCCGGAATGCTGATGCGCTTGCCCAGGTCGCGGATGGCTTTGTCGAATCCTGCCGTCACCGCATCGGTCGGGCAGCTGACAAGCAGCTTCACCGTGCAGGGGTTCAGGTCTTCGCGTTTAATCGTCAGGTCAGAGGTCACAGCAGTGCTCATGATTGAATCCACACAGGGTACCCGGCGAGAATCGGGCCAAGTCGGGCCCGACCGAATCTTCCCGCTTTCCTCCGCATCGGGCCCGGTTTTGGTGCATTTGCGTGTAAGATGAACGTGAAGTGCTTCCTCTGTCGTGGAGGAAGGGTCGGGAATCGTCAGAGACCCGGCTGCGGGGGAAACCGGTGAGAGTCCGGTACTGTGCCGCAACGGTAACGAGGTCGAGAGACCCCGAAGTCCGAATGCCTGCTTCTTCACTTGAAAACTCAACTTGATCGGACGTTTGCGAAGCACAGGCGAATCCATTCCCGTTTTCCCTTCTGCCCCTCTCTCGTGCGATTGCGTTGCCGACAAGGCCCGAGCAGGCCGTGGCATCCATGCAGAAGAAAACCAACCCAACCGGCTTCACTCTCATCGAACTCCTCGTCGTGATTGCGATCATCGCGATTCTCGCCGCAATCCTCTTCCCCGTCTTCACCCGCGCGAAATCTGCCGCTCAGGGCACGACCAACCTCAGCAATCTCCGGCAGATCGGACTCGCCTGGACGATGTATGCCGGCGACTACGATGACGTCCTGATGCCACCCCGCTCGTTTGTGAGCGGGAGCAAGTTTGCTTATTGGTGGGCCTCATACGACTCCACTTCGCAGGCTCTAAAGGAAGAGGAGGGACTGCTCTTCCCCTACACAAAGGGGAAAGGAATCCAGGGCGACCCGAGTTGGCCGAATCGCCTCCGAGCCGCGATTGGGTTCACGGGGTACGGCTACAACTACGCGTATCTCGGCACGGGGCGGGTTTCTTCGACGTCGGTCGGCTCGCCTAGCGAGACAGTCGCCTTCGCGACCTCGGCGCGGCTCGATTTTCTGCCCCCGAATGCGCTCCAGGGCAATACCTATCTCGAAGCCCCGAGTGCGAACTATCCCACCTTTCATGCCCGGGCCAACGAGGTCGGGCATATCGTGTGGGCAGACACTCATTCGCGCGGGCGTAAGCCTTTGCTGAGGAGCGCTCCCTTCGCCTCCTGGCAGCCGGAACCGTTCCGGCAGGCGCGGCTGGGTGAGATCGATCGAGACGGCGACCTCACCACCAACGAGCTTTTTGACCTCGATTGACCCCATGCGCCGACTCTGCCTTGCGACGGAGCGGTGCCCTTTCTTTTCCTTTTTCTGGAGACAAATCAATGAACAAAACCATCATCATCCTTGCTTTTGCCGCTCTTGGCGCGACGAGCGCCCATGCTTTCTCTTTGGGAGATATCCAGGTGTTTGCCGGAACCGGCAGCCAGACCTCGGCGATCGTGATTCAGTGGGAAACCGGAGCAACATCTCAGGCCTTGGTTTGGGGATTCCGCCACAACGGAACCGGCACGGTCGAAACTGCTCTGCGCGGGCTGGCTCGACACTCGGCGGGGGCTTCACTGGTGGATGGCGCCGATTCTCGGCTGTTCATGTATACAGGTGAGGTCGGAGCATTTGGACTGCCGCTCTACGGGCTTGGTTATGATGGGGACGGCTCCGGAGTGACGGGTGCGGGCTACAGCCTTGGGGCCAGTATTGATGAAGCCACCGCGAATGACCCGAACGATCTCTGGAAGGTGGGTTGGGCGGTGAACGGATTCTGGAGCCTTCATCAGACCACGGCGGGTTCCACTCCGGGATCCTGGTCGAGCGCGCAAACCGGCGTGAGCGGCGCGAACCTTTCCGCAAACTCCTGGCACGCCCTGGTCTTTGCTCCGGCGCCGAATTGGTCGGCGGAGGTTTCGAGCACTCTCAGCGCGGCTCCCGTGCCCGAACCGGGACTTCTTGGACTCCTCGGATTGGGGGCCTTGGCGGCTCGCCGCAGGTTCAAAAAGGCGTGATCCCGGCAAGGTCTCTGGCTGGCAAAGGCGCGGGATTCCCGCGACCCTGAGTTCCTTACTAGGCTCTCAGCGGGGGTGATCGTGAATAAGAGAGGTGTGCCTGCTTGCACTGGCAAGCGGCCAACTTGACCCAGGATTACCCCCTCTATGTATGTTTTAACGTGGAACTCACAGCAAGGCCAAATCGAGGCGAATTTCGGCGGATATGTATCCAAGAAGGAGGCCACGGCGTTCACCGACGAACTCCGCACCCATCTTCTGGACCGAGGCGAAGCTCCTTTTTGTGTGCTGGTTGATTACTCCACCGCAAGCAAGCTGGATAAGGAAGTCCAGCGGATGCTGGAAGAAGCCAGAGAGACATGCCTCTTCTCTGGCGCGGCCAAGATCACCTTCATCACGCGAGATGAGCACGAAGCTTCTGCCCTGACGACGCATCGTCTGCAGAGCGTGTTGGAAGGTCGTGAGCGGTACACCGCGAACCGATCCGCCGCCTAGGGTGCTCCCTGGCACCCACTGCCCATACCCTCACCCCGCCCGCCGAGCATGCCCCTCGCGCGGGCGGGACTCATTTTGCGATTGAGCGCATCTCCCGTTTACAGAACCCCGAGCGGGGGAGTGATGGTGACTTCGTCGATCACCTGATCCGGGGCGAGGCTGATGAGGTAGGCCAAGCCCCGCGCGACGTTGGAGGCGCTGAGCATCTTTTCCCGTGGCGGACTCCCGCCTTGGGCATCCCAGAGCGGAGTATCCGTCGCCCCGGGGAGCAGCTGAGTCACCCGAATCCCCTTCCCCCGAACCTCGGCAGACAGACACTTCCCAAACTGACGCAACCCGGCCTTGGTCGCCGAATACGTCGCGGCCCCCGAGAACACTTGATCCGCCGCGATGCTGAGGACATTCACAATCTGCCCGGAGCCATGCTCTTGCATGACGGGCAAGAGCGAGTGAGTCAGGCACATCGTACCGACCAGATTCACCTGGATCAGCCGCTGGTGATGCTCCCACTCCGTCGCGGCGAAATCGCCAAACTCCGCCATGCCCGCATTGTTGATGAGCACCGGTTCGCCGGGGAGACTGCGAAGCGTGCGCACGGCTTCGCTCACCGTTTGTTCGGAGCAGAGGTCACCGCAGACGACGGCGGCAATCGGCGCACCGTGCTCTCGGCACTGGGCGGCCAGTTCGCGCAGCATCGCTTCGCGCCGAGCCAGGAGCACGAGACTGTGGCCCATCTCTGAGGCCATCAGGGCGAACTCCGCCCCAATTCCACTACTCGCGCCGGTGATTAGAATCCGCTTGCTCATGCCGTAACCTCAAACACGTTTCGAGCTGTTTCGAACAGTCGAACGCGCTTGAGACTACCAGGAACCTGTCCGAGAAGCCGATCAAAAATCGCCTGGGCCACGATCTCACTCGTCGTGTTTTTGCCCGAGAGTTCCTCGATGTCCAGATCAAGATTGCGGTGATCGTATCGCTCCAGAATCTCTCGATCTACCACGGAGTCAAGGTCGTCGATGGACACCGACATCCCGGTTTGCGGATTGATCGGGGCATGAACCGTGACCTCCAAAACATAGTTGTGCCCATGCCCGTGGACATGGTTGCACTTGCCGAACAAACGGACATTCTCATCATGCCCAAGTGCCTCGACATGGAGGCGGTGGGAGGCGGCAAATTCGTACACGCGAGTGAGAGTGATCATGTCGGTTGTGTGCTCCCATTCGGCATAGAGGAGCGGGGTTTCTTCGAGTTTGAGCTCGGTGAGAATGACCTCGCCAGGGAGATCGGCGAGGGTCGTTTTGAGGTGAATGAGGAGGTTTTCGAGGCTCGGAACGACGCCCTCAAGCGCAGGGACTTCGTCGTTGAGGCTCTTTTGGTCGAAGGGCCGGATGACGCGCTCTTTGAGCACGTCATCAATCCACTTGATGTTGACCACCATCCCGTTGGAGTGGTCAACTTCCCCCTTTGCCGACACCCAGAGGACATAGTTGTGACCGTGGTTGAACGGTGACGCCCAGTGACCAAACTGGGAGCGATTGGTGGATTCGTCCCAGTCGTCGCGCCAGTAGCGGTGACCACTGCTGAAGCCAATTTTGCGTGTGAGGGTGACCGCCATGCTTACTTCTCTCTACGATAGGCGAGCCCGAGGGCTCCGGGTGCCATAGTCCCTTTGCCCGCGATGACGAGCACAATCAGCGCGACCAAATACGGCAGCGCGGTGAAGAATTGGATGGGCAGAGGAGACTTCCCCTGCATCGCGACCTGAGCCCACTCCAGGGTTCCAATGAGGAGACTCGCCCCCAGGGCCCACCACGGTTTCCATCGACCAAAGGTCACAAGCGCGATAGCCACAAATCCCCGCCCTGACGTCATGTTCTCGGCGAAAGCCTGCACTAAACCAAGAGCTAGATAGCCTCCGCCCAGACCCGCGAAGAGTCCGTTGAGTCCCTGGGCGATCAGGCGGAGCTTGGTCACGGAGAATCCGGCGGATTCGACGGCGGCGGGATACTCGCCCGCCGCGCGGAGGGCGAGGCCAAACGCTGTTTTGGTTAAGCCCCATGCCGCACAACCTACCAAAATCGGCAAAAGAAGCAGCACCGGATCGACACCGGGAATCAGCTCGGGAAGTCGGGGCGCGCCGCTGAGCGACTCGCCTTTCGCGGCTCCGAGGGCAAAGAGGGTGCCGGTCAGCCCAAGAGCAAAGAGATTGACCGCGGTTCCCGCAACCACCTGATCGGTCGCGAGGATGATGGTGAAGAAGCCTTGAATCAGGCTGAGAACGACCGCACAGGCAATCGCCGCAAGCATCCCCAGCCAAGGCGAACCCGTTGCCAACCCGACCGAGACCGAGGCATAGGCAGCAAGGAGCATGATTCCTTCGAGGCCGATGTTGAGAACGCCGGACTTCTGCCCGATGGTCTCCCCCGTCGCGGCAAAGGCGAGAGGCGCCGAATACTGGGCGATGAGGAGGAGCGGGATCATTCTTCGGCTCCGACCACCGGCTTGCGGCGGCTCATCCAGGTCACAAATCCAATGTAGGCGAGGACGACAACGCCTTGCACCAGAGGAACCACGGTGTTGCCAATCGGGAGAGTGCGCTTGAGCTCTTCGGACCCCGCGAAGAGGGCACCGAAATAGGTCGCGCTGAAGATCGTTGCAATCGGATTCAGGGCTCCCATCAGGGCAACCGGGATTGCGATGAAGCCCCAATTCTGGCTGAATCCATCGGCGAGCCGACCGGTCAGTCCGGCGTAGTCCACCGCTCCAGCAAGTCCACAGAGACCTCCCGAGATCGCCATCGCGCGGATCTGCACCGCATCGGCGGGAATCCTGTTCGCCCGCGCCGCACTCGGGTTATCGCCGACGATGCGGAGTTGAAGTCCGGCCTTCGTAAGATAAAGATAGATCGCGACCCCGATGGCGGAAATCAGGGCAATGACAATCCCGAAGTGGAGATCGGTTTGCGCCCCGAACCGCATCAGCATCGCCTCGTTGGGCAAGGTGTCGGTGACAAAAAGCTGCTTCTTGCGCTCTTGCAGGGGGCCACGGAGGAGGTACTCCATGAGTTCCAGGGCAAGGAAGTTCATTAGGATCGTGGACACCACAACCTGGACGCCGCGTTTCACCTGAAGCCAAGCCGCAAGCGCGGCGACGCTCGCGCCGAAGAGAACGCCACAGATCAGGATCATCGGGCCGAGAGCGGCGGGGGCGCTGCCCCCGAGGAGTTTGGCGATCATCGCCCCACCGATTCCTCCGAGAACGTACTGGCCTTCTCCGCCGATGTTGTACATTCCCGCCCGCCAGGCGACAACCACACCCAGGCCAGCAAGCAACAAGGGAGTCGCCCGAACCAGCGTTCGGCTGATCCCCTGGGCATCCCCGAACGCCCCGAGGAAAATCGTGCGCACCCCAAAGACCGGATCTTGGCCAAACGCGGCAAACGTCAGAAACAGCACCGCGACCAACCCCAGCATGATCGCCAGCCCCTGGAGCCCCAAGCGAACCGCCTGCTTCACGCGGGGGCCTCGATGGAGCCAAAGTAGTCGGTGCCGAGTTCGCCCCGGCTGATCGCGAGTTGGCGAGTGGAAAGCAGGGCCAACTCATCGAGATCGGCGCTGAACAAAACTACGGCGGCTCCGGCCTTGGCGGCGTCTCGGAGGCGTTCGTGGACATCGTTGGCGGCGCGAATATCGAGCCCGCGCGTGGGGTTCACCGCCACGATGAGCTTCGGATTCTGGGAAAGCACTCGTCCGACGATGACTTTCTGCTGGTTCCCCCCGCTCAAACTCGCCACCGGGTCCGTGATCTCGCCGATCTTGACGCGGAAGCGATCCACGATGTCGCTCGCCCATCGCCGCACCTTTGTTCGCACGAGCATCGGGCCCTTTTCGACATCCTGCGGGACGCGGGAAAGGAGCGTGTTTTCTTCGATGGAGAGCCCCAGCGCGAGGCCGTCTTGGTGACGATCTTGCGGAATGTAGCCCGTGGCCTCCGGTCTCTGAATCTTCCCGCGCGCCACTTCCCTCACCCCAACCAGGGCTTCGGCGAGTTCGATCTGACCATTTCCATCGACGCCCCCGATCCCGAGAATTTCGCCAGAGGCAACTTGGAATTGAGCTTGCTTCACCGCGAGATTGCCCCGGTCGCCCAGCACATCAATCGACTGGACGTCGAGTAGCGTTTCGCCGCTGGAGGTGGAGACGGCGGCCTCTCGGTGAGGAACTTCGCCGACCATCCAGTGCTCAAGTTGCTCGGCGTTGGTCTCTTCGATCCGGCAGGAGGCCACCCATTTGCCTCGTCGCAGAACGGTGACCCGGTCGGCAATGGCCATGACTTCGCTGAGCTTGTGGGCGATCAGAATGATCGCGATGTTCTGATCCTTGAGTTCGCGCAGCACGCGGAAGAGGTCATTCACCTCGCTCGGACTCAGAACCGCGGTGGGTTCGTCGAGGATCAGCACGAGGGCGCGATCGGCGACGCCTTTGAGAATCTCCAGCCGTTGCTGAACGCCCACCGGGAGACTGCCGGTGCGTTCGTCGGCATCGACCTTCCAGCCAAGATCATTCGCCCGGGCAAGAGCGTTTTTTGACAGAGCTTTGGTATCGAGGCTCTGCCACAGGCCTCGCATCCCGCTGAGAGCCAGGTTCTCCTCGACGGTGAAGTTCGGCACGAGCATGAAATGCTGGTGCACCATCTGGATGCCATCGTCGCGAGCCTCGAAGGGACGGCCAATCGGCGCAGGGCCACCGCGAAGGGTGACCGTACCGGAGTCAGGCACGACAAACCCGGCGAGGATCCCCATGAGAGTGGATTTCCCGGCTCCGTTCTCGCCCAACACGGCGTGGACTTCGCCCGGATAGAAATCGGCAGACACGTCCTGCAAGGCCGCGACGGAGCGATACCGCTTCGTCACGGACTTCACAGAAAGAATCGGCTCCGGAGGCACCGTCATCGTGGGATCCTCTCGGGCGGGTTCAGGGTGAGTTAGAACTCGTCCTTCGGAACGATGAGCTCGCCCGCAAGGATTCGATCAGCCGCCGCATCCACAAAGGCCTGAGCTTCCGCAGTCACGGCCGCCCCAGACTTGGGATTCTTTACGAATTCGACTGCTCCTTCCACCATGCCGACCAGGCGGATTCCACCGACATACTTGCCTTCCTTGATTTCCTTGGCGAGGGAGACGAACGGGGCTTCCGCGTTGATCACGGCGCTTGCGATGACCTGCGGGCTCATGTCGTTTTGGTTCTCATTGGCACCAAAGCAATAAACCTTCTTCTCCTCGCACGCGCCAAAGAATCCCGGGGCAGCGTTGTTGGTTTGGTGGATCAGGAAGTCAGCACCCTCGGCGATCGCTTGGAGCGTGGCTTGCTTGGCGGCGGCGACATCGTCGTTCTTGCCGGTGAACTTTTCGATCACGATAATATCGGGGTTGGCGATCTTAGCTCCCGCAGCAAACGCCTTGAAGGTCGAGCGGATCGAGGGGACATCCGGGCCGCCGATCATGGCGACTTTACCGGTGGTCGAAAGTCGTCCTGCCATCATTCCGGCTAGATAAAAGCCTTGCTCCAGATAGAAGCGGAAGGCTCCCGCATTCGGGCCAAATTCGCCGCCAGAGCTGGTGACAAAGGTGGTGTTCGGAAACTCCTTGGCCATCGCAACAGCCGGGGCGTTGTATTCAAAACCGTGTCCAAGAACCAGGTGGAAGCCGTCCTGCGCATAGCTGCGGAGATCATCGTTCGTGCTGGCGTCCGTCGCGACCTTGTTTGCGACTTCCGCGCCGAGATCTTTTTCAATGGCCTTCAAACCTCGGTAGGCAATCGCGCTCCAACCGCTGTCGTTGACGTTGCCGGGGGTCAAGAGAGCGACCTTCAGAGTTCCCTCAATCGGCGTGCCTCCCCCCGCATTCGGTTCAACCTTCACTTCCTTGCCCTCGGGGGCTCCGCCGGTACAGCCCACCAACGCGATCAGACAAACAACTGCCCACATCCACACACGCATCATGTGTGCATTCTACGCACTGATCAGGCGGGGATCGGCATGGGTCGGGCCGCGTTCGCGAAAAATATGCCTCAGATCAGTCATCCGCTTCGTGTCCCGAGCAACTTTCGGCCCCAGCGGTAGGATGACTGCAATGTCATCGCTTGCCGGATCAGAGCAGGAGGCCGTCCTCCCACTCGTTCCGCGCGATGTCACCAAGGTTTACTGGCCCCTCGCTCTCAGTTGGGTCTTCATGGCTCTCGAGGGTCAGATTGCGATGTGGCTCGTCGGGATCATGCCCGAGACCAAGATCAGCCAAGCCGGATTGCTCATCGTCATGAGTTTGGCGATCTTCATCGAGAGCCCGGTGATCGATCTCCTTTCGACCAGCACCACTCTCGGCACCACCAGGCGCTCCTACCACGCCCTGCGCAAGTTCGCTCTGATCCTGATGGCGTGGGTGACATTTGCTCATTGCACGGTGATGTTCACACCGCTTTACCCTCTGGTCTCGCAGGGGATCCTGGGGGCGTCGCCGGAGGTGGCGGGTTCGGCTTGGTACGCCCTCGCTTTGATGCCTTTTTGGAGTGCCTGCGTCGGGTGGCGACGGTTCCTGCAAGGAATCATGATCCGCGCCGGCGTGACTCGCCCCATCAGCTGGGGGACGCTCGTGCGGATCATCGCGATGATCGGCGTCGGGTACCCGCTCGTCTTTTCCCCGATGCATCCCCTGGCGGTCATCGGGATTGCGATGTCGGCGGCAGTGTTTGCCGAGGCGGTCTACGTTCACGTGGTTTCTCGCCCCGTCGTACGCCGGCTCCCGAGTGGCGACGGCGATCCGGAGCCGGTTCTCTCTGGACTGTTCAAGTTCCACCTGCCCCTCACCGCCGCGACGATGCTGATGCTGACCGCGCCGCTCTTTGTCAGTCGCGGCCTGACGAGCTCGTCTACCCCGGTGCTCGACATGGCGGCCTGGCAGACGGCCTCCACGGTGATCTGGCTGTTCCGTACGATCACGTTTGCCCTCCCCGAAGCCTTGATCTCCGTGCATCGCCGGGGGAGCGAATTGGTTCTGTTTCGTTACTGCCTTTTGGTGGGAAGCGGACTCACCGTGCTCATGCTCGCGTTTCACTTTACGAAGCTCGACATGCTCACCTTCCTCGGGCTCTTCAAAGCCGATGCCGATGTTTCGGAGCGGGCGGCTTTGGCTCTGCTCGTCTGCGCAGCTCTGCCTGCCCTGAATGCGGTGATGTCCTACTACCGAGCGATGCTCACCAAAGAGCATGTGACGTCCGCTCGGTTGCTCGCGATTGGCACGTCTCTCATCTCGTTGTTAGGAGCCCTTGCTCTGGGGTCGGTGCTGAAAATGCCCGGGGTTGTGGTCGCGGCATTTGCTCTCACAATGGCCCACATTGTCGAGATGCTCACGTTGGCTCTGGCGTGGCGATCGGTTCGGACAAAACGCCCGAATCTGGGGTCCTGACCAGGGCTTGGTCCAGGTATACACGGCACTCCGATGCTTCGTGCTTTTGGTGTTTTTCTCGTAGGTGGTGCTCTCGCTTCTGCCGTGCTGGCCCAGTCCACACGGAGCGACGGCTTTGCCCTTTTTGCCGATCGACACCCGACCGAAGCCGAAGCGGCCAAGAACTACACCGCAGCCAAGCACGAGCCTCGTGTCGGATGTTACGTCGGAGCGTTTTTGGATCTGGATAGCTCGCTGAAAGAGACCTTCCGCGATTCGACGGGCAAGGTTCGCCGCCTCCCTCTGCCGTTTGAGCAGATCGTCGGAAAGCAGCACGCAACATACTTTTACTACATGGGTTACGGCAGCCGATTGGCCACCGACTGGATCACCCAACTCGGCAATGAAGGCCGGATCGTCCATGTGGCTCTGGAGCCGAACAATGGGCTCGACAAGGTCAAGGACGATGAGTATCTGACGAACATGGCCAAAGGCATGGGCGAGACTCGCGTGCCGATTTTCTTGCGGTTCGCCAGCGAGATGAACGGCCCATGGGTGAAGTACCACGGGGATCCGAAGCTCTACATCGAGAAGTTCCGACTCGTGGCGAACAAGATGCGCGAATACGCGCCGAACGTCGCGATGGTCTGGTGCCCTTATGCCACCCCGACCAGGCTCATCCCGAGCTACTACCCCGGCGATGCCTATGTCGATTGGGTCGGCGTGAACATCTACTCGGTGACTTACTACGATCAAGATTGGCGAAAGCCCGCCAAGCAGGTTCACCCTACGGAAAAGCTGGATTACGTGTACAACCGCTACTCGGCCAAGAAGCCGATCATGATTGGCGAATATGGCGCGGCGCACTGGAGTGCGCTGGAGAGCAAATCCACCACCGATTTTGCGATGCGGGCGATCCAGGCGATGTATCAGGCTCTGCCCCGGGCTTACCCTCGGGTGAAGTGCATCAACTACTTCAACACCAACAACATGGAGCTGGAGCACCGCAAGAACAACAATTACGCAGTGACTCAGAATCCCCAGGTGCTTGACCTGTACCGCTCGATCGTGAGGCAGAACTATTTCCTGAGTCAAGCAGTGGATCGGCGGGGCTTTGCCGTGGATCAGGTGGCGGCTCAGCCGGTTTCGGGCGCGAATCTGACTTTCCAAGACTTGGTTCCTGTCACTCCTTTGCCCGTGCGGCAGAAGCAAGAGATGTCCGGCACCACGAGGCTCTCCGGATGGATTCGCGACCACAGTGGCGCGACTTCGATGCGGTTTATCCTCAACGGTCGCACGATCCATCTCGGCAAGACGAAACAGGCGTGGGAGTTCAACTGGGACACCAGAAGTGTTCCGAATGGAGTTCACAAACTGGAACTCTGGGCGGAGCGGAATGGTCGCGCCGTCGCGAAGTATCCGATCACCGTCACGGTTCAGAACTGAGGCCGTCGCAAAATTTCTGGCTCCCCGGAGGCCCGAGTGGGGGTACCCGGCATCTGCCAAACTCCTAGCCTATGGCGAAGGGATTAGGCATCACCAGCAGAGACGAGAACTACGCAGAGTGGTACAACGATCTCGTTAAAAAGGCCGACCTCGCGGACAACTCGGTTGTGCGCGGTTGCATGGTGATTAAGCCGCACGGCTATGCAATTTGGGAGAACATGCGCGATGCACTCGACGGCATGTTCAAGGCCACGGGGCACGTGAATGCCTACTTCCCACTCCTGATCCCGAAGTCATTTTTGAGCAAAGAAGCCGAGCACGTCGATGGCTTTGCCAAGGAGTGCGCGATTGTCACCCACCACCGACTGATGAACGATCCTAACGGGTCAGGCGTCGTCGTGGATCCCTCGGCAAAGCTCGAGGAAGAACTCATCATTCGTCCGACCAGCGAGACGATTATTTGGCATAGCTACAAGAATTGGATTCAAAGCTATCGTGATCTGCCGCTGCTCATCAACCAATGGGCAAACGTGATGCGCTGGGAGCTGCGCCCGCGGCTCTTCCTGAGGACCGCCGAGTTTCTGTGGCAAGAAGGCCACACCGCTCATGCGACGTTTGACGAAGCCGAGGTCGAAGCGCGAACGATTCTGAACGTCTACAAAACGTTCTGCGAGGACTTTATGGCCGTTCCTGTGGTCGATGGGGTGAAGAGCGAGGGCGAAAAGTTCCCCGGTGCGGAGCACACCTACACCATCGAGGCGATGACGCAGGATTACCGCGCGATTCAGGCAGGTACAAGCCACCATCTTGGACAAAACTTTGCCAAGGCGTTTGATGTCACGTTCACTAATGCCGAGGGCAAGCTGGAGCACGTGTACGCGACGTCATGGGGCGTGAGCACACGTTTGGTCGGCGCGCTGATCATGGTGCACAGTGATGACAACGGCCTGGTTTGCCCGCCTAGACTTGCACCGATCCAGGTCGTCATCGTGCCGATCGGTCGAGGAGAGGATCGGGAGGCGGTTCTGAAGGCGGCGGATAAGCTCGGCGATGAAATCAAGGCTTTGAGTTACGGCGATCGACCGGTCCGCGTAAAGATTGACGACCGCGAGAAGGAGTCGCCCGGGTTCAAGTTCAACCACTGGGAGATGCGCGGGGTCAACCTGCGGATCGAGCTCGGCCCGCGCGATCTGGCCGAAGGCAAGGCCGTGCTGGCTCAGCGCCACAATGGCGAAAAGGAGACGGTGGATCTCGGGGGATTGGCCCTCAAGATTCCTGGCCTTCTCGCCCGGCAGCACAGCGATCTTCTGGCACGCGCGAAGGCAATGCGCGAGGCTCAAACCCGCCGCGTTGACACCTGGAATGAGTTCCAGGCTCTATGCGAAAAAGATGGCGGAGTTGGGTTTATCGTCGCCCACTGGGATGGCACTCAGGAGACGGAGGATGCGATCAACCAGGCCACGAAGTGCACGATTCGCTGCATTCCTCTCGAAGCGCTGGATCCCGGCGATCTGGAGCCGGGTGTCTGTGTTTACTCGGGTAAGCCGAGTTCACGCCGCGTGATCTTCGCCCGGGCTTATTGACCTCGGGAACGGTTCCTGCGCTCGTGCGGTTGATCCGAGCAGAGGCTTCCTCGCCATCCAGGCGATGGCGAGGAAGCTTCCGAAGAGCCGATCTTGCGCAAACCAAAGCCCGAACCCCTCACGCCTTGGTATCACGAGGACGACATTTCGCCGATACCGTTCAACACCGCGCCATTCCGGTGGGCGGCCATTGCTCTCTACCTGATTGTTTTTGCCGTGATGGCGGTAGTTTCGCCCATATTTGCCGGCGCGTCGCTGCTGGGGGATGCGGTGTTCACGGTCTTTGTTGTCGCCCTCTACTGGAATACGGAGCGGGGTTATCGTGACGTGGCCCTGCTTTGGGCATGCGGGATCTGGGTATTCGCGATCATGATGTTCTTGCCCATGTGGCTGGACTGGACGCGAAGCATCACAGCGGGACGGGGTTCTTTTTTCAAGGAAATCTTGATCCCGCACACTCACGCCATGGTGATCCTCGCTCTCGCCTATGCCATCGTAGGAGTGACCATCGTGCGATGCAACCGCTGGTATCACGCCCTGGCTCATCTCTGCGCGCTTTTTTGCCTCTTTTGTCTTTGGGCACTCGCTCAGATGGTCATTACGAACACCTGGCTCTGAGGCGCACGAAAAGACTCGATTGAACTCCAGGTTCAAACACAGCAACGGCCTGGAGTTCTGCCGCACTCCAGGCCGTATAGCTGAATCCCACCCCCGAAGGAGCTTACGATTCGCCTTGCGTGTGCCCAAAGAAGGGCTCGAAGGGGATCAGACCCAGTCGCGTTGCCGCGCGCAGGGCTTGAACCCGGTTGTTCACTTGCAACTTCTGATAGATGTTTGCAAGATGAAAGTCGACAGTTCGCTTCGAGACCACCATCCGGTCTGCAGCCTCTTGGCTGCTGTGACCTTGAGCGATCAGACTCAGCACTTTGACCTCCGTCGGAGTCAGTCTGACTCCTCGTGGAGATTCACTCGATCTAGATGTTCCAGGCATTGCCATTAACCCATTCCTCGCGTTTCTTGATTTGCCGCCTGTGTTTCTTCTTCCACACCGACGTGGGTTTTTGAGATGCCCAGCGAAATTTTCTGTTCAGTCCCAAAAATCACGGCTCCTACCACCTAAATCCTGCACCGAAATCACCTTAACATTCGCGACCTGGTGCTGTTTGTTTGACGCCGCCTGCGCCGAAAGGTTCGCTCTCCGCAGTAAGTTTACGGGGGAATCGTGAGGCGGTGGGGTATGGCCCATCAAATTCTCCCGTGGAGTTACCAGGGCGGAGTGCTCGCGGAAGCGGAATAACTCCCTCGGCACGCTTTGGATCCCCGCTGCCGCCCGGATCCAGCGTGCCTTTTGTTTTTCCCGGCACGCCCTTTGAGCTTTGAGTTATGCTCAAACCATGTCTCACGACGCCGAAGTCGCTGCCGTCCAAGCCTGGATTGAAGAGCACCACGACGACCTGCTCCGCGACACCCGCGCGATGCTGCAAATCCCCTCTCTTGAGGAAGATGCCCTGCCGAACGCTCCGTTCGGCCAAGCCAATCGCGATGCACTCGACTTGATGCTCAAGTGGGCGGATGAGTCGGGGATGGCCACCACTGACCTAGAGGGTTACTGTGGATTCGCCGAGTTCGGCTCTGGATCCGCCATGGTGATGAGCCTTGGCCACCTCGACGTCGTGCCGGTCGGTCCGGGCTGGAAACACGAACCTTTTGGGGCCGAAATCGATGGCGGATACATCTACGCACGTGGGGCCAACGATGACAAAGGTCCGACGATGGCCTTCTTTTACGCTGCCCGCGCGGTGCAGGCAGTTCTCGGTGATCCGGGAGTTCGCGTCAGGAGCGTCTTTGGATGCAACGAGGAGAGCGGATTCAAGTGCGTGGAACGGTACATGCAAACCGAGGAATCGCCGACGATCGGCGTGGCTCCCGATGCCGGCTGGCCGTGTATCCACGGAGAAAAGGGCATCGCCGACTTCGTGATCGAACGCCCGATGCCCCACGGAGCGATCACTCTCCTCAGCATGGAAGGCGGTCAGAGGCCGAACATCGTGATCGATTCCTGCCGCGCCATCTGCGCGATTGATCCAGCCTACCGCGCGACCATGGAGGGCTTCATCGCCGATTCATGGGATCGCAATCTGAGCTTTAGCTGGGAGGGCGATCATCTCACCATCGAAGCGGTGGGCAAGGCCGCGCATGGCAGCTATCCGTTCGGCGGCGACAACGCGGCGATTCGCATTTTCCGCTTCCTCAAGGAGGCGGCACCGCTCGAGCAAGAGCATGATCTGGATTCGCTCCATGAAGTGACCCATATTGGTGGGAACGGCATTGGCATCGCGGGGAGCGACGAAGCGAGCGGGGCTCTCTCTTGCAACCTGGGCATCGTCCGCACTACTGCGGATGACCGACTCCAGCTCACGCTCAACGTGCGCTACCCGGTGACTTGGGATGGCGACGAGCTCAAAGCCAAGGTCGAGGCGAAGCTCCTGACCCTGCCGGATCGGTACTGGCTTGAGCATTTCCGCGACAGCAAACCGCTCTACTTCCCTCTTGACCACCCCTTGGTGAAGACGATCTGCGAAGTCCACCATGCCGAAACGGGCGAGACGAAGGCTCCGGGAACGATGGGTGGGGGCACCTATGCTCGCGCCGTGCCCAACTGTGTCGCCATCGGAACGGGATGGGCGGGCGATGGCCCGGCTCACGAAACCGATGAGCGGCTCAAGGTAGAGCATCTCTTCAAGATGGCAAAGATATACAGCCACCTGCTCGTCAAGATGTGCCGTGTCGCCAAGACGATGGTGTGAGGCCCCTCGGATAAGAGAATTCTTGCGGTCATGGAGTGAACTCTGCGCCGCAAGAATTCGTTCTGCTTCTTAACGTTTCTTAGCACTGACGCACGATGTATCACAAGCTCCGGTCGGTTCACAAATGGGTGGGGTTGTTCGCTTGCCTGTTCCTGATGGTCATTTCGGCTTCGGGGTTCTTTTTGGCGATCAAGGGCAAGGTCGATTGGATGCGCCCCAAAACCCAGACCGGAGGCGAACTCTCTTCGCCGGATGACATCGTGAGCATTGCAAGCGTCTATTCCTCTGCGTTCGGAGCGGGGATTCCTGACCTGAAAGAGCCGGGCGACATCGACCGCCTGGAATACCACGCGGAAGACAACATCTTTAAGGTGCTGAGCAAAGATGGCTACCACGAGGTGCAGGTCGATGGCAAAACCGGCGAGGTCGTCAGCACGGGCATCCGCAACGACCAGCTGACGGAAGATATCCACGACCTCTCCTTCTTCGCGAAGTTCTGGCACGAGTGGGGATTGCCGCTCGTCGGAGTGGGGCTCTTCCTGCTCAGCGTCAGCGGCGTCATCATGTTCTTCGTCCCGGTCTTTCGGCGGTGGAAGCATAAGCGGAAGGCGGCTCGAACCTAGTCCCTCAGGTTCAAGCCCGGTACCATCTGCCGCATGGCCCTGAAGGACGTACCCGTCGGCAAAAACGCGCCGGAAGAAGTGAATGTGATCATTGAGATCCCAAAATATTCTTCCAACAAGTACGAGTACGACCCCGAAACCGACACGATCATGCTGGATCGTGTGCTCTATTCCCCGCTGTTTTATCCCTGGGATTACGGGTTCATCCCCAACACCACTTACCTCGACGGTGACCCGGTGGACGTGCTGGTGCTGATCGCCCACCCCACCTATCCGGGCATTGTGGTGGAAGCCAAGCCGATTGGTGTTCTGGAGATGGTCGATGGCGGGCTCCCCGATGAAAAGCTCCTCTGCGTGGCGAGCAAGGATCCCCGGTTCGGCAACCGCGATTCGCTCGCGGCGATTCACCAGCACACGCTGGATGAGATTGTCCACTTCTTTGAGGTGTACAAGCAGCTGGAGCACAAGAACGTCGAGATCAAGGGCTGGCAACCCCGCGAAGCCGCCTACGAAATCATCCGCAAGTTCCGCAACGATCAACCGGCGTAACCGCCGGGCGCGATTTCCCGTATAGTGGAATCGTCATGGGGCGAATTCAGGGGGTTGTGTGGGCGGTTGCGATGCTCGGGCTCGTCGGGTGTGGGGCACCGGTAAATTCTAGCGATCCGCTGACGTTAGCGGAAATCGAAAAGATGGCCCCTGACCTGGTTTCGACGGATGATGCCGAGACCAGGCGACGCGACGCCGAGCTGAACCAGCTTTCTCTGTTCTTTCAGGTCGATCTGGAAGCCCTTCGCAAGGCCAGGCCTGGAGATCCGCGAAAAGCGAAGATCGAAGCAGAGGTCACGCGATTCCTTGACCAGGTCGAGGAGCTGATTGAACCGGAGTGGAAGCAGACCCGGCATTACAACGCGAGCGTCCACGGGAGAACCGCAATGGTTCTCGCCGATATTGTCTCAGCAACGTCTTTCCCGAAGGAGAAAATCCGCGCCAACAAGCTCAGCCTGGAACTCTGTCGTCGAAAACTTAGAGCCTCCTCGAGCAACATGGAACTCAGGGGGACTCTCCAAGTGTTCGCCTTTTCCGGTCAGAAGCTACTTGACTCCATCCCGAACACCGCGCGCATCGAAGATGAACTGAGGATTTATTTGGATTTGCTGCCTCGGGCTGGAGACTTCCGCAAGGCGCATCGCCAGTCCGCCGCGGCCACCTGGCATTCCTGGGACTCAGTGGTTCTCATCGAGCCAGGAGCCACGTTTTTCAAGGACTACCGCCTGCTCCCAGGAGAACTTGATGATCAGCTGAACCTGAGAGCGACGGCGCAGCTCTTCATCGAAGCCCATCGGCAAGATATCCGAGCCGTGGAAGAGGGTCGCACTTTCACGGTGGAGAGTGTCCAGAAACTCATAGGCGTGGCTCCAGAAGAGAGACTCGTCTCGGACGAGCTTGATCCGATTCGCCCAGCCACGGCGGAAAAGCTGAAAGCGTGGGCTCAAAAAATGCCCGGGAACTCCACGGGCGAATTCTTCTTCCGCGAAAATTTCGCGCCAATGTCAGGCACCGTGTTACGCGCCGAGGCGCAGCTGGCCATTTTGCGCGGCGCGCTCGCAACCAATATCTCACTGGATCGCGGTGACATGCCGGAGTCGTGGGAGGATCTCGTTGCGGATGGGCTGCTCGAAGCCGTTCCTCTCGATCCATGGACACGTCAGCCGCTTTCGGCCGACTTCTCCGCTGGCAAAATCTGGTGCCCCAGCGTGCCCATTGATCGCGCTCGTCCGTTAGACTCGCTGGAGAACGGCCTCGTCCAGATTTCGGGATTTCGGAGGCGAAATCGATGATCACTCGCCCTTTGCGTGTTGCGCGGCTCCCCCGTTTTAGGATTATCATGGGGCGAATTCAGGGGGTTGTGTGGGCGGTTTTGCTGCTTGGGCTCGTCGGGTGCCAGGCTCCGGTGAATCCTCGTAAGAAAGTTTCGCAGGAGGAGCTTCTCGCCCTGGCTCCGGATTTGGTTTCAACGGCGGACGATGAGGCGACGGTGGGGTACCTGAAGCGGGTGAATGCGGCCATGGACAAGTTCGATTCCGTCCTCACGAGCGAGATCGCGAACCTGAGGCCCGGAGACCCGTTACCTCCGGCGCTCGCGGCAGGGGCAACACCATTGCTCGATGAGATCGCAGCCGCCACAAAGCCGGAGTGGATGCCGATCCGCGCCTCGCGCTGGGTGGACGTCAGCTTTCGTGCATCGTTCCTGCTCCGAGCTCTAGCGTTTGGGGCAAATTCAGATGATGAAAGAATAAGAGCCAATGAGCTCCATCTCCTTCTCGCACGCCGGGCATCAACCGCGACAGGAAATCCCTTCCCGCGCCTACAGCTTCCCGGTCAGGCGATCATCGACTCTTTGCCGACGGGCGGCAACCTCGAACCAGAACTGCGCAGGTATCTGGAATTACTGCCCAGGCCGGGCGAATACTTGCTCGACCAAGAGCATGGGGTGCGCTCCGAATGGACGTACACCTCCTCACTCATTGTTGCTGACCGTCCATTCCCGATGCGTTGGGACAACGAACTGTTCGGAAGTAGCCCCGAGCCATATGACCGACGGAAGACAGCCATGCTCTTCATCAATGCGATTCGGGAAGACATCGCCGCGGCGCGGGAAGGGAGAGTCTTCGGTGGGCCAGATCTTGAAGGTTTCCCGGACTCATCGGATTTCGGGATGCTCGGATACCTTGGCCCTGGAGTTCTGGGGAGCGTTTCGAATCGCTCTGAGGGAGAGCACCAGTCCGCGAAGGAGGTGAAAGCCTGGGCCAAGCGCTTCCCATCTAACCCCGCCGGTGAGCACCTTTTCCGGGAATTTTATTGGCCAAAGTCAAGGTTAGCCTTGGAGCAAGAAGCCCTCGCCGCAGTCCTCCGGGGATCGTTTGCGACGATGATCATGATGAACCGGGGGCAGAGGCCGGAGTCGTGGGAGGACGTGGTGAAAGCCGGGTTACTGGAGGAAGTTCCGCTCGACCCCTACTCCAAGAAGCCACTCGAAGCCGACTTTGTCAAAGGACGAATCCGGTGCCAGAGCGTCAAGATCAGTGGCAAGAAGCTCACGAATCCTCTCAATGAGGCCGTGGTGCAGATTCCGCATTGGCTCTTGCGCATTCTCTAAGCATGGAAGAGCCATCTACGCAACCTTTTCACCGGTATTTCCCGTACAGTGGAATCGTCATGGGGCGAATTCAGGGGGTTGTGTGGGCCGTTGCGGTGCTTGGGCTCGTCGGGTGCCAGGCACCGGTGAATCCTAGTAAGAAAGTTTCGCAGGAGGAGCTTCTCGCCCTGGCTCCGGACTTGGTTTCAACGGCGGACGATGAGGCGACGGTGGGGTACGTGGCGCAATTCGTTGCTGCCAACAAAACGCTCAAGCCTGGAAGTCTCAGCGACGCCCGGGAAATGAAGCCAGGGGATCCGATGCCGCCACAGCTCGAGTCTGAAGCAACGGAGTTCCTTGATCAGATTGAGTCTGCGATCACTCCGGAATGGCAACACATTCATAACGCTCCCCCTGGGGAACCTCGACGCAGTGCCTACTTCCTTCGAGCGATTTCCTACGGTGCACGCTCACGCGAGGAGTCGGTTCGAGCGAACCGACTCAATCTGCTTTTGGCCCAGCGGGCCACTTCACTTGCAAGCAGTCGATACTCGTTTTTCCACCTTGCTCTGTCGGGACAAGGGGTACTCAACACCCTTGCCCCTGGGGATTCATTCGAAGAGGAGTTGAAAGGCTATCTTGAGGTGTTGCCGAAGCAGGGGGAGTATGCGGCTCTTCACGAACAAGCCATGAAGTCTGAATGGACATTCGCTCACTCACGCCTCATCTCCAAGAGGCCTTACCCGATCGGAGTAGACAGGGACATTTTTGGGAGCAGCCCCGAGCCATTTGACAGGAGAGCGACTGCCCTCTTGTTCATCAAGGCCCTCCGTAGCGACATTGCCGCATATAGAATCGGTCAGCCGAGTGCGAATCCGAGGCGGGATCTCCCGAGGACGGAACTTACCGGTCTCGACGGCGATGCTTCGGCTGAAGACATCGCTGTGCTCCGAGAGTGGTCTCAGCAGTTTCCGCGCAACGCGGTCGGCGAGTATCTGTTTCGTGATGAATTCACCCCGATGTCCGCGCTCGCCTTGAGGGAAACAGCCCTCGCCGCAGTCCTCCGGGGATCGTTTGCGACGATGATCATGATGAATCGGGGGCAGAGGCCGGAGTCGTGGGAGGATGTGGTGAAAGCCGGGTTGCTGGAGGAAGTTCCGCTCGATCCCTACTCCAAGAAACCTCTCGAAGCCGACTTCGTCAAAGGACGAATCCGGTGCCAGAGCGTCAAGATCAGTGGCAAGAAGCTCACGAATCCTCTCAATGAGGCAGTGGTGCAGATTCCGGATTGGCTCTTGACCAAAGCAAGCGGTTCGTGACTTCTCGCCTTTCCGCTCATCTCTGTCACCCTTAGCCCCGCTCGCGCGTCCAGAGTCTGTATGATTGGTGCGATGCTCGTAGCCTCCGCTTTGTCCGCCGGACTCACTGCCCCTTTGGCATCGCCCGAAGTGCGGGGGACATGGATGACGACCACGGCAAACAACGCGATTTCCTCCCCCAAGCGCACGGCCACGAGCATGAAGCGGCTGCGGGAGATGGGCCTCAACACTGTGTATGTTGAGGTGTGGAAAGATGGATATACCGAGTTCCCTTCTCAGGTGATGGAGAAGGCGATTGGGGTGCCTTTCCGCGTCAATCCTTCGCCGGGTGAGGTGGTTCAGCGTGATCTGCTCGAGGAAACGATGATCGAGGCGCATCGGAACCAATTAGTCTATGTTGCATGGTTCGAATATGGATTTATGGCGGCCAGTGCGGGGACTCAGAACGCATTGCGGGCGCGAAAAGACTGGCTGAGTCTGGACAAGGATGGGAACGAAGTGGCGAAGAACGGCTTCGTTTGGCTGAATCCCCTGCACCCGGATGCGCAAGATCTCCTGATCGGTATTGTAAAAGAAGCGATCCAGAAGTATGACTTAGACGGCATCCAACTCGACGATCGGATCGTGTGGCCTTACATCGACATGGGCTACGACGACTACACCCGCAAGCTCTACGCCAAGGAGAATAACGGCGCACAGGTTCCGGATGATCCGCGGGAGCCGCACTGGGTGGCGTGGCGGCAGAAGAAAGTCGAGGAGTTCAGCAAGCGGTTTGTGCGCGAAATGAGAGAGGCAGGCGGCAAAGACCTCATCATATCCGTCTCCCCGGGGCCGCATCCGTGGGCTCTTCAGAACTATCTCATCGACTGGCCCGCGTGGAGTCGGTGGACGGACAATCCGACATGGGATGAGTACATTCCGCAGGTTTATCGGATGAACTACGCGGCGTTTGACCGAGATTTCCGGCAGCAAGTTGGGCACATGGGGGATCGGAACAAAGATTTGATTGCGGGGATTCGGCTGGTGGGAGATGGCCCGGATTCGCCGCGCGAAGAGGTCGCCAAGCACGCCGCTCTGACCCGCGAAACCAAGAGCATGGGGCACTGTTGGTGGTTCAGTCGGGGGGTTTTGGACGTGTTTTCGCAGGAAATCGCCGACTTTTACAACGTTCCCAAGTACGGCCAAGCCCCGCATCCTCGGTTCGGGCCGGGCTGGCGTCCGGCTCCAATTGTGCTGGAGCCGGTGGCAGGGGAATCGTGGGTCGGCGAGGTTCCAGCCGGGTCGTATCGACTCATCGGCAAGTTCGGTGATTCGTGGCGAACGCTCAAGACGGTTGAGAATGGGAAGAAGTCCAAGCTTTCGTTCGAGGTACCAGGGGCGTCGCAGGTGGAGTTGTTGGTCAAGCGGCGCTAGACCGCATCAATCAGCAAAAACTCTGCCGGGAAGCCGTTGACTCCGACAGGGGTGGCGGGTTCGAAGTAGTTGGGGACGCTGTCGTTCCAGACGCCGGCGCTGCCCTCGGTGATGACAAAGGACTCGTCCCCGACAATCACGCGCACGGAGCCACGGAGGGTGTAGATCATCACTTCCCCGGGGGTCTGGTTGACCTCGGTGCGGCGATAGAGCTCGACCAGCCCAGCGCTGAGCATTCCTTCGGGCATCCGGAGCTGGAACGACCGGTAGAACCGTGAGACCAAGCCGCTCCGACCCAGCCGGAGGCGTTCTTTAGGATCCTGGATTTCCGGCGTGGTCTCCGCGGTTTGGCTTTCGATGTTCGGCTTCACCATGTACCAGAGCGACGTCGCGGGGGTGTGGAGAGCGTAGTTCTTCCCATACTCCACAGCGAGGGGTCGATTCAGCGGATTGATCGGGGTCATGCCGAAGTAACTGAAGACCTTTTCGCGCACCGATTGCCGCACATCCTCGCCCTTTTCCATCTTGAGGAGGGTGTTCTTATCGATCCCGATCGCCGTACTTGCATCGCGCAACGAGAGCCCCCGGCGCTCTCGGAGCGTGCGGATTCGGAGACCGAAAATCACCAGTCGGACATCGAGTCCGTGGGCCAGCGCGTACTCAGTGGGATTCATTTTCAGACAATTTTGAACTTATGTATGGTCGATGCCGTTCGGTAGTTTTGTCATTTTCACACAAACGCCCACTGATGTCTGATTTCGTCCAATTTTCGGGCAGACGATTCGGGGTTTGATTCCATACAATCAGCGACATGAATCCGAGAGCATCTTCCCGTCATGGGTTTACTTTGATCGAACTCCTTGTCGTGATTGCCATCATCGCCATTCTCGCCGCCATCCTCTTCCCTGTTTTTGCCCAAGCCAAGGCCGCAGCCAAAAACACCCAGAGTCTGAGCAACGTGAAGAATCTGGCTACAGCTACCCTGATTTACTCGACCGACTATGATGATATGTTCATGGTGGGGGCCAGTTGGGGCGTGGGCGCTGGGAACGGGGTGCTTTTCGACGGTGTCGGGCCGAACAGCTACAGGGCTTGGCCAATGCTCCTTGATCCTTACGTCCGGAATGCCGATATCTTCTTTGACCCGCAGGCTCCGGCGAAGGGGGCGATCGCCGGGCTGAAGCCCATCGAATACGCCAACTTCCGCACCCAGTACGGCTACAACCAGATCAATCTGGCTTATTGGAACGGAATGGCGGATGACCATTCAGATTTCACCTGGTACCCCGTCTCGTCGACCGCCGTCGCAAGCTCGTCAGAGACGGTGCTCTATGCCAATGGGCACGATATCCGCGATCGATTTAACTACGAAGCGTTCAATGGCGACACCATTCAGTCGTTCAACGTGTGGGGTGCGGGTGCGGTGGAGGACTACAACGGCCCGATTTTGGATACGGTGGCCTTCCCTCCGTTTTGCGACTATGACCGCAACAAGTGGTACTGCTTTGACTGGAACTACTGGGGGCCCATTATGCTCCTGAACGAACGCGAAGAGTCGGGCTTCTACACGGGAGGCGTTGGGCTTCGGCGGAATCGTCAGTCCATGGTCGCGTTCACCGATGGACACGTGAAGTCGCTCCACTACGCCAAGCTCGCAGCGGGAACCGACTTCGTGATCAAGGAGAACATCTTCGAGGACTACGTGATGATCACGGACAAGAGCAAGTATCTGTGGGATATCGAATAGATGAGAGCCGTGCGATGGTGGGCGCTGTTCGGGCTTTGCCTGCTGCTGATGGGGATCTCGGGGTGCGATGAGCACAAGAAAGTGCCGATCAGCCCCGAGATCAAGTCAAAGCGCGACAAGTTGATGGAGGGTGGGGGCATCCCCGATCCTCGCACCGCTCGGCAGAAGCTGAAAGACGAATAGCAGACTCCTCTCTCACCAAGGGTCTCTGACACTCAGGTACGCACACCTGCGGAGGCCCTTCACTCCCCTCGCCGACCGACGGCGGGGGACTTTATGCTTCCGTCGAACCAGTAGAGCGGGCCATCGAACTCCAGCGTCAGCGACTCGTCGAATCCGGAAAGGGTGAGGGTCGGGGCAAACGGCGTTTGGATGTAGGCGAGGCGCACGGCAAGGCGATCTTCTCCTGTCCAGGTGGCAAAGATTCGGGCGGGAGAATGACGCCCGGTTCGGCGATCTTCGAAATCGAGCGACCAGAATACGATGCTCTGGGATTCGGACCAGGCGTTGAGCGGCGCGGTGAATCGGTGGGAGGCGTCGGTGTCGTCGATGCTGAAATGGATCGTGTTGCCCTCGCGCCAGAGCTTCACTCGGGTGATTTCGAGCGCGTTTTTGCCATCAAAGATGTAGGTTTGAGGCTCTGAGCTGATCTTTCCGGGCGTGTTCGGACGGGAGAGAGGGACAGGGAGTTCCAGGGTGACGAGTCGCTTGGTGAGAGCCTCGTGGGCTTCCGGATCCTCGGGCAGGGGTTCGGGGTGGAGTTCGGCGAGGAGGTGCTCCCACAGGAGCTCCAGCACCTTTTGCATGTCGCCGCAATCGCTGGTGATGGAGACCACAAGCTGGCTCGCAGGGTGGATGACGAGGAATTGGCCGTAGGCTCCGTCTCCTCGATAGGCGCCGTGGCGACACATCCAGAACTGGAATCCGTAGCCTTGCGCCCATTCGCTGACAAGATCGTTGCCGTTGCTGACTTGCTTGCTCGTGGCTTGGTCGATGAGGTCGGCGCGGAGGAGTTGTTGCCCTTTCCACTCGCCCCGTTGGAGGAGAAGCTGCCCGAAGGTGTTGATCTCACGCGTGGTGATGCGCAGACCAAATCCACCGACGGTCACGCCTTCCTTCGACTTGCTCCACCGGGAGCCATTGATGCCCAAAGGCGTGAACAGTCGAGGCTGGAGGAACGCGACCAGATCGAGTCCGCTGACCTGCTTGACGACCAGCGAGAGCATGTAGGTGGCGGCGGTGTTGTAGAGAAAGTGGGTTCCCGGCTCGAACTCGATCGGGTGGCCGAAGAAGACCTCGGCGTAGTCTTTGTCGAGGCTCCAGATGTCGGGTTCGGTTTTGTGTCCGGTCGCCATGGCGAGGAGGTCGCGGACTCGGAGCTGTTTGAGATTCTCCGAGGGGTTTTCCGGCGCGCGAGATTTGAGGACTTCGATGACGCGGCTCTCCAGGCTCACCAGGCCCTCTTGCACGGCAAACAGGACCGCCACCGAGGTGAAGCTCTTGCTGAGGGAGAAGAGCATGTGGGGCTCCTCGGCGGAATAGGGGTCGTAGTAGCCTTCGGCGATGGTGACGCCGCGCCGTGCGATGAGGAGGCTGTGCATGTTGGGGGTGTTCTTGGCAAAGGCCTTAATGAGGTCGAGCACGGCCTGGCTCGGCAGCCCCTGTGATTCCGGCGTTCCTGTTTGCATGCGCTTTGAGTATAGAAGGTTGCGCCAAATGGCTTCTCGGTTAGAATGAGGCATGGCTCACACGCTCCGCGAACTCCTGACGGGACGCCTCGCGACGATTCGACTGGATCTGGACGAAGCACTGGATCACGCGGAAGGGATTGATCTGGACTGGGCTCCTGCGGAGGGGATGAGGACTCTGGGGGGACAGATTTTGGAGATCGCCGCGACGGAGGATCAGTTCCTGCAGAACCTCCGCACGGGATCCACCGAGCCCTATGCAGAGACAGAAGCGCGGTTGCAACGGGCGAATTTGGCAGAGTATCGCGAGGTGCTGCGCGAGGTTCGTGAGGCGACGCTGGAGTACCTGGACAGCAGTTCGGAAGAGGATCTGGAAGCGGAGATGGCGATCCCCGAGGGCTGGTGGGAAGGGCTCGGGTTGCCGAGCGTGCCACGGGCGGAAATCGTGCGATCGCTCGCCGCGCATGAGTGGTATCACACCGGGCAGATTGTGAGCTACCTGTGGTTTGCCGGGCGGAATCCTTACGATTGGGAGTGATTCCGCCCGGGTTGGCAGCGGTTACTTCTTCTCGGTGGTTTTGCCGTAGGCCATGTTGATTTCCACGGGCTCACCGGCTTTCTTTTGCGAGAGAGTGATGGCGACTTTTGAGCCATCTTCGTTTTCCTGGACGCCGAGGATGGTGATCTGGCCTTCGAATTCGATCTTGTCGAACTTCATGCCCTTCATCTTTTCTGTGTAGAAACTCTCGATTTTGTCGATCGGGTCGGTGGACATCAGCACGGCCATGGCGTTGTTCTCGGTGTCGCTGGACATCTTGAACGAGCGCTCGCTCTTGTAGTCCGCTCCGGGATAGAACGGGGCGTGGATATCGGCTTCGGTGACGGTGACGTTGCCGCCGGCCTCCATCTTGGCATCGCCGGATTCGATCTTGACCGAGCCATCGCTCTGGGTCTCCACCGAGCCCCTGGTGCCATCTTCCAGGGTGACGGTTTGCTTGTTAGAGGCGGGGTTCCCGCATCCGACGAGGAGCAGCGTGAGAATCAATGCAAGTGAAGTGAGTGACTTCATGGGGATAGGATATCAGGAAAAGCGGATCAGAATTCGCGGGGGATTCACGACGCTCTGAGCCGAGTTCGTTTGGGTATCGAGGCTCTTGAGGCCGCCGTGGTACGCCGTCTTCACCCCGCCGCGCTACCCACCCACCCACGAGATGGACAACATATTTCCTAGAACCAGCGTGACAATGGCTGGTTGACCATTAAGAGCACGACGTACAGGAGTACGCATGCACCAATCATAGTCCGTTCGACTTGATTGAATCTCGAGCGAACTTGCCAAACTACAGACGCGATCCAAATTGTTATCAGTAGCACAATGCATAGCAGACTGGCCGCCAGGTAGAAAACAGGACCTAATAGCTCGAATGGGCCACTCAGTTGTACGTATTTGGGCAAGGGAGCAAAGGCAGGCAACAGCATTCCAAATGCAGACACGAATACGAGCGCACACCTGCCAAGTTGACTCGACTCCGTCCACTTGGAGAGGGTGAGAACTGAGGCGACTGGAAATACAACGTAAAGACTCGTAAGCACGACAATTTTTGTAAGGTCTGACACTTCTATTTACCCCGCTTTCGGTATCGGCTTTGCGTCCTCATTCTGATTGGCATGCCCTCTTTTGATGCGATCAGACCATGCAGACAATGTTCCGTAAAGTCCTCGATCAAGTTCGTCACCATATGGCTCAATGTTTGGCACAAATTCCAGTTCAGGCGAAAACCTCTTTGGCCCCAGAAATGGATATGCAGGATTTGGGATGAAGCCCGTAGTACCGTTCGGCCCCCGAAAAGGAATAACTAGATTTTTCGGATAAAGCAAGACAAGGTTCCCGTTCTTGTCTACCTTATACCTGGCGGATACTTGGGCGCTTCCCGGAATAAAAAACCTGACGGTTCGACCATCGGGGAAGACGATTGTGACATAATCAACGTCCATATTGGGGTTGCTTTTAAATCCGCCGGGCAGAAAAACTGTTGAGAAATCATCAGGATCCGTCTTCGTTTCTCCTGTGACCCAAACTTTGCCGTCGAACTCCGGATCAACCTCGACTTGTGTTGGATGATGGAATTTTAGACCTGTCGGATCCACCCCAGTGACAGGATTGCTCCCGCAATACACGTACCAGTTCCGACCATCCTTAATCGGATCGCGGGTTAGGAAACGACCCGCGCTTGAATCATAGTACCGATGCCCCAGCAATCTCAAGCCCGTATCGGGATCCTCCTGGTAGCCATACGGGCCGCCGTAGGCGAATCTACCTTTCCAAACGCCGGAACTCGAGATTTGGTTCCCGAAGGCATCGGTGAGCCGTTGACCCACCACCGCCTGAGCCGAGTTCGTTTGGGTATCGAAGCTTTTGAGGCCGCCGTGGTACGCCGTCTTCACCCCCGCCCGGTTCTCACCCGAAGGAGTAAAGCTCGCCGAACCATCGCTCAAGACCGGAGAAGTCACCCCAATCCCCGCCCGCCTAAACGTCCGAGACCCCGTAGAATCCGTCATCCCCACACGGGTATCCAAACCATTATAAGTCATCGACTTCGTCGTCATCCCCGGCTTAGTGATACTCGTCACACGAGACTCGTAGTCATAGGTGAAACTCGTGGTGCCGCTGCTCCGAACAATCCCCGTTGTGCGACCCGCGCCATCAATCGGAAGACTATGCCCGAAGCCGCAGCGGTGAGAATCGAAAGGCTGTGGGTATCACGCTGGGTATAGTTGCAGGTCAAAAACTTGAACCTGAACGTTCAAAAGTGGTGCCCAGGAAAGGACTCGAACCTTCACTTCCTTGCGAAAACTAGTACCTGAAACTAGCGCGTCTACCAATTCCGCCACCTGGGCACAGGGGACTTTGACTATACCCGGAGGCCTCTTCCGACGCCACCCCGGTGGGCGAACGTCCCGCCGCCCATCCCCCGAAATCACTCCGGCTTCGCAGATTCGATTGCGGAGGAATTGAATCCCGTTCGGCACAGGGCAAGACTGCATCCCGACGCGGAGGGGCGGGCCGGGCGGGAGAGACCCGCTGCCCAGGCTCCGCCCCCATCACCCGATTCCGCGGGGCTCGGGGATGAGGCATTGGGCGGGCCGCCCCTTTGCCCTACCCACCCACGAAACCCCGAAACCCAAAACCCCAGGCAACTTTGCCAGCTAAGGAGCCCGCACGGCGAAATCCGATAATTTCACCACGGCCGGACACCCGGGATGAACGACATGACCTCGCTCCGCAGCATGGTGCTCGAGCTCCTGCACGAGAAAAACGGTCTCACCGATGGTGAGATCGCCCACGAGTTGCGTAAGTACGTCCCGTCGGCGCACCCGGTCGCGCTGGTGTGTCGGCAGTTGGAGACGGAAGGTCTCCTCAAACGCATCAAGCGGCTGAACAAGCCGAGTGCAAACTACATCACCGATGAAGCTAAACGCGAGCTCACGGTGGATTTGGCACCGGCCGACGATGTACCGCTCGACTTTGAAATCCCCGCCGGTGCAGCGCACATCGGCGATCTCCACAAAATCGGATTCGTCAACGTGGGAGATTGGTCAATGCTGGCTGGCCAGCCGACCTACTTCCTTACTGGTGATTCCGATCGGAGCGATGTTCTGTACGCTCTGGTGCTTGATGGCGCGGTGGTCTGCCTCGGACACAGCGTCCGATCCTTGAACCACACCATGAACAGCCTGGTCACCGGGTCGGGGACGGCGCTGACGCAGAAGTGGGGGCGGTACGTGAAGAGCCTGCTCTCCCGCGATAAGAAGCTGGAGATCTGGATGCTCGCCGACAACGGGTCACTCAAGTATGCCGGACACAGAATCTCCCTCACGGCGGGAATCTATCGCTCATTGCTGGAGCATTTCACGCCGGTCTGGAACCGAAATTTCGAGTCGGCGGCTTAGTTGCCCAGGAGTGACTTCGCCTTGGCTTTGATGGCAGCGGACTTCCCTTCTTCGGCGAGAAATTGCAAGGTTTCTGGTCGGTCGGTGATCAAGCTCATCTCAACGAGCGTGAGCAGAGCCAACTGATCCGCCGGGTCTGAGTTCGCCGCAACAATCAATCCACCACCGATTTTGCCTTCAATCGGGCCGGCTGCCGCCTTGAGGCCAACCAGGAACGACAACATGCCTTTGCGCAGTTCAGCCGACTCAGAGGTTAGGCAACGTCCAGCAAGTTCGGCCAGATACTCTGGCCCATATTCGGCGGCCGGTGGAGTTAAGAGTCGGGCAAGCTCGGGTGCGCCTCGCGAGAGGTACTCCCGTGTCGTCTTGCCGTGGCTTCTCTCAGCGAGGCTCCAAAGCCAGTCGCGATGCCAGTCTGGCGCCGTCGCTCCGGCCAGAAGCGAGGGATCAAAGAGTCCACCCGCGAGGGCTTTGTCGTCCAGGCCGCCCGCCCGGGCTACGTCTCCCAGAGCCATCAGGTACCCCGAAATCGACATGCCCCCAACCAGCTTTTCGCTCAACTGATCCAAGGTCGCGCGATCCATGTATATCCAAATTCTGGCTTGATCCCATGCGCCCCGGAATCGACTCGCGTCGGTGATGCGGGCGAGCATCGGCACCACAGGGTCGGTGGCCCGGTAAGGGAAATAAGAAACCGCCTTGGCGGGCTCCTTGAGATTCATGTTCATGCACAGCGTCCGCATCGAACGATCTGTTTGAGCCAGAGCAGCTTCCAGCGACGTCGCCAGGGAAAACTGGTGCCGATATCCATAGCGCACGCTCGTCATCATCGTTTGGTAACTCGGGTCGCTCGGTATCCAAATCGTGCCGGGAGGAGCTTCGAAGTCGGCATCACAAGGGTCTTCCAATTCCGGGAAATCGAGCGCATTCATGCTCTCGCCTCTTGGAGTCATTTGGGCCAGCAAGCTTTCGGCGCGTTTGAGGTCATATCCGAGAGTTCCTAACGTCTGGGTCGTCCACGGCAAGCCGTTTTGCTTCGCAACATCGCCCATGTACTGAGAAGCGGTACGCGATTTGGAAGGCGAATCTCCGGAGAGGGGCAGTTGGAAGTGGTGGGGCATGCCTTGGGGGTCATAGGCGGTGAGACCACCCAGTTCCGACAGCCGATCCGGCCCCGGTTCACCGTCGGGAAGAAATCTTTCGGTCACCGGTTGCTGAATCGGGGTGTACCAACTGCCGAGATCTTTGGTGACCTCGCCTAACGATTCATACACATACTCGCCTTTCCATTCATACTTCGCTTTGAGTTCGAGCTTGAGTTTTGAGTCGATTTCGGTGTGACCATATCCGCGTGAGGTGATCCCGCCGGGGTCGAGCCCTTGCAGGGGATCGATCTTCAGTTTCGCCTGACAGGCTGCGCCCACCGCGAGTTCCCCGCGCTCGTAAAGGCGGACGAGGCTCAGAAGCTCATTGGGGCGGGGCTTGATGCCAATGATCGATTCAATATCGGCTGCTGAAGGTGATGAGAGTTCATCGAGCCGGCCTCGGAGGCTCTGCATCTCAAAGGAGGCTGCTTTGTCGCCTGGACGCACCGCGAGTCGCCGATATTCCACGGGTTGACGATCCGAGGGCCAACTCAACGCGACCTCCGGCGAGGCTACAAACGCGCAGTCGATGGTCGTCATTCCCCCACCCTGCGTATCCTTCACCTGAACCTTGCCGAGTCCAAGCAGAACGTCCGGCCCGAAGTTCGATTCGGTGAGATCTCCCGGGCGGAGAGGAACAATCGGCATGGGAGAATCTTGCGGTTCACGAATCGCGTGAACGATGAAGGTAGCAAGCACAGCGGACAACATCGTGATTTCCTCGGCAACGAGTCCATCCTAACGCGCTCCCGGCAAAAGTGCAAGGTTCTGAGGAAATTCATATCAAAATAGGAGCCCCGGTTTTCCGGGACTCCGTTCTTGTTTGGTGCTGCGGCTACAGCTCAGCCCATGTGCTTGACGATCTCTTCGCCGAATCCGGAACAGCTCACGAGGGTGGCTCCGGTCATCAGACGCTCGAAATCGTAGGTGACGGTCTTGGCTCCGATGGCACCTTCGACACCCTTGATGATGAGGTCGGCGGCTTCTGTCCATCCCATGAAGCGGAACATCATTTCGCCGCTGAGAATGACGCTGCTTGGGTTGACCTTGTCTTGCCCCGCATATTTCGGCGCGGTGCCGTGGGTGGCTTCGAAGATCGCGTGGCCGGTGATGTAGTTGATGTTCGCGCCAGGAGCGATGCCAATTCCCCCGACTTGAGCAGCAAGAGCGTCGCTCACATAGTCACCGTTGAGGTTCAAGGTAGCGATGACGTCGTACTCTGCGGGGCGAAGGAGGATTTGTTGCAGGAACGCATCCGCGATGACATCCTTGATGATGAGCCCTGCGCCACGCTTGCCTTCCGGAATCACGTGCCAGGGGCCGCCATCGAGCGGTTCGGCGCCGAAGAAGTCGCGCGCGACTTGGTATCCCCAGTCGGCGAACGCGCCTTCGGTGAACTTCATGATGTTGCCCTTGTGAACCAAAGTCACACTCTTTTGTCCCTTGCTGATCGCGTATTCGATCGCGCTGTGAACCAGTCGCTCGGTGCCGAGGTAGCTGACTGGCTTAATGCCGAGACCAACCGCCACGGGGAGATCGCGCGCTGGTGCACCGATGCCTTCGAGAGCCGAAGTCCAGCCGTCAACCTTGCTCTTTGTGCCGAAGCGAATCTTCTTCGCGCGATCGGGGAACTCGGCCTCCAGGAAGGCGAGGAGCTTTTCAGAATCCTCGCTGCCTCCGACAAATTCGATGCCGGCGTAGATGTCCTCCGTGTTCTCGCGGAAGATCACCATGTCCACCAGGTGCGGCTCCTTGACTGGGCTCGGGACGCCGGTGAACCAGCGCACAGGGCGAAGGCACACGTAGAGATCGAGCATCTGTCGCAGGGCGACGTTGATCGAGCGGATTCCGCCGCCGACGGGGGTGGTCAAGGGGCCCTTGATGCCGACCAAGTGCTTGTCAAAGGCGTCGAGAGTGGCTTGCGGCAGCCAGTCGCCCGTGGTGTCAAAGGCCTTCTGTCCGGCCAAAACTTCGACCCATTCAATCTTGCGTTCGCCTGCGTAGGCTTTCTCCACTGCAGCATCAAACACACGTTGGCTGGCACGCCAAATATCAGGGCCGGTGCCGTCGCCTTCGATGAAAGGAATCAGGGGATCATTGGGGACACTCAGTCCCTGTGGGGTCATTCGGATGGGGGTTCCCATAGTCGTCCGGTCAGGTTACCGCAAGGGGGAAAGATTCCAACGTGGAACAGGCCTAGAACCACAGGTTCAAACCGCGCTCTGGTCACGCGGGCGCACCCTGAGAATCGGTTAACATATCGTCATGAATCTCGATCAGGCGATGGCAGAATTGCAGTCGATGGGCTCGGTGAAAAACCGCAAGGTTTTCGCTCATCACGGTATTCGCGAACCGATGTTCGGTGTCAGCCTGAAAAACGTTCGAGCCCTGGCCAAGCAGATTCGTCGCGATAATTTCCTTGCCCGAAACCTGTGGGAAACCGAGAATCACGACGCGAGAATGCTCGCCACGATGATCGCTGATCCCAAGACGCTGAGCGTTCACTCGCTGGGTGACTGGGTGACCGAGGCTGACAACTACATCGTCTGCGCCAGCGTGGCCGATTTTGCGGTGCGCGCCCCGAACAGCTGGATGCTCGCCAACGCGTATCTCGACGATGCCAGCGAGTGGGTGGTCACGATTGGCTGGAACATGGTCGCGATCATGGCGGCGAATCCAAAAGGGTACAAGTCTGCACTCTTCCCTCCGCTTCTTGGCAAGCTCGAGCGCACGATTGCCGCTCGTCAGAAGTGGACGCGCCACGCGATGAACTCGGCCTTGATCGCCCTCGGCACCAACCGACCCGATCTTGCCGAAGCCTGCTTTGAGGCTGCCAAGCGCATTGGGCCGATTCAAATCGAGGGTCTGCCGGATCGCAACGCGGAAGAACTCATCGGCGAGGCCATCGAGGGTTGGAAGAAGATTCTGATGGAGCGAGCGGCACGTCGCCGCGCTGAGCAAGCTGCGGCTTCGGCCGTGGCGGTTCAGGAAGCGGTCGAAACTACCGAATCGGAGGCTGCGGAAGCGTCCACCGAAGCGGTTGATGAAGCCGCAGAGTAACCAACCCGCCCTTCCGGTGTATCCTTAGCACCAACGCAATGCCTGAAATCGTGCGCTGGCTCGTTCTCGGATTTCTCCTCGGCTTTCTCGTCGAGTGGGTGTGGGATTACTCCGTTTGGAAAAAGTCGGCCCCTCGGGCGACCGCCGCGGGCGAAGTCGATGATCTTCGCGATGAGGTAGATCGGCTGTCCCGGTTGCTCAAGGCCTCGGAGGCTCGGCAAGAGGAGCACGCGCTCCATGCCCAACAACTCCTCGATGTGATCGCCGAACGTGACGGGCTTCGTCGAGACCTGGCGGCCCTGGAGTCGCGGCTTGTTTCGGTCGCTGTCGGTGCGCCCGTGCCCAGTGCCTCGGTAGAAAGTGCATCGCCGCTACAAGCGCCAGCAGGGTTGGAGGCGATTGACGGACTCACCGCTGATCAGATCGGACTCCTGAGAGCCGCCGGAGTGACTTCCCTGGGGGACTTGGCGGCGGCCACTCCGGATGCCGTGCTCGCGGCGCTGGATGCCCAGCCGTGGGACATGATCGATCCCGAGCCTTGGATTGCTCAGGCTCGGTCGATGGTTGGCGGGGTGGGCTCGCCTGCTCCGCGTGATGAGTCGCAGATTCCCGATGTGGACGATCTCTCGACCCTGCCGGGAATCAGGCCCGAACAGGTCAAGCAGCTCGAAGCGGCGGGGCTCCACAGCTTTGCGGAGATTTCTCTCAAATCGGCTGATGATCTGCTTGCCGCCGTCGAGGCTCAGCCTTGGGATATGGTGGATGTGGACGCGTGGATCAGCCACGCCCGGGAGCACGTATGACCCCGATCGACCCGGTCGCACGGGATTTACGCGCACGGCGCGATGTCGCTAAAGCGACGGTGTTTTCGCTGCTGCTGCTGTTCGGACTCTGGGTCTTCTTTGCCGAAGAAAGGCGACCGGCGGGATCGCTTGATCCCGCCGGAAAGCCGGTCGCTTCGACGCCGGCCAAGTGAGCTTTTTAGGGTCGCCGATCGAGGCGATTAGGCCAGGTGAGCAAAGGCTCGGTCGAGATCGGCGCGGAGATCGTCAAAGTCTTCCAGGCCGATGTAGAGCCGGATCACCCATTGCTCGGTTTCCCAATCTGATGGCTTGCCGTGGATCGGGATCACGAGGCTCTCGAATCCCCCCCAACTGACGCCGAGACCAAACAATTCGAGCGACTCGCAGAATCGGGCGATTTTCTCCTGATCCTGCACTTTCGGGCGAAACGACATGAGCGACACAAAGCCCTTGCACTGAGTCTTGGCGACCTCGTAGTGGCTGCCGGAGGGGTCGCCGGCGTGATAGATCTCGGCGATCTCGGGGCGGGTTTGGAGGTAGGCAAAGAGCCTCTCGCCCTGGCGCACGGACTCTTCTACACGGAGGCGCATCGTGCGCATGCCTCTCAGGAGGAGCCAGGCTTCGAATGGGCCGAGCCGTCCGCCGAGCCACTGGCCTTCGCGATTCGTGACATCGTTGCAGATCTCCTTGGTCGCGCAGAAGGCACCGGCGACGACATCGCTGTGCCCGCTGATGAACTTGGTTGCGCTGTGCAGCACAATGTCCACCCCAAGCTTGGCAGGGTTTTGGAGGATCGGGGAGTGGTAGCTGTTGTCGATGGCAGTGCGGATGCCGCGTGACTTGGCGAAGTCGGTGATCGCCCGCAGGTTCTGGAGTCGGAAGAGGATGCTGCTCGGCGACTCTAGGAGCATGAAGGTGGTTTCCGGTCGGCACGCTGCCTTGATCTCATCCAGACAATCGCCGTTCACAAACGTTGTCGTGACGCCGAACTTCGGCAGATAATCGCGCAAGAACGAGCAACTTGGCCCGTAAGCGGTTTCGATGCAGACCACATGGTCGCCTGATTTGACGGAGCAAAGAATCGCCGCGCTGATCGCCGCCATCCCACTATTGAAGAGGAGAGCCGCCTCGGTGCCTTCCAGAGCCGCGAGCTTCTTCTCCGCCATCGTGAGATTGGGGTTGCCGACTCGCGAATAAACATAGCTCTCCTGCCCGTCGCAGGGATCGTTGAGGAGCGTGCGTAGCCCGGCGAGATCATCGTGGACGAAGAGTGATGTCTGGAAAATCGGTGGCGTCACTGCCCCCGCATAGTGCACCTCTTCCCCGAGATGCTGAAGGATGGTATCGGCCTTCATGATAATGTTCTCACGTTACCCGGTTCCCCTTCCGTTCGCGAACGTGGGGGGCTCCGAGAATGAAAAAGCCCCGCATCCTTGGGGATGCGGGGCGGGTTCGGTCGGGAATCGCGGCTTATGCTTCCGATGCCGGAGGATGCCCTTCTTCCTTCGGCTTGAAGACGACGGATGCCAGGATCGAGGTCAGTAGGATGCCGCCGATGATGTACAGCGAAAGATCGATGGGGAATTTCTTCCAGCCGAAGATCAAGGGGGTGTCGTGGGCGAAGTAGTTGAACAACATCTTGCCGCCGACGAAGATCAAGATGGTCGCCAGACCATATTTGAGATAGTGGAAGAGCTGAACCAGGCCGGAGACGGCGAAGAACAGAGCCCGCAGACCGAGGATCGCAAAAACGTTTGACGTAAAGACGATGAACGGGTCGGCAGTGATGGCGAAAATTGCCGGGATCGAGTCGACGGCGAAGATGATGTCGGTGAACTCCACCACGATGAGAGTGACGAAGAGCGGAGTCGCCCAAAGCTTGCCGTCGATTCTTGTGAAGAACTTCTGCCCCACGTAGTCGTCGGTCACTGGGAAGAGTTTTCGGACAAGTTTGACTGCGGGATTCTTGCCCGGATCCATCTCTTTGTCCTTCATGATCAGCATCTTGACGCCGGTAAACACGAGGAAACCGCCGAAGATCAGCATCGTCCAGAAGAATTTCGTGAGGAGGGCCGCACCGAGGGCGATGAAAATGCCGCGGAAAATCAGCGCACCCAAGATGCCCCAGAACAGGACTCGGTGCTGATACTTGGAGGGCACGTTGAAGTACGTGAAGACAAGCAGGAAGACAAAGATGTTGTCAACGCTGAGGGCTTTTTCAACCAGGTATCCGGCCAAAAACGCTTGCCCGGCCTGTGTGGGCGTGTACAAGCTGTTCGGTTGGATCTGATCCCAGAAGGCAAAGATTCCGGCGTTAAAAATGAGGGCAATGACAATCCAGACGGCACTCCATCCGAGCGCTTCCTTCATCTTGACTTCGTGGGCGTGGCGGTGAAAAACGCCCAAGTCGAGAGCGAGCATCACGAACACGAAGCCCAGAAAACAGCCCCATATCCATAAGGGGATTCCAGCGAGTTCCATAGAGTTACCAAATTTCTCCCCGCACAGCGGGGGTCAACCCTGGGATTATCACGCGTTTTTGAGGCGCAAGGTGACCATCGGTCTCCCTTTGAGTCTGGGAGACCGAGAGTCGGCACCTATCCGGCGAGGCAAGCGATCAGTCGAAGATATCGAAGATGCCGCGGAGGCCGCGCTTGCTCTTATGGCCGTACTTGCCGCGATGGCCATATTTGCCACCGTAGTAGCCGTAACTTGTGTCTCGCCACTGGTCGCGGCTTTGGCTGGGGTACGGCTGCGATGGCTGATGAGGTTGGGGCGGACGGGCTCCCGGAGGCGGCATGAGTTGATCCATCTCCTGCCGAGCTCGTTGCTCGTGCGACATGGATCGCTCGCGGTCGTAGGCGGCCTCGCGCTCCATGATCTTCTCGAGCTCGCCGTGATCGAGCCAGACACCTCGGCACTTCGGGCAGTAGTCGATCTGGATACCTTGTCGCTCTGCCATCAGCAGATCAACGCCGCAATTTCTCGGACATGCGCTCATGATTGCCCCTGTCTACGCACAAATCTGGTGGTCGTTGCAGCCTTCCGATCTGGTCCCACAGCCGAGCCGCAAAAACAAAACCTACCGCGCGAGATCGGCGAGAGCATCCTCGAGTCTTTCGAAGTCAAACTCGAAACCTCGTGCGTGGGCAATCACCGGATAAACCCGTGCACCAGTGAGGATCACCGTCGATTCCTTGCCCATCAATCCGCTCGCTAACCGCAGGATGGCGGAAGGGGCGGATGGCACAGGGGGACGACCATAGACCGTCCTCAAAACGCCCATGAACTCCGAATTGGTGACCGGGTTCGGTGCCACCGCGTTCACAGGGCCCTCGATACCTTCTTCCATGGCCCAGACCAGCATTCGAGCAAGGTCGCGGACGTGAATCCAGCTCATGTACTGTCGACCGGAGCCCGCCGAACCTCCGATAAATGCTTTCGCCAGGGTGGTAAGAACCGGCAGGGCTCCACCTTCCTTCCCCAACACGATCCCAATGCGGATCGCCGTTTGCTTGACGTCCGGAAGGTTGAAATCGGACATTGCTTGCTCCCAATCGGAGCACGTGTCTGCGAGAAATCCATCTCCGACGTGGCTGGATTCGCTCACCGCCTTGCTCCCACGGTCGCCGTAGAATCCGATCGCACTTGCATTGATCCATGCTTGAGGCCGAGACTTAGACACAGCAATCGCTTCGCCGATGGCACGGGTCGAAAACACACGGCTATCGCGGATTTGCTTTTGCACCTCGGGTGTCCACTTTTTGTCCACAGGTGTGCCGCTGAGGTTATACACAGCGAGGGCTCCGTCGAGCTCGCTTGCCCACGCGCCGACGGTTTTGGCATCCCAGATCACGGTGCGGGCACCGGGCTCACTCTTGCTGGATCGAGAGAGCAGCACGACTTCGTGACCAGCCGCGTTCAATTCGGCGATCAGGTGTCCTCCGACGAATCCCGATCCCCCAGCAACGACTACCTTGCTCATTCTCCGTCCTCCGCCATCCACTGCTTCACCAGCTTTTGATCTTGACCCAATTGCTGGAGGATCCGTGCGACCACGGTGTCCGCGAGGTCTTCGAGCGTCTTGGGCTTGTAATACCAGGCAGGACATGCAGGAAGAATCGTCGCTCCCGCTTCGGCAAGGGTGGTCATGTTTCGGAGGTGGATCACGTTCCAAGGCATCTCGCGGGGGACAAGGATGAGGGGTCGTCGCTCCTTGAGACAGACATCGGCGGATCGGGTCAGGAGGTCGTTGCTGATTCCGTGAGCGATCCGACCCGCCGTGCCCATGCTGCACGGCACGATCACCATGCCATCGTGGCGAAATGAGCCGCTGGCCGGGGGCGTGAAGTAGTCCTTCTCGTCCAGGAGGTGGATGTTGGTGAAGTTTTCGCCCAGCCATTCCTTGGTTGAAAAATTGTTCCGGCTCGGGGAGACGCCGAGCTCGGTTTGGGCGACATCAAATGCCTGCGTGCTCATCGCCAAATAGACTTGGTCGTAGAGCTTTGCGACTTGGCGCAGAAAGCGTTGGGCGTAAATGGCCCCGCTCGCACCAGTTACGCCAACAACGAGTTTGCCTGTGGACATGCTTGCCTCCAGTCTACGGATTTTCTATCGATGGCGTCTTGGGAGGCTCCCGGAATCCCGGAATCGTCCCGAGATTCAGGATTCTTGCAAGGGTCGGCGTGTATGCTCCGACCCATGCCCTGGAAGCTCTGGATGCTCGACCTTGCCCGCGAGCAGTCACCGACTCTCGACCACTTGTACCAATATGCGATGGTCGCTCAGGACGCCGGATATGACGCGTTGGGTCTGTATCTGGAGCACCGATTTGCATTCGAGTGTACGCCTTGGTCGCACGGTCAGGGCTGCGTGACTCCGGCGATGATCCAGAACCTCCAGAGCGAGTTTCCGAGTCTGCAGATCGTTCCGTTTATCAACCTGCTCGGGCACTTCGAAGGATTCCTCTACACCGAAGAGGGGCGGCGGTATCGCGAGGAGTTGTTTACTGGCCTTCAAGCCTGCCCTTCCAACCCCGATTTTATCAAGTTGTGTCAACAAATCATTGACGAAACGGTGCGGGTATTCAAGAGCGATCTCATCCACATTGGCGGGGACGAAACTTACCAGCTTGGTCGCTGCGACAAGTGCCAAACCCGGATGGAAGGACAATCCGATGATCCCAAAGCTTGGCTTTACGGCCAGCATTTCGCGCCGCTGGCCCAGCGGGTGGTCGATCATGGTCGGCGGCCGGGGGTTTGGGGGGATATGTTCCTGGAGCATCCGACGGCGCTTCAGTCCATGCCGGAGAACACGCTTATCTTTGATTGGCAGTATCAAGGCGGCGTCGCGGAGACCTCCAACAAGTTTCCCGGGTTTGACGTAGTGGCTTGCCCGGCACTGCATGTTTACAACGCGATCTGGATGCACACGGGTCTGACGGAGGAGAATGTCCGCGCGGTCGCTCAAGACACTCACGAGATGGGGCTCTACGGTGCAGCCCTGACGACTTGGGAAGCCGGGCTATTCGGTTCGTTTGACACCCAGTTTCCGGCGATCAAGTGGGCGGCGCAGGTGTTCGATAACCCGGCCCACGAGCCGAGTCTGATTGAGGCCTACGGGGAATCGAGCGAGTGGGCGCGTCTGATGGGGGTCGAGTTGGAGAAGCTCGGCGGGGTATTCAAAGGCACCAAGCTCCGCAATCAGCTCAAGGTTCGGCTGTTGCTCTACGGGAACCCTTTCCTTGCCTGGATGCACCACGGCACCGAACTCGGCGGGGACGCGGGAATGGACGCCTTGGCGATCATCGAGAAGGCGATCAAGGTCGCACCGGATGAGGCGACAAAGAATGCGAGTTTCTTCGCCCGATCCGCCGTGGAAGCGGTCAGGATCATGAACGAGGCGCACAAGCATTACGCCCGACGCGAGGCCGATGCCGCGATCAGCAAGCTCACGCCGATGCGACACCTCTTCGACACGCTGGAGAAGCTCGCCAAGCAAAACGTTGACCGGATCGGCTCAAGTCGGGCGGATGTGGAGCGATGCCGCGCCGCGAAGCGACACGTCGAGATTGTGATGCAGAGGATCCGCGACTATGGACGCGGAGAACTCGGTTATCTGCCTGCTTTTGAGGTTCTGGCAAACCACCGGTTCATGCCTCACGACCAGGGCTGCTGGTGGATCGTGAACAAGTGGGCGAACGAATAGAACTCTACGCGGCGTTTTTGGCCTGGGCAAGCTTGACTTGGTTTCGACCGGCCGCTTTCGCTTCATAGAGAGCTCCGTCGGCGAGTTCGAACAAGCTCTTTTCGGAGACCCCTGGCCGATGCATCGCGGCGCCCAAGCTGATCGTCACAGGTCGGTCGGTCCACGAAGCTGATTCGATAGCGGAGCGGATTCCTTCGGCTGCGAGCATGAGTTCCCGCTCGTCCCTGACGGCAAAGAGACAGACGAATTCTTCGCCGCCGTACCGCGCGACGAAGTCCTTTCCGCGGATTCGTTGCTTGAGCACTCGAGCGACTCCCTGCAGAACCTCATCGCCCTTCTTGTGCCCGAAGTCATCATTGAACCGCTTGAAATGGTCAACGTCGATCACGACCAGGCCAAAGCTGAGCGAGCCCTCAAGGGCTCGGTTGAACCAACGGAGCAGGTTGGCTTCGAATCCTCGTCGGTTGGGAATGGAGGTCAGAGCGTCCGTGATCGTCAGTTCGGCGAGGAGTGAGTTCTTCATATTCAACTCTTCGTTGAATTGCTCCAGGAGATACTTGCTCTCCTCCAGTTCGATTTGGGCTTCGTGGGCTTCCAGCACATATCGCTCCAACTGCTCTTCTTGCATCCGCTTTTCAGTGATGTCTTCGCAGACGCCGAGGATCTTGGTAGCCAGGCCATTTTCGTCTCGTTCGAATACCGTATCTCTTCCCCACACCCATCGCACTTCTCCGCTTCGGTGGATCACGCGGTAGTGGATCTCTGCGGCGGCACCTTGCGGGAGATCGACAAGACGTTGCTGATGCGCGATGGCGCTTTCGTGGTCATCCGGATGGATGATTGTCCGGAGGAATTCCGCGCCCATCGCCCCTATTTCTTCAGCGGAATAGCCCAGGATTCGCTCGGTGGCTGGGTTTGCGTAAATGTTGCTGCCGTTGTCGAGGTTGAACAGATAGATGGACGACGGGATCGCCTCGGAGAACTGGGCGAAGAGGTGGCGAGCGGAGTCCAGTTCGTCACGGACACGCCACATCTCCGTCATGTCGCGGATGGTCATGATCACACAGGCATCGTGGGGGCAGAGCTGCATGTGGATCCAAAGAATTCGCCCGAATCCGTGAGATGCCTGTACATTGATGCGGTCCAGGATCGCAGTCTCTCCGGGTCTCCCGAGGATGGATCGGTATGTGGCGGCTACCGACTCCCTGCATCCCTCACAAACCCGCTCAAACAGGTTTTCGACGCTCATCGGGGTGTAGCAGACCGCGATGTCGAGGAATCTGAGCGCAGCATGATTGGCAAGCTTGAGAAGGCCCGTCTTGGCATCAAGGACGACGACCCCGCTCGGGAGGGCGTTGAGCAAATGCTTGAGGTTGGACTCGGCTACCCACTCTCGGGGATTGGGTGAAAGGGCTTGTTTCACCAGCGAAGTTGGGGTTCCCAATTTCACGGAGATTTCATCGGGCGAGGCGCCCTGGGAGAGGAGGGTTTGCAACATAGCGTTCCGAGAAAAATTCTCGGCAAATCGTCTCGGATTTGTCTTATTTTTCTCTTATCTTTTTACTTTTGCGTCCTTTTTCGCAAGAGTCAGTCGGTTGCCCGGATCCAAACCGCCATCGGGGTCTTTCCTCGGTTGTTCCAGAAGGCGTACGGCATCAATTCTTGTGTCTTTTCATCTTTTGCAAAGGCATCTTTTTGATAGAGGTTTTTGGCTTCGTTATCGTCTTTGACAACGGCAAGGTTGGTCGCCGTGATGACGGGAAGCTCGACGGTGAGGGTGTCGCCAGAGGCAGGCAGAATCCCTCCTTTGTGGTCGGTTTGTTCAACGGATCGTGCCTCCACTGATCGCCGCTCAAATGTGAGCTTGGTGGCAGACGTCAAAGAATGGGCTTCTGCACGATCCGTCTCCAGGCAAAAGACGAGGCTTCCGCGACGGATCGCAATGCGTCCGAGATTTGCTTCGATGCGCGGATGAGCATGGATCACTTCTGGGACGAATGCGGCGGTCAAAGTGGTTTGCCAGTCGCGGTCAGACGGGAGGTCTGCCGTGAGGAATCCATTGATGATCTCTCCCGGGCCATGCACCGTGGCTTCCTCGTGGGCAATCGGCAGACGGATTCGGAGTCTGGGCGCCGTGGTTCTCTCGGAGGGTGTCCAGTGCACCTGGAAGCCCCCATCGAACGGCAGGTCGCTTTTGATGGTCAGGTGCCCCTCTGGGAGGCGGACTTCCATGCTCACGGGTTGCCAGATCGTGATTTCGCGGTCCTCGGTTTGAACAAAAGCGCGTTCGAGCGACAAGAGGAATCGGGCCACGTTGGGCGGACAGCAGGAACAGAAGAACCAGGAGTTGCGCAAGACGCCGGTCGGTGAGGCGAGAGGGTTGGCGTAGTGATAACCCGTACCGAACACGTTCATTCCCGCGAGCACGTTGTTCATAAGAGCAGTCTCGAATTGGTCGAAGCGTCGAGCCGAGTTCTCGATCCGGGCGAGACGGGAGGCCACCATGCAGAGTCCGATGGCCGCGCAGGTTTCGGCATAGGCATCGGCGTTGGGCAGATCGTAGTCGGTGGTGAAGCCTTCGTTTTTGCCGGACGAGCCAATGCCGCCGGTGATGTACGTTCGGCGATCTACCATGTTCGACCAGATTTTTTGCACCTGGCCCACCATTTCTGGATCCGATGCAAAGCCATCGAGGGCACCACAGAGCAGGTACATCAGGCGAACCGAGTGGCCCTTCGCTTCGGTTTGCTGGCGAAGCGGGAGATCATCTTGGAAGTAGCTGCCATCGTAGACGTCGCCCTTCATCACGAGAGCCGGATATCCGGTGGAATGCTCGCGGGCGGCAGGATCGCGCATCTCTGCCTCGAAGGGGCTCGGTCGGGTGCCTCGGGAGTCGGTCATCCACCTCCCTAGTTCGATGTACTCCGGGCGATCGAGGAGCTTGCCGAGTCGGATGAGGGCGAGCTCGACCTCGGGGTGACCGCAAGAGCCGGGCCGTCGATCCGGGCCAAAGGTGTGGCTCAAGTGATCGGCGATCCGGGTTGCGAGGGCCTCTGCACGGGCATCGGCCAAAACCTCGATCCCTGCGCTCAGGGCTTCCAGGGCGTGACCCATGCAGTAAATCTCGTGGCAGCGACTGAGGCTGAGGTAGCGCTTTTCGGGGTGGAGGATCGTGGTCCAGGTGTGGAGGTATCCGTCGGGCTGAATCGCTCCTTCGAGAAGTGTCAGCCAGGCATCCCATCGCTCGCGGAGGCGATCGGTGGGCTTCACCGCAAGCGCGTACGCCGTGGCTTCGGCGATCTTGTAGACATCACTGTCGTCGTACAGAGCAGCGCTGGCATATTCCCTGGAGCCGGCCGCAACGCGACGGAAGTTCTCGAGCCGTCCGGTGGATTCGCACCAGTGCCACTGATGCTCGATGCCGTGCGTGAGCAGGGCATCCCTCCATGTTCCGAGGAAGGCATCTTGGAGTGTGACGTGGGCCTGGCCGACGAGCATGATTTGAGTCTACCGACGCTGGCCCTATCGGGACTACGGAACTAAGCGTCTTTACTCCGCATTGTCACCCTCGATGATCTTCGTGCAGACCTGGGCGACCCATGGATCGCGAATCGCGCAAAATGTGCCCATGAGCCGCGCGGAAAAACAGCATCGCTTTGAGCGGCTTGTGAAAGATGAGCTCTCGGTGCTGTTCCGAGTGGCGCGTCGGATGGGTTGCACGCCCGAGGAAGCTGAAGATACGGTTCAAACCACTCTGCTCAAGGCGTATCGCGCGTGGGATAGCTTTGATGGCAAGCATCTCCGCAGTTGGCTGATACGGATTCTGCGCAACGAACGATTGATGATTCTGCGCACGGAGCGTGATTTGCTCTCGCTCGATGACACGGATGCCGTCGAAGTCGCGGATGCCCCGGTGTGGAGCAGAATCTCGCAGCGACTTGATGCAGGTCAGGTTCTGAGTGCACTGGAAGGTCTCCCGGAGATTTATCGCCTGGTGATTCAGCTTTGCGACGTGGAGGACATGACCTACGAGGAAGTGGCCGATGCCTTGGCGATTCCTGTGGGGACGGTGCGCTCCCGGCTCTTTCGGGGACGGAGCCTGTTGCGCGATGCGCTCTTGAGCGCGGGATTTGACCCGAACACGGAGGTTTCACGATGAGATTCGACTGGCAAGCCTATTTGGATGGATCGCTCGATGCAGAGGAAATGGCTCGGCACGAGCTCGCCCTCCGCGACGATCCGGCTGCCGCTGAAGAAGTGGCGGCTCTGGGGCGGATGCGAACAGCCCTTCGAGAGGCGATTCTCGCGGAACCCGTGCCGGTTGCGAGGCTGGAGAAAGCCTTGAAGCAAACGGTTCGACCTGCATTCGTCTGGCCCTGGCGGACGGCCGCCTTGACTGCTGTCACGTGCGCGGTGGCTGCATTTGCCTTCATGGCTCTCAGGCCCGTTTCGGCGACGGATCGGGGGCTGCCCGATGCGATTGTTGGCAAAATGATGCCCACGCCGATGATCGCGCAAGCCAAGACCACCGACGCGGAGGCTGCGGCTGAAGAAATCCGGCGGGAAGGCGGCATTGCGGCTCCCACCATTCGGTTGACCAGCCTCGGAGCATCGATGACTTCGGCGGAGTGTGGAAACTGCTGGATTGCGTACGACTACAACATTGGCGGCGAAATTTACACGATCCTTGGCCGAAAGTCATCGGGGATGTGGAAGGGCATGGAGAGTTTTGATGCCTCAGGGAAGCGCCTCTACACCACTCCGGGTGGCATTGGGTGGCACTGCAAAGGCAGCATGAGCTACCTGGTCGTCGGCGGGAACGAGGAAACTCGGCGCAAAATTGCGGCAAGTGCCTGCCTGGAAACAGACTCCATCCGGCTCTAAGCCAGGATTCTGCTTAACGGCATTGCCGGATTTTGAGTGCCGTGGCCAGAACTTCGGCATGGCTCCATGTGAGAGGCATGACACTCAAGGGTTCGTTCGTGTCCGGATGAATCTGCTCTGGCAGGAGTCCGGTCGAGGTTGATCGCTGCCGGGCCCATTCCAACCAGCTCTCGGCACCAGAGACGTCTCCACGTTCGGCGAGAGATTGCGCCCACCACATGGTGCAAATAATCCACGCGTTTCCGGCATAGCCCTCCCGCACACGACAGTAGTAGTCTCCAGAGTACCGGGCGACTCCGGACGATGCGTCGGGAAGAAGGAGGCGATCCTCCACCATTCGGTGCGCCTCCTCATGGAACGCTGACTTCAGTCGGGAGCAGAACATGGCACCCGCAAGAACCGAGGAATCTGGAGTGAAATCGGCGACAAGAGAGTGGTCTGCACTCACGTCGAATCGCCTTGGGATGATGCCGTTATGCGGTCGGAAGTGGGTGATTGCTGCTTCGGCCATCTCTGAGGCGGCTTGCTTGATCTCGGATACGTTTCTGATGAATGGCAGTTGAGATGCGGTCTGCAGCGCTTCGATCACGGTAGCGACCGTCCAGAAATGAATCCCAAATCGCTCCTCCCACAGATCCCAGCTGGGCCCTGGAAGGCCACTGACATGACGGTATCCCACCAAGAGGTTGACCCAGTTCTGCAATGCAGCTTGTTGAGGCAGAGTCAAAAAGGGAGCTTCGGATTCTCGCCTTGAGAGGTACCAGGTCAGCAAGGCCGTTTCATCTTCTTGATGAGGAAAGACCAGCCCGGGCTCCCCAGCATGAGGATGCCACGTCGAGGCGCGATGACCTCGCCAGTCGTACTTCTGCCAGAGAAACCGGTCGTACTCATACTCGGGCAGGAAGTCGAGAATGTTCCCCACCGGGAGGTTAAGGTCGTGGAGCGTGGAAAGAGTGAGAGCAGCATCCCGCATCCAGACGAAAGCATAGTTGGAGCGGTTGAACTGCATGATGTCAGAGTCAACCGCCGCGAAGACGTTCCCGCGGGCTCCAATGTGAGAGAAGACGACTTCCACCGATCGATCTAACCAATCGGCGGTCTCCTTTGGGAAATCCGGAAACGCTGTGGGAGTTGGCTCGACCGGCTCAAGCGGTGCATTCTCGAATTGGGCTAGCGTCTCACAGCATGTCTCCAGAAGCGAACCGCACACCGTGATGACCCTAGCGTTCGCCTCACCCCGTATGAGGGCAATGCTCAACCCGAAGGTGGAATCGACACTTCCCTGCTCGATCGGCTTTCCGGAGAGATGCCCATCTTCGGCATCACGCCAAGTACCCTCCAGACCCATCACCCCGGCGATCCCGCACGCTACCTGATCAATCCCTCCCTCTGAACCGCGACCAGCAAACATCACCACTTGGTCGGATTTAAAGTGAACCATCGACTCCGTTGGTTCGTGATAGAAACACGTGTCGCCAATGTCTGTTTCGCCCACTTTCATCCGTTGGGATTGGTAGAGCGTCACCTCACGGTCACGATCACCGTGGTCCAGAAAAGCGAACTCTTGCACCCAGACGTCAGCATCCGCCTCGACCCACTGCCGCTTTTCGACCGTCATCCCGACGGCTGCGCTCTCGTAGGTGGTAAGAGTCGCACCCGAGGGAAGCGACTGATGGCTAACCTCCCACTCCCCCGAATCCAGCCAACTCAATCGACCTTCTGAGAAGACACCCTGCCGAATGGGAAGCCCCGCCAAATGGTTAGGAGCGCCCGGTTCCGGCCAGCACAACTCACGCGTGATTCCGTATCGATCCGCTGCGACAAACAGCCGACCGTTGCTCGCAATCTGATACCGTGCCATAGGGTCAGCTCAGGTCGAAGCTCTCGGCGTGATCAGGAATCACTGTCTCCCAACCCAGGCGTTCTTTGATCGTTTTCCGCAAGGCGAGCTGGGCGTCGTATTCACCGTGGACCAAAAAGGTCTTCTTCGGTGCTTCCTTGAAATTGCTCAGCCACGTGAGGATTTCTTCGTAGTCCGCATGGGCGGAAAGTGACTCGATTCGATCTACTTGGGCTCGCACCTGCACCTCCCGACCGTGAATGGTCACTTCCTCGGCTCCTTCCAGAAGCTGGCGCCCGAGCGTTCCTTGCGCTTGGTACCCGGTGAAGAGAATCAGAGTGTTCGGATCCCCGGCATGCGACTTGAAGTGGTGCAGGATCCGTCCTCCTGTCAACATTCCACTCCCCGAGATGACCATAAACGGCCCCGGCGCGTTGTTCAGCTCCTTCGACATCTCCCGGTCTCTTACAAAAGTGACCAGGTCGCGGCGGAAGGGCGAGTTCCCTTCGCTCAGATCGAGCTTCATGTTCTCATCGTGATCTTCTTCGGTTTGCGAATAAAGCAGCGTAGCTGCGTTGGCCATCGGAGAGTCCACGTAGATCGGAATGTTCGGTAACCGACCTTCTTTATCCAAAAGGTTAAGGTACCAAAGCAGTTCCTGAGTACGCCCAATCGCAAAGCTTGGGACGAGAATTCGTGTTCCATATTCCCACGCATCCGACATGACCCGATAGAGGTGCTCTTTCACATCCACTTTGGGATGGAGGCGGTCACCGTAGGTGCTCTCGATGACCAAGTACTCGGCGAAATCCATCGGGGTCGGATCCTTGATGATCGGAGAATCCAGGCGCCCCAGGTCGCCGCCCATCAGGATGCGTTCTCCGTTCTCAAAGTAGATCTCGGCAAAGGCCGATCCGAGGATGTGGCCAGCCGGCACGAAACGGAATTGAGCTCCGCCCGGAAGCTTCTGCCACTCGTGGTAGTGCATGGGCTCTAGGAACTTCATGGCCTCAAAAGCATCGGCTTCCGTATAAAGTGGCAGGGCAAGCTCATGCCGTGAAGTCTTGTGCTTGTTGTGGAACCGCGCCTCTTCTTCCTGAAGTCGTCCGCCATCCGGGAGGCTGACTCGGCAAAGTCCGCGCGTTCCGAAGGTGCAGAAAACTGGGCCGCGATAGCCCAATTTCACCAGTCGAGGCAGGTAGCCAATGTGATCGGTATGGGCGTGGGTGAGAATCACGGCATCAATGGTGTGGGGTTCAACCGGGAAATCCTTCCAGTTCAGTTCCCGAAGCTCTCTCGCCCCTTGGAACATCCCGCAATCGACAAGGATGCGCTTTCCGTTCAGTTCCAGCAAGTGCCGGGAACCTGTGACCGTGCGCGCCGCCCCATGAAACGTAATCGTCGAGGACATGCTCTCAGTATGGCGCGGTATCCTCACTTTGTGCCGCACATCGACGTCGCTCTGATTGGAGGAACCGGAATCGGAAGCCGCCTCGCCACGCTCGGAGGCAAGCCCCTGCACGTGCCGACTCCGTTCGGGATGTTGAGAGGTTCGGTGCTTCAGCACCAGGAGGCCTCGATTCTCCTTGTTCAGCGTCACGCCGCCGGGCACAAGGTGCCTCCTCATCGAGTGAACTACCTCGCCATGGCGAGCGGACTGGCGCAGCTCGGGGTGAAAGGATGCATCAGTTCGGCTGCCGTAGGATGTCTCCGGCCTGAGTGGCCGGTCGGCACACTTCTTAACTGCGACGACTTCCTCGACCTAAGCGGGCGAAGGCTCACCCAATTTCACCGGACGGTGGAGCATGTCGATTTCACCCGCCCCTTCGGCCTTAACCCACTCATCCATAAGGTTTCCTCATCTCTTGGGTCGGAAATTCAGCCGGGAGCGACTTACCTCACCAACGATGGTCCGCGATATGAAACGCCGGCCGAAATCAAAATGATGAGCACCTTGGGGGCAGATATCGTTGGCATGACGGCTTCCACCGAGGCCATCGCGCTGCGGGAAGCCGGTGTCCCGTATGGCTGCATCGCCGTCGTCACCAATCTTGCGGCTGGGCTCTCGCCCACCGATCTCCACCATGGCGAGGTCACGGATGTGATGAACGAGCGCGGGCACCTGGTCGTCGATCTGATGCTCGCCTGCGCCCTCGAGCTCACGCGATCCCCCCAGTACGCTTAGATCAACGAAAGTAAGGAGAGAACTCATCGTCCCCCGCAAGACCCTCACGCTGGCCCTCAGCCTCTGCCCTGGCATTGGGGCAAAAACGGTGACGCGCATCCTCACCCGAAACGATGTGCTTGGTCGCACGGAGGAAGAGTTCCTGCGGCTCGGCGAACAAGCCCTCATCGAGGAGTACAAGCTCAAACCCAGCATCGCCTTGAGGTGGCACGCCGAGCGCGCGAAGCTCCTCACTCAAGCCAAAGCGGATGAAACCAGGCTTGAGCAGTTCGGGGTCACGCTTGTCACCGCCGCCGACGCTTCGTACCCTCGGCAGATCGAAAACTTCGACCCTGACGCCGCCGCGATGCTCTATCTCTACGGCAACCGGCGGCTTCTTTCCGCCGATACCTTTTGTGTCCTCAGCAGCCGCAACAGCCCGCCGGAAGCCCTCACCGAGATCGAACTCCGCACCGAAGAACACGTCCTGCGAGGCAAGATTCTTGTCACCGGTCACGACACGGAGGCTTATCAGCGGAGTGCGGTCACGAGTCTGCGCTGGGGGTCGCCGAGGATTGTTGTGCTCGATAGCGGATTCTTCCAAGTGATGGGCGATGAGCTTCGAAACGAGCTCTTCCCTGCCGCGCGGCTTTGGCGGTACGAGTTCGACGCCCAAACCGATCTCGCCATTGCCGCTGTCGCGCCCACGGGAACCTATCATCGCAACAGCAACCGGATCCGCGATCGAATCGTGGCGGGGCTCAGCCTGACCCAGGATTACATCATCGTGAGCCCGGGCGGCAATATGGAGAAGCTCGCACGCCTTGCCGCACGTGCGGGAAGAAACGCCAGCATCAGCGAGCTGAGCCCGGTCTTTGACCCGTTTATCGCCATGGGACTCCAGCCGCTTCCCGTGAGCCGACGCCGCTGAGCCTCCATAATTGAACTCATGTCCAGCCAGTTCGGCACGATCTTCCGCATCTCCACTTTCGGCGAATCGCACGGAGTGGGCGTCGGGGTCGTGATCGATGGCTGCCCTTCGCGTCTGCCGATCACTGAAGAGGAAATCCAACTCGAACTGGACAGACGCCGACCCGGGCAAAGCAAAATCGTCACGCAACGGCAGGAGGGCGACCGGATTGAAATCTTGAGCGGCGTCGTCGATGGTCTGACCCTCGGGACTCCCATCGCCTTGCTCGTGCGGAATCAAGATGCCCGAAGCCGGGACTACGACGAGATGAAGGACAAGTACCGTCCTTCCCATGCCGATTTCGCCTACGACGCCAAGTACGGTATTCGGGCTTGGTCCGGCGGAGGTCGAGCCAGCGCCCGCGAGACCATCGGTCGAGTCGCCGCCGGGGCGATTGCGCAGAAGGTTCTGCGCGAACAATTTGGCGTGGAGATCGTGGCGTGGGTGGATCGGGTTCAGTCGATCCAGGCTCATGTTGATTCGGGCTTGGTCACGCGGGAACAAGTCGAAACAAACATTGTCCGTTGCCCCGATTCCGCCATCGCCGAGGCGATGATCTCCCGCATCGAGGAAGTTCGCAAAGCAGGCGACAGCATTGGCGGGACGGTTCGATGTGTGGTTCGTGGCGTCCCGGCAGGCTGGGGAGAACCGGTGTTCGATAAACTCGAAGCCGATCTCGCCAAGGCCATGCTGAGCCTTCCCGCGAGCAAATCTTTTGAGGTCGGCAGTGGGCTGGAAGGCACCTTCATGCTGGGCAGCGAGCACAACGACGCCTACCGGGCCGATGCATCGAAGCACGTGACCACTCCGACCAACCGCAGCGGAGGAATCCAGGGAGGCATCAGCAATGGAATGCCGCTTGAGCTCTGCGTCGGGTTCAAGCCGGTAGCCACCATTCTTCACGAGCAAGACACGGTGACGACCGAGTTCGAGAACACCACTCTGAAGGGGCGGGGTCGCCACGATCCCTGCGTGCTTCCCCGGGCGGTTCCGATGGTCGAGGCGATGGTCGCTCTCGTCCTCGTGGATCATGCGCTTCGGCATGAAGCGGTGAAGGCCTCTCGCGGGGAGTAGGGTTCAGCTTCGAGCGTGATGCCCGGCTTCTTGAGGGTGTGAAGTTGGTGGTTCACTCCCCATTCGCGGCTGCTACAGCATTCTCTTAGAGGTCGTCGGCTCGGAGTTCTGGCAACCCCGACCCTAAAGGGATCGGGGCACCCGGGTTCTGCAGCCCTCCCGACCCTAAGGAATCGAGAAACGCATGTCGGGGCGTGATGGGGGCAGCATACGTTGGAAGCGGAGGACGACTCTTGGACTCGCCCGCCACCGACTCCCGTCGGGGGAGGGTGGCCCGAGGGGCCGGGAGGGGGAAATCCGAATCCTCGAAGAGGATTCGGCGGCCGCAGGCTCGATTAACAGCAGGCAGAGAGAAAACTCGATCGGGCTACCGCCCAACCGAGTACGGAACCCCCACCCGCCCCCTTGGGGCACCCTCCCCCAAATCGGGAGATTTTGGGGAGGGCGTCGATTGAGACTTGCCAACAAGTCAGAATCCCGGCTCGTTACTCTTCCCCAAACCAGAAGAACTCGCGCCGAACGAGACCCGATTCGTCGAACTCCACGCCTTCCTTCTCCAAGGCTCGACGCTGCTGAACCGCCAGATCAGGATAGCGTTTGGCGACCAACAACTCGCCCGTGGCCCCCACGATCCGCCACCAAGGGACATCATCCACTTGGGCCATCCATTTTCCGACAAGAAATCCGCTCACCGGATTCGTGAGTGATCGCCCGAGCCAGCCGTAGCTACTCACACGCCCCGCCGGAACCGAGCTGACGAGAGCCCGGAGCTCGCTCATACGGCTTATCCGGTGATCCACCGAACCACCTCGGGCGAACCTCGCTCGATGACCTCTTCGGTCGAGAACGCATCGGGAAGGTCGAGTGCGATCAACGGGATCTCGGCGCCTGGCCACAGATCCCAGCGGCTTAGTCCCATGGAGGCGGCTCCGCCGGTGGTGGCGAGTCCCCAGACTTGCTCGGGCGAAAGGGCCTTGCCAATCCGAAGCGATGAGTCCACCGCCGCGCGCATCTCGGCGAAGAAGTCCACTGGCCCGCTGCTTGCCGCCGAGTCCAGGCCCAAGCCGACCGGGATCCCCCGCCGCAGCATCTCCAGAATCGGAGCGACCGGGCACCCGAGATAATCATTCGAGCGGGGGCAGTGGGCGACGCTCACCCCGCGCTCCGCCATCAAATTCATGTCGGAGGGCGACACGTCGCAGGCATGAACTACTTGGTTTCCGGGCCGCAAAAAGCCAACCTGATCCAGGTATTCGATGACGGAAACCCCGAGGGCGATCGGCTCCAACCCGAGTCCCCGTTCGACTTCGGCATAGGGGCCAGATCCGTGGCGGATCAGCTGATTTTCGTACAGACTCTCCGCTGCGTGAATGCTGAGAGGTGCGGACTGATCGGAAAGCTCGCGCAACATCCCTTCGTCCACGGTGTAGGTCGCGTGAGGATTCAGCGGGATTTCCTCGCCCAAAACCGAGGCCTGCTGCTGGGCCTTGCTGCGCACAAAGTCCATCTTCGTCTCCAGATCGTGGAGCGAACCGAAGGTGATCACCTCCTGATAGATGCGCCCCTTGAGGCCAACGGAAGACATCGCGGCGGCGGCCCCCACGCGGTCGGAGTGCTCGCCGATCCATCCCACTCCCGTCGCCCGATTTTCGTGAGCGGCCACCAGGCAATCCGCCGCGACCTCCTCGGCCGACTGCGCCGCTTTCACCGGGATCAGACGGCGAATCCACTCAACGAAATCGCCCCCTCCAAGCATCCCGAGCATCCCTCGATACTCAAGATGAGAGTGGACATTCACGAAAGAGGGACTGAGGATGTAGTCATCGGGCAAGCCCGACTGCGGCCTGACTTCGACAATCCTCCCGTCCTCCACCACAAACTCGGCCCCCATCTGGAACTCGCCGTTCGAGATAAAGGCGTAGGGTCGCAGAATCACAGGTCAAGCGCCCATGCGGCATCTAGCTGATCGTTGTTCAGACTCTTCACGTGCATGTCTCCGAATAACGTGTTGTACCGGTACTTGCGCAGCTTTTGCGTAAAGTCCCCATTTGCATCGGAGGCGGTCATGGCACCAGCATTGCCGTGCCAATGGCCAGCCGCATCGAACATGATGTTCACGTCGCTCGGGAGCTCGAACCGAGTTTGGGAGTACTGCCGGAAGGCGATCTCGGTTCGGAAAAAGTAGCTGGTCTGATGCACATTGTGCATCGAGGGAGAGGTCACGAAGCCGATCCAAGGGCGATCATCCAGAACCTGGGTTCCGTTGTCCGCAGGGCACTTGAACACCGCGACGCTCTTCAGATACGGCTGCAGCGCATCTTGAATCCGGGGCATCTGGGGGATCAATGCCTGGAATTCCGGCTCCGCTGCCCAGATTTCGGGAGCAGCTTGGTCGATGGGATCCACGGCAAAGGGAAAGATGTCGTCGTAGTCCCCCATGTACAGGAGCATTCCCCGACCCATCTGAGTGAGATTGCTGAGGCAAGTTGTTTTCTTGGCGGCGGCTTTCGCCTGGGCGAACACGGGAAAAATGATCGCGGCAAGGAGGGCCACAATCGCGATCACGGTCAAGAGCTCGATCAAGGTGAAAGCGACGATCCGACCACGGTTTCTCATGCCTCAATGCCTCCCAGATTGCGACCTTCGCCGCACCCTGCCTCCATCGTACGACAAAAACCCGGCACCGAGTGCCCAAATGGGAACAACTCAAGGCGATCTTCGGTTAATAATCACGGAAACACGTTGCATCTGAGGCGGTTGTTGCCTCAGCAAGCACGTTCACCTTTTCTCCAACCCTCGACGCAATGGCTACGAAGCGCAAGACCACCACCCTGGGAGCTCTCCTTCTCGGGATGTTCTATATCGTCTTTCTCAGCTTCTTCCTCGTCGCGGGCAGCCTGGCGGGCTGGCTGAACCAGAGCAGCGTGGTTCGCGAAGGATTCATCGACATGGTTCGCCGCACGCCTCCCCAAGAGGTTTTCGCGGGCGAAGGCCAGCGCACCGGTAGCCTCACGATCCTCATCCTCGGGTGCGACGAAGAGCGCTATTACGGCGGAAAGCAGATCCTGAATAACCGCGCCCGCAGCGACATGATGATGGTCGCCCGACTCGACTTTGATCGGAACACGGTCGGAGCCGTGAGCATCCCTCGCGACACCTGGGTGGATCTGCCGGGTTACGATCCGGGCAAGATCAATAAGTACCATGCGATTGGTGGACCCGAACTCTCGATTCGCGCCGTGAACGAGGTTCTCCCGACTGTCACGATTGACCGCGCCGTGGTTCTGAACTTCGACGCCTTCAAGGAAGTAGTTGATATGCTCGGCGGCGTCGAGGTCTACGTGCCCAAGGACATGCTTTACAAGGATGTCCGAGGCGGGCTTGACATCGACCTGAAAAAGGGGCGTCAGCATCTGGACGGCGAGGATGCGATGGGCTTCGTCCGGTTCCGTAAAGGACAAAACGGCGGCTCGGACAGCGATTTCGAGCGTCAAAAGCGCCAAAAAGACTTGATGATGGCGCTCAAGGATCAGATGCTGAAGAATTGGCAAAGCGGCCCAAAGGTGCTGGATAAGTCGGTGCAGCTCTCCGGCGAATCCTTCTCGTCCCGCGAGATTGCCGCTCTCCTCATGTTCATGCAACGCGTGGACAACGAGAACATCAAGATGGGCCAAATCCCGGTCACCGATATTCCGGGAACCTACAATCTAGCGGTGGATCGCACCCGATTGGAAGAAACCCTCCGCGAGTACCGCGTTGTCCCGACGGAACCGGTCTACGCAAGGACAGCGGAATGATCTGGCTCGCCGCCTATGAAGCCGATGAGCCGGAAGGCAGTAAAGGCGTCAGCGGCCAGTACATGAGCCGAAAGGATGTTGTCTGGATTGTTGGCATCGTCGCGGTTCTCGCTGTCATGGCGGTTCCTCTGTACCGGGTGATGAAGGAAGAGAGCGACAAGACGGGATGCAAGCGAAATCTCAGCGCGATCTCGAAGTCGATCCAGCAGTACGCGGAAGTCTACGATGGACGCTATCCGCCCATTTACACCCCTGGTGAGAACGGCGCACCGTCTCTCTTCGAGGGCAAACCAGTCACCTGGGCCAGCGTTATTCCCGAACTGAGTTCAGGAGCGAGTTTCCGTTGCCCGGCCGCGGACGATATCGAGACGGTGAGGGTGAGCGGAGCGAGTTTCAAGCGGTCGATGTTCCAGCCGGAGCCGGAACGACTGGACTACATTGAGTTGACCTACGGCATGTTTGCCCCTCTTGGGATGCGAGCCGTCTCGGACGTCGCGATTCCGACCGATACCGTCTTGCTCGCCGACACCACCAACAACGGGGCAAAAGGAGTCTACAATCCCAAGCCGTTTACCCTGGCGGATGGCACGCCCGTCGAAACGGATGCTTTTTCCATCGGATTCAACGATTCGGAGCTGAGCGCGACGCCCGAATCGACCGCCGTCACACGGCTGGCATTCTTCGGAACTGCGGACGGAAACTTCGACAAGGAATCCATCACCAGTCGGCACAAGGGCCAAGTTTTCGCGATCTTCGCCGACGGTCACTTTGGCGTTCTCTCTCCCGACCGGGCGACGCTCTCGGGCAGCGGCAACACCTGGAAAGTCCGATAAACCGCGAGCCCCCTATGGCCGGAACCCCCGACATCACGATGCGCTATGAACGGGTCGAGGTGGCCTCGTGCGCAGAATGGCGAGCCTGGCTTGAGGCCCACCACCAGCAAACCGAGAGCATCTGGCTGGTTCGCTACAAACAAAGCGTCCCGGAAAAATACGTCTCCTTCGATGACGTGGTCGAGGAAGCTCTCTGCTTTGGCTGGATCGATTCGCGGCCCGCGAAGTTGGATGAAGAACGGACGATGCTCCTGCTTTCACCACGGAAACCAAAGAGCGTTTGGTCGGCGCTCAACAAGTCGCGATTGCCCGCGCTCATCGAGTCGGGCCGGATGACCGAGGCGGGCATGGCGAAGATCCGGGAAGCACAAGCGAACGGATCCTGGGATGCCCTGGTCGAAGTCGATGACCAGAATCCTCCAAGCGACTTGACGGCAGCCCTCGCGGCGCACCCAGCCGCGCAGGAGAAATTTCGCACCTTCCCCCCTTCGGCACAACGGGGGATCATCCAGTGGATTGTCCTGGCGAAAACGGAGGCCACTCGGCAAAAGCGGATCACAGAGACTGTCCGGCTCGCGGCTTTGGGCTTCAAAGCAAATTCGCCCGAATCGCGCGGCCGTTGAGCCTGCGGGATTCGGGCGAATAGGTTGACTGTATACGCTTAGCTTCGCATCGTGCAGTCGATCACGACATCTTTGATGCCGGGCCGAGTTCGGAGCACTTTGGCGATCAGATCAAGCTCCGATCTCACGTCTTGAGGTCCGCCCCTGATCACTCCGACTGATCCGCGGATGTAGCACACACCGTGGGTGACGCGGACGTCTGCGCGAGTCATATCAAGTCCCCGCTTGCTGAATTCTTGCCGCGCCATCTTGTTTGCCGCGACGTCTGCCGGATTCGCCATCTCTCTATTGTAAACCCAAATCAGGCTGCGAGGTTCCGGCTGATCCGAGATTTCGCAAAGGCAAACACGGCGAGAAAGATGAGAAAGCCCGCCGTGAGGGCAATCTTGCTGATTCCGGCAACCTCGCGCACCGACTGGAGCTGAAGCGGATAGATCCCCTGTTCCTTCAGAACTCGCTCATCAAGGTAGGTTGAACCATCCGGCCCCGGGCCAGCCTCTGCCGAGCGATCATCGATGATCATCAATTGGGGAGTACCAATGTGGGTGCCCTTTTCGCCAAACAGCTGTGCTTCCGCAGTGATTTCGAGTCGCTGGTAAAGTTTGGCTCGACTCGCCATCTGTCCCTCCACCACAAACGCTCCGACAAATCCGAGCAGGCAGGCAATCGCCAGCACGAGGGCAAGGCTCTTCAGAATTTTCATTTCGATCCCTTGGGGAAGAGGAGAGCCCGCCGAGAGAAAGCGGCGGGCTCATCCATTCACGCTTAACCCTTGCTTTGGCCGTAAACCGTGACACTGATCCGGACGGTATTGGCGACCTTGTCCTTCGCCGGAGCTGGGATCTTGATGCCGAAGTCGCTGAGCTTGACGTTGAAATTGGCCTTCACTTGAAGAACATCGCCCTTGAAACGAGCGTTACGAGTAGCCTCGCTCTCCTTGATATGCTTCACTTCAACGCGCGTGGTGATGTTCTTGGTGACCCCGTGCATCGTGAACTTGCCCGTGACGTCGTAGCTGTTCCCTTTCACATGCTTCACCTTCGAGACTTCAAACGTGATGGTCTTGAACTTCTCGGTGTTCAGCCAACCTTCGCTCCGCATGTGCTCATCACGCAGGTCGATTCCGGTGCTGATGCTGGCGGCATCGATCACGAGCCGTCCCGATCCGGTCTTCTTTGACGGATCAAAGGAGATGGCTCCCGTCACCTTGTCGGTGCGGCCCGTGAAGGTTTCGAAATCGGTCGCACTTTCGACTTGGGCAATTTGCTGCGTGGCATTGCCCGTACCGATCTTAAAATTGATGGCTTGAGCGTTCGCGGCAATCGCGAGGGTGGCGAGGGTCAGAGTGGAAAGGGTCTTGAGTTTCATGCGTGTTCTCGTCTCTCTACGTGGTTTTGTACCAATCGTTATCTTGTGGCAATCCCGCCAGGGGTCGTTCAGTTCCCTGCCTAGGGCCAGTAGTCTTGACGCCGACATTTTTCTTTTAGTTTCCTGCGCAATTACTTTTGGGACTCTCTCGCTCAAATTTTCCCGTCCCTTAACGATCCAGTTGGTAGATTGAGAGCATGCGTCGCCGTGCGTTTACTTTGATTGAGCTTCTTGTTGTGATCGCGATCATCGCCATCTTGGCGGCGATTCTCTTCCCCGTATTTGCCCAGGCCAAGCAATCTGCAAAGCGCGCCGCCTGCCTCTCGAACCTGCGGCAGATTGGGCTGGCAAACGAGCTTTACGTCGCCGACTATGATGACCTGATGCCTTGGTTGCCCGATTCCGAGCTCCAACTCACCCCACCGATTAACTCCGGCGGACGACGCTATGCCGCGCTGGGCTCGTTTCTTCCGCTCTGGCAGCCCTACATGAAGTCGGTCGCCCTCATGAAGTCACCCGCCCTCGGCGGCGACGAGCTTTCGGGATGGAAGCAATGGTACGTGGGCAACTGGCGCGAGAACGGAGTCGAAACACCGGCAAAGGGCAAAACCTACTACATCAGTGATCTTCTCGCGGAAACGAACCCCGCGAGTACTCGATTTACGCGGGGTCGGAGTGCCTTGAGCGTCGCGGACGCGAAGGGGCTCTCGGTGAGCGAACAGGAGTGGATCATGACCCCGTTCTACGAGGCGGGCTGGTGGAATTTCTCCCACGCGCTCTGGACGGTTAACGGCTCCGTGCCGCCATCCACTGGCTGGAGTGCCCACGTCGGCGGACGGAACCAGCTCTACTTCGACATGCATGTCAAGTGGATCAAGCGCGATATTCGGAATTAGCAAAAGTCTCGCAAGGTGTCGATACACTTGTGAAACCCTGTTGCCCAAGGTAGGGGCCGGATCGTGGCCTCGGGCCGATCTTTGAACTTAGTTCTGAAAGGTCGCATGACCCAGTCGGTCAAGCCTGATCGTATCGAATCACCTCTTCGGACATATAGACTTACTTGAATCGTCAAGGATCACGCGAACAAGGCAGGAAAGTGCCCAAGTGTGGGCTCCTCGCTGGCGGAAAGGACAGGTATATTCCAGGTGCCCGCTATGGGTGGAACTCTTTTCCACCGGACTACATGTGATTCTTTCGAAGGCTGACCTCACACGCACCCTACGGTGCAAAAAGCTCGAATTCCTGTTTCGTAACGAACCAGCTTTAGGCAACTCAGAATCCTTCAGCAACGAGTCTTTGAAAGACCAAGGGGTTGAGGTTGGCCTTCTTGCCCGCGAACTATTCATTAATGGGCACGACCTGGGGCACATTAAGTCCCTGGCAGAAGCAAGCGCCGAAACCAGGGAGCTTATTCAAACAAGTGGGACACTTTTCGAGGCGGCATTTAAAACCGAATCTACAGGGTGCCGGGTGGATATTCTCGAGACTACTTCACAGGGCCTTGATATCTTTGAAGTAAAGTCTTCCACCAAGAATCGGCCCGACTATCTGATTGAACTTGCTTTTCAGTGGTACACGATTGTTGAATCGGGACACACCGTAAGAGATGCCTATCTGATCCATATCCACCCCGGTTACGTATTACCCGAAAGTCGGGAGATCGTGGCAAAGGAATTCTTTGTAATCGTCAAGCAGACGGACGAAGTTCGAGCGATTTTGCCCCAGATTAAGGAACAAGTCAGAGCCGTGAAGGCCATGCTCTCCGAAACGTTTCCGCCGATTCAACTCACGGACTCACGCTGCCGTAACCCTTACAAGTGTCCCTTCCACGATCACTGCCATGCTGATGTCAGTGATACGAATATCCAGTACCTCCCGTCACTCACTGCGGATGACGTTGAGAACTATCGAAAGCGCGGAATCCACGATATCAGTCAGATCCCCGAAAGTAAGGACTTGTCCCTTCAGCAAGCAAAGGTGCGACAAGTTATTACCTCCGGGCAGCCGCATGTGAGCCCACGGGCGAAGTCGTTGATCCGGCAACTACGATATCCCATTGCATTCATCGACTTTGAAGCGGCCAATCCTGCGATCCCCTTGCTACCAGGAATGAAGCCATATCAGCCGCTCCCCTTCCAGTGGAGTTGCCATATTCTTAAATACCACAGGAGCGAGCCAGTTCATTTGTCCTTCCTGGGCCTTGATGAAGATGATCCAAGAGCCGCCTTTGTTCAAACGCTAGAAGAAGCCCTTCAGAATGTAGAGACGATTATCCACTACTCTAACTACGAAATTACGCTGCTAGGCGGATTGAAAGAACAGGGATACTCGGCAGCCGGTGATCTTGCCGTAAGAATGAAGACAAGAGGCTGTGACCTCCACCGTGTCTTGCGTGAAAATATCTATTTGCAAGAATTTAAGGGATCATTCTCGATCAAGAACGTCCTCCCCGCTCTCGTCCCCGACGTGAGCTACGACAGCCTCGCGATTGGGGATGGCCTGCAAGCTTCGGCGGCGTTTCTGGAGGTTCGCAAGAATCCCGACCCGGCCAAGCGGGAGCAAACGCGGCGAGATCTCTTGGAATACTGTCGACTGGACACCTGGGCGATGGTGCTCCTCAAGCGGCGGATCCTGGAAATGACCCCGAATCAAGCCTAGGGAATCTCTCCTCGGTTACCCGAGAGGAGTCGCGGAGAGCGGCTCCTCACTCTGCCCATCCACCCAATACGCCCCTCGAGCCGGGTGGCATGAAACAACGTCCGTCAGAACTTCGTCGCGAAACACGCAACCGACCCCGCCATCAATCGCGAGCGTGCGGCCGATCTCTCCGCGCTCGATCATCCCCGCAAGGTGGGGACGGCGAGACGCCTCCTCATCGTAGTGTGGGCAGCAGTTGTTGGGCAGCCAGCCGAGGCAAGGCATGTACGCCAACTCTTCGAAGAATGAATCCGTGCTGCATCCTTCGAACCAGCAGTTGGCGCCTGCGCTCACTCCGGCAAGAGGAATTTCGGCTTCATAAGCCCGACGCAGAGCCACATCTAATCCCCAAGCCCGCCACAAGGCGATCATGTTAAACGTGTTGCCTCCGCTCACGAAAATCGCGTCATGTCCCAACAGGTACTCGGCGAGATCCGAGCTCGGTACCTTGTAAAGCTCCAAGGTGCTTGGAATCGCTCCCGCATCCACCGCAGACCGAAAAAAGCGAGCGATCCGAAAGACGGAGTCCCCCGTTGCCGTGGGAATCAGACAGATCTTCGGTTGGGTTTTGCCCGTCAAGTCGGCCAAAAACCGGTCGAGTCCGGCACGGTTCGGTTGGTCAGAGTCAAAGCCGCCGCCGCCTATCGCAACAATCGTCCGGGCCATCGTGTCACCTTTGTCTCAGGAACCTTCCTCTCGTCATCTGGGAGCAAATGAGGGGGAAATGGTGGGCGGTGAGGGATTCGAACCCCCGACCCGCTCGGTGTAAACGAGCCGCTCTACCGCTGAGCTAACCGCCCACGAGTCGTGGAGAATACCCTCAGGAACCAAAGTCGCTCAGGTCAGGAATCAGGCACCCAATCGCCTCGGTGCGCGGGTTCTTGACTGGCTTCCCGGCCACCACGGCGCTGAGTGCGTCACGCAGATCGTGAGACTTCGCTTCCTTCCGTCGCACCCCAATCTCCGGGTAGAGATCGTTGATTCGCCCTCGGTACATCACCTTCCCCTTTGTATTGAGCACGACCGCTTCCGGGGTCACCTTCGGACGGAATTGCTTGACCAGATAATGCGTCCGATCCACCATCATGGGATAGGTGACCCCGTATTCCTTGGCGTGGGCCTTTGCATCAGCGGCGGTCAGAGTCGGATCGATGTGAACGCCGAGCACCGCCACGCCTTGCTTGGAGAAATCCTTGGCGATCTTCACCAGTGTAGGCTGATAGTCATTGGCAATCGGGCACTGATGAGTGAGAAAAACGAGAACCGTTGCGGAGCGACCACCCAAGGCAAACGTTCCGCCATCCACCGTCTTCACCGATGGCACGGCGAGAGACTCTGGCACGATCTGCCCGGTCATTCCTCCGATCAACATCGCCGCAACTCCTGCCAAACTCATCATCTACTCAACCAGACGACGCGGCACGCCGTACCGTTTTGCATCGTGGGACAGATCGAACACTTTTTGGATCGCGAGGGCCGCGTGTTTGCATGGCCCAGCCGGAAGCGACGGTCGGCCCAGATCGAGGTGCTGGAGTACATCACGGCACGGTTCGAATTCGGTCGCGACTACACGGAGAAGGAGGTGAACGCGATCATCCTCGACACCATCCTCATTTCGGACTACTGCCTCGTGCGGCGCGAACTTTTTGAAGCAGGACTGCTGGGCCGCGTGAAGGATGGAACGCGCTACTGGCGCACGATGCCGGAGCCCAATGCGCCACAATGATAGGCAGGCCCCTATGCCGACTGGCCCGGCGTTAAAGAATGTTAATAATTCTGTGATACGCTCCCAGAATCAATGGAAGTCCAAGCCGTGATTGAGGAAACTCTTCCCCAAAATGCCCCCGTCAAAGACGGTCGCGGGCTCATCTCTGCCGAGAACGTGGACTTCTATTACAGTGCCTTCCATGCGCTGAAAAAGGTCAACTTGGTCATGCGACCCAAAATGGTCACCGCGTTGATCGGGCCGTCGGGATGCGGGAAATCCACCTTCCTCCGATGCCTCAATCGAATGAACGATCTGATCGATGGCACCAGGTTAGTTGGAAAGGTCGCCATTGATGGTCAAGACATCTATGCGCCCGCCGTGGACGTGGTTGAACTGCGCAAGGCGGTCGGAATGGTGTTCCAGAAGCCCAACCCCTTCCCGATGTCGATTTTCGACAACATCGCTTACGGGCCACGAATCCACGGGATGAAGAAGAAGAGTGACCTCGTGGATATGGTTGAGGCTTGCCTCACCCGGGCCTATCTGTGGGATGAAGTGAAGGACAAGCTCCACCAGAGTGCCCTTGGCCTCTCCGGCGGCCAACAGCAGCGACTCTGCATCGCCCGCACGATTGCCGTCAATCCGGAGATCATCCTGATGGACGAGCCGTGTTCGGCCCTTGACCCCGTGGCCACCGCGAAGATCGAAGACCTAATCTTCGAGCTCAAAGAGCAGTTCACTATCGTCATCGTTACCCACAACATGCAACAAGCCCAGCGCGCGAGCGACATCACGGCTTTCTTCATGCACGGCGAGATCGTCGAGACCAACGCCACCGAGGAGATCTTCCTGCGTCCCAAGGAAAAGCGCACCGAGGACTACATCTCTGGACGATTTGGTTGATTCTCCCGGAAGCGGAGACAACTTTGAAAAGAAAAAGGTCTTGATCCGGCGCCTCCGGATCAAGACCTTTTTACATGTTTGACCAAGAATTCTTCTCTAAATCACAGACTTCTTGACAATCTCCTGGCCACGATCCTTGCCGACCGGCTTGATCCCGACGACCGCTTCCGGCTCGAAATCGAGGAGCTTCAGCCAGTCCTCCACCGCATCCGATTTCGGGAAGATTTCGTTCTCGCGGTACTCCGAGGCGATTGCCTCTCGGAGGTCTTCGAGGCCGACTCCGGTTGGGATATCCCGATCCGCAATTGCGCGGCGGATCGCCGTGTCCTTGGCCCGATCCACGATCGACTTGAGCAGCGCCCCGGAGACCAGGTCTTTCCAATAAAGACTCTGTGAGCCACCCGATCGGGTTTGAATCCTCAAGAACTCCGTCGAGGCGTGAGTCCGCCAGAGGTGAGCAATCGCCCCTTCGACAAGAGCTTTCCTGGCGCACTCAGGGCCGCCCTGCTCGGCAACAAATGCAGGATCAAGAGGAAGCCTCTCGTGCAGGTAGATCGACAGAATGGCCTTCGCTGAATCCTGATCCGGCCGCCGGATGCGCACCTTTCGGTCGATCCGCTCCGGACGGAGAATCGCTGGGTCGATGTAGTCGGGGCGGTTGCTCGTCAGAACGATCACCACGTTCTCCATCTCCACCAGACCGTCCATCTCGGCGCAGAATTGGGGCACCACGGTGTTGCTGATGTTCAGCCAGCGTCCATTCGAACGAGTGCGCAGAACCGACTCCGCCTCGTCGATGAACACAACCACGATATTCCCTTCCTTCGCCTTCTCACGCGCCGTCGCGAAGATCTCGCGCACCATCCGCTCGGTCTCGCCGAGCCACATGTTCAGAATCTTCGGACCGCTGATGTGGAGGAAGCACTCCTTTGTTGGCTTTCCTGTGCGCTCGCTGTAATCCTTAGCCAGGTTGTAGGCAATCGCTTTGCCCAAGAGAGTCTTCCCGCATCCGGGCGGGCCGTAGAGAAGAATTCCCTTCACGGGCTTCTTATCATAGGCGGCGTAGAGATCCGGATAGAGCAAAGGCTGTTCGATCGTCTCTTTCACCAGCGAAATCGCTTCCTCTTGACCGCCCACCGCCGACCACGGGGTCTCGGGGATCTCTTCGATAAAGTAATCCTGCGCGGCCTGTTGGACAAAGTGCTCGACCGCCACGCGGCCCGCCGGATCGAGGCGGACTTCGTCGCCGGTCTTCACGGTCGCCTCACCCAACGAGTCTGCTCGGGTGATGAGCCGACCTTGCTGATTCTGTTGATCGGCACCGACCCGGAGTCGGCCATCTGCGAGCACCTGGCTGACCTTGATGATCGCCCCGGTCTCGCTTTCCGGCATCACGCCGATGACGGCATAAGCTTCGTTGAGCTTGATCCGGACGCCCGGCTTCAGGTCGTCCACGTTTACCGCCGGATCGACGAGAGCCACATATTCCTGGTCACCATGCACCACCAAGACTTCTCCATCATCCAGGTGCTTCAAAAACACCCCGATCTTGTTGGCTGGGCTCGTCAGCTTCTGATACGCCTCCTCATATTGCGCCATCAGTTGGCGCTGTTCTTCCTGAGCGCGTTCTTCTTTCTGGAGCTCTTCGCGAAGGGCATTCACGTAGCTCCGCGCCTTGGGATCGCCGTCCTTGGCCAGGTCTTCGAGCTTTTCAAGGATGCGCCAAATCGTTCCGTCTTGTTCGGTGGGCATGGATAGATGATTCTACGCCGCCCAGCCGCGATCCCTTTCGGGGTCTCGGTCGAGGATCCGAGTTGATGGAACTGATTGCGCAAGAAATTCCATAATAGACACTATGCTGAGCGTGGCCCTCCTTTCCGCCTGCACTCTGACCGCTATGTCTTCGATCGACGAAACCACCTTCAAACTCCCGCCGATGGAGCAGAACGCGATCCTGATCTTCCATGCCGGCGAGCGCAAGCGTGAGTATTCGACCGAGGAACTCGCGGAGATGCAGAAGGCCCACATCGACAACCTCGTGCGCCTCTGGAACGCGAAAAAGTCCCCGGCCGCTGGCCCGTTTGCCGAGCGGGGCGATTTCCGCGGAATCGTGATTCTCCAGATGCCGCTCGACAAAATTCCCGATGAGTTTAAGGAGGATCCCTTCGTGAAAGAAGGTCTTCTGAAGATCAGCGTGCACTCGTGGATGATGCCCAAAGGGATCTTCTCTTGGAATGAGGAAGCAGCGGCAGAGATGCATCGCTACTCGTTTGTCCGCTGGCTCAAGGGTCCGAACTGGACAGCCGACGTTTCCGATGAGCTGACCAAAGCGAACCTCGCCCACGTGAATCGGAATCTGGCGCAAATGCGCGATGGCACCGCGTGCGTTCATGGGCCGGTCGGTGATCCCACCGGAGAGTGGCGAGGCCTCTCGATCTTCCCCACCGACGACAAGGCGAAAGTCGAAGCCCTCCTGGCCGACGACCCCCTCCTGAAGAGAGGTCATTTCAAGGTTGAAATCAAGCCGCTCATGATGGGCGCCGGGCTATTCGTGCCTTTGAAGCCATAGTCGGGCTGACTAGCTCTTCTTCAGGAACCGCTTGTTGACGACCGTGCCCGCCTCGTGCGAGCCGCGGATCTCTACGGTGCAGGCGGTGCCAAATTCGACGGCTCGATCTACAAAGGCAAACGCGATCCCGCATTCCAAAACCGGGGAATAGACCCCGCTGCAGACCTCGCCCACCACCGCTCCTTCAACCGCCACCGGTGCGCCAATCCCCGGGATACGGCGACCGTTCATCCTCACGCCGACCAGTCTGCGCGGAGTGCCGTCGGCGCGAGCCGCGTTGATGATCTCACTGCCGATGAAAGTCTTCGCCTTCCCGATCACCCATCCGAGACCTGCCGAGATCGGTGAAAGTTCGTCCGACAATTCATGTCCATAAAGGGGCAAACCTGCTTCCACTCGGAGGGTGTCCCGCGAGCCCAAACCGCACGGCTCAACCCCCGCCGCGAGAAGAGCATCCCAGAGGGCCACCGCGTCTTCGGCGGGGCAAATCAGTTCGTAACCGTCTTCCCCGGTGTAGCCCGACCGAGGCGCGAAGCAGTCGATCCCGGCAATCTTGGTCATGACTACACCGAACATGCCGGCCGACCGAATTCCTTCCGGATCATCGCTGAGGCCGGCAAGGATATCGACCGCCTTCGGGCCTTGGACGGCAATCATGGCCGACTCTGCCGTGTGGTCAGTCATCACCACCGATGCCGGAAGATGAGCTTTCAAATGGGCGACATCTTTCGCATGGTTCGAAGCGTTCACCACCATGCGGAATTCCGTTTCGTGGATGCGATAGACAATGATGTCGTCCACCAGCCCACCCTTCGCGTTGGGGAGCAGACTGTACTGACCGGTTCCATCGGTGAGTTTGCTGATGTCGTTCGTCGTGACCTGCTCCAGGAATTCGACAACCCCTTCTCCGACAAAACGAAGGCGAGCCATGTGGCTCACGTCAAACATCCCCGCCCCATTGCGCACGGCAAGGGCCTCCTGAATCACGCTCTTGTACTGAACGGGCATCTCGTAACCCGCGAAGGGAACCATGCGGGCTCCGGCCGCGAGGTGAGCAGAATGAAGCGGAGTGACGGCGTTGTCGGACACAAAAGCAGAATACCGAAACCCGGAATTCCGGAGGGATTCACTCGCGCACACTAGGCCAACCGGGAAAAGCGTTGATCGTGTTTGAACTTATGGTTAAGCCAGAGCCGTCCGAGAAATGGGTGCGGGTACAATCCCCTAGCGCGGCTCCATCGGAGACACGCTGAAAATGACGTCTCGGCACGAGACATGCTTGAATCCCTCCCGAGTGCAGCTATGCGAACGATTTCCTGTGAAAAGTGTGAGACCTCGAATACGGTGGACAGTAAGTTCTGCCGAGCTTGCGGTCATGCCCTGCCGGAACTTGTCGCCGAGCTGATCCGCCAGGAGAACGTCAAGCTCATGGAGGATGGCCGTCGACTCCTCGCTGATCATCGCCTGGATGAAGCCAAGCTTGTCGCCGACTCGATTCTGGAAAGCGACCCGAACAACGTCGATGCTCTCGCTCTCCACGGTGACGTGTACGAGCGCGAAGGCAAGATTGATGAAGCTCTCTCCACCTACGAGCGAGTCGTAGAACTCCGGCCAGATTCAGCCATTGACCGGATTCGGGTGACACACCTGCGCAAGCTCGCTGCACTTCAGGAGCTCGAAGTCGAGGAACCACGCGATAGCCGGCGCGCCCTCACCCTCATTGCTCTGGCCGGAGTGGTTCTGCTCACTCTTGGCTCAGCGGCGTTCCTGAGCTTCCCTCCACAAAAGCCGAATCTGGTGGCGACAAACACCCAGCCAAACTCAGAAGTCACCGGATTCAGGAGCTACAGCCCCGCCCTGGTACCGAATGTCAGCACCACGGAGCAGCCGACCCAGAACACCACCGCTGGTACGGTGAACAACCCGATCGCCGCGGGAGCAACTGCCTCGAACGAACCCACCCGTGGAGGATTCCGACTCCCGAACTCTGCCGGATACACCGGGCCGCTCCGAACCGAGGGAGAATCGCAAGTTCCGCCTTTCAATCCGCCGGTCAATATCACGCCCAACCAGCCGACTCAACCGACGAATACCACTCCTCAAAATGCTCAGCCGGAAAATCCGCCGGCCGAGAACAACGGGGCGTCTGAGCCGCAAGAGAATCCGGGAGTGATCGAAATTTCCGCCGGGAACGGCAACTCGTCCAGCGCGGCGAGTTCGAACAGTGGCTCCGCTGAATCGCTGATCCAGCAAGCCCGCAACCTCTATCTGCAAGAAGATTACGCCGGAGCCGCTGCCGCCTACGAAAAGGCGATTCAAGCCGGAGGTGGCACGGGAGCGACCTACCAACGTCTCGCCCAATGCTACGAGAAGCTCGGTCGGCGGGCCGATGCGATCTCCGCCTATCGCAAAGCCATCAACGCCTTCGAGGCCCAGGTTCAGCGAGGGCAAGGTTCAAGCCGGATTCGAACGGCGATTGACGCCTGCAAACGAGCGATTGCCGCTCTTGGAGGCTAAGCCCGCGTGAATCGCGCGCTCGCCCTGCTTTCCTTTCTGAGTATCACGGCACTTGGGTTCGCCCAAGTGCCGCGAGTCTTTGTCCTGCAACTCCGCGAGGCCCCCATCGACGGCACCGATCGAAATCTCCTGCTCGATTCCTACGTCGCCCAGTCTCTCTTCGAGGAAGGTCAAGTCGAGCCCGTCGTGTGGTCCATGACCGACCCGGCATTCCGCAAAATCGTTGACGAGCAGAACATCCCGACCGAGCTCCAATCGCCGACCCAGGAGAACATCACCAAGGTCGCGCGTCTGGTGAAGCCGGATTACACCCTCGTCGTCTGGGGGCTCAAAACGGGAGACAGCTGCCGCCCCATCGCCACGCTTTATCGAGGCGCAGGATCGCGGACCCTGTGGCGGTTTGGCAACTGGGAACGCCGCCTTGTTGATCTTGACCAAGAAAGCCAGAACGTCACGAATCCAGCCGATATAGAGAAGCTTCGCCGCCAACTCGAAGGAACCGAGCATCAAGTGGCCACCGTCATCGTCGGTGGCTTACCGGATTGGGATTCAACCTCTCGGAGCATCGCCCGGAGCTGGGCGATGATTCTCGGCACCGGCCCCTTCCGCGACCATCCCCGCCAGAATGTGAATCGCCTGCCGGATCCGACGCCTGGCAACTCTCCGACCGGAACCGGGGTGCAAATCCCGTTGGATGATGATCCTCTGGTCAAAGCGCAAACCCTGATTCGCCAAAACAAGCCCCAGATGGCGGTTCTCGTTCTGCGCGAAGCGATCGACAAAGACCCCTTTGATCCGCGGCCACGCGAGATGCTGGCCAACTTGCTGATTCGCATGGGGCTCTACGAAGAGGCAGCCGCCGAAGCGGAACGGGCGGCCTTGGTGAGCAAAGATTCCCTGCCGATGTGGATGCTGGCGGCGCGCGCCTACCTTTTGGCATGGGATGTCACCAACGCTCGCAATTCGTTGAATCAGGCGCTCGCCCGCGGAGCACAGGGACATCAAGCCTTCACCTTGCAGGGCGAAATCGCAATCCTCGCAAACGAGCCCCGGATCGCCCTGGACGCCTTCACGAGCTCGATTGCCGTCGGGCCGACCCCTCAGGCCGTCATCGGGCGGGCCATGGCCCACTCCCTGATTGGCAACACCGAGGAATGCCGCGCCGACCTAGCGAGCCTCGGCGATGTTGATCCCGCGACGCTTGGCACGGCCTATCTGGTTGCCACGACTTTGAGCGAGCAAAAGCTCGAAACGATCGGCCTACAACTCCGTGAGCTTCCTCCGCTGATTCGGATGCGATCCCGGGATCCGGAACTGATCGCCCGCGCTGCCGCCATTGCGCGCCAAGCCGAGGCCCTTTCGGCCCTCATCGACCTCCTTCCCACACCCAGTAAATTTACGGGATCTCACACAAAACGAGCTCTGGCACACAAATTGATGCTCCAGTCCTCACAAGAGATTCTCGAGTTTGCTCAATCCGGCAAAACGGAGTCTGGCGACGAGGGAACGGTCAGCCTTGGAGAGGCACTGCGACTGCTCCCCATCATACGCGCCGACTTTCGGGTCGAACAGAACGAAATCGAGAGCCTCTGAATGTTTGAGGTGAAACAACATGGTTCTGCAACTATTGCAAATGGTGGGATTTCTTTCCGTCGTCTTCGCGGTCTCGATGGCCGTTTCCTACGCAATCACAGCGCGTAATCGGAAGAAACTCGTTCTTGTCCCGATCCCAGAGAACACCCGTGTTCGCATGGTCGGCCCCGGCGGCGCGTATCGCTGCTACTTCATCCGACAGACCAAGCAAGGTCTCGTTTTCTCGGCTCCTCTCCAGCGCGACCACTATGTTCCGGTGCGCATTGGTGAGATGGTGATGGTTCAAGCCCCCTTGGCCGATTGCATTGTCACTTTCCGATCCTCGATTCTGAGCCGCAACGCGGAGACGCACGAGTTCACCGTGGCTCTTCCCGAGCGACTCCGGCATGTGGATCGCCGGGTGGAGAAGCGCGACAGCACGCTCAACGGTGCGATTGTGCGGGTGAATGGTGAAGCCGGACGCCTCGTCGATCTCTCGGCAAGCGGCGCGAAGCTCATCGTTCCTGGCGATGTCCGGCCTGGGGATACCGTGACGGTTGATCTTCCGATGGAATTCGGCACGGCCTACGGCTGGGCTTTGGAGACGCTTCCGACGGCCTGTGGTCGCACGATCCATCGTGAGGTTCGGGTGAAGTTCGAGGAGCCGCTGAGCGGGCTCAGTTCACGCAGTCGGCGCGAGCTTTATCTGGGTCGGTGAACCAGATAAAGAAAATGAATTGGCCCCGCCTGGGAGAACGGGGCCTTGGACTGGACGAGCGGGTCTGGGAACACCCGCCACTTGCGTGTTGAGGAGGATTCGCGTCCATTTATCTGAACGCGCAAAAGCCCCTGGCGCTTCCCTTTCATCCAAAAATCCCTAGAAAAGTCCCACAAATTCCTACCAGGAATCGAAATCCCCGTAGTTTTGGCACGAAACCTGCAGATTTCCACTTCTTGTGCCGATGATTCCAACCAAGGAGCCCGCAGAGTGACTGTTAAAGCCTTCCGGCGAATCGTCCAGCGACATTGGGATGACCTCCTCCGGGGAGAGATTCTCAATGAAGCCTTTTTGCGCGCGCTCGCTGGCCCGGTCGGCATCGTGCTGGCCCTCATGGTCGCCGAGCGACTGTTCGCTCCTGCCCTGCCTTACGGTCGAGGACTCAGCGTGCTGTATGTTCTCCCGATCTGGTTTGCGGCAAAGACCGGAGGACGGCTCGTCGGCATCGCGACGGTCTTCGTCGTTCTCGCGGCCTTCCAAATCACCACTCCCGCTGAGAAGCCCTGGCTCGCCACCTTCCTGCAATTCATCATCTTCACCACCCTGATGCTGGGCTTTGAGGGCATGGAGAAGCGGCTGGAGAACATGACCCATCAGGCGGACACCGACTCGCTGACGGGGCTGCTGAACCGCCGCGCCTTCACGATGCAGGGCCGCAAGGCGCTGGGCAAGTGCATTGCCGAGAAGCAAGACGCCGCCGTGCTCCTCTTCGACTGCGATAAGTTTAAGCAAATCAACGATATCCACGGCCACAAAGCGGGGGATCAAGCGTTGACGATTCTGGCCCACGCACTGGAGCTGTGCGCCCAGGAAGGCGATGTCGTCAGCCGCTTGGGTGGCGATGAGTTCGTGGTGTTGCTCACCGAGTCCGACTCGATCGGGACGGGGTTCTATCTCACCAACGTTCGCCGCATGCTCGCCGAGGCGTCGCAGAGTCTGCCTTTCGAGATCGCGGTGAGTGTGGGCGTCGCCCGGTTTGGCACCGATGGTCGCTCGCTCGATGCCCTGATGACCGCGGCCGACGAAGCGATGTTCCGCAACAAGAACGAGGCTCGCGCCGCCGTCACGATCAAGTCGATCGCTGAGAGCCAGGCTCACAAGAATCTGGGCTGAAGTTGAATGAATCAGCAGTATCCGTCGCGAGTGCTCTGATCAAACGAGCCTCTCAGTCGAAACGACATCTGGACATGTTTATCGTCCAAGTAAAGACATTGCCGATTCTGTCATTTGCACTTAGGTGAGTCAGACGATAGGTTCCGTCGATTCCGACACAGCCAATTCGTTTCGGATGATCACAAGAATTGCGTTTGAGAAAGGGACAAACCTCACCTTCAAAAAAGGCTGGAGTGCGATCAGACTCAAAGATATTGATGAAGAGCGGAAACTTCTCGAATCCTCCTCTTCCCAAATCAAGTCGGATCGGATTAGGACGTTGATCGAGCGCACCAAAGTAGTAGCTGAAGGATCCAACGAGCGGCGTCATCGTACGATCCCGGTCTCCCCACGCATCACGGCGATCCATGAAGTCCTCTTCCTTGACGATGTTTCTCAAGCTGTCAAGGAAGGGGAGTCGATCATCATGATCGCCTGCATAGAGAATCGTGGCGACCACCAGTTGCTTCGCCGCGACCCGTGCTCCCACGCCATGCGCGGCGCGACGTGCACCCAAAGTGCCAGCTAAGATAAGTCCAGTCAGAACCGCAACGATTCCCACAACGATCATCAGTTCGACTAGCGTAAAAGCTCGTGAGTTGGGAATGCAATTGTTCATCAGAAGTCTGCGCTCGATACGAGTACGAGGCAAGACACCCAGCATTGGTTCCAGCCCGCACCTGACCTAGTGGATGCGACTTTACTGTTTTCCTGCCCCGTTGCTCAATTTAGCATAGTGCGTAGCCTGCGTCACTGCCAAATAGTTAATTTCTAGTTAAAGAGATAACTTCTTCCAGGCTCACTTCGCGCCGCTCCGCCGCTGACTGAATCACCGCGAAGACCATCGAGAGGCTCTTGATGTTGTCATGGCACTCGCCTTGCGGGGTTCCGCCGGTCTCCAGTGCCCACAAAAACTCATCCAGCGACCCCTCAATTCCCCCACGGAACTGAGGTGGAACATGCGTTTCCAGGGCGCGAGTGGGATAGAAGAATCCCTCGCTCCCCTCCACGACTTCCCCGCTCAGGCCGGAGAACCCATCCCAACGGGCACCGCCGAGGGAGCCATGGGCGCGCCATTCCGATTCCCAGCTCGTCATGCACCCATGCGCCACCCAGCTGCCTCGGTAGTGGAACGCCCCGCCATTCGCCATCGTGAACCGGGCTTCCGCGCTGGAATCGCCCTTCATCCAGCTCCAGCCCGGGTTCCATTCGCGGGCTTCGACACTCACGAAATCCTGCCCGGCGATCTTGCGCGCGGCATCGAAGGTGTGGATCGCCATATCGAGCACCAGCGGACTCGGCATTTCATCGCGGAATCCGCCGAAGTGGGGGCCCAAGTAGAAATCAGCATTGAGAATGCCGATGTCGCCGATCTGCCGCACCAGGTCACAAAACGCGACAAGCTCGGCGTTGTACCGACGACTCTGGCTGACCATGTAGAGCTGGCCACTCTCCTCGCTCGCCGTCACCATCGCCCGTGCCGCCTCCATCGAATGGGCCATCGGCTTCTCGCCTAGCACCGGGTATCCCGCGCGCAGGGCATGAGTGACCACGTCGTGGTGGATCTCCGGCGGCGTGACATCAACCACAAAATCGGGGCGCACTTGATCGAGGAGGGCGGCAAAATCATTGCCGATCTCGGAAGTCACCCCGATCTCCGCGCAAGCCGCCTCCAGGCTGGAGAGCGACACATCGCACCATCCGGCAATCTCGGTCTCGGGGTGGGCGGCGAGATTGCGTCCCCATGTCCGCCCCATCCCTCCGGCACCCACGATCAAGGCTCTTTTCATGGCTCCATTGTCGCAGGTTTGGAAGCGAATAATCGCTCGTGATGCGCATCTCCGGCACGGGAGCTTGGAACGCGATTCAGGCATAATTCTCTCGAAGGCGAAGATGAACATCCCAGTAGAACTTCAATCCGTGCTTGTGTCAGATGCGGATACCTTGAGCGGGGCGGTGCGCTTCGTCGGCACGCGGGTACCCGTTCAAGCGCTCCTGGATTCCCTCCTGCGAAATCATTCCGTGGACTCGTTCCTTGAAGGATTTCCTGGCGTCACGCGCGAGCAGGTGGAGGCCGTGTTGCGATACGAGCAGAATCAACTCCGAAGGCAGCTCGGGCTCGAATTGGCAAGTTGATGAAAGTCCTGCTTGACCACTGCGTGGACATTCGGTTTGCCCAGCTGATCGAACGACACGAAATCATTGCAACCAAAGCACTAGGCTGGGAGCAACTCTCGAACGGGAAACTTCTCGCAGCGGCGTTCGACGCGGGATTCGACGCATTCCTCACGACAGACAAGAATCTGAGGTTTCAGCAGAATGTCTCTCGGTCAGGTCTCGTGATCGTCACTCTAGATTCCCGCTTTACAGCGGTAGAAGACTTATCGCCCCTTGCGCCGCAAGTTCAGTCTCTCCTCGATTCGAATCCTGACACTGGAACGAGTTATGTCATTTCAACCGCAGACGGCTAGCTTGCGGCCCTATTGACGACTAATCGAGGATCGGCGTCTCATCAAAGCCGCGCGTTCTGCCGCATTGGCGGAGCATTCGATCGCCCGATCCAGGGCCGCGACAGCCGCGCCCCGATCTCCTTCGGCAGCAAAGATCTCAGCCCACAGCGCCGAGTTCATGGGCTCATACCTGCCGGCAATCTCCTTCGGGATCGACTCCAGGCTTTCCCGCGCCTCCCTGACCAACCCCGCCGCCCACTGAGCCGCCGCGATGCTCATCTGCCCGCCAATCGTCGGGGCCAAGGATTGTCGGTGATGAAGCGCGACCAGCACCGACTCCCAGTCGATCTCCCCCGTCTCGGCGGATGCGGCAAGGGTCGCGCCAACCGATGCCTCGGCGTGATAGACCGTGAGTTCCTCCCCGCCCAGACTCTCCCGAAACCAATAGATTCCTTGGTCGATGAGTTCACGATCCCACTTTTGCCGATCCTGATCGCGGAGCAAAATCGCACCCAAACCCTCGCCGGGCGCCGAGCGCGCCGTGAATCGGCTTGCCTGCAGCAGCATCGTGGCAATGAGAGCCGCCGTCGCGGGATCTGGCCGCGTGGCATGGAGCCGACGCGCCAAGGACACCGCCCCCAGGCACGTATCGAGGTTGATCAACTCATCCCCGCTGCTCTGCGAGTGGCCTTCGGCGAACATCAGCGAGACCACCTGCCGCACCGATTCCACGCGCCGCGCAACATCCTCTTCGCCGAGATCGTGCACTCGGGGGAGTGACTTCGTGCGCAACTTCTCCTTCGCCCGGGCGAGTCGTCGCTCGACCGCTTCGGGCGTTTGGTGCAGCCCCGCCGCGATCTCCCGCACCGAAAAGCCACAGGCAACCTTGAGCGTCAGGGCGATCTGACTGTCGAGCGGGAGATCCGGGTCGCAGCAGAGGAAAAGGAGCGCGACCTCATCGTCGACCAAGTTGGTGCTGGGATCGGGGATCGCCGCCCATTCGTCCGAGAGAGGCTCCTCACGCTGGCGGCGGAGCTTGTCGAGAGCTCGGTTCCGGGCAACCTTGGTCAGCCACGCCTCTTGATCCAGCGGCAAGCCGTGGATCGGCCACGTGCGGAGGGCGGCAACGAATGCCTCGGAAACCGCATCCTCGCACAGACTCCAGTGCCCGACGCCGAACCGGGAAACCAGCCGCGAGACCAGGCGGAACGAGATGTCCCGCCAGTCTCGCGACGTCCGGCGATCAATACTCCATTTGCTCACGGATTTCCACGAATTCGCCCAGCTGGAGAGCAGGGCACTCTTCGCAAATCGCTTGGGCTTCGTCGAAGCTCGCGGCGCGGATGACATAGAACCCGGTCACGATTTCCTTGGCATCCGCCGTGCTGATGTGCTTGATCTCCGCTCCGCCGCCTGGGGTGCGCAGGGTCCGCGATTCCGGCGAGAGGCCATCTGCGGTGACAAATCGGCCCTCGGAATCCAGCTTCCGGGCCCATGCCGTGTAGAGGGCGACCGCTTCCTGAGCGGCTTGCGGGGAGACGTTCGCCGCGCTCTCGGCGGATTCTTTGATGAGGACGAGATAACTTTTCATGGTTGTTTTCCTTCGACAGGCCGTGGTGGGTGGTCTGTCGAGTGTAGAACGCAGGCGATCCCAGATTTCCGACACTCGTGCAGAAAGAACTGCAAAAATGCCGCCGGGCGGTATTCTGAAACCCACCCCAACGTGATCCGCGCGACCCAACCCCAATCGCTGATGGCCCTGTGGCGACAGAGCCTGGCGGTCTTCAAGATCTACTTGCAAGACGGTCTGGCCTACCGCGCCTCGGGCATGATTTGGGTGCTGACGGACGTCGTGAGCGCGGTCACTCTGCCGCTGGTCTGGCTCACCGCCGCCGGGAGCGGCACGATCCGTGGATTCTCAGGAGCCGATTTTGTTGCTTACTACATGATCATGGTGCTGGTGAGCAACTTCATCACCTGTCACTTTATGTGGGAGATCAACAGCGAACTCCGCGAAGGCCAGCTTTCCAGCCAGCTTCTGCGCCCGATGCCGTGGCTTCCCTTCATGTTCATGCGGAATCTCACCTGGAGATTTCTGCGAGTCGGGTTGTTCCTTCCGTGGTTTCTGATCTTCCTGATCGCCTACGGGCAAATCATGAGCGGGGTGCAGTTCCACTTTGGCTGGGAGTTTTTCCTGGCGGTTTTCCTCGGACACTGCCTCAGCTTCCTCGTCGCGATGGCGCTCTCCACCCTCGCGCTGTTCACCGAGGAAGCTCAGTCGATCTTTGAGTTGTATTACTTCCCCATGCTCTTTTTGAGCGGGCAGCTGTTCCCGGTCAGCATCCTGCCGGAGTGGGCGCAGATGCTGGCCAAGCTCTTTCCGTTCTTCTATATGACCGGGGCTCCTACCGAGATTGCCCTGGGGCAGATGAGTCAGGCCGAGGTTCATGGAGTGCTGATCGGGCAATTCGTGTGGATTGCCATCGCCTATGGCCTCTTCAAGTTCGCCTGGCCTCGAGGTCTCAAGCGGTACAACGGCGTGGGCCTCTAACCCTCGAAAACCTGGGAATCTTGCCAAATCGTCAGATGAGTCAAGTCATCAGTATGGGCAAGTCCATCGAGCCATTTCAGACTCAGCAAAACCGTCAAAACATCGCCGCAGTCATCAAATTTGTCAACTAGGCCCCGGCGGTCGAGGTCTGACAATAAGATCATGACTCGACGCGCATTCACTCTCATCGAACTCCTCGTTGTCATCGCCATCATCGCCATCCTGGCGGCCATTCTCTTCCCGGTCTTCGCGGTGGCCAAGAACTCGGCCAAGAAAACGCAAAGCCTCTCCAACGTGCGACAGATCGGCACCGCGTCGATGCTCTACCTTGCCGACAACGACGATGTGACCCCGCCGGTGTTCTGGTTCAACCCGCTTGCCACGAGCTATCCGACCAGCCAAGGCTTCCACTACTTCCCACTTCTTCTGATTCCCTACACGAAGAACGAGTCGATCTTCCTTTGCCCGAACGATCGCGCGACGGATCCCGTGCTCACCGGGCCCGACGGAAAGGGACGATTTGACACGAGCGGAACGTTCCGCTACTACTTCCTCGGTGCAAACCCGAGCTACGGCTACAACTATCGCTACCTGAACCAATTTCTTGGCACCACGGTCGTCGCGGGAATGCCGACCCGACAATTCAGCGGCGTCTCGTCCACCTCTCTCGGCAGCAGCTCGCAGACCGTGATGTTCGCCGAAGCGACGATGAAGAATCTGCGGGGTGTGCAAAGCCCGGTCGGATACTCGCTCATCGAGCCGCCGTTTGCCGTCGCCGGAACGACCTACGCCGGTTGGACGGGAACCTTCCCCGATGCCCGAAGCCAAGGCCAGCTCTGGGGCCGATTCGACAAGGATCGTGTGCTCGCCACCTTCATGGACGGCCATGCCAAGTTCACGAACATCAAAGCTCTGCGAGGACAAGGCACGACTGAAGCCGAAGTCAACCGATTCTGGAACGGCAGCGGCAACTAAGAACACAGCTTACGTGTCTGTCCCATCCATGGGGCTCCCCATCTTGCGGTCCGGGGGCCCCTTTTTCTTTTGTCCCGAACCAGCGAGGATCACGCCCCGTAAGGCCAAAATGAGAACGACCTATGTCTGATCGAATTGCCCAGGCGGCCCGAGCCGCAATCGCCGGATGGACTCTTGGTGCGCCCCGACGCGGTCGCCCCGAATTCTCCCGACTCTCCGGCTGGGATCCCATCCCTTCGCGGATGGTCGCGGCCGCTCCGATCGACGCCTGGATCGTCTGGAACGCGGCTCGTTCTCGGGGTGTGCGATCCGAGCGGCTCGGGAGCTTTCTCCACGAACACCTGAGCTTGACCGAAGAAGAAAACGCCTACGCTGTTCGGAACCTGGCTCTGGGGTTCGATACGCCCCTGTCCGGAGCGTTTGACCAACCTCTCGGCGATGGCAGCGAAGCTCTCCTCCGCGCGGTCTACTGGGGACTCGTGTTTCCCGATCAGCCCGACAAAGCCGCCAAGTGGGCGATGGCGGATGCCAGCATCACGCATCACAAGGAAGGGGCCTGGATGGCGGTTTTCTTCGCCGTGTTGGCGTCGCTCAGTCAGCCAGGGCGCACGTTTGGGGAAGTTCTGAAACCAGCCTTGAGCGTTGTGCCGATGGAGAGCTTGCTGCACAAAGCGATCCCCATTCTCCTGCCCTCAGTGGGCAATCCTGAAGCACCACGGGAGATTCGACGATCGTTGCCGGAAACTCTGCGGTTGGTTGATCCGCACCACGCCGTACTCACGACCAGCTGGGCTTTGCTCGGCCTGATGCACGGCGGAGCCGTCCCGGGGCCGTCGATGCTGATTGCGGCGGGATGCGGCGCGTCCAGCGGACACAGCGCGGGATTGGCCGCCGTGATCGGCACCCTCATGATCGGCACCCTGGATCAGGAATGGGTGGGGCCGCTCGGCGGGGACTACATTGCCACGCACGGTCTGCGCGGGGTCGAGCCACCCAAGGCGATCATGGATTTCGCCCTCGCAGTTGCGGACAGCGCGGAGAAGACGGGCGTCAGCGCCACCGAGCCGGAAGTTCCGCCGACCCCGGTTGTGGACATCATGCCGGAAACATCGGGAGAGCCACCGGAAATGGCGGAGGCGACGCCCGTTCCTATGCCCGAAGCGGCCGCCGAACCAGTCAAACCTCCCGTTCCTCTGCCCGATCCCTCGGTGCGTGAGGACTTGCAGAAGGCCCCGGATCGAACGTCGATTGAACTCAATGGCCTAGTCGCCACCATGCAGTTTCTCGATCCTCCGGTGGCCGTGCCCGGAAAAACCACCCGAGCCCAGCTCACCGTCCACAATCCGACCTCCGAAGACCGCACGATTCAGATTGACCTCGGGGCACCGTACGGATGGGAACTCGCCAGTCGGGTTCAACCCAGCACTCTGCGAGCAGGAGGAAGTTCGAGCTTCCCGGTCGTCATTCGACCCCCGGAAACGTCCAGCGAATCAGGCAATGACACGCACTTGAGGCTGAGAATTGATGGCCTACAGGCTCTCATTCCGCTGGTTGCTCCGGTTTCGTGGCTCGTGGTCGGGCCGTTCATCAACATTGAGGGGCAGGGGTACGACAAAGAGCAACTGCCAGAAAAGCTGGAGGATCGCGATGCGGTCTACTCAGGCCGGAGCGACATGCCTCTTCGCTGGCAACCCTGGCTTGCTCCGGGCGCGATGTTCGATCTGGAACCGCTCTTCAACAACGGCCCTGGCGTCGCGTACCTCTGGATGAAGGCGAAGTTTGAACGGGCCGGAGCGTATCGCCTCCAAATCAGCGGCCCGGGAGGAGTCAAGCTCTGGGTGGATAAGTATCGGCGGATCGCTTATCACGATCACCGCCCGGTGCCTCTGAGGCAAGATCCCAAAACCGTCGCCGATTTCGAATCTCCGGGCGAAACAACGTTCCTGGTCAAGGTGGTGCGCGGCACCGACCCGATTCCCCCCTTGCTGATCGCCCTGTTCAATGACGAAGGTCGCCTGGTTCGCCCCGTAGAGTGCTTACCGATGGGATAACCCACTTTGTTGCTCGGCGCATCTATGGGGGCATGCTTTGGTTCATGCGTCGCCCCTTCATTCGTCGTATGCAGCGGGGTTCGCTCAATCTGATTCCAGCAAGCCGCCGTGAGAAGGCGCGGCAGAGCTATCTGCGCCAAGAGCGTTTTGCTCGTCGAATCGGGTTGCCGCTGGTGACCTTTGTGGTCGGACTGGCGTTTTTGAGCATCCTCGCCACTGCCATGACCATGTTCATCCTGGAAGGAATCAATCAGGGCTGGTTCCTGGTTCCCACAAGGTCTTCTGAGTTCTGATCTTTTTCCAGAGGTCGAGGGCCTTGTGCGCAGGAGCGGGAATGGCGTATTCCGAGAGTTCGGCCTCGGTCACCCAGATCAGGCCCTGGGTGGGCTCTGCGGTCTCGGCTTGGTAGAGATCAACGGTGATTTTGTGATTGGTCACCACATGGTTGAATTGGCCAAAATGGGAGAGCTTCGCCTCGACGATCAGGACTAGCTCATCCAGTGATTCCTCTCGCGGAAACTCGTAAAGCCCCGCCCACCACCTTCCCTCGGGAACCGGACGAATGGCGAATTTATGCTCGTGCGTGAGGATGGCCACCGCATGGTGGAGTGCCTTCTTTTCTGTCTTCGGTTTCGGCGAAGGATATTCGGAAACCTGCTCATCTGCGAAGGCCTGACACCACGGCTGAACCGGGCAGGAGCCGCAAAGTGGATTGAGCGGCTTGCACACCGTCGCTCCGAGTTCCATGAGAGTTTGGTTCCAGTCACCGGGAGATTCGTACGCCGGGTGGCTTGGGAGGAGTTGGCTCTCCGCCCACTTCCAGGCGGCATCGGTGAGCGATTTTGCGCTGGCTGGGTTAGCGGTTAGGCGGGAGACGACTCTCTCGACGTTACCGTCTACCAGCGGAGCTGATTCGTTTTGAGCGATCGAAGCAATCGCCCCCGCTGTGTATCGGCCGACACCTGGCACCGCGAGCCACTCCTTTGCGTCTTGGGGGATACCGTTTTGGACGACCCACTGTGCGCCCTCGTGGAGCATCTTCGCACGGCGGTAGTAGCCGAGTCCTTGCCAGGAGGCCAGAACATCATCCACTGAGGCATCGGCGAGATGTTCGATCGTCGGAAATCGACTCAACCATTTGGTGTAGTAGGAGGTGACCGTGGCGACTGTGGTCTGTTGGAGCATGATCTCGCTCACCCAGACTTCGTAGACTCTTCGTTCAGGATTCTTGTAAAATGGGTGCCCCGATCCCTTCAGAGTCGGGGACTCGTCGGGGGTGTAGCCGAGCTCTGTGGTCATCCGCCCCTCCCGGCCTTCGGCCACCGTCCCCGAGGCAAGCTCGGAGAGGGCGTCGATTGAGAGTGAGCCCTCGTTCATCGCACTTGGACTCACGTGTGGGTGCCCCGATCCCTTCAAGGTCGGGAGCTCGTCGGGGGTGGCGGTCATCAGCCCCTCCCGGCCTTCGGCCACCCTCCCCGAGGCAAGCTCGGAGAGGGCGTCGATTGAGAGTGAGCCCTCCTCTATCGCACTTGGACTCATGCGTGGGTGCCCCAGCCCGGAAGGGATCGAGGCAGAACCGGGCGGAACCCGCCACGGCATCGAACGAGCATTCGCTCGATACCAACCGAGCAACGCCTCTTGAAACTCCGGCACGCTCACGCTTCGACCGAATCAACCAACCGAAGCGAAGCCAGGGCCCCCATCGGATCAGAGCTCGCGGTGAGGGCGCGACCAATCACCAAGTAATCCGCCCCTGCCTCCAAAGCATCCTGACCATCACCGATTCGAGACTGGTCATGAACTTCCCCACTCACCGAGCGAATCCCCGGAGTGACGATGACGCCATGCCCAATCTCCCGACGAATTGCTGCCGCCTCATGCACCGAACAGACCACTCCATCCAGCCCGCACTCCACTCCGAGCTTGCTCAAGTACACCATGTGCTCTTCAATCGTGCGCGGAGAACCGAGATGGTCAGTCAAATCGTGCTGGTTCAAGCTCGTCAGAACAGAGACTCCGACAAGCATCGGTCGCTGAACCGCGCCATGGGCCTTGGCTTCTTCCATCGCCGCGACCATCATCGCCGGGCCGCCGCTAAGGTGGAGAGTGAGCATCCAGACACCGCGCTTGGCCGCCTCCCGCACGCCAATGCCCACGCTACTCGGGATATCGTGGAACTTCAGATCGAGGAAGATTCTCTCCGCACCAGCATCCTGGAGCCGGTCAATCACATCGAGACCATGCGGCAAGGTCAAGCCGTGCCCGATTTTGAAGGCTCCACAGTAATCCCTGAGTCGGTGGACAGTTGAAATCGCCTCGCTCAAGTCTCCCGTATCGAGCGCGCAAATCACGCGATGCTTGTTCTTGTGCGGCATATCTCCTTTGATTCTAGACCATCCCGCACCTGACCAGGATGCGGTGCCATGATTCCGTCATGCACGCGGAGATTCTGATCGGAGGAGTGTTCTATGGAGGCCCGTGCGACCAGAGCATCGGCAAAACGCGCCACGATAATCCGGTCACCGGACGCATGGTGGGGAGCGCCGCCGAAGCTGGATGGGCCGAGGTCTCTACAGCTTTGGATGCCACCAAGGAAGCCTTTACCACTTGGCGGACTTCCCCTCGCGAGGATCGATCCGCCCTGCTCCTCCGTATCGCCGAAACCTTGCGAGAGCGACGAGCGGAATTCGCCGAACTCCTGCGGGATGAGCTCGCCAAGCCGATCACCCTCGCCTACGCCGAGGTGGATCGGGCCGCGATCACGTTTGAAATCGCAGCCCGAGAAGCCCTGACATTCGGTCTCCCGGAGCAGGTAGATGTTTCGCTCGATCCCCGCTCAGCTGGCGTTTCTGTGACAGTGAACCGACGCCCCCTCGGCCCGATTCTTGGCATTGTCCCCGCGAACTGGCCGCTGAACTTGGCCGCACATAAGATCGCGCCTGCCCTCGCCAGTGGAAATACGATCCTGATCAAGGCCCCCAGCATTGGCACTCTCTCGACCCTGAGGCTCTGCCGACTGATCCACGAGGCCGGCTGCCCGGATGGAGTGGTCAACGCAATCGGATGCGTTCCCGCCCTCGCGCAAAAGGCCGCCCAGGATCCCCGAGTGGCCAAACTCAGCTTCACCGGATCACCCAAAGTGGGATGGATGCTCCGCGATCTGCTGCCCCGACTTCCGATGACGCTGGAACTCGGTGGTGATGCGACCGCCGTGGTTGCAGAAGACGCCGACCTCGATCATGCGGTTTCCAAACTGATTCCCAGCGCGTTCGGTTTTGCCGGTCAAGTTTGCATCAGCGCGCAGCATATCCTCATCCATCGTTCGGTTTACGATTCTTTTGTTTCTGCTTACGTTGCCGCCACGGAGGCACTCACCCTCAGCGATCCGACCGACCCCGCCTGTCTCTGCGGCCCCCTCATGACCCCAGAAGCCGCCGAGAAAGTAATGGAATGGATCGACGAGGCAGAGTCTGCCGGAGCACGTGTCCTGTGCGGAGGCAACAGAGTTGGCGGTTATATCGAGCCCACAGTGATCGAAGGAGTGACCCGCGCCGTCCGCCTCGGATGCGATGAAGTCTTCGGCCCTGTGGTGACGATTCAGCCCTACGATGAACCTGAGGAGATCGTGACCTGGGTCAATTCGAGTCGCTACGGCATCCATGCCGCCGTATTCACAGAGCAACAGGAACTTATCGAGTTGCTCAATCAAGAGTTGCACATCGGAGGCCTAGTCGTCAACGATTCCCCCAGCCTGCGCTTCGACGCCATGCCCTATGGAGGTGTCAAGGAATCCGGCATGGGCCGCGAAGGAATCCGCTCCGCCATGCTCTCGATGACCGAAGAGCACACCCTCGTGTTTCGTTCGTAAACCGCGCGATGCTCGATGAATGTGACGTGGTTCGAATCCGCAACACCCCGGGAATCGGAGCAGCCGGATGGTTACCCGCGCAGTCACCTCGCTAAATAGCAGAGATTCCCACACCCTCCCCGGTGTATGCTTAGAGGATATTCACCTCAGATTTTCGGACACCACCGGAGATCGGCTGCATTCCTATGTCTAACCAAGTCCATATCTTCGACACCACCCTCCGCGACGGAGAGCAAAGCCCCGGCGTCCACCTGGACATGGAGCAGAAGCTCAAGATCGGTCGTGCCCTGGTCGACCTTGGCGTCAACATCATCGAAGCGGGCTTCCCGATCTCCTCGCCCGGAGACTTTGAAAGCGTCAACACCCTGGCCCGCGAACTCAAAGGCGTCACGATTTGTGCTCTCACTCGGGCCGTGGCGAAAGACATCGAATGCGCCGCGGAAGCTCTGAAACCCGCCGAGCGACCGCGCATCCACACCGGACTCGGAGTCAGCGAGAATCACCTCCAACACAAGCTCAAGCTCTCTCGCGAAGAGGCGATTGAGAAAGGCGTCGCCGCCGTCAAGCTCGCCCGGCAATACACCGACGATGTCGAGTACTTCATGGAAGACTCCGGCCGCGCGGATCGCGACTACGTTTACAAGGTAGTCGAATCGGTGATCAATGCCGGAGCCACGGTCATCAATGTCCCCGACACCACCGGCTACGCCACCCCCGATGAGTACCGCGACCTCTTTGCCGGGATCATCAACAACGTCCCCAACAGCGACAAAGCGATCTTCAGCTGTCACTGTCACAACGACCTCGGCATGGCCACCGCTAACACCCTCGGAGGAGTTCTCGGCGGCGCACGCCAGGTTGAAGTCACGATCAACGGCATCGGCGAGCGAGCCGGCAACACCTCGCTGGAAGAAGTCGTGATGGCTCTCCACATCCGCAAAGACAAGTTTGGACTCGAAACCAGCGTTCACACCCAAAAGCTCCTTGGAGTTTCACGCATGGTCAGCGAACTCACCGGAATGCTCGTGCAGCGGAACAAGGCGGTCGTCGGGGCCAATGCCTACGCGCACAGCTCGGGAATCCACCAAGACGGCGTTCTCAAAGAGCGATCCACCTATGAAATCATCGACCCGCACCTCGTCGGCGCAGAGAAGAGCGAGATCATCCTCACGGCCCGATCGGGGCGTCATGGTCTGAAGCACCGACTCAGCGAGCTCGGTTTCAACTTCCCCGAAGAGCGGTTTGAGGTGCTCTACGCGAAGTTCCTCGAGATGGCTGACCACAAGGGCGAGATCACCGACGATGATCTCTACGTGCTGGTGAAATAGGCCGCTCTGCTCCTGCCAGGCTTCGCGCCTCATAATGATTCCCGCGATGCCGCTGACCTATGAACTTCTCGCCGTTTGCCCCCACACCGGGGCCAGGCGCGGTCGAATCACAACTCCGCACGGAACGGTCGAGACTCCCGCGTTCATGCCCGTCGGCACGCAAGGCAGCGTCAAAACCCTTGGAGCAGAGGATCTTGAGGCGTTCGGCTTCGAGCTGATTCTCAGCAACACGTATCACCTTTCCTTGCGCCCTGGCGAAGATCTCGTCGAGAGATTTGGCGGCCTCCATGACTTCATGGGATGGAAGGGGCTGATCCTTACCGATTCCGGAGGATATCAGGTGATGTCACTCAGTCACATGCGAAAAATCGATGACGAAGGCGTCAGGTTCCGCAGCCACCTCGATGGTTCGGAGATGTTCCTGACCCCCGAGCAGTCGATCACCATCCAAGGCAAGCTCGGCGTGGACATCAGCATGTGCCTCGATGAGTGTCCGCCGTACCCTTGCACCCGAGATGAAGCGGCCGCCGCCATGCAGCGCACTCACCGTTGGGCTCCGCGCAACCTATCGGCAAAGCGAGAGGGGCAAAACGTGTTTGGTATCGTTCAAGGCGGCGTTCACGAGGATCTGCGGCGCGAGTCAGCCGAATTCATCTCCTCGCTCCCTTTCGAGGGTGTCGCGATTGGGGGCGTGAGCGTGGGAGAACCGACCGAAATGCAGTACCCCGTCGTGAAGATGACGGCACCGCTCCTGCCCAAAGATAAGCCACGGTATCTCATGGGCGTCGGGCATCCCCAGGATATTCTCCATGCGGTTTCATGCGGGGTTGATCTGTTCGACTGCGTTTTGCCAACCCGCATGGCGCGCCACCACGCGCTCTACACATTGAAGGGCAGGGTCAATGCCCAGAATCTGAAATGGGCCGAACACAAGGGTTGGTTCGACGACGACTCTCACTTCCCTGCTTGCTCGCGCTATTCGGCGGCCTATGTTCGACATCTCTTCAAGGCGGGCGAGCCGCTAGGAGCACGCCTTGCGACACTCCACAACGTCGCGTTCTATGCCCGAATGATGCAAGAAATTCGGGAGGCCATCACCTCTGGCACTTGGCCCGATCTGATGGCAAGATACTCCAGAGCCTAACCTTCTTGTTCATGTGGCATTACGGGCCGCATCAAAGGTAAACGAAATTCAAACGAGGTTCTCTTAAGAAGGCACCCTCTCTCGAGATAAGACTCGAAAGAGGGTGCCGAAGCTCTCCTGCGTATTCACTCAACCAATTGGTCAGCGACCAGGGATCGCGTAGGTGTAATCCCCGTTGTGCGCATCTTCAATGTACCGAGCCAGCACGTCAATGCTCGCCTGGACATCATCTTTATGCACCGTTTCGTTGACCGTATGTACGTACCGAGTCGGAATCGACAAGGTGAAGCTCGGCACGCCGCCGTTGAGCCGCTGAACTCCGCCAGCATCCGTACCGCCTGCGGGAAGAAGCTCAATCTGATACTTGATCCCGTTCTTCTCTGCCAGATCTCGGAAGTGCGAAACCACCTTGGGATGGCAGATCAGCGAGCTGTCCATGAACTTGATCGCCGTGCCATCGCCCAACTTGGTCACCGAAAACTCAGCAGGAATCCCCGGGAAGTCGTTGGCCAACGTAATGTCGATCGCTACGCAGATATCCGGCTTGAGGCCCGATCCCGCCGCCGTCGCGCCGCGCAAACCGATCTCTTCCTGAACCGTCGCCACACCCAAAATCTCGACGCTGTGGCTCTTCGCCGCCTTCATCGCCTCAATCATCACGAAGACGGCAACGCGGTCGTCCATGGCTTTGCAGGTGAAGAGATCGCCCATTTGCTGGAAGCCACGATCCATCGTCACCTGGTCGCCAATCTTGACCAGCTTCTTCGCTTCTTCCCCACTGAGACCGGCATCGATGAAGTAGTCCTCATGCTTGGGAGCTTTCGCCGCTTCCGCCGCATCCAGCATGTGCTTGGGCTTCGTGCCCAGCATCATCAGGCCATGACGTGGGCCTTCCGAGGTGTGCACAATCACGCGCTGAGCCGCCATCATCCGCGGATCCCAGCCTCCGACCGGGTGGATGCGCAGGAAGCCCTTGTCGTCCAAGTACTTCACGACAAAACCAATCTCGTCCATGTGAGCGGCAAGCATCAGCTTCTTCGGGTTCGAAGTGCCGTCGGTGGGAGCCTTCCGGCAGATCACGTTGCCGAGATAGTCGGTCGAGATCTCGCAGATATCCTTGAGCTCGCGGTAGACAATCGCCCGAATCGCGTCTTCCTGTCCCGGAACGCCGTGGGCTTCAGTGAGTTCTTTCAGCAGCGAAATGTTCACTCTTTCCTTTTACCCCTGTCGTCATCGTCCGCCTCCTCCCGCCACCCAATCTCGGGACTCCGGAAGAAAAAAGCCCGGCGAAATCGCCGGGCACCTGTCTTTTCCTTTTCTGCAGAGGAGAAATTAGCTCTTCTTCTGGCGACGCTTCAGCAACGCCAGACCGGCGAGCAGAGTCATCGTGGCGGGCTCCGGAATGGCTTCCGGGGTGAGCACATAGCCAATCGTATTGCCGTTCAGGGTTCCCGATCCGACGATGTAGCCGTTCGCGTTGATCCCCACCGCCGTGCGCAGAACAAGATTCGCATCGGGGTTCACCAGTGCGTCGTTGAAGTTGATCGCGTTGCCGTTGATCCAGCCGATCGCATTGCTGATGCTGCCATCGACGCTCCCGGTTCCGACAACATCGCCCGCTTCGTTGATTGCCTGAGCAATCGTACTGCTGGCGATCCCGACCGGGCTCAGCAACTGCTCCGCCGAAGAGGTCGAGGTCACCCATCGCACGGCTCGACGAGTATCCGCGGTCAGGCCAGAGCTCTGTCCGACAATCACGCCCCCATTGTTCAGGGCAAAGGCTTGACCGCGGTCGTGGCCCAAGGATGTCAGGACTCCCAGGGAGATCGCGCCGCCCGCGCCGTTGAAAACCAGGGCCTGATCCGCCGTCTGCCCGCTGAGCCGCCCGACTCCGACGATCACGCCAGAGTCGTTGATGTCGCGAGCCGTCGACGTCGTGCCGCTCGCAAATCCAGTGGTGGCCAGATTCGTCACGGTACCTCCACTGAACAGTGCTGCCCGTTCGGACGAGGAGTTGCTATCCAGGCGCGATGAACCCACGACCTGCCCCAGATTGTTGATGCCGATACCATCGGTTCGATTCTCACCGCCGAGAGTGCCCAGATTCGTCGAGTTCGCATCGCCCGGGCTCCAGCGGAATGCTCGATTCGTCGTGGTTGTCGAACCCAGTCGAACCGAGCCCGCAAGCTGACCCGAATTGTTGATGGCCGTCGGGATCGGCGTGCGCGTTTGCCCGGTCAAGGGGGGCAAAGACGTATACACGCCCGTGCCGAAGTCGTAAAATCCACCGCTTACTGCGATGACGTTGCTGTCGTTGATCGCAGCTCCAGCGGACGAGAGTCCGTTCCCATCCAAATTGATGAGGTGCCAGCGATAGGTTTGGGCGTGACTAAGTGTCGCCGCCATGGCAAGAGCGGCAAAAGCACAGCCGCGCACGAGAGTTGGGTTTTTCATTCTGTATCTCCAAAGAAAGGTCATGGTGTGGGTTGAAAATCGTCTGCTAGCGCTTCTCAAGGGCTGACCCAACGCGGTCATCACCTCTGCGCCCGGCCTCCGTCATTGTTTCGAGAGGCTGCCCCTCGAGCATCACGGTGGAACCGGTTTCCGTCTCCACGGACTGGGTTTCGGTCTGCGAAGAATTCGTCGGATTCGGCGTCTGACACCCCGAAAGAAGGCTGAGAATCAACAAAGCAGCCATCGGCAGGGTTCTCCTTACTGCAAATCCCATAGATAATCCTCCCGCTTGGTGATGCGGGGCAAAGGCATGTTCACGCCAGCCATTTCCTTCGCCAGATCAAAGTCGGTTCCCGCCGAGAGCTGCCCCGCCGTCATCGACTTCACGTGGCCGTCCGTCATCGTCACGATCGCCTTCTTGGCTCGTCGGAACGAGACTCCGCCGGTATAACGCCCCTGCTCAAACGTGCTGATCCAATAGTCACCGCGATCTCCCCATGGGTTAGCAATCCGATATTCCGGCGCATCGTACGCCGGGGCATCGACCGTCACCGCAAGGTTTGGCCCTTGGTCGTTCGTCGGATGCCCGTATTGGAAGAAGTAGTAGATGTTGCTAAACGGCGTCTCGTTGAACAGACCGATGTTGTATTCGCTCGGATGAGTCCGCGAGGTGAAGTAAACGGTTGCGCTCGGAGAGCTAATGCTGGAGAGGCTCACCGTCCGACTCGGAGCCCCCGTGCTGTCCCAGTAGCTCAGATAAAGCTGATTGATGCCGTAGCTCATCCGCACACTGTTCGTCACCGCTTGCGGGATTCCGTCGAAGCGCATCGCGGGTGGCCCCAGCGGATCAATCACCAGATCCACGTTCTTTTGATACGGTTGGAGCAGCCACACCCAACTGGCGTTTGTCTGCCCGGTGCCAGTCTCGATCGGGTCATTTCCTGAATTCCACACCGTCGCCGGCACGGTGCGGTCATCGTAATCTCCCGCATAGATGTGCGCCGAGAGGGAAATCTGCTTCAGATTCGAAAGGCTGGCCGTCCCTTTTGCTGCCGACTTGGCCTGCGCAAAAACGGGAAAGAGAATCGCCGCCAAGATGGCAATAATCGCAATGACAACAAGCAGCTCAATCAATGTGAAGGCGTGTTGGCGAAGCGGGGAATGTGCCGAGTTGTTCATGACGCACCGAATCTGAATGAACGCATGATAAAGGCTCCTGGCTCGAGAAAAAAGAGGCAAGCTTAACAACTGGGAGCGTAGTTCAGACAAAATATCCCCGTCTGGTGAACTCAATGGATGAAATCATAGGACAACCCGGTGGATTGACCGGAGAACCGGCGGCGAGCCCGGCTCAAGGCGAGGCGGAGCTCCAACCCGGCGAAGACTTGATTGCCTTTGGAGTCCGCATGAAGGAGATCCGGAAGCGCGCGAATATCTCGATTCGCGAGGCAGCCGCACGGGCAGGGATCGACAAAAACACCGTCCAACGTCTCGAAGTTGGACTCCCCGTTCGCCGCCTCAGTCGAGAGAGCATCTGCCGCGTGTACGGCGTCCTCAGCTTCGCCCCGTCGCTCCAGTCGCTAGCGTCCGAAGGAGGCGAGGATTACCGCGTTTTTCGGAATGACGAAGGCACATGGTTCCGCATGAAGCTCCACGACGAACACGAGCCTTCCGAAATCTCGACCAACGATGAGATGCAACTTGCCGCAGAACGCTTACGGCAAGGCCGGCTGGGATTTGCCAACCAGTTCTTCCGCCGAATTGCCTGCGACCTCCCCGGCGGCAAGCTCAAAGCGGCCGTGCTCGAAGTCTACGGTCGAAGCGGCTACGCCGCCCAAACCAGCGGAGAAGCCTTTGTTCAATGCGTCAAGGGATCGGTCTTCTTTGAAGTTGGGGAGGAGCGATTCATCCTTCGGCAAGGGGATTCCGCGTGCTTCGATCGCACCAAACTCCACATGCACGCCCCCACCGACGAAGTCGCAAAATCCGATCTCCCCTGTCTCCTGCTTTACGTTCAAGTGGACTAGTTCTCCTCTGCGTGCGCTTGCGTTCTCCTGTTCCCCTGCCACAATCTAACCCATGAACGGGCGAACGAGCCAGGTGATCACTGCGATCTGCGGGCTCCTCGTCGCTCTCCAAATCGTCCGATGGGGTGCCTTGCAGCTTCCGATCCAAGGCCCGTTGCTAGTCCTGCTCGGCGCCGGGCTTCTCGTGGCATTCACTCCTGACGCCTGGCCCTTCAAGAACAAGAGTCTATTTGTCCTCAGTTACGGAGCCACTTTCTTCCTCCTCTGGGCGGCGGGGCACCCGGGAATCGGCACCCAAATCGGCGGCACCTGGACGGTGACCCTGGCGGGATGCGCCGCCATGGCGGGCCTCATTGTGTGGAACGCCAAAGGGCAAAAGGGGTGGATCTGGCTCCTGGCCATCTTCATCACCGTGGCGTTCGGCCTCTTCATCGCCGTCATGAGCGGCCCCTCGGGGGGACCCGACTGGATGAAAATCTGGGTTCACCGAACGTTCAACATCCCCGAAGAAGAGTGGCGATATGCCAACCAAATCGTCTGGTGGATTCGCAAAACGCTTCACTTCACGGGCTATGGAATCGCCGCTCTCTGCGCCGCGATTGCGGCAAAAAAGGCCGGAGCCCAACTCAACACCGCCCTTATCGTCGGGCTGGCGTGGCCCATCCCCATCGCCGTCTTCGATGAGTGGCAACAAACCTACGCCACCAACCGATCCGGGCAACTCCGCGATGTCCTCATCGATATCGCGGGCATGGTCTTCTTTCTTGCCGTCTATCGGGCCTTGGTCATTTCTCGGGAGCGACGAGAAGCCAAAATGACTCTGTGAGTGGCCTGCCTGCCCGAACCCCCATCGAGCGCAAGATCATCATCTTGCCGGGGCTCCTCGACACCGCCGACGCCTCACACTCCGTACTCGCCGAGCCCGGATCGGCGCTGCGTGAACTCGTCTCGCTCGCCCGGGTGGTCAAGCTGAATCCTGCGCACGGTGGTCTCGCCGAGGCCTGCTGGGTCGGGCTCGATCCCGAGTCCGTTCATCTCAGCCAAGGCGCCCTCGCGATCTCCGCCCTCGGGGTTGATCCGCCCGAGCGGAGCGTGCATTTCGATCTTTCCCTCCTCTCGGCGGGCGACGATGGCACCCTCGCCGAGGCATCTCACCAGCTCTCTGCAAACGACGCGCGAACTCTCGCCGAGCAGGCCAAACGACTCGAAACCAAGTCCCTGATCCCGGTCATCGGGCAAGGTGTAGACCACGGACTGGTCTGGCTCGAAGGTTCAGATGAGCTCGCCACGACGCCCCCAGCGTCCGCATTCGGAAAGCCCTGGAACACCGTGCTCCCCGAGGGCGATGGCGAACCCCTCCTCCGTGCGTTCATCGACGATTCGCTCAACCTCCTCAATGACCACGAAATCAATCAGCGAAGGCGCGACGAAGGTCTGCCCCCGGCAAACATTCTTTGGCCCTGGGGTCAAGGATTCCGACGCCCCCTCCCGAACCTCGCGCTTCGACGCGGCGAGATCGTCACCGCCTTCAGCCCCCTCGCCCGCTGGCAGGGATTTATGCGTCTGGTGGGATACCGCCATGCCGACCGGTCCAAGGCCTTGCGCGGAGTCTTCCCGGCTCCCCGATTCATGGCCGACTTCATCAACCACCCAGGCAGCGCTGTGTTCGGCACCTTTGGGGCGAGTGCGATGCGCAAGCACGAACGATGGGATCACCTCGAAGAACTCATGGCGGATCTCGCTGAGCACCTCTTTACCCCTCTCGTGCTCAGGCAAAAAGATGCCGCGCTCACGGGCAAGCGCATCGAATGGTTGATCCACTGCCCCGGCCCGCTCGTGGATGGCAAGATGCATCCCGGACTCGCCCTCACCTCGCTCCTCCCCACCCAAGGAATCCCGTTCGATGAACGCGTCCTCGATGACCCACAGGTTCCCAGTTACGCTCTCCACGAGCCGATCCGGGAGCTCCTGGAATCCTGAGGTCTCCTTGCGAATTTAATCTGGAGCAAACATTACGGTTTCCAGAAGGCCCCGCTTTCCTGAATCCCGCCCGCCAACCCCAGTAAACTGACAGGCATCTCCGGCGGTTCAACCGCCCTTATGGGAAAAACATATGGCAGTCAAAGTTGGCATCAACGGATTCGGCCGAATCGGTCGTCTCTCGCTTCGGACGCTTCTTCAACGCTATCCCGGCGACATCGACGTCATCGCGATCAACGACCTCACCGACACCGAAACCAATGCGCACTTGCTGAAGTACGACACGGTCTACGGCCCCTTCGACGGCACCGTCGAGCACGACGCTTCCTCCATCACCGTCAATGGCGACCGGTTCCAAGTCTTTGCGGAGAAGGATCCCGCCAACATCCCGTGGGGTGATCTCGGCGTCGATATCGTCATCGAATCCACCGGCTTCTTCACTGACGCCACCAAGGCGATTGCTCACAAGAACGCTGGTGCCAAGAAGGTCATCATCTCCGCTCCGGCGAAGAATGAAGATGTCACGATCGTCCTCGGCGTCAACGACGGCATGTACGATCCGGCCAACCACCACATCATCAGCAACGCAAGCTGCACCACCAACGGTCTCGCCCCTGTCGCCAAGGTTCTCCACGAGAAGTTCGGCATCGAGAAGGGCCTCTTGACCACGGTTCACGCTTACACCAACAGCCAGGCCACCGTCGATACCGCCCGCAAGGGTCTGCGCGACAGCCGAGCCGCCGCCGAGAACATCGTTCCGAGCAGCACCGGTGCCGCGAAAGCCGTCGGACTCGTGATTCCCGAGCTCAAGGGCAAGTTCACCGGCATGGCGTTCCGGGTTCCAACTCCGACCGTCTCGGTTGTGGACTTCACGGCTACCCTGAGCCGCGTTGCTTCCATCGACGAGATCAATGCTGCGATGAAGGAATACGCCGAAGGCCCGATGAAGGGCATCCTCCGCTACTCCGACGAAGAACTCGTCAGCAGCGATCTGCGCGGTTCCACCCACAGCTCCATCTTCAGCGCGGTTGACACCGTCGTCCTCGATGAGATGGTCAAGGTCGTCGCTTGGTACGACAACGAGTGGGGCTACAGCTGCCGCATCGCCGACCTCACCAAGTTCATCGCCGACAAGGGTCTCTAAGTCCAGCATGAACCACGAACCTCTCGGAACCGATACGCCCCGAGAGGACAAATCTGCCCCTCGAAACCAGTCGTTCGAGGGGCAGCTCACCAATGGCTGCCTCATCATCGTCGTGGGGAGCCTCCTCACCTTTGCCCTTGGATTCTGGCCATTCCTCGTCTTCGAGCAGCTCTCGCAGCCCGGACTCCAGCAAACCCTCTTGATCGGAGCCGCCGGAACTCTCCCCCTCGCCTTCATCCTCCCGCGAATCGGTAAAGGGGCTGGCCTCGCTGGATTCATCGGCGGAATCGCCTGCTGCGCGCTCGCGATGTTCCTCCGTCTCCAAATGATCGCGATCGGCCGAGGCGACCCTCTCATCCCCCAGCCCGACTATCCCGCTGGCTCCGAATGGATGGTTCCCCTCATCTGGAGCCTCACCCTCATCGCAGTGGCCGTGATTTTTCAACCAAAATCGGCCTTCGAGGATGAGTAACGCGCGACCCTCTGCCGATGATTCCTAAGGGATTCGGCTCGGAGGAGTACGGCGCGTTTTGGCTTACGGACAGACATCCATCGATCAATATCGCAAGAATGCAGTAAATGGGGCAAGCCCCTTGCGACTCGTCGTCATGCTGTACGATGGCTGCCTCAAGTTCATTGAGGCCACCAAGCATGCGATGTCTCAGGGCGATCTGTTTAAGCAGAACGAGCAATGCCAGAAGGCGCAAAACATTGTCGCCGAGCTCATGTCGAGCCTCGACATGAAGCGGGGCGGCGACATCGCCCAGAACCTCTTCGCGCTCTACAGCTACGTCTACGACCGATTGGTTCAAGCCAATCTCGAAGACAACCCCATGTATCTCGATCAAGCGCTCAAGGTGATGAGTGATCTGCGCGAGAGCTGGGTCGAACTGGAACGCCAGCAAGCCGCCGGGCAACTGAGTCCTGCAGGAGAACCCGTTGGAACAGACGCCGCGTGACCTCGCCGAGCGATTCATCGCTCTCTCCCTCGCCATTCACGACGAGCTCCAGCAATCCCTCACGGATCTCGCCGATGAAGAGCGAGATCTGAACCACTTTATCCAAGCGCGGCAAACCTGCCTCGCGCAAATCGCCGCTCATCCCGGCCCATGGCCCGACGCCCTCGTCGAGCGGATGCGCGCAGCCGATGAAGCCTTGATCACCGCCGCGCAGGATTGCCGAAGCCAAGCCACCGGAGAGATTCGATCCTTCCGCCAGAGCCGCGAGCGGATCAGCCAATACGCGAGCCCCTCACCGATTCAAGCGCTCGATCTCGCCAGCTAGTGCCCTACTTTTTCGGAATTGGCACCGCCGCCTGAGTCCCCGCGACCAGGGCGCTCACCATCGCCTCGCGCCCCTCTTTGCTCTTCGCCACCTTCTCATCAGAAGGGTTGGTGAGAACGCAAACCTCCACCAAAAGCACGGGTACCTTGCTCAAAATCGATCCCGCCAGAGCCCCTTGTTTGCCTCCAATGTTGGTCGCGCGATCCGTTTTCAATCCAGCATCCTTCAGCACCCCGCCCAGGGCCCTGATTGCTGCCGGGTGAAATGCTTTTGCTGCCGCCGTCGAACTCTTGATCACCGCGTCGCTCGGCCCCGTTGATTTGCCGACCGTCCCCTTGCGATCCGGATAAAACGTCGCCCACCCCGAGTGATTCCCCGCATCGGCATGGAGCCGGAGCAACAGATTCGCCTTCGCCTCATTGGCAATCTCCGCTCGGCGAGCGTTCGTGACCTTCTCGCCCACCTTGCTCTTCGTGAAGACCACCGAGTAACCCAGCCCGCGAAGCCGTTTCCCCGCCTCAACTCCCAGATCCCAGACGAGCTGAACCTCCGTGACCTCCTTACCCCGAGTGCCGACTCCATTCTCGCTCGGATGACCTGGATCAATACAGATAACCGGTTTCGCCGGAGCCATCAGACTCGCCGCGACCAAAGTCGAAACGATCATCGCCCCGCACCGACCTGCGTGCCGAAGAAGTACCGGAAGACCAAATCGAGCCGGTGAGCCCAGGCTCGCTCGTTGTGCTTCGCGCGCGGATCCTCGTAATAGATCAAATCTTGCTCGGACTTCCAGCCCAGCTTCACGAGGACATCGCGCATGGCCTGGCTATCCGCGACGCTGCGGAACCCTTCGTCCGTGCCCATGTCCATCCAGATCTTCACGTTCTTCTTGCCCAAATCAGGCACGAGTTTGAGCATCACCTTGTCATCCCACCAGATACTGGGCGACATCACCCCGAGCATTCCGAATCGATCCGGTCGCTTGAGCCCGCCCCATAGGGTGATGATCCCGCCAAAGCTCGACCCGATCATGGCAGTGTTTTTCGCTCCCTTCGCCACGCGATAATTCTTCTCGATGAATGGCTGAACGTCGTCGGTCAGGAACTTGATATAATCCTCCGCACGTCCCCCCATCTCCTCGTTCCCCCGCTTCACCCGCGTCGGGAGGAACTCGTTTGCTCGATCCATCCCCGCGTTGTCGATGCCCACAATAATCACCGGCTTCATCATTCCGGCGCGGATCAGACCTTCTGCCGTCTCGTCCGCTCGCCATTCCTCATTCGGGATGTAACTCGTGTTCCCATCCATCACGTTCTGGCCATCGTGCATGTAGATCACGGGATAGCTCGCCTTCGATGTTTCGTAGTCCGGAGGCAAATACACGATGAGATTCCGCTTGTTCTTGAGCCCCTTGCTTTCAAAAGACGGGTGATGCTTCACGTTTCCGGTCAGGCTGCTCGCCCTCTCCGGAGGCGTCTGGGGCAAGGTCGCAAGCGTCATGGCGAGATACAACGGAGTCATCCCCTCCATTGTGAATCACCCCTTCGCCTCCCCACCCAAAAATCCCGGATTTCTGGTTCAACCACCCTAAGGCTCCAGGCATTTTTGCCGACGATGTTGATGAGCCTCCTTAGGGATGTTTGTTCCGCCATGGATCGGCGGGAGTGATCGCACACGGACGCGCGGCTTGGACAAGGTGAACCAACCGTGCAATTGCTAGGCAAATTACTGGGAAATCATAGCGTGAACCTGGAGCGGGCGTTGGATCGCACGAGCCAGCGCTCGTCGATGCTGACCCGCAACCTGTCGAACGTCAACGTCCCCGGCTACAAGCGGGAGGATATGGACTTCGGCATCGCCCTCGATGGCGAAAAGGGCAAACCCGGCGATCGACTTAAAGAGCTTCAGCGCCGCTCTGGCATCAACGAAGGCGGAAGCGGAGCCATTCGCATCGACGGCAACAGCGTGGATCTCGAAACCGAGGTCATGTCGATCACCGAGATGCAGGTGCGCTACCAACTCCTCGCCGAAATGACGAGCCGACACTTCAGCGGAATCAAGAACGTGATCCGCGAGGGTAGATGATGACGATTAACTCTGCTCTCCGTTCATCCGGCTCTGGCCTCCATGCCGAGCGCATGAGGATGGATGTCATAAGTGCGAACATCGCCAACGCGAACAGCGTCCGCACCCCGGGCCAGGAAGCGTACAAACGTCGCATCGTTGTTCTGGAAGCCAATGACGAAGGCGTGAAAGTTCAACGACTCATCGAGGACGAAGCCCCCCTGCGTGCCGTCCCCGAACCAGACAATCCGTTCGCCGACGAGAACGGAATGGTCTACTACAGCAATGTCAATCCCATCTACGAGATGGTGAACCTCATGAGTGCCACAAGGGCCTATGAAGCAAACGTCGCGGCGTTCAACGCCAGCAAGTCGATGCTTCAGTCCGCGCTGGCAATCGGTCGAGTCTAAGGAGCGTAACTCATGCGAATCGGATCGACCGGCAACAATATCGCCCAACTCGCGCAGCCACCGATGGCCAAACCTGTTCAGATGGAACAGGATGAAAACTTTGGTCAAATGCTGATGGACGCCATTCAGGAAGTCAATAAGTCTCAAACGGATTCCCGTAAGATGCAAGAAGACCTGATGGCGAATCGACCGGTGGAATATCACGATCTGATGATCACGATGGAGCGTGCGAGCACTGCGATGAGCCTGACCCTTCAGGTTCGGAATAAGTTGCTAGAAGCCTATCAAGAGATCAACCGTATGCAAGTGTAAGCTTACGGCTCTCAGAAACTGAATAGTCCGCCGTTTCGACTGGATTTGTTGAAATGGGCGCGATCTTTGATCGAATAAAAGAATGGTGGCAGAGTGCCGACCGGACACAGAAACTTGTGACCGTGTTCGGTGCGGCCTTCCTTGTCGTCATCTTGGGTCTGACGGTGATGTTCGCCAGTCAGCCGAAGATGCAACCAGTGCTGACCGGACTGAGCGACCAAGATCGCTCGGCGGTCTACGACGAACTCACCAAAGGCGGATTCAAGGTGGAAATCACCCCGCAAATGGAAGTCGTCGTCCCGAGTTCCGAAGTGCCGAAAGCCCGCATGTACCTGGCGAGCAAAAACAAGCTCCCCAAGAGCGGCGGCAACAGTTTCCAGATGATCGAGTCGATCGGCCTCGGCGATAGCCAGCGCAAAGAGAACGAGAAGATCATCGCCGCCAAAGAGCAAGAACTCTCTGATTCGATCATGACGATGGAAGGCGTCGCCCACGCCCAAGTCCACCTCACCCTCGGAAAAGATTCCGCTTTTGGTGACCAAACCACCCCGCCGACCGCCGCTGTCCGCATCACCGAGGCCAACGACAACGCCCTCAGCTCGGAAGCCGCCAAGGCCATTGCTCGACTCGTGCAGAACTCCGTCACCGGCCTCAAAGCCAATGGCGTGACCGTGGTCACCAACAACGGTCGCATGATCTACGACGGCGAGGAGAGCGGAAGCTCCACCACCATCGCGAGTAAGAAAATGGAGGCCGAAGCCGCCGAGAGCAAGCGCCGCGCCGCCGACCTCCAGCGAGAACTCGACCAAGTTTTTGGCATCGGCAACACCATCGTCCAAGTCGATGTCCAGCTCAACATGGACGCCACAACCATCGCCAAGGATGAAACCATCCGCAGCGGTGATCCCATCGTCGAAGAGTCGGCAGGCGAGAAAATGACGAGCAACGGAGGTGGCACGGTCCAAGGCGCAGGCACCGAGTCGAACATCCCCGGTCAGCCCGCTGCCGTCGACACTGACGCCAAAAGCAGCGACTACGAAAGCGAGCAAAAGACCAAACAGTATCCGACCAGCAACACGCGCACCAACATCGAGCGAGCCGCCGGCGAACTCATCGCGATGAACGTCAGTGTGATGGCCAACAGCATCGCCGTGAAGGATCTCGCTCCTCTGGAGGAGCGTGTCGCCAACTACATCGCTCCGTGGCAAGGCGACGAAAAGTTCACCAGCAATGTCACCGCCGCCGAATTCAGCGACGCCGCGAGCAAGCTCCAAGAAAAGGCTGCCGCCGAAGCCGCAAGTGCCGCCCGCATGCAGCAGATCATCTCGATTCTGCCCATCGCCGCCCTGCTCGGTGTCGCGTTCATTCTCATCCGCAGTCTCGCCAAGCAGCTCAAGCCCGTCACGACTCAAACCGTCGTGCTGAGCAATGGTCAGACGATCCAAATCCCCGTCAACGCCGACCCCCAACTCCTCGCCCTCATCGAGACCTCGACCAACCTCACCCCGTCCACCCAGATCGAGGTGAGCGACGAAGAAATCGACCTCGGCGAAGAGCTGGTTGACACCGGAGAGATCGACGAAAACGGCGAACCGATCATGATTCAGCGTCCGAAGCGCAAAAAGAAGAAGCGCCTCCACGACGACGACGAGGATGATGATGATGATTTGGACATCGCCTCGATCAAGCGCAAGGTCGATATCCCACTCGAACAACTTCGCAAAATGTCGAAGAAGAACCCTGAAGCCGTGGCCATGCTCCTCAAGAGCTGGATGATGGAGGAACAACGATAATGCGTAAGAAAAACGTTGAACTCACTCCCAAGCGGAAGGCCGCCATCGTCCTCGCGGTTCTCGGCCCCGAGTACGCCAGTGAAATCATCAAGCATTTCACCGAAGAGCAGATCGAGGCGATGTCGATGGAGATCGCCCGGCTTGAAAAGGTCACCCCGGAACTCAAGAACAAAATCGTGGAGGAGTTCCACGATATGGCCCAAGCGCAAGAGTTTATTGCCGAAGGTGGCATCGACAATGCCCACAAAACCTTGCTCGCCGCGTTTGGTGAAGATCGTGCCAATGAACTAGTCAACAAGATCAACACCGCCATGCAGGTTGTCCCGTTCGAGTTCCTCAGACGCGCCGATCCGCAACAGCTTCTGAGCTTTATCCAAGAAGAGCACCCGCAAACGATCGCCGTGATCCTTGCCTACATGTCGCCGACGCAAGCGGCGAGCATCATCAGCAAGCTTCCCGCTGATCTCCGAGGCGAAGTCGCCGAACGGATTGCCGCCATGGATCAAACCCCACCGGAGGTCATCCGCAACGTCGAGAGAGTGCTTGAAAAGAAAGTCTCCAATGTCATCAATACGGAAATGACCAAAGCGGGCGGCCCCAAGGCTCTCGTGGATCTCCTCAGCCGAGTCGACCGTGCCACCGAGCGCGTCATCCTCGACACCCTCAGCGAGTCCAATCCGGAACTCGCCGATGAAGTCAAGAACATGATGTTCGTCTTCGAAGACATCGTCCAGCTGGACGACCGCGCGGTTCAAAGCGTGCTGAAGGAAGTTGACGGAAAGGATCTCGCCACCGCGCTCAAGGGCGTGAAGATGGAAGTCCAAGAAAAGATCTTCCGCAACATGTCAGAGCGCGCCGTTGGCATGCTCAAGGAAGACATGGAATTCATGGGCCCGGTCAAGATGCGCACCGTCGAAGAAGCCCAGCAAAAGATCGTCGCCAGCATCCGCCGACTGGAAGAAGCAGGCGAAATCCAAATCGGTCGCGACGAGGAGGACGTCCTTGTCTAACACGGTTTCCTCGCGAAACATCCTGCGGACCGAGCAGGCATTCGGTTCGTTCCTCGACCGGCTCCAAACCGCCCACGAGGTCGCGGACGAATCCCCCACCGCCCAGTGGGGCAAGCGAGAGATTCAGCGCAAGTTCAACCAGGCTTACGAAGAAGGTCAGCTGGTGGGCTACAGCGCTGGCTATGCCCGCGGCGAAGCCAAAGGGCTCGAAGTTGGCCTGGCCACCGGAGCCTCGCAAGCCGCTCGTGGCTACGACGAAGCTCACCGCGAGCAGTTCGAGGCCACTGCCTCCGCTCTCGAGAACCTCGTCTCCACCGCCAAAACCGAGATCGACCAATGGTTCGAGGAGGCCGAAAAACGCCTCGCCATCCTCGCCGTCGAAATCGCCCGTCGCGCTCTCGTTCAGGAGCTCGCGATGCACGAAGATGCAATCCTCGATATCGCCCGAAATGTCATCGCCGAGGCGACCGATTCGACTCACATCCGCTTGCGCGTCAATCCCAGCCGCGTAGGTCACCTCGAAGGTCGGCGCCACGAACTCATCGAAGCCCTGAGTCACATCCGCGACATCGAAATCGTCAGCGACAGCTCGATTCACGCGGGCTGCATCCTCGAATCCGATTCCGGCGTCATCGATGCACGCATCGAGCACTACCTCCACCGACTCGCCCTCGAAGCCCTCGGAGGAGCCGCATGAGTGCCCCGCAATTTCACCAGCCACCGCTCTTCAAAACTGCGATGCGCGCCATCGAATCGGTGAATCGATTCGAAATCATGGGCAAGGTCAGCCAGGTCGTCGGACTCGTGATCGAATCCATCGGCCCCTCCGCTCGAATCGGTGATGTCTGCCTCATCGAAAGCGAAACCGGCAGTCCAGCCCTGCGTTGCGAAGTCGTTGGATTCCGAGGCGAGCGCGTCCTCATGATGCCGCTCGGCGACATCACCGGAGTCAAAAGCGGGAGCCTCGTCAAGGCCACCGGCCACTGCCTCCGCGTTCCCGTCGGGAACAATCTGCTCGGGCGCACCATCGACGCCCTCGGACGCCCGCTCGACGGCAAAGGCCCTCTCGATATCCACGAGCACTACCCCAGCCTTGCTTCCCCACCCAACGCGATGGAGCGGGCCATGATCGAATCGCCCTTCGAAACCGGCGTGAAAGCCATCGACTCCGTACTCACGATGGGAATTGGTCAGCGGGTTGGTATTTTTGCTGGGTCGGGCGTCGGAAAGTCGACCCTGCTCGGCATGATTGCCCGTAACGGCGGAGCCGATGTCAACGTGATCGCCCTCGTCGGTGAGCGCGGACGCGAAGTCCGGGAGTTCATGGAAAACGACCTCGGCCCCGAAGGCATGGCCCGAAGCGTTGTCGTCTGCGCGACCTCCGATGAACCCGCGCTTCTGCGCATCAAGGCCGCCCTCGCCGCCACCGCCATCGCCGAGTACTTCCGCGATCAAGGCCTGAACGTGATGCTGATGATGGACTCCGTCACCAGATTCGCGATGGCCCAGCGCGAAGTCGGGCTCGCCATCGGTGAGCCTCCCAGCACCAAGGGATACACCCCCAGCGTCTTCGCCCTTCTCCCGAAGCTCATGGAGCGCGCAGGCTGCGGCCCCAAAGGTGCAATCACCGCGATCTATACCGTCCTTGTGGACGGCGACGACACCAACGAGCCGATCGCCGACGCCGCCCGGGGCATCCTGGATGGACACATCGTGCTGGATCGAAAGCTGACGAGCAAAGGACACTATCCGCCAATCAACGTCATGACGAGCCTCAGCCGGGTGATGCCCATGGTGACCAGCCAGGAACACGTCCGCAACGCCGCCTCTTTGCGAGAATTGATCTCCGCCTACACCGAAGTCGAAGACCTCGTGAGCGTCGGTGCCTACAAACCGGGCACGCGCCCGATCAGCGACCGAGCCATCGACCGCTGGGATCGCATCAACGGCCTCTTGCGGCAGGACAAGTCCGCCTCCTGCAAGCTCAGCGACTCGGTCGACGTTTTGACAAGGATCATTCATGACTAAGTTCTCCTTCCGACTCGAGCGCCTGCTTGACCACCGCCGCAACGAGGAGCAAGCGGCGAAGGATCACTACCTGCAGAGCCGCGCCAAACGGATCGACCTCGAGCACGACATCGAAGGCGTCCGAGGGATCCGCGAAAAGTCGCTCGGCCGAATCGCGAGCAATTTGCGCGAACGGATGGATCTAGAGCTTTATCTGCAACGACTCGAGGACGAATCCCGCGCTCTCCACTCCGCCCTCGGCGTCCTCGTCGACGAAGAACATCGCTCCCGCGAACTCTGGCTCAAGGCCAAACAAGACGCAGACGCTCTCGCCAAACTCCGCGAGAACGAATATGCCGAGTGGGTGAAGGAAGCGAACAAAAAGGAACAAGACGCCCTCGACGAGTGGGCCACCATGAGGAGGGCCGCATGATCGCCCTCCGCCAGTGCCCCGATCACATAAGCTTCGATCTGACGGCAGCCCACGGGTGCCCCGAACCCTTCAGGGTCGGGAACCACCAACCCTCAATCGACGCCCTCTCCGAGCTTGCCTCGGGGAGGGTGGCCGAAGGCCGGGAGGGGCCGAACACCACCTATCCTCAGCCGAAAAGAAGGAAAACCCCCAAAGTGTGCCCCGATCCCTTCAGGGTCAGGAACCACAAACCCTCAATCGACGCCCTCTCCGAGCTTGTCTCGGGGAGGGTGGCCGAAGGCCGGGAGGGGCCGAATACCACCGAACTCGAGTCCATCGCAAACCCGTTCCCGACCCTAAAGGGATCGGGGCACCCCGGCTCTCGACAAACCCGACCCAGCCACCAGACACTCCCAATCGACGCCCTCTCCGAGCTTGCCTCGGGGAGGGTGGCCGAAGGCCGGGAGGGGCCCACCGAACTCGAGTCCACCGCAAAACCCTTCCCGACCCTAAAGGGATCGGAGCACCCCGGCTCTCAACAAACCCGACCCAGCCACAAACCTTCAATCGACGCCCTCTCCGAGCTTGCCTCGGGGAGGGTGGCCGAAGGCCGGGAGGGGCCGAACACCACCCATCCTCGGCCGAAACCAAACACCCCATCCCTCACAGGAGCCCCCCGATGAATTTGCAACTCCGAGGCGTTGACGGCGTCCAGGCCCGAGTCCGTGAACTTCAAGCCAAAATCGCGTCGCTCAAAGAACAGAACCAACCCGCGAAGTCCCTCAACAATGACTTCCAGGCCACGCTGAGCGGAGCCGTCAACCAGCGCGCCAAGCCAGGAACCAATCTCCTCGGTGCTCCCATGCCGACCCTCCCCGGAAGCTCCAACGCTCCTCTCGATCCCATCGCGATGGGCTTGGTGCCAACTCTCGGCGGCAACCCTGAGACCAGCGAACTCCGCCAGCTCGCCCGCACCGCGGCAGAAAAATACGGCCTCGATCCCCGCCTGTTCGAAGCCCTTGTGGAGCAAGAAAGCGCGTTCAACCCCAAAGCCATCTCTCCGGTCGGAGCCCAAGGTCTGGCCCAGTTGATGCCCAAAACCGCCGCCTCACTCGGCGTGAAAGATCCTTTTGATCCCGTGCAAAACCTTGAAGGCGGAGCCAAATACCTCGCCCAAATGATGCGTGAATTCAATGGAGATCGCCGGCTCGCCCTGGCCGCCTACAACGCTGGACCCGGTGCGGTTCGACGAGCCGGAGGCATTCCGCCGTACCAGGAAACTCAAAACTACGTCCGAAAAATCCTCGGCAAAGTGGGAGGTGAATGATGAGTGAGAAGAAGAAAGGCAAAAAGGGTCTCGTGATTGCTCTCGCCGTCCTCCTCCCTCTCCTCATCGTGGGAGGTGTGGTCGGAGCCGCGTTTGCGGGTCTCGTCAAGATTCCTGGCATCACCCCCAAGAAGGCCGCGATGTACGGGGAGGCGAACTATCTCCTGGACAAGGACGACGCGCCTAAGCCCACTCCCGCGCCAGACGAGGAACCGAAGCCAGAATCCAAGGAAGAAAAAGAACCCCCGAAACCGAAGGTGCAGGTCACCTCGGAGGATCCCGCCCTCGACGAGGAACAAGGAGCGAAGAAGCTCGCCGGAATCTGGAACAACATGGAAGCCGCTCAGGTACTCCGGCTTGCTGCCGAAACCAATGACAACGACCTCGCCCGAATCATGGCCAAGATGGACGCCGAACTCGTCGCCGAGGTGCTCGGCACCATGCCGGATGCACGTCGCGCGGCACGGCTCAGCCTCGCCATCGAAAAGATCCACGCCATCGTCCCCAAAGAAGATGCCGAGTAGCATCCCAGGAACCCGCACCCTTACCGGGTACCGTAGACACTTAAATCCATGAATCTCTTCTCAGGTGTTCGCAATAGCTACCTCGCCGATGGCCTCTCTGATGAGCAGGTGCAGGCGATTGTGCAAGTCGCCGAAGAGATTCGCACCGTCGATCTCCAAGAAGTCATCACCGAGAACGACGCCGCGCAAGACATCTTCATCCTACTCGAAGGAAAAGTTCGCGTCACGACCATCCACGGGGATCCCATTGCCCGACTTCAAGCCGGAGCGATTCTGGGTGAGCTGGCCCTGTTCGAGCGAGCAGAGCGATCCGCCACCGTCATCAGCGATGGAGAGGCCACTCTGCTCAAGCTGTCCGCAGGAAAGTTTAATGCCCTCTTGGACGAACATCCACAAATCGGCCTGACCGTTTTGCGCAACATTGGCAAAACTCTCTGCCAACGACTCCGCAGCTCGAACCTCCAGCTGGAAGCCGCTCTCGCTTTCCCGCTGCTTTGAGCCGCCGTCTCGGCGCGAAAAAACGGCAAGGAAAACGGTTCATTCTTGCCCCCGACACCACAAGAATCCCCCGCATTTATGCGAGAATTCCCTCGTAATAGGTCGGGTTTTTGGAGAGGATGGAGTTTACGGCCCCCGCATTGAGTCCACAGTGGAGAAGCGTGCGCGCGAACACCATGGCGGAGGGACAGATGGAATATCGAAAGCGACTGGCCCTCGTGCGTCAGGAGCTCGAATCAGCCACCGGCCGAGCGGTCGACGGCCTTCTTCTCGTAGACAGCGATCTTCGGGTCTCCCTTCTCGATGCCCGAGCGGCCACCCGACTCGCGATTGATCCGCTCCAAGCACTCCGCGCTTCCGCTCTTGATCTGGCCGAGGTTCACACGCAAAGTGCCTGGGGGCGATTCCTGGTCTCAGCATCCGCGTCCAGCGAGCCGATGAGCACGACCCTCATCCCAGCAAGTGGCGATGCCCTGGACTTGGTCGCTCTATCAGATGGCGAAGAGGTGGTGATCGCCCTTCTCGCCACAAAGCGTGTGGCTTCTCAGCACCCCGCCGCAAACACCGCGCAGGTGCAAGATTGGCTCGACTTCTCCGCTGCTCTCTGCAGCACAAGCACCCTCGTTGAGTTGGGCAATCTTGTCGCCGAGTGGCTCCCCTGCGTCGCCCCCGAAAGCCGAGGCGCGCTTGCGACCAAATCCGGACAAAGCTTTGTCGCCCTCGTGGGTTGGCCCAGCTCGCAAACCCTCGCCATCAAAATTCGCTTTGACGCTGAGTCCGTACGAGCCTTTCGAACCGGGCGCGCATGCGTGGTGAATCTCAGCGCGGGAAACCCAGGCCAAGCCTCTCGCGAAGACTACATCCTGCTCTCAGGAGAATCCAGCATGATCCCCCTGTTTGCGCATGGACAAGTGCAAGGGATTCTCGTCTGGCAAGGCAGCGCTACCGATGCGGATCTCGTTGTCACCGCCCTGACGCCCCACCTCAGCCGGCTGCTAGAGCGCTCCTAACCGCCGCGATCCTTTCCGGATGCAGCGACCATTCCGCCGCTGCCCCTCGCCTCGTCACCGCACGCGAGGCCCGGAGCGAGAAGTGGAGTTCATTCGCGCCACTGGCCGCCAAGACCTCTGCCGCATTCTCCGCCCGAACTCCTCCACCGGGAAGCAAGGCGAGTCCATCGGGCATATTCGCCTTCAGCATCGCCAACCCAGAAATTCCCTGGCTCACATTGGCGGCATGACCTGAAGTCAGGAGTCGAGCAAATCCAAGCGTCCCGATGGTCTCGAGCGCCGCATGTGCATCCGGAGTCAGGTCAAAAGCACGGTGAAACGTGCACGGAAGCCCCCGAGAAGCCTCTAGAAGTCGAGCATTTCGCTCCGAATCCACGGTGAAATCCTCCCTGAGAAGCCCAAAAACAAGCCCATCCGCCCCGTTTTCCGCAAACCAGGCGGCGTCTCGGAGCATCGCCTGAAACTCGTCCTCAGCGGGTGTAAACCCGTTCTCCGCTCCCAGAATCATCGCGAAAACCGGCCCCGTCGTAGACTCCCGGACGCTCAGAAACGCGCCAGGGCTCGGAGTGACGCCTTGCGTGGAAAGAGCCGCGCAAATCTCGACCCGATCAATCCCGTGGGCAAGAGCCAACTTCGCTTCCTCTACCGTCCCGCAACTTGCCTCAAGAATCACCGCCATCTTTCCAGCATGACCCAGGACATCCGAAGCCCGCTACCTATCCCGGGACAGGTTCCTTGGGTAGGCTCCAGCCAAGCGATCAACGAAGACCGCCCAGCGGTGCTTTCAATCAACGAAGATCACAAAAGCGGAACCGACTATGCCCTCCACTGAACCATTCGATCTGTCGAAGTCTTCTCAAGTTTTCATCAATCTTTCTGCCGACGAACTCATCCAGCATGCTCTGGAAAACGGAGAAGGAACTCTCGCCGCCAGCGGTGCCTTGGTTGCTCGCACTGGTAAATATACGGGGCGAACTCCAAAGGACAAGTGCGTCGTCCGCGAACCCAGCAGCGAAAACCACGTCTGGTGGGACAACAACGCCGAAATCAGCCTCGACCATTTCAACGATCTGCGCAAGAAAGCCCAATCAAAGTTGGACGGAAAGAAACTTTACGTGGTTGACACATTCGGTGGAGCGGATCCGAACCACCGCATCAAAGCCCGGTTTATCGTGGAGAAAGCCTGGCACGCTCTCTTCATCCGCACGCTTCTTATTCGCCCCACCGCGGAGGAACTGAAAACCTTCACGCCGGACTGGACGATCCTCGATCTGTCCACGGAATCCCTTGATCCTGCTGTCGACAAAACGCGCGGCGATGCCGTCATCGCGCTGAACTTCGCCGAGCAGATGGTGCTGATCATGGGCACCCAGTACGCGGGTGAGATGAAGAAGTCGGTCTTCACCATCCTCAACTACCTCCTCCCGCTCAAGGGCGTGATGAGCATGCACTGCTCCGCGAATGTCGGCCCGGCGGGCGACACCGCCCTCTTCTTCGGGCTCAGCGGAACGGGAAAAACCACCCTCTCCGCCGACCCCGAGCGATTCCTGATCGGCGACGACGAGCACGGCTGGAGCGAAGACGGTATCTTCAACTTTGAAGGCGGATGTTATGCAAAGTGCATCAACCTGACCGAAGAAGGCGAGCCTCAAATCTATCGAGCCATCCGCCACGGATCGGTGCTTGAGAACGTGATCATGCACGACGGTGTCCCCGATTACACCGACTCGACGATCACGGAAAACACCCGTTGCGCCTACCCGGTTGACTTCATCGACGGGGCCGTGATCCCCAGCGTGGGCGGCCACCCGAAGAACATCGTCTTCCTGACCTGCGATGCCTACGGCGTCCTGCCTCCGATCAGCCGTCTGACCCCCGAGCAGACGATGTATCACTTCCTCAACGGTTACACCGCCAAGGTTGCCGGAACGGAAGCTGGGGTCAAGGAGCCCCAAGCCACGTTCTCGACTTGCTTTGGCGCCCCGTTCCTGCCATTGCGACCCAAGGTCTACGCAGAGCTGCTACGGGAGAAAATTGAGAAGCATGGGGCCAAGGTTTGGCTGGTCAACACTGGCTGGTCTGGTGGCGGATATGGAGAGGGCGAGCGCATGAAACTTGCCTACACCCGTGCGCTTCTGCGTGCCGCCCTGAGCGGTGAACTCGACTCCGTGGAGTTTGTGACCGAGCCGATCTTTGGACTCTCCATCCCCACCGAGTGCCCGGGCGTTCCGGCGGAAATCCTCAATCCGCGCCAAACCTGGCGCGATCCGTCGGCCTACGACGCCAAAGCCACCGAGCTTCGCAACATGTTCGAGGCCAACTTCAAGAAGTTCACCGACTGATCTTCTCTGGCCAATGTCGGCGCGCGTTCTGGCCCGGCATCAACCATACAGCCCCGATCTGAATAGATCAGGGCTGTTTTGTTGACTGAGAATGCCTGAGCGTCCCCAGCCGTTGTCACCCGAACTACCCCCGAGAACCGATCACGCCTCCGTTCTTTGCTCGAATCGCGATCACGCTGGGACGAGGAACCCCCGTGCCATCCGGGAACTGAGTCGACGGAGCGGTGAAAAGCGAACCTTCACCAGGATGCTGAATCGCGAGGAACGCGGTCTTCCCATCCGGAGTGAACTCCGGACCGCACACCTCGCTCCCGATCACCGTGGCCATGAATTGCTTCAGCTTCCCTCGCTCCGGCCCCTCGGTGGGAACGGCGAAGAACCCGTCACGGAGCTTCATGCTCCGCTCCATTCCGTCGGTCGCGATCCACAAGTTGCCTTGCGCGTCGAAGCAGATGTTGTCCGGGCAGGAAATCGGGCTGAGCTCAGTCTTGTCGTAGCCCGCAAAGAAAGTGGCTTCATCGTCCGGATCACCGCAGACCATGAAGAGCTCCCACACAAAGCTTGTCGCCCGGTGGTCGTTGGATCGCTCCATCAACTCAATGATATGCCCGTGTCGGTTTTCCGCCCGAGGGTTCGAAGCATCCGGAGCCGCGCGGCCTTCCGTGCCGCGATCAACGTTGTTCGTGCAAACGATGTAGACCTTTTCGTTGACCGGATTGACTTCAATATCCTCCGGACGATCCATCTTCGTCGCTCCGACCAAGTCCGCCGCGATGCGCACGTCAATCACGACATCTGCCTGATTCCGGAAGCCATTCGCCGCCGTCAAGGGGCCTTGGCCATGAACGAGCGGCAACCATTCTCCGCTCCCATCCGGGTTGAACTTCGCCACATACAGCGTCCCGTCGTCCATCAGATCCCGGTTCTTCTTTCGATCCTTCTCGTCAAACCGGTCTACGGAAACGAACTTGTACACGTATTCAAATCGAGCGTCGTCCCCGGTGTACATAACCACATGGCCCGACCGGGTCACGTGAGTCGTGGCCGCTTCATGACGGCAGCGACCGAGAGCCGTGCGCTTGCGCGGAGTCCACTCCGGATCAAACGGATCGATCTCGACGACCCAGCCGAGATGATTGGCGTCGCACGCCTTGCTGCGGCAGTCAAATCGCTCGTAGCTCTTTTCCCACGCATACTCCGAATCCTTCTTAGAGAGACCGTACCGCTCCGCGCTCCGCTTTTCCGTGGGATCGGTGATCGTCTCGGCATGAGCGTACATATCCTGGAAGTTTTCTTCGCCGCTCAGCACGGTTCCCCACGGAGTTTTGCCGGCCGAGCAGTTCGAGAACGTCCCGGTGCAAGTCGTCCCGGTTGGGTGCTCTTTTGTCTTCATGCGACTATCGCCACGCGCCGGACCTGCGATTTCCATCCGGGAGAATGCCGTCCATCGCTTGTTGTATTTGCTCGATCGAATCGGTCGCCACTTCCCTTCGACCAATTCGACTTCCGTGACCGAGAAACCAACCGCGTTCATCACTACATCGGTTTGCTCCTTGGTCTGCTCGGCGGGGGTCTTGATTGGGAACATCAGCTCGGGGTTCACGTATTCGTGGTTCACCGCCAAGAGCCCGCGCGTCGAGTTGTCACTGCCAAACGGGAGAGGCAAGTACCCCACAAAGTCGTTGTTGTAACCAAAGCTCTTCGCTTGAGCGTCCGGTGTAATCGCTCCCGCAACAAATCCCGGAACGCCCCGGGCCATCGGATCGCCCCAACGAAGAACGACTTCGGCCTCGTAACCCGCAGAGACCATCAAAGTCTCGGCGGTCGAAGGAGCAATCGGCTCGAAATCCAGACCCGTGGGCGAGAGGGGAGTCTTGCTCCCTGCCTTGGCAGGTTCGCACGCCATCAACCCCGTCCCGACACCGGCGATCAGTCCGGCTTTCAGCAAGCCACGGCGCGAGACTCGCTCGCTGACAATGGAGGAGAAAATCGATCCCCGTCCGTCGCCGGATCGGACAACATCGTCTTCATCGTAGTGGTGACCGCGCAGATCGCTCATGCCCCTATCATATCTGCGAGCCCCTCTCGCGCATCATGGGGATAGGCGATTCTTCAGCCGACTTTCACGAGTTCTTAACAATCCGGACTTTCCCGAACTCACGGGAGATGGGACCCGGCAACCGTCGCGCGGGAATCATGGTAACCTCTTGCACTTCCATGAGCGCCCACGAGAAGATCTTCCCTGCGCCCGACATCCTGAACGAAGTCGAATACGGCAAGTTTGTCCTGACGAACCTTGCCGCGAAGCGCGCTAAGCAGATCAAAGAAGGCGCGCCCCCGCTTGTTCGCATTGATACAAGCCACCCCCTGAGCATCGCTCTCGCTGAAATTGCCGCTGGCAAAATCAAGCCGATCCTCGGATCCGATGCCCAAGCAGCGGAACTCGAAGAAGACTACTCAGCTCTCGACGAACTCGGCCTCGACGACGTCGGTCTCCTCCTTCCGGGAGTCGATGACGACGAACTCGATGACGACCTCCTCGGTCTTGGCGCTTTCGGCGAAGAAGACGAGGAAGAAACGGACGAGGAAGACGTCATTGAAGGTTCCCTGGCCGACATTCTCGGTGAAGGCGATGAGGAAGAGGTGGAGGCTGCTCCGGCAGGCGACGACACCGAAATGTCTCTCGACGACCTTGCTGAGGAAGAAGAAGCCGCCGCCGAGGAATCGAGCGACGACATCTAAGCCATGGCCGGATCTGACCCCTACGCCATCTTAGGGGTCGCGCGCGATGCGACCCCCGATCAAATCAAGTCGGCGTACCGCAAGCTCGCTCGGCAGTACCACCCCGACGTCAACCCTAACGATCCATCGGCAGAAGAGAAGTTCAAGGAAGTCTCGACCGCCTACGCGATCTTGAGTGACCCTGAAAAGAAGGCTCGCTACGACCAGTACGGCGTCACCGACGACCAAGCTGGCCCGAGCGGCAACGCCGGAGACTTCTTTGGCGGAGCGGGCGGCTTTGGCGATCTCTTCGAAGCGTTCTTCGGCGGAGCAGGCGGGCAGCAGTCTCGCCGCGCCGGAACCATCCGCGATGGCGACGACATCCGAGCCGAAGCCGTCGTCAGCCTCCGCGAAGTTCTCGATGGAGCCGAGAAGAAGGTGTCCTATCGTCGCAGCGTCGTCTGCGACACCTGCGGCGGAATGGGAACCGCTGATCGATCAACTCCACCTAGGTGCAACGAGTGTAATGGCCGAGGTGTCGTGACTGCGGTCAAGCAGACCTTCATTGGCAGCATCCGCACGCAAACGGCGTGTCCCAAGTGTCGAGGCGAAGGCTTTACCGTTCCGAATCCCTGTGGCTCATGCCACGGACAGGGGGTGGTTCCGAAAACCGAGGAGTTGTTCGTTTCTGTGCCGATCGGTGTGGAATCAGGGCAAACTCTGCGGGTCAGCGGACGTGGTTCGGAGGGGATTCGTGGGGGAACGCCAGGCGATCTCTACGTGATTCTTCACGTGGCCGACGACGCTCGCTTCGAGCGCGAGGGACGCAATCTTGCCACCCAGGCTGAGATCAGCTTCGCCCAAGCGGCACTCGGCGACACCATCGTGATCGATGGACTGGCCGGGCAACTTGAAATCAACATCGAGCCAGGAACCCAACCCGGAGACACGTTCCGCATCAAAGGTGAAGGGATTCCTCGCCTCGGGGGTGGATCGCGCGGTGACCTTTTTGTTCAACTGAACCTGGTTGTGCCCAAGAAGATCAGCGAAGCAGAGGCCGCGCTTCTGCGCGAATTCGCCGAACTTCGGGGCGAAACGGTGCCGAAAGGAGCCGGAAAGGGCGGCTTCTTCGAGAAAATCTTCAAGAAACGATGAGCGTTTGGAAGGAAGTGAAGGCGATTCTGCCGCAAGCCCCGCTCGATTGGTCAGTTTGGGACGAAGTCTTCGAGCGTCACGGTATCCACGGCACGGTGCAGACCGATGAACCGCCCACCCTCGCGGGCTTTCTTTCTCCCGATGATCTGCATAAGTTAGATCAGCTGGAGTTAGACTTACGAAATCTCGGAGCAACCGATGTCGAGCTCCGAGATGTGCCGGAAGTTGATTGGGCGGAAGCGTGGAAGCAGTTCTTTGTTCCCCGGCGCATCGGCGAACGATTCGTCGTGGTTCCGAGCTGGGAAGAGTATAACCCCGAGCCGGGAGACCTGGTGATTACGCTCGATCCCGGTCAAGCCTTCGGCACAGGGGATCACCCTACCACCCGAGGATGTCTGGAGCTTCTCGAGAAGGTCGGATGCGCGGGCAAGGACATCGCAGACATCGGGTGCGGGAGCGGAATTCTGACCGTTGGCGCTTCTCTGCTTGGTGCGAAGAGCCTGGTGGGTGTTGATGTTGAGGCGGTTTGTGTCCGGTCCTCGCTCGAAAACTTGGATCGGAATGGCGGCTCCGCAGAGATCTTTCAAGGCCTTGGCTTCGACCCTCTCCCCTCGGACGCGACCTATGATTTGGTGGTCAGCAACATCATCAGTGCGGCTCTCATCGGCCTGGCCCCTCAGGCCGCAGCCCGCGTTCGACCCGGTGGCCACTGGATCGTGAGCGGGATCATCCACGACAATTGGCCGGACGTGGAGGCCAAAGCGCTCGCGTGTGGGTTCCGTACAGGCGAGGTTTACCGCGAGGGCGATTGGGTCGCAGCGGTGTTTTCCCGATGAAACCGCTTCCGATTCGAGCCCTCCCTCGCGCCTTTGTCCTCGGAATCGAATCTGAGCTTCCCGAGTCAATCGAACTACCGAACGAGGAGTTCAAGAAATTTCATGACGTCCTGCGGCTGCGCTCAGGGGCAGAAGTCGCGATCCTTCCGGGCGATGGACGACTGATCCGTTGTCGAATGGAAGGTCGCTCGGCCGTTCCGCTAGAGGTCCTGGCTCCTCAGACCGAAAGCCCCGTGCGCTTGACGCTCGCTTTGGCCTATCCTAAGCCGGATAAGTTGGATGAATCCCTCCGGATGGCGACCGAAATGGGCGCCGCCGCCTTTGTCCTCTTCTCTTCTCGCCGAAGCGTCGTCAAGTGGGATGAAGAAAAGCTGAAATCCAAACAGCGCCGCTGGGAAGCGATCATCCGCGAAGCCGCCGAGGTCTCGTTCCGCACGCACTTACCGACTCTCGGATTTGTTAAGGATCTGACGAGCGTTCTTGCTCAATTTCCTCACGCCCAGGTTCTCAGCGAAGTCGAAGGGGTTCCACGCGGGTACACCGCGTCGGAGAATCCTTGCCTCGTGGTCGGTCCAGAAGGAGGATGGGATCCGCGAGAAGTCGCGGAGATCGGAGATCGAGCCATCACCCTCGGGCCGCGTGTTCTTCGAGTGGATACCGCCGTTGCCGCGGCGTGCGCACTGGCGCTCCTGGGCGCAAACTAGCAATCTCGCCCCGTCTCACAGCGGTTTTCTGATCGATCCTATCCCCACGCGTTCTGGTTCAGTCGAACAGCGAGCCCGTGCTCGTTCGAGCAATGAGTTCGGCTCCTTCGTTCCGTGGATTCCCCACCGCGATCCCGACCGGGTACATCTCCAGACTTCCATCGGCCATCGGCCGCAGGAGCGGCAAGAGACGCGCTGGCTCGCGCAGAGAGGGATCCAGCCACATGTCCCAATCGCGCTGATCCAGCACAACGGGCATGCGATCGTGAAGTTCTCGCATCTCCCGATTCGCCTCGGTGGTGAGAATAGTGACGGTCTCCAAGTACCCTTCCATTCGCTCCCAGGTTTCGTAAAGCCCGGCGAACGCCATCACCCGACCTTCCGGCTGATGGATGTAGAAGGGTTGCTTGTTCCCCTTCGAGCCTCGCCACTCATAGAATCCATCGGCCGGAATCAAGCAGCGACGGTACTTGAACGCCCCTCGAAAGCTCGGTTTCTCCGCGACCGTCTCACTGCGAGCATTGATGAGTTTCTGCCCAATGCTCGGATCGTTTGCCCAACTTGGAACCAAGCCCCACTGATAGAACGAAGCCCCTCGAATGCCCTCCCGAATGGCGATCGCCACCACGGGATCGGTCGGGGCCAAATTGAAGCTGCCCGGATACTCCTCAAAGTCGGAGAGGCCGGGCAGCGGAACCGCGCCGAACTGATCTCGGACGGCGCGGCCATTGACAAAGACGAATCGGGCGCACATTACGGCTTGATCGGCGGCTGACCGCCACCCATGCCCTGGAAGCCTTGCAGCATCATCTGGAAGAACGGATCCTTCTTCATTGCTTCTTCCTGAGCAGCCACCGCACTCGCCATAGCAGGCGGCAGATTGTTGATGCCGTAGTTCGAGCGCTTCACGTTGCGCAGGTCTTGCAACGTGCCCGAAATCGCCTGACCAGGGATCAACACCGCCTTGACATGGAGAACCGTGCGATCGCCCACCCGCATGTTGCTGAACATCTGATTGAAGTTATGCATCTCTGCGGCAAACTGAGGCTGAGCCATGAACTGGCGGAACATCGCTGTTTCCATCGGGCCAAAGGCTCCGCCGCCACCCATAAGAGTATTTTCCTGAGCCAGCAAGCACGGGCCTTCTTCGACCGCCGCCACAATGTAGCCCTGAGGCGAGAGTCCGTTCGCAAGAATCTCCGAAGGCTCATCGACCCTTGGGATCATGTACGCCCATGGGTTGCCACTGTCGCCAAACATGCTGCCGAGAGTCGGCGCTTGAGGCGGCTTGGAATCATCGTACGGAGCGAGCCGCGCTCCGGAAATCATGTCCGTCAGGATTCCTTTGGCGGCCGCGTTCAGGCTGCCCACGGAAACCCTCTCCCCGCGGCGAAGGGCTCCCCGCTGGGCGGTGGACATCGCTCCGTAGAGCCGGAGCATGTCCCAACTCGACTCGCCGAACAACGTTTGGAATGCTCCCCCGGCCAGAAGCTGGAGCCGAGTCTGAGCAACCCCGTTCTCTTCCGCGGTGGGATTCGCAAAGGCAAATGCGGCGGATTCATCCAGCGTCGGGGTTCGACCGTTGGCGGTCTGGCTCAAGAACTTCGCCAGGGAGGGGCGGTCCACCCGATCCTTCTTGGACTCGGAGATATCAAACGGCGAGATCACCCACCATTCCTTTTCCGCATCGTCTTCGAACGCATGAACCTGGCGGCGCAGGCTCCGAACATCTTTCAACTCTTGCATCGAATAGCTGAAGCCGAATGTATCGGAGAGGCAGGCCACCAGATTCTTCTGGCTCACGCCAGCCGAGAAGTGGAGGGCTTCGCCCAGCGGGTACGCAAGAGGCTCATACTGATCCGGCTGACGGAGAATGTCGAGCATCTGCGTTTGGTCACCCGATGGCGGTGTCGGGGCAAACATCTGCTTGGACATCGCCAACATCTGCTTGCTGATTGGCCCCAGTTGAAGCGGCTGAGAATCGGATGGCCAAGCGGGAAGCCATGACTCATTGCCTTCGTCCGCCGGACTCATCTCCTCCTCGGTTGCTTGGGCCGGGGCGGTGCCCTCCCCTTCGCTTCGGGGCGGGAATCCGTAGTTGTCTCGAATGTAGTCCGGGTGCAGCGACTCTTCGGATTGAAGAACCGTGCGACCGCGCGAATCTAAGACTTTGAGCGCGACATTGAAGGAACCATCCTTCCCGGCCGGATAAGGCGTGATCGCCACAATGATCTTGTTCAGATCTTTGATCGGCTCCCGCTTGGGTCGCTTCCCGTAGAGTTCCTCCATTCGCTCGAGATACTGCTGATACTCGGGGGAATCGCCGAACTCCTCTTCCTCATTGCCGGCCGCGTTTTCATCGGCAAAGGCCTGATTCACCTCGGCAACCCAGGCATCCAGCAGCCGGCGATCGACGGTTGGAAGGGTTCCCTGACCCCGATAGGGAGAGGTCGAGAGGACGTAGCGCTCTTGGGTGGCCGCCATGTTAAAGGCGGAGTTGGGGATGGTTTGGATCACCCGGTTCATGAACAGGAAGTTCGCATCCGGCTCCCAATCCCAGGAGTCTTCTCCGACTCCGATTTTTTGCTTGCGCGTCAGCTGGTTCAGGATTTCGCGAGCCTGGCGCACGTTCTCCAGCATGCCTTGCCGATCTTCAATCGCTTTCTTTTCTTCGCGCTCGGCATCGTGAACCACGCGGATGGTTCCGGAGGCATCCATCCACTTGTTGCCCGTGACCTTCACGACTTTATCCAGGAGCTGACGCATGGAGACCTCCTTGACGTTGATCACCAAAACCTCGTTGGCCGCTGCCGGGTGGACTTCGATGGGAACCCCCGAGGCTTGCGAGAGTTGCTGCATGGCCCCCTGCACCGTGGTGCCGAAGGTGGAGAGGCTGACCATCTTGTCGAGGTCAGCGGTCTGCCCGGTCATGAGAAGCGCGGCGATCAAGGCGTTTGTCATAGAGAAATCCTGTTGACTATCGTAACACGTCAGCACCCCACTTTGATCCCACAAACCGAGGTCTTATCCAGATAACGCTGATCCCGCCGGGCGGGTTACCGGGTGCCTAGACTGAAGGTAGGCGGAGGCGGGATCCTCTCACCGTCTTCATCTGGCCAGAGGAGAGGGTTGGCCGAGAGCAGTTCGCGCTCGCGCGCAATCGCCTCCCGGAGCTCTTGAGGGAGCTCACCGGTGGATTCGCGGATGTTGAGGACTTCGATGAGAGTAAATTCGAAGCCGTATCCCGGAGCGACGGTGATGCGCACACGGTACTCGCGGATGTCGCACGGCCGGCCCTGCGCAATCCGGGACTCGTACCAAGCAAGTTTGGAAGGATCATCTTGAGATATCTCAATCGTTCGCAGCGCGATATCATATGCGCCGATGCTCACCGGGAGCATGGCGTGATCGCCTGCCGGTATCGAGACTCCGGGGACTACACGAGAGATCGATTCGATTGTGCCCTTGGCAAAGGTGCCGGAGTGCCTGAGTTCCTGGAATGAGGTCGGGACAAACCGCTCAGGCGATGAGTACTCATCCTGTCGAAGCTGCTCCGATGAAGTGGGCCACTTTAACGCCCCACCCAGCCGATCGAGACCTTTGAAAAGGGAGAATGATTCTATCGTCAGTTGAGCAGGCAGGGGGACGCTGCCAATACGCAATGTCCCACCGTTAAGCAGATGATCGCGCTGTTCCGAATTCAGGTTTGCAAGGAGTTCAATCGGTGCCTCTCCGAATGAGAGATCCCGTTGGAACGCAACAGATCCCAAGGATAGCCACATCCTCCTCGACAGAAAGATGTCCCACTGATTCCCGATTCGCGAAAAAGCGGCGGCGAGCTGACTGAGAGTCGGAGGGTTCAGAACGTCATGGGCAAGCAGAATCCTTTGCGTTTCTGCTCGATCGAATGATGACCATGCTGCGTTTCTTGGGGATCGCGGCTTGAGAGTCCACCAGGGACTCCGTCTCGACTCAAACGACCGTTGGGACAGACGCTTCCGGTACTCGGCCCCGCTCGCCACGAATACTCCGAGATTGCCCTCAAAGCGCGCTGCGGACTCTGAGCCGATCAGGTTCAGGCTATCCGCCTTGGCCATCTCCACGATGTACTGTCCACGCACCAGCCCGAACGGCTCATAGTCTGCCGGACGAGGAAGGATCGCTTGGACTCGAGCTTGATCCAATCCTGCGGTTCTCAATGCCGATCCCTGAGTGATCAAGCGACTCAGTTTCGCATCTTCAGATTCCGTGAAGGTAAGGCTCTCCGAAGGCCATATCGATTCATCCGTGTCGTCGACGATCTCTTCTTCTGACGAGCCGTCAGGATTCGCAATGATGAAACTTTCGCTGACCAAAGTCCGGAGTCGTTCGTCGAGCACAAAGATGCTGAGGAAGTCGGCTACCTCATCGATCTCGAAGACCACTTTGTGCGGTTCCGGCATCGGCTCCTGCTTGGGATCCTTTCCGTAGATTGCCTCGAAGGCCGCCCGAAACCGTCCCCAGTCGGAGTTTTGATCAATCGGCTCCTCAGGTTCCTCCACAGGGGTTTCCTGATCCAACCACTTTCGGATCAACCGTGGATCGATCCGTGGGGCGCGGCGTTGACCGGGGTACGGATCGGTGGAAAAACTGACTTCCCGCCTCGCCGCATCGATGATCTGGTCATCGGTCACCCCGGCGATGAACTGCCGAAGAACCAGAAAGGCGGGCTCGGGCTCCTCGTCTGTTTGATCGTTGATGAGCCGCCGGAGTTCCGGCAGGTAGGCCCGCGTTTCCTGCCGGGCTGCCTCCTGTCGGGCCTCAAAGGGGCTGATGTCGAAGTCGATCCTCAGTGTGTCTGAAACTTCCACAACCTTCCCCTGAACCACGTTTGCGAGCCTTGGCAGAACCTCGGAGAGGGGCTGACGATCAATGCGCATGACGACGATCTCCCGCTCCATCCCTGGCCCGGGCAGGATCTTCACCCCGGTTTGATCCGAGAGATCCTGGGCCACCTTCGCCAGGGTCGCCCCGGGCGTCACATAGCTCACCCGAGCGTCCATTCCTTCGCCCGACTGAGCCAGGGCAAGCGCCGCCACAAGAACCGCCATCATTTCCTCACCTTCTCTTGTCCTACTCTCTCATCTTGTTCGGTCGAGTTGCGTTTCCGCGAGAGAAAACGGAAACTCCCTCGCAAGCTTCGCCACCGGATCTGATTCGAGGCGCTTGGCCTCTGCCTGAGCTTCCTCCAGAAACGCTTTCATCCAGGCTGGGTCGCGGTGCTTCGAAGTCACATCGGGCACCACCTCTTGGAGGTAGCCCACCCCGATCACTTGCCGAGAAGTCAGGATGCTCAAAGTGTGGAGCCGGACGATGCCCGATCCGACTGCGTAGTCTGCGAGCGACGCTTCAAGCGGACGATCGCCAAGAGCGCCTGCACCGAGAAAGATCACCAATGCCAAGTCCTCGGTGCCGAGAGCGGTCGTCTCGCTCCCCGCCGAACCAATCAAAACAGGGAGTTCGACGGTTCTCATCACAAGACTCGCTTGTTCGACCAGCGGCCGCAGGTGCCACCGGGGCCCAAACTCGATCCCGGGCATCCCGATTCGACCGATCTCTTGGAGCTTTCTTCGCTGACGATGCTCCAAGGTGTCACCGAAGTAGTAATTCGGCATGCCTTGTTCGAGATCCCTCACTGCCTCCATCAGCGATGATTTCACGCCCGCTGGGAGCGTGGAAACCGGGATCGCCTTGCCCGCGAGCAACGCATCTTTATCGGCTTGGTTCATGCGCGCCCATGCGGCAAGCCAGGAAGCCGACTCTAGGGCCGACATGGCAGACCCCATGACCGGAGCCTGATCCCGCACCTGGGCGGCGTAATGCCCGTCGCCCACCGCCTCGGAAAGTTTTGCCCGTTCGTCCAACGTGGGCCACGAAGGCTGGGCCAGAAGCGACAAGAAAGCCGCAGCGGCAATGCGCGACGCTCTCGCTGCATCCATTGCACTCAACGGGAGGTCTCGATAGATCAGCCACGTATTGCCTCGGAACTCCTGCGGAAGGGGGTCGAGCACGTTCCGAATCCGATCTACGATCGGCTCAACCGTGGCCGACGGGGATAAACCAGTGAGCTCGTCTGGAAGAACCGCTATGACATCCTTCTTGGCGACTTCGGCGGCGGCAACGACGAATTCTCCCCACGGATATGCCGTGGGCTCATGGAGATGCGGATTCCTTGCAGTCTCTTCCGCGAGGGGACGTGCCTCGTCGGACAGTTCATACGGATCGGTCCAAAACCGCATCGCCTGACCACGGGGAGAAAGAAACAACTCCTGTTGATCCTCGGGCCACTCGGTCTCGGAAGGCCATGGCCCCCGAAGGCCAGCGTCGGAAGGCATGACCTCAGGCGGAAACGGAAACGCCTCGAGTCCGAACGAGACGAACAGTGCCCAGTCGTACATCGTGTGCTCGTGGGTGCACAGAACCAAGTTGTTCTTGTCCACGAGCCGCAGGGTCATCTGAAGCGTGAGGGCAGACTCGGCGCCACTCAACTCAGCCGTCACTCGGTATGGTGCCCGCGGGGTCGGTCGAATCAAGCCTGCAAGACCATGTTCAGCTTCGGTTCCCCGGTGCACCTCTTCCGAGCGCTCGGCCTCCTCAACCATGTCGGCATATTCGTTCTTCAGGGTTAAAGAGTTAGCGGCTGATGAGCTCTCGGTCGAACGTAGAACAAGGCTGCCTCTCAAGGCCGTCTCAACATCCGCAGGCGTGAATTGGGGGACGACTGCGGCCAGAAGCGTGTACTGGGGCAGTGGTTCGTACTGCTCTTGCTTCCCGTCGATGGTGTATGTGTGGGGCTTTGAGAGGTACTGGACGGCCCCAACCGCTTGCTCATAGGTGGCCCGATTCCGTTTCACCCGCTGCTCAGTCTCCCGCTGGATCCGCTCCTTGTCCAAATCAAAGTGCGCCGATGAACCTGAGATCGTAAGCTTGCCGTAGCTCACCTCGCCGATGACAGCGAGGAGTTCGCCGGCTGCCATCGCGTCCACCCGGATCGCCACAACCTCTCTCTCCAGCTCCGGTGCCACCGTCACGGCGCGACCGGTTTGGGTGCTCAGAACCTTTACCAGAACCGAAAGCGGCACTCCTGGAGTCCGAAAGGCGATCTTATGGTCGAGCCAGTCGAGTTCGGAAGACAAAACGGTAGCAGCGATGAGCGATGCAAGCATGTTGGTTCCCCACCCCATTCAACCACGAAACCCGACCTCGCGAGCCCGAATACTGACCTATCAGTGCGGTTTTCGAACCAGGTATTCCGTATCCTCTCTTGGTGGTTCGCGATTCGTTGAATCTCGGCCCAATGGCATGAGCTTGGAGGATCGTGATGAGCGGGATTGAACTGACCCTGGCCCTTGGCCTGGGCGTCGCGGCCTTGGTGCCGATCCTCGCAAAAGCCAATCCCCGCTTGGCCTCTTTGACGGCGGGAATCTTCGCGGCCCTGGCGTTTGCGCTCGGTCTCTCCTGGTTTAACACGGGCACGCCCGAGGTCATCCGAAATTGGATCGAGCCGATCGGGATCCACTGGAGCCTGCGCGTTGACGCGCTCGGTCACCTCTTTTGGCTTCTCATCTCCGGGATCGGCACGCTCATCGTCATTTACGCCGACAGCTACACGCCGCGCGAGAAGCTCGCGACTCTGCTCAGCCCCTTGCTGTGCTTCATGGTTGCGATGCTGGGCTTGGTGAGTGCGGGCAACGCGATCACACTTTTCGTGTTTTGGGAAGCGACGAGCATCACGTCGTTCCTCCTTATCGGGTTCAAGCGCGATGATCCAGCGGCGCGAAGGTCGGCCTTGCAGGCCTTGGCGATCACCGGCCTGGGAGGCCTCGTGCTACTCTCCGGGCTCTTGATTGCCGGGACGGAGAATCGAAGCTACGAGTTCAATCAGTGGCAGGGGCTGTCTCCGGTTGCTTTCTGGCTCATCGCCATTGGGTGCATGACCAAATCGGCGCAGTTCCCGTTCCATTTCTGGCTCCCGAATGCGATGTCCGCGCCGACTCCGATCAGCGCCTATCTGCACTCCGCAACCATGGTCAAGGCGGGGGTTTTCTTGCTCGCCAAACTCTCTCCGGTGATGGGACAGAGGGTCGAGCTTGTCGCCATTGGCGCGACCACTTTCCTGCTTGGATCTCTTTTGAGCCTGTTTGAGAAGGATCTCAAGCGAATCCTTGCCTGGTCGACAGTAGCGGCCCTCGGGTCGATGGTGATGCTGATCGGAGCCGCAACCCACAAGCTGAGCGAGGCGCTTACGGTCACGATTCTCGCCCACGCGTGTTACAAGGGCGCGCTCTTTATGGTCGCGGGCGCGGTCGATCATGCGGTGGGCACGCGCGATGTCACGCTGCTTCGAGGCCTGCGAAAGCCGCTTCCCGGGCTAATGGTGGGGGGTCTCCTTGCCGCGCTCTCGCTGATTGGCCTCCCGCCCTTTCTCGGATTCATCGGCAAAGAGCTCGCGCTTGCCGGGTTCGCCCATCCCGCGATTCTCGGCGTTCTGTTCGTGGCAGGGATCACCAATGTCGTGGTCGCCACCCATGTCGTGTTCCGACCCTTCTTCGGTAAGGGCACGCCGAGCGACGTTCATCACGGAGCGGGTTTTGGGCTGAACTTCGGGCCGGTCGTGCTGGGCGGGCTCGGGCTTCTGTCTGGACTTGCCGCTGCTCCGCTTTGGCCAGACTTCGTCGGTTTTCTCGGCTCTGTGGGCTCCGCCGTCGCGGGAGAAGAGGGCAAGTCGCACATTGCTCTCTGGCACGGATTCGGGCTCCCCGTCATCCTCAGTGGATTGATTCTGCTCTGCGGTGCCGGGCTGGCGATGGTCAGCATGAAGCTGGTCACGCTCGGGACAGCGAGCGAGACACCTCGGCGCTTTTCGATGGAGGGGATTCTGTTGTCGGGGTACCGGTTCTTCCCCAAGATCGGGAAGGGGGTCACGCAACTCATCGAGCGACGCTCGATTCGCAGCCATGTAGTCTTTACCGTGAGCGCGTTTCTCGCTCTCGTCGGAGGCTTGCTCGCGTGGCAAAGGTTCCCGATCCATGTGTCGGGCGAGCCGCTTTACCTGAACGAGGATGTCTTCCTTGCCGCAGCGACTGCCGCATCCACCTCGATCTTTTTTATCCGATCCCGCATGGGAGCGGTGACGATTCTAGGGGTCGTGGGAGTCGCGGTGGCCATGCTGTTTGTCACCTATTCCGCGCCCGATCTCGCACTCACCCAGATCCTCGTGGATGTGCTCACCGTCATCCTTTTCGTCCTCGTTTTCCACTCGCTGCCCCGATTCCAGAATCTGAGCAGTCACCCGAGCAAGGCCCGTGATGCGTTGCTCGCGGCGCTCTTTGGTGGCACGATGGCTCTGCTCCTTCTCGGCGTCCTCAGCGAGCCGATGATGGCTCCGCTGAATCAGTACTTCGCCCAGCAGAGTTATCCGGGCGCGCGTGGTCTCAATGTCGTCAACACGATCATCGTCGACTTCCGAGGTCTGGACACGATGGGCGAGATCACCGTTTTGTGCATTGCTGCTCTCGGTGTCCATACACTGATCCGCATGAAGAGTCAAGCTCCGGCGGAAGGAGGTCAGACATCTACTCCCTGATGTTTGTCGTGGCGGCGCGATTCCTGTCGCCGCTCTTCTTGCTTATCTCCGTCTTGCTGCTGATGCGCGGTCACAACGAGCCGGGTGGAGGATTTGCTGGCGGATTGGTCGCGGCGGCGGCCCTTGCCATGCAGATGATGGCGTTCGGGAAGCAAGAAATGCTCCGGGCCCTGCGCGTCGATCCGCGGGCACTGGCGGGCTTCGGCTTGGTGGTCTCCTTGTTCAGCGCCTTCCTGGCTCTGCTCGCCGGCAAGCCATTCTTCACGGGACTCTGGTGGGTTTGGGAGAGCCCGCTCGGGATCGCGAAGCTTGGAACTCCGATGCTTTTCGACCTCGGTGTTTACTTCGTGGTCATTGGGATTTCTGTGAGCCTGATTGACGATCTGGAGGGCGAATGAGCGATCTTGTTATCCCCCTGATGATCGGTTTCCTCTTCGCGGTCGGGCTCTTCTTGATGCTCCGGCAGAGCTTGATTAAGCTCATTTTCGGGCTTGTTTTAGTCGGAAATGCGACGAATCTCCTCGTTTTCACCGCGTCGCGGCTCGTCAGTGGAGATACGCCGATCATCCCGACCGGACAAAAGGTGCTCCAGACCCCGTTCCCCGATCCATTGGGGCAAGCGCTGATCCTGACCGCAATTGTGATCAGCTTCGGAACCCTGGCCTTCGTTATGGTGCTGATCAAGCGGGCTTACGACTACTTTGGTACCGATGACGCGTGCGCCTTGATCGAACCGGAAGAGGAGGAGAGCGCGTGATTGTCCTTTCGGTCTTGATCGTTCCACTGACCACCGCCGCGATCCTCATGGCTCTGTGGACGCACCCGGAAGTTCGACGTGTGATCGCGGTTCTCGGGAGTCTCGCCCACCTTGGCGCGGCGGGGTTTCTCTTCAACGCGGTGGCGGCCACGGGGCCGATCTCGTTTGCGGTCGGAAGTTGGCCCGCACCGTTTGGGATCGAGTTTCGGGCCGACTTTCTGGGGGCGTCGATGGCCCTGGTGACCGCACTGGTCGGGCTGGTCATCAACCTCTATACCACCAACGACCTCGATGAGCCACGTCGTCGTTTTGGGTTTCATCCCTTGGTCTTTGTCCTTCTCGCCGGGCTCAGCGGGGCGTTCACCACAAACGACTTGTTTAATTTGTTCGTGTGGTTCGAGTGCATCTTGCTCTCGAGCTTTGTGCTCCTGTCACTCGGTGGCGAGAAGCAGCAGATTCGCGGCGGCATCAACTACGTGGTGCCGAATCTGTTTTCGAGCATGCTCTTCCTCACAGGGCTCGGGCTGATCTATGGGGCGACGGGCACCCTCAACATGGATCATCTGGGGACGCGAACCGGGCTCGTGGAGCCGGGCCTGATGACGGGCATTGCCGCACTCTTTTTAACAGCTTTTGGACTCAAGGCTGCCCTTTTCCCCTTCTTCGCCTGGTTGCCGACCAGTTACCACACACCTCCCTTTGCCGTGAGCGCTATCTTTGCAGGTTTGCTCACGAAAGTTGGTGTTTTCGCCCTCATTCGGTTTTTCACGAAGGTCTGGCCCGAGCCGAACGTGGTGGTGACGACTGTGCTGCTTTGGCTCAGCATCGGGGGACTGGTCGTGGCGGGGGTCGCGGCGATGCGGCAGACCACCTTGCGGAGGTCGCTGGGCTACCTCCTCGTGAGCCATATCGGCTTTCTCACCGGAGGTCTCGCGCTCGGTTCTCCGACCGCCTTGGCGATGGTGAATCTCTACATGGCTCACCACATGATCGTGATCTGTGGGCTCTATTTGGTGGCTGGTCTCATTACCTCGACCACCGGATCAGAGTCGCTGACCGGCGCAGGTGGCTTGGCAAAATCACACCCGCTGATTGCCTGGCTGCTCGGCTTAGGATTCCTTGCCCTCGCGGGGATTCCCCCGTTCAGCGGGTTCGCGCCGAAGGTTGGCCTGATCGTCGAGGCGTTCCGCCTGAATCAGCCAGCCCTTGTCGTTGGGATGTTGCTCAGTAGCCTCTTCACCATCTTCTGTCTCGCGAAGCTTTGGATGGTGTACGCCTGGCAACCCTCAACCGAGAAATCCCCCGCCCTCCACCCGGATCGGTTGAGACTGGTGGCGACCACTCTCTTGTGCGCCTCGATGGTGGGACTGAGCCTCGCGCTTGGCCCGGTGACTCAACTGGCAAGCCAATCCCAAAGCTCCCAGGAGGGTTCGTCGTGATCTTCTGGAGCATCCTGCTCATGATAATGTGGTGCTGGCTCAACGGCACCTGGGACGTCGCGAATCTGGCGATCGGATTCGCCCTCGGCTACGGAATTCTTGCCCTGTTGAGGCAGCGCGGTGTCATTGAGAAGCAGGAGAAGTTCGTTCTCAAGCCCCTCCAAATCTTGAAAGCGCTTGGGCTGGCGCTCTACTTTTTCTGGGAGCTTGTCGTCGCCAACTTGATCCTGGCGGCGAGTCTGCTGAAGCCGAAGTCGAAGCTCAAGCCGGCGATTCTCGCCGTGCCGCTGGATGCCAAAACCGATTTGGAAATCGTCCTGACGGCAACCCTCATCACGCTCACCCCAGGGACGCTGAGCATGCACATCAGCGAGGATCGATCGACAATTTACATCCACACTTTGCACGTAGATGACGAAGCCAAGGCGGTGGCCGCGATCAAAAACGGGTTCGAAGCTCGGGTGCTGGGGGTGCTTCGATGACGCCATTTGTCCAGAACGTCACCACTCTCAGCTTGGTTTTCCTTGCCTTCAGCCTGGTTCTCATGCTCATCCGAATCATGCGAGGGCCAAGCATCGCCGACCGCGTGATCGCCCTTGATCTGGGTGGCATTCTCATCGCGGGAACCATCGGCATTTGGGCGGTGCGAACCAACACCCCCGCGCTGCTTGATGTCGCGGTGGTGCTGGCGATTGTCGTTTTCTTGAGCACCGTTGCCTTTGCCCGCTATCAAGAAAGGAGGGCACTGGACGAATGACGCACTGGCACTACACGCTGGGCGCGGTCTTGATGCTGCTCGGGAGTATTTTCTGTCTGCTTGGAGCGATTGGCTTGCTCAAGATGCCCGACCTCTACTGCCGGATGCAGAGCACGGCGAAGGGCCAAACGCTCGGGATTCTGCTCATCATGCTCGGGGTCGCGATCTCGTTTTCCGATGCGGTGCCCTCCAGCCGGGCGTTTGCTGTCGTGCTGTTCCTCTTCATCACCGCGCCGGTGGGAGGGCAGATGGTTTCGCGCGCGGCCTACATGCTGGGAGTCAAGCCGGATGAAACAACGGAAATCGATCGGTTGAAAGGTGAAATCTCGACCCCTTCCCCCGCGACAACTGATGAGCATGCGCATTAAACTGCGGGCATGGTTGTCCTTGTTGCCAACGCCCGGATCAAGCCGGAATTCTTGAATGATTTCATTGCCGCTGCCAACGACATGATCGCCCCGAGTCGCGCGGAAACCGCGTGCATCACCTACGACTTTTTCACACGTCCGGGCGACGAAACTCATCTGGTCTTTGTCGAAGAGTGGGAATCGGGTGAAGGACTGCAGGCGCACTTCCAGGAGCCGCACTTCCTCAACTTTATGGAGCTCACCAAGCCGATGCTGGAAAGCACCGAGATCAAGATCTACTCGATCAGCCAGGTCGATACTCTGTAGGATCAAGAATGCCCCACGTTTGGATCGGCCCGCCGCATGACTTCGGGGATGTCGGGACGTACGTGTTCCGGCGGACTTTCGCGCGGGCCGATCTGGGGGATCAGACCTCGATCGGGATCACAGCTGACCCTCGGTACCGGCTCTATCTCAACGGCCGACTCATCAGCACCGGGCCTGGTCGGGGCGATGTGATGCACTGGCCCATCGGCCGGGTTGATCTCTCGTCAGCCCTGAAAGAAGGACAGAACATTCTCCACGCTGTGGTCTGGAACCACGGGAATCTCGCCGGCTTGGCCCAAGTCAGCCATCGAACCGGGCTCTTGGTCGAGCATCCCGTCCTCGGAACACCGAGCGAGTGGGAGGTCGCGATGCTCGTGGGAATCGCGCCCAGCGAAGACACGATCAACTGGCGGCCGACCTACCGGGTCGCGTCGGCCACGATCACGGTGGGAAGTGACGAGAGCGCGTTTGGCGATCTCGCAGATCCAGATCGACTCGGGCGCGAGTTGAGCTGGTTTGAGCCGGTGCGGATTTCCATCGCCAAGCGGGATGCCCTCGGCGGCGAGCAAGAATCCGGTTGGTGGCTCATCGACCGCCCAATACAGGAACCGATCCGAGTCCCCGGAGCGCCGTGCCTTCTTGTGAATCCGGATGAAATTCGCAGCGAGTGGAGTGTGATCCAGCTGGACGACAGTTCGGTTTTGCTGGATGCCGGCGTTTATCGCTACGGATATCCGATTCTCAACGTGACGACCGAGGCGGAAGAGGCGTGGCTCCACATTGGCTACGCCGAGTCGCTTTTCCACGATGGCTGGGACAAAGGGAACAGAAACGAGACCGCTGGAAAGACCTTTGTGGGAATCGAAGACTGGTTCCAGATGACCCCGGGTCATCACCGCTTTGAGCCGCTGGAGCCGCGCGCGTTTCGCTATCTCCGGCTCGCGAGCCAAGAAAAGGTCGAGATCTGCGGCCTGGAAGTGATCGAGACGCACTACCCTCATCCGGCCGGATCATCGTTCAGTTCGCCCAGCAAGGAGACCGACAAGATTTGGGAAGTCGCGCACCGCACATGGACGATCTGCGCGGGCGACAACTTCGATTGCCCCTACTACGAGGAGCTGCAGTACGCAGGAGACACCAGGCTCCAAGCATTGATCGGCTCCTTTCTTTCGCGGGATCGAGCGTTCCAGCGCAACGCGATTCGGCAGTTCTTCTGGTCCATGACCCCGGAAGGGATCACCCTGGCGCGTACTCCGTGCCGTGAAATGCAGATCATCACGCCATTTTGTTACTGGTGGATGGCGATGGTTTTCGACAACCTGCGGTACGACCCGGAGAGTCCTTTTGGGCCAGGATCGCGGGAGTACGAGGCCGCGATGCGGATGCCGACCAACGTCATGCGTCGGCAGGAAGAAGGTCGTCCCGGTTGGGCATTCGGTGATTGGATCGACGAGTGGCACTGGGGCCAGCCTCCCGGCGGACTTCTCGCCACCATGCACCAGGCCACGGAGGTTTACGTGCGGTCGCTCAACCCGTGCCTCTCCTCCGATGAGCGCCACGGATTGCGGGCAGAGATCCGGAGTCGTTTTGGGATTGGGCCGGATGGGCTCTACCGGGCGGTTTCCGATCCGGCGTTTATTCCGACGGAGCACGCAGAGGCTCTCATCCGCTTGGCGCTGCACGAGCTGGGCGAGAATCCCCCCGCTTGGCCCGCCGAAGCGCTTGAGACGAGCCGCGCGGCCAAGACCACCTTGTACTTCAGCTACTATCGGCTCGCGGCGCAGGCTCTGACCCAGCCCTACCCTGCTCTCCTCGACCCCTGGCGCGAGGCGCTGGCTCAGGGATTCACCACCTTCCCCGAGAAAATGGGCGAGACTCGATCCGATTGCCACGGATGGAGCGCGCATCCTCTGGTCGGGCTCTTCCAGAGCCTTGCGGGAATCTCCAGCGACGGGATCGGCTGGAGTCGGGTGAAGATTCGGCCGCAGAGCGGAGGGCTTCCTTCGTATCGTGCGGAGGTTCATCACCCAGCTGGAATGGTCTCGGTGGAGTTTGGGGAGGATGAGGTGCGCGTGGTTTCACCCGTGAAAGGGGTTCTGGAGTACGGCGGATCTCATGTTCTGGAGCCAGGAAAGCCGGTCAGTGTGCGCCGTCTGGACTGACCTCAGCAAGAATTGGGCCAGTTTCGCCCGGAAAAGTACGAGTTCGTGCCTAGAGACTTACTAGGAATCGGGGTTGGCCCTTGGTTTGGCACATCAACAGGATGTACTATTCATTTGTAACCAAGAAATGCCGGGCGGCGAGAACTCCAGTATCGATTGATCAGGAGAGGACCTCAAAAACTTTCTCGACGACCCGGCCCCAAGAGAACGGTAGCCCTAGCGAGCAAGAACTCAGCCAGGGCTTTCTTTTTGCCGGAAATCCGGTAATCCGGTCAGGCCGGTTGCATGCGGCTGACCACCACATACATCTTCGGGCCCAGCACGGGAGCCTTTCGGATGAAGAAGGCGGCCACTTCCGGATTCTTGATGGCATAGTGGATGTCCGCGTCATCCAGGATCAGTTCGCCTAAGCCCGGGAGCTCGACCACGCCATTCACGCGCGGCTTGCCCAAATCTGCCCAGGTGTACAGATACTTGTCACCCACCACCGGTTCAATAGCCATGATTTGAGGATACCTCTGAGGGTTGCCAGGATGAGGCTAGTCCGACTAGCCCTTCTTGTCTCCTGTGGCCGTAATCAGAATCGGCATCATCCAACCAAGGCACGGCACAAGGGTGAGCCAGCCAAGGATAGGGCTCGATCCGGTTTCCTTGGCAACCCGCGCCCATGCCCAAGCAAGAACGAGCGGTATCCCGACGCACGTGAAGCAAAGAAGCCACCAGAGCGGGTTGAACTTGCCCAGCTTGCAGAACATGAAAAGATTGAGAATCGGAACGAAGCTGATCCAGGCATATTCCTCCTTTTCTCGATTGGCAATGACGAAGAGGCAGAACGACCAGATCAGGTAGGTTAGAGTGAGGCCGCCGCCGAGCGCCAGAGGATTATCTCGCCAAAGTGTTTGCGTGACGTCCATAAATTTAGTTACAGGACGCGCAAGGAGACGGTTTCGCTGGTCGGAAGATTACGAGCTGGTCTGGTAGGCCGAGCCGCTTACGACATACTCCGGGTCGCACTCGTCGCAGAAGTCGATCTCAAACGTCGAGCCGTCACCGAGCCGACTGCGGATCGCGAGCTTGGCGCCATGAGCCGCTGCGAGTTCCACCACGACCTTCGAACCAAGTCCGCTGCCGCTGGCCTGTTCCCAGCTTGACTTCGCCGTTCCGCTCAGAAGCTGACGAACGGTCGCCGGAGACATGCCCGGGCCATCATCGGTCACCTGAAGCACGTGGTGGCCAGCCGCGTGGCGATAGCGCACGAGCACTTTTCCGTAAAAAACATCGTCCTTCCCGCGATTCTCGATGACCCACTCGGCGGGGATGGTTTCCCGAACCGCTTTGATCGCGTTGCCCACCAGATTCTCGACAATGCGGATGATGTAGAGGTCGTCGAAGGCGAACTCGGGGGCGTCGCGTTGGAGATCGTAGTCGATGCGCACGTAGTGCTGCTTCGCCATCGGCTCGAGATATTGCGAGGCCTCGAGAACCGTGCTGGCAAAGTCGCGCACGCGCTTGATCGGCACCAGCGGCTTGCCGGCCGCGAGGTCGTTGACGAGCTTGGCGTAACGATACACCCGCTCCGAGTAGGGGGCAAAAACGTCTTGGTAGGTGCCTTCCAGCATCTCCAGATAGAAGCGTGCTTCGCCATCCACCTGTCCTTTGTCGAGAGATTGCCGCAAGCCAGCCAGACTGCGCTCAAAGTCGGGGAGGAAGGTGACCAAAACCCCCGCCTTGTTGGCAAGGTCGTGAGCGGCGCGGCCCATACCTTCGAGGGCGGCCACTCGGGTGCTGCGCTCCAGCAACCGGCTGTTGAGAATCGCGAGCGTGGCCACGTCACTGATCGATTCCAGCACCGAGATGTCGGTGGAATCGAACGGGCCATCCTTCTTGTTGACCAGCTGCACGATGCCAATCGGGCGCATGCCTTCTATCTGCAAAGGCGTGGTAAGCATCGACTGCACGGTCAGACCCGTTCGGCGAACAATGGCACGTCGCTGAGGGTCGCCGGAATCACCAAATTCGCTGATCAGGGATCGACCGGTTTGGAAGACCTCGCCGGCAACGCCGTAGTCATCCGGGATATCGAGTCGTTCGAGCTTGCGCTCGATCTCTTCGGGAAGAACGTGAAGGAACTTGAGCGTTTTGGAGCCGGGTTCGTGAAGATAAATTGAACCACCGACCGCGCCGACCGTCTCCACACAGATCGACAGAACCTCGCGCAGAACCACGTTGGTTTCTGCCGTCGAAGCCAGTTTTTGCGCCGCAAGGTGAACTGCGTCTAGGAGTCGTCGATCTTCGGTCATGCTGCTCGGGTGACTCGCTCACCCGTCGTTGGGGACTTTAGTCCCTCTTTTCAACGCCTATTGTATCCGCAGAGTTTCCGCTTCTGCACAAAAAATTGATGATGAATAATATTTGTGTTGCTTTTTCCGCAAATCCTGCCGTGAATGTCTGAAAATTTTCTCAGGCTTCGGAGGACTTGGGCGCGCGCCGTAGCACAAGGGTGAGACCGATTCCACCGATGACGGCAATCACCAGGCTGGCGACCTGTCCGTTGGTGAGAGGTCCCACGTAAGTCGTGGCATGTCTGAAGTGCTCGGTGATGACCCGTAGCAAGCCGTACACAAGTACAAAAACCGCGGCAAGCGCGCCCCGATTCTGACCCCAGCGGGTGCGTCCGGCCCACACCAAGACGCCCGCCAGGGCGAAGTGGGAGAGCATCTCGTACAGCTCACTTGGATGGCGGAGCTGGCGATCTCCGGACTGCGGGTAGATCACGCCCCAGCTCGCGTTGGTCGGGACACCCCACAGCTCGCCGTTGATAAAGTTCGCAATCCTACCAATCCCCAGCCCGAGAGCCGCTGGAAGCGTCGCCACATCGCCCAAATCGGCAAACTTCACCGGTCTTTTCCGCGAGAAAATCACGAGGGCGAGGATCACTCCGGCAAGCCCGCCAAAGAAAGCCATCCCCCCCTGATTGAACCGGAAGAAGAACATCGGATCCTTCATCCAGGTATCGAGGTGTTGGAGGCAGTAGCCGAGTCGCCCGCCCAGAACGACACCGCCGATGATGAGGGTGATCAAGAAGTCGAGATCCTTCTCCTCCATCCCGGTGAGCTTGCCGCGCCGGATGCCGTTGCGCATCGCCAGGTAGCCCATCACAAATCCGATGACGTACGCCAGACCGTACCAGCGAATGCCGACTTCCTGGCCGAACAACTCGGTTCGGAAGAGGAACGGCGATAACTCGTTGACAAACACCATGCGAAGCCCCGGCAGTTTACTGGAAGAACACCCGATGCCCCCGCCGCACTCCCAAGTCCGCCAGTAGAATAGAGTCATGCCCAAGCGACACGGCGAGGAGTGGTTCCTCACAATCTCCCCCATCGTGCCCTCGATGGAAGTCGGAGTGCCTCAGATCGCCCGGCAGCGCGGCTGGATGCCCCGGATTGATCTGCTCGAATCCGAGGCAGAGGTTCTGATCCGGGCCGAGCTTGCGGGAGTCGATCCGCAATCCGTGGCGATCCATGCCCTCGAAGCCCGGGGAGCGATCGTGTTGCGGGGCGAGCGCACCGATGACCTGGCCCAACGGGATCAAACCTATCGACCGCACCTGCTCGAAATCGAGGAAGGCCCTTTCCAGCGCGAAATCGGGCTGCCGGAGGGCGAATATGACTACAAATCTATCCGCGCCCACGCCAAATGCGGCGTTCTGAGCATCTACGTCCCGAAACGGTCACGCAGCACCACCGTCGTGATCGTAGAATCAATCACCCGGCGCGAGCCTTGAGAGCCGCCATGACGCCGAATCCTTTCTGTTTTATGTCCGATCACGAGATTTCGATTCAAGAAGAGCCCGATCTGGTTGACGAGTTCCTCCATGCCATCGCCACGGATGACACCAACCCCGAGGAGAATCCTCAGATTCCCGATGAGCTGAATCTGTTGCCGCTTCGTGACAGCGTCATCTTCCCCATGCTCATCGCGCCGCTCACGGTGAGTCGACCGAACTCGATCAAGTTGATTGATGATTCCGTCGTTGGATCTCAGCGGGTGATCGGAGTCGTTGCCCAGCGCGACGCCCAAACGGACGATCCGGATTTCGATGGCGTCTATGCGGTCGGATGCGCGGTCGTGATCCGCACCTTGATGAAGGGCACCGATGTGGTGCGTCTCATCGTCCAGGGCACTCACCGGATCGCGATCACCGAGCCGCTCCAGTCGAAGCCGTACCTGCGCGCGAAGATTCAGGTCCTGCCGGAACCGGCGGTGAGTGAGCAGGAAGCCGAAGAAGTCGAGGCCCTCCGCCGATCCGTGGCCGCTTTGTTTGAGCAAGCCGTTCGTCTGACCCCGCAACTCCCCGATGATTTGGCCACGCTCACGCAGTCGATCACAGAGCCGAATGTGATGGCGGATCTGATCACCGCGCACCTTCTGTTCTCCGCCGCAGACAAGCAGAAGATTCTCGAGACGCTCTCGGTGAAGGAGCGCTTGCGAGGGCTGCTCGATCTGCTCGGGCGCGAAGTGCGGGTTCTGGAGCTCACCAACAAGGTTCACAGCGAGGTCACGGCGGAACTCAGCCGGAATCAGCGCGAGTTCTACCTTCGCGAGCAGCTCAAGACGATTCAGCGTGAGCTCGGCGAGGTCGATGACGCCACGCTCGAAATGGACGAGCTGATCGAGAAGCTCGACAACGCTAGTCTGCCCGACGAAGCCTACAAGGCGGCGTACCGAGAGGTCGAGCGTCTTGGGCGGATCAGTCCGGGTTCGCCTGAGTACACGGTCAGCCGAACCTATGTCGAGACCATGGCCGCACTCCCCTGGTCGGTGTCTACCGAGGACAATTTGGATCTAAGCCACGCACGGTCGGTGCTCGACTCTCAGCACTCGGGGCTCGACAAGATCAAGGATCGGATCATCGAGTTTCTCGCCGTCCGCAAGGTGAAAACTGATGGCCCGGTTCGTCAGCCGATTCTTTGCTTCTATGGCCCTCCGGGGGTGGGCAAGACCTCGCTTGGCCAGTCGATTGCCGATGCGATGGGGCGGAAGTTTGTGCGCCTGAGTCTCGGTGGCGTGCGCGATGAGGCGGAGATCCGAGGTCACCGTCGGACGTATATTGGTTCTCTCCCGGGGCAAATCATCCGCAGTCTTCAGCGATGCGAGACGAACAATCCGGTGTTTGTTCTGGACGAAATCGACAAGCTGGGCAATGATTTCCGGGGCGATCCGGCATCGGCGATGCTGGAAGTGCTTGATCCTCAGCAGAACAACGCTTTCCGGGATCACTACCTGGACGTGCCGTTTGACCTCAGCAACGTCTTTTTCATCACCACTGCCAACCGGCTCGACACCATTCCGCCGGCCCTCCGCGACCGGATGGAGATCATCGAACTGGGCGGCTACACGGAGGAAGAAAAGCTCGCGATTGCCAAGCAGCACCTGGTTCCGCGACAGATCACCGAGCATGGCTTGAAGGCCGCCAAGCTGGAATTCAAGGACGACTCTCTTGTTTCCCTGATCCGCCACTACACTCGCGAGGCGGGGGTTCGGAATTTGGAGCGCGAGATTGGGTCGGTCGTGCGTAAGGCCACGCTTCAGTTCGCCGAAGGCCGCACCGCCAAGCTCACGGTGACAAAGAAGTTCGTGCAGGAATCCCTTGGTGCGCCCCGATTTACCAGCGATCTCGTCGCCGAACGAAAGATGGAGCCGGGTATATCGGTGGGTCTGGCGTGGACGCCGGTGGGCGGAGACATCCTCTTCATCGAATCGAGTAAGTATCCGGGCAAGGGTCTCACGGTGACAGGGCAACTCGGCGACGTGATGAAGGAATCGGTCACCGCCGCGCTCAGCTATATTCGCGCCCATGCGAAGGAACTCAAGATCGACGCGAAGGAATTCGAAGAGTCCGCGATCCACGTCCATGTTCCAGCTGGTGCGGTTCCCAAAGATGGCCCGAGCGCGGGGATCACGATGCTCACGGCTTTAGTCTCGCTGTTCACCGGGCGACTGGTGAAGGAACGGCTTGCGATGACAGGTGAGATGACTCTCACGGGCCACGTTCTGCCGATCGGTGGAGTGAAGGAGAAGGTTCTGGCTGCCTACCGAGCAGGGGTTCGGATCATCCTGCTTCCGAGCGACAACAAGAAGGACTATCTGGAGGAAGTTCCGGAGGACATCCGGGCCCAGCTTGAGGTTCATTTTGTCGATGGGGCGAAGCAGGTTCTGCGGCTCGCCCTGATGGAGCCAGATGCAACGGGCGGCAAGAGCTCGGCGGCGAAAGCCAAGGGAGCGGGCAGGTAGGATCAAGGCTCCGATGAAGATCCTGATCACCAACGACGATGGCGTTTACGCCGAAGGGATTCGCGTGCTCGCCCGAGTCGCGCGGGAGTTTGGTGAGGTCAAAATCTTTGCTCCGGATCGCGAGCGCAGCGCATGTGGGCACTCGATGACGATGCGCGATCCCCTGCGTGTGACGGAGCACGAAATCGACGGGATCGAGGCGTACGCCGTCAACGGAGTTCCCGTCGATTGTGTGAATGTCGGCCTCACGATTGGCTTTCCCGACGACTGCGATCTCGTGCTGAGCGGGATCAACAACGGGCCGAATCTGGGCTACGATGTCACCTATTCCGGCACCGTCGCGGGGGCGATCGAGGCATGCATCAACGGGATTCGTGGGATCAGTTTTTCGATGGCGTACTTCGCCGATGGCGCGCCGTATCACTTCGAGACCGGTGAGCAATGGATTCGCGAGAATCTGCAAGGGCTGATTGAGGCGCCTCTCGCGGAGCGGACTTTTTTAAACGTGAACATCCCCGCGATTGCCTATCCGGAATTGCAGGGGCATAAGGTCGTTGGCATGGGCCAGCGCGTCTATGAGGATCGCGTGGAGGCTCGTCAGGATCCGTGGGGACGCACCTACTACTGGCAAGGGGGCGTCGTCGTGATGCGATCCGACATGCCCGACACTGATGTTTGGGCCTGCACCAATGGATTTGTCAGCATCACCCCGGTCAGCATCGACTGGACGGCGCATGAGCAGAAGCAGGCGATCGCCGAGGCCCTGAATCGCGCCACCGCGCGGCGATAGTGCCCCGTGAAACGGCCTACGGCGGCCCTCCTAAATGCAATATACTTGCATTATGAAAGCGGCATGGACATCCATCGGTGCGGTCGGAGGTGCTCTCCTCGCCCATGTTCCGTGCTGCGCGCCGACGATTCTGCTCGCTCTGAGCGGACTGGGGATCGGCGGGGCTGGCTCGGCGACCTGGTTGCATGCACTGGAACCCTACAAGAATTGGTTCCTCGGGTTTGCCCTCGTCAACCTAGCGGTCGGGTTCTTCCTGGCCTATCGCAAACCAAGCGGCCCGGTGTGCGAGGTTCACGCGGCGTCAAAGAAGCGTCAGCGGCTCGCCATGTGGGGCATCGCCGCGATGACGGTTCTCGTGATAGCGGCTCCTCGGCTCGGTTGGATTCCCGAACACACTCATGCTCACGCGAGTACTGTCGTGGGAACCGAAGAGCACCATTGCTCCGACTGTGCTGAGAAGTCTGCGACCCTCGCGGCTCAGAAGTAGATCGGCCCAAGTTCGTCGCGCTCGTCCGATTCCCTCGCACCTCCCGCGCTTTTGGCGGTTCCCAGAGCGACCTTCTCCGCGACACAAGCGCAGAGGCACGCGTCGATCAGATCTTTGTAAATGGCTCGCTCTGGCGGACCTCCTTCAAGCAAACTTAGAGGGATCGAGTAAGGGCACTCTGCAAGTTGGCCCGACACGGCTGTGGGAAACGTCTCCACAATTTGAACCTGAGCCAATCCTTCGCGCAGAGTTTTCCACAGGTTTTCCCCGTTTTCCATCCACTCTTGGGGTGGCATCGGGGCGCGGCGTGTCCACTGGATGTGGAATCCGGCGCGGTGGAGGTCTCTTTCGCTCAGCCGCGTCTCGGGGCCGATAATCTGTGCCTTCGGTGGGCAGTCGATGGCGACCACCTGGAGATCCTGGATCTGTGCAAGTTCTGCCAGGACATCTTCAGCACGATTGATTCCTCGCACCCACTCGAATCCCGTCGAGGGATTCAGGAGGGCGACGTGGAACCCTTTCTTGGAACCTCCAACATCAATGCCCGCCAACCGGGGCATCAGCCGAGAAGATCCTTGATCTGGGCCACGACTTTCTCCACCGTGAAGCCCATTTCGGCGTAAACCTGATCTCCCGGGGCCGATTCGCCGAATCGGTCGATTCCGATCTGCAGGTCACTCCAACCACCCCAGAGTCCGGTTCGGCCAGCTTCGAGGCTCACGCGCTTCACGCCGGCAGGAATCACGCTCGCGCGGTACTCAGGGGTTTGCTCGGCAAACACTTCAAGGCACGGAATCGAAACGACTCGCGCGGCGATTCCGGCACCGGCCAGCGCATCTGCGACGGAGAGGGCAAAGCTGACCTCGCTTCCCGTGGCAAGGAGGGCGACGGATGCCCCGTCGGCCTCGCGCAAAATGTATCCTCCCTTGGCGACGCCTTGCTGGATTTGTGCACGAAAGTCCGCCATAACCGGTACGTTTTGTCGGGTCAGGATCATGGCACTTGCCTTCCCGCTTTGAACCGCCTCGCGGTAGCAGGCGGCGGTTTCCAAGGCATCGGCGGGGCGATAAACGCGCAGACCCGGGATCAACCGCAGAGAGCTCACGTGCTCGATCGGCTGGTGGGTCGGGCCATCTTCGCCAACGAAAACGGAGTCGTGGGAAAACACGAAGAGATGGGGGATATGGGAAAGCGAAGCCAAGCGGATCGATCCCCGCATGTAGTCGCTAAAGACCAAGAATGTGCTCGAAAACCCTCTCAAACCGTGGAGGGACATGCCGTTGACAATCGCGCCCATGGCATGCTCTCGGACGCCAAACCAGACGTTCCTGCCCGTCGGGTTCTCTTCAGAGAAATCGCCCCCTGGGACCACCGCCTTGGTCGAGCTGGCAAGATCAGCCGTGCCGCCGACGATCCAGGGAATCTTGTTTGCCAACGCACCAAGGGCTGATTTCCCGGCATCTCGGGTCGCGACCTTGCCGCCTTCGAAGCTCAAGTTGTCCAGATCGGCAAAGGCGTCGCTCGGGAGCTTGCCCGTGACGATGAGATCGAGTTCGGCGGCGAGCTGCGGATGCTCGGCTCGGTAAGGGCTCAGGGATTCTTCCCATGACGCGACCAATGCCTCGCCGGTCTTGGTGGCCTCGGCAGCAACGCCGGAAACTTCGGTGGGCAGCTCGAACGGGCCGTGGTTCCAGCCGAGTTCTGCTCGAGTTTTGGCCACGTTCTCCGCCCCCAGGGGCGCGCCGTGCGACTTGGAGGTTCCGGCCAGCGGACTCCCGAATCCGATGACGGTTCGAACGATGATGAGTGAAGGTTTATCCGTCACTTCTTGAGCGGATCGGACGGCTGATTCGATCGCGGCCGTGTCGTTTCCATCGGAGACCGTCGTGACACTCCAGCCCATCGCGGTGAACTTGCCGGCCACGTCTTCGGTGTATGCCTTCTCGCACGGGCCGTCGAGACTGATGTCGTTGGAATCGTAAAGGGCGATCAGCTTGCCCAGTCCCAAGTGACCAGCAAGGCTCGCCGCTTCTTGGGCAATCCCTTCCATGAGGTCACCATCGCTGACCACAGCGTAGGTGAAGTGATCGATGACCTTGTGCGCGCCTTGATTGTAGCGATTCGCCAGCCACTTCTCGGCGAGGGCGAACCCGACGGCGTTGCCAATTCCCTGCCCGAGCGGCCCTGTCGTGCATTCGACACCCGCAGTGAGACCGACCTCAGGGTGACCAGGAGTTTTGCTCCCCAGCTGGCGGAATCGCTTCAGTTCCGCGAGGGGGAGATCGTAACCGAACACGTGCAGAGCACTGTAAAGCAGAGCCGATCCGTGGCCGGCGGACAGCACGAAGCGATCCCGATTGAACCAATCCGGGCAGCCGGGATGAAACTTCATCACTTTGCCGTAGAGCGTTGCCACCATCGGCGCCGCGCCCAGAGGCAACCCGGGGTGACCGCTATTCGCCGCTTCTACTGCATCCACGGAGAGGAACCGAAGCGAGTTCACAATGAGTTGGTCGAGAGAAGTGGCGGTCGCGCTCATGGTCGGTCTATCCAGTTTAGCCGACCGAACAGAATGGACCCGACAGTGCGGAAAGCGAGAATCGTTGAAAACTTTTCGCAACTCCGCTCGGATTGCGGAAACGGGCCTCTCTCTTCCAGACATGCATACGCAAGAAAAGCCACCCATCACCCCGTCAGTCCCGCCCATTCAATCTATCGCAAGCCAGGTGCCGTCCTTTGACGACGTTCCTCGATGTGCTTGTTGCGGCAGCTCACACATCTCGCACCAACGTGTTCCAACAACCGAAAGGAACTATGCTCAGGCAACTGTAGGAACTCTTGTTGCCATCGCCGGTGCGCTTATTCTTGTGCTCGGGTTCATCACGCTCATCTTTGGCATCGGCTTCCCGCTCCTTCTCGTCGGCATCGTCCTTCTCTGCGTCGGCGGCTCGATGCAGAACAACTATGCGAAGGACGTATGGTATCTCTACGGTTGCTGCCTCAAGTGCGGGAATCAGTGGAGATGCTAGAGCCGGGAAATCCTCATCCGGAGCAAGGCCTTGGCAAGTCGGGCAAAGTCCGGCTGGCTGAGGCCATTCTATAATTGCTTCATATGCTCTATGCTGCCTTGCTTGCGACAGCCGTCGTCTCCCCTCATCATGTGATGGGATGTCTGTGCCATGCCGCCCTCCTGCAGGCTCCTCCTGCCGAGAGCAAGCCTCTCTCCGAATGGCCCGCGAACCAGGCACGAGTCGGGAATCCGACGGAGAAGAATCTCTCCAACATCAAGCAGCTCACGTTTGGCGGACAGAACGCGGAAGCCTATTGGAACCTGGATGGCTCGCAGCTAGTGTTCCAAACTCGGCAGCCGCAATATGCCGACGAGCAGATCTATTTGATGAATGCCGACGGCACCAATCGTCGCAGGATCAGTACAGGCATGGGCCGGACGACTTGCAGTTATGTGTCGCCCGACGGGAAGTACATCTATTTCAGCAGCACCCATGAAAAGAATATGGGAGCGCAGAAGCCGCTGGATATGAGCAAGGGCTACGTGTGGATGGTGAATCCCGACTTCAGCCTCTACCGCACTGACATCAAAGGACGCAATCTCACCAAGGTGATCGACAAGGGCAACTATGTCGCCGAAACCACGATCGCCCCGGACGGCTCCTACATGACCTTCACTGGTGCGTGGGAAGGGGACGTGGAGATCTATCGTTCCGATCTTGATGGCGGCAACATTCGGAAGCTCACCGACACCGTGGGATACGACGGTGGCCCCTTTGTGAGCTGGGACGGCAAGAAGATTGTGTACCGACGATCTGCCCCATTCGCGAACCAGAAAGAGCAGCAGGAGTACCTTGATCTTCTGAAGGAAAACCTGGTTCGACCGAGCCGAATGGATCTCTATATCATGGATGCGGACGGGAAGAACAATCGTCAGGTCACGAACCTGAACGGAGCAAGCTTCGCCCCGTTTCTCCATCCCAACGGCAAGCAGATCATCTTCAGCAGCAACCACCACGACCCCAAGGGCCGTGAGTTTGATCTCTTTGTCGTGAACATCGACGGCACCGGGCTCAAGCAAGTCACCTTCACTCCAGACTTTGACGGCTTCCCGATGTTCTCGCGCGATGGTAAAAAGCTTGCCTGGGCAAGCAACCGGTTCGGCGTCGTGCGGGGCGAAACGAACATCTTCACCGCCGATTGGAAGCCCTGATCTGATTCGTCGTTCAATCAGACTGAATTGAACCTAAAGTCAAAAGACCCCATGTCGGGCGGCTCGGAAAGATTCGGGCCACACTAATGGCATGGGGTTTTCGAAAGATTTCGTGTGGGGCGTGGCCACCGCGAGCTACCAAATTGAAGGTGCCGCCTTCGAAGATGGCAAGGGCCAGAGCGTGTGGGACATGGCCAGCCGAAAAAAGGGCTTCGTGTATCAAGCTCATAACGGCGATGTCGCCTGCGACCACTATCACCGGTATGCCGAAGATGTAGCCCTGATGAAGGATCTGGGCGTGCATGCCTACCGGCTCAGCCTCAGCTGGCCCCGCATCCTGCCCGAAGGAACCGGTCGGATTGAAGAGCGCGGACTAGCCTTTTACGATCGACTGGTCGACGAGTTACTGGCCGCGAACATCACCCCGTGGGTCACCCTCTTCCACTGGGATTACCCGTTGGATCTGTATCACAAAGGCGGCTGGATGAGCCCCGATAGCCCGAAGTGGTTTGCGGAATACACCCAAGTTGTCGTGGATCGCCTGAGCGATCGGGTGAGTCACTGGTTCACCCAAAACGAACCACAGTGCTACATCGGTCTTGGTCTTTGGGATGGCGTTCATGCCCCTGGTGACAAGCTCCGATTCAACGAGGTTCTGTTGGCCGCGCACCATTCGATGCTCGCCCACGGACTCAGCGTGCAGGTGATTCGAGCCCGGAGTAAGAGCAAAGCGGTCATCGGTGCAGCCCCCGTCGGTTCGGTGACGATGCCGGCTTCCCTCTCCGAGGAAGATACCCAAGCGGCGCGCGCCGATATGTTCGCGGTGAATGCCCACTCGCCCTGGATCAATGCCTGGTGGATGGATCCGATTCTGAAGGGTGAATACCCCGCGGATGGACTCGAGTTCTTCGGCGAGATGGCTCCGAAATTCACGGATGCTGACCTCAAAACAATGAATCAGCCGCTCGACTTCTTCGGCGTCAACACGTACTCCGCCAAGACAGTCAAGGCGGGCCAGGATGGCAAACCGGAGTTCGTCGCCGGCCTCCCGGGCGAGCCTCTCACCAACATGGACTGGCAGGTGAAGCCCGAGTGTCTCTATTGGGGCGCGCGGTTCTTCCACGAGCGATACGGCTTGCCGATCATCGTAACGGAGAACGGAATGGCGGGGATCGACTGGGTTTCCAAGGACGGCAAGGTTCACGACCCTCAGCGAATCGACTTCCTGCATCGGCACATTGAGCAGCTGCGAAACGCCGCCGACGATGGAGTGCCGGTTGAGGGCTACTTCCAGTGGTCGATGCTGGACAACTTTGAGTGGGCGGAGGGTTACCGAAAGCGATTTGGTCTTGTCCACGTGGACTACCAGACTCAAAAGCGAACGCCGAAGGACAGCTACCACTGGTACAAGGACGTGATCGCGACCAACGGCGACAACTTGTAAATCATCTTTACATCAAATCAGCCGTCCAAGGCCTCTTCGGAGAGTTTTGGGCGGCTTTTTTGTTCATCCTCCCATAGAATTTGAACCTGAGCAGTGGTTCGTCGGGAGAATTTTTATCTTGACGAAAAGAAAATGATTGGATTTCGGCGCAAAAGGATGTAACATTACATCATGCGACGATCACTGATGATCTCCTCTCTCCTCGGCATCGCGGCCTTGTTCACGCTCGGCCTCGCTGGGTGCGACAATTCAGAAGTCAGCCGCAAGGTCACCCCCGAGCAGAAAGAAGAAGCCATCTCTCGACGGCAACAGTACATCGAGAACATGCAGGGCGCGACGCCCGAGCAAAAAGCTGCCATGAAGGCAGGCATCGGCGGACAAGCCCCGACAGGCCAAAACGCCGCCCGAGAAGCCTCTGAAGGCAAAACCAGCGAATCCGAACGGTAGGTTAGCCATGAAAGGACGCGGAAATCGACGAGGAACCCTGAAAGAGGTTGCAACGCGAGCCGGAGTCTCTGTCGCCGCTGTGAGCAAGGTGCTCAATGGTCGCGGAGACAATGTCCGAATCGCAACCCTCACCGCTGACCGCATCCGCGAAGCCGCCAAGGATCTCAATTACGTCCCGAACGCCCTGGCCCGATCTCTGCGCATGCAGCAGAACCACACGATCGGGCTGGTGTTCGAGAACTTCGGCGCCATCTCGGAAGGTCCGCTGTTCTATGTTCACATGCTGGATGGAATCGCCGCTCAGCTTTTCTCCCGCGGGTACCGCCTCACCATCATTCCGGAAATCAACCACGACGATCCCATCAGCACGGTGGGAGATGGTCGGTTGGACGGCATCGTCTGGTGCAAGATGCCGACTTCGCCCGACATCGTGAAGGCGCTGAGTCGATCACCGGTTCCGTTCGTGGCTCTTCACGCACGGCCTCTTGAAGCCCTGGCCTCGACGGTCTTTGTTTGCTGCGATAACGCGGGAGGGATCGACCTCGCGATTGAGCACCTCGTCGAACTCGGACACAAGAGCCTGCTGTTCGTGATGGAAGAAGGCGAGACCGCAGTGCCCGATGCCATGGAGCGCCTCGAAGCATTCCGAAAAGGCTGTACTGCCCGAGATCTCGATCATCGAGTCACGATTTGGCACCACGATCTGAGAGAATTCCCCGCCTTTGCGAAAAATCTGCCGCGAGAGACCGGCGTGATCTGCTGGAACGAGTACATCGCGACCGAGTTCATCTCCAAGGCTCGGCAGATTGGACTTCAGATTCCCCAACAGCTCAGCGTGATCGGGTTCGATTCCACACCCTACAGCGCCACCACCAACCCGCCGCTGACTGCGGTGCGCCAGCCCATCCGCGCGATGGCGTCTCAGGCCGCCGCTACACTGATCGACCTTGTCGAAGGGCGACCCGTGAGCCGCAATGACCTCGTTTTCCCTTGCACGCTCGACGTGCGAGCCTCCACCGGCCCCGTGCCCAGCACGCGTCCAAAAGCCTCAACGCAGAGGATTCCATCATGAAAAATAACCGAGCATTCACTCTCATCGAGCTCCTCGTCGTGATCGCGATCATCGCGATTCTCGCGGCGATTCTGTTCCCCGTATTCGCTCAGGCTAAGGTCGCAGCGAAGAAGACCCAATCGCTCAGCAACGTCAAGCAAATCAGCACGAGTACATTCATCTACTCGGCCGACTATGACGATCTGAACGTGATGTCCGAGTACGGCAGCGGCGACTTCCACATCGCCTGGTATGCCGCGATCCACCCGTATGTGAAGAACGGCAAGACGTTTACCAACCCCGTTTCTGGCCTTACCCAAGCCTGGGGTACCGAGGGCATCTTCCGATCCCCGTCCTTCCCGGTGAATCCGATCGCCAATGCGACCAACTTGCAAGATCAGCAAGCCGGTGGCTACAGCTACGGACTCCACCACACGATCTTCGCCGACAACTACGATTCGAACCAATCGTGGTGGCCGGCAGGACAAACCAAGCCATCACTCAGCACGACTCAGCTGGAAAACCCGGCCGACAAGGTGATGATGATGGAGAAGGGTGCCAACCCGCGCTGGAGCTACCCGTGGTTCCACCCCTGGCAGTTCATGTGGATCGGCGAGATCGCCACGGTTGATGGAGATGTCTCCACGATTACCCGCGATGGCGTGGACGTTTACACTCCGGGCAACCCGATGTATGACCCGCGCTTCGACACCGATTGCAGCACGGCCACCGAAGGCAACTGGGAGTGCGCTGCCCACGCTCGCTACCGATTCGCCTCCGGCGCCCCCATGGTCTTCATGGATGGCCACGCGAAGATCATCCGCAAGGGTGGCCTCAAGTGGTACCAAAACATCTACGTGCCGCGCGGAGATGCTGCCGGTAGCTGGAAGTACTGGTATCTCGATCCGGGCAACGTTGGCCCGAACCCCAAGTAACTTGATCTGCCGGGAACCCCGCATGATCCTCCTTTCGGAGTCGTGCGGGGCTCATCCAGCCTAAGAGTGATCGAGTGAAGGCCACCGCCCCCCATCTCGGGGGGCGGTCATTGTTTTGTAGCGAAAGTTTTACGAGGAATTTTCGGGAATCTTTTGCAATATAGTAGATTTTTGTCTATCTTTTTGATAGAATGATCGCTATGGACTTCCGCGAAATCATCCGCCGCACCACCCTCTCCGCCGCCGGAGAATTCTTTATGTACTGCACCGCCGTGCCAGAAGACAAGCTCGACTGGCAACCAATGGAGGGCACCCGATCGGTGCGGGAGCTCATGCGCGAGGTCGCCTGGTGTCCAAAGTGGGCGGCTGATATTGTCTCCGGCAAGCCCTTCGAGTGGAGCGAGGAGATCCAGGCTCAGATGAAAGAGACGGAATCGCAGTGGGTGACCGTCGAGGATTGCGAGCGCGTTTTCCGTGAGCACTTTGCCGAGTTTGATGCCGTTTTGGAGGCTTTTCCGGCCGAGAAACTTGCTCAAGAGATGCCGCTTCCCTTCGATACCGGCGGCAAAATCTACAAAGGGCTCGATAACCTGGAATATCCCCACTGGAACATCGTGTATCACCTCGGGCAGGTCGCTTACATTCAGAAAATGTATGGCGATCACAAGATGTACTGGGCCGAGCCGATGGTCTGAACAAAGAGCTTGACATGTCTCCGGGCAGAGGGTAGAAATCTGGCGTGACTAAGGGAATCATTGCTGGAATCATCGCCCTCTGCTTTGTGGGAAGCGCATCCTCGCTTGTCCAAGAACCAAAACCGACCGGGGCAAAGGGGGTCTCCGAGATCTTCAAGTACTACGACACGTTCGTCGAGCGATTCAAGAAAAAGGAGCTGGATTCCTTCACGTCGATGTGGGCGAAGGAGTACGACGACTACTTCGGCGAGGCGTTCCTCGATAAGTCAGCAAGGGAGCGATTTGCGGCCCAGATTGCCTTCACCGGGAAATTTCAGCAAGGCCCGTACGACGTTTTTGTGGAAAGCATCAAGCCAAGAGGTGCAGGATTTGTGGTCACAGGATTCTGGCATGGAAACTTCAAGCTCGAAGATGGCTACAAGCCTGGGACCCTCTCGGAAGGAGCGGCGTCTTTTTCCCACCCTTTCACCCACCTTTGGGTGAAGGATGGCGGCGTGTATCTGCTCAAGAATTCTCGAAAGGGGGAATACGAAGAGCTCTCCGAGGCCGCCGAGGCTGCGTGGAAGAAGAAGCATGCAAAGGCGAAAGAGCTCTACGTAAAGGCCAGCAAATAAGCCAGACGGCTGACCCCACCCCCGAAGCCCAAGAAGGGCTGCCGGCTCGAACCCAGTAAATTAACTGTCCCGGCAAAGATTGCTGGTGTGGAACACCTCTCCTGGCATGCTCACGGGCGACGTGTTTGTTGATGAGGGTCTAATCACTCCGTATCAACTCCAACTGGCAGTAAACAAGCAGGTGGAGACGGGGGGAAATGATCCCATTGCGAAGGTGATGGTCGAAATGGGGATCATCTCCGAGAAGGATCGTATCCGGATGACCGGAAAGGTCTGGGATATCCCGTTTGCCGACCTCGAAACTGGCGGTCCCACCCAGGAAGCCCTGAAACTCCTGACCCCGCAGTTTGCCAAGCGATTCAAAATTCTCCCCCTTGCCATTCAGGACGGAACGCTCGCCGTCGCGATGGCGAATCCGCTCGATGTCTTCGTCATCGACGAACTGCGGATGAACACCGGGCTGGAGATTCAGCCGTTTATCGCGGTGGAGGAGGAAGTCAACACCGCGCTTGGCGAGTACTACGCCTCAGATACGAGCGTCACCCATGAACTCGATGGCGTGATGAAGGATTTCGACGAGAAGAGCGTCGATCTGAACAGCAATGCCCACAAGGAAGAGGAATACGACGAGGATGACGAAGCTCCCGTCATTCGCCTGGCCAACCTGATCATCAACCAAGCCGTCGGCGAAAAGGCCAGCGACATCCACATTGAGCCACGGAAGAACGATGTTCTTGTCCGCTTCCGCATTGACGGCATCATGGTCGAGATCATGAGACTGCCGCGCAAGGTGAGCAGCGCCCTCACAAGCCGATTCAAGATCATTGCGAACATGGATATTGCGGAGAAACGCGCGCCGCAAGATAACCGCATCTCGGCCACCATCAACGGTGCCGAGTACGATTTCCGGGTCTCGACGCTGCCCGTCGTCTACGGCGAAAAAATCGTTATGCGGGTTCTGGATAAGGGCGGCATCAACGTCGGCCTCAGCAAGCTCGGATTCCTTCCCCACAACTACAAGGCCCTCGAGGATATGGCCACCCGGAGCTATGGAATCTGCTTGGTCACTGGCCCGACCGGCTCCGGAAAATCCACCACGCTTTACTCGCTCATCAACCAAACCAACGATGGGCTAAAGAACATCATCACAATCGAAGATCCTGTGGAATACGAGCTGGAAGGCATCAACCAGTGCGCGGTGAATAAGAAGGCGGGCATGACGTTCGCGGCAGGCCTCCGCGCCATGCTCCGACAAGACCCTGACGTCATCATGGTCGGTGAAATGCGCGATGAAGAAACCGCAACCATCGCGATGGAAGCGGCGATGACCGGTCACCTTGTCTTCAGCACGCTCCACACCAATGATGCGCCGTCAGCCCCTGGCCGACTCATCGACATGGGGGTTGAGCCGTTCTTGATTAGCTCATCGATCATCGGCGTGCTTGCCCAGCGCCTCATCCGGGTGATTTGTCCGAACTGCAAAGAGCAATACACCGCGACCCGAGAGAGTCTGATTCGCTACGGATTCCCTGTCCCCGAAGAGGTCGGCGCCGACACTCACGGCGAGATCACCCTGTTCAAGGGTCGAGGTTGTGAGAAGTGCAAAGGCTCAGGCTACAAAGGGCGATCCGGTGTGCACGAACTCATGGTCATGACGGATGACATCCGAGACCGAATCCTGCACTCGGCCCCCGCTCATGAGCTGCGCAATCTCGCGGTTGCCAACGGCATGAAAACGCTGCAGTACGACTCCATGCAAAAGATCCTCATGGGTGTCACCACCGTGGATGAAGTCATCCGGGTCATCTACTCATAAAGACCAGAACAGTTTAAGCCAACAATTTTCGCAGGAAACTCATGTCCGCCGCACACTCATTGCCGCCATCCGATACGGTTGATATCGTCCTTGCAAAGATCAAGGACATCGCGGTGTTGCCGCAGGTGGTCTTCAAGATCATGGAGATGACGGGCAACGAGGCCGCCAGTGCGGGCGAACTCGAAGCCGCGATCATTGTCGATCCGGGATTCTCCGCGAAGCTCCTTTCGCTGGCTAACAGTGCAAGTTTTTCCCTGCCGAAAAAGGTGACGTCCATCCGCGAAGCCGTGATGTTCATAGGCCTGCGACAGGTTCGTCAAACCGCGATGGCCGTTGGCGTTTTCGACATGTTTGTCGGCAAAACCGACAAAGAATCTCTGCGCCGCCGAAGCTGGTGGAGGCAGAGCGTGGACACTGCTTTGTGCGGCCGAGCCCTCTGCGAGAAGTTTGGCGGAGGATCGCCCGAACTGGCCTACACCACCGGTCTTCTCCACCTGATCGGCAAGACTTTGCTCGATCGTTACGAAAGCAAGGAGTACGAGAAAGTCACCCTGCTTTGCGAACGGGGCGTGATGGATTTTCAGGCTGAACAGGCCGTCTATGGATGTCATCACGTGCAGGTCGCGGAGGGTGCGGCCACCAAGTGGGGCTTCCCCGAGGAACTCGCTTTGGGGCTGAATTACGTGCAGCCGCACGAGGATCCGAAGGCGTGCCAATCTCGCGCCATCCTCGCGGTCAGCCATCGAATTGCCTCGATCGCCCGGGATGGAGCGGATGGTGGCACTAACCTGCCGGATTGGGCGATGACGGCTCTGCCGCCCGCCGCCCAGGATCAGACGAAGCTCGTGGAGGCTGGACTCGCCGCCATTGCCGCTGGTGCTCACTTGCACATGTAAGGCAAACAGATTTTTCACCAAGAAGCAACTACCAGGGAACAAACGGAGAACACGATGTCGGAACAATTTAGTTGGGAAAAGCACTTGAACGGCGACACACCGCCAGCACAACCGGCGGGCAGTCCGCCGCCGCCTCAAGCGGCCCCACCGATGGGAGCCCCGCCGGCGGCGCCTCATGCCGCGCCCCCCTCGCCCAATATCTTTGAGCAAGCCGCCCCCGCCATGGGGGTTGAACCGACGGCCGTGCCCAAGATGCCGATCCTGGATTCCGAGCCGAACATCGCCTTTGCGCCCTCGCCGATTGCGCAGCAAGAGAGTTATGTGCCTGCCCACGTCCCTGTCGAACTGAGGACGCCTGAGAAATTCCGAGGCAAGTTCTTTGTCGGCGAAGAGATGCAGGAGCCTTCTTACCACGGCGAAGAGCAAGTCGCTCCCGTTGAAGGCGTGCACCTTGATGAAATTCTTCGCATGGCGTACGAACGCAAAGCCAGCGACATCCACATCACCGCCGGACTCCCGCCGATGATGCGCCTGGACGGTGAGCTGGTGGGGCTTCCCTACTCGATCCTGAAGCCGCAGGACACTCAGCGACTCCTTTATGAAGTGCTGAACGATGATCAGATCACCAAGTTCGAGAACACCAAGGAACTCGACATGGGTTACACGGTGAAGGGTCTCGCGCGATTCCGCTGCAACGTCTACCAGCAACGCAGCGCAACCGCCGCCGCCCTCCGGGTCATTGCCAACCGCATTCCGTCCTTCGAGGAGCTTCGGCTCCCACCGATCATCCGCGAGATTGCCAAGCGATCTTCCGGCCTCGTGCTGGTTACAGGGCCGACTGGTTCCGGTAAGTCGACCACCATCGCCTCGATGATCGACGACATCAACGAGAATCGATCGGCGCACATCATGACCATCGAAGACCCGATCGAGTACCTGCACAAGCACAAGAAGTGCATGGTTAACCAGCGGGAAATGCACGAGGACACCTACAGTTTCCATAACTCGCTTCGGGCGGTTCTCCGGGAAGACCCGGATATCATCCTCGTCGGTGAACTTCGTGACCTTGAGACGATCGAGGCCGCGCTGACTCTGGCGGAAACCGGACACTTGGTTTTCGGCACGCTCCACACTCGGAACGCACCTTCGACCATCGACCGGATTGTCGACGTGTTCCCTGCTGATCAACAGGAGCAGATTCGCGTTCTCCTTTCTAACACTTTGGAAGGAGTTATTAGTCAGCAACTTCTGCCGAAACTCGGTGGCGGACGGGTGGCTTCGCTTGAGATCATGCTCGGCATTCCTGCCATTCGCAACCTGATCCGCGAAGGAAAGACTCACCAGATGTATTCCATTCTTGAGACTAATTCGAATCAAGGGATGGTCACGATGGATCGATCTCTGGCCGACCACTTCCGATCCGGAGCAGTAGCGTACGATGAGTGCTTGATGCGAGCGGTGGACAAGGAATCGTTCACTCGTCTCGCCAAGGGCGTCGCGTAAGATTCGCGGATTGCCCGCAGAAATTCATGGCCCCGCTGGTCTTCGGAGCAGCGGGGCCATGTTTTTCAGGCAATGTAATCGAGTCCGTGCCGCTTGACGAGGGTAAGGAGCTTGAGGGCCGCGCCGGATGGCTTCTTTACGCCTCGTTCCCATTGGCTAATCAGTCCGACGCTCACGTGGAGGTAGCTCGCGAAGACGGCTTGGCTGACGCCGCTTTCCGTGCGCACGGCCCGAATGTCGTCGGCGGTGAGTTCATCTACGGGTACCAAGCAAAGCTCATCGAACTGGCGCATCGTCTGTTTTTCGACAATTCCTGAAGCATGAAGAGCGGAGACGCTCCCATGGATGGCCCCGAGAATCTTGGATCCGGGTTTTCGTCCCGGTTCCACTTGGAGCGCCAAAGGATCTTGAATCGCTGCGCTCTTCTCTTCACTCAGGATTTTCGACTTCATCAAATTCACCTATTTCTAATCCAGCCTCGATGTCAGACTCGCTGAGAGACAGAAGCAACTTAGCGAACTGCCGATATGCGAGAAGCTCAGCCTGAGTCACATTCGTGCGCTCATTCTTTGCATAACCATAGAGGAAGAAGGCTCGATCGCCCTTGCGAAAGCCGACCAGAACTCGGAATCCACCCGATTTTCCACCTCCTGGGCGACGAACTCTCTGTTTGAAGAGTCCACCTCCCAAGTCTGCGTGAATCAGTCCTGCTTCGATTTCACGAATCGTCGCTCTCAAGGCATCTTCTGTGACACCTTCGCTCTCAGAGAACTTCCGAAACGAGGCTATCCTGAATATCCGCACGACTTCTCCCGGGCCACACTTTTATCATACTCAGTTCTATAGCACTGAGTTCCATAAATGAGCGAAAATCAGCGCTGGGGGACGTTGTGTTGGGCATTGCGGAGGTGGTGATCCAGGCTGAAAACCTCCTCCCTCTCGTGCTCGTCTAGATGCGCCAGCACCTCAGGATCCGTGCAGACGCTGGTCTTGAAATCGACCCCATCCCAAGCCGCCGCGGCGTGCTTCTGAGCAATCTTGTAAGCCTCACGACGACCCATCCCCTTACGGATCAGGGTGCTCATGAGGTGCTCGCTGAACACGAGATCGCCCATCAGGCGCAGGTTCCGTTGCATGTTCTCCGGCATCACGACGAGACCTTGCAGAATGCGCGTGAGGCGATTCAGCATGAAGTCGGCAAGGTGGCAGGAGTCGGGCAGAATCACCCGTTCCAGACTAGAATTCGTGAGGTCGCGCTCGTGCCACGTCGCGACGCTCTCTAACATCGCTCCCGCGTTTCCGCGAAGAATCCGGCTGAGCCCAACCACCGTCTCGCTGTTCCACGGATTCCGCTTGTGCGGCATCGCGCTCGATCCTGTTTGACCGGCGGCGAAGGCTTCTTGCACCTCCAAGATTTCGGTGCGTTGAAGGTTGCGGAGTTCCGTAGCCACGCGCTCAAGCCCTGCGCCCAGCAACGCCAGGTTATTCAGAAATTCTGCGTGACGATCTCGGTTGATGATCTGAGTCGAGATCGGCTCGGGCTTCAGCCCAAGCTCGGCACAGATTTCCGCCTCCATCGCCGGATCGACATGAGCATGGATCCCGACGGCTCCGCTGATCTTGCCGTAAGCCACGTTCTCACGGGTCGAGCGCAGGCGTTCAATGTTCCGATCCAGCTCCTGAATCCAGCTCGCGACCTTGAATCCGAACGTGATCGGTTCAGCGTGGATCGCGTGAGTTCGCCCGATCATCGGCGTGTCCTTATGCTCCTTGGCCAGCCGCTCCATCTCCGCGCGGAGCTTCATGGCGCTTTCCAAAAGCACATCGCACGAGTTCCGCAGCATCATCCCCAAAGCTGTGTCGATGACATCGTAACTTGTCACCCCGAAGTGAATCCAGCGCCCTGGAGCCCCGATGGTTTCTTCCAAATTGCGGACAAATGCCGCGAGATCGTGGCGGGTTTCGAGCTCGATCTCATCGCATCGAGCGAGATCAAACGCGGCTTTGCTGCGAATCTCAAAAATCTCAGCATCCGAGATCAGCCCAGTGCGAGCCCAGGCTCCGCAGATCGCCACTTCGACATCCTTCCAGCAGGTGTATTTGGCTTCGCGGCTCCAGATGGCCGACATGGCGGGGGTCGTGTAGCGATCGATCATCGGGTCTTGATCGTACCGCCTGCGGGCCCGAGTTCCCGGCCTCCTGGCTCGACCCAGAGCCCTCCCACCGGCCTATCCCTGCAACCAACCTGGCTTGCAAAGAGTCTCATTGGATAGCGTGAGCCAAGCCCCTCTCCTCAGTGCCGACAAGCCGGAGCATCCTCCGACGACCTCCACCGAGCGCACCGTCGCCGCGATGATCCACATCGCCGGGATTTTCGCCCCGTTGTGGGTGCCGCTGTTGGCGTGGTTCATCCACCGCAAGACCTCGCGATTCATCGCCAGTCACGCATGGCAAGAAGTGGTGGATGGGATTGTCTGGAAGGTCATCTTCCTCCTCGCGTTGGTTTTCTCACTTGTGCGGGGAGCGATTTTCCTGGTCAACCAATTTCAAACCAACTGGGAGAACTTTTCGTGGGTTGCTCTCGGGTGGCAGTTCGGCACGGGAGTGGCGATCACGCTGGGCCTGTTCATCTGGAACTTCGGCCAGGCCCTCAACCAAGCGAACAAGGCTCGTAAAGGCTACTGGCCGAAGCGGGAACTCAAGAAGCAAGCCAAGCAGGGCACGTTCGGCTAAGAACTGAAGAGGAGCCCGCCCCTCGTCGGGCCCCCGTGTTCATTGGATCGAGCGAGAAGGAGTCTCTGCCAAATGGCGCGGCGCGGGGAGGTATGTCTGCGTTGCCAATTCGACTGCTCGTTGAACAGCATCATTCTGCTGGCGATTTGTGAAGAGAAGCCACGAAATAACCGGGAAGATAGCCGGAAACCTTATCTTCCCGGAACTTGCGCGGACTTTGTCGGGGTTGGTGCTACTAGACTGCGCGCCTTTTTCTCTCCAATCGAATCTCCTGCCTCTCGATAGAACTCTTCCGCCGTCGCCGCCGAACGACGCGCAGACGACTCCTCCCCCTTAGCCAGATGAACCCGAGCGATCTCCAGGTGGATCGTGCCCTGCCAGCGGGCGTGCGACTCGCTCTTCCAAAACGCAAGTGCCTGATTCAGCCGGTCAAAAGCCAACGCGTAGTTGCCCCGATCGCGCTCCAACCGCGCGATCTCCATTGCGACTGCCGCCAGCTCCGGCTTCTTATCGAGTCGTTTCAGCGTGGCTTCGCAAGTGATAAACCACGCCTCAGCCGACGAATAGTCGCCCGCCTCACGCTCCAGGCCTCCGAGATCCATCTGCACCATGGCCGCCGAGTATTCCTCGGGCATTTGGGTAAAGCCTTTGAGGGCTTCCAAGTAACTCGCACGAGCCGCATCCGTGCGCCCTTGGAGTTCTTGAGTTTGTCCAAGGAGCTGCTGCACCCGCGGCACCTGACCAGGAATGCCGGTCGTTTCGAGCAAGATGAGTACCTTCTTGTAGAGAGCTTCGGCTTCGACATAATCTCCATCGAAGACCGCTAACTCGCCCAGGGCCTTATAGGCTTCTGCAAGACCGCCCGAATCGCGCGCCTCGCGGGACGCCTCCAGAGCCTGGTGATACTTCTTCCGGGCCTCCTCATAGCGACCCGCATGGTAGTCGGCGAGCCCTGACTTCATGAGCTCTGGAGCCCTGTAGTCCGGTGAGTGGATCAAGATTGGACGCGGGCGGGCCGCCGCTGCGCCCAGCGCGACCAGAACAAACAGGATCATGCCCATAAGAATGATCCCGAGCCGTCGGCCTTCCGCCATGACGCGTTCTGGTGGATCCTTTGTTGGCGACGCAGGCGGTTCTCCCGTGTGCTCCTGCCCAAACTCGAGTCCGACCGCCGCGAAAGCGGTGACTAAACTCCCCCTATCGACCGGCTGCGCGGCACAAATTCGATCCGAAGTCTTCACGCTCAGCCCAAAGATTTCGGCCCGCAACGCTCGGGTAAGACGCGACGGGGCATGCTTAGCTTTCCAAGTTTCCTGCAGACCTTCCTCAAGCGTAATCAGACCGCGCTTGTTCAACGCGATCGCGCGGCTTCGTTTGTTGCCCTTAGGTTGGTTTGAATCGGGTTGCATGCTCTTGATTAACCCAGCATATCTATTTTATCCGACGCGGGACCGATGCCGAGACCCCGAAGCGGAGCAGACTCAGAAGATCATTTCGCCGAGATCGCGGCGGTATTGCGCTCCCTCGAATCGAACAAGGTGGGCGCCTCGATAGGCGAGTTCGCGGGCTTCGGCAAGGCTCTTCCCCACTGCGGACACGCCGAGGACTCGGCCTCCATTGGTCACCAATTCGCCATCACGCAGACTTGTTCCCGCATGAAAAAGATGGACTCCCGCTGGCAGATCCCCCACCGTGATCCGACGACCCTTCTCGTATTCGCCCGGGTATCCCTGGCTCGCCAAGACCACCGTGACCACGGTGTTCTCCAAAACAGGTATCTCAGGAATCGGCGCGCCATCCGCGCAGGCTTTGAGCGCCGCCCCAAATCCATCGCCCAGCCGGAGCATCACGCTCTGCGTTTCGGGATCGCCGAATCGGACGTTGTACTCCAGGCAGTAGGGCGTACCAGCCTCAACGAGCAAGCCACTGAAGAGGACGCCTCGATAGCTAATTCCCAGTTCGCGCAAGCTGGCGAGGATCGGTTTGACGACTAACTCCTCGGTCTCCTGCACCAAGCCAGCCGAGATTCCACACGGGCTCACCGTGCCCATGCCACCCGTATTCGGCCCTTCGTTGCCATCGCGCAATGCCTTATGATCCTGGGCCACCGGGAGACTGAAAATGCCTTCGTCGCTCACCAACGTGAGGAGGCTGAATTCCCGCCCGATCAGGCGGTCCTCGATCACGATCGTGCGCCCCGCCTCGCCCAGCTCCATGCGCACGAGCATCATCTCGACGGCTTCGTCGGCCTCGGCCAGAGTTTCGCAGACAATCGCGCCTTTGCCGAGAGCCGCTCCGCTGGCTTTGACGACCACCTGACGCCCGGCGGCGTATTTTGCGCCGATAAACTCCTTGGCAGCCACAGGATCGCTGAAGCTCTGATAGTCGGCGGTGGGCACCCCGGCGCGCTTCATCATGTCTTTGCTGAACGCCTTGGAGCCCTCCAGCCGGGCCGCATCCTGCCCGGGGCCAAAAACTGAGAAACCGTGCTCGCGGAACATATCCGCCAGACCGGCAATCAGAGGATCTTCCGGACCGATCACGATCAGATCCGGGTGAATCTCGTTGGCCAGATCCAGCAGTGCCTTCCGGTCATTCAAAGGAACGGCCCGGGTTTCGGCGTGCTCGCCGATGCCGGGATTCCCCGGAGCGCAGACCAAATCGTGTCCTTCTCCCGCCAGCTTCCACGCCAGCGCATGCTCGCGCCCACCTGACCCCAACAGCAACACTTTCATAGACTTTTCATAGCTCCCGTCGATACTCCAACGCGCTGAGAAGGGTCGCGGTATCCGCGTAATCCAACTCCCCGCCCACCGGCATACCGTGGGCCAATCGCGTGACCCGGATTCCCAGAGGTTTCACGAGCTTGGCAAGATAGAACGCCGTCGTGTCGCCCTCGACGGTGGGGTTGGTCGCAATGATGAGCTCTTCCACGGTGTCCCGCAGCCGCTCCAGAAGCTCCCGGACTTTGAGATTCTCCGGCCCCATGCCTTCGAGAGGATTCAGCAAGCCGTGCAAGACGTGATAGAACCCTTTGAACTCGTTCAAGCGCTCCATTGAGGAGATGTCGCGAGGCTCAGCCACCACGCAGATCACCTTGGGATCGCGCCGAGGGTCGAGGCAGATTTCGCATCGCTCCGATTCACTGATGTTCTGGCAGATCTCGCAGAGTCGAAGCGCCCGCTTGGCTTCCAGCAAAGCCTCCGCCATGCGCCGGACATCATCTTCCGGCTGGCGCAACACGTGGAACGCGAGGCGTTGGGCAGATTTGGGCCCGACTCCCGGCAGACGCTCGAACTGAGCAATCAACTCGGCCAGGGGTCGGGCAAACTGCATGAGAGGCGGGCTTAGAAGCCGAGCTTATCGAGACCAGGCACGTTCGGCATGATCTCTTTGACCTTGGCGTCACGTCGCTCGGTTGCGAGGGAGAAGCCATCGCGGATCGCGCTGGTGATCAGGTCTTCCAGCATCTCTACATCGTTCGGATCAACAATGCTCGGATCGATTTTCAGGCTCACCAGGTCACCCAGGCCAGAGAACACGCACTTCACCGGGCCTTTGTCGATGTCAATACGCTCTTCAGCGAGCTCTTGGTCGAGGTTCTTGGCGCGGGCCATGGCGGATTGGGCTTGCGCCATCATGTCGCCGAGGCCTTGGCCACCAAAGTTCTTGGGGAGTTTCATAGTCTCAATATCTCAGACGGAGTCGTCTTGTTGCGGTTCCGAATTCGGGCCAGGATCGGCACCTTCATCGAACAAAATCTTCTTGCCGGCGTCCGCCAGTTCGTCGCCTTCGAGGACTGATTCTACCGAAGCCTTCTCCATCGTCGGGGCGGAAGGGGCCGCCTGGCCTCGGCCAAGGAACCGGAACTCGGCATCCTTACCCGCGAGTTTCTTCCACTCGGTGCGAATGGCTTGCTGGATCTTGATGTTCTCTGTCACCCAATCGGCATCCGCAGTTCGACGGAACTCGACGGTGAGCACTCCGTTTTCGTGGCTCGCGACGCGGCTTAGCGGGAGCCTCATGGCGGCGATCTTGCTCATATCGCTGAGCGTCTTCACGACCTGTCGCCACAGACCATCATCTCCGCCGCTGGCATCGCCGCCAAAGGAACCCACTTTGACTCCGGCCTGCTGATTCACTTCAGCCGGGGCGGACTTGGGGGTCTCCAGTGCCGGTTGACTGACAGAAATCCGATCGACGGTGGGTCGGGCCGAGGGCTGAGCGGCGGGTTGGGAGGCCGGTTGCGCCGCGACAGTGGCCCGAGCCGGAGTCGCGGAGGCCACTGCCTGGGCGGGCGCATTCAGCACCTGAGCCACACGAACGCACTCGGCCTCGAGCCACAGACGAGGCAGAGTGACGTCGCGCAGATCGCGGTGCGACCGGGCAATGAGTCCGCGCAGAGCGAGGATCCTCTCGTGCCCAATCCGAGAGGCCGTCGCGGTCAGGCTTGCTTCAACCGCCGCATCGCTCTTGCCTTGAGAGGCTGGCTGAACCACCGCCCGGGTGAGGTCAGCCAAGCGATGCATGAGGCTCTCCGCTACCGACTGCGGATCGCGGCCGCGTCGATAAATCTCTTCGAGTCCGCTGATGATTTCGCTAAAATTCGATTCGTTGATCGCGAGCAGGAGGTGGTCGGTGACGTCATCTTCGATCAACCCAAGCTGATCGTAAACATGTTGGAGCGTGACCTTGCCATCGGTGGTGACAGCGGCTTGCTCCAGCAAGGTCAGAGCGTCGCGGTACCCACCATCCGCCAGACGAGCGATCGCGGCAAGAGCGGCAGGCTCTACCTCCATCCCTTCGGCCTGCGCCACGTACTCGAGGCGTCCCAGCAGGTCACTCACCGATCCTCGGTGAAACTCGAATCGCTGGCAACGTGACCGAATCGTGGGAGGAACCTTGTGGTATTCGGTCGTCGCAAGGATGAAAATGACGTGGGCTGGAGGCTCCTCGATGGTCTTGAGGAGCGCATCAAATGCCTTCAGCGAGAGGTCATGGACTTCGTCGATGATGAAGATGCGGTAGCGGCACATCGCCGGCTCATACTCGCTGGCATTGACAATTCCCGCGCGGACTTCATCGACTCCGGATTCGCTCGCCGCGTCCATCTCTTTGACGTCGATGCAGCGACCTTGGCTGATTTCCTCGCAGATCGGGCAATCGGGCGGGAGGTCAAAGCTTGGGCCACCCGTACAGTTCAGTGCCTTCGCGAGGAGGCGGGCGGTTGACGTTTTCCCCGTTCCGCGTGGTCCAGTGAAGAGATAGGCGTGAGCGATCTTGTCTTGCTCAATCGCATGGCGTAGGGTTCTGACGACGTGATCTTGTCCCACCAGATCTTGGAAGGTTTGGCTCCGATATTTTCGGTAAAGGGCAAGATGAGACACTTTTTCTTCTACTCTTCTCTACTTGATTCTCGTCTCCGCAGACCGCTGGAGCGACTCCTGATCCGGACAACGAGAAATGAAGGAGGGTGAAACGCCGGGAAGATTGCGTCGCCCAGTCCACTCGCTTACCGTTGCTGCCTTCCGGCCCTGGCGGGGTTCACAGGCTTTCCGTCGCGCAGTTCCCGGCAGGAGATGTTTCCACCTCCTGCCAGGGGCGCCTCACCCTCTCTGTCCTATCCTACTCGCTTTTGATGGGTTGCATGAAGGTTCTTTATTGTCCCGGCTGAGCGGGGGCATTGGCCGAGCCGCGCAGACCAGGAACATCGAACACTTCTTGCGTGCTGGAGGTACCGGTCGGAACGAAGTTACTCGTTCGGATCACCGGTGTCTTGCTCGCCCATTCACCTTGCCGCAGAATCTGATCCCGAGTGAGTTCCAATCGGGCGTAGACCACGCGTTGATCCTTGCGGATCTCGGTGTTCAGATAGTTCTTGTCGCCCATTCCCTCGCCACTGAAACCGAACCGGTCTTGGATGTGCGGCGGGGCAGAGCGGGGGTTGTAATAGAACTCCACGAAGTACTTCTCCTTGGTGAAGGGGTACATCGTTGGGTCGCGGCTCATGTCCACCCGGCGATAGAACGCTTGGTTCTTCACGAAGAGGCCATCTTGCATGAAGGTGACGTCCTTTTCCGGATCAAGATCAACGGTGGACTTGGAATCCCATTCCATGCCCGCAGCCACAAAGCTCGGGTCGTTGACATCCATGGCGTCGCGCAGGACGATTCGGATACGAGTTCCGACCGGCTGGACGTTCCAAGTGCCCTCCACGCGGAGGATCTTGCGGTCTTCCACGACAACTTGGGCACTGAATCCCACGTCGTACGGAGGATCGGTGTCGTACTTCCACTCGTTGGCGTACCCGCCCTTGCGGGCAAAGTAACCCCGTTGAGCCATCCGAACAAGGAGGTTGTCCATGTTCGATTCCAGCGTATCGCGGTTTTGACGAGCTTGGAAGTCGGCGCCCTTTGTGTCTGCCATCTTCTTCTCGGCATCCTTCAGAAGCGTGTCGTAGAGAGACAGCGCTTCTTCAAGCTTGCCATCGCGTAGCAGAGCCATGGTGAGGATGTTCTTACGCGCGGTTTGCATATCCTCGCGTTGCTGAGCTTCCTTCCACCACTCCACGGCCTTGCCGTAGTTGTCGTCGATTTTGTGGTACCAAAGCCAGCCCGTTTCGAAGAACAACTCGTACGTGTAATCGTTGTTCCGTGCGCCTTCCGAACCCAGGGCAAGAGCGCTGGGAATGTAGCGGCGGTCGGAGCGCGATTGTTCATCGGTGAAGTTGTAACCGATGTGCCACATCCCCGTGGCGTAGACGTCGATCTGCTTGGGATCGAGCATCGTCACCAATCGGATGATCGGCAGGATCGCGTCGTAGTTGCCCTGGTCGAAGAACGTATCGGCCCGCACCCACAGGATGCCCGCGATCATCTCGCGGAATCCGGCCAGCGCGACGAGCAGTTGGTCGCCGGAGAGACCCCGCAGGTCACCTTTGCGCGGCGAGAAGTGCTTCTCCCAAAGGGGGAAGAGGGCTCGGTTGATCCCGCCCTGACCGAGTACGGCCAAGGCGAGAACGCCGAGAGCTACAGGCGGTTTCAACTTCATGTCACACCTCGCGTCGGTCGAAGATCAAGATGGCTCCGATCAAAAGACCAGCGATATACATCACCGCGTATCCAATCAAACCCACGTAGTACAGTTGCTCCGATTGAATCGTCACACCTTGGTTGATGATCGGATTCTGGATGTTGAACTGAGCAAAGTTCGGCAGAATCGTGTGGATCGCGGTGGCCGCCAGCTTCACGCCGCCCGCCAAGTTTTGGTTGTTCGCCAAGTCTTGGAACACGGGGCTGAAGAGCGTGCCTACCATGAAAACACCGCCAGTGAGGAAGAAGTTCACGATCGGAGAGGCAAACACCGAGAAACACATCGCGACCGCGGCAAGAATGCTCATCTGCACGAAGTAGAACACGGGAGCTCGGGCGATTTCGCCGAGCACGTCGAGAGTCGCCGTCGGCTGCATGATCTTGAAGACCAGCAGGAGGATGCCCGTCATGAGTAGCATCATCAGACCAAGGGCGCCGACGGCACCGAAGTACTTGCCGAGCACGAACTGCCACCGGTGAACCGGCTTACACAGAATCGTGTAGATGGTTCGTCGCTCAATCTCGTTCGGGATCAGATAAACGGTGAGGACAATCGCGATCACCGCGCCGGTCAGCTGAATGACACCCAGGGTGAAGCTGATGAGAACGGCGAAGCTCGAACGAGCCGACAGCACGTTCAGACCAGGAGCGATGACGAGGAAGAGCACGCCGATCAAGAGAATGATCAGGAGAACTTTCCGGCGAATTGCTTCACCAATCGTCGTCTTGGCGATGGAGAGAATGGCGTTCACGAACTCACCTCCGTCTCTTCCTCAGCACTCGGCTTCGGATCGTTGTGGTCGTCGGACATCTTGTTCAGAACCCGGCCCTTGGCTTGGTTGTCGCTGCGAACCGATTCAAGGAAGAGGTCTTCCAGTCGCTTGCGGCGTGGGATCACGCTGACGACCGAGCCCTTCTCGCTTCGGATCGAATCGAGCATTTCGTTCGGGCTGTCGCTGTCCGGCATGTCGACGATCAGACGGTCGCCCTTGAAGCTCACCAGCACATCGTCGGATCGGAACTTATCGGCCAGAGCCTGAGTGACTCCGCTTGCCGTGATCTCGATGCGACCACCCGCGAGCAGATCTTCTAAGCGACCCTGGTGAACCAGTTCGCCCTTGTTGATGATCGCGACACGGTCGCAGATGCGCTCAACATCGCTCAGCTCGTGGCTCGAAATGAAGACCGTGCGGCCTTCCTCGCGGAACTTCAAGATGAGGTCGCGGATTTCGATGTGAGCAATCGGGTCGAGACCGCCGGTCGGCTCGTCAAGGAAGAGCAGTTCGGGGTCGTTGAGCAGGCTTTGGGCCAGTCCGACACGTTGCTGCATACCTTTGGAGTACTGGCTGATCGGTCGGTTCATGTCCATGCCGAGGTTCACGCGCTGCAGGAGTCGCTCGCATTGAGCTTTGTCCTTGATGCCGAAAAGGCTCGCATAGAACTGCATGATTTCCATGCCGGTCATGTGCTCGTAGTAGTACGGCTTTTCCGGCAGATAGGAGATCTTCTTGTGGACGTTGATGTCGCCGGCTTCTTCTCCGAGAACCTTGGCCCAGCCAGAGGTTCCGTAGATGATTCCGAGCAAAATCTTGATCGTAGTCGTCTTCCCCGCTCCGTTGGGGCCCAGGAATCCGAAGATTTCGCCGCGCTCAACCTGGAGATCCAGGTTCTTCACGACACTTACCTGGCCAGCCCGGGTTTTGTATGTCTTGGTCAGTTGGTTCGTCTCAATAGCTAGGCTCAAAGCTGAAAGCCTCCAGTAAAAATTGCCACGCCAGTATACCAATGCGACCCGTGGGCCGCAGGGGCAACTGGCAACGTCTGATTACAACGGTTTCGGACGGGAGAACGTGCCCATTTTCCGCGACTTTTTCTGCGGTTTCTCACGCACCCTTGGCGTTTTCGATGAATCGGCGAACCTTGTCGTGATCCTTCCTCCCCGGCTCTGATTCGAGTCGAGAGCTGGCATCGACTCCGGCGGGCTGGACTCTTCGGATCGCGGCCGCCACATTTTCAGGAGTGAGGCCTCCCGCGAGGATCACGGGAAGATCAGTGGCGGCCACGCATTCCGCCGCCAATCCCCAGTCCAGAGTCTGCCCCGTGCCGCCCGCCTGAGAGGCATGATAGGGGTCGAGCAGGATCGCCTGGGGTCGGAAATCGAGACTCTCGCGCTGGGCGAGAAATGTCTCCACCGTATCCGTTTCGGCGAGGCGAATCACAGCAAACGCCGAAGGTTGATCGGCCGGGAGGAGGCCCGAGAAAGCCTGGATCCGATCGAACGATGTCACATCAGGCTCTGAATGCCTTTCTCCGAATACGGCGACTCTCAGTTGGGTCGCGCCTGGAGTCCAAGCGAGCGCCTCGGCGGCAGAAGAGCAGAAACGAGGACTGGACGGCTCAAATATGAACCCCAGCGCATCGGCCCCGTACCGGATGGCCGCGTTCACATCCTCCGGACGGCAGAGGCCGCAGACTTTGACGAGCAGACTCATCTCACCACCCCATCATCTCGCGAATCTTGCCCGGAATATCGCCCGATTGCGAGAAAGCCGTGCCAATGAGCACCGACCGGGCTCCTGCCTTCTCGACCCGCTCGATGTCGCCTCGGGAGTGCAAGGCACTCTCGCTGACGCAAGTGGCGCGGTGCCTCACAAGGGGAAGGATGCGCTCGCTCGCCTCGATGTTGATCTCGAAAGTCTCCAGGTCGCGGTTGTTGACTCCGAGCAACATGGCTCCGGTTTCCAGGGCGATCTCAGCCTCTTCAATCGTGTGGCTCTCGACAAGAACGTCGAGGGTGAGCGACTCGGCGAGCTCCCGAAGTTCGATGAGTTCGGATCGGGAAAGGCCGTTGACGATCAGGAGGATCGCATCCGCGCCCATGGCCCTGGCTTCGTAGATGTCCAGTTCGTCTGTCGTGAAATCTTTTCGAATGACCGGCTTGCCGCTGACGGCTCGGCATTGTGCAAGATAGGCTGGATGTCCTTGGAAATAGTGAATGTCCGTCAGGACAGAGAGGCAGTCGACCTGAGCCAGGGCGTAGTCCCGAGCAATCGCCTCGGGGTCGAAGTCTTCCCGGATTGTGCCCCTCACCGGACTTCCTTTCTTCACTTCGGCGATAAGCGATACCGGGTGCGGACTTGTCTCCAAGGCACGCTGGAAGCCTCGGGTCGGCGGGGCGTCGAGGGCTCGGGCTTTGGCATCGGCAAGCGTTTGGGGTGTCTTCCGGGCGAGAATATCGGCCCGCTTCGCGGCGAAAATTTCGTCGAGGATGTTCATGCGGCCAGGCCTCGGTGTGCGGGGTGGGGGTTGTCGCTTCTTGGAGGGTGTCCAAATGGGCGTCGGAACCCCAGGTTATGCAGTGACTCAGCCCCTCCCGGCCGTTGGCCACCCTCCCCAAACGGAGTTTGGAGAGGGCGTCGGTTGAGGGTCGTCCGTGAACTCGAAGAGGGGCTGGGAGGGAACACAAGCGTTCCCGACCCTGAAGGGATCGGGGCACCCTTCAGTTGACTTCGATGCGAACCCGGCGACCAATCCACAATCGACGCCCTCCCCCAGAATTCCCGTTCTGGGGGAGGGTGCCCCAGGGGGGCGGGCGGGGGAACCGTACACGGCTGGGCGGTAGACCAGTCGAGCTCGCTGTTTGCTTGTTCTAAGCGGGCCTGCGGCCCCTGAATCCTCTTCGAGGATTCAGCCCCCCCCCTCCCGGCCTTTGGCCACCCTCCCCCGACCGGAGTCGGTGGAGGGCGTCGGTTGAGGGTCGTCCGTGAATTCAAAAAGGGGCTCGGATCGGAAACGATCATCCCCGACCCTGAAGGGATCGGGGCACACTCGCGGGGCTCTGAGCGCGGACTGGCCCAGACGTGACCTGTAGCATCTAGCGACGCCGATTTACCCATGAGTCAAGCGGTTGAGCAAATCTTGGGCCGCGCCGGTGGCGATGGCGTTTTGGGCCGTGGAGGCTGCTTCCTCGAGCGACCCTGCGACTCCCGCGAGCACCAGGGTCACCGCAGTGGTCGGGAGAATCGCCTGACTCCGCAGAGAGCCTGCGTCTGTCAGAGCCGTGCGGAGAATCTCGGCGTTTTCATAGGCGTCTTCGCCATGAGTGAGCGCCTCGTCGGGCAAAGGAGCGATCCCAAAATCGGCGGGAGACCAGGTGCCTTCGGTAATCTTTTCCCCTTTAACTTCCACATATTTTGTGGAAGCGCTCGGAGAGACTTCGTCCATCCCATCGCCGCCGTGGACGACATAGGCATGATCCGTTCCCAGAATCCGCAGTGCCTCCGCCATGATCGGCAGCGCCTTCTCATCGTACACCCCGATGACCTGACGGCTGGCGTTTGCGGGGTTCGCAAGTGGGCCGATAAGATTAAAGAAAGTGCGAAAACCTAGCTCTTTCCGCACCGGTGCCACGTGACGCATCGCGGGATGGTGGGTAGGAGCAAACAGGAAGACCAGGCCGTTTTCCTCCATGCGCTTTTGCTGCGAATCCAAGTCGCCTTCAATCGGCACGCCCAGGGCCTCGAGCACATCGGCGCTTCCGCATTTGCTCGTCATCGCGCGATTTCCGTGCTTCGCAACCTTCGCCCCGCAGGCGGCAGCGAGAATCGCCGCTCCCGTGGACACGTTGAACGTGGCCCGTCCACCGCCCGTCCCGCAGGTATCAACGAGATTCGGCACGTTGAAGTCGTATTGGAGGGAATGGTGGCGCATCCCGTTCACAAATCCGGCGAGTTCCGCGCCAGTCAGCCCTTTCATCTGCATCGCGGTGAGAAATCCGCCGATCAACCCATGATGCACTTCGCCAAGCATCAGCTGGGACATCACCCTCTGGGCTTCTTCAGAGGTGAGGTTCTCGTGGTGGAGACATTTCTCCAGGGCTTCGCGCACCGTCATAGGCCGGAGTTTACTTGCCTGGGGATGCGTGCAAGGTAACATTCCGCCTATGTTCGGTGAGTTCGTCCCCATCTTGATCATGATGGCCCTTGCGGCCCTCGTGTGTACCGTGATGGTGGTGGGTAGCTGGGTTCTCGGCCCGAAGCGCATCACGCGCTACAAACAGTCGGCCTACGAGTGCGGCGTCGCTCCGGTCGGCGATGCCTTCGTGCGATTCCCGATAAAGTTTTATCTCGTCGCGATTCTCTTTGTTCTTTTCGACATTGAGGTCGTCTTCCTGTGGAGCTGGCTCACCGTCTTCAAAAACGCTCCGCTGGACTATCAGATCTTCACCGGAATTGCGCTCCTTATCTACATGGTGCTGTGGATCATCGGGGACGCTTACGTGTTGCGCGTCGGAGCGATTGATTGGGATGAATCGGCCTCGCTTGCTCCCGAGAAGCTGGGCGACGTGGATCTCCTGCGATCCGAGACCCCGGCGCTGAGCGGCCAGACCGCGGAGGCCCGATAAATCATGTCCATCGCGGAAACTACTCGCCCAGAAGTCGCCTTGCTCTCCAAAAAGCTCGGCAAGAATTTGGTAAAGGTCAAGGAGTTCCGAGGGGACACCTTTATCTGCATCGAGCCGAGTGCCGTTCCTCAAGCCATCTTGGCCCTCAAGGAAGACGCCGAGCTCGGATACGACTACTTTGTCGAGTGCGTGGGGGCGGACTATCTGACCTGGCAGTACGAGCGCGATCTTCCTGGCCGCTTTGAGGTTGTCTACAACCTGTACTCAACAAAGGTTCACGAGCGAATCTTCCTGAAGACTTCGGTCAATGTTGGCGAGACAATCCCAACGGTGAAGGACATCTTCTTGGGCGCGGAGTACCCAGAGCGCGAGATTCAAGACCTCTACGGCGTGATCTTCGAGGGCAACGAGCCTGCTCCCGGCGAGCGATTCCTTCTTCCCGACGATTGGGTCGGCTACCCGCTCCGCAAGGATGTTGGACTCGGAGGCGAAGACGTGGACTTCCACTTGGGCACCAAGGGTCCGGCCGTGGAAGACGTGCAGATGCCTCATGCAGGTGAGAGTTTTGAAGGCAAGACTGGCTCGGGTGACGTGAGCGGTCGTTAGGGTTCTTCTTTTCAGACGATCAACAAAAGCCCGCCTGCCCTCGGCAGACGGGCGTTTTTGCGCCACCCGGGGTTGGTTGTGGCCCCTGAGAGCCCCTCGCCTGACCGCATTCCCGAGAACCAGGGTTCCGAGCCTCCCGGGAATACGGGATGATTTGGTCCCAGTTTTCCAGCTTTCAGTCCCGATGGGAACCCACGGTTGTTGGGGACCAAATTTGGAGTTAGGGGATAACGACCTACCGGACAATCGCGGAACCCACCCTTTTCCGCTAGTGCTTTTCTTGATCAATACCCCTGTTTTCCGTTAATTCCCTGATTCACCTCAAAATGAGGGAACTGGGCCTTTCGGAAAGCGCGTCTACTCCCCTGAGACAGCCTGCGCAGTCTGACCCTGATTTTTCGGGATTTCAGCCTGGGCCGGCTGTTTTGTTTGTCTTGCATGATCCTGTTTAGGGATTTGCAGGAAGGACAGCATTCATCATGAAAAAAGCATTTACGTTGATTGAACTGCTGGTGGTCATTGCCATCATCGCGATTCTCGCCGCTATCCTCTTCCCGGTCTTCGCTCAAGCGAAGGAAGCCGCCAAGAAGACCCAAGCCCTGAGCAATGTCAAGCAAACGGGTACGGCGATGAACATCTATCTGGCTGATTACGACGACACCATGCCGATGGCCCACAGCCGACGCGCGGACAACAGCCACCGCCACGCCACCATCCACCCGGCTCCGTCCGGCGCGATTGGGGCAGGTTGGGAAGATCCGGTTATCGTTTCGCAGGTGAACTCGGTCTGGCACATGGCCGTTCAGCCGTACATGAAGAACTGGCAGCTCCTGAGCAGCCCGAACCAAAACTCGATCACCCTTGCTGGTGAAGTGTTCACGAATACGGTTCCCGCTCAAGAAATCGGTGTGACCTACAACGGCTTCTTGAACACCTACAACGCCACTGCGGTCAACAACGCATCTGTTGTTCCCCTCATCTGGCTTGGCACGGGCAACCTCAAGATTCGAGGTCGCGCTGGCTCCAACCCGGCCCTGAACTGCGGCACCACCACCGGTGACTGCCGATTCAACCCAGGCGGTGGTGCTCATTCGACGGCCGCTTCGGGCAACCAATCGCTGTTCTTCGGCTACGGCGGATTCAGCGGCAGCTACCGAATCTGGGCCTTTGGTGGAAACCAAAACGGCGGCGGCACCATCGTGGGTCGCGTCGACAGCTCGGCGAAGTATCAGCGAGTCGGTATCGTGGCTCCGCCGTCGGTGAACGTGAACGCGACGGTTGATCCGTACGCTCAGTACACCAACAACGGCTCTGGCTTCACCTACTACGCCACCAACGATGCGAACTGCGCGCAAATCACTGGTGCGAACACGGGTACGGGCTTCACCTACGCTTGCCACTTCCGACCGGACCGCGAGAACTAAGAACTCTCGCCACGACAGGCTCTGCGCGGAGGGAACTTCGCGCGGAGCCACTCCCCTTCTCCACACAAGAAATCATGAAGAAACTTCTCGTTCTTTCTCTGGCCGTGGTCGGCCTGATCCTGGGCGGATGCGCGAGCTCCGAGCCGCCGGCAGACACCTCGGGTGTTGTTGATCAAAGCGAAGCTCCTCCGATGTCCGGCAGCGCAGAAGCGGGCGGCGGCGGTGGTGCCTCGGCTGATTCGGGCGCAGCAGCGGCTCCCGACACTGGCCCCTAAGTCTTTTCCGATCAAGCAAACCCAGGCCGAGTCCCTCCCGAATCCCCGTGGTTGGGGTGAGAGTCGGCTCCCGGATTCCCCTGACTAGGGCACCTTTTAACCGTTAATCGGGGCGATGTTGCTTCATTTTGGGGAACCACGGAATAAATCCTGCCGTCTTTGATCACCGAGGCAGCCTGTTCTGAGATCGCTCTACCAAGAGCTTTTTCAGAACCGGCTGCCTCTTTTTGTTTGCCCCGGTTTGGGCAGACGAAAGGAATGCACTCATGATGAAAAAAGCATTTACGTTGATCGAACTGCTCGTGGTCATCGCGATCATCGCGATCCTCGCCGCAATCCTCTTCCCGGTGTTCGCCCAGGCCAAAGAAGCGGCTAAGAAGACGCAAGCCTTGAGCAATGTTAAGCAAACCGGCACGGCCTTCAACATCTACCTCGCCGACTACGACGACACCATGCCGAACGCGCACTCGCGCCGCGCCGATGGAAGCCACCGGGCCGCCACGGTTCACCCGGCCCCGTCTGGGTCGATCGGAGCTGGATGGGAAGATCCGATCATTGTCTCGCAGGTGAACTCGATGTGGCACATGGCGGTTCAGCCGTACATGAAGAACTGGCAGTTGCTCAGTAGCCCGAACCAGAACTCGGTGACCCTGCCGGGTGAGGTCTTCACGAACACGGTCGCCGCTCAGGAGATCGGCATCACCTACAACGGACTCCTGAACAGCTACAACGCGACGGCCGTGAACAACGCTTCGGTCGTACCGATGATCTGGCTGGGCACCGGCAACCTCAAACTTCGCGGTCGAGCGGTTTCGAACCCCGCGCTGAACTGCGGAACCACCACGGGTGACTGCCGATTCAATCCGGGCGGTGGTGCTCATGCAACCGCCGCTGCAGGTGGTCAAACCCAGTTCTTTGGCTACGGGAACTTTAGCGGTTCCTACAAGGTGTGGGCGTTCGGGACGAACCAAAGCGGTGGCGGAAGCATCTTCGGCCGCGTCGATAGCTCGGCGAAATACCAGCGCGTCGGAATCGCATTTGATCCGGCGATTAATCTGAATAACACGACGGATCCCTACGCTCAGGTCAGCAGCGGTGGCTCAGGGTTTGGCTTCTACCAGACCAATGACGCGAACTGCAACATCACTGCGGCGAACGTGACGGGCGGATTCCGATACGTCTGCTTCTTCCGACCGGATCGGGAGAACTAAGCGCCGGAAATTGCCTCAGCTTCCCTGGAGAACTCGTAAGCGATCTCCGGGGAAGCAACTTCTGTAGAAAGACCATGAAAGGACTCACACTTCTGCTTGCCCTTCTTCTCGCCGGACTGCTGGTGGGATGCTCTCAGCCCGAACCGCCGGCGGATACGTCCGGGGTGGTTCCGGCCGATCAGGCTCCGCCGATGGACGGTTCCGCACCTGCTGGGGGCGGAGGATCGACCCAAACCAGCGACACCACCACCGCGCCCGAAACCGGACCCTAGTGTCTCGGAATTTGGTGGTTCAGGCGAGCCTGCCCCGTGCCACGCGCGGGGCAGGCTCGCTCTTTTGCTTGTTCCCCGATTCTTCGGGAACCGGATTTTCGGGCGTGCCAAAGCCGATTTTCCGGGGTTCTTTTCGTGTAAATCAGCCCGAAGGACCCGTAGTTCTGCATTTTTTCGGCAATTTTTTTGAAAAGAGGAACAAAAGGCCCGGTACTTGATTCACACTACGCAGACCGTTTTGAAACGGGAATGCCTGTGGTGAGATGCGAAGAGCAATCGGAGCGGATCACTTTGGAGACAGCCATACTATGAAAAAAGCATTTACTTTGATCGAACTGCTGGTCGTGATTGCGATCATCGCGATCCTCGCAGCCATCCTCTTCCCGGTCTTCGCCCAAGCAAAGCAAGCCGCCAAGAAGACGCAGTACATCAGCAACATGAAGCAAACGGGTACCGCCGTTCAGATCTACCTGTCTGACTACGACGACACCTTCCCGCTCGGCTTTGCTCGACGCCCGGTTGTCAACACCTGGTTCTACGGTGGTGTCCACCCGGTTCCGGCGAACGCCATCGACAGTGCTCCTTGGAACACCGTTGAGCGACGCGACATGGCCAGCAACTTCGTTCTGAACAGCTGCCAGCCGTACATGAAGAACTACCAAATGCTGGAAATGCCCGGCGGACGCGACACCCAAGTCGCTGGTGAAGTCTTCAACCCGGCCGTCGCTGCTGCTAAGGTTGGCATGACCTACAACGGCTACCTCCACAGCTACAACGCAACCGCCATCAACAACGTGTCGGTCGTCCCGATGTTCTGGAACGTCCAGGCCGTCAACTTCCGAGGCCGAGGTATGGCCACCCCGACCCTGGTCTGCAACGCAACCAGCGGCGGATGCTCCTTCAACCCGGGCGGCGCTCCGGACGGAGGCGCTGGCTCCAGCAACGGTGGCTACTACGTCTATGACTTCACCAACACGGTGTGGCAGTTCGACAAGAAGGGCGTTTACACCCGAGCCGACTCCAGCACCAAGGTGCAGCCGATCGGAACTGCGATCAGCCCGGCGTTCGTGGCATGGGGCGGCAAGCTCCTCGATCCGTACGCAGCCGTTCTTCCTGGCGGTCTGCCGAGCACCCTCTGGGCCTGCGACTCGACCTTCAACGGTCAAGCTGCTGGAAACGCATGGTGCTACTTCCGACCCGACCGATCCGAGTAATTTCACTCTGATCTCTCTTCCCTCCCTGATTTTCGTCCGAGAATCAGGGAGGGTTTTGACCATATTTGCTCCACAAAAAACACGAACATGAAGAAGATCTTTAGCCTGATGGTTCTCACGATCGCTGCAGCGATCCTCGTTGGTTGCACTTCTCCGGAACCGGAATCCAATGTTCCGCAAGGAACTCCGGGGGACGGCGGCCCACAACCGACCCAGCTTCAAGGCGCTGGTGGAACCGGCGACGCGGCAGCCAAGCCAGCCGAGACCGAGTAATTTTCTTTCCTCCTCTTTGCCACGAGCAAAGACTGACCAGCATGAGCCCGATCACCCAGGTGATCGGGCTCATCTCGTTGATGCGCCAGGTGCAATCGCGCAATGTTGGACCCCGATTCTCGCCCGAAGAACCGCACAGGATTCCTCCACGTAGTACAATTCACATAGCCACGCCATGAGCCAAACCTTCATTCCAAGCACCGAGACGATCTTCGAGAAGACCGGCGAGAACACGATGGTCGTCAACATGGGGCCTCAGCACCCCAGCACTCACGGCGTTCTTCGTGTGATTTGCGAGCTGGAAGGTGAAACCATTGTTCGATGCAAGTGCGTCATCGGCTATCTCCACACCGGCATGGAGAAGGAAGCCGAGTATCAGACGTATCACAAGTGCGTCGTGATGACCGACCGCATGGACTACCTGAACGCCAACGGCAACAATCTCGCACATGCCATGGCGGTTGAGAAGCTTCTGGGTGTGGAGATTCCGAAGCGAGGTCAATACCTGCGCGTGATCTTGGCCGAGCTCAGCCGGATCGCCAGCCACTGCGTGTGGCTGGGCACTCACGCCCTCGACCTGGGCGCGATGACGCCGTTCTTTTACATCATGCAGCAGCGCGAAATGGTTCTCGACATGTTCGAGATGTTCGCGGGTGTGCGCATGATGCCCTCGTGGATCGTCCCTGGCGGACTGCGAGGCGATATGCCCGCCGGGTTCGAGGTGAAACTCCGCAACTTCCTCGCGGAATTCCCGAAAGAACTCCAAGTCGTTGAGAACCTCCTTGTCGAGAATCCGATCTGGAAAGAACGAACGCAGGGCGTCGGGATCCTCTCCGGAGCCGAGGCTTTGGCGCTTGGATGCAGCGGTCCGATCGCCCGAGCCAGCGGCGTGGCCTTCGATCTGCGCAAGCACCAGCCGTATTGCAGCTACGAAGATTTCGACTTCCAAATCCCCATCGGCAATGTCGGCGACGTTTATGATCGCTTCTTGGTGCGGATTGCGGAGATGAAGGAGTCTTGCCGCATTCTCCAACAGGCCATGGACGGTCTGCCGGAGGGCCCATACAATACTCTTGATCGGAAGGTCGCTCCTCCGCCACGCCACGAGCTGGACAGTAGCATGGAGTCGGTTATCCACCACTTCAAGCTTTACACCGAAGGTTTCCGCGCCCCGGTCGGCGAGGCTTACGCAGGGATCGAGGGGAGCAAGGGCGAACTCGGATTCTATGTAATCGGCGATGGCACGAACCGCCCGTATCGCTGGCACGAGCGCCCGAGCAGCTTCATGAACCTGAAGTCGCTCGAGGTGCTCTCGGTAGGCCGACTGCTCGCCGACGTCATCGCGATCATCGGTTCAATCGACATCGTCTTGGGCGAAATCGACCGGTAAGGCGAGGTCGTCCCCTTGGATCGCGGACGCACCATTCGACGGGCCCTGCCCTCGGATGCGGAAGCGATTGCGCGGATCAAGCTGGCGACCTGGCGAAGCACGTATGCCCCGATCCTGGATCCCGCCTATCTGGCCAACCTTACGCTTGAGGGGATTGCGGACGACTGGCGTCGACGCATCGAAGCGGATGACGTCATCTTTGTCGAGGAAGAGGACGGGATGGTGCGTGGGTACGCGCTGTGGATGGCTCTGCCCGTGGACGACTGGCGGCACAAGAACATGCTGGCCGCGCTCTATGTCGATCCCGATTCTCAGGGGCGCGGGGTCGGGAAGCGACTGATCGCCACCTGCGCGCTCTGGGCGATGTCGGCCGGGCACAGCGGAATGATGATCAGCGCGTTTGAACAGAACACCCATGCCCTCGATCTCTACCGATCATTGGGCGCGGTGGATGTGCGGCATGGCACCTACGAAGTAGACGGTCGCGGCTACCCCGATATTCTCCTGGCATTCGATGATCTGATCCCGCTGAGCAAACTCGGTTCCGGATAATCAAAGAGCGCTCTCTGAGATCAGAGAGCGCTCGGTTCTTCGAGGAACTCGAAGGGTCTGGAGGAAGAGGCTAGCCGCCTTCCTTCCCGCCGCCTTCTGCTCCGGCTTCCCCGCCACGAGCCCGGCTTGCGCCGTCGGTGCGAGTCACTTCGTCCGCCGACTTATAGGTTCCGGCTTCCGGTTCCTTGTAGTCCCCGGCAGGCTCCTGCGCGGCGCAACCAAAGAGGCCCATCAAGAGGCAGCCGACGATCAGTCCCGAAACAATCGCCTTCATCAGAACAGTACCGGAGTCCCGTAGTTTTGGAAGTCGAAGTCAGGCATGAAGAGCATGGTGTGGCAGAAGTTGGTGTCCTGCCACTCCGACCATCGAGGTCGTCCGCCCGCATCGTACTGTGCCCAGAAATCCGTGCGGAAATCCGAGCGGTTCGTCGGGCCTTGCGCCACGCGCTGGAACTTCGCGCTGCTGTCGGCCATCACGGCATTAACCCCGTTTCCGTAGACCCACATCGTGGCTCCGTTCGGGTTGCTGAGTTCACTCCACTCCCCGTTTCGCGTTCCCACACAACTCGGAGAGGCCGGGACGTAGCGGCACGTACCGGGCAGCGGGCAACGAAGCCGTGGACTCGGACGAGCCGCGCCCTTGAAGTTGTGATTTCCGTAAATGGCGGTCATCAGGCGCAGTTGCGAAGGCGCATTGACGGCCGTCGCGTTGTAGCCATGAAGAAGGCCATTCATCGAGTAGCCCACGTTGTAGTACCGTCCGCCTGCTGGGTAGACCCAACCCGTGATCGGTCGCTCAACGCCGCCCGGTGAGTTGAACATTTGCGTGTTCTTGATGTAGGGCTGCGTGTTGTTCGGAAAAGCCGGCTGGCGGGAGTTGTGATACGCCGTGCTGACCGTCGGATCCCAGTCGGCCGGGGTATCGACGAAGCCAAAGCTATCGGTGGAGAGTCCGTTCGTCGTCGTCGGGAAGACGAGCGGGAAGTTGTCGTCATAGTCGGCCAGGTAAACCTGAACCGCCGTACCGATCTGCTTCTGATGGGAGAGATCCTGCGTCTTCTTTGCCGCCACCTTGGCTTGAGCAAAAACAGGGAAAAGGATCGCTGCCAGAATCGCGATGATCGCGATCACCACGAGCAGCTCGATCAATGTAAATGCATTCTTTCGATTCATATAATTCCTCACCTCCGCCTGATTGTCGGGGTGCACCCCTCTTTCCCTGCTCCGGAAAAGAGGGAGTTCCCCAAAGTACGCGATCTCCCTCGAATCAGGATTCCCGGTTTTTCGGAACGCCTGAATCCCGTCACGGCTTTCCGTTAATCGAGTGAGGATTTCCGTTAATGTGCCGCCAACGGCTCCGCCCAAAGTCCCCTAGCCGTATCCGGTATTTCTGCAGGGCGCATTGGGGTGTGCCTTAACACATGTTCTCTTCCCGGTGTGTTAGAATTGCTTCGTTCCGCCTTTGGAACGCTGACCCTTTGGGTCGTTGGAAGGAGCAAATAATGAAAAAAATCTGCTGGCTGGGCCTGGCCCTGGCATGTTTCACCCCCCACGCTCTGGCGAGCTCGATTCACACGACCGGCTTTGAGTCGGGCGAAGGCTGGTCCACCGGAATGGCAGAAGGCCAGAACGGCTGGGATCGCAACGGCAACGCCAACCATTATGGCCGCATTCAGTCGAACACGGTTCGCAGCGGAAGCCAAGCCCTCGAACTCCGAACGCTGGATACTCAAAGCGCGCAAGACACGATGCAAGGCGTGATCAACGGTCTGCGCAGTGCCACGGTTGATAAAGCGGGTGAGTCCTCGACCGTGAATGGCCCAAGCATCAATAACCGCATGAAAGTCGGCTTCTGGTTCCGCACGCCAGATGCTCAGCTTCCCGTCACCTCGCTGGCCCTTAACGACCCGACGAACTACGAAGATCCGTACGGCGGAATCGTTGAACTGAACCCCTCATTCAGCCAAGGCAACAGCGGCTCCCGCTATGCCAGCCTTACGCTTTATGATGCGACGCAAGATCGCATGGGCTACTACAGCGCGTCGCAGGGTCTGTTGCTCGAACTTTCAACCGCTCAGAACTACAGCAACTCCGCCGCTTGGGAATTCGATATCCTGAGCCAAAATCTGAGCTATGCCGCCTGGTATCGTCTGGAATACGACATCACTCTGGTGGATGGCACCAACAACGACGAGACTCCGAACGACATCCTCACGGTGAGCCTGTTCGACTCCTCGAACGTGTTCATGAATTCGGTGACGAATTCGACGTGGGAGTCGCCTTTCCGATCCGCGTTTGGCACCGGGGCCTATTCGCTCGACACCTTCTCGTTCCGAGGACTTCGACAAACCGCCGACCTGAATCTCGGCTACGTGGATGACTTCACGATCGAATCGGTTCCCGAGCCGATGACGATGAGCCTGCTCGCTCTCGCTGCGCTGGTGGCCCGACGTCGCAAGAAAGCCTAAGTCCGGGATCAAACTGCTGTTTCCGGAGACAGTTCCCTGTATTCCGGAAACAGCACCCTTTTTCCGTGATTGAGCATGGAATTCTGAGATTCCTAGTCCAATATGGGGGCGATATGAAGCAAATGTTGCTCTCGATTGCGGCAATCTCATGGCCACTTTCCCTCCTCGGGTTAGCGACAGATCAAGTCACCTACGTGGTTCCGATGAAGACTGGTCTGGTCTGTTTGAAAGACCAACTCCCCGATCCGACTCCAGGTGACACGCCTTGAACCGAAGACTGCCCCACGCTCTCCATGCCGGCACAATTCCGTTGTGTGGATCACTGGCTCTGGAACTGTGACGAGGGAAGTAGTCAGATGTACCGACACGAGAGAAAACGGTGGAAATGGAAATGCCCTCAAGCAACCTTCATCTCCTGTGGGGATTGGTATGACAGCGGTTGTTGCGCTGAAGCAGACACCGGGCCATCTTGTGCTGGAAATAGCGGTTTGCTTCCATGCGTTGGTATTCCACCCCAAACAGGCCCTTAGTGAAGCAAAACCCACGTTCGCATATGGTTCCGCTGGAACTGTTTTGGATGTCTGCAGGCCTCATCGTGCTTCTTGTGCTCGGACGTATTCTGCTAGGTATGGTATTCCGGATTTTCGCTCCTCCGGAATTCCTACCTTCGCTCGAATTGAGCGTCCTTGTTAGAGGCATGCTCGGACAACTTCGATCTCCCGGTCACCTTCTGGGCACGATCACACTTGTGCCGATCTACTATCATGTAATCACTCACAAGGCATATGATTCCGGCTCCAGAGCACAAAAATTCTCGCTTGTCATTGCCTCTATTCCGCTCACTTTTGCCTGGAGGTACGTTTGGCTTGGCATTTTCGGAATGTCGCCTCGATTGACAGATCTCAGCCTCTGGGTTTTCTCCACATGCGCCTTAACATGCTGCCTTGTGATACGTCATGCGATCCTACTCACGTCTCAATCACGGTTCTCTGCTTCGTAATGGGCTCACGCTAGTCGAGGTCATGACCGTGGCGGCGATTCTCATCGTCCTCGCCGGTCTCATCTCGAGTGTTATTGTCCGTTCCAAGGTCAAGGGTCATGAGGCCAAATGCATCGGGAACTTAAGGTCTCTTGGAACTGCAATTGAGCTGTACTCAGCAGACTCTGATCAGCGACTGCCGTACAATATCTATGTAAACTACGATGTCCTCTTGCATTACGTGCCGCGCTCAGTCTTCAGGTGCCCTGCCGATCCAAGTAGCGGACTCAACAGAAGTGCGCCAACCCACAAGAAGCTGCCGACATCTTACTATCCAATTCCCTCGATCGTAGACGGCTTTGAAGACGCCCTCACAGAGTTGGATCCGAATTACACGGTATTCGTCTGTTTCCTGCACGGTGAGAAGAAGACTTTTCTCCGGGATGGGCTGACCGATACCAGTGGTACCGTCCTCAGACTGCGGAGGGATGGGTCTGTGACCCGAAAGCAATCAACGCCAAAGTGCTGGATTGGCACCGACAACGCGATGGTTGTCGGACGCGATTTCTGGCACGTGTTTTCAGACGCTCCAGCGCCACCAGCTATCTTAGAAGGCGTTCTTGGAATCCGTGGCCCGAAAGAGGTTCCGTGCCGCTAACTGCAATGTGGGTGGTCTTCCGGGCCACACGCTGAGAAACCGCGCCGCGATTCAGTAGAATGAATCACCGATGAGCGAACTCATCCAGCTTGGAGCCGTTAACGAACGACCGCGCGCGCCGCGGCCTGAGGAACTTGAACTCAAGTTCAGCCCACTCGCCATTGACGAGCTCAATGCCCTGAAGACGCACTACCCCAACGAAAAGGCGTGCATCCTCCCCGGCCTCTGGATTGCCCAACGCGAGTACGGCGGGTACCTCAGTGCTCCCGCGATCGCGGAGGTCGCGCATCGACTCAGCCGCAGCTATGCCGAGGTGGAGGGCGTCGCCACTTTCTATTCCATGTACAACACCGCGCACTCGGTCGGCAAGCACATGATTGAGGTCTGCACTTGCCTGAGTTGCCACATGTGCGGCGCTTATCGTGTGGCCGATCATCTTAAGGCCAAGCTCGGAATTGATTTTGGGGAAACCACACCCGACGGACTCTTCACACTCCACGAGGTGGAGTGTCTCAACGCCTGCGACCGCGCCCCGCTCCTGCAGATCGGCGATCAATACCACGGCCCAGTGGATGGTGACTACATCGATCGGCTCCTCGACGAGATCAAGAGCCAGGAATCCTCGGTGGTTCAGCTGGCGGATTCCATCGTCAAGGTTCATCTCAAAGACGGCAAATCCTAGGCTCCGCCACGGAAAAGAACAGGAAAAAGCGTGATTTCGCAAAGAAACTCACGGAATTTCGTTGCTGGATTCCCGTGGGTGATGTATAACTTGCGTGGGCCTATTGGCCCTCTGGTTGCCGCAAGGCGGCGGCGATCAGGAGGATTCATTATGAAGAAATCCGGCTTTACGCTTATCGAACTGCTGGTCGTGATCGCCATCATTGCCATTCTTGCCGCTATTCTTTTCCCGGTCTTTGCCCAAGCGAAGGTCGCTGCAAAGAAGACTCAGTCTCTGAGCAACGTCAAGCAGTTGAACACTGCAACCCAAATCTATCTGTCGGACTACGACGACGTTATGCCCCTCTCCTTTGGCCGAGACAACACCGGTCGATGGGGCTGGAACTACTGGCTAGCCGTGCCGGCAGACTGGTCGACGAACAGCGCCAACCTCACGCTCTATTCGTCTGGCTCCTGGCACAACCTGGTTCAGCCCTACGTGAAGAACCTGCAAATGCTGGAATCCCCGGCAGGCGTGGATCTCACCATCGCTTTCTATAACACCGTCAACGCCCAGCGCGTGAAGGCTCCAGCCAAGACCGGTTACGGCTATAACGGCATGCTCCACGGCTATAACGCCACGGCAATTGCCAGCCCGTCCTCCACACCGCTCGCCACCCAAGTCGGCGGTAAAGACAACGTGATCGGCTTCGACACCGGCCCGTTCCCTGCTCTTTATTGCGGCGGTGGCGTGAACTCGAGCTGCGTGTACCAACCGGTCTCCAGCAGCAGCTGCAATGGATTCAGCAACGGTTCCTACAGCTACTGGTTCACCCCGTACAACTCTCAGCACATCTACGGCAACACCCAAACTTGGACGTTCGCCGATGGACACGCCAAGCCGCGCAAGCTGGGCATGAACTTTGGTGCGGGCTCCCGAACCGACTTCCGCCAAGATCCGTTCGCGAACTACCCCACCAACAATGGTGTGAGCTCGCCCACGCTGAACTGGTATGACCGCTACTACTGCCACGCCTTCCTGTTCCGACCGGACTGGGATGGTCAAACCGTGGACGGCAACCCGATTGCGGCCTACTAAGAGATGGATATGAAGAAGATTCTCGTTCTGTCCGTTCTCGCCGCACTCAGCGGATTCATGTTGGCTGGTTGCCAGGGTGAAGAAGCTCCGAAGGAAGGCAGCGCTGCCGTCTCTGAGGATCTTGCCACCCCGGAAGCTCAAGCTGAAGTGGACAAAGTGGCCGCCGACAAGGCAGCCACCATGGGCATGGATCCCAACAATCCCGGCGGGCGCGGCTCGCGCTGAGTCCTAACCGTCCTCACACTGCGGCCCGAAAGTCAACTTTCGGGCCGCTTTCCCTTGTTGAACCTGAGTAGAATCCTTCAGACAACATGGCTGAATACAAGCTTCTGCTGGAACATTCTCACGACCCCGCCTTCAAAACCCTTGATGGATATTTGAGCAAAGGCGGATACGATGGTCTGAAAAAAGCGCTCGGGATGGAGCGTCAGGCGATCATCGACGAGATCAAAGCCAGCGGACTGCGTGGTCGCGGTGGAGCCGGCTTCCCCACCTGGATTAAGTGGAACGGGATTGCCAAGGAAAAGACGCAAACCCACTATCTTGTCTGCAACGCCGACGAAGGCGAACCTGGCACTTTCAAGGACAAGCAACTTCTCGAAACCTGCCCGTTCGAGCTGGTCGAGGGCATGACGATCGCGGGATTCGCCACCCAGGCCGACATCGGATACGTCTACATCCGTGGCGAGTTCGTTGATGCCGCCAAGGCGCTGCGCAATGCGATCGACGAAGCCTACGCCAAGGGTTACCTCGGCAAGAACATCCTGGGTAGCGGCTACGATTTTGATCTCCATATCCACATGGGGGCCGGTAGCTACGAATGCGGCGAAGAAAGTGCTCTTATGAGCAGCCTCATGGGCGAGCGCGGCATGCCACGACTCAAGTTTCCTCATGCTCCGCTGCCGACGGTCAGCGGTCTCTTCGAGCGGCCGACCGTTATCAACAACGTCGAAACCTACGCCTGCGCGCCGTACATTCTCAAGAATGGCGGCGAGTGGTACGCCACCCTCGGAGCCAGCACGAAGAACTCGCGCGGCACCAAGCTCTTCAGCGTCAGCGGTCACGTGAACAAGCCAGGTAACTACGAAATCGAGTTCGGCACCACCCTCATGGAGTTGCTGGAGATGTCCGGCGGCATGAAGGGGGGCAAGCTCAAGGCCTGCGTCCCGGGCGGATCAAGCGTGCCCATCATCAATGCCGAGGCCTGCGAGCGCGCGATCATCGGTTACGAAGAGATGAGCGAGGTCAAGTCGATGGTCGGCTCCGGCGGATGTATGTTCCTGAATGAGCACACCTGCGTGGTCAGCTTTATCTGGCGCACCGCTTACTTCTATGCCATGGAAAGCTGCGGCAAGTGCACTCCGTGCCGTGAAGGCACCAAGTGGATGGAGCAAATCCTGCGCCGGATCATCATGGGCAACGGTCAGCCGGGCGACATGGATCTGCTGATGCAGATCACCCAGCAGATCGATGGACGCAGCTTCTGCGGTCTCGGTGACGCCGCCGCCTGGCCCGTCGCCGCCGCCCTCCGCGTCTTCCCCGAGGAGTTCGAGTACTACATCAAGCACGGCAAGTCGATGGTGCAAACCGCCGAGTCCAAAGCCATGGCCCCCAGCTGGCAACAGCCCGTCTTGGCGTAGCTGCTCAAGTGTCCGATAATGTGGGCATGACTGAGCAAGACTGGGCGAAACTTCTCCACTTGCTCTCGATCGAGCTCGGTCGAGTCCCTGCGCCGTTGCGTGATGATGTCGAAGACGAAGCCATGCGACGGCTCTCCGGATTCGTGGAAAAGGAAACGATTCCGGATCTACCGGCCGAGGGACTCGTTCGGCAGATCGTCCGATTTTCCCTCGTCACGGCGGCTCGGAAAAGAAAAATTGCCCGTACCGAGGGGCTCCGAGACGACCTTCCTGGAGATCATCCGCTTGAAGATTTGGTTCTGACCGCCATCGAAGATCAGGTACGCCTTGATGCCCTCAAGTCGTACCTGAGCCAGCTTCCAGGGCGCCCCTTATCGGCTCGTCAGAGAGCGGCCGCCCTGTATGCTCTGAGCAGATTGCTCCCGGACAATGAAATCACGCTCGCCCCTGACCTGGCCAATTCCTATCTGTCCCAACCTGAAAGCACCCGCCGAAGCCAACTTGCCGCCTTCTTTAGAGATTTTCGCCACTTTTTTCGCGAATTTCGCTCTGGATGACGACTACTCATTGAGAGTGACCAGAAATCACTCCAAGGAGAATAGATGATTACCGACTCGGAAAGTGCCAAAGATTTCGTCGTTGCTTTTTTTGCGCACGTCGCCGCCGACGTGGCGCTTACATCGGAAGGAGAAAAGTGGCTGATGCGCGCCAACGATGATGGTGCCGTCCGCGAGCTTGTCCAAAGAGCGATTGGCGAACTCGTGAATGGCTCCGATACAGAAGAGCCGACTCTCACGGCCGAGGAAGCGGAGGAGATCCGTGTCGAGCTCGTTCGTAGAGTGCCTTCGTTCGCGTGAGGCCTAGCGGCGATTTGCCCGCTTCCACCGACCCCACTTCACGACAGCAGAGCGGCAGGCTGGGCCAACAACTTGACGGATCTCCTCGGGAGATCGTGGCATGGCCCCGCCTGTCCGCGCGCTGAATCGTTCGCAAGCCACAGCAACTTCGCTGACCAAGAAAACATCCATCAGAAAGTTAAAGTCGAGGTCGTCGCGCAAAGAGACGTGACGCTCAATCTCACTCACGCAAGACTGGAGTACTTCCCCGAATAGCTCCATGTCCGTCGGTTGCCTCGTGGGGCCACCTAGGATATGTCTCAGGAGCTCGATCACCCATGCTCTCATGGGGCAAATGTTACACGAGCCGCTAGCGAGTTTGCTCAACTTGACGACGAACCGAAGGAGTTCGTACGCCATCTCGGGCATCCCGAACCGCCCCTTTGCGCACCAGGTGGATGAACGCCTCGCGCTCCGGGAGAGTTGTGGATCCGGTGACGTAGAGAACGTCACGGGCGATGGTTTTGATTCCCACGAACCAGAGCGTGGCGCGCATCAGGGCCTTCTCCGCCGGGGCACCGTAGAAGAGATTGTGGAACCAGCGGGGGGAGTCCATTGTGTAGATGAGCCGCGCCGTCTTGCCTGCGAGCAGCTTCCTCGGGAATTTTGAGTTGCCCTCGGCTTGCTCATACGCGAATCCGGGCAACAGAACCCGGTCGATGAACCCCTTGAGCAAGACCGGGAAGAGGCCCCAGTAGACCGGGAACACCATAACGATATGATTCGCCTCATGGATCATGCTTTGCAACCGCGCGACATCCATCTCCATCGGGTATCCGTGGGGATCGCGAGCCCAGTCGATCGAGAGCTCCCTCAGCGAAACAATTTCGACGGATGCGCCACTTTCTTCGGCAGAAACCGCGTATTCTTGGGCGAGCGATGCACCGAAACTATTCGCCGAAGGATGACTATCGAGAACAAGAATCTTTTTCATTCGAGGCTCCGAACCGGCCCCCTAAGTGGGCACTGTCCACATAGTATCGCATAATGTAGTCAATGTCAACATTGGAAGAGCGAAAGTACCACCACGGGGATATCCCGGGGCAGTTGATCCTCGCCGGAGTCGATGCGATCGAGCGACTCGGCGTGGATCGCCTGAGCCTGCGCGAACTTGCTCGGCAGATTGGCGTCAGCCCGAACGCCCCGTATCGCCACTTCGAAAGCAAAGACCTCTATCTCATCGCTCTTGCCACCAAGGGGTTCGAGATGCTCACGGAAGTGAGCGAGGGCGTGGACGATCTCTCAACTCTCGGTAAGGCATTCATCGGGTTCGCGCTCCAGCACCCGAACCTCTTCGCCCTCATGTTCTCGCCGATTGTCAGCAAGTGCCAATCACCCGAGCTGATGGAGGCAGGGATGAAGAGCTACGCACCCTTGCTCAAGCTTTTGGGCACCGACGACCACAAAGATCCTCGCGCGGTGCGGGCCTGGGCGCTCGTCTTCGGACTGGCGACTCTCAGGAACAACGGATTCCTCGTGGACGGCGCCGACTGCGGCCCCGATCTCCTGGAGATGCCGCTCTTGCTCGACTAGTCGTGTTGGACGTAGAGGATCACCACGGGCAGTTCCAGACTGGGCATCGAAACGGTCGGCTCGTGGCGATGCAGAATGGTTCGGTCAAACTGAACCGATCCACCAGTCGGAATCTCAATCACCTCTTCCCCATGAAAAAACCGAAGCGTTCCTGAGATCACGTAGATGAGGGCGGTGCCGGAAAGCTGACTGGCCCACCCTCCTGGCCCATAAACTTCGAGCACGGCGGCCTTCATCGGGGAGTGAGGGATCTCGGAGCGGAGTCGGCGAAGAAACTGATCCGCAAATTTGTGCTCCGCCAAAGATCGACGCTCGGCCGCTTTTTGATACCCAGGTTCGCCGACGGCGGGTGATGGGGTCTCTTCTCCCTCGAAACGAACACGGTACCAGCTATCGTCCTGCGGCAGATGGACGGCAAATCCTTTTCCCTCAATCGATCCACCGGAGGTGAATTCGGAGGCCAGGTTCAGAATCCCGAACGCCTCCAACACCTTCAGCAGGGTCGATTCGCGTACTGGCTTCCCCGCTTCAATCCTAACAACGGTATCTTTATCAATTCCCACTTTGGCCGCAACATCACGAACCGTCATCTCTGCGGCGTGCCGAACTTGTCTTAAACGGTGACCAATAAACTGTAAATCTTTCTCGGAGCGATTTTCCATAACGGATTCCTAGCAAACTAAATCGGACAGTTGTCCCCGTTTGTCCGAGGAGCCCTGTTCCAGCTTTTTGAACCTGAAACAAGGGCTGATACCTTGCACTTAGAATAGTCCAACCAGAGCGGGAAACGCAAACTGTTGCGTCAGTCCCGTGCTCCGAAGGAATCACACCATGCACCGTCGCACCGGATTCACTCTTATCGAACTGCTCGTCGTCATCGCCATCATCGCGATTCTCGCCGCCATTCTCTTCCCCGTTTTCGCTCAGGCCAAGGTGGCGGCCAACAAGACTAAAACACTCGCCCAGTTCAAGCAAGTCGGCACCTCGGTAGCCATCTATATCGCCGATCACGATGACACAATGCCTCTCGCCATGAGCTTCAACTCCTCGACCGGGCGTTGGCGATCAGGCAGTTTCAGCGCGGTTCCGGCAGGATGGACTTCTACTGACGGTCGCGATGTGGAACCCCGCCGGTCGGAAGAAGGAACGATGGTGCTGAACGCTCTGCAGCCCTACATCAAGAATCGGCAGATCTTCGAAGCAGCGGGTCTGCCTCTCACCGGCAGTGGTTGGACTCGATCCACAACGGCGAATCTGAGCCCGGTACCCGTCAACATCTCGATGAACGGATTGCTCCACGGCTACAGCGGCACGGCCATTGAGAGCCCGAGCAAGCTGCCGCTCTTCTGGTCCGGCCACTTCAGGCAGAACGTCGAGGGGCGGGCGATTTCGAATCCCTCCCTCATCTGCGATGCGGTGACGCCGGAATGCCGATTCAACCCAAGCGGATACCCCCAAGCCGCCGGGAACCCGTACGGACGCGGCAACAACATGTACACGGTGGTCGACTCCTCGAAAATGAGCGTCTTTCTGTACGGTCGAACCCTCCCCTTCGTGAGCGCCGACACCTCCGCCCGCGTACTCAACCTGACGGGGCCGATTTTCCCTCGGGTCGCCCGGAACATCAATACGAATCCATTCAGTGCCTTTAATGCTCCCGGGGGAAGTACTCCTGAAGGAAGTCCTTACTGGGTGACCGATTGCGTTGCTGACGGGGCGGCCTACGGATCCATGCCGAGCTACATGGGCTTCTTCCGGCCGGACAGCGATTTCGACTGGAACTTGAATTCCTGCAACTTCAATCCATAAGTCAAACCCGGCAGGGAGGCAAGGGGCTCTCTGTCGAGAAGGGTAAGCCTGGGCGGATGAGTGGCAGCTCTCCGCCCATCTCTTTAGCGGTTTGGGGGCGACGGGCTCGCGCTCCTCAGGATGATGCCCTGGCAAAAGTGCCAGTCTTTGCCCTAGCGGCGGACCTCTTCGTAAAATTTCTGTTAAAGTAACTCAAGTCGCTGGCAATGTTGCGGGCGCAATTCTTGGAGAAACACTTGAGGAACTACACGCTTCTCGCCGTACTCGCGCTTTCTGGCGCGTCTTTCGCCCAATCGTTCACCCCGAACCTGACCGAGACCAGCGGTGTCAACACTGCCTTCCGGAATGCTCCTCGGGCCTACGCTTCTTATCTCGATGAGAGCCTGTTCTCGTCGATCACGCAACCTGTCTTCATCACGGGAATCCGTTTCCGTCTGATGGCTGCAAGTTTGGGCTCACCCCCGCCGGCAAACTGGCCGAGCCAGACGCTGAACTTCAGCGACTTCACGATGAAGGTCGGCGAAGCCAACTCCGCCATTGCTGCAGCGGGCGAAATCCCGTCGGCGACGGGCACGTTCAACTCTCTCTTTGCCCCCGGAGCGACCACGGTTCGAACCGGAGCCCTCACGCTGAACAGCGGTGACTTCCCGTTCAACAGCGCGTCCACCCCGACCAGCCCGAACGGCTGGGGCGCGACGATTAGCTTCGCATCGGCTTACCTGTACAACCCGGGAACCACGCTGATGTACGCGATCAGCCACAGCGGTTACGCACCGAGCACCGAATTCCAACCGTTCTTCGCGGTTGCGAACTTTGGAGTCGGTGTCGCCGACGCTGTCTCAACAACGACCCCGACCGCTGGCCTCGACAGCACCGTCGCGGGCTTCTCGAGCCCGTACGTCGTGCAGTTCGAGACCACCCCGGTTCCGGAGCCGGCAACCATGAGCCTGCTCGCGCTGGCTGGACTCGCCGCTGCTCGCAAGCGAAAGCGCAGCTAAGTTCACGATCAGTCCTCTCTGAACAAAGACAAGATGACCCTCGGCGCAACGCCGGGGGTCTCTTGTTTTCGACCCGTCAACTGTCTGCTATCATCTAACAATGGAGGCGTCGCTGCCGCAAAAACTGAACCTCGGCGTGACCCTCTCCGAAGAACAGATTTTTATCCTCGACCAAATCCCCGATATGCCCTTTGGGGGACGCATCATTTTTGTGACCGGACGAGCAGGAACCGGGAAATCCACGCTCCTTCGCGCTCTCAGCGCGATCACCCCGATGAAGTACGCCGTCCTCGCACCGACGGGAATCGCTGCGATCAATGCGGGCGGGCAGACGATTCACTCCTTCTTCAACTTCCCCCTCGGCCCCCTCGATCCGGAGACCAGTGAGATCCCAGTCTTCAAGGTCGGCGGCCAAAAGAGCAAGCTCATCAAAGAGCTTGATCTTCTGATCATTGACGAAGTCAGCATGGTGCGCGCCGATTTGTTGGATGCGATTGATGTCAGCCTGCGCCGGAATCGGGGACGAAATGAACCGTTCGGGGGCGTCACGGTCGTCGCCTTTGGAGATGTCTGGCAACTCGAACCCGTGGTGGCCGGGCAAGCGGAAAGTGAGTTTTTGGCCCACCACTACCGCAGCCCCTTCTTCTTCGATAGCCATATCGTCAGACAAGTGGGCATGGATGTGCTGGAGCTCCAGACCGTGCACCGCCAAGTCACCGATCCGGAGTTTCTGTGGGCACTGGATCGGTTGCGGGTCGGCGACACCGGCGAACTCAACCTGTTTCTCGACCGAGTCGCGCAACCCCTCCACTCCGCCGCCTTGACTCTTACGACGACCAACGCCCGGGCGAATCTCATCAACTCGACAAGCCTTGTCAAGCTCCCTGGCTCCCAGCGAGCGTACGAAGCAAAGATCGAAGGCGACTTTGGCAAAGATCTCCCGGCCGACGAAATCTTGAATCTGAAACCCGGCGCCCAGGTGATGTTTGTCAAGAACAGCAAGCAATGGGTGAACGGCACTCTCGGACATGTGACCTCGGTCGGTGACGATGAGATCAAGGTTCAGATTGTCGATGGCGAAGAGGTCACCGTTGCGCGCGAGATTTGGGAGAAAAACCGATTCACCTGGGATCGCTCCAAGTCGCGCATTGTCACGGAGCCGATCGGGAGCTTTGTCCAGTTCCCACTCCGGCTCGCCTGGGCGGTGACGATCCACAAGAGTCAGGGTCTTACCTTCGACCGCCTTATCCTCGATCTTGATCGGAAGGCGTTCGCCCATGGGCAGATGTACGTCGCCCTCAGCCGATGCCGAACCGCTGCCGGGCTCAGTCTCTCCCGGCCGATTGATCCCAACGAGATTTTCGTGCACGAACGCGTACAAGAATTCGCGCGAGAAGCTGGACTCAGCACCGAAGCCTAAGGAGGTCGTTGCAAGGCTGCTTGCCGCCCTGGATGGGGTTTGATTTGGGTGCCCGGCTCCCTTTAGGGGCCGGATCACTCGGCATCATACTTTCTCGCTCAGTTATTCTTTTTGATTCAAACTTGTTGATTGTGTGCGGGGAGATCCCGACCCTAAAGGGATCGGGGCACCCAACAAATTCCCCATCCCGGAAAGAATTCTGCCGTTCAACGCTCTCCAAACATGCGGGACGATCAAACCTGACCTGCCAAAACGCCCGATCCTGCCGAGCCAACACGAAAGCTCTCGTAGATTCACCTTGGAATGGGTTTCGCCCACGCGCTTCAAAGTCTCCGAGAGAACATCCGCTCCGCCGTGCTCAGCATGGTCGGAGTCGCTGTCGCGGCGATCGCAATTCTCCTGCTCGTGAGTATTGGGCTTGGCGTCCAAAAGGACATCACCGGGCAGATCGAGGATCTCGGAGCAAACATCCTGATCGTGGTTCCGGGAAAGGTGAACATGAACACCTTCAACCCGAATCTCGGCGGGAAAAGCTTCCTCAGCGAGACTGCAGCGGGTCACGTCGGTGAAGTAGACGGAGTCAAGCGCGTGGCTCAGTGGAGCTTCGCCGGAGGTGGACTGACGGCAAGCGGCAAAGAGGCTTACCCGATCATCATCGCCTCAACGCCCGAATGGTTCCAAATGCAAAAGCAGGAGATGGCCGAAGGAGCCCCCTTCACCGCCGACTCTGCGGAGCCGACCGTCGTGCTCGGGTCGGTCGCGGCGGAGGAGCTCTTTGGGGATGCGCCTGCCCTGGGCAAGCCGGTCGAGATCAACGGTCACACCTACAAGGTCGCGGGGGTCATCCAGGATAAAAAGGCCGAGAACTCCCCGTTCTCCATGTTCAGCATGGTGAACGTCGCGTACATTCCGCTCTCTCACGTGCGATCGGTCCAAGAAAACGTTCAGGTCGACCGGATCATCGTCGAGATCGACAACGCGGTGGAGCCCAAAACGCTGGTCTCCTCCGTTGAGAAAGGGCTTGCCCGAACCCTCACCCCCATGCAATTCTCGGTGCTGACCCAAGAGGATTTGCTCCGTCTCGTCTTTGAGGTTCTTGGGATTCTCGGCACCTTGGTGGTGGGTCTCACCAGCATCGCTCTAGTCGTGGGAGGGCTCGGCATCATGACCGTCATGCTGATGAGCGTCGGTGAGCGCACCTCCGAAATCGGAGTGCGGAAAGCCGTGGGGGCGAGTCAGAAGCAGGTGTTCCGACAGTTTCTTTGGGAAGCCGCCCTGATCGGGTTGGCGGGGGTCGCGGTTGGCCTCGTGGTCAGTGTGATCGTCTGTGAAATCATCCGCAACACGACTTCAATCAAGCCGCTGCTGACCCTCGAAACCGTGGTGATGACGTTTACCGTTGGGCTAGGTTTGGGATGCCTCTTCGGCGTCATCCCAGCGATGAAAGCAAGCCGGATGGATCCCGTCGTTGCTCTACGCAACGAGTAACAAGGCCAAAGCTCTGGATCTTACTACGGCAACTGGCCGTGGATCGAGCAGCTCGAAGGTGTGGAGTGCGGGCCAATCGTGTAGGTGCCACTTTCAGGGCACGTCGGAAAATCTTTGATGTACTCCGGCGCGAGCTCAGACTGATCCGCCACGTCGGTCGCTTCTTTTCCTTGATCCATCGCCCACTGCTGCTTGGCGTTGTCGATCAGGCGAATGTTTTCGTGGCAAGCCTTGATGCGCGTCGTTTGCCGGATTTTCATCCAGCTCGGCACGGCAATCCCCAAAAGGATCCCGATGATCAAGACCACGATCATGATCTCGACCAGGGTAAAGCCCTTTCGGGCGAGGCGTGCGGCGCGCAGCATGTTGAAATTGTCGGCAATCTTGCCGGGCCTCTGCATTCCCGGACCCGGCAAGAGTTGCCATCTCTGCAACAAGAATTCCCTACTTGCCCGCCAGAGACCCTAGGAATTCATCGAGTTTCATCGCCCCCAGGTCACCTTCTTCGCGCGAACGAACGCCGACCGTGCCGTTTGCGCAGTCCTGATCGCCCACCACCAGCATGTACGGAATCTTCTGCCGCTGATTCTCGCGGATCTTCTTGCCCAGAGTCTGACGCGACGCGTCCACATGAACCCGGTACGCCATCTCTGCGCCCGTCACCGGTTCGAACGGCGTCTGCGCTTCTTCTGCTTCGAACTTGAACGGATAGCCCTGCAGCCTCGAAGCGATCGCCGCCGCGTACCCCAGATGCCGATCCGCAATCGGCAGAACCGCGATCTGCACCGGGCTGAGCCAGAACGGAAACGCCCCGGCGTACTGCTCGGTCAGCAAGCCAATCATCCGCTCCAGCGATCCGAACGGAGCCCGGTGGATCATGATCGGTCGGTGCGGCTTGCTGTCCTCCCCGATGTATTCCAGCTCGAACCGCTCCGGCAGGTTGTAGTCCACCTGTACGGTTCCCATCTGCCACTCCCGACCCAGGGCATCCTTGATGATGAGGTCGAGCTTCGGACCATAGAATGCCGCATCGCCCGCCGAGACTTCATAGTCGAGGCCAAGCTCGTCGCAGGCTTGCTTGATGGCCGTCTCTGCCAGCTTCCAGTTGTCGTCATGGCCGACGTACTTGTCGCTGTTCGGATCCTTGGTGCCCACTCGCACTCGGTACTCGTTCAGTCCAAGTTTCTTAAGTACGACCATCATCAAATCGACGACACCCTTGAACTCTTCCAGGAGTTGGTCGGGGCGGACAAAGAGGTGGGCGTCGTCTTGAGTAAAGCCACGCACGCGGAGCATCCCGGCAAGTTCTCCGCTCTGCTCGTAGCGATAAACCGTACCGAACTCGGCCAGTCGAACCGGAAGATCACGATAACTTCGCAGCGTAGAGCTATAGATTTCGATGTGGAACGGGCAGTTCATCGGCTTGAGGATGAACGTTTCCTTTTCCTCGTCCTCCATGAACGGGAACATCTTGTCGCGGTAGGTCAGGATGTGACCTGACTTCTCGTACAGCCGATGGCTGGCGATGTTCGGTGTCACCACGCCCTGGTATCCGCGCCGAGACTGTTCTTGCTTCAGAAAGTCGCTGAGAACGTCGCGAATCATCGCGCCCTTCGGGAGCCACAGGGCCAGACCTGGCCCGACTCGCGGGCTGAACATGAAGAGGCCCAGTTCCCTGCCGAGTACCCGGTGGTCGCGCTTTTTCGCCTCCTCCAGGTTGTGGAGATAGAGCTCTAGCTCCTCTTTCGTCTCAAATGCGGTGCCGTAGATGCGGGTCAGCTGCTTGTTCTTGACATCGCCGCGCCAGTAAGCCCCGGCAATGTGCATCAGCTTGAAATGCTTGATCGGCCCGGTCGATTCGATGTGGGGACCCCGGCAGAGATCGATGAACCGGTGCTCTTTGCCCTGCTTGTCCGTGGCTTTTTGATCGTAAAAGCTCACTTCTTCATCGCCGGGAATCGCCTCGAGCAACTCGAGCTTGTAGAGAGCGGTTTCTTCGCCCTGTCCGTGAGTGCATTCGGTGAGGATCAGCTTGCGGGCTTCCTCTTTGTTCGCCGCGACTTTGCGCTCAATCGGCTGATTCAGCTTGGCGAGTTCTCGCATTCGCTGTTCCACCTTGACCAGTTCTTCTTCCTTGAACGAATCGACGAAGTCGATGTCGTAGTAGAAGCCGTTGTCGATTGGTGGGCCAATGGCGAGCTTTGCGCCAGGGTAAAGCTCGGTGATCGCCTGCGCCATGAGGTGGGCGGCTGAGTGGCGAAGTTTGTAGAGCTCAGATTGCTCGTAAGGTTGATTCATCAGAAATCCCTCCCAGACAATGGGAAAAAGTTGTCAATCGGGAGGATACCCGCTGAACTCCTCGAACCTTGGAGCCTTAACCGTCGTCTAATGAGCCGTGATGAAAGCTCATCGCGTCCTCCCGCTCCTTGGTTTGGCCCTCGCGTCGTCGGCGGCCTTTGCCCAAGATACGCCCGAAGTCATGATGTCGAGTGCCCTTTCGGAGCTGAGCCAGCACACCCAACTCGGCTTGCGGATCCAGGGGTACGTGCAGGGGAGCACCACCACCCAAGTGCCGCTTCTCACCGAGCTTTCGTACGCTCGAACCGCAAGCGGCTCCACGATGCTCGAGCAGTTCACCTACAAGAACGGGGTGCTCCAATCGCGGATCGTTGCCGACGGCGGTCGCCTCTGGTTTTACGATGCCCTGCGCCACGAATACAGCTCCTGGAACTACGGCAACGGATCAGTTCAAAACCCCAACCGAGCGGTGCTTGTCGTGCTCCGAAAGCTGAGCAAGGATCAGGACGGGATTCTTGCCCAGTCGCTGATCGATGCTCTGGATGTCGGGGCCAACGGCAGTTTTTGGATGCAGGCCCGCTGGAAGCCTTGGATGACGCTGGCCACTGTGACCTCTGGCACCACCACGATTTCGGCGGAGATGAACACGCCGTACTACCAAAGCCTCGTCTATTCGGTGACCCCTCCCGGGCTGCCGACGAACGGTCTCTATCGCCTGGATCAGATGCAGTTCTACTCCACGCGCACGCGGGGAACGGGTTCAGAAGTAACCGAATGGACGGCCACGATCAACCGAGGTGTCGTTCACGGCAATGCGACCTTCACCTTCAATCCCGGTACGGCGCGTCCTGTTTCGATTGGGCTGAGTCAGTTGACGGGCGGCGGAAACTAGGGTCTGGGCGGATCCGCGAGCGCGGCTTCTCGAAACCGATCCCAGGCATCTTCTGTTGCCGGGCCGATCATCAGCAATCGGGCGGACGGGCAGTAGGCGTACGTCCTCCGGGGCCATTCATCGCGCCATTCACCGCGATCTTGCGTTAATGATCTCTTAATCCAACTTGCACGGATCAGATCCTCTCGATCCTCCCGACTGAAGGCGGAGAGGTCGAGGCTCCACTGGCCTTCGAGAGCTAGTTCAGAATCGATGAGCCGGATCCAAAGCTCCATATCGCCGAGATCTTGGGGGCCGAAACCACCAACGACGATTCTCGCCTCTGAGCCGGACCATAGGGTGGCCTCGGGGACGATCAGCGTCGAATAGTGGGCCTTCCAGAGCATGAGGAGCGCAGGGAGTGAACACTGGGGGAGCCGGATTCGGCTCCCCCGAGTGAACGAACGGGGGTTAGCCGCGCGCGGGCATCATCGCGATCAGAGCGCTGATCGTGCGAGTTTGCGTGTAAACGATGCCGGGGCCGGTCATTTCGGCAACGATCCCCTCGCCCGATGCGACGGATCCGAGAAGGCTGCGCGTCGCTTTACGCAGGTTGTAACCCATGCCTTCGCTGAACGCCACCAGGTGGCCCGTGTCCACGATGTAACCTTGGCCAGGCTGCAGTTCCACTGCGCGCATCGCACCATACGTGGAAAGCATCAGCAGACCAGGGCCAGCAATGCGCATCATGAACAGGCCTTCTCCTCCGAAAAAGCCCTTGAGGCTCGCCTGGGTTTGGATATCCAACCGGGTATCGCCGGCCAGATAGGCACCGCTGGTGACGATGAGAGGGCGGGCGGACACATCAACTACCGCGATGTCACCCGGCAGACCAGGGGCCAACAAAACTTCGCCCGGTCCGCTCGTTGCGGTGAAGGTCGTCTGAAAGGCGCTTTCGCCCGTCAGCATTCGACCGAACATCTTGCCCAGGCCGCCCGCTGCCTTGCTTTCTAGGTTGACAGAGGCGCTCATGCTCATCATGGCTCCGCTCTCGGCGCGGATCGATTCGCCGGGCTCGAGCATGATTCGGGCTACCGCGAATTCGGGTTGAAACAGAATCTCGTGTCGCATCGGTGCCAGGTTACCAAACGATGCGACCGCCCGGGGATGAATCCTCGAAATTTGTGCCCACGGGAACGTTCTCATCCGTGCCACGCTAGAAAACGACCCGCACTCCATGCCCCAAGACACCGCTCCTGACGACCAAACCGCTGAATCCATCGATCCGGCGGGCACCGGGCGTGAAGAGAACTCGTTCAAGATCGTCTGGACGCTCGCTTGGCCTGCGGTGGCCCTGAACGCCCTTCAGACCATTAACTCCCTGCTCGACAGTTACTTTGTCCAGCATTTGAGCGACGACGCTCTCACGGCGATTGGCGCAGGAATGACGGCGAGCTGGCTTCTTCTTTCATTGAGCATGGCGATGGGGGTCGCGGCGACCGCAATGGTTGCCCGCGCGTTTGGTGAAGGCGAAACCGAAAAGATCCGGGAGACCAGCCGCAGGAGCCTCGGCTTCGCTGTTCTGGCAGGGATTGTTCTCCTGTTGCTTGCGTTGCCCCTTGCGCGGCCTGCGGCGGCTCAGCTGATTCCCGCGAATGCGCCAGGCGCGGCGACGATGATGATCTCGTTTTTGACGATCGTTTCGCTTTCCTTACCCGCATCGTTTATCATCCAGACCCTCGCTGGATCGCTCCGAGGAATCGGGGACACCAAGAGCCCGATGGTGATCAGCGGCATCCAGATTGTTCTGCACATTCTGCTGAACTACCTCCTCATCTTCGGCGACCATCCGGTTTCTTTGTTCGGCCTAAATTTCTCGATTCCGGGTGCTGGTTGGGGGCTCGATGGCGCGGCTTGGGCGATGACGTTCTCCACCTGGATCAGTGCGGTTGGTTACGTCTTTTGGTGCGGAAGAACGCCGCTCGGCATCATGTGGCAACTCCGATTCCCTGGGATGGAGTGGACGCAGAGAATTTTCCGGCTCGCTGCGCCGGCCTCTCTGATGTCTATTGTGCGCGTGACTTCCCTGCTGGCCTTCATGAGCATCCTTAAGTTGGTGCCGGAAGGGAACGTGGCCATCGGTGCGATTCGTCCAGGTTTTTCCATCGAAGCTTTAGCATTTATGCCCGCGTTCGGGCTCGCCATCGCGGCATCGGCCCTCGTGGGCCAGTCGCTCGGGATGGGAGATCCTCGGCGGGCTTCGCGTCTGGGGTGGATGGCCGCGCACCAAGCAGGCATTGTTTCCACCGTGGTGGCGGCGTTGCTCTTCATCTTCGCCGATCCGGTCGCACGGACGGTTCTGCACGATAAACCCGAGTTCGCGAAGCTCACCGCTGACTACATCCGTTACATCTGCGCGACGGAGACGCTGTTCGGCTACGCGATGGTGCTGATCAGCGCGATGCAGGGAGCCGGAGACACGGTGCGCCCGTTCTGGATCACGGTGGTGTGCATGTGGCTGGTGCGCGTACCGCTGGCTGCTTTACTTTCGCTGGAGCGTATCCCGATTGGGTCATTCGTGATCCCAGGGTTCGGCATGGGGGCGAGTGGCTGTTGGCTGAGTATGGCGATCACCCAGGCCATCCAGGGCCTCGCGGCGATTTGGCTGTGGCACCGGGGCGATTGGAAAACTGCGCGTGTTTAGCACAGTTTCCCCTGCCCTTTATTGCACTTATCTCCGCTTGCGGGCTTCAGCAAAGACCTGTTCAAAGCGGTCGGCTATCGCCACCACATCGAACGTGGCTTCGGCGTAGGCTCGCGCTGCTTTACCCATCTGTGCGGCTTCGTCCGGTGCGTTCAGGAGCCGCATCCCGGCGGCAACAAATCCCTCGATATCAGTAGGAGGAACCACGATCCCTGCACGAATCTCATCGACGATGCGAGATGCCAAGTTCTCGGGCGGAACGGCCAGGACGATCGCACGACCCGCGCAGAGGTAGCTGAGTACCTTACTGGGTACCGAGAAGACCCCCGCATCCGGCTCCAGAACCGCAAGCAACGCCGTTGCCGAACCCATCACGTTGGGAACCTGGTCGAAGGGCTGGAACGGGAGCAGAATCAGATTGTTCAGTCCCAGTTCGTCCTTGCGAGATTGGAGATATTCCATCCCTTTCCCAACACTGATCACGATGACCCGAGCGTCGGGCGTGTCCTTGGCCGCGACCGCAAGCTGAACCATCAGCTCTGGGTTGTGCTTCATGCCAAGGGTGCCTGAGTAAACGAAGTTCCTCGTCTTGTCCACTCCGTGAGCAATGGACCACTCGTTCACAGGATCTCGCATCGGCATCTCGCTGAGCGGTGCCCAGTTCTCGATGACGTGCACGGGAACGTCGGAAGCAGGAAGGTGATCTTTAAAGGCCTCGGAAATCACCACGATTCCGTGGCTTTTCTTGAGAAGATCGTGCTCAAATGAATGCATGTAGTTGCCCACATGCTTTCCGAGACCCTTCCACTTATCGCTCAAGATACGCTTCGCAGCTTCGCCAAACAGATCTTGCACCCAAAACACAAACTTCGCCCCTGTTTCCCAGCAATATGCCTGGAAGGCTTTGTTGATTTTGAGAGGGGTGTTTGCGCTCAGAATGACATCAGGCTTAAAGGCTTCGATCAGATCGACCGCAATGCGGGCATGAGCAGGATCGTCGGTGAAGAAAACCTTGGCAAAGTTTGTTTTGTCAATCACATAACCAAGGTTGATCGGCTCGGCATAGAACGTAGCAGGATCGCTGGCCGTCTTCTCCAGTGAGCCTTGTGGTGTGGTGCTGAGTGATCCTGACCAGAGGTGCAGAACCTCGTGACCGCGACGGGCCAATTCTCGGCTGAGCTGAACCTGAAAAGGGTGCCCTGCATAGTCGTGAACAACGATTCTCATGCCAGGCACCCTTGTACCAGATTTCCGGTTCTCTCTGCTGTCGTTAGGCGGTCGTCTTCGCCGTCATCTGATCATAGATCCAGGCGTAAGTCTTTTCCATTCCGTCGCGAAGGCTGATGCTGGGCTCCCATCCGAGCTCCTTCTTGATGAGCGTGTTGTCGCTGCTTCGGCCTCGCACTCCCTTAGGGGCATCGAGATTGTAGGAGCGATTCAGTTTGATCCCCGCAATATCTTCCACGATGTCCACGAGTTGGTTAATGCTCACCATCTCCGCCGAACCGAGGTTGATCGGATACTCGATATGGCTTTCCATGATGCTGTCGATGCCATAGGTGCAGTCGTCAACATACATAAAGCTTCGCGTTTGCTCGCCATCACCCCAGATTTCGATGTTGTGGTCGCCAGTAAACTTTGCATTGATGACCTTGCGGCACATGGCGGCCGGAGCCTTCTCGCGACCTCCATCATACGTGCCAAACGGGCCATAAACGTTGTGGAATCGGGCGACTCGGCAAGTGATGCCAAAATCTTCCATAAAGTGGCGGCACATGCGCTCACTAAAGAGTTTCTCCCATCCATAGCCGTCCTCGGCCAGTGCGGGATAAGCATCTTCTTCCTTCAGACCAGGATTGTGAACATCTTGTTGCTTCTCGCCGTTGTAAACGCATGCCGAGCTTGCATAGAAGAACTTCGAAATGCCAGCGTGCCGAGCTGCTTCCAGCATGTGGGTGTTGATGAGAACGCTGAGCATACACAGTGCCTTGTTGTTCTCGATAAAGCCCATCCCGCCCATGTCGGCCGCGAGGTTGTAGACGACTTCCACGCCATCCTTCACCGATTCTTCGCACGCATCCAGGTACTGGAGATCAAGAACCTTGTTCTCCGAGTAGTCATGAACTTGATACCATTCCGTAAACGGCTTCTTGTCCACGGCGACGATCTCCGAGACGCCTTTGTTCTTCAAATACTGCACCAAGTGGCCACCAATAAAGCCACCTGCGCCGGTTACCAATACCTTTCCATTCGACATGTGCTGAGTTTACCTACCCGTTCTATTCGGTCTTTCCGCCCAGAGTTACGCATATCCATGCGACCTGCGAGCCCCTCTGAGAAGGATCCCGGTCAGTCAAACGCCTGACAAGTGTCCCACGTTCCCGTTTCCTCTGGACTCCGAAGGAAATCCTTACCTAAGTCTTCGGCAGAATCGCTCACCAATCCTAGGGGTTCGGTCGGGAGTTCACCCGAGTTGCGTTAAATACCACGCGTAAGCATCGGCCAGACCTAGTCGGAGGTCACGGGCCTCCGAGAGTTGGTACCGCGCACGGAGGCGAGAGCCATCCAGACAACGGCGAGGAGCGCCCGCCGGTTTGGTGGCATCAAAGACGAGTGTTCCTGCGAATCCAACAACGTCACAAATTGTCTCGGCCAGCTCGCGGATGCTCGTTTCTCGGCCCGAACTGAGGTTAAAAAGTTCGTTCGCCGGCTCGTCGAGCCCCACGCGCCAAATCGCCTCGGCGGCATCCCTCACGTCCAAAAGATCGCGAGTCGCCGTGCCATCGCCCCACACAAGAAATTCTGAGTCGCCGTTGACCTTGGCTTCGTGGGCGCGGCGGATCAGAGCGGGCACGACGTGGGAGCGATCTTCCCCGAAATGATCGTGTGCTCCGTACATGTTTGTCGGCACCAATATGGTGTAATCCAGTCCCTTCTCAATGTGCAGAGCCTCGCACAACGTGTGCAAGGTGCGTTTGGCGATCCCATAAGGGCGGGTGTCTTCGCCGGGGTCGCCCTCGGTCATGCAATTCTCGGGAGTGGGAATCGGGGCATCGATCGGATAAGCGCACGCGGTCGAAATCAGCGTGAGCGCGCTCCCAAACTGTGCCGCCGACTCCAGCACGTTCAACCCCATTCGCAGATTCTCCGAGATCATCCGCGCTGGGTGGGCGCGATGAAAACCGATCCCGCCCACTGTTCCTGCGGCATGGATCACGCGGGCCGGGCGGTGAACATCGAACCACTCGCGCACGGAATGTTCATCGAGCAGATCCATCTCGACCCGGCGCGGAAACACCACCTCCCCCCGGGGTGATGCATCGCGAAGATTCTTGCCCAGAAAGCCGTTGCCTCCGGTGACGAGGGTGAGTTCTGAGTTCATGTTTTTCGGGAATCGAGGGGGTTCGGGTCGCCGAGGACAGCTTCCGCGAGGATCGCGGCGCGCTTGGCCCCCACTACATTGTGAGTTCGAATCATCTTGGCGCCCAGCGATTGAGCCAGAACTTGCACGGCAATCGTGGCCTCCTCGCGGTTCTCCAAAGGTGCAGGATGACTGTTGCCGAGCAATCGACCGATGAACCCCTTGCGGCTTGCGCCGATGAGCACAGGGAAACCGTGACTGGCCAGCCTGGGAATCGCGCGCAGAAGGGCCAGATTATGCTCCACCGTCTTCCCAAAACCGATGCCCGGATCGATCCAGATCTTCTCCGCCGGGAGCCCTTGCGCCGCGATGAGTTCGGCCCGTTCCAACAGGTAGTCCTCCACCTCTCCGACAACGTCGGTGTAGCTCGGGTTGGCTTGCATGGTGAGGGGCGTCCCCTGCATGTGCATGATGCAGACATCGCATTTGAAGTCAGCGACGGCCTCCAACAGGGCAGGATCGCTGATCCCGGTCACGTCATTGATCATCCGCGCCCCTGCAACCAGGCACTCGCGGGCGACCCGCCCTTTGCTCGTGTCCACCGAGACGAAGACATCTCGGTCAGCCAGAGCGGTGACGACCGGCACCACTCGCCGAACCTCTTCCTCCACAGGAATCGGCAGGCTGCCCGGCCGTGTGGATTCTCCGCCGACATCCACAATGTCCGCGCCATCGTGAATCATGCGCAGGCCGTGGTCGATCGCCCGATTCGTCGCGAAGAACCGGCCCCCGTCGCTGAAGCTATCGGGCGTCACATTCAAGACGCCCATGATCTTGACCGAGGTCAAGTCGCGAGGCTCAGACTGAAGGCTTCATGCAACAACTGGACGGCCCGCCGGAGCTCCGATTCCGGGATCAAACAGCTGAGGGAGTAGTCGCTGTCGTTGGTTTGGAGCACGGGGATTCCGTTGGATTCCAGAGTGTTGAGCACCTGGAGAAATACCCCAGGCTGCTGAAGAAAATCGTAGGCGACCAGCGAGACCATGGTGCAGGCCTCATTGACCGTGAACTTGAGCTCACGCACTTCGCCGAGAGGGGCGAGAAGTTGCTTCTGCGTTTCGAATGCTTTCGTCTCGTCGCGGGTGGACTGCACCAAATAGACCGTCGGCTCATCGCCTGTCATGGGCAGAACCAGTGCGTCGAGCATATCCTGAACCTCGGGATACAGCTCGCGCCCCACGGCAAAGCCGATCGACGTCGGGCCGAGGTTGGTCATAAAGACGTTGACCTGATATCGCGCCAACGCCTCGTAAATTCGAGCCTGGAGGTCGCGGCGGTGCTCCTGTCGGGCATCGTTGAGATCGACCTGCAGATAGACTAGCTTGCCCGTGTGAGTCACACCGGTTACCCGGCGACCGGGAAGCTCTCGACTTGGGACAATCTCGGTGCCAGGGTTGTCGCTGAACGTGCTCTTGACCCACAGAGGGATATCGAATTTCATCGCGATCTCAGCCGCTCTCGGGTGCAAGACCTTGGCCCCGAGGTGGGCGATTTCCGCGACTTCATCATAGGTGACCCGCCGGAGGGTCGGTGCGCTGGGAACGAAATCGGGGTCGGCGGTCTTCACACCGTCGACATCGGTGTAGATTTCAACGGATTCGGCGCGAAGGGCAGCACCGAGGGCACTGGCGCTCGTGTCCGAGCCGCCTCGTCCCAGAGTCGTGAGTTCCGCTCCGGGAAGACCGCCGCCCGTCCAGACACCCTGGAAACCGCAGACGACCGGCACGTAGCCTCGCTTGCAGGCCTCCACCACGCCCGTCGGATTGATCCCGAGGATGCGGGCATTGCCATACACTCCGTCGGTGCGGATACCGGCCTGGCCGCCGCGCAAGGAGATCGAGGGGCATCCCAGGCTCTTGAGGAGGGTCGCGAAAATGACCGCGGAGATAATCTCGCCGCAAGCCATCATCAGGTCGGCTTCTCGGGGTTCTGGATCTACCGTGCGATCAACTTCGCCGAGGACTTGGAGCAACGTATCTGTGGCATAGGGTTCCCCCCGGCGACCAATCGCGCTGACTACGACGATGGGGTGGTATCCCTGCTCGCGCGCCGAAATCACCTTGAGCGCGGCTTGCATCCGCGCTTCTGGAGTGCGTACAGAGGTGCCTCCGAACTTCATCACGCGGTACTTCACGCCGTCACCTCCGGGTGGAGCTCTCGGAGGCGATTGGCCGCATGTTCGGCATCTTCGCGAGACATCAGCATGAGGAGTCGGTCGTGCATTTCGCCCATGTGCTCAATCGAAACCCCACTCGCGATGACGTCGCTGACAATCCGGCTGACCATGCCTTCTTCATCACGCATGTTCACCGCGTGCGCCATCAGAACGCAGCGATCGGTGATCACCTCGTGACCGTAGTTGTTGGCGGTCAGGCAGTCAATGAGCCGCTGGGAGTCACTCTCGGCAACGACGAAGGAAAAGCCATCGTGGGTGAACTTGAGGAAGTCGATGCTGATCGCGGCTTTACTCAGGGCCTTGAGAGCGACTAAGCGTGTCGAGGGATTGGCGTCGGCATCGAGCTCAACGCGGGCGCTCGCAAATCCTCGGCGGATTTCAATCTGATTCAGACCGCGGCCTTTTTCAAAGGCGGTTTCGTCGGGCGCCGGGATATCGGTTTGGGTATTCGTGACTTCTAGCCGGAAAGGGCCGGAAACGTGCTCAGTAGGATCGTGGGCCAATTTCTGTCTCTTGCGGGCGCCGTTGCCACCGGTTGATTATACGGCTCCCCGTGCCTTGGTTTCGGCACAGGGAGCAAGGGGGCCTAAGCCGGATTGAGTATCGATTCAATGCGATCCCAGACCTCGGGGCCGTAGTGGAGGTCGCCGGCGGCGGCGTTCTCCTCGATCTGAGCGGTGTTGGTCGCCCCCACGATCACCGAGCTGATGCCAGGGTCGCGCAGACACCAGGCGAGGGCGAGTTGCCCCATGGAGATTCCCAATTCACCAGCGATCTTGCTCATCGCCTCCACCTTGCGCAGATTCTCCTCCTGCATGTCGCCGCCCATCCACATGTTGGACTTCGGGTCGGCCGCCCGTGTGCCTTCGGCGGGGGCAACGCCCGGCTTGTATTTGCCCGTAAGGACACCCTGCGCGAGTGGCGAGAACACGACTTGACCCAGGCCGAGAGCCTTGCTCGTCGGAAGCACGGAATCCTCCAGGCCACGATCGAACACGTTGTAGCGCGGCTGATTGCTCGCCGGAAGGCAGCACTGCCAGGCCCGCGCGGTGTGGCAGGCGTCGGTGATCTGCGCGGCATTCCACATACTCACGCCCCAATAGAGCACCTTGCCTTGCCGGATGAGATCGTCCATCGCCCGCACCATCTCTTCCATCGGAGTTTCTGGATCGAATCGGTGGAACTGGAAGAGGTCGATGTGATCGGTGCGGAGCCGGTGGAGCGAAGCGTGGACGCTTTCCACGATATGCTTGCGGCTCAGTCCCTGATCGTTGGGGCGATCCGACATCGGGAAGAAGCACTTGGTCGCAATCACCAGATCGCACCGCCGGAAGGGCTGAATCGCCTTGGCGAGAGCCTTTTCGGCTTCGCCGTTGTTGTAAACATCCGCGGTGTCGAAGAAGTTGATTCCGAGATCGAACGCCTTGTGAACGATCTGCTCGGTGGTGGAATCATCGAGCGACCGTCCGTGGGTGAGCCAGCCCCCCAGACTCACGGAGCTGACCTTCATTCCATACTTGCCGAGCTTTCGGTACTGCATGGTTTCAGGTTACCGCGAGTCTGGGGCGGATCGGTCAGTCTGCGCTCTCGGTGGCCTTGGTTTTGAAAATCTTTCGGTCAACCCCCCAGGCGTGATCCAGGGAGAGCTTGCCCGCTCCGGTGAGCATAAGCCCGAGAGCCCCCATGCCGAGCGCGAGAGGATAGAATATCTGATTGACGACCGGGATCTCCCCTGCGGCCAGCACGCCGAGCCCACCGACTCGGTTCAGGTTGACCATGAAGGCGACAGCCATCGTGGCAAGCAGTCCGAACGCGGCGATTCGATGGAGGAATCCAACCATCACGCCCAACGCGCCGAAGAACTCGGCGACGATCGCGAGGAATGCGAAGATCGCGGGGATTCCCATCTGCGACTGGAAGAACTCCATGGTCGCCGCGAATCCGTTTCCGCCGAAGAGTCCGAGGAGCTTCTGGCAGCCGTAGTAGAAGATGATTCCCCCGACCCCGAGACGCATCATCAGTAGACCTATTGACGTTGATCGATTCGATTCCATGCCCTTTGCTTACGCGTTCTCGACGGAATCTGTTCGCGGTGCCTGGGGCGCGGTTTGGTTGGCCAGATTCGCCTGAGCATTGCGCCGCAGGCCGTCGAGTCCGGCCCGTCGGACGGGCGAGCCCTGCGTCAGGGTATCCCACTCGGCTTCTTCGATCTCAGCGAGTTGCGAGAGTTTTGGCCAGGATTTCTGAGCACGGAAGTCTGGAACCGACGTGGTTTGGGCTCGGAGCGGCTGGGTCGGGCGCGGTTGATTGAACGGGCAGACCTCCTGGCAGACGTCGCACCCAAACGTCCACTCGCCGAGTTGAGCGGCTTGCTCCTGGCTGTGATCGCCTTTGTGCTCGATGGTGAGGAAGCTGATGCACTGGGTGGCATCGACTTGCCAGAGGTCATTGCGGTGGATGATCGCCCCGGTCGGGCAAGCGTCGATGCACGCCCGGCAGGTTCCGCATCCTCCGTGCGCCGGGGAGTTTCGCTCGATCTCTAGGGTGGTGAGGAGCACGCCGATCAGAAACCAGCTTCCTCGGTGGGAGTTGATGAGGCAGGTGTTCTTGCCAAACCATCCCAGGCCCGCGCGGTGCGCGTACTCGCGCTCCATGACCGGGGCGGAATCGACGCAGGGTCGGAACTGGGCGGTCGGGTGCTCGACCTGGAGTTGATCCGCCAGCTTCTTGAGCCGTGAGCGGATGACCTTGTGGTAGTCGCGCCCCAGGGCGTAGCGGGCAATGTTGGCGTCGGTTTGGCCGCTCGGTTCCTGATAGTAGTTCATCCCAACCGCGAGGACGCTCTGCACCCCGGGGAGGATGGTGTTGAGATCGGCTCGGAGCGGGAGGCTGGTCTGCATGTACTCCATGGAGCCGTGCATTCCCTCGGCGATCCACGACTCGAGGATCGGCAGGGACTTCGGGGGGCTCGGGTCGCAGACTCCCACGAGATCGAACCCGAGGGCATGGGCGCGTTCGGCGAGGCGGAGGTCGGCCTGGGGGATCAAGGGGCACTATCCTGAGGTCGTTTCCCGACGGGGGGCGCGGGGATAAATTGAGGGTGCCCCGATCCCTTTAGGGTCGGGATAAGGTTTGCTGTGGATTCAAATTGGGTGGTCAGCGGCCCCTCCCGGCCTTTGGCCACCCTCCCCGAGACAAGCTCGGAGAGGGCGACGATTGGGAGCTGGTGATTCCCGACCCTCAAAGGACCGGGGCACCCGGTGGATGCACTTCGCCCGGCCCGGGCTAAATCGGGGCACCGGTGGAACGACATCATCACTCCAGAGCCTCCGCGATCTTGCGCCATGCCTCCCAGGTCACCTCGTGCGGTCGGATGGTCGGTGAAAGCCCAAGCTCCCCGAGCACCGAGGATACATCCCCAGACCCGCGCAGGTTGTTCGCCAGAGTCTTCCGGGGTTGGACAAATCCTCGACGCACCCAGGGGAAGACCCTTTCCTGAAGATGGGACAAGTTCACATCCGCGCGCGGGCGGAAGTCGAGCACGATGCTCTCGACCTTGGGGGGCGGTCGGAACGCCCCGGGAGGCACCAGGCACACGCGAGAGACATCGAAAACCGCCTGGATGAACACGCTTAGATTCCCCCGATTACGATCCCCGACTGGAGCAAGGATCTTGTCTCCGACTTCTCTTTGCATCATCAGAACCGCCCGGTCGATCAGCCCGCTGCACCCGACGACCTTTTCCAGAAGGGGTCCGGTGATGTTGTAGGGCATGTTGCTGACAATCCCGACGGGCTGCGGCAACTCGCCGAGAGCCCCGGCCCAATCGAATTGCAGCGCATCGCCTTCTGTGACACGTGCGAGCGGAGCGAAATCTCGCAACGCAGGGAGCACCCCGGAGTCGATTTCGACGGCATGAACGGACAAGCGTTCGCTCATTGGGCGGGTGATCACGCCGACGCCAGGCCCGATCTCCAAAACCGAAGCAAGGCCATCGGTGCGATTCACAATCGCTTCGATGACCTTGCTGGAGATCAGCCAGTGTTGGCCGAACTGCTTTTTCGTGCCCAGACCGTGCCGGGCAAGTACTTCGCTTAGCGTCCCCGGAGCCTCATGCCCTTGGTGTGCCGATCCTGGAAGATGTGAACTTTCACCTTCCGGCGACCCCATCTCAGAGCTGCTTTGCGATCCGTGATGCATACGTCGATCTTGTTACCCTTAATCGCGCCTCCGGTGTCGGCGGCAACGGCAAATCCGTAGCCCTCCACGAAAACGAGCGTACCAAGCGGGATGACTTTAGGATCGGTGGCGACCACGCCAAATCCGGCGCGGAGACCACTGGCGGTGATGCCTTTTCCATTGCCATCGCTCGGGAGATAGGCGGTCGATTCCATCGTGACGACCTTGGCTCGGGTGAACGAACCGCGGTCGGTGCCCTGGAATCCAGCGCGTCCCATGTGGAACACAGCGTCGGTCGGCTTTTGAATCGATTCTTCGCGATCCGTCTTGACGACTTCTCCTTCAACCAGGTGCTTGGTGATCGTGATGGTTTTGACGCCGTCTTTTCCGTCCGTAACCTTCTTCACTCGACCTGGGGTGAGATCGCGATTGAAAACATATTTGACTTCAAACGGAATCTTTTCGGTTTTCACCTCAACGATCCGGTTTGCGTCTTCTGTCTGCCGTGCGATGGCTTGAATCGGGTGACTGAGCACCACGAACGCCATCCCCAGCGCGACGAGGATTGATTTCCGCATTTGGGGAACCTCTTGCGTGCCCGATTGCGCGAGCAAAACGGGTTATACCTAGACAGTTTTCGGCCCAACCCTCAAAGAGTCTCGAATCTTTTCCCCAAAATCCTAGGGCTTTGGGCGTGGTTTTGAGGGTGGATACGGGATTTTTCGCCCGGACCTTGACAGGTTTTGGGATGGTGCAGTGCGCAGGTTCAACGCTTGATGAGGCTGATCGGGCAGGGGGTGCCCTCGCTGGAGGTCAGAAGATCGCGGCTGTCGCGCGTGAAAGTGATCGCCTCGCCCTGCTTCTCTGCGGGCAGGGTGATGGAGGTCGGCTTGCTCTTGACCCAGTTGCCAAAGGCTCGCGGGGCGGTGAAGAGGAGGGCACCGGTGTAGGTGCGGATGACGACTTCCTTTTGATTTGGGCTCACCGCTGCTCCCGTCACCAGCTTGCCCCCGAGTCCCTGGGTATCGACATCGAGATTGGCCACCTTCGTGAGTTTGTGAGCGCCAGGCTTCTTTGGGGAGGGCAGGGTGTAAACCACGGTTTCGTTGTCGCGTGCCTTGGTGATCAGCCAGATATCTCCTGAGCCTGTGACGAAAAAGCCCTCGCAGTCGCGAGCCTGGTCGGGATACGTAATGGCAAAAGTCTCGATCTTGCTGATTTCCCCCGACCTGGCTCCGGGTGCCGGCTCCTCCACGCGATGGATCTGGATGTCTTTTCGCTTGCGCGCGTTGTCGCCGATGTCGCCCAAATAGAGATAGCTCTTGCTCCCTACCTTCGCCGCTGCCATCTCTTCCCAGTCGATCGCCTTGATGCCTGTGAGAGAGAAGATTCCCGTGACTTTGCCCTTCGTGTCGAATCGCCAAAAGCGCGCAGTGTCGCCGCTATCGTTGTGGGTGTAGAAGACCCCGTTTTGGGTCGGACTGGCGGAAAGGCCCGAGCTCTCATTAAGCTCCTGATCGGTGATCTGGCAGAAGAGGGTGGGCTTTTGCCAGGCGATTGTGGCGATAAGGAGCGCGGAAATCATGCCGCCAGGGTACCAGGGTCAGCGCTGATTTCGGGGTGTAGTCAGGCGGTCGTGGAAGAGCATTTGCTGGGCAAGCCCGGCGCGTTTTCCAAACAGCTCGCGGAACGTGTTGCCCACGGTTCGATAGCGCCGATCCGTGATCGCCTTGCCTTGCCACTCAGGGAAAAACGTGCGCGTCACGGCGGCCCATACGTGGGTGTCGACCGGCACAGCTTCGTCGAATCCGAGGGCGAAGAGGGCAATGCAGTCGGCTAGTTTCGGGCCGACTCCTGGGAGGCTGATCAGCTGAGGAATGACCTCTTCATACGGCTCCGATTTCAGTGACTCCAGATAGCCTTCGCCCCCTCGTTTGTCGAGTTCTTCGGCGACCTTCGGGATCGTTGCTCCTCGGTAGCCGAATCCGTTTGCTCTGAGATCGGTCTCCGAGACTTCGGCGAGGCGAGCGATTCTCGGGAATCTGTATGCGCTTTGCCCATGATTGCCTGCAAGAACTTCTCCGTATTGAGCGAGATGGTTCACCATTCCGGTGATTCTCGCGACATGGTTGTTGCTGGAGCAGAGGAAGCTGAAAAGAACCTCGGTCGGGTCGCTGCTCCGCATCAGCCGGAGCCCGGTTCGGGGCGCAAGAAATTCACTCATCCGTGCATCTTTGGTCAAAATTTCTAGCTGATATTGATCAAAGTCTTCATCCAGGCGGAAGAGAGCTCGCAGGGCTTCTGAATCGCCTTGATGGAGGGTCGCCCGGTCCGCTTCTGGATCCCTTTCCAGTTCGATCTCGAACAGGTTCGCGCCATCCACTCCCATCCAGCGACCCGGCGAAATTTCGCGCCAGCGAAAGCATTGACCGCTCGTCACGCACATGGGGAGATCGAATGTGCGGCGGTCGAATTGCAGGGTCACCATGAGCCTTCGGGGACGCTCGCGAGGAACTCGGCTTCGGTCATGATTCTCACGCCCAGCGACTCGGCCTTCGCGAGTTTGCTCCCTGCCCCGGGGCCAGCGACGACGACGCTCGTGTTCTTGCTCACGCTCCCCGCCGCCTTGCCTCCGAGCTTGAGGACGAGGGCCTCGGCGTCTTCGCGGGTGAACTGTTCCAGCTTGCCGGTGAAGACAAACGTTTGGCCAGCAAAGAGATCGCTCGTGGGGGCGGCGGCCTCGATGGGTTGGATCCCCGCCTCCTTGAGCCGATCAATCATCGCCATGTTCTCTGGATCGTGAAACCACTCGGCGATCTCCTCGGCGGTGCGGGGGCCGATGTCGGGGACTTCGTCGAACTGCTCGGCCGTGGCCGTCATCACCCCTTCGAGCGTGCGGAACTCTCGCGCAAGATCCTTGGCGGTGCGCTCACCCACGAGGGGGATTCCGAGCGCAAAAATCACTCGGTCTAGGGGCTGGGATTTCGAGGCTTCGATGGCAGCCAGAATGTTCTCCACACTGCTTTCACCCATGCCTTCGAGTTGCAGAAGCTCCTCGCGGTGGTCTTTTAGGAGGAGGATGCTTGCGGGGTCACTGAGCCAGCCCAGCTCCATGAACCGGACAATCTGCTTTTCGCCCAGACCGACAATATCCATCGCTTTGCGGGACACGAAGTGGATCAGTTTGCTCGCAAGTTGGTCGGGGCATGCGCGCTTGTTGGGGCATCGCAGGGCTACGAATCCCTCGGATTGAACGAGCGGTGTCTCGCAGGCAGGACAATGGGTGGGGAGGAGGGGTACTTCTGCGCCTGAAGGGCGTTTTTCGAGCACCGGCCCAACCACTTCCGGAATGACATCTCCGGCACGCTGAACGATGACCGTATCGCCGATACGTACATCTTTGCGCGTCATTTCTTCTCGATTATGCAGAGTCGCGCGGCTCACCGTCACGCCTCCCACATACACGGGCTCAAGCTCGGCGACCGGTGTGAGCACGCCGGTGCGACCCACTTGCCACTTGATCTCGTTGAGCCGCGTAAACGCTTGCTCGCTGGGAAACTTGTAGGCGACCGCCCACCGGGGGCCTCGGGAGGTGTTGCCCAGTTCATTCTGAGCGGCAATCGAATTGACCTTGATCACGCAGCCATCGATGCCGAAGTTGAGCCCCGGTCTCGCGGCGAGGATCTGCTCGGTCGCCTCGATCACGGCGTCGATCCCTCTCACGACTTGGGGCTTCTCGGCGAGCGAAAAACCTGCGGCCTGTAGCCACGCAAATCGGTCGCCTTGCGAGTCGCCGAACTGGTCGCGCCCGGCTCCGAATCCATAGGCGAAGAAGCTGAGCTTTCGCTCTCTGGTCAGGGCCGAATCGAGCTGGCGAAGCCCTCCACTGGCGGCGTTTCGAGGGTTGGCGAACACTTGTTGCCCCTTCTCGGAGCGCGCTCGATTGACCGATTCGAAATCCGATTTGAGCATCACCACTTCCCCCCTCACCTCGATTTCCCCTTCGGGGTTTTGTTTAAGTTCTATCGGTATTCCTTGAATTTCGAGTGCGTTATGGGTCACCACTTCACCCGTGGTGCCGTCACCTCGGGTGGTCGCTCGGATCAGCTTTCCGTCACGGTACGTGAGGTTGAGGGAGGCGCCATCGTACTTCAGCTCCACCTGGTATTCGAGAGGTTCTTCTGTCCCAAGGAGATTGCGGAGGCGAGTGTCGAAAGCACGGAGTTCCTCGTGGCCAAAGGCGTTGTCGAGGCTCAGCATCGGCACGGCGTGGCGGGCTTCCTCAAATCGACCACTCGGGGCCGCCCCAACGCTCTGGGTGGGACTGGCGTCCGAGGAAAGTTCCGGGTGAGCGGATTCGAGATCCCTGAGTTCTCGAAAGAGCTGGTCGTACTCGGAGTCGCTGATCTCGGGCGATTCGTGCTGGTAGTACAGCTCGTTGTGCCGTTTCAGCTCCGCGCGGAGCCATTCCGCACGGGCCTTCGTCGCCTCATCCACTCCAGACATTCAGGAACTTTACCGCCTGCATCGCCCCGGACTTGGAGCGACCGCGGGGTGAATGGGTAACGTGATGGGGCGATGGCGAAGCTCATCATGTGGAATCTTCTCAGCCTTGATGGCTACTATGATTCAGAACGACCCTGGGAGCTGAGCTGGCATCTCAAAGTCTGGGGCGACGAACTTGAGGAGTTCTCCTTGGCTCAGCTGCGCACGGCGGGCATGCTGCTTTTTGGGCGCAAAACCTACGAAGGCATGGCCGCCTATTGGTCGAGCGAGACGGGCGAGATCGCCGACTTTATGAATTCCCTTCCCAAGGCAGTCGTCTCGCGCACGCTCTCGACTGTCGATTGGGCTGGCACGAGGATCCTCACCGGCGACCTGCGGGAGGAGATCGAGGGGATCAAAGCCTCCAGCGAGGGGGACATTTTCGTCTTCGGGAGCGGTGAGCTCTGTCAGTCGCTGATGGCCTTGCGCCTGTTCGATGAATACCGGATCGGGATTGCTCCTGTGATCGCGGGCTCGGGGCGGACACTGTTCAGCGGCGTGGGCCCCTCCGAACTTCTCCATCTGGCAGAGATGATTCAGCAGTCGACGGGTTGTGTGATTCTTCGATATTCTGCGACGGGGGTATGAGCGGAACCCGGCCGAAGCTGCCGCAGTGGGACGCCCCACCCGCCCTTTGGGCACCCTCCCCGAGTCAAGCTCGGAGAGGGCGAGTCCAGGAGTCGTCGGCTTCGATCAAGGCTTCGGCGATCCCGATCAGGCTTGGCTCGGCCTCAAGCCAGCGTGCTCTCAGTCACTGAAGCCACCGGAGAATCATCGCTCGGCGAAGACGATGCCGTGGCCTTTATCCGTGCGGTAGACCACCTCGACGTTCCCCGTGTCCATGTTACGGAAAACGTAGAACGGGTAGTCGGTGAGCTCCATTTGCAGCACCGCTTCCTCGGGGGAAATGGGCTTGAGAGAGTAGCCTCGCTCCTCGGTAAACGAGGAGTCGTCGAACTCTTGATCCGGGAGAGACAGGAGGTCTTCGGCCACCGGGGTTCCGCGACCTTGAAGGCGCTTCACCAGCTTCGATTTCACGCGTCGCAGGCGGTTTTCGAGCTTGTCGGCCACTTTGTCGATGGCGGCATGGACATGGGGATCACTCTCCATGCCGTGCAGCACGACTCCGTCGGCGAACACCGTCACCTCAATCCTATGCCCGGTCTTGTCCTCTCGGTAGGCCAGTTCCACCCGGCTGGCGGAGTGGAAGTAGCGGTCGAGCTTTCCAAGTTTCTTGGTGGCATAGTCTCGGTCGTGTTGACTCAAATTACCGTTCGCGTTGCGTACCAGAACTTCTAACATTCAGGGTTCCTACCTTTCTTATCTTCGGCGGATTGTGGCGACGGAATAGGCGGCAATTCCTTCAGTTCTTCCAAGGGAGCCCAGACCTTCATTCGTGGTCGCCTTGACGCTGACCGAAGTCACCAGCAGGCCACACGCGGATGCGATCGTGGAGCGGATTTCGCTCTGTTTTCGCATCACTCGTGGCCGCTCTGCCACGACGGTTGCATCTATGTTTAGAATACGCCAACCTTCGCGCTCCAGCAATGATGAAGTTTCTGTCAGGAATCGAAGGGAGGGGCAATTTTTCCACTGAGGATCGCTCGGCGGGTAGTGGACTCCTATGTCTCCCAGGCAGGCCGCGCCGAGGAGGGCATCGACGATGGCATGGAGGAGTGAATCAGCATCGCTGTGGCCTTCGAGCCCTGGTCGATCATCCGGGAATTCGACGCCTCCGAGCCACAGGGGTCGATCGGGATCGGTGCTGAATCGGTGGATGTCGTAGCCCAGTCCGGTGCGGATTTCCGTTGATTCCAGGTCGGTCGGCAGGGTGATTTTTCGGTTCTTGGGGTCACCGGGGACGACTTCGGAGGGGAATCCTGCGGCTTCGAGGAGCGCGATGTCGTCGGTGAGTTCCTGGGTCACTTGGGCGTGGGCGGACAGAAACCAGTCGCGTCGGCCTCCCTGGGGAGTCTGAGCGGCGCGGAGTTCGCTGCGATTGAGGAGTCTGGTTCCCTCCCGAATCGTGTCGGCGACTGGTATTCCGGGGTAAGCGGCACCGGTTCGGGCCACACCTTCGATGACTGCCTGGATGACGGCATGGCTGACAAAGGGTCGGGCTGCGTCGTGGATCAAGACGATTTCGTAGTCCTGTGGCGTAGCAAGGATCCCCGCGTGGGCGCTTGCTTGCCGGCTCGATCCGCCTTCAACGACGAACAGGGCCTCCGGTGCGCGCTGCGCGATCGACTCGATTTTCTCCGCGCTTGTGACAATGCCGATCGCATCAATGAGGGGCGAGGCAGCCAGGGCCCGGTAGCTCGCCAGCCATAGGGGGATTCCTCCGACAAGCTGTTCGAGCTTGTCCTCGCCGAAACGGCTTGAACTCCCGGCGGCAAGCAGGATCGCGCAGACTCGACCCGGGTTAACGGGTGCCCCGGCTGGGTGGCTGCTTTCTTCGGGGTTCTTCGATGGCGATGTCGAGGTCTGCATCAGCAAAGATCATTTTGCCACGCTCGGTCTGGATGACCTGCGTCACGACAACCGTGGTGGCTTCCCCGATGAGATCGCGGCCATGCTCGACCACGACCATCGTGCCATCGTCGAGATAGCCGACACCCTGATTGCTCTGATTCCCTTCCCGAATGATCACCACGTCCAGGTTCTCACCGGGGAGAACATTCGGACGGAGCGCGAGGGCCAGGTCGTTGATGTTCAGAACCTTGACGTCTTGGATGGTCGCCACGCGGTTGAGGTTGAAGTCGTTGCTGACGAGATCGGCGCCGAGGGACTTGGCCAGCTTGACGAGGCGAGCATCGACCTCCTCCTTCTGGTTCCCGGCATATCGGTCTCGTGAACCGACGTCCACGGTGAATTCGCTCTGGATTCGCTTCAGGACATCGAGTCCTCTGCGTCCGCGCTGCCGCCGAAGAGAATCGGCCGAGTCGGCAATGTGCTGGAGCTCAAGGAGGACAAATCCAGGTATGTAGATGTCTCCATCAACGAATCCGGTTCGGATGAGGTCATAAACACGGCCATCGATCAGGACATTGGTGTCCAAAATCTTGATCCCGGTGCGCCGCTGGGTGACCGCGCTGGATTCCCACGGAAGGTACGGCGCGAGAGACCTCAGCAGGTACACCATGGCCGCGCTGCATCCGACCACGAGAGCGATGGAAATCAGCGTGCCTTCCGGACGACCTTGGAAGAGAAGCAGGAACGGAACCGAGACAATGATTCCGGCAACCACTCCCGAGAAGGTGCCGAGCACCCAGATGATCCGATCACCCGGAGGCATCTTGTCCCAGTTGGCACCGGCGCGGTCTCCGACCCGCACCAAAAAGCTGCCGAGCGCCGAACCAAGAATAAAACCAAGAAGGGCGAGGGCAAAGGCGTTTGCCTGGAACTGGGGCTGAATCGACGTATCATCGGCGACCGGCCGGAAAGGAGGCTTCTGTTGCGACTCAGTTTCACCGGGATCGGTAGTTGCGCCTCCAATGAGAGGTTCGGTGCTCGCGTTGTTAGGTTGAGTCTGATCGCCGATCAGGGGGGCCGAAGCACCGCTCGAGGACGATTGCTGAGGCTGATTCTCCGGCTTTTCAGGAGTTTTGTTCGGCGAGGCAATGTTCGATTCGCCCGGGCCAGATTCGAGCTCCAGCTTCCGGTTCATCGAGTACATGCGCTGCCCAAAGGCATCGATTTGAGGAGGCAGCAACGTGACGGAAAGCAACGCTCCCACCAAGCCACACAGGCCTATGAAAATGATCTTTCCGATGTTCTTCAAGCGTGCCTCACCTCGATTCGTCTCTCCCTAGTTATTCGCGATCACGGTTATCTTGGCACCATCGAGCAGGAAGCCCTGGAGCGCTTCGCCTACCGTGCCTTGGGATGTCTTGATGTACTTCGCGGTCATTTGGAACGGCATCCGGGTGGTGTCGAGGCCAATCCATGCTTTTCCATCCCAAAACTCGACCCATGCGTGATAGTAATACGCACCGTCTTGATACACCAAACCGTTCACAAATCGTGCCGGGATTCCCGCTGAACGCAGAATTGTTCCCGCGAGAATTGCGTGGTCGCGGCAGACGCCTTCCTTGGTTTCCAGAATCTCGCGAGCATCGCGCATCACGCCGATGCCAGCATTGACGCCCATGAATCCATAGATTTCGCGGTGGATTTTCTCTGCTGCGGCGGTCACGCGCTTCTCGTCGCCCACGATCTTCTTCGCGAGATCGATGAACTCTTTGTTGTCGCTCGGTACGCGGATGTCTGGCTTCAGCCATCGCTCCATGCCGTGCTGGGCTTGGGCAATCGTTGCGCTTTTGTCGGCCGAGGTGTTCGGCTCGACCGTGACAATCCACGCGTCGTCTTCTGGCTTGATCGATTGTCCAGCGTCGTTCGGGGACTTGCTAAGATCGACGCCCTCGACGCGGAGCACGAGTTTCTTGGCCAGAGGGTCAACTTTCCCCGTGGGAACGATCATGGAGGCCACGGCGAGGTCGCCGGTGAAGGTTCCGGGGAGTTGCTTCGCCACGCTCTCGCTCTCGGGCCGGAACTCCATGCCCATCGGGCCGGTCATCAGGAGGAACTCGCCTTTCTCATCCACGTACATCGTCGATGGGGCGCGGGGATCGAGGACTCGGATGGTTTCGGCCTCAACTGACTTGCCATTGATCTCGACTTTCTGCTTCCCGCCCGGTCGCACGGTCACCTCGACCAGGTTCATCCCTTCCGGGTTGAAGATGTGGGCCTTCGCTTCGCCATCAGTGAGGGGGAACGAGCCGTCCATCACTTGTTGGCTGGGATCAACGGCAAGGCGGACACCCTCGGGAATCTTGATGACTTGCGGCTGCTCGCCCGCCGCGGTGATGAGGACGGCTTCAATCCGGTCGGGATAGAAGCGCGCGTTCACGCCGAGACTCCTGCCAGAACTCTCGGTGAAGTACTCCGAGTACATTGGGGCACCCTCTGGGGTGGATATAGTCATCGAGCGGACGGTGATTTTCATTTGCTGCGAAAGCATCTGGGTTTGCACCACCATCCGCATTTCGGACTTGGAAGCTTTTTTGCCCTCGAACTGCGTCTCGGTGGCGGTTGTCGAGGCGTATCCGACCTTATTTCCTTGCAGGTAGATGCCGACCCACGAAGTTTCGGCGGATGCCTGGAACAGGGCACCGAGAGTGAGCATCAGAAGAAAAAGCGATCGAAGCCGAGTCATTGCCACACATTGTAGACGGATGAACCGTCACCTCAATTCGGCGAACGATTGATCCGGGTATCTCGTTCCAGAAAGCGGGGGTTTCCGGAGCAATTACTCGCCAACTGGACCATTGACCCTTGCTCCCTTGATTCTCAGGGCACGATGCCCGGTAAAACCAGCCCGCCGCTTGAACGCTTATGTCCAAAACCCTTGTCATCGTCGAATCGCCCGCCAAAGCTCGGACGATCAGTCAGTTTTTGGGCAAAGGTTATGAGGTCAAAGCCTCGTTTGGTCACATCCGGGATTTGCCAGAAAAGGCCACAGATGTCCCGGCCGAACTCAAAGGCAAAGCGTGGGCCAAGCTCGGCGTGAATGTTGAGGGCGATTTCGAGCCGGTTTACATTGTCACGTCAGACAAGAAAGCCAAGGTTTCTGACCTCAAGGCATCGGCGAAAGATTGCGACACGCTTCTGCTCGCCACTGACGAAGACCGAGAGGGTGAATCGATCTCGTGGCATATCCGCGAGGTGCTGAAGCCGAAGAAGGGCACCAAGATTCAGCGCATCGTGTTCCATGAAATCACCCCCGAGGCGATTGCGGAGGCTCTGGCGAATCCGCGCGATGTCGATGAAGCCTTGGTTCGAGCGCAGGAGACTCGGCGTATCCTCGACCGACTTTACGGCTATACGCTTTCACCACTGCTTTGGAAAAAGGTAGCTCCGAAGCTCTCCGCTGGTCGCGTGCAGAGCGTCGCGGTGCGATTGGTCGTCATGCGCGAGAGAGAGCGTCGCGATTTCATCTCGGTGAAGTACGCCGGGATCACGGCCGATCTCGCGGCGGCGAAGGGGCCTTTCAAGGCGGAACTTCGACGCGTCGCGACCCAGCGACTTGCCGATGGATCGAGCTTCTCGAATCGCGGTGAGATGATCAAGAAGGATGATCTGTGGCTGGGCTACGCCGATGCGGAGCCTCTGGCCACGGCGCTCCTGGCTTCCAAACCCTGGACCGTGACGGATGTCGAAAAGGCCAAAGGGGTCGAGAATCCTCCGCCACCATTCATGACCTCGACGCTTCAGCAAGAGGCGATTCGGAAGTACGGCTTCACCGCCCAGCGCACGATGCAGATCGCGCAGAACCTTTATGAAGGCGTGAATATCGGTTCGGGTAGCGTGGGTTTGATCACCTACATGCGTACCGACTCGCTCAATCTCGCGGAGCGGGCTCTGCGCGAGGCGCGGCAGGTCATCGGATCGATGTACGGGGAGAAGTACGTTCCCGCGAAGCCGCGAACCTTTAAGAGCAAAGCGAAGAATGCTCAGGAAGCCCACGAGGCGATTCGTCCGACGGATCTGAGCCGCACGCCGCAGTCGATTCGGCAGTATTTGAGCGAGGAGCAGTTCAAGCTCTATGATCTGATTTGGAAGCGCACGATTGCGTGCCAAATGAGCCCGGCGGAGGTCGAGCGGACCAAGGTCGAAGTGACCGTGGAACACGCCGGCAAAGGCCACATGTTCGGTGCGAGCGGAAAGGCCATCCTCTTCCCTGGCTTCTTACGCGCCTACGTTGAGGGCTCCGATGATCCCAACGCGGAACTCGGCGACAAGGAAACGATTCTTCCCGAGCTGAATCTGGGTGATGTGCTGAATGCAACCGCGGTCACGGCGCGTGAGAGCGCGACGATGCCTCCGGCGCGCTACACAGAAGCCAGCCTCGTCAAAAAACTTGAAGACGAGGGGATCGGGCGTCCTTCAACTTACGCCAGCATCATCGGCACGATCCAGGATCGCGGCTATGTGTTCAAGTCGGGGACTCAGCTCGTGCCAACTTTCACTGCGTTTGCGGTCACAGGATTGCTCGAAGACAACTTTGCCAACCTGGTTGATCTCAAGTTCACCGCCGAAATGGAGAACGAGCTCGACGAGATTGCGAATGGCGATCGGGACATGGTGAAGCACCTGAAGAGCTTCTATTACGGCGCGGGCGAGGAGCTGGGAATCGCGGAGAAGGTGGATAAGGAAGGGCCGAACATGCCGTTCCCGCATATCCAACTCGGCGACGATATCGTGATCCGCATCGGCCGGAACGGCCCCTTCATCCAGCGCGGCGAAGGCGGAGCAGGCAACACAGCCTCGATTCCCGAGGACATGGCCCCGGCGGAGCTGACCTACGAAAAGGCTCTGGAGCTGATTGAGGATCGGGCCAAGGGGCCGGAGGCGGTCGGACTTGATCCGGCGACGGGTCAGTGCGTTTTTGCCAAGAAGGGACGATTTGGGCCGTACCTTGAGGTTGGCCTGACCCCAGCGCAAGAAGAAGCCGGCGAAGCCCCGCGACGCGTCAGCATTCCTCCAGGAGTGGATGCAAACAAGCTGGATGATCCGGATCTTGCGCTCATCCTCACCTTCCCCAAAACGATCGGCAACCATCCCGAGACGGGTGAGCCGATTGTTGTGCAGATTGGCCGATACGGGGCGTATCTCAGCTCGGGCGAAAAGCGAGCCAACGCGGGGGACTGGCGCGCGGCAGCAAAGATCTCGGTGGAAGCGGCTTTGGAGCTTTTTGCGACGGGTGGCCGCGGGCAACGCAAAGTTGCCGCAGCGATGAAGGAGATGGGCGAACTCGAAGGGTGCGCGGGGCCCGTTCGAGTGATGGAAGGTCGGTACGGGCCTTATGTCACCGACGGAACCACCAACGCGACGATCCCGAAGGGAATGAATCCACTCGAACTCACCCCAGAACAGGCGATCGAGCTGATCCAAGCACGTGCCGCGCTCGGGCCACCGAAAAAGAAACGCGGTACGTCGCGTGGACGAACCGCGTCTCGATCTTCCTCGGCTAAGGCTTCCGGGTCGAAGACCTCGGGCACCAAGTCGGCGGGAGCAAAGTCGGCGGCTAAGAAGAAACCGACCACCCGCAAGAAGAAGGCTTGATTCAGTAGATGTTGATGCTTGGGTCGATTTCGGCGGCCCAAGTGTTCATTCCCCCGACGAGATTGCGGACGTCCGGGAATCCTTGCATCGCCAGGAATTGAGTCACGCGACCGCTCCGCGCACCGCTTCTGCAGACGACGATGAGGGGTTTGGTCACATCGAGCTCGCGGCACCGCTCCGGGACTTCGCCCATCGGAATGTGGATGGCCCCGGAGAGGGTTCCGTTTTCCAGTTCATCGGATTCTCGTACATCGAGGATAGTCAGCTCCGCACCGGAGGCAAGCAGATTGTTCAACTCAGAATGAGAGATTTCCTGATGAGTTGTCATCAATTTCATATTGTCACAGAATCTTTGGGGAGGCCGGGGATGGGTGTTGCGGCAATCGGTTGCAATTCACGCTTCCTGGCATCTCACGATTGATGATTACGGGGATCTCATCCAAATCCTGGACCGAGAAGGTTGCTGGTTCTTAGCTCACGACAATCAAAGCCTCGTACGATCGCTGCTCGCGGATCTTCTGGAGCAGCATCTGGTTTTCGGGTCGAGAGAGATTCTTGTCGCGGTCGAGGATGCCGATGGCGGCTTGACGGGCTGTCTCAAGCACCGGGCCGTCGTCTACGAGGTTCGCGAGTTTGAATTCGATGTCACCACTCTGACGGGTTCCGACGACATCGCCTGGCCCGCGAATCTTCAGATCCTCCTCGGCGATTTTGAACCCGTTGGTGGTCTCTTCCAGAATCCGCAGACGCTTCTCTGAATCGGGATTCGTCGCCTCGGCGACGAGGATGCAGAAACTCTGATACGCTCCTCGTCCCACGCGCCCCCGTAGCTGGTGGAGTTGGGAGAGGCCAAAGCGGTTCGCATCCTCGATCACCATGACAGTGGCGTTCGGGACATCGACGCCGACCTCGATAACCACCGTGCTCACGAGGATATCGAGGTCATGACGGCGGAACTGCTCCATCACTTCCTCTTTCTCCGCCGGCTTCATCTGTCCGTGCAGAAGGCCGACCCGGAGATCGGGATATGTTTCGTGGGTGAGCCGGTAGTGGAGATCCTCAGCGGCCTGGGTCTGCATCTTGTCGCTCTCGCTGATCATCGGGCAGACGAAGTACGCCTGGCGACCTTCTTGGATGAGCGTGCGCACGGTCGCGTAAACCTTCTCACGATCCCACGGCTTTTTCCAGTGGGTTTTGATCGGCTTGCGTCCGGGCGGGAGTTCGTCGATCACGCTGAGATCAAGGTCGCCATAGAGCGACATCGTCAGCGTTCGGGGGATCGGGGTGGCGGTCATCACCAGGACATCGGGGTGTCCGAATCCCTTCTGCCGCAGCGCCATGCGTTGAACCACGCCAAATCGGTGCTGCTCGTCGATGACGGCGAGCCCGAGTTTGTGGAATTTCACTCCCTCGCTGATGAGAGCGTGGGTTCCGACGTTCACCTGCGCTTCCCCGGCGGCGGCTTTCTCCATTGCGGTCCGCTTCTGCTTCGCGGTCTGCTTGCCGACCATCAGGTTCACGGTGATGCCGAGCGGGTCAAACAGCTTGACGAGGTTGAGATAGTGCTGCTCGGCAAGGATTTCCGTCGGGGCCATCATCGCGGCTTGGTAGCCGCACTTAACGGCAGCGAGAATCGCGCTGGCGGCGACGGCGGTTTTTCCACTTCCGACATCGCCCTGCACGAGGCGGTTCATGGGATAGGGCCGCTCCATGTCTTGCCAAATCTCGCCGATCACCCGCTTTTGCGCGCCCGTGAGTTCAAACGGAAGCATCGCGTGGACTTGCGTCCAAAGATCGCCTTTTTGATCGCCATCAGCCGCAGCAAAGAGACTGGGGCTGGCTCCGGGCGGAAGGTGCTCCAGTTGGCTGATCGGGAAGCTGATTCCTACCTCCTGCTTCACCTCGTTTCGGCGCATCTGCAGGACGAGTTGGAGATAGAGAAATTCCTCGAACACCAGCCGGTGGCGCGCTTGTTCGAGGGTATCGGGGCTATCGGGTTGGTGCATCTGCTTGACGCACCAGCTCAGAGCTTTCAATCGATTCGCGCGCAGAACCTCGTCGCTCAAGGGATCCTCGATCAGACGGAGATAGAACTCGATGGCGCTCGCGGCGGCTTTGCGCACCGCCCACTGGGGTACGCCCTCAGTGAGGGGGTAGACCGGAGTGATCCGAGCGAAATCGCCGACCTCATCGTCCTCATCCAGGACTTCCCACTCGGGGCTTGTCATTTCGAGAGACCGCCCCTGGCCTTCCTTCACCATGCCGAAAGCAACAATCTCCCCGCCGGCAACCTTCTGAAGTTCGCGAGCGACCCACGGCTGATTGAACCAAACAAGGCCCACTTGGGAAGTTCCGTCGTCGAGGATCGCCCGGATGAGTACCTTTCCGCCGCGAGTTCCTCTTGTGGAGACGTCCACGAGGCGACCGCGCACCGTCTGGGCTTCTCCGGCGCGGAGCATGAGGAGTTGAGGGAGTTTGCTTCGGTCGTCGTACCGCCGGGGGAAGAACCACAAGATATCGCGAACCGTCTTGATCCCCAACTTGCCGAGGAGCATGGCGGTTTTTGGGCCAACTCCTTTCAGGAATTGCACCTCGGTGTCCAAGCTGTAGTTCGCGCCAACGCCGCTCATGGGATTCCTGTTTTCGTAGACGAAGGATAACCCTTTTCTGAATCAGGTCATGCCGATCTTCCGGGATTTGCGCCTACAATGGGCGCATGACGACGAATCCTGAGGATGACTTTCCGGGTGGGGGCGCAGGGAATCCGGCAGAAGAATTGACGGATCGCACCGCGCAAGCTCGGCGCGAGGCTCAGGAAGAGATGGCGAAGATCGACCGGGATTTCGCGGCGAAGGCAGAGGCTCTCAACGCTCGTCTGGATGAAAGTCGCGGGCGGTATGAGAACGCGAAGATGAAGGAGGAGAAGGAGAATCGCTCGACCGGAGAGGCTTCTCGGGGGCTCGGCGTCGGGATGACCGTGGCGTACGCGATTATCGGGATTCCGCTGTTTGGGGCGGGTGGCGGATGGCTCCTCGATCGTGCGCTGGGCGGGAACGCCTGGCAGCCCATTCTCACGATAGCAGGCGCGTTCATTGGGGTCGGTTTCGCGGTTTTTGTTCTGAACAAGCACAACAAGTGACACCGATCCTCATCGCTCTCGTTTCGACCGCGCTCGGGCTCGCTATGGGGCTTGTGGGCTTCGTGGGGATTATGGGGGTGATGTGGATTTTGACGAGAAAAGACGCTGGGGACACGAAACCCTTGCTTCCCCCAGCCGTGATGATCTTTGCGCTTCTGTCAAAGTTGCCCCTGCTTGCGGGGGGCTGGTTGGTAGTCCAAGGTCTCGGTGGCCCAGGGCCCGGTTGCTACGGGCTTGGGGTGCTGTTGGTATACTGCCTTGCGGTCTGGAGGGTTCACGTCGTGAGCCTTCGCGACTGATGACGTCCCATGCTTTCTCTCTTTCAGAATGTGCAATGGCTCCTGGCCGCAGGTGATTCCGCCCATGGTGGAGATCACGGCGGTGATGCCCATGCCGCCCTTGCGATTGAAGGCCTCTGGTTCTACATCGCACTCGTGGTTCTGATTTCGCTTGGCCTGATGGTCATGGCGAAAAAGGAGTTCGGCCAACGATTCTTCCGAACACGGATTTCTCAATACGCCGAGCAACTCTATATTTTTATTGAGAACCTCGTTGTCGGCATCATCGGATCGCACGGACGTAAGTACATGCCAATGATCATGACCTTCTGGATCGTGATCTTCATCAGCAACTGCGTTGCCCTGTTCTTCCCCACTTCCCCGACGGCCGACCTGAGCTTCAACCTCGGAATGGCCCTCATCGCAGTCGGCTATGTGCAGTACGAGGGGATGCGAGCGAATGGTGTGCTCGGACACTTCAGCCACTTCGCTGGCCCGAAGATGGGACTCGCCCTGATTCCGATCAACGGGATGATCTTCATCATCGAAATCATCTCGGAGACGATGAAGAACGTCTCACTCAGTCTCCGGCTTTACGGAAACATTGATGGCGGCCACCGAGCCGCCGTTGCTATGAATGAGCTTGGTGAGGCGGCTTACATCCCGGTTGGCGCGTTCCTGCTTCCGGTCAAGCTTCTCACGTGCGTTGTCCAAGCGCTCATCTTCTGCTTGCTCTTCTGCGTGTACATCAGCCTCGTCACGCACCACGACCATGAGCATGAAAGCCATCCTCATGCTGATGATCGGGAGCACGGTCACGACTCCGTGCCCGCCACTGCCTAACACGATTTCACCCACCGCTCGAACTTACAGGAGAAACTAGAAAAACATGCTTCCTATCGCACTCGGAATGGCCGCACTTGGTTGCGGAATTGGCCTCGGTCTCATCGGTTTCGCCGCTATGCAAGGCATGGCACGACAACCGGAAGCCATCGGCAAGATGCAAACCGCGATGCTCATCGCGCTTGCGTTCGTCGAACTCGTCTTCCTGCTCACCGTCTTCGTCGGTGCAGGCGCGTTCAAGGGCTAATCCAATCGTCTTTCTGGGGCGACTCTTTACGGAGTCGCCCCCTCAACCCCAACTAACCCCAGTTTTCTGAGAAGAACGTAATGACTGAGAACACTCAGCCCAAGAGTAATCCCGCAATGACCGCGGGAATGATCGTGATCGGTGCCATCTTGATGGTCGCCGGCATGATGGCGTACAAGGCTCACGCTTTCGACGCGATCGAAAAGCCGCTTGCTGGCATGGGGATCCCCCTGAACTTTGGCAAGACGATCTCCACGATTGGCGTGTTCTTGATCCTCTTTAAGGTCATTGAGTACTTCTTCTTCAAGCCCCTTCACGAAACCATCGACCATCGCACCGGCGAACTGGAGAAGACCTTCACCGAAGCCGAAACCCTGCGCGCGGACATGACTCAGATGAAGGCGGATTACGAAAAGCGACTGGCCGATACCGAAGCCAGCGCCCGCGAACAGATTCAAGCGCAAATCAAAGAAGCGCAAGACCTCAAGAAGTCGCTGATGGCGGACGCCCAGCGACAGGCCGAGGAATACAAGCAGACCGCGATTGCAGAAATCGAAGCCGAGAAGCGCAAGGTGCTCGGCGATCTTCGCGTCGAAGTCACCAAGCTGAGCCTGCAAGCCACGGAAAAGCTGCTCGGAGCCAACATCGACTCCGACCGCAACCGCAAGCTCATCGACGAATTCCTCAGCACGGTCGAGGTTAAGAACTAATGGAAGATCGCCGCGTCGCGAAGCGCTATGCCAAGGCGTTGTTCAACGCGGCGGCTAAGCAGAATATCGTGGGAAGCGTCAGCTCCGATCTCGCCACCGTGAACGGGGCGATCTACAACAGCGATGCTTTCCGAAACTTTCTGAAGCGACCCAGCACGTCACCCGCCGACAAGGCGGCTATCTTCGAGAAAACCTTCGGCGACAAAACGACGGCTCTCACCCTCGGATTCATTCGATTGCTCATCGACAAGCGACGCGACGACGAACTCGTCGGCATCCAGCTTGAGTTCGAAGAGCTTCGACGTCAAGCGGAGAACGTCACCAAGGCCACCGTGGAAAGCTCGGTGGAACTCGATGACGCTCAACGCAAGGCTATCCTCGCGACCATCACTGAGAAAACTGGTCGCAATCTCGACCCCGAATTCATCGTCAACCCCGATCTGATGGGTGGTGTGAAAGTCACTTATGGTGACTACGTCCTGGACGGTTCCGTCCGAGGACAACTCAGCCGACTGAAAGATCGCCTGCTCTACGATTTGCTGAAACAAGCCTGACCCCCCAAACACGACCATGGCCATTCGACCAGAAGAAATCACCTCGATCCTCGAACACGAACTTCAAGCTTTTGACAAGAAGGCTGAAGTCGAGCACGTAGGAACTGTCCTCCAAGTCGGCGACGGCATTGCCCGCGTCTACGGCTTGCCCGACTGCCAAGTGGGTGAAATGCTTGAGTTCCCCGGCGGCGTCATCGGCCTCGCTCTGAACTTGGAAGAGGATTCGATCGGTGCGGTTCTCATCGGCGATTCCACCTCCATCAAGGAGGGCGACCCGGTCAAAGAAACCGGACGGATCATCGAAGTCCCAGTTGGCAAGGCCCTGCTCGGCCGCGTGGTCAACGCGCTCGGTCAACCGATCGACGACGCTGGCACGATCGCTGCCGATCAGTTTGCTCTGATTGAAACCATCGCCCCAGGCGTTGTTGACCGACAGCCGGTCACGGAACCCCTGCAAACCGGCATCAAGGCCGTCGACGCAATGATCCCCATCGGGCGTGGTCAGCGCGAACTCATCATCGGCGACCGTCAGACCGGCAAGACCTCGGTTTGTATTGACACGATCATCAACCAGGCCAAGCTGAACGAAGAGTGCGAAGAAAAGGAGCGCGTTTACAGCATCTATGTTGCCATCGGTCAGAAAATGGCGAACGTGGCTCGCGTCGTTGAAACCCTGCGCGCCCACGATGCCATGAAGTACACGATCGTCGTGGTTGCTTCTGCGGCGGACACCAACGCAATGCAATATCTCGCTCCGTTCGCTGGTGCGGCAATGGGCGAGTACTTCCGCGACAACGGCATGCATGCTCTGGCGGTCTACGATGACCTTTCCAAGCACGCGGTTGCTTATCGCGCGGTCTCGCTGCTTCTTCGCCGCCCGCCGGGTCGCGAAGCCTACCCGGGCGACGTTTTCTACCTCCACTCCCGCCTTCTGGAGCGCGCGGCGAAGCTGAGCGACGAGAACGGTGCTGGTTCGCTGACCGCTCTGCCGGTCATCGAAACTCAAAGCGGCGACGTTTCGGCGTACATTCCGACCAACGTCATCTCGATCACCGACGGCCAGATCTACCTCGAGCCCGACCTCTTCTTTGCAGGCGTTCGCCCGGCAATCAACGTTGGTATCTCGGTGAGCCGGGTTGGTGGAAACGCTCAAATCAAGGCAATGAAGTCGGTTGCTGGTCGCATGAAGCTCGAAATGGCCAACTTCCGCGAAGTGCAAGCGTTCGCCCAGTTCGCAAGCGACCTTGACCGATCCACTCAGCTCCAGTTGCTCCGCGGCCAGCGCCTCACCGAGCTTCTGAAGCAAGGTCTGGCGGGCCCGTATCCGGTCGCTGACCAGGTCATCTCGATCTTCGCTGGCACCAACGGTGTGATGGACAACGTTCCCAACGAGCACGTCTCGGGTCTGGAAACCGCGATCCTGAACACGGTCAAGGAAAAGTATCCCGACGCATACGAAGCTATCCGCACCACCAAGAAGCTGGATGACGATGTGGCCGAGACCCTGAAGAAGGCATTCGCCGAAATCGTGGCCGACTACAAGAAGGCTCACAACCTCAGCTAATCTCTTCCCGAAGAAAGATCAACTAGAATGGCGACGCTCAAGCAGATCCGACAGCGCATCCGCGCGGCCAAGAACACGCAGGCCATCACCCGAGCCATGAAGCTCGTGGCGGCTGCGCGTCTCACCAAGGCCAAGAATCGCGTGGAAGAAGCCCGGCCGTACAGCGAGAAGATGCGCGAGTTCATCCTCTCCGTCGGCGGTGCGGGAGAACTCCCGGCTCACCCTCTGCTTGAGCAACGCGCCAATCCCAAGAAGATTGCCTTGGTTCTGATCACGGCCGATCGTGGTCTGGCGGGTTCGTACAACACGAACCTCTTGAAGGCGGCGCAAAAGTGGTTCAGCGAGCAAGCGATCCCGACGGCGATGCTAGCGGTGGGGCGCAAGGGCAACCAGTTCTTTGGCAAACGCGGCGTCGAGATCATTCATCACATGAGCGTTCCGACGGCGGGGGCTGATCTCAGCGATGCCGTGGAACTCACCAATCGACTCACCGAGGAATACACCTCCGGTCGGGTGGATGCGGTGTATCTGTGCTACAGCAAGTTTTATTCGCCGATCCGACAAGAGCCGCAGGTCGTTCAACTTCTGCCCATCGAGCCTCCGAAATCGGAAGGCGATGACAAGAAGGGCGGCAAAGAATACAAGTTCGAGCCTTCTCCGGAAGATCTACTCGGCTTGCTTTTGCCGAAGTATCTTCTCACCGTGACCTACCAGGCTCTCCTGGAAAGCTCGGCCAGCGAGCACGGCGCGCGGATGACCGCAATGTCGAACGCGACGGATAACGCGGGCAAGATGATCAGCGAACTGACTCTCACCGCCAACCGCGTCCGCCAGGCCAGCATCACCAAGGAGATCTTGGAAATCGTCGCCGGTGCGGAAGCTCTGTCGGGCTAGGCCACTCTTCGCCTAGAGTTCAAAGCATAAGAGGTCAGCGTTTTCGCTGACCTCTTTTCTCTTCGTGCGCCCCACTCGGGGCTCACCCCGTCACAAAGCCAGGATTTGACTTCATCTGCTCCAGCACCTTGCGGAGTTGTTTGTGGGCGCGGTGGAGACGGCTGCGGATGGTGCCGACGGGGGCTTGGAGGCGCTCGGCGATTTCGTTGTACGGCACGCCTTCGACGTCCGCCATCCAGACCAGTTCCCGCTGATCCTCGCTGAGTTGCTTGAGGCCGTACTCCAGCTCCTCGCTCAGGGACTCCATGAGGAGAGCCTGCTCGGGGGTGGGCCGGGTGTCGGCGCTCTCGAATCGAACCTCATCGGCTCCATCCGGGTGCAGGGGAGCATCGCTGGAGACCGTGTTCACGCGTCGGCTACGGCTGCGCTTGAGGTCAAGGAACAGCCGGGTGACGATTCGGAAGATCCAGTTCTCGAACGGGCGGTCGCCTTCGAAGCTCTCGTACCGGCGGTAGGCGCGGAAGAATGCCTCTTGGGTCAGATCCTCAGCATCGCTTCGGTTTCCGCTCAGCCGATAGGCGAGATTGAAAACCTTTTTGTAGCTCCGGTTCATCTGATCCTGAAACTCGGCATCCGAGAACCCAGCGTGCGTGCGCAGGTCTTGGGGGAATGACGAGGAATTGAGGGTGGCTTGCATCTTCTGTTCCGCTCCTGTGATATTGTTTAGAACTCACTTCCGAGACGATTAGTTCCGGAATGGGACTTTAGGGAACGCTTCGTCTCGTATCTCTCACCTGGGGAACCCTCCGTGAACCTTCCTGAGAGGTTCACCGGGGTCATACCCTTAGAATGGTGAGACCCCGGTGAGAAGTTCCCGTCCTACGGCGGTCCCTGTCGAATTTTTCTGAAGATTCCGATTGAACGAACTCCCGGCTCGCCCGACATCGCGTATGCTGGGAAGGATCATGATTGGCGCGGTTATCGCTCTTTCTGCCTTGCAAACACCCTGGAGTGTCTTGGTTTTCTCCCGGACGACCGGGTTCCGGCATGATTCCATCCCGGCAGGAATCGCCGCGATCCAAGAGCTTGGCAAGGAGGGAGGTTTCTCGGTGGTGGCCTCAGAGGATCCTTCGGTCTTCACCGAGTCCGGGCTGCAGGGGTACCGCGCCGTCGTCTTCCTGAACACGACGGGGGACATCCTCAACAACGATCAACAGGCCGCGATGGAGAGGTTTGTCGCTCAGGGCGGCGGGTTTGCCGGGGTTCACTCGGCGGCGGATACAGAATATGGTTGGTCATTTTACGGCAAGCTGGTCGGGGCTTACTTCAAGTCTCACCCTCATATTCAGCCGGCGGATGTCCTCGTGAAGGATCGAAAGCACCTCTCAACTCAGCACCTGGAAGCCGTATGGAAGCGCACTGACGAATGGTACTGCTATCAATCGCATCCGGCAGCGCATGTGAAGGTGCTTTGCGAGTTGGATCAGAAGAGCTATCAGGGTAGCACGATGGCCGATCCTCATCCGATCGCCTGGCACCACGATTCTCTCGGTGGTCGGGCGTGGTACACAGGGGGCGGTCACACCAAGGAGAGCTACGCGGAGCCCGCGTTCCGCCGACACCTTCTCGGCGGGATTCTCTACGTGGCCAAGCGAGAATCGCAGATGCCGAAGCTCTGAGGGAGCGCAAGCGGGTCGGAGAGGAATCCGGCCCCTTTCAAATTTTGCTTGGGCGCAAAATGGAGCGGAGGCCGCTCGGCAAGCCGAACGAACCTCCGCAGCTCATCGCCCCGAAGGGCGAGCGAGCAAACTGGCTTTTCTTTTGTTATAAGGCGAACGTGCTTCGCTCCCGAGAGAGCGGGCCTGCTGCCCTGATCCAACTTTCAATCAGCCAGAGTGCGACTCGAGGGGCTCCCCAACGAGCCGAGACTCGTCGAGGAACCGATCTCCTCGCATTTTTGACGGCACGAAGGTCGCTTTCGCGATATAAGTCGTCGCTCGTCGTTTTCCTGCTCTCCTCCGGCCACCCGAGGGTGTCCAGAATCGGAGTGTGCAGGCTCTCATGAGATTCGTTTCCGATCCTCATTTGAGGGTTCGAATCCTGAGCGCTTTCCGGTTCCGTTTCCGTCTCCGTTCTGCCTCTTGGCTCGTGTACATACTGTATCACACCCGAAAGGCCCCGGCAAGATGCATTTAAGAAATCGCTTCAGACTTGTGCACAACTTATCCACAAGTTAAGGTGCATAAAGAAGAAGGGACTCTTCGGGCCCCGTAGGAATACCGGATTTCGTGAGTTTCCCCCGTGCAACTACCAGACGGGGAAAACATCTGCCCCCGAAGCAAAAACCCCCTGATATACTGTCAAACAGCCGGGTCGCACCGGCCACTATGTCGCGTCGCGGAGAGGAAATTCTGCTGCTTGCCGCTGCAGGCCTCACGGATAAAGAAATTGCTGATGAGTTGTGCATCAGCGTTCGTACGGTAGAGGGTCACTGGAGACGGTTAAGAGAGGAAACGGGGCAGCCCAACAAGGCTGGCTTGCTAGGACAGATGTTAGCTCAACGTCTGGCCCAGACTGAGCAGAACTTCACCCAGCAACTGGCCGAACTCGAAGCCAAAGTTGCCCACGCCGAACGCGAAAAAGCGGAGTTGCGACACCGACAAGAACTTGCCGAAGCAGAGGCTCGGCTGCAGTCACGCGTGCTGCACGACTCTCTGACCAAGCTCTACGACGAGGTGAATCGATTGCGAGACGCAAACAGCGGAGCCGAAGAACTGCGAGCCATTGTTCTCAAGAGCAATGTGCTGGCGTATCGCTGTGAGCTCGATGAGCCGCACCGATGCCTCTTCATCTCTGAGAGCGTGCGCGCCCTGGGATATCGCCCCAGCGAATTTCTCCAAGCCGGACTTCCCCTCTCGACCCTCGTGCATCCCGAGGATTTCGCCGAAGTGTGGGCCAAATCGCTGATCCAACTCCGCGAAGGAGCCGAGCGACTCGACCGCCGGTACCGCCTTGTTTCTCGCAACGGAGATGTGCGCCAGGTGATCGATCGATGTCATGTGGAGCGACCCGAGGGTGGCCCCGCGTCGATTTCGACGTTCGTGTTCGATATCACCCACATGGGTTCGGAGATTTTCACCTCGAACCGTCCGCTCATCAAGTAGGCATTTCCACTACGGCGCGGCTCTGGTCCGCCATCCTCAAGGTCACCACAAACTCTTGGCCGTCTTTGACGCCCAGTCCCGCGATGGTTCCGTCCTCAGAAATGGCGGTCATGGTTGCTACCGTGACCCCGTCGCTCTCGATGAGTTCCCCACTCAGAATCACGACGGTTCCATCGGTTTGGATGAGGTAGTGCCGGAGTTGGCCGGTCGCATCGGTTCCGAAAGCGAGTACATTGCCTGCCTGATCGGCACCGATCGGCTGAGTCCGTTCGCCGAGCTGAGGCAAGACTTGATAGTCACCGCTTGGGCTCCACCATCCGATTTCTTGAGATCCTGATGCGTAGCGGGAAGCCAAGAGGATCCCCATTCCGCTTTGGATCGCCACCGGGCGTCGATAGGCTCCATTGAGGCTGGCAAATGAGGGAGCGGGTTGTCCGACTTGGCTGGCCTTGATCCGGAAAGCCGAACCATCAGCCAGCTGACCGGCGAGGTCTCCCTCGCGACTCATCGCCAAGATGCTCGCCGGGCCGCCTTCTAGCATCATCGGCTTGCCAGAACTCCAGAGTACGGCCTGGTCGCCTGCCCGTGCCTCCGCCGTTCCCCCAATGAGTCCCGCTTGACCACAGGCGTGGGCCGACGCTCGCTCGGCTTGGGGCGGCGTGGTGAGATACTGGAACCCATCAACCGGAGAGAACAGAAACGCTTCGTCGCCAAATCCGAGGTGACCGCAGACCCGGCCATCGGGCATCACCGAAGTCGCGTATGATGCGCGCGAGGCAAGCTTCCGGATTCCGGAATCGTGGGAGTAGGTCGCGACGAAGGTTTCGCCGGATGTTGACTCGGTAAAGGAGCCCACCACCGTGCCATCGCGCCAAAGCCCGACGACGGAGAAATGGCCTCCTTTGACTTCACCCAAAACTTGAAAAAACCTATTTGTCGCACGAGGCGACATAACAATCAACTGTTCGTTCATCCTGATGGACACGACTTAGCCCGAGGGACAAAGTTGGATTGGGGCCGGCTCTCACACCGACCCCTGAACCTTCCACAGCCCGTTCCGCTGCTTCAGTCGCTCCTCTCTCTTGGCTCTGATTCGAGCCGCTTCCGAGGGTATGCCCCGAAACTTTCTCTTGAGAACCAGCAGATTTACGGGTCGCGAACCCTCCGTATCTGCACGGTTCCATGCTACAATCTCTGTTGATGGACTGACGAGGTACTAACCCCGTGCCATCGGATTGTTTGTGCTCCTATATTGTTTTCGACTGTATTGCCACTGAACAAGTGGTCGGCGTCGCAGGAAACGTCCGCCGACCAAGTGCTCTGCCAAGAGTGCTCCGTTCATGAAGCGATCTCTCGACCATTCCGTGCGCTTTTTCCCGCCACCTCCCTTTCGGATGGAAGAAGGAAAAAGTGACCGACAGCGAGGAAAACAACTGTCGGCCATCGGAGAGGTTTGTGCTTTTTTGCTCTTGTCCCGTCGTGCAGTGCCGCAGGACTCGTAGACCTTTTGGGTCTGCAAGTCATGGTAAGCCCGTTCACTTCAGGGACTGATCCTCTCAGTCGCCCGTTTGGATCCGGTGGATAATGGATTGACGCACTGTAACCAGTGCAGCTCCTCTCACTCAATCCACCATCCGGATCCTTTCGTGGTTTTACTTGTCAAAGTCGCCATTCGCTTGTCTTCGCCTCTCGGCTCCAACTCGCTGCTTGCATGGGGATATGATACGGCACCCCGGATTTTTGTGCAATGCGTGAAATTGCGCTACTTTTCGGCCGGACTTGGGTTGCTTTAAGTTGCTGGGTTGTCTCCGCCGAGCGATTCGCCCCTGACCTCGTCGTTCTACCTGCGGGTTTTTACGCGGATCTTCTCCATTGATTGCATGGATTGCCGCTCCTGGCGCAACCGATCGGCCCCATAATCAGCCATGACACGGGCGTTTGAAGAGACGATCCATACCGATTTTCCCAATCGACTGGATTACGCCACCTACTTGAGACTCGATCTGATTCTGCAGGCGCAGCAGCCGCTCAGCGAACCCCAGCACCACGACGAGACTCTCTTTATCATCCAACACCAAACCAGTGAGCTCTGGATGAAGCTGATCGTTCACGAACTGCAAGCCGCGATTCGATCAATCCAGAACGACCAGCTCGAGCCGTGCTTCAAAATTCTTGCCCGAGTGAAGCACGTTCAGCGAATGCTGTTTGAACAGTGGGCGGTGCTCGCCACCCTTACTCCGACGGAGTACGCAGAGTTTCGTGGTGCGCTGGGTCGGGCGAGCGGATTCCAATCGTGGCAGTACCGACAAATCGAGTTCCTACTCGGAAACAAGGATGCCAATGCTTTGCGCGTCTTCAAGGATCGTCCCGAGGAGCAGTCGGCACTTGCCGAGACTCTCCATTCACCGAGCCTCTACGATGAGTTCCTGCGATTTCTCGCCCGTCGAGCGCTTCCTGTGCCGCAAGAGAGCATCGATCGGCCATGGCAAGACCCCTACACGGCACGAGAAGGCGTGCGCGACGTCTTCAAAATCATCTACGAAAACCCGTCTGCACACTGGGATGCCTACGAAATGGCCGAGAAGCTGGTCGACGTGGAGGAGCAATTCAGCCTCTGGAGATACCGCCACATGCTCACGGTGGAGCGGGTGATTGGTCACAAAACCGGCACGGGCGGGAGCTCGGGCGTGAGTTTTCTGCGCAAGGCCCTGGAGATTCGCTTGTTCCCCGAGCTCTGGGATGTCCGCACGGAGATCGGCCGATGAGCGAACTCATCTCGCGGGAGGAGATCGCGCCGCTCTTCTCCCGCCACCTCAAGGTCCCAGGGATCTACCTGGCCAACCACTCGCTTGGCCGGCCTCTGGATGCCATGCAGGATGAAGTCAACCGGTTCCTAGCCGCTTGGTACGAGGACATGGACGGAGCCTGGGGGCCTTGGCTGGAGACTTTGCAAGAATATCAAGGGTTGGTTGCATCGTTGCTGGGCCTCCAGGATCCCCACCTGGTCGCCCTCAAAACGTCAGCCGGACAAGGTTTGCGGGCAGTCCTGAACGCTTTGCCCGCTGATGGGTCGAGTCGTCCCGTAAGAGTCGTGGCCACGCGTGGGGAGTTCGATAGTGTGGACTTCATCCTGAAAAGCTATGCGGAGAAGGGACGAGCCGAAGTCTTCTGGCTCGACTCCGTGGAAGTTGGCGGGGTTCCGGAGTTCCGCGCAGAAGCACTTGTCGAGCTGTGCCGCACCCATCGACCCGACCTGATGGTCTGCAGCAGCGTTCACTTTGCGACCGGGCGAGTCATGCGAGGCCTTGACCAAGTGGTTGAAGAATGTCGAGCGCTTGATATTCTTACTCTCATTGACACCTATCACTCGTTTGGGGTTTTGCCTTCTGCGTGGCCATCCGGAGCGGATTTCGCGATCGGCGGGAGCTACAAATATGTTCACGGCGGGCCGGGAGCCTGCTGGCTGGCGATGTCTCCACGGGCGGCTTCTCTGGGGCTGAGAACTCTGGATACAGGGTGGTTTGCCAAGCGCGATCTCTTTGGCTATGCGCGTTCTGAACATGCAGAACTGTCGACAGACGGTCGCGCCTGGTGGGAGTCGACGCCTCCGGTGATCGTTGCCGCGCAGGCCGTAGCCGGTCTTCGGTTCCTTCGTTCCATCACCGTGGAACGACTCCGGGCCACTTCCCTTCATCAACAGGCGCAACTGCGGGAGATCTTCACGCGACGCGGATTGGACTGTGCGACTCCGGATGACCCGGCCCTCCAAGGAGCGTTCAGCATTCTGCCGGCGGGGAATTCTCACCAAGTGGTGGAGCATCTGGCTTCAGGGCAGATCAAGGTCGATGCCCGCTCAGGATTCGTTCGCTTTGGCCCTCACCCCCTCAATACGGTTGAGGAGTTCGAGGCGACAGCTCACGCTGTGAGTGAAATCGCTCTCACTCCTCGCTCATCAGGCGATTGAGAGTCGGCATCATGGTCTTGGCCCAGACTTCGTAGCCTTCTTTATTTAAGTGCAGGTCATCGGGGAACAGCTCGGTGCGAAGGCGACCGTCGGCGTGGGTGAAGGCAGCCGTCATGTCGAGATAAGTAACGCCGTCGCGGCCATCAAGGGCACTCACCAACTGGTTAGCCCGGTCGTTCTTGCGTCGGTTTTCAGTGACAGTCTTATCCCGAGGGAGAATTCCGAGCAGCAGGACGTGGGTTTGTGGAAGTCGCCGTTGAAGATCATCCACCACCGCAACAATGCCTCCCGCGATCTGCTCGGGGGTGTGGTGCATCGTGTTGTTGGTACCAATTAGCACCACGGCCACACGCGGAGAAAGCCCATCGAGCGCTCCGTTTTGGAATCGCCACAGGACATGTCCGGTCTGATCCCAGCCGAATCCCATGTTGATCGGCTTCCACTGTCCAAAACACTCATCATAGAGTCGCGGAGCCGTGCCTTTCCACTGCGGCCCTGGCTCGGGAGCGCCTCCCCAGCCATGGGTGATCGAGTCACCGACCAAGAGCAGCTTTGAGTCTCGTCGCGATCGCGCTATTTCCAACACCGCGCGGTGTCGAGCCATCCAATCGAACGATCCGGCCTCGGTGGGGCCATCGTTCTGCATCGGAGTACAGGCAGGGTTTTCAGAAACGGGAGGCAAGCCCTCACTGAGCAGCGATTCGCAAACAAGTTCGCACATGGGTCTCTCCGCCTGGGTGCTGAACAGCGCCGACGGCGATGAGGATGCCAGAAATAACGCTATGGCAAACCTCATCCTGCTACTCTACCCAGTAGAGTATCGCTACTGAGCCTTGGACGCGCGAATTGTCTGACGAATGACAGAAGTCGTGAGCGGATCGTTTGGATCCATGGGCAAACCTTGCCAACGAACCACCCCATCGGGCGAAACGAGGAGGGCATGGGGGATGGATTCGACGCCGACTTCTTGGATCAATTTTTGGCTCTCGTCGGTGGCGATGGGGAAATCGATGCGTCCCCGTCGCATGAATGCTTTTACCGTCGCCGCAGGCTCGTCGCTCAACCCGATGATCACGAGATCATCGCCAAACTCCTTGTGCCATTTGTTCAGCTTGGGAATCATTTGGACGCAGGGCCCGCACCAAGTCGCCCAGAATTCGATGAGAAGTGTTTTGCCTTTGAGCTCCGGTTTCTCGGTCAGCCAGGTGCCGAACTCGAGAGAGGAGAGCTTCTTTCCGCGCAGATCATTGGCCGCTCGCAGATCCTTGCTCTGGGCTTCCGGGAATCCGGTGCGGTCGATGGTTTTGCCGTAGTTGATCTGCTGTCGCGCGTGATCCGTCCATTGAGTCGGCCCACCTTCGCCCAGGTATCCGCTGGAACCCAGCATGTCGCCATCCGCCGAGAGGAACAACACGGTTGGGAACGCTGACACCCCGAATTCCGAGGAAAGCATATCGTTCTGCTTTTCCAGCTTGGCCGGGAGAGACGTTTTGCGGGGAAAATCGACCGTGAGAAGAACCACGTTCTTGGATGCCCAACTCTTGAACTCGCTGGTCTGAAAAACCTGCTTGTCGAGCTTGATGCAGTAGGGGCACCAGTCACTGCCGGTGAAGTTGGCCAGGATCGGCCGGCCCGAGGCTCTTGCCGCACTCCGCGCCTGATCCCAATCGGTCAGCCAACCCGTGGGAACCGTGGGTTGGGAGAGCATAACAGCGACCGCGACGATGGAAATCATAGGAGTGTGATCCGACCTTTCTTAGGAATACCTTTTGCGTACGAAGGGTTCGCTGATTCGGGCACGAGTCCCTATCAGTTGCGCGAATTTCTTACCCACGCCCTTATTTTCGGAAGCTCATCCCGGACGGTTGAGCCTGGACAATCTGTTTCTCCCGGCGTGTGATCGATATGTCCGGTGATGCGACTATCCGGAACGCCGTACTTCTCGGCGAGCATCCAGACCATTCGGTAAAGTGCCAGCCGCTGATCAGAGTTGAACTCGTCGGTCGGGAAGGTTCCTTCCAGGACGACAAGGGCGTGCCCGGTTGGGTCGTAGCTCGTGTTGGTGTCCCCGACAACTTCAATTGGACGGCACTCCGCAATCTCTCCGCGCCAGTCAATGTAGAAATGGTACGGAATGTCCGGCCACGCTGGCTTGTCTTTCTCGCCGACCTTCCCTGCTCGCTGCGACCAGCTTTGCAGGCCACGGAGCTTATCAACAAAACTGCGCGTTTTGTTCTGGGCCGTGCCGGTGTGGTGCACCGTGATCCAGGAGATTGTGTGGGTCGGCGGGTTGAGGATCACCGGCTGGGCTCCCCAGTCTTTGCGGGAGATGATGGTCGGAGCGGCGAGCCGGGTATCGGGGGGAGCCTCACCCAAGAGGGCGGACATCAGCAGCGAAATCATGGAGTCCCTCGTTCGCGATCTTCATCCGACCGCTTCCCCAGTATAGTGCCGAGCCACAAGAATGTGCCAATCCAAATCACTCCACCAATCGGAGTGATAGCTCCCAGGATCCGGATTTCCGTGACCGCCATTGTGTACAAGCTCCCGGAAAAGAAGAGAGTTCCCGCCAGGATGAGGCCGCCCACGGCCCGGTGCGGCAGTCGGGAGGGAGCGAGCAGCGCGAGCGCGAGCCATGCCACCGCCACCCACATATGGTAGGAGTGGCCTGTTTTGAACCACTCCATTCCCTGTTCAGTGACTCGGCCCTTGAGACCGTGTGCCCCGAACGCCCCGAGAGCAATCGCGGCGGCAAGGTTCCACGCCGCAGCCCGAATCACGGGGCCATCGCCTCGCTGATCATGCGATGGAATTGGTGGACGCCAAGCTCGCGCACCGGAGAGTATCGACCTCGGTCGTAGAATCGAGAGCGAACTCCTCGTTGCGTCAGCTCCACGACCTCTTCATCTTCACGCTCCACCCGATCGAGGGCTCCGCCTGAACCTTGATCGAGGTACTCAGGCCGCCAAACGAACGGCACAAAGCTCACCTTTGTCCGACCATGACTCAACGGCTGCACCAGATTCAGGCTCAATCCCCAAGGATAAAAGTTGAGCATCAGGTTCGGGAACATCCAGAAATAGAAGGCGCTGATCCGTTCGCCATGCTCCGGGTGGCCGGGCGGAAGGTCGAAGACATGCTCGCCATCGCTCGCGGCACCAACCTGGAGGTTACCGTGAGGCAGAAGGATCGTGCGGTAGCTGCCGTAATCGAGCGTCGCGTTCAACGCGGCATGGATGTAGGGAATGTGGAAACCTTCCAGGTAGTTATCGACATAAAGTGCCCAGTGGCCATTCACCAGGTAGTCGCGAGCTCGCTCGGGGGCGTGGATGAACTGGTCAAGCGGCAAGAAGCTGATCCGCTCCGTCACCCCCTGCATGTATTCCTCCATGCTCGGGCCGCTGGGGTTCACTCGGGCGAAGAGGAGCGACTTCCATTCAGCAAACGTGACCTTGGGCAAGTGATCGCTTTCGGCGGGGAAATTCTCGACACCTTCGAACTCCGGCATTGATTGGAAGCGGCCATCGAGTCCGAATCGGCGACCGTGGTAGCGGCATCTGAGCGAGTTGGTGTGCCCCGCGCCTTCGCAGACAAGGTTCCCCCGGTGGGTGCAAACGTTGCTGAGGCAGTGGATTTGGTCATCTCGGTCTCGGCTCCAGAGGAGGGGTTCATCGAGACATCCTTCGAGGAGGGTGAAGGGGAGAACCGATCCTGGGGTCTTGATCTGAGCACTCCAGCCCGCCCACTGCCACGAGTTGGCAAAGATCTGACTTTTGCTCCTATCGAAAAGGGCCGGATCGGTATAGAAGGCGGAGGGAATCGTCCACGCCTTTTGGATATCGGGATCAACCTGGAGCTCGTGCAGCACAGTGGGATGCTACCTCTCGGCGGGCGTGGGTTCAAACGGAACGAGCCCCGGTGAGATCATCACCGGGGCTCCGCTCTCTCGTTTGGAAACGAGGGAGGCTTACTTGCTGTTCTTGCGTCGTCGTCGGGCAGCGAGGGCACCGAGGGCGAGCAGGGTCATGGTCGCCGGTTCCGGCACTGCGTCGAACTGCATGGCTTGGATGCCATTGTTCGTGTTCATCGCGTACAGGGTCGCGACGGAGCCGTTCACAGCGCCCCATCGGATTTGACCGACGCCGTTGCCGTTCGAGTTTCCGTCGCCAATCAGATTCAGCGAGGAAACCAAAACCGGACCAAGCGGATCGTTGATGTTGTACACGCGAACCGTGTTGTTGCCCGGAGTGCCGAGGGTCTGCACCGTCGCAAGGTAGTTGACGCCTTGGATCTCTACGTGATCCAGGAGTCGCTCGTTAATGTCCAGCAGTGCCAGCGCGCCGGTTCGGGCGCCACCGATGGTGCTCACGCTCGAGGTCGTGCCGCCCTGCGTCCCGAGAACCGTGTTCCCTTGGGCGAAGGTGATACCGAGACGGTGCTGGTTCACCGCAGAGCCAGCCGGGTTATAGTAAGTGGCCGTGAAGGGGCCGCTAGTCGACGATCGCGTGAAGTGATAGTAGCCGGTGCCGCCGCTCACGCCGAACAGCAGTTCAGTTGAGGCACCGCTTCCTCGCACGTCCATCGTATCGCCCAATCGGGGAGTGGTGACGCCAGCGGGAGCCAGAGTGCTGTCGAAAACCAAGACCGGTGCGTTGCCGCTCGTCAGGCTGTCGTACTCATACACCTTGAAGTTCGTCGAGGTCGAGTTGGTCACCATGTTGGAAACATAGATCTTTCCATCGGTGCTCGATCCAGCCATGCTTGCGGTCCAGAAACCGCCGGAGATCACGCTGTCGTTCAGCTCGCCGCTTTGGACTTGACCAGAGAGACCATCAATGACCTTGATGTTGAGACCGCCTTCACGGTTGACAACCACCAAGTTGCCACGACCGTTACCGGCAGAGCCGCTGAACGCATCGCCAGCAACCCACGCCAGACCGCGAGTCAAGGAGCCGGTGTCCAGGGTGCCGGCGACCGGGGCGAGGTAGCCGTTGTTGCCAAAGCTCGTGAGAGCCGTCAGAGTCTGAGCTTGAGCGCCACCAGCAAGGAGAGCCGAGAGAGCGACGACGCCGAGCGTCGTGATATTTTTCCTTCTCATAATACAAATCACCTTTGATCTGCAGCGAGATGGCTCCGGAAAGCACACCAGACCCTCTTCGCCTTAATCCAAGATCACCGATAGCATAACTGAAAAGCGCGTCGATTGCTACAGTAGATTTACTGGCTGCATCTATTGTTCCGAGACAATTACGGGCTTGAACCTAAACTGTTCCGATTTTGAACCTGGTAATCCTCTCAGAGAAGCCCTCTCGTCCGGCCCCTTTGGGACAAGAGTCCCGATACGGTTAAGAAACGCCCAATCCGACCTAGGCCACCCTCGGGTTTCCCCTGTCTGAACCGTAACAATAGGTGTGCGGCAGTGATGTCGCCTTTGGCTCGGGACACCGTCCGTCCCGGCTGCGGACAAGGATTCTGTCCGGCCGTTCCACGGGTTGACGTGGGTTCTCGAAAGAGAAGGAGGAAAACCGAACATGATCGTCAGCAAGCTGACTCTTCCCCGAGTCCTTCGTCTGCCGGCCCTTACCCTCAAGCGAACCGTGCGCAAGCACCGGCTTCAGCGCGAGAATGCCCCGAGCTTGGTGAGCCAAGCCGAAAAAATGATGTCGTTCAACGTCGGACTGATGTTCAACGACACGGAAAGAGGATCGTAAACGCACGACCTCGCAGAGTGATGCACCTTGCCAGGGCCCTGCGCCCTGGCTCTTTTTTCGAGCCTTGCACACCTGCAGTCTCGAAACTCTTTGGGAGCAACCCACTGTTCGGGATATGATTCAGGGCATGTCTGCTCTCGCCGCGCTGATCGCCGCCGGGCTTCTCGCTCCTCCGAAGGCTCCGGCCTCTCACCTTCCCGGTTTGAAGCCGAAGCTCGACGCGGTCGCCAAAGGCTTCCAAGGCAGGCTTGGCTACTGCGCGATTGATCTCACGACCGGCACCGTCATTGGCTACCGCCACGAGGAGCGGTACCCCAGCGCGAGCACGATCAAGACCGTGGTGATGCTGGAACTCTACAAGCAGGTCGAAGAAGGCAAGCTGAAGATGACCGATAAGCTGGAAGTGCCCCCGGTCGGCAAGCGGAACATGAGCATGTGGACAGCCCACTTGCTCGAAGGCACCAAGGTCGATCTCGATGGCCTAACCCAGCTGATGATGAACGTCAGCGACAACACGGCCACCGTGATGCTTGCCAACCACATCGGAGTCGAAAACATCGAGAAGCGGATGCTCGGCTGGGGATTCGAGAACACCGCGTGTACGATCAACGTGCCGGCCAGCAACGAACGACTCGTGCGGCTCCGCAAGAGCTTCGCGAACATGGGAGTCACTTCACCTTACGAGATGGCCCAGATTCTCAAGATGATCCACGAGGGCAAGGCAGCTTCCCCCGAGGCGTGCGAAAAGATGATTCGAATCATGTCGAGCCAATATTGGGATGATTTCATCGACTGGAGCGTGCCGAATGATGTCGTCATCGCGAGCAAAGTCGGGGCCCTGCAAAGGAGTCGATCCGACAGCGCGATTGTGTACGGCCCCCGGCCTTACATCATCACGGTCTACACCGATAACGCCAAGGATCGTCGGTGGGAGTGGGACACAGAAGGCCACACCGCCATCCGCAAGATCGGCGAAATCTTGTGGAACGGCATGAACCCCGAGCGGCCTTTTTTCGCCAAACCCGCGTCCCAGAAATGGGCTCCGACGGGCGGCGGAGTTGAGGACTCTTGAGATCCGCGACTAGGGCGCGGGGATCTTCGCGATGACCGTGCCACCCCGGCCTTGAGCGTTGGCGACACTCTGGATCGTCCAGAGGTCGGTGAGGTTGTCGCCGTCGACAACGCTGCCCGAGTAGTCGCCCCAGGCTCCGCCTTCGGTGGCGGCAACGCCTTCACCGAGTCGGATGATTTCGCGGAGTGTCCCTTTCGGATCGCTGAATCGGCGCACCGCGCACCGTCCGGAGATAAACATCCCTGGCCCCGTCTCTTGGAATCCAACCAGAACGTCGAGCTTCTTGTTCACCGCCAGCGTGGTTTGGATATAGGAGTTCTGCGCGTGAGCGAGGAGGCCCGTCTGAACAAGCGTCCCGTCGAGCCCGAACTGATGCCACTGCACCCCTGCCCGACCATTGACATTCACGGTGTGGGAGAACCACAAATGCTTGCCCTGAATGACAAGATTCTTTGGGTTGCGGTCGCCGGAGGCGGTCTTCTTGTCCGTCCCTTTCATCGGTGATTGCGGCGGCCAGCCGAAGTGCTTGAAACCATGCTTGGCCTTGGTCTCGGTCAGGACAACCGGGGTTCCGGTGCCATCATCGCCAACGCGCTTGAGGATGATCTCTTGGTCAGTGACGGTGACAAAGTAAAGGTCGTCCATCGGATCCTGCGTCGCGACAGGGTGCCCGAGTGAGCCTTTGAAGTGAAACACCTTCGTCGGTTTGCCCTCTTTAGCGTCCTTCATCGGCATCACAAAAGTCTGCTCCGGGCCGCCTGGGAAGGAGTAGCCGATCCACTTGCGGCTGTATCCGATGCCTCCTCCATCCACGCCATTGGGAGCGGGAACGGGATAGGTGTTCCAACCTCGACGGGGATCACTGCGTTCGCTGACCGAGATGTTCACCGGCTTCTGCTTCGCGGCATCCCAGGGATTCCAGAGATCGAATCCGAAAACGCGGTTGTGGGGGCAGAAGAAAAGCTTGGGGTCGATGCCGTCGTTAAATTCGCTTTGGGGGACGCCATCGACGTAGTTGCCCGATTTGTCGTAGATCACGAGGCCACTGTTCGTTCCGTGGAGCACGTAGCCGCCCCCGACGGCGATCTGGGGATCGACTTGGCGGTTGCCGTCCTGCGATCCATCGAACAGGAGAATCTTGCCCATTCGGCGGGGATTGCCCCCTTGGACGCGCTTTTTGGCCGTGCCGCCTTTGTCAAAGCTTACGTTCCGAATCGGGGTGATGACTTCGGTTCGCACCGGCCGCACCGGCTCCTGAACGGTGGGAGAGAAAAGCGTGGCGTAAAGGCAGGCAAACAGGCTCATCTTGCCCCGTGTCTTACCCGATGAGAAGGTTATGGCGCGCAGAAATCTGCGACGCTTTCATAGACTTCTTTGCTGCGCAAAATTCGGTAGTGGCCGAGGCCTCTGGTGCGGACGAGCTGCGACCCCGCCCAGCGTTGGTGCAAGGACTCAGCCTGCGCGATGAGGATTTCGCTGTCGTCTTCGTCATGGGTGATCAGCGCGGGCTGCGTGAATCGACTCGCCGCCACATCGCCGTGGAATCTCTCGATTTCGCCAAATCCGAAGAACTCCTGCGCGAGCGTCCACATCTCCTGCTCACCCGCTTCATCAAGCCCCACTGCGACGGCAAACTCAAAGAACCTTTGCTTGATCCACACGAGAGGGCTTACGAGCGCCACTCGGTCGACGGCTAGCCCTCGCTTGAGCGCGACGTTGATCGCGCAGCCCCCGAACGAATGGCCAACCACCGCATGCAGAGGGGCAACTTCTTCGGCGATTCCGAAGAGACACTCCGCGACCATCGGGGCGTAGCAAAGTTCGCCTGGGCTGTCGCCATGACCCGGAGCATCGAAAGCGAGAACCCGCAGCTCTCGCGCGACGAGCGACTCGACGAAGCCGCTCATCGCCGCGCCGCGACCATTCCACCCATGCAAGAGAACCACGAGCGGAGCCTCCGGACTTCCCCAGTCCCGACCCACGATTCCGCGGATCCCGGGCGAGGCTTGCCACGGTCGACCGGTCTCCCAGACAACTCGCTCTTTTCGTGCCATCTCGACCCGAACCGGGGTCATGAAGAGGCGGAAGGCTTCCTCGGGCGTCGGAACGTTGCCGATCAGCTCGGGAAGCCGAAGCATCGAGTCGGGGACGCGGCAACGATCAGAATCGCTCACTGTTCTATTCTGATGGGTGTCGCAAGGGGGCGGCAGCCAAGCGGCTATTTGCCGTAGGGAGACCGTCCGCCTCGGGTGCGTGCCGACGGGAGTTTGCGCTTGTCGACGCCGATCGCGCCATCGCTGACCCCCATTGTCTTGCGAAGGGCGGCGATCTCATCGCGAATCTCCGCCGCGCGCTCGAATTCCATCGACTTCGCCAGCTCCTTCATCTGCTTTTCCAGGCTCGCGATGAGGATCGGGATGTCCTCGATTCGCACGGGCGAGCCGTCTGCGGCGAGTCGTTGCTGGGTTTCCTCGCCGTACTGGGCGACTACTTCCGCAACGGCGTCATAGCTCCGAACTGTCTCCCGGATCTCCTTCTTCACCGTCATCGGAGTGAGGCCGTGGTCGTCGTTGTACTTTTGCTGAACCGCTCGACGGCGATCTGTCTCGTCGATGGCTGCGCGCATGGATCGGGTGATCGTGTCGGCGTAAAGCAGCACGAGACCTCCCGCGTTTCGGGCGGCCCGTCCGATGGTCTGGATGAGCGACGTTTCGGAGCGGAGAAAACCTTCCTTATCCGCATCGAGGATTGCCACCAGCGTGACTTCGGGGAGGTCAAGGCCTTCCCGGAGCAGGTTGACACCCACCACGACGTCGTAAACGCCGAGCCGGAGATCGCGGAGGATTTCCGGGCGGTCAAGCGAGTGAACGTTGGAGTGAATGTAGTTCACTTTCACGTTCAACTCCTCCAAGTAATGGCTCAAGTCTTCGGCCATTTTCTTGGTGAGCGTCGTGACAAGGGTTCGTTCACCACGGGCCACGCGAAGCTGGATTTCGCCAATTAGGTCGTCGATCTGGCCCACGGTTGGGCGGATTTCGATCTGAGGATCGACGACATAGGTGGGGCGGATGATCTGCTCGGCACGGCTGGCCTCGTTTTCGATCTCGAACGGGCCAGGGGTCGCGCTGACGAAGACGACCTGGGGCACGCGCTCCAGGAACTCTTCGAACTTGAGCGGGCGATTGTCCAGCGCGCTCGGGAGCCGGAAGCCGTAGTCCACGAGCACCGACTTTCTCTGCCGGTCGCCGTTGTACATCGCCCGAATCTGAGGCAGGGTTTGGTGGCTTTCGTCGATGAAGACAATCGCATCCTTCGGCAAGAAGTCGAGGAGAGTGAAGGGGGCGTCGCCCGGTTTGCGGCCGTCGAAGTAGCGCGAATAGTTCTCGATCCCATTGCAGTAGCCGACCTCCCGGATCATTTCGAGGTCAAACGTCGTGCGTTGCTCCAGACGCTGGGCTTCCAGAAGCTTGTTCTGCGATCGCATGGAGGCGACTTGGTCATTGGCCTCCTTCTGAATCTGCTCCAGAACGACGTCGATCTTTTCCCAGGGCGTCACATAGTGGGTCGCCGGGAAGATGGAGCACCGCGCCGGCTCATCGAAGACCTCTTGCGTCAAGGGATCGACGAGGCGAATCCGCTCCACGGTGTCGCCGAAATACTCGATCTTCGTGACGATCTCCTCATCCTTCGGCTGGATTTCGAGGATGTCGCCCTTGACGCGGAACGTACCTCGCTCGAGAACAAAATCGTTGCGCGTAAACTGGAGCTGGATCAGCCGACGCATCGCATCGTCCATGCTGAATTCGACCCCTTTCTCGAAGGTGATCACGCTGTCCGCATAAAGATCCGGCGAACCGAGGCCGTAGATGCAGCTGACGCTGGCGATGACAATGACATCGCGACGCTCCAGGAGCGCCTGAGTTGCCGCGTGGCGGAGCCGTTCGATTTCGTCGTTGACGCTGGAGTCCTTTTCGATGTAAAGGTCAGCCCCCGGTACGTAGGCTTCCGGCTGATAGTAGTCGTAATAGCTGATGAAATAGTGAACTGCGTTGTCGGGGAAAAACGACCGGAACTCCTGGCAAAGCTGGGCGGCCAGGGTCTTGTTGTGGGCCATGATCAGCGCGGGGCGCTGAGATTTCTCGATGACATTCGCCATCGTGAAGGTCTTTCCCGTCCCGGTTGCGCCGAGGAGGGTTTGGAACCGCAGACCGGAATCGAGCCCATCGAGCAGACTCGCAATCGCCGTTGCCTGGTCACCCTTGGGGGAAAAATCCTGGCTCAGTTGCAAGGGAGAGTCGTAGCGGACGATGGTCGACGCCATGACTTCATTATACGGACTCCCGAGACAATTCGGTAGCCTTTCGTCTACATCAGGCGGCTTTGATGTCTTTACCTTGCCGTTCGAGAAGGAAGCGCTCCAGATTCTCCTTCGAGAGTCCGGGGGCGTAGTGGAAGCCTTGAGCCGACTGACATCCGAGGGATCGCAGACGATCCGCCTGAACCGGTGTCTCCACACCTTCCGCCACGACGAAGAGGCCTAGTGACTCGGCAAGTGAAGTGATGAGCTTGGTGAGATTCAACGCCCGTGCGTCTTCGTCCATCATCTTCACGAAGGCGCGGTCGATTTTCACCACGTCCAGCGGAAGTTGAACCAACATGCTGAGCGAGGAGTAGCCTGTGCCGAAGTCATCGAGCGCCACCCGAATGCCGTGGAGTCGAAGCTGCTGAAGCTTCTGGGAAATCCGGACAGGATCGTTCATCATCAGCGACTCCGTGATTTCCAGGGTCAGCCGCGAGGGATCGACGTGGTGCCGCTGGAGCATCGCAAAGACGTTGCTCACGAACTGCTCTTCTTCGAGCTGCCGAAGCGACACGTTCACCGAAAGTCGGAGCATTTTGGTGTGAGCGGATCGCTTCCAGTCGGCCAAGGTTTGGCATGCTTGCTCCAGGGCGAAGTAGCCCAGCCGGTCGATGAGACCGGCTTGTTCAGCAACGGGAATGAAGATGCCCGGAGAGACCGAACTGCCATCTGCTTTCGTCCAGCGCATCAGGCCCTCCGCGCCAAGCACTTGCTCGGTGCGTAAGTCGACGATCGGCTGCCACGCCATCCAAAGCTCCTGCTTGTCCATGGCTTCGCGCAGTTCGCTTTCGACCTGGGCGCGGGTCCGGATGCTCTCATCCATGTCTTGGGTGTATCCGAGACACGAACCCACTCCAGCGATTTCCGCGCGGTGCAGCGCAAGGTTTGCCCTTCGGATGAGTTCAATCCCGTCCGGCAGGGCTCCGTCTCCCGTCAAAACATAGCCGTAACAGGCGGCCAAAGCGTGGTGTCGACCATTCAGCTCGACCCCGCCGGTGAGGAGGGCTTGGATGCTCCGGATTGCTTTCGTGAGCAAGATTCCCGCATTCCGATCTCGGTAAGCGATCCCAAATTCGTCGGCGGCGAGTCGAGCCACGACCCCGCCCATCGACAGTGCCTCCAGGTGCCTCGCGACTTCGCGCAACACGGCATCGCCTTCTTCATGGCCGTAAATCTCGTTGATCCGGGCAAATCGGTTAAGGTTCACCAGCCCGACGCTGATGGTTTCGTCCTCTTTGCACTGGCGGAGCATATCGTCGAGTCGAAGCTCGAATCCCGTGCGTGACAGGAGGCCCGTCAGTCGATCAGCCGTAGCCTGAGAATGGAGGATCTCGTTCTTTTGGGCCAAGATTTCGTTCGTCTCATCCAGCTCCATCTGCTGGAGAATCATTTTGCCGATCACGGCTTGCAGTCGGAGTGCCGCGTAACTCGCGACTCCCCCCGCCACAAAGGCTTGGATCAAAGCCAGCCAGAACCATCCGCCGTATTCCCGGCGAGATTGTGCCAGCGAGGCAAGAAAATCTTCGTACCGAACATCCACGCCAACGATGCACTCCAGTTGCCCCTTGGCGTTGAAGACGGGAGCATAGGAACTGACAAATGTCCCCCACTGGTCTTTCTGAGGCTCGAGGAGTGCATCCGGCTCTCCCAGGCGAAGAGCGCGCAGGAGCGAGCCGTCCGCATCTTCGTAGCGCTCCATGATGAAAGACTTGTCCTCCACCCCATCCTTATCGCGATCTCCAGCCGGAGTGGGATCCACGATGAAGTGGGGCTCTCCGTCCACGTTGATGATGGTGTAGACGAAGGCAATGCGGGGATCTGAGTCAAGGACACCCTCGAGTCGACTGGAAATTTCAGTGTAAGCCTTCCCGGTCAGATCTTCGGGGCGCCGGATTTGGGCGTGAGTTTCGGCCGGCACACGTGAGGCGGCGCGGAGAGCAACACTCTCCAGTTCGGAGTGGAACTTCTGGCGGATGAGTTCGGCGGACCGTTCCATGGCCTGCCAGCCCGTGAGGGCGGAGGTTAAGAAAAACGCCACGCCCACGAAGATTCCGATCAGGAATGAGTTTCGTCGAACGGTCGCCGGAATCGTGAGCTGGCGTAAGGCCACAAAGGAATTGTCGGCGGGGATTAGTTGCGAATGCGTTAAATTTTTGCTTACATCGGCGCAACTGAACGACGATGAATCATGCGCTAGGCAGCGCTTCGCTCGTCGACTTCGCCATCAAGATAGGCGACCAACTGCTGAGCATCCAAGCCAGCAGAGAAGAAGAATCCTTGACCCAGATGGCTGCTCAATCGCTGAAGCTCCTCGACGTGCCACACCGTCTCCACGCCTTCTGCCACCATGGTCAGCCCGAGTGAATCCCCCATGCGGAGAAGGGATTTGGTGAGGGAATAACTCCGAGCGTCGCTCTCCATATCCATGACAAAAGCGCGGTCGATCTTGAGGATATCGAGCGGAAGTTTGACGAGCATGCTGAGCGAGGAGTAACCCGTCCCGAAGTCATCCAGCGCGATGAGGCAGCCGTATTCGCGGAGCTCTTCCAGTCGCGAAGAGATCGTCCCGACATCTTCCATGAGAATTGACTCGGTGACTTCCAGAGTCAGTCGCTTAGATGGAACTCCAAACCGAGCCATGACGGCGAAGACGAGCGGAACAAATTCGGGATTCGCCAGTTGTTTCGCCGAAACATTGACGGTGAGGCGCAGATGATCACGCCCGGGAATCGACTTCCATTGACCCAGGAGTTCGCAGGCTTCCTCCAAAACTTTGGTGCCCATCGCCTCGATCAGACCTGTTTCTTCAGCCACGGGAATGAACTCCGCCGGAGAGACAGGCATGCCGCTCGGGTGTCGCCATCGCATGAGGGCTTCTGCAGCTACCATCTTTCGCGAGGCCAGATCCACGATGGGTTGCCATGCCACCCAAAGCTCGCCTTCTTCGATCGCGCGGCGGAGCTCGTCTTCGAGCTTCAACCGTCGGCGAAGTTTCTCTTCCATCAACGGAGTGAAGATCGCCAGTTGGTTTTTGCCCGCTGCTTTTGCCGCATACATGGCGGAATCGGCTTGCCGCATGAGGTCGCTGGCCGAGCCTGTTTCCTCGCGCCACACAGCAATGCCAATGCTTGCCGTCGGGTGAATCCGATGTTCTTGAAGAACGATCGGTCGGGCAAGTCGCAGCAAGATGTTGTACGCCGCGAGGGAGAGCACGTTTTCAGCATCGTCCGCGTGGCACACAATGACGAGTTCATCGCCCCCAAATCGACCCACCATGTGGTTCGGGACCAAGTCTTCGACGTGTCCGCAGACGAATCGGAGAAGGACATCGCCGTACTCGTGCCCGTGGGCATCGTTGACCAGTTTGAAATTGTCAAGATCGAGGAAGGCGATGGCCAAACGACCATCGAGTTCCTCGGCTGGGAGCTGCGCTAGTTCATTGAGTCGCGCCTCGATCGCCGCCCTGTTGGCCAGGCCGGTGAGCTTATCGGTACGAGCCTCGTGAGCAAGGCGCTTCGTGAGGGCCTCGAAGTCGGCGATTTTCACGTCGAGTGCCTGATTGGTCTCGACCAGTGAGTCCACGGTGGATCGGAGCCTTCGCGTCAGCATCATGACCAGGCCGCCGAATGCAAAGGAAGCGATGGTCGAGAGGATCATCCACGTGACAAGGCCCTGCCCAAGTTCGGCAAACCTCGCCTTATAGGAGGCGTAATCCATGTCCACGCCCACGATGGCGACAAACCTTCCGTTGGAATCGAACACGGGAGCGTAGCCCGTGACAAAGGTGCCCCATTTGTCGCTTTCTGCGTTCAAAGAGGCGAGCGGAATCTGATCCTGGAGTGCGGTGGAGAGATTCTCCGTGACGTTCTCGTACGGTTCAAAGGGCAGGGATTTATCCTGGACTCCATCTCCGTCCTCATCACCCAGCGGGGTGGGATCCAAGACAAAGGACACGCCCCCTTTTGTGGGAATCAGCGAGTAGACGTACACGATGTCAGGTCGACTCTTGAGATAAGCGTCGAGCCTGCTGTTGAGTTCCAAGTAGATCGGATCGTCGAGGCTGACCCCGGGCTTGAGGGACTTGTGTTTATCTCCATCGATGAGGCTGGCTGCGGAGACTGCCGCCGTCTGGAGCCCGTTGAGGACGTCGCGCCGGAGGAGTTTGCCGCTTTGCTCGTACGAAACCAATCCAAAGAGGCCAAGGAGCGCAAACAAAACCAGCCCACTTGCCCAGGGGAGCCAGTGGCGAATCCTATGTCCTCGATCTTGCGAAGGCGAGGTTGAACCTGAAGTCTGCGACACCCGAATTCGATTTTCGGACAACGAGTATCAGATTCTCAGCATGCAAGAACGATATCGCGGTGGGATTACAGAGTTGCGCTCGAGACCGCAATTTCTGACCCCTTGTGTGAATCGCTGAGAGACCGGCCTGGGTCATCTGGAAGCCATTCCTAGGCGAACATCGAGGATGCAAGCACAATCCCCAGTATGAGCACTCCGATTGATGCGCGAGGATACGCCCACCCCAGCGTTTTGGTCTCCACCGAGTGGGTTGACGCCCACCGGGCGTCCGGCCAGTTCATCCTTGTGGAGTCCAACGAAGATCCCCTGCTCTACCCTTCCGGGCACATTCCCGGTGCTTACGAAATCGACTGGGCGAACGATCTGAACGATCCCATTGTTCGCGACTATGTCTCTGGCGAAGCCTTCGCTGAGCTCATGTCTCGAATCGGAGCAACGCCCGAGAGCCACATCGTCCTGTACGGAGACCGCTCGAACTGGTGGGCTTGCTACACCCTTTGGGTGTTCCATCTCTTTGGTCACACCAACTGCTCGATCATGGATGGCGGGCGACTGAAATGGGTGCAAGAAGGGCGCGAGGTCACGCGAGAAAAGCCGGCGGTTCAGGATTCCCACTACCCGGTTCGAGAGCGAAACGACTCCGAATTCCGCGCCTTTCGCGATGCCGTTCGAATCCATGCGGCAGGCGGCGGGCAGCTGGTTGACGTGAGGTCTCCGCAAGAGTTCACCGGTGAAAAGCTGCACATGGACGGCTACCCGAATGAAGGCGCCCTTCGCGGCGGTCACATTCCCGGCGCGAAGAATGTCCCTTGGGCGAAGGCTGTCGATGCAGAGACGAGCGAATTTCTTTCCGCTGAGGCGCTGCGAGAGCTTTATCTTCAAGACCAAGCGCTCGACACGAACAAGGAGACGGTGACCTACTGCCGCATCGGCGAGCGAAGCAGCCACACCTGGTTCGCGCTCAAGTTCCTCCTCGGGTTCGAGAAGATCAAGAACTATGACGGAAGCTGGACCGAGTGGGGCAACAGCGTGGGCTTTCCGATCGAAAAGTGATGAGCGCTCTCCCACCGAAAATCGCCGAAATCCTCGACGATCTCTCGTTCTTCACGGAGAGAGATGAGCGCATCCAAGCGTTGATTTCGCTTGGCCAAAAGTTTGTCGCCCATGTTCCAGATGGAGATGACCCCTATCCCGAATCCCAGAAGGTGCCTGGGTGCGAAAGCGAGGTCTATGCGTGGGTTGGATTGACCGAATCGGGTGGGCTTGATGTGAAGTTCGCGGTGCGAAACCCCCAGGGAATCTCGGCGATGGCCCTCGCTGAGGTGCTCATCCAAGGACTCCAGGGTGAGACGCCAACCCTCGCTCAGGACATCCCGGAGAGCCTTGCGATTGACCTGTTCGGTGAAAGTCTGAGCATGGGTAAATCTCTTGGCCTCACGAACATGATCCGACTCGTACGCGCCGAAGCAGCGAAGCTGGCTTAACGCTTCTTCTTCACTTTCTTCAGGGCAGCTCTTTCGGCAGCGGCCTGCCCGAGTTCCATCCAAGAGCGAAGTTTGGCAGCGTCGCTCCAGTCCTCGGGAGGGATCGAGTAATAGCTCATCGCCATGGGAGCATCACCGCCCGTCCAGATGAACGGACCGCCGCCGACCTCCTCAAACGCCGCGCGGTTTTCATCGTCGACCTTGAAGTAAGTCTGGTCAATCGCGTAGAGGGCGAACATCGGCCCGCCTTCGCTGTAGAAGCCGTAGCCTCCGAACATCGCCCGGCTGGTAGTGGGCGAGAGATCGTTCATGGTTTGCAGGTCTGTTTCGGCGCGTGGATCTTTGAGAGGCATGGCGTTTCCCCGGTAAGCTGATCCCATGATACGCGAGTCGATCCTTGCCGACCACGCCGCCCTCACGGAAATCCGTCATGAAATCCACCGGCATCCCGAGCTGATGTTCCAAGAGCACAATACATCGGCGATTGTCCAGCGGGAACTCAGCAAGATCGGCGTCGAGTTCGTAGCGGGTCTGGCGAAAGGGACGGGAGTTCTGGGATACCTCCCGGCGACCGAACCCGGCGGCTCCACGATTGCCCTCCGCGCTGATATGGATGCTCTGCCGATCACGGAGGACACCGGAGTTCCCTACGCCAGCGAATGCCCGGGGGTCATGCATGCTTGCGGACATGATGGTCACACGGCGATCCTGATCGGGGTGGCGCGGGCCTTGGTAAAGGAGCCAGTGCGCCGGAACAATGTGCTTTTCGTCTTCCAACCCGCCGAAGAGGGGGGCGCGGGCGGCGAACAGATGTGCCTCGATGGCTGTCTCGATGGCTCTCGACTCGGCACCAAAGCAGACGTGATCTACGGCCTTCACGGGTGGCCGGAGGTCGAGAAGAACCGCCTTCTCTGGAAAGTCGGCCCCATGATGGCGGCAACCAACGAGTTCCGAATCCGCGTGAACGGCCGAGGGGGACATGCCGCCGCTCCTCACCTGACGATTGATCCCGTGGTCGCGGCCGCGCAGATCATTGTCGCCCTCCAGTCGATCGCGGCCAGGAATATCGATCCGCTGGACTCGATTGTCTTCACCGTCGGGGCGATTCATGGTGGTGAGGCGAACAACGTCATCCCGGACTATGTCGATCTGCGCGGAACCATGCGGACTCTTCGGGCGGAAACACAGGAATATGGCGAGCAGAGATTCCGGGAAGTGGTGAACGGTATCGCCACGGCGATGGGTTGCACCGTCGAAATCCAGTGGCCCGGTGGCTACCCCGTGACTTTCAACGAGAAAACCGCGACTCTCCGATTCCGACAACTCGCGGAGGCGAAGTACGGCGACCTGGTCGAAGAACTTGTCAACCCTGTGATGGGCGGCGAAGATTTCAGCTATTACGGTGCCTACGTTCCGGCCTGTTTCTACTTCTTGGGGCTTCGGCGGGATGGCGACGAGAATCCGGCTTCCGTTCACACCCCTCGCTTCGATTTCAACGACGAAGTCATCCCGACGGCGGTCGAAATGATGACGGAATTGGCGATGCAGCCGCTGAATCTCGCTCCGGCGACCAGCAACGGAGCCCTCTCTCACGCGTGAGTCGAGCATTTTTGCCGGGCCCCTGTCTTGCAGAACAGGGGCTGGAGCGATTACGATGGAGAAACGGGAATCTATGAAAGCTCTTTTGACCGGATCATTGCTCATGCTCGGGGTTGGCTCCGCGCTCGCCCAAACCATCGAGGACTTTGAAAATGCGCTCCTCGATGCGCAAACCATGTTCCGGGCGCCGCGCTACAGTGGTTCCACCTCGGCGATGCTTGAGACCAAGTGGAGCGTCGGTCGGGTTACCAGGATGCCGCGTCCTCTTTCCACGCTGAGCCTCGCGGGAATCCAGGTATTCGAGGCTCAGTTCGAGTTCAAATGGAATCGGGAAGACCGATGGTGCCGGCTTACTACCTTCAACACACCGGGTCGCCCGAATCCGTACGTGGACAGCAGCAAGAAGATCAAGATCGATCTCTGGGTTTCGGCTCCCGTGAGGCTTGCTCTGGGCTTGCGCGAAGTTCCAGGGGTCGGAGCGATTGGCAACAACGGCGGAACCACCGGACCGATCGAGTGGGTTGCCACCAGTGGATTGGTCTCGAATGGACAAGCCTTTCGCCCGGGTGGACTGCTACTCACGGGTGGTCAATGGCAAACCGTTGAAATCGATCTTTCCTCGATCCCGAAGGGAGTAGCGGCTCCCGGTCAGGTCGCGTCGTTCGTTGGAAATGGACGCCTCGATAGCCCAGGCGGCTATGTTCTGGAGCATCTCGCCTTTTCCGGCGAGGGTCTTCACTACTCTGTCCAAGTGATGATCGACCGGATCTACCAGACCTCGCCCTCCGAGACTTCCCGCAGCGACAAGGGCTGATCCGGGTAAGAATCCGGAATGATTGGCGCAGTCGCCTTCGCCGCCATCGGTTCGACGATGGTGGGCGCGCAGTCTCTTTCCACCGAGAGCCGATTCGAGCGGGTTCGTCCTTTGAATCTGCCAAGCATTCGGATCCACGAGTCGCTGGCGAAGTACGGCGTGGCCCAGAGCACAGCGCGTCGGATGGGACTCCAGGGGCGCGTGTTGTGGATCGATGCCACTGCGAACCTGGGCCGCGTGAACAGCGACGAAAAGATCGAGGCTCTGTTCGATACCATCCAGGATGTCGGCTTCAACACGGTGGTGTTCGATGTCAAGCCGATCAACGGGTACACGATGTACCCGAGCAAGCTCACGGAGCAGATCACCTTTTGGCGCACCAGCACGATGCCCAAGGGATACGACCCCTTGGCCAAAATGGTCACAGAGGCGAAGAAGCACGGCCTCTCGCTGCTCGTGGCTTTGAATGCCTTCAGCGAGGGTCACTCATTCGGAAAGCGCGATTTCGGGAAGGCGGACAACCAGTTTTTCAAGCCCGGTTGGGGCTACGAGAATCCCGATCTGCAGACCGTGCGCTACATTCCTCGCCCAACACTCGCCGGGCTGGATGTTCATCCGGCACTTGATCCGAAGAGTTTCAGCGAGCCCGTCGCGATTTTCACCAACCCTGCTCTTGCCCCCGAGGATGGATTCTTCTTGCTCGTCGATCGAAACCGACTGGTGACCTACGCGGGCTCAACCAAGCCGGCTGAGCTGAATGGGAATGCTCTCTACGCGGGGCAGGGGGACGGTGCCCGCGTTCTCTCCCGGTTCGGCGTGGGATCGCGGCTCATCGTGGATTCTCGTCCTACGTACGTTCCCATCGGAGATGCGCAAAACCAGGTTCCTTTGATGATGAACCCTCACCGAGAGGAGAATCAGCAGCGCGCTCTGGCCTTTGTTCGCGAGATCATGTCGGGCTATGACGTCGATGGTCTTCTTTATGATGATCGCTTGCGCTATGGCGGGCTGGATTCTGACTTCAGCGAGCACACCCGCGGGCTTTTCGAGAAGGAAATCGGACGCAAGGTGCGATGGCCGGACGAAGTCTATTCGACCATCTACTCGCCAAGCCTCACACCGGGCGTGAAACCTGGGCCGCTCTATGATGCGTGGCTCACCTTCCGCTCGCGCGAGATGCAGCGGTTCATGGGCCGAGTTCGGGCGGAGGTCGAGCGGAACCGGCCTGGCGCGCTGCTCGGGATCTATGCCGGAAGTTGGTACGGAGACTATCAACGCTACGGCACCAACTACGGGTCGGAGGATATCAATGCGGGGTATCCCTTTTTGACGCGGAGCTATCGGGAGACTGGGTTTGCCAACCAGCTTGACTTGCTCATCACGGGTTGCTACTATCCGTTCGGCACAGTGGAAGAAGCGATCATCGGAGGCGGAGTTCCTGGGCGGACGGTGGAGGCAGGGGGAATTCTCACCAACCGCGTGGCGCGGAGCCAGTCGTGGAGCTATGCGGGGATCATGATCTCCGATTTCTGGCCCGATCCGCAGAAGATCGAATCGGCTTTGCAAGCGGCGACCGCGACCACTCAGGGCGTCATGGTGTTTGATCTCAGCCACAACATTGATCAATTTTGGCCGGTGTTCAAACGCGCGTTCGCGGAGAAGCGAAAGGCTCCGCATACCGTGAAGGGCTTGCTCCAAGAGGTGCGGGCGACGAAGGCCGATCAGGATCGGCGTGGGTTCAAAGAGCCTCCATTTCCCACGTTCGAAGGGGCTCCGGGAACCGGGTTCTAGGGTTTCTCGCGAAATCTGCCCCCTCCCCGCCCTCCGCCAGGATGGGGGAGGAACGATCTCTGAAATGCGGCTCGTGGAGCGGCAGTTCCGTTGTATCTACCGAGTCTTGGACTCTCCCTCTCCGAGCTCGGTCGGGGAGGGTGCCCAAAGGGCGGGAGGGGCGGGTCTACCACAAGTTTTCAACAAAAGCGTCCCCTCTCCCTGCACTCCCCCAGGGCCGGGCGAGGAGGTCGACTGAGAGGCATCCGTTTCCAACCCGGAAGGGCCGGGAACCGGGGGCTTTGCAAGGCCGACTTTCTAGGCACCGACCCGAGGATCGGTACACTCTCGGTCATGCCGATCCCTCTCCGGTCGAACGTGCTCCGCATGACCCCCTACACCCCAGGGAAACCGATTGACGAAGTCAAACGCGAGCTCGGGCTCAGCGAGGTGGTCAAGCTGGCGAGCAACGAGAATCCCCTCGGCCCGAGCCCGCTTGCCATCAAAGCGGTGCAAGAAGCCGCACCCCAAATGCACCTCTACCCAGACGCCAGCGGGTATGCGGTCAAAGAAAAGATCGCGACCAAGTTCGGCGTCAACCGGAACAACGTCCTTCTCGGCAACGGCAGCGATGAGCTGATCCACCTTCTTGGACTGATCTTGCTGGAGCAGGGGACGAATATGGTGGTCGGGAACCCGACTTTTGTCCGCTACGATGCCGCCGCACACCTCGCCGACATCGAACTCCGCAAGGTACCCCTCACCGAAACGTGGCATCACGATCTCGACGCGATGGTGGCAGCCTGCGACGATCTAACCCGGCTCGTCTTTGTCGCAAACCCCCATAACCCAACCGGCACGGTTAGGGAAAAGGCGGATTTCGAGGCATTTCTCGCCAAGCTCCCGACCACGGCGGTCTGCGTGATCGACGAAGCCTATATTGAGTACGCCTCCGATCTTGACCTCCCGGATTCTGTGGATTACGTTCGCGAAGGTCGGCAGGTGGTGGCCTTGCGAACTTTCAGCAAAGCCTATGGCCTTGCCGGGATTCGCGTCGGTTACGGGATCGCTCCGGCGGAAATTGTCGATGCGATTGACCGGGCGCGCGAGCCATTTGATGTCAACAGCCTCGCCCAAATCGCAGCGATGGCGGCGCTCGACGACGAGAAGCACCTGGCCGAGTCCCGACAGGTCAATGCTGAAGGGATGGCGCGGATCGAGGCTCTTGCGACCGAGCTAGGTCTCACCACGGTGCCCAGCCGAGCGAACTTTATCTGCATCCACGTGAAGCGACCTGGCCAAGAAGTATTTGATGCCCTCCTCAAGCGCGGGGTGATTGTCCGCTCGGGAGGGCCTCTCGGGATGGCCGACTACGTGCGTGTCAGCATCGGAACGCCGGACGAGGTCTCTGCGTTTCTCACCGCGTTCCGCGAAGTGATGGCCTGATGCTGAACCGTCTGAGGACGCCGCGGTTTCTCTTCCCCACGATCATGGCGTTCATCATGAGTGGGGTGATTTCCCTGGTCAACACCATTCTGCGCGGGGGTTTTGCCGCTGTCGTCACCTGGCCTGCAAACTGGCTGACCGGGTTCTTGATCGCCTGGCCAGTCGCCTATTTCGTCGTCCCGGTCGTGCGGAACCTCGTCGATCAGTGGTCGGTTCCGCCGCCCGCGTAGCCCTTACTCAAAGGCATAGGGCGAGCGGGCGATGCCCTTCTCGGTGACAATCGCGGAAATGAGCTCGCCAGGAGTGACGTCGAAGGCGGGGTTCCAAACAGGGCACCCGGCGGGGGCCACGCGGACGCCTTCAATCTCGGTGAGTTCCTCGGCCTCGCGCTCCTCAATCGGAATGAGGTCGCCCGTCGGCAGGGTCGGGTCGAGCGTCGAGGAGGGAGCAGCGATGATGAACGGGATTCCGTAGTAGTGGGCGAGCACCGCAAGCATTAGCGTGCCTATCTTGTTCGCGGTGTCGCCGTTCGCGGTGATCCGGTCGGCTCCCGCAACCACAAAGTCGATCTTCCCGGCTCGCATCAGACTTGCGGCGGCACTGTCGGCGATGCTCTGGAACGGGATCTGATCCTTCATCAGTTCGTAAGCGGTCAGGCGAAGTCCTTGCTGCCGGGGGCGAGTTTCGCACGAGAAAACATGCTTCACTTTCCCCTGCGCGTGAGCCGTGCGGATGATTCCGAGCGCAGTTCCGTGCCCAGCGGTGGCCAAGGATCCGGTGTTGCAGATGGTGAGGATCGTCGCGTTTTCTGGCACGAGCGAGGCCCCGAATTCACCGATCTTGAGGTTCATTTCAAGATCCTCTGTTTCGATTGCCGTCGCCTCAGCGAGGACGGCCTCGGGGGATCGATCTGTGAGGCGATCCATGCGTTCAAGCGCCCAGAAGAGGTTGACGGCCGTTGGGCGAGAGGCGGCGAGCCCTGCGCGAGCGGTCTCCCAGTCCTCCCCAGATGCAGCGGCGAGCGCCATCCCGTAGGCTGCCGCGACCCCAATCGCCGGAGCCCCGCGGACGGCCATCGACCGGATTCCTTCAGCGACTTCCTGCCAGGTGCGCAAAGTCAGCCACGTTTCGGTACCAGGCAAGATGCGTTGATCCAGCATCAATAGGGCACCGTTTTCCCAGCGCAGAGGCACAACCACGGAAGTCGTCATGATGCGGCAAGGGTACCTAGCGCGGTGACCTCGGGCCCGCGACGCGCGTACCAGAAACCATGCGCGTTCTGGTTTTGGAAGACAACCTCATGTGGTCGGCTCGGCTTCGACAAAGCCTGTTGGGGCTGGGTCACGAGGCAATCATGCTCGACCGAATCCCGGAGGAACTCCCCCAGGCTGATGTCGCGATTCTCAACCTTGGCTCGGACAAACTATGGAGCGCGGAACTAGTTGCGTCGCTAAAATCGCAGGGAGCGCATGTGGTCGGGCACGCCGGTCACAAGGAGAAGCAGCTTCTTGCCGCCGGTCGCGAGGAAGGGTGTGACCAAGTCGTCTCAAACTCGACGCTCACGTTCAAGCTCGCAGATGTGCTGGATCAAGCTGGTATTTCTACCAGACCGTCATCCTGATTCCGAACATGGCAGGCGAGGTGTATGTCTCAATACTGTCATTCGACTGGAACGTGTGGAGCAATCCAGTACTTGCAAATTTGGCGCGGATTTGACCTCTCTGAAGTCATCCGCGTTTTTTCTTTGCCTCCCTGCCCGGACGCGACCTTGTGTAAACTCCTGCCTTCGGCATCGGAGCCCCTATGGACAAACTGGTTAGCAGCGCCGCCACCGCCCTCGAAGGCCTTCTTTTCGACGGAATGACGATTATGACCGGAGGCTTTGGCCTCTGCGGCATCCCGGAGCACCTGATTCTCGCTCTGCGCGATTCGGGGGTCAAAGAGATCACCGTGATCAGCAACAACTGCGGCGTCGACGATTTTGGGATGGGGCTGCTTTTGCAAACTCGCCAGATCAAGAAGATGGTGAGCAGCTATGTCGGCGAAAACGCCGAGTTCGAGCGCCAGTACCTGAGTGGCGAACTGGAGCTTGAGTTCAATCCTCAAGGGACTCTGGCCGAGCGCATCCGCGCTGGGGGCGCGGGGATTCCGGCATTCTTTGTCAAGACGGGCTACGGAACCCTCGTCGCCGAGGGCAAGGAAACTCGGGAGTTCGACGGGGAGATGTACGTTATGGAGACGGCGCTCAAGGCCGATCTCAGCATCGTTAAGGCCTGGCGCGGGGATCGCTGGGGGAACCTCCGGTACCGAAAGACCGCGCGGAACTTCAATCCGATGATGGCGAGCGCAGGAAAGGTCTGCGTGGCCGAGGTCGAGGAGCTTGTCGAAGTCGGAGAGCTTGACGCCGATCAGATCCATACACCCAGTATTTTTGTGGACCGGATGATCGTAGGCACCGCTTACGAAAAGCGCATCGAGCGGCTCACCACCAGTCCAAAAGAAGCATAGATCAGCGTCGGCTCATCCATCACTCGCCGGAAACGGGAATCCTTCCATTTCATTCCGGTTTCAAGTGATGTATGTGATACTTGAAGAAAGAATCGCAATTCGCTTCTTAGATTCGACTGTCGTTCATTGAATTGTCAACCAATGATCTCTATCAGGGTTTGCATCACTCGTGCCTGATTCTTGTGTACGGGTCGATACAACAGGGTTAGAGAACATGTCTTGGTTTCAAAATCTCAAAGTCGGGCACAAAATCGCCGTCGCGTTTGGCACGGTTCTGTGCCTGCTGGTCATCGTGGCGGGGGTCAGCCTAAGGGCCGCCTCGACCATGCGCGAAGAGGCTTCCAGCCTTTACAACGACAGCGTCATCGGGAGCGCGAGCATGGGCAAAATCAGCCAGCTCACGACCGAGAAGCGCCTGATTCAGCTGCGCTGGTACGCCGAGGTGGATGCTGGCAAGAAGTCGGATGGGGCGGAGAAGCTTGCGGAGCTCCGAGGTCAACTCAAGGAGGCGCTGGACGTCTACGACAAGTCGATCACCCAGACCGACGACCGAGCGATGTTCGACGACCTGAAGAAGAAGCTCGAGGCATATGATTCGGTATCTGCTGACGCCGAGTCGGCACTTGCCGCAGGCAAAGCCAAAGATGCCTACGCGGCTCTCACGGGCGAAGCCCGCAAGTCCTTTAACGACGACCTCGTGCCCGCCGTTGACGAGATGGTCACCTGGAACGAGCAATACGGCGCGTCAAGCTTCCGCGATGCGGAGAAAGCCGCGAATGATTCGCGCACGCTTATCATCGGAGCAAGCCTGGCCGCGTTTGCCAGTGCACTCTTCCTGGCCTGGAGCACCTACCGATTCATCGTTCCGCCGGTTCAAGGCGTTCTCGACAAATTTGCGGCGCTTGAAGCCAACTGCATCACAGATCTCAACGTCGCTATGTCGGCGATGGCTCAAGGCGACCTGACGACCTCAGTGACGCCTCGAACGACCCCGATTGAATACCAAGCCAAGGACGAAATTGGACAGCTTGCAACCGGGTTCAACTCGATGCTCGGCATGGTGCAGGGTGTTGTCGGCAACTTCAACGACACTCAAGCCAAGCTGCGCGACCTGCTGCGTCAGGTCGATCAAGCGGCCAATGGAGTCAGTCACACCAGCGAATCGCTTTCCCAGACCTCCGGTCAGACAGCGGAGGCGGCCCAGAGCGTGGCGCAAACCATGGACGAAGTTGCTCGCGCCGTGCAAGAAACCAGCCACACCAGCGACCAGATCGCCCAGGGCTCCGAGCAACTCGCGACCAGCGCTCAAGATGCTGCGCTTGAAATGACCAAACTCAAGAGCGCGGTCGAGCAAGTGCAAGAAGGCAGCGAATCTCAGCGAAACGCCGCCTTCCGGGCCAGCGAAGTCGCGACCCAAGGTGGCGAAGCGGTTGCTCAAACCATCGCGAGTATGGAGAGCATCGAAGCCAAGGTGGCTCAATCCACGGAGGTTGTTCGCGAACTCGGTGAGAAGCAAGCGCAGATCGGAAGCATCGTCCAGACCATCGACGACATCGCGGCTCAGACCAATTTGCTTGCTCTGAACGCGGCCATCGAAGCAGCACGAGCCGGAGAGCACGGTCGAGGCTTTGCTGTCGTGGCCGAAGAGGTGCGCAAGCTTGCCGAAAAGTCGGCCGATGCCACCAAGGAGATCGCCACTCTCATCGGAAGCGTGAGCGAAGGCGTCGAGCAGGCGATCAAGGCAATGGACGCCAGCGTCCAAGAAGTGACCGAAGGCTCCCAGTACAGCGCATCGGCTCGCGCCGCGCTGGAAGAGATCCTTGAGGCAATCGCGGATGTTCAGTCCAGGGCGCAAGAGAGCGAGAAGCTCGTCTCCGCCATGGCCAAGAACGCGGAGAAGGTTGAAGAATCCATCTCCAGCGTCGCGAGTGTCTCCCAGGAAACCGCCGCTGGAGCCGAGGAGCTCAACGCCACGAGCGAAGAAATGGCCGCTTCTGCAGAAGAAGTCACGGCGGCTGTCCAAGAACAGACCGCCAGCATCGAGGAGATCTCCAACATGGCCTCCCAGCTCAGCGATGCCAGCCAGAACCTCAAGGCACTCGTCAGTCAGTTCAAGACCGACGAGGGTTCGAACCAAAGTAGCTCAAACCAACTCCGCGTGGCGGCCTAACTCGCGCAGCCCGTCTCCCGTGCCCCCGAGCCGACAGATGTCTGGCTCGGGGGCATTTTCCTATTCAGCACTGCGGTACTCGCCGCCGCGAATCCGATACGCCCAGGGCTGGCCTTCTTCGAGGAAGTGTCGGTAACCCGGAAGCAGCTCATCGCGCCAGAAATCCGCCCATTCGGGGTACTCACGCAAGCGTTGATCGAGCTTCGCGCCTTCCATCCGGAACGGATAAATCTCGACCCGAATCCGGTGGTCGAGGGCTCGGGCTTCCTCGGCAATCGCGTAGATGCGTTCGATGGCCGGGTCGCCCATCGCCAAACAACCGATGCTGACCGCTCGCCCGTGGATGAAGATATCACCCCCCGGGGTCTCGGGGTCGCTCCGTGGGCGATCTCGGTCGTTGGGATAGTTGATCCCCAGCGAAAGATGGAACTTGCTGTTGGGGTTGAAACGATCCACGAAGTAGAAGCCTTCGGGAACTTGAAGATCACCCTCGCGAAGCTTCGGGCCGGGGCCGCCCGAGTCTTTGAGCACCGGGAAAGTTTCCCAGAGAGCGTAGCGTGACTCGCCTTCCGGCAGAACCCAGATCTCAAGCTCCTTCTCTTCTTTGAATGCGCGGAAAAGCAGTCCTTCCATGTTTTCGGTCTTCGGCGGGACTCGGGCCTCGATTGGCTTGACGGGGCTGGAAGGCGGCTGGGGGCTCCGCGTGGCAATAAAGACTCCACTCGCGATGAGTACCGTGGCGGCGAACAGCATGATGACGCGTCTCCCGCGCCTCGTCAATCGGCGGGTCACGTGGCTATTCTACGACCAGCCCGCCTTGCTTGTATACTCGCACCATGGCAATGACGCGCGACGAGATGGCGATGAGAGCCGCTCAGGAACTTCGGGATGGCTTCTATGTGAACCTGGGGATCGGGATTCCGACCCTGGTGGCGAACTACATTCCGAATGGCGTCGAAGTGGTTTTGCAGAGCGAAAACGGGATGCTCGGCATGGGGCCGTTCCCGTTTGAAGGCGAAGCCGATCCTGACCTGATCAATGCGGGCAAGCAGACGATCACCGAAATCCCGGGCACGGCGTATTTCTCGTCCGCTGATTCATTCGGAATGATCCGAGGCGGACACATTGATCTCAGCATTCTCGGGGCGATGGAAGTGAGCGAGAGCGGTGATCTCGCCAACTGGATGATCCCGGGCAAGATGGTGAAAGGGATGGGGGGCGCGATGGATCTTGTCGCGGGAGTGAAGCGCGTGGTCGTGGTCATGGAGCACACGAACAAGCACGGGGACCCCAAGATTCTCCGCAAATGCACTCTGCCGCTCACCGGCAAAGGGTGCGTGAACATGATTATCAGCGACCTTGCCGTGTTCGAGTTCACGGAGGCCGGATTGGTCTTGCTGGAACTCGCGCCGGGAGTCAGCGAGCAGGAAGTCAGCGAGAAGACGGAGGCGAGCTTTGTGACCTCCGCCGATCTGCGCGAAGTGGCTCTGGCCTGAGTCTATGAGTGTCTCGATTCTTGATCTGATTGCCGTTCGCCGAGATCGCGGAGTGCATTCGAGGGGCGAGCTCGACCGCCTGGCTCTTGGGGCCGCTCAGGGTACGGTCCCGGATTATCAGCTGACGGCCTGGCTGATGGCGGCCTATTTGAATCCGCTCTCTCCGCAAGAGACCGCTGATTTGACCCTTGCCATGGCGGCGAGCGGCGAACGCCTTGACCTGACCGGTCTGCCCAAGCCCTGGGTGGACAAGCACTCGACCGGCGGAGTCGGGGACAAAACCACGTTGGTCCTGACCCCTCTGCTCGCAGCGTGCGGACTCACGGTCGTGAAGATGAGCGGTCGAGGTCTCGGGATCACCGGAGGAACGATTGACAAACTGGAATCGGTACCAGGATTCCGCACCAACCTTTCGGTGGAAGAAATGAAGGAGCAGGCAGGTCGAATCGGCTTGGCCCTCACCGGGCAGACTCCTTCCCTGGCTCCCGCTGACAAAGCATTCTACGCACTGCGTGATGTCACCGCGACCGTACCCAGTTTGCCGCTCATTGTAAGCTCGATCCTGAGCAAGAAGATCGCGGGGGGAGCCGAGACGGTGGTGCTCGATGTAAAATGCGGGCGAGGAGCGTTCATGGAAACTCTTCCGGCGGCGGAGGAGCTCGCCCGTGCCCTCCGCTCGGTCGGCGAGCTGGCGGGGCTGACCATCCGAACCGCGATCACCGACATGGATCAACCGCTTGGTCGAACGGCGGGCAATGCGCTCGAAGTCAAAGAAGCAATCCGGGTGTTGGCGGGCAAGGAGTCAGGACGGTTCGGCGACCTCTGCGTTCATCTCGCGACCGTCGTCATGGAAGCAGTCGGTGAGCCTAACCCGCAAGGCAAGGTGACCGCGGCCTTGTCATCGGGCGAGGCTCTGGCTAAGGCCAAAGAGTGGTTCGCGGCTCAAGGAGGCGATTCTCAGATTTTTGAAAGCGAAAACTGGCAAGTCGCACCGGTGCAGATCACCCTCGCCGCCGACCAGTCCGGATGGGTTGAGAGGATCGATGCCCGTGCGGTGGGCCAAGCAGTCGTCGATCTTGGTGGCGGAAGGAAGACCAAAGACTCCCTACTCAACCATTCGGTGGGAATTGAGACGCATGTCGAAGTCGGAAGCCAGGTCGAATCCGGTCAGCCGATCTTCACCATCCATGCCGCGACGGCAGGAGATGCTGAATCCGTTCGTGCTTCACTCCAAGCAGGGTTCACGGTCAGCCCCAGCCCCATCGACAAGCGCCCAGTGATTCTCGCCTGAGTACCACGAACTACATTCGGTACATGCTGAATCCCGCTTCGGGCACCGGTGCGTTGCGAGCGGCTTCGATCCCCAGAGCTACCACGCGGCGCGTGTGAACCGGGTCGATGATTCCGTCGTCCCAGAGCCGAGCTGAGGCGTAGTAGGCGTTCGATTCTTCGGCATATTTCGCCAGAGTCGGAGCTTTGAAGGCCGCTTGCTCCTCCTCGCTCATCGACTTCCCTTCCGCCGCGAATTGATCCTTTTTAACCGTCAGGAGGACATTCGCCGCCTGCTCTCCACCCATCACGCTGATGCCCGCATTGGGCCACATCCACATCTGCCGTGGCTGGAATGCGCGGCCGCACATCCCATAGTTGCCCGCACCGTACGATCCACCGACGATCACCGTAAACTTCGGCACGTTCGCCGTGCTGACCGCCGTGACCAGCTTGGCTCCGTGCTTGGCGATCCCTTCGTTTTCATACTTCCGGCCGACCATGAATCCCGTGATGTTCTGCAGGAACAGAAGCGGAATCTGCCGCTGATTGCACAACTCGATGAAGTGGGCTCCCTTTTGAGCGCTTTCACTGAAGAGAATCCCATCATTCGCGAGAATCCCGACCGGGTGTCCGTGGATGCGGGCGAACCCGCAGATCAGGGTCGTGCCAAAGCGGGCTTTGAACTCATGGAGCCGTGAACCATCGACGATCCGCGCGATTACTTGGCGCATCGCCATCGGCTTCTTGGTGTCGCTCGGCACCAGCGAATAGAGCTCCTCGGCGGGATAGAGCGGTTCCTCGATCGCATCAGGATCAGCCAAAGACGCCGATTTGCGCGGGCCAAGGTTTTCCACGATGTTCCGAACGATCTGAAGCGCGTGTCCGTCGTCATCCGCCATATGGTCAGCGACGCCACTGAGCCGTGTGTGGACATCTGCGCCGCCCAAATCTTCGACGCTCACTTCTTCGCCGGTTGCGGCTTTCACCAGCGGTGGTCCGCCGAGGAAAATCGTGCCTTGGTTTTTCACGATCACGGTTTCATCGCTCATCGCGGGAACATATGCGCCGCCCGCCGTGCAGCTCCCCAAAACCGCCGCAATCTGAGGAATCTTGCGCGCGCTCATATGGGCTTGGTTGTAGAAAATCCGCCCGAAATGGTCTCGATCCGGGAAAACTTCAGCTTGGAGAGGCAAAAACGCCCCGCCCGAATCGACCAAATAGATGCACGGCAGATGATTCTCCAGAGCGACTTCCTGCGCGCGAAGGTGCTTCTTCACCGTGAGAGGAAAATACGTGCCGCCCTTCACCGTCGCATCGTTGGCGACAATCATGCACTCGCGCCCATGAATCCGCCCAATTCCTGTGACCACGCCTGCGCAGGGAGCCGCGCCATCGTACATTCCGTATGCCGCGAAGGGTGAGAATTCCAGGAAGGGTGAGCCGTCGTCGAGCAGGGCATCGATCCGATCTCGGGCCAGGAGTTTGCCGCGTTCCGTGTGTTTGGCCACCGCTTTTTCACCGCCGCCCGCCATCATCTGGGCCATGCGTTCGCGGTAGGTCGTCATGTGGACGTCCATCGCGGCGCGGTTCGCGCGGTGCTCTTCGTCGTTGAAGTCAACCTGGGAAAGGATCACATCCATGCCTCCGCGATGATACCGGTTTCCCTTCCCCGCCGCTTCCCGGCCGCCGACGATTCCGGGCCATCCTCCCCGTGGGGGTACCGCTGGATGGCCTCTATCCATCAGAATGAATCTATGGCCTGCACACAAGATAAGGCAATGTGGGAAAAGATCAAGTCCGGTGGACTTCGAGGCATGGTGGATTCGCTCTCCATGCAGGAAGCAACAGACCTGACGTTTACCTACGGCACCATGAACTACAAGCCGCTCCCGGTGAACATCATCCGCGGCGAAAACGCTCGTGTGTGGGACGAAACCGGGCGCGAATACATCGATTGCATCGGAGCCTATTCCGCGGTGTCCCACGGACACCTCTCCCCGAATGTTGTCAAGATTGCCAAGGAGCAGCTCGACAATATCGCCGTCGTGAGCCGGGCTTTTATCAATGCGGAAGTCGGACTCTTTCTGCATGGACTCGCCACCTTCTGCGAACTCGACCGCGTCTGCCCAATGAATACGGGTGCAGAAGCAATCGAAACCTGCATTAAGCTCGCCCGCAAGTGGGGATACACCAAGAAGGGTGTTGCCCTTGGCGATGCCGAGATCATTGTTTTTGACAACAACTTCCACGGCCGAACCACGACCATCGTCGGATTTAGCACCGAGGTTGACTACAACAAATACTTCGGCCCTTACGGACCCGGATTCAAATCGGTGCCATTCGGTGACATCGACGCCCTACGCGCGGCAATCACCCCGAACACGGTCGCGATTCTCGCCGAGCCGATCCAGGCCGAGGGCGGCATCCTTATTCCGCCCGATGGTTGGATGACCCAAGTGCGCGAACTCGCGGACGAGCACAACGCGCTCGTGATCTGGGATGAAATCCAGGTCGGTTTCTATCGCACCGGCAAGAAATTCGCTTGGATGCACGAGCCGGGCGCAGAACCTGATCTCCTTGCCGTCGGCAAGCCGCTTGGTGGAGGAATCCTCCCCGTGAGCGCGGCGGTCGGCAAGAACCACGTGATGGAAGTCTTCCAACCCGGCGACCATGGCAGCACGTTTGGGGGCAATCCACTCGGATCGGCGGTGGCTCTTGCTGCGCTCGCGGAGTTCGAGACCAGCGATATCCCGACTCGCGTCACGAAACTTGGTGCGAAGGCGATGGACTTCCTCAACAACATGGATCTCCCGCATGTTCAAGAAGTAAGAGGACGCGGACTCTTGCTCGGCATCGAGGTCAAGGAAGGCGTCGACACCAAGGCGCTGAGCCAGGAACTCATGGCTCAAGGCGTTCTCACCAAGGAAACCCGCAAGCGAACGTTCCGTCTCACCCCGCCACTCACCATCGAGGAAGACACCCTGATGGATGCTCTCCAGCGCGTTGAGAAAGCGATGAGCGCGGTGCCGGTCTAAGCGAGAAGCCGATGGAGCAGATATCCACTCTCGAAGCCGAAGCCCTCGCCGCGATCCGATCCGCCAAGAATACGGCGGATCTGCGCGAGGTTGAGCTGAAGTATCTGGGCAAGAGCGGCCTGATCAGCGGTTTGATGCGCGGGATCGGGGCGCTTCCGAACGAGGAGAAGCCCATCTTTGGCGCAAAGGTGAACGAGTGCCGGGCTCGCGTCGAAGGCGAGCTCGGGGCTCGGAACCACGAGCTTCGTCAGGCCGAATTGCTGCGTCAGTTCGAGGCCGAGAGGATCGACATCACGCTTCCCTCTCGCGCCGCTCGCGTGGGGCGAGAGCACATCCTCCAACAGACGACCAATAAGATCAAGCGCGTGCTCGGCTCGATGGGATTCGTCTACATGGAGTCGCCGGAGCTTGAGGACTTCAAGTACAACTTCGACGCACTGAACTATCCGCCCGACCACCCGGCGATGGATGAGCAGGACACGTTCTACGTCGAAGACCGCAAGGTTCTGCGGACTCAGTGCACCGCTCTCCAAGGTCGGGTTTTTGAATCGACGAAGCCGCCCCTGCGTGTCTTCACCGTCGGGCGAACCTTCCGGAATGAGGCTGTTGACCGCACCCACAGCCACACCTTCCACCAAGTCGACTGCTTTATGATCGACCGGGGGATCAACATGGCCCACCTTAAGGGCACGCTCGGCGTGTTTGCCCGCGAGATGTTCGGCCCCGAGGTCACCGTGCGATTCCGCCCTGACTTCTTCCCCTTCGTCGAACCAGGAGTTGACTACGCGATCTCGACGCCGAAGTTGTTTGGCGGGAAATGGGTCGAACTGGGTGGAGCCGGTCTCATCCACCCCAACATCCTGGAGAGCTACGGCATCGATCCCGAGGAGTTCAGCGGCTTCGCGTTTGGCCTCGGCGTCGAACGCATTCCGATGATGGCTTACGGCGTCGACGATCTCCGACTCTTCCTCGAAAACGACCTTCGATTCCTCTCGCAGTTCGCCTGATTTTCCTCCCCTCTAGAAACCATGAAGTTCACCGAATCCATGCTCCGCGACTACGTCCAGTCGCCGCTCTCTGCCGAAGCCATTGCCGATCTTCTCACGATGACCGGCTTTGAGCTGGAGGAGATCACGGAGGTCGAAGGCGAGAAGGTGCTCGACATCAACATCATGGCGAACCGAGGCGATGGGGCGAGCGTGCTCGGCATGGCTCGCGAGGTTCTGGCTAAGGATCCTAACGCCAAGCCGACTGATCTTTATCTGCGCGCAACCGAGAGATTTCCGGCTTCGGATGCGGGGAATCGTGATGTCTGGGCGAAAACCAGTGTCGCCGTGGAGACTCCGAACTGCACCCGATACGCCTGCCGAGTCTTTGAAGGCTTGAGCAATGGTGATGCCCCAGCTTGGATCCAAGAACGACTCCGCAAGGTTGGCCAGCGCCCGATTTCGCTTCTCGTGGACTTGACTAACTATGTGATGTTGGAAACCGGGCAGCCGCTCCACGCTTTTGATCTCGACAAGCTTGCGGGCGAGCGGATCGTGGTTCGGCAGGCGGAGAAAGGCGAAAAGCTCACCACGCTCGACGGCACGGAGCATGAGCTTCAGCCGAGCCAAATGATGATCTGCGATGCGTCACGGCCGGTGGCGGTTGCGGGAGTCATGGGCGGCGAGGACACCGAAGTCAGCGCAACGACCACTCGATGTCTGCTGGAGTCCGCGCACTTCGTCAACACCTCGGTTCGGGCCACCCGCAAGGCGCTGGGACTCTTCACGGAGGCCAGCTACCGGTTCGAGCGACACGTTGATCCGGAAGGCGTGGTTGCCGCGCTCAACCGATTCGCCGAACTCCTGTACGAAGCCACGGGGAATCGCCCGGTTGGCGGCGTGCTCGATGTCTATCCGATCAAGCCAGAGATAAGCTCACTCAAGGTGCGGGTGAGTAAGGCGTCGGCTCTGCTCGGGATGCCGGTGAGCTTCGATGAAGCGCGCGAGGCTCTGAAGCGACTCGGCTACGTGATTTCCGGGCAAGACGGCGAGACCCTGACGATTGTCCCCCCGACCTGGCGGATCGATATCCAACGTGAAGAAGATCTGGTCGAAGAGATTGGGCGTGTTGTCGGATACGAAAAGATCCCGGAAGCCTCACCGATCGGTTCGACTCCTTTGGGCGGAGCGCATGGATTCGAGCTTCTCGTGGACACGGTGCGCGAGCAACTTCTGCGCTCGGGGCTCGATCAGACAATCAGCCATAGTCTGCGCGACGTCCACCCGCTCGACGCTCCTACCGATCGCGTGGTGGTGCGCAACCCCCATGCCCCGGAAATGGCGTATCTTCGCAACTCGATGCTCCCGAGTCTTTGCGATGCGGCAATACGAAATGGCGGAAACAACCTCCACCTGTTTGAAATTGGACGTGCCCACGCCGCAGGCTCCGAGGAAACTCTGCTCGGCATTTTGAGCGTTGGTGCCTTCGAGGGACCGGGTTGGTCGCCCCGAGATACCACGCAAGCCGATTTCTTCAGCCTCAAGGGGATTGTCGAAGCGGTTGCCCGTGCGCTGCGCATCAGTTTGGAACTCAAGCGCGGCACGATGGATCCTCGGTTCCATCCCACCCGGCAAGCTCGAGTCTTTCTTGGAGGAGTCGAAGTCGGGGTCTTCGGACAGATTCATCCCGAGCGGGCCGATGAAACCGATCTTCCCGCCACCTCGGTGCTCGGTGAACTCAATCTGAGCCAGGTGCCGCTCAAGCAAGACGCGCAGATCAACCTGCGTTCGGTCAGCCGAAACCCGGCGGCCCGACGCGACATCGCGATCCTCATCGACAAGAAGGTTCCCTACTCCGAACTCGAGGCCGCGATTCTCTCTGCGGGCGGCTCGGATCTCGAAAAGCACTGGCTCTTCGACATCTACGACGGCCAAGGCGTTCCCGATGGACAGCACTCTCTTGCCATCGCTCTTCAATTCCGCAAGGTTGGCTCCAACTTCACCGATGAAGAAGCCAATGTCCTGCGCGATCAGATCATCGGTGCTCTCACCGCCCTTGGCGGAAAGCTCCGATAAATCCGCTCGGGACTGTGTGAAATCTGCGGGGGAACGTGGAACAACCCTCGTAGGGTTCACAGTATGGCGGACAAAAAAGAAGGCAAAAAGAAGGGCGGCAAGATGCCCATCATCCTGGTGGCGGTGCTCGTGCTTGCGGGCGGCGGCTTCTTTGCGATGAATGGAAGCAAGAAAACCGAGGAGCCGGAAGAAGAGCCGGAAGTGAAACTCGGAGCCGTCGTCAAGCTCGGCGACGAGATCATTGTCAACCTGAAGGATGGCAAGACCTTCCTCGTTACCCAGATCAGTGTGCAAACCGAAGAAGGGGCGCACGTCACCGATCCGGCGGGCGGCGGGGGCAAGGATGATCATGGCGGAGGCGACAAGGGCGGAAGCTACTCTGTCGCACGTGACGCGATCAACCAGGTGCTCTCCCACAAGTCCATCGAGGACATCACCAAGCCTGGCGCAATGAAGTATCTCAAGCGAGAGCTCGCGGCGGCGATGAACCACAACCTCCACGCCTCGCATCCTCCCGAGAAGGGCGAGAAAAAGAAGAAGAAAAAGAAGAAGGACGAGGAGGAGCACGGCCACGCCGAGATCGACCACGAATGGCTCGATGAGATCGGCATGGATGCCGAAGAGGGCCCGGTGCTCAAGGTGTTCTTCGACAAATTCATGTTCACCAAGTAAGCCGCGCGCCTACTCAGTGAAATCCCATGGATCGGGAAGCGGTTGCTTCCCGATCCATTCTTGTAAGCTCGCCACCAATCCGCCGATGAGCATCACCTGGAAGGGAATCGTCACAAAACCAAACCGTCCGTTCCCGAAAAACAGACTCGTGACCAGCGCCACCCATACGATTTGAACCGCACAGATCCACGCCATTCTCCGCCCTCGGTCTCCACCTAAACTGAGAATGAAGGCGATCCCCGCGGTGATGAGCAGACCGATCGTCACCCCGATATTGATTTGCTTGAAACCCAGAAACAGCCCGCGTCGGTTGTCCATCCCCGGGGTTTCGAGCCTATCGTAGCTGAACTGGAACGCCCAGTAGGGCGCATCGGTGCCACTCAGAAACGTGGCTTGGAGCTTGGCGGGAATCAGCGCCAGAGACCGGCTGGGATCGGCCTGAATGGCGGCTATCGCCTCCGATTTCGTGCGCTTGTCGTTCGCCAGTTCATTCGCCGGAGTGTCGGGCTTGCCCGGAGGGGTCCGATATCGACCATCCGCGCCTTCGGTGTGACCAATCCAAAGATTGTCGCCTCCGTTGGTGCTGACCAGGAAGAACTCGCCGAAGAGGTTCTTGTTGCGCATCGTGATCGGGGCGAGAGCGATCAGCAAGCCGATCAAGGAGCCGATGAGGAACACCCACGGCTTGGGTTTATTGCGACTGGAGTTCGGCGCGACAGGCCAAAGTCCGACCAAGTTGAGGAATGGCTGGAGAATGGCCTGAGGTCGCACCATTGTCGCGAGACCAGCCATGAGGCCGCTGGCGAACCACGCGAATCGGCTCCGTGTCGCCCGCACAATCATCCAGATGCTCAGGAGCGTAGCGAGAGCGAAAAGAGGCTCGCTCGCCAAAATGCCGCTGTAGGCGAGCATCGTCGGATGGATCGCCAGGGCAACGCCCACCAACGCAGCCCCGAGTTTTGATCCGGTGATGCGAAACGTCAGGCTGCACGCGACCAAGGCGATCAGAGTCGTGAGAATCGCGTTGAAGTTCCGCGCGACCTCGACACTTGCGCCAAAAGCGGTCAACACGAGCGAGAGGACATAAGGGTAGCCGGCTGGCCAGTAGGCGGTTGCGACGCCATTGACCGCATACCCTTCGCCTTGAGAGAGTCCAATCGCACGCTCGAAATACCAGGCGAAATCGGTGGTCGGTTGCGTGGGAACGGCGTTCAGCCAGGCGATCCGCGCTCCCGCCGCGAGGATCACCACGATCAGGGGAATCCACGCGGGCAGGCGCGTCTCGTCGCGGTCGCTCACAGGGCTATTGTGGCGGGAGTCGGCTTTGGGTTGCTTGATTTATCACATCCGCAACCAAGATTCCGGCAGGTGATATCACTCATTCCCGACGCTGCAGGGTCGGGGCACTCAGCTACTCCCTGCCTTCCGAGCCCACGATTTGAACCGGATCAGAGCCCACCGTGATCCCGAGCGGTTTCCGTTCCCCGATCCTCACTTTGATCTCCTTTGACCCCTTGGCGGGGTGAATCGTCGCCGACGCCAGCTTCCCGTTTTCCCAAGAGAGGTCCACACGGTGCCCGCCGCGAACCCGGAGACCCTTTGCCGAGCCGGAGGGCCACTCTTTGGGCAGACAGGGCAACAGATGGATATCCCCCCGATGCGACTGAACGAGCATCTCGGCGATTCCCGCCGTGGCTCCGAAGTTGCCATCAATCTGGAACGGAGGATGTGCGCCGAAGAGGTTCGCGTAGACACCGCCCACGCCAGGGTTTGTCTTTGGATCAGCCAGCACCATCACCCGTTTGACCATGCCGTAGGCTTTCTCCGGATCGCGAAGCCTCGCCCAGAGGCACATCCGCCACGCCATCGCCCAACCGGTCGATTGATCGCCCCGAATCTCCATAGATTGGCGCACCGCACGAGCGAGGGTCGGCGTGTCGTCGACATTGATCTCGCTTCCGGGAAAAGCCGCCCAGAGATGACTGAGGTGGCGGTGATTGACTTCCGTCTCGGGGAAATCGTCGAGCCATTCCTGAAGTTGCCCGCGCGAGCCGACGAGGAATCGGTGCACCTGCTCCCTCTTTTCCGACCAGTCAGGATCGGGTGCCACACCGAGAATTCGAGCCGCCTCCTCGGCATCGGCCAGCACTTGCTTGATGATCCCCAAATCCATCGCGGCACCGACGCCGACGGCAGGAGCCAGGTCGCCCCTCACTCGGAAGTTGATCTCTGGCGAAGTGGAGGGCGCGGTCACCAGCTTGCCGTCTCGGTTAGGATCGGCAACAAGCCAGGCGGCACAGAAGTCAGCCGAGCCCCTCAAGGCGGCAAAATCGCGCGCAAGCTGCTTCTTGTCCCCGGTGAACCGGTAATGCTCCATGATATGGGTCGCCGACCAAGGGCCGCCAAGTGCCCAGTTCGCCCAGCCCGGCCATCCTGCAAGATCGCCCACTGGTGCTGAATGTCGCCAGAGATCGCTGTTGTGGTGCACCGTCCAGCCCGGCATTCCGTAATTCACCTTCGCCGTTTCGGTGCCGGTGCGCATCTGCTCGCGGGTCATTCGGAGGAAGGCCTCGTGGGTTTCCGGCAAGGCACTCACCAACGCAGGCCAGTAGTTCATCTGGGCGTTGATGTTCATCGTGTAGTTGGCACTCCAAGGGGGCCGCATGTCCTGATTCCAGATGCCCTGGAGATTTGCCGCCTGGCTTCCCGGTTGCGAGGAGCTGACCAGGAGGTAGCGCCCGTATTGGTACAGCAAGCTCACCAACCCGGGATCGTTGGTTTGGTTGAACTCCGCCACGCGCTGGTTGGTCGGGATGCTCGTTCGATCCGGCCCTTCCAGCGAGATCCCATTGCGCTCCATCATCGGGCGGAAGAGCTTGGTGTGGCGGGCCAAGAGATCGCGCTTGGTCTTCGCGGCAGCCAGATCTTTCTTGGCGAGGACGATCGGATCGGGGCCGAGATGGGGAGCCGTGAAGGGATCGACGAAACTGGTGCGGAGGGCGAGGAGAAGGGTGACCTTGCTCCCGCCTTTGATCTCCAGACCATGGCCGTTGACCTTCACCGAAACTCCCTCCCCGAGAGCTTGCAGAACTCCGGCAAAAGCCATTCCTCGACCCTCCTTGTATCGAATCGGGTCGGGCGTGTTGCCCAAATAGTTGGGGTCGGCATGAACCGGGGCGCGGCCAGACATCACGAGAAGCTCTCCATCACCCTTCACCGTGTGAGTGACCTGGCTCGTGAGAATCGCGTGGAGGTCGATTTCCTCCGGGGCCGAGCTGGTGAGTTCCACCACGATCACCTGATCGGCAAGGCTCGCGTAAACCCTCTGAGTGAGATTCCCGGCTCGACTGGTGGCCACTCCATCGGCAAGCTCAAGAACTCGTGCGTAAGGCTGATTGCTCGATCGTCGGTGCTTGAGGATCAGGTCACCAAAAGGGAGGTAGCTCTGAGTGTAGGGCCCCTGCATCTGAACGGCCAGGCCATCGACCTTTTCCCATTCCCCGGCGAACAAGGCGCGTCGGATCTCCGGCAACAGATCCTTCGATTTCGGATTGTTCCAGTTCTTCGGCTCGCCCGCCCAGAACGTGTCTTCGTTCAGCGCGATCCGCTCTTGCGCCACACCCCCGAAAACCATCGCTCCCAGCCGCCCGTTGCCGACGGGGAGAGCTTCAATCCACTGCTCCGCCGGGCGGTCATAAAGTAGTCGGGATTCGCCAATCATGTTGGGACGATCGGGGAGAGCAAGGAGGCTGAGCAAGCAAGGCAACACATCTCAGTATCCCTTCCCGATCCCCCAGGAATCTAGATAAGTTCGGCGAGCGAATCGGGATTGAGAATCGAAATGGTGCGACTTTCTGTTTCGATCCACTTCTTTTTCTGCCACGCGCTCATCACTCGGATCGTCGACTCGACGGTGGTGCCCGCCATTTCGGCGATGTCTTGCCGAGTCAAGGGGACGTTGATTCGAATCGTCTTCCCGTCTTCCGTTCCGTAGCTCTCGGCGACCAGAAACAGAATCGCGGCAATGCGCTGATCGACCTTGCCGGTGCTCATCCGGGCAATCATTTCGTAGCTGGAGCGGAGCCTGGTCGTCGTTCGGCGGACGAGAGTTTCTTTGAGAATCAGATTCTCGCGATAGACGTCGAAAAACTTGCGCTTCGGCACCTTGAGGTACCAAGTGTTGCAGACCGCTTTGGCCGTCTGAGGGCACCCTGTTCCCTCCAACGCACCGAGCAGGCCGAAGACCTGACCCGGGCCCATCAGTTCCGTTGTCACGTCGTGCCCGGCGGCCGTGGATCGCGTCATCTTGACGAAGCCAATGCCGACTACACCGAAGAAATCAACGTCGCTGCCATTGATCCAGATTGTTTCGGCACGCTCGGCATACGCCATGTGGGAAACCCCACCGAGGTCAGAAATCTGCTCCTCGGTGAGGCTGTTCAACAAGGTGCTCGCTCGGAGCACTTGGAGGTTCGTCGGTGCTTCGGGATACGCTGCCATTCCGCCATCAGGCCAGTACCGCACAGAGGAATCCCGATGCGGCATCTAGTCCACCTGCGTGTAAGTATGCACGCTTTCCTTGGCGGTGGGAAGATAGTTGACACCAAACCAGCAACCCATGAGCACGGCAAATCCGATGACCAAGAGCCCGATGTTGAGGCTCGGCTTCATGGAATGGCGATGCTTCACGTGAAGGTAGATGAGATACGCAGCCCAGGTGAGGAACGCCCATGTTTCCTTGGGATCCCACGTCCAGTAGTGTCCCCACGCTTCCTTCGCCCAGAACGCCCCGAACAAGAGACCCGTGGTGAGAAGCGGCAAGCCGACCATCACTAGCTTATGCGGCGTCTCGACATCTTCCGGTTGAACGGCTTCGCCCTTGAGCTTGCGTTGAATGAACACCCAGGCTCCGACCAAGCTGCTGAGGCCGAGGGCCGAGTAGGCGACCATGTAGACCACCACGTGGGGAACAAACCACGGGCTTTGGAGAGCCGGCATCAGGGTTTTGTCCATGTACTCGGGGTGGGCCAGGTTAATCCCGGCGAACATGGCACCCATCAGACAGCTGGGGATCGCGAGGATCTTGGTATCAAACCGCCAGCCGATTAGGATTCCCAGTAACGGCACGGTGATGGCGTACCACCAGCGCGTTTCGCCCAAGGTGCGCATCGGCGGACGACCGAGGGTCATCCAGAGGGAGGTGAGGAAGATCACACCAGCGATCACGCCGAGCATTGTGAGCACGTCGCCGATCCAGGGTCGTTTGCGTTGAAGAATATATGCGCCACTCGCGACAAGCCAGCTGCCGAGGGCGAATTGAGCGACCATTGTCATTTCTTTGAACCTCGTCCGTTGGTCGTGCCAACGCCATTCCACAGGTGGAGCACCGATCCGAGAATCAGCAGTCCCATGCCGAAATACACCACGCCGATGCCTGGGTCACGGACGGCTTCCAGAGTTGAATACTGAGAGGCCGCGCCCATCTTTTGGTCGTAGCTGAGTTGATAGAGCGTCCATCCGTCGCGGGTGATCGGCTCGTTGACCTTGATCGTGTGCTTCTCTTCCCCAGCACCGTTCTTGATCGTGATGTCGGAACGGAATTCCTTCGGCCGCGGATCGGGCATGACGATCGCGCTGATCTCACCCAGTCGGATGTGGTTGGGAGGAGCGTCGACGGAGCCGCAGCTCACCCAGCCTTCGAACGTCTCGCCGTTGGGAGTCGTGACCGCCAGTTCAGCCGCCGGAGGAGCGGTCTTCCACGGAGCGGCTTGCCAGCCGTCCGCGCCGAAGATCGCCTTCGGGAGGTACTTCTTGACTTTGATCTTGTAGCCCGCCACCTCGGTGTTCAGACCGTCTTTCAAGAGGTCTTCGCCAGGAGTGACATCCACGCCGCCCTCCACTCTAGGGTCGAGCTCGGCGAGGGCCAAGACAGGCGGGAAGGAGGTGAGAACGAACTCATTGAGCGTGATCTCGAACGGAAGCTTGACCTCCGTGTTGTCCTTCTTCACCGCCACCGTCGTCGGCTGCCCGTGGAAGAGCACGATGATGTCGCGCTCAAGGAAAAGCGAAGAGCCGGCCCCGCCGATGATCGCGATGGCAAGACCGGCATGAGTCGTGAAATACACGACATTGGTGTAGTTGATCGGCCAGCATCGCTTACCGACGGATCCAACCAGATTGATGAGCATGAGGGCCACAAGGAGCACAAATGGCCAGCTCACCCAGACGCTTTCGACCTGAAACTGCTCTTGCAGCGTTTGAAGCGGGACGATTCCCCCGACGAGACCGAGAATTCCTACCGCGCTTGTTACGACTACGGCAACGGGGATTCCCGTCAGCCAGTGGATGACTCGGTTCTTGCGCCCCACACGGCCCGCAATCAGCGAACCTGGGACTGCGAGAGCGAGCAACCACATGACCGGGTTGAGCATCGGAGGGATTCGGTAGCCGATCGTGGCGTGCAGAGCGACACCGACGGCGACCAAATATCCGGCAAGCACCACGGCATGCGGATAGCCAAGATTGCCCTGCCAAAACGCTTCTTTAAGCTTGCGGTCGAGATTGGGATTCAATCCACCCGAGGGAGCCTCGGGGGAAACGGCTTCAGGTTCGAGAACCTGCCCGCTTGAGGGTTTGGGTTTTCGAGGATGTGCGATCATCACCCTTATCGTGGGCCGACCCAGGTTTTGAAACTATGACGGCTGTCATGTCCTAGGCTTTTGTTGAAAAAAGTTCCGAAAATCGACTTCGCCCAAGGCAAATCCCCCGACCCAGATGGATCGGGGGATGGAATCCAGGAGACTCTCTGCCCTGCACGGTGCAGGCCTGGCTATCGACTGATCGTCTTCATCTTCGGTGCGTTCTTCACCTGTTTCTCCTGAGCTTCCTCGGCGGCGGCCTTCGCTTCTTCAGCCTTCTTCTTGGCGTTTTGGGCGTCCACGTAAGGCTTAATGTAAGCCTGAGCCTTTTCCTTGGTGCCGATGTCGGGCGTTGAGGCGACGGCGGAGAGTCCGAGCTTCGTGCGGACTCCGGCCAGTACCAGTCGGCCTTCGCTAGCGATGTTCAGAGCCTTGCTGAGAACCCGAACCGACTCTTGCGGAGCGTGGAAGCCGAAGCCGTTGTTGGCACTGATGTAGTCCCAGTACATTTGGGCTTTGCTGACCAGCTCGCGAGGCTTGGCGAGTTGTTCTTCGGTCGCACCCTTTTGTGCGGCTTCGCCGATGCTCAGGTGGAGATTCGTGATCGCGACTTCAGCCGCATCCATGACTTCGTGGTGCTTGGCTTGCATCGAATACACACGATCCTTGATGTCCTTTTCGCTCCACTTGTGGCAGACCTGACACGAGTTTTCGATGTTCAGAAGCGGGCTTTGGATTTGGTGATCCGAGAACTTCACGCCGCCTTCTTGCTTATACGGCATGTGGCAGTCGGCGCAGCTGACGCCTCGAGCGGCGTGGACGCCTTGCGAGAACACCTCGTAATCGGGGTGCTGCATCTTGATCATCTTCGCGCCAGAGATGGCGTGCGTCCAGTCCACATGACCGGATTCCGCGTAGTACTCTTCCATGTTCTCGGCGGTCATGCCTTTGTCCCATGGGAAGGTCAGGTACTGCTCTTTTTTGCCCTTGAAGTAGTACTCCACGTGGCACTGGGCGCAGACGAGCGAGCGCATTTCTTGGTGCGTCAGCTTGGCGATGTCTTTGCCTTGTCGCGTGAGAGCTTCTTTCAGCGCAGGCCGAGAGATCTGCAGAGCCATCGTCTTTTCGTCGTGGCAGTCCGCGCAGCCGATCGGATTGGTCACATCTTGAACGTAGTGATCGAACTTCTCGGCGTAGTATTCCTTCACACCATCGCGGGCCATGACTCGGGGAACATCGGGGCTCTTGCAGGTCCAGCAGGTCGCCGGGGTTTTGTCGTTGCGGCGCGGCGTGTTCTTCACGTCATCGACGGCGTGCATGTGTCCACGCGGAGCCATATAGCCCTTGGCGAATGCGTAGCCCGCCCACATCACAACGAGTTTCGGGTTGTTCGCCAGGTGATCGCGTTCGACGTTGCCGCCGTACTTCGTTTCCCCGTCCATTTTTTCCGTCGCAAGCCAGGTGTTGTATTCGCGTGGGAAGTTGACGCCCCACTTGGAGTTGTCTGATTCCCATTCGCCCACAGGTTGCTTGATGGTCAATCGCCCGACCACCGCTTCTTCGCGGCGTTCGAGAATCGAACTTGCCAGAAGACCGAGCGCTACGACACCGAGGGCAGATCCACCAAGAACCCACCAGCCCAGCGCGGAACCGCGAGGTCGAGATGATTGATTGTCACTATTCATCGAGATTTCTCCGTTGATTCAGGATTTTTGAAACTGTCAAACCCCGTGCGCGGGAGGCCAGGGGTGAGAGTGTTGGGAGCGGAACTCAAGCTGCTTGCCCGCCCGTGAGGGGTTTCGCGGTGGCAATCAACGCAGGAGCGATCCCCTCCGTGGACGTTGATGCCGTTGAGCTCCGAGACCAATTCGGTGTGACACCGCACGCAGTTGCCTTGGATTACATGCTTGGCTTCTTCGGTTGCGCGGAGGACTTGGGGCTCCTTGCGCAGAGTGAAGATCGTGCTGTGGCGCATGCCATCTTTGGCCTTGAACAGATACTTGTTCAAGGTCGTGTCGTGGGGCACGTGGCAGTCATTGCACGTCGCCACCCGGGCATGGCTGGAGTGTTGCCAAGAAGCGTAGTAGGGCTTCATCACGTGGCAGTTGATGCAGGTTGTGGGGTCGTCGCTGAGATAGCTCCCGGCGCGGCTGATCCTTGCCACATAGATCCCTGAGCCGAGCAAGACCCCCAAGGAGACAAAGCAGGCCATCCGAACTTTCGGAGGCACATCGGCCAGTGTGACGAGGGATCGAATATCCACCTGTGATCTCCACTCCGTGGCGGCTGGGCCACGTTTCTGAGTCCATCCTGGGCGAGATTCAAGTCCCCGTCTATGATGAGCGTCATACCTAGGAACTTTTCATCCGGCGGGATCGGCTAGACTCGCGACATGTGGATGCTTGCTCTCGTTGCGGGCCTCGCGGAGGTCAGGGTTGGGGATCCCGTTCCGGTGTTTCAAAGCCATGCCGTTGACCCAGAAGCGGCGTTTGAAACCTATCGAATTCCAGCCCTCGCTGTCACCAAAAAGGGGACGCTCTTGGCCTTTGCGGAAGGCCGACAGTCTGTTCATGACCAGGCCGCCAACACGCTGGTGCTCCGACGCAAGCCCAAGAGTTCTAAGGACTGGGAGACCATGCGAGTCGCGTTTGATTGGTCGCCCGCCTCGCTCAACAACCCGACTGTCTTGATCGCTGGTTCTGGGAGGATTTGGTTGATGTTCCAGATGTATCCCAAGGGGATTGGCGAGTACACGGTTCAGCCTGGATACGATCCGGCGAAAACGAATCAAGCATTTGTCAGCTTCAGCGATGATGACGGGCAATCGTGGAGTCCGCCCAGCGACATCACGCGCATCGTGAAGCGACCCGAGGTCAAGACGATTGCAAGTGGCCCTGGCGTAGGAATCGAGCTCACTCGCGGGAAGCATCGGGGCCGGCTGATCTTCCCGTTCAACGAGCGCGAAGGATCTTCCTGGACCACCTTCGCGGTCTACTCGGATGACAAGGGTAAGACCTGGCAAAGGGGATCCCTGACACCCAAACCCGAAGGCACGCATCCCAACGAGGTTCAGTTCGCCGAACTCGCAGATGGCTCTGTTCTTCAGAATGCCCGTAACCAGGCGAGCGCTCGCCAGCGATTGCAATCGATCAGCCGCGATGGAGGTGTGACCTGGAAGCTCGCGGCATTGAGGCCCGATTTGGTGGATCCAGTTTGTATGGGATCGCTCATCCGCGTAGGGTTTAAGCCAGACCTGCTAGCATTCTCAAACCCCGAGAATGCAGCTGGGCGATCCAACGGCGTTCTGAACCTCTCACGCGATGGGGGCATGGCCTGGAACCGGGCGGCGGTCATTGACTCCGGTTCATTCGCGTATTCGAGCCTCGTCGCCTTACCGAAAAATCGAATCGGTGTTCTCTATGAGCAGGTCACCAAGGTCAACGGGAAAGACGGATACACGATTCTCTACCGCGAAATCTCGCTCCTCTAAAGTGGCCGAGTCCCCGAATGCATGGATTTCGGGGACTCGGCGGTGGCTTACCGTGAAGCCTTACTGATCCGTCGCGGCTTCGTCGACCTTGTTCGACGTTCCGCCACCGGCGGCATCCGGGCCACCGGATTGACCAGTTTCGAACTGGCTGCTACCGGTTTCGGGAGCAGCATCCGGCTTGTCGTAGTTCTCGGTTCCCGAGCAAGCGACAAGGCTCAGCATCGCGCCAAGGATCACTGTCCAAAGGAGCGTCTTCATCCTTAGTTCTCACGATCCGGGCGGAACATGCACCAGTAGAACGGAACCGAGGCAGCGCTACCCGTCGGTCGGCAACCCGTGTAGGTCAGGCCGAGGCCAGCCGTGTTGTAGCTCGCGAACGGATCGCGGAGCAGGTCGAACCCAGAGGCTCCGCCACCTTCACGTCCGATCGGGAGGAACTTGGCACTGGAGTCGGTTCGGACAAAGACGTTGCCGCGTCCGTATGCCCAGTGGGTTGTTGCGCCACCTGGCACAAACCAAGCCGAGGCGAATTGGTTGCCCGAACCGTTGCTGGAGTCGGGGTATCCGCCCGGGTTGAACACACACGGGCCATTCGCGATCGGTGCGCTGCATCGCAGAGCCGGAACCGGGAGCGATTGACCGACGCGGTTCGTGTTTCCTTGGCCATACCACAGCAGCGGGAGAACGCTCGGAGCGTTGACGGCGGTCGTGGAGTAAGAACTCAGCAGACCGTTCATCGTCAGGCCCATCTTCGCTGGCTCGCGGCCCAGGGTCGACGTCGAAGCCCCGGTTTGATCCTTGTTGCCGGTGTGAGCATAGATCTGCAGGTTCTTCATGTAGGGGCGAAGGCTGTTCGCCCAGTAGATCTCGTGTCGAGCATGGGTCGCCGGGGTGCTGATGCGCCAGTCGACTGGCACTTCTGCAAGAAGGTTGAACTGCCACGAACCGGCCGCGTTGTAGATCAGGCTCAAAGGCATCAGATCGTCGTAGTCGGTCGTGTAGATCATCATGGCCGTGCCGGTTTGCTTGGCATTGCTGAGACCTTGGGTCTTCTTTGCGGCTTCCTTTGCTTGGGCGAACACCGGGAAGAGGATCGCCGCAAGGATGGCAATGATGGCGATCACCACCAGCAGTTCAATCAGGGTAAAAGCTGAACGCTTCATATAAGTACTCCGGGAGCACCCACCCTGGTAATCCGGGGTTCAGGCATCTCCAACTACGATACATTACAGGAAAATCTGTCAAAAGTTGCCACGAAAGTTCGGGAATCTTCACTTTTTTGGTGTTGATTCACGGGCCGGGATCAAGAACCTACGACCACGACGAATTCGCGATGGCCTCCAGCGCCCGCATTCTCGATTCTAGGAGCATGATGGTGAGAGAATCGTGGCGGTCTTGATCCGCGATGACTTCGCTGAGCCAGCCTCCGAAGCCGGTGATTTTCGGAAACTCAATGAGAATATCAAGCAGCCTCCCTGCGTCATCCGAGAGCCCTTCGTAGGTCGAGTCGGGGAGGGTGCGAGGGACGGACGCATCACCTTTGATCGACTCGCGGTATTCCAGCCACGTCTTTCCCCAGTCCTTGAGATCAGAGTCGAACGCGTGGGTCGCGGTCATCGAGAGGGCCTGCACGAGTCTCTCCTGCGCGACTTCCAGGGGCAGATCGGGGCGAGAAAGTCGTTGGCTCGGGATCTGGTCGAACCGATGCCGCCAGGGCTCCTGGTCGCGCAGATGTTCTTCTCGCCAGACTTCTTCCGTCCGGACGCCGTGGGCAAAGAGAAAGCCCGTCTCGCATCCCGCCACCTTGCCGATCCAGCTGAAATGTCCGCCTTGCCACTCTTTCAGTTTGGGAAAGGCGTACCGAAGACTGAACTCGGTCGCGCCGCGGGCGAGGGTGCCTTCAAGCCACTTTTCGAGATCAGTGCGCCAAAGCAGAGAGTCAGGATCGAAGATGCCGTCGAAGCTCTCCGGCCGGGAGAGGGCGATCGTTCCCTTTCCCTGGCTCAAGCCCCGCGCCCCAATCACCAGGGGCATCACGTTTCGAATCATTCCCGTTCCGCAGTCCTTCCGTGGTTGTTCCACAGTCGTGGATCAAAGTCCAAGACGTGCGACTCCTTCACGTAGCCTCACGCGGACATCTTGATCAAGCCCGCTTTGCAAGAGCGGCCTGAAGTTTGGTGGCTTGCTGGCTCCCGATCAACATCTTTCGGCCATTTGAGAGCTGCAGTTGGACACCCTCATCGCCCTGCGCTGAGAGGCATTGAACGGGGATTCCCCGGATTCCCCAGCCGCCGTACTCCTGGATCGGACGGTACTTGACCTTCTGCGCCGATTGGATGTCTCCAAGGGGGAAAGTTCGTCGGTAGGTTGGGATCCATCCGAACGACACGATGAGCTTTTCCGAGTCCACCTCGGTGACCATTCGAAAGAGGAACACCCACACAAGAAACAGAGACGCCGGGATCACCAAGAGCCATGGCGACCAAGGCTCCCGTTCCAACGTCACTGCCAGGGCCGGCGTCAGAATGCCGATCAGCACGAGCAGTCCTTCCGCCCACAGTGGAAATCGTTGGACTTCACGGAATCGCGCCATACAGAAAATGACGGTGCCTCGGTGCATGCGGGTTGCATCCACCGAGGCCAGTGCTTACGGAGACTGAGCGTCGACCGGTTCGGGCTCACTCGCTCCGGCGGAAGCCGGACTTGGCTCGACGCCTTGGGCTGGAGCCAGATCGCGCTGATCGCCTCGAGCTTTTCGGGCGAGATCATCGAAGAACGAATAGACCACGGGGACGACGAACAAGGTCAAGATCGTGGAGGTGGTGACTCCTCCGACGACGACGGTTGCCAGGGGTGCTTGGAGATCCGAGTTCGCCCCGGGAGCGGCGGCGATCGGGAGCATTCCGAGAACCGTTGCCACACTCGTCATCAGAATCGGGCGAAGCCGGGTCGGAGAGGCAAGCAAAATCGCATCGTCCCGTTGCATTCCCCGGCCGCGCAACTGATTCGTGTAGTCCACGAGCAGAATCCCGTTCTTCACGACGATCCCAACGAGCATGAGAATCCCGATAAAGGCCGTGAGTCCAAATGCGCGATCTGTGAGGAAAAGCGACAGCACAATGCCGACCGCGCATAGTGGCACGGTGGTCAGCACCACGAGGGGATAGATGAAGCTCTCGAACTGGGACGCGAGCAACATGTAGATCAGGACGACGGCCAGACCGACCGCCAGGCCAAGGCCCGCGAACTCCTCGGCCTTGCGACGCTGGCGCTCACCCCAATCCCAGGTAACTCCAGGAGGGGTCTCGAAGCCCTCCATTTTCTTCTCCACGTCGGCGATGACTTCGCTTTCCTTGCGATCCCCAAATCGGCCACTCACCGAGATATAGCGGCGGCGGTCGAGTCGGTTTATTTGGTTTGGACCGCCCGTGATCTCCGGCTTGGCGACCTGGCGAAGCAGAATCTGGGTGCCGGTGGCGGGGTTGCGTTTGATCGGGATGTTCAGCAGATCATCGACCGATTCGCGATCCGCCTCGGGGAGTTGGACATAGATTGGATACTGGAATCCGTCTTCCTGGAAGTAGGTGGAGAGGGTTCCGTTGGTGCTCGTGTTGATCGCGCTGGCGATTTCCTGATAGCTCACGCCCAGCGATTGCGCGGCTTGCCGATCGACTTCCCAGGTGAGTTCTGGAGTAGCTTCCTCAATGCTGACATCGACCCCTTCCAGGCCCACAACATCGGAGAGCTCTTCCTTCACCTGATCGGCAACGGCAGAAATCTGCTGCATGTTGTTGCCAAAGATGTCGATCTGCATCCCTTGGTTGTTTCCCCCCAGGATGTTGGAAACGAGATCAAAAGGTTGAGCGGAGGCCCGGATTCCGGAGATCGGGCGAAGTTGGGCTTCGATGCGCTTCGCGATTTCTTCCGTCGTGCCAGAGCGCTCCTTCTTGAGCCGAATGTTCGCGGCCCCGGAGTTGGCTTGAGCTCCTCCGACCGATCCTCTAAACGAGATGCCAGCACCGACGGCAAGGAACACCGTCTCAATATCCTTGTCGGCGAGCAGAACTTTCTCGACTTGCTCCATCTTGTCGATGGTCGTGCTGAGGGCAGTTCCCACCGGAAGGCGCACGCGAACGTTGAGGTCACCGGTGTCGGTCTTGGGGAGGTTTTCGTTCCCGACTCGATCCCAAAGTGGGATCACTGCGAGGGTGACAATTGTCACCGCGCCCACCACGGTCCAGCGATTTTTGAGAGCCCAGACGAGGCCTCGTCGATACGATTCATCGAGGCGATTGAACGCCAGCCCCATGCGAGCGGAGAGCCGCTTTAAGAAACTGGGCGAGGCAAGTTGCTCTTCAGGATGCTCCAGTTCATGGACCTCCTTGCTACTCACCACGCGCGAGGCCAGCATCGGGACGACGGTCGTCGCGTCCAAGAGGGAGACGGCGAGCGAGAAGATGACCACGAGAGCCAGCTGCGTGAAGATCTGGCCCGACTGACCTTGAATGAGGAACAGCGGCACAAACACCACCATGACGGTGATCGTCGAAGCGACGACCGCCTGCATGATCTCGTTCGGGCCAGAAATGCTTGCATCTACCGCCGACTTCTTATCCCGCTCCATGTGCCGGAAGATGTTTTCGAGGATCACGATCGCGTCATCAACAATCAAGCCGGTCGCGAGGGCCAGGCCGCTGAGAGATATCGTGTTGAGCGTGAAGCCCATGAAGTACATCAGGGCAAAGGTGCTTGTGATCGAGATCGGAATCGAGAGCGCGACCACGATGGTGGAGCGCACGTTGCGAAGGAAGAAGAGAATCGCAAGGATCGCGAGCGTTCCGCCGATGATCGCGTGCTCCTGGAGCTTGTGGACGGAATCCTTGATGAATCCGGCTTGCTCATATGCCACAGCGAACTTGAGATCGGGGTACGCGCGTTCGATCTCCTTGACCTTCTCTTTCACGGCAGCGACCGTGTCGATCGTGTTGGCTTCTCGCTGCTTGGTGATGCTCAGTCCGACCGCGTTCTCGCCATTGACCCGCGTGAAGACTCGCTGCTCACGGGCCTCGTCGGTGATCGTCGCAACTTCTTTCAGCAGAACCTGGCGGCCATCGGTGGTGCGAAGAGGGGTGTTCTCCGCATCTTGCAACGACTTGAAGTAGCCGCTGGAGCGGATGATGTATTCCTTCTCTCCCGCTTTCGCGATTCCTGCCGGTTGGCTCAGGTTCTCCGCACGGATCCGGCCGACGACTTCGCTCAGCGTGATGTTGTAAGCCTGGAGCTTCTCCGGCTTCACATTGATGATGATCGCCCGCTCGCGCCCACCAGTGACACTCACCTGGGCGACGCCGGGGGTCGATTCGATCATCGGCGCGATCTCGTTGACGAGAAGCGTTCGGAGCTTGATCGGATCGTCCATCCCGGTCACGCCGAAAATCGTGATTGGGAAGCTGTTAGGGTCAAACTTAAAGACGACCGGTGGCGTGATGTTGGGATCGTTCGGGAATTGGCGATACGCTCGCTGAACGAACTGGAGAACGTCCACCGCTGCACGGTCCACGTCCACTCCGTAGTTGAGGGTGACCCGCACCGAGGATTGCCCCAGCTCTGATGTCGACGACACCGAATACAGCCCGGGAATCGTGGAAACCGCCTGTTCTACCGGGCGGGTGATTTGGGTTTCGATCTCCTGCGGAGGGGTATTCGGCCAGTTTGTGTTGACCGCAACAACGGGGAGATCGACTCGGGGAAGCAAGTCCACCGGGAGTCGAGTGAAGCAGATGAGGCCAAGAAGAACCAGAGCCGCGATCCGCATGGTGACGGCAACCGGCCGACTGACCGACCACCGTGCGACGCTCATCGAGAGCCTCCGGCAGGTCTGCCGCCGCCGGGGCCGCCTTCTGGCTTTTTCACCTCGATCACTCGGCGGGTTCCATCGAGCCCGCGCTCGGCGGAAACGGTGACTCCGCTTCCCTCTCGCACGGGGCTGAAGCTGAGCACGACCACCTTGTCGCCCAGAGCGAGGCCGCTGAGAATCTCGGCGTTGTTGGCATCCGATTCGCCGACGGTCACTTTCTTTTTCACTGCCTTTCCATCCGGGCCGATCGCAATGACACTGCCCTCCTGAATCGCATCCTTGGGAATTGCAATCTGGGCTTCGGTTCGGCGCAGCTCAATCGCCACCTTGGCAAACATGCCTGGTTTGAGCATCGCGCTCTGATCGGCGACGCGGATCCGCACGAGGGCTTGCCGGTCTTGAGGATCGGCGCTGGGCACGACACGTTCGACACGGCCTTGGATAGACTCGGCCCCGAGTCCATCAATCGTCAATCGTGCGGCGGCTCCGGTCTGAATTCTCCCCGCTTGGTCAATCGGAACAGAGGCATTGATGATGAGGTTCTTCGTTGACTCGACAACGAGAACAGGGGATCCGGGCGACGCGATGGCGCCCGGATCGGCGTTCCGTTTAGTGACGGTGCCAGCAATGGTGGAGCGTAATTCGGTGTCGGACTTTTGAGAAGCCGCCGACTGCACCTGAGCTTCTGCGGAGTCCACCCCAGCTCGTAGCGCTTCCAGGTTGGCCTGATTCGCGGGGATCAAGGCCCGGCCCGCTTCGGCTGAAGTCAGCGACGAGCGTGCCTGCTCCAACCGAGCCTTTGCCGCCTCGATTTCCGCCTCCGCCGAGGCTTTCACGGACTTCAAATTGGTGACCGCCGAGGCCTGACGCGCCTTGGCCGTGTTGACATCAGCTACCGCCGACTCGACTTCGCCCTGACGGACTTCAAGGTTCGCATCGGCGCTTGCCTGAGCGGTCTTCGCATCGTCCAGATCGGCGGCGGAGACAAACCCTTTCTCGTAGAGGTTCTGTAGGCGGTTTGTTCGCGCTTTGGCATTGTCAAGCGTCGCCGACGCGGCCTTCACCTGAGCCTGCCGATTCTTGAGTTCGGCTTGGGCGGCGACGAGTTCGGCATCTGCTTCTTTCAGGTTCGCCTCCGAAGTGGCGATACGGGCCTCGGTGTTTCGCTGGATCTGGGTGAGATTGGCCCGGGCATTCGCGACCTCGGCCTGAGCCTGACGAACGTTTTGCTCGATCTGGATGTTGTTTGCCTGCACGGTGGCCTGAGCCTGGGCGAGTCGGCTCCGCGATTCATTGACCCGGGCTTTGGCTTCGAGCACCCCTGCTTCGGCCTGATCCGGATCGATCCTCGCGAGGAGCTGGCCGGGCTGAACGGGCTCGCCCTCGCGGACCTCCAAATAGATGATGCGCCCGGCAACGCGCGGCGCGATGTTGACGGTGAACTCAGGCGTGACCGTGCCGACCGTTTCGATCGCCTCGACAATCGGGAAGCTCTGCGCCGTGGCAATCTCGGCGCTCGATGCCGCACCGCGTCGCGCACCGGCTTCTTTCTTCTGCTCCGCTTCCTTGGCGTCCATGGTCTGCATCCGCCAGAAAACCATTCCCCCAAGAGCTACCACCGGCACCAGAATGGATGCCCACGTTTTCAACGCCATATCTCCTCAGTTATACGCGTTCGGAGGGGCACGATTGGCGGGATTGCGGGCATCTTGATGGAATCTAAACGTCCAACACGAATCTTGGGTAGAACCAGGGCATGCCAAGTGCCCTCTCTCAGGAAGTGGAGCGCAAGATCGTAGCCTACTGGGAGTGGTTTGGCGTGAACTCCGGTCGGCTGCGATCGGTTGGTCCAGACGCTGCGATGGAGCAACTTGCGACCAGGCTATTTCACATCGTTCCAGGGATCGGAATCGGGCTGCGCGGCAACCCAGGGGATGATGAGTGGATGATCGAGGTCTCGCCGAATGGGCAGCGCGAGATGATTTCCGCGGTCGAACAGATCGCCTCGCTCGCGCCGGAGGCACCCGGCTGGAGAGTCGTTCCGTTTCGCCAGCCCGCCCCAATTTCGGAGCAGCACATTCATCTCGGGCCGTATAAGTTGGAATTCGACAAAGTGCTCTACGAAATCACCGATCGACGCGGCGAGATGATTGCTCTCCGGGTGTTTGTGCCTCTCCCGAAGGATCTGGGGCATGAGGCACTCATGATGGCGGCACTGATCGCGGTTGATTCGGCACTCGGCGAATACACATCAATGATGCGCGTCGATCAGATTGAGTACTCGACGCCGGAACTTGCCCCGGCCCATGCTCGACCGCTTCGGTATCTGCGCGGCGAGGTTCGCCGGGATCTGAACTAGCACCTCACGGCTTCTCGAAGTGCTGGTAGTCCTTGGCTCCGCGCCAATCGCCGCCCCATTTCCAGCCATACCGTTTGAAGATGCGGACGGCCTTGCTTGACCGTGTCAGCGTGGCCGGGTGGTTGACGTCATAGGGACGCGGAGATTTCCCGGACGCAGGAACAAACGGGTTCTGATAGGGGTTCAAATCAATCGCGCGACCATAGGCATGCTTCGAGAGTTTCTTCCCCGAGGTTCCCGGGCCAGCGGTTCGGCGGTAATTGAACCCGGACGTATTGTTGTCGTTCACCGAGGCTTGATCCCTCCAGTTGTAGCGAGCGATCGGAATGACTTTCTCGATCGGGTATTTCTCGGCTTCGAGTTCGGCGAAAATCTCCTTGACTTCTTCCGCGAGTCCCTTGTCCACCACGATCTGACCGCGATGCTTTTTTCCATCGAATCCCCAGTAGGTGACGGTCACAACCTGGACTCGACGCAAAAAGCTCGGTGGGAAGTTCTTGTTCGCCAGCGCTTCGCCTCGCGTCATTTGGCTATCCACCACGATGACCGGCGGTTCCACCTGCGACACGATGGGGGCGACGACCTTTGAAGACTTTCGCTTCTTAACCGGACGAGGCTGGTTTTGTTGCCACACCCACGCGCCACCGGCGATTGCGGCGCAAAGAACCAGCCCGGCGGCCGCCCCGACCCAACGCTTTCGCATATCCGAGAGTATGACGCCCGTGACTCTTGATCGGAGCCGGTACAGTGGCACGGTGGCAAACGGGGATTTTCGGATTGTGCGGGGATCAGTGACTGATCAGCCGGTGGAGGCCATTGTCAATGCCGCCAACACGATGATGCGCGGCGGAGGAGGCATCGACGGGCGCATCCACCAACTGGCTGGGCCAAAGATGCTGGATGAACTCAGGCGCGTCGCGAAGAAAGGAGCTCAGGTCGCGGAACCCGTCGTGACTCCTGGATTCGATCTTCCGCAGAAATGGGTCATCCACGTCGCCGGCCCGATCTGGCGAGGCGGCGACCAAGGTGAGGACGATCTTCTCCTCGCAGCTTATAGGAATTGTGTGGCGACCGCCGCGGAGCGAGGATTCGGAAGCCTTGCGTTCTGTTCCCTCTCGACGGGATCGTTCCGCTTCCCCAAGGATCGCGCAGCAAACATGGTAGTGCCGCTCTTACAGAAGCAAGCCGAAGAGCATAAAATTGAAATCGCCCTGGCCCTCTACGGATCAGAGGAATATGAACTCTTTTCCGGCATCGGCCGGTCGCCCGATTCGATCTAACTGGTTGTCGTTGAGGATTGATGCTCTGAGACGGCGCGCTGAGCAAGCGGCAAACAGGCAGAGATTCCGAGCCCCAGGAGTCCAAAGGATGCGAGAAGCGACGTCCCTTGCGCAACAAATCCAATGACTGCCGGTCCGGCAAGAAATCCCGCGTATCCCATCGTCGTCACGGCGGAAACCGCGAGGTGGGAGGGCATCGCGCTCTGGTTTCCCGCGAGCGTAAAGAGGATGGGAACGACGTTCGCGGCTCCCGCACCCACGATCGCGTAGCCAAGCCAAACAAGCTCCGGCGTCAGAGAGAGCGCCACAACCGCAAAACCAACTGCGGCCAAGAGGAGCCCGCCCAATAAGGCCACTTTCCGCCCAATCTGGGCGACAATCCGGTCGCCCGTCAGGCGACCGAGGCTCATCGTGGCGGAGAAGGCGATGTAGCCCCAGCCGGCCTGGGATTCCGGCGCGGAGAAGTTTTCGCGTAGGTGAACGCCGCTCCAGTCGAGGACGCTGCCTTCGGCCAGGAAGAGGACAAGACACATGATCCCGAGCGTCAGGACGGGGCCCCGTGGCAGGGCCATCGATGGCCCCTCCGACTTCAATCCCGTACTCAGGAGACCTCGGTGAGCCACCACTAAGATCACGAATCCAGCGGAGACCACGCAGGACATCGCAAGGACAGGCGTCAGCTTCAGACCAAGAAGAGTGCTCATGAGGCCTGCTCCGGCGATGCCGCCAATGCTGAAAAGCGCATGAAATCCCGACATCATCGGCCGCTCCGCCGCACGCTCGACGATCACGGCCTGGATATTCATGACAACATCGACCGTCCCCATCCCTGCGCCTAAGAGGAGTAGAGCGGCGCCAAGCAGGGGCGCGCTCGGGGCGAGAACTACGAAACTCAAGCCGAGCAAAAGCACGCAAGCGGCAATCTGAGTGACAATCCGGCAGCCAAATCGAGCGGCGAGGCCGCCGGCTATCGGCATGGTGAGAACCGATCCCAGGCCGACGCAGAGCAATAGTACGCCAAGCAAAGATTCGCTAAGGGTGAGCTGCGACTTGACGATCGGAACAAGAGGTGCCCAGGCGGAGATCGCAAACCCCGCAAGAAAGAAAATGAGCCGGGTTCCCACCACCGAGCGCGCATGCGGGATCGAATCGATCACCCCCGCAGTATCCCCCGCCTCATCGCCTATGGGCAAACAAAAAACCCCCGCGCACTGAGCACGAGGGTTTGCTTGCTGGTCTCAGAGTCCCGAGATAGCGTCATACACGTGCAGCGTGCCAAGGCCCAGATTAGGGTCATTAGTCGGGCGGCTTCGGCCAAGCGCGCTCTGGAGATCGCTGTAGGTGGCGCCTGGCTTGCGGGCGAGCATCTGCACCGCCATTCCCGAAACGAGCGGAGCAGCGAAGGACGTGCCCCAGCCTCCCGCATAGCGCTTGCCCGGGAATGGGAGGTAAAGAGCCTCGCCCGGAGCGGCGACCCAGGTGAAGTCAGATCCAGCATTGCTGAAACGGCTCCGCACGAAGTTCAGGTCCACGGAGGCGACGCTTGTCACTTTTTGGAATCGAGCCGGGTAGCTCATCGGATTCGTTAAGCCATCGTTGCCCGTGGATGCGACGAGAATCACGCCGCGATCCGAGACTTCGTCTACGGTCTTCTCGAGTTCGGGCGAGTAGACATAGGTGTTCAATGACAAGTTCACCACCCGAGCCCCCCGATCCTCGGCGGCATGGATCCCGGCGATGACGTGGAAGAGACGTCCTGTCCCATCCTGTGCGAAAGCACGGATGGGGAGGATCTTTGCGTAAGGAGCAACAAGCCGGATCGCCCCCGCGACCATCGTTCCGTGCCCGAGTCCGATGGGGATCTGGCTGAAAGCGGTGTTGAGTCGCGCTCCAGGCTCCCAGGCGGGCGCGTGTCCGTTCGAGAGATGATTGAAATCGCGACTCAGGAGCGGCGTGGTGGTCGGATTGACGAGCGCCAGAACATCGCCCGAGAGCCCCTTGAACTCCGAGCCATTTCCGGTCGGATCGAGGAAATCGACGCCGGGAACTGTTCCGTTCGGGAATACAGGATGGTTCGGGTCGATGCCCGTGTCGATGACGGCAACCGTTCCAGCGCCGCCCCCATAGGCCGACCAAGTCTGCGGCGCGGCGATGCGATCAACGACCGGTTGGGTCACAAAGCCGAGCGTCACACGGCTTCCGAAGAATCGGGTCACCCTCGTCTTACGGGCTGTCAGCGCCAGACTTTGCAAGTTCTGCGTAGCGCGGGCGGGAAAGTCGAGAATCGGGAGCTTGACAATCTGGTCGAGCTCGATACTGACATCGTCATCGGTGTCGTTCGAAATCTGATCGATCAGCACCTGAGGGTCGCGGCCCAGCGGGTCGACGACCGAGTGGATGGGGCGCGAGGCGACCGTGGCTTGGAGGTCTAAGTTGTACCGGGCGAGGAACACCGAGAGCGGCTCACTCTCAGTGTAACGGAGAATGAACATGGTCTGGGCAAACGATGCACTCGCCACAAGGGCCAGGGCCAAAACGGACAAGAACTTAGTTTTCATGGTCAAGGCTAATTTGGAAAATCTGACTCGTCGCGAAGTCTTGGAAACGCAGATTCTTGGTCGAGGCAGGCAGTTCGAGACTGAACTGACCATCTTCATCGCAAGCATCGAGCCAATCCTCTTCGGTGCCTACGCGAACTTGAACCGGAGCAGGCAGCTCCATCACGCCCACGATCAAAATCGTGCCAGGAGCTTTGCCTGGCTCGATTTGAAGATCGAGCGTCGCGCCGTCAAATTCGTATCGCTTGGTCTGAGGAGTGGCGGTTCCGGATCGGAAGCCCATCGCGGGGTTCAGTGAAGCGGGCACCAGGCGACCAAACAAGAGAGGAAGCGTCCGGGCTTCGGCCACCAAGAGGGCCTTGGCTCGCAGAACCCACATTTCGGGGGCCTGCTCTCGACCGCTTTCTGCTACCAGACTGAACTGCTTTGCAATCTCAAGCGACGCTTGGTCACCTTCGATGCGGGCAGCTTGCTCAGGGGTAGCAAGCCCGCGGGCGTAGTCGACGATTTCATCCCAGGTTGGTTTCATGAGGTTGGCTCACTGCTCTAGGGGCGTCAGTGCCCCGGTTTGATACATGAATTTCAAGAAAATGCTCCATAGAGGGCAAAAGGAGCCCAATCGCCGGGATTTGGCCAGACCTCCCGGGTCTGTCGCGACGCCTCTCTATACGCTTCCAAAATCTCGCGAGACGGCAAAACCTCGTAGAAGGTCGCCATGAAGGCGGCGTTCGGCTCATCGGCGGTGTCCCATCCGGAGGCCAGCACGCCTTGACATCCAGCCGCGAGAAGGGCTTCGATGAACCCCTGCGCCGCGAAGGTGTCATCAAGAAGCGAGACCCCGGTCGAGCATCCGCTGAGGACACAGAGTTCTGCCCGGAGGCTCAGGTGGAGTACATCGAAAACCGTCCACCCATCATCGCCGATTTTCATGGCGTTGAACATCGGTTGATCTTCCCGCAAGATTCCGTGGGCAGCGATGTGCAGATACTTGGCGTCAGCAGCCCGGCTCTCGAACTCTTCTCTCGTGGCGAGGATCGGGGTTTCTCTCAGGCGGGAAACCGTCTCCAGTTCGGTTTGGATATGCGGCGCAAGCTCATCCGCCGCGCCAATGAGGGCCGTCCCCGAGCCACCGCATCTCTCCCGCTGAGTGAGGGCACCCCAGACGCTCAAACTTGGGACATAGAAAACGTCGTGTTGATCGAGCAGGGTTTCGTCGGCCATCGGAATCGCATGGATCGGAAGAGTGGCGAAGGAGACGTCGCGACCAAAGATCAACCGCGCGGGGGCATCGTGCAGAACAGGCGCGAGCAGTGACGCAAACCTCTCCAGCGCGCGGTGAGTGAGTCGAGCTCCGCCGTCGGTGCGGCGTAACCGATTGAAATGGAAGAACCGGGCGATCTCCTGCGCCTCTGAGAGTTCACCGAGAACGTGCTCCTCGACACGGCCCGACTCGACGAGAATTGCGCGAATCTCCGATTCCCGAGTATAAAACTCGACGAGCCTGGTCCCGTCGTTTGGGCGCGGAAGGTTCGCCGTGAGGACGTGGGTATGGGATGTCAGGCGTTCGCGCTCCCGGACGCCGGTCACTCGATCTTCCTCGCTCGACAGGGGCTGATCTCGACGAGTCGATTCCCAAATTCGGCCCGCCGCAGCGAGCTCGGCGGGGAGTTGGACGACCTCGGCGAGGGTTTGATCCTTCATCCGAGCAACCACCGACCAGCGATCTGCGGGCTCGGTGAAGCAGGCAAGACACTCGGCGAGCATTTCGCGCCGAGCCGCAGCAGCACCTCGACGTAAGCCCACCGAACCGAGGAGGGCACGCTCTTCATCGAACGCCACGATCGCAGTTCGCGCCAGGGCAGCCGCAGCGGCTTGGTCGCCAAGCGATCGAGCCAGTCGGGCGACGAGGTCGGGGGCGTCCATCTGGGAGAGCAGATCCTGAGCCGCGGTGAAGTCTTGGGCATCTAAAGCAAGAGTGATGAGGTCGCGAAGAATGGCCGGGCGCCTCTCAAGTGCGGGCTGGCATTCCAAAGCCAGGGCCATCTGCTGACGTGCTCGCGCAATCTTTCCTTGTCTTCGGTCGAGTTCCGCCTTGGCCTGATAGAGCATGGCGCGCCAGTTTTGATTTGGTTCTCGACGCAAGAAACGACTGGCCTCCGCGAGCTTTTCGCGTGCCTCCGGTTCACTTCCCCGCCGCGTGAGAGCTACCGCGTGAAGAAGCGCGGCCTTCCCTTGCTCAAACTTCGCGTCGAGAGCGCGGAAAACGCGGCTCGCCTCCTCACTTGCACGAGCAGCGTCTGTCCAAAGACCCGAACTAAGAAGAAAGTCTGCCTGGTCGAGGAGGCAGTGCCCGATTTCGAATCCGGAATCAGCCGGAAGGTGGTTAAGTAGTGCCCGATAAGCGCGCAGAGCCTCCAGCACTTCCCCACGACGGCCCATCAGATAGGCGCGATTCAGGTCGATTTCGAAGAGGAGGAGCGACTGATCGGCTTCGGCAAAGACCTCCCGTGCGGCGGAATACATCGCGTCCGCTTCCTCGAACTTGCGCATTCCCATCAGCACAACGCCGTAGTTCCGCATCACGATGGCGAGATCCGCCTGGGCTTGATGCTCGGTGAGCACGGGGAGGGCTTCGCGGTACCTGGACTCTGCTTCTTCCAACCGATCCAGGCGGTGCAGGATGTTGCCCACGTTTGCCTTTAGTCGAGAGGCGCGAAAGTGATCGCCAGCTTCCTCGAACACCCGGATTGATTGCTCGGCGACCTCAAATGCTCGGTCGTAGTCTCCGACGTAAGCCAGCCCCTGCACCATGGCCACCGAGGTATTTGCCCGCTCGATCTCATCGTCGGCGAAGTACTTCCAGGCCTTCTCATATTGCCTCACGGCCTGTCTCGACTTCCCCGAGAGGAGCGCGATATGCCCCATCATTCGCGACGACTTGCCTAGACTCGTGCTCGAACGCAGGGCACGGGCGATCTTCATCGCCATGGTCGCCAGAATCTTAGAACGGGCGTAGTCTTGACGCACAACGGCCATCGCTTCGGCCAGCAGAGCATCAACCGTTTCCTCCGTGCGCAAGTCCTGCGGAGGCAGCGAAGATTCCGCTTGAAGACCGGAGATCCAGTCCGGAAGGGTCATCCCAGGCCCCGCGCGTGCAGGGCTTTTTGGAGCGCATCGAGACATCGAACACGGATTTGGCCGATAGAGCCAACTTTGATTCCGAGTTCCTCGGCGACCTCTGCGTAGGGGCGCACGGGATCCTCGTAGAACAGCATCTCGACGAGCTTCTGACACTGCTCCTTCAGCGATTCGATGGCTTGGCGGATCAGAAGATTTCGCTCCGCCGTTTCGACGTTTTCGTGCGTCGTGTCGGGTGCGGCGAGCTCAAAGGTCTCGGAGAGCTGCTCGGTTCGCCCCGCCTTTTCGCGCAATCGGATGGCATGGCGGAGGGCGGTTTGGCGAATCCAAGGGGCCAAGTAGGAGCGGTTTTCCAGCTTCGGCAGAGCCTTGAAAAGCTCCACAAAGACATATTGATAGGCGTCGGGTTGATCGGCTTCGGGAACGCGCGCCGACTTCAGCAGCGAGAAAATGTAGCCCGAATATCGCTCGACGAGGCTGTGCCAGGCATCGGCTTCTCCCTTGACGGCCCGCTTCACCAGGGCTTCATCATCCCATGGCTTCGGTGCCACTTTAACGCTCCTCACAACGATCATGGTACCAGTCTACGAAATTTTTCGAAAAAGATGTCACTGGCTGGTGATGCTTCTGTCCTGTGATGACATGGCCCCCAGGGCCGGAAAGGACAAAACCATGAAATCCCTCCTCACAACCATCGCTTGCGGTCTGATCGCCGCCTCGTCCATCGCCAGCAACGTCTCGGCTGATTTCAACGGAACCGACGTCAACCTGCAGGGAGATGCGTTCGCCAATGACATCCGCGTCGTACAAGGCGTCAACGGGATCCGCGTCGTCGGTCTGAACGGCACGCTGGTCAACGGTCTGCCGAGCGTGTTCTTCCGAACCGGCCCGGTGGTCAACGTGTCCGCTCTGATGGACGGCGGCAACGACCGAGTGGCATTCATCCAACTCGGCAACCTCGGCGACATCAACATGGAAGGCGGCCAGGGCGATGATACGCTCCAGCTCAGCCGAGCAGCCAGCCAAGGCAACATCACTATGAAGGGTGAAGAAGGCAACGACCGAGCGCTCTTCGCTGACTCTAGCGCAGCAGGCGACATCCTTCTCGACCTGGGCATTGGAGCCAACACGCTCCGCGCTGAGCGATTCAGCGCCTTTGGCAACCTGATTGCCATCGGTGGTGACCTCAACGACACCTTCAATGTTCTCTCCTCGGCGATCGCTGGCAACCTGAGCCTGATGAGCGACAAGGGTAATGACATCGTAAACATCACGGACGCCGAAGCTCTTCTCTCGATGGAAATTGCCACCGATGAAGGCAACGACCGCGTGACGATCAGCAACTCCCGAGCCTCGCTCGACGTGAAGATCGAAACCGGGGCGCAAGACGACACGGTCAGCCTGACCCAAGTCACGGCTCTGTTCAACATCGGCGTGACCCTCGATGACGGTCGCGACACTCTCACCGCCAGCGGCGTGTCGGCTCAAGGCGATGCGGTCGCCATCGGCGGCGCAGGATTCGACACCTTCCGCAACTTCGGCTTCCTCGGAACCACGAAGACGGAAATCGTCGAGTTCGAAGTCCGGTAACCAGGCGTTACGTCTGGTTCAGTCGCGGGGCTCCGGCCCCGCATTTTTCTTTTGACCCCAACAAAATGCTCGTGGTACGATGCGGCGACCATGAAGCTGTGGTTAGGGAAGAGAAAAGGAAGCCCCGAGGAATTCTGGGATTGGTTCGGGAAACATGAATCGGAAGTGAGGGCAAGCGCGGGCAAGCCCGACGTCATCCAACGGATCACGAAAGAACTGGAGCGGGTAAACCAAAATCTGGTTTTCGAGATCGGCTTAGATCGAGCCGCCAATGAATGGCAGTTCGTCGTGTCGGCAGATGGAGTTCGGGAACATATTCCGGCAGTTTTGGAGATGGTCTCTCTCGCGCCGCAGGTTCCCGGCTGGAGGATTCTCGCGTTTCGGCAGCCCAGCGACCTGACAGAAGTCGTCCTAGAAGTTGACGGCACCAAGCTCGCTCTCGATTCGATTACCTGCCAGTTCGCCGAGACCTCGGATGGAGGAGTTGTTATCCGGCTCTACATACCGGTGCCGAAATCGATGAGGCAGCGAGACGTAGATCGCATTGGGTTCCTAGCACTCGATTCGGCGATCGGCGAGTATGAAGTCATGGCCCAGTTCGTGGGCTACGAATTCCTCGCGACCACGCCGGAGGAACAGCGCGGGAATTCAATATCTTCGCTCCGCGAGACACTTAACCTCACAGAGGAGAAACAATCATGAAATTCTGGCCCAAGAAGAAGCCTCTCACCCCAGAGAAATTTTGGGAGTGGTTCGTAGCCCACGAGGAGAAGATCCTCGCCTCTCCAGCGCAGCAGGCCTTTGACATGGTGAATCCCAAGGTGCAGGAATACAACCCGGAATTGTCCGCAGGAATCATGATCCAGGAGCCGGGGAAGCTCTCGCTTTTGGAGATCACGCCGAACGGGATTCGCGAGCATGCGGAGTCAGCAATTCGGCTTGCCCAGGCAGCACCTCCGCTCCCGCGATGGGATATCCATGCGTTCAGGAAAGCGGGCGCGCTTAAGTATCTCAAGATCTCGTTCGAAGGTGGCGAGGAACACGATCTTGCGCTTTCCCAGTTCGTTGGGCGGCTCGGAGAGAACGGAATTTTTGAGATGCACCTATTCCTGCCCTGCCCGGCGCAGACATCCCCGCGCGAGCTTCAGCATCTGGCCTACCTCACGCTGGATCATGCCTTGGGAGAAGAAGTCGTGATGAATCGAATTGCGCTCCGGGGGCAATCGCACATCACAACCGCGCCGCCCACCGCCCAGTACCTGACGGAGTTGCTGGAGTTGATGGGGATCGAAACCCCATGAAAACGGGCGCCGGAACCGGCAGATGCCGGCCGACGCCCTTCACCACAACCAACGCTTGAAGACAGGAAGATTGCGGCTTACTTTTTGCCGATGTGCTGTGATCGCGCCTGGAGCGGGATCATGTATTGCACGACGAGAGCCATGAGGATGAACATCACCACCCAGGTGACCACTTTCACCATCATCACTCCGGTTTGACCGGCGATGCCCATGGCTCCAAAAAACACAACGAGGAGCAAAAGGCTTGTCCACGGCACGCTGATCGCGCCGCCACAAGAGCTACACGCAATCGTGCGACCTGGGCCGAGGGTGAGTTTGGTGAGGTACGGAATGACTTCGGACTGGCAGTGAGGGCAAGGAAGCTTTTTCATAGAGGTTTCAACTTGAGGTCAATGTTTTGAAGGGGCTCGGTGACTCAGCTGTTGTCGATAAAGATCCAGCCATTGTTGAACCCTTCCATCGCACTTGCTGGAAACCAAAGGTTGTGGAAGGTCATCTTGATTTGAGAGTTGACGATGGAAACGTACACGTATCCCGATGTGAGCGAGGCGTACCCGGTGCTTGTGCTCTGCTCGCTGTATTGCGCGATGGCGGTGGAGGGATCTGTTCCGTTTCCAATAGGGAACACACCGTTTCGAAGAGTTCCGGGAATGGCAATCGCAAATTTATCCCCGTTCGGAAACTCCGCTTCTAACCCTTGGTAGCCCGTAAACGATGTGGGTCGAACTGCTGAAATCGAAGTGAAGAGGGCCGGGCTGGCACCGATGGCATTGTTGTAAATCGTGCCTCGGTGGGTGTTTTCATCCTCCGGGAGAGCCGTGATGTTGGGCAAGTCCAGCTCAATTTCAAGGCGATAACTTTGCGGCGTTGAGCTTGCGAGGGCAGACGCGAGGCCTTGGTACATGAGTTGCACTCCGGAAGTCGCCGAATCGATCGCGACCGCTCCCTCGACAGCCTCAAACACCAGCGGATCCGGATACCGAACGCCGACAATTCCTCCCAGTTCGGAAGGTGTCAGACCCGTAGCCGCTTGTACGGGGTACCAGGCGCCGGAAACGTAGATCACGTCGGGAATCGCAATTGCTACCCGTCGCGAATCGACAGGGCCAAACTCGAAAATACGGTGGGTGCCGTTCATCGACATCTTCCCCACGGTGGCCGTGAGGGAGCTCAGATCTCCGGTGAACCCGCTGCTATCTGTAAAATTGGCAGTTGCCACCATCTCGTAGGTGTCTGGCATGGGCGGCGGGGTATCGTCGCCGCCACCGGCGCCGTCATTGCTACTGAAGAACAATCCGCCGCATCCGGCGAGCGTCGAGACGATTAAGAGCCCGATCACGGTGAGAGAAGGCTTAGCTAACATCACCAGAATCTTGGGATGCTTCTCCCTGGTAGATTGTGATCTTGATCACAATCTTGAGAATGCTTGAGGGTAGCCTCGCTTTTCCTTCGCCATTGACTTCAGCCTGCGGCGAAGTGTGTCAGCGAAGCCGGAAGGTTCGCCGATTGAGTCTCTCCAGATGTCCACTTCGAACCAGATTCGCCAGATTTCGGCTGAGAGCCTCGCGTGTGCAGCCAATTTCTTGAGCGAGCACCCTCTGGGGGCCGTCCAGAGTGATGATCCCTTCGGTATTTGCCCGGGAGGTGAGCGCTCGCTCGATGCGCGCCTGAAGGGATTCGCTCCTGGTCTCCGACAGATCAGTCGACATCTTCCGAATGCGATGAGAGAGATGCTTCATCACGGCAAGCGCGACTTCGGGGTTCTTTTTGAGAAGCAGGGTGAAGTCGGTGCGCCCCAGGACAAGCAGCCGGGTGAACTTCAGTGCCTTCGCTGTGGCGGATCGGGGCAGATCCTCCAGAATTGCCATCTCGCCAATGACCTCGCCGTTGCTCCGAACCGCGAGAGTGATCTCCGTGCCAATCTCCGGGTAGTGGTCGATCGAAATTTTGCCCGCCAGAATGATAAAAACCTGGTGACCCGCCTCGCCTTGTCGGAAAAGAACTTGCCCTTTCTCGATGGTACGAACCGTGCAATGGTCAGCAATCTGCACCAAATGGGGTGTGGAGAGCCCGGCAAACAGAGGAATCCTCCGCAAATAGTCGACCCAGTTCATGGGCATACTCTACCAAACCCGTTCTCGCCAAAGTTCCACCCCTCATGAACACTGCACCTGACTACTTTTCGCTTGGAGGCACGCTTCCGGTCGGGTCGCCGAGTTACCTGGCGAGGCAGGCGGATGATGAGCTCCGTGAGACTCTGCTCGCTTACCGATACGCGCTCGTGCTCGATTCTAGGCAAAAAGGAAAGTCGTCGCTGATTGCGCATGTCGGGGCGGACTTACGCACGGCTGGGTTCAAAATTCTGAAACTTGATCTCCAACGATTCGGGAGCACGCTCAACTCGGATCAGTGGTATTCAGCTCTGTTGCTCGCAGCCGGGGAGCAGCTCGATGCCTTCGAGGAAGCTCAGGAAGTCCGCAAGGCGAAGTCGCATGAATCTCTGGCCCAGCGTTGGATCAACTTGCTGGAACGACACGCCGCTTCTTCGGAGGTCGGTCTCGTGGTTTTCATTGATGAGGTCGACTTCCTGCGGTCACTTCCCTTTGATACCGACGATTTCCTTGCCGTGATCCGAAGCTCATTTCAGCGGAGGAGTGAAAATGGAGAACTCAGGAAGCTGGTGTTTTGCTTTTGCGGAGCATCGACCCCTGCGGGACTTGTCCGGAACCCTGCGCTGGGAGAAATGATCATTGGGACGAGAATCACTTTGCAGGACTTCTCGGAGTCTGAAATTCGGCCCTATCTCGACCATTTGGTTCGGAACAACGAGACAGCAGAACACGTTCTGAGCCGAATCCACGCCTGGACGGGCGGACACCCCTACCTGACGCAGCTGGCCTGCGCTGAGTGGAACCGCCACGGGCGCAACCTCGCTTCGGTGGACGAGTTCTTTCGAAAACAGACCGCAACCGTCGGAAATCAGCATCAAAGTGACCATCTGGTCGCATTGAGTCGGGCATTGCTGAACGTCCAACTCCCTGACCTTCCGGTTGAAGAATCTCGTGTTCGAGTGCTCGATGCCCTGTCCCAAATAGCTCGAGCCACCCGGATCTCCGCGTCGCGATTTCCGCGAGCGTTGATTGACTCGCTGCTGATCTGCGGCGTGATTCGGGAGGAAGGCTCTTCGGTCATGATCCGGAACCGAATCTATCTAGAAGCTTTCAGTCCGCAGTGGATACGGGATCACCTCCCGAACGCCGAGGTACGGCGGCAACAAGCGGCGGCGAGACGGGCCTTTGCAGTCACGGGAGGACTTGCGATTGCGATCATCGGAGTTCTCGGATTACTGGCCTTTCAAAACTATCAGCTCGCGGGAAGGCTTGGACAAGCTCTCACGCAGGCCCAGAAGAACGAACGCGAGGCTCGGCTCGAAGCCTACGTCGGCGCAATGCAGTCGGTCTCAGCCGAGATGCAAGATGGGAACCTGATGCGCGCCGGGCTCGTCCTCGACTCCTTGGCGGGATCGCCTCTCCGAGGCTGGGAGTGGCACTACGCCGATCGCGTCGCGTCCACCGAGGTCAAATCGCTCTCATTTGACAACCCGATTCGTACGTGGATATTCAACAACGAGGGGAAAATCATCGCGGTCTCAAACGACGAGTCGACCTCGTTTGTGGATGAAGCGGGCCGAGCGGTCAGCCGGATCTCCCACGGAGTCACGCTGACGAATCCTCGACTTGTCGGCAGAACAGTGACGGTTGAGGTGCCCTCAGGGACATTGACCATCTACGAGAGCGGAGCCACTAGCATCGAGCCGCTCGCCCTCATTTCCCAATCAGAGTGGCGTGAAGTGAGGTGGGATGACCAGAAGCGCTCGTTGGTCGTGAGTGGGCCAGGAGACAGTAAGCCCTTCACCATTCCATTCGACGAGAGAGCAGGCGCGGCCGCTCACTCCGACCGCCTCGAGATTCTCGTGGTTCGTGGAAAGGACAAACTCTCCGTCTTTGACCTCAACACGGGGCGTCTCCAACATACGCTGCAAGGATTCCTGACGATCAATGAGTTTGTGATTGACGAGCAGCATGCGCGACTCTTCGTGGCCACCGATCGACCAGAGGTGCAGGCCTTTGACCTCCGGACAGGCGCCAAACTGCCGATGCTTCTGGGCAACGAGGGCCCCGTGAAGAGCCTGGCTCTCTCCCGCGACAACCGGACACTTCTGACAGGCGGTTCCGATGGAATCACTCGGAGTTTCGACACCGCGACGGGTCAACTCAGGAGTGCCCACTACGGTCACAAGGGCAGCGTGCTTCGCGTGACGTTTGCAGAAAACGATGCGACCTTCTGGACTTCGAGCAACGACAATACTCTCAAGAAATGGCGTCTGGATGGAGATGAGCCGAAGCGGGAGATTGAAACCGGGAGTAAGGAAGCACCCCGATTCCGCATTGCCCAGAACTCATCGCGGCTCGTCGCACTCTTTCCCGATGGATATGCGCTGACCTCGGTCGTCGGCAACGCATCCGCTCCCCTCTTGCTCAAGCAGGAACCCGGAGTGTCGGTTGTTGGACGAGCAATCGTCAACCAGGACGAAGCTGTGTTCCTTCAGTCGGATGGCGTGGTTTTGTGGCAGCGCAACGGCAAGCTCGAACGATTATCCTTGGGAGATCAAGCGCGGGATGCCAAGCACCTCGTGAGCGATGAGAAGACGAGCGAAGTGGTGATCTTGCTTGCCTCCGGGAAGACGCTTGCTCTGGAGCTGACGACCGGCAAACTCCGCCCGATCAGCGAAGATCAGAACGGGGTCGCTACGGTTGCAGTCGTCTCAGGAGGCAAGCTTGTGATCGGGTTCCAGGATGGCAAGTACCAGCTCTGGGACATGCGCGGGCCGAGCCGCATCCTCACCGGCGATACATCGGTACTCCTCCAGAACATAGAATTTTCACCAAGTGGTGAACAGTTTTCGATCTCGCTCGGAGATGGTCGCGTGCTCGTCTGCGATTCCCAAACTGGCGTCACCCTTCAGACTCTTCGAGGACACTCCTCACGGGTATGGCGGGCCAGTTTCAGCCGAGACGGGCGATTCGTCGTCACCTGTAGTTTCGACAACTCAGCGCGGATCTGGGATGCGCAGACCGGGCGAGAACTCCATCGGCTCCAGATGAAAAGCTGGGTAGGTGATGCGAGTTTCAACCCTGATGCGACTCGGGTGGTCACGGCGTGCGGCGACGGATCCATCCGCCTTTGGAGCGTGGCGACGGGTCGAGAAGTCTTCATTCTCCACAAGCAGAAGGAGCCTATGTTCACCGTCAGGTTCACTCCAGATGGTCTCTGGATCGTCGGCGGGACGATTGGTGGAAAGCTGCTGATGTGGAACGGATCACCGCAAGCGGCCAGAGAACCCGCCAAGAACTGAGCGGAGGAATGAAGCCATCAGCGGCGAAGACGGAATGAACACTCCATTTGAGGAGGGAGTGAAAACGCCAAGGCTCATCAAACGATGAGCCATCCGGGAGTGGGTGGATCGCCCTTCGGCGAGGAGTTCAGCGCAGACCTTTGCCAAGGTCTCATCACTCTGAAGCTTGATCTTGAGGGAGGAAAAACCCGGGCTCGTTGCCAGGATCTCCACGATCTCCGGTGCTGATTCAGGGCCCAGCCCGAGGGAGATCAGAGATTGAACCAGGGCTGGCTGACCGCTTGTGAGTTCGAACACGCGATCCGAATGAGGGTGGTGGGCGATCTGGCAAAGCTTACTCACCTCCCCCCGGGTAAGCACCGGCAGATCGATGCGCCGACCGACATTGAAAGGAGACTGGTTCACATCGCTCACCAGTGCCTCCGCCTCGCCTGCATACGACAGGAGCACGGATAGCCCGGACCAACGGGAATCACCCGAGACAGCCCGACGATTGTGCCAGCTACGCAGAAGCCCAAAGAAATCATCCCGGTGCGGAAAACTCCAAAGGCGATCAACACGGTCGAATACCAAAAACCAGTGTCCGGCTCCCAGGAGCTGTCGGACAGCGATTTCCAAATTGCTGTTTGGGCCAATGTCGGGATCCCAAACCGGAGAGTTCCCGGCGAACGAGCCATCCGTCGCTATCTGAGAAATGATCCAGCGGTAGAAGCCTTCGGCTGATTCCAACACAGATCGGTCTGCCGCGCCGAGATCGATGAGGAGGGTCCGTGCACCCTGGGCGCGCGCGTAGTGCAAACCCCGCAGGATCAGAGACGACTTTCCGGAACGCCTCGGCGAGCGCAGCAAGATGACACTCTCGCGTCGATCAATCGCTTGTTCGAGCTCGGCATCGCACATTCGGCGGATGTAAAACGGAGAGCCCAGCGGAACCGGACCGTCTACGCTCGGTGCATGACGTGTCGGCCCCACGAGGCTTTCCACCACACGGTGGAGAGCGGAACGGACGTCTTCTTGTTCCTCGCAGAGAGGGGTCATTGACTCCACACCGGGAAGTTCGATTGCGCTCATGACTTGCACGGAGCTGCGGCGAAGCCAGGCAAGCACGGCATCCTCCGACTCCCCGAGAGGGCCGACGACGAGGCAAGCGTCGATTTCATGTTCGTGCTTCTGCCACTCCCCAAGAGTCGCCAGTATGAGCTCGGTGGGCAAACGCAAAACCTCGAGCCGCTCGCTCAAGGAGAGCACCATCCGCTCCCACGAACTTGCATCCTCACCATCTGGTTGACCAAGGAAGACAATTCGACGCATTTTCTCCGCGTGAAGCGGATGGACGACAAGGACAGATCCATCCTTGATCTTTCCCACGCGGCCGATCCCGAGACGGTCACGCCACTCGGGAAACGCTGAGATCATCGCGGCCAGCGGGGTCGAGACGAGAATTTCTCCCGCTTGGCACAGGGACATCACCCTCTGGGCATGCTCGATGGCGTGCCCGGAAAGGCTAGGAGCTCCGGTGAGATCTGAGCGCACGATTGCCGGGCCACAGTGGACGCCGAATCTCACCTGCGTCGGCACCCGGAGATTCAGAAACTGGCGAATCGACACGGCAGCGCTAAGAGCCAGGGTGGGATCATTGCGGAAGGCAATGGCAAAGCCATCCCCGTTATCGACCTTGGCGACGGCCTGGGCGATCTGGGCGAAGCTCCGCACCGCATCGCTCAACGCTTCATCGAATCGCGTTTTTTCGGCAAACGAAAGCTGTGAGTACCCGACCGCATCAGCGTAGACCACATGCAGCACCTCAACTGGCCGAGAACTCACAAGCTGTATCTTATCCAAGATGTTGAGAATTCCCACTCTCTCCTCCAATCCCAAAGGCGATTCTGACGAAGGCGCCTCACAGATACAGTGATCTTGATCACAAACTTTTCGATCAGAGGGGTCAACAATGACTTCGGAGCATGGCCCCTTGCTCGTTGCAGGATGCTGGGCTGTGAATTGTGACCTCAATGAACGCGAGTACGACAATCCTCACTTTGCTACTGGCTTTGGGCGTGGTGCCTGACGCCACTCCCTTCACGCCCCGCCCGGAAAGCACCGCTCCGGGACAACTAACGATGGCTCAGCAGAGCACCGAAGTCAAACGGGCGATTCAGTACGCGGATCGAGCCAAGGATGCCGCCGACCGAGCAAGTGGCATTCTCGACAAGAGCATTGCTTCCAAGGAAGTGATCACCGATTCTGCGCGCCAATCCGCCAACAACCAACTCGAGAAAGGCGTGGAGGATCTGCAAAAGGCAAAGGACTTCCTCGCAAAGGCCGAGGCTGGAGACAGCGGGAGAGCCGAGGCGGAGAAAGCTATTGCAGCCGCTCAAGAAGCGATCGATGCCGTTACCAAGCGAATGAACGAGGCGAGCGAGCAGATCAAGAAAAATGATGAACTCAATGCCAGCGGCGCGGACAAAGATCAGAAGACCATCGATGCCCTCCGCGAGGTTTTGCCATTGCTTGGTAACGACTGCCGAGGCGGACGGTGCAACCGGGCACGCGTGGATAGCTGGCCACAGATCAAGAAAGATATTGAGGATCTCTATGCCCGCTACGGCAAGGCGGCAGGGAGTCGCGGCGCGAATCGCGACTTTGTCAGCTCAGTGAAATCGCTGAAAAATGCATACGACAGCTTTGTCTTCGATCTTGAAAAAAACTTTAACAGAAAGCAGCAGGAATTCATCGCCGCATTCCTCAAAACCCTCGCCGAGTATGTCGACATCGGCGATGATTCTGACCTCAGCACGACCTTCAGAATTCTTGTTCCCGACATCATTCGCACCCTTGAGGATCGCTTGTATGTCTACGAAAAGCTCGGCAAGGATCAGCCGGGATACGATCCTGCCGTCATCGACAAGGCCCGTGCGGAAATCGCAGCGGCGCGAGAAGCCGCCCGAAAGCATATCGAGAAGATCATCGCCGGCAACGAACCGCCAAAGGAGGGCTATGAGGGCGCGGACAAGGAATCTCTCAAGGCTGCCGTCAAGTCGGCTTTTCTTAAGGTTCACCCGAAGGCGACGATCGTCAAGATCATTCTCGAAGACACAGGTTTCCTCCGGGTGACCTCGTGGAAGTGGAGCGATAGCCTAGCTTGGTACAAGGAGGATGTCTCGACCACCGACGCCTACGTCTTGGTCGCCGATTCTGATCCGAAGTACGTCTCGATTTGGGGCACGCCGATTGTTCGAAACAACATGGCAGGCGGCGCCCAAAGCGTGATCATCCCGACCGACATCAAAGAAACGGTCCCCGAACAGCTCGTTTTTGCCTCCAAAGTTAAGTGAACTCGCAGCATTGGCTCCCCGCTGACCTCTACGCCAGCCGGGGAGTCTTTTTTATGTCTTTCTTATCTATTTAGTATTCACTTTCGCCGCCAGATTGATGCCAGGTATCGTCTCTCGCATTGTGATTTCTCTCGTTTGCGCTGTTTCGCTCACCGCCCCACAGGCGGCTCCTCTTCCGGCAGTCGTCCTGAACTCCTTCCTTGAAGCCCCGAGCTTCTTTCTCGATGCTGCTGAGCCCAAGATTCTTGTTCCGGGATTCTCATTCGGCTTCGCGCCGAGTGGAACCTTCACAACGAAGATGCTCGTGAAAGAGGGGAACACGACGCTCCATGATCTGAAATTTCGAGACAACCTTCCTGAGCGGGCCGGAGTGTTTGCCGCCGTTCGCGGTCGGACACCCGGTTCCGTCTCCCTGGGAACAGGCGACGGCCCGCGCACGCTTGAGATCTTCGTGAACGATCAACCGGCCGGGAAATTCTCGTTTACCCTGACCAAATCCGGCAATGGCGACCCACTGGATCCAAAGGTGAGTTGGAAGATTGTTGGTCCTTGGAAAGACTACGGATACTTCCAGCACAAGCCGGATGACGGCAGTCGGCAGGACGTGTTTTTCACGTACTGGGTTGCCCAGCACGAACTCGCGGCAGGGGAGAAAACCGTCACCGCCACGCTGAAGAAGGGAGCCGCGGTCGTCGCGAAGAGCCGCGACGGCATTCCCAACGGATCCCGCTACTCTCGATTCGAAGTTCCCGTCCAAAAGCCGAACAATGATCCCCTCACCGTGAAAGATCTACCGGGACTCGCTGGCTCCTACACCATGGAAGTCACAGCCGGGAAACGGGTTCTCCGCTCCTGGAAGGTCACGATCGGGGCATCAGGTTTTGTCCCCCACCCAAAGTCCGACCATACCAAGACCGGGCCGCTCGAATGGCTTTCGCCTCGCCTGCAGCTTGGTACTGCAGTCAGCCCGTTCACCCATTTCTGGGTTGGCCCGTAGGGTTCGCTCCGTCCAACCAAACTCGCCATTCGCCTGCCCGTTTTCTCCGCAGATCGGAAAACGAGTAGGCTGATACGTGAAACGTTTGACCAGCAAAGAAATCAAGGCGCAGATCCAATCGCTCCAGGCCCAGGGCGAGCGGCCCTCCATCCTCCCGGAATCAGCCAACGGGAAACTTTCTCCCAAGCACACGAGCAAGCGGATCCGCAAGCAGGGATCCAACTAATGGGAGACAAGCGGCCGGCGAAGAAGTCGTCGGGCAACAGCGACGCGCACAAAGCCAAGGTTGAAAAAGACCGCCTGGCCCGCCCCACACGCCCGGCAACCGAGTCAAACCCGAAGAAGGCGAATCGCTAGGTCGCCCTAGGCGAGGCGAAAGCAATAGCCCCAATTTGGGGAACCAGGAAGGTTTATAGATCACAATGATTTATGAACCTTTTCGGCTCGAACTTTAATTTTTCAAACTCTGAGCTGAAAGTGGCGATGATCGGAACTTACCCTCCGATTAAGTGTGGAATCGCGACTTTTACGTCAGACCTCAGCAGCTCCATTCGAGATTCTGCGCTCCTTACCGCTGTCGATATCTTCGCTCTAAAGGAAGAGGATTCGCTCTCCTTCCCATCCGAGGTGGTTCACGAGATTGCCGTGGATTCGAGAGAGGCATACGTTGCAGCCGCCGAAGCAATCAACGAGCGGGGGTACGACGTGGTCTCGATCCAGCACGAATACGGCATCTTTGGCGGAGTCGCAGGATCGCTTCTCCTTGATCTCGTCTGGCACGTCAACTGCCCGATCATCACCACGCTACACACGGTGCTCGAAAAGCCGAGCCTGACCCAGAAGCTGGTACTCGAAGCACTTCTTGACCGGTCGGCGCGCATTGTTGTGATGAGTCACAAGGCTGTGGAACTTCTCATCAACGTTCACGGCATCGATCCGATCAAGATCGACATGATCCCGCACGGCGTGCCTCATGTGCCGAAGTCCGTCGACCCACAGTACCGAATGGGGATTCCCGCCGGGGCGCCGATGATCCTTACCTTCGGACTTCTCTCTCCCGATAAAGGCATCGAAACAGTCATCGAGGCGATGCCGGAAATTCTCAAGGCAAACAAAGACGCCACCTACGTGGTTCTGGGCCAAACCCATCCTCATGTGCTCGATTCCAAGGGAGAGGCTTATCGCGAAAGTCTGAGTGCCCTGGCTCTTGATCTCGGCGTCGAGTCCAGCGTGCGCTTCATCAATAAGTTCGTTTCGCACGAAGAACTGATTGGCTATCTGTCGGCGATGGACATCTATGTCACACCCTACTTGAACCCTCATCAGATCACCTCCGGCACCTTGGCCTATGCTATTGGGGCCGGAAAAGCGGTGCTCTCGACCCCCTACTGGTATGCCCAGGAACTCCTGAGCCAGGGGCGTGGGCTCTTGTTCCCCTTTGGCGACTCCCAGAAGCTGGCGGAGGCACTCGTTTCAATCGAGCGTGATCCCCAACTGCGCGGAGAAATGGGATTAGCGGCCGAGGAGCACGGCCGATCGATGCGCTGGGATGAGGTTGGCGTCAGCTACCAACGGTCAATCTCTCGCGTGGTGAACTCGGCCTTGCGTTCCGAGCGAAGCGCAGATTTCAAGCCTCTTGAGTCATTCAAGATTGCAGAACCTCGCCCGACCCACCTTGAAGCAATGAGTGACGACACTGGCATTCTGCAGCATGCGATCTTCTCCACTCCGCGCCGATCAGACGGGTATTGCGTTGATGACAATGCCCGCGCCCTCCTCTTCACCGCACTTGAAGAATCGCGCGGCGTCCCCTCGGATCGGCTCCATGTTCTCCAAGGCATCTACCTAAGTTTCATCCAAGACGCTTACAACGAGGCCACAGGGCGATTCAGAAACTTCTACAGCTACCAAAGGAATTGGCTGGAGAGTGAAGGGTCTGAGGATTCGCATGGAAGAACCCTATGGGCTCTTGGATCACTGATCCACCTGAGCAAAGATCAGTCGCGGAGAAGCCTGGCCAAATCGCTTTTCGATTCCAGCTCTCAGGTAATCGAAAGCTTCACCAGCCCCCGGGCCTGGGCTTTCAGCGTCCTGGGCATGGCCGAATACCTTCAGGTGTTCCCTCACGATCTCATTACGAGGACACGATTCGAGCGACTCGCAGTCCGATTGGCCGATCAGCTGGAAGAATTCCGCGAGGGGAGTTGGAACTGGTTTGAGGACTCCGTGACCTACGACAACGCCCGTCTGCCCCAGGCGCTCCTCGTGGCCGGAAACACTCTTATCAATGGTCGACTGATTCGCGCAGGGCTGACATCTCTTGAGTGGCTGAGGGAAATCCAAACAAGTCCGGAAGGCCTCTTCGTTCCGGTCGGAAGTAACGGATGGTTCGAGAAAGGGCAACAACGCCCGGCTCAGTTTGACCAGCAGCCTTTGGAAGCCGCAGCTTCCGTTTCGGCCTACTTGGCGGCATGGAATGTCACCGGACGATCTACTTGGCTCACAGAAGCCGATCGAGCGTACCGGTGGTTTACGGGAGACAACAGTCTGCGTCTCCCGCTGGTTCATGCAGAGACTGGAGCCTGCTGTGACGGGCTCCACATTGACCGAGTCAACCTGAACCAAGGCGCTGAGTCCACTCTCGCCTATCTTTGCGCATCGTCAGAGATCCTGAGGTCGATGGAGCGGAGCCAGCGCACCCCACTCCTCGTTGGACTGTCTCATGGGAAGTGATTACCCAGTTCTCTTTCGTCGACACGAGCACAACCCCATCCTCACGGCTCAAGACTGGCCCTACCCGGTTCACTCCGTATTCAACCCGGCGGCGGTTCGCCTCAAGGATGGCTCCACGTTGCTCATGTGCCGCGTGGAAGATCGTCGCGGGATCTCCCACCTTTGTGCGGCGAGGTCAAACAACGGAATTGATGGTTGGGTGATTGATAGTCAGCCCACTTTCGCTCCCGATCCGGTGAATTTTCCCGAGGAAATTTGGGGAGTGGAAGATCCCAGGATTACCTACATAGAGGAGTGTGATGAATACTTGATGACCTACACGGCATTTGGTAAATCAGGTCCAGGCGTTGCCATAGCCTCCACCGATGACTTTGTGAACTTCCAACGGTACGGTATGGCGATGCACGCCGACGACAAAGATGCCGCTCTCTTTCCGCGCAGGTTTAACGGAGAGTTTGCGATGATCCATCGACCTTCCACAGAACTCACGGCTAACATGTGGATCTCTTTCTCGCCAGATCTGCACAGTTGGGGCGGACAGATGCTCCTTCTGCCAGCCCGAAGAGGCGCCTGGTGGGACGCCAATAAGGTTGGCCTCTCGCCGCCACCGATCGAGACGTCGGAAGGCTGGCTTGTGCTTTATCATGGTGTGAGACGCCATGCTTCCGGCTCGATCTACCGCCTTGGCCTCGCCCTCTTTGACCTGGAGCACCCAGAAATCTGCCTGAGGCGAGGGCAGAACTGGATCTTCGGTCCGGAGGCTCCTTACGAACTGGTTGGGGATGTTGGCTCGGCGATCTTTCCGTGCGGTTACACCATCGGCGAGGACGGAGACACAATTCACCTTTACTATGGCGCAGCGGATTCATCTATTTGCCTCGCCACGGGCAGCATCAAAGAGTTACTCGACTGGCTACAATGCGATGGGAGCGATCTGACAGGGGTCGCCGGGCAGCTTGAAGAGCGGAGTGGCCAAAACTTTGGGTAGCAACCGTTTGCACTAAGCCAGCGGCTGAACCTTCACGTAGATGTGCTTCGGAGGTTCACCGAAGTATTTCAGGAGTGCGGGGCAGAGCCAGCCTTCTACCTGGAATTGCTCGCACCAATAGGTGTTGCCGCTGAGTTCTGGGCGTCGCCATTCCATCTGGATCGTTGCGCCCGGAAAAGCCTGATCGGAGAACAGCATCGCAAATCCCTCGCGCGCATCCGGAATCTCCGACGTGACCAGGTCGATGAGCGTGTCGGCCCCACCCACAAACGGCTCCTCCTTCAGCCCTCGGGCTTCGTCGTCGAACACCCAAAAGCCGAGGGTCTTGTAGGGCCGAATCGCGAAGATCGAGTTCATGCGGCAGAGTGTACCGAGGGTGCTTTCGGTGCCGCCTTTCCACCCCAGAGGCCAGAATTCTTCCCCGCACTTGACAATCTTGGCTCTGACCCCCTATACTTAACTATATGATTAAGTATCAGGATACTGAACTCGATCGAACCTTCGGAGCCTTGGCCGATCCCACTCGTCGGCGCTTTGTCACCGAACTCCGCGCGGGAGATCGCACGGTGAGTCAGCTTTGCGAAAAGTCCGAAATGAGCTTGGTCGCAGTTCTAAAGCATGTTCAGATTCTTGAAGAAAGCGGCCTGATTCGCACTGAGAAAAAGGGGCGATCACGGGTCTGCTCCTTTCATCCGGAAAAACTCCAGCATGCGGAATCATGGTTGGCCGAGACTCGTTCGTTCTGGACAAGCGCTCTCCACGGCCTGAACGACTTCTTGCAGGAGGAAAAGCGATGAGTGAATTTTCGGTTCTCGACCTGTCTACCGAGGAATCCGTCCTTGTTCTTACCGCAGTCTATCAAGCCTCTCCCGAGCGCGTCTTCGAGGCCTGGCTCAACCCCGAGGCGATCAAGAAGTGGGTGAAGCCGATGCCCACTTGCGAGACCGAAGTCCTCAAGTACGATCCTCACGGCACGGGCGAGTTTGCTGTGCACATGCACATCGAGGGTGAAGTCTACGGCTACCGAGGCGTTTTCACCCAGATTGATCCCCCCAGGCGTCTGGAGATGACCTGGATATGGGATCCCACTCCCAATGAGCCCTACCCCGAAACCTACCTCGTCATCGAAATCGAGCCGAGCGAGTCCGGCGCCCGACTCACGTTGACTCACTCCAAAGTTCGCTCGCTCGAATCGCGTAACGCTCAGTCCGAAGGCTGGACGGGATCTCTCACCCAACTAGCCCACTATCTCCAAACATCATGAATCACGACCAACTCGCCCACATTGATCTCTGTCGGAAGCAAATGCTTTACGCTCAAGCCCGCATGCTGGCGACCTTCGAGGCCGTCCCAGACGAACGTCTGAATTGGTCACCGGCTCCCGGGGCCAAGACGCCGATGCAGATTCTCTCTCACTGCGTCCACGCGAACCAAGAAGTGACTCGTGTCCTGACGGGGGATATCACGGAAGCTGTTCGGGACTTCACGTTCCTCATTGACTCGCGGGACGACGCCCTGCGCCAACTCGATGAATCCGTCGATGCTTTCCAATCGGCCCTCGATGCGATGACCCCCGAGCTTTTTGAATCAGTAGCGATGTCGCCCGACGGCCCAAGTCCGGTGTCCGAGTGGATGCACTTCCTAGGTTGGCATCTGGCTGAGCACGCCGGACAAATCGACTACCTCCAGACTTGCTGGGACGACCAAGAGTCTCACTACCCTGCCGAATAACACCCATGAGCACAATCCAAAAAAACACAATCTGCCTGATGTTTGACAAGGGCGCTGAAGACGCGGCCCGGTTCTACGCGGCCACCTTCCCCGATTCTGAAGTTCGCGAAGTCATCCGCGCTCCCGGCGACTACCCGAGCGGGCAGCAGGGCGATGTCCTCGTGGTCCATTTCACTGTCTGCGGGGTGGTCTGCATGGGAATCAACGGGGGTTCCTACTTCAAGCACAGCGAAGCTTTTTCGTTCCAAATCGCGACGGAGGATCAGGAGGAAACTGACCGCTACTGGAACGCCATCGTCTCCAACGGAGGCGCGGAGAGTGAGTGCGGCTGGTGCAAAGATCAGTGGGGAGTCTCCTGGCAAATCACCCCAAAAGTTCTGTCCGAGGCTCTCAGTCACCCCGACCAGGCGGAGGCGGGGCGAGCGTTCTCCGCTATGATGACGATGCGAAAAATCGACGTCGCCGCGATTGAAGCGGCGGTTCGGGGGGACTAAGACCCGGAGCCGGCTCCTTGCCATGGTTGCTGGCCGGGAGCCTGCCTCAAAGCAAGAGCCTCTTGCCAGGATAGACCTCGATTTCTGATCCTTGGGCGAAGAGCACCGATGCAGGCCGCTGGCTCGAGAGATGGGCCCAGTCCTGACCATAGACCGCACCGAAATCCACTTCAATCGTCCAGTTGTTCACCGGGAAGTGTTCCCACTGGGGGTGAGTGACGCGATACTCGTCGGTTCTCCGAGCCCCGCGCTTCGTATATCCCCAGTAGTGCTCGGTGATGAACTCGCCGTGTGATCCTGGCTCGGGCAGAGTTCCGGATGGCTCGGGAGTCACGGCGAACCGGTGCATCTGCCCCGCCCTGCCCCATCTGTAGTCGGTGTTCTCTGCCTCACACTTCCAGGTCTCGTAAGGCTCTCCATAGAAGGTTCGGGCCACCCACGCGATTGCTGGCTTCGGAACGATCTCCTTCAAAAAGACAACGCCCCTTTTCTCACCCCGCCGGACATAGAATCTCAGATTGACTTCAAGGAAGTCGGTATGACCAGGAATCGCCAGGCCACGAACCCGAGTGTTGACAAACTTGAAGGCGACGAGAGAGACGAAGCACTGCCCGTCGTGAAAATCCAGTTCAACTCCATCCGGCACTCGATCCGCAAGGCAGGCAGGATCCACTTCGAAATTAGCCAGGGCCAAGTCACGCCATTCAGCGGTTAGAAAAGGACGTGGCATGCCTTCAGGGTACCCAGAGTCAGGAGAACCGCGATGGAAGGACGTGTGGCCCGCGGCTGGAGCGATGCTCACGAAAACGTGCGTCGGCGCGTCGCTTCTTGAAATGCTTGCTCACACTTGTTAGTATTGACACGTGAGCCCTCAAGAAATCGAACGCCTCGTCGCTTCCCTCGCGCCTGTGTCAGAAGGCCGCCGGGGCCCGATACCCGCTCCCTTTCAATTCTGCGGGAAACCCATCGAGCTCTTCCTCCAGACCGAGCCGATTCCGAGGGAACTCGCCCGGGATCCGAATGAGGCGGAACTCCATTTGGTTCACCTGGTTCTCGGAAATCTGGAGGCGGTTCTGGCGCATGCCGAAGAGGCCTTCCGAGAACACTACGCCGAGTCACCCGAGTTTATCGACGCGGTGAAGAATCCCCACATCTGGATCAACGAAGACGCCATCGAGTGCGACGGCCCGGAGCGCTGGAGCTTCATTGTCGAAAACATCCACAACGAGTACTACGGCACTCACATCGACTTCGACGGGCTCGTTCTCCTGGAAGCCTGGGGTGGAGACTAAGGCCTCCTCGCAGCGCCTCCCTCAACCAAGGGGGCTTCAACGGCACCAGGGTAATGGCTCCACAGCTTTCCAGCTACGCGACGCTCGAACCGGATCACTTCCCCTCTTTCGTTGGTCACCGGGAACGAGTGCACGGGGGTATAGGTGACCATCCAGGCGGAGCCTCGCTTCTCCACATCGACCTCGAGGTGCCCGTAGTGTTTGCCTCCTCGGACGAGCTGAGGGCCGTTCCAGAGTTCCTTTTCGTCAAAATGCGCCACCCACTTCCGCCACGGATTGAATCGCCGCGGGTCGCGGTCATCGACCGGCGACCCGAGCCCATCTCCCGCGACTCCGGCATCAAAAAACTGCACGTCCCCGACTGCCGACCATTCAAAGCTCTCGTTGTGACCGCAGAACACGGCGGCGACTCCGTACTTCTGGAACCACGGAGTGTAGGCGCGCATCGTCAGTCCGCTCTGCCCGCTGGAATCGGCGAGAGAAGTCGGCAAGCTGTGGCCCCCTCCCGAGTAAGGGATGTGATGGAATTGGACAAAGATCACCTGTCCGGCTTTCCGCGCCGATGCTAGCTCACGCAGGCACCACTCCCATTGTCGCGATCCAGGAGCGCAATCGACGAGATCGCGTCCCGGATACTTCGCGGCATCAATGTTCTTGTTCGTATCGTTGTCGGTGTTGTCTGGCAGACCGTTGCTGCTATCGAGCGTGACGACTGTGATCGGGCCGAAATCGATCCGGTGATAGAAGTTCTGATGATCGCGTGATCCATTGCTCGGAGCATCGAAGTACGCGGAGTACTTCCGCCGTGCGTTCGCAATCGCCCAAGGCTCGTAGCCTCCGACCCTCGCGCCGAAGTTCTCCCAATTCCCGATGGCCGGGATCAGCGGGATTGATGAAATCGGGTCATCGAACTTCCCTGCCATGTGGAAGAAGAACTCATCCCAGGCTCGTTGATAACCGCCACCCTGCACGATGTCTCCGGCAAGAAGCATGAGATCCGGCTTGCGACTGCGGATCATTTTGAGGTTCTCAATGAACCCCTGGGTTTCGGTGACGAGGTACTTCGTCTGCGCTGCTGGTCGTCCGGTGCTGGCTGGATCCTGCGTGCCGATCGACCAGTCGCGGAATGTGGTTCGGCCCTCGGGATCGGTTTCGGAGTCCGCGAAAACCGTGAGACGGATCGGCCGTTCGCCCTTAGGGGTTGGCGGAGTTCGGAACTCGCCCCGGTGCTGCGAACCGCCCTGCCTCACGGCGTACCGGTAAATCGTGTTCGGCTGGAGCCCGCTGAGCTTGACCTGGTGCTTGAAGTTCCGATTCTGGAACATGTCCGGGAAGCTGCCACGCTCCTTCTCCTCGAGTTCGCTGTAGCCCAGGATCGGCATCAGCCTGGGTTGGCTCACAAACACCTTCGTTCCGCCCGGGCCGATGAGAGTGAGTTCCCCTCTTTCGCCTTCTTCCGTGTGCCAGTTCACGATCATCGAATCGCGGTGCGGGGCAAGGAGATGGGGGAGGACGCGGAAATCGCTAGGGCTGGATCCAAGCAAGAGGGCGAGCATGCCTTTAGCTTAGAACCACTTAACCGAACCCTAACCCATAAGATTGGGTGGCTTACTCTACGACCTTCAAAGCATCAGAGAGGGAACGTATTTCCTCGTCCGTCCACTTCCCTCTTCGATTCGCTCGCACCATCACGAGGGTTCGTTCTTCGATCGGCTGCCACGTGATCTCGATCGTGCCGGGTTGATTGGGCTTGCGCAGGTGCCAATGGCGATCCTGAGGACGGGAGGCCAAGGGGTGCTCTTCGCACTGAAAGCCCCGTGTCTCGGAAAATTTGAGGAGTGCAGCGGGCAAGTCAGCGGAGTACGGGAGCTCAATTTCGGATTTCATGGCCTCGGATCTCAGTGAAACTGCCGAACTTCCACAGAGGCGCGGCATGCCTCAGCCGCACGACGGCCCCAGCTTGTGGCTTCTTCGATCGTTGCCGCCTCGAGCACCCAGAGACCTCCGACGTGCTCGCCACAGTCCAGATACGGGCCGGGCCGAGTCTCCAGGGTGCCAGCCTCGGTGCGATGGATCGCAACGGACTCCGCAACCGAGCGCAATCCCCCCACAAAAACCCGAATCCCCGCCTCCACCATCGCATCGTTGACCGCATCAATCGCCCGACCCTGCACCGGCGTTTCGACGGATGGATCGTAATCGTTCGGTCGATGGATCGTGACGAGGAACTTCGGCATGCGGCAAAGACTACCTGCGGTTTGATGGCCAAGGTGTTTGTGCCGGTTCCGGTCGATCCTGACCTGCCGCTGGAGCCGCAGATCTCGACGGAAGCAGGATGGAGCACTCGCTTCTAATGAATATGAGCGAGGAAGGGGCCCGTGCCAACACCTACTCCGAGAAGCAACAGAGCCACGGCCGCAGCTCCGCCGCAGCCCGATTTCTCCGGGAGGAATTCTTCTCGCCTACCCTCCGCTACTGTGAAGTCCAACGTGTACTTCACGTCAGGAAAACTCTGGCTCATTGCCTGCTCAATCGCCTCGCGGGCTCGGATCTGATCGAAGTCGTCGATTAGGAAGTCCATGTCCATCATCCCCATCCCCGAACCGCTCCCCACGCACGGCCCGAGCCCGAGTGAGCCGATTGCTTTCTCGATCTTGCGCCGCAGGCTCAATTCCGCTGGGTTCGCGAAGTCGCCCTTCACATCAACCATGATGCTGGCCAGGCATACGGTTTCTTGTGGGGTGGAATCCGACATCTTGACCGAAATTGTAGCAGTCAGCCATGCCGCAGGCGTTGGTTTGGGCTGACTGAGTCAAGCAAGATGAAAATGCTTTTGGGTGAACATCAGGGCCGCACTATCGTCAATTCCTTGCATGGGTCTCGGGGATCAAGAAAGGATTGTCCATCTGCTCAATCGGTTTGGACTTGGGGCTAGTCCCGAAGATTTAGCCTATTACGGTGCCGGGACATGGCGCGAAGCAGTCAACAAGCTCATCGACGATGACCGCCCGGAAGTCGATGTCAAGATTGCCGAATCCTTCTTCGATGCCGGCAATCCGGGATTGCAACGCATGTCTCAGTTGCAAGGGCACTGGTATCGCCGGCTCATCATCACAAAGCGACCCCTCCAGCATCGCATGTTGCTGTTCTGGCACGACCACTTCGCAACCGCCAGCTCCAAGGTTCGAATCGCACAAGCCATGCTGGCGCACATGGATACGCTGTACGAAAACAGCCTGGCTCCTTTCCGAACGCTGCTCGGAGCCGTCAGTAAGGATCCTGCCATGATTATCTGGTTGGATCTTCAGGAGAATACGAAGAATACGCCCAACGAGAACTTCGCCCGTGAGGTGATGGAATTATTCACCCTTGGCGTCGATAACGGGTACTCAGAAGATGATATTCGTGAGGTAGCACGGGCGTTTACGGGTTGGCAATTCCAACAATCTCGTCGGAGAGGCGGGCGCAACATCGAGTTTGTTTTCAACGAAAGTTTGCACGATACAGGCAAAAAAGAAATTCTCGGAAGCTCGGGGAATTTTAACGGAGAGGATGTTCTCGATATCCTGTGCGCGAAGCCCGGAACAGCCCGGTACATTGCCAAGAAAATCTGGGAGTATTTCGCTTACCCTAACCCAGATGATGACACCCTCGACCGGATCACGCAGACCTTTACTCAATCGCGCCTCCAGATCAAAGCGCTGCTCCGCGCGGTGATGACTTCCGAGGAGTTCTACAGCGAGCGAGCCGTGGGAACCCGCATCAAGAGCCCCGTGGACTTCTGTGTGAGCACGGCGCGGGCCATCGGAGTGCAGCGCCTCGAGCGCGCGGACGCCGCTCGGCCTCTCGCCTTCGGCAGTCTGCTCAAGGTGGCGACGCGGGATATGGGCATGGAGCTTCTCCAGCCGCCCGACGTGAACGGGTGGCCCTCCGGCCAGCAGTGGATTTCGGCGGCGACCGTCACCAAGCGCATCGCCTGGGCGCGATTACTCTTCCTTGGTGAGCAGCAATCGATGACCCGGAATCGACGCCAAGCCCCGCCGTTCACCGCGCGAGAGTTTTTCCGAGCCACGACTCCGGAAGAGCTGGGGAAAGAGTTGATCAAAGTTTTCGGTGCCCAGGCCACGCCGGCTCAGGAACAAATCATCATAGCGAGCGCGGTTCGCGCCGCGCAGGGTGCGTTGACAGATCGGAACTTCAATTCCGTCGCCGCCGAAGCCGCCACCGTGCTCTTCGCGCTGCCCGGTTTCCAGCTGCACTGACCAGTCAGGAGGATCCGCGATCTCCGCTCCTGGAGACACGGGTGTAACCGATGTCTCCGGAACATTGTGTTACCCATGTCTCCGGTATGGACACCGAACGCGTTGGCGGCCCCGGAGGGAATCGAACCCCCGACGCCCTCCTTAGGACTGAAGAAAAATAGGTCGAAAAACCTCTGATTTGAGTCTACGGGCGTCTCAGGACGTCTCAGGAAATCCAGTGGCTAAGAGAGACCTTTAGAGAGACCAAGGGCTCAGGTCTCTCAATTCCCTCATTCGGTCTCTCAACTGGGGACCGTGGCCGCGAAACTGCGACGGTGAAGAAAAATTGGCATAGTCAAGATCGAAAAATGAAGGGCCGGGCTCCAGGCCGCAGACGCCTTCTGGCGGCTTACGGGCACAAGGAAAGGCCAACGGGAGCGGGAAGACCATGCTATTCTAGGAGGATGTCTGAGCAAGCAGAGGCACCGTCGCGCCGGGAGGTCTTCTTGAGCAGCACGTTGCTCGGCGGCTTGACGGATGAACAAGTCGGGGAGCTTGTGGTGAATTCTCGGATGGCACATGCCGAGAAGGGCGAGACGATTTGGCTTAGCGGTAGCAGTGTCTCTTTTTTTGGCGTAGTTGGTACTGGTTTCATTAAGATGACTACTGTGGGGCCAAGCCATCAGGAGATAACGACCGAAATCATGGGGCCAGGGCACGTGTTCGGTTTGTTAGGGGCCATCGATGGCACAGGGTGTCCTCAGTCAGCCAAAGCGATCACCGGAACCTGGTATCTCAAAGTGCCGAAGTCAGGCTTTTTGCCGGTCTATGAGAAGAACGTCGTTTTGAAAGAACAGGTTTTCAAGCGCACTACGCACCGGCTAAGACAGTCATTCGACCTCATCGCCCACCTCTCCGTAGGGACAGTTGAGCAACGCGTGGCGGCGGTGCTTCTCGTACTCACGCGGTCGTTTGGGCGTGAGCTCCCCGACGGGCTTTTGTTGGACGTTCCTCTCACGAGGCAAGAAATCGCTGAGCTCGCTGGTACGACCGTGGAGTCCACGATCCGTATCATGAGCCGCTGGCAGAAGCAAGAGTGGATTGAAACCCAAGCGCGCCACATTCTTGTGAAAGACCTGGACAAACTGCTTCAGGCCGTCCGGTAGGTTCAGAATTTCCAACCGAGCATGAAGTAGCCAAAGGTCTGATTTCCCGATCTGCCTCCGCCGATGGACTTCACAAATCGGCCTGGAAGAAAGACTCCAGCGCCAGTACTCATGGTGAAGCCATTGGCCAACGTCGACGAGTAGTCTAGACTGATTTCCTGCCCAATATCGCGACCGGCGTTCCCCGTTGGGTCCCTATAGAGCGTTGCGCCGAAGGCATTAATCGCTCCGCCTACTCCGTACCAAGCGTCACGCTTGTCGTAAAGCTGCAACCACGTGTAACTGAGCCGGAGCGACGAATTGGCACTTGGTTTGAACTTCAGTCCCGCGGTCGCAGAGATAATGTTCTTCCATCCGGTCGTGTCCATCAATCCGAGCCGATCATGCCCGGTGGGATAAAGCTGATCAAAAGTGGAGTTGACCCGGTTGCTGCTGCCGCCGCTGGCGATGTTGACATCGCCGTACGCCTCCACCTTTGGCGCGATATCCATTCCGTACCTTCCATTCGCTGCCCAAGCCTGTACGCTTTTCCCGTCCTGATGACCCGCCTGGAAGCCGATTTGATAGCTTAAGGTCGATTTCGCATTCGGCTTCAACGTTCCCTCATTCGAAAGCGTATACCGAGTCTGAGCTACCCCCTTCGCATCATCAACTTTGATGATGAATGCCGTTGTGTTGGACGCCCTCTTGAAGGTGATTCCCGACAACACTAAGTTCTTCGAGGGAGTTGGCAACACGCCGGCACGCATCAGGAAGAAGGTCCAAGTCCGGTCCTCAACTTTTAGGCCTTCGAACGCGTTGGCGATATTGTTCCAATCGAGTTCGCCGATGAGCCTTCGATTGCCCAACCCGAAACGTTGCCGCCCTAGTGTGTAGGTGGTCGCTCCATTCTTGAAGCTGACGTTGGCTTCAAGGAGATCGCTTCGGATCGCAATACCGTTGCCGGCGGGGAGCCAGGTGAGTGAGCTCGCGTGTTGGTACACGATTCTGCCGGTGAGCCCATCCTTGCTCAACTGCAAGCCAACTCGCCCACGGAGCAACAAGTTGCTCCGATTATCGCCCCTGTCGGGTTGAAAGTCCGCGTCGATCCGCCGCTCATAACGGGCTCGAAACTCCAGCACTGGCTTGATCTGAATGTCGCGACTGTCGAAGTTGTCCAATGGGATCGGCATGAATCAATCTTTGCTGATTGCTTCTTGGATTCCTATGATTTCGGTCATATGTGGAATGATCCGAAGAGCGCGCCACCGGATTTATGATGGATATCATGGTGGGCGTTTGTTCGGCGTGCAACCATACTCGTTGTGAGTGAGCGGCAGTTCTACATAGACCCAAGCCGGTGCATCGGTTGCAACGCCTGCGTTCAGGCGTGTGCCGAGTGCGACACGCACCCGGGCGTCTCGATGATTCACTTGGAGCAAGTACAGCGCGCCGATACCGTGCAGACAACGCCGATCATCTGCATGCATTGCGATGAGCCCGCCTGCGCGATGGTTTGCCCGGCGGATGCCATCAAAAAGACGCCCGACGGAGTGGTTCAAAGCTCGCTCAAGCCGCGCTGTATCGGGTGCACGAACTGCCTCTTCGCTTGCCCATTCGGAGTGCCCAAGTACGACGTTGAGGTGGATCAGATGATGAAGTGCGACATGTGCTACGACCGCACTTCCATAGGCCTCAAACCCATGTGTGCAACCGTGTGCCCCTCTGGCGCTCTGTTTTATGGGACGCCTGAAGAACTCGCCGCCGAACGCTCGGGAACTCCGATCAACGAGTTCATATTTGGCAACAAGACGATCACTACCAAGGTTCACCTGATGATGCCCCAAGGAACAAAACAGCTCACGGTTAGACCCGATGCCGTGGTTCGCCGATCTGACCTCTTGACCGCCGTGCGACAAGTGGAGCGCTAATCCAACATGAACGACAAGCTGAAAGAAGATTTTCCAATTGACTGGGAAGACGACCACTTTGTGACCCGCCGTGAGTTCTTCAAATTTCTCACGTTAGCGAGTGGTGGTGTAGCGGTTGGCACGGCAGCACTGGCGGCTTACGCCCAAATTCCGAGGGAAGAAATCAAGTTTGAGGCCGCAAAGATATGCTCGACTGAAGATTTGAAGCCCGGTTCCGCCCTGGCTTTCAGCTACCCACGACCAGGTGATCTGTGCATCCTCGTCAGGAAGCAGGACGGCGAGTATGTTGCCTTCAAACGGCGCTGCACTCACCTTTCTTGCCCCGTGGAGTACGAAGTCAAGAATGAGCGCGAGCTCCTCTACTGCCCATGCCACAACGGTGCATTTTCCTTGGAAGACGGTAGCGTGGTTCAAGGTCCGCCGCCGCACCCCCTTCCCCAAGTTAAGATCGAAGTTCGCGGTAGCGAAATCTGGGCGACTGGTGCAATCAAAGGTGACCACTAGTGAACACGCCGCAATTCCATCGCCGCCGCCAAAAGGCAGTCGTCTTCGTCGGATTCTTGCTGTTTGCATTGATCTTGTTTCTCATTCAGCTGTGGCTCTTTGTAATGGTGCTTGAAAACATCTTGGCCGGAAAGACCGGCATGGTGATACAAGCTTCGGCGTTCAGCTTCTTGCTTCTGGGCATTAACATCTGGATGCTCGCCGGGGTAAAGCGGCTGATGAAGATGCAGTAGTGGTTAGGCCCCGGGATGAAGGCGATCAAGTCGGCGTTGCACGATTTCGGCCCGGCTTGGGCAGGTTTCCCACCGGCGATGCTCCATCTTGAGAGCTTCTTGAGCCAAGGTGGCCTCCTGATCGGGGGTCATGCGGGATTCAATCGCGGGAAACAGCACCCGTTCTTCCCAGCGAATGTGATCTTCAAGAGCTTGCCCAAGCGCTACGCACGAAGTCGGCAACTCGCTGATGAGTTGCTCAATCTGCCGGTGTTCTTCATATAAGCGGGCTGAATCACCACCGGCGAGCGGGCCGAGGAGCCGCTCTTCTTCGGCAAAGTGGTCGGAAAGCTCCCGCTCCCAAGCCGCACGAGCCAATGCGGGAGCGTCCGGGCGCTCCTCTCTTAGCGCCCGAGCGAGGTGCAGACCGTCATTATGGTCCCGAGAGAATGGCTCCAGCGCAAAGGCCCGTTTCATTGCGGCGGCTCAGACTTCTCGATCTTCACACAGGCCCGTTTGTATTCAGGGATACCACTGACGGGATCGTAGGAGCGGATGGTGAGATTGTTTGCCGCCTTACGCCCGGGCCAGTGGTACGGGATGAAAACGGTGTCCGGGCGAATCGTGGTGACCACTTTCGCCTGAAGGACGACTTCACCGCGCCGACTCGTGACGCGCATCCAGTCCTTATCGGCAATGCCATATTGTTCGGCCAACGTCGGGTGGATCTCCACATAGGGATCGGAACAGAGATCAACCAATCCTCCAATCCGGCGAGTTTGTGTTCCGCTCAAATAGTGGGACACAACGCGCCCGGTGGTCAAAACCACCGGATACTCATCATCCGGTTCTTCCAGTGGCGGACGGTACTTCACAGCATTGAAGTGGGCTTTGCCGTCGGGGGTCTTAAACTTCAAGTCCTCCCACAGGCGCGGGGTGCCTGGGTGGCCAATTTCGGGGCAGGGCCAAAAGACGCCGAGCTCATTTTCGATTCGCTCGTAGGTAATTCCGTAGTAATCGGCGGTTCCGCCTTTGCTCGCCACTCGCAGTTCGTTGAAGATGTCCTCCGACGTCTTGAAGTGGTCAAAGAACTTGCCCCGTCCAAGCCGCCGCGCGAGTTCCAGGATGATTTCCGTATCGGCCTTGGCGTTTCCAGGAGGGTTGACCGCCTTTTTGATTCGGATCACCCGCCCTTCGGCGCTGGTGCTGGTTCCATCCTCTTCTTCGTGAAGCGATCCCGCCATCACGATGTCGGCATGGTGGGCTGTTTCATTCAAGAAGAAGTCGATGGCCGTGTAGTGCTCCAGTTTGTTGAGAGCCTCGCGGGTGAAGTTGGAGTCCGGAAGCGACACGAGCGGGTTGAAGCAAATAGAGATGAGGGCTTTGATCTCACCGGCGTGGATCATTTCCATGATCTCGGGTGCGGTGTGGCCCTTGCCCGGGAGTTCTTCGTCGGTGCAACCCCATACCGAGCAGATGTACTCGCGGTGAGCCGGGTTTGAGATATCCCGGTTCCCAGGGAGCTGGTCGCATTTGTGGCCGTGTTCGCGCCCTCCTTGACCGTTGCCTTGGCCCGTAATGGTTCCGTATCCGCAGCCTTTGCGTCCAATCCGTCCGGTGGCGAGAACGAGGTTGATGCAGCTCACCACGTTGTCCACGCCTTTGGAACTGTGCTCGATCCCGCGTGCGTGCATCAAGAAGCTGGTCTTGGCTTCACCCCACATCTTTCCGGCTCGAACGATGTCTTCGACCTTGATTCCGCTGATGCGGCTCGCCTCTTCCAGCGGAAGCGCAAGAGCCGCTGCTTTCGTTTCCTCCCAGCCCGAAGTGTATTCCGCGATAAACGCTTCGTTGGTCAGTTCCTCTTCGATTAAGACCCGGAGGATGCCAAGGAGGAGGGCCGAATCCGTCCCCGGCAGGACGGGAAGGTGAAGATCGCAGGTGCGGGCGATGGGCGTGACGCGGGGATCGATCACGATGAGTTTCGCGCCACGATCTCGGGCCCGCCAGATGTAATCGGTCGTGATGGGGGAACACTCGGCCACGTTCGTTCCGGCAAGGAGAATCACTTCGGCGTGAACGATGTCCTCCCAGTAGTTTGAAGCTCGGTCAAGCCCGAACGCCTTTTTGTTACCCGCCCCTGCGCTCACCATACACAGGCGACCGTTGTAGTCAAGGTTAGCAGTCTGCAAGCCAAGCCGAGCGAATTTCCCGATCAGGTAGCTTTTTTCATTAGTGAGAGACACACCTGAGAGAAACGCCACGGAGTCCTTACCGTATTTGGCTTGAACTTCCTGGATGGCCTTGATGGTAGTGCTGAAGGCTTCTTCCCAAGAGATGGAGATGAAACCTTGTCCTGGCACGTTCTTCATCGGGTTGAGAAGTCGATCAGGGTGGCCGCCTTGCAGGTATCGCTTCACCCCTTTAGGGCACAACTTTCCTCGATTAAAGGGGAACTCCTCCCAAGGCTCGAACCCGATCACTTGGTCTTTCTTGACCTTTAACTGGATCCCGCATTGCATGCCGCAGAAGCAACAGTGCGTCTTCACCAGCTTGTCGGGATCATCCCTGCCCACCCAACCGCCTGGAGGTGTGTAGGCGGGGTGCGGACCGAAATCTTCGATCAGCTTCTCGATTGAGACAGGGGGCTTAGCCATATCTGAAGTTTAGTATCGTTAGGGAGGATGCCGCTATGACAGGCATCATAGCCCCAATCCCTTCTGGAACAGCTTAGCCACAGCAAGTAGCAAAACCAATCCCAACGCTCGCCGAAGGGCAAGACTTGATACTCGATTGGCTCCAAGGAAGCTTCCACCGACTGCGCCAAGAATGCCAACTGTGATCAGCGGCCAGAGGCTCAGGCTTTCTCGCAGGAGATCAAAAGGTCGAGCCGAGAGACCGGCCAACGAGTTCGCAAAAATGAAACCCGCCGAAAGGGCTGCCACTTTGTGCGGCTGCGCCCACCGATTCAGAATCATCAATGGAGACAAAAAAATCCCTCCGCCGACCCCGACAAGCCCGCTCAATAAACCAATGCCAACCCCCGACCCCACAAGGATAGGACGAACCGGTGGTTGGCTCTCGCCGTCTTTCGCGGGAACGCTTAAAATCAGCACTCCAGCGGCATAAAGAAGCACCACCGCAAGAACGAGGTCTTGGGTTCGGTTCTCAAACTTGAGGCGACCCCCCAAGAAGGCAGAGGGAACCGAACCCAGCAAGAGCGGCCACGCGAGATTCCAATCAAAATGCTTCGCTCGCCCAAATACCACCAAGGTGATGCCTGCGACAAAGACGTTGAGAACGAGCGCTGTTGTGGCGCCGACCGCGCTTGGAATCGCGGTGAATGCAAGCAGCGCGAGGTATCCCGAGGCTCCGCCATGGCCGACCATACTGTAGCCAAGGGCCACGGCGAAGACTCCAAAAAAAAGCCACGGCTCAATCACGTTCAAGGCTCTCGACTCCTCCCTGGAGCGAGAAGACGTCGCGAACACCCCGTGCCCTGAGGTCGGCTACTAGGCGGTAACTACGCCTTCCGGAGGCGCAAACGAACAAGGTAGGTCGTTGCCATTCGACTTCGTAGCATTCCGCCATAGGCACTTTATGATGGGGCCGGGTGAGCTCGGGAGTTTCGTTAGGCTCCCGAATATCCACCAACTCAAAGCTTTCAAGATTGATGGAGGTTGCATCTACGTCCCAAACGCTACCCCCGGAACTGAGTTCACTGGAGAGCTTGCGACGGATCGTGGTTGCTTCTAAGGTGCGGAAATCAAACAAGAGCAATTTGTCGTCCAAGACCGGTAATCCAAGGATGCCTTTGATGACTTCGTTTGCTTGGAGTACCCCCATCAGCGAAGGCACAACGCCGAGTACCCCTGATTGGGCGCAGGTTCCAACACAGTGGTCGGGAGGCGGTTCGGGAAAGAGATCGGCAAGGCACGGTCCTCCGGGCCGAACCGTCATCAGTTGACCTTCAAATTGGTGAACACTGGCGGTGACCAGGGGGCGGCCGAGCCTCTGGCAGACGCGGTCGAGCAGGAGCTTTGTGCTGAGGGAATCGGTCCCATCCACGATCCAGTCGTAACCGGAAATGAGCTGTTCGGCATTACCTTCAGCGAGGCGCACTGGAAATAGCTGAACCGACAGTTGGGGCCGAAGCCGACGCGCGAATACCGCCGCCCGCTCGACCTTCATGCGCCCGATATCGGAGGCGGCAAACAAGGTTTGGCGATGAAGATTCGAGAGCTCAACCAGGTCGGCGTCTACCAGACCCAGCGTCCCGATGCCGGATCCAACGAGTGAAGGCAGGCTCCCGGCCGCAAGGCCCCCCACCCCGACCAGTAAGACCCTCGCCCCAGCAAGCGCAGCTTGACCCTCGGGTCCGACTTCGGAAAGTCGCATTTGCCGGGCAAACATCTCATCGTCCACCGGGCTAGAAGCGGCTTCACCGGGAACAACCCACGCAGCGACCCCGCTGGCGTAGGTTTCGCGCTTCCAAATGGGAACCCGCCACTTGAGCTGGTCCATGATCCACTCGCAGGCTTCAAAGGCCTCTCGCCGGTGGGCTGAGGCCGTTTGCACGACGACCGCCGTATCGCCGATGGCAAGTTGCCCGACGCGATGGATCACTCTGGCTTCCAAAAGCCCAAAACGTTCTATGGCCTCTTGAACAAGCACCTCTCCTTGGGCAATTGACATTTCGGGGAATGCTTCATATTCAAGCCCAACGACGGACTGCCCCTCGGCGTGATTCCGTACTTTGCCTTCAAAAACGACGAATCCGCCGGCTTCATCGTGGGCTATTGGCTCAGCGGCAATCGGGGCACTGCTGAGTGAGAACTTCATCCGCCTGCCACCGGGGGAATCAGGACGAGCTCTCTACCATCTTGTAGGGGGGCAGCTGGATCGACAAACTCATGGTCAATTGCAACTCGAATCAGTGCGGGCGGAAGACCGAGCCGGTGCTCGGCGATGAGCGTTTCGACGAGTTCGCCCACGGTCTCGCATGAGGTCGTTTTCTGTTCAACGGCAAGCCCACGGCGCTCTCGCAGGACGGCAAAATAGCGGACAGTGACGGTCTTCATCGGTTTCGATTCCATGGGAAAGGCAAGAACTCGATGTTCTCGCCTTGGGCCAACGTGATCCCATTGGGGTTGATCCTTACAAGTCCGTCGCTCTCCAATAGGCCAAAGTTCGCGTGGGAGCCAATGACGTTTAGGATTGTAATCTCACCGCCGGGTAGTTGCTTCGCAGGGAGAAATTCTTCGCGTCCCGGCTTCCTATCCATTGTTTTCGCGATTTGCCTGGATTCACATTGGAACTCATCACCCAGCCAGGCACTGACGAAAACAAGATAACCAACCCAAGTCGAGAGAGGATTGCCAGGGAGGCCAAACCATGCTTTCCCATCTTCGCGCGTTCCGAAGGCAATCGGCTTGCCCGGTTTCACGGCGACCCCGTGGAATTTCAAGTGGAAACCTGCCTCCTCCATGGTCGCTCGAACGAGGTCATGAGCCCCGACGGAAACCCCGCCGGTCGTGATCAGGAGCTCGGAACTTTGGATCGACTCGTGGATCTGAGCGCGCAGCTCTTCTTGGGAATCTGGAGCATGTCGCACTTGTGCGCGGATGCCTCTGAGGGCCAAAGCTGAAGACAGGGCGGTCGCATTGGAATTGAAGATCTGACCGTCTTGGAGTGACTGGCCAGGCGGCACGACTTCATTCCCGGTGCTGAGGATGGTGACATTGGGCAGACCGCGGACTTCAACCGTGGCAAGTCCGCAACTCGCGCACGCGGCGAGATGGGGTGGTGTCAACGTCGCTCCCTTCTGCGCGACGAGATGCCCCACCGGAGCTTCTTCAGCCTGAAGCCGCACATGCCCGCCCTTTCGAACTTCTCCCACGAGCAAGCCGTCTTGTTCCGAAGCGTCTTCTTGCGCGATGATGCCGTAGGTTCGGGTTGGCACGGGGGCTCCTGTGAAGATGCGCACGGCCTCACACGGCTGGATACCCCCAGGAGCCGTCGCCCCCGCGGCAACCTCACCAACGATTTCCCAGGGCCCTTCCGGACTCCCGACGGCGAAGCCGTCCATGGCAGAGTTATCAAAGAGCGGTATATCAAATGGCGAAACAACATCCTTGGCCAACACCCGCCCCAACGCGTTGCGCAGTTCCATTCGTTCCGTTGGGAAACTCGGGCGATGATCGCGAATAATGGAGAGCGCCTCATCGACGGTGATCACGGATGGCCCTCCCCAGCGAGCATCGAATGAACGTGCAACAGGCTCGGCATCAGGCAGACCATGGCATCCTCGCACGCTCCCGGACTGCCCGGAATTGCCAGCACAACCGTTTCTCCAATGATCCCAGCCAAGGGCCGAGCTAGCATGGCGGTGGGTAGCCGTGAGTGGCTGTAGGATTGGAAGGCAGCGACCACACCAGGGAGATGCTTTTCAAGTAGGGGCGCTAGGGTCTCAAGGGTGATGTCACGCGGGCCAACTCCAGTGCCTCCTGTGATCACGAGCAATGAGATACCTCTCTCAGCAGCAGCTCGAACCTCATCGACCAGCAAATCCGATTCGTCGGGCAGGACTTTGACCGAGACAGAGCCCGCGCCGTGACCCTTGAGTGCCTGCTCAAGTATTCGGCCGCTTCGATCTTCGTACTCACCACGATGCGCGCGATCTGACATCACCAGAACTTGCGCGCTCCAGTCACTGCGCTTGGGAAGGTCACTCTTACCGCCCGTCTTTGAAAGGAGGCGAACGCCGACGATTTCCATGTCGTCGTCGATCATTTTGAGCATATCGTAGAGGGTTAGCGCGGCGGCAGCCGCCGCAGTCATGGCTTCCATCTCGACCCCGGTCTTGGCGACAGAAACAACAAAGACCTCGACTGCGATGCGGTCTGTCAGGAATTCAAAGTCCACCCTCACATGCTCAATCGGGATGTTATGGCAGTAAGGAATCCACTCGGTTGTCTTCTTCGTCGCCTGGATAGCCGCCACCTTGGCGACGGGAACCGGATCGCCTTTGGGGGTGTCGCCGGTCTGGACGCGGCGAATCGTCTCCGCGCTCGCCGTGAGTTCAGCGCGAGCGAGGGCCGTTCGCTTGGTTGTGTTCTTAAAGGAAACGTCTCTCATCCGCCTATTTGCACCATGGTTAAGTTATCTCGTTGAGCCCAGTTTCGCATCGGTGGATGGGCGCTCCACTTGCCATCGAGGCACTCTCGAACAGTTATCTCAAGTTCTGAGTCGGGTGCTCCTCCTCGAATCAAGTCCCGTAACGAGACGCTCGGTGGTAGGAAGAGACAAGATTTAAGCTGACCGTCTGCCGTCAAGCGAAGGCGATTGCAGCCTGAACAGAAGCTCTCGGTGACGCTTGACACAAAAGCAACCCGGCCTTCGGAGCCATCGATTGCATACTCCCGGGCAACATCCGACGCCCCAGATTCCAAGGGTCTAAGGTCAAATCGCTCGGAGAGTCGGGCCCGAATCTCAGCGGAAGAGACGACCTGGTCTGCGTTCCAACCGTTATCGAGAAAAGGCATGAATTCAATAAACCGGACGGTCAGATTGTGCTCGCGTGCAAACTCGCCGAAGTGGATTATTTCATCCTCATTCACTCCGGGAAGAACCACCACGTTGATCTTCGTCTCTAGCCCCGCCGCATGGGCCGTCCCAATTCCGTGGAGAACCCTTGATAACTCGTTGCGCCGTGTGATCTCAAAGAAGCGATCCTGCCGCAGCGTATCCAAACTTACATTGACGCTTGCCAGCCCAGCCGTCTTGAGCGCCACTGCGTCTTGGGCCAAGCGGGTTCCGTTCGTTGTCAATGCAAGCTGGTTCAGACCCGGGATGGCGGCAAGGGATTCAACGAGACTGATGTAGCCCTTGCGCAGGGTTGGTTCGCCGCCGGTAAGCCGGATCTTCCGCACGCCACGCTCCACGAAGAACCGAGCAAGACGCTCAATCTCCTCAAACCTCAAAATTTCTTCGCGCGGTTGCCAGACCACGCCTTCTTCGGGCATGCAGTAGACGCACCGAAAATTGCATCGATCCGTGATCGACACCCGAAGGTAGTCATGGAATCGACCAAACCGATCGGTCAGCACGTCCGCATGGGTCACGGCTGAATTGTGCCGTATGCCGCCCCGTGGAACCATGATATCCATCATAAACCTCGCCGAGAGTGCAGGCCATAACAGAGTCATGCCTGATCGAGCCATTGCCAACCGCATGCTCATTCTCAACACCATCGCCTTCACGGTGTGCTTTGCCGTCTGGACGATGTACGGTGTGCTGGGGGCTTTTTTGGTCGATAAGCAGATCTTTCCGATCTCCAAAGAGCAGCTCGGTTGGCTCCTGGGTGTCCCCATTCTCACCGGGTCGATCATGCGGTTGCCGGTCGGGCTACTCACGGACCGTTTTGGGGGCAAGCCGGTCTACATCGGCGTGATGCTCCTTGCGACCGCCGGAGTTGCATCCGTGAGCTTCGGAACTACGTTCGCCCATCTCGTGATCTCGGGGCTCATTTTTGGGATGAGCGGCGCGGCTTTCGCGGTCGGCATCGCCTACACTTCCGTGTTTTTTCCCAAGGAAAAGCAAGGAACTGCGCTCGGGATCTTTGGAGTTGGAAACGCGGGCTCGGCGTTAACCACCCTGCTTGCTCCCCTCGCGCTGCAAAGACTTACTCAGGAGGGCAACGAATTGGAAGGGTGGCGAACTTTGCCTCTGATCTATGCGGCATGCCTTTTTGGAATGACGATCCTGTTTGCGCTCTTTACGAAGAATCGGGTCACGGAAGGAGCAGGCCAAAAGACCATCCGCACCATGCTTGCCCCTCTCAAGTCGGTTCGAGTTTGGCGATTCGGTGCGTACTACTTTCTTGTGTTTGGGGCGTTCGTTGCCCTGGCTCAGTGGCTTGTACCTTACTATCTCAACGTCTACGGAATGAGCCTCGCGATGGCAGGGCTGATGGCGAGCATCTTTAGCCTTCCGAGCGGCTTAGTTCGTGCCCTTGGAGGGTGGATGAGCGATAAGTTTGGGGCACGAGCCACGATGTACTGGGTGCTGGCGAGTTGCGTGGTTTTGTTCACGCTGGTCGTCGCGCCGCGTATGGACATCATGTCCCCAGGGGAAGGAGTTTTGGCGGATCGAGCCGGAACCGTGACTCAGGTCGGTCAAGATCGGATTCAAATTGATGATCAGTCGTATGCTTTGAAGACGGCCCGTGGCTCGACCCAGACCCTGTCGAGCAAGGGTTCGAGCCTTTCTGAGGGCACGATCATCCTCCCCAGAAGTCAGTCTTGGCAAGAGCCAGTGGTGCAGGTGGGCCAAAAAGTTAAGAAGCGCGAGCTACTTGCCCGCGGTGTGACTCACGTTTACTTTCAGGCCAACGTGTGGGTGTTTACGACTATCGTTTTCTTGGCGGGAATCATGATGGGGATCGGGAAAGCCGCCGTGTATCGCCACATCCCCGACTATTTTCCGAACGACGTTGGAGTCGTGGGTGGAATCGTTGGGGTCATCGGTGGACTGGGCGGCTTCGTTTGCCCGATTCTGTTTGGCTACCTGCTAAAACTGACCGGACTCTGGACGTCGTGCTGGTTGCTCCTGGCCCTCATCAGTGTTGTTTGCCTTGCTTGGATGCACGCAACGATCCTTAAGATGGCAAAGAAGGCTCCGGCGACGGAATAGACCTGCGCGTTTCCCAGAGCCCCACCGGCGAAGAGACCTGAGCCATTTGAAATTCTATGACATGCATCATAGCGCACGCTGAGCGGATCATCGACAATGAGAGAAGACAACGAGTCCGACTCATGAAACCACCAACCGACGCTCAGAAAGTTCAAGAATGGCAGCCTAATGACCCTGCCTTTTGGGAGTCAACCGCGAAGCCAATCGCCTGGCGGACGTTGTGGATCACTACGTTCTGCCTTCTTCTGAGCTTCTCCACCTGGTTCATGGTGAGCGCACTGGTCGTGAAGCTCTCCGGGATCGGATTCAAATTCACGCCCCAAGAACTGTTCTGGCTGACAGCCATGCCCGGCCTCGCGGCTGGAACTTTGCGCATAGTCCACACTTTTCTCATCCCGATTTTTGGCACACGGAAAACGGTAAGTATCTCGACGTTGCTCTTGGCGCTCCCGTGTGTGGGCTGGGGGTTTGCAGTCATGAACCCTCAAACTCCGCTCTCAACCTTTTTGGTTCTGGCGTTTCTCGCGGGTTTGGGTGGGGGCAACTTCAGCTCATTTATGCCGAGCACATCCTTGTTCTTCCCAAAATCCAAACTGGGTACAGCACTCGGGATTCAAGCGGGAATCGGCAATTTTGGCGTGAGTGTTGCCCAGTTCCTCATCCCCGCCATTCTCGGGATCGCCCTGGTTGGTAGTTCGCAAACTTTTACCAATCCAAAAACCGGGGCGACCAGCAACATCTATCTTCAGAACGGGGCACTGATTTGGGTGCCTCTTGTGCTCTTAGGTGCTGTGGTCGCTTGGTTTGGGCTTCGGGACGTGCCGGTTCAGGCCAGCTTTAGGGAGCAACTCGATATCTTCAAGGAAAAGCACACGTGGGTCATGACCTCGCTCTACATCATGACCTTCGGGTCGTTCAGTGGCCTAGCAGCTGCTTTTCCGTTAATGATCAAGCAACTTTACGGCGGATTCGATGGCGCACCGGATCCACTGGCGTTCGCATTTCTGGGGCCGCTGGTTGGGGCAGGAGTCCGCGCTGCCGCAGGGCCAGTCGCAGACAAAGTTGGCGGGGCAAAGGTGACGATGGTCAGCGGGATCGGAATGCTGGCGTGCAGTATTGCAATCCTGCCATTTGCGAATCCGGGCTCAATGGCCAGTTGGAGCGGCTTCCTGTGGCTGATGCTCGGCATCTTTTTCTTTAGCGGCATCGGCAATGCGAGCACATTCAAGCAAATCCCTATGATTTTCCCGCCGCGCCAGGCGGGGGGCGTCATCGGATGGACTTCCGCGATTGCGGCCTATGGGCCGTTCGCATTCAGTCTGATTCTCGGCTCAGTGCTCGGTTCGGGTCGCAATGCGGCCCCGTTCTTCGTAGGCCTTGCCGCATTCTACGTGATCAATATCGGACTGAATTGGTGGTTCTATTCCCGAAAAGGGGCTGAAAAACCCTGCTAAGCCATCTAGTGGACGTTACCGGTATGACAATCATCATGGCGGCGATCGACTGAGCGCACGATAATGAAGTCCATGATCAAAGAGCGGCCTTCGTTGACTCTGCTTCCGATGCGTTCGACGATACCCATCGCCAAGTCGGGCACAGATCGCGCGGAGACCCAGGTGTACCGCCCCTTCTTTGTGAGCGGCATCATCACCGTACTTACGGTGGGTTGTCTGCTCGGGGCGATTGCCTTGATGGGTATCGCTCGGCAACGAAGCTATACGGCTTCCGTCTGGACCCCGTACGTCTTAGCCCACGCTAACTCGCAGCTCTTTGGGTGGGTCGGCTTTTTTGTCATGGGGTTTGCCATGCAACAGCACGGAACCACGCTCGCGAAGAGCGCGTCGTTTCACAAGATCGCCTGGTGGGCTCTAGGCAGCATGGGAGCCGGTATTACGCTGCGATTCGCAGCTGAACCTCTCACCCAGCAAGACGCCTCACGCTGGCTCTGGTTAGGGCTAGTCTCCGCGAGCCTTCAGATCGTTGCCGTGGCGTTGTTCCTGTACAACATCGGAGCTAACCGATACCGGAAGGCGGAACCCCTCACGTGGCCGACCGCGTTTGTGTTCGCCTCGTTGGGGTGCTTGCTCCTGGTCGCCATATCCGAGCCCATCGCATTTGCGCTAAGTCACCAGCCGAGCCGGGAGGCGTCGATTGCCTTTGTCGCCCAATGGTTCACGCCTCTTCGAGAACTGCAATTTTTGGGCTTTGTGGCGATGATGATCTTCGGTGTCGCGGCGAGCAAGTTCCCCGGATGTCTTGGTTTCCGAGCCGCTGATGCAGGTTGGGGCCTTGCCGCATTCGGACTCTGGTCGAGTGGGCTGATCGCCCGCGTGGTGGGTTGGAACGTGTATTTTCAGTCCGAACTTTTGCCGGGCACAGATTTTTGGTTTCGGTTCGGCGGCGTTCTGTTGGCTCTTGGGGCGGGGGCAATGACCCTTTCTTTGGGTGTCTTTAACCCCGTGCGCCATGCCAATCCCAGTCAAAAGTTCATCCGCTCTGCATTTGCCTGGCTGCTCATTGCAGGCACGCTTCTGATCTTGGAACCCCTGCATTTGCAGACGATAGGCGCTCCATTTTCGCACGCCTACACCGGCGCGATCCGCCATGCGGTGACGGTGGGATTCATTTCACAAATGATCGTGGCGGTGGGCTACCACTTGGTCACGAAAATGCTGATGCTGGATGAGCGAAAGGTTCCCGCCCTGTGGAGCGTCTTTGTTCTGCTGAACGTGGGCAATGCGGCACGGGTCGGTTTGGAAATCATCACGGACTTGAATCACTCTGCCTTCGCCCCGATGGGCTGGACCGGTTTCGTGGAATTGCTCGGTCTCGGCATTTGGGCTTCGGTCATGCTCAGATTCTTGCTCCGAAGGAGCCAGACCTATGCGACAAGCTGCTAATACGATTCGAACCATTCTGGATGGCTGCGGCCTGGGCCATGGCAGTAATCCTGCAAGCCTGGACCGCCTCCAAGCCGCCAGCGAGTTGAGAACATTTGACGAAGGGTCCTACCTCTGGCGTCGTTGGGCTCCAGCAAGATTCTTCTGTGTTCTCGTGTCCGGTTTGGTCAGACTCACTCAAGAGGCGCACTGTGGAAAGCAAGTGGTAGTTGAGCTTCTTGGCCCCGGCGATTGCACCGGCTTGCTCGCGACCCTCGGCAATGTATCTCATCCGTTCTCTTGCTTGGCTCTAACCGATGTTGAGGCCCTAATCGTTGACAGTGATGCCTGGCGGGATGCCACCTTTAATGACCCAGAGCTGCTCCGAAAAGCGACCAGTGCGGCCGTACCGCGTATGTTGGGGGGATACGGGTTTATGGCGGCCATGGCCACCGGCGAAGTGGAAGCTCGTTTGGCGCTTGCTTTATTGCGGCTCGATGAAATCAACGCCCGCGATCACGGCATGGCGACTCCCATCCACCTCACTCGCAAGGCTCTGGCCGAAATCGGGGTCACCACAGTTGAAAGCGCCATCAGAATCACCTCCCGGTGGAACAAAGCAGGAACGATTCTAACTGGCCACAAAAGCCTCACCGTCCTTGACCGGGCCAGCCTCTATTCGACGGCCCACTTGGCCGACTCCAATAAAGTCTTGAGCTCCGACGGCGTATTAACTCCTCTGCACCAGTCGGGCTGAACCCCGAGCCGTAGTAATTCTACTTCGGTGACAATTTCCACGTCCAAAGCCTCCACCCAATCCATGATTCTGGGCGATTCAACAATGGAGAGCCTCTCCCAGGCATGGCGACAATAAACACCGCACAAAGGTTGCAATCGACCATTGATAGAGGGAATTGCAGCTTCTTTGTCGCCTAGACGGGATTTAAGAGCCATCGCGACGGCTCCGTCAAATAGGGGTACATCGCAGGAAAGAACGAAGACAAGATGGCTTGAAGGGCAGAACGCGCGAAGGGCCGCGAGAGGCCCGCGCTCAACTTCGTTATCGGGATGGAAGCAATAGCCATCGAGGGGAGTGTGACCCAGAATAGTGGGTTCCCAACCGGCTTTCCGCAGCATTCGTGCTAACCGGACGGCAAGCGGCTCGCTCTCAATCAAGATTGAAGCCTTATCGAAACCCATCCGGCGGCTTGCTCCGCCAGTCAACAGGACGGAAGACTGGTCAGCATGATCGATATCATAGTGCGTTCCCGCCTGGCCTTCCATACTCTTGACTATGGCACGGTTGCCAAAACGATATGTCCGGTTCTTTGAAGACTTTCCAGAGGTCGGGAAGGCCTACGAGACCTACGGAGAAGCAGTTGCAACCGCAGGACCGCTCGACGAAAAGACCCGATGCCTCATGAAACTCGCGATGTCCTTCGGTGCTCGTCTCGAAGGAGGTGCAAAGAGCCATGCTCACAAGGCCCTTCAAGCTGGGGCAACCGTTGACGAGTTGCGCCATGTTGCATTGCTCGCCGCGCCGACGTTGGGATTTCCGCACATGATGGCTTGCCTTAGCTGGATTGATGCAGTTCTTGAAGAGGAAAAGCCATGACTAAGAGTCCACCCAAAAATCCACTCCCCATCGCGATCATCGGTGGCTTGATTTTTTCACTCGGTCTCCTCGCCGCCGTTTACTTCGGTTCGGGCAAGCTCACTCGCTTCGATTCGCCGCTGGCGGCTTACACGGCAGCAACCATTTTTGCTGCCTTCGCATTTGCCTACCGTTACTTGATGTGGATTCAAAGACCCGCGACCTGGCGTTACTTTGTCGCTTCGTGGAAGCTCTTTGTGGAGCCCAAGAAGCTCATTCGGAACATATTCAAGCTTGTCGGTTTGCTGATCAACAATATCGTTCTCCAGAAGTTCATCGGAAAGCGAAGTACAACTCGGTGGCTCGCCCACATGGGCATGGCATGGGGTTGCTTGATCGCCTTTGCCATTACTTTTCCTTTGAGCTGGGGTTGGATTCAATTTGGTGTTGCACCGGATGGATACAACTATCAGGTTGAATTCATGAGCATTCCTCAGTTTGCATTCGACCCGAACAGCATCGTTGGATGGCTCCTCTTTAACGGCCTCAACATCAGCGCTTTTCTGGTCCTCGGGGGGATCGGCCTTGCAATGCATCGACGCGCTTTCCAGCACGGGGCCCATGCTGTCCAGTCCATTGAAAACGACTTGATTCCGCTCGTTTTGCTTTTTGCGGTTTCCATCACGGGCTTGATGATCACGGCGAGTTACAAGCTGATGGGTGGAGCTCACTTCAGCTTCATTTCGCTACTGCATGCTTTCACCGTGATCATTCTGTTGCTTTGGATGCCGTTCGGCAAGCTCTTTCACGTGATCCAGCGCCCGGCTCAGCTTGGGGTTGCGTATTACAAGGAAGCGGGAATTGAGGGCCCTAAGGCGGTATGTATTCGCTCGGGGGATGAGTATCAATCCAGGCTACACCACGACGATTTGGTCGAGGTGATGAAGGAAGTCGGCGTGGACTTTGGCGAGCACCAAAATCTGTCACCTGCTGAGAAGCGCAAACTCATCGCAATCAATCAGCTCGCCGCGATGGAGGATCGCTCGTTCGTCGGCTGAGTGAGTAACGCCCTCTCTGGTACGGAGGGCGTCATCTGTGCACAACTCTAAGTTCAAAATGGCGGCCCCGGAGGGAATCGAACCCCCGACGCCCTCCTTAGGACTGACATTTTCTAGGTTCAATGACGCTAGGCACTTGTCCGCCGTTGAACCTAAATGACTGCCGTTTTCCACTGCGTTGGAGAGACCTTGGAGAGACCTGGGGCGAGACCCTCTAGCCATTCACAATAAGCGAAATCGGTAAAGCTCAGTTTTAACCGCGAGCACACGGCAACCTATGCTGTTCGTCCATCAAAGCTGCGGAGTCTCAATGAGTTTAGGATGACCGAAACGCTGCTGAACGCCATCGCACCAGCTGCCAACATTGGGCTGAGAAGGCCCAGGGCCGCCAGGGGGATCATAACGACGTTGTAGACGAATGCCCAAAACAGGTTCCACTTGATTGTTGAAAGGGTAGCGCGTGCAAGGCGGATAGCCTGCGCGACGCCGCGAAGATCTGATCGAAGAAGGGTTACTCCAGCGGTCTCCATTGCAACATCCGTCCCGTGGCCCATCGCTATACCAAGGTCAGCTTGGGCCAGGGCTGGCGCATCGTTGATTCCGTCTCCCACCATGCCCACGCGGCCTGCGACTTGGTATTTGCGGACGAATTCGGCTTTATCTTGAGGTAGCACCTGAGCTTCCACTCGCTCAACTCCTACTTGATTCGCAACGGCAGCAGCGGCCCTGAGGTTGTCTCCAGTCACCATGACTGGCTCCACACCAATTTGTTTCAGCAGCCGAATAGCCTCAGCACTATAATCTCCAACCACGTCGGAAACGGCGAGCACAGCGTAGTTAACGCCTGTCTGAAGAACAAAAACAGTCTTACCCATAGACTCAAGCTCTTCAAAGGTCTGGCGAACGTCTTCAGGGATCGTTGCCAACTCTGCGACCCATGAGAGTTTGCCGATTACTGCCATCTCCCCGGACAGGGTCCCTTTCACTCCATTACCACGAATCGCTTCGAAGTTTTCAAGCTGAGGGATGGCTAAGGCTAGGTCTTTAGCTTTCTTCACAACCGCTCGTGCAATCGGATGTTCGCTTTGAGACTCCAGCGCAGCTGCAACGGCCAGAGCTTCTTGATCACCCCAGGTTCCGGAAATGACAATGTCGGTGAGGTGAGGTTTGCCTTGTGTTATTGTTCCCGTCTTATCGAGCAAAACCGTTTTGATGCTGCCAGCCCTTTCGAGAGCCTCGCCGTCCTTCACAAGGATGCCCAGTTCAGCACCTCTTCCTGTTCCGACCATGAGTGCGGTCGGAGTGGCCAAACCAAGGGCGCAGGGGCAAGCGATAACAAGAACCGCCACGGCAGCCAAGACGCCCGGTTCAACTCCGCGTCCCGAAACTGCATAAACAAGGACAGTTAGGACAGCAATTCCAATAACGGTTGGCACAAACACCGACGACACTTTGTCGGCGAGACCCTGTAGTGGGGCCCGAGAGCCCTGAGCTCGCTGCACCATCGACGCAATCTGAGCGAGCATCGTTTCAGAACCAACGTGCGTAGCTCTGAACAAGAATGATCCTTGATCATTCACCGTTCCACCGGTGACAGAGTCTCCAGTCTTCTTACTAATGGGAACCGGCTCACCAGTCACCATTGACTCATCTACGAACGATTCTCCCTCGATGACGATTCCGTCAACCGGAACGCGTTCCCCTGGTCGAACTCGTATAATCATTTCCTGTAGCACCTGCGTGAGCGGCATCTTCTGTTCCGAACCATCTGGATTAACAACGCTTGCCTCCTTTGGTGCGAGGTCCATGAGCTTCCGGATTGAGTCCGACATGCGAGACTTCGCTCTTGCTTCGAGATATCTGCCGAGCAATACAAGCAGAACAATCACAGCTCCGGTTTCATAATAGATGTGCTCGCTCTGCATGTGACTATGGCCCCGGTGTGCAATGAGCGAGTAAGTCGAGTAAATCCAGGCCGCGCCAGTTCCCATCGCGACTAATGTGTCCATGGTCGTATTTCCATGGCGAAGGGCCTTAGCTGCCACAGCGTAAAACTGACGACCGCACCAGAAGATGGCGGGCGTCCCCAGAAGCAGAAGGCCCCAGTTTGCCCACTCTGCTCGGGGATGCCAGAACATAGAAACGAGGACGAGTGGAACCGTGAGTAAGCCGGAAATCCACAGGTTGGCCCGCATCTTCGCAAGTTCTCCCTCTGACTCGACTCGTAGATGTTCTGCGTGTTCGGACGCGGAATGTCCCGAGTGAGGATCATTCTCGACGAGCTTTGCCGTGTACCCGGCCCCCTCCACCGCGTCCAGCAACTGCGTTTTTTCGAGAGCGATGTCATGCCGAACGGTTGCATGGTGAGTCGCAAAATTGACTACCGCCGATTCGACACCTCCCTTCTTGACCAGCGCGTTTTCGACGCGCCGAACACAGGAGGCACACGTCATGCCCTTGATAGATATCGCTGTTTCTACGATTTGCTCTTGATCGTGGATATGAGCCGGTTGACTGTTATTCATTGCTGCCTTACCTGATAGCCTTGTTCGACAACTGCTTCAATTGCGGCCCGCACTTGGACTCCACTAACTTCGACTTCGCCCGATTGCAGGTTGACACTGACATCAGTTGCGCCTGGAATCGATTCGAGTGCCTCGCGCACGTGGCGGACGCAGTTTTGGCAAGTCATTCCTTCAACGATTAGTTTCATTTGGGTTGATACTCCTTGGGGTATTAGGTCTTCACGAGACGCTTCAACACGTCTTCTAGCTCTTCGAAAAGCTCTTGTTCTGACATCGTGCGCGCTGTCGCATGGGCATGCACGCTATCTCGGTTCGCGATGCAGTGGCGAATGTGCTGGGTAGCTACTGCCGCTGAAACTTGATTCAAAGCGGCAGAAACTGCGCTGACCTGAGCGATCACGTCGCAGCAATAAGCGTCTTCGGAGAGGAGTTTTCGCAAACCGCGGACTTGCCCTTCTATGCGGGCAAGCCTGCGGTCAATGCGGGATCGGCTTTCTTCGTTCATGAACCTACACTATCTTATACCCCTATGGGTATCAAGTAGTTCCCGAATCCTAGAATCCTACTGAATAGCCGATAGCGAAGCGCACCGAAGACTTCGCTCGCCCTTTGGTTTCGAAGACATCCGACTCGATGCCAAAGTCCAGAACTGACCTCACTCCTACTTGCTGTCGGATCCCTAAGCCTACGCTCCCAACCCAGTCGCGCGAACGATCCCGAGACTGTTCCATGGAGAACTGAGCTACTAGCGTGCGGTCAAACTGCGTGGGATAGCCAAGGGGCTTGGTGTACCCGACAGTGATTCCTGCTGTTGTCTGACGCTCATCCATGATGCGAGCGGTCGAGGTCATCACGTCCAGGTTGAGATGGATTTTGTCGTACTGACCAACCGTTTTGGTGAGAATTCCGCGAGCGCGGACTTCCACTCCCTTTGAACCTGTGCCAGTGGGTAGGCCCACATCGAGTCGATATGCAAGTGCAGGCTGATCATCTATCTCTCTACGTAACCCGTTGAAGTACGATAACTCGACGTTTCCGAAGTCACCTCGACGATTGCTTGTCGAGTAGCTAGGTTCAAAGCCAATACCAATGTCTTGGCTTTTTGCAAAACCGTATTTGTACTCCGTCTTTAGACCGTACTTTGGGCTGGACCGTCTGAAGGTATCAAGTGTGAACCCTGTTTCGAAGGCTCTTTCTCGGTAAGCGATAGAGTAAGCATCGTCAAATCTCAGCGGTCGTCCTGAATCCACGTTGTTATGGTCAACCGCTAAAACGACACTCGCGAGGAGGCCTGTCGCAATGACGGATATGAGTCTCACCGGCTTCCTCCCGTGGTCGGCTCAGGACGGTATGGGTTAGGTCGGTCAATCTTTCTGTATGTGTCTGGCGTGCCCCGGTTGATTTGAGCCCACGCATCTAAAGTGAGCGGCTTCGATTGGGCGAGATCAGGATTTTCTCTGACAAACTGGTCAAAGGCCGATTTTGATGTAAACGCTCTTGACCATGCACTGCATTCTGGATGCTCCCCGAACTCCTCAAGGAACACAACTCCCGGAATGTTGCTTGTTAGAATTCCTTCCTCGTCTGAGATTAGAACAAGGATTCGTGACGGATCCTCCGTTGCGGCTCGAATGATTGCTCGTCCAGGAGTTTCTGCCGCCATGTCACGAGCACACATGAGGCATCGAACGAGCATAGTCCACCCGTCTGCAGTGACGGTGGCCCCCCACATCGGCCCATCGGGCAAAGGAATCGAACAATGTGCACAAACACTCATGTCCATCCATCCCATCCCCGACATATACATCACATCGTCTTCCATCCCCCTCATAAACCCCATACCTGGGGTGCTGGTTGGGTGTCGATGATCATGTAGGGAACCTGGTACATCTTCGCCCGAGCCCGGTTCGTGTCCTTTGTGCGTTGAAGAGAGCACACGATATATCGCAATCTTCACCTGTTCTTGTCTCTGCTTTTCGGTCAGTTCCTCTGCCGCCAAAATGTCGTTGACGTTGTCGTGAAGCATGTGCAGGTTATCGAATGCGTTAGCGATCATGGGGAAACGCTTTGAGAACCGTGGGCTCATTTCAGCCGTCATCGGCATGAAGTCCCGCATCCGGTAGAGTTCGGTGGTTCGATACTGCGATCCTAGAACGCTATACTGAGCCGCTTGATCCTGCACCGGGACACGAAAGAGCATGTCGTAGTTTACGGTCTGGAGCCAGTGGTATCCCCAGAACAGTCCGTTAACCTTTGGATAGTTACTCCGAAAGCGACCAGAGAATGGAAATGAGTCAAGGTACTCCATGTTCATGGGCAGCCCCGTGATGGCATAGGGTTGCGCCGAGTAAAAGCTCCATAAACGCTGGATTTCCGCCTCTTTCTGAGCATCGCTCCAACCCGGATGCATCAAGACATCGATGGTTTGGAAGTGTAGTATGTGGGCCCAATCAAAGACTTTTTCGAGGTACCCGTACTTTCTGACAAATGTCGGAGATAGAGCCGCTTCATCGACTGGTATTCGAGGTGGTTTCTGGAGGACTCGGTCAATCGTTTCAAACACCTTCGTCTCAAGCTGTGCCTTCCGACCTGTAACTAGAGCCTCGTACGCCATCGCGTGGCCAACTCCCGTTCCGTACATGTCTTGGGCGAACGGTGGAATGCGTTCAATTGCCCAGTTGTATGGGGCAGCTTTGTAGAAAAGATGATCCGCGCCGGGGGAACTGATCCATCGGGGCAAATCTGAGGGCATGGTCGGTAGAGTTCCTGAACGTGTAGGCTGGTGACCGCCATGGTCTTGTGCGACAGCCATCGTGACCGATGTCAGTGCGACGAAAAGTAGAAGTGTGTTTCGCATATAAGTCTCCTGGAAGAGAGGGCCAAAAGTGGCCCTCCAATTGCTAGTTCTTCGCCACCTCCGCGAGGAATTGGTCAAGAGTGAGCGCCTTGGCTCCTTCGGAAGGGTTCTTCTTAATGTAAGAGTCGAACGCAGCCTTATTGGTGAATGCCCTCGAAAGAGCCGCACAGTCCTTGTGCTTCTTGAATGTGTTCAGAAACACTGCGCCTTCTGGCGCACTCCATTTACCACCCGTCCTCTTGAGAATGACGGGTGCCCCCACTTTCTCACTTGGCGAGTAGACGACGAGATCACCCTTGTACCGCTTCTGATCTTTGATCACACAGTACAGGCATCGGTATTCGATTCGCTTGTTGCCGACTTTGACGACGACTTCGTTGTCAAGCTCTTTCGTGTTTTGTACTAGCTTGAGTTTGCAGTAAGGGCAGTCCGCTTCGTGAGCAGATGCGATGGAGGTCATGCCCATTGCACCGATAACGGCGACGAGAGCGAGAGATTTGCTGAATTGGTTCCAGAGTTTCATTGTGTTTTCCTTTTGTGCGGCAGGTGAGGTCTACTTAACGACCACTTTTCCGCGAATCATGTCCATCGAACAAGCAAACTTAACTTCGCCTGCCGATGAAGGGGTAAATGAGAAAGCAACTGTCTTTCCTTCCTTAACAGTTTTTGTTTGCTTTAGTGATTTGAACTCGATGGTTGCACCGCAACCCATCTTCTTGCCGCCCTTGAAGGTGATTTGAACTGGCTTGCCTTTCTTAACTTCAATGGTTGAAGGGGTGTACTTTCCGTCCTGAACGAGCACCGTCGCTTTTTGGACTCCCTTTGACTCCTGAGCAACGTGAGGCTTTCCGGACGACGGTGATGAGCCGCAGCAACCCTCAGTTTGACCAGATGGCTGGAAGGCGTAAGCGGATGCTGCGAGAGTCGAAGCGAGCACTAGCCCGCCAAGAATGGCTTGAACGTTTATCTTGTGTTTCATGTGTTAATTTCCGTAGACCAATTGGCCTCCAAAGTGACCAACCAGAGCGACCGCGAGAGCGGCCACTAAAAGGAGAGCGAAGTACGTCTTGCTCTGGATTTCGCCCTTGCGTCTCCAGAGGGTTGTTGAGATCATGAGTGCCGTTGCAGTTGCTGCAAAGAGTGCATGACTAAGTGCTGGGCCCGTCCACTGGTAGCCGCTTCGCAGAAGGGCAGCCACTCCCGTAGGAATTGCAACAGCCGTGCTGATTGTTCCCAGGAGCAGGCCCCACCATCCGGTCGTTCGCAACCCGCTGTCTTTTTTCCGTGCTCCGATCAAGTCGAACGCAACTCCAAAGAGAAAGAGTGCTATGGGGAAGTGAATGACAACAGGATGAAGCGAGTGCTTTGGAATAACTTGATCCAAGCCGACACTGATACGGGCATCGGTTTGGGTCTCCTTTCGTGAACGCGACTCAGCCGGATGGTCGCCTGGATCACCTGGAAGCGTGTCCAAACGAACCTCCTCACCATTCGACCATCCATCCTGGTCTGAATCGATACTGGCTAAGCGAGTCCAAATCTCGGCGTCTACTCCTGCTCGTTCAGACGACTTGATTGCGCTTCTTACATCTCTGCCAAATGGATTGTGCAAAGGCACATCCGTATGGCAAGTCATGCATTCAGCTTTGAGCAGTTTGGAACTCGGCTTCAGTTCAGCAACGCGATGCAACCGTTCCATCTCCTCTGGAGTTGCCACGCTAATGGCAACCCCTAGCACGAGGCAAAGACTCGAAACAATTCGTTTCATTGACCCGCGCCCTTTTTGGATCGGCATCGTTTAGCCCCGCAGCCGCAGTTTGGACGTCCAGCCCCGCCGACGTTAAGTCGTCGTAGAATGAGCCAGATGTACGCTGCACCTGCGAGTACCAGTAAGAACACGCTGCCCCAGTTCGCCACTACTTCACCTCGATAGCAAAGCCGAGAGTTCGTACTGAGCCGCGCCAGTCAAACTGGGCGTAGACCTTGTATAGACCGGGTTTGGGAAATCGACCAGTGAAGCGCATCACGCCTCGTTTCACGAGTGCTTCGCTCTCCGAATCTTCGGCCGGATGACTGTGGACCACGGTTTGCCCATCTTGATGAAAGATCATCATGTGGCCAGCCGCACCAAGCCACTTGACTGTATCCGTTGCGGGAGCACCTGACTTATCATCGAAGAGCTTCACTTCAACGATTGCTTTCTTGCCGACTTCGATGGGCTCAAGCGTGCCAAGTTCGCCACGAAGTCCGCCATCTTGGGCAGTTCGGGTGAGGGTTAGTTTGGTATCCCAAGTGGGTTTGTCCCCATGAACGCTCACCTTGGCGATCAGCACCCTGGAACCTTTTCCGGTTGGAGCGACATCTCCGTAAACCCAGTAGTCGCCACCGGCTGGAAACGTGATGGGAATCTCCCATGTTCCGTCTTCTGTCATTTCAGGATGTTCGTGGATGAACCAATTCAGGTCACGACTGGCAATGAGAAGATGGAACAGCTTTTCATGCGCGATATCGAAGTCACGTTGAGTAGTGCCAGCTTTGACATCGATCACTCTCATGCGAAGCTTGGTTGGCTGACCCGCCATCGCATGCGTGGGCCAGTCGACTACGTCAAGGCGGTAGGGTTGCGGCCTGCTTGCATTGGCAGGACGCTCGTCTTTGACATCCACTAAGAAGCTGATGGTCTTCTTGCCTTCGCCCGGAATATCCAAGGCTAAGTCAATCTTGTAGTCCCCGCCATGGGGGAAATACAACTCGATTCCGTAATCGCCCGGCACTCCTTCGCGATGAACGTTAGGCTTGGCCTCTGGCATGCCTTGCATACTCGGCATCGTCATGACGGCGGTGGCTGAGATGCCTCCAACGCCTTTGAATCCCTCTTCGATGGGATCCTTGGAAGTTGTATCGACGACCCGAAATTCGACATCAATCTCCTCACCCGCAAACAGGCCATCTTCAGGAACCCGAAGTTCGGCCTCGAATTTCTCGAACTTCACCTTGGTAACCGTGTCCGCACTCGGGGCTTCAGGAGTTGAAGCTCTTTGCTTCAGCACGGACGGCACTTTCACGTACGCGAGTGCCGCTGCGGTGAGATACTTGCGAGGGTTCTTTTCAAACGGATCACCACAACCTTCACAGCACATGTACCAACGAACCCCGTCGAAATCGACGTAGTCACTTGCTTTTGCATATGTTGAGACGGCTTCCTTGCCCACGGGGCAATAAAGTGCCTCATTTTTGGGCACGGCTGAGAATTGGGAAGGAGACTTGGCGAAGGCGGTAGCTGCCTCCGCCGACGCGAAATAGTACCGAATGCCGTTGTGATCCTTTGTTGAAACAGCCTTGTTCGGTTCAATTCGCTTTCGTGTTACGGGGTCGAAGAAGAACGATCCGATGGTATTTCCAGCTTTCCTCTGGGTCTCGATAAACTTGTCGGGGGCTTTCGCAAAGTTGCCTTCGCAGCCGGGGCAGCAGAAGCCAAACTGGGCTCCTTGATACTCGACGAATGTTGTATTTGATGCGACAGCACCGCCCATGACCGGGCACTTGAGTGATTGTGCCTGACCGAGCAGCACCGCCGACAAGGCGATGATGGTAATCATTGGTTTTCCTGTGTTTCTGAGATGAGACTTGCGTCAAACGACGAACAGCCACGCTGAAATCAAGTTCAGCGGGCTCGACTAAGCAAGTAACACAGGCGGGGCTCGCCCCAACCAGACGGAATGCGATCTTTGAGCAGGTGGCCCTGAGTCAGTTCCACGTATGCCGGGCTGGCGCAGTGAAGAAAGCTGAGGCGCGAGAGAAATCAGTTCTGGCGGCAGTAACGCCGCGAAGGGCAGGAAAGAAGATTGCGAGGATGTCGAAGCAATTGCAACTGGTGAACCGCGATTTTCCGACGGAGCCGAAATGCTGCAATCGCAGGAGCTTTTCTTTGCGGAGAACGACCCGTTTGCTGACGCCGTATGTGAGCCACACGGCTCCGGCCCAGGAGTTGCTTCGATATGACAGCTCTGGACGCTTGAATCAATAGGTGAGACCTGCGTTCGACAGCACGGCATGTCGCAATCTGAATGCTTCAGGAACATTCCAGCAAGCGCACTGGAGGGCACTTGGGCCAGAGCCAGTACCAGAGCAACGACAATTTGAATCAGTGCTCCCTTGCTTCGCATACTCACCAGAACAGAATTTACCCGGAAAAAGTTCCCGCCATCAAAATTGGAGCCGCGCACAGATTCCGATTCTGGCGTTCTGAGTCAGATGTATCCTAGTGCATTGAGTGATCTACCGCATTCGGTGTCTGCCCGTACTTGCTCTGAAGCCACGAGGTCAACGTTCTGATCTCGGCTTCTTGATCTCGGATTATGTTCGCGGCCAAGGTGCGAAGCTCGGGTCGCTCCGCAAACGTCGCCAGCTCTCGGGCCATGAGAACCGCATGCTCGTGGTGTCCAATCATGTCTGCGACGAAGCGTGCTTCAGCATCCTTCGGACTCAAGTTCTGTAGTGGTCGCATCATCGCCTTGTATTTCCCATCGTCGCGGTATTCGGCTTCGTACCACTGAGCGTACCAAGTTTTCATCTCCGTAATCTCTGCTTCCTGTGCTCGAATGATGTTTGATGCGAGTGTTCTGACATCAGGATCGACTACGACCGAAAGGAGCTCCTCGGAACTCGTGACAGCCTCTTGATGGTGTGGGATCATTCCGTGGATAAAGTCTCGCTCAGATGCAACAAACTCGGGTTTGGGATTAATCTGACCTTGAGAATCGTCTCGTATTGCCATAGTCCCTCGGTAAGCCAAGAAGACTGCAACCAAGACAATGAACGCAAACAGCACCAGGTGACGTGGGTTCATAGGTTTAAGTTAGGATATCGACTTTGCCAAAAGAGTTGTCCTAGCCATAAATGATTCGTTGGACACTTTGGAGCCATTCCAGAATTGGCACGTGAGGTGTCTCGTAGGCTAGGATCGAAAGTCTGCCTTGCAGATCGAAATCATGTCCAATGATTCGTGCCCAAGATGTCAGATTGATGCAGGTTGCTACCTGGAGTAAGTGATTGACCGGTACAGTGCTCTCGCTAATGTACTGTAGAGCACAATCCGGGCTCGCCTCGTGGTGAACTTGCACAAGTTCACTTCTAAATGGCAACAGAGCGAAGAGCCCGAAAAGGAGGTAGCGCAACTTCACTTTTCCAGTCTAACAAATAATCACAGAATCATGGCGGCCCCGGAGAGATTCGAACTCCCGACTCACTCCTTAGGACTGAAGAAAAATAGGTCGAAAAACCTCTGATTTGAGTCTACGGGCGTCTCAGAACGTCTCAGGAAATCCATGGGCTAAGAGAGACCTTTTGAGAGACCAGCGGCTCAGGTCTCTCAATTCCCTCCATTCGGTCTCTCATCGGGACGAACCTGCATTTTTCGAGAGCCAGGGTCCTTTTGATGACCTGAGCACGTCATACTAGGTCAGTCGTGAAGCTTTGGTCTGCACCATGGGGAATCATTTGGCGGGCGTTTTTGGCGCTTGCCATCGTGCTGATGCAGTTCCACGTTTGCGGTTCCACCTACGTCCGCGACTCTGGGGTCGTGTGCACCGAGTGTCTTGTCATCGATGAACATCGCTCGGAAGTCGGTGGGTTTGCCGGGCCTCATGGAGATTGTCACGACTGCTGCGAGATCCGAGAGTGCGAGACTCCGCCGATGTTCGAAACACCGGCACCAAGCCAACAGCTCACTTTTGAGCTCGCGATTCTGCCCAACCCATTCGTTCTACCGCCACCTTTGAGAAGCGGCTTCCCATGGCAGGCTTTTCCGTTCTCGTGCGGGGCTCCTGCGACCGGACCACCCCTCGTTCACTTATCCCGCGGGCCTCCTGCTCTCCTTTTCGTTCAGCCGTCTGCTGGACGCAAGGTCGAGTCTATGGCGTAGCCGCTCGTTCTCTGCTCCAGCCCTGAAACGCATTGGAGCATCCATTGAAGAGAACACTCATCATTCCTGTATTGCTGGCATCGGCATTTTGCCAAGCACAAACTCAAATCTCAGCCACTGACGCCCTCAAACTGGCGTCTCAAAACCGTCCTAGTCTTGAGGCATCTCGACTCGGAGTTGAACAAGCTCGCCTTTCTGCGCGGGCATTGAGCGCACTTCCGCCGCTCAACCTCGCCGCAGGGGCAAGTTCGCGAAGCGAAGTAGGAGCGACAGACCAAGACCTAGCTCTCACTCAAGAAATCGACATCTTTGGCAGAAGACGCGCTTCCGGTCGGGTTGGCGAAGCTGACGTACAGCTTGCACTCGCCAGATACCGGAAAGAGGCTGGATTGCTGCAATCGGAAGTGCTCACTGCTTTTGCTATTGCCGTATCTGCCAGCCACCAGAGCGAGGTCGCAGCCGAACTGCTCGAAGTCGCTGAGGGACTCCTCAACGCCACCAAGCGGCGATTTGATGAGGGAAAGGTGGCAGAGCTTCAGGTGACAAGAGCGACCATCGAGTTTGAGCGAGCGAAGCAGACAAGGGAACTCAAAGGTGCCGACTACCAAGCTGCGATGACAAGGCTGGCAAGCCTACTCGCTGTTCCTCAAGGCGAACTTAGCGTCGTCCCGGATGCCGCCATAGAGCCCGTCGCGATCCCGAGCATCATGGATCGTCCTGACATTCTCGAAATCAAAGCTGAGGTGGCCAAAGCGTCGGCGGAAGCAGGGTTCGCCAAGGCAACCTCTCGACCTGAGTTTAGCCTTCAAGTCGTTCGGTCACCGTGGTCAAACGACCGAGGCTACTTCGTGGGGAGGGCGCAATTCTCATGGAATCTGTGGGACCACGGCCGAGCACGAAATGAGGTTAGGGCCGCAAACCTCAGGGCTGAAGCAGCAGCCAAGGCACTCTCGGATGCCACCGCTCGGGCCGAGCAAGAACTTGCCGCTGTCCAGATTGAGTTAGGGTCTCGACAGGCGCGAATCAAAAGCTACGAGGCGATTCTAGTGTCCGCAAAGGACCTTGTGGTGAAGTCCCAGAAGGGATTTGCGGAAGGATTTGGAACGCAGGTGGACGTTCTTGAAGCGACCCGGGCGCTTCGAGAGGTAGAGCAGGAACTCGTGGAAGCCAGGCAGCAGCTTGCTTTCGCGGTGATCAAGCAGTACGAGGCCTCTGGCTACCTAGTCGAGGTGCTCAAGTGAAGAAGTTCGTGCTCTATCTCCTCGCGCTTTTGCTGTTGTCGGGTTGTGGAAGTAAGAGTGAACCTCCCAAGGTTGACGAACACGGTCATGAGGCGGAAGCGGCAAAGACCGACGAGCACGGACACGAAGAGGAGGGGCACTCCGAAAATGAAGTCTCACTGAGCGACGAAGCGAAAGCAATCGCAGGAATCGAAACCACGGCCGTTCGGATGGAGCCGTTCCAGCCGATCCTTCAAGTGCCCGGAACCGTTTCCAGTACTGATAAGGGAAAAGCGGTCGTCACCCCACCAGTTGCGGGAAGAGTTGTCTCGATTTCAGCGCGGCTAGGCGACACCGTGCGTCAAGGCCAGTCACTTGCGACCATCGAGTCTCCCGAACTCTCCCAGGCTTGGTCAGCGATAGCCGATGCGACTCGGATTAGAGATGCCGCAAAGTCAGACGTCGAGCAAGCTCGATCTGAAGTTCAGTTGTCGCAGGCAAAACTAAGCGCGGCAAAAACGAGCCTATCTCGTCAGCGGCAGTTGGCCCAGGCCGGTGCGTTCAGCCAAGCTCCAGTCCAGCAGGCGCAGAGCGAGTTAAACGATGCACAAAGCGAACTCCTCAGTATTCAGAAGGAGCAGGCCAGTCACGCGGAGCAAGTGCGAAGGCTAGAGAATCTCTACCGCGACGGCATCGTTTCGAAATCTGAGTTGGAAGCAGCCCGGCTTGAACTTCAGCAGGACCAAATCAAACTGGACCGAGCCAAGGTCAGGATCGAAGCGGCAAAGGCAACCTATGAACGCGAGAAAAACATCGCCGCTCGGGGCCTTCTCAACGCGAAGGAACTTCAATCCGCCGAAGCCGAGGTGAAATCCAGTGAGCTAGAACTCGAACGAGCAAGGCTCAGAGTTCGGGCAGCGGAGTCTTCGCTTGCGAATGCAAACCGGGCGATCAGCAATGCTCAGGCGGTCTACCGCTCCAATTCTGGAAGCGGTAGAGCGTCGGTGGGCCGAGTATCGTTGGTAGCGCCCATCTCCGGCGTCATCACGCATCTTGATGTCACGAGGGGGCAAGCGGTTGATCGAACCCAAGTGCTTTTAGAAGTCGAGAACCTCCGCTCGGTTTGGGTAACGGCGAATGTTCCTGAGTCAGAAATTGAGAAAGTTCGCAAAGGAGCGATGGCAACACTCTCCGTGGCCTCGCTCCCCAACCGCGAGTTTAAGGCGATCATTCAAGTGGTCGGTACAAGAGTTGACCCGAAAACGCGTTCAATCCCTGTTCAGTGCCTTGTGACCGAATCAAATGGGCTTTTGAAGCCTGATATGTTTGCCAAGGTCTTCATTGGCGTTGGCCAACCAACCACAAAGCTCGTGATCCCGAAGTCGGCTCTGGTCATGGAAGGGGGCAAGTCCTTTGTCTTCGCGAAGCATGGCGAAGCCTTCGAAAAGCATGAGGTGGTGCTAGGAGAACAAGACGGAAATCGCGTTGTGGTTCTCTCCGGAATTGAGGAAGGCGAGACAATCGCATCGAAAGGCGCGTTTATCCTGGCCAGCGAGCAGAAGAAATCTGAACTCAAGGGGCACGAACACTAATGCTTGAACGTGCACTTGAATTCAGTCTGAGGCAACGATTCGTCGTCGTGCTTGGAGCGATCTTGCTTGTCATTCTCGGCATTCTGGCTTGGCCGCAAGTCAATCTCGATGCTGTCCCTGATATAACGACCAACCAGATTTCGATCAACACCGAAACGGGGGGAATGAGCCCCGAGGAAGTCGAGAAGCTGGTTACCTTTCCAATTGAAACCGCGATGGGAGGGATTCCGGGAGTCGAGCAGGTACGTAGCCTGAGCCAATTCGGTCTCTCCCAAGTCAACGTGGTATTTCGCGATGACAAGGACATCTACTTTGCCCGTCAGCTTGTCTCCGAACGCCTCAATGGGGTGAAGGATGAACTGCCTGACGGTGTGGGTTCACCAACAATGGGACCGGTTTCGACTGGGCTTGGCGATATCTACATGTATGCAATTGAGAGCCCTGATCGGACCCCCGCTCAGCTACGCGAGCTTCAAGACTGGGTCATCGCTCCTCAGCTACGAACCGTTCCTGGAGTAGCCGAAGTGAACGCCACTGATGGCAGTGTGAAGCAATACCAAGTGGTCGTCTCGCCCCAAGCGATGCTTGCGAGGAGCGTCTCGGTTGATGACGTGGTTGCCGCGCTTCAGAACAATAACGAGAACGCCGGAGGTGGTCTCCTCGAACGCAACGGTGAGCGAGTACTCATCCGAAGCGTTGGCTTAGCCCAAACCACGTCGGACATCGAGCAGATTGTGGTCAAGTCAGAGGATGGGGTTCCCGTTCTGATCCGCGATGTGGCAAGCGTGGAACTGGGAGTTCCGGTGCTGACCGGGATCTCGACGAAGGACGGCAAGGAGAGCCTTATGGTCATCGTGATGATGCTCAAGGGCGCGAATGGTCAAACCGTTGCCAACGCCGTCAACGAGCGGATCGACGAGATCAAGGGTCAACTCCCGAAAGACGTCTCGCTAACAACCACTTACGACCGGGCTGAATTCGTTGGCGAGGTCTTACACACCGTTGAAAAGAGCCTGCTGGAAGGGGCGGCTCTTGTCATCATCGTGCTCGTAGTGCTGCTTGGAAACTTCCGAGGAGCAATCATTGCCGCCATTGCCATCCCGCTCGCCATGCTGTTCGCCGTCCTGGGAATGAAGCAGTTTGGGATCAGTGGAAATCTAATGAGTCTTGGCGCGATTGACTTTGGAATCATCGTGGACGGGGCCGTTATCATGGTTGAAAACTGCGTTCGGAGGCTCTCGGAAGCTCGGGCAATGCTTGGGCGAACGCTCACGAAAGAAGAGCATGCGGGAGTCATCAAGCAGGCAACCTCTGAAGTCCGAAAGGTGACGCAGTTTGGCGAGATGATCATTATCGCCACCTTCATCCCAATTCTCGCGCTCGAAGGCGTGGAGGGCAAGATGTTCAGACCTATGGCGCTTGTGTTCATTCTGGCGCTGGTCGGCGCGCTCATCCTGTCGCTCACATTGATTCCCACGCTCTGCTCACTCTTCTTGAGCCGAGATACTCAGGAGAAGCATAGTCGGCTTCTGGGGTTCTTCGAGAGGCTCTACGCTCCAACCCTCGCCTTTGCCCTCAAGCGTCGAGCTTGGGTAATTGGAGCAGCTTCGATTCTCTTGGTTGCTTGTGGCTTTCTCTTTACGCGGATCGGGTCGGAGTTTGTCCCGAAGCTCGATGAAGGGTCGCTTGTCATTCAGCCGATTCGCGTTCGCACGGTTGACATGGAGCAAACGATCAAACTCGTTACGGCCTATGAGAAGAAGGTTCTGGAGGTGCCCGAGGTGCTGACGGTCGTGACCCGAACTGGAACCCCAGAGATCGCAACCGACCCGATGCCGCTGAGCTTGAGCGATAGCTTCCTGACGCTGAAGCCGAAAGCGCAGTGGCGACCAGGCATGACCAAGGAAAAGCTCATCGCTGAGCTTCAATCTAAGATTCAGCAAGTCCCCGGGCAGGGCTACAACTTCAGCCAGCCGATTGAACTCCGGTTTGCAGAGATCGTATCCGGTGTAAAGGCGGACGTCGGCATCAAGGTGTTTGGCGAGAACCTCGGTGAGCTCAAGGCAAAAGCCGACGAGATCGCAGCCCTGATGCAAGATATTCCGGGAGCGACTGATATTGAAGTCGAGCAAGTCGATGACGTACCGGTGTTCCAGATTGACATTGACCGGGAGGCCATTGCCCGGCTGGGAATCAGCATCGCGGATATCCAGCACATCGTCTCGGTCGCTCTTGGAGGCGAAGAAGTCGGTCAGATTGTGGAAGGAGATCGTCGGTTTGGTCTTGCGGTGCGACTGCCCGAAGATATCCGCAACGATCCAGAAGCGATCAAGTCACTGCGAGTTGAGACCCCCACGGGCGGCTCTGTTCCTCTTTCGAGTTTGGCAACAATTGGCGACAGGGTGGCTCCCGCCCAAATCTCGCGAGAAATGGGTAAGCGGCGAGTCGTCGTTACGCTCAACGTTCGGGGTCGCGACCTAGGCTCGTTCATCGCAGAGGCACAACGCAAGGTGAAGTCCGACCTGAAACTCGATGAAGGGTACTACGTGACCTGGGGTGGGCAGTTTGAGAACCTTCAGCGTGCCTCCCAACGGCTGACGATTGTTGTGCCTGTTGCGCTGGGGCTCATCTTCGTGCTCTTGTTTTCGACCTTTGGGTCAATGAAGCAGGCTGCGTTGATTTTCACTGGCGTGCCGCTTGCGGTAACTGGTGGCATCATCGCCCTGGCTGTTCGCGGAATGCCTTTCAGCATCACGGCGGGTGTGGGTTTCATTGCGCTATCTGGCGTTGCGGTTCTCAATGGAGTGGTGATGGTTTCGGCGATCAACCGATTGAGGAGCGAGTCGGGAATGTCGGTCTTGGAAGCCGTGAAAATAGGTGCGTCACAACGATTGCGCCCGGTTCTCATGACCGCGCTCGTAGCTGCGCTTGGGTTTATTCCCATGGCGCTGAACACGGGCATCGGGGCTGAGGTTCAGCGACCGCTTGCAACAGTAGTGATTGGCGGGATTCTCTCGGCAACACTATTGACACTCGTTGTGCTCCCTGCGCTGTACACTCTGTTCGAGCGGGATACAGCGTCCTAAAGGAAAAGTAGCTTGTCGCCTCTGAATAGCGCTCAACAGCTGTCAGAGGCGACGCCCTCCGTGGTCGTAGAGAGACCTTTGAGAGACCAAACACCTCCTACCGAACCCTACTCCCACACCTTTAGCTTCAAAACCTTGGCGGCCCCGGAGAGATTCGAACTCCCGACTCACTCCTTAGGACTGAAGAAAAATAAGTCGAAAAAACTCCGATTTGAGTCTACGGGCGTCTCAGGAAGTGTCCGAAAATCCAGGGGCTGAGAGAGACCTTTAGAGAGACCTGTGGCCCAGGTCTCTCTAATCCCTCCATTTGGTTACTCAGCGATTTTCGATCCCCGCGCCACATTGAGATTTCCAAAGGGCCTCCAATCGACGTTTGTCAGGCGCTTGCGGCATTAAGGCCCGAAGTTCTTTGCGCTCTCAATAAAATGAGAGACGATTCAAGAAGTAGGTCCCGTTTGGGTTCGTGATCCACACCCGGTTAGACTCTCTCAGCACCCCGTTGTGGTTATTCCGAACATTTGTGAACACAAGACTTCCCGTCGGGACATTCCATACGGTTACACGATAGATGACTCGACCAAAGATCGTTTCACGCGAGACCGAAACTGGGAGTCCCGAATTTTGGAACGACCAGAAGTTGATCAGCGTGTTGGCTAGCAGTCTTTGTGGCGTCATGGTTGAAGCCGTGAAAGACGAGAACCAAGCTGGAGTCTCGAAGGTAGCGACAACTGTGGCTGCTGTTGCAACGCTTGCGGTCAGGGTGCCGCCTACAACGCAGGCGGCCAGGACAGTGAACTTTTTCATTAGGTGCATGGCGGTCTCACTTGCCAAACTCAGACTTCCATGTTAATGTTCAAGATGCAGATGATGCATCTGCGGTCTCGTGGGCTGGCTAGTTGGTGTCTAGTCGCCCCAAATTCTGGAGTCACTTTCGAGTGGCTCCTTTATCGTACCGCAGATTATTCTAGAAAGGTAGGTTTTTCTGGGAAATCAGAGAAAATTGCTTTTTTGGGTTCTTGCTTGCGATTCCCGTGAATTCGAAGGTATACTGCGCTTTTCATTCATGGTTGTAGAAACTCGATCACAAGCGAATATGGGTCAAAGCTCCTTGCTGGAGTATCGCTTCAGTAACGGTGCGCGTCCAATAGGGTCCCTGATTGAACTCGCAACGGCTGTCTTTCAGCGTGGGTCGTTGTCCTATGCCAAGCCCGAGACGATGGTTCCGATGCTTAGCGAGGTATTGAGGGGGAAGCGCGACGCTTCTCCAGAAATCGCGGCTGCGATCTTAGAGTTTGTGACTGAGAAGACTCAAGAGCTTTTTCCAGATGAGCTGGAACAGGTGACCTTTGAGTTCCGGACGCGTCTGGAGTCAGGCGTAGACGAAGGACATAATTTGACCGCTCGATGTGCAAAGCCTGATGTGACGGCCCTGATTCGATTAGTGCGTGCGTCTCCAAAGATTGTGGCGATACTCCCGCATGGCGCATTTAGCGACGACGTCGGTCGTAAAGTCCTGGAGGAATTTTGTCGTCGAGCTGCACTGACTGGTTCGCCAAGGATGTCTACTGATACTCCCGCCCCAGTTGAGCTTTGGTTTCGAGATGAGATCAGGGCAAGGAAGTGGTGGTGGCTGTTGCATGAATTTCTCGTCGAACTTGACCCTAGTAAGTCCGAATCGTCCCATGCCCAAAGAATCATCGATCGAAGTAACGCAGGGGCAATCATTGCAAGATGTGTGAATCCCATGGCGACCGGCGCAAAGGTTGTGGTCTCGAACCCAGACAACCTTGATCTAACCGTAGGATTCAGCCTCAATATTAGTAGGCAAATGACAGAAGTCTCCCTTAGCTCGTTGGGCCCCGACGGTGCCCGCGAATGGGTAGCAAATGTTTATCAGCCCATTTCAGCTGTTGAACCGGATGTCAAAATCCTTGCGGCGGACGCGTTCGGCTACCGAGCGGCCCGAGACTGACCCTCAAGATTTACAGTAAAAGCCGATGAAGTAGATTTGAAGGACTAAGATTGGCGGCCCCGAACGGACTCGAACCGCCAACCGTATCCTTAGGACGGATCCGCTCTATCCATTGAGCTACGGGGCCGCGCGTTGCATGAATTATGACACTGGCGATCCTGTAAATCTGAAAATAGCAGATCGAGGTCGCGCGTCCGAGGCATCGGATGTCCGAATTCGTCGGCCCTGGTTGAGCCTTGGCTCAATTCTCAGCCCATCCGCCGTAGCCGCGACAGACACCTCTTCCACCATTCAATCCACGAGCCGTGATGAACTCATTGCTCTTGGAGAAACAACACATGAAGAAACTTCTGCCTCTCGCATTCGCAGCTGCCGCAGCCTCGTCGGCTCTCGCTCAGGTGAATGAAATCACCGTCCGAACTCGCCTCTTCACGACGTACAAACTGGAGGTGTTCTACATCGGCGAGCCTTTTCCCTTCAGGGAATGGACCTTCACTAACACGACCCAGCTGACGCGGTGGTTCCGTCATCCCGTTGATCGGTTTCGTTCCCACTTCTACCGCCTGTCCGGTGGGGGCCGCGTGGATCAAACCCGTGCCATCTACAACACCTTCTCCCTCGGGACGATGAAGCTCACGGCAGGAACCGATTTCCTCAGCGGAGTGATCGGTGGCGATCTTCACTGGAGAAACGGAGGTTGAGCACATAGTAGCCCAACAATGAGGGTGGCTCGACAGATGTCGGGCCACCCTTTTTTTTTGTTCCTCACCATCCCGAAAGCATTGATTGCCCTACTTGAATCTGAGGGAGCGCATCATCGCCGTCTGGGTAGTCACTGTTGTCACGTCTTCACCCACGCAGACACCCCAGACGTGGCGCTTCGTGCGCGTAGTCGTTGAGGTTACGTTTTGCTGAGTCGCGACTAGCTCCTTGAACCCTGCTTGCGTCCCGAGGAGCAGGGCGCAATATTCCGGGTTGGTTCGAGCCAACGTCGTCAAAGCTTCGGCAAGGGCATTCTTGGCTTCAGCCGGGCGACCTTGTTCGATGAGATGGTCGGCTTTGGAAAGCTGGTAGCGGACGGAAGCAGGAAGTGAGGTGAGGTCTTTCATGGTCTTGTTTGTTGTGTTCATGGGTTAGCTCCAATGAGGAGCGGCTTGGACTCCGAACTGATCGAAGGTCAAAACATCGAGCGTCAGGGCTGATCCCGCTGGCAGGCATCGAGTGAGGTGCTTTGCCCGAAGTGGTCCGGTCGTGAGAATGAGGAGGCGGAAGGACGGCTAAGCTCAGGACCTACTATCGAGTGAAGCTTCTCGGCTTCATTCGATGGGCGTCAAGACAGTTTCAAGGATCGGCCGATAGTGTTCTCAGTGGTCACCGTCGTAACGTCCTTGCCGATGCAAATTCCCAGACGGACATGCTTCGTTGTCGTCGTCGTCTTGGAGACGGTCCGCTGAACGCCAGCCATCTCCCGAAAACCCATTTGGGCGGCGAGGATGACGGCACACGCCTCAGGGTTGGTATTCGCAAGGCTCTTCAACGTCTCCGCGAGCACTCTTGCGGCTATCTCCGGATGCCCATCTTTTGTCAAATTCTCGACTGCAGTAAGGCTTGCGCGAACGGATAGTGGAAGTGAGGTGAGGTCTTTCATGATTTTCTCAGTTGGGTTGGTCAGCTCCAGTTCGAGGCGACTTGCACCCCAAACTGGTCAAAGGTCAGCACGTCATGGATAAGGGGAGAATCGGCGGCGAGAAATCGGGCCAGATGGTTGGCTCGGAGCTTTCCCGTGGTGAGGGTCAAGAGTCGAAACGATGGCTCGCCCCAAATCCGCCCGCACTCGTTCGTTGCGATAAAAGCCTCGTAGGAACGAAGCTTCTCGGCAAACTTGGCCGGATTGACGTGACCGAGGTCAACTTCGACCGCAAGAAGGCCCTTCTCGGGGAAAACAGCCATTCCATCTGGGCGGACTTCCATGAGCTTGCCGCCAACCGAGAAACTCGTGCGGAGTTGCTGCTCGAATCGCCACGCAGACGCCCCTCGCTTGAGCAGAGCGATTCGCGCACTGGTCACGGATAGTGCGTGTTGCAAAAATCGAGGAGAGCCAGAACGTCCGGCGAGGAGCGGCGCAACTCGCTCCCCAACCACTTCAACCGCAGCGGGACTCGCCATGAAGAGGCTCTGGGTGAAGAATGGCGTTGATAGCCGCTTCACGAGTCCAGCTCCGATGAGTTCACGGAGCCTCGTGTTCACCCGGGTTACGGTAGTGAAGTAGCCCAGATCGAGGAGCTGGTCTCGGCTCAGGACGTGACTCAGGGCCAAATCTCTGAGAATCTGGAGGTCTCGGGAGGTCAGTTGCACAGCCAGTCCTCCAAAGGCTCTGGGCTCACGGTCGGACGACTAACCCGCCCTGGTCTCGGGGCGGTCGGACCAGTGGGATCAGGTCTGTTTACGGATGATCCTGGCTCGTCATCGTCGGAATCGCGAGCGTCACGGAATGCGAGGATTTGTGATCGAAAGCCCTGAGCCTCCTTACTCAGGAAACCAGTTGACGGAAGGAGTGGCTCATTGATTTCCACCACCTCAACGCCCTCACCACGAACCCACATTAAGGCTTCGCCCGTGCGAAAGTTGTTGAGGTCAACAAGCGTCGGGTCACCGGAGAGGTCTTTGCAAAGAGTCTGACTGTCCTCCCTCCCAGCTCGAAACGCGAACTTCACGCCGACGTTGCCGAGTATCATTGAGCGCATTTTTGGTGTGAGTTGAGCTAGGGTCTGGTGAGCGAGCACCAGGGAAGCTCCAAACCGACGCCCCTCGGCGAGAAGGTTCTCGAAGTCCTGCAAGACGAAGTGCTCAAACTCATCAACGAAGATCCGAACCGGGTTTCTGCTTCGCTCACCGACCTGCACCCGTGCGAAGACCTCCCGGCAAATCGAGGAGAGGATCATGTTTCCCATCATCTTCGCTGCGCCATGCAGTTCGTCAACGGCGAGGGAGATCAGGGTGATGCTCCCAGGAGTGTTCAAATGCGCTCCTAGGTCTACGGGTGAGCGATGCCCGAGCACCTTCCGGAGCGACTGCGTTGAAGTCAAGATGCTGAGCTTGTTGAGCACAGGCATGGCGAGCGACTGCTGCTTGTCGGGGGATAGGGAGTGGAATCGCTCCCAAAACTCACTGGTTGGAGAAGCCTCAGCCATCGAGAGGCACCGGAGCCTGAACGCGCCGTCGTAGAAGAGCTGATCGAGCTCCGTGATCGGCCTACCAATTTCGGCAAACAGCATCAGGGCGTACCTGAGCGTCTCCGCAAGCTGAATGCCCCAGGACTCAGACTCATTGGCAATCGCATCGAGCACCCCGAGCGCTCTGAAGTAGGGCTCTCCGGGGCCGAAGAGTGGGTTGAACCCATGAGGCCGATCCTTCTCTCGGAGGTCGATCAGGACGACCTTTTCCGGACTGACGCGACCAGCCGCGAGTTCAAGTACGGAGTCAACGAGGTCTCCCCGAAGATCGAGAACAACCAGCGAGTGTTCGCGCTCGATGTCCTGTGCGACAAGGTGGTGGACGAGATTGGTTTTACCACTGCGAGTTGCGCCAATCAGGAGCGCATGCGTCCTGAGCATGTCGGCGGTGATCGAAACGAGGTGTGGCAAAGGATCGGCTGACTGCAACTGCCAGCCTTTTTTCACGCCGATCCACTGTGGAAGTTTTGAGTTAGGTGTCTTCATGGTGCGGTAACTTCTCCTAAGTAGGAGCGTGTCCGAACGGCAATGGCGCATGAAGACGAAGAACTCGATTATTTAGCCGGGGCTCAACTACCCGATGATCCGAGCTCGTTCGTGCGGGTCGTGAAGGAGGTGTACCTTCTCGAATTCGATTGCTCACAGAACCAGGACATCGCTGATGTACTTGGCGTTGATAAGAGTCGAATCTCTCAAATCTTTGGTGATCCAAGCAAACTCAAGCCGGAAACCATTCAAAACTTGATTGATCCGCTTAGGAGTAAGGACAACAAGCGGCGGATTGTCGAGTCGTGGATGCGTGACTGCTTCGGCAGGGAGATTCTTGAGAGCAAGGGCGACCCGTTGGTTGGCAAGAAGGTTACCGAGAAGACGATCAGGCGAGTTGATCGGCAGATTCGAGAGTCACGCCTGATATTGGCCGCCCGAACCGCCGAAGAGGCAGCAACTCGATCCGAGGAGGTGACCATGCGGGAACGGTTGCTGGACAGAGCCTTCTTTGCCCGGCAACGACTTGATCAACCGGGACAAGCGATGCGCATCTCACGCCTGATCACCGAAGGTGCTCTCGAACGGGGAGATTTGCACCGAGCCGCTGGTGGTTTCTGCTTCGCTGGTCGCGCTCTGCGAGGAATGGCCGATTCGCGTGAACGAGAAACCATCCATCTCTTTGACCAAGCGGAGGCACTGCTCGCACTCGTACCATCTCCACACACAGCGAAGACCCCATACTTTCTACCAACGCTTGCGACTCTTGAGATTGAGCGTATAAACGTCCAACTTACGGTGCATGAGCGGGTTCAGGTGATCAAACCCGAAGCAACCTTGCGAGCTTTTCAAGAAGTCGTTGAAGCTCGCCTAAAAGAAGCGCGGAGCTACCAGCAGCAGTCAAGACTGGCTCAGCTTCTTGCTCGGCTCCACCTGGCACTTGGTGAAGCATTTCTTGCTGAGGAGTTGCTCGAAAAGTCGTTCAAGTCAGGTGAGCTAAAAAACCTTCATGCCTACGAGTCTGCGGGCGTCATTAATGCCCGCATCAAGGCGGTCAGAGAATCACCTCAGGTTGGAGCAGACTATCTCAACGCAGTCATCGAGAATTGTGAACTCGCCCAAGACTCGTACCACCGCCGTATTGCTGAGTACGATCTCGCAAGGCTTGAGCGTAAACGACTGCTAGAGTCGAAGTTTTAACCCTCGCTTGATGCGCAATCCTTAAGCACCTGCGTTGGTTCAAGTTGAAGTGCTCGGCAAAGATCGAGAAATTCTGTCAGTTCCAACGTGCGCTTGCCGAGGATTAGCTTATTCACATAGCTAGAGCTCATTCCGAGAAGCTTTCCTAGTTCACGTTGACTCATACCGAGTTCCGTCATCCGATCAGCCAAGAGAGCGCGGAGCCGCTTGTATTCGTCTCGCTCCAGCTTTCTAGCCCTCCCTTCGCGCGGTTCCGGCACTGAGAAACATTGACAGATGCACTGTACCCAATTAGGGTACACTTCTGAAATGCGACACTCTTTCTTTCTGCTCGTTGCATCCGGGATGCTCGGTCTTGCCCTCGTGGGGTGTGGTGGCGGTGGTTCTTCACTTGGTTCCAACAACCTCAGCCTTTCCGCTAGTCGGAGCACCATTGCGTACGGGGAAACTGTCTCGGTGGGCTGGAGCACCAGCGACCTCAACACCAGCTCGAACAACGGCTTCGAGCGGAGTAACTTCGTGAGCGTCTTCAGCAGTCTCGCGGGCAGTGGTTCGGTGACCGATCAGCCAGCACTTTCCACGACGTACCGTATGGAAGTTCGCAGCGCTTCGGGTAGCGTGGTTTCCCGCTCCGTCACCGTGAACGTCGCTCCAAGCGACCGGGCATTCCTCGTGGTTGGTGGGAGCGCGACTGCTGATCGCACAACCACACTATCGCTTCTTCCGCAGATCACTACGGTGACGCCGGTGTCCGCAACTTCGATTCCCTCTCCATCGGCTACCTACGATGTGCTGGTCTTGTGTGAGGGTGGATCGTTCGGTCCGGCCGATCAAGCCCAGGTCGTGGCATGGCTCGGTGCAGGCAAAGGAGTCGTTGTGGTTGGTGGTGCGGGTAACCAACTCGCTACGGGAGACGTTAACGATCCGGACACCTCGGCCATTGCAAGCTGGTTTGGTGGGGTGAGCTCCTGCGAACGTCAGAACCTCCGGGTTGGTCGGTTCGAAGCGATGAATGCGGCGTCTGGAGTTCAGCGGACGGATCGCGACTGGACTGACTCCAACGTCCTTGGACGTCGAGTTGAGTGGAGTGAAAGCTACAAGATCACGGCGATCAGTGGCTCTGCAGAAGCCCAAACCATGGATGTGAATGGATCGGACATCACCTCCTGGAAGTTCGAATCCGGAACCGGCCGTGTGTACTACATCGTTGGCCTCACAGGACCGGCGGTCAGCCCCGGATATCAAGACGCTGCGATCCGGGAAGTCTTCCTCTCCGGCGTTCGCTGGGCCGCTCGCGGTTGATGATGTTCCCACCCTCCCGCCCTGTTGCTTCATGCGTGTTTGCTGTCGTTGCGGTGTTGTAGGGGTACGACCAAACCCCCGACTATCCTTAGTCGGGGGTATTGAACTTAGTGCAGGTTGACGGCGGTTCTCAACCCTCAGCTTTTGAGGTATCTCACTCAGTCCTCACTCCCGTTCGTCCTTCCCTCGATCCCTCAAGAAGCTTCGGGGTGGGGATAACGGGTGGAGGTGGGCTTGTTCTTTTAATCCTTTCTTTGTTGTGTTGCTCTTCGCTTTCCATAGTCCTTGATCAATGGTTTTGAAGTAGCGACTTGCGGGAATGCCCGGACCGTGTGGATAAGTCCGCGAGCTTTCAGCGACTTCAGCGCCTTGCCAACCGCATCACTTCCTCTACCGGATCGTGCCATCAAAGTTCGGTAGCTCAACACCGTCGGGTGCCCTGGTCGTTGCCACCCCGAAGTCTTGCGAATCAAGATCAGAAGAATTCTCAGTTCCGTATCTCGAAGCTCGGACATCAGGTGATCCAAAAGGGAGTTCGGCACCTTGGTCCACGGCGTCGAAGGCGGGGGCAAGGTCAGCTTTAGTCTGGGCATAGAAGTATTCCTTAGGGGGTGAGTAGCTCTTGCGGATGGCTTCAACGATGAAGGCTTCTTGGCGCTTGGCCTTTCGGTAGGGGAGATAGATGAGCTGCTGCTCGATCTCGTCCTCGCTGAATTGGGAGAGGAGCTCGACCACCCCGTCTTTCGAGACGCCGAGCTTGTACAGCTCGACGGCTAGGCGTGTCTTGCGGTCCATGCTCATCGGCCCTCCAGTCGCATGAAGGCGGAGACGCGGTGAGCGACTTCCTCTAGCTCTCCGAAGAAGCGGTAGTCAGGCTCGCCGGATGGGCGAACGGCAATCTTGAGGTCTCGGAGTCGCTGGGCAAGCTCTGTCCCATCGATCACATTCACGCGGGCGGATTGGTAGTGGGGTTGCAGCTTCTTGGCGGTCGCGGTAACGTGGCGAGGAGAGACGATGATCCCGAGGTCTGCCTTGGTGCGCATCACTGCTCCAGCCATCTCATCGAGCATGCGGATGCGAACGCCATCGTTGATCACTTTAACAATCACCTTCAAGGGGAGTGAGCCGAACGAGCTCTCGCACATCAGCTCGTGACCGCCGAAGCGAGACTTTTGACGCGTCTCCCTGCGATCTAGGTAGGTGACTTCGCCAAACCCTGACCTTGCCAGCACCTTTGAGGTGAGGATCAGGAGGGTGTGCAGCGAGCTTCGCTGCAGCAGGTGGGTCAGTGCAAGGTTGTTCATTTCGATCCTCCTTTTATTGATTCGATGTATCCCTTTGGATGGCGTGAAGTAACCCAGCGCCCCGGCTTCACGCCGTGGAACGCGGGCTTGAGGTCTCCGAACTCATCGGTTGCATTCTCGGGGAGGCACCCCCGGCAGCCGACTAGATCGCAGGTATGCGGTGTCAAAAATCTTCCAAGCTCAGCGACGAGGTCTCTGGGATCAATCCGGTAGCCGAGCGTTTGCTCAAGAGCGGTGGTGATCCGGGCAACCATCGCAAAGCTCGGGTTCATCTTGCCGTTGATCAGCCGGGAGACTGACGAGGGGCTCACCTTGGCATCGGCGGCCAGACGGGATACGCCGTGGAAGGCATACCGGGTGGTATGAATCATCAGATCGGAAACCCGATTGATGACCGGCCCGAAGGCCTGGGTCGGGGGTGGTTTGTGCATGCACCCATTGCACCAAACCGAACAAAAGCCGACAAGTCCTTGTGCGTCGATGCAAGTCTTGCTGACGTGTAGAAGCCTCAAATCACAACGTAACCCTTTGCGTGAATGGTTGCGGTGCGGTCAGCGCCAAGTAGTGGCAGTGGATGCGCACCGCGGGCTTACTGGAGCCATGAGCCGTTCCCCATCCCTCCCACGTCGCACGTCCGACGAGTATGTATTCCCCCAGCCCGATGCCGAAGGTATTGCCAGAGTCCAAGAGATCTACTTGAATAAGTGCGATAGGACCCTCAGTGAAGCAGAAGCTCGCGAAGTCCTCTCGCGGGTCATGCGATATCTTTATCTCCTCAACTTCACATGCTCAACTACGGAATCTACACCAGAAAATCCGACGACGACCGCTCGATAACCGAGAAGTCAATCCATGAGCAGCTTGCAGAGTGTGAGCGCCTTGTTGAGCACAATAATCTTAAAGTGGTCAGGACTTGGGAAGAGAGCAGATCAGCTCGCTATCCCAACCGCCGAACGGGATACCGCGAACTCATCGCGGCGATTGAGGTTGGCGAAGTACATGGCATCGTTTGCTGGCACGTCAATCGACTCGTCCGGAATATGGAAGAAGGCGGGAAACTTGCCCAGCTCCTTATCGAAGGCACACTCAAGGAAATCCGGACGCCAAGCGCCATCTACCGCACGGGCGACAATATCATGCCGCTGGTCATTGAGGCTGCATCCGCAACCCAGTTCAGTCTCGACCACGCCAAAGCCGTGTCACGCGGACTCGAAGGGAGCTTCCGCTCCGGAGGTTGCACGAACAAGGCACCCCAAGGCTATCGCAACGTGCGTGATCCACTGAACTTAAAGCGTGGCCTGATCGAGAAGGACCCTGAACGCTTTGACATGGTCAGGAGAGCCTGGGAGCTTCTGATCCACTCGGGATGCACACTAAAGCAGGTCACCCGGACGATGAACGATTCCTGGGGCTTCAGAACAAGGCCGACGCGAAATGCAGGAAATAGACCGCTGAGCTACTCGGGAGCCTACTTTATGTTCACAAACCCCTTCTACGCGGGCTTCGTTCACCGCAAGGGCGAACTCGTGAAGGGTAACCACGAGCCGATGGTGACAGTAGATGAATTCGAGCGAGTCCAAGCGAACCTCAAACGAGGATCCTTTGTAGCCCCACGGGTCAAGGAATACGCCTACACGGGGCTCATGCGGTGTGCCCACTGCGGTCAGCAAATCACCGGGGAGGTCAAAAGATTAAGAGACGGGAGGCTCTGGGAAAACTACCACTGCTCTGACGCAAATCTGAAATGCACCAAGAAGGGACTCTCGCGAGAACGGGTTGAAAGGCTGATTTTTAGCGAGTTGGCTCAACTTGAGGTAGAGCCAAGCCTTTTGGATGTGGCCAAGGAAAACATCCTGAGACACATCGAGAATTCTTCAGGTGGGACAGAGACCATTCTGCAATCACAGCAGGCTGAACTGGAGGAGTGCGAGAAGCGACTCCGAAGATTGAGTGACATGTGGCTAGACGGGGTCATGACCGACCCGGAGCGCTATCGCGAACTCGAAGCACGAGAACTCGCGCGAAAGAAAGAGATCACGATTGAGATGGAAAGGCTCACGCAGGAGGTGCGAACATCCAAAGAAAACCTTTCCCGGTCGATCATGTTCCTCAAGTCTGCCCGATCAGCGATTGAAGGAGCTGACTCAAGAGTGAAGAAACAAATCTTCAAAGCGCTCGCGACGAGCTACGTCTTTGACGGGCACGCGAAGACGATCACTACCACTGTTCATCCACTACTAACCGAAATGGTTTCCTATGCTAGAAGGCTCAAGGGACTCGAACCACAGAAAATTGGCTCTGAAAGCAAAAGAAAACTACCTCATGCAGAAGCAGTTTTCGTTGGTGGAGACTCGAAGTCAGGAATCGAATCAATTGCACCTTTGCACGAGCAGCTTCGAGCTGAGGTCTTCCCAGATGTGTTAAGTAAAGAGTCCTGAATAAGTTGCTTGTGAGAAAGTAGCAATCGGAGTTCAATTACGCGAAACGTATTGAGTACCTATAAGTTATCTCATAAGATGAAGATATGAAGTACAACGCATCTAGCATCAGCTTTCAAACCAAGCTTGTTATAGCAGCAGTAGCGAGCCTCGTTGTTCCGTTAATCATGTTCTTATCCAGGCAATCTAGCTCGGCATTTCCAAAGTCCACCTCAATTTTGTCGCCATTTCCAGTGTTCGAGATTGAACTACTCCCGGACAATGCGGTTTCAGCCGGACCGTCCTTCCTTATCGAAGGCTACATCGGGAACACTCTGGTCCTCTTCGCGCTCCTAATCCTCCTTGATTCTGCATTTAGCATCGTCCTCCGCAAGCGAAAGTTGGCCGAACGAGGCTCCTCAGGCAATCTTGAAGGCACTCTCAATTCCGTGGAACATTCAGAGAGCTCCGTGCGTCACAAAAATTGAAGGGTGCTATTCATGGCCTAGTAAGGATTTCCTTGGGGCGCTTGGAGGCCTCTGGTCCAAAAGGTGACAAATATGAACGGACGTGTAGCGTATCTTGGGATGTTTTTATTTCTTTCGACCCATTCGGCGGTCGCAGCGACCGTGCGTGGTTGGATTGCTGCCCCAAGGGGAAGTTACAAGATTGAGCTTTTCCGAGTTGGAGATCCGTTTCCGTCGCGTCAATACCGCAATGTTCAGATCAATACCGGTGGTGGCTATGCAACGTTTTACAACATCAGCTCTGGGCACTACTTTGTGCGAACTACTCTTGAATCAGACTATCGACTTGTAGGCCAGGGTCCCTCCGGACATGTAACAGGGTACTTTCCCTGGACGCAAGCCGTTCCAACGTGCTTCGTTAACCCTTGATTGGTGCCGCTGGGAGGTCACTTCTTGCGACAACCTGACGGGCTATCATTCGGTGCACAGGTATGCCAGGAGAAGGCTCTATCGTCCGTAAGCGCCGTTATCGAACTGCTAGGAGCGTAGCCAATGCACCTAAGGCCACGCACAGCTGAATCCACTGCCAGCGAGCGCCCCTCAGGTCTCGCGCGTCAATCCACTTCGCACAGCCTTGGCAGACGATCCGTGATCCGTACCGATTCTGAACCGACGAGGGCTTCCCGGACCGGTAGTCACGTCGAACCCACTCGCCGGTTTTGACGCGGCGGCGCAATCGATAGCGGGATTCGTTGAGCGGTCTCCCGCAGATGTAACAATTGGCCATATGTTAATGTTGCCCACTTCGAAGTCCAATCAAAAATTGTGCTGGCTTAGTTCACGTTGTGCACAGCCATGCTACAATTTGTTACGATTATGTTGCAGAGTGCGTGAGCGAGGGCTATATTGTTTGTTAAGAGGCAACAGTTAAGATTTCAATTGTGAACCATAGTCAAGAAAGCGAAATGCTTGGTTTAAGTAAGCAAGAACGCGAAACCTATTCGTCCGCTGCCATGCGTATCTCTGCTTGGTCGTGGACAATCACTTCGGTTGGATTTGCAGTTTGGAAAGGTGCATGGCTTCCGCTAGTGTTAGCCCTAACTTTTGGACTCGTTTTTGCAATTCTGATTGCAGCTGTTCCGGCACTCATCGTCATGTCCTCACGCTTTGTTATGAATAAATCGAACAACATCTTGGTTGTTTTTGCAATGTTACTAGGAATCGTCGGAGGTTCAGTGCTCAATATCGCCCTGCCTGCTTTCTTATCATATCTGCTAATGATTAAGCTCGACACTTGGATGTAATCACTCCTCCGCAGATACCATTTTGCACGACTGATCACCTTTCCAAATCAGCCAAGACTTTGCTCTGATTTCGAACGTGATGGATGCTGATCCAGGCGAGTTGATCGCCGAGGATCACCATGAACTTGAATCTATATGAGGTGCTCTCGTGAGCACCGCCATCTACGAGAACGTCACCAAGACGATCATCGAAGCCCTTGAGAGAGGTGTTGTGCCCTGGAAGAAGCCCTGGCATCAGCTTCAGTCCGTGCCAACCAACGCGACCACGAACCGGCCGTACCGGGGGGTGAACACGTTTCTCCTCTCGATCCACCCGTACACCGACCACCGCTGGCTCACCCTGAAGCAAGCCAACGAACTCGGTGGAGCCGTGAAGCCTGGAGAGAAGGCAACGACTGTGGTCTTCTGGAAACGCTGGAAGCCGAACGTGCCAGCCGACGAGCAAGAGCCGGGCGTCACCAAAGAGGTTCTACTCCTTCGCTACTTCAAGGTCTTCAACGCCGAGCAGTGCGTCGGACTCTCTCTGGCAGAGCTTCACCACTCAGAGGAGTACAAGGAGCACGAACGGATCGAACGAGCCGAGCTCTTGGTTCAGCACATGCCTAGCCCACCGACAATCCGAGAAGGTGGTGACACAGCGTGGTATCGCCCTAGCGATGACCACGTCCAGATTCCCGAACTCAAGCGATTCAGGACGCCTGACGCCTACTACGCCACCCTCTTCCATGAGCTTGGCCATGCGACCGGCCACGAGTCCAGGCTCAACCGATCAGGGGTGATGGGACAGATTCGCTTCGGATCAGGCGAGTACAGCAAGGAGGAGTTGGTTGCCGAACTCACTTCAGCGTTCTGCGCTGCGACCGTCTCGCTCGATGATCGACTGATTGGTGACTCAGCTTCCTACATCGATGGATGGCTCAGCGTCCTAAAGGCTGACCCAAAAGCCGTCGTCATCGCCGCGGCTCAGGCTCAACGAGCCGCTGACCTTATCCGGGGCGTCGAGTATGCGACTTGAGCCCAATTCAACCTCACGGATTCACCCGTGAGGATTTTTCTTGTCTACAAAAAAGCAGCCCGAAGTTCGGACTGCAGAAAGGTGGCTACCTTGGTTCAAAGAGTATGCCGGGAACGAGTCGAGCGGTGATCCACTCGATGAGACGGTCAACCGTTGGGTTGAACTGGGCGAAGGTCGGCAGCTTGTCCGGTGCCCGGCGGGAGATCACCAAGTCGGTCTTCGCGTCGAATTGGTATCGCCACAATCGAGCCGCCCTAAAGGGCTCTTCCTTCAAATCGGGCCCAAGGTGGTGATGAAACCCGCCCGAGAACACGAGGATTCGAGGAGCTCCCCAGCGGAGCGGTACGATTGCCGCTCGTTGGTGGGCGGGACTGTGAATCCCGGTCACGATGATTCTTCCCTCCAAAACTGCCCGTTCGGCCTCCTGTTCAATCAGCTCCATGTCTTTCGGAGTGTGGTGAGGGTGGCCGAACGCTCTGGAGATTGAAGCCAAGGATGTCCCGAGCAAACGAGCGTTCCCGTATAGCCACAGCCCAGCATCAGGATAGAAGCCGGGCTCAACATCGAAGGGGGCAGAACGACGAGGTGGTTCAGGTGCAAGGCGAGTAGCCATGCACCCAAGGTCTCAAGGAATTACGCGAGCAGGAAATCGCAGTAACTTGGTGCAATGTTCCTTATTTTGAACCTTAGGGTGCAAGGTAGAATCACTTCTGCTAGAGTGACGAGGTAACCCTCCTCACTCAAAGTATCAACCATGTCTTCTTGGGAATCAGAGGCGCAGACGCGACGCAAACGTATCGATCCCAAGCTAGCTGCTCAAGGTTGGCAGCTGGCCGACTTTGACGCGACCCAATCACTTCAGAGTCTCGACTCAAAAGCTATAGCTGAGTTTCCAACAGACAATGGCCCTGCCGACTACGCGCTCTGCCTGGACGGACAAGTAGCAGGTGTCGTGGAAGCCAAGAAGGTGACGGTCGGACCACAGAACGTCCTGACCCAAGCGGCCCGATACTCGCAAGGCGTGAGGGAGCACCGAGCCGAGTACGGTGAAGGGTTCAGGGCTCCGTTCCTCTACTCGACCAACGGTGAGATCATCTGGTTTCAGGATGTGCGAGACCCCCTGAACCGCTCTCGTAAGGTCAAAGCATTCCACACCCCAGGCGCACTTCGAGAAATGCTTCGAAGGGATGACAAGGCTACGTGGGAAACCCTGAGCGCAATGCAATTTCGAGAGGGTTCTGTTCGACCCTATCAGGAAGCCGCAATCAAAGCCGTCGAGCAAGCCATCAGCGACCGCAAGCGCCAAATGATGGTCGTCATGGCAACCGGAACTGGCAAAACGAGGACTACGATCCAGCAAGCTTATCGGCTCATGAAGTCAGGCGCGGCGAAGCGAATCTTGTTCCTGGTGGATCGTCGTGCACTCGCGGCCCAGACTGTTCGAGCGTTCGCCTCTTTCGAATGTGAACCGGGCCTCAAGTTCGACAAAACCTATGAGGTCTACAGTCAGCGCTTCCAGCAAGCCGACCTCGACGACGACTCCGGCGAGAAGTTCGACCCCAAAGTCCTCCCGAACCGCTACCTCACCGATCCCCAAGAGGGAGACGCTTTCGTCTACGTCTGCACCATCCAGCGGATGGCGATCAACCTCTTTGGTCGCCAGGGAATGCTAGAAGGGCTCGGTGAATCCGAAGATGACGCGGAGCAACTGAGCATCCCAATCCACGCCTTCGACCTGATCATCGCCGATGAGTGCCACCGTGGCTACTCACGCAAGGAAGAAGCGATCTGGCGCGATACCCTGGATCACTTTGATGCGATCAAGGTTGGCCTGACCGCGACTCCAGCTGCCCACACCGTGGCCTACTTCGGCGATCCGGTGTACCGCTACACCTACAAACAGGCGGTCGAGGACGGCTATCTCGTGGACTTCGACGTCGTGCGCGTCCGCTCCGACGTGCGAATCGAAGGCGTGACCCTCAAAGAAGGTGAGCGGATCGAGGTCGTGGACACTGAGGTCGGAACCACCAAGAACATCGACTACCTTGAAGACGAGGTCAGTTACGACGCAAGCGCCATCGAGGCGAAGATCACCGCACCGGACTCAAATCGAAAGATCGTCGAGGAGCTGAGGAAGCATGCGGAAGCACACGAAGCCGAGTTCGGCAGGTTTCCGAAGACCCTGATCTTCGCTGCCAACGACCTGCCCCACACAAGCCACGCTAACCAGCTAGTCTCTCTCTGTCGAGGAGTGTTTGGACGTGGAGACAGCTTTGTCGCCAAGATCACTGGAGCCAAGGACGTTGACCGGCCGCTCCAGCGGATCAAGGAGTTCCGCAACCGACCCGAGCCCAAAATCGTGGTCACCGTAGACCTTCTGACCACGGGTGTTGACGTACCCTCCATTGAGTTCCTCGTTTTCTTACGACCGGTGAAGAGCCGCATCCTCTTCGAGCAGATGCTTGGACGTGGCACACGCCTGTGTACCGAGTTTGAAGGCCCTGCTAAGTCTCACTTTGTCGTGTTCGACTGTTTCGACGGAAGTCTGATCGACAGTTTCCGGCAAGCCAGCGGTATGGCGGTCGAAGCTCCCGTTTCTGACCCAATCCCCCTCGAAGACGTCATCGAGAACATCTGGAACAATGAGCGGCGCGACTATCACGTAAAGGTGCTTGCAAAGCGTCTGCGCAGGATCGACAAGGAGATCACCGGCGAGGGCCGAGTCAAGTTCTTGGAGTTCACCAACAACCTTGACCTCAGCCAGTTCGCCGAAAAGCTCGACTCGCTCCTTGCCACCAACTTCACCGGAACAATGGACCTGCTGCGCAACCAAGACTTCCAGCAGTTCCTAAAGCAGTACCCGCGCCCGAACCGCGAGTTTGTCATCGCCACGGGCGTCCAAGACAATGTCTCTTCAGAGCGTCTCATCCGCTACAAGGACCGTGATCTCAAGCCGGCGGACTACTTAGAGGAGTTTAGTCGTTTTGTCGAGGAGAACCGAAGCCAGATTGAGGCTCTCCGTATCCTCTTAGACAAACCCGAAGGGTGGAGCACAGAAGCTCTTCGAGAGCTTCGAGTTGCCCTGCGGCAAGCCCAATTCCCCGAAGAGCGAGTTCGAGAAGCCGTTTCCATCGCCAAGCACAAAGCCCTCGCCGACGTCATCTCGATGGTCAAGAATGCCGCCGATGAAGCAAGACCGCTCCTCACCGCCGAAGAGCGCGTCAATGCCGCAATCAGCCAGGTGACCGGTAACTCTGAGCTGAACCAAGAGCAGCGAGCATGGCTTGAGCTGATTCGTCAGCGTCTGGTCGCCGATCTCGCCATCGAACCTGAGGACTTTGAATTGCACCCGCTCGATGAGCGCGGTGGATTTGCTCGTGCGAACCAGGTTTTCGGGGGCGGACTGAAAGAACTTCTCAAGCAGCTTAACTGGGCGATTGCACATGCCGCGTAAAGGAACTGAATGACCGACGTTGTATCCAAACTCTGGGGCTTCTGCCACACTCTTCGCCACGACGGGATCGACTATGGCGACTACATCGAGCAGATCACCTATCTGCTCTTCCTCAAGATGGCCGATGAACGCGGAGTCGAAATTCCAGAGAAGTGCGATTGGGCATACCTGAAGACGCTCAGTGGAACCAACCTCACGGATGAATACCCCCGCATGCTCCGAGACCTTGGGCGTCAGAGCGGAATCCTCGGGGACATCTTCGCCGGGGCGCAGTCTCGATTCACGAACCCAGTCAACCTGCGAAAGCTGATCACACTGATCGACGAGACCGAGTGGACGAGCCTTGAAGTGGACGTGAAAGCCGAGGCGTTCGAAGGACTCCTCGAAAAAGCCGCCAGCGAAGGCAAGAAAGGGGCTGGCCAGTACTTCACCCCGCGTCTCCTGATTCAGAGCATGATGCGCTGCATCAAACCTGATCCGCGCACCAAAGTTGACTTCAAGATCGGCGACCCCGCCTGTGGAACCGGCGGATTCCTAGTCGCCGCCTATGAGTGGCTCAAGGAAGACTTGAAGGCGAGCGGTCAAGCCCTTGACCGGGACACGGATCGAAGGATCAAGCGCAGCACCTACTACGGTCAGGAATTGGTTCCTCGACCGCGTCGCCTTGCGCTCATGAACCTCTACCTTCACAACGTTCAGCCCGAGATTGCCCTGGGAGATTCTATCTATGAGGTCTACAGCGGGCCAAAGTTTGACGTGGTGATCACCAACCCACCCTTCGGTAACCGAGGAGCCAATCAAGCCCCCGAGCGTGAAGACTTCACCGTCACCACGAGTAACAAGCAGCTCAACTTCATCCAGCACATCCTGACGATCCTCAAGCCGGGCGGACGAGCCGCCGTTGTCGTTCCTGACAACGTCCTCTTTGCCGACCAGGCCGGAGAGGTCTTCAAAATTCTCATGCAGGACTGTGACCTTCACACCGTCTTGCGGCTCCCGCGAGGAACCTTTACGCCCTACACTCCCGGCACGAAAACCTACGTCATCTACTTCACCAAGGGCAAGCCGACCAAGCAGGTGTGGCTCTATGATGGCCGCGCCAATGTTCCCGGGATCACGAAGAAGGACCGCCCACTCACCGAGGCGCATTTCACGGACTTCGAGAACTGCTATGGCGACGACCCGAACGGCCTGTCACCGCGCACCGAGACTGACCGATTCCGCTGCTTCGGCATCGACGAGATCAAGAAGCGAGAGTACAAGCTCGACGGCTTTAAGTGGATCAAGGATGAGTCCCTGGATGACGCCGACGATCTTGGCGAGCCCGAAGAGATCATCACTGAGGCAGTCACGCAGCTAAGTGCGGCCATTGACGAACTGAACCAAGTCCTCAAACTCCTAGAAAAGCCACAGAAGGTCGAGGCATGAACGAGATCATCCTGTACACTTCTCCGGACGGCGCGACCAAGGTCGAAGTCCACTTCGAGGACGAGACGTTTTGGCTGACCCAGCGGCGGATCGCTGAGCTTTTCGGTGTCGAAGTTCAGACCATCAGTTATCACTTGAAGGAGGTTTTTGAATCCGGCGAACTCGAACTCCGGGCAACTATTCGAAAAATTCGAAGAGTTCAAATCGAAGGCGGACGCGAAGTCGAACGCGATCTCGATCACTACAGTCTCGACGCCATCATCGCCGTCGGCTACCGAGTGAACTCCAAGCAAGCGACTCAGTTCCGAATCTGGGCGACCAACACGCTCAAAGAGTACGTCATCAAAGGCTTTGTCCTCGATGACGAGCGGCTGAAGCTCAATAAGCGGTTCGGCAAGGACTACTTCGATGAGCTCATCGAGCGCATCCGCGAGATTCGAGCCAGCGAACGCCGGTTCTATCTCAAGATCACCGACCTCTACGAGCAGGCGAGCATCGACTACGACCCCAAAGCCGAGATCACCAAGACCTTCTTTGCTACCGTCCAAAATAAACTACATTGGGCGGTAAGCGGCAAAACCGCCGCCGAAATCATCGCCGAGCGAGCCGACGCCAGCAAGCCGAGCATGGGCCTCACCACATGGAAGAACGCACCGCACGGCAAGGTCCTCAAGGGCGACATCACGACCGCCAAGAACTACCTGATCGAGAAGGAGATCAAGGACCTGGAGCGAATCGTCACGATGTACCTCGACTACGCCGAGCTCCAAGCCTCGCGCCAAGTTCCGATGAAGATGTCCGACTGGGTGGAGCGGCTGAACGCCTTCCTCCAGTTCAATGGCTTCGAAGTGCTCGACAACCCCGGCAAGGTCTCAGCGGAGGTGGCGAAGAAACTCGCTGAGGAGCAATACGAGAAGTTCCGCATCAAGCAGGATGAAGCGTTTGAGAGCGACTTTGAGCGGGAAGCAAAGAGACTCGAAGGGAGGCAAGAGTGAGCATCTCATCAATCCCCAGTTCACAGGCCGAATACCAGGAGTGGATTGAGCTTCCGCTCCTAGAATTGATCGAGCCGCTTGAGTCAGGTTCAAGACCAAAGGGGGGCGTCCGGGGCATTGACTCGGGGATACCAAGTGTCGGCGGTGAGCACCTTACGGCAGGGGGCGGATTCAACTTCGCCAAGGTGAAGTTTGTTCCGAAGAGCTTCTACGCCAGTATGCGACGCGGGCACATCCGAAGGGGCGACATTCTCATCGTCAAGGATGGAGCGACCACGGGGAAAGTAGCTCTAGTTCGTGACGACTTTCCCTTCGAAGAGGCGGTTGTCAATGAGCACGTGTTCATCATTCGACCAAAGTCGGATCATGACTCTCGCTACATCTTCTGGTATCTGCATTCAAAGGAAGGCCAAGAGCGAGTTCTTGAGCACTTCCAAGGAGCCGCGCAAGGTGGAATCAATCAGCAGTTCGCACCGGGAACGCTTGTTCCGATTCCACCAACTTGGGACGACGAAGTAACGATTGCGGATCAGATTGACGGACTTGTAGAAGGGCTTCAAAGCCCTCGCGACCGACTCGCCACGATCCCCACGCTTCTCAAGAAGTTCCGCCAATCCGTCCTCGCCGCCGCCTGTTCCGGCCAACTCACCGTCGACTGGAGAGAGGCAAATCCTGAGACAGAAACTGGCCAAAGTATCGTCGCGCACCTCCTAACCCAGACTCAGGACAAGAAGCTGAAAATCAATTCAGAACAGCCGGATGTCGATATCCCTGAGTCATGGGCGTGGGCAGCCATCGGACGGATTGCGGCTATTCGGGGCGGCATCCAAAAGCAGCCACACCGAGCTCCCAAGGGCAATGCCTACCCGTATCTCAGAGTGGCCAATGTTGGTCGAAACCGGCTCGATTTAACTGAAATGGCATACTTCGAACTTGCCTCTGGGGAGTTGGAAACCTACCGACTTGAGCAGGGTGACCTCCTAGTAGTCGAAGGGAACGGTAGCTTCAGCGAAATCGGAAGAGCCAGCATATGGCGGAACGAAATCGCCGATTGCGTCCACCAGAACCACATTATTCGGGTTCGTTTCTCCCGCATCTTGCCTGAGTTCGTGAATGCGTTCTGGAACTCACCAGTTGGCATCGAACAGGTCACATCAACAGCAGTGACGACTAGCGGCCTCTACTCGCTTAGCACGGGCAAAATTGCCTCGCTCATGATTCCAGTTCCTGGCAGGGATGAACAAGCCGAAATCGTCCGCCGCGTCGAGTCCCTCTTCGGCCTCGCCGACTCCATCGAATCCCGCCTCGCCGAAGCCACCGCCCAAGTCGAGCGCACCACCCAAGCCATCCTAGCCAAGGCTTTTAGGGGTGAGCTATGAGGCCATTCCGGATTCTCAGCATTGATGGCGGCGGAATGAAGGGCGTGTACGCCGCAAGCTACCTTCAGACAGTTGAGGATCGGCTAGCGGGACGGTTATGCGACCATTTTGATCTTGTCGTTGGAACTTCTACGGGTGGAATCATAGCGCTAGGAATCGGCGCGAATAAGTCAGCCTCCGAGATTCTAGGGTTCTATCGAGACTGCGGTCCAAGAATCTTTCCGAGAGCTCTGGGTAATGGAGCGCTTGTCATGAAATCGTTAGCTATGGGAAGTGCACACAAGCAAGCCGTACTTCGGGATTGCTTGCAGAAAACGTTCTCTCATGCGGACGGTTCAGCTCTGCTCATGAAAGATTCGTGTGTTAGGCTTTGCATACCTGCCGTATATGCTACATCATGCGGTCCGCGCGTTTTCAAATCAGTGCTACCAGGAGACTCGACGACAGAACGATACATTCGGGACCCCGAGATACCGATGTGGCAAGTTGCACTCGCTACAAGTGCAGCTCCGCTTTATTACCCCCTTGTAACCGTTAACGAGGGTCAGAGTAAGCATCAATATGTCGATGGCGGATTGTGGGCGAACAACCCCTCACTTGTCGGCATCTCCGAAGCCCTGCAGAACTACTGCGGAGAAGGCCGCAGTTTTCAAGGAATCACACTTCTCTCAATCGCCTTGCCTGGCTCTGGTGGCTATGGGCATCACCAGAAAGACCCAAAGGGCGTCGGACTTGTTGCTCGCCTCCTTTCATACACAATGGAATCTGGGAAAGGCAGTGCACACTTTATGGCTTCGTACATGCTCTGCGGAAAAGACGACGCTTATTTCAGAAATGAGCCCCGGCAGCTTTCTACCGAGCAGGATCGGTATATCAAACTCGATGGAGCTTCAACGAGAGCGATAGAGGATCTCGTCAGCGCCGGTCATAAGGACGCGGTTACCGACTGGAGCAAACCAACATTGAAGGCTATATTCACCTAGACAACCGTGCAGGTATAATCGCAAGCAAATGGCTGATAATCACACACAGTTCGCAGGGTTCCTTGAGAACATCCAGCTCGTCGGTGACGGGCTAACCTCACTTCGCACTTCCAGGGATGCAAACCGCGATAGGATCAAGAAGCATTGGAAGGAGACTCTGAAACGGGCGATTCCGACGTTCGAGGAGCAAGGCTCGTTCGAGATGGGGACGGTCATCAAGCCAATCGAAGGCGATTACGATCTCGACGATGGCATGTACTTGAACTGCATGGGAAACGATCCCACAGAGTGGGAGTCTGTGTCTACAGTTCAAGGGTGGGTTTGTGATGCAGTCAAAGGCGCCACGCAAGGTGATCCTCAGAAACGAAAGCGTTGTGTCCGAATCCCCTACAAAGACGGATACCACATCGACGTGCCGTCTTATGGGATCGATTCTTTCAACACAACGCGTGTTTATGAAAAGGGTAAGGAGCCCTCGGACTTCGATGAAAGTAATCCGGTTGCATTGGTCGAATGGTTCAGCGAGCGGAAGAAGTCACATGCCGACCTACGTGACCTGGTCAGATTTTTCAAAGGATGGCGCGATTACAAGAAAGGAGCTCTTTCGAAGATTAAGTCAGTGACACTGACGATTCTTATTGCCGAACACATCCAGTCAAATGACAAGTACGACCAGGCGGTCGTCGACACGGCTCGACATTGCGCCAACCACATCCGTGGTGGCGGCTCTATAGCGAAGCCTGTCGCACCCTATGAAGACTTGACTGCTTCGTGGACAGCAGACGACCGCACGAAGATTGCTGATGCTTTCGATGACCTAGCAGAGAAGGGCGAGGAGGCGATCGCTGCCGATACGATCCGTACCGGAGCCTTGTTGTGGCAAGGGGAATTCGGACCGAGATTTCCCGTTCCTGACGATGGTGCTGAAAAAGCTGCTGGTCCGAGCATCTTTGTGAAACGTGATATTCGAGAGTCTCAACCTTTCGCCTAATCTACAGGAGGCGACCATCGAACTATATCCAGATGCTTGGACAAGATTCACATCAGCTCTTGAGGAGCGAGGGTTTCGTCGCGTGGATCATCCTGTCGGACGATGGGAAGGCGAGCTAATTGTCCGGTATAGCGATCCAGGTTCCGGGGTGGAACAAGAGAGAACTTATCAACTTGCGATTGTTCTTGATAAGGGTTTTCCCTTCAAGAAGCCGGAAGTTATTCCAATTTCTGAGCTTCCCGAGGGAGCAAGACATCGCGCACCAGTTGGTAGCACGGGAGCGTTGTGCCTGTATTCAGATCGGGCAAAGGGCTGGCTGCCGGAGTTCACGGCCGCAGATCTTCTTGAGCGGACAACCGAATGGCTTATTCATCACCTTCTTGACGACTGGGGATTGGAGGACCGTCCGCCAGACCTGCACCTGTATTACAATCGAATAAACAGCCGACACCTCGCCGTGACAGGTGATGATTGGAATCCCCCTGCCGGTGCAAGTGGGAGATTTGCCATACGCCAAGGGGTCAGAACACTTCTGATGTCTAGCCCAACGGAGAAAGATCTGTCGCCCGTTGCGTCACCGCCAGAGGAATTATTCAGGAGCTTAGGCATGCAAGGTTCAGGCCTCTCAGTCGGAACTTGGTTTCGACTCAGGGCTGAGCCAACCCCGGCGGAGGCATTGGGGGATGTACTCCGTGACATAGATGAGAAGTCCGGATCGGCACTCGGTTTTGCTTGCAGCAAGCTCCGTTCTCTCGCAGGTTCGAAGCCTAGAAGAGAGTTTCGGACCTTTCTTGCGCTAGGTTATCCGAGCGCGTCAGGGAGAGAAGAATGGCTTTTTCTTGACGTCATTTTGCCAGCAAAACGCCGCCGGTCTGATCGATGGGAGAATCATTTACAAACAATTCGGGTTCGTGCACTAGAAACCGCTCCAGCGAAGCCATACGACTTAGTTCGCCGGACAGCGCACAGTGAGGCACTTCTATCTGGAAAACATGCCCTCATCTTTGGATTGGGGGCGATTGGATCTTCGGTTGCACTGCTTCTCGCAAAAGCCGGGATTGGCAACATCACGTGTGTTGATGCCCAGCAACTGCGCCCAGGCAACTGTATTCGTCACATGGCTGGGCTCAGGCTTTGCGGGTTGGACAAGGGGTCTGCGGTAGCGGCCGTGGTCGGACAACATGCACCGTATTGCAACGTAAAAGCTTGCCCGGAGACTTGGCATCCAGACGAGCTGGCTGACCTCATCGCAGGGGCGGACGTCGTTGTCGACGCGACGGCTAATCACCCATTTGGCTTGTTTCTCAATGAGCTTTGCGTGCAAGGGAAAGTTGCTATGGTTGGTGTCGCCACTTATCGCCGAGCATCAGTGGGCCGGGTTCGAGTTGTGCGCCCTGGACAAAGCGGTTGCATGGTCTGCTATCTTGGGCATTCGGACGATCCTGAATACCCACTCATTCCTCCTGGCGAAGAGGGGGAATTTGTAGAGGCTGGATGCGGTGACCCAACCGTCGAAGCATCCGCAATCGACGTTGAATTTGTATCGAATGTCGCCGTACAAGCGATAAGAAAGATGCTGACAGGTTCCCTACCTAAAGGATCAGATGAATGTCTGGTGGTGATCACTCCGCTCGACGAGGCGGTCCATCCTTTAAATTCGGAGGGAATTTACTGGTTCCGTCGTGATCGTATCGAAGGATGTGGATCTTGCGGATGACGGCAACAATCACTGAAGTATGCATTTCTGCTCAAGCAGCTCAACTCATTCAGCTTGAGTCGAACTCGAAATGGCCCCAAGAGACCGGTGGAATCGTTCTAGGAAGTTTCGAAGGTAGCACGGTCCGAATTCACCAGGCTACCCATCCCGGGCCAAATGCGAAACATGGCTTAGCCAGTTTCATTCGAGATGGGGAGTTTGCACAGCAGGAGCTGGAGAGGGTGTTTTCGGAGACAAATGGTTCCGTTGACTACATCGGTGAATGGCACTCTCACACCCTTCACGTTGGTCCTAGCCCGCGAGACAGAAGGAGTATGGAATTCATAGCGAAAAGCTTACAATATAGCGCAACGAATCCAGTCTTGCTCCTTGCTTTGCCCCGCAGGCTGGTTGGCAATCGCACCTACGAGATTAAAGCCTTTGTGTTGGTCGCATCAAAGCTAGTTCAAGTTCCCGTTATCAAAGTGTCCTGAGCCTTGCTTAGCCCTGCATCAGACCTCTCAGCAAGACTCCCAATTTATGCCGCTCCCAGGTGAAATGTTGGCAGTCAAGTGCAGCGACCGCTAAAAAATAGGAGGAACCCGCATCGAAGGACGGATGCGCATCGTCATGATTCATGGCGGCATTGGCCGAAGCTCAGACGAGTCGTCGTTCCCTTTGCGAGCTCCGTCACATACCCAAATTTACGGACGGATCGAACTCACCATTCGGTTCAAAATCCTCCAGGGACGCCTACTCCACGAGTCAACGCCTTGCCGACTACTCAAAAAGGAGGCAAGATGGCGAAGAACACAGGCAAAGGGTTCCGACGCGGATCGGTGGACAATCGCACTCAGTTCCAGACCCCACAGGGCAACTGGGCGAAGCGCGATACCGAGACTGGCCGTATCATGGACCAAAAGCAAGATGGTAAGCCCTTCAAAGGCGTAGCCAAAGAAGTCGACGACCGACGAGACTAACTCGTCCAGCCCGGCAGGGGGCGTGACGCCCTCTGCCCAAACAGCCCTGAACCGTCCCACGACACATGCATACTATCCTCACGTTCCAACAGGCTATAAAGGAAGCGCCCTCGTCCGGAAAAAGACACCTGCTCCTTGGGAACGGCTTCAGTATCTCTTGCCGACCTGACATTTTCAGGTACGGAAAGCTGTTCGAGCAGGCGGACTTTGCCAACCTATCACCACAGGCAAAGAAGGCCTTCGAGCGTCTTGGAACGATGGACTTTGAGCAGGTGATCCGGACCCTTCGCGACGGGGCTGCATTGGCTGATCTCTATGGATCAGAGAAGGATGTGACTAGCCAAATGTCAAGGGATGCCGACGCCCTTAAGGAGGTGCTCGTCAAGACAATCGCGGCCAGCCACCCGGAGCGTCCGGGCGACATCAGTGATGCCGAGTACGACGCATGCAAAGGCTTCCTCAACAACTTTGATGACGTGTACACCTTCAATTACGACCTCCTTGTTTACTGGGCGAAGATGCACACTGAAGGACAGCCCACGTCAACGTCTGATGATGGCTTCCGCACATCTCAGCACGACATTGACTCAGGCATCGAATCTGACTATGTCGTCTGGGAATCAAGTCAAAGCCACGACCAGAATCTCTACTATCTTCACGGCGCGTTACACATATTCGACTCGGGTGCAGAAATACGCAAGTACACCTGGAAGCGGACCGGTGTTCGGCTGATTGATCAAGTGCGAGCCGCGCTGGAACAGGACTACTTTCCCCTATTCGTCGCTGAGGGAACAAGCGATGAGAAGTTGGAGCGTATTCGCCACAGTGATTACCTGGCGAAGGCGTATCGAAGTTTCGAGAATATCCAGGGGACGGTCTTTATCTCCGGGCACTCACTGGCGGAAAATGACGAGCACTATCTGCGAGTCCTGGAGAACGGAAAAGTTTCCACTCTCTTTGTCGGCCTGTTCGGCGATGCCAGCAGTGCCTCGAACAAACGGATAGTCGCGCGGGCAGAGGCTATGGCGCTCAAACGCGGACCAAAGCGCCTTCTCACCGTCCGCTTCTTCCAGAGTGAGACAGCAGAGGTCTGGGGAAGATGAACCATAGGAGCTTGCTGGCCAGGCAGCAGATTGATGCCCTCGACCGCGGCGAAACTGAGCTGGCTGTCAATCTGGCTTTGGCAAGCCAGTCGGGCTCATTCGTTGCCGACACCTACTCATTCAATTCATCGTGCATTCTCATCAATGTAGGTAACGATCAAGCGGATCAAGAGCTCATTCTGCAAGGAATGCAGATAACTGAAGCCTTCTTGGCAGACGCCAGCGTAACCCTCGAGTATCAGGTTCGGGCTCGATACAACCTGTCCAACGGATATGCTGCACTAGCCTTCGTCTGCGAACGGAACGACGATCACGAAGGACGATTGTCAAATTGGAGGCTCCAGCGTGACGAACTGCAAAAACTTGTCCTTGATCGAAAATCGATCCCGCCCGATCTGGTCACGGAAGTGCTGACCAACTTTGGCAACGTGATGGACGAACTGCGAAGAACGGTTGAAGCGATTGATCTGTGGAGTCAAGTGCTTGCCCTCGACGCAGACCATCCAGTCGCCCTCGGAAGCATGGGGCAAGCTTATCTGAGACTCTTAGGCATCCAGCCAAGGCACAATCTTCGCTTGGTAGAAGCAGCCCGGACTAGCCTTGACCACTGTCTTTCCGAGCCCGAGCGCATTGCACGCCACGCCGATTACAGTGCAAAGGCAAGCTATGAGAAGAGTTATGAGGAGGTCAAGAGGATCGCCATCCAGCTCGCGGGCCAGTTTGATGAGTTTCTGGTCAAGGTGCAAAAGCTTCGGATTCAACACGAAGAATGGATTCCAGATCCGAGACAGCGGACTTGGGCTAAATCTGGTCTCTTGTTAACCGTAAACCCATTTCCAGAGTGGTGTCCGGACACGCTCAAGGACGACCTCTTCTTCGATGGACTCGGGACTGAAGCCAACGAGAACGGCAAGCGAAGGTTCACCGAGCTTGCCCACACCCTTAACCAAATCAAAGAAGATTTCGCCCTGGCAAGATATTTGCTGACCGTCGCTGCTGAGCCAGAGAATATACAAGAGCTAAGTTCTGTGAGTCTGTTTGCCGATACCTTTGACTATGCGGATTTTGGTTTATCGAGCGCGATGATCAAGGCATCCATCCGAACCTCTGTGGACATCTTCGATAAAATCGCTAACTTTATGAACCGCTACTTTGAGTTGGGGATTCCGGATCGGAGGGTGAGCTTTGCCAGTGTCTGGTATGAGAACGGCATCACGGACGCGAAGAAACGTGTCGAGAACCCGATTCTTGCTCAGTTATTGAAGAAGAGTGGGTGGCTTCGAGGGATACGAGATGTAGCCGAGAACTTAAACTTTTATCCAGCGCCATCGAAGGATGCGAGGAACAAGGCGACCCATGATTATCTGATCATTGAAAACGCCGTCCGCCCCTTTGTAGTTCTTCATGGCAAAGTGGTTTTAGTAGATGCGCATGAGTACGCCAGACAGATGCTTGTGATGGTCAAAGGGGCGGTCGTAAATCTCTTGGCAATAGTGCAGCGCGAAGAGGGGCTCAGAAAGAACAACAGCAGCAAACCGAGCATCCCATTCGAGTTCAGACTCACGAAGGGAATATCGGACGAGCTTTCGGCGTGAATGTGATCTTAGAATCGTGTTATGCGCGATACTTTATTTTGCCTGACCCTGTGAGATACGTGTCCCGGCTAAGCTGGTCTTACGGAGTTTCTGATCAGGAAGAGCCTCAACAGGCCTTGTCCCATAGTGCACCCCCCATTAGGGGCTCCATGGTTTCATCTCCTTGAGCTATTCGGGCCTGCTGCTCGCTACTGGTGGGAGCTTGCCCTCAAGCAACGTCTCGGCATCCTGTTCAATCGCCATGATTACCTTCTCGAACTCCGCAAAGTCTCGGAATTCGAGGAGGTCGGAAAGCTCAGGATTTCTTAGCGACTTCGACAGAAAGGCGGCATCCTTCTTCATCTGGTCATCCTTGAGCACTGTCGCTGTATCGGAAGCAATCTTCACCATGGCGTCAACGGCTTTCCAGTGGTCCTCTGCATTCGAGAGTAATCGGATGTCTTGCATCCCAATCCATTCGAATTCTTTGATCACCGCAAGTTGGGCAGCCTCGGACGTCATCAAGCTTGGGTCCATTTCGAGCCGTTGGAAGTATCGAGTCGTGAACGACGGCGACCACTGGCCAGAGAGCAGGCCTGCCATCTCGCGACCAGCAAGATCGGACTGGATCAGATACTCGGGAATACGCAGGTTTGTCGTTGCTTTCTTCGCAAAGCGCTCTAGGGGATTTGTACCGAACCACTCTAGTCGTGGAGCGAGCTTGACGACGAGATAGATGGGAGGCAAGAGCATCAAAAGCCCGAGAACATCCAGGAAATCGAGGTGGCTCATCTGGGAGTTCACCGCGAATAGCCAGGCTGCGATGTAGCCCACCAAGGGCGCGAAGACTGCCGAGAGTCCAATCTTCTCGTATGCCGAAGGGTGCACGGTGCAGAAGTAGTTGCCGTTTTGCTCCTTGATCTCAAAGACTCCGGGGGTCCTGGTGAGCATCGTGGCCCGCACCGTCAGGAAGATGATCGCGAGAACGGCGGCTACTCCTGCAACAGCGAACAGGAGCAGATAGAACTGCCAAAGTACGATCAGGAAGAAGAGAAAGACTATGCCGAGAACCCACCACATGAGCTGCTCCTTTAGTCTTCCTCTCCAGGAGCGAGTGCGTTCTCACGGATGAATTCTTCGTAGCGAGCGTTGTTTTCGGCGATCTGCTTGCTGACACGCTCCCATCCCTCGGTGCACTCCTGGTTTGCGTGGGCTCTGAGCCTGCGCAGTCGCTCCTTCCACTGAAGAGGTTCTCCACAGTAGCTACACTGGAAGCGGTGAATCTTGAGCTCCTGCAGTTGGTCAGTGTAGGTTTTCATGATCTTGGCTCGATCAACGTCGAATACCGAGTCCGTAATGATGAGCATTCCCTGTGCGAGGCGAAGCGGCAGGAGATCATCCTTTACCGCAGTTAGTCGCTCTCGGAGAAGGACGAGCTTTCTCTGTTGTTCTTCCTGGTCTTTTCTCTCATGTTCCATTTGCCTAGACAGCCTTTCTCGCTCTTCAGCTTCCTCGGCATTCCGATGCTGGACGATGAATTCCTCGTATTCCCGAAGAGTAACTTGCCCTGAGCTATTGCAGGTTGAGCAGTCCCAACTTTCCGTGCCCTTTCCCTCACAACTTTCACAAGTTACTTGGCAAGTACCACGACAATACTTGCAGATGTCGTCGTAAATGTAGCCGCTCCTGCAATGTCCGCAGGGACGCTTGCCTTGATCACAATATGGGCAGGGTTCAGTGCAGATCCCGGTTCCCCGGCATTCAGGACAGTTTCTAAGCGCGATCACACCTTCCGGCGTGACAGCCGTGATTGGAAAGCCACAATTCGGGCACGTCGGCGCCAGCTCACTCACTTGATGAGAGCAGTCGGGGCATGAAATCAGAGCCATTCTCGAAGTCCTTTTCGAGATTGTACAGGCTATTACGTCGGAACGTGTTCGTTCACCTTAGAATCGGGTTCCGGAGCGAGGTAGACCTGATCGTTGCTCTAGTGCCTTGAGGAACTCCGTCAGTTGGGTGGCCGTGATTCGGCGAGACCGACCAATCGAGACCGATCCAAGCTGCCCGAGGTCGAGCAGTCGGTACACGTGAGCGCGGCTGAGCGACAGCAGTTCCGCTGCCTCCTCAACCGTGTATGCCAGCTTTTGGAAGTCGGTCTCGCTCACGGGTTGATGGTGATAGAGCCGCAGAACTCGGGGAGAGAGTCGAGGCCCGATATTGAGCCGTGGCTCAACCGAGTTGCGTAAATGGTGAGCAAGAAGACGTCTTGCTCTGGCTCGCCTAGGATGAACAGCGAGATGAACCTAGCTAATTCGAAGTTCCCGCTAGGGCGCCTCGTTGCAACGAGTAACGCGGTCTCTCAGCTCTCCCCGGCAGATGTAGCCGCGGGGATTGGTCGTCACGCTTCAGGTGACTGGGGTGAGGTTTGCGAGGAAGATCATGCGTCCAATGAGGAGGCGTTGGTTGACGGTATCAGGCTCATGTCGGTCTACACCAGCTCAAATGGCATCAAATTCTGGATCATCACCGAGTGGGATCGATCCATCACGACCGTTCTCCTCCCCGAGGATTACTAGTTCCAGCGACCTCAAGCGAGGTCGCTTTTTCACTTTCCAGATCCTACGGGCTGAACTCAATCAGAATCCGTGTCATAGTGTTGTACTTGGAACAGCCGTTCGGAGGCACGACATCTTGGCGTGCAGATCAACTCCGATGGAGACCAACCCCAGAATCAGGTAAAAACGTGGAACACATTGCTATGACTGCTCCTTTAACATATGATGGATGCGTTCGATGCTTCTAGACGACCTGATTCGTCCTATCTCATCGAAGGAACTTCAAAAATGACAGCAACCCTTCCAATCTCACCGCTCCTCGCACTGTCGAGGGTGGATTACCTTGAGAGTTCGATGCTCTGCATCAAAGTCTCGACGGCACTGGCTGCAGCTCGACAGGGTCAAGATCTCGACGCTCCTCCTATCAGTGCGTTTCGGGACTTCCTGCCAGAGTTTTTGGGCCTCGACACTCTTGAGGGAGTGTCGCCTGACTCAGTGCTTCCAGTTGCTCTTCTGGCAATTGCACCGGCACTTCGGGAGAGTGGGTTAGTTTCTGCCACAGAAGCTAACGTTAGCGTTTACCTGAACGCGATCACGACGCTCGATCAGCACCTTGAAGAAGTTATCTCAGGCTCACTAACGGACAAAGCCCGATTGGCGCAAATTGAGCACTTCTCTCGCTCTCTATCGAATCACATGACTACGGCAGTAGAGCAGGCAATTCGAGAAGGGCAAGCTCTCCCGCTATGAATGAGGCATCGCTTCTTTCTTGCTATTCGAAAGAGAGAATAAGCGTTGTCCGTGACACTATCCTCGGGATGTTGTCACAGGCCTTTCCCCAGGAGGCAGCGTCCCGCCTCCTTTTTTCGTATCTCGAAGAACTCAATAAGCTGGATGCTGAAATCGACAGGTTGCATTCTGTTAATGCGCCTCCGGCTGACATCTCGCAGGCCTGCAGGGTGCTTCTCTCAAAGATTGCGCAACTCGTACCGCGACTAGGCGTGCTACAACGCTCATCAAGTCTTCGAATCGCGTTTGAGCTAGCAAAATCAGTCCAAACACTAGCGACACAACTCTTGCATACAGATGGACTCTTAGCGAATTCTCAATTCAATATATTATGCGCTTCTGAGTGGCATTATTCTCCGCTCTACTATCAGAAGCACGACTTGCTGGAGGAGATGATCCTCTTTGGTCTTCCAGCAACCGAAAGTGACAATTCTCTTGTCTATCCCATAATGGCTCATGAGGCAGGGCACGCATTCTGGGCATACTCCAAGTCGAAAGATAACTTAAGAAGGCTCATAGACGAGAAATTTCGAAAGATAGTTTTCGACTATTGGGATCAACTTGAGGGATCAGGATGCACTGGAGGACTTTCAAAACCGGGTGCTCCCGTTGAGCTTCAAACCAACATCTTTTATTCGAACCTGGTTACACGGCTCAGTGGTGCAGCACACCGACAAGCTGAAGAAACATTTTGCGATTATATTGGGATATCTACGTTTGGTAGTTCTTACTTGAGCGCATTTGCTTATCTTGCGGCGGCCGGCGCGCGCGGTGACTATTCAGACACCTACTGTTCAAGTGCAACTAGATCAAGTCTTTTAATCTGCGCAGCAAACAGTTTAAGTATCCCGATACCAACTTGTTTCGAAGTAGCTTTCGATACAAAGAGTCGTGTTGAAGCGTATCCATACAGTAACCCAGAGGTGTTGGGTGCCATCGCCTCTGCCTCGCAGCCGTTCTTCCTCGTATCTATCTTAGGAGAATTAACGGTGATGGAAGTTGCTTCTGAGATCCTGTCCTTTGCGAGTGCAATTGGTCAGAGTGCAGGTGTTGTTGCCCCTGATGTTGATCGGGTAGCGAGGGCAAAGAGTTACTTGTCGCTCTCCGTGCCAACTCCATCTGACTGCACTCCACAGGAGACTCTTTGCGCAGCTTGGGAAGTGTCCGATGAGCAACGTGCTCAGATGCTTGCCTTCGCAACTCTTGAAGGAAAGCAGAAGTGGATTGCATTTGTCAGTGGCAATCGCGTGCTGAAGGAGACGGTTGCAAAGTCATTAGAAATTAATGATCTGATGGCGGGAGTTACCTGAAGTAATGTTGTCTTTACGTGAAATTAAGAAGCGGCTTTGGGATGACGGGCAGGCCTATGATGAAAGAAAGGACTTGGTAGTCATGCCCGAACCGAGGATTGTGGATGGGGACCTCGACAGTGTTGGCTTGGACCTGCATTTAGGCAGTTGGTTTTGCACCTATCGTGAACTGAGCACGGAAAGCCTCGCTATTGAGCCTGAAACCAAAGAGGGGCAAATCGTTCGACAGCACTACGTCCCGATAAAGAGCCCAATCATCGTTCATCCTGGTCAGTTCGTCCTTGGCATCACTTTGGAGTGGCTAAGATTCCCTAACAACATGTCAGCCCACGTCGTTGGCAAATCTAGCTGGGGTAGGCGAGGGCTGATTATAGCTACTGCCACCGGTGTGCAGCCATCCTTCAATGGTTGTCTGACTTTGGAAATTGCGAACGTGGGACGAGCCCCGATTAAACTCTTGGTGGGTATGCCGATCTGTCAGCTCTTCTTTGAAGAGGTGGAGAACATCACACCGGGAGAAATCCGAAAGTCATCTTTTGCAGGCGGACGCAAGCCTACGGTTGGTACGCCAAAGCCTGATTGGGTGCTCAATGGTCGGATTTAGTTGTCTCGGCAATAAGAGAGTTAATTCTAAGCGCCATCATTCGTTGGGCGTTGGACAATGGCCGAGTGTAGTTCACCTCGGTAACTCCATCGGCAGAATGGCCAACATGTTCTTTAAGGGTTGTCTGCGAAACCTCGGGACAGAGTTTCACGATCCAGTTGATGTGAGTAAGGCGGCAATCGTGCGGGCTCATGTCATCGGGCAATCCGGCTTCCTTCCGGATTCGTCGCCAGGTTGCGTATACAAGTGCCTTCATGCGTGGTTTGTTCTCGGTCGCTTGTGGCCACAGCAAGTCATCGTCACCAAGACCCGCGATCAGCGGCTCCAATAGCCGTTTGAGCGCCTCACACATCACAGCCGTCCGAACCTTGTCTCCCTTTGGGAGGCCAACGGATTGCGAGCTCTTTGCATCGAGCTTCACCGCTCGATCAACCAGGATCAGACCTTCCTCCATTCTCAGTTGACCGCGTGTCAGTGCCATCTGCTCGCCAAGTCGTAAGCCTGCGAGGAGGAACACCCCGAGCATGGCGCGTCGGGATTCATCGAGCTTTTTTGATGCTAAGGCTTTCCTAGCTTGCTCTGGAGATAAGGCAACCGCTTCGCGCCGTTCAGGGGTGGGCATGTCCAGGCAGAACGGATTCGACCAGAAGTGAGGAACCCTTCTATATGGTGTGATCGCTTGGTTGAAAGCTCGAACCAACCCGGCCTTGAGAGCGATCCGGGTGTGCTCGCCGACGCCGTCGTCTTTGAGCTTCTGATAGAACACCCGAACATCCAAGGGATCGATCTTTGTGAGGGGAACGCCTGCCCACCTAGGGGCAGCGTATTTCTTGTAGCGAGAGACCCGGTCTCTCAACGTTTTGGGGTCGAGTGAGTCCTTCCAGTCATTCTCAGCAAGCCACATGAACCATTCACCGAACGTCATCGGCTGAACCTTGTGAATCGCGGCGACCTCGTCAGAACGCTTGAGAGAGCGTAGAAACTCTTTGCCCTCACGCTGAGTCGGAAAGACCCGAGAGATGCGCTTCTTGACGCCTGTGGTGTCTTCCAGGACGTATTGGACGCGCCACTTCCCGGCAAGTTTGCCTGTGTTGATCGGTCGGCATGACCCTTCTCCGTGATCTGCGCGTGTTGCCATGCACCAGATTCTACACGGGATTACTCTTCAGATTTGAGAGACCTTTTGAGAGACCGAGGGGGTTGGTCTCTCATTTCCCTCCATGAGGTCTCTCATTTTTAGGTTCAAAACAGTGGCGGCCCCGGAGGGAATCGAACCCCCGACGCCCTCCTTAGGACGGAGGCGCTCTATCCACTGAGCTACGAGGCCGCGCGATGCGGGATCAGTTTACCGGGTGCGCGCCCCTCGCCCAACTCATTTCGACGCAACTGCACTCACGCCCGAGCCGAAATGGGTCACACAGCAGCACATCCCAAGCCGCACAACCAGCAGAGTGAAGGAGGCCCCGCGAGTGAAGGACGCGGCCGCCCTCACCCCGCGAACGATGTCACCACCCCGTGCAGAGTCACGCGGCCGGATTCGCATTCCACCGATTGCAACTCCACCGGAACCGGCAGATCGCTCACCGTCAGCACGGGGTTCACTTTTTCGATCTGAGATTCCACCAGGTTCTTGGCTGCGCCGCCCATCACATCCACGCTCTCCAGGCGCACGTACACCGAGTGCCCGCCCACGATCTCCAGAAAGCACACCGCCTTCACCGGAATCGTCACGATCACCTGGGCCTTGGCGGTCACGTAGATCTTGCCGCCGCTGATCGACACCTCAAAGTCCTTGACCTGCGGAGGAGCCTGGGCCGCCAAGAGCTGACCAATCGCCCGCTCGGTGACCACGGCCACCGCTTTGCCCGGGAGGGCCATATCTAAGGCAAACGGATCGAGCGTCACTGCGGCTCGATCAACCGTGACCTCGAAGCTCCCCACTAACAACCCAAAGTCCAGCTCAATATCCCGAAAAACAGCCTTCACCGATCCCACTTTCAACGATTTCATAGTGTCCTCCTCACCCTACCCGTGGCAGGCACCGCAGGTTTTGGGTAGCTTAGAAAAATGTTCGGACTTCTGCTTGCCGCAACGATGCCGCAAAACGGCCATACCGCCCCTCCGCCTGCCATGGAAGAGTTCCGCGCCGCCTGGGTTGCCACCGTCGATAACATCGACTACCCCAGCAAGCCCGGCCTTCCCGTCAGCCAGATGAAGGCCGAGATGGACGCGATTCTCAACCGCTGCGCCGAGCTCAACATGAACGCGATCATCTTCCAAGTGCGCCCCTCCGCCGATGCCCTCTACCAAAGTTCTTACGAGCCGTGGTCGTGGTATCTCACCGGGCAACAGGGCAAAGCGCCCGAAGGCGGGTTCGATCCCTTGGCCTACACGATTGCCGAATCGCACAAGCGAGGCATCGAAGTCCATGTCTGGCTGAACCCGTATCGGGCTCTGCACCCCGCCCAAACTGGCCCCGTGACCGAAGATCATATCAGCGTGACCGCGCCGAATGCGGTGAAGAAGTACGGACGGTTCCTCTGGATGGATCCGGGTGAGAAGGTCATCCAAGATCGGTCGTTCAACGTCTTCATGGAACTCGTCGAAAAGTACGACCTCGACGGAATCCACATCGACGACTACTTCTATCCCTACCCCGTCACCGAAGCGGGCAAGAAGGTCGATTTCCCCGATGATCTGAGCTGGAACGCCTATGTCCGCGGCGGAGGCCGGCTCTCGCGAGGAGATTGGCGACGCAAGAACGTGGATGACTTCGTCAAGCGCGTCCACGAGGGAGTGAAGAAGCGCAAGAGCTGGGTCAAGTTCGGGATCAGCCCGTTCGGCATCTATCGCCCGGGAGTCCCCGAGGGAATCGCGGCCGGCATCGACCAGTACGATGAACTCTACGCGGATGCCCTCAAGTGGTATCGCGAGGGCTGGTGCGATTACTTCACGCCCCAGCTCTACTGGCCGATCGCCCAGACCAAGCAGTCGTTCCCTGTTCTGCTCAACTGGTGGGCCGGCCAAAACCCGAAGAAAATCCACCTGTGGCCAGGGCAGTTCACCAGCCGAACCAATCCCAACGACGGCAACTGGCTCGCCACAGAAGTCACCGATCAAATCAAGCTTGTGCGCGATCATGAAGGCGCAACAGGAACCGTGCACTTCAGCATGAAAGCCATCCAGCGCAACTGGAACGGAATCGGCGATGCACTCCAAAAGGCGTACGCGACGCCCGCCGTGGTTCCCCCATCGCCTTGGATGAAGGCTCCGAATCCGGGCAAGCTGGAGGTCACCTTCGGCAGTCCCCAGGGGCAAAGCGTGGCCTGGCTCCAGTGCGAAGTCGCCAAGCCGGACGCGGTTCGGTTCTATCTCTACCGAGATAGCGAGGGCCGATTCCAACGTACCAGCGCGAGCCAAGTTCGAGCCGAAAAGGTCTCGACCGGATGGTTGACCGTGCAAACCATCGACAAAGCGGGACGCCTTTCCGAACCGGCCAAGTTGGAAGGCCTTCGGCTCAATCCTTAGGCAGAACCACGGCGAAGGTCGAGCCTTTGTTCAGTTCACTCTGAACCGAGACTCGACCTCCGTGGCCTTCCACCAAGTGGCGGACAATGCTCAACCCGAGTCCCGTGCCACCCGACGCACGCGAGCGCCCCTTGTCAACTCGGTAAAACCTCTCAAATACTCGGGAAAGGTGCTCGCTCCCAATGCCGATGCCAGTGTCTTCCACCACGAGGTTGATTTCTGAGCCTCCGTCTTCCATCCGCACCACGACCGATCCTTCGCTCGTGTAGTTGATCGCGTTGTCCACAAGGTTGAGAGCAATCTGGCTGAGTTGGGTTTCGTTGGCCCGCATCGGCAGCTTGTCCGGGCCTTGGTAGCTCAGATGCAAACCTTTGGCTTCGGCTTTGCTCATCAGCTGCTGGACAATGCTCCGCACCAGTTCGGCGGCATTGCAATCAGTCTTGGTGATATTCCCCGAATCAGCGATGCTCAGAGTCAGGAGGTCGTCGGTGATGTGGGTCAGGCGATCGACTTCTTTGATGATCCGCCCTAGATAGCGGCGCTGGAACTCCTCATCCTCCGTGCCCTCCTCCAATGTCTCCGCCATCGCGCGGATGGTTGTCATCGGGGTGCGCAGCTCGTGCGAGACATTCGCCACGAAGTCTCGCCTCACTCGCTCTAGCCTGCGCAGATCAGAAATGTCGTGGATGGAGAGGAAGTAACGATCTTTGTTCGATGAATCCTGCCAGGCATGCAGGCGCACGATCCGCTCTTCTGGCTGACGGAGAGTCATTTCCGCGCTCACCGGCGAGGCATCCGCCACCACCTTTTGAAGCATCTCCATCACATCGTTCGAGAATACGACGCTGAGCAAGGTCTGCCCCCGAGGATCCGCTGTCTGGAAGAGATCGCAGGCCAGGGAGTTCGCGTAGAGCACGCGTAGGTTCTGATCCACCAGGAAGATGCCGATCTCGAGCCCTTCCGCGAGGTCATCGAGCGCATCGCGGTGCCGGCGGACTTCACCCTGAAGCTGCTCGACTCGGGTCTCGAGGGCGGCCGAATCTCGCTCCAGTTCGCCGATCAGAGATTGAGCTCGGAGCCAAGTTCCCACTCCCCCGATGCCAAACACCAGCGAGGCCACCATCGCTCCCGACCTCGCCGCTGGCGCGATGAGGCCCACAAGTCCAGCCACCACCGCCACGATCAACAAGGCCACCGCCACGCGATTCCACGCCATCCAAGCTACCGGACGAACCATGCGCCCGGATCGGTTGCACCCTGAATCAACTTCATCAGCCCCGTAAGACCCTTGGCGTGCAGGGGCATAATCAACCCATGCCGCTTGTCTCCCATTTCGCCGATGTCAAAGGCATCTACTTCGACCTCGACGACACTCTCTGCGGTTACTGGGACGCAGCGAAAGCCGGGCTCCGGCGAGCCTTTGAGCAGCACCCCGAACACGGCCACGAAGTGGATGTGCTCCTGCGCGAGTGGGCCGTCGCGTTTGGGTCGTTCATCCAAACCATCGGCCAAACCCACTGGTACGAAAAGTACAAACAGAGTGGAGAGATCACGCGGGCCGAGCTGATGCGTCGGATGCTGGAGCGCGTCGGAATCTTCGACGAGGAACTGGCCCATCGACTGAGCCATACGTATCACGTCGAACGTCAGGCCGCACTTGTTCTGTTCCCGGAGGCCCTGGAGGTCATCCAAGCTCTGCACGCCGACTTCCCTCTCGGGCTCATCACCAACGGCCCGGCGGATATCCAGCGCCAGGAGATTCAGAAGCTCAACATTGGGCCATTTTTTAGTCACGTCTTCATCGAGGGCGAGTTCGGCATCGGCAAGCCGGATCCAAGCATCATGCAAGCCGCCGAGGGCGCGATGGGTCTCGCGCCGCATGAGATCCTGTTTATCGGGAACAGTTTCAAGCATGACGTCATTCCTGCGCAGGAAGCCGGATGGCGCACGGTCTGGATTCGACGCTCGAGCGACGTCTCACCCAGTTCGCGCACGGGTGTCCCCGAGGATATGCCGGAAGGCGCCACCGCGCCCGATCTTGTGATCCACGATCTACGCGAGTTACTGGGCTAACTTTTCAGCTTCCCCTTCCGAGCGGCCGCCACCGCACCGAGACTGATCGCCACTGCGACCAACGCAATCGGCAGAGCCGAGACATTCGCCCGTTGCTTCTGCAAATAGATATCCTCGGTGGCTCCCGGAGGAAATCGGTAATCGTAAAAGTAGCTTAGCCGGGCTTGCGCCGGGATCGCGCTCGCCGGGAGATCAAGAGCCTTCGCGAGCCCGTCTCGCTCCTCTGCCGTCAGAGCTTCTGGCTGGTACTTGGGCTCCCAGACTGTTTCGCCGTGAAGGGTGCCCTCGTACTTGCCGTTCGCAATCATGAACACCTCCAGACCCTGATCCGCACCGAGATCGACGGTGCTTTGAGGAACGTAGTAAGGGTTGAAGGGCTTTTCGGTCTTAAAGGTCATTCGCACCAGACCCGTCTGGCCCGAGCCTTCGGTGCCCTTGACTTTGAAGGCCGTGAAATACCACCCCTTCTCCACATACGGCTTCGTCCACTTTTCGATCTCCGGGCTAGAGACGAAGCCGTTGGCTTTCAGCCAGCCGTTCAGAGCGCTGGCGTCCGTGGCCCTGAGAACCGCCGCCTCGTATCCCGCGACTTCCTGCTCCTTGATCACCGCCACACCGCTCGCAGACGCGGCGGCCATTTCCATCCCTTTCGCCCGGGTCTCGGCGAGATCTTTCTCGACGGCCCGTGCCCGGATTTCCCTGACGATTTTCAAGGCTTCGCGATCCGCCTCGGCAAGTTCTGGGATGCTTGGACTCGGAGCAATGAACCCGAACGACGCGGGGGCGTTGTCAAACGAGGCGTTCCGCACAAAGTGCTGAATCTTACGTTCAGCATCCCAAACAATGATGTTCTCTTGCTTGGAAAACTGAATCGGCCTTCCATCAGGCCCGACCGTGCAGCAAGTTGACCCTGCCGCCACCAAAAACACCAACCCAACCCCCGTCGCCACGAGCCGCTTCATACAATCCCTAACGACATCCAAGCCAGGAAGGATTCCCGAGTAAGGGAGCACAGCGAATCTAGTGCGCGTGCTGCTGCAGAATTCCCTCGGCGACGAAGATCGGAGCATCCGCCCGAACCGCCAGCGCGATCGCATCACTCGGGCGAGAGTCGATCACGATCTCTTCGTCGCCCTGCATGATGAAAATCTTGGCGTAATACGTGCCGCTCATCAAGTCGTCGATCACGATTCTGTCGATCTCCGCCCCTAGGCGATCCATGACCTTCTTGAACAGATCGTGGGTCATCGGGCGATCCGGTTGCTGACCTTCCAAAGAATAAGTGATCGAAGTCGCCTCGAATGGGCCAATGATAATCGGCAACTTTCGGGTGCCATCGCTGAGCAAAACGAAGCGCTGAATCGTGTCGTTTGCCTGAGCGGCGTAGACCGCTTCCACCCGAACCTCGACCGGCTCGCCAGGTTCAAATTCGCTCTCTTCTTCTCCCAAAAGCTCATCCAGCGGGAAGAAGGAGGGAGGCTTCTCCATATCGTCGAAATCGTCCTGACGCTCCTCGGGCATACCGTCTTAGCCTACCACGGATTCGCGTCCTGCGACGTACTCCGTCACTGTGCGACAAACCGCAAGTTCTGCATTTTCGAACACGTCGAGGGCGCGGGCCAAAGCCTGTGCCGTGTCGATGCTCGTGACACACGCGACCCCTGTTTCAATGCACGCCCGCCGAATCCGCGCAGCATCCGAACCCGCTCGCTGCCCCGGAGTCGGCGTGTTGATCATCAAGCTGACCTCTCCGGCAAACAGTCGATCCAGGAGATTCGGAGAGCCCTCTTGAACCTTATTGAGTCGTTCCGCAGGAATCCCGGCTGAACTGAGGGCATCGCAGGTTCCACCGGTCGCTCCCAGAGCGTAGCCACGCTCATGGAAGGCCCGACCGATTTCCACCGCGACCTCTTTATCCGCAGGCTGGACCGTCAGAATCACCTGACCACGAGGCTTGAACACAATGCCGCTCGCAATCATGGCCTTGTAGAGCGCGGCTTCGTAACTCACGTCAATTCCGAGTACCTCGCCGGTCGACTTCATCTCCGGCCCGAGCGATGGCTCGACCTGACCCAGCTTTTGGAAGCTGAACACAGGTGCCTTGACCGCATAGAGCCTCGGTGTGCCCAGCGATTGAGCCACCTGAGCTACCGACCGGATGGTGCCGTCGGCTTTCGGAGCATGGTCGCCGGTCACGCTGGCCCCGTCGGTCGATCCAAGCTCCCACAGGCCGCTTGAGTAGCCCATCTCTGCGAGCTTTTCCCCCATCATGCAGCGGCTCGCGAGCTTCACCATCTGGATGCCCGTCACTTTGCTCAGATATGGAACGGTTCGGCTGGCGCGCGGATTGACTTCCAGCACGTAAGCCTCCTCATCCACGATCACAAACTGGATGTTCATGATCCCCTTGATGCCCAAATCGCGGGCGATCAGGCACGCGCGCTCCACGATCTGCGCCTGAACCTTTGCGCTCAGGGAGACAGGCGGGAAGACCGCCATTGAGTCGCCGCTGTGGATCCCCGCACGCTCCACGTGCTCCATGATCCCGGGCACGAGAGTATCCACGCCATCCGAGATCACGTCGACTTCTGCCTCTTGCCCAAGGAAATACTTGTCCACGAGCACGGGTTGGCCTGGATTGGCATCCTCCGCCTCTTGGTAGAAGCCCCGCAGGTGATCGGCATCATGGATGATCTCCATTGCCCGACCACCGAGCACAAAACTGGGACGGACGAGCACCGGGTAGCCCACTTCTTCGGCCACGACCAAGGCTTCATCCAGACTCTTGACGGCGCGTCCGGGAGGCTTGGGGATGCTCAGTCGATCCAGGAGCCGCTCGAATTGGTTGCGGTCTTCGGCTTGAGCAATCGCAGCTGGGCTCGTCCCGAGAATCTTGACCCCCTGCTTGTCCAACGCCTCAGCAAGGTTGATTGCGGTCTGCCCGCCAAACTGAACGACGACGCCATAGGGTCGCTCGTGCTGAATGATGTCCATGACATCGGCATGAGTGACGGGTTCAAAGTAGAGACCGTCGCCTGTGTCAAAGTCCGTGCTGACGGTTTCGGGGTTGTTGTTGGCGATAATCGCCCGGTAGCCCATTTCCTGCAAAGCCCACACGCAGTGAACGCAGGAATAGTCGAACTCGATCCCTTGGCCAATCCGGATCGGCCCGGAGCCCAAAACAAGCACGGTCTCGCTCATGAGGTCTGCCGTGTTTACCCGCTCAGGGCCGATTCCCCGGTGTTTTTGGGGTGGTTCCCCGCCGTTTGGCAACTCTGACCCAGGACCGGCACTGTTAAGAAACGCGTCTCGGTCATACTCTCCCTCGCGGGGTGGAGCAGTCAGGTAGCTCGTCGGGCTCATAACCCGGAGGTCATAGGTTCAAATCCTATCCCCGCACCCAAGCACCCTTCCCCTCTGACTGCGCTGTGGAGAGCGACTTACTTCAACGCAGAGTCCCCGCGTTCGCCGGTGCGAATCCGCACAGCTTCCGAAACCTCGCTGACGAAAATCTTCCCATCCCCGAGCTCCCCGGTTTGAGCGGCACCCATGATGGCCAATACCGCCGCATCCACATCTTCGTCGCAGACCACCACCTCTAAGCGCAACTTCGGGACAAGGTTCAGCGCGTAGGTGGATCCCCGGAAAGTCTCGCTCTGACCCTGTTGCGCCCCGAATCCACGCGTTTCCTCCACGCTCATCCCCAGAATTCCGTGATCCTCCAGGGCGGCCTTCACCTCCTCCAGCTTGTTGATCCGAATGTATGCCTGGATGCGCTTCATCGTCAGGCAGTGTATCCGGTAGAGTCCAAGGTATGAACCACCTCATCGAAATGACGCGTTCTTCCCAAGAGATGCTCTTCCAGTCCGCACGAAAAATGCCCGCCGACAAGCTCACCTGGAAGCCGCTCGATGCTGGTCGCTCGGTGTTGGATCAACTTCAAGAATGTGCCCTCAGCGCAGATATGTACATTGCGCTCATCGATTCCACTTACACGCCCCAGTTTGCCAACTATGAAGAAATGGGTGCGGCGATGGCTCAGCTGGACACCCTCGATAAGTGCGAAGATGCCTGCCGACGCATGACCGAGCGGCTCTGCGAAGCCATCGCCCGCATGACCCCGGAAGATGCCGGGAAGATCCACGAAATGCCGTGGGGCAGCTCCTATCCGGGTGCCGTCGTCGCCGGATTCCACGACTGGAACATGGTCTACCACCTCGGCCAGATCAACTACATCCAGACCCTATACGGCGACAACGACATGTTCTGAAATCGCAACGAAGCCCGGAGCAACTATTGTCTCCGGGCTTCGTTCCGTTTGCTTTCGCAAGGTCACCGTCGGCGACGAATCGCAACTGCGGCCAGTCCGAGCAGAGCCAGCGTCGCGGGCTCAGGAACCGCATCGATCCGAGTCGTGAAGTAGTGCTCGCCGCTTGTTTGGGTGGACAAGATTCGCTCTGCGCTCAACGAAATGCTCCCCTGGGTGCCCCAGGGCCCCGTGCCGTTATTTCCAATCACCGTCGGCGTCAGGTCGTTCACGCCGAAGCCGGTCAGACTCAGCGTCCAGTCGGTGGAATTTGTGAGGAGACTTTGAGTGCTGTTGACGAACTGGAAGTTTGCATCGCTCAGGCTGAGCTGGCCAACGAGCATCGAAGGGGCTCCAAAAACATCACGAGCCCGCACGTGAAGGTAGTGCGTCACGTTGGGCGTCAGTACCACCGATCCAGTGGTCGTTCCGTTCTGCCAGGTTCCCGACTGTTGGGTGACAAGCACACCTTGAACCGCATCCGAAGTTGAGATATACGCCTCAAACGTGTCGTCGGCCACCATCGCCAGATTCAACGTGGTTCCGAAACTAGCTGCCACTCCAGCGACGCACAAACAAGATACGAAAGATCCCATAAAGCCACTCTACAGGAGAATGATTGCTTTGTCAAGAGGGCGCGGCGGCACAATTCTTCACCTAAAGGATATTCTCCAGCTATGAGCGGAGTCATCCCAGAACATGTCGTCCAGGAGGTGCAGAACCGCCTCACCACCCTGGAGCGAGAGCATGAAGTGAGGGTGCTTTTCGCCGTCGAATCAGGGAGCCGGGCCTGGGGATTCCCCTCGCCCGACAGCGACTATGATGTGCGATTCGTCTATGTCCATCTCCGTGACCACTACCTTCGGATCGACGGTCACACCGAGCGCGATGTCATTGAACAGCCGATCGTCGATGAAATCGACCTCGCGGGATGGGATCTCCCCAAGGCACTCGGACTATTGCGACGTTCGAATCCCGGGATGGTCGAGTGGCTCCACTCACCCATCGTATACCGAGCGGATCAAGCCACTCTTGCCCAATTCCGGGAGCTGCTTGTCCGATGCTTCAGGCCAATCAGCGGCGTGCATCAATACCTCAGCATGGCGAGGACGAATCACCGAGACTGGCTGGGGCGGGATGAGGTGCGGCTCAAGAAGTACCTCTACGTCATTCGCCCATTGCTCGCCGCACGGTTTATCGCATCCGAACTCCAGCCGGCCCCGATGCTGTTCCGAGAACTCCTGAGCTTGCTGGATGATCGGACTGTGCTTTCTGAGATCGAGGAACTGCTCCGGGCGAAAGCCCAAACCAGCGAGCTCGGCGTCGGCCCGGCCCGCCCCATTCTCGAAAACTGGATTGCTTCGGAGCTCGCCCGCGCTGAATCGAATATCCCCTCTGATACAAAGGGTGGCATGTCGCCCGAGGATCTGAGCGCGGTGTTCCGGAGCCTCCTCGACGATTGAGGCCTATACGCGGGGGCCGGAGCTGGGCGCGATTGCCAATTTCCAGTCCCCAACGGCCGTCCCGCATCTGCGTCTGAGCGACCTCACCATGCCCCGGGAAGCCCCGAGCCCCGCAGGTATCCTCACCCCCAATAACCATGAGTTTTCAGCAGCGGACCATCAACTGCGGCGAACCCCGAGCCAGCCACGCCGGACAGACCGTCACCATCAACGGATGGGCGCATAAAGTCCGCGATCTCGGCGGACTCCTTTTCGTCGATGTCCGCGACCGAACCGGACTCCTCCAGGTCATCTTCCCGGAGAACACCAAGGCTGAAATCCGCAGCGAAACCTGCCTCAGTATCACCGGCACCATCGCCCCGCGCGATGCCAGCAACGTGAACCCCAACCAACCCACCGGCGAAGTTGAGCTCCGCGTCACCGATTTCGAAATCCTCAACCAAGCCGCCGTGCTCCCCTTCCCGCTCAGCGACGAAAAGTCGATGGAGCGCGTGAATGAAGAGCTTCGCATGAAGTACCGCTACGTCGATCTGCGCCGACCCAGCGTATACCAACGCATAGCCCTGCGCGCGGCCGCCGTCAAGGGCATCCGCGCCTACCTCGACAACGAGAGCTTCCTCGAAATCGAAACCCCGATCATCACCAAATCCACCCCCGAAGGCGCACGCGACTACTTGGTTCCCTATCGAATCGAGCCAGGCAAGTTCTACGCGCTTCCCCAGAGCCCACAGCAGTACAAGCAGCTTCTCATGGTCGGTGGTCTGGAGCGGTACTACCAAATCGCCAAGTGCTTCCGCGACGAGAGCCAACGCGCCGACCGACAACCCGAATTCACTCAGCTCGATATTGAAATGAGCTTCATTACCCAAGAGGACATCCTGGGGTTGATTGAGCGGATGACGGTGAAAGTCGTCAACGACCTCATCGCCGGTTTCGCTCTTGACATCGAGCCAATCTCTAGCTTTGAGCGACTGACCTACGATGAGAGTCTTGCTCTCTATGGCAGCGACAAGCCCGATCTGCGCTTTGGGCTCACGATCTTCAATGCCGCAGAGGCTCTTGCAAACACCGAGTTTTCGGTCTTCAAGAACACGCTTGAAGCGGGCAATTTCATCCGAGGACTGCGCTATCCCGGCGGAGCGGAACTCTCGCGCAAGCAGATCACGGAGTTCGAAGATCTCGCCAAGTCGTTTGGCGCCAAGGGGCTCGCCACCTTCTCACTCATCAATCCAAGCGATGAAGCCGAAGGCAGTCGCCTCACCGCCAGCGGGCTCCGCGTGAAGGGCGGCATCAGCAAATTCCTCAGCGACGCCGAGGTGGATGCTCTCGTCGCGCTTAGCGGAGCCGAGGCGGGAGACCTCCTCTGCTTCGTCGCCGACACTTGGGCGGTCACCAACGATGCCCTCAGCCGGATTCGCCTCAAAATCGGCAGCGATCTCGGACTGCGCGATCCCCGCAAACTCGGATTTGGATTCGTCGTGGACTTCCCGCTCGTCGAGTGGAACGAGGACGAGCAGAGATGGGATCCTTCGCACCACCCGTTCACAAGTCCGAAGGCCGCGGATATTCCCCTCCTCGATACCGATCCGGGCAAGATTCGCGCGGACTGCTATGACGTGGTGTGCAACGGCTACGAATGGGGTTCAGGATCAATCCGGATCCACCGACCCGACCTGCAAGCCAAGATCTTCACGCTCATCGGCGTCACGCCCGAGCAACAGGAAGAGCGATTTGCCCACATCCTCGAAGCCTTCACCTACGGGGCACCGCCCCACGGAGGAATCGCGACGGGCATCGACCGTCTCATCATGCTCCTCCTCAACGAGGAAAATATCCGCGAAGTCATGGCCTTCCCAAAGATGGGCAACGGCTACGACCCGTTGATGGATGCGCCCAGCACAGTGGACGAGAAGCAATGGGAAGAGATGGGGCTGATGCTCCGACCGGCTCCGCCCAAGAGCTAACGAATCACCATGGCTGGGGAAACCCCATCGGAATCTTGGAAAAAGCTGGTGCTGCGCTCGATGCCGGCACCAGCTTGGCTGAAAGTCGATGCTCCCGAGGGTGACATTGTCGTCAGCACTCGCCACCGCATGGCTCGGAACCTGACGGGATTCCACTTCCCCAGCCATGCGACGTCAGAGGATCTGCGCGCGGTGATGCAGCAAATCAAAAGTGCGGCCGAGCGATCCCCCCTCAAGCTGAATCCCATGACCCGGCTCACCGAGGCCGAACGCGATTACCTGCTCGGGGCTCGCTTGATCTCGCCCGATTTCCAGCATCGCGAACCCGGCCGGATGGCCTTGCTTGACGAAGATCGCGTTGTCAGCGTGATGGTCAACGAAGAGGATCACCTGCGCATCCAAGCCCTCACCGCCGGGTGGTCGCCGGAAAGTGCTGACCACGCCGCCAACGAAGTCTTGCGGAATCTCTCCCCGTATCTTCAGTTCATGAGCCATCCCGGGCTCGGGCCGCTCACGGCAAGCCCGGCGAATCTTCCCGGCGGCGAGAGACGTTCCGCACTTTTCCACCTCATCGGTCTCGGAACCATGAGCAAACTCCCGCGCATGCTTCGGTCTCTCAGTCTCATGGGGCTCACCACCCGAGGGCTTTATGGAGAATCGAGTCGGGGCGTCGCCGCGTTCATTCAGGTCAGTTCCACCAAGGCGAGCGAGGCGGATTTCAAGGGAGCGTGCGTCCAGCTGATTCGGGAAGAGCGCATGGCCCGACGCGAAGTCCGGCGCGATCAGGTCTTGGACAAAGTCGCCCCGGCGGTTGATTTCGCAATTGCGAGCAAAGAAATCTCCTTGCGCGATGCCCTCCTCGTGATTGGTTACGTCAGGTGGGCAGCCAGCATCGATCTCGAAGGGTATCGCACCGAACCCCGCGCCGCCGACCTCTGGACAGCCACGATGGAGTTTTTCGGCACTCAAGACCCGAAAGTCGCGGCTCGGCACCGCGCAGACTTTCTGCGCACCCGACTCGAAAACCTCTTTTGACTTTTCTCCGTAAGAACCTGCGATGAATCCCATCATCTACCGGCCCGCCGACGTCCTGCATTGGTTCGACACCGATGCCAAGCGATCTTCTGATATCGCCAAATCGAAGAGCAAGAACGTCGCCAAGAAGGCCTCGGAAGAAGGGATCATCCCGAGCTTGAAAGAAGCGGCGGGGGCGGCACTCTCGTTCGGACGGGGAGCCGTGGGGGGAATCATTCAGCGCGCCGCCGAAGAAACTCGATACGAGCTCCACGAGAACGGGTTCGAAGTCATTGACCTCACGAAAAAGCTCAAGATCGACTACTCCCAAATCCGCCAGATCATCAGCAAACCCAACGACCGATTTCACTTGCTCTACAACGGCGGCAGCCTGACGATCAAGCCTGTGGCCCACCTGGTGGCCGGGCGATATCGCGCTCCGGTGGGCTGGATGCGCAACGGAATGGAAGTTCCGTATGCCATGCTCATCGAGGAGCTTGCGGCCCGTTCGAGCCGCGATATCGAAGCGGAATGAGCTTAGGTTGGAAGAGACCAGTCCCTGAAGGCTGGATGGAAATACTCTGGGAAGCGATGGCCGAAGACCTCGGCGCGATGGATCCCAGTGCAGCGATTTTTGAACCTGACCACATGAGCGAGTGGTACATCGAAGCCCAAGCAGAGGGCATCGTCTGTGGCGCAGGCCTCGCCTTTTCTCTCCTCCAACCTGAGGCAGACGACGCAGAAAGCGCCCGAACCGAAGTGCTTGTCACCGATGGCGATCGTGTCCAGCGAGGCACGATGATCCTGCGCGGCAAGGCCCAAACTTCACGCCTGCTCAGCAAAGAGCGCACCGCGCTCAATTTCCTGATGCTCCTCAGCGGCACCGCGACTCTCACCGCGCAGTTTGTCGAGAAGCTCCAAGGACTCGAGACAAAGGTCGTCGACACCCGCAAAACCACTCCCGGGCTCCGCGCCTTGCAGAAGTACGCCGTGCGATGCGGAGGCGGAGTGAACCACCGGATGGGACTCTACGACGGCATCATGATTAAGGACAACCACATTCGGGCCATGGGAGGGATCAAGCCGGCGCTAGCTCGGGCCAAAGAGCTGGCCGGCCATATGACGATGATCGAGGTCGAGTGCGAGACCCCGCAGCAGGTCGAGGAAGCGATCCGCGCCGGAGCCGATATCGTGATGCTGGACAACATGGATCCCTTCACGATGCAGGACGTCGTGAAACAGCACGGGCGAAAAGTGCGTCTAGAAGCAAGCGGCGGAATCACCCTGGAAACCGTGCGGGGCGTTGCCCAAACCGGAGTCCATGCAGTTTCGGTAGGCGCACTCACCCACAGTGCCCCGAGCCTGCCGTTCCACCTCGAAATCGCATGAAATCACCGACCGGCCCGATCCGAACCTACGCCCAAGTGGCCTCAACCCAAGATATTGCCAAGGAGCTCCTAGATGCTGGCGAGTCAGTTGGTGGCGTCTTGGCGTTGGATCAAACCGAGGGCCGCGGGCGATTTCAGCGCGAATGGCATTCGCGGCCGGGCGAATCGCTCACGATTTCGTGGGTGATGGATCAACAGGCCGATCATCCGCGCCCTTGGCTCGTCGGGATGGCCGTCGCCTTGGTCGCAGTCGGGGTGATCCGATGCCAAATCCAGTGGCCGAACGACCTCACCATTGGCCCTAAGAAAGTCGGAGGGATTCTCACCGAGGTTCACGTGACGCCTGACGGACGCAAGATTCCGATCGTTGGGATGGGGATCAATCTGAATCAGTCCGCTTTTCCGGAAGAGATTGCCCATCGCGCGATTTCGCTCAAAATGGCCCGGGGACACGAGGTGGATGCCGAGGCCCTCGCCCGAGCCATTCTCGCCCGGATGCCGGAGTGTCCCGAGCCCGATTCGTGGGATTGTCTCGCGGACGTGTGGAATCTCTTTGATCACACGGCCGGGAAACAGTACGATCTGGGAGGTGGGGAAACGGCGGTCGGCATCGGCGTCGGCCCCGACGGTCAGCTCATCTGTAGCGTCGCTGGAGAAACCCGCTCGATCCTCGCCGCCGATGCAATCTTCGGCGCAGATTTGTGAGAAATTCTGCCTGATGAACAAGGTTTTCGCAACGCCAGACGAAACAAACCTGTATACTGGGTAAGGAGAGTGTAGATTTCTGTCTACTATTTACTATGCCACCAGAACTCGTTCAAGTTCCAGTCATCGCGCTCGCAAACTCGATAGTGCTACGGCAGATTGAGAAAGAAAGGCCGATCACTCAGATGCAACTGCAGAAGCTAGTCAGCATCGTCCAGGGATACCACCTCGGCTTCTTCATGCAGCCGCTTTTCCTGGAGGAAATTCAGGCTTGGAAGCACGGCCCCGTCGTACCTGAGGTCTACTCCGCCTTTCGAACGCACGGTGCTGAACCGATCGACGGACCCGCGCTAGACATCTTTTCGCCCGGCTCTGCGTATCCGGTTTTAGACGAGTTTGGCCTGACCAAGAGGCAATTCGAGCTTATTGACTCGGTTCTTGACCACTATGCGGGAAAGAGCGCGGCGACACTGCGCGCGATTACGCACCTCCCTCGAACACCGTGGGCTCAAGTCACGGCAAACGGCGAAGATATTGGCGAGTCAAAAGTTATCCCTCACTCGGTTATAGAATCCTACTATTCCGGTCTTATTAAAGTGAATGGAAAGCAAGACTGAGCTCGCTGTCGATGATATCGTTGCGCATGCAGAGCAACTGGAGACGCAGCAGGCGCGGGAGAATCCGGCTGACGCCTCGCAGTTAGCCGAGGAGGAGCGAGATTACAGTTACCCTAGATCTCGGGAGAAGCATCAGTCAGAGGCACTGAAGTTGCGGCACGACTTTGAGAAAGGTCTCCTTAACGGAATTCAGGCGGAAAATGCACAGCGATCAAAGGTGCTGCACTTTGTTCTGAACTTGGTGCGCTGGTGGATCATCGTAATATTGGTTGCCTTGGTCTTCCATGCTTTTGCTCCAGCAAAGATCGGAGACAACGTCATGATAGCGTTGCTGGGAACTGTCAGCCTAAATATCATTGGCTTAGCTGCGACGGTCGCTAAGTACTTGTTTCCAAACAGCGGATCAAACCAGTCTGATCTTCTTTGTAAGCTTTTGGAACGCGATTTCGAAGAGTCAATTGACTCGCAGTCCGAAAAACTACCCTGACAGAGGTTCTGAATCACAGATGGGGCAGATGGAGCGCCAGGGCATAGGAACGGCGGAGAACCGAGAAACCGACCCTAACAAACAAAAAATGGAGCGGGAGACGAGATTCGAACTCGCGACATTCTCGTTGGCAACGAGATGCTCTACCACTGAGCTACTCCCGCTCGCGGTTCAGGAAATATACCACACCCTCGCTCCCACGCGCCAAACTGGGCCGGGTGTCCTGGGACGGACACCGAGCGGGCATAATTGAACCAGTCATGGATGAGGCCGCCCTGCTGAGCGAAACCGTGCGACTCCTGCGCGAGTCGGCCAAAATCGCCCAGCATGGCCGAAGCACCTTCCAGGTCGAAGTCAAAGGCGACACCTCCTTGGTCACCAACATCGACCGAGAGATTGAAAGCCTCCTCAAACCCGAGCTTCTCAAACTTACTCCTGGAGCGGGATTCTGGGGTGAAGAGTACGGTCATTCCCCCGCCACGGATGCTGGATACTGGGTTGTAGACCCCATTGATGGAACGAGCAACTTCGCCTACCATCAGCCACTCTGGGGCATCACGATTGGGTTCGTCAGAGACGGCAAGATCCTTCTCGGCGCTTTCAATCTCCCCGATCTCAACGAGGAATACACCGCGATTTCCGGCCAAGGTGCGCTGCTGAACGGTCAGGCCATGTCGATGATTCCTCCCGGCCCCATCACCCCGACCCAAGTGGTCGGCCACGGTGACAGCGACCTCCAACTCATGGGACGTGCCCCGGGCAAGGTTCGCCATATCGGAGCCTTTGTCGTTGAGGCGGCTTTTGTCGCCACCCAGCGGTACCGAGCGATGACCACCGGCCGGGTCAGTCTATACGACGCAGCCGCCGGAATCCTCGTCTGCCGCGAGCTGGGCGCAGAGGTGCGCCACTGGGATGGACGTCCTTTCGACGAGTCGAAAAATCTCACCGACGAACGGTGTGAGCCGATGGTGATCTGCCCAGCGAACTCGAACTTCCCGTTTGGGTCAGACCTTGCCAGCCTGAGCTAACGACTCAGTTCTGGAAGACCGGTGCCTCAGGCATCCCGTGAGTCCGGAGAATCCCCCCGACTTCCTCGGCAAGAGCAATGTCCCCCGCATGTTCATCGATGTGCTCGTACACCACCTCGCCACCAGGACGAAGAATGAAGGTGCCCGACATCTGGAACGGATCACCCACCGGACGTCCCACCCGATGACCCTTGCCCCATGCTTGAGCCCCCGCCTTCCAGACTGCAGGCCCGAAGAGCTGCTTGGAGTTCCCCCGCTTGAGCCCGAATGCGGCATACAGCTCGGCCTGAGGGTCGCAGATGAACCGATGAGGCGACGCCATGAAATTGCGGAATTCCTCAGAAGCCTCAACGCTCCCCATGGAGACGAAAACAACGTTCCAATCCGGGTTCTCGCGGTATTCCGCCACGGCTTCGCGGCAGAAAATGCACCCAAAGTGGCGCAGGAACACCAAGGCCACCGGGCCAGCCTCGCAGAGGGCGTGAAGCGTTGTTTTTTCTCCCGAACTCAGGGTGATGTGCTGATCGGCCGCTTTCATGGATGACTCTACGGAGTCTTGCCGCAAAGTGGCGCAAGAGTCCTTGCCGGTTTTACGACAGAAATGCGAGGTCAAGAGTCTTCAGCTTCTTCAACCCCTTCTGCTCAATCTGGCGCACCCGTTCTCGGGTGATCTGCAAGGCATGGGCCACTTCCTCCAAAGTCCGAGGGTTGCCATCGCGGAAACCAAATCGGAGTATCAGAACCTCGCGCTCGCGATCGTCGAGAGAATCCAAGGCGTGCATCACCGTTTGCCGGACGTTGTTGCGCTCGATGTCAGATTCCGTGCAGTGGACATCCCCCACCACGTCCTGCAGGGTCGATTCGTCGCTGTCGCCGAAGGGAGTCTCGAGCGAAACCGCGTCGGGAACAGTCTGGAGGCACTGACGAACCTTCTCCAGATCAACACCGGTGCGCTCGGCGATCTCTTCCTCGGTGGGATCGCGGCCCAGCTCTTGCTGCATGGCCGCCGACACGCGGTTGATCCGCGCCGCCAGTTCCGCCACGTGAACCGGCACGCGAATTGTTCGTCCCTGGTCACTGATCGCTCGGGTGATCGCCTGGCGGATCCACCATGTCGCGTAGGTCGAGAACCGGAACCCTTTGCGGTAGTCGAACTTCTTCGCCGCCTTCATGAGGCCAATGTTGCCTTCTTGAATGAGATCGGGGAGTGACAGACCGCGACCAGAGTATTTCTTGGCAATACTCACCACGAGGCGGAGGTTCGCCGTCACCAGGCGGTGACGTGAGTCTTCGCATCCCTCGGCCGATTCTCGGGCAACTTCAGCTTCTTGCTCGGAGGTGAGGAGGGCGGTACGACCAATCTGATGGAGCCAAAGACGCAATGAATCATCGACGCCCAATCGCGCCGAATCCCATTCCACAACCTCTCCATGGTCTAGTCGGACATCCTTGGCAAGCGGAGCTTGAATACTCTCCTGAACCACGCCAACAACCTTCCACAATCTATAGTACGTTGTACTCTAGACGTCTGCAATTTCAAAGAGTTCAGCAGTGAATTTATTCACACCTTGATCTTTTCGTGCAGTTTTACGGGCTGAATCTTGGTCATTGGTCCCCCTTCAACTTCCGCAAACGATTATTGAGGTCACGGAGGGCGGCATCGCTGGAGGAGTCGGCGGAGGCCGCAATCTCCCTTGCTTCGCGGTGATCTGCGGCTCGCGAAAGCCGCTCTTTGGCTTCCTCAAGGGTCTCCTCGGTGACGGGTTCGTTGTCTTCGCCCATCCCCAGGTCGGTGAAAGCCATCGCAACATCCTCATCCTTGATCTCAAAGATCCATGCACTTGGATTTCCACTTGGCGGACCTTCGAGTACGAGAAGAGCGCAAGCCGCCATGCGAGCCCCCGCCTCCGTCGCGAACAGATGAGGCATTCCGCATGCTTTCCAAGCCGCTGAGGAGAGGAGAGGGTCAAACAAAGCCCTCAGGATGACCCGCTCGGGTCCGATGAGCTGTTTGAGGAGTTCCTCGTTTTGGCTGGCTGCATGAGGGCTCGGTGCATCTTCGTGCCAGGTTCGTCCGGCCTTCTCGGCTGCCGCTCGCTTTCTCTCGGCCTGAACCATGCGCTCAAGAGCCTTCGTCGCCGCGTTTCGATCCCGAATCCCGGGGTACTCCGCCGCGATGGGCAGAAGATACTTCTGCAGTTCGAGCGGGCTCTCCGCCGTGGCGAGGATGCGCGGCACTTCCCGCCAGTATTCCTCGCTGGCCGGATCGAACTTCGCCTTGAGTTGACCAATCCGGAATTCCATCGGACTGATCCCGCGTTCGGTGGCTTTCTGTACTGCACCAGGGCCCTGGGCGCGAAGAAGAGTATCGGGATCCTCGCCATCGGGCATGAGAGCAATCTTCACTTGGATGCCCTGGGCCGTCAGCAACTCCGCCGCGCGATCGGCCGCTTTCTGGCCTGCGGCATCGCTGTCATAGAGCACCACCACCCTCTCGCACCACCGCTTGAGGAGTCTCACCTGTTCGTCGGCCAGGGCGGTTCCCAGACTCGCCACCGCATCCTTCACCCCCGCACGATGGCAGGCAATGACGTCCAGATAACCCTCGACCAGCACGGCGCGCTTTCCGCTCGCCATCGCCTCTTTGGCCTTGTGCATGCCGTACAGCACCCGACTCTTGCTGTAGAGCGGGGTGTCGCTGCTGTTGATGTACTTGGGAATCCCTGATCCGATGATCCGGCCGCCAAAGGCGACGAGCTTCCCCCGTTCATCGCGGATCGGAAACATCAAGCGGGATCGAAAACGATCATAGTAGCCACCGGTGGAATCTTGATCCACCAAAAAGAGCGACTTACATTCGGGCAGGGCGAACCCCTTTTTCTTGAGGCGCATCGCCAGAGCCTCGCCAATATCGGGACCGTATCCGAGCTCCCAGTTGAGGACGGTCTCCTCATCCAGATCACGCTGCTGCAGATACTCGCGGGCCATCGGCGATTTGGTGAGTTCTTCCTTGAAGAACGCCAGGGCCTCGATCATGGCGGCTTCGTAATCCAATGAGTCTTCGCCGCGTTTGTCCCCAAGCTTGGGGAGTTCGATTCCCGCCTCTTTGGCAAGAATCTTCAGTGCTTCGAAGAAGTCGACCCGTTGCGTCTCCATCACCCACGTGAAGACGTCCCCTTTCGCCCCGCACGACCAGCAGCGATAGCTCCCAAATTCAGGATTGACCGTAAACGAGGGGGTCTTATCATCATGAAACGGGCAGAGCCCCTTGAAGGAGCGCCCTGCCCGTTTCAGAGAAACACGTTGGCCGACGAGTTCAACGATGTCAGCGCGACGTCGAACGTCTTCTTTGACACGATCAAGCTCGCCGGCCACTGGTTCCGGTTGAGTTTCCTATGCTTAGGTCTTGCCTGCCGCCACGACAACGCCGGTCACTTGGTGCGGCTTGTCGGACTTGAGCTTAGAAAGTCGGAATGCCACTCGGTCTCGGACGAGGAAGCGAACAACCAGGTTGTCGCCATTGATCTCGTATCCGTCCGGAGCATTGTAGGCCTTGATGACACTACCGAACGAGGATCCGAAGGTGATCCCGCGTCGCGTCTTCACGCTGCGGTTCTCCAGACCAACGGCTTCGATTTGAATCACGCGGTTGAACTTGTCCAAGACGAAAGCATATCGAGCGTTCTTCTTGTTGTAGATCCAACGGGTAAAAGTCACTCGCTGAGATTGACCGCCGCCCGCCGCGCCATCATTGCCACCTCGGCCAGGAGCTCCGCCGCCCGGGCCGCCGCCTTGACCGGCTGGTGGGCCAAACGAGGACGGACGTGGGGCATCCGGTGATCCCGGAGCCGCTTGATTCAGGTTCTGCCACTCGTTGCCGGGGCCAAACGGATTGCCGACCATGAGTTCTTGCGGAAGAGCTTCTCGGTTTTGCTCGGTTGCTGCGCCTTGCGGGCCGCCACCGCCGCCTCGACCGCCACCACCACCAGGGCCTGTCGCCGGAGCACCGGCTCCACCGCCGCCGCCGCCACCACCGCCGGCACCTGCGTCGCCGCCGCCAACGGAAAGGGCTTGGATTTGGTCAGGCGAGCCGTAGCTCGAAATCACTTTGGTGCCCGGATCATACAGGGCGATCCCGATCAGGCCGCGCTCGGCGCTGCCTCGACGGGCTTGCGGAGCGGTGCTTTGACTGTGTACCAGGAGCACACTGCCCAGCGTCATCGCCGCCACGGTCGTCAGCAGAATGGTCTTCTTCACTTGCCTTGAGTTCCTCAACCAGAATTGGTGTCGCTATTATGACGTACATCCGACGCCGGATGGTTACAAGAACGTTCGGAAGTTATCCTTCCCCATTTCCCAAAAACCGCTGTCGCAAAAACCCTCGCCGTGACACGGGCATTCCTTCTCATTCCTGGTATACCGGGAGCATAGGACGCCGACCCCAGGCGTAAAGGAAAATATCATGGGAGCCGAACTCGCACTCGCTGCATCCGAATTTGAAGCCAACGTTCTGAAGTCAGACGTTCCTGTCCTCGTCGATTTCTGGGCCACTTGGTGCCCTCCGTGCGTGGCGATCTCACCGCACATCGAAGCGATTGCCACCGAGGTTGAAGGCCAAGCCAAGGTCTACAAGGTCGACGTGGATGCCAACGGTGATCTTGCCTCCGACTACGGCATCATGAGCATCCCCGCCCTCCTCGTTTTCAAGGATGGCAAAGTGGTGGATCGCATGGGCTTTGGCTCCAAAGATCAAATCAAGAACTTCTTGATGCAACACGCCTAAGCTTTTTGCGGCACGATCCGTTCAATCGGGTGAGGCTCATGGGGCCTCGCCCGATTTCTTTGTCAGCCATGTGCGTCCGAAGCCAGCCCGGGGCAACCAGCTATACTCCCTCTGCTTCGTGAGCAATTCTCTGACCCCTAACATCGCCAAAGCTGGGCTGATCATGACGGCGAGCCTCCTGCTCAGCCGCGTGCTCGGAATCATCCGAGAGATGATCATTGCCGCGATGTTTGGTCAGGGCACGATGACCGACGCGTACAACTACGCATTCAGCATCCCGGATATCCTCTTCTATCTCGTCGCGGGTGGAGCCCTGAGCTCCGCCTTTATCCCCGTCTTCTCGGAGTACCTTCACACGGGCAAAGAAGACGATGCCTGGCATGTTTTCAGCAGCGTGGCCACGATCATGGCGCTCTTCGTGACCGCGTTCATCACGCTCACAATGGTCTTTACACCACAACTTGCCCGAGTCGTGGCTCCAGGTTTAAGTGGTCCTGACGCGAGCCAGACTTATGAGCTCATTGCGTTCATGAGCAGGATTGTGCTCCCCGCACAGTTTGCCTTCTTCATGGGTGGCCTGCTCTTCGGGACGCTCTATGCCCGACAGGTCTTCTCCGTGCCCGGGCTCGGGCCGAATATCTACAACCTTGGCATCATTTTCGGAGCAGTTGTGGTCTCGCAGTTCATCAGCATCCCGGTTGCCGGCATGAGCTGGGGAGCGACGATTGGAGCCTTTCTCGGCAATATCATTGTTCCGATCTGGGCGATGCGTAAGATCGGAGCCCGGTACCGGTTTGTCATCGACTTCCGCCATCCCGGAGTCCGCAAAGTCTTCCGATTGATGGGGCCGGTGGTCTTCGGTCTCTCGCTCCCGGGAGTCTTCGCCCTCTTCCTGATGACCTTCAGTTCCTACTTTGGCGGAGATGGAATCGCCACCGCCTTCCGGAACTCGAATCAGCTGATGCAGGCGCCTCTGGGAGTTTTTGGCCAGTCGATGGCGCTGGCCATCTTCCCCGCTCTGAGCCAGTTCGTGGCTCAGCAGCGGATGGACATGTACCGCGATCAACTGGTCAAGACTCTGCGCACGGTGGTGTATCTCACCGTGCCGATCTCGCTGATGCTCCTCGTCGCGCCCGGGCCGATCGTCGCGGCGATCTTCCAGCGTGGCAACTTTGGCCCAGACGACACGATGCGAACCGCCCCCCTACTCGCCGGATTCGCCGTCGGTGTTCCCTTCTGGTGCCTTCAGCCGATCTTGATGCGGGCCTTTTTCTCGCTCCAAAACACCAAACGTCCGATCCTTCTCGGCACGCTCACGACCTTCATTTTCCTCGCGATGGTTGGAGGGGTTTTGGCTCTCAAGCTGCCGGCGTGGGCGCTTGCAGCGGCGGGATCAATCGCCGCAATCATCTTGGTCGCGATGCTGCTCACCGCGATCAAAAAGGACGTCGAGGGACTTCGATTTGCAACCTTGGGGCGAACCGCCGCGCGCGCGCTCGTCGCGGCTCTGCCCGGAACCGGGCTGTTCTTTGGTGCCTTCTGGCTTCTCGAGCGCACGACTCTGGCCGGTCAGAACTTGGCCCTCGTAGCGGTGCTCTTCTTAGCCGGTTGCACCTCCGCGTGGCTGTATTACTTCATTAGCAAAGCAATGAACATGAGCGAAGCCGCCTACTTCGACCGCGCGCTCAAACGCCGCCGTGGTGGAAAAGCGGACGAAACCCCGCCAGCCAGCTAAGGCGCCTTCATATCCAAGAAGTCGCTCCAACTTCCCTGCACGACACCCTTGAGAATCTGTCGACTGAACGGCGAGAGCCACACAACGCGGGTTTCCTGAGCCTGGCTTGACTGGATGATTCCGGAAAGCCGCCACTCTCCCGATTCACGAAAGAACACCGCGCCCCCTTCATCACCCCGAGCTGCTACTCCGGGGAGTTCCGAAGCCGGACTGACTCCCGTTCGAGTCACCACCCCACGAAAAGCCAGTGCTCGAATCGGCTCATCTCCATACCCCGCGCCGAACTCAGTGACGCGCGGCCCAGTCTTCATCAGCCCGCGTTGCCCGAATCCGTTCAGAACCACATCCGCACCCACCGTGGGAAGTTCAAAGCCGAGGATCGCGGGGTCAATTCCGAACGGCGCGGGGCGTTCGTCTAAACGAAGAATCGCTAGGTTCATCGATGCTGCGGCTGCGTCATCATTCGCTTCGCGAGCGAGCAAGTAGCCCTTGGGAATAAACCAACTCGCCCCCCGGAAGGCGAGCTCGTTGCTAAACTCATCGGGGATCACAAATTCGACTTCGGCGGGCGCGTACAGCGTTCCATCTGGCCGAAATGCAGCGTCCGCGGTGGTGAGTACGAACCCCCGATAGAACCACACGCCTGATGCTCTCGCCCCCTGGCGGAACATCCCCAGGCTCCGAAACCAAGGATCTCGGGCCAACGCAAAGTGCCGCTCGAAACCATGATCCTGATGTTCCTTCGAGTCAATAACTCCTCCGGCGAACAGAGTCGAGACAGCGGCAACCAGGGCAAGCGAGGCGGACATTTTCTACGCTTGATGGACGCTTTTCCTGGCTATTCCGTTCCGAAGGACTACTTGAGGCTCGCCTTGCCCGTGGGCAACATTCGACGCAGGAATGAGCCGGTGTGGCTCTCCGGGATGGTCGCAATGTGCTCCGGCGTTCCGAACCCGACGACGGTGCCCCCACCGGTTCCTCCTTCCGGCCCCATGTCGATCAGCCAGTCGGCAGTTTTGATGACATCGAGGTTGTGCTCGATCACCAGCACCGTGTTGCCCTGATCGACCAGCTGGTGAAGCACCTGGAGGAGTCTTTGCACATCGGCGAAGTGGAGCCCCGTGGTGGGTTCATCCAGGATATACAGGGTGCGTCCGGTAGATCGCTTGCTGAGTTCGCTCGCCAACTTCACCCGTTGAGCCTCGCCTCCACTCAAAGTTGTCGCCGGCTGGCCCATGCGGATATAGCCAAGCCCGACCTGAAGCAGAGTCTCCAGCTTGCGGTAGATCTTCGGGATCGGCTTGAAGAACTCGCAGGCTTCTTCCAATGTCATCTCCAGCACATCGGCGATGTTCTTCCCCTTGTACTTCACCTCCAAGGTCTCGCGATTGTAGCGGCGGCCTTTGCAGATTTCGCACGGCACATACACATCGGGCAGGAAGTGCATCTCAATCTTGATGATTCCGTCGCCTCGGCAAGCCTCGCATCGCCCGCCCTTCACGTTGAAACTGAACCTTCCCTGCTTGTAGCCGCGCAACTTGGCATCCGGAGTCTTCGTGAAGAGGTCGCGGATCATGTCGAACGTGCCGGTGTAGGTCGCAGGGTTGCTCCTGGGGGTTCGACCGATTGGGCTCTGATCGATGTCGATGACCTTGTCGATCTGCTCGTGGCCGTAGAGTTCGTCGTGGGGCTCCCAGACGCCGCGCGTGCCATGAAGCTCGAACATCAGGCGGGGAAAAAGGGTGTCCTGCACCAGAGTCGACTTCCCGCTCCCACTGACTCCGGTCACGCAGGTGAAGAGCCCAAGCGGCACGGCCACGTCGACATTCTTGAGGTTGTGACCGCGGGCATTCTTGAGAGTTAACCATCCGGTCGATGTTTTTTCTTGTTCGCCCTTGGGCAGAGCAGTTCTCGTGCTGCGTCTCACGATCGGGACGTCGATGACATCGGTGCCGTTGAGGAACCGAGCGGTCGGCGAATCGCGCTTGATGAACTCTTCATACGGCCCCTCGTTGACAATGCGGCCGCCATGCTCGCCTGCCGCAGGGCCGATGTCGATGAGCCAGTCGGCGGCTTTCATCGTGTCTTCATCGTGCTCGACCACGATCACGGTGTTCCCCAAATCCCGGAGCCTGATCAGCGTCTCGATCAGCTTAGCATTATCCCTTTGGTGGAGACCGATACTCGGCTCGTCCAGCACATAGAGACACCCCATCAGACCGCTCCCGATCTGCGTGGCCAGACGAATCCGCTGTGCTTCCCCACCCGCCAGAGTCGTCGCCGAGCGATCCAGGGTCAAATACGCCAGACCGACATCATTCAAAAACGTCAGGCGCTCCCGAATCTCCTTCACCGCCCGCTCGCCAATCGCCCTCTGGCGATCCGTCATGCGCTCCTCCACATGGTTGAAGAACTCCAGGGCATCCGCAACCGACATCTCGGTGACTTCACTCACGTCGCGCATTGCAATCTTCACGCAGAGACTCTCCGGCTTGAGACGCTTGCCATGACACACCGGGCAGGGTTTGGTGCGCATGTATTGTTGCAGGTCGCCTTTCACCCACTCGCTTTCCGTACTCTCGAACTTCTTGCGCAGAACATTGATGACGCCATCCCACTTGGTGTTGAACTGCCGCGATGTACGGGAGTACTGCATCACCACCGTCACCGGCTCTTCCAGACCGTTGATGACCGCGTCGTACTGCTCGGGAGTCAACGAACTTACCGGTTGGTGGGCATCGAACCCCATCGCCTTCCCCACGCCATCCAGCACTTGGGGCCACCATTCTTTTACTTCACCGCTTTTGTACATAAATGGCACAATCGCGCCATCCCGCACCGGCTTGTTCTTATCGGGAATACACAGATCCGGGTCGAACTCCGTCTTCGTGCCAAGACCCGTGCATTCCGGACACGCACCATAAGGTGAGTTGAACGAGAACATCCGAGGCTCCAGTTCCGGCATCGTGAACCCACTCTCAGGACACGAGTAGAACTCGCTGAACAACTCGTCCCGCCAGTTGTCGCCCGTCATCCCAGGCTCTTGGACACTCAGAGTTACCAATCCCTTACCCAGCTTGAGCGAAGTCTCAATCGACTCGCTCAAACGCCTCTCAATCCCTTCCTTCACCACCAAACGGTCAACCACGACCTCGATCGTGTGTTGCTTATACCGATCCATCGGGATCTCGTCGGTGACCTCAAACATCTCCCCATCCACGCGCACCCGGACATAGCCTGCTTTCTGGATCTCATCGAGTTCCTTCTGGTAAGTGCCCTTTCGCCCCCGCACCACCGGAGCCAGAACCTGGAGCTTGGTGCCCTCAGGTAGCTTCATTGCCTGCTCCACCACTTGGTCAGGAGTGCTCCGCTCAATCGGCTTGCCTGTCGCGGGGGAATAAGGAATCCCAACCCGCGCCCACAAAATCCGGAGATAGTCGTAAATCTCTGTCACCGTGCCCACGGTCGAGCGAGGGTTTCGACTGGTGCTCTTCTGGTCAATCGAAATCGCCGGGCTCAAGCCCTCGACGCTATCAACATCTGGCTTGTCCATCTGCCCCAGAAACTGCCGGGCATAAGCGCTCAAGCTCTCCACATACCGACGCTGGCCTTCCGCGTAGATCGTATCGAACGCCAGAGAGCTCTTTCCGCTCCCGCTGAGCCCGGTGATCACCACGAGCTTATCCCGGGGGATCTCTACCGTGATGTTCTTGAGGTTATTCTCCCGCGCCCCCGTGACAACGATCTTCTCAATCGACATGAGACAAGAGAATACCTGGCCCGAGTAGACGCATTTCCACTACTCAGGCCCAAGTTTTCGGCAACTTACTTCGGCAAATCCGAAATTCGGATCCGCGTGCCTTGCCGCTGGAAGAAGTCCACCCGAGTGATCTCCTCCAGAGGGGCGTCGGTGAGAAATGCCTGCACGTCGGATGTCCCCGAGATTCGGTAGATTACGTCGCCCAAGCTCTGGTTCTTGCCGCTCTTCCCATAGATCACCACCTGCCGGTCTTCCGCCTCTTGGGCTGGTCCGAGCGATTCCACCAACACGGCCGATCTTGCCGCCTGCGTTCCCTTGCTGATGATTCCGGGGTTGTGGAGAGAGGTGAACTCATCGGTTCCGGCGACCCGGCGATCTCGTTCTTTGAGCTGCTCCATGACCCTTTCCGCATTCCATTGCTCCAGTCGAATCTGTGTGAATCGCCCGGCATGGAACGGAATCGGAGACCCCGCCTTCCAAGCTCCAACCTTCTTCCAAGGGCCGTCGCTCAGAATCAACTCCACCGATCCTTTCTGGATTTGCTCCGGGGTGAGGTAGACCGGCACGCGTCGATTAGGGTCGATGAACATGCCGTAGGGTCTCGCCTCTCCGGGTAGCCAGTTGGGAGAGGTTTCGCCCTTCCCTTCCGTCCATTTCAGCATCATGACGCGCTTGCCGTTGCTGAGCTGATTGGCGTTGACATCCCACGTTTGTTCAGCCTTCCACCCGGCTCCGGGCCGATACACCATGAACTGACCCTCTTCCATCTTCCACACTTCCTGAAAAGTGAGCTGCGATCCAGAGGGGAGGGTCAGTGCTTTGCTTGGAGTCAGGCTGGCAGCCGACGCGGACTCTCGAGTCATGAAGGCGTGCAGGCCTGGGTCGGGAGAGACGAAGCCACCATAGCTCCGACCCATCGCGAACATCATCGCTATCATCGGCACCAGCGAGAGCACACCGATTCCCGGGCTATGAAGTTCACGGCCCAACTTCACGCTGGCAACCGCCGAGCGGATTCGATTCTCAAGCCGCCCACCACTGCCCATCGAGAGCCCGAGCAACGGCGTGGCCGCCCGTCGCGAACCCACTTTGAGGAGGGCATCCGCGTAGTCGCTCGCCTTCACGCCGCCCTGAATCACGCGCTGATCCGCCCAAAGCTCCACGTTTTTGCGCACGAGGCCGGGGATGAACCAAGCCCAGGGAGCCACCCACGTGACGATGCGCAGCATTTCCGCGAAGATCACCGGGAAGAGATCGTTCTGGCGAACATGCTCCACCTCATGCCGGATCACGATTTCTCGGAGGTCATCGGGCCACCCGCGGGAGGCTTCTGGCAGGAAAATCGTCCACGTTTTGTTGTAGGTGGCGATGCAGGGCACCTCAAGTTTGGGATGAATCCACACTTCGAGGGGCCGGGCCGTCCATATTTTCTCGGCCTTACCGAGATAAGACACGGCGAACTGCTGCCACTCTGTCGGTGCCGGAGTGCTGCCTTGGTGCATTTTCTGCACCCCGCGAAGACGGGCAAAAGACAGGATTATCCCCACAACCATTCCCCCAATGAGTGCCCAGGAGATCCACTTTCGCCACTCGCCCTGCTGCTCAAGAGCCGCAGCGAAGGCTTTGTTTTCATCGAAGTTTTGAGTCCGGGGCATCGCCTGCACCTCCGCCGAAGCTTGGCGCGACTCCAGTTCCATCAGCTCCGATCGAGTCGGCCCGGGACGCCAGCCGGGGGCTTCGCTCTTATAGAACTGGAGGGCATACCAGCCAGGAATCACCGCAGCAAACATCGCCGCGCACAGCCCCCAGCGCGCGATGACTACCTTTGTCCGAGGGCTGAACCAGGGGAAAATCAGGAGGAGAAAGATGATCAGCGTTGCGCCAATGTAGCCCAGCGTTTGTGGCTGGAGGATATCCATCGAATAGCTCCACCACATGGTTACCGACCCTCCTCCCGAGCCTTGGCAATCAGAGCCTCAAGCTCATTGATCTGATCGGACGTGAGGTTCATATCCTTCTCGCTCATCAAACTGAGCACGGCGGCCGATCGCGAGCCGTCAAAAAAGGCATCGACCACCCGAGAGAGCATCGACTTTGCCGCCACTTGACGCTCGGCCACAGGCTGATAGATAAACTTTGCGCCTTCCTCCCGGTGCGTGAGATGCCCTTTTTCTTCAAGAATGCGGAGCTGAGCTCTCACCGAGGAATAGCTCGGAGGATCGGGGATCGCGTCGAGCACGTCGCTCACCGTCCCCTCGCCGAGGCGATAGAGCGCCTCCATAATTTGCGTTTCGCGTTTGCTGAGATAATCCATCTCGGTTCCAGTTCGTGCTAATTTCTTCGCACTGCTAAAAAGATAGCACGATCCGTGCCGTTTCACAAGGGGTGTGCGAACTTTTTAGCACTTTTTTCCGCGAATACCCGTTTCGTTGCCTGGTCGGATACACTGACCTCATGCGTGGACTCTCCGCTCTGGCCCTTCTCGCCGCCCTTTGCTTGGCCCTCGTCGGCTGCGGTAACCCTGAACCCGAAGGCAAGCTGCCGGGTGATGCAACTCCCGAGACGACGAGCAGTCCAGATCAGGTTGAATCCACCTCGACCCCCGCACCGAGCGGCAGCGGTAGTGTCGGCATTCAGGGCGGCGCCTCTGGAGCCGGCGGCATGGCCCCGGTCACGGGAACCGAGAATCTGCAAGGCGGAGGCTCCGGAGTCGGCGCCGCTGCGAAGGATCAGGCACGGGACGTCGCAGGTTCGATGGGCACCGGTTCCGCTGGTCAGATGGGAACCGAAGGAGAGTAAAGGGACGCCGATGAGCGGATCCGGGCACCAATCGATCATAAGTCGGGGTGCCCCGATCCCTTGAGGGTCGAGAGATAGGCGCCTCAACCTCTCGGGTGAGATTTCTCCACCGCATCTCTCAGCCGCTCGATACTGACGTGCGTGTAGACCTGAGTCGTCGCCAGACTCTCATGCCCGAGCAGTTGCTGTACCGACTTCAAGTCCGCTCCTCCATCCAGCAGATGTGTGGCAAAGCTGTGTCGTAAGGTATGCGGACTCACATCAGGAGGAAGCCCCGCCGCGACCGCCCAGCGACGAACAATGTTATGCACCGAGCGAACGCCGAGCCGAGCGCCTCTCGGGTTCACGAACAAGGCATCGCTTCCATCCACTGGCAGAACCCGCTCTTTCTGAACGTACTCCTGAATCGCTCGCACACATGGTTCGCCAAAAACCACTACCCGCTCCTTGCTGCCCTTTCCGAACACCCGAAGCTCTCGACGAGCGAAATCGAAATCCCCGAGATTCACCCCGACCAATTCGCTCGCCCGAAGCCCAGCAGAATAGGCCAACTCCAGCAAAGCCTGATCGCGGAGGGGATATCGATGCTGCGGCTCTGCTCCCAAGAGATCCTCGGCCTGAGCCTGGCTGACCGCTTTAGGCAATGATCTTCGCCGAAATGGAGCCTCCAAGGACTCAGTCGGGTCGCTTTCCAGCCACCCCAGAGTCCGAAGGAACTTCACAAACCCGCGAAGGGTCGAGAGCTTGCGCGCCCGGGTAATCGGGGTTTTGCCGTACGAGCGTAGATACTGACGCAGAATCTCCGGCGACCAACGCCACTCACCCTGCATGGTCACCGAGAGCTGCGAAAGGTCGGCTCCGTATGACCGCACGGTATTCGGGGAGCGACGCGTTGCCGTGTGGTCGAGGAATTTCTGAATCGCCTCGTCCAGATTCGGCATCCGGCTACTCCGTGACTCGCCGGAACGCCAGGGTGCCGTTGTGGCCACCGAATCCAAACGAGTTTGTCATCGTGATATCGACCTGGGCTTTGCGCGCCTCGTTCGGCACATAGTCCAAATCACACTCTGGATCGGGGGTCGAGTAGTTGATCGTCGGCGGAAGAATCTGATCCCGCATCGCGAGCAAACAGATCACCGATTCGATCGCTCCCGCCGCGCCCAAGCAGTGCCCGATGCTCGACTTGGTACTGCTCACCGGGGTCGAGTGAGCATCATCGCCGAAGGCGCGCTTGATCGCCATCGTTTCAAACTTATCGTTGTACGGCGTCGACGTGCCGTGGGCATTTACGTAGTCGATATCCTTTGGAGTGAGACCGCCGGACTTCAAACACTTCATCATCGACCGGTACGCGCCGTCTCCATTCGGAGCCGGCATTGTGATGTGGTGAGCGTCGCCGCTCATGCCGTAGCCAATGACTTCGCCGTAAATCTTCGCCCCTCGAGCCTTGGCAAACTCATAGTCTTCCAGAACCAAGACTCCCGCACCTTCACCCAGGATGAATCCGTCGCGAGTCGCGTCAAACGGTCGACTTGCCGAGGCACCAGCCTCGTTGTTCGTCGTCATCGCCCGAGCCGCGCAGAATCCAGCCATGCCAATCGGATTGATGGCGGCTTCCGTTCCACCCGCGATCATCGCGATCGCGTCGCCCCGCTTGATGATGTGATAAGCATCGCCAATCGAGTGAACCCCGGTAGCGCACGCCGTCACAACACAGGTGTTAGGCCCCTTAAATCCGTAGCGAATCGACGTGTAGCCGCTCGCCATGTCGGGGATCATGTAGGGAACCAGGAACGGAGAAACCCGATCCGGGCCGTCGGCCCAGAGCTTTTGAGTTTGCTCGGTCATCGTGTTCAGCCCGCCAATTCCCGAACCAATCAGACAGCCGACCTCAAATTTGAGATCTTCGTCATCGATCGGGAATTGGGCATCATCCAGGGCCATTTGAGAAGCCGCCACTGCAAACGCCATAAAGCGGTCGATCCGGCGGGCCTCCTTCTTGTCCACATAGACGCTGGCATCGAAGTCTTTCACTTCGGCGGCGATTTTGGTGGGGTATTCGGTGATGTCCATCAAGGTCACGGAACCGATACCGCTCTCGCCCGCGAGCATGCGCGGCCAGAACTCATCCACTGAAAGACCGAGAGGGGTGACGGCTCCGAGACCCGTCACCACCACTCGACCCGAAGGCTGAAACGACATGATTTTTGGAGAAGAGAAAGCTTAGTTCTTGCTTTCGATGTAGGTGACCGCGTCGCCCACGGTCTTCATGTTCGCGACATCTTCATCGGGGATCTCCACGCCGAACTCTTCTTCCAGCGCCATGACCAATTCCACGACATCGAGCGAGTCGGCGCCCAGATCTTCCTGGAAACTCTTGTCCATTTCGACTTCGGTCTCGGTCACGCCGAGCTCTTCACAGGTCACCTTGCGGACACGCTCAAAAACGGTTGCTGACATATTTCGTCTTACCTTCCTAACTTGGGCGACTCAAAGAGTCCCCGCGCTATATTACTCTCAAACTTGCCAGGTGGATGCACAGGCTTTTTCAGACCTAAGCCAACTGTCTCAGGACTCTTCCCCGAAAACTCAGAGGAAAAGGCCGCCATCAACTTCAAGGCACTGACCCGTGATGAACCCGGATTCTGGCGAAGCCAGGAACAAGACCGCCGCCGCGATGTCCTCCGGCTTGCCCAGTCGGCCCGCAGGAGCATCCGCGATGGCGCGAGCCTTGAAGTCCTCGCTGAGATCGTGGGTCATGTCGGTCTCAATGAACCCAGGAGCGATGGCGTTGCAGGTGATCCCCCGACTTCCAAGTTCCTTCGCCACGGACTTTGTGAGGCCGAGCAAACCCGCCTTACTCGCCGAGTAATTGACCTGCCCAGCCGAACCGTGCACGCCGACCACACTGCTGATGTTCACGATCCGCCCGGTTCGAGCCTTCATCATGCCCTTCATCACGGCCTTGGTGGTGAGGTATGCCCCCTTCAGGTTCACGTCGATCACCCGATCCCAATCCTCGTCCTTCATGCGCATCATCAAGGTGTCCCGGGTCAGGCCGGCGTTGTTGACGAGCACGCCAACGATCCCTAGATCACCTTCGATTTGGGCAAAAACTTCTGCAACCGCCGCAGAATCGCTGACATCCAGACCGTAAGGCTTGGCTTCCCCGCCCGCCGCGATAATCGCATCGACTGTTCCCTGGGCGTTTTCGACCTTGGTCGCCACGCAAGCGACCTTGGCTCCCTCGGCAGCAAACGCCAGAGCAATCGATCGCCCAATTCCTCGGCTTGCGCCGGTTACCACGACTGTTGTTCCGCTGAATCTCATGCCATTTGCTCCTTAAGCTTGTTCACTGTCTCACTCAGGGTTGCCGTATCAAGCACGCGTAACCCGGTTTTTTCCTTGTCAATCCGTCGCACGAGTCCGGTCAGAACTTCGCCGCTGCCACACTCAACAAACGTGGTCACCCCATCCGCGATCATTTGCTGGACACTCTCTGTCCATCGAACAGGGGATTCCAGTTGCTGCTGTAAGAGTTTTGCCCAGTCATCGCCAGGGCGAGTCGTCACGTTGCTGTAGACCGGAATCTCCGAAGTCCCAAACTTGGCCTTTGCCAAGTCAACTGCCATCTCTTCTGCGCTCGATTTCATTAAAGGGCTATGGAAGGCTCCGCTCACCGGAAGTGGCAGCACGCGCTTGGCACCGCGCTCCCCGGCAAGGACACTCGCCGCTTGCACCGAATCACGGTCGCCGCTGATCACCAGTTGACCCGGGCAGTTGTCGTTAGCGATGACCACGTCGCCGTCGAACGTGGCGGAATCCAAGATGTGCTGGAGCTCCTCCGCCGTCAGACCAAGGACTGCCGACATTGCACCCGGCCGATCCGCGCCGGCACGGGCCATGATCTCCCCGCGCTTGCGCACCAAACGTGCGCCCTCTTCAATCGAAATCTTCCCAGCCGCCGCGAGCGCCGCGTACTCGCCGACACTGTGCCCCGCCATGGCGACGGGCTGAAGCTCCGGCATCGCCGCATCAAGGGCGAGATAGGCGGCGAGTCCACAGGTGTACAAGGCGATCTGCGTGTTTTGAGTCTGGCGCAGGGTCTCTTCGTCGCTCGTGAAGCACAGGCTGGCCACATTGATCCCCGTCGCTTGCTGAACCTGATCAAACACCTGACGCGCAAATGAATCGTTGTGATAGAGATCTTCGCCCATCCCGGGTCTCTGCGACCCCTGGCCCGGAAACACGATGGCAACCATTGCCCGCAAAGTTACCCGGACTCGTGGGGCCTCTGCTGGGGGAGTCCCCGCGAAGCCAGCGGGTTCTCGGTACCCTTGGTGCCATGAATCAGACGAACGACAGCAAGGCGATCCTGGAGACCTTTCCCAACCCCGCGCCTCACCGTAACTATGTGATCGCGCACTCCTGCCCCGAGTTCACGAGCGTCTGCCCCAAAACCGGCCTTCCTGATTTCGCCACCATCGAGCTGGAATACATCCCCGATGCAACGTGCATCGAGCTGAAGTCGCTCAAGTACTACTATCACAGCTTCCGGGACCAGGGGATCTTCTACGAGGCGGTCACGAATCGTCTGCTCGATGAGCTGAGCAGCGTATGTGCTCCTCGCTGGATGCGCGTGACCGGCAAATTCGCGGTTCGAGGCGGCATCAGCAGCGTGATCCTCGCCGAAACCGGTCCGAAGCCAGTCTAGGCCTGGCTTCGGGCCGGCTCAATCACGGGCACGGAGCCTCGCTCCAACTGGGTGCCCCGATCCCTTCAGGGTCGGGAGCGGAAGATTTTTTGCTGAACCCGTGACGGCCTGGAGTTGGTTCAGTCCCTGATGAGCCCAAATCCCGACCCTGAAGGGATCGGTGCACACCGCTCAAGAACACGATGTATCGGGGCCGCGTTGTGGGGTCTCGCGTCGCACGCGCAAGACTTCAGCAATGAACTCCACTGGGACGCTTGGGTAGTCCTCCGAGAAATCTTCGATACTGTCTCCTGCCTGAACGTATTCAAGCAGAAGCCGAACGGGCACTCGAGTGCCACGAAAACAAAGTTCTCCGTGCATGATCTCGGGATCAGCGAGCAGAACTTGTTCTAAATCAGCCCGAGTGCTCATACCAATATGATACGCCAGGGATCTACGTCAGACCAACTACGGCACCACGATCTCCAGCCACATCGACGGGTTTCCTGGATCGGTAGCGAAACGGAGCCGACCGTTCTCGAACGTCGCCGACAAAGCCGCCCGACGGGTGCCATCCGGGTTCAGCGGATAGACTTTCCGTGCCCCGTCCACGCTCAGCTGAGCGGTTAGAGGAACGAACTCCGCATGGACCGGGCCACGGCCCCACTGGTCTCGCACCGAATTCCGCTCCGCATTCCACTGCATCCCCACATTCTCGACGCGAGCTCCAAGGGTCAGGAGCATTCGTTTGCTCGACTTCAGGGGTTGTCCGTCCAGAGGAGTCAAGGTCATCGCGGCAAATCCTTCTGAGCCGGTGCGTCCAAAGAGGAACCGATGCCCTTCCGCCAGCACCGCCTGATCTCCAACAAACCCGTTGATCATCACCGCCTTCGGCCCAGACCCGACGAGAATCTGCCGACCGGCATCCCCCGAGACAACGAAGTTCTTCGAGGCTATGCCCTCGGTCCTCAGCGAAGTTCCAGAAGCCGTGCCGACCTTCATTCCAATCCGGAATTCCAGCGGCGACCGGGCTTGACCATAGGTCTCCCACATCTGAGTCTGGGTGGTCGCGATCTCCCACGCCTTCGGCGGAACAGTCAGAACCTGAGACCCGCCAGCCGCCGGGAACGCTCCCGCACGGAACATCAGAGCCGTCGCCGGGAAGAACGCCGACTTCGCCGGGTTTTTGCTCACGTCGAAGTAGTTGTCGTAGCGCGAGTTGTCTGCCCGAGATCCCGTGTCATCCCAGGCAAAGGTGTAGATGATGTCCCAGTCCTGGAAAGCGGCGAAAGAACCATAGATCGGCATCATTTCCACCTGAAAATCGCTCGGAGCCGGGTGGTTGTACTCGCTCACGCTGTACGGTTTATCCGCGAGCCGACACGCTGTGAGAGAATTGAATTCGCCCCACTTCCCACGCATCTCGTTGACCATGGCCTTGCGATCCACTCGGTAGTCCGTCGGGCTCCAATCGGCACCGAGGAATGTCGGGTGATTCCAATAAGCGTGGTTATCGGCAAACTCCATCGCCGATTCTCGAGTTGGCCCCGTCATGCCTCCCCAGAAGATCTGGGTATCGATGATGTTCGTATCCTTGAACCCGAGCGTGTCGCGGAGATACGCGCGCATCTCATTGGAGTAAGCCTTCTCCGTGTCTAAGATGAACTGTGACCAGTCGCGGAAACGCTGGCTCGCACTCGGCGCGGGAAATTCGATGTTCCCGGCTTCGGCTGACTCCCCCTCCTCCAGACCAATCGAGACGGTTCCCTCGCGCAGGCTCACATCGGCAAATTCGACCCTGCCCCGGGTCGCGCCTAGCACAAAACTGATCCGCCCGGTTCCGGGCTTGTTGCCAAGAGCCTTAAAGCTGATTTCGTGTTTCTTCCATTCGGTCGTCGCCTGGACGCTGGAACTCAGTCCGAGATTGCTCCAGTCCGGCACCGCCAGACGCGCATCGACGTTGAACGCCAGTACCCGGTCGGCCTTCACACGGAAGCTCAGGGTGTAGTTCTTGCCGTTTTCAAAAGTCACCCCCGCCAGATGCGCCTGGACGTGCCAATCCGGCCCCGGGTTCGAAACGACGGTTGCCACGAATCCGACAGGGGTTTCACCGCCGGTTCCGGGCAATGCCTGGAACGTCACGTTGCCATTACTTTGATTCTCGTGAGTCCACACCGAGTTCGAAGTGAACTGATTCTTGCCCGTGAGATTCCGGGAGGTCGGCCATGCTTCGCGGAGCTTGGCGTCGCTTCCGTACCGCTTGACCAGCCATTTGTTCCAAAGCCCCTTCATCTCGCCTCGGAAGGGCTCCGGCCACGCCGTCACGCCCGCACCGGGAGCCTCGCCGGGCCAGCCAGCAAGAGAATTCTCGTTGTTGATCTCGATCACCATAACCGCCGGGTCATCCTTGTACTTGATCCCGGTGTAGGGGTTCACCCGGTCGAGAAGCTCCTTCGCGTATTGCTTTTGGAGCTCGATCATCCGGCGATTGACCTTATCGACCTTCTTTTGGAAGTTCGGAATCTGCCTCACCGATTCGGGGAATCCGAGCTCAGGAACCATCTCGCGCGACGTTTGGAGATTCAAGTTGGTGTAGATGCCCTGCTTTTTCAAAGCAGCGACAAAGTAGTCAAGCTTGTCGACCATCTTGGGATCGATCTCAATATGGAGCCGACCTTGCTTCCAGATCGTGCCGATCTCCGTATCCCAGCCGTTGTTCAGGTGGTGGAATCGGACGATATTTATTCCGAGCTTGGCCATACGCGCCGCGATCTTGTCGGCATCTGCTTTCTCAGGAAACGCGGCCCGAGAACCCACGTTGGTGCCGAAAAACTTGATCCGCTCACCGGTGCCGCTGAGCACAAACTGAGGCCCCTTCGCCACGACTCGGCCGTGCTTTCCCGCCGGTTTGTGGTTCAAAAACGAAACATCCGCCGCCGACCCATTCGGGGCAGAATCCCAGGGCATCACGAAGGGGAAAAACCCCGGCATTGTCGCTCCAACCTGAGTTGAAGACAAAAAGACGGCACAAAGCGCGGAAGTCAACATCGGTTTCTCGCCAGTGAGAAGAAGCTCTCAGTCACTAGTCTAAACGTTTCGACCCGTATCTTTCCAGCTTTTCCACCCGGTTTTTCGTCTATCTTTTCAAGCAAGCAGTCCCGAACCGAGGAACACTTCCTCACGTAAGGGTTGTTAGGTGGATTCAATGGACTCGGCGTACCCTATTCTCTCGCAGATCATCCAACCCAGCGAGTTGCACAAACTCAACGAAAAGGAACTCATCGAACTTGCCCGAGACGTGCGCCAAGCCATCCTCGACAAAGTCTCCCAAACCGGCGGACATTTCAGTTCGAACCTCGGCACGGTGGAACTCACGGTCGCGATGTACGCCGCCTATCACACCCCACCGGATAAGATCATCTGGGACACGGGACACCAGGCTTACCCCCACAAACTTCTGACCGGACGACTCCCTCGATTCGACACCCTGCGCAAGCACAAGGGTCTAAGCGGGTTCCTGAAACGCGATGAGCATGAACTCGATTACTTCGGAGCCGGTCATGCAGGAACCGCGATCAGCGCGGCTCTCGGATTCGCCGCTGCCCGCGACCAACTCGGCACCAAGGAAAAGGTCGTCGCCGTCACCGGAGACGCCGCGATCTGCGCGGGCATGAGTTGGGAGGCTCTGAACCACGCCGGAGACCTCGGCACGGATATCCACGTCGTGCTCAACGACAACCGGATGTCGATTGCCCCAAACGTTGGGGCTCTCACCAAGTATTTCACACGCCTTCGATCTCGTCCCCAAGTTCAAGGGATGGCTCAGATGGCGAAGAGCCTCGTCGAGCGCGTCGGCGGCCCCGCGCACCGGATCGCAGCCGGTCTCCGCCATGGCGTGACCCACTACTTCGCCCCGGAGCAGACGGGGACGATCTTCGAAGAGATCGGATTCGAATACATCGGCCCAGTCGATGGACACGACCTTCCCCTGCTTCTGGAGATATTCCGCAACATGCGCGAAGTCAACTACCCCGTGTTTGTCCATGCCATCACGGTGAAGGGCAAGGGATACGAGGTCGCCGAGGAGAACGCGACAAAGTGGCACGGTGTGGTGCCGTTCGATCTGCAGAAGTGCGAGCTCCCTTCCAAGGTTGCCGCGACCACCTACACCTCCGTCTTCGGCGAAGCGATGATTGAACTGGCCAAGGAAGACCCCAAGGTCATCGCGATCACCGCCGCCATGCCAGACGGCACCGGGCTGACGGGCTTTGCCCAAGAGCTTCCGAAGCAGTATTACGACGTCGGCATTGCCGAGCAGCACGGAGTGACATTTGCCGCCGGCCTTGCGGCGGGAGGTCTGAGGCCGTTCTGCGCGATCTACTCAACCTTCCTTCAGCGAGGATACGACCAGGTTCTGCACGACGTGTGCATTCAAAACCTCCCCGTTCGATTCGCAATGGATCGCGCGGGTCTGGTCGGCGACGATGGCCCGACGCACCACGGCACCTTTGATATCAGCTTCCTGACCCACATCCCCAACATGACCCTCTGCGCGCCCCGAGATGCGACGGAGCTTCGCTCGATGCTCGCTTGGATGGCCAGCTACGACAAAGGCCCGAGCGCAATTCGCTATCCCCGAGGCAACTCGCCAGAGAACCTCCCCGAATCCCGCACCCCAATCGAACTCGGAAAGTGCGAAGTGCTGGGCATTCCCGGCGTCCCGCGTGGCGATGAGAAAGAGATTGATGCGGTGATCGTTGCGGTCGGGTCGATGGTCACCGAGGCCTGGGAAGCCGCTCAACGACTCCACGACGATGGCATTCAGGCCCTCGTCATCAACGCCCGCTGGTGCAAGCCGATCGATGTGGACGGAATCGCGGCTTGGATGAAGCCCTCTCGTCCGCTGGTCATGATCGAGGAGAACGTGAGGATCGGTGGCTTTGGCCAGCAGTTGGTTGACGGTCTTGCCGAGCGGAATCTTCTTCCCCGTTCCCACAAGCTCCTGACCCTCCCGGATGGCTGGGTGGAACATGGTACGCAGCCGATCATTCGCGCAGGGGTTGGGCTCACCGCTGAATCGGTGGTTCAGACCGTGAAAGGATTGCGATCTGGCCAGGGAATCGCCTAAGAAACAGCGGAAGCCGAGCATTTTCCTGGCATGACGTGCGTAAACTAGCCCCATGCAGTCGTCCACCGCTCCGAATCGATCTTTGATTCTCGGCATCCTTGCCGGGCTTGGTACGCCACTGGTGGCGTGGCTGGCGGTGAATGCGGTGAAGTTCACGGGAATCGGCGCGGCCCTGCCTCACGATGGATGGCTGGTGATGGCCGCAGCGATCGCAGGATTGAAAGTTCGGAAGGTGGGATTTGTGGCCACCGGTCTCATCTCCGGAGCGATCTGGGCGTTTATGGATAGCCGCTTGTTCAACGTCTCGCTCTTGGGCGAACTGGTTGAGGCGACAATACTTGCCTTTGTCGGCCTGGCCGTCGGGCTGGCGATCTCAACGATCCTGGAGCGCCGCGCTTCGACGGAATCAGCGCGGACGCTGTAAGGAGTTCGGGTTCTCGCCGGCGCGAAGGCCCATCATCGCGCCTTCGTGATCAGCCGCGAGGCACTCAAAAAGATTCCGCACCGATTGCCCCAATCGGTCGCTTTTGTGTCCCTCAAATTCGATCAGCTGCACGAGATGGCGCGCCAGGTCGAGCATATGCTCACGCATCACCATGGTCTCCGCGACTGATGGTTCGTAGTCGTGATCGAAGTAAGGGAGCATCTCGCTCATCAGAAAGTGAGCTTGCTCGAGGCTCTCTGAATCCTCTTCAACCGGCACGACTTGGCTCAGACGACTCACGATCCGATTCGAGAGCGTCGCTGCGTGGTGCAAATTGAGGGTTGTGTTGAAATGTGGCGTCATCGTCGTCGCCTCGCTTGGAGATATACGTCACGAATGATTAAATCTGTTAATCAGTTCCCCATATTGTATTGTTTTTCCCCGGGATTTGTAGCGAAATTGACACGAATCGTTTCGACTTTTGAGGGTTCGGGACGACGCAAGGACAACGCTTCCGCGACCGTATAATAAGACAGGCATGTATCAAGCCCCCTTGCCCGAGGAGTACTCGTCCGCCAGCGAAGCGGAACTCCATGACCGTATCACCGTAGCGCGCAAGACGCTCGGCTCCCGGCTGGTGATCTTGGGGCATCACTATCAGCGCGACGAGATCATTGCCCACGCCGACTATCGAGGCGACAGCTACAAACTCGCCAAAGACGCGAACAAGCATCCCGATGCGGAGTTCATCGTGTTTTGCGGGGTTCACTTCATGGCCGAATCCGCCGACATCCTGACCGGCGATCATCAGAAGGTTATCCTCCCGAACCTCGCCGCCGGATGCTCGATGGCCGACATGGCGAATCTCTTCCAGGTGCGATCGTGCTGGAAGCAACTCTCCGAGGTTCTTGGCGACATCGAGTTGGATCGGGCGGGAGACCAGCCGAAGATCGTCCCCGTGACCTACATCAATTCGGCAGCAAATCTCAAAGGATTTGTTGGCGAGCATGGAGGAACCGTTTGCACGAGCACCAACGCCGCCGCCGCGCTCGACTGGGCATTCTCTCTTGCCCCTGCGAGCCGACAAGATAAGGTCTTGTTCTTCCCCGATCAGCACCTGGGACGCAACACCGGCGTCAAGATGGGCTTCGATCCCGACACCGAGATGGCCCTGTGGGATCCCTTTAAGCCGCTGGGTGGCAACACGGTCGGAAAGCTGCAAGCCGCACGGTTCATCCTTTGGAAAGGCCACTGCAGTGTCCACAAGCGATTCTCGGTCGAGCAGATCGAGAAGGCGCGCGCCGAGTATCCCGGCATCAACGTTCTCGTCCACCCCGAGTGCGAGCTCGATGTGGTTCTCGCCAGCGATTTCAACGGAAGCACCGAATACATCCTGAAAATGGTGGAGGATGCCCCCGCAGGATCCAGCTGGGCAATTGGAACCGAAGTGAACTTGGTGAATCGTCTTGCCAAGGAACATACCGACAAGACGATCATCTGTCTTGACCCCCAAATCTGCCCGTGCGCAACGATGTACCGCATCCACCCCAGCTTCCTGTGCTGGGTGCTGGAGCGTCTGGTTGCCGGTGAAGTGGTGAACCAGATCCAGGTTCCCGAAAAGACCGCGCATTGGGCGAGAGTCGCTCTCTCCCGAATGCTCGAGATCGGCGTGAAACCCCGCGATTGATCCACCCTAAAGAGCTTGGGTGCCCCGACCCTTTAGGGTCGGGAACGCCACATCATGCCAACCCAAACGGCCGTGGCACCGGAACTGGAGAGGATGGTGGGGAGCCAGGTAACCTGATCCCATGCTCCATGCCCCTCTGACCAGCCCGGGACAGATTCTCCGCGACCAGTGGAAGGATGGAATCGTGGTGATGCCAGGAGCTTTCAGCGCCCTGACTGCCCTCGCTGCCACCAAGCAAGGAGCCAAGGCCGTCTATCTCAGCGGAGGCGCCATCACCAACAACGTCACGGGTCTCCCAGATATTGCTGTCATCACCCCGGACGAGATGGCGCGGACAGCTGCCAATGCCTGCTCGGTCGCCCCGGTGCCGATTCTGTGCGATGCCGATACAGGGTTCGGCGAAGTCTGGAACACCGCACGCACGGTCATCGAAATGGAACGCGCGGGGCTCGCGGGAATCCACCTGGAAGACCAAGTTTCTCCAAAACGATGCGGACACCTCGATGGCAAAGATGTCATCCCCCGCGCCCAGATGGAGGCCAAAATCCGCGCCGCAATCGCCCATAAGCACGATTCCAGCTTCATCATCATGGCCCGCACAGATGCCCGTGGAGTCGAAGGAATGCCCGCCGCCATCGACCGAGCCAAGGCTTACATGCAAGCGGGAGCCGATGCGATTTTCCCCGAAGGGCTGTTGAGCGAGCAAGAGTTTGCCGAGTTCCGCGAAGCTCTCCCCGGCGTGCCGCTTCTCGCCAACATGACCGAGTTCGGCAAGACCCCGCTCATCTCGGCAAAGCAGTTTGAGGATCTGGGCTACCAAATGGTGATCTTCCCTGTCACGGCCCTGCGGGTGATGCTCAAAGCGGTCGAGGAGTTTTACGCGGAGCTTCTCGAAACCGGCACACAGGCGGGATGGATGGACAAGATGCGCACTCGCCAAGAGCTCTATTCGACCATTGATTACCCGCAGTTTCCTGAGCGCGAGGCCGACTGGAGCCGAGAATAAACCCCGGTCCCGAGGGCACGGACGCCCAGCCAGCCGATAGGTAAACTCCGCGCATCGTTGGACTCTGAGTGTCCCGCCCTGCCGGAAACCCCAAGGCCGCACGGCCCCGTTTGCCGCAATCTGGACGAAGACAAAGAAGTCACATCGTAGTACAGAGCGAGAATCGAACGATGAGCGCAACCACTTATCCGAATTACAGCCCCGGCCTTGAGGGAATCGTCGCCGGCATTACCAAGATTTCCAAAATCACCGTTGAAACCAGTCGATTGGAGTATCGCGGTTACAACGTCCACGACCTCGCCGAAAAAGGATCGTTCGAGGAGACTGCGTTCCTCCTGCTGCGCGGCCACCTGCCTTCGCAAGATGAGCTTGCTGCTTTCAAGGCGACGCTCGAGGCTGAGCGCGAAGTTCCGCCGCAGGTCATCGAAGCCCTCCGGCAGTGCGCCCCGGGAACTCACCCGATGGACATGCTGAAGGTGGGCTACGCCACCCTCGCAGGCTATGACGCCGACTACGCCGAAGACGCCCTCGACCATGGCGCGAACATCCGCAAGGCGATCCGCATCGTGGCCAAGGCTCCGCGTATCGTGACGGCGGCTTATCACATCGCCAACGGCCGCGAGCCCATCGCGCCGAAGGCGGGTCTGAGCACGGCGGCTAACTTCCTTTACATGCTCCACGGCAAGGAAGAAGATGATTTCACCGTGAAGGTGATGGACGCGTCGCTCACGCTCTACGCCGAGCACACGTTCAACGCCTCAACCTTTGCTTGTCGAGTCACCGTCGCCACGCTCAGCGACATCTACAGCGGAATCGTCAGCGGTATCGGTACCCTCAAGGGCCCCCTTCATGGTGGCGCGAACGAGGAAGCCATGCGCATGTTGCTCGAAGTCGATACCCCCGAGAAGGCTGAAGACTGGATCCGCACTGCGCTGGCCAACAAGTCCAAGATCATGGGCTTTGGTCACCGCGAATACAAGGTTGGCGACAGCCGCGCGATCTACCTCACGCAAGTGGCTAAGGAAATCGGCCGACGCAAGGGCAACACCCGATGGGGCGACATCGCCGACATCATGGAAAAGGTGATGCTCGAAGAAAAGAGCATCTACCCCAACGTGGACTTCCCGGCCGCCTACGCGTACTACCTGCTCGATATCCCCATTGAGCTCTATACCCCGATCTTCGTGATGGCTCGGGTGAGCGGATGGAGCAGCCACGCCATCGAGCAGCTGGCCCACAACCGACTCATCCGACCGACCTGCATCTACGAAGGCCCCGAAGGTCTGGACTATCCGGAAATCGGAAGCCGCTGATCTCGCGGAGGTTGCCTCCCGAAGCCCCTGGGTCTCCCGACCCGGGGGCTTCCTGCATGTTTTGAGTCCTTTTCCGACACAGACCTTTACTCCGTCCGATTTCTCCTCTCAGCAGAACCAGCAATCAACCCGTGACGTCATAAACATAGGTTGTGGCCCATAAATTGCGCTTACAATGACAACTAAATAGGAGTTCACATGCGTTTATTTTTCTTTGCTCTCTTTCCTCTCACCCTCCTACTGGGTCTTCTCGGCGGATGCGGAGGTCTGCAAACCAAGACCACGGCCGACGCGTCGGTGGTCATGCAAGGTGCCACGGGGGATATCGTCACCCTGTCTCTGACCCGGAACGGCGAGTCCATCCTGACTTCGGGCAATATCTGCCACAGCATCAGCATCCAGCCCTGGTGCAGTGCGGTTAATACCGGTGCCGAGCAGCGCATCAACTTCACGATGGATCAGCTCAACAATCCGGTGAAGGTCTGGGCGACCAACAAGTCCTCGGTAGATCGCAGTGTCACCGTCCGCGTGATCATTGCGGGAAGCGAGCGACTGAATCGAACCGTCTCCATCCCCGCCGGGATGAGCCTCGAAGTCGCTTCGATGTCGTGATTCCGTGAGGCAGGCCCAGGCACGTCCCGAGAACCTTTGGGATGATGCCTGGGCTTCTTCTATAATCACCCCATGAAGCTGATTCACCCCGCGTTTCTTGCCGGGATCATCGCCCTTCTTCTTGGTCTCGCAGGATGCGTGACTCAACCCGAAGCCGAAGCCCCGCCGACGCCGCTCGAATCGGGCAAACCCGCCTCGGACACGCCTGCCGAACCAACCGAAGAGAAGCCGGAAGTCACCCTTGCCGATGCCCCGGCTGACGGAGAAGAAGTCGCCATTCTCGAAACCGAGAAGGGCAAGATCATCGTGATGTTCTATCCCGAAGTCGCCCCCAAGCACGTCGAGAACTTCAAGAGTTTGGTCAAGGAAGGCTTCTACGACGGCACCCGATTCCACCGCTGCATGCCGGGATTCATGATCCAAGGCGGCGACCCGAAGAGCAAGGATATGGCTCTCTCGGCGGAGTGGGGAACCGGCGGCAAGATGAATCCGGACGGTTCCGAGCGCAATGTCGACTTTGAAGGCGGCAACCTCCTCAAGCACAGCCGAGGCGTTCTCTCGGCGGCCCGAAGCCCAGATCCCAACTCAGCGAGCAGCCAGTTCTTCCTGATGCACGCTGATTCGGCGCAACTCGATGGCGAGTATTCGGCATTCGGCAAGATCGTCTCCGGCCTGGAGGTGGTTGACGCCATCGTCGCGACCGGTCCGACCGATCCGAGCCTGAATGGCTCCGTTCCCAAGGACAAGGCCGTGGTTCTGAAGAAAGCGACTCTCGCCAAGTGGCCGGTGAAGTAATGATCGCTGGGCTTCTTTCCCTCGCCACCCTGACTCCGAATCCGACTCCTTTGCAGGAAGCCTTGATCAAGGTCAGCTTCGATCAAGATGCGATTGCGCCGGAAACCGGGGACAAGGTGGGAGTTCTCACCACCACCGAAGGCCGGATTGTGGTGATGTTCTTCCCCCAAGTCGCGCCAAAACACGTCAAGAACTTCCAAGACCTCGCCGACAAGGCGTTCTACAATGGAACCCGGTTCCACCGTTGCATGCCCGGATTCATGATCCAAGGCGGCGACCCGAACAGCGCCGATCTCGCCCGAAGTAACTTCTGGGGCACCGGTGGTCCGGTCGATGCCGAAGGCAAGCGAGTGGGCGTGAACGCCGAGTTCAGCGAGCTCAAGCACAATCGGGGCGTGCTCAGCATGGCCCGAGCGGCTGATCCCAACTCGGCAGGCAGCCAGTTCTTCATCATGCACGCCAATGCCCCGTTTTTGGATGGCAAGTACAGCGCGTTCGGCAAGGTCATCGAAGGTCTGGACGTGGTCGATAAGATCGTGAAAACAGGTCCGACCGATCGCCAAGCAAACGGCTCTGTCCCGCCCGAAAAGGCTGTCGTTCTTCAAAAGGTCGAGATCAAAGCTTGGCCACTCTCCCAATAAACCCACTACTATGAGTCAACTTTCCAGCACGGCAGCTCCCGGAGCCACCGCCCCGAACGAAGGCGATCGCGTCGCCATCATCAACACCAACCACGGCCGAATCGTCGTGAAATTCTTCGACGACAAGGCTCCGCAGCATGCGGCGGCTTTCTGCAAGCTCGCGAGCGAGGGCTTCTACGATGGAGTCCGATTCCACCGCGTCATCCCGGGATTCATGATCCAGGGCGGCGACCCCAACAGCAAGTCGATGCCCCGCGAAATGCACGGAACCGGCGGTCCGGGATATACCCTTCCCGCTGAGTTCAACGACGTGCCCCACACTCCGGGGATTCTGAGCGCCGCTCGCACCAGCGATCCGAACTCGGCCGGGAGCCAGTTCTTCCTGATGCACAAAACGTCTCCGCACCTCGACCGACAGTACTCCGTGTTCGGTCAGGTCATCGAGGGCATGGACGTTGTTGAAACCATCGTCAACCTGAAGCGCGACCACCGCGACAATCCGCTGGAAGAGAATCCGGCGATCATGGAATCGGTGACCGTCGCCGCTTGGCCGCTTGGCGAATAATTCGCCACAACCTCCCGAAAAATTCGGCCCCGAGCTCGATGGAGCTCGGGGCCTTCTGGTGTCTGCGGTTTGCCCTCAGACCGTGACGTTGAGAATCTTCTGGCTGCGCTCGTCTAGGGCATCCACATCGGGGATTTCAAAGCGATTCCCATCAACATCGATCACGAGGAGGTAGTTTTCCCGCAGCCATTGGGCGTTTTCCTGGAGCGACTGGGTGACGAATTCCTTTTCACCGCGATCTGTCACGACATGCCAGTAGGTCGATCCAAACTCAGTTTTTGCGCTGAGAATCCGGTGGATTCGCCCATTGAGATACCGCTTGTGAAGCTCGGCCTGAACCATCTGCCACATCTCAGGAGAAAACTCCTCCGCCGGATTCGTGACCATCAGAATCTCGCGATCCTTCCCGTCCACGAGGGCCAGGTAGCGATCCGGATACCGCAACGGCGACGCCCAGATCGGCTTGACCTCCAGGTAGCACTGATCCTTGTACTCCAGCCGAAGCCGACCCTCCGGGGCAAAGAACATCCTGACGTCTTTCATCAAACCATCCCCACGCCGATGATCTCGTTCACCGCGCTCTGTGTCTGCACCAGATCAAAGAAGTGACCTTTCTTGTCCATCAGCTCCTCGTGGGTTCCCATTTCGACGATCTTTCCGCGATCCAGCACGATGAGTCGATCCGCGTTCCGCAGGGTGCTCAGGCGGTGAGCAATCGCAAAGGTGGTTCGACCTTGAACCAGACGCTGCAGGGCCTCCTGAATTTTGCGCTCCGTCTCAACGTCCACGCTCGATGTTGCCTCGTCCAAGATGAGGATCTTCGGGTCGTGCAGAATCGCCCGGGCGATGCTGATCCGTTGCTTTTCTCCACCGGAGAGTCGCGCGCCGCGCTCGCCCACCGTGGTGTCGTAGCCATCTGGCTTCGCGAGGATGAAGTCGTGGGCATTCGCCGCTTTGGCGGCCGCCATCACTTGCTCAAGACTGGCGTCCGGGGCACCGTAGCGGATGTTGTCGGCAATCGTGCCGTGGAACAAGAACGGCTCCTGGAGCACGATGCCGATCTGGTTGCGGTACGAGCGCAAATCCAAGTCGCGGTAATCAACGCCGTCGATTAGGATCTGTCCCTGGTCGGGCTCATAGAACCGGCTGACAAGGTTGATCGTCGTCGACTTCCCTGCTCCCGAGTGACCAACAAGACCGATCATCTCGCCCGCCTTGGCGGTGAAGCTCACTCCATTGATAACCGGATTCGACTTGTCATAACCGAAGCGGACATCGCGGAACTCGACATCACCCACCATGGGGCGATCGATGCCACCGACAAAAGCCGGTTCCGGCTTCATGTCCATGATCTCAAAGATCCGCTCGGCTCCCGCCATCGCGCGGCTGAACCAGTTGTTCACGCTTGCAAACCATTGCAACGGCCCGTAGATCATGCCAAGATAGGCGTTGATCATGTAGAACTGACCGAACCTCAGGTCGCCTTGGAAGAGCATCGCCCCACCGACCGTCCAGTGAATGACTGTTCCCATGCTCACGCAGAGGGTCATGAGGCCGAACGCGGTGTGCCACGTTTGATCCGCCCGGGTGTGGGCGTTGCGCAGCTCTTCGCTCCGCTTGAGAAACTTGTCGTACTCCGAATCTTCCTTGGCGAAGGCCTTGACGACCCGGATGCCCATGAGGCTCTCGTTGAGGTGCATGTGAACCCGGGCCATCTTCTGACTGACCCGGAAGAAGAGGTTGCTGATCGGCTTCCACGCCTTCACGCTGATGAGGGCGACCAGAGGAATCGGGAGCAAAATGCAGATGGCGAGGAACCAGTTGATGCTGAAAATCAGGATCGCCACGGCCAGCAGCATCATGCCGTTGATAACCAAGAACGGCAAGCCATCGACAAGGAAGAACCAGACACGGTCGGTGTCTTGCGTCACCCGGCTGGCGATCGCTCCCACGGGCTTCTTGTCAAAGTAGTTCAGGGTCAAGAACTCGATGCTGCGATAGGTCGTCGTCCGCAGATCGCTGGCGAGTCGTGCGCCGAGGTAGGTCATTAAACGGCCGTTGAACACCTGCAATCCTGCGGCAATCACCAGAACCAACGCCCACAGAGAAACGAACTGAAACAGGAACCCTGGATCGCGGATGCCTTCGTTGAATCCATCAAGGATGCGGCCCTGCAGCGCGGGCGGAACGAGAGCGACCAACGTGGCGCAGCTCGCCGTGCCTAACAGGAGGAATCCCTTGGATCGATACGGCTTGATAAACCGCGCCAAGCGGAGCATCGTCTTGCCCCGATTGATACAGTTCGGACAGACCCCGTCCTTCTCGGGAAGCAAGCGACCGCACTTGTCGCAGCGCGTCTTTTCGTGCTTGAGATTGATCTCCAGCGACTGCCCTTTCGCGAGTTGCTCGATCCCACGAGCCGCTTCGCTGAATTCCTGGGCATGAGTCATCGAGTAGCTGACGGCCATGATCGCCTCGCCACTCTTCATTTCGATCATCAAGCGACCGCCGCTCACCAGCGGATCGTTCTTGGCGGTTTTGATGTCGGCAATCGGCACTTGGAGCAGGGTTGTGCCTGCTTGATCCAAAACCTTTACGTCCGACGAAGTGACCTCAAGGACGCGCTTACCAAAGCCACCGTCCTCGGCGAAATCTGATTCAAGGCGAACCAACGGCCCGTCACGGGTCGGTTCTGCCTCAGCGATACCATTGCTCTGAGACATAAGAAAAGGAAAAAGGGGTCTACTCGTTACCCTACCGGATCGGAAGGGGAAAGATGCACCGGAGGTGAATTCTTTGCCCAAGCAAGATCCATCAGCGAGGCCCGAGCGGTTTCGGCGTCGCCCTGATCACACAGGGTCTGGAGCTGGTCAAGTCTCGCGATCAGCCACTCCCACGAGACGGGTTTCTCATTGGCGACCACCCGAATCTTAGGATGGGCACAGGTCTTCAATTCTTCCGCAGCATAAGCGAGCTCTTCGTGGAGCTTCTCGCCCGGACGAATGCCAGTGAACTTGATTTCAATATCATCGCCTGGGACCAGTCCGTGCATGTGGACCATCTCCTTTGCCAGTTCGATGATTTTGATCGGTTGACCCATGTCCAAAATGAAAATCTCACCGCGATCCCCAATGGCGCCTGCATGAAGAATCAAGCGGCTGGCTTCCGGGATCGTCATGAAGAAGCGCGTCATCTCCGGGTGGGTGATCGTGATCGGTCCGCCTTTGGCGATCTGCTTCTTCAGGATGGGAACGAGACTGCCTCGACTGCCAAGTACGTTGCCAAATCGCACAGCACTGAATCCGGTTTCGTAGCGGGTCGCCATGGAGCCGATGATCATCTCCGCGACGCGCTTGCTCGCGCCCATGACGTTGCTCGGATTCACCGCTTTGTCAGTGCTGACCAGGATCATCTTCTTGACCCCATGACGCACGGATTCCTCGGCAACCGCCAAGGTGCCAAAGATGTTATTCCGAATCGCCTCAATCGGCACATCCTCCATCAGCGGGACATGCTTGTGGGCGGCGGCGTGATAGACGATGCTCGGTTTGTAGCGATCAAATACTCGGGCCAGAGACGCGCGATCTTTGACGTCGCACACAATCGCCCGACTTCCGGCATACCCCGCTTGGCGCAGCTCTTGGTCGATCTCGAAGATGCTGTTTTCGCCTTTTCCAAGCAAGATGACCGCGGCGGGTTGGTGTCGTACGACCTGCCGGGCGAGTTCAGAACCAATCGATCCTCCGCCTCCGGTGATCATCACGGTTTCGCCGTTGAGATATCCCTGGGCGACCTCGACTTCCTCCTTCACTGCGTCGCGTCGGAGCAAGTCTTCGACGCGAAATTCTCGCATGTGTGGAAGCATCTGGCTCTTGCCGTCCAGCATGTCTTCGAAGGAAGGAAGAGTTCTCAGCGTCGCGCGAGTGGACTGGCTGATCTCGAAGATCCTCCGCATCTGCTCGCCGCTGGCACTCGGGATCGCGATCATCAGTTCGTCCACCCCAATCCTCTTCACCAGTTCGGGAATGTCAATGACCCGACCGAGTACCGGGAATCCGTTTATCGTCTGACCTTGCTTAGCAGGATCGTCATCCACAAATCCGACGACTCTGCCGAGCTTGTTGTGATGCCGAGCGAGTTCTCGGCACACGAGATCTCCCGCGTCTCCTGCTCCGACGATGAGGACTGTACGCGTCGTGGCTTCCTGTCCGGAGACTCTGCGGAAGAGTGACGGGAATTGCTTGAACTTAATCGCTAAGCGGAAGCCGCCCCAAAGCGAAATAAAGAACATCGAAAACAGCGCGGCGTATCCGAGGGGATGGATCGGTTCCGGCAGGGTCGGCAGAGCAAATTCGAGAACCAGCAGAGCAGCTGCGATCACCGTGGAGGCGAAGGCGACGTTCGGGAAATCAAGCAACCCGACGTAGCGCGCGCTCACGCGGTAAATCCGCCTCGCCACGAGGACGATTCCGCCGAGAAGATTGACCACGGCATAGGCGGCCATGACGTTGGAAACGTTCTCGGGGAATGGCAGAACGCCGAGCGCGAAATGGCTCAAGGCCAGGGCAATGTTGAGCAGGCCGAGATCGAGCAGAACCCGTCGAATCACAACCCGCCAGACCGCGACGGGGCGTTTGAGTTCGACTACGGCTCGTACTTCGCTCATATGTTCTCCACGCAGGCTCAACGGGCCAACGGCCAACGGATACTCGGGACTCCCCGATAACTTGCCGAGTTTACCTACCACACGATTGACTCCCTGGTACGTCGGGGAGTTCATGCTTTCCCGGTAAACTCATCAGGATGCGTCGTTCCCTTGCTTTTGCGAGTTTGGCTTTGATGATCGCCCCGCTGGCGAGTACCGCCCAAACATCCACTGCGGAAGCGATTAGGCTTGCCCCCGGCGACGTGGTCCGCGTTGAGATTCTCGCGGTTCAAGAACCGGTGACGTATGTCATCCAGGATGACGGTGCCATTTCCGGGTCGCTCTTCGGGCGAGTCATCGTCTCGGGACTCACAATCGCAGAAGCGGAGCGTAGGATCAAGCTGAGTGCAGAGAAGTTCGTGCAAAAGCCGATCATCTTCGTTACTCTTGTCCATCGCAAAGAAACCTTCGTCACGGTGGTTGGCATCAAGAACGGAAGTGCGCGCATCCCTTGGTCGAAAACTCTTGATCTCCGGGCCGTAATCACGGTCAGCGAATCGCCTGAGTCTGTTGAACGGCTCGAGGCTCGCGTTTTTCGCGGCGGAATTGAGGTGACTCGGGTGAACGTTGCCGAACTCCTCAAGGGGAACCCTCTGGCCTCCAACCCGACTCTCGAGGCTGATGACGTGGTGACTATCACCCCGGTGCCCATGATTCGAATCTGGGTGATGAATCGCTTCGGCAATCCAGGAGAAAAGCTGATGCTCGAAGGCACTCGGCTGAATGAAGTCGTGGCGGCAAGCGGTGGAGCGGTAATGACTCCCCCCGGGAACTTGACGATTACCGATCCCGACTATCTCGCTCAGACAAAAATCCGCGTGACCCGCGGCGGCCAGAATTTCGACTTTGCTCCCAACGACCTGGATCAGATGAATCGGTTTGTGATGCAGGCGGGCGACACGGTGAGCTTGTCTTCGCCGGATCTGATGCAAGTCAGCATTGCTGGGTATGTCATCGAATCGGGCGTTCAAACCGTTCTCGAAAACACCGATGTCCTTGACGTCGTGGTCGCCGCGCGAGGCCCCAACGTGCTCGGCACGCTGGAGAACGTTCTCATCCTGCGAGGAACCGCCGCCTATAGCGTCAATCTCGTGGATCGGTACAAAGGGTCGGCGGGCGAACGGTTCACGCTCCAGAATGGCGATCTGGTGATTGTTCAAGAAAACCGACGGGAAGTCACGGTTCTCGGGGATGTTCGGAGCCCCGGGAAATTCCTCATCAAGGACGGCGAACCCCTGCGGCTTGCTGATGCATTGGCCCAAGCCGAAGGGTTGCAGACGAACGGAACCCTCCGTCGCATCATGATCGCGCGCAGAGGTGAGAGTAATAAGATTGAAGTCATCGAAGTCAACCTCGACGAGTTCCTGAAAGGAGGACTCGCCGGATCGAACCCGGAGCTCATGCCGGGTGACTTTGTTCTCTTTAGTCAGTCACGAGGGATCACCGCCGACACCTTCATCCGTCTCTTGCCTGTGGCCGTTCTGCTGCGGAGCTTTGGTGGCTAACAGATGAGCATGGAGACGAGACACAGCCCCGAGCCGACTTTGCCGGTTGATCCTGACCTTCAGTTTGTCAAGGAGCGACTGGGCGGAAATCGCAAGCTCATCGCCGCCATCGTCGCGATCGGCGTCATCGGAGCCGGGCTCTACACTCTTCTTGTCCCGCCGGAATACGAGGCTCGCACGAGCATCATCCTGCCCGCTGGCTCCGAGTCGAGCGCGGCGATGGGATTAGCCGCCCAATTCGGCCTCGGAGGCGGCTCGGGAAGCACCGGTTCCCTTGCGATGTTCGGGGCGATCCTCGATAGCGAGCGGATGCTGAATACCCTGGTCGAGAGCAGCAAAATCGAGAAGAAGAAGCTGCGCGAGCAACGTTCGGTCAACCGAAACGATCAGAGCAACCTCATCGAGATCAAGTTCCGGGACAAGAACCCCGACACTGCGATCAGCCTCGCCAATCAATCTCTCGACGCCCTGCGGAAGTTCACGAGCGAACTGAGCCTCCCGAGCAAGAGCCAGAGGGCGGAAATGCTGAAGGAGAAAATCGACGAAGGCACCCAGCGCTTGCGAGAGCTCGAACTCCGATTTGAGAAGTTCGCTCGGGAGTCAAAAAGCATCCCGAGCGGCGTGACGGATGAGAAGTCGGAAGTCAACGTCTTTACGCAACGCGCCCAATTGGCCGGGCTCAAAAGACAAGTCCAAAAGCTGGAAGCGACGGAGGCCGCTGCGCGCGAGTCACTCCAAAACCTTTCCGGTGAGCAAGGGGCTGCACCGAGCGATATCCCGCAGCTTCAGCAAACCTACGAAGAGCTGCGCAAAGTGGAACGAGATTTGGTGACCCTCAAGGCCACCTACACCAAAGAATATCCTCTCGTCCAGCAAAACGAGAAACGCGCCCAAGCCCTGCGCGAGCAACTCCGATCCGAAGCCCGCAAGTACGCAGAGAGTTACAACCAGGGTCTCGTGCGAGATGTCAACGAACTCCGCGTCGCCAAGCAGACACTCCGCAACCAAATCCGCGAGCTGGAAATCATCGTCGAAGCCGCCCCGGAGGAAGCCACCGAATTCGAACGACTCCGCCGGGAGATGAAGGTAATGGAAACGCTTCTGATCGAGCTGACGGTGAAGTATGAGCAGGCTGCGATGGATGAAGCCACCGATCCAAACCGCTGGGAAGTCCTCGACGAGCCCCAACTGGCGGACAAACCGGTGAACAAGCGATTTGGACTCTCGCTCGGAATCGGATTCGCGGCGAGTCTCTTTGTCGCGATCGTTGCCGCGCTTTCGATCAAGCCGAAGGCCTGAGGATCACCATGGGCGCGCTCTTTGCTCGGCTCCGAGGTTCTGGCCACATGGGGCCATTGCTTGCCTCGGCGGCGGGCGTTGCGCTCGGCCTCATCCGCGAGGTTCTGATCATTGGTCAACTCGGACTCTCCGCCGCAAACGATCAGCTGCAAATCTATCTGACCACGATCTATGTGATCAGCCTGCTCAATGAGGCGGTTCGGTTGGGGTCGATCAACCTCTTGCAAAAGCGCAGTCTTGGCCAGACTTCGGTTTCCATTCTTCCCCTCGGCTTGCTCTATGCCCTTGTGGCGAGTGGCTTCGTCTACGTCCTCATGCGTCCCGCCAGCGATCTGCTGATGATGGGCGCGATGGTGAGCGGTTGGCTGAATATGGTGATGATTCTCCTCGTCACCCAACGACAGAGAAGCGGGCGATTTTGGGCCGCGCACCTCATCAATCTGTTGCCCAATCTCGTTTTGCTTCCCGGAGTCATCGCCGTCTGGATGATGAAGCTGAAGGATCCGGTCCCGATTCTCGCTTGCCTCTACTTCTTGCTTCCCGTGATTCAGATTGCTTTGCTTCTCTCGGTCAAACCGGGAGAGAGTGGGGAGGATCCCGTCGCCGAAACGACGGCGGATCGTGGGGTTTTTGTCGCTCACGGAGTGGGGGCGCTCGGTGGACTTCTTTTCCAAGGAGTTCTCCGATCCACCGGTCTCAGCACGGGTGAGGGCGTGCTCGCGCTCCTCAGCATCTCGATTCGAATGTACGATTCAGTCCGATTCATTCTCGTGGATACGATCATCGGCCGGCAGCTCGCTTCCTGGAAGGCATCGAATAACCTGGATCAAGCTCAGCGATGGATCGGGAAGATGATCCTTCCGCAGATCGTTGTGGCAAGCCTGGCCCTCGTGGCAACTTTGCTCTTTGGTCATCAAGAGGGCCTGCGCGCGTGGACGGCTCTCGGAGTCTTGGTCGCAAGCGTCGGTGCGTTTGGCGTGCGCATGATCTACTACATGGTGAACACGCAGGCGGTCTCTCTGCGCCTGGTGTGGCAGTACGGACTTCAAGACCTCGGCGTCGCAGCGATCTTGGGGCTCGCCAGTCTCACCGGCGCACTTTGGCCGGCCATGCTGATTTGGGTCTGGTACATCGCCAAACCAATCGCTCAACTTCTCACCGTTCGAAAGAACCTCCATGGTCTGCTGGCGAACGCTCAGGAGGCGCGGGCATGAGGGCTCTCCGAAGGTTCGCGAAGATTGCCTACGCCTACACTTTGGGGCGAAACTCCGCCCAGCCGAGCACGGCCGATTTCTGGTATCGCCAAGCCTACGCCCGGGTCACCGATGAAGCCTCGTTGGCCCGCTATCGAGCCGGAGGATTGCTGTGGCCGGAGTACTTCTTTGACCAAACCGTCAAACTCGGGTATCGGATGGTTCGCGAAGATGGTGTGCCGATTCTCTGCTACGGCCCGCCGATCGGAGATCAGGTGAATCCGGAGGCTGCGTTCCAGTACATTCTCGGTCTCGCCGACCACGCCCGATCCACCGGTGCCGAGGCGGATCGTGCCAAGTTTCTTGCTGCCACTGAAGCGATGCTCGCGACCCAGACGCCTGAGGGCGGCTACCCCTACCACTTCGATTACTTCGACTGCAAGAGCGGCTGGACGTCGGCGCTGGCCCAAGCCAGAGGAGTGTCGGTGATGGTGCGAGCGTGGAAGGCGACGGGGGATCTCAAGTATCTGGATTCGGCCCAGCGAGCGATCGCGCTCTTCGACGTGCCGGTCACCGAGGGCGGGTATCTGGCGATTTTCGAACCTGAGCAATGCCCGTTCTTTGAGGAGTATCCCGAGATGAATTCCGTGGTGATGAATGGATTTCTCAGCACCGCGTTTGGGCTCTGGGAACTCGCAGAGTGGGCGGAGGACGAGAAGGCGCGACAGCTTCTCGATCTTGCCTTGGATAGCCTCGAAAAGATGCTCCCGCACTTTGTTCACGACGGCTGGACGGTCTATGATCTGCGCCCTGGCGAGACTCGCCCGAACCCCCACAGCGCGTTTTATCATGTGATGGTGGTCGAGTACATGAAGGTGCTCAGCGTGATTGCTCCTCGGCCTGCCTTCACTAAGATTCTTTCGGAGTGGCAGGCGATGGACACGCCGATCAATCGCGCTAAGGCGACGATCCGCAAGATCATGTTTAAGGTGGCGGTTCGATGAGTTCCACCGCTCTGACCCACAATCCGTGGGCCAAGGTGAAGGCCAAACTCCCGAGCGGCACCCGTTGGGAAATCGTCCTTGCGTCCACGTTGGGCATCCTTGTTCTCATCGCATTTCCTGCCCCCAAGGGCGTCGGTGCCGCCGAAGTCTTGATGGCACTCGTGGCGTTCGTCCTCTTCCTGCATTTCTTGCTCATCCGCCAGAACTTTGCCCGAGCCTCTGGGCTGGCGAAGCTTGTTGGCTGGACGCTCTTTGCCCACGTCGCGGGCTGGATGATCACCGCCGCAGTGGGAGTGACTCAAGGCGTGGACACGATGGGGATTGTGCGAAGCCTCCTCCCTCAGATTCTTTTCGCTCCCGTCGCCTTGGTGGGGCTGAGTCTATCTGGGCCGATTGAGGCGCGGAGTCTCGGGCGTATTCTCGCGGGAATCGGGGTGTTTCATGCCCTGTATCTCGTCGGGCTTGGTATCTTTGCCTACTCGGGCGCAGGGAGCGCGAGTGATCTCGTGATCAGCCGGATCACCTTCATTGACCCTCGCACGACGATGCCCCTGTTCCTGGCTCTGGCTCCGTTCGGGCTCGCAGCCGTCGCAACCGGCCGGCTCCGGGCCAAGCTCTGGGGGATGGCGGCGATCCTGCTCTGCCTCGCCGGGGCCCTTGTCACCCAGACTCGCGCCCAGATTCTCGCGGTCGCGGTCGGGGTTCTGCTCTTTGGGCTCGTCTACGTGGCCTCCCGACCAACTCCAACCGTTCTTGTCACGACGCTCGTCATCATCGGGCTAGGAATGACGACGATTGTCGCGGTTCCTCCGCTCAGAAACCTCGCGATGGCCGTCGTGGAACGCCAGCAGAAAGTTGGCGACAATGCCCGACTCGACAACGAATGGCTCCCCGCCCTCACTCAGTGGGAAATGAGGGGGACTCCTGCGGTCATCGGCGGGATCGGACTCGGGGTTCCGATCAAGGATTTCAGTGGTGAAGAGAAAACCTACATCCACAACCAGACGATCTACTTCCTGGTTTATGGTGGTCTAGTGGGGTTTGTGCTCATCATGAGCCTCTACGCGGCCACGTTTTTCACGCTCCTCGTTCGGTACATCCGGAAGCGCGAGATTATTGATCTTGCCGCCGCGAGCACCTTGGTTTCTTTGTGGCTCTACGCCCAGTTTTTTGCCGTTCACAAGCTGTTTAGTTTCACATTGATGCTGTTTGTGCTCGTGGCGATTGCCTTGCGAGGCAATGCCCGACCGGCCGCTCAACCTCTGGATTCCCCATGAAGATTTGGATGTTCAACCACTACGCGATCACCCCGGAGCAAGCGGGAGGGACGCGACACTTTAGCCTCGCCCAGCGCCTGATTGAGCGCGGACACCAGCCAGTGATCATTGCGAGCAACTACGATCACTTCAATGGAAAAGATCGGCACCCCGGAGCCACGGGCCCGGTGAAGGAAGACGTCCAAGGTGTGCCCTTTGTGTGGATTCCGACCCGCAGCTACACGGGGAACGGCAAAGGACGCGCTCTCAACATGCTCGACTTCACCCGGGGTTTTCGGGGTCTCAGCGGGTTGAATCTTGAAAAGCCGGATGTGATCTTTGGATCCACGCCGCACCTGTTTACGCCGTACGCCGCCCAAAAGCTCGCCCGGCGGATGAACGTGCCGTTCGTTCTGGAGATCCGCGATGTTTGGCCCCAAACTCTGGTTGATCTTGGCAACTTCTCTGAAAAGAGCCCGATGATTCGGGTTCTGGCCTGGATGGAGAAGCGACTCTACCGAACGGCGGATCAGATCATCAGCCTGCTTCCGGGAGCGGGGGATCATTGCGCGGCTCTGGGGGCTCCGCGTGATCGACTTCACTGGATTCCCAACGGGATCGATCTGAAGTTCTCTCCATCTGACCTGCCGCAGCGACCGGAAGACGGACAGTTCATCGCGATGTTTGCTGGGGCCCACGGCCTTGCCAATGGGCTCGATACCGTGCTCGACGCTGCGAAAATCACCGGCTCGGCTCCGGTCAAGTTCCGCCTGATGGGCGATGGACCTGAGAAACCTCGGCTGCTGCAACGGGCGAAAGACGAAGGAATCTCCAATGTTGAATTCCTCGATTCTGTGCCCAAGAAGGAGGTCTATGGCCAGCTCGCTCAGGCCGACGCCTACATCATGCTGCTCAAAGCGAGCGAAGTTTTCCGGTGGGGCGTGAGTCCAAACAAGCTGTTCGATTACATGGCTTGTGGGCGTCCGATCGTTTTCGCCGTGAGTTCGTCCAACTCACCCGTCGAGTCCGCCGGATGCGGGCTTCGCATCCCTGCCGATGACCCCGAGGCCCTCGCTGAAGCCTGTCGGACCCTCGCTGCATCGTCCAGTGATGATCGGCTCGAGATGGGGGCCAAGGGGCGAGCCTACGTCGAAGCGAACCACAGCTTTGAAGTGCTCACGGATCGCCTTGAAGAGGCTCTCTCCAAGGCGATCCAAAACAAGCGCTAGTGGCGCGGCTCGACGCCGTGGAGATGGCGAACGAGGAAATCATAGAGCTTTCGGCGCCCATAGGGATGCCCGACCGCGCCATGCCCAACATTTGGGATTGTGACGAAGTCGAAGTCCTTGTCGGCAGCAATCAGAGCGTCGACCACTTGGTAGGTCGAAGCCGGATCGACGTTGGTGTCCACTTCGCCAAGCAGCAGCAGCAGCTTCCCGGTGAGGTTTTTCGCCAGAGTCCGACCCGATTGAGCCTCGTAGTGCGGGCCGATCGGATAGCCCATCCACTGCTCATTCCACCAGATTTTGTCCATCCGGTTGTCGTAGCATCCGCAGTCGGCGATTCCCACTTTGTAAAAGTCGCCATGCAGGAGCAGCGCGTGGAGAGTGTTTTGACCTCCCGCTGACGTACCGTAAATCCCCACCCGGCTGAGGTCCATTTGCGGGATGGTCTTGCCGGCTTCCTGAATCCAGAGTTTGCGATCGGGAAATCCTGCATCGGCGATGTTCTGCCAGGCGACATCGTGGAAGGCTTTGCTCCTTTGACTTGTGCCCATTCCGTCGATCCGCACCGTGATGAACCCCAGTTCGGCGACTTGCATCGCCCCGGAATTCGTGTGCCAATCCTTGGGGACATGCGCGCTGTGGGGGCCAGCGTAGATATCCTCAACCACGGGATACCTTTTGCTGCGGTCAAAATTCGTCGGCACGTGGATGATTCCCCAGATGTTGGTGACGCCATCTCGAGCCTTGGCCACGAAGCGCTTCGGCATCTGGAATCCGGCTTGGATCAGCTCAGAGGCATCTGCCCTCTCCACCTGAATCATGAACTTGCCATCGCTGAGGCGGCGGACCTCGTGCACGGGAGGAAGGTCAACCCGAGAATAGGTGGCAAGGGCATACTTCCCGCTCGGTGAGAGGGAGATGCGGTGGTTGCCGTCAGCCTCCGTCAGCCTTGTGAAACCGGATCCATCGAAGTTCACGCGGCAGTAGTGAAGATGGTACGGATCCTGAGTGTCGTCAAGTCCGCTTGCGTAGAACCAAATCTGACGCTTGGCTTCGTCCACACGATCGACCCGGCGCACTACCCATTCGCCCGAAGTGATGGGGTTCTTCACCTTGCCCGTCGCGATGTCGTAGAGGTAGAGGTGGCACCAGCCGGAGCGCTCGCTTTGCCAGATCGCCTCCTTGCCGCCATTCACCACCTGATAGAACGACTTTTGCGTCCAGTCGATAAAGGTCTTGGCGGTTTCCTCGATGACGGTGCGAGTTTGGTTTGTGGCGGCGTTGAACTCGATGACCCGCATCCACTGGTGCCCACGGCCGTTGGCGCGGAACGTGAAACGGTCCTTGTCCAGCCACTGCTCGTAGCCAAGATCGAAATGGCCCTTGTAGGTGGAATCGGGAACCTTGGAGACCTTCCCTGTTTGCCGGTCGAAGATGCAAACCACGTGCTGGGCAACTCGGTCGCCTGGCTTGAGATACTGCGTTGTCTGAAGCCGGGGCTGGAACTGGTCGCGCGGGGTCGTGAAGACGATATTCAGCGGTCTGCGCTCCTCAGGAACCACCTGGTAGAACATCGCTCGTTGACCATCGGGTGACCACATCACCGGGCCTTGGTAGCGATTTTCTGCGGTGCCGTCGGTGGTGAGTGGTTCCGGGCTGCCGGTGCCTCGGATCAAAGCGGCCTGCTGATTCCGGAACACCACACGCACTTGACCATCGGGCGACGTGCCTGGCTCGACTCGGGGCGGTGCCTGGTACGGAACCCGCTTGCCATCGAGGTAAGCAGTGCCGCCATCGAGAGAGGGTTTGTAGACAGCCAATGCCTCGCCTGCCACCGTTGTGACCACCCAATAGTGCGATTCCCAGGTGTCAATTCCCCACTGTTCGCCGGGGGTGATTTCCTTGTATTCGCGCTTGGTGCCGTCATCCATGAGCCACCAGATCTTGAGGTTGGTGGTGCTCTGGTTGACGAATCGAATGGTGGCTCGTTCTCCTCCGCCGCCGCTTCGAGGGACTTCTTCGGGGGCGTACGCCTTCAGGCCGTCGTTTTGGCTCGCTCCGCCGGGGGTCACGGCGTAGGTGGTGAGGTCAATGGTCTTGGTACCCTCAAATCGGATCGTGATCTTCTTCCGATCCGGGCTCATTGTCACTCGATCAAACGGGAGTCGGCTGGGGTTGACCTCCTTTCCGGTTGCTTTTTTGAGGGCGTCGGCGACTCTGGAGTGATCGAAAGCCTCCGATTTCACTCCCTTAACGGCATCGACCAGCCAGAACCATTTCTCGCCGTCCGGCTTGGCTTCTTGGTAGGTAAAGGCATCTTGGCCTTCGATCCATGCCGGGCGGATGGTCTCGTTGAGCACCTTCCCCGCGAATCGCGCGCGGAACCCATAGGCGTTGGCGTAGTCCTTCGCTGATCCCTGGGCGTGCGCAACGTTGGCGATCAGCAGGATCGTGGCGAGCGAGATGAGTCGAACCGAATGCCGGAGCATGTCCGGCATTACACCCGATTACCAGTGTGCGGTTGCCGATTCCGTTAAGGTCTGTCTGACGGTTGCTTCGGCCGTAGATTCCATGCTCTGCGTTGTCTGTAGAGTTCCGGCGCGGCTTCTTCGAACTTCTTCAGCATGTAGAGGGATTGTTCCGCTTTCACTGAGTAAGCACCGTTTAGTGCGACTTTGTAGTACCTTTCCGCTTCTGCAGGCACGCCCCAACGGTTAATCGCCTCCGCCGCAAGCCAGGCTAGTTCTGGGTGATTCGGGAGGACGTCTGATGCGGCCCGACGGTGGGCCGTTGCAAGGGCAACGTCAAAAGATTCCATGTAGATCTCATAGAGGGCTATGTGAGCACGGGCACGTAAACCAGCAACGGTGGACTCATCTGGGAGCTCCTCGTAGCCAATCAGGAGGTTTCTCCCCCGCAGGTACGTATCCTGCGAGTATTGACTGGCTTCCTCCAGAGCACCCGTATTCAAGAGGGCGAGCCACAATTTCGCCTGGACGCTTCTCTCGTACTCGCCGTGAAGTTTTGGAATCTGACGAAGTTTTGCAAGGGCTGAGTGATTCTCACCCACGGCCAGGTCAATGTCAACAAGTGCCTCAATTACGGACGATTCAGTCTTCAGCCCGTTGTTTGCAAAGTAGGCGACGAGTTCCTCGCCACTTTCACGCCCGTTATTCCATTCACCCTGCTCTACAGCTAAACAGAGCTCCTTTCGAAGAGGCTCGGCTGCCTTTTCAAGGGCCTCGATTCTGAGTCTTTCCGCCGTCTTGGGTTGAGGTTTGGTTGGAAGATTCATCGCGCGGTCGTGGCTGACTGGCTTGCTCCTCAAGTTATCAGGCTCGGGATCGCAACCTGAGAAGCAGACGAGTGACGCCACGACCGCCACAACGCCCGCCCACCGAATCCTCTTTTTGAGAGGCTGCGAATGCTCAACCATGTTACAGTTCAACCACAGACCCTCCGAGTACGAGCCCGTTTTCCCCGATCTTTCTTCCCTTTCCGGCCCCGGCTCTGCCGAATCCCGCGAACCTGCCGAGTAGAATAGGGCATCTATGCCGAAGAAAGTCGAGACTCTGGTGCTGCACGACAGCTCCACGCCGGTGTTCGGCGACATTCAGAAGGGCGGGAGCGTGGTCGTCACAAGTTCCGGAACTCTGTTGGATATCGTCAACCAAGCGCGTGCCCACGCGCTTTGGCCTCTGACCTTTGGACTTGCGTGCTGCGCCATCGAAATGATGTCTACGGTTGCCAGCCGATTTGACCTCGCTCGATTCGGTTCCGAAGCCTTCCGCGCCACCCCGCGACAAGCCGATGTGATGATCATCGCGGGACGCTTGAGCAAGAAGATGGCCCCGGTTCTGCGGCAGATCTACGACCAAATGCCCGAGCCCAAGTGGGTGATCTCGATGGGGGCCTGCGCAAGTTCGGGCGGGGTCTACAACAACTACGCCATCGTTCAAGGAGCCGACCAGGTGGTTCCGGTTGATGTTTACGTCCCGGGTTGTCCGCCGTCGCCGGATGCCTTGATGTACGGCATCATCAAGTTGCAAAACAAGATCAAGCAGCAGTCGATGAAGTCCACTCGCCAGCTCAAGATTCTTGAGGTCATCCCCAGCCAGCAAGAGAAGGTGAACGCGTGAGCTTTGAAGTCATCAATGATGTTGCCAAGCCGATTATCTCGGGCTTTGGCATCACCTGGAAGCGTTTGAAGCGCGAAAAGGTGACGGTTCAGTACCCCGAAGAGCGACGCGAGCAGTTCACCCGCACTCGCTGGCGCCACGTTCTCACCCGCTACGACAACGGTCTGGAGCGCTGCATTGGATGCAGTCTTTGTGCAGGGGCGTGCCCGGCGCGGTGCATCTATGTGCAAGCCGCGGAGAACACCGACGAAGAGCGCTACTCTCCGGGCGAGCGGTACAGCGAGCGGTACGAAATCAACATGCTCCGCTGTATCTTCTGCGGCTACTGCCAAGAAGCCTGCCCGACCGGGGCAATTGTTCTCCGAAAGGACTTTGAACTCGCGAACTACGATCGCGGAGACTTTGTCTACACCAAGGAAATGCTCCTCGAACCGATTCGTCGATAAGGCGAGACTGGGCAAACAGAGAAGGGCGGATCTCCTGCGAGATCCGCCCTTTTAATTTCTTTCCTCCTTGTTGCTTAGGCCTGGATCGCAGCCAAAACTTCTGCCGCGTGACCGGCGGGCTTGACCTTGTTCCAGACCCCCGCGACCTTGCCATCGGCCCCGACGAGGAAGGTGGTGCGCTCGACGCCCATGTACTTTTTGCCGTACATCGACTTCTCCACCCACACACCCAAAGGCTCAAGCAGAGCCTTGTCTTCATCGGCGAGGAGCGTGTACTCCAAGCCGTGCTTGGTTGCGAACTTCTTGTGAGACTTCACCGGATCGGGGCTGATGCCGATGATCGGGGTGTCGCCAAAGTCGGGAGCCGATGCTTGGAACTCACAGGCTTCCACGGTGCAGCCGCTGGTGTCGTCCTTGGGGTAGCAGAAGACAACGAACGACTTTCCGGCAAAGTCGGCATTCGACCAGACTTTGCCATCTTGATCTGGCAACGAAAACGACGGAAACGCATCACCCACACTCAACATAACTTCCTGTTCTACGGAGGCCCGCCGCGCATGATTTCCGATTCAATCAGGATTAGGTCACAGGGGCGTCGAAACGATTCGCCGCCTAGGTAACCTCGCCCCATCATGTCGAGGGAACAGCATCAAGACATTCGAATCGGAACGCTTGCCGGAATGGCCAATGCGCTCAGCTATCTGCCCCAGATTCTTCCGCACGGATTCGAGAGTTTTGAGCTCACTACCTGGGCACGACTCCCCGAAGGACTCGACCTTGCCGACCACGGAAAGAAGGTTCAAGATCTTCTCGGCGATCAGGCGATCATCAGCAGCGTGGGCATCTATGGCAACCCTCTGCAAGAGGAAGCCACGGCTGCTGACTGGGAAACCCTCATTCGATCGGCCAAGTTTTTTGGTTGCAACGTGGTCTGCGGCTTCGCCGGGGCGCTGGAAGATCGACCGGTGGATGAATCCATGCCGAAGTTCAAGGAAGTGTGGGGGCATCTGGCCAAAGTCGCCGAGGAAGAGGGCGTCAAGATCGCCTTCGAAAACTGCGATATGGGCGGCACGTGGCAGCGTCCGGCTTGGAACATTGCTCACTCGCCGGTTGCGTGGGAGATGATGTTCAACGAAGTCCCCAGTGAAGCCCTGGGTCTGGAGTGGGAGCCATGCCACCAAATGGTGAGTTTGGTCTCGCCGCTTCCTCAACTCAAAAAGTGGGTGAACCGGGTGTACCACGTGCACGGCAAGGACGCGAGCATCGAGTGGGATGTCCTGCGCAGCGAAGGTCTGCGAAGCGGCAAGCAATTTATCTGGCACCGCACGCCGGGCTTCGGCGATACCAACTGGACGGACATCATCTCGATCTTGCGCATGAACGGCTGGCGCGGGGCGATTGATATCGAAGGCTGGCACGATCCCGTCTATCGGGACGACCTGGAAATGACCGGCCAAGTGCACGGGCTCAACTATTTGAAGGCTTGTCGCGGCGGAGCATACGTTCCCAGCCCCGCGGAGAGATAGACTGACAACATGATCGCTGCCCTCCTTTCCACTTTTCTCATGAGCACATCCGAGTCTTTTGTCGCCCCCGGTGCCCAGGTCGAGCAGATTCCTGGCACTTACCGATTCACCGAAGGCCCGGTGTGGACCAAGCGGAACACCTTGATCTTCAGCGATATCCCGGCGAATAAGCTCTATGAGGTCAATGGAAACGAGGTCTCGGTCTACCGCGATCCGAGCCGCAACGCCAACGGCCACACCATTGATCACGAGGGCAATCTCTACACCTGCGAACACGGAAGCCGCACCGTCACCGTGACTCTGAACGACGGCACCGTGAAAACCATCGCGGACTCCTACGACGGCAAAAAGCTGAACAGCCCCAACGACATCGCAATTCATCCAGAAGGTTGGGTTTTCTTCACCGACCCGAGCTACGGAATTCGGGCAGAACAGCAGGAACAGCCTGCGCGATATGTTTTTTGGCTTGACCCAGCCACTCTCAAGCCGGAAGTCTTCGCCACTGGGCGGGCTCAACCGAATGGTTTGGTTTTCTCTCTCGATGGGTCAAAGCTGTATTTGGCGGACTCAGAGGCAGGTGGAATCGAGGTCTACCCAGCCGGTTTGACGAAAGGGGCTCAGCCGACTGCCAAGTGGGAAGCTCCTGGCCCCGATGGGTTGCGGCTCGACACCTCAGGCAACGTCTGGGCGGCTTGCGGCGATGGCGTGCGCGTCTATTCGCCAGTGGGCGAGTTGCTGGAAACCATCAAGTTCCCGCAGCAACCGGCGAATCTTTGCTTCGGCGAAGATGGGAAGACGCTCTTTGTCACGGCTCGCACGGGGGTCTACAAACTCCGCCTGCGGATCAAAGGCATCATGCCGGGCTTCCCTCGGGATTAATCGTCGGGAGTTGACTCGTCTGGGTTCCGGAACGGAGGCATCTGAGCGTCAAACTCACGCGGATAGTGGGTGAAACTCGGGTTCCGCCGTTGGTTGGCTGCGGGGAGGATCGATGCGATGAGACTCAGGGTGAAGACGGATAGAAGGGCCGCGGCATACGCAGCAGGCGTGTCCCACATCGGGCGAACAGCTTGCCAACCGATTTCGCTGATCAGGGCCAGAAAAGTCAACGTAAGCACGTTCCGCCTGAAGACCATGGAGCTTCGGTCGAACGCCTCCTTTGCACCAACTTGATCGCGCACTGCGATGGTCTGAGCGGCCGTCAATCGAGCCCAGAGGAGCGCCCGGGCGAGAATGTATGGGACGTCCGTGAATTCAATTGGAGGCAATGTTTTGGGATCTGGGGTTAGGAGCACCCAGCCAGTCGCGGAGAGAAAACTGATACCAATGACACCTACTGCCTCTATGGCCAGACAGGCAGGATAAGCCTGCTGTAACCTTCGCCAATACCCGGCACTCAAGACACTCTCTCGGCAGACCGCATAAACGATCAGCATCGAATAGACCACAGACGCGATCAGGACGAGGGCGGATGTTTCGAACACGGACATCGCGGTCCGCGAGATCGAGAACAGCTTACTGGGCTCGATGGAAAACGACCCGAGCAGGAGACCGGAGGTGTATGCGGTTTGTCGCAGAAACTCGCCGACTACCGCGACCACTCCCAAAACCGCCATCGTCTCGACGGCTCGACCGAACCCGGATGTCCAATCCTGAGACGTGATCGGTTCGGCGAGACGGGCCTCGTCGAGCACCTCTTCCCCACCCAGAGTCGCCTCCGTGACGAGAACAAATGCGCCGAACTGGACCGCGACGAGCAGCATTGTCAGCTCAATCGGCGCCAACCCAATGAAGGCCTGCAAGACGGGGAACAGGAGAGCAATCGCCAAGTACTCAAGCGGCCTTGACTTGAAACATCGCAGGCCCGAGAGAAAGGCAACGAAGCCTTCTTCACGCTCCACCATCTTGACGCCGAGCCAAGCACCGCTCACGGCAAAAATCAATGCTTGGACGATCCCACCCAAGATGAACAGGCCCCAACCCACTGTTGACCAAAGTTGTTCCGGCAAGCCCTCCCAGATTTGGACAGAGAACTGCTGGGCGAAATGGTGTCCGATGTGCGAGAGATTCCAAAGCACGAACACGAGGAACAAGGATTTGCCCACTCGCTGGGGGATGGAGGGAGAATCCGGGCCACTGACTTGCTGGCCAATGATCGCGAGTGCGAGCGAAATCCAACCGGCGGAAATGAGCCCGCTCACCAGCTGATACACGCCAAACGTTCTTGGATCAGGGGCTTGCGCGCCTCTGAAAGTCAGGTCAGTGAGGTAGTACCGCGCAATCACGTCGGCGACAACAATGATGAACGCGGGCAACATGAGGCGCCAGGCACGGATCAGGTGCCCGGCGCTCTCCCAGAGGGAAAGCCACAGGAGAGTGCGCGAGTCAACTCGTCCTGTGGTCATGTGTTAGCTACCCGGCGGCGGGACAGGCGGCGGGCCGCTCGGTCGAGGGGGTTCGTCTCCTGGCGGGGGTGTCGAAGGGGACTCGAAAGGCGACGGGAAGGGAGTCTGGGGAGTCTCGACCGGCGGGCCTCCGTAGCCAGGCATCGCGGCTCCGTATTGTCGGGGATAGGGCGTTTCGAACGTCTGCGATCCGCCCAGGTGGAGTCCGGCGAGGTCTCGGTAAAGAACTCCCGTCGCGACCAGGGTGACCGGCAGGGCGAAAAGGTAAGGCAGACAGCAGAGGAGGTACCCCAAAACCATGAGTAAACCGCTCGCGAGGAGCCAAAGCATCATTTGCCCCTGACACCGACTCGTGAGATCCCAGCTCCGCTTGATCGCGTCAAGCGGGCCATAGTTTTCGAAAATGACGGCAGCGGGGGCGAGCCACAGGCGGCCCACGATGTAGAGCGTCACGACTCCCCCGATCAAACCGCCACAGAGCATTCCAGCGAATGCCCCGCCGATCGCGGCCGACGCTGCATCGCCACCTTGAGAACCGACCGCAGCCATTCCTGCCGCCGGAACCATCACCATTACCGCGAATATTGCAACGCCCGGAACGGACGCGAGCGCGGTCAGCACACCAACACCCAAGAGTTGGCCGAACTTATTGAAGGCACGGAAGCCCTGCCCGATCTCGACCGGCTCGCCCGACATGGCGAAATAGCCCATTTGCAAAACCCCGCCGTACATGACAGAGTTCAACCCGATCTGGAGAAGCCAAGCAATGATCGAAACCCCCATCACCGCTCCAATCGCTGCCGAACTTGAGTTCATGGATAACGGGACGCTCATCACCTGGAAACCCATACTCACGGCAAACTGAACCACCAATGCCACAAGCGCGAACGCCACAAAGTGCGTCCAGTTCTTCGCGGTGAGGTCAAAACCTTCAGTGAAGGCGTTCCAATCAAATCTCCCCCGTGGTGGAGTGGTCATTCCCGGTGCGACGTATCCCATGGTGCTCCGGTCCGACTATACACCAGCAAGCCGACCGAAATCGCACGCTCAATCATGGATTTCCGCTACCTGGCGGATTCGTTTGTCCCGGGAGCGGAGTCTGCCCGGGCAGGATGATCGGACTGAGCGGCCGTCTCGCGCCGGGAGCGGGCTGAGGAGAGGGAGGCATGCCTGGCGGTTGCGCGCCGGGAGGCATGGGAGCCCCCGCCGCCCGAGGATAGGGTGAGGCAGGCTGCTGCACCCCGCCGAGCCAGAGGCCGCTCAAGTCGCGATACAGCACGGTCTCCGCCACGATCACGGCAGGAATCACAAAGAAGATCAACAAGAAGCAGACAAACCCGGCGATTCCGGCCAGTAGCTGAATCACGGTGAGCCAAAGCATGATTCGCCATGGGCAGCTGGCCGAGAGTTGCCATGCCCGACGCATCGCGTCCGCCGGAGCCATCCCTTCGAGCACGACGGCCGGTCGGGCCAACATGAAACGCCCCGTGAGATACAGGGTCGCTGTGCCAAGTACAAGAAAAGCCACGGAATAGATACCGATCCGCCCAGAAGCCTGCTGATCCATGTTGCCGCTGCGAGCAAGAGCCAAGAAATCGAACAATCCCACCCCCAACAACACGTGATTCAGCACGGTGATGGGAATGAACAGACTGGACGTGAGGATGCTGACGCCCAAGAGTCGCCAGGTCCACCCCAGTCCAGAAAAGCCGACTTCGACCGAGACAACATCATTCGCGATGCTGTTCCGCGCCATCGTGTAGCCCCCGGCCATGAACGCAGCCGCTGTGGTGTAGAACACAAAGTTGTCCGGGACGAAGAGGAGGATATCGGTGACTAACTCGGGCACGTTGTCGGGAAAGACGCGCCGGATTCCCGTGCTGACTGAAATCCAGACAAAGTCCAGGACGAAAGCGATGACCCCGGCGAGGACGGTGTACGCCACGAAAGGAGGCCAGTTCTTCGCCGTCAGCTCGATCGCTTCGAAGATCGACTGCATGTCGAACCGACCGCGCGGCGGTCGGGAATATCCCGCACCTGGAAATCCCATTTTCCCCGTCAACAGGATACTTGCCCAGGCTTCAAAAAGATGCGGTGGAGCACGAAGCTCCGCCGCATTCTCACGTGACCGTATCGAAGACTTATTCTTCGTCGGTCAGCACCGGTTGTTCGATGCCGTCCTCATCGTCCTCGAACTCTGGGTTATCGCCTTCATCAGGAGCGTGGACAAGTCGAGCGATGGACGCAACCGTGTCGCCGTCTTTGAGGTTGATGAGCTTGACCCCTTGGGCCACGCGCTTGACGAGCCGAATGTCCTTGATCTTGATGCGGATGCCTTGGCCTCCGTTGGTCAGAACCACGAGCTTATCCTGCTCTTCCACGACCTCGGCGCTCACGATTTTGCCCGTTTTATCCGTGCAATTCATGGTGAGGATGCCCGAACCGCCCCGGGTCTGACCGCGGTACTCGCTGAGTTCCGTGACCTTTCCGTAGCCGTTCTCACCCACAACGAGCAAGCGGTGCTCATTCTTCGCAATGTCCGCACCGACGATGTAATCGCCCGCCTTCAGCTTCATCGCGCGTACTCCGCCCGCAGCTCGCGAGCGACTTGTCGCATCGGTTTCCCTGAACCGAATCGACATGCCGTTGTGGGTGACAATGATGATGTCGTTATTCCCTGCGCTGGTCAGAACCCAGCCGAGCTCATCGCCTTCCTCAATGTCGAACGCACGCAGACCATTGCTTCGCAGATTGCTGAAGCTCTCCATAGGCGTCCGCTTGATCTCACCGTATTTGGTGATCATGGTGAGGAAGCCTTCGCCTCGAATGTCCTTGACGCTGACCGTCGCGGTGACGCCTTCATCGCTTTCGATGGCGATGTAGTTGATCACCGGCATTCCTCGGCTGTATCGGCTCGACTCGGGGATGTCGTAAGCGCGGAGCTTGTACACCCGACCACGATCGGTGAAGAAGAGGATGAAGTGGTGCGTGTTCACCTGGAAGAGGTGAGCCGGTTCATCGTCCTGCTTCATCACGTTCTTCATGCCCTTTCCGCCGCGCTTTTGTTGACGATAGGCATCCACGCTGATCCGCTTGATGTATCCATCGCGGCTGATGCTGACGATGGCTTCCTCTTCCGGAATCAGGTCTTCTTCGCTGAACTCACCGGCCTCACGGGCAATGATCTTGGTACGTCGTTCGTCGCCGTGCTTATCGCGCATCGCGATGATTTCCGCCCGCATGATGGAGAGCATCCGCTGCTCATCGGTGAGGATGTGCATCAGGTCTTGCACGCGGAGCAGAGCCTTCTTGTAGTCGGTCTCGAGTTCAGCTTGATCCAGCTGAGTGAGGCGGCGAAGCTGCATCGCGAGAACTGATCGCGCCTGCGCCGGCGACATGCCAAAGTCCTCGATGAGTCGCATCATGGCCGCGTTTTGATCCACCGAAGCGCGAATCGCAGCGATGATTTCATCCAGGAACCGACGCGCGATTTGGAAGCCTTCGAGGGTATGCACTCGCTCGAGTTCTCGAAGAATCTCGAACCGAGTGCGACGGCGGATGATGTTTTTGCGGTGCCGAATGTACTCATCCAGCAGAATGAGGAGCGGGCTGACCCTGGGGGCACCATCAACGAGACTCAGCATCGTGCAGCCAAACGTTGTGCGAAGCGGGGTGTGCTTGAGCAGATAGTTCAGTGCCTTGTTCGGGTTGACATCGCGTCGAAGTTCAACTTCAATGCGCATCCCGCGCTTGTCGGAGTAGTCCTGAACGTCGGTGATGCCATCGAACTTTTTGAGCTTGGCCAGGGTGGCGATGTTCTTCACCAGGTTCGTCTTGTTGACCTGGTACGGAAGCTCGGTGATGACGATCTTGCTCTTGCCCATGTCGGTGGGTTCGATCATCGTCTTGGCTTGCATCACCACGCTGCCGCGACCCGTTTCGTAGGCATCCTTGATGCCTTTCTTGCCCATGATGAGGCCATAGGTCGGGAAGTCGGGGCCGGGGAGATGCTCCATGACTTCCTCGAGCGTGCACTCGGTGTTGTCAAGCCGGAAGAGGATCGCGTTGCAAACCTCGGTGAGGTTGTGCGGGGGCATGGAGGTGGCCATACCGACCGCGATGCCCTGAGAACCGTTGCAGAGCAGGTTGGGGAACTTACCCGGCAAGAACATCGGCTCTTGCTTTTCGTTCGAGTAGTTCATCATCCAGTCGACGGAATCCTTCTCAAGATCCTCCATCAACTCCATAGCGATAGGCGCGAGGCGGCACTCGGTGTATCGCATGGCGGCCGGTGGGTCGCCGTCGATCGAGCCGTAGTTCCCCTGACCCGTGATGAGAGGGTAGCGAAGGGTGAAGTTTTGCGCCATCCGCACGAGGGTCGGGTAGATGACCTGCTCGCCGTGCGGGTGGTATTCGCCGCTGGTCATGCCGCAGACCTTGGCGCACTTTTGGTAGCCGCCATCCGGAGTGATGTTCATCTCCCGCATCGCGTACAGAATCCGGCGTTGAACCGGCTTCATGCCATCGCGCACATCGGGGAGTGCTCGCGAGATGATGACGGACATCGCATAGTTCACGTAACTACGCGCGAGCTCTTCATCGAGGGCTACGGTTGGGATTTCTCGTTCCTGATCAGGCACTGTTCCTTCCAGACGAACCGCCTCGGCGTGGAGACGCAGAGGCGGTCATTTCTGCCCTGGATTCTACCTGGTTTGGGGCACTCTCGGCGGGATCAATCAGGTTCAAAAAGAGAAATCCCCAGGCTCAAAAGCACTGGGGATATCTTGCGCTCGCTCGGGAGCGAACTTAGGCCTTGCGGCGTCGGGCAGCGAGAGCTGCCGCACCAGCGAGGAGAACCATCGTGGCCGGTTCCGGCACGACGTCTGCGTCGATGGTGATGTTGTCGGTTCGGAAGTTGCCCGCAGCGGAGGTTGCGCCGTTGAACGTCCATCGGATAGCCGCGTTGGCTTGGCCGTCGAGGGCCGTCGGCAGAGCGATGGTCACCAGGCTGTTGGGATCGTTGTACCCAGCGGTGTTCGCATTGAAGTCGGCCACGACCGAGCTCCAGGTGTTGCCGCCGTCGATGGAGTAATCGATGTCAACGTCGTTGAATCCGGTGCTGCTGCGTCGAGTAGCTTGCTTCAGAACTTGGTTCGAAAGCAGGCTGGCGTTGTAGCTCAGGGTCACGGTGCCGCCGTTACCGTTCGTACCGACGAAGGCGATATCGTTGCCCGCGCCGACGCCTTGGTCGTTGACGATGGTGCCGGTGAAGGAGTGGAACGATCCGTTCACCGAGCTGCCCGAGATCGGGAAGGTCGGCAGAGCGAAGGTGGTCGCGAGCGATGCGCTGACCGTGTTCGTATTGGCAGCCAGGAAGTTGGCAGCGGTCGAGGGATCATTGAAGCCGTAGTGAAGAACAAGCGTGGCTTGGGCCGACGCACCGACGAGCGCAACCGCTCCGAGGGCAAGGAATCGATTCATAGTAAGCAACCTCTCCGAAGCCAAACGGCTCCGAGACCTCTATCTTAACGGATTGCTCCCAAGATCCGCTCAGAATTCCGGGTCCTCCCATGCCAACAGGGTCCCTCGGCACGAAGAACCAGAAAAAATACGAGGGCCGGATGGCGTTCGCCGTCCGGCCCGTACAGCGCCGGTTCGCGCAAATTTAGTAGAGTCGGTGCGCGGCGGGCAAGGCCCAGAGTTGGCTCATCATTACCGACATCCCCGAATCTCCGCCTGTACTCCAGCGGAAGTTGCACTCCAAATGCTCGATCGGATAAACCGAAACGATCTCGGGATCAGCGTTGATAAACTCAGTCACGGTTTTGTTCGGAAACCGCTCAAGCAGTCCCGGGTTCCCCGATAAGTGGGAGCGCAACAATCCTCGTGACCGGGCGTCCAGTTCCGAGACTCGCTTGGCCGCTCTCAGCAGGGCCCGATCTTGGCGACCCGATTCGCAAAGCCACTCCAGATAGGGGCTATACGCCGCGCCACACTCTTGAATCTGCACTTCCCGCGCCATCTTCAGTTGGGCAAAGAGTTCAATGAGATCCTGGTCGGGCACCACGCTCGTGCCCTCTGCAGTGTAGACATGAAACTCGGGCGGCGAATACGTGTTTGACATTAATGGAGAGCCGCCGCCTTCGGGTAACCGAGCGATTTGCGGAAAGCTGTCGAGCGCGGTGTAGCGTTCGGGCTTGACTTCCGGTCTTTGGTTTGGCAACACGACCCTGGTTGTCACGTCGCCCAATTTCAGGACAATCGCGGTTTGATGAGTGAGCTGCACGGCAAACCCCGGTGCCTCGGTGTGATTGAGGAAGGATTCGCTGAACGATCTGACGAAAAAGTCCTTCATTTCATGAAGCACGGCGGGGGAACTCTTCGAATCAATGACCCGCCGGTTTCCCGCCCGAGCTTGGCGATAGAACTCGGCGAATCGCTTCATTTTGTGGAGGGCAAGGTACTCCTCACTGACCACGGCTTGCCAAGTCGACCCCTTGAAGTGGTGAAACCGTTTTCCGTCGGCCAGCAGAGCAAATGAGGCATCGTCCCGCCTCTGGTACATGAACGTATCCTGGGCTGACCAAGCTTGGGTCGTGACAACGAATTGTCGAAGAGTGGGGCGCGGGGCTGGCGTTTGAGCCAGACACAAGCTGGATGCGCTCACCAAAGCGAGCGCGGTGTATGCGATTTTCACAGTGATTCCCCTCGACCACCCACCCACCGGCTGTGGATGCGTCGCAGTAAGGAGTTAACCCCAATTTCTGCCCGAAATCGGAGATGTCTCCAATGATTCCAACGCGTATCAGCCGGCGCGGTTACGACGAAATAAAAATGCTTCCCTCGCAACCAACAGTTCTTCACAAAACGTCCGATAATCAGGGAGACAGAGCCCTGGTACAAACACGAGGGGCTCGAACGAGGGACATGATGAAGCTGAGGGCGTTTACGCTGATTGAGTTGCTGGTCGTGATCGCGATCATTGCCGTCTTGGCCGCGCTCGTCTTCCCTGTCTTCCTCACTGCCAAGGCAGCGGTTCATCAAATGGGCGTCGGACGGGTGATGGGGCAAAACTACACGGCCACCACGCTCTACATGTCGGATCACGACGATACATTCCCTCTCGCGATGTACCACGACGGGTTACGCACGGTCGCGTGGTTTGGCGGACAAGTCGAGGCTAACGAATTTGATCCGAATCAAGGCTTGATTGCCCCGTACCGCAAAGGCAAGCTTCCCAAAGATCCGGCGCTTGTCGCGCAGCCCTACTTTGGCGATCCCACGGGGATTGGCTACAACTGGGGCGTCATCGGCTCCGATATGCACATATCGGGCGACTACAGCGATTTTCCGAACTGCAGCGGAGCCGCCGCTCCCGGACAGCTCGAGAACCCGAGTCGTACCGCCGTGTTTGCCACCACCGCCTACTATTCCGTCCCCTGGCGCGATGGCGATGGGCAGAAGTATGAGTTCGCCTTCTTCGACCCCATGGAAACCTGGGATGGCGTTCCGAATCTCGATTTTCGCCACATGGGCGCAGTCAAGATGGACAATGCGACCGAGCAAGTGACCTCCACCGGGCATGCCCTGATTCTCTTTGCCGATGGGAATCTCAAGGTCACCAAAGAAGCCCAGCTCGAATCCAAGTGGTTTTGGCGAGAAACAACTCCATAACTTTGCCGCATTTTCCCAATTTGTCTCGTCGGAACAGATAACACCCGATGAGCACGGAACCCGAGACCACCTCGACCGCCCCTGAATCCATCGACGTCTATCAGGTCACCGCGATCCTGATTGAGCAAATGGCCTCGATTGCTTGGCAAAAGCTCGGCCTCCAACCCGACCCGATCGCGGGCAAGATCATCAAAGATCTCGCTCAAGCCAAGGTCGCGATTGATATTGTTGGCGAGCTCAGCCAGCACCTCATTCCGCAGCTCGATGGCTCGGACGCCCGACGGATCCAAAATCTCGTTTCTGATCTCAAGATCAACTTTGTTCAAAAGTCTGCGGAGGCTTCTTCATGACCCCCATGCTCACCACGGAACGACAGACTATCTTTCTCGATCACTTTTCCGAGTTAGCCGATGTGGTGGAGGATGCCTTCCGCTACGGCATCTCGCCCGGGTTGGAGACCCGCTATGCCGGGGTTCGGGCCTGGATGCTCACCAACTATCGAATCTTCAAGATCGGTCTGGCGCCCTACCTGCCCCAAGTCGTCCGCAAGGGGAATCTCAGCTGGGAAGCCCCCCGCGACTCAGTCGAATCATTGTTTCACCCGCCGACTCTCGATGAACTCTGCCGACGCTCGCAGGTTTCGCTCGGACAAACCCTCTCTCAGACCCGCCATGCGGTTCAGGAGTGTTTCGAAAAGAGCGGTACTCTTCAGGCGTGATCCTGAGAGCGTGGCACCCCGATGACGTCGTCGCCAGCGCCGGGTTGTGGAACCAACTCGGCCCCTCCAAGTACGCGATTTCGCCTGAGCTCCTGAAGGCGAAGACATTCGATCATCCGAGCTTTGCTCCGGAGGCGTCCTTTGCCGTGGAGCAGGATGGCTCTCTCGCCGGATTCATCGCGATCAAGTCCAGCCCGGTACCAGGGCTCTACACGGGTGCCGACTTCCCTCGGGTTCATATCAACGCCTTGGCCTTCACTTCTGCGGAGGCAGGCGCGGCGCTCATGGGTGCCGTGAAATCGGCGGTCAGCGGGCGAGGCGCAATCCTCTTCGGGCAAGACAGCGGTCACTTCTTCCCCGGCGTCCCCGATGAAGCTCATCACCTGATGACTTTCCTGGAATCCCATGGATTCGTGCGTGAAGGCGAGTACCCGGCTCACGATCTGGAGCACGATTTAGCCAGCTACGCTCCGCCGCGAGGTTCCCTGGATCCCCTCGATCAGGAAGGCGTCCGATTGGTTCGATGCACGCCTTCGGACGAAGCAGCCCTGGAAGAGTTTCTTGTCCGTGAATTCCCCGGACGCTGGCACTACGACACGGTCATCCACAAGTGCCGTCACCAGGGAGAGCATGGCGATGTCTTCGCCCTCTACGTCGGGGATTGTGTCGAGGGATTTGCCTACACCCAGAGCTGGGAGACCACAAAGGAGCCCGTCGCAGGGTGCGTCTGGGCCAAAGATTTGGGTGACCATTGGGGCGGCCTCGGCCCCATCGGAGTCTCGCAAAGAGTGCGAGGCAAGAAATTCGGAGGGGCCGTTCTCGCGGGGGCGCTAGACGAACTTCGAAGGGCCGGAGTTCGGCGGTGCATCATCGATTGGACATCGCTGGTGGATTTCTACAACAAGTACGGGTTCCAAGTGAATCGCCGCTACTGGACGTACCGGCACCCGGGAACCTGATTCCGTAAAATCCCCGCCCGAATACCTGCACGCAAGGTTGCCGATTCACGGAAAACCTCAGATATGCGAGGGATGCAGGTAGCAATGGGCATGGCGATGCTGACAATCGTCGGCGGAGTTGCAAGTTTTCCGGTGATCGCCAAGGGCGCACCGCAGATCGCCGCGATGGGAGCGGCCACGGGAACCGCCGCCAAGTTGGCGGGAGATCAAACCACTGGGCTCAAGAAAGCCACCGAAGGCGCGAAGTCGGTGAAGTCACAAGCCGACAAACGAGCCAAAGAGGCGGATGAGGTCATGGCCGACGCACCGAAGCCGGCAGGTGGCAATCAAGCCTTGCACGGCAAGGTATTCCAACCGGGCGAGATCATCGCGGCCTTTGGAGCGAACCCCACGAAAGCGGCCAAAGATCTGGTGGGCGTCCCCGTGCAAGTCAGCGGCGTGGTTCTGGAGCAAAAAGATCGCGGCGACCACGTGATGGTCATGCTCGGCCCCGAAGGAGGCGATTCGAGCGCTCCGCTCTTCGCCTTCCGAATGCCCAAGGGCACGGCTCCGTTCGAGCCAGGCAAGCTGGTCACTCTCGAAGGCACGTTTGTTTTCCGGACAAAGGTTGATGGCATGGCCAACGAGATCTACTTGGTGGAGAGCACAGGTGCTCAAGGGCCGGCCGCCGCAGCTGCCGCGCCTGAAGAACCCAAGGTGCCGTTCGACGGCTGGCGCTACGTTGGATCGGTGCAAACGAAGGAAGGATCAACCGGCGTGTTCACCCGAGAAGGCGAAACGATCTACGCCCAAAACGGCGACATCTTGAGCGATGGCGTGAAGGTCTTCGGGATCAAAGCCGGCGAAGCAACCTTCGTCATCGATGGCGAAAAGTCGGTAGTCACGCCCTGGTAGTCCACGATTTTTGCCCTGTGTGTTCTCCAAGAAGCGGGTCAGCTCAGCGCTGGCCCGTTTCGCATTGTTTGATCCATCGCAAGTCTTTGGCCTGATTCTTGCGCACGGTCGAGCAGGGGGCAATGCGCCCCTTCTCTGCGGAGACTTTTATGAACATGCGATACCTTCTTTCTCTTGGTGGATTCTCGGTTCTGCTCGTGGCTCAAGCGTCGGCAACGACCTGGGCTTTCGATCTGCAACCCAAGGCCAACCAACCTGGTTACGGATACAGCGCGGCTGGCGGCAGTGTCAACCGAATCCAAAGCACCTACAACACCTCCACCCAACGCTTCCGCTACGAAGTCAACATGGGCAACTCCGACCGTGGCACCCTTCCCGACGGTTTCTGGCTCGCGATGAACGATGGCCCGAACCCCAAGGGGATCCCCAACGAACTCGCGATCATGTACTTCGACACCGGCGTGACCAACGACGGCAAGGCGAAGCTCACGACTTACGCATACAACGGCCAGAACGGCAACTCGTCCTACTTCGATGGCAAGCCGGACGCGGGCACCCAAGCCCCAGACAAGATCCTCAGCTCCCTGACCAACACCAGTTGGATCAATGAACTCACGGTTCGCAACGAAGCCAACGGAACCCGCACGATGATCGTCGATATCAACGCCGCTCTCATCAATGCGCACAAGCCGAAGTACGGCGCGGCTTCCCAGTGGGAAGGCGTTCAGTTCGACAACAAGGTCGGCATCTGGTTCCACCAAGTGGACGGCCTGAGCGCCAGCTATGGCAATGATGGCTTCCTCACCAACTTCTCGTTCAGCTCGCAAGGCTGGGTGGATGGTGAGAACCTCAACGCCGTGCCCGAACCGGCAACGATGACCATCTTGGCTCTGGCCGCCATGGCTCGTCGCCGCAAGAAGCAACAAGCGTAATTGGTTCCCGCTCTTCGCGGAAGATCAGTCGGCCCCTGCATCGCGCAGGGGCCGACTTTTTATGCCAGAGGATGCCTCCACAAACCGGACAAAACTTCGCATCGATCCGGCTTAAGTGACAAGCAAACCTGTTTTGATTACCAGGAGCCCGTTCGGCTCAGGTTGTGCTCGCAAGAAGGGAGATTGCGCGGAGTCCCACACCTTCAGCTCCGCCAATCGAGGTTACAACTCAATGAAATCAACTCATCTGTTCTCAACTCTGGCTCTGGCGACATCTATCGCCGCTGGAGCACATGCCACGACCTTCACCTTCGATTGGAAGGCGGGGGATCGCGGAAATGTCATGAACGACGCCGGCAAGCTCATGTCCGTAAAGAGCAGCTTCGATACGAAGACCGAAGTGCTCAAGTACCAGTTCACGGTTGCCGCCGAGAAGAATGACCCCAAGAATGAAATCAACGGCTTCTATCTCGCCCTCAACAATGGCCCGGATCCATCGGGGCGATCTGGCGAGATGGCTGTCCTCTACTTTGACGCCACTAAGTCGGGCAGTCCGATTCTCACCACCTACGCCTACAACGGCACCAGCGCCAAGAAATCCTGGGAAGATGGCGACAACGCCAGTGGCAACCAGTCGCCCGATAAGATCTTGAGCTCGATTAAGGACAAGAGCTGGGTGAACAGTACGATCTTCCGCACGAACGCAGATGGATCGCGCACGTTGGGCTTCGACATCGACGCGACCAAGCTGAATCTGCACAAACCCAAGTACCCGACCTCGGGCGTAACCTGGGATGGTCTGGAATTCGGCAACAAGGTGGGCATCTGGTTTGCTGGCTTCGAAGATGGCCGATTCAGCTACGGAAACGATGGGTTCATCTCCAGCTTGAGCTTCGGCGATCGATCTGGTCTGGATGCCAATAACCTGCAGGCAGTTCCGGAACCGGCCACGATGTCGCTCCTTGCCCTCGCCGCTGCGATCCGACGCCGCAAGCAGTCCAAGGCGAAGTAAAGCCGGAGACCTCAGAACCTCATGACGGCGGGGTGATCTCCCGCCGTCCCTTCCATCCCGCCTGAGCTTTCGCCGGAAAAAACCTCACACAAATTTTCAGCTTTTCCCGAAATTGGCTCGAAGTTTGCTGAACAACCACTCGGAACTTTCTGCCGCTCCGTGGGGAGGCAGAGAGGGAGATGATTAAATGAACTTGAAAGTTACTGTTCTCTCTTTCGCGGTTGTCGCTGCTGGCGCCGCCAACGCAACCACTTGGGTCTATGACTGGCGACCGGGTGACCCGGGCTCGGGCGGAAACGCGGGCACCGTGCGCTCCATCGACAGCACGTTCAACTCCCAAACCAATCGTCTGACCTACTCGGTGACCATGAACAAGAACACGGGGCAGTCGACCAGCCAGGTCAACGGCTTCTATCTCGCGATGAACGATGGTCCGAACCCGAAGGGCAAGACCGGCGAACTCGCTTTCCTCTACTTCGACGCAACCAATGCAAACGACCTGAAGCTCACCGCCTATGGCTACCGAGGCGAGGGCAACAACTCCTGGCAAGACGGATCGACCGCCTCCGGGACGCAGAACCCGGACAAGATCCTCACCTCGGTGAAGGACAAGAGCTGGGTCAACAGCCTCGGCTTCAAGACGAACGCCGACGGAAGTCGCACCCTGAGCTTCGACATCAACGCAACGCGGATCAACAACCACACTCCCAAGTACCCGAGCACCGGCGTGACCTGGGACGGCATTGAGTTCGACAAGAACGTAGGTATCTGGTTCGGCGCCCTCTCCGGAGTCCACTCGAGCTACGGCCACGACGGCTACCTCTCGAACTTCGGCTTCAGCCACATCAGCTGGGTCGACGTATCGAACCAACAGGCTGTTCCGGAGCCGGCTACCATGGCCGTGCTTGGTCTGATCGCTGCGGCGCGAGCCCGCAAGCGCAAGAAGTCGGCGTAAGCCACACGCTTCTTGGGCTGGAAGGCATTTCAGACCCACTCACAAAAGCGCGGTTTCAGAGGTCTTGGTCAGAGTGACCAGGATCGAGGAGCCGCGCTCCTTCTTTCGGTTCTCACTGCCTGGGCAGCCGCTTGAGGATCTCCGTCTCCCAACTCCCTTCACCTTCGGAATCGCTGTTCCGGAACATGATGAAGGTGACTCCCGTGGTGACATTGCGCGAGAACAAGCTGGTGAATCCCCACGTGCCTCCCGTGTGGCGCAGAGTCTTCTGACCATTGCTGTTTCCGACATTCCAACCTCCGCCGTATCCCGATTCCGCGCTGAAAATCGGCATCCACTGTTTGGCCAGAACGTTCTTGTTCAGGCGATCTTGCTTGCGGAGACCGCGTTCGTACGCCAGCATGTCATCCATCGACATGAGAATCCCGCCACTCCCATGAAACACCAAGGGTCGGAGCGGCATCGGATTCGTGTAGCGCTTCTCCGATTCACTCCACCGATAGGCATCTGCCCGAAGCGGGATCACCTCATCCGCGCGGTAGTAGCGGGCCGAGGTCATCCCTAAGGGGTCAAAAATCTGTCGCTTCACCGCACCAGGAAGGCCGCCTTCTTCCAACTGTCCGACAATGAGTCCAAGCACCGAGTAGCCGTGATTGTTGTACCGATAGGTCTCCCCTGGATTCTCCATGAGCGGGGCATCGCCGAGCATTTTCAGATACTGCGCCGGGGTGTAGTTTCCGGTGAAGACAAAACCTTCGGGATCCCCAATCCCGCTTCGATGGCCAAGCAAGTCCTTGATCGTGATTGCTTTCCACTTTTCTGGCAATCCAGAGAAGAAGTTCGTGACAGGATCCGTCATCTTGAGCTTGCCTTGCTCGACGAGAGAGAGCGCTGCGTAAGCACAAAACTGCTTCGAGAGAGAGGCGATTCGGAACACTGATTTGCGGGTGAACGGGGTCTCCGTTTCAAGATTCGCGACCCCGTAGCTCCTCACTTCTTCCCGGCCATCCGGGTAGATCACGGCGAAACATGCCCCCGGAACCCGGTCTTTCTCCATCCGCGCCGTGACGTAGTCATCAACCGCGTCAGCATGGGCAAGTTGGGGTGGCAGAAGCGCGCTCAGGGAACAGAACAGGCAGATTGCCGTCCAAGGGCTTTGGGAGAACCGCGTCATCGGTTCATAATAGCGAAAATGCCTGGTGCCATGTCTCGTGCCTTTACCCTGATTGAGCTCCTGGTTGTGATTGCCATCATTGCCATTCTTGCTGCAATCCTGTTTCCTGTGTTCGCTCAAGCCAAAGCCGCCGCCAAGAAAACGGCGAGTCTCAGTAACCTCAAGCAGCTCGGAACCTCTGCGCAGATATATCTGAGCGATTACGACGATACTTTCCCCCTCGCCTATGTTCCGGGCGACTCTCGCGGATACAACGCCGACCGTCTGGTTCCCACGCCGGCATGGTTTACCGGCGGAACGCCGTACCAGATGAACTCGCAGGCCGTCTTCTGGAGCAACAGCACCCAGCCCTACATCAAGAATCTGGACATGCTGCGCGATCCGAACGCCACGACCGTCGAGGCGACGCAAGCGATCTATGCCTCGGTTGCCCCGCCAACCAATGTGGCAGCTGCGCCGAGCTACACCTATAACGGGTTGCTGAACGGCTACAACGCCACCGCGATCGGTGCGGTCAGCGAACTTCCTGTCTTCTGGAACGGGCGTGGGCGGGCAGCTCTTCGCGGCTGGGGATACGCGAGCCCCTACATGCTTTGCCCCGACATCAATGCGGCCTGTCGATACGTCCCCGCGAGCCCGACCTGCTCCAGCACGATCAATGGGCAAGAGAGCGGACTGAGCAAGAACTCGCGTGGAACGGGTTGGGATGTTCACAACCGAGGCATGATCTATTCCTATGCAGATAGCTCGGCGAAGTGGCGACGAAATGGCGTCTTCTCGACCGGAGTCACCGATCCACGCACCGATCCCTTTAGCAACTACCAGGGCACTGTGGAGCCGACGTTGGAGTGGTATGACCAGTGGGGTTGCCACGCTTACATCTTCCGACCTGACCGGGAGGCATTTGATGCGGCTGCTGCTTTCTAGCCTCGTCCTGTGTATCGGGCTGATCGGCTGCTCTGGCGGTTCGGAGCCCGACCCATACGCGGGCAAACCAAAGCCCGAGACGACGGTGAACCAGATTCAAAAAGATAAGAATCCGGACGGCCCGTCGGGGTCTTCTTCATCCTCATCCGAAGCGCCAGATGGAGAGTAATCGCGATCAAGGGCTCCGGGAAAGTGCCGGAGCCCGCTTTCGTCGACCGCGACCAAGTCCAGCCTCACAGGCGACGATTCCAACCCATTCTCGCGGAGATACTTCTCCACCGATTGCTTGAATCGGCTCAGTTTGCCCTCCGTGATTGTCTCCTCTGGGGCGACCAGCCGTCCGGTACGAGCCCGGACTTCTACGAACACAAGAGTCTCCCCGTCCATCGCGACCAGGTCAAGCTCTGCGTGGTGGCCGTGCCATCGCCGCGTGATGAGGGTGTACCCCTGGCTTGCCAGATAGCTGGCCGCGCGATCCTCTGCGTCCCTCCCCAATTCCTTGCGTGAGTCAGCCATGAGAGGTGCCTAGAACAGCTCAAACTTCGGCTGATTCACCATCGACTTGATCGGTTCGAAGCTTTTGCGGTGGATCGGGCAGGGCCCGAGTCGGTTTAAAGCTTCGATGTGAGTTGGGGTGTGATACCCGTAGTGGTCCGCGAATCCATAGCCCGGATACCGGGCATCTGCCTCGATCATGAGCCGATCGCGGGTCACCTTGGCCAGGATCGAAGCGGCGGCGATCGCCGCGTCCTTGGAGTCCCCTTTCACCAGGGTTTCGCAGGGGACAGGCGGACGGATGGGAAGCTGATTCCCGTCGATCCGAGCTGACTCGGGCGGATGCGGCAGATCACAGAGAGCCTGGCTCATGCCGAGGAGCGTGGCCCGGAGAATGTTGAGGCGATCCACCTCGTCGTGAGAGATGATGACAATGCTGTACTCCGCCGACTCGATGATCCCTTGAAAGAGACAATCGCGTTGCTCGTGCGAGAGCTTCTTGGAGTCGTTCAAACCGGTTGCATCGAATCCAGAGGGCAGGCAGACCGCCGCCACTACCAGCGGCCCCGCCACCGGCCCACGACCGGCCTCGTCTACTCCCGCAATGTGCGGCGAGAAAGGGAGATTTTTCACGGAAAAGGAAAAATTCGAAACGATTCGACAAATCTACATCACCCTGCCCTGGCGACTGGTAGATTATTCATATGATACCGCTCCTGATGGTTTTCGCAAACGATTCAGCGTCGAGCGTGCCTCCGGCCAGGCTCGCGGCTCTGCAAACCGGGATCAACCTGAGTCACTGGTACGCGCAATCCGGCAATGATTACGACGACAATCACCTGACCACCTACTTCCAAGATTCCGACCGTGAGCTGATCAAAAAAATCGGGTTCAAACACGTCCGATTCACTCTGAATCCTGCCGCCCTGAACGGATCGTTCACCCCAAGTGACGCGATTCGCCCCGAGCGACTGAAGCTCTTCGCGGGGGAAGTCGATGCCTTTGTGAAAGCCGGAATCGCCGTCATCGTGGACATTCATCCAGAAGATTCGTTCAAAGAGGCCCTCCGCGATGATCCGCGGATGGTCGCGGCCTTCGAAGGGTTCTGGACAAAGCTTGCCACGGAGATGTCGAAGCGAGACCCCAACAAAGTATTTCTTGAAGTGCTGAACGAGCCCGCCGTGATGAAGGGCGATAAGTGGCGCGGGATCGAATCCCGTCTTGTTGGAGCAATTCGCAAAGCCGCGCCCAAGCACACGATTATCGTGAACCCGAGCGGCGAGTGGAGCAGCATCGACCGGCTGGTCGAAAGCGAGCCCTACGCCGACAAGAACCTCATCTACACGTTCCACTGCTACGATCCGTTCGTGTTCACCCACCAAGGAGCCGAGTGGGGCTGGGACAAATCTCGATTCATGAAGCAGGTTCCATATCCTTCTTCCCCCGAGGACGTGGAGCCGCTGCTGAGCAAGATTCCAGACCAAGACGCGATGTGGGCGGTGAAGAACTACGGCGGCGAAAACTGGGATTTCGCTAAGATGAAAGCCCGACTGAAGCTTGCCGCCGACTGGGGGGCGAAGCACAAAGTGCCCGTCTATTGCGGCGAATTCGGCACGTACGCCACGTTCTCCCCGCGCGAATCACGGCTCTCCTGGATCCGCGACACCACCCGTGCCATGCGTGAACTCGGCATGGGATGGGCGATGTGGGACTACGCTGGAGGCTTTGCCGTGGCGGTTGGAGAGCGTGGCAAGCGCACCGCCGATGCTGAGGTCGTGAAATCCCTGGGGCTCTGAGAGACCTACCTGTTGGGGCGACCGGTGCGCGGTCCTGCGAACCCTCGCCCCATTCTCGGATACAATAGTGAGTCCGGGCGGCGGTTGTAGCTCAGTGGTTAGAGTGCCTGACTGTGACTCAGGATGTCGGGGGTTCAAGTCCCCTCAGCCGCCCCATTCCTCTTCTGTCCATACCGGACACATGGTTGACACTTTGTTCCTGAGACATTGGTTACACCTTTATTGCCCGAAACGGGTTGTCCCGGGGCTGGAGAGTTCTTTGTTCAAGGGCAACGCAGCCTAACGAGACAAGCCAAACGTTTCCTGCACTTCTTTGGTGCCAATGTCTGCCCCGCCAGAACGGACGAGACGCTTCCTTTTTATTGCGGTTCAAATTTCTTGCGGTTCAAATGGACTTTGCTCCCGCTCGTGGCGACCACGGTGTATTCTTCGGAGAGGTAGGTGAGTTCATGGAGGGCCCTCGCGTTGGCTCTTCTGACTTGAGTTGCAAACTGGCCGTCTCCACCTGAATGAGTAGCTGATTGGCATATCGGTAGGGCCTGCGAACGCGGTTAGTGGTCGATTCAAGCCCCATCTCCTTGTACTGGTCGAAGAGCTTCTAGCCAGCATTACGCGAGGTTCCAAACTCCCGACACAACACGCTCGCCTCTTTGCCTTTCAAGAGACGGGTAACGAACTTCAATCGTTCGTCCACTTTCGAAAACTCCTTCCAGCTCAACACTTCCTCCGACAGGAAGAGGTGTCCGCAACGTCTCGGCATGCTCAAACCTCCAGTCACCCCATTGCCCCCTGGACGCGCACTTCAGAAGGCCTAGGTCTCCCCATGGACTTTCCAGCCCGTTGGAGAATGGCGGTCATTTAGGTTCAACGGCGGACAACGAGGTAGCCCGTCCAATACTTGAAGGCACAGACAAATTTCATCTTTCTGGTTGCGGCTTGCATCCCCTCGCTGCGATTGTCGTACTACGTCTGTGATGATCAATCAGGTAGTTCTTTCAATACTGCTGAGTCAGGCCAACCCAGTTGACAGCGTGGTTCAGAAGTACCTCGATTTGGGGCTGAAAGGGGTTGGGGTCGCTGTGGTTCAAGATGGTAAGGTCGTCCACCTGAAAACATATGGGCAAGGTGCGACGCTCAAAAACGACGGGCGTTACCGCCTGGCTTCGATTAGTAAGCAGTTTACGGCGGCGGTGATCGTTAAACTAGTTCGAGAAAAGAAGCTAAGATATGAGGACACTTTGGGCAAGCTTATGCCAGATACCCCATCGGCTTGGCATAAGGTAACAGTGCGCCAATTGCTGACTCATACTGGCGGCCTCCCCAGCTATTCGGAATCGCCCAAGCTGGGAGCTGTGAGAAATGATCCTGTGAAACCTGATGGTATCTGGAAACTCGTTGCAGATGAGCCTATGATTTTTGAACCCGGTACGGCATATCGTTACAGTAATACGGGCTATTGCATATTGGGAACCTTGATTGAGCGGACAACAAAACAGGACTTCTATTCGGCGCTAGATTCGATGATTTTGAAACCGGCCGGGATGCGTTCTACTGGGCCAGAAAAAAGGTTCAAAGTTGTGGAGAGCTTTGGTCGGGAGGGGGAGCCTACCGAGCCCATTAACATGGATTGGGTCTACGCGGCAGGGGGGCTTGTTTCAAGTCTGCAGGACATGGTCAAGTGGGATCGCGCGCTGGCGGGGACGGAGCTGTTTTCAGAAGCCGAGAAGCATCTGATGTTTAATCCGGAACCGATCACAATCAAGTCGAACGACAACTACGGTTTTGGATGGCTCTCTAACTATGTTGATGGAGAGTTGTATAGCTATTCGCACACGGGAGGAATCCGAGGCTTCTCAACGGTCATCGAGCGGACGGTCAGAGGAGTAACGGTGATAGCTCTGGCGAACCATCAAAACGATACGGTTAGGTCACTGCGAGCCGAAATTCGAGACATGTTTGACCCTAAGCCAAAGGCTTCTCCTCTGAAAGACACCATGCCGGATCTCACGGAAAAGCATCGCAAGATGTTGGATGATCTGTTGGCAGGGACATGCGATGAATCGATCTTCACTCCTCTCTTCTTAAGCCGGGTGCCACCGGCAAACCTGATTGCGACAATTAAACGATTTACGGATCTCGGGCCGTTGAATGAATTCACTTTGGCAAGGTCGGCTGGAGATAAAGAGGTTCAGCGGGTTTATCGTGTCGTCTTTGGCACTACTGCTTTGTCCCTCCATGTTTCGATCGGAGCTGACGGGCTTATTGGGGCGATGAGTATTCGATAAAGAGTAGCGCCCTAACCAAGTAGTGCGAAACCTTCATGATATAGGATGAGGAGCATCAACTTCAACACGCTGTGCTGTGTTGCTTGCAGTGATTGAATATCTTGTATCCAATCTTGCGGGAGATTCCAAACTCCCGACACAACGAACTCATCTCCTGGCCCTCCAAGAGACGGGCGACGAATTTCAATCGTTCTTCCACTTTCGAACATTCCTTCCAGGGCATCACTTCCTCCGACAGGAGGAAGTGTCACCCATGTTTCCGGAACAAAGTGTCACCTATGTCTCGGTATGTTCACTCTCTTCTCAGTTCCGGGGTTGAGTGTGCGTCCAGAGCCATGCTTCCAGATTTTCGAAGCTGAAGGAGTTTGACTCGTAGAGCGAATCTACAAACAAGATCACCGCCTCTGGCTCGGCGTTCAGATCCAGGCCATTGATTGCCAAGAAGGTGACCATGACTGCAAAAGCTGTGCGCTTGTTCCCATCCTAGAATGGATGATTCTGGGCCAGGCTTTCCCAGACGGCAGCTCCTTGTTGAACAAGATCTTCGTATTAGCCCGACTGCGGACGGGCCAATGCAGCTTGAAGCAACCCTGAATCTCTGACCCCGGGAAGCCCGCCATAGCGACGGACCGTGCATGAGCAAAACCTGGGACTCGGAGAGATATCGAATCACTTGGCCAAGTGCTCGTAGACGGCATCGTATTTCGCCAGGCTTACCGAAAAAGCTGCAGCCACTTCTTCATCGGTCGGCTGTAACCGACCTGACTCGACCGCACGCGTCAAAGTCGACCTAATAAACTCATTCAGGTCGATATTCAACCCACGCGCCGCCTGCAGCAGAGCCGAATCGATCTCGAAAGTCACAGTTTCCTTCACTGCCAGTTCCTTATCCCTTCCCAGCCTTTGACGCCGGGACACCGACCTTGGTTGCAACTCAGCGGCGAACAACCTTCGCGATGCCCTTGCCCCGAATCCAGCCTTTCTCCGTCTTGACATTGGCGACAAACGGAACTTCACCGCCCTTTTCCGGGCCGAAGTTCAGGCGCGCCTCGATTTCGTCATTGACCATTTCGAGCTCCCCGCCCCACTCCAAATGGACCCCGTAAAGGCCGCGACCGACCCCGCCATCTTGGGGATAGGCCTGGGCGCGGTGCTCATCGGTGCCAAATTTGGTGGGCTTCCAATCGATGCTGAGGTTGCTGAGAGGCACGCCATAGTCCGTCGCGAAGATAATCAGCATCGAGCCGTCGTTATCAAAGGTGTCCGTGCCCTGGATGAGCTCGAAGTGATACTTCTGCGCCTTGTCCGTTTGGCCGTTGTTGGTCACCGTGTCCGGGTTCTTGAAAGCAAGGATTTCCGCGTGATTCGGCCGAAAACCTTGCCCGAGCACCTGCCCGACGAGCTCGTTCCCAGTGGCCGACGGAGCTGCTTTCAAGGGAGCGGGCGGAGGCAACTCTTCCCGTGGCGGGCGGGCGGTGCGATTGGCCTGCGTCGGAACCCGCTTTGCCGGGGGCGACTGATAGTCGCCCGGACGGGGTCGGCCCGCCGACTTCTCCGGAGAGGGTTTCGCCGATGGCTCGGGCGCCACCGGAGCGGGCTGACCGCACCCGATGACAAAAAGCGCGGCCAGAGTTCCGAGCCCGTAGGCATACGGCAATGCGCGATGATCCATACACGAATCATCGGCATCCCCCGGTAGAACTTACAGTCAGGGCTTCAAGCCTTCCGGCAGGCCATCGGGATAAGCGGTGGCGATGGTCTCCCTGATTCGTTCAATTCGGTTGCCCGGATTGGGGTGGGTGCTCATGAACTCGGGGCGATTGCCGCCGCCGCTCGCCTCCTCCAAAATCTTCATCACCCCGATCAGCGAGTTCGGGTCGAAGCCCGATTCCACCATCAGACGCACCCCCCACTCGTCCGATTCGAGCTCATCTTCGCGCCCGTACTTCATGTTCACCATTTGCCCAACCGCTTGCGCCACCATGCCCGCTGTCGCGCTCTCGCTGGCGAGCACGGCGGCGGTGGTCAGCCCCTGGGTGAGTTGCTGCTTGGCCATATGCTCGGCGCTGTGCCGCTCAATGACGTGGCCGATTTCGTGGCCCAGAACTCCTGCAAGTTGACCCTGGGTCTGGAGCCGCTCGAGCAAGGCCCGCGTGATGAAAATCTGCCCGCCCGGGAGAGCGAACGCATTCACGGTTTTGCGATCCGCCAACAGATGAAACTCGAAGTCGTACGGCGCGCTTTTGGCGGTGGAGTTGCGAACAATGAACTCGCCCATACTCGAGACCATGGCGGCCTCGGGGCCGCTGACCGTGCCGCCGAACTGACGCGCCATCTCGGGCGCCGCTTGCAGGCCCATGGCAATCTCTTGATCGGTGGTCATGGCCACCCGCTGCGACTCACCCGTCACGGGGTTGGTTTGCGAGCTGCCGAGGTAGCTGAAAATCGCAAACCCCGCCACAATCAGAGCCATCATGCACCCGCCGCCATTCTTCCGGCGACGAGGCATATCCGCATAATCCGGCCGCGCCATGCGCCCATTCTAAACAACCCAGCCACGATCTCACAAGGTGACGGGTGTTTCTTTTGGTTGTCTTGGGAACGGTCTTCCTTGTACGTGGTGCCGAGTTCGTTTGGGTGTCGAAGCTCTTGAGGCCGCCGTGGTACGCCGTCTTCACCCCCGCCCGGTTCTCACCCGAAGGAGTGAAGCTCGCCGAACCATCATTTAAGGCCGGAGAAGTCACCCCGATCCCCGCCCGCCTAAACGTCCGAGACCCCGTCGAATCCGTTATCCCCACACGGGTATCCAGACCATTGTAAGTCATCGAATTTCTCATGAGGTGAGATTCTCAAATAGCAAGTGACTCGGGTGTCGCGAAGTTAGAACTTACTCTTCATACAACAGACTCACTCCGTTTCTGTCGACTACTTCAAGTATCTTGAAGGTTTTTCTGGACAGTGCATAAACGAAGGGCCCGTCGCGGCGCGCTTGACGACGGCTACCCACATTTGAAACATAGACAATCGATGAGATCTCGGAGATAAACTTTTCGCGTGATATGGATTGACCGCCGCTATTGCGCGCCCAGAGAGGCGAATCATCGGATACCATCCACGCCTCAGGCATAAGCGAAGTGAAGTGGGCAGTGCCATGTTGCGCACTTACCCTGGCGCAAAATTGCGCACCTTCTCGTGCCTCCTGCAGAATCCTGCTCTCGGTCTCGTAAAAACCAAGCCCTTCTGGATAACCAGGGGGAGCAGGCCGTGATGTCAAAATGGCGACAGTTAGTAGCGATGCTATAATCATGTCAGTAACTTACCTCCGTAAAATTCGCCTGCTCTAACCCGAGGGTGTAGCTTCCACCGCCTATTGTACCGTGCTCTTTCCAGAAGCGTCTCGACTTTTCGAGGACTTCGCTACGAGCTTTGCCGCCGAAAGTAAGTCTACTCAGCCAGTCGACCTCCACACGGTATGCTTCATCCTCTAGGGATCGTCGTTGAGACGTATCGAATCGTCCATTTGCTATTTGCATGACATGGACCAGCTCATGGAGGATCGTCGCGGCTAAGTCGTAGAGCTGATCGCTTCCGAATAGATAGGCCGCAAGCACAATGTACGTAGTACCACTCTTCATTCCGTTGCTGCTGAATCCGTTGGAGGTAAATCCTGGGGAATTCTCATCTAAATACCGAGTGTCATCCTCGACCCAAATCTGACCACTCTTAGCCAAAGCCCAAAGTTGAGCGGCTTCAGCATACTTGCCTGTTATAATGAGGAGCGCAATCGCAAGTGCGAGCTGCTGGAGTTCACTCGTTGAGATTGGGCGAGGAACTAAGCCGTTCGCATCAACGTAGGTGACGGGATTGTTATCACAGTAGGCATACCAATTCTGACCGTCCTTGATCGGATCCCTCGTCAGGAACCGACCAGTGCTCGAATCGTAGTACCGATGCCCCAGCAACCTGAGACCCGTATCAGGATCCTCCTGATACCCATACGGGCCGCCGTAGGCGAATCTGCCTTTCCAAACGCCCGAGCTCGAGATTTGGTTCCCGAAAGCATCGGTGAGCCGTTGACCCACCACCGCCTGAGCCGAGTTCGTTTGAGTATCGAAGCTCTTGAGGCCGCCGTGGTACGCCGTCTTCACCCCCGCCCGGTTCTCACCCGAAGGAGTGAAGCTCGCCGAACCATCGCTCAAGACCGGAGAAGTCACCCCAATCCCCGCCCGCTTAAACGTCCGAGACCCCGTCGAATCCGTCATCCCCACACGGGTATCCAGACCGTTGTAAGTCATCGAGTTCGTCGTCATGCCCGGCTTAGTGATACTCGTCACCCGAGACTCATAGTCATAGGTGAAACTCGTGGTGCCGCTACTCCGAACAATCCCCGTCGTGCGACCCGCGCCATCATAGGTAAACGTCCGAGGATCCGCGCCACCGACAATCGCCGTGAGCTTGTCACCCGCATCATAGGAGTAGTTCTCCGTTACACCATTCACGGTGCGGGTCAGTCGGTTGCCGTTTCCATCGTAGCTGTAGGCGGCCGAATAGCCCGTAGACTTAACTTCCGTTTCCAGCTGACCGGCATCATCGTAGGTGTAGTCCGTGGTCACGGCGCCTTCGACAATCTGCGTCACTTCGCTCGCGAGGTTGAACGTATAGGTGCGGGAATGAAGCGTCGCATTGCTGCTGTTCTTCGTCACGATGCTGGTGACGCGGTTGCGGCCCGGACGCCGGTCGATCAACGCGGGGCAGGCCATCGAACTCCTACTTACTGTGGGTCAAGCGGACGACCATCCCATCAGATTGTTGAACATCTACCTCGAGGACTCCTCCAAGCATGCCCTTGGGCAGGGTTCCCCTGACTTGCCAAACGCCTTTTCGCAGCTTGGCCGTCAGAGGGAGCTGCTGGTCAATCTGTTCATGCCCGTAGTAGTCACGCCCGATCGCTTCGCCAATCCCAATGGCCACGTCGGCGGAGCGAACAGCCCCTTCCTTCTTCCAAAACTCCGGTGCCTGGCTCACGTCACGCGCGGGCTCGGCTTGCGCCAACAGCACAATAGCCGTCGCACCAACCCCAGCAGCAATCAAAGGGAGCCCTCGCCTCATCATCTCTCTACCGGGTTCAACGGCAGTGGTTCACCGAATAGTTCCGCTCTCTGCCAAAGCGACCCCGGAGAGGGGGAGTCCGTCCAGTTTCCGTGCCTGCAGCGGTCGCGTCGGGCATTCACGCTTACTGAAATTTGAGCGCCCACGCGCCGAGCTCCCGGGTCTTGATTGATTCTTCAGCTGCGGAGATGCGGCGAACATCAATCGAGAGAATCTTCGCTTTTTCGTCGGCTTTGCAGAACGCCGAATCAGCTCGGACCGCACCCCGCACGGAAATCGCCTCGTAGACCAAGCTGCCCCTTCCAGAGGATGCCTCCCGCGCAAAGAGAAGCGCGTCTGATCTTGTCAAGACTCCGTTGTACCGTTTTTCCTTGAGCGTGAACGTGTACCCGCCTGCAGTGCAAGTGGCTCGAAGGACGTACTCTTCACGAGCACTGTCGCATCCAGAAGCAAAAAGGCCGAGCAGGAACAAGACAGGAATCGCCCTCGCGGATCGCGTTATAAGTTGCCGACCAGCTGACTGCTGCCCCATTTCGATGCGTGTAAGAACCCCGCTGCGATCACCTATCCTCAAGCTTCACCTCCGCTCTCTGACCAGAGAGTAAGGTCAAGCTCATCTGCCACCCGTTTGGTGTTTTCTTCGCCTTAAAATGCGTTTCGTGCGAAAATGGCTCGTACTGCAGCTCGTACCGCTCCATCGGTCCGGGGCCAGCAATCCACCCTCGAGGTGTCCATCGCACATAGTCGGCACCATCGGGCTCAAATACCTGGCCAGATGTCGGCATCAGGCTGACCTGACCGGAATAGTCCCGCGCACCCTGAATATCCACAAAGTAGCTGTGGCGATCTTCGCGAAAAGCAGTGGCCTTGCAAGGGAGACCGTCTATGAGGCACGAGACCACCCGCACTCGGCTCCAAACTTCCTCATCGGGATGCACCGAGAGGTATCCCCAACCGAACAATCCTAGACCCGCAAGCCCTGAGAGTCCGTATCCAATGAGCGCCCTCCGTTTCATGATCTCTAACCACTCTTATGAACCCCCGAAGTGAATCGCGGGTTCCCATGAAGTGATCGAGCTCAAGGGCGGGCTTCCCTACCCTTCCTTGTCCTCGTACTGAGACTTCAGCGATGACACAACAGCCGGATCGCTCAGAGTCGTGACATCGCCCAGGGCCCGGCCTTCCGCGACATCGCGCAACAGACGCCGCATGATCTTTCCGCTGCGGGTCTTCGGCAACTCCGCAGTGAAGAACAGATCGTCGGGCCGAGCCAGAGGCCCGATTTTCGCCGCGACGTGGGCTCGAATCTCCGCGTTCAGGTCCTCGGTTCCCGTCACGTTTCCGCGCAGAATCACGAAGGCACTGATCGCCTGACCCTTCACGTCGTGGTTCTTGCCGATGACCGCCGCTTCCGCGACCGCCGGGTGATCCACCAAGGCCGATTCCACTTCCATCGTGCTAATGTTGTGGCCGCTCACGAGCATGATGTCATCCACTCGACCAAGCAGCCAGAAGAAGCCATCCTGGTCGAGCTTTGCGCCATCGCCCGCGAAATAGGCGTCGCTGAACTTGCTCCAATACGTCTTTTCGTACCGCTCCGGATCGCCCCAAATGCCGCGCAGCATGCTCGGCCATGGACGCTTGAGCACGAGCAGTCCGCCCACAGGAAGCCCGTGCGTGCGCACCAAATCGTTGCCTTCTTCGTCGTAGATCGTGGCGTACACCCCGGGGAACGTCCGAGTTGCAGAGCCAGGACGCGTGTCGGTCATGCCGGGCAGAGGCGTGATCATAATCGCGCCGGTCTCGGTTTGCCACCAGGTATCGACAATCGGGCATCGTCCGTCGCCGATGATGTGGTGGTACCACATCCACGCCTCGGGGTTGATCGGCTCGCCGACCGTACCGAGCAGCCTCAGCGAACTCAAATCGCATCGCTGGGGATACTCTTCGCCCCACTTCATAAAGGTGCGAATCGCGGTGGGAGCCGTGTAGAGAATCGAGACTTTGTGCTTCTCGACAATCCGCCAGAAACGGTCTTTGTCGGGAGTATCAGGGGCACCTTCGAACAGAACCTGCGTCACACAGTTGGCCATCGGGCCATAAACCACGTAGCTGTGGCCGGTGATCCATCCGCAGTCGGCAGTGCACCAGTAGATATCGGTCGGCTTGTAGTCAAAAACGCAGTAGCTCGTGGCGCTGGTACCCGTCAGATAGCCGCCGGTGGTGTGCATGATCCCCTTCGGCTTGCCAGTTGATCCGCTGGTGTAGAGAATGAAGAGCAAATCCTCGCTGTCCATCGCCTCGCAGCGGCACTCGGCGGGTTGATTCGGCACCAGATCGTGCCACCAAATGTCGCGAGAGTCATCCCAGACGCCCCGGTCGTACTCTGGCGCGGCGAGTCCATTGGTGAGAGTTCCTGGGGCCCCCACGCGCTCATAAACGAGAACCTTTTCGATCGTAGGGCAACCCATGGCCATCGCGTCATCCACGATCTTCTTGAGTTCAACAATCTTGCCCCGACGCCACGCGCCATCGGCCGTGATCACCAGCTTCGCGCTGGCATCATTGATCCGCTCGTGAATGCTCGTCGCGCTGAATCCGCCAAACACCACCGAGTGGGCCGCGCCAATTCGGGCGCAAGCCAGCATGCTCAGCGTCAATTCCGGCCCCTGACCCATGTAGAGGCAAACGCGATCACCCTTCTGGATTCCCAAAGCCTTCAAAGCGTTGGCCAGCTTCTGAACTTCGCGCAAAACATCCGAATACGTGAACAGCCGCACATCGCCCGGCTCGCCCTCCGCGATCCAGGCGACCTTGTCTCCGCGACCCGCGATCACGTGGCGATCAACGCAGTTGTGACACGCGTTGATCTTCCCTCCCAGGAACCACTTGGCGTAAGGTTGCTTCCACTCCAGGATCTTCGTCCAGTGCTCAAACCAATCGAGTCGCCCCGCCCACTGCGCCCACCACCCTTCCGGATCGGTGTTGGCGTATTCATAGACCGACAGGTCGTCCATGTTGGCCTGCGCGCGGAATTCTGGCGCGGGGGAATAAATACGGTCTTCGCTAAGTAAGGTATCGATCGTCTCTGACACGATGAGGGCCCTCCGGGGGATCACCAGTTTTACCCGAGCCGAGAATCAGATATGATGGGGGAATCCATGGGATTCGGGCTCAGTCGATGTGTCGGACTCACCGCGCCGCACCCGGATGCGATGGTGCAAAAGTATCGCGATGCGCTGGGTTGGGAGATGCTCACCAGCGAGAGTGGGCTTTGCCTGACCGATGGGGCGTTGCGCGCCTATGTTGATCCCGGCGATCGCCGCCCGCCGGTTCTCGAACTCCTCACCGATCACCTTTCCGCCGCGCGGGGTCAGCTCCGGGCGCTCGGATTCGAGGAAGTCACCTGGAAAGGCTCCGGGGAGCTCAACCTCGTGGTCGATCCGTTTGGAAACTCGTGGAATATCTTCGAACTCGGCGCGGATGACGAAGATGAAGACTTTGATTTCGACTCCCCTACCCTGGCGCGGATTGGGCTCCACACGCACGAACCGGCCAAGGTGGCCGAGTTCTTCTCCACTGTCCTGGAGCGTCCCGCGACCCTGAGCGGGCATGTTTGGGTGATCGACTCCGACCCGGTTCGACTGCGAATCGAGCCTGGTTTGCCGAACGGGCCCGTGTTCCTCCTCGAAGACTCCCTGCAACTACAGGCTCTGGGAGCCCAACCCGGGCAATCCACCTTGACCGACAGTTGGGGTATCACCTGGCGAGTTCTGCCGCGACCGCCTGCTTCCACGGCGGTGATCTCGGAGGCACCACACGCATGAGACTCGAAACCGATTGGGATGGATTTGTCGCGGAGCTTCGCGACCGCTGGCCTCGCGGCGCACGGGTTTATTTGGAGCGACGCGGCGGCTTCACTCTCGCCTCGGCGGCAGATACGGAGGCCAATCTTGTCATCGTCTGCCGGGAGGCGGTAGCCCTGGAAACCATCCAGCGGAACCTGCTCGACAAGGGCCACGAAGTTCGGCGCGGTCGGTGGGCGGATGACAACGAAGCCCCCGGCTTTGGTGATATTTGGATCGCAGGCGTTGCCTATGTCAGCGACGAAAAGCGCCCAGGCCTGTGGATGGATGCCTTCCCGTATTCCCCCAGCCAGAGCGACATCCTCACCTCCATGCTCACCGAATTCAACGAAGATGGCACGCTTGATCCGATGGACAACGACGAGTTCGCCGCATTCGCCCAGCCCAACATCGTCCTGCTTGATCCGGCGGAAATCCAGACCTTTGTGTCGCATCACGGGAAGTCGGCGATCGCTCCTCCCAGGGTGACCGCGTCCCCCGAGCTGACTCAGGAGGAATCCGAGTGAACGTCACCAAGGATCAGTACGAAGATCTTGTTTCCGAGCACAAAGATGCGGTCTATCGGCAGATGATTCGGGTATGCGGCAACAATGATGATGCCGAAGATGTGCTCGTCGAAGCCCTGCTCCGCGCCTACAAGGCCATGGAGCAGCTGGATGACAAGGAGCATTTTCGAGCGTGGCTCGCCACCATCGGTCGCCGGGTGTGCAGCCGGCTCCGCAAGAAAGAAGCGCTCGCTCCCATTGTTGCCCTCTCGGAACTTCCTGAAATCGCCGTTCCCCCGGCCGAGCCGAACTTCGAGTTCGAGGAACTGAAGGCTCGGGTTCGCGCCGCACTCGAAGACATGCCCGAGGACTTACGCTCGGTGTACGTGATGCGGGAGCTCGACGAGCGATCCGGCGAAGAAACGGCGGAGACCCTCGGCATCAGCCTCGCCGCGATGAAGAGCCGCCTTCACCGAGCCCGCCAGTTCGTCCGCTCGACGTTGGAGCAGTGCATCGACTGCGGCGCGTGAGCTGGCCGATGCAACTTCCTCAGTCCGAGTGACGCCAAGCCTCAAACTCGGCGACGACGTCCGCCGGAACTTGGTTCCAGTGACAGTTGTGGACAGCGCCCCAGAGCGCGAGGAACATGAGCGTTGTCACCTGCTTGTGCGCAGCTTTCAGCTCGCCCCACAACTCGTACAGGTCGCGCTGACTCAGGTCGCCATACGTATGCACGCCGAGATCGTTGAGCCACGTCGCCGTCGTCCCGCTGAGATTCCAGAGCTCCGCGACGGGGGTGGCGTCCGTTGGAGGCGCGTCCCGACGTGGCATCTTTGATCGTCTAATGAACGCTCGTCCCTTCCGGGGCCTCGTGCTCGGGTTGGAGCAGAATCGGCGCGCCATCGACATCATCCGCCGCGAGCAACATACCTTGACTCTCGTGACCCATGAGCTTTGCGGGCTTGAGGTTCGCGACTACAATCACCTGACGACCGATGAGGTCAATCGGGGCGTACTTCTTCTTGATCCCCGCCACGATCTGCCGTTGCTGATCGCCCACCATTACCTGGAGCTTCACCAGCTTATCGCTGCCCTCAATCGCCTCGGCCTCGATCACCCGGCCCACGCGCAGATTCACCTTCATGAAGTCGGTGAACTCAATCTCCGCCGGAACTTCGAACTTCGGCTTTTCTTTCTTCGCGGGCTTCTCTTCCTTCGGAGCGGAGGCTTCTGGTTGGGGTTTCAGGGATTCCATGATCTTCTTGTCAAGTCGGGGGAACATCGGTTGGGGCTCGCCGAGCTGTGTGCCTGCGGGCAGAGCGGCTTCGGTGCCGATCATCGCCCACTCGGATAGGCCAGGGAGCTGGAACTGCGCAGCAATCGCATCTGCGGTCGAGGGGATGAACGGTCGGAGCAAACCTTCCGCGTTGCGTACCGCATAAAGCATCGAGCGGATCACACCCGCCAGAGCAGGATCCTCGTTCTTCGCCAGAGCCCATGGCGCGCGCGTGTCGATGTACTTGTTTAGCCAACGGATCAAGTCGATACCGGCCGCCGCTACGTCATCTAAACGCAGAGCGTTCATCGCATCTTCTGCTTCTTCCTTAGCTTCTAAAACCGCCTTCAGAGCATCGTCTTCAACCGCCGCATCGGGCACTAAGCCAGACGTAAACTTGTGCGCCATACTCAGGCTACGGTTCAGCGCGTTGCCCAGATCGTTTGCGAGATCGGCGTTGTAAATCCGCGCGACTTCTTCCAGCGTGTAATTCGTATCTCCCTCGTAGGGCAGAGCCCGCGCAAGACTGAAGCGCACGACATCCACCGCCAGCTCCGGCGAACACCCAGCGGTCTCGGTGTAGAACTTAATCAGCTCATCTGGCCCGATCACATTGCCCTTCGACTTGCTCATCTTGCTATCACCGAACACGAACCAACCGTGAGCGATCACGCGCTTCGGGAGAGGCAAATCCGCCGCCATCAGCATGGCGGGCCACAATGTCGCGTGGAACCGGGTGAAGATCTCCTTCGCCATCCAGTGCACATCCGCAGGCCACAAATCCTCCCAACCCGCATCCGGCCAACCTGTTGCCGCGAGATAGTTGATGAGCGCGTCGAACCAAACGTAGATCACCTTGCTCTCATCGCCCGGCACGGGGATCCCCCAGCCGGGATTCGCCCGCGTGATGCAGATATCGCGCAGACCTTGCTGGATAAAGCTCACGACCTCGTTCTTGCGAACATGAGGCAGGAGCCAGTCCGGCTCTTCCTCGATCTTCGCCAGGAGTCGATCACCAAAGGCCGAGAGTTTGAAGAAGTAGTTCTCCTCTTCCACCCATCGCACCGGGTTACCATCCGGGCTCTTTCCGTCCACGACCTCGCTCTCCTTCACAAAGGTTTCCGAGCTCACGTCGTACCAGCCCTCATACTTGTCGAGATAGATGTAGCCGTTGTCGCGAATGACCTCGAACAGTCTCTGAGCCGCGCGCTTGTGTTGATCGCTCGTGGTGCGGAAAAAGATATCGTTGCTCATCCCGAGGGTTTCCGCGCAGTCGCTGAACGTCTTGCTGATCCGATCGACAAACGCCATTGGGGATTCGCCTGCGGCAGCTGCGGCTTCCATCACCTTGAGCCCGTTCTCGTCGGTTCCGGTCAGGAAACTGGCCTCCTGGCCGTTCATCTCCGCGTAACGCTTGCAGACGTCGCAGGCAAGCATGGTCAGAGCATGCCCCACGTGAGGAATCGAGTTCACGTAGTAAATCGGGGTCGTGACGTAGTACCGCTTGGCCATGCTTCTCGCGAGTTTACCGAGCACCACTTACTCCCTCCGGGAACCTTGAGCTGGGGGAGTTGGAGCGCACCCAGGTAACTCCACCAGAATTACAGATTTCCCACTCCCGTTAACCTGCGGAGGCTCATCCCCGACTCCGAGAACGATATCGTGATCTCATCGATTCACTCTAGGCGGAGCAAAAGGGGATTTACTCTGATCGAGACATGCGTGAGCATGTACCTCTTGCTCGTGGGCGTGCTGGTCTTTGCCGGCATGGCCGTCTTTGCGAACAAGATCGGTCTGCAAGCCAAGCTGCGCACAAGTGCGTATCAGATTGCCCGCCAACAGGTCGAGGCTCTCAAGTCGACGAATTTCGACAACTTGGTGAGCGTCGCGGAAACGCCGTTCGACATCCCCGAAGAAGTGATTCGCGGCCTCCCAGGCGGAGACAATGCGAAGTATGAGGTCACCGGAGCGTATAAGGTCGAAGATCGGAATAGCTCCACAAAGTCGGTGACGGTTCGAATCAAATGGCGCAACGCGAGTTCCCCTGAGGGGCGCATCGCGCCGTGGAGCGAGGTTCGCCTCGCGACGATCCTCGTCCGGCCGGGGTCGGTCACCGCACCTGGTGCTCTGCTCCCGAGCGCGACGCCTCCCCCACCTCCGCCGACTTTGCCGCCGGCACCAACCGGGTCGCCCACGGGTGGCGCTCCCAAGGGGAAGGGTAAGTAACGATGAAACTTCTGAGCGCAATCAAACGACGTTGCCGACGTGCGGGAATGACGACTGCTGAATTCATGGTCTCCGCCGGGGTCATGCTGGGGCTCACCGTCCTCACCTTCGATGTGATGGTCGCCGGTGCCCAGGTCAGCAAAACCTCGGCGAACGAGAGCAACGAAACCCAAGAAGCTCGCATGGCGACCGACGAGGTCATGAAAGAGGCCAGCGAAGGGATCGGAATCATGGCCTCCCTCAATGTCCCTGTCTTTGGCACGGTTCATAGCGATAAGGACACCGCAATCATCTCGTCACCCGCTTACGACACGTCGGGCAATCGCCTCCCCGATACCGACGATCTCACGGTCTACCAAGTGCTGGAGCACAACGGAAAGAAGTGTCTCTACAAGTTCCCTGCCCGACGGCGCAATGGATTTATCCTGAGCGTTTCCAGTCGAAAGCTGGTGAAGGAAGACCTGGATCACATCGAGTTCCGGTTCGGTCGCATGATGACGCTCACCTACGATCCCGTCAGCAACTCTTTCCCGCTCCCTGGCCCCGACCGCGATGACGTCCGAGGTGTTGGCACGATCTCGATCCATAAATTGCGCGCACCGTGGGCGAACCTATCACTCGATACCCGCAAGAAAATTGAGGACTCCGGCCGAGTCGTCCTGGAAAAGAACGTCTTGGAGATCAAGGGACCGATCCCGCCAGGCGCGACCGTCGATGTCTTTTTCTACGTGAACCCCAAGCTCACGAAGCCGAATTCTTCTGCCATGGACGCCAACATGCTCGAGGTCAAAATGCGCACGAAAAGGCAAAACGAGCGAGGCAACGATGAAGCGGACGTGGACGATGACGACGATGATGAAAACGGCCGCACCATCACGACGAGCACGGTGCTGAGGAACGCGCGCTAAGGAGAAAATGATGAAGACTCGACTGACAAGAGGCTCGAGCCTGCCGCTCGCCATGATGTTTTTCATGGTGATTGGCACCGTGACGGTGGTCTCCGTGGGACTCACCACGACGACCGACAGCATGGTGTACCGGGGCGTCCAAAAGGTGCAAGCCACAGAGCTCGCCGAAAGCGGGATTAACGTCCTCTACGACGAAATCTGCCGCAGACTCAACCAGGCCAATGCCACCCCGGCAAGTCTCCAAGCGATGCGGATGAACTCCAGCATGGAAGCAACCTTCCGTGACCTGGGTGAGTATTCGGCCCGGGTCACCAAAGTGACTTCGAAAGACGTCGAGCCAGCTCCCGGATTCGGTGCTGATACTGTCGAGCGAACCTACACCTTCGAAATTGAAGGCCGAGGAGTCGCGCCGAACGGAACCGAGTCGATTGTCACGAGCACGTTCACCGGCAAGATGGTTGTCGTCAAGGGAGCATTCCTCGACGAACAGACGGAGATGAAGATCTTCCCGGGCGCGATCCAATCGAACAGCGAAGTGGTCTTCGTGGCGGACAACAACATCCGCACAGAAGATGCAGGCAGCCAAGACAAGGAAGCCCACATCATCGCGAACCGAGGAGTCCGCTGGGTTCCCGCGACGATGAGAAAGTCGACCGTGACCACACCCGATGTCATCAAAGTGGATGGCCATGTGCTCGTACCCGACCAGCCCTCGAACGTGCCCTACCAGATGAGCATCAGTCTCAGCGGACTCGGGAACTACAACAACATCAAGAACTACCAGACCGCCGGACCGTGGGTGAACAAGACCACGCCTTACTCGGTCGTTCCCGATAGCGTCACCCCCATGGGTCAGCCGATGTACTTCGCAGATTCCACTCAGGTGACTCAGTGGGTCAGCGACTGGCGACACACGATTGCGACCTCGCCGAATAAGTCAACGGCGAGCGGGCAGTATGTGGGCTTCTTCGGCACCATCGCCGGCGGAGCCAAGAAGATGATCACCCCGATCCACATCAACGGCAACTTCCAGGTTGCGGCGGGTGAAACCATCAACTTCGTGCCTCGTTCGAATGATCCCTCCGAGAACGTGGTCCTCGTCGAAGGAAACATCGAGAACCTGGGCCATATCGTGAATCACGGCGTGACGATCGTCACGACCCGTACCTATAGCGACACGAATGACTCGAGCTACTCCCTCGCCGATGCCTTCACGAAATATGAAGACATGGAGGAGGTCTACTCCAAAGCCGCCTTGCTGAGCACGTCACGAGCCACGAACGCGATCACGATCAACTCAAACGTCAGCGGGAGATACGGCCTTGTCTACGCCGCGCTCGGAGGACTCCGGATCTACGGCGATCTGCAGATGAACGCGATTCTGATGAGCGGTGCCACCCAAATGACGCATCCGGAGCTTGGCGATAACGACGACGAAAGTCAGAAGACGACAGGCTTTTCCAGTGCCGGAATTGTGATCCAGCCTCCCGCCCGAGGCGGGTTCACCCTTCGATACGCACGCGAAGCCAAAAACTTCTCCATGCCCGCTGGCATCGCGGACAAGTCCAAAATCCTCGGCCCCTTCAAAGCCAACCGGCTCGCCGATTGGAAGCAGGCTAAGTAGCCGTTCTTCCTGAACCATCGAACAAGACCCCAGCGAACGTTGCTGGGGTTTTTTCGTGAGTGCTCCGTCCACCGGGAATCCGGTAATTGTGACGTGAGCCACAGGAATCAGACGCCGAAAACATCATTGAGATGAAAGGCATCCAACGGTATCACGGGAGACTGAAGAAGGGATTCACCCTGCTCGAGAGCACGATTGCGCTCTATACCCTCCTCATGGGTGTCCTCACTTTTGCTTCGATGGCAGTGCTGGCCAACAAGGTTGGACTCCAGAGCAAGATCCGGACGAATGCTTATCAGGTTGCCAACCAGCAGCTGGAGACCGTCGCCTCATCGAGCTTCGAGAACCTCACCGCCCGACCGGAAACCACGTTTGATATTCCGGGCAGCGTGATCACTTCTCTCCCCGGTGGCCGAAACACCAAGTACCAGGTGCAAGGCCTGTACCAGGTCGAAGAGGTGAACACCACGATGAAGCGGATCAGCACTCGCGTTCGATGGCGCAATGCCACCACCCCAGAAGGACGAACCGCCCCTTGGTCGGAAGTCCGCCTCGCGACGGTCGTCGTGCGACCGGGCTCCGTCACCGCTGGCCCGATCGACACGCCCTAATCCGAGGAGAGCACTCAAGCAACATGAAGCAGCCTAGCAAGAAGCAAGCGTTCTCCATCGCGGAGATGATGATCTCGAGCGTCGTGCTCGTTTCCGTCATCGCCATGAGTCTGAACGTCATGCTCACGTCGGCAAAGATCAGCAAAAACGTGATCACCGAATACGGAAACAGTAACGGATCACGTCACGCCGCCGACAAGATTCTTCTCGAAACGCAACACGCGTACGCCGCTCTCTCCCGTATTAATCTTGATGGCACCACAATCAATGCCCACGAAGACAATACGCTGATTATCGCGAAGTACCGCACCGATCCGAGTGGCGCGATCATCCCGGACAATCGCACGGTCTACATCTACCGAGTGATTAACAGCGCGGGGGGCCGGCAACTCTGGGAAATCGAAGCGAGACAAATCCTTGGGATGCCGGCTGAAGGAATCGCCAAGACCCTTGTCGCAGACAAGCTAAGAACCTTCCACTACCGGCTCGGTCGGCATGAGACGCTGACTCCCGCAGGGGGAGGTTACGGAAGCCCCATCACCCTCGTGAATGGCGAACCGGCCGGCAATCAGGCCCGGTTGACTGCGATCAATGCCCCCTGGAAGGGCATGAAGATCCACGACGATAGCGATAGCATTTGGGACTTCCGTGTCGCGATTCCGTATCAGGATGGGCTCCTCGCGAGCGAGCTCACCACCATCGGCATGGCACGCACGGGAAACACCGTCGCTTTTGCGGACGGATCAACTGCGGGCAGTCTAGAGGTCTTGCTCGAAGTCGATGAACGCTACTCCTCGAACGCTGCCGACGAAACACGAGCCAATCAACTTTCTTGCTGGATCATCACCCAGCAACGAGACCAAAGCGGCGTCCGCGAACTCGCCCGATCCATCGAGGCGAACCTCCGCAACGCCAAGTAACTGGTTCGACCCAGGGGAAATCATTGAAATCACGAAGACTTGCCTTCACGATCGCCGAGATGATGATCTCCAGTGTCGTTCTCATCACCGTCATCGCCATGAGCCTGAACATCATGCTCGCGACGGCCAAAGTGAGCCGAGGGGTCATTCAAGACTCGGACCGCGGCGACAGCTCACGAGTTGCCGCAGACAGCATCCGCTCGGATGCCGAGACAGCGGTAGCGGCCCTTTCCCGCGTAACGATCGGTGGCACAACGTTTGGCGCGCATGAAGACCACACACTCATCCTCGCCCGGTATCGAACGGATGCGAGTGGGGCCGTGATCCCCGACAATCGAACCATCACGGTTTATCGCCGTGAGAACCGCCCCGGTGGAAACTACGACCTCTGGGAAATCGAAGCACGGCAGATCATCGGCATGAGAGCAACCCAAATCTCCCGACGAAAAATCGCAGAGAACATCAAGAAGTTCCACTATCGTCTTGCACGGCTGGAAACGCTGGCCCCCAATTCGGGACGTTACGGATCACCTATCGAGCTTGTCGATGGCGAGCCGAGTGGCGACAAAGGGCGCTTGACCGTAGTCCGTGCCGATTGGCGTGGCCGCATGGTCTCAGATGACAGTGATGGACCGAACGATCTCGAACGACCCATCCCGACGATGAACGGCCTCGTCTCTGAAGACCTCGCCCGCATCGGTATGGCTCGAATCGGCAACAACCTCGCGTTTACTGATGGAGTCGCGACCCAACCCATCGATGTGCTCATCGAAATTGATGAGCGATACAGCGCATCTCCGAACAATGAGACCCGCGCAAACCAACTTACTTGCTGGATCGTGGGCATCCAGCGTACTGAGAACGGCGAAAGAGAGCTCGCCCGTCAAATCTCCTCGCACCTTCGAAACGCCCGCTGATCCACACACCCTTCATGACTCAAGGAATGAAAACCATGAAAACCACTCCCTCCCGACCAACCTCGCTCCGGCTCCGCAGAGGCAGCGCGATGCCCATGGTCATGATGTTCTTCACCGTCGTCGGACTCGTCGCGGTTTCTGCCGTCGGCGTGACGACCACGGCAGACTCGATGGCCTTCCGGGGAGTGCAAAAGGCGCAGGCCGACCGCCTTGCCGAGAGCGGCGTGAACACGCTTTACGACAAAATCTGCCGCGAAATCAATGAGAACAAAACGCCCGGCGAAGAACTTCCCCCAGACGCGCTCGACACCATCTTTAGCGGAACGAGTCGCACTCATGGGCAGTTCGAGGCCAAGGTCGTCAAAATCGATACCAACACGGTAAGTCCTGCGCCCTCCCACGGCGACGACAGCCACCAATACACCTACACGATCACAATCCAAGGCAAAGGAACCGCTCCCAATGGCGTCGAATCCATCTCGCGAGCCACCTTCCGAATCCGAAAGACAACCAAGTGGGACACGAACTCCACAGGCGAAACAACGCTCGTCGATTTTCCCGGCGCGATCAACTCCGCCACAAAAGTCGAGATTCGGACTGACCAAGGCCTCCGAACCTACGACGCAAGTAGTCAAGACAAAATGGCTCACATTGTTGCCAACGATGGCGTCTCCTGGATCCCCAGCGGCAACAAGGCCGGCTACACGAACTCGAACATCCTGGATATCCAGGGCTACATCATGGTTCCGGATCAGCCGACGAGCGGCCCCTATGACTTCACCGTCGGAGTCAGCGGACTCGGAAACCCGAATGGGGTCAAGAACTATCGCACCGCGCCGCCGCCAGTCAACGGCAACCTCCCCTACGCGGTCACAGAAAACGAAGTCACTCGGATCGGTCAGCGAACCCACTTCCCCGACTTCAACCAAGTGGATTGCGTGATGAAGCCGAACTGGCTTAATGCCACGGCCAACAATCCGAGAGCCCGCGTCTACAGCTCGGTTCGATCGAGCTCGCTCTCTGAAGACCGAACAACCGGTCGGAAGGCGATCCGAACGCCGGCCTACATCAACGGCGATTTTATGATCTCCGAGGGCGATACCGTGCAGATCATGCCCGGCTCCACGACCGATCCGAGCAAGAACGTTCTGTACGTCACAGGCAACGTCGCTAACTACGGCAACCTAGAAAATCTCGGGGTCACGATCGTCGTCCAAGGCAAATACAGCGACAGTGCTGCGTCCAGCTACCGACTGACCTCGCAAAACTCCCCGTGGGACGACGACGTTGAGATCTATGAGAACTCCGAACTGGTCTCGCTCGCGAACACAAAGGACGCGATCAAAATCGCCTCAGACAGCTCCGGCCGATACGGACGTGTTTACGCCGCTCTGGGTGGAATCACGATCACCGGTAACCTGGAGATCAACGGGGTGCTGGCTGCTGGCGGAACGGAACCTGCTGGCGGAAGCACAGGCGACTGGAACCCCAATATGATTCAGCGTTCGGCTCCCGAGGGCGGCGGAGTGTACATCTGGCCAGAAAAGAACAACTCCTTTGTCGTCCACTTTGTTCGGGAAGCACGAGGCGTGAAGATGCCTCAAGCGAACAGCGAAGGCACCTGGGTCTACGCCGAGCCTGTCCGGGCCGACCGTCTGACCAACTGGGTCAAGATGAAGTAAACCGGGCTCAGCTCGGTTCAGAAGAACGCCGCCCGGTTCCTTGCCGGGCGGCGTTCTTGCTCAATGGGACCGCAGGCTCCGACGCACGACATCGGCCACAAACCATCCAGTCATCGTTCCGATAATGATCACGTTGCCGCTCCAAAGCAGCGTCTGCATTGCCGCCGTGACGCTGACACCCGCACGAGCCGAAGCGAAAGCAATCGTCGCAAAAGCCACGAACCCGAGGAACCGGCTCAGGCTCGCATTGAAAGCCTTCTGCGTCATCCCCACCAATAAGTAGAGAGCCAATGCCAGCCAGAAGAAAACCACTCCGACGAACGACAGCGCGAGTCCAGGATTCACTCGATTTCCCACTGCTCCACCCCCTAAGTCCGGGCTATCGAGCAGGTCGCTTGCCGAGAGAGTTGCCCCGAGCGTGATGCCCCCAAACACAAACATCGCCCACTGCCCCAAAGTCCAGGTGCTGATCGGAGCGAACTGAGGTGTCAGTGGGTTCTCCTTGGCGAGTGCCGTGTAGACCGCCGCCACAATCAGCACAAAAACTCCCACGAGAAACGCGCCCGGATGCCGCTCTCCCGGATCTCGTGCCAAGTCCTCGCGAGGTGCCTTTTGCGCGGCCCGAAGCATCTCCTCATGGCTGCGCTGGTACTGGGCGTTCGCGGCGTCGAACTGCGCGGCATAGGCGTAGTGCTTCGCGGCCTCCGTAAAGAGCCCCTTGAATCTTGCGAGATCACCCATCGCGGCATGGGCTTTGGCTTCGCGCGGATCGAGTTCGAGAATCGCGCGCGCCTCCGCCTCTGCTTCGGCAAGTCTCCGCTGAGCAAGCAATCTCTCAAGCCGATGCAGCCGAGCCCGATGCTCTTGCCACTTCGCCTTCTCCGCTGCTTCTGCCTTGCGCTTTTCCTCTTCCGCTCGGGCGCGCGCTCGGGCACGGGCGGCGTTGAGTTCCGCCTCATCCTCCTCCTGAGCTTTGCGCTGCAGATGCCCGTGGAGATTCAATGCCTGGTCGTGGCGTCGTCGCTTCTCCGGATCCGTCAGAGTCTCGTAGCTTTCCTTGATCGCCAAGAACTTGTCTTGAGCCCCAGGGGACGTGTTGACATCCGGGTGAAACTGCCTCGCCAGCTGACGATAAGCCGACTTGATCTCCCGCTCAGTCGCCTCCGCAGCCACTCCCAAAGTTTCGTAGTGATTCTTCACCTGGCCTAAATTTCCTGCGTTCGATCCGCCGCGTACCCCCTGTAGAACGAGATCACGACGTAAGCCACGTAAGCCCCGACGAGCATCAACGTTGCCGCACCCAGAATCATCGCTGCTTGCCGCGCACGGGTCTTGCCTTCGTCCTCGTAATACTCGCTTACCTTCACGAGCATCTCGTTGATGTTCCCGGTCATCTCGCCCGCCTGAACCATGTCCAACACAACCGGGCTAAACGCCTTTGTCTCGCGGAACATGTGATGGATCCCCTCGCCACTATCCATCCGTGGAACAATCGGGTAGATCCTCGCGCGGACCGCCTCATTCCCGCATGCATCCGCCGCCAGATTGACTGCCCGGCTGAGCGGAAGCCCGGCTTCTTGCATCGCCCCAAACGCCCGACCGAACTTCGCCATCGCGAAGCCGTGTACCATGCCGCCGATCCATGGGAGAGCCACCGTGATCTCGTCCCACGGCCGTTTGATCGCGGGCTGACGCAAGAGCAATCGAGAGAACAGAAATCCGCAGATCGCAAGAATCGCGACGATGATCCAAATCATCACCGGAGCATCCAATCCTTTCGCTCCCGGCTTGAGGAAGTTGATGAGGAGATTCGTTCCGATGATGATGATCACCGAGGCCCCTAGCACGAGTTTAGGATAGAAGGTCTCCCGACGAATCAGGTTCCTCAGTTCAATGTCGTTCTGGATGTAATGCGCGAGCCGTGTGCACTGGTCACTCAAGAATCCCCCTTCTTCGCCCGCGCGCACCATGCCCATCATGATCGGACTGAACACCTCGGGATACCTCTGGAATCCCGCGCTCATCGGGCGACCGGCTTCGACATGAGCCATCGTCTCCCGGAGAATGGAGCGCAACTTTGGGCTCCCCGCTTGTTGAGAAAGCGTATCCAACGCCTGGCGAGGATCGATTCCGGCATGGAGCATCGCCCCCAGTTGTCGGAAGAAGAAGTTCAGGTGCGTGAGGGCGACTCCGCCAACGAGCGGGCCGACAACATCCGTGACCACCCGGCTTCGCGGCCCGAGGGGAGGGGCTTCCGTCGCTTGACCGTACGAACTCCGGGCCGATTCCGCCGTCGCACCTGGTCGAGTGGGCGCGGCGGCCAATGGGTCGTGAACGCCACCCGATGCCAGACTCAGCGATTGAACCGTCCAGCCCTTGTCCGAGAGCTGCTGGTTCACCGCCTCGAAGTTTGCGCCGAACATCAGGCCACTTTGGGTGTGTCCTTGTTGGTCAACTGCTTGAAACTGATAACTCGGCATCACTCCATCCCGGTTCCGGCGAAGATCGCCTTGAACGCTTCCTCATAAAATCCTCGGTAGAAGAGGGCGAACGCCACTCCTCCCACCCCAATCACCAAGATAGCCACCCACACCCAAGCCTTGATCTTGATCGCGGTTTCAGCGTGCGCCTGATCTTGTTCGGCTAGCGACATCACCTGAGCCATCGCCTGCGGAACCGTGCCCGTCATCTCCCCGGTTTGAACCAGGTCGGCGTACTCGCCGGGCAGAATCTCCGAAGTACGCATCGCGGCCGACAACTTGCTCGACTCAGTCATCGGAATCCCTGCTTCCTTCATCCGAGTCGAAAATGTCAGGTTCGGAACGGCTTCCGAAGCCAATTTCCATGACCGATACGGCGACAATCCTGCCTCCTGAAGACGCCCCAGATGGTAGCTCAAAGCGCGAGCGTTCTCCAGCTTCGCCCGCCGACCAACCACCGGCATCGTCGCGCCGAGGTTGTGTCTTAGCGGCAAATAGCGACGGCGTCCAAAGAACTTCGGCCCAAAGATCCAGACAATCAGCACCGACAGAGTGAGGAAGCCAAATACGCCCAGCACTCCGCCCCGCAGACCCTCCAAATAGAGCCGCGCTGAGTCTTCCGGGGCCGCCGTGCCCGCGAGAGGGGCAAACAGCCCCTTGAATCCAGATTGCATGATCCCCACGATCGGAAACATCATCAGGGTGGACCAAAACGCCAGGCTCACCCAGTTGTTCATCCGCCGGAGCTTCCACGTCGCTTGAGTCTGGGCGGAGACATACTCGCAGGCCTGCCAAAGGTATCCGCCCGTTTCCCCTGCTCGCACCGCTCCAACCGTGCCCGGCGGGAACATCTCGACAAAGACCTCCATGGCATCTGCCAAGCTGTCGCCCGCTGCGCATCGCCGCGACATCTCAGTGAGCGCAGCACGAAGAGCCTGCGTGAATGACTGTCTCTGAGCGAGGGTCTGGCACGCTTCCACGGGGGTGATCCCGCCTCGAAAGAGGTTCGCAAACTGCGCCATCAGCAAGTAGAGCTCATGATCCTTCAGAATCGCGGTTTTCACGGGCAGCCGGGAGGTCGCTGGCTTCGCCGTGGAACCGGGACTCACGCGATTGACGGTGGGCGGGGTCGTCGTCGCAATGCCTGCTGAGCGCGCGGGGCTCATAGGCTGCGCGACCGTCTGATTTACTGGTTGTGCGGGACTTGAAATCGGGGCCGCTAGGGAGGGCCCTGCCTCGATATTCTGCACGAACAAACCTCGCGCTGCCAGTTGCCGAACCGCGTCATTCGCGCTGGCCGCGTTAATGGATCCCGCCTGATCCTTGCCTTGTCCATCAAACGCCCTAAATGAGAACTGCGGCATTTTCCACCTTCACCAGTCGATAGTCGGTCAGCTCCGGCAGGTGATCGGCGATCCGAACCGGGCCCGCAGGATTTCTTCCCGCATAGCGCGCCTCGGAATCGACTTCCAGCCATGGCTCACATACAAACCTACGTTCAAGTGCGCTGATATGAGGCAGTTGGAGCGCGTGCGACTCCAAAATCAACGATCCATAGGCGATGATGTCCAGGTCGATCTCGCGCGGGCCGTTGCGCTCACGCTCGATCCGGCCAAGGGCCTGCTCGATGGCTTTGAGTTCGCGAAGCAGGGCAAAGGGGCCGATGGTTGTTGATCCAAGAATGATGCCGTTCCAGTAGTCCGGCTGATTCGGCAGATACATTGGCTCGTTGGCATAGACCGAGCTCGCCTTGGCCTCGTAAAGGAGGATTTTGAGGGCCGCCGTCATCCGGTGAAGCGTCTGTTGCCGATCCCCCAAATTGAGACCCCACGAGAGAACTACCTTCGGCATTCAGTCGTGTTCCCCTGGTCGATGAAAGGTCTGCATGAGGTGAGAATCGTTTCCCTGTTGATTCTATCAGGATGATCGGCGGATCTGCGCCTTGCCCAAGGTGCCAGGCATGAAAAAAGGGCTCCGGCGAGAGATTCGCCGGAGCCCCGTTAGGCGGAGTCGCGAGGATTAGTCGCGCTTGCGGAAGCGAGTGCCGCCGCCTTCGCCGCCACCGTCACCATCGCGAGGACGGTCGTCTCGGCTCCCGAAACCACCGCGTCCACCGCGACCATCTCGGTCTCGACCGCCGCCACGTCCGTCCCGACCACCGCGATCTCGTCCGCCGCGATCACCTCGATCGCCGCCTCGGAAGGCCGGGCGCTCGCTGACCGGAGGATTCGGATCGTTCAGTCGCTCGTTATTCGGGTTCAGATCAAGTGCGGTGAGGTTCACGCGGCCCATGCCATCGACTTCCTTCACGCGGACGCGCAGGGTGTCGCCTTCGCTGACCACATCATCCGGTCGCCCGATTCGAGCGTGGGTGAGTTGATCGACTGGCACCATGCCATCCTTGCCGTTCGGCATGGTGACCATCGCGCCGCGACCCATCAATCGAGTGACCTTGCCCTCGAACTCGAAGCCAACTTCCAGCTCGGCGGTGAGAGATTTGATCATGTCGATCGCAATCTTGGCGTTGTCGCCACTCTTGCTGGCGATAAGCACGCGGCCATCTTGCTGAACATCGACTTCGCACTGCGACATCTCGACAATCTTGCGGATGTTTGCGCCGCCCGGGCCGATGAGCGCCCCGATCTTCTCGGGGTTGATCATGATGGTCTGGATGCGCGGAGCCGACGGAGCCAGTTCCGGTCGCGGTCGCGGAATCTCTTCCTCAATCACGTCCAGCAGCTTGAATCGAGCTTCTTGAGCCTGCTCAAGGGCTTCCTTCAGAACCTTTTCCGGGATGCCGTCGAGCTTGGTATCGAGCTGCAGAGCGGTGATGCCTTCTCGGGTTCCTGCGACCTTGAAGTCCATGTCGCCCGAGAAATCTTCGACGCCTTGGATGTCGGTAAGAACCACGAAGTTCTTGCCGTCGCTCATCAAGCCCATCGCAATTCCTGCGACCGGAGCCTTGATCGGGATGCCTGCATCCATCAGAGCCAGAGTGGAACCACAAACCGACGCCATCGAGGTCGAACCGTTGCTTTCCAGAACGTCACTGATGAGGTGAACCGTGTAGGGGAAGTCCGGGTTATCCAGGGGGATCACCGGTTCCAGAGCGCGCTCAGCAAGAGCGCCGTGGCCGACTTCGCGTCGTCCTGCACCGCGAAGCATGCGAACCTCACCCACCGAGTACGGCGGGAAGTTATAGAAGTGCATGTAGCGCTTGTTTTGCTCGCTCTCGTCCAGCTGATCCATGATGTCGGCATACTGAGCATCCTTCGGCATTCCGAGGGTGCAGACCGTCATGACCTGGGTTTGGCCACGAGTGAACAGACCAGAGCCATGGACTCGCGGGAGCAGACCGGCGATCGCTTCGAGCGGGCGAATTTCGTTCGGCTTTCGGCCGTCCGGTCGCTTGCCTTCTTCGATGATGAACTTGCGGAGGGTGTCTTTGACCGCCTTGTCCACGATCTGACCCAGCTGCTTGAGAGCAGCGGCATCTTCGGCCCACTTCTCCTTGTACTTGACCACCAGTTCCTTCACCAAGTCGTCCATCGCGCTCTCGCGCTTGGCTTTGTCGGCATCAAACAGGTTGGCCTCGATCAGCTTGGCTTCGTCCTTCTTGATCTTCTCGACGAGCTTCTTGTCGATCAGATCTTCGACGATCTCGCGCTTGGGCTTGCCGACCATCTTGGCGAACTTTTCGAACTCAACGCAGATTGTCTTAATGTTTTCGTGGGCAAACAGCAGAGCCTTGACCATCAGCTCTTCGCTCACTTCGTTCGCTCCAGCTTCGACCATCGAGATCGCGCCCTTGTGACCCGCCACGATGAGGTCAAGGTCAGAAACCTTGAGTTCTTCGTTCGTCGGGAAGACCACGAATTCTCCGTCAATCAGGCCGACTCGAACGCATCCGATCGGGCCGTTGAACGGGACATCGCTGACGGAAAGAGCCGCACCAGCCGCATTGACCGCGAGAACATCCGGCGGCATCGTGGCATCGACGCTGAACGGCATCGTGATGACCTGGATATCGTTGCGGCAACCCTTCGGGAAGAGCGGTCGAATCGGGCGGTCGATCAGTCGGCTGACGAGCGTAGCCTTCTGGCTCGGTCGTCCACCGCGCTTGATCACACCGCCAGGGATCTTGCCAATCGCGTATTTACGCTCTTCGAAATCGCAGACCAGCGGGAGAAAGTCGATGCCTTCTTTCGCGTTGCGCGACATGGTGGCGGTGCCCAGAATAACGGTGTCGCCAATGCCAAGAAGGACTGCGCCGCCGGCTTGCTTAGCCACGCGACCGGATTCGAGGTGGAACTCTTTACCGCCCACCTCGAAGGTATGTGTGTGAATCATTTTTATTGCCTCAGACTGACTCGGGACGGGCAAGTGGCCCGTGTTCTCCCGAGGTTAGCGAGGCCGGACTTCGCGGATGCCAAGGCGAGCAATAAGCTCGCGGTACTTCTCGATGTCCTTGTTGCGGAGGTAGCCCTCCAGTCGGCGTCGCTTACCCACGAGCTTGAGCAGACCCTGTCGGGAGTGGAAGTCCTTCTTGTTGGTCTTCAGGTGCTCGGTGATTTGTTGAATCCGCGCGTGCATGACGGCGATTTGGACTTCGGCAGAACCTGTATCCCCTTCGCTGGTCGCGTATTCCTTGATGACGTCCGATTTCTTGGTTGGATCGAGTGGCATGTGTGCTGTGTTGGCCTCGTTCTAGGATCCCAGGTGCGCCGTATTTCTCGAACGCTCCAGGTGGCTGGGCCGGGTGAAACCGCTCAATGCAACCCACCTCGGCGGGCTGTAGTCAACGGTCCATCTGGCCTTTGCCGAACGGAGGATACCAGGAACCATCCCTCCCCGTCCCCGGGGGTCCTACTTTGGCACATTTCACCGCCTGCGAAAGGCGGGCGTTATTGCAACACTTGAAAGCGGTATGGCTTGGAGCCCAGCTCTCATTGCCATGCTCGCGGCGAACTCGCGCAACACGGGCTGAGAGTAGAGCCGAAGATTTCGGTTACAGAATTTTTCCCAGAACGGCGCGGATGCGGGCGTTTCAGTAGCGAACCGCATGAGCATCGTTGCAGAAAGCTCGGCCACGAGCTGTTGCCCCTCTGCCTCAAATCGGAGGGAGAATGACTGCTTGATCGCTGTAACGGACTGCGAGGTCATCTCCGATTCCGTGCTTCGCTCCGGTGAACCAAGCATCGCGTCGGTTTCGAGATATCCAGATGCATTTGAAACAACTCGGAAGGAACTCTCGATAATCTGAACCGAGAGCGGCCGAAGCACTCGAATAACCGCATTATATTCTTCCGAACTGATTTCCAGATTCTGGCTAGATTCCAAATTGAGCGGCTCCGGCGTCGACTCAACCAGCGCATCCTCAAGTTTTCTACGCGGCATAGTCAAAGTCAGGCTCTGCGGTCAGCCCGCTCAAGTTGAGGTCAAATGATCCGGGTGGAGGAATCTGCGTATTGGTTTCTTGCCAAAATTTGAAAATACCTTTCCGGCAGTCTTCGAGCAGAGCCAGAGTCTCCTCGACAGTGTCCCCACTGCCGTTGATGGACCACTTCCCGAGCGTGGGGTAGTAAGCAAAGAAACCACCGCCTTCCTCCTCAGGGAGCAACTCAATTACGTATCGATAATCATTCTTCACGGTCTTCGTCCACCTCGACTTTTTCTTGAGAAAGCAAGTGCTGATAGATCTGTACGAGCTTTTCTACGTAAACCTTCTTACACGCGTTTCCATTAGCTACCGGTACAACCAAAGTGTCACCTTGGATACCAGAAAGGACTGCAGAGATCCCTGGCACCTTTAGATTGTATCGGTGCGACCCGCCTGATCCTTCGGTTAGGTACTGCTGGAAGAGCGGCTCGCTCAGAAGCCAGTTTTCTACGTCGGCATATCGTACCCTCGGTTGAATCCTCCCGCTAAGCCAAGCGTCGCGTTCCTTTTTCCAGCTCACTCGAACCCCAGATGCCTCAGTTTAGACCAATGGGCTGCCTATTTTGTGACAAACCCGGATATCGTTTTATCACTCCCCACAACCCCACGACAAAACACACCGCCCAGGTCAGATAGACAAACCCCATTCGACCATCGAACGCATCGCTCCGCTTCGGCAGGCCGACATCGACCCGCATGGGGACGGCACGGCCGACCGGTGCTTCACCAAGCACGCGCCCGCGTAAATCCGTCGCCAGAGTCTTCCCTCTCGCACCGACTCGCAATATCGGAATGCCTGATTCAATCGACCGCCAAACCGTCGACATCCACAACTGATCCCACGCGGGTGTCTCTTCATACCAGTCATCGATCGACATCTGGATCAGCACCTGCGCCCCTTGAGACGTATGGTGCGCGGCCAAATCGGGGAAAATCCCCTCGAAACAGATGAGCGGCCCCGCCTTGAAGTCCCCGATCTGAGGCGTTTTCAGCTCCTCGGCCGCCGACAAATCGCCTGCAGGGAGATTGAACTGCTGCAGAATCGGAAGCTGATCCCGCAGAGGAACGTACTCACCAAAAACCACCAGCCGCGTTTTATCCGCGTATTCCCAATTCTTTCCATCCCACACAAACGCGGTCTGATACGTGGGCTGGCCCTCAGCGAGGACATCGGTTCTCTGCCCGCCCATCATCACCGGAACCGGAGGCTCGGTCGTGAGAGGAGTCTCCGGGGGCATGGCGGCGACGCGCCCAGCGTAACCTTCGGGCAAAATCAGCAAGTCAGACTGCTGCGACATCGCCCCGGCCAACAAGATCGGCGTCGCATTGTAGAGCGCCAGCGATTCCTCCTCCGGAGTTTGGAACGCCATGTCCACGCCCGGCTGGCCGAGCGTAAAGGTCTTCGTTGTGATCTCGACCGGCATCCCAAAGCGCACCGCGCTGAATACAAAGAAACCCACGAAGGTGAGCGAATAGCGCAGAACCACGCGGGGATTCAGGGGAACCGGCTTGCCATCTTCTCCCACGCGTGGGAAGAAGAACTCCATGACGATGAGATTCGCCAGCACGACCCACGCCGACACCAGAAAGATTGTGCCCAGCGCGGCGTGTTGAACCAACCCCGGGAAGATGCCAAGCGGGAGCGCCACAATCCCCCAGGGGAACGCAAGGCCCGGAACATACGCTCGAAACGCCTCGATCCCCGTCCACACCAAAGGAACCGCCCACACCCATTTCAGTGAAAACGCACGGTGGATCAGCCAACCTGCCAGAGCATAGAACAACCCCGCGATCAAGCTCGCGATGCCCCACGGCAGCATCGCCGAAACCAGACTTCCCGTCCACTTGAGCACAAACGGCACGATCCAGAACATCTGGAACAGGAAGTAGAACAGCCCAAAAGTGTAGCCCGACTTGATCGCCCCTTTGGCCGTGGTTCCGCGCAAGGAGACCAGCCAAGGCACAAGAGCGACAAAGACGAGCAGGCCCAAATTGAACGGCGGAAACGCCAGTGCCAGCATCGCCACCGAAGCCAAAATCGGCCCCAGGCGACGCGCCCAGCCCCAACGATCAGGCTTTGATTCCGAGGTCGTCATGGACTTCGTGGAGGTGCGAGGTGTCGGCATATCGAAGCAACTGCCACGTGCCATCCGGGCGACGAATCACCTCAGTCACGCTTGCATTCTCAAAACGAAAACCCCGTGCGGTTTGCACCGAACCCCGGAGCAATCGGGCCAAAAGGAGGCCAAGCGTGCCTCCGTGGCTGACCACAACCGCAGAATCCCGGATCTTATCCAGACTCTTCTGGAACTTCGCCAGACGATGCCATACGTCGCGCAAAGACTCTCCGCCGTCCGGGCGGATTTCGTGTTCCATCAGATTCCGAGCCCGACACTCGGCGGCGAACCATGCCCGAATTTCCGTGTAATGGGCACCTTCGAGAGTGCCGAATGTACGCTCCCTTAAATCGTCACGAACCGTCAGAGGTACCCCAAGGGCCTCAGCAATCGGATTGGCTGTGTGGACGCTCCGCTGTAGATCACTGGTATAGACACGCTGAGCACCGGTCGACGCCAAACGTTGGGCGGCGGCCAAGCTCTGCGCATGTCCAATTTCATCAAGACCGACATCAGAGTGTCCCTGAGCTCGGCCACTGGCATTCCATTCCGTCTGCCCGTGGCGAACCAGAAAGACTCGCATGCTCTTGGTTATACCGCCCAGAGCCCTACTGGCCCGGTTTCGCGGCCGTTACTGTCCACCCTTTCTTGACCAATCCTCAGCAGATGCACCGGTGCTGGGGCCACCGCATCTGCCTGGATCGTCATCAAATTCTGCTCCGGGTCAAAACTCTGGATTATTCCCAGCCCAAAATCCTCGCCCTCCTGGCGACCAAAACTGCACACAAGCCCCGCGTAAGCGTCTGGGCGCACGATCGAGAGGCGATTGCTGTGGGTCAGGTTCATCGCCCGCGAGACCTCATCTTCCTCCAGTTCCCGATCGGTGATCACGTGGAGCACTCCTCCACTGACCTCGCCCCAGTCAGAGAAATCAGCGTGCTTGAGCCGCCAACCAGAACCCATCCTAGCTCCCTCCATGCCCACCTTAGCCAGATCGACCACATGTTCCGTCGAGCGCTCAAAGAGTTCCAACCAACGCGCTCGCCGCTGAGCCTCCTGCACCATCACGGGAAAAGCCTCGGGAAGTTCCTCGACCTCCGCGCCGATCGGCCATGGCTGATGCTCAAACCTGCTCCCCGCCGGCACGACAATTCGATCCGCAGCAATGTTCTGGGCCATCCCGAGCATCATCTGTCGCAGCATAGGGCTCAAACGCATCGCAGGGAAGAGAATCTTGACCTCCCTCTCCGCAAGTCGCAACAGGAAATACGCCGCGTTCATCCACGCGAGCGGATTTCTTTGCGGATCGAGCGCCCCGGTTAGCCGCCACGCGACTACCCGTCCGTCCCGCACCAAACACACCCGGCAAGGTGCACCGAAGTCGGTGTTCGCCGGATCGAGCATCACGAGATCGCCCGTTGACGTATTCGCTTTGACCCACTCCCGCCACGAGTACTTCGGGTGGCCGATCAGGAGCGTGCGGGACATGGCTCTTTCTACTCTTCGTCGTCGTCGCGATTTGCGCTTGGGCGGGCGCGAAGCTTGCTCCATTCGCGGAGATTCGCAATCTCCTCGCTCATCATCCTACTGAGAGGCACCTGCTTTTCTGCCTCTTCCTTCAGATCCTTGAAGCTCAGCTCCCGGCCTTCGAAGAACGCATGGTTCAGCGCACCGATGACCACCTGCTCGATCTCCGCCCCGCTGAATCCGGCGGTGAGCTTAGCGAGTTCCTTCACTCGGAACTTGCTCGGCTGACGCTTGCGTTTACTGAGGTGAATCTCAAAAATGGTCGCCCGCTCTTTGGCATCCGGAAGATCGACAAAGAAGACTTCGTCGAAGCGGCCTTTGCGGAGCAATTCCGGCGGAAGCTGGGAAACGTTGTTGCCCGTCGCGATCAGGAAGACCGGCTGGGTTTTCTCCTGCATCCAGGTGAGGAAGGTGCTGAAGACCCGCGCCGTGGTGCCGCTATCACTGACCCCGCCGCTCATCCCCGCGAAGCCCTTCTCCAGCTCGTCGATCCAGAGGATACAGGGCGCGAGGCTTTCCGCAATCTTGATTGCCCGGCGCATGTTTTGCTCACTCTGGCCAACCAAGCTCCCAAACACCCGACCAACGTCCATCTTGAGCATCGGGAGGCCCCAGGCATTCGCCACGGCCTTCGCGACCAACGACTTCCCGCAACCCTGAACGCCAATGATCAACATGCCCTTCGGCCACGGAATGCCGAAATCGCGGGCGGCATCAGTGAAGCTCTTCGTGCGCTTGGTCAGCCATTCCTTGAGAAGATCGTGGCCACCGACGTCGCTGAGTGAGTTGCTGCTCGCATAGAACTCGAGCATCCCCGTTTTGCGGACAATCTGCTTTTTCTCCTCGATGATCTGCTCGACGGTCAGCTTCTTCGCCTCGACCAGGCTGCGCGCCAAAGCACTCTCGATTTCATCGGCGGTGAGGCCCATCGCGCTGCGGATAATCGACTCCTTCTCTTCCTTCGTCAGCTTCACATCGACGTTCGGGTTATCCTTCACCGCGTCCACGATGTCATTGATTTGCTCAGAGATTTCTTCCTGCTGGGGCAGTGGGAATTCGACGACCGTGACATCCTTCTCCAGTTCAACGGGGAGGTTCATCTGCGGCGAAACCAGCACCAGAGTTTGCGATTTACCCCGGAGCCGGCTCGCAAGATCGCGGAGCAGGCGGATCACCCGCGTGTCCTTCATGTAGGGGTGAAAATCTTTCAGCACGAAAAGCGTGAACTCAGCCGATTCGTGAATTTGCGCGAGGGCTTCCAGTTCTCCCGGCAGGCTCGATGGCTTGGCCGGGCCTGATGCACGGCGAATCGGAGGCTGCATCCCCTGGGTTACGCTCCAGGTGTGAAGCTCGCGTTTCAGCTTCTGCGCGACTTCTTGAACCGCTTTCTCCACCCGACGCTCCTCCCACGAAACGATGTAGAGAATCGGGTACTTGGCTCGGATCAGGACTTCGATTTCGCGCTTGGCGTCCATGCCTGGACTCTACCTGGCAGGCTCACGCTTGGTTGCACCAGAGGGATGAATGGACTCATCCGCCCAGGTTCTGCCGAACCCCTTCGAGATGATTGACCTTCTGCGCATCATTCGCGGCGTAGACCTCAGCCTGACTCAAAGCCGTCCGTGCGCCAGCGATATCTCCCTGGCCGGCCATCTGGTTGGCCGCGTTCAGAAAGTCGTAGTAGGCCTGCTCATAAACATCTTGCTGCCGCGAGGGGTCGCCAGTAGCGGCTTCCGAGTAGCGCTCTCCCGCCCGACGCCACGCGTCTCGACGACGATCCAGGCTCGTGTCGCTCGCCCCTTGATTCACAAGGCTCTGAGCCTCCCGAAGGAGACTCTCCACGTCCACCGCGACAGGGGCGGGTTCCTCCCGATTCGGAACGGCCTCCTGCTGGGGAAAACTGGTTCCGGCGGGGGCATTCGATGGCGCTGAGTTCCCGCCTCCGGCGCCGGAAACCTGCTTTGCCGGAGCGGGCGAATTTCGAACTGCCTCGGTTCCTGCTTTTCCGATTTGCTGGATCCCAAAGAGACCAATCAGCACCATCGCGGCGATCGTAAGACAAGCGATGAGGAACTTGCCAAAGGTGGCCTTCGTCTCCTCGCTGAACAAGGGCCGAGAGGGTGGCGGAGGATAGTAGACCGGAATCTGGGAGGGCGGTGGAGGAGCCGCACCATAGGGCATTCCTGGATAGCCCCCGCCACCCATGTATGGCGTAGGAATCGGCTGACCATAGGGAACCTGATGGCCCGGCGTCGTCGGATACACCGGCATCATGGGCTGCGGCGGATGACCATAGGGCTGCGCCTGTCCGTACGGCTGAGCCTGCCCGTATGGGGTCATGATCGGCCCGCCTGCTGGCTGCGGAGGCATCGGCACTTGCCCCGGCTGCTGAATCCCCTGATACATCGGATTCGGCGTCCCGTATGGCGTGTAAGGCTGAGCGTACGGATTCTGCTGCACGAGCGAGGGGGGCGGCTGGGACGTGTTCATCACCGGATCGATTACCGCCGAGTGGAACGACTTCAGCACTTGGCGAAGGTCGCCGATCATCTCCTCCGCCGACCCGTACCGCAGAACCGGGCTTTTGTCGATCGCCTTCTGGATCACCTGCCACAGCGTGTGATTCGCCTGAGCCGGTTGGGGCGGCTCCGAATTCATGATCGCATAGGTGATCGCGACGACAGAATCGCCCGTAAACGGCTTCTGCCCCGCGACCATCTCGTACAGCGCAACCCCCATGCTGAAGATGTCGCTGCGAGCATCGATTTCCCGGCCGTTGATCTGCTCGGGGGACATGTAGCTCGGAGTCCCAAAAACCTGCCCGTCCATCGTAATGTTAGGCTCGAAGGTCAGGCGCGCAATGCCGAAATCGGTGAGTTTCACCGCGCCATTCTCGAGAATCTGGATGTTTTCTGGCTTCACATCCCGGTGAATCACGCCGTTTTGGTGGGCGAAGTGGAGTGCTTTCAGCACTTCGATCGCGGTTTCGACCGCATCCTCCGGCCCGAGAAATCCCTCCCGCTCGATCTTCTTGCGAAGGGTCGAGCCATCCAGGAACTCCATCGCGAGATAGAAGCGCCCGTTTTGCTCATCGACATCGTAGATCGTGACGATGTTGGGGTGAACCAGCGACCCCGCCGCCTTCGCCTCGCGCAGAAATCGCTTGATCCGCTCTTGGCGTTGAATGTCGGTGCTTCCGCCGGGAACGGCCAGCTCTTTCACCGCCACACGACGGTTCATCACGGGATCGTAAGCCTCGTAAACGATGTCGTTTGAACGAGCGATCTCGCGGATGATCTGGTACTTGCCCAGGATGTCCGGCGGGCTTTGACTCATGCGCGGTGAACTGCTCTCCTATTATCGGCACAAACACGGGCTTCTGCGCCGCACTCTCGAAGATGATTACGCCCGCCAAGTCGGCAAAGGTTCACTTAGGCGAGGGTTTCTGTCTCAAACCGATCCAGGAATTCTTGCTTCGGTCGCGCGCCGAGGCCAGCCTTTTCCGGAAGCACCACGGATCCTCTCACCGTCTGGATTCCGCCGTCGATCACATCTTCCTTGTGGCCCTGGTGGGCATCGAGGTCGAAGAAGTGGAACGCGGAATGACTGCTCGCGACGTGAGCGGCCGCCGTCACCCCGAGCCGAGTCTCCGCCATGCCTCCCATCATGCATCGCCCGAATGCAGCTTGCGTGATGCTTGCGATTTCCTGCGCCCGGAGAATCCCGCCGCTCTTGCAGAGCTTCACGTTGATGAGATTGCAGCAGTTCTGACTCAGCAGAGCGAAGGCATCGCTCGGCGAGAAGCAACTTTCATCCGCCATCACCGGAACGGTGGAGTTCTGATGAAGGAAGGCAAGACCTTGGTAGTCGTTCCGCTTCACCGGCTGCTCGCAGAACTGAATATCGAGTTCGGCGATGGATTCGAGAAGATGAAGCGCCGTCAGGCGGTCGTAGGCTTGGTTGGCATCGACGCGGAGGATCGCATCCTCCGCAACTTCGCGGATCGTGGCAACCCGCTCGGCGTCGTTCATCGGGTTGTCGCCCAGCTTGATCTTGATCGCCTCGTGGCCCTGATCGATGATCTTCTTGGCTTTGGCGGCGGCTTCCTTGGGCGGGAGAATGCCGATGGTGAGATCGGTCGGGAGCTCGCGCTTGGTGCCGCCGAGGAATCGATAGAGTGGGAGTCCGGCTCGTTGAGCGGCGAGGTCATGGAGGGCCATGTCGATCCCGCTGATTGCAGTGGTTTGGGCGGGCAGAATCGACTCGCAAAGTTCGATGAGTATCCGTAAGTCTCGGCTATCTTCGCCGTGGATGGCCGGGGCTAAGGTGCGCAGGCTCGCCATCACCGTCGCCTGATTCTCACCATTGATCGCATGGAACGGCAGGCATTCCCCCCACCCCGTCTTCCCTCCTGCCGTGATGCTGATGAACACCCCACTCGCCGAGTGGTTGGTCATTGTCGCGATTCGGAACGGCGAGGCCAGAGGCACCTCGAAAGGGGTGAGGGTGAGGGTGTCAATGCGAGCCATGCGACGGCTCTAAGCTACCCGACCCAAACCCCTTTCTGCCTTACCGGATTCAGTCTTCGCCGTCTTCCTCCCCGACCCACGGGCCGAAGCTGCGGACGACGCCCGGATATGCCCGATTCGGGTGAACGGAGTACCAAATCGCCTCGTTCAATCGATGCTCATCCTCAAGAGTGAGCAAGTCCGGCTCGCTGAAGTCGAGCGTCTTGCAGTACTCCGCCATCACGGCGTTGCTCGGATTCTTGGCCTCCAAGTCGATCTGCGAAGGGCGAACCTTGTAAGCCGTGAAGTCTGGCTTCATCGTGAAGGCGTTATAGAGGGGGGTCGCGGCCGCATCAACCTGACTCATCGGTGGCAAGCCGAGAATCAGCTCAATAGTGCGCAGCATCGAAGCCGACGTGTAGTGAGTCGAGTCGACAACCTTCCGCTTCGTGTACGGCGAAATCACCAAGGCGACTGTGCGATGGGCATCCACGTGATCCGGGCCGTTTTGCGCGTCATCCTCGATCACAAAGATCGCGAATTTCTTCCAGTACGTGCTGTGGCTGATCGCATCGACAATCTTGCCCAACCCGAGATCATTTGACCCGACGCACGCCTGCGGAGTGAACGCCCCTGGCGTCGTGCCCTTGGTGTGGTCTTCGCTCAGAGCCATCACCATGGCCTTCGGCATCGTGCCTTCTTGCTCGTACTTTTTGAACTCGTCGATGAAGACATCCACGTAGTCGTAGTCCCGTCGACCCGCTCGGCGGGCGTTGTGCCAATCCTCGTTCCGATTCGCCGTGGTGTGATAGTAGTAGGTTCGGAACGGAACCTTGTGGTTCTCCAAGTGCGTCCAGATTCGACCATTCGGAGTCTCCGAAAGCTCAGGCGTGAGCCTCGGCGCGCCGCGTCCCGCCGAATACTGCTGGGGCCAGGTTCGCTGCATAAAACTCGGCACGTAAGCTCCATTCGTCCAGTGGTGACCATCCACGCTGACCTCGCCGAGGCAATATGTGTTGTCGAGGAGGACAAACTCCCGCGCAAGAGCGTGATGGTTCGGCGAGACTTTCTCGCCAAAAATCGTGAGAGAGGGATCCCCGTTGCCGATCGGCTTGCCGCTTGCATCGGTCATGTCGCCGAACAGCTGATCGTAGGTGCGATTCTCCTTGATGATGTAAAGCACGTGCTCGATAGGAGAATCGTCGCCGACTTTGCTCGGGATCGGATTCGTTCCAGCTGCGGGGGCGAGAATCGGCTTCAACTCCAGCGACTGGTTGTAAGGCATCAGGGCAAACGCTTTATCCGTCCAACCTTTGAGATCACCGGGCTTCGGCATCGCCAGAGACACAAAGGTGCCACTCAAGATCTCCTTGATGTGGGGATATCCCTTCGGGGCAATCGGATCGAATTTGCCCTGATGGTCGTCGTTTGGCCCCAGGGAGGTTTGGCCTTTGCCCGTCATCACGAACAACCGGTCTCCGGCCACACTGACGCCGAGTCGACATGGGTACCACCCTGTCGGCAAGAATCCCTTGATCTTCGTCGCGCGGGGTGCCTCGATATCCAGCACCGCGACCATGTTGTTGTCCGCGTTGGCAACGAAGAGGGTCTTCCCATCTTTCGAGGCGACGAGGGCGTTCGGAGTGGATCCTGCCACACCCGTTGGATAGGGTCTTACATTGATCTTCTCCTGAAGATCACCATTCGGACTCAAGGCCACGACGGTGTCGTCGTTCGCGCAGGTCACGAAGAGCCGGTTGCCGACGAATGTCAGAGCATTCGGGTGACGACCGACCTCGGTGTTCCACTCCTCCGCGAAAGTGGCGAGGGAAAGCATCGCCACGCGCCGACTCCCTTGGAGCGTGACCGCTACCGATTGACGATCGGGCGAAAGAATGATCTCCGTCGGCGTGGCTTCAACGGGGAACTTGGTGACGACCACACAGGCTCCCGTTTCTAGATTCACGCGAATCAGTTCGTCGTCTCGGGAAGAGGCAACAAGAATCTCCTGAGTTCCAGGAATTTGGATCAACCCAGCGAGCCAGCGCGCTTGAGAATCCTCGGCCCGCTTTTCGATCTGCATGGTGAGTTTGGTCGGACTACCAAGGGCTCGCCCGCTGACAGGGACAAGATGCAGGACGTTCCTGGTACCGCCGCTGACCACAACTCGGGAGCCATCTTCGGTGAACGTGATTCCACTCCAGGCATGGTCCAGAGCTTGATTCCCAAGGAGTTCGCCCGTGGCATTGTCAAAGAGGCTCACCGCATGAGCGCCTTCACCGGCTTGAATAACGGCCAGCAATGATCCATCCGGGCTGATCGCGCTCCCCACCGGGAGATCGTTCAGTTTAATCGTGCCCGGATGTTCGTAGGATCCCCAACCCGAGTGCAGCCGGTGCACCGTCGGAGCAGTGGATTGACGTTTGGTTGCGACAACTCCGAGACTCAGAAGAATGGCTCCCGCCGCGACGAGCCCAATACCTTTCACAAAAGAAGAAGCCATGCCTGCATCTTGTTCGAGCCAGGCATGACTTCACCGATCCTTAACTGCCTATTTTTCGCCAGATTGCCGCCCAGACTTAGCCCGCCGCGACCGGGGCCTTGGCAACGAAGGCGAGAATTTCATCCGCGACGAGATTGGCTTGCTCTTCCGTCATGTGCTGGTGAACCGGGAGGCTGAGACACTCCTTGCTCACGCGCTCGGTGATCGGGAGGGAACCCTCGCCGTGACCGTAGTGCGCGTAAGGCTCGTGCAGGTGGAGCGGCACGGGATAGAAAATCGCACTCGCAATTCCCTGCTCGCCGAGGTGCTTCATCAAGCCATCACGGTGCTCATATTGAATCGTGAACTGGTGCCACACGTGGTTGTTCCCGGGCATGGTTTCCGGAAGCCGAATCCCCGATCCGGCGAGACGATCAAGATAGATCGCGGCGATCTTGGCTCGGTTCTCGTTCCAGTCGTCGAGCCTTGGAAGCTTGGCGCACAGAATCGCAGCCTGGAGTTCGGCGAGTCGGCTGGTGTAGCCGAGTTCGTCGTAGTAGTAGCGCTCGCGGCCCATGCCGTGAATGCGGATCGAGCGCGACCGTCGGTCAATTTCGGAGTCGTTGGTGAGAATCATCCCGCCATCGCCAGCCGCGCCGAGGTTCTTCGTCACGTAGAAGCTGATTCCGGCTCCGATGCCCCAGTTTCCGGTGTAAACCCCATCGTGGTGACCATAAATCACCTGAGCCGAGTCCTCGAACAAGATCAGATTGTGCTTTTCGGCCAGAGCCATCAGCGCCTTGACATCGCAGAGCTGACCAAACAGGTGAACGGGCAGGATCGCCCGAGTCTTCGGGGTGATCGCCGCTTCAATCGCATTCACGTCGATGCACATCGTTGCCGGATCGATGTCCACGAACACAGGAACCGCGCCAAGCTGAGCCACCGTTTCGGCGGTCGCTACGAAGGTGAATGCGGTCGTGATGACCTCATCACCCGGCTGGATATCCGCCGCTTGCATCAGGATGCGCAAGGCATCGGTGCCGCTGTTGACACAGATCGCGTGCTTCACGCCGTGCCGCGCGGCAATGTCTTCCTCAAGTTTCTTGTTGTACTTGCCCAGAACATAGGCACCGGAGGAGAGGATTTCCGCCACGCTCGCGTCGGTTTCCGCTTTGACTTCGTTGTACTGAGCGGTGAGATCAATAAAGGGGACACGCACATCGGCATTGTATCCGGTGGATCAAGAAGATCGTAGGATTTCCCCTGTCCCGAGCCGGACTTCTGTGGCGATCAGAATAGAGCCGTGCGTCCGCTTCCTTATCCTGTGATTCTTGCCAGTGCCTCGCCCCGGCGGAGTGACTTACTGAAGCCCCTGATCCCGGAGTTCCGCGTGATCCCGGCGGATGTGGACGAAGATGGCCTCACCGACTCCGATCCCTGGATCACCGCGCGTAAGCTCGCCCGCGAAAAAGCCCTTGCGGTTTTCGAGGCTCATCCGGATTCGCTGGTGATTGGCGGCGATACCGTTGTTGCCTATCAGGACGGCGACCCGTGGGTTCAACTCGCCAAGCCTGCCGATGAGGACGACGCTTTTCGGATGCTCAGCATTCTCAGCGGGCGAACCCACACCGTCATCACAGGAATTTGCATCAAGTGGCCGAAGGGATTTTCCAGCTTCACCGATGAGAGCAAAGTGACTTTCGCCAAGATGTCCGACGAGCAAATTCGAGCCTACATCGCCACTGGCGAGCCAATGGACAAGGCTGGGGCGTACGGACTTCAGGGTGGGGCGCGGCCGTTCATCATTCAAGTCGAAGGTTTCGTCAGCACAGTCATCGGGCTCCCGACGGAACGGCTCGAAGAAGCGCTCCGCGACGTCGACTGAGTGTGTTGTTAGGGGGCGTACAGATCGGTTCTCGCCGCCGCCCAGGGTATGAGAGCTTTGATGCTTGCCTTGCGTCTCTGCCTGGTCTGGGTTCAAAGCTCGAGGGGTTGGCCTATGGGCCGGGCGCCGCGCAGGATGAGGAGTCCCGGACTGTTGTGCTCAAATCCACTGCTTCGGGCCTGAGACATATCGGCCTTCCCCGCCATAATTTCCAGCATGGCGACACTCCCAAGCCACATCGCGAATCCTGCCCTGGCCGAAGCCGGGCGGAGCCGCATCGAATGGGCCGAGAAAGACATGCCGGTACTCCGGCTCATCCGCGAACGATTTGAAAAGGAAAAACCCCTCGCCGGACAGCGCGTGACCGCGTGCCTGCACGTCACCACCGAGACCGCGAACCTGCTTCGCACTCTGGTCGCCGGTGGCGCTGAGGTCGCGATTTGCGCGAGCAATCCGCTCAGCACCCAAGATGATGTCGCGGCTGCCCTCGTCGAGTTCTACAACGTCCAGGCGTACTGCATCAAGGGCGAAGACCACGAGACTTACTACAATCACATCAACCAGGCGCTCGACATCAGGCCGACTCTGACGATGGATGATGGCGCGGACACCGTAGGCATCATCCACCAAGAGCGCAAGAACCTGATCGACACGATCATTGGCGGCACGGAAGAGACCACCACGGGTGTCATCCGCCTGAAGGCGATGGCGAAAGATGGTGTTCTCGCCTATCCGATCATCGCTGTGAACGATGCCGACACCAAGCACCTGTTTGACAACCGCTACGGCACCGGGCAAAGCACGCTCGACGGCATTCTCCGCGCGACCAACGTGCTGCTCGCGGGCAAGAACGTGGTCGTTGCGGGCTACGGCTGGTGCGGACGCGGTGTCGCGATGCGAGCCAAGGGCATGGGCGCGAACGTCATCGTCACCGAAATCGACCCAACCAAGGCGATTGAAGCGGTCATGGACGGATTCCGCGTGATGACGATGGAAGAAGCCGCGCCGATCACCGACATCTTCATCACCGTCACCGGTTGCAAGGATGTCCTCGACGACCGCCACTTCACGAAGATGAAGGATGGTGCGATCATCTGCAACAGCGGCCACTTTAACGTGGAGATCAACATTCCGCAACTCGATGCCCTGAGCTCGGCCCGACGCGAAGTTCGTCAGTATGTTGAGGAGTTCGTCGTGAATGGCAAGAAGGTTTATCTGCTCGGCGATGGTCGATTGATCAACCTCGCCAGCGCGGAAGGCCACCCGGCAAGCGTCATGGATATGAGCTTTGCCAACCAAGCCCTCTGCGCCGAGTTCATGGTGCGCAACGCGGCGAATCTGCCGAAGGACTGCATCAGCGTCCCGGATGCGATTGATAAGGAAGTCGCCCGCCTCAAGCTGGCAGCCATGGGCATCTCCATCGACATCCTCACCCCGGAGCAGGACAAGTACCTCAACTCCTGGACCGAAGGCACCTGAGGAATAGTTCCACGAGTCGGGTTTTGAACCCGACTCGTGGAGAAACGACTACCTGATCCTGTACGAGCAAGTCTCGCGAACATCAGTAAAAAGATCCCACGGACAGAAGTTTAGTCCAGTGCCAACAGGATCAAAGATAAGATTTCTTCTCAAGAGCGAGCCTTCAAGCGTTACGCGAAGCATTCGACCAGAGTAAGCCATCGATACTCCGCACTCGGGGAAAGTCGACGAGTCTTTCCTGCCTTGAGTTCTCAAGGCCACCAGTCCGAAGTTGCCGCCCAATTCTTCCAGATAGGCTTTGCTCTTGCTCATATCCCTGTGCAAAACGGGAGATTCGAAGGACTGCCGGACTACATCAGATCGAGGTTTTTTGCGGCACCAAACCTCCTGACCACCAAACCCACGTTCGAAAGGATCAGAGCTGTCAACAAGCTGCGACCCCGCGATTAAGCCGCCCGCAACCAGGTCATCGAAGCCTAGTCTCGGATACTTATCGTCATTTGTCTGGGCATAGAGTGCAAGAGCTGTATTGATCTGCTGAGCTTTAACGCCCAATTCAGTGAACTTTGCTTCAGTTTTTGCAGAAGCTAGCACTCCGAGTACTAGAGCTACGAGGAGTACGACTATTGACACCGATACCAGGAGTTCAATCAATGTTAGTCCCTGACGCTTGCTTCGATAGGGTGGGGCTGCACTTCCTGAGTTCCGGGAGGTGACGAGCGCTGTAGATGCGCCGACTAAGGCGGGAAGCAACACGCCTGTAAGGAGTCTGAAGATATTGATGAGCACATGCTTTCCAGGAACTTCCTGGTCAAGATAGCCCGCAAATACCTGTACGACCAAAGCAGCGAACCATGCTACGATCATAAGGATCATAGCTGAAACACCGAGGAATCGAAAGCAACAGAGGAAAGCGAGAACTGCGATTGCGAGCACAATTCCAAAATCTATTAAGTAGTCGCCACTCCATCTGAGTGGCGACCCATGTATAACTCTCGGAACAAAGTCACTTGCAAGGGTCAGAAGCAATGCGACTGCTGCTCCGGCGAACAAGCACTTGCCCGAGGCCTCGCTCAATTTTGCGACCCGCATTCAGGAAATCCCTCGTCGCTGTAGCATTGATTTGGAGCGGAATTGCCCTGGTGTGTAGAGCAGCAACCATCATCGATCCATCCCTGACATGACACCCTATTCCTTTGAGGCCCATCACAACCCTTCCAATAAGTGATGATTCTCTTCTTACGAAAGTTGTCATCACCCCAGTTCCATCCGCTGCCACACTCGTTCCCTGACCACTTTACACAATAGTATTGCCAACTCTGGTAGTCCTCCTCACACCATGCATTCTGACAGTCCGAAGCACTCACGGGTGTCACTCCAAGAATATAGGCACGGTTCTCCAAAGCATCGCTGGCAACGCACCCCTTTGGCTCCTGGTGGATCAATTGAACATCACCGCCGACTAGATTGTGAGAATAGACCACCATGTTCGCTATCGCCAGAAACACCGAAATAGTAAGGAACTTTTTCATGACAAAGTAAGTGTAACAGTGTTCCGACTTGGCTGTTGTTAAGGGAGAGATAAACCAATTGAGCCTTCGACCAAATATCTCGAACCTCAACGAAAAGTCAAGTTGGCTTCACCCGATTGGGTAGAGTTCTCACGGCCATGAAGGTATGCGTTGTGGGTGCGGGGAGTTGGGGGACGGCTCTGGCTTTGCTTCTCGCTCGGAACGGACATTCTGTCGATCTTGTCGCGCACACCGACGACCACTGCGACGCCCTGCGCCGCGACCGGGAGAACCGCCAGTATCTCCCCGGATGCCCCTTTTCCGACGGAATCACCGTTCTCCCGGCCCCCCTCAACGATGACCCGGATTTCACTCTCATCGCCGTACCTTCCGCATTCGTCGGCGAGGCTCTGCGCACCATCGAACCCGGCGTGATCTGCCTCGCAAGCAAAGGTCTCGACCCAGAAACCGGGGTTGTACTGAGCGATCTGGCCGAGGCGATGCACCCGACGGCGGAAATCGTAGCGATCTCGGGGCCGAACCTCGCCGTCGAAGTTGCGCGAGGGATTCCCACCGCTGCCGTCGCAGCTTCCTATACGGAGGACGCCGCTCTGATGATCCGCGAGGCCTTGAATGGTCTCTCCTTCCGGGTCTACATCAGCGATGATCTGCGGGGGGTCGAGCTGGCGGGGGCCCTCAAAAACGTGTACGCCATCGGGGCGGGGATCAACGATGGGCTAGGGTTCGGCGACAACACCAAGGGGGCGTTCCTCTCACGCGGTCTCGCCGAAATGTCCCGCCTCGGGCTAGCCCTGGGGGCTCGGATGGAAACGTTCCTTGGCCTCAGCGGGGTGGGAGACCTCTTCGCCACGGCAAGTAGCAAACTTTCTCGAAACTACCGGGTGGGGTTCGCTCTCGGCGAGGGGCGCTCCCTTGAGGAAGCGGTGAACGCGCTCGGACAAGTCGCGGAGGGTGTCCCAACCTGCGAAGTTGCGCTCCGGCTCGCCCACAAGCATGGGGTCAACGTACCCCTCATGCAAGTGCTCCACGAGTTCATGCACGGACACTGCAACCGTGATGAGGCGATTCGGCGCCTGATGGAACGCCAAACTCTGCGCGAATCGTGAGAGCGATTACTCCGTGCGGGGCAAGATCAGCGCGGGGCTGGTCACGCGGATCGGGCCGTGTTCCCCGGCATATTCCAGTTCCATGAAGATCGCTTGGGAGTAGTTCCCCCTCGCGGGGACCCGCACCTCTGGGCCAGGCAGGATGTCGACGAAAAACTCGCTCTCGGCGAACCAGTTGTTCTCGCTCACCGCCCCCCAAACGCGGAACTTGGTCGGACGCAAGTCGCTCTCGGCTTGAATCTCCAGGTGCGCGGAGCTTTGCCCCCAGTCGAACCGAACGCGCGGGAACATCTCGGCCCCTGCGCATCGACGGATAAACGCACCCACCGTGCTCAGCCGGTAATCCCACTCACCGATCGAGTGACCCATGTTGGGCACCACTTGGCAAGCCGAACCTGCCGGGAGGCGTTGGTAGTAGTGCTTCAGCGCATCAACCGCCCAGTAGGGGTCATTCGAGCCGTTCACGGTGAGGACAGGGCACCGGATCTCGCTGATGTTCGTGAACGGATCGACCAGGCTTACCAGACCCTCCCCGCTCGGCTCCTGGGCAAGTTCGGTCAGGCGACGCCGAGTGTAATCCTGGATCATCGGACTGTGCTCGCCCCACAATTCCTGCTGACGACGCATCTGAACATTCATGTTCAGGTTATCGAACACCAGCGGGACAATTCCTTTGACGCGATTATCTTGAAGGGTCGCGGTCAGCCAACTCGTCCAGCCACGTTTGCTGGCTCCCCCGATGACAAAAGTCGTGAATCGGCCAACGCTCCACTCGACAAGGGTATCAATCGCGGCGATGACGCTGCGCACCATCGGCACGAGCAGCGGCCACTCGGGGTCTCCACTGGCGATGTACTCCTCGAAGGTATGGGCAATCAGGTCATCTTCCGTCATGTTCCACAGAGGCTGATTCGGGATATCAAAGAGGAAGGCGACGGTGGCTCCGCTTGCTTCGGCGAGGGCGCGAGCGTACTCGGCGTCCGGTGTTCCGGCATCGGTTCCCGTGACTTCGAGGTAGCAGACGTGAGCGGCGGAAGTCCAGCTCGGCTTGACGACGCGGATCGCATGATTCCAGGGCTGCCCTTGCCAAACCTGTGACTGCATGTGGATCACGTCCCCATCAGTGCGCCACGTGGCGTGAGGAAGTTGCTGGGTCACGATGTCGGGGAAGTGGTGTCGCATGACGAACGTTTCGGAGCGATGCACAGGCACCGCGTCACCCTCCAGACGAGGGAGAACCGGGATAAGTTGAGCTTCTCTTCTGTTCTTTTTCCATTAAATCTTCAAAATTCCTAACGTTTTGGGGACCGGATTCCCGCGACATGCTCCGAAACCCTTGACAGCCACGGACCAAGGTGGCACAATGAACAAAGCTGTATGTGGGTGCTTGTGCGTCTGCATTTCGGCCCTACACGGGAATCTGGGATGAAGAAATTCAAAACACGACTGCTGCTCTGCGCTGGGATGGCCCTCGCGAGCATGGTCGCCTCCGCTGGATTGGTGGACGCGACGGTCCTCGTGGACCGCGCCGCCAACAACAAGACCCTTACGGTTCGCTACGATGGTGCGAACGCTGCCCTCGTTGAGATGGTGATCAACGGCCAAAGCGTTGCCTCCAAGGAAGTGAGCGCTGATCTTCGATCCGGTGAAACGAACTTCACCGTCGATGTGGCTGCTCTCGAAGAAGGCACCAACAAGGTCGAAATCCGACTCTATGACCGCAACGGTAAGCTCGTGGGCAAGCAAACGACCACGATCAACATCGACCGTGCGGGCAACGGGCCGGTCTTCATCAGCAACCTGCGATCGAACGACACTACGCAAGGCATGGTCGAGATCAAGGTTGGTTTCCGAGCGGAACTGAAAAACGTCTTCGTCAGCTTCTTTGTCAACGACGATTTTAAGGTTCTCAAGAACTTCCCGCCCTACACCTACCGATGGGACACCACCTCGGTCGAGAACGGCTGGCACGAAGTCCAAGCATGGGTCGTGGATGATTCCAACGCCACTTTCAAGACAGAAAAGGTTCGCCTCTTCGTCAACAACCCGGGCGGTCGCACCAAGCGACAAGAAATTGCCCCGATCAAGCCGCAAGCTAAGCCGGAAAGCAAGCCCGAAGCTAAGCCAGTCGCGAAGCCGGAAAGCAAGCCCGCGGCCAAGCCAGAAGCCAAGCCGGCGGTGAAGCCCGAAAGCAAGCCGATCGCAAAGCCCGAAGCCAAGCCGGTGAAGGCTCCGATCCTTCCCGCCGTGACGAAGGCCGATGGCACGAAGTCGAATGCGAACACGGGAACCGCCGCTCCGGCAAGCAAGCCTGCAGAGCCGGTGAAGCCGAACTCCAAGCCGAAGACGGACAGCGTCATCGACATCAAGCCGTCGACTCCGACGAAGCCGGAAGTTGTTCCGCCAAAAACGGACGTCGTGGCGCTCGCGAGCCCGGCAAAGCTGAAGCCGATTGCCATCAACTTTGGCACTCGACTGAGCGATGTCGATCAGTTCGATATCTATCTGGAAGGTCAGAAGGTCAACTTTGACGTCGCCCCGCGCGTTGAAGATGGCGTCCCCCTCAGCCCGTTCCGCCACCTCTTCGAGGCCTATGGCGGTAAGGTGAAATGGGATCACGCCAGCAAGACGGTCGAAGGCGTTTCCGACGACGCGGTGATCTGGTTCAAGATCGGCGACTCGTCGGCTAAGGTCGATGGAACTGTCCTCCTGATGGAGCGCGCCGCCTTCCTGGAGAAGGGTCGAAGCGTCGTTCCGATGAGCTTCCTCGGTCAAGCCCTGAAGCTCGACATCCAGTACGACGCCAACACGGGCCACGTGCTGATTCTCTCGGCGAAGAATAAGTAACCGCCGAATCATCCCCGTCCCGCGATCCCCGGAGTGAATCACTCCGGGGATTTTTCTTGAGGTTTCCAGGTTCCCAGACCTCCAGCATTCCTACCAGGATGCCAACCATTCAGAGTGGATTCTTCCGCTCTCATGACTGGACAAATTCAGCCTCTCGCTCGATGGGTGATTTTTTCGATCACCTTTTTCTCGCTGCTCATTGCAGGGAGTGCCGCCGCGTGGCTCGTCTTCGACTCGGCAGCACAAGAGAGAATTGGGGCGGAAAAGCAGCACATACTGCAGTCAGCGCAACTTGCCGCTCAGCAAATCGAGTTTCAGAATCTTGAGAAGCTCCAGACGCCGACGGATGACTCAGGAACGGAGTACGAGTCACAACAGACCCAACTGACGAATCTCCTCCGAAGCACAACGGGGATTGAGCACATCTACACGCTCCGGGAAGAAAAGGGGGTCTACTACTTCCTCAACACGGTTTCCGCCTCCAGCGAAAAGAATCGCAAAGGCCGCCTGCTTGACCCCTTATCAGACGTTCCCCAAGGAGCCATCGAGGCTTACTCAGGGACACTCGACGTCTCGGCGACCGAGGAGCACACGGATCGCTGGGGAACCTGGCTGAGCGCCTACGCACCGATCCGGTCGGAGTCCGGCGAGGTTGTCGCGGTTCTCGGAGTGGATCAGTCTCTCGAGAAGCTCCACGCCTTGCGCGAACCGATGATGCAAACGCTCCAGAAGGCGCTCGCCATCATTGCGATCGTCTCCCTGGCGATAGCTTGGGTCTTGAGCGGACTACTCGGGCGCGCGGCTAAGGTGGAGCGGGGATTCTGGAACCGGAATGCCTGGCGCATGCACATTGCCCAGGCGTTGCTCGTGTTTATCGGACTGGGCGTGGGCGTGGATGCCGCAATGGATCAGGCCAGACACGCGAAGCTCGAAAGTCATCACTACAATTTGGTCAAATCAGGCGAAGCCCTGGATCAGCTGAACCAGTTTTTGAGTAGCTCCAACGCCGGTCAGGCACTTGAGGAAACTCAAATTCGCGATCTCAAACAGACCCTAGAAGCCGCAAGCTTGGGACGCCTCGGCGATCTGGTCGATCAGAGCCAGACGATCGAAAACGGGGCGAAGGCAAGCGAGCAGCTGGCGAGCGAATCGGCCTCTTTGGCGGAAACCCACCGAAAAGCTCTCGAATCCGTTTCCAAAGAAGTCGAGGAGACCACCGCCTATTCGTGGCGACTCCCGGCGGTAACCCTGTTGGTCGCCTTCATCTCCGTGCTCCTGATTCGTCACACCGGAGATCAGAACCGGCGCTTGGAGCTGATCACCAAGCAACACACCGAGACGGAGAGCCGGTACGCCAGCGTCATTCAGCACCTTCCGGTTGGTCTCTTTGTCATCGAAAATGGCCTCTGCTCCTTCGGGAATGATGAGTGGTACCGACAGATCAACTTGAACCCCACCGCGACCCAGTCACAAGGCATCACCGACCAGGATCGAAGCCGTGCGCTGATCAATGCGATTCACACAGAAGACCGCGATGAAGTCGGTCGATTGTTCGCCCAGGCATCGGCGGAAGCAAAGCCATTCCAGGTTCAGTACCGACTGCAAGCGCAAGATGGTTCGATCAGGCATATGGAAAGCCGGGGCGTTCCGGTTTACAATCAGGCAGGAGTCTGCGAGTCGATCCTTGCCTTCACGCTCGATGTCACAGCCACGATCCAGGCTCGCCTGGCGATGCAAAGCGCCTACGATGAAGTCGAGCACAAGAACAAGCTCCTCAGCGACGCGCTTTCGGAACTCGAAAGGAACTTGGAGAGCGTTGTGCGCGCCCTCGTGAAAGCGGTTGAAGCGAAGGATCCGTACACTGCGGGTCACTCCGAACGTGTGATGCAGTACAGCGTTTGGCTGGGTCAAGCCATTGGCCTTGGCCCCTACGAGCTTCGAATCCTTGAACTCGGGACGCTAGTGCACGACGTGGGCAAGATCGGTATCCCCGACGCGATTCTCACCAAGCCCGATCGGCTCACCGATGAGGAGTTTGAAATCATCCGTCGGCACCCGGTTTATGGCGTGAACATCATTGGCAACATCGGCTTGTTTAAGGAATGTCTTCCGATTGTGCGCTGGCACCACGAGCGACTCGACGGCCGAGGGTATCCGGACGGCCTCAAAGCGGACGAGATTCCGCTCCTCGTGCGGATTTCCGCAATCGCCGACATTTTCGACGCCATGACCTCCACCCGTGCTTACCGATCTGGACTCGCTCTGGAGACGGTCTTGGAGACGATGAACGGAGTCGCGGAGCGCGGCGAGATTGATGCTCACCTCTTCGCCGTCTTCTGCCAGGTTATCCACGAGCGCGGCATCATTCCGCAAACCGTGGTGCAAGAACCATGGAAAGCGGCATAAAACCTAGAGAAATTACAGATTTCGACCGATAGTGATAAGGAACAAAGGTGTCAGCACACCTCCGTAGGATCCGCAATGAATTCGGAACATAGCTTCAACGACCGACGAAAGCACGCTCGCTTCGAGTTGATGGATTATGCCATCGTGACCGGGGAAGGCGAATCAACCTCCACCCGAAGCGTGATTGTGGACATCAGCTTGGGAGGCCTCCAGCTTCGATCTCGAGCCCCCTTTAAAGATGAATCGAAGTACACCCTCGAGATTGGTCGAGGCACGAGCACCCCGATCATCATCCACGCCGAGTCGATGCACTCGAAGCCGATCGAAGAGACCGATCTCTTCTCCACTGGCTTCCGACTCACTCCTGCCACCGCGATGGAGCGGATTGAGTGGGTCGAGTACGTCCATCAAGTTTTCAAAGCCCAAGGCGAACTCTTGACTGGTTGATCGCGCTGCGCGGATCTTCGCGGACTGATCTACGACAAAAGCCCTCTGAGTACGCTCAGAGGGCTTTTTGACGTGTGTGCCGATGGATTATCGGCTGCAGCCGCAGCTGCCGCATCCGCCGCCGGCCGCTTGGCCTTCTTCCGTCTTGAAGGAAGAGCCGCATCCGCAGGAGCCAGTGGCATTCGGGTTCTCGATCTTGAATCCGCCACCCATCATGTCGTCGACATAGTCCACGACCGAGCCTTCCATGTATTGCAGGCTCAGGTTGTCGATGAAGATCTTCACCCCATCCATGCTGAACACGTTGTCGCCTTCTTCGGGTTGACCGTCGTCCAGAGCCATGCCATAGGTCAGACCCGAGCATCCGCCACCGGATACCCAGACTCGCAAAGCAGATTCGGGCTTCTGCTGACTGACCATCAGTTCCTTCAGTTCGCAAGATGCTCGCTCGGTGAGTGAAATCGCCATCAGTTTTCCTACTCCGATTTGCGGAGATACATGAATTGTGCCACACCTTTCATCGAAATCCAATCACAGTCCCCGACCCATTGGCCCACCTTGAACCTGCAGAGTCCTAGCTCGTATAGGACAATCTACACTTTTTAGGGCACTTTCACCCTTCCTGCCTCGTTTGGACAATTGTGAAAACACGTGACGCCTCGACGGCTCGCACTGGCCGAAAAAGACTCCTGGAAGCGGCGGCGGTTCTGTTTGCCCAATCGGGTTATCAGGCCGTCAGTGTCGCGCAGATACTCGAACTCAGCGGACTCAAGGCCCCCTCGCTCTACCACCACTTTGGAGACAAGGAAGGGCTCTATGTGGAGTGGGCGGTTCACGCCATCGGAGCGGCGGGCAAAGAGATCGCAGAGCAACGAGATATTCATGGGGTGGTTCAAGCCCTGCTCCGGGATGCCCGGTTCGATTTCCTCCAAATCCTGCGCGATATGCGCGATCTGAAAGATCAAGCCAATTTGACCATGGTGCGAGACACGGTCGACGAAAAGCTGATCCAGCCGGTAGCCACGATTCTGCAGCGGGTCAGCCCGCGCGGAGCTTCGATCGATTCACACGAGCAGGCATACTTCCTGCTCCATGCCGCTATGTACGCCCACCCGGCTTACACCTCGATGCGAAAGGGAACCAAGATCAACGGCTCCGTCGCCTCTTGGATCGGTCAGATGATCAACGATCGCGCGGCCAAGACCACGCCTTGACCCCCAGCGAATCAGAAGTCGGTCCGCGCATAATAAAACGTGCGCGGATCACTCTGCGCGGAGAGAAAGAAACGCTATGCCCTACGTTGTCACGGAGCCCTGTATCGGAGTCAAAGACAAGTCTTGCATGACCGTCTGTCCGGTGGATTGCATCTACGAAGGAGACGACATGGTGTTCATCAATCCGGATGAGTGCATTGACTGTGGCCTCTGCGAGCCCGAGTGCCCCGTTTCCGCGATCTTCGTCGACACGGATGTGCCGGACAACTGGCGCGAATTCATCGACAAGAACGCCGAAGAAGGCCGACGACTCGGCGGGGGCTAGATTTCGCTCTCAGTGAGCGTTCTTGAGGAATCGCTCCCAGCGCGGTCGCTCGACTCGGCCGAGGTCGATGAACATCAATCCGACGCGGTAGAAGCCGTCTCGGTCGATGTCAGGGCGGCAGTAGCGTACGCTCGCCATTCCCGACACAACCCCGACTGGGGTCTCCACCGTGACGACAATGCAGTCGTCCGGGTTCAGCGGGTGCTTCAACACGATTCCGACGCCGTTCGGGGAGACATCGACGGTGAACGCGTCGAGCTCGTGAATCCCCACCTTGACCTTGGTGAAGATGTCGTCGGTTTTCAGGCGCACGGATTCATTGCTCGCCGAGAACCGAACCGGTGAGACGACCGTCAGTTTGAGGGCAATTCGCTTCGCCTCAAGAACACGTGCGTTCGAGCCGGCAATCGCGGTCACGATGCCGTCGGACATGATGTCAAGCTCGCCTACTTCTTCGAGCCGACCGTTGAAGACCACCGAGATGTGGTGGCCGTATCCTTCAAAGCGGAACTCATCGCCGATCTTGACCGGGGCATCTGTCGATGTCGAGACCTCGACGGAGTTCCCGAAGAAGCCCGTGATCCAGCCATGGAAAAACTTGGCATCCCGCAGACGCTGAAAGCGCGCACGCGTACCAATGAAGTCCTGGGCGCTGATCTTGGACATCGATCTACTCTGCTCTCCTGATAACCTTATCATTGGCCCAATCGAACCTACATGTAGGGGGTCAGGGCAAAGTTTGAGAATCCTGGTAAAACTGCTTCCGTCCTCCCGCGACCTTCGGCTAGACTGACATTCGTGGCGGATAGCAGCGTGCCCAACAAGGTGAGTCAAGAAACCCAGCTTGCGCAAGATCGCTTCGTGCTGGAATGGGGGCGGATGAGCTCCAGCTGGGGGATCAATCGCACAATGGCCCAGATCCATGCGCTCCTGCTCGCTACCGGCCATGCCCTGACGATGGACGAAATCATTGAACGGCTGCACATCAGTCGGGGGAATGCGAGCATGAACTTGCGAGATCTCGTCGACTGGGGGATCGTCACACGAACCCGCGAGCCCGGAGATCGGAAAGACCTCTATCATGCCGGGGACGACGTGCTCGATATGTTTGCTCGGGTGGTGAAGGAGCGCAAGCGTCGGGAGATTGACCCCACGGTTCTCGCGATTCGCGACTGCCTGGAACTTGTCCCAGAATCCGATGCCACCCCGGAGGCCCGGGCCTTGCGGCTCCGTCTCAGTGTTCTCCTCGAAGTTTTCGACCTCGCCGATCGCATTTACAAGGAAGTCTTTGAGGCGGAACACGCTTTCCGAGACGTCATGAAGCTCCGGGAACAGGCCGAACCACTTTTTCCGAGAATCTCACCAGAGCCGGAAGAGGGTTGAGTGCGGTAAGGTTCAGCCAGGACTAGCCGGATGCCGAGAAAAAAAGACGACCTTGATGCTTTGTGGGCACCCGTTCTGCCATTGCGGGACACCATCCATTTTCCCGGCGTGATCCAAACTCTGCTGGTTGGTCGCGAGATGTCGGTCAATGCCCTTCAGGTCGCCATGGGCTCACAACGCGAGGCCCTGGTCGTCGGCCAGATTGACCCGAGTGTCGAAGAGCCCCGCGCCGACGACATGTACCGCGTCGGCACCCTCAGCGAGATTCTCCATGTTCTTCCCCTCCCCGATGGCACGATGCGGGTGGTTCTGCGCGGACTTCATCGTTGTCGCGTCGAGAAGTTTCGACAGGTTCAAGGCTGCTACCACGCTGAGTTCAAGCTGCTCGTCGATGTCGCCCACAAAAAGAACGCCCTCGAAGCTCATCGACGGGAGGTGATTTCACTCTTCCATCAAGCGACGAACTTGGGATTACAAGTGCCGCCCGAGGTGATCGAAACGCTCGGAACGGTCGAGTTTCCCGGGGCTTTGGCCGATCTCATCGCCCATCACCTGCCTGGGGCGACCGCGTCGAAGCAGTCGATGCTGGAACTCCTGGATCCGGAGAAGCGACTCACCGAGCTTGCCGTGATCCTGAGCCGCGAGTTGCAGGTTCTTGAGCTTCAGGCAAGCCTTCGCACGAAGGTCGAAAAGGAGCTCGGGCAAACTCAGCGGGAGTACTACCTTCGTGAGCAGATCAAGGCCATCCAGCAAGAGCTGGGAGGCGACGATGTTCTGAGCGAAGAAGGCGAGGAATACCGCCGAAAGCTCGAGGCGACCGGGATGAGCGAGGAGAACCTCGCCCGGGCTATGCAAGAGCTGAAGCGCTTAGAGCGTGCCCCCGGATCATCCCCTGAGGGCATGGTGATTCGGAACTATCTTGACTGGCTCATCGCTTTGCCCTGGAGCACCCTGACCGATGACAAGATTGATGTGAGCCACGCGGCGACGATCCTCGACCGAGACCACTATGGTCTCGAGAAGGTGAAAGACCGCATCCTTGATTTTCTTGCTGTCCGGCAGGTTTCGCACAGTCTCCGCGGCCCTATTCTCTGCTTCGTCGGCCCCCCGGGGGTCGGCAAAACGTCGATTGGTCGGAGCATTGCCGAGTCGCTGGGACGATCCTTCCACCGGATCAGTCTGGGCGGCGTGCGCGATGAGGCCGAGATTCGAGGTCACCGGCGCACCTACATCGGCTCGATGCCGGGTCGGTTGATCCAGGGTCTCAAGCAGTGCGGGAGCCGGAATCCGGTTTTCATGCTTGATGAGATCGACAAGATGACAAGCGATCTTCGCGGTGACCCAACGAGCGCACTGCTTGAGGCACTTGACCCAGCGCAGAACAGTAATTTCAGCGACCACTACATCGAAATGCCGGTCGATTTGAGCGCCGTGATGTTCATCGCGACGGCAAACCTCTTGGAGAACATTCCTCCCGCGCTCCGCGATCGCATGGAGATCATTCGATTCCCGAGCTACACCGAACAGGAGAAGCTCGAAATCGCCCAAACGTATCTTCTTCCCAAACAGTTGGGAGAGCACGGCCTGAAGGCGAGTCAGCTGAAGGTAAGCAAGCCGGCTTTCGAGGTGGTGGTTCGCGAATACACCCGCGAAGCAGGCGTGCGCTCCCTCGAACGGGAGATCGCCACGCTCTGCCGCAAGACCGCGCGGTATATTGCCGAAGGAACCTCGAAGGGGAGCAAGGTTGATCCTCAAAATCTCGTCACGTATCTCGGCCGAGCCAAGTTCCGGTACGGATCAAAGGGCAAATCGGACGAAATCGGTATCGCCACCGGCATGGTCTACAGCGAGTACGGCGGAGACATTGTGACGATCGAGGCCTTTCTCACCGAACCGTTTGGCGACCAGCCTCAGATTCGCCTGACTGGATCTCTCGGCGACGTGATGAAGGAGTCGGCCTACGCAGCGATGAGCTACGTGCGCGCCAATCAGAAGGATCTCGCCGACCGTGAGTTTCGGTTTGATGTGCACATCCACGTCCCCGAGGGCGCAGTACCGAAAGACGGGCCGAGCGCGGGCGTGACCCTGGTCACCGCGCTCGCGAGCGCGTTCAGCCAGCGTCCCATTCGGAGCGACCTGGCGATGACGGGCGAGGTCACGCTACGCGGCAAGGTTCTCCCCGTCGGAGGGATTCGGGAAAAGGTTCTTGCCGCCCATCGCGCGGGGATTCGGACGATTCTGCTGCCTCAGGAGAACGAGCACGATCTCGACGACCTGCCGGCAAACGTTCGCGAAGATTTGTCGATTACGTTTGTCAGCGAGGTGCGCGAAGTGCTCGCAATCGCCCTGCGTTAATCCCAGCGACTCGCGAGGAGTTCACCCAACTCGGTGAGGAATTCTTCGTCGGTTGCGTCGAAGGCTCCTACTTGGTGGCCATCGATATCAATCTGCCCGAGAACCTTGTCGTTCTGGCGGATGAGCACGACGATCTCGCTGCGAGTGTGAAGGCTGCACGCGAGATAGTTCGTCAGTTCGCGGACGTCGTCGATGACTTGGTTTGCGTCTTCCGCGACGGCTGTGCCGCACACGCCAACTCCTACTGGGATAGCGGTGTGGTCGGTGTGCGCGCCGACATAGGCGTCCAGGTGCAAGGTCTCACCTTCGAGGCGATAGATGCCGCTCCAGTCGTAGGTCGGCAAGGTGTCGAGTGCTTCCATCGCTTCTTGACGAAGTTCTCGACCCGAGCGATCTGAGAGGCGAACCTGATCCAGAATCGCAGCAAACGCGGCAGATTTATCGAACATGGTGAAGATCATGGAACGCCTGAATCGCCTCGGAGACCGTTTGGCCCGGCGGCGGGATCAATTCAAAGGCCGGAGTGCCTTCCCAGAACCCTCGATCCAGGCCACCAGCGGCGATTTGCAGAGGTCTCTTCGGGTTCCCCATAAACTGCCCTAACTCCAACGGTTTGCCCTTGAGAATCCCCTCAACCACTCCGCTCAGGAACCACTCCGCGAGGGCGGCGCGATCCTCGTCGACCGTGAGTTCGACTTCGGGGAGGTCGAACTTTTGGAGACCCATTGTGAACACGTTGACCCCTTCACTGACTCGCCGCTGCCCCACAGGAACCATCGAGTCGAGCGATGCGGGAGCAAAGCTCCCCGGATGCACATAGCGCCGGCTCATCGGATCCGCGATGGCCCCATCGGTCAGCACGGCGAGTCGGTCAGCCGCCTGATGAAGAAACTCGACCGCAGGAAGAACCTCCGGCGCGTAGCTTTGGTAGGTGAACTGCACGAGCATCCAGGTAGAGCGGATGCGCTGGATGAGGTCTTCGCTCATGCATGAAGTCGCAACACAGGATTCCGGATGAAACCCGGCCTCCTCTTTGCTGAGCACAAGAACCTTCAGAACCGTTTTCTGATCCGGCGAAGCTAAGGCGTAAGATCCGCGCTCCATCGGCCGGGCGAGCCGGGACTTATCGGTTTCGCCGCTGAGGGGAACCACGAATCCAGCGACGCACCCCTCACTTCCCTTCGGGTTTACCCATTCCTGGGGGGCAGGCAGCTGGGCTCGCCCCGTCATCACAGAAATGTAAAACCGGCTACTGACCCCATAGGGCATGGTTTTCGGCTTGCTGAATTTAAGCAAGTCGGTGAATCGGATCTTACGGGACATGAGCAGCCTCCGGTGTTATTCCACTCCGATCAGAGGACGGTTGTTTCGGGTCTGGCGTCGAATCCGGTATCGGGAAGAAACGTGCTCGAAGCCCCGGGAACCGATCGGCCAGCTTGTGCGCCCATGCGGAAACCTCTCCCCCACTGTAGTGGCTCACAAACCCGGCCACAATCACCCACTCGAACATCGGGATGTTCATCGAATATTCGATGTAGGCATGGAGAAAAATACCGCTGAGAAGCACCCACTTTCTTAGGGGCTTGGCAAAGACAAGCGTCGCGAGGGCGAGCTCAATGATCAGGGTGCCGTAGGTTGCGGCCATCACGAACCAGGGCTGCTGAACAAAAGCGGGCACGGGGAACCGGTCAAACTCGTGGAGGTGAAAGGCGTAGTACGACGCCGTTCCATCCCGCCAGGTGTCGCCGAACCACTTGTGCCACACGGTGGTGAAATACACAATCGCCAGCTGGATTTGGATCAGGCGCTGGGGCCAAAGCGATACCCGTGGCGGCACCGCTCCTTCCAAGCCCTTCCGCACCCGAATGAGGCGATCGAGGGAGAGACTTGCTCCAGCAGGAGCGAGCATGAGGATGAACAGCCACTGGCGAAGGAGCGTGTCGCCACTGTGGAGTACGTCCGGTGATCGATGGTGGATGGTCACCACGCCAACGAAGAGAACGATGGATGCAACGCGCGTGAACAGCCCCAACATCGTGAGGAGGGAGGCGATCCCGACGAGAGCGAAGAGCACCGTCGTGACCGTTGGATCGGTGACTCCGGCCAAGAGATTCAGCCTAGGTGACCCTTGTGTCCAGCGCTCCGCCATCCACGCAGGATAGAGCCCCGGTTCGGTGAAAAACGAATTGAACACCGGGAGCAGCAAGATGAGGTTGACAAAGCTGAGGAACCCGATCAGGATCCGGAAGACGCCAATCGCGACGGGCGACCCCCACCCAAAGAGCGCCTCGTTGGCTTCTTTCAGCCACTTCATTTCTTCACCTCTGCGTTCAACCGGTCTGGATCAATCGCGGCGGTGTAGATGCTGTAGGTGGTGTACTCCTTTGGCACCGGGAGCCCCATTTTCGGAATCGCAATTTCGTGGGTGCGAAAGTTGACGGTCACGGGGGGATTTGCGGGATCCTTGAGAGCCTTTCGTGCGGCCCAATAGGCTGTGTACGGCCACTTATGGCGGTAGTCATCGTTGAAAAGGCGCTCGGTGTATTTGCGGTAGCGCTCTTTCACATACTTCTCCGGAATCGGCATGAGCTTGATCCGGGGGTAGGGCAGGATCTCGGTTGATCCATCAGCAAACGTTATTTCGAAGTCGTGCCAGCGATCGACATTGAGAGGGTTCGGGGCGAACATGTCCCAGTACTGCCAGGTTCCGGTTCCGTTCGCGTAGTAGGAGAACGGCAGATTGCGGCTCCTCACAAACTCATCGTTGACAAAAAGCAGCTCCTCTTGCAATCCGGGCAGTCCGCCAACTTTGACGCCCTCGGCTTTGCGCTCCCGGGCTTCCGGACTCGGCGCAGGAATCGACCAGCACAGGATGACAAACAGGTGGAAGAGCACAAATGCTTTCACGGCGGGATGCACCTGTTTCACCGATTCTGAAGCCGACATCTTGTATCAGTATGGATGATTTTCGAGGTCGGTCGGGGCTCCTCGGGGCGTTTCCTGACGGAACCCCGGCTTCATTGGCTACACTCGGGCGGTGAAGTCGCAAAGGTCGGATTACGTGGTCGTCGGGACAGGGCTTGCCGGGCTCACCTTTGCCCTTAAAGCCGCCGAACACGGAAGCGTGACCGTCCTCACCAAGGCCACGATCACCGATAGCAACACCAACTGGGCGCAGGGAGGCATCGCGGCAGCGGTCGGAGAGAGTGACAGCTGGGAGCTTCACGAGGCGGATACTCTCACGGCGGGCGCGGGTTTGTGTGACCAAGAAGCCGTGCGATTCCTCGTCCAAAATGCCCCCGAAGCGATTGAATTCCTTCGGGAGCAAGGGGCAAGGTTCGATCTCACTGGCTCGAATGATCTGGATTTAGGGCGAGAAGGAGGCCATAGCCGACACAGGATTGTCCACCACGCCGACAAGACGGGATGGGAAATCGAGAGGGCGGTCAGCCAAGCCGTTCAGGCCCATCCAAATATCCAGATTTACGAAAACTGCTACGCGACCCAGCTTCTGATCCACGAGGGTCGTTGTGTCGGAGTTCAAGCCGAAGTCAATGATCTGGGTGCGCGGCACTTTCTCGGCAAGGCGACGATGATCGCCACCGGAGGATGCGGCAAGGTCTATGCAAACACCACGAATCCCCGGGTGGCTACGGGAGACGGGATCGCTTTGGCCGCAGCGGCAGGAATCGAAATCCGACACATGGAATTCCAGCAGTTCCACCCGACCACGCTCTCTCACCCTCAACACAAGGGGTTTTTGATCACCGAAGCCCTGCGAGGGGCGGGAGCGACGCTCCGAAACCACATGGGGCGACGGTTCATGTACGACTACGATTCACGGTTGGAGCTGGCTCCACGGGACGTCGTCGCGCGGAGCATCGAGCGGGAAATCACCCGTCTCGACACGTGGTGTGTTTATCTTGATGCAACCCATCTCGACGCCTCTGCCCTTCAACACGAGTTTCCGACGATCTGGCAACGACTACGCGAACTCGGGATTGAAATTGAGAAGGAATGGATCCCGGTGGTTCCTGCCCAGCACTACAACTGCGGAGGAATCGTCACGGATCTCCAAGGGCGAACCGAAGTGCCTGGGCTTTACGCCAGTGGCGAAGTAACGTGCACCGGAGTTCATGGTGCCAATCGTTTGGCCAGTAACTCATTGCTCGAAGCGATTGTCTTTTCCGTCAGTGCGGCGGAGGCGGTTCGGTCGGAGCCCGAGGTGCCGAAGAGTCTGGAAATCCCCGCCTCCTCCACTCGATGCGCGGTTGAAAACGAAGCAATCCGCATTCGACATGCGCTCCAGAAAGTCATGAGTCACCACGCCGGAATCTTCCGCACGGATGCCGGCCTGAGTGAGGCCCTGACCCGTATTGCGCAGCTGGAGCAAGAGTATGAGCGTGCCCCCACCGGAGGGTTCTCCGCCTACTCGGCGGAAGCGCGGAATCTGCTGACGGTGGCCCGCTTGATTATCACGGAAGCCCAGGCGCGTCGGGAGAATGTTGGGCTGCACTTTAACGCCGATCTAGTCTAGTCACCGGCAATATCCGGTGTCACCCGGATGAGCGGCGGAATTGAAGCCGCGCCGGGCAATCGCTCGGCCCATTTGGGGAATCGCACCAGCACTTCGCACTTTCCTGGCTCCTTGGGCTCGATGCCAAGGGCGGTCATCCCGAGCACCGAGTTCGGGGTGATTTTGGCGAGATTCGTCCGAGCTTCGACCTCGATCGGGAAGGCGGTAAGAATTTCCAGCGCTTGCTTTTCGCCTGCTTTGTACTCCCACGTCAGGAGGTAGCCCGCCGGTTCGATGGTGACATCGACGCGCACCGGGGTCAGAATGCGAATCGGGCTCATCAAGCTCGACAGGAAGGGTTGAGCGGTCAGACTTTCCGGCTTGTCGTCGAAGAGAGCGGCGCGGAAGTCGGCCAAAATCGAGGGCTCCAAGGGAGGCTTGGCGGTGAATCCCCGTCGGCTCCGGTAGGTTGGTAAGATGGTTTCCGCCATGAGCGCCGAGTGCATCATGGCCCCCACTGTCCGGTCGTTCGAAGAGGGCCGGAGCGCGGAGGTGAGGCTGAAAAGCACCTCCGCACGGTTGATCTGCGAGGCATCCGATTCGAAATCCAACCGCCAAGAGCTCACGCCGAATCGAAGCCGGAGTTGCTCCCAAAGAGGGTTGGTGTCTGGCTTGAGCTTGTGGTTCCCTCTTGCCTGTTGAAGCAGGGCATGGGCGGCGAGAATATCAAGGTCGGGGATCGCTGGGGCAACAGGCTCTGCGGACGCGCTCGGAGAGGACTGGATGGATCGGGTGAATTCTTCTGCGACAGCTTGCGCGGAGTCGCGGGCAAGATCATCCTGATGAGCGGTGAGCGATGCAAGCGCCAGTTCGGTCACGCTCGGGAGATCGAAGGCACTGGCCGAGGTGATCATTTCTTCGCGCGGCTGTCCGGACACCAACGCGCGACCGAGGGGAATCCTTCTCATCGGGAATCTGACGGCAAGCCGTGGTTCCGTGGAGAACATCACCGGTCCATCGTACAGATCCACGAGAGACGGCGTGGCCCCGGTAAGAAGTCTGAGGTTGTAACCGGCGGCCTTTGCGAGGGAGACGGGTGCGGGAATCGCCGCGCCTGCTCGGTCGAAGTTCCACACGGCCACGAGGGCTCCCTGCTCCTCTCGAACTTCCTTGCTCAGGAGTTCCGGAGCGGGTGCTGTGAGACGTTCCGCCAGGGCGCGAACATGTTTGACGCTCTCGCCCAGCGCGCCGACGGTCGAGGCAAGCTTCTGCGGCCCACGGGCCGGGAGAACCCGAACCCAGCCTTTAAAGCGCTCAGTGGTTCGCAGCCGCCAATCGCCCGATGAGCCTTCCAAAATCAGCTGAATCGGATCGGAGAATACGAGGAGGATCGGGGCCTGTGCGTCCTGAAAACTGACCATGACCCATCGTGACTTCGCGGTGGGAATCCCTGCGTTCACGGTTCCCTCGCCCCAGGTGAGATACGGGCTGAGGTTCTGAGAGAACCGGAGCACGAATCCAAGGGGGAAATAGAGCTCCTGCCCCGGCAACCAGGGAGACCAGCGAAGGGCGCTCGGAGTGTTGCTGAAGTCGCGTCCTTGGTAAACCTGGAGGCTCGTTCGGATGATTTTGGGCTTGAGCTCTCGAATGGGAGCGCTGAACCGAACGGGATCGGTGGAGGCATGGGCCACCCGGAATCCGGTTTCGGTGAGCAGAATTCCATCTCGCTCGCCGTAGGCGGGCGGAGTATAGATCGGCTCGGCGACTGGCTCCTGAGTTTGCGCACCGACCAGCCCGGCAATCAGGGCGATTGCCAGGCTAGTCGATGCTCGTACCGAGGATTTCCAACCCAAAACGCTTCTTCCGTTGCGAATAGCTGATGCCAAGCTCACGGTAACCCAGTCGATAGCTGAGAATCATCGACTGATCGGTGAACGAATCGGCACCAAACTGATCCAAGTAATAACCGTAGGAAAGACGCCACAAATCGCCCAAACGGTAACGCATTCTAGCACTTGCGTTCAGCCGATCGACATCGAGAGATTTGGTAAGGAAGGTGCTCACCGAAAAAAGCCCGTTGCGATAGCTGGCGTCGGCGATCAGCTGATGCTTGCCCAGGAATTGGCTGGTGAAGGCATCATCGGTGAACTGGTAGCTTGTGCTGATGAACGCCCCTGGGAAGGGATTGATGCCGACGTTGAGAGACGCAAACTGGCTGAGGCCCGATTTCGTGTTTTGCCCGCTCAGTTGCTGCAAGGTGTATTGGGCGTTGACCGTGGCTCCCGAACCGAGGCTGAGCTGGTTGGTGACCAATCTCATGGATGCGCCGTAGGCTTGCTGAGTCCGAGATTCCGCCGCGGTGCTGAACCGGGTTTGGTTCGCAGTGACTCCAAGGAACATCCGCACCGGGAGTTTGCCGAACTTGATCGGATCCTTTTCGGCGATGAAGAGCACACTGTCGCTCTGGAATCGCGAGCCACTGAGGTTCTGGCCGTACGATCCGTTGAGGTTGGCCGAGAATCCTGGGAACTGACGCGAGAGGTTCGCCGTGGCGTACATGCTCTTGTGAGCAGGAAAATCGATCTGCGCCGCGAGGCTGGTGGTGTCATCACTTGACCAGGTTTGCCGGATGCCGAGTCCCCAGTCGTCTCGGCCGATGCCCTTGACACTAAGGCCGCCATCGAAGTTCGCGCCTCGGTTCCAGGTCATCTCGTAGTCAAGGTAGGTGCCTTGGGAAGCCCCGACACCCGTTCCGTACGAGGCACCATAGCGGACTCGAAAGAGACTGGTCTCGCCGGGCTTCAGGCTGAGGTAGTAGGGATAGTTCAGAGCCAGGCTGTTGTTGCTGACGTTCACCCACTGCTCCGTGATGACCGGCGAAGAATCGTGGATATTCACCCGGAAGAGCGGGAGTTGCATCAGTCGCTGGTCGGCGAGCCTGACGTCGGCTTTGTGAAACTGAACTTCTGATCGTGGGTAAGCAACCGCCTTTTTTGCCGAAACCTTGGAAACAGATTCGGAGATGTTGGCGAATCGCAGTTGACGGACATCGGGGCGCGACTGGGGCGGATAGATGATCGCGCCATTGCCGACCTCCACAAGTCCGAAAAACGCGCGAGTCTCCCCCTCAGTGCCCGGAACAGGAATTTGGATGGTCGCGGTACCGAAGCCTTTTCGGCGATTGAGGATGAAAAACAACTCGTCGAACTCATGCTCGAAGGTGCCAATTTTAAGTCGGGCTTTTCGCGCGACCACCGAGTATTGCTGCACCTGAAGCTGCATGTCCTCGGCAAAGATTTCAATATCCCGGTATTTGAGGTGTGCGGTCTTCTGCGCTCCGGTGGCCTCGATGATTCGATCGGTGACGCTGTACCAGAGGGTGTCTTGGCCGACGACTTCGATGAAGTCTTTGACCGAACTGAGCATGCTTCGGTCTCGAACAAACTCAACGTCTGTCTCTGCGGCGGCGTTGAGACGCACGGCGCTGGCTCTGACCTTGCTAAAGCCGGCCACGCTTCCCGCGACGAGGATCGCGCGGACGGTGCCGTTGCGCGTGGAGAGAACCTTTTCTCGGAAGGTGCCGAGGGTCGTGTCAAAAACCACTTGCGTACCATCCGGCACGAGGTTCCCGCTGGAATCGCGCACCGAAGCCGTCACTGTGAGGGTGCTTCGACCGTCGGCAACCGTTACAGGCGGATAGACCTCTAATGTGATGACGCCATCGCTCGCCCAGGCAGAGAGGGCGAGGAGCAAGGTGCAGAGACACCAAGCAAGGCGGTGAGCGGCGCGGGTCATCACAGTGGTTCGTTCAAATGCTCCCTCAGTAAAGACGGAGCCGGAGGGCGAACATGTCCGCACTCCGGCTCTACTTTATCCGATTTTCCGCGTTAGCGGATCACGTTCACAGGAACGATGCGACGAGCAACTTCCCCGTTCGGCGACTCAGCGATGATCTCGACGTTGTAGGTGCCGGGAGCGACGGCGCGGTTTGCGTTGTCGCGAAGGCTCCAGGTGACCGAGTTATCGCCAGCCGAGTCGGATCGACCGCGGGTGACCATGTAGATCTCCTTGCCCGTGGTGCTGAGGACACGAACCGTGACCGAAGCATCCGAGCTCAGAGCGTAGTTGATGACGACTGGGCTGTTGTTGCCCCGACCGGCGGGTTGAACCACCACGTTGCCGATGGTCGGCTTGCTGAGTCCACCCGGCTCGGCCGTGATGGTGAGAGAGCGAGTGCCCGCTTGATCCATGCGGAAGGTGTATCCGCTGGTCGTGCGAAGGTCGCGCTTTTCGCCCGTCACGTCGTCGGTCAGCTTGAGTCGCAGGTTGCGCGGAACGCTCGGCAGGTTCGGCCACGTCACCGTGACTTCGCCAGCTTCTTCGGCCTTCACTTCGACCTTCCACTCTTGTCGACCTTGTCGGTCGCTTATGGATTGCGCCATGCGGGTCGGAGCCCCCTTCATTTCGCCCATCACTGCCATTTCCAGCATCTGACCAGGAGCCATCGGCACCTTCGGCAGTTGCGAGAGCTTGGCCTTATTTCGATCGGTGGTCGCACCGACGAAGTTCGCGGCGTCATATCCACTTGCCGAGCGAGCGGCGAGTTGGAGCTTCCAATCTCGATCGGTCTGAGCGAAGCCATCGACGACCGATCGCTGTGCATCTGGCAGCGTCTCTTGGAAGAGCGGCGGCCAGATGAGGCTCACGGCACGAGTCGAGTTGACGAACACCCAGTAGGCGCGATGCGGCTCGAGGACCTGACTGTTTTCAGGCAGGATTCGATAGGAACCGCCGCCCGGGAGGCTCGGATTGGGCTCGAAGAACGAGACGTTTGCACTCACGACTTGGTTGCTGACCAGTTCCAGCCACGTTTGAGCATCGCCTGGGATGTCCGGCGACACGCCGTTCAGCTGGCTGAGGGGCACCGCATAGTTATACGGGTTGCCGATCAGGTTCCAGCCAGGTTGGAGCTGCACGAGGATTCCGCCAACAGCGGCGTCGCTCGCGGGCTGAGCCGAGTTGAGTTGCAGGTTCGTTCGGCCAGTGTTCGGAACGATCCAGTAGCCAAGGCCGCGCTGAATGTTTTGAACCGGCGTGTAGCCACGCAGAGCAGAATTCCACTCGTAGGCGACGTAGTCAACACCAGCAAGCAGGCCAAGTATACGATCCAGGTTGTTGTCACCGAAATCATACGGCAACGAGACCATGTTCGGCCCGGCATTCATGCTGATCACCGGTCGCGAAGCGATTCGAACCGTGGAGGCCAGAGTCTTCTTCGGGCCAGGCGTGGGTTCGATATCGACGGTCACAGGCAGATCGCCGAAGGTCGTTCCATCGCTTCGCACATCCCAGTCGATCGGCAAGATCACGTTGGGGTCGATGCGGCTGATGAACTTGGTGCGAGACTCGCCCGGAGCCAGGCTCAGACCTGCTGGGAGGTTAATCGTGCACTTCACGTTGAAGAGCGGAACCTCGCGGTCGATGGTCGCATATTGGTTGTCGATCCAAAGTCGGAACTGGAGCGGATCCGGCGGGTTGGTGCCACCCGTGAAGTGGACAGCACGCGGAGCGTCAAGCACGACGGTGTAGGGGTCAGCGTAGTTCGCGATTCCCCAACCGGATCGAATGTACTGAATCACCGACTTTTCGGTGCCAGGAGCAACCGGCGTTTGCGGGAACCGCTGAGTGATTGCCTTGGCCTGACCGAAGTCTGACAAGAGGATGTCAACGTCATCCGCGAGCCCAGATGGGTCGCCAATCAGTCCCGTCCCAGCAGCGTTGTCGAAGATCGAAGCGTAGCTGGAAACTCGGACGTAATCCGCTTGAGACTGATCTGGAGCGGTCGGGCTCGACGTGTTCTCGAGGCGCATACCATACGCTTCGGTTTGGCCGAAGTAAACACGAACGAAATCAGGAAAATCAGGATCGGTGCCTTCGCGCTTCTTCTGCGTGCGGATGGGGCGACCGTCTTCAAACGCTGTGAAGCCCATGTACCCCTCGTTTGTCAACTTTGCAGCATCCGGCGGGCTGGAGCGAAGCCAGTTCGCGACGTTATTCCCGAGGTGGTCGGCACCGCCGACTCGCATAGCGGGAACCATGGACCATTGGAGTCCAATTTGCGCATCTTCCGTGCCCGTATTTCGGATTCGCCATTCAATCCGGGCAGCATCAGCGAGGACTCGAAGGGTCATCGTTACGGTGGTCGTGCCATCGCTGTCGCTCTGTTGGGCGTATCGCTTGGACGCACCGACGAACGAGCTGTTGACGCCAGTGTCGCCATACAGCCAGTTGGTTTCGTCAACGAGGATTCGGGCAAACGCGAAGTCGCCGACCGGATCGATGGGCCAGCCCATCGTGTAGGCCATCTCATCGTCAAAAGGGGTTTGGACTGATCCAGCCCCACCGACGCCAAAGGAGAAGCGCCCTGCGGCTTGCAGAGTTCGGGCTGTCGGAGCAAAACAGGGACCGGTTTGGCCCCCCATCGTCACGGTACCGGAGACTCCGATAGTCGCCAACATGAGATCAGTTTGAGCAGGCCCGGTGATTCCGTAATCAGTGGTGTACGGCGCCGTGTTGGCAGGATCAAGACAAACGCCTGTCCAAGCACCCGCAGGCAGCTGTGCCATGGCCGCACTGCTCAGCGCAGACAGCGCGAGCGTTGCGAGAAGAAATCGAGAGGAATATTTCATGGTTAGGTTGCGAATCCTTTATTCCGATCTGAATCCCAGCCTCAGCGATTCGCCGGGGCCGGGATTCAGATGTGGGACGTGATCAGAGGGTCGTTTAGTTCCTCCGCAGTTTCCAAGCGCCACCAAAGATATAGCGCTTTCCGGATGCGTCGGCCACAGGGCCGGGGTTGTCGTCGATGTTGCGGACGCCGATTCGCCAGAACAGGAAGCCTGAGTTGGGGAAGAGCGTAGACGTGTTGATCGACGAGGTGCTGATTTGCTGACCGCCTTGAGTCGAGGTGTCAATCAGGTTACCAAGGGTCACCGTTTGACCAGCCGCGAACAGAGCGTCGGGCGAGAATTGAACCACGTACTCCAGGCTCAGCGAAGGATCGATGTTTCGAACCGACGTGAAGGAGAAAACATGGCTGCCGCTGTCAGCAAGGTTGTCGGCCGGGCCTCGGTTGACAGGCTTGTCAAGCGGGGTTGCTTGGCCAATTGCCGGGACTCGAGTGGTCGCGAAGTAGCAGTAGACCGTTCCGCCACCGTTGGTCGTGCCGCCCGTGGTTCCACCGCCGGTCGTGCCGCCACCTGTGGTGCCGCCGCCTGTGGTTCCACCGCCGGTCGTGCCGCCACCCGTGGTGCCGCCGCCCGTCGTACCACCACCAGTGGTGCCGCCACCCGTACCACCGCCAGAACTGGAGGTGTTCGGCGGAAGCGGAAGGCTGTTCTGATCAACTCGGTAGACCAGTTCCACTCGGTATCGAGTCGGAACACCCGTTTGGAGCACCGGAATCACCGGAGCATCTCCTCCCGGAGGGGCCGAGAAGTCGCACGTCGTGCCGCCCGTGATGCCATCAAAGTCATCCCAGCCGCCATCACCAGGAGCATTGCTACCCAAGGTGTCGTCGATGGCAAAGCTCGAACCACCTGCGGCAACCGCGACCGGGTTCGTGTTGACGCCTTCGCGCCAGACTTGCCAGCGGAACGGGCCTTCGTTGTTGCCTCGGAAGAACGAGTCTCGCGTCCAGCTGACGCGGACGCCTGGGCTGACGCTCGGAGTGAACGCTTCGGCGCGCACATTGCCGATCGGATCGTTGCTGCTACCGCGACCGCCCAGGAACAGGAAGCCGAGGATCACAAGAACGAGGACCAAGGAGAAGAGACCTTGGTTGCCAGTGCTACTGCGGCTGGCACGAGTCTTCGGCGAGCCATCGGTGTTGAACACAGGAACGACCGTCGGGACGTCAACCACGGTTTGCACAGAGTCGCCCGGCTGAACGCCCTTGACGAACTTCGTGACGCGAACGAACGAACTGTCCGGATCGACGCGGATGACGATACCCTCCGCCACTTGCTCACGCCCACGAAGCAAGATCACTCGGGCATCCTTTCGGAAGCCAGAGCGCGAACCGCGGTTGACCAAGATTTCGTCTTGGAGAGTGTTCAGAACATTGCCCTTCGGCAGGATCTTCGACTCCATCTCATTGACGGCATGGAATGCACCATCGGTCAGAGCTTCCGAGAGAAGAGAGGATACGGCAGTGTCAGCTGCGCGGGTTGCCGAACGACCAGTGATGACCGCACCGTTGAGCGCAACGCCCGTCGAGACGCTTCGCACATAAACGGTCATGATGATCTGGGCTTGCTTGCCACCCGGAGCTTCGACGACACGCCAGTTGGCCACTTCACCCGTCACGATGTAATTCGCATCGAGTTCGTCGCCCAGTCGGATCAGGTCGGCCGGACGGTTGATCGGAGCCTTGAGCCCCAGACCTCGCACCGCGCGGTCAACTTCGTCAACAGGAACCGTTTCGCGGCTGTTATCGAAAACTTTCGCAAGGGCGCCGCGAATCGCATCACGGGCTTCGGTCGCGAGATCAAGATCGGAGCTCGGCACTCGCACACCGAAATCGGTGACTGCATACCGCTCAGTCTCCGTCACGATCTGGGCTTGGGCTGGTGCCGACAAACCAAATGTCAATAGTGCCGCCAAGGTGGCGACCAAAAGGGACAATCGTGCCCTCAGTCCGGACATCGTTGAGGTCTTCACTCTGACGCGTCCTCCTCGTACCACTTCGTGTTTCGCATGTTCACGTTCCCAAAACCGGCTCGTCCCAATGAGCAGTCCGCGCCTGGGTCTGCACAATGTTAGCGTATCGCTGTGCCTGGGCGCAACATCCCACGCGACATCGTGCAGGAATCCTGCAGATTCTGCCCCGGTTATCGTCCGGCAGTATAGCACGGAGAACCCCGCGCAACCCTTCGATGTTGTCGCACTTTAATCGTGCCGCCAGTCGTCGAGCCACGCAGAGCCAATTCCCCGTGCTTCTTCCAAGACGGCATCGAGCCTCCGGTCGGTTCGGACGATTGCATCTGCAAACGCCGATTTAGCGGAAATTGGTAGCTGGGTACTCAGCAATTTCTCGGCCAATACCGGATCTCCGGTGCGCTGGGAGAGGCGAAGTTGAGCCACCTGCCGTGGGGCGTACACCAGCAAAACCCGGTCGAACGAGCTGAGCCAGCATGCTTCGATGAGCAGGGGAACCTCCCACACAACGATGGAAGACGACTCGATGTGGTCCACGACTCTTGGGTGGAACACCCGATTGAGAGCCACGCGGAACTCCGGCGATTTCGACAGCAGAGCCCGCGCCTCGGCCTTGTTGCATGCGCTTTCACCCAATGCCACTGCCGCTGCGTGAACTTCGGAGAGAATGTCGGCATCCACCCAGAGATCAGCGACAACTTGGTCGGCGTCGCCAACCTCGATTCCGTGGCGGCTCCACTCCCCCAGAATCGTGGACTTTCCCGTGGCAATTCCGCCGGTAATCGCTATCCGCACACCTTAGATTATATGCGCGTCTGAATGGCATTAAGTAAAGAGGGCGAATCCATGACTGGATTCGCCCTCTGCGCGCGGACTGTAGAAGTCCTACTGGGACTTGTCGCCCGAGTCTTCCGGTCGCATGAGGCCCTTGAGGAGACCGAGGCGCTCGCCGATCGTTGCGCCACCCGTCGGGGTGCGCTGAGCAGGAGCTTGGTCGAATTCTTGGGATCCTTGGCGCCGTCGATCGCCGCCGCCACCAGGGCCGCGTCGCTTCATGCCGCCGCCGTCGCGACCGCCATCTCGACCGCCACCGGGGCCGCCTTGTCCACGATTCGCCGCGTTGTACGCACCGAAGTCTCGGAATCCGCCCGGTTGAGCGTTTTCGCGCAGACTCAGCACCATGCGGCGCTCGTCCGGCCGGAGATCGATGATCATCGGCTCAATTTCTTGATTCTCTTCGAGCTCATCTTGCGGCTTCTTCAGTCGCTTGTCGCTGACTTCGCTCAGCGGCAGGAACGCTTCCGCACCCTCGGGCAGTCGGACGAAGGCACCCGATTGAACCATGCGGCCAACCGTCACCTTGATCTTCTGACCAAGCTTGTAGTTCTCGCGGATCAGATTCCAGGGATCCGGCAGAACTTGGCGCAGGCCGAGGCTGATGCGTCCGTTGCCCGAATCGAGTCGGAGAACCATCACCTTGATCTCATCGCCTTCCTTCAGGACTTCCTTCGGATGGTCGATGCGCACCCAGCTCATTTCGCTGATGTGAAGCAGACCGTCGATTCCGCCGAGATCGATGAACGCACCGTAGTCGGTGAGTCGTCGAACCACGCCTTCCAGAATGTCGCCCGGCTTTGCATCTTCGAACAATTTGTCCTTGATGCCATCGCGTCGCTCTTCTTCAGCCGCTCGGTTAGAAAGAACAACTTTCTTTCGCTCTCGATCGACTTCAATAATCTTGACGCCGATCACTTGGCCGACATACTTCTCAATGTTTCGCAGCTTGCCGCTGCCTACGTGAGTTGCCGGAACAAAGCCGCGCACACCGATGTCAACCACGAGACCACCCTTGACGCGATCAATGACGTTGGCTTCGAAAACTTCGCCCGACTCGAATCGGTCGAGAATGCCCTGCCATTGCTGATCAAAGTCGGCGCGCTTCTTGGAGACGACCGGGTTGCCTTCCGCACTGTGGGTGCGCAACACGATGACCTCGAAGGTATCGCCGGGCTTGACCAGGCCAATCGCGGAATCCACGTTGTCGTTGGTGAGTTCCTTCAGGGGCACGACGCCCTCTGCCTTGGTTCCAAGGTCAACGAACACACGGTCGTTTTCAACTTGGATGACCTTGGCTTCGATTCGCTCGCCCTTTGTCAAAGAGCCAACGCCCGTCTCGCGGCCGGTCTCTTCGCTGCTCAAGCTGGCCATCGCCGCTTCAAACAGCATCTCGTCATCAGTCTTGCCGCTCGCCGCGGCTGGAGTCGTCTCGGGGGCGTCCGCCGTCGGCTCGGAAGTGACCTCAACTGCTGGGATCTCTTCAGGACTCGGCGCGACGCCAGTCGCTTGCGCGGACGTTTCGTCCACCGCTTCGCTGGGCGTCAATTGCTCTTCGTTCATTCACGTATCCTGCGCGGAAAAACCTGACTCTGCAATGAATGAGAGGGGAAAGGCCTGCCCGCGAACACCTATTTTAGCCGACGCAGATTTGCCTCACGGGACGTTGAGGCAGAACCGGGACGGTTGGACGCCGATTCTTTTGCCGCAATCTGTGCCGTGTACACTGCGCTCGTGATCAAAGCGGCCATCGATGTCGGCTCTAACTCCGTGCTGCTCGTCGTGATGCAGCAGACGGAAGCTGGCTGGATCACCCTCCACGAATCCTCCGCAGTGACGGGTTTGGGCAAGGGCACCAAGCTCTCTGGATTGCTTGATCCCGAGGGGGCGAGTGCCACACTCGACGTGCTTCAACGATTCTTTGACGAAGCGCGGAGTCATGGTGCAACCGAAATTTTGGCCGGGGGCACGATGGCTCTCCGGATTGCCTCCGACAGCCAAACCTTTCTGGAGCGAGCCGAGGCTCAGCAAACCCCAGTCTTCATCGTCTCGGGGCCGCAGGAGGCGGAACTCGGGTTTCTCAGCGTGTGCGAAGATCCTTTGTTCGCCCAAGAGTCGCGGCTTTCCATCGTCGATCCTGGCGGGCACTCGACGGAACTGGTCACGGCGGATCGAACCGCTTCCGGGTGGGAGGTGAAGTTCCGCAAAAGCTATCCGCTTGGAGCTCTGGGCTTGAGGGAGACCTCGATGCCGGCAGAGTCGCCAGGATTTTCCGAGAGGCTCTTCACCGTCGACGCCATTGACTCCACCATCGCTCTCGAATATCTGCCTCATCAATGTGGGCGCGTTGTTGTGCTGGGGGCGACCGGAACCAATCTCGTCTCCATTCGAGATCGTTTGGTCTCTTGGCAGCCCGACAAGGTTCACGGTGCCGTGCTCGACTTTGAAGAAGTCAGTCGGGCCGTTGGTTGGATGTGCGACATGGACGACGCGGGCCGCGCCGCGATTGTCGGTCTGGAGCCAGGCCGCGAGAAGACAATCCACATCGGAGCTCTGATCCTCGAACGGTTCCTGCACTGTCTCCACGCGCTCGAGTGTACTGTGAGCGTGCGGGGCTGGCGACACGCGCTGATCTCTCATGGCTTACCCGCCGAAGCCGCAACTCTCCAAGGGTGAATCCGGATGAAGCCCGCCCCTCGACTGATGCCCCCGTGGCTCGAAAGCCGTTGGTTCTGGGTGATTCTCCTCGTGCTTCCGTATCTCGGCTTTTGGGCTTATGGACTGACCGATCTTGATGAAGGTTTCTACGGCGCCGTCACGGTCGATATGCTCCGGCGAGGCGACTGGCTGACCCCCACAATTAACGGAAATCCGTGGTTCGAAAAGCCAATCCTGAGCTACTGGCTCGCCATGCCGACGGTCGCTCTGTTTGACAATGAATTCGGAGCAAGGCTTCCCTCCTTTCTCTGCACGATGCTGACTTGCTGGGTGATCGCTCGGTTTGCCAAGCGACATTTCGGGGGGCATACCGGGCGACTCTCGGCCCTGATCTATGCAACAGGGTTGCTCACGGTGGCGATTGGTCGGATGATGATGACCGATGCCGCGCTTGCTCTTTGTCTGGTCGTCGCCTTCACGACCTTCTACGACTCGCTGATCGGAGAAAGCCGACTTCGTCTGGTGTCCGCCGGAGCCCTGGGTCTGGCGGTGCTCGCGAAAGGGCCAGTCGGGATCGTTCTCTTCTTTGGACTCATCGGTCTTTTTTACTGGCGAGCCCCGCATCTTCGTCCCAAATACAAGGGCCACTGGCTGTTGGGTGTTGTGATTCTGCTTGCGGTGACCGCGACTTGGTACCTTCCCGCCTACCTCGCCAACGGCGACTACTTCATCCAGAAGTTCCTCATCGAACAGAATATCGGGCGGTTTTCTGGCGGAGACAAAGCGCATGGGGTCCCCTGGTGGGCCCATCCGATTTACTTCCCCGCCGTCATTGGTTTGAGCGCGCTCCCCTGGCTGATCCCGGCAATTCGTCTCGGTTTGGTGCGAGAAAAGGCCTGGCGCGATCCCTCACCAGAGGGCACCGCTCGGCTCTATCTGTGGCTCTGGTTCCTCGTGATCCTCGGGTTCTTCTCGATCAGCGGCACCAAATTGGTTCACTACATCCTTCCTGCTTTGTCGGCCTTCGCGATTCTCCTCGCCGACACCCTGCATCGACGGTGGGCCGAACAAAAGATTTTGATCCTGGGCGTGGCGGTCTCGATCTTTCTTTGTGGACTGTCTAATCTTGTTTTCATGAATTACTGGCGCGAGCGGTTCGCCGCTCCCCAGATCCTTGCTCAGGATGCGAACAGGATTGGTGAAAACTTCGCCGTCTTCTCGCTTGGCCGGAAGGGAGACGACCCCGAGATCAAGCTTCAACTTGACGATACAAGCCACCCCTCCGTCTTTTTCTACATGGATCGCCCGGCCCTCGAGACCGCCTCGATGGATGAACTCGTGGCCCAGAAGCGACCGCTACTGGTTTTGGTTCGCGAACGGTCGCTTGAGGATCGCTGGTTTATTGATCTGAAGCAACGTGGCCTCGACGCCGAGGAGCTGCGAGACCTGGGAGGGTATGTCCTCTTCAGACTGAGTGATCCACTTCCGCCGCTCGACGAAGAATGAGGTGGTGGATGTGCCAGTGCTTTGGCTGACCGAACACGGTTTTGCCGTCTCGATTGACTTCCTCCCGGTGAAGAACCTCCCACCCCGATACCAGATCATCCACTTCCTCGGATGAGTGGCTCGTCGTCTGATCGCTTGACCAATCGTCGTTCGGGCCTAAGAGCTGGCCTACAAAGAGACCATTCGGTCTAAGTTTTTGCTCAATTCGATTCCACACCTCGGAGAACTGAGGAGGTGGGATGAAGAACAGGCTGAAGACGGCGGAAATGACATCCAAGTCATCTGGCCAAGGAGCACTCATGTAGTCGGCATGGATCAAGTCGCACTGGTCATCAGGAGCAAGCAGGCCTCGCGTCTCCGCGACCATCTGGGCATCTTCGTCGACGCCGGTCACCCGCCATCCGCGCTCTAGCCACCATTTGACGCCCGTCCCGACCCCGAATCCAAGCTCCAAGACGTGCCCCGGAGCCGGCAAAAAGGGTTCGAGGACACCGTAGAATGGATTTGGACCAAGCTTTCGAGCCGCCTCCGCGTACTGCTCCCAGGCCATCGCTACGGCGCCTCCCCGACTTCAACACGGAGGGATAAGATTTTGGATCTCGTCATTCCGGGAATCTCATAGAGTTGGTCGAGCGAGCGAAACCGCCCTACTCTCGTTCGCAACTCAAAAACACGCGCACCGAGATCCGGCCCGAAATCTGGATGACCGAGAATTTCAGGCTCGGTGGCTTGGTTCAGATTCAACGGAGCCACGTCCACCGCACCCAGCTCGGCCCGCCACTCCACGGTCAAGCGCTCTCCGTCCGTGAGCTTCTTCACGCGATTTAGTGCCTCCCAGTCCGCTCCGATCGCGTAGCCTCCGGCTTGCTGGATGGCATCCTCCACCCTGACTCCCTTGGCAAGATGATACTCACCAGGATTTTTGACCGCCCCGTCAATTTGAACGATGACCTTTTCGCCGACTTGAGGTGTCGGTGTGGTTGGATCACCCTGAGACTGGCTCGATTCGCGCCATTGGACGCTCGCTGGCTTGGCGGGAGCTTCGGGAATCAGTCGCACACCGAGGCCGAGCAGTCCGAGAAGGCAGAGCGCTCCCAGGCCCGCCTTTTGGCGCGTCGACATCTGATCCCACAGCGGCACGTATCGCTCCCGCTCTTCCCCAGCCCAGGATAGCCCTAATCCGGGCCCCCGCGAAACCTCCCCCAGAAAAACCGGTATCAGCGATTGGGCTTGAGGAGCTCCGCCGCACGGCGAGCATATTCGGCTGGTTCCAATTTCGTCACCTCGGCGTGACGCGCGGCGGACACTTCCCAAATCTCAGCTCCGGTTGCCCTGGCGAGTGCCTCGGCATGCTCCACCCGAAACATTCGATCCTCACCGCCATGAATGATGAGCGCGGGCTTGCCCTTCCAGGATTCTGCCGCTCGCACGGGCACGACCTGGTCCGCCATGATCCCCGACTTCCGCTCCGCCATGAGAATGATCGGTCTGAAAATCGTAGCTCCGCCCGGGATACTCACGCTCAGAAAGTCGCGCGAGCCTGCTTCGAGGCTCAGAAAGCTCCCTTCAGTGATGACGGCACTAAAGAGTTCCGGCCTTATCTCCGCGGCCAGCCAACAGGCCGCACCTCCCATCGAGACGCCGATGAGGGCGATCTTTCGCCCGGGGAACCGAGCCCGCACCCACTCCGCACAATCGATGAGTTCGCGAGACTCCGTTAACCCGAATCCAACTTGATCTTTGCGGCTTGCCCCTTGCCCGGCCATCGCAGGAACCACGACATCGCCGTACGCACGTAGCTCTTCCACCAGAGGGTTCCAGTACGCGCGGTTGCCGCCATATCCGTGAGCGAGCAAGAAGACTGGTCGGTCTGATTCAACTGAATCGAGAGAACTCCATGCGGGAATGTCGCCGCCTTCGCTGGGGATCGCCACTTCGATCAGCCACTCGGGCCGTGGATCCTCGGCCAGCCGAACGGGTGACACATAGCCCTCCGCTAAGATCCAGCAGACCCCGCCGTAGAGGAGCCCGAGGAGGCTAAGGACAACCGCGACCCAAACCACGCGGCGCTTAAGAGATCCTTTCGGCGGCATCGACGGTGTTACTCAAGAGACTTGCGACCGTCATCGGGCCGACGCCGCCAGGGACAGGCGTGATGGCGGAGGCCACTGCGGCGCAGGCTTCGTAGTCGCAATCCCCCACGTCCTGAGCGCGGCCTTCGACCTTGTTGTATCCGGCATCAATCACCACCGCTCTGGGCTTGATCCAGTCACCCTTGACCAATTCTGGCCGCCCGACCGCCGCGACGACAATGTCGGCTTGACGACAGATCTCCGCGAGATTTTGCGTGCGCGAGTGGGCGATGGTGACCGTGGCGTTTCGTTCAAGGAGCATGAGGGCCATCGGCTTTCCAAGGATGTTGCTCCGACCGATCACCAGTGCATTTTTGCCCGAACAGTCAATTTGATATCGATCCAGGAGTTTCGTGATTCCCAGCGGCGTGGCACATCGAAATCCCGGCAGACCCGCCGTCAGGCGACCAAGAGACTCGCTCGTGATGCCGTCCACATCCTTGTCCGCCCCCAGACGCTCCAGGATCGCGTCCTCGTCCAGGTGCTTAGGTAAAGGATGCTGAACGAGAACACCGTGCACCAAGGAGTCTGCATTCAGCCGGTTAATCACATCTTCCAGCTCGCTCTGACCGACTGCCTCGGTAACCATAAACGAACCGCTTTCGATACCGACCCAGCTCGCCCACTTTTGCTTCATCGCCACATAGGCAAGACTTGCGGGATCCTGCGCGGCGACAACGGCCTCGATTCGCGGGGTGATGCCTCTCGCTTTGAGGGCCTCGACTCTCGGCTTGAGGGTCTCGCGGAGAGCGCGCGCCGATTCTTTGCCGTCGAGGATCAATGCGGAGGAAGTCATCGTGCCTTCATTCTAAACGGATCGGCGAGAGACAGCTTGGTCCTTTGCCAGAACGGTTTCCCGCTGGCGATCAGCAAAAGCCTGGAGCTGTGCCCGAATGTCCGGATCGCTGCTCCCGAGAATCCGTGCCGCGAGCAAGCCTGCGTTGCGTCCATTCCCAATGGCCACGGTGGCAACTGGGATTCCCGCCGGCATCTGCACGATCGACATCAAGGAATCGAGCCCGCTGAGTGCTTTACTCGTGACCGGCACTCCAATCACCGGAAGCGTGGTGAGAGAGGCCACCATGCCGGGTAAGTGCGCGGCTCCACCTGCCCCTGCAACGATCACCTGAAGGCCGCGAGATTCTGCCGACTTCGCATATTCGACCATTCGGTCTGGAGTGCGGTGTGCACTCACAATGTGGAGTTCATAGGGAATCCCGAACTCTTTCATTACTTCCTCGGCCGGCTCCATGAACGGGAGGTCGGTATCCGACCCCATGATTATTCCAACGCGTGGCGCACTCATGCCGCCAGCTTACTCAGACCACGGCTCAAGAGACCACCCGATCTTCAATGTGGAAAACTCGGTCAAAAAATCAGAAGGCCCTGCGGCGTTCTTCCGGGTCGCCTCGTCTTGAACCGCATACCGAGGAGTGACTCGGGGCAGTTATGACTGACAGGAACGTTCCCATGAATCCCATCAACCTCTTTGAGACGCAAGCCGTGATCAAGGTCATCGGCGTCGGTGGTGCGGGTTGCAACGCGATCAATCGCATGATTCTCAGCGGTTTGAAGGGCGTGGAATTCGTTGCCATGAACACGGATCGCCAAGCATTGGAAGCCAGCCTTGCACCGACTCGCATCGCACTCGGCGTCAACTCGACCCGAGGTCTTGGCACTGGCGGAGACCCCACCAGAGGCGAGCATGCTGCCAAAGAGAGCGAGCGAGAGATCATGGATCTCCTCGAAGGCGCCGACATGGTGTTTGTCACGGCGGGGATGGGAGGCGGAACCGGAACCGGCGCGGCTCCCGTGGTGGCTGAACTCGCTCGACGACTCGATATCCTGACCGTCGGCGTGGTCACCAAGCCGTTCGTGTTCGAGGGCCCACGGCGCAAGAAGATTGCCCAAAGCGGCTGGGAGCGACTCACCGCTCATGTCGATACGCTCATCCTGATCGCGAACGACAAGATGATGGAAGTCGTGGACAAGGGCATCTCGATGACGAAGGCCTTTGAAGTCGCAGATGACGTTCTCCGGCAAGGCGTCCAAGGGATCAGCGATATCATCACCCAGACGGGCATGATCAACGTCGACTTCGCCGATGTGAAGTCGGTGATGAAGGATGCGGGCATCGCGATGATGGGAATGGGCCGAGGAATCGGCGACCAACGAGCCCGAGTCGCCGCCGAAGCGGCCGCCAACTCCCCGATGCTGGAAACCAGCGTGGTGGGAGCCAAGAAACTGCTCGTGAATATCACGGCTGGGCCAGACTTCTCGATCGGCGAAGTCCGCGAGGCGATGGAGTACATCAACCAGCTGGCTGATGCGGATGACGCGGAAATCTTCCTTGGTCAGGTGATTGATGAGTCGCTGCAAGGCGAGGTCATCGTGACTCTGCTCGCCGCTGGGATGTCCGGAACCGCGCCGCGGCCGGTTGAGAAGGCCGTTTTTGCCGAACAACCCGCGGTCTCACCGCGCACGGCAAGCGTTCCCGTGGAGGCTCCGGCCAATCCGCGACGCATCGGCGAACCCATCAACATGGACGAGATTGCTCTCGACATTCCCACGTTCCTGCGACGCCAGCGAACCACTCAATAAACGTCTTTTATCGGCAACGTACTGGTCCAACGAATAGCCCCGTTCGTACTGAGCGGGGCATTTTTTCGTCTGGAGATCAACGAATGTCGAGCTTCTGCTCGGCGAGAAAGTCTTTCAGCACTTCCCTTCCTGTCATGTGGTTGCCATCCACGCGCCGGGCGCTCCTCATCGACCAGGTCACGTCGCCCTTCATTCCTTCTGAGAGATAAAACTCAGACATCCTGCGGTCGTAGTCGGCGACCGAGACGTTGTGGTCGTAAGTTTCTCGGAACCAGGCAGACTCAGGGGAAAGACGAGGCTTGATCTTCGCCGGCGCGGATTCGTCTGGCCATCCCAGGCAGAGACCGAATACGCCGACAACCCGGTCGGGGAGGTTGAGAAGATCGCGGATCGCGTAGGGATCGTTTCTCAGCGCGCCAATGTAACAGGTGCCAAGCCCCAAGAATTCGGCGGCACAGACCATCCGCTCCGCCGCGAGAGCGGCATCGATTACCGCCATCGTGTAGAACTCGTTGAAGTCCAATCCGGCTCCCGATTCGCCCACGCGTTGCGCGGCCTGCCAGAGTCGATTTTGGTCAGCCAAAAAGGCGAAAAACCACGGAGCGGTGATGACCTGACTCTGGTCACCCGTCAATCTCGCAATCTCCGCCCGATTGCTCGGATCCTGCACCGAGATCACACTCCAAAGCCCAAGATTGCTACTCGTCGCCGCGCTCTGAGCCGCCGCGATAAGCCCCGCGACAATCGACTCGCTGACCGCTTCCTCCTTAAACTTCCGGACGGATCGATGATTCAAAAATGCCCCCAGATCAGGAAGATCTGAGGGCGTCGTGCCGAATCGAAGCTGCCAGGCTGACTGCGGGCTTTCGTTGAACATGCCCGGAGTCTATCTGCAGCTTCAGCCCTTTTTGAGGCTCATGTCAACCAAGAGATCGTAAACCGCGCGATCCAGGAGAACGAGCTGGATCCACGCCTTCAGCTTATCGTCTTGCGACATCGTGGCTGGATCGGCATTGGGGTTCAAAATCAGCGGATTCAAGGAGTTCGCGGCCGCCTTCAGCTGACCCTCGCTCAGATTCGCCTTCAGCGCAGCGAGGATGGCGTTGACATTTCCGCCCACGAGAACTTGACGTCCCAAGCGGAAGACACTGTCCATCTTCGTGATCTTCGCATCCATCTCGTCACTCGGCAAGACACCCTTTTCAATCGCCGCCTTCAGCTCCTTGTCCAAGTCAGCTTCAATCAGCTTGAGTTCCTTGAGCTCACGGGCTTCGAGATCGACCTCTTGCTGGCGCGCCTTTTCGACCGCAGGAAGAATCGCCTTGAGCTGGGCCGGGGTCATGAGCACCGGGAGCAACTGATCGATTAGTTGCAGTCGACGAATTTTCAGATTGATTCGAGTGGCCTCCACGTTCTCTTTCCTCTGCACCACAGGGGCTGCTGCCATCGTGGAACCAAACATCATCAACGCAAGTGCCGCAGTGATAAGCTTCATAAACCTATTTTCCTTCATCAACTGGAGTCGACGGGGCTGATGCCGACTCCGCGGAATCTGCTTGATTGGACGTGGGAGCAGGGTTGACGGTTTCTCGCTCCAGCAGGCACGTCATTGTCCACACGGCGCCGAGAGTTTGGCCACCGACAAAAACCGTCCCAGCCACCAGCGTCACCGCCCAGGCCCAGGGGAGCATGACTTCACCCTTGACCCCGCCCGCGAGCACAACCCCGGCCATCATCGCCAGCATGATCGCGGTCGCGACGATGAGCAACATGACGCCCGCCCACGGAGATTTCGGCCCTGCCTTTGCCCAGCGCGGATTACGGCCAATCAACCAGCCAACCACCAGCCACACCACCAAACAAACCGCCGCCTGAGCAATCATCCGGCCCAGACTCTACCAAATCGTGCGGCGGGCGATCAGAATCGTCCTGATGATTGTCGTTTTTGGGACGGTTTGCCTCGACCGAATCCATAAGGTGCCGCGACTCCCGCAACCTGGGGGGTATGTCGAGATTGAGTCCTCGACCCTCAGCATGGGGGGCGAGGCCCTGAATACCGCGATGAATCTCCAGATATGGGGTTCGGAATATGTGTTGGTGGGCAACGGAATTGGCCACGATTCAGCGGCCAACGATCTCCGACGGCTCGTCCAAGCGCGAGGCCTCCGCCAGCCAACTCTCGCCCCACTCGGCACCGAATGTCCGGTGTGCGATCTTTATGTGACTCCGGACGGGCAGCGAACCATGTTTGGCCGCGGGTTTCTCACGCTGGGAGACCAGTGCGATCTCGAGTCCTTGCCCAGGATCCCCGGGGCCTGGTTCACGACAGATTCCAACCCAGGAGAAACCGCTCGCCGAGCCGCTCACCTGGCGAAGTCAGCGGGGATGCACGTTTACGTGATGGACTTTGCCGACAGCGACGATCGTCTTCCCGAAGGAAGCACCTGGCAATCGAGTACCGACTGGATCGGGGAAGCGGGCAACCCGGCGAAGAACTTGAAGTGGCTGCGGGAGTTCACCAAGCGGCAGGGCGTCTTCGGCATCCTCAGCGACGGAGCGCGTGGATTCGCCGCGGGCGGCCTCGGAATGCCGGTGCGCTGGTACGAACCCTTGCCATCTCCTGCCGTTGTCGATTCGACGGGATGCGGGGATAGCTTCCGAGCGGGGATGCTGCATGGGCTCGCTCAGGGCTGGGAGATCGCAGACTGCTTGTTGTTCGCTTCAGCATCTGGTGCTCTCAACTGCCGAGCTCCCGGAGCCATTGATGGGATCGGCAGCGTCGCCGAAATCGAGGCCCTGATCGACGCCCATCCATCCGTGCGCGAGAGCTACCGCTCCTGATACACTCCACGCTATCGCCGACAAAAACCAGTTTCGCCGCACCCGCGAGGATCACAGCCGAGAAACCGCTGAAGACTACGTGGAAATGATCCGGACTCTTATCGAAGAGCACGGCGAAGCTCGCCGTACCGATTTAGCCGAAAGGATCGGAGTGAGCAAGGTCACGGTCTCGAAAACCATCCAGAGACTCGTACGAGAAGGGCTGGTGACAGGCGAGCCCTACCGAAGCGTGTTCCTGACCCCAGAAGGCGAAGCGCTTGCGGTGGCTGCCCAAGAAAGGCATCAGGTCGTGGTCGAGTTCCTGATCCGGCTTGGCGTGGATGAGCAAACCGCGAATTCAGATGCCGAAGGGATCGAACACCATGTGAGTGAGGTCACTCTGGCCGCCATGCGCACCTTTTGCTCGAGAGACGCTTAGACTCGGCCTAAACGGGCGCGGCCTCTAGCCCCGGAACGGGAACGAGGATCGTTCCCCGAAAAAGCTCTTCCGGTTCCGAGGTGATCGTGATCGGGGCACTCCAGTGATCCATTGCGACCCGCAGCGTTCCGCCGCTGGACACCACGTCGATTTCGCCGCTTCGTCCGGTTTTTCGGAACCAGACAACCGCCGCGGCCATGGCTCCGGTGCCGCAGCCCTGGGTCTCGCCGACGCCTCGTTCCCAAATCCGCATCACGAGCCGGTCGTCCGCTTCTGCCTTGACCCACATGATGCTGGTTCGCTCTGGAAAAACCTCGGCGTACTCCAATTTCGGCCCAAGGTTGAGGAACTCCTCGTCTCCGGGAAGCTCATCGACAAAGGTGATGAAGTGCGTGCTCCCAGTGGTGAGAGCCGTCCCGACCACGCCGAGCACTGGCTTTTCCCACCACTCCTCGTTGCTCTGGACGGGAACTCGGCCAGGCTCAAAGCTCGCGGCCGGCATGAAGGCGGTGATTCTTGCATCGCCTTCGATTTCCATGCCGATTGTCATGCCGTTTTGGAGAATCTCAAACTTTTCGCCCGTCCAACCTTGCCGATAGGCGTACCATGCCGCGCACCGCAGGCCGTTGCCGCAGAAGTCCTCGCTTCCATCGGGGTTGAAGAAACGCAGATGGATTTCGCTTCCTTCTCGCCAAATCACGAGGAGTCCATCGCTCCCAATGGCGAATCGGCGAGGACACACCTGTTGAGCCAGCCAGCTGAGATCAAGATCGCCGACTTGATCCTTCTCGACGAGGACAAAGTCGTTGCCGACGCTTTCGACCTTGGTGAAAGGCACGCTCGTCATACCAGCGGCTCCAGCCACGCCATCGCGCTCTTGGCGGTTGCGCGGAACCAGGTGCCATCCGGACATACCAATGCAAACCACCAAGCCGACGGGCGGTGCCCCGCTTTGGCCAAGCCATCGGTTGCCACCACGGCCTCCCGAATCAAATGCATGCGCATCATTTCTGCTTCAAGGGCAATCGCATCTCTCCGACGACGAAGCCGATCCATCTGTTCCGACCCCACCAGGGCCCTCTGATCAGTATCCAGATCGCGGAATCGTCGCCGGGCCTGTTGTCGGCGACTTTCAATTTCGGCGAGCGCTTGCGCGGACGCCTCTCGGCGTGCCAGGGCTTCGCCGGTCGGAGTCTGCTCGAAAATCTCGGCCCGCCACTGTTCACCCCGGGCGATTTCCACCCGAACACGCTCCTGCTTCAACGATCGGAGATCCGCCAGCACCGACTCTTTTTCGCGCCTCAGTGCCGCGAGCTGATCCTGGAAACCACCAAGCGTGGAGTTCATCTGCTGGTATTCATTCGCCAGACACTCCCAGGTTCCGCCGAGATGCTTCTGGAGGAATGTCACCAAGTCAACTGGGCGCTTGATGTCGGGCAAAGCTTCGAGAATCTTCGACTGCTCGCTCGCAACTTCTTTCCAACGACGAGCAAAACTGGGCGCACTCAGTTCCTTGGTGCCAAACGGTCGCTCCAGCGGCTCTGGGAGCTTGAGCCAGGCGCAGCATTCGTCCATCGCGTCCCACGGCTCAAGCTTCACCCGGAGGATGGGATGCCAGGTGATCCCCGGTTTGATCTCCTGGAAGCATTTCGCCAGTCGGGCACTTCGATGAACATAGGAACTCGCCCCCGCGTGGAACACAAAGACGTGCTCCCTGGCGAGCATCAGAATGAGCGACACCGCCTTGCCGACGAGCACACACCCTGGGCCGAATCGATCTTCGATTACGGCGGCAAGCTCCTGCACCGACTGAAGGGGCTTCTTGAAGCTGAATCCCTGCGGTGTGCTCGTCATGACCACCCCGCCACGGGTACCGAGCCTGAGAGTTCCCCGGCCTACCCCGGGAATAATGAGATCGAACGGGAGCGCACCCGTCCCGAATCGATCCAAGGTGTAGATCTCACTGCCCGCTACGGCATCGTTGTAGCAATTCTCCGCTTCTGCCCGCGTGTGAGGGTTCACGAAAAGATCCACGACTTCGAATCGAGGCAGGTGGGCGGTCTCTCTCTTGAACGCAAGAAGCCTGGTTGTTCGAGTCGTCTCCAACTCCACTTTCTCCGCCGCAACTGCCGAATAGAACTCCGGAAGCAGGGCCTCATAGAGGTCACTCAGCGTCTCGACGCCGTCCCGCTCCGACATCTCGCACACCAGAGAAAGCAGGCGATCCTTCATCCGCTGACTGTCTGCATGATGCTGACCGCTGATCAGATCCAGACTCTCATCAATCGCCCACTGAAAGGCATCGTAGAGGTACGGAAAGAGGTCAGGCAAGCGCTTTTCCGCAGTGATTTTCGAATCCTTGCTTCGAGAGACGACGCCTCGCCATCCCCAAGCCTCGGTGATGTCATCCAGAAATCCTGGGCGCTGAGACTCGATACGGTGAACTTTGCCTCCCGCATGAGCCAAGCGATCTTTTGTGACCACGGTCTCCGAGCCAAAAATGCAACTGAACTCGCCCGCTGCGCTCCACAGACCCTTGGTCGTCGTGTCGTTGTGGGGCAGCATCGTGAAGCGTCCGCTGCCCTTGCCACCGGGAAACTTGGCGAAGTAGTCCGTATCGTGGACGCCTGCGATGTAGCGACGCTCCGAACCAAATCGCTGGAAAACTTGGGCGACCAGAGCCTTCATCGGCTCATCCCAGAAGACGGTTTGCCCCAGGGCCAAAAGCGGCGCGCCGGGGGCTCGTTCGTCGAGCTCCCTTACGAGTTCCGCGAATTTCGGACAACTGGCATCCATGGGGTATCTTGCGGATTCTATTCCAGCGCGTTCCCCAGGCCCGCACCCCGAATCCAAACTTCTGCACGCGTTTCTACGCCAAAAAGATCGGTGAATGCGAAAAGAACCCTGGGAAAAATACGAGGAGGTGCCGAAGATTCTTTTCGGAGAGCGCTGGAACATTGTCCGGAGCGAAACCCGCAGATGAATTCAAGCCGACACCGCAAAGCTGAAAAGGGAGTCAGCATCAGCATGGCCAGCGAGATCACGGGCGTCGAGGTGCACACCTTGCGCTACTGGGAAAAGGAATTTGAAGGATTCCTCAACCCGATCCGCACCGCTGGTGGGCAGCGACGGTATCGCGCCGAGGATATTCAAACCGTCTTGGTTCTGCGAAAGCTTCTCCGAGAAGAAATGTTCTCGATCGCTGGAGCGCGCAAGTATCTGATGCGGCGAACTTTCGACCAAGCGGCCTAGCGCGGCCGCCCAGTAAGAGCCACAGAAAGTCGGTCTTCGTCCCAGGGAATCACGACCCAGCCCACTTTTGAGCGGCATTCTGAAGCAGCCCGCACTTCCTCAATGGCCCGATCTTTGTCGCCAATCATTGTGTAACAGCGGGCAAGCGACTCCCTCACGTACGTTTCAAACCCATACAGATGCAGTGTCTGCGTCCGGGCGAGTGTCGCCTCTCCAACTGCGATGCCAGCCAACGGTTTTCCCTCTCCACAATGGAGGTGGATGCGGGCCAGTTGACTGGTGATGTCAAACCGATAGGATGCTCCTGTGTCTGCAGCCTCAAAGCGTTCGAGTTCGGCGTGTCCTATCTCTTGCTCACCGATTGAAGCCGCGATCCAGGCACAGTTCACGGCAGCATAGGCTTGCTCGTACTGCTCCCCGCGAGCCTGGGCGGCTTCTGCAGCGCGTTGGATCCGCGGCAGAGCACTCCGGTAGTCCCCCTTGCAGGCGGCAACCAATCCGAGACCATGCTCCAAGCGAATCGCTGCCCGGGGCCAAGACCGGGAGAGCCTCGAAGACCGGCATTCATCAAGGACTCTCTGAGCTCCCTCGAGATCACCCATCGGCAAGATCGCACCTGCCTCATGGAACGCGGAAATGACCATCAGTTCGCCGTTCCCTCGGCTCGCGGCGGCGAGCCGCACCCGATGAAACTCGTCTCGCGCCGATTCCGTTTCGTTCGTGTAAAACAGCGCGATAGCCTTAAAGAATGATCCCCAACCGCGCATCGGATGACTCGGTGAGGATCGGCGGAGCAGTTCCTCGGCTATCGACAGGGCCTGCTGGCCAGGAATCGACGTTGCAAGATCGACGGCATGATAAATCAAGCCAAGGGCATTCTCGGCTTGATGCTGCACCGTCCAGTTCAAGAGATTGGTCAGTGATCGAACCGCCTCACTCTCCTCCTCCGACGGGTCGCCCCGGAGGGCGGCCTGGCGCGCGGCAGACTCGGACGAGCGCAAAAGGACAAACCAGGGGTCGGTGAACTGCGTGAACATTGCCCCGGAACTCAAGATACTGATTTTGATGAAGGAAGCATCGAGAGCCAAGCCAGATCGACTTGTCACCAGAAAGGCTGCGTCATTCAGTTCTCTCCGAACAGTGGCCAGCATCTGACGAAGCGAGACCTGACGTTGGGCGATGCTCGAAATCGGCCACAGGATTTCGCCCATCCTTCGACGAGACACTGGTTCTGGGTGGAGCAAGCCGAGCACGGCCAGAGCGGCAAGGGCTTTCTGCGGCAAGCTCTTGACGATGTCTCCTCCCGGTCGCAGGAGCGTCACTTCCGCTCCCAAGACGAGAGTCCAGACTTCCTCCATGTTCCTAAGGATTATTCCACTAATTCACGCGGATTCACGATTTATCGCTTCCTCTCCGTGAATCGAGTTGTATCGTTGCCATGACGAATACTCGTCGGGAAAATTTAATGCTTATCAGAGGAATTTCAGTACGATTTGTTTCCGTGATTGCCGCCATGGCTGGTTCGGCCGCCTTCGCCTCCGCCGCTCTCGTTTCGCATTGGCAGTTCGAGGGGAATCTCAATGACGCCGCGGGCTCTAATGCGGGAACGGCAAATGGCCCGATTGGTTATCAATCTGCAGTGGTTGGCCAAGGGCTCGATCTAAACGGTGGACACGTCTCAGTCGCGAACCCGATTGCGGGTGGGCTCGAATCGGCGAGTGGTTTTACTGTCGCCTTATTTGTCAACTTCGAGACAGTAGTCGGAGGCGGGAGCCTGGTGAACCTGCGAACGACGAGCAATAACAGCGGATTCTCCCTGGAAGAGCGCTTCGCCGTACCTGGCTCAGTTTCCTTCTTCTTGAACACGGTCGGGGGCGCCGCCTTTGACGAAATTTTTTCCGCAGGCTGGCAAACCGGGCGGTTTTATCACCTGGCGGTTTCATTCGATGCCGCCTCGAAGCAGATGAAGATGTATCGCGACGGAGTGGTGGTCAGCACCGGTCTCTCAACCAACTCCGGAATGATCACTGACCCAGGACATCAGTTCTTCATCGGTCGAAACGCAGTGAATGGAACTCTCTCGAACAGCACCCTCGACGAAGTGCGGTTCTACAACTCCGCGCTCACTGACCAAGAAATCGCCGCGCTTGCCGTGCCCGAGCCTCTGTCTCTGCTTGGGATGGCCGCTACTGCGGCGCTTTTGGCTCGGCGAAAGCGAAAATCCTGAGCCGCACCGGCAACAGCCACCATCAGCTGGCGAGCATGCCTCTTCCCGCATCGAGAATTGAGAATCGATCGGCGGGAAGAGGCTTTTTGTGGATATGGGCAAGGCCGTCTGAAGGTGTTACGGCCCCCTTTTCAGCGCGTGCGATCAGCGGCAAGACGGTAGACGAGCACACTCTCGGGAGCCGATTTCCCTTTGAGACTCACCTCTCCCTGATGAACCAGGGCACCTTGAGCGCTGCGCGAGAGGCGATCCGCCAGCGCCTTGCTTACGACGAGTTGCCCATCGTGATCCCCCGCGATGGCCTGGAGGCGGGCGGTTGTATTCATCGCGTCCCCAAGCTGCACGATCTCACTCTTTTGATTGCCCACTTCCGTCGAAATGACTTGACCCAAATGCAGCGCAGCCTTGAAGGAGGGCGAGAAACCGAATTCCTTCGCGTAGACCGCCGACTGGTCATCCAGCCGCGCATGGGCGGTCTCGATGGCGCGCAGGCACGCGGCTTCCTTCAACCCACGCGTCGGAACCCAGGTTGCCACCACCTCATCTCCGATGTAGTGACTCACCACGCCTCCGTGTGATTCGATAGCCGTCGCGACATCGGCAATGAACTTCTGGAGCATCCGGGCGAACTCAAGCGGGGAGAGACGCTCGGCATGGGTTGTGGAGTCGCGCAGGTCAAGGAACAGGATGATGCGCTCCTCCGGAACTGGGTCGTGGTAGCGACCGGTCATCCAGTTCCAAAGCACGCCTTTGCCGAGCTTACGGAGCAGCTGCTGGACGAAGGAGATCACTAAGGCAATCACCACCGAAGCAATCAGGAACTGAACCGAAATGGGGTGCGTGACCGCGCTCTTCCATACCTCGAAGCGACCTGCAAACCCGTCATCACTCGGTGCCAGAACCTCAAACGAAAGGAACATCACCAGCATCGCAAGAAGGCCGAAGGAGACGAAAGTCGCCACGAGCCCAAAGCCGGTGAGCACCACTTTCTCGAAGAATCTTCGATTGTGGAGAGCAGGAACGATGAACTGAGTGAAGAGGAACATCCCCGTGCCGACGATGCTGCCAAAGATCGCCATCATGAGCGGGAGAGGCCCGTTGACGCCAAAGGCCAGGGACATTCCCAGCGTCACCAGTGCGGCGATGAGAACGTGCCGAAGCCAGGTCATGCTCACATTCACGAAGTCGGGGCCGCTGGCTCTTCCGGAGTCTCCGCAGGTTTCGCTGCTTGGAGCTTCTGTAGCTTCTCCTCAAAAATGGTCAGAGGACGGCCTTCCAATGGATTCGCTTGCCCCGCGAGCATCAGGCTAAGAGCCTCACACTCAGCACGGCTGAATTTAAGCCCGCCCAGCGTGTGCTCTTCGAATGCTTCGTATGCGATAGGGGCGACCGCTTTGGCGCACTGCGCTAGAGCTTCCGCATAGACCCGAATTTCGTATTGAGCATGGCTATCCATCCGCAAGTGGAGGAATCGGAAGAGGTTGTGCAGATCGATCTGCCAGTACCACTCGGTGTAGAGATTGAGCGGCAGGTTTCCGCGAGCAATCTCGCGGGCCAGACCTTTCTCGATCATGCCCTCGTAGTGGGCGTAAAGCTGCTTTTGGTCAGCTTCCATCTCCGCAATCATCTGCTGGGCGAGTTCCGCATCCAGTTCTTCCTCGCTGCGCGCTTGCTTATTGTCGGTGCTTTGGAAGCGCATCTGACCGGGCTCAGGCACGTAAAACTCGTCGCGCATGATCGAGTAGCGACCGCTGATCTCGTTCAGGCGAGCGGTGCGGTGGCGCACCCACTGCCGAGCGACGAAAATCGGCATCTTTGTGTGGAAGGTCAACACGACCTGCTCGAACGGGCTCGTGTGCTCGTTGCGGAGCAAGTAGTGGATCAGGCCGCGATCTTGTCGATAACTCTTCGTCCCGGAGCCGTAGCTGACTCGGGCAGCTTGGACAATCCGATCATCGCCGCCCAGGTAGTCCACCAAACGCACAAACCCTTTGTCGAGAACCTTGATTTCCTGATCCAGCAGTGCCTCGGCTTCCGGCACAATTATCCGACCCATGCGTCGAGTCTGACATGCCACCACAGGCCGATTCTGGGGTTTTGCACAGCCTCATCCCTTCGCCCCATCTTGCACCGATCAAGATTTTTCGGGCCAATCGTATCGAAACAGATTGTTTCCCTGCAAATCAGCACAATTTCGCCAAATATCTAGCATGATCGAATCATGAACACGGGTTTCAAAGTTGGCATGCTGGTGATGGGAGTGCTCCTGCTCTTCTGTTGCGGAGGCTTCATGCTGACCCTTAGCCCGGTGACGGCGACGGTTGAAAAGCGGGAGAAAGAGGCAAAAGGCTTTGGCGATAACTACACGCGCCAAATCCTGAGGAATTGGAGTGCGGATCAGCTGGTTTCTCTGGCCACAGAAACCTATAAGAAGGAGTTCTCCAAGGAGCAATTCCAGAAATCTCTGGATGGCAACAAAAAGGCCCTCGGTGCCTACGTCTCCGGACGCGGAACCGCCCGGCTCCGAAAGACCGACAAAACCAGCATCGTCTGCGCCTACGAGCAACGGGCCACCTTCGCCAACGGCAAGGCGCGGGTCAAGATGGATTTGGTCTACGCCGACAAAAAATGGTCAATCGACCAGTTCGCGATCGAACCCGACTAGGATCGGCGCTGCGCGCGGGTCATCGCCACGAAGTTTTCGACGATCGTCATTCCCTGCTCCGTCATGATCGATTCGGGGTGGAATTGAACGCCCTCGATCGGAAGATCACGGTGTCGCATCCCCTGAACCTCACCGTCATCGGTCGAGCGAGCGGTGACAAGGAACTCCGCCGGAATGGATGCTTCATCGATGACCAGCGAGTGGTACCGAATGGCTCGAAAAGGGTTCGGCATCCCCTCGAATACTCCTTTGCCGTCGTGCTCAACCAGGCTCGATTTTCCATGCATCACGCGGTGAGCCCGCCGTACGTGGCCTCCTGAGAGGTCGCCGAGGGTCTGGTGCCCCAAGCACACCCCAAAGACAGGGATCCCCTTCAGATCAGGATGTGACGAGAGCGCGGCTTGGCTGATGTCGCGACAGATTCCCGCTTCACTCGGTGTGCACGGGCCGGGTGAGAGCATGATGCCCTCCGGCTTGAGCGCGGCGATCTCATCCAGAGTGATCTCGTCGTTGCGTCGGACGATGACCTCAGCTCCGGCCTGGGCCAAATATTGCACCAGGTTGTAGGTAAAGCTGTCGTAGTTGTCGATCACCAAGATCATCGAGTCCCTATTGTGACCGATGACCCGGCGAGTCTTAGCCCGCGATTCTGCCGGCCCGGAAGATGAAGAAATGCCCAAACTTCACAAATCACTCGAGTTTTGGTCCCAGACGGGCTAATGCCTTAACATTTCCCGCCGATATTAGCCATGGAAGCACGCGGCTGAGGTGGGTTCGGAGGAACGGTCTCATCTGAAATCTGGGCAGAGAATCAGAAGGCACGCGCTGTGATCACAACAAGCAGTTCGTAAGCGAGACACCGCAGAGGGTCTCGCTACTTTTTTTATGCGGTCTGTGGTTTAAGGGAAGACCGTGCGGAAGGCAGCTTCGACCTTGGCCTTCACGTCAGAAACCGCGGGCGGATTGCCCAGCTCTTTGCTCAGAGAGGTGACGCCGTGCGTGACGATCCCGCATGGATTGATGAGCTGGAACGCGCGCATGTCGGGATCGATGTTCAGGGCGATGCCGTGCAGGTTGACCCATTTGCGCACCTTCACCCCAATCGCCGCAATCTTGTTGTTCCCGACCCAAGCCCCCGTGTTCACATCTGGCTTGCGATGAGCCTCAATTCCAAACGATGCGCAGGCGAGGATCATCGTTTCCTCCAGATCCCGCATCCACTTGTGGAGATCCTTTCCGTGATTGGCCACGTTGAAAATGGGATAGATGACGAGCTGCCCCGGGCCATGATAGGTCACGTCGCCGCCACGATCTGTCCGGATCACATCGACCCCCATCTCCCGATATTGCTCGCGCGAGAAGAGCAGATTTTCTTCGTGAAAGTTTGCGCCGAGAGTGAGAACCGGGTCGTGCTCGACAAACAGCAAGACGTCTTCCCTGCCCGCCATCACCTCTTCATGAACTTCGAGTTGAACATCCCAGGCGGCCTGATATCCCATCCGTCCAAGATCGACAACCGTCAAACCGTCACTCCCTCAAGGGTGGGGTTCAGAACCACAAACACCGGTTGGCCATCGACCGGCCGGGCCATCTCAGCAAGTTCGACTTGCCCCTCAAGCCCCTTGGCGACCTCGCCGCTGACTGCGATCCCACCGACCGGAGCCACCGCCTCGATATGAGCGGCAATGTCGATCAACTCGTTGAACGGAGCATCCGCCAGATTCGACTGCGTGTGCCCGGAGTGGATCCCAATGCGGAGCCGGAATGCCGTGTCCAGACGATTCCTCCGCGAGTTGAAGCGCGCGATCTCGGACTGAATCTCTCGCGAAGCCTGAGTTGCGGCGGCGGGAGAGGAAAATCCGACCACCGCGCCATCGCCCGCTGTCGAGAGCACCTCCCCACCATGCCGCGCACTAAGAACTGCCACCAGTTGTTGATACTCCCGGAAGCTCCATTCCACTCGCAGGGGGTCGGCCTGAGCCTTCATCGCGGTGGATCGGGCGACGTCCACCACCATCACGGTCGTGGCATTCTGACCAATTCCCAGCCGCCATTGGAGCTGGATGCGCTCCGCCATCAAACTCGCAGGATCCTCTTCGTTGTTGCGTCTCTGCTTTGCACTCGCGTCTTCGATCACCGCAGCGTAGCCACTCAGGACTCCCATCAGGAGCCCGGCGAGCAAAGCGGGAAAGAGGTTCGCGATGCCCAATTCGCGCGAAACATAAGCCCATCCATATCCGCCAAAAGGAATCATGAGCGGGATCAAGTGCCCAGCCCACGTCGCGGTAATCGCACTAATCGATCGCCCCGGTCGCCCCGCAAGAAATCCAACCCCGAGGTAGCAGGTGGTCTTGAACAACACCACCCCAAGACCAAGAAGAATTTCGAACGGCGCGGTGATCGTGGAGCCGGGGGCGTTGCTCACTTGGCGAATCGTTCCCAGAACAAGGAGCTCCACGATTCCCATCGCAATGCCAAAGGCAAAGGCGTTGAAAACGAATGTCCGGCTGGCCCGGATTCGACGGATGAGGCTCAGTTTTGGGGCAGTGCGGCCTTCAGCGATCAGATAGCTCAACCGACTTTCGACTTCAAAGAGCCGATCCAGCATGGCTTGTCGGTCGACCTGAGCGCTGGCCAAGCTCTGCGCTCTGACCCGGGCGAATCCGCCGAGCAAGCTGCACGCCGCACTGAACGAGAAGTAGAGCATCGTCAGCAGCGTGGAGGCCAGGAGAATGGTGGGAAGAACCGGAGTTCCCGACCGCTCCAAATCGGACAAAGCTCCGCCAGCCGTGAGCGCGGAGAAGGCGGCGACGAATCCAAAGAAGACAATCGCAGTGACGATGAGCGAGTACCGCATCATCCCGTGGCGGTAATAGCACGCAGCATGGAGCATCGTCGCCGCGATCATCACCGCGCCGATCAAGGCCGCTGCTGCACCGGTGCCGAGGAAGTTCGCCGAGATGTTGAAGCTTCTCGAGAGCAACAGGAGCCCAAACAGCACTCCTGCGACAACGCCCGTCGATCCGATCAGGCAGACCAGCGGCCTACCCGTGAGTTCGTGGATGGTGGACTGCAGAGTGCGCCCCAGGGAACTTGCCCCCGATCGAACAGCCGCAAACGCCACTTCGACAAAACTCTGCTCCTCCACCGGAGCCCGCATCGCGCCAATCACTCCTCGCACAAACTCGACCGGTAATCCGAATCGCTCGGCGAGGATTGTGGGGTCTTCTGCCAAACAAGACGGGTTCTCTCGCACATGCAAAGAGAACTCGTCCATGCAACTCCTTGTTGCGGTGAGCACGGGCTCCGAAGCGGTCACAACCTCTGACACGACACTTTCCACAAGAGGTTACCGGTTCACCCCCCAACAAAGTTGCGTCCCGACCTCACGAACCATTAGGTTCGTAGAGTCGGGACGCAACAAATTCGGTGTTTGTTTACTCAGACTCAGCCGGAGCCGCGTCTTTCTTCGTGGTCTTCTTCGGAGCCGCAGCTTTCTTAGCAGCGGGCGCAGCCTTCTTCGTGGTCTTGCCGCCCTTCGCTTCCGCGATGGCTTCCTTAATCAGTTCCTTGACGCGCTTTTCCTTTCGGCGGCGTCGGTTTCGCATTTCCTTGTTTCGAACCCTCATGGTGTCCTGGCCTCTTTATCGTGCATGCACGAGTTGCAAGAGTATAAGGATACCAGCCCGGCGCAAGGAGAAATCAGGGACCCGGCGAGCCTACAGGGATCGAGTCTTCCGATCTTGCTCACGTCGGCGATTGAAAGCGGCCTGCATCAGGTCGTCTCGATCGGCGTCTCGGTAGAGCTTCATCACCTCATCCCAAGCATTGTCGAGGTGCCGAGGCATCGCGGAGAGGAATGCCTGCCCGCCATCTGTGGTGGGATCAACGTACACCAGCATGTGCTGGTCAATCGACTCTTCCAGTAGCTTGGCGAGCTCGATCAGGCTCTGTTTTTGCTCCCGCCCTTCGGGGACGATTTCGTAGAGCACCGCCATCATGATCGGCGCCTTTTCTTTCGGCTCCACGTTGAACGTCGAACGGGCGAGGGACATCGCTTCCTTGCCTTTGCCTTGCATCATCAGCACACGGGCGAGTTGAAGCGAGTCGTTGACCCGGCGGTCATCGTTCGGGGCGACCTCCACGGCCTTGCGATACAGCCCCTCGGCTTCCTTCAGCCGACCAGCCTGACGAAGAATGTCCGCATACCGAAAAGCCGTTCGATCCGGTACTTCTTCGAGGATGATCTTCTCCGCGTACACCTGAACAAGCTGATCGATGGACGCCTTTTTCTGAGCTTCCGTGATCTCTCGACGCTTGAGCCGTCGATCGAGCGAAGCGTAAGCAGAAGAAATGTTGCGTTGCATCACCTCCGCTTCCGGCATCCGCTGGGCGGTAATCGCGTTTGGATCGGGCAAGGTGTCGAAGTAACACCCGCCCAACGTGCTCAAGAGCACCAATCCTGTGACCCAAAGCTTAGGCTTCATACCGCTCATCACTAAAGAATGGATCGCGATAGACCTCAGTTCCACAGTAGGTCAACACGGCCTTCCCGAGCAAATCCCAGCCATCGAACGGCGAGTTCTTGCCCTTGCTAAACGTTCGATGAGCATCGAACTTCCATTCCACGTTCGGGTCTATGACCGTGATTTGGGCCACGGGAGTTCGATCCGGCTGCAAGGTTCCCGCCGCAAGGCCCAGAATCTGCGCTGGCGCAGTGGAGAGCTTCTCGATGGTCTGAAGCGGCGTGAGGACTCCCTTGTGAGTCAGATGGGTCAGCACGACCCCGACGGTTGCTTCCAGGGTGGACATCCCATTCGGAGCTTCCTCAAACGGCACATGAACCTCGAACGGGGCATACGGCGAGTGGTCGCTTGCAATGACGTCGATCGTGCCATCACTGAGCGCTTGCTGAAGAATGTCCAGATCGACGGCCGTTCGGAGCGGAGGCGTTGTCTTGAAGGTTGGGTTGAACTCCCCGATTGCCTCATCGGTCAACGTGAGGTGGTGCGGGGTGACCTCGCAGGTGACCGGGGCCCCCAAGTACTTGAACTGGCGAATCATCTCGACGCCCCCCCAGGTCGTGACCCGCATCACGTGGATCCGGCAACCTGTGTTGAGCGCGAGAACGCAGTTCCGCATGATCATGATCTCCTCGGCTGATCGGGGAATTCCAGGGATTCCGAGCATCGCGGAGACCATCCCTTCATTCATCGCGCCGCCCTGGCTGAGCGATCGATCTTCGCAGTGAACCATGATCGGCAGGTTCAGCTGGAGCGCAAACTCCATGGCGCGCATCATCAGGTTCGATTCCTGAATCGGGCAACCTTCGTCGCTCACTGCCGCAACTCCTGCTTGCTTGAGCGCGGCCAAGTCGGCAATCTGGTCGCCTTTCTGTCCCTTGGTCAAGGCACCGATCGGCTGAACAAACACGCCACCGGAATCGGGAGATGCTGCTTTATCGAGAATAAAGTCGATAATCGCCGGATTGTCGAGCGCGGGGCTCGTGTTCGGCATGCAGCAGACCGTTGTGAATCCACCTGCCGCTGCGGCTTGGGTGCCGGTTCGAATGGTCTCGCGACGCTCCTGTCCCGGCTCGCGAAGGTGAGCGTGCATGTCCACCAGACCAGGCGCGATCCAAAGGCCGGTGCAGTCATAGACCTCGTCGGCATCGCTTTCGTCGATATCCGCGCCGAGATCAATGATCTGCCCATCCTCCAGCATCACGCTGCCCACGATGTCCAGGTCCTGGCTGGGATCGAGGATGCGTCCGTTTCGGAAAAGAGTTCTCATGCCGTCACCTCCGATGACGAAGCGCTCGGCTCAAAGAGCCATTTGAGCACGGCCATCCGGACAAAAATGCCGTTCGAAACCTGGTCGGCGATGGCACTTTGAGGGCCATCAGCCGTCGCATCGTCCAGCTCCACGCCGCGATTCAGCGGGCCGGGGTGCATCACGATGGCGTGGGGAGCAGCGGATTTCACCGTACTGCGATTGACTTGATACAGCCGGGAAAACTCACTGATCGAGCTCAAACGCCCATCATCCATGCGCTCTCGCTGAAGCCGGAGGCACATCACCACATCGGCACCGAGGAGACCTTCTCGAAGATTGTAGTAGACGTCTCCGGGCAGCTTGGAGGTGAAACTTGGGATCAGGGATCGCGGGCCAACGAACCGGACTTCGTTGCCGAGCTTGCTGAGCAGCCAGGCGTTGCTCCTCGCGACTCGCGAGTGGAGGACGTCCCCGACAATGGCAACCTTGAGACCGCTGAGCTTTCCGAGGCGCTCTTGGATCGTCAAGGCATCGCCGAGGGCTTGGGTCGGGTGCTCATGCTGGCCATCGCCGGCGTTGACGATCGGGCCATCGAAATACCCCGCCGCCAGTTGCGCTGCCCCGCTTGACTTGTGGCGCATCACCACCGCTTCCAGCCGCTCGTGCTTCAACGTCAGGATCGTGTCCTTGAGCGACTCTCCCTTCGAGAGAGAACTCCCTGATCCCGAGAAATTCACAAACCGGTAGCCCAGATAGTTGCATGCCTGCTCGAAACTGACTCTCGTGCGGGTGGAGTTTTCGAAGAACAGGAGTCCGACCGTGTGAGCCCGCTTCGAATCGATTGGCTTTCCCGCCAAGACGTCAGCCTTGAGCGCGGCGGCACTCGCGACCAGGGATTCAATGTCGCCCTTTTCTAAGTGGCGAATCGCCAGCATCTGTCGGCTCATGAGTGTTTCACCATCTCCTTTTCACGCAATTCCTCTGAGCTCAGGAGCTCGACCAAGTCTTCGCCGTCAAATTCATTCAGCTTCACCAGGATGTGGTCTTCCCGGCTCGTTTCCACTTTGCGCCCCACGTAATCGGGTTGGATGGGAAGTTCGCGGTGACCTCGGTCGATGAGGACGGCGAGTTGAACGACCCGTGGTCGCCCGATCTGAATCAGAGCATCTAGAGCAGCCCGAATCGTTCGCCCCGTAAAGACCACCTCATCCACGAGCACGACACGCTTGCCTGTGATCTGGAACGGGATTTGGGTCTCTGAAGTCTCGTGGGCATCCGCTCCATCGTCGCGGTGGGCGCGGGCATCGAGCTTTCCGCACGGGATCGTCGCTCCTTCGACTTGGGTCATCAGGAAGGCGAGTCGCTTGGCCACGGGATACCCGCGTCGCAGCACCCCAACGACGACCAGATCATCGGAACCCTCCGGGTGATCCAGAACCTCATGGGCCAGACGCGAAAGCGTCCGCTTCATCGTTCCCGCGTCGAGGAGCACTTCGCTCATGGCTCTCATTATGGCTGGTCACCGAAGGAGGATTCTCGCCGAGGAACTTTCGCCGAGGCCCAGACCGAACGGGTCCAAAAGCATTTTTGTGAACATGACGGAACGCAAGGCGTCCTCGCACGTGTAACTGGTAACAGATCAAAAACAGGAGTCAGACCATGGGTGAATTCTTCCAAGCCGCCATCAAAGCCGTCGCCGTTCTCGTCACAGCGGTGATCAACTTTGCCCAAGCCCCGGTTGAGGATTCTCTGACCCACCGGGTAGCCGAGCCGGCCTTAGTCGCACATTCCCAGCCCGCTCCGGAGCCCGTTTCCGTGATGGTGGATTCTGTCCGCAAACTGGCTGATGCCACGATGAAAGATCCTTCGATCTCAACTTCCGCCGTGGCCCGTGCGGAGCAAGCACCCCGCGAGGTCACTCATCGACGGGTGATCGTGATCGTTCCCGAAGTCATCGAGGCTCCCGCCGCAGTGATCGGCGAAGATATCGTTGATGCTGAGGTGCGCGGAAAGGTGATCGCGATCATCGCCGAAGAGCTTCCGGCGGAAACTCATGAAGAGCTGATGAGCCTTCTTGAGCCCATGGGCTGATCCCCAACAAGCCGGATTGCTAGACGAGCGGCCGTCCGAGAACCTTCTCCGTCGTGCGGAAGTGGAGCTTGGCCACGCCCTTGAGCGCGCCCTCGCCCTGCATCTGCACGAACTTGCGCGCGGTCTGATCCACGTTCGCTCCAGCTCCCTTGGGAAGGTCGATCCCGGCTCCCTCGCCGAGCCTCTTTAATCGGCGGAGAAATTCCGCCCGGGCGAGAATCGAGGCCGCCGCCACCGCGAGATCAGCCTCCGCCCGAACGCGGCTCTCGAGATTGACATCGAGCCCCTTCGCTTTCAGGGTTCGCTCAAGTCCGGCCGGGTTTGCAAACTGGTCGCTGATCACCTCGCGGCAGGCCTGCTTCTCCAGCACATTTTGGATCGCTTGGGCGTGTCCCCATTCGAGCAGACGGTTGAGGTTTTTGATCTTCGCGTACAGGTCGTTGTACTTTTCCGGCCCAATGGCGACGACGGCATAGGGGCAAGTTGCCCGGATCACCGCGTCAAGTTGGAGGGCCTTGGCGTCGGTGAGCTTTTTGCTGTCCATCACGCCTTCGAGCTCGGCGTTGTGAAAATCGGCAACGTAGCAAGCCGCGATGACCAAGGGACCGAAGTAGTCGCCTTTTCCGCTCTCGTCTACGCCAATCCGCCCGCCATCACTCACAGGTTCCCATTATGGGCAATGGATTCAAGCATCCCGGGAAGATCACCGGTAAAATTTGTGTGGTTGCATTGAGCATTTTCTTGGGACTCGGGGGAACCTCTGACCGAAATGCACCATAAAGGACACCATGGCTCGTATGAATTTCAAGTCTTCGTGGATGGCACTCGCTGGGGCAGGTGCCCTCGGTGTGACTCTTATCGCCTGCGCGCCGCAAGCTGAGGCCGCCGGAACGGCTCCGGTCGAGGCGTCTCTCGCGGCAGCACGCACCGGCAATGCGGTTCAGGGAGAGATCAAAGTTTCTGGCCCGCCGGCTCAGGAAAATGGAAACTGGAAGTCCACGATCCTGACCCAAGAACTCCAGACCCCGTGGGGCATGACTTGGCTCCCGGATGGTCGCATTCTCATCACCGAAAAGGGCGGAGGCCTGGCCATTTGGAATAACGGCACCCTCACTCGCGATGCGATCATCGGCGGACCCGTGCCGACCGTGGTCGGTCAAGGCGGCTTGATGGATGTTTCGCTCCACCCGAAGTTTAAGGAGAACAACTGGGTGTATTTCACCCTCGCCACCGGTGAGCGCAACGCGAACCACACGGCGGTCGCGCGAGGCGTGCTCAAGGGCAGCCAAATCACCGATCTCAAGATCATCTTCCAAACCAAGCAAGCGAAAGGCGGCGGCCAGCACTTCGGGTCGCGCATCCTCTGGCTCAAGGATGGAACGTTCCTGGTGAGTATCGGAGACGGCGGGAACCCTCCGGCTTCGACCGAGGGCAAGCTCAACCGATGGTGGTCACAAGAACTGAATAGCCATCTCGGCAAAGTGCTCCGGCTCGATGAGAACGGAAAGGCACCGAAGGACAACCCATTCGTAAAGACGACCGGCGCGTTTCCCGAAGTCTGGAGCCTTGGGCACCGCAACATTCAAGGCATGGCCCTGGATCCGGCAAGTGGACGCATCTTTGCCAACGAGCACGGAGCCCAAGGGGGCGACGAACTCAACCGCATTGAAGCGAGCAAGAACTACGGATGGCCAAAAGTCAGCTACTCCCAAGAGTACGGCACGCAAACGTGGGTGAGCCCCGATCGCTCCCTCGCCGGTCTCGTAGATCCACTGGTCGTCTGGACGCCCTGCCCGGCTCCGAGCGGACTGGCGTTCTACACCGGCGACAAGTTCCCGGGCTGGAAGGGTGATCTGTTCAGCGGCGGCCTCGCTGGCAACGATATTCGACGAGTCGATCTCGATGCCAACGGCCGAGTGGTTGGCCAAACCCGGCTCCCGATGCCTGGTCGCATCCGCGATGTCCGCCAAGGCCCCGACGGATTCCTCTACGCGATCACCGACGAGCGATCCGGCAAGCTGATCCGAATCGAGCCTGCGAACTGAGCTACTTGTGAGATGGCTGCCGGCTCGCGTGGAATGCGATCCGGCAGCATTGCATTAATTCCATCCAACTATAAAGGATGAAGCCTCGGTCGGGGGAAGAGGCTTACTCGGGTCATCGAGTCGCCAAACAGGGCGCATAGCATAGTGCACCAACCCCATGCCTACCCGCACGCGGGCTCGATAATCGGGCAAGTTCAACAGGTTCATCTGAGGGTCGCGCGAGTCTGGGGGAAGCACGTCCGGTGCAGGAACAAATTCGCCTCTGATCAGGGACTGCCAGTTAGGGCCCAACTCCTTCTCCAAGCGCTCGGAATGGGCCAGGATCGCGGCTTGCCCGAGCATGACCGGCGGGCGGGGCATTTGGTCAAACCAATAAACGGGCTCAGTCTTGTTGATGCGTTCGATCACCTGCCGGAAGGTCTCGAAGTCAAAACCGCCGGAGATGAAGTACTCCTCGTCCTGAAGCCTTCGGTCTATAGCAACAGTGCGTCCAAATGTGCCCCAGGCGAGCAGGCAGAAGTCCCTAAGAGTTCGAACTTCGCCTTGGCCGAAGTTGAGTTCGCCCTTAGGAACCCCGCTGCCTGCTGGCGGCCCGCTTGGAACATCGGGATAGACGAGAGGCACCGGCGCAGGATTTGGCTCACGATTGCGCGTCGGACCAAACCAGCGGTGGATAGGCTTCCCGGCTCCGTCCTGAACCTCGTACCCGAGCATCAGCGAAGAACCGTACTGGCCCGAGAGAGCCTCTCGAAGCGTGACGACGTCAGCCGCCTCGTACACAATATCGTCGACCATCGCCTCTGGAAAATCCTTTAATCGCCAAGCGCGCTTCCGACCGGCTTCGTGCTGCTGCGGCGTTAGCGTGTTAATCCAAGATTCGAAGTTGCCGCGAAGTCGATCTCGGGATGCCATGAGAAAATGTGTGTCGTAGTAGAAAACGCTGACTCCATTGATCTCGACCCGACGGGTCTGCGATGCACCTGCGAGATATGTAAGGGCTTGTTTGCCGATCGGATAACTTGGTATGTCGAGGTCACGGCCCTTGAGCAAGGCGTAGGGAACGACTAAGCCAACCTTTTCGTTACGCGTGATCCCCTGGAGCGACTTTTCTGCGGCCAGAGTGGACTCCGCTGCGAGCAGTGCCACGGCAGCAGCAACCAGATACCAGAGGTTTCCAGATCTACTCACTCGCCACCTCCACCGCCGCCGGGGCCGATTGGCTGACATTCGGGCGGAACAGGATTTCTTGCGCCCGTCGGGACAGTCTCGCCATCAATTGTGCCTGGCAAGATCACCTTCGGGCAATGACCGTCGTGGTAACAAATCGGGTGCACCGAGTCGAATTGCCATTTCCAGAAAACCTCCAAAAAGTTGAGGCACTGACGAGGGGGGAGGGTCACAGTCGTTACCGCGCTCTGACCAGTGGGGTTGACCCTCGGTGAACGGGCGGAGCAGTTACCTGGCGGACTTGAGCCCGCAGGAATATGGCAACTGTCTACAGTCTGAATTTCGACGAGGGGCACGGCAATATTGAAGGTTGCCTCACTTGTTTCATTGCAGTTGCAGATTGTGGGGTAATAGACCCTCTGAGAAGTTTTGAGGAACCCGTCGTCTACTTTCGGTGCCTCAATGAGCCCGTAGTTGATCCAAAGGTACACTGCCCCACCCCCCCCGACTGGGCATGGACAGGAGTGGACAGAAAGTGAACGAGTCCGAGGGTACCGCCGAGAGCTAGACCGATGAGGCCAGCACGCTTACTTGACTTATCCATGACAGCCATAAGTTTATGGCCCACTGACTTGGCGGTCAAGTCACGAATTCCCGCTACTTTCGCACGAATACTAGACGCCCGCGCGGCGTTCGGCGACCCTACGCTCGCTGTGATCGAGGATCTTCTTGCGGAAACGGAGCATCTTCGGGGTCACCTCAAGCAACTCGTCGTCCCGCAGCCAGCTCAGAGCTTGCTCCAGCGAGAAATCCTTGACCGGCTTCAGCACCGACGTATCATCTGAAGTTGCGGAACGCATGTTGTTGGCGGCCTTCGTCTTCGTGATGTTCACGACCATATCTTCATCGCGAGCATTCTGCCCAACAATCATGCCGCCGTAAGTGTCCACGCCCACGCCGTGAAAGAGCACGCCGCGCTCCTGGACATCTTCGTAGGCATACCGCGTGATCTTGCCCGGATCCTTGCAGATGAGCGATCCGTTCGTGCGGTTCTCGACCGCGCCGCGGTACTGCTGATACCCTTCAAAAATGCTTGCGAGGATTCCAGTCCCCCGAGTCATGGTGAGATAGGCACTCCGGAATCCGATCAAGCCACGAGTGGGGATGCTGCTGACAACTCTGGTTCGACCGTTCCCGAGGGACTCGACGCCCTCAATCATCGCCTTTCGTCGGCTCAGTTCTTCCATGACTTCGCCCATCGCGGTTTCATCAAACTCGCAAGTCAGCTGCTCGACGGGCTCCAGCTTGGTGCCCATGTCGTTTTCTTTGAAGATGACCTCCGGGCGAGCGATGGCCATTTCGTAGCCCTCGCGGCGCATGGTTTCAATGAGAACGCTGAGCTGCATCTCACCCCGTGCGGCAACCTTCACGGTTTCCGCACTGGCGGTTCGGTCGATCTTGAGGGTGACGCTGGTCTTCTCCTCTTTCTCCAGGCGCTCCCGAATCTTGTGGATCGTCAGGAACTTGCCGCCATCCTTTCCGGCGAGCGGCGAGCTGTTGGCAAAGAAGTTCATCGTGAGGGTGCTCGGTTCGACTTCGATCCGCGGCAGGGGTTCGACAAACTGGGCATCGCAGATGGAATCGCCGATGAGAACATCATCCGTGCCGGACATCATGACGATTTCTCCCGCTTCGCCGACTTCGACTTCTTTCAGCTTGAGGCCCTCGTAAATCCAGACTTTGGTGACGTTGAATCCGACTTGCTTACCGTCTTCCTTCACCTGGGTCATGCGGTCGCCTACGCGGACTCGCCCGCGCAGGAGCTTGCCGCCAAAGATTCGACCCAAGTAGTCGCTGTAGTCGAGGTTGTTGATCTGGAGCCGTGCCGGGCCGTCGAGGACGACCTTCGGGGCAGGGATTTCGTTCAGGATCGCCTCGTAGAGATGGCGCATGTCCTGCTCTTCGCCTTCTGGGCTCAACCGGGCATAGCCGCCCGCACCGCTGACATAGAGCACCGGGAAGAACAGATCTTCTTCCTCCGCACCGAGGTCGATGAACAGGTCAATCGTCTTGTCGTAGGCTTCCAGCGGTCGGGCACCTTCGCGGTCGATCTTGTTGATGCAGCAGACAACCTTGAGGTTGTTGTCGAATGCTTTCTTGAGAACAAAACGGGTTTGGGGCATCGGGCCTTCGCAGGCATCGACAATGAGGAGCACACCATCGACCATGCTCAGCACGCGCTCCACCTCGCCGCCAAAGTCGGCGTGGCCTGGGGTGTCCACGATGTTGATCTTTGTGCCTTGGTAGGTGCAGCTGGCGACCTTCGAGAGAATGGTGATTCCGCGCTCTCGCTCGATGTCGTTGCTGTCCATCACCCGATCTTGGATGTGCTCGTTGGAGCGGAACATGCCAGCTTGGCGGAAGATTGCGTCAACGAGGGTGGTCTTCCCGTGGTCGACGTGGGCAATGATGCCAAGATTTCGGATCGGCAATGACATGAGCGCGAACAAGGTACCTTCCCGCGCTCAATCCTTCACGGGCCTCGACGCCGAAGGGCTTGGGCCAACATCACGCCGGGGCCGCTTCGATCGCGACTATCGAGGCATGAAGGGATACATTTCCCGGCTCAGACCCTCGATTCGAACCTTCCACTTGCCATCGACCTTCTTGAGATCGAGCTGGAAGTTCTCTTCGTAAGAGGTGATGTCCAGGTTGCGCAGGACGTGCATGATGACAGCGGCCGAATCGTTCGACGTCTGGCTGGCAGCGAGAATCCTGTACGTGAACCGGTAGTGCTCCGCATCCTTCACCGTTTTCTCCCAAGCCTTCAGCAGCTCTTCTTGACTCATGCTGGAAGACGTCGAGTTCTCAGCCAAAACCTTGGCGTCGCCGCGTACCAGGGCTGACATAAAGACTTGACCGGTCGTTTGCGGCGAGGAACCGCCGGTGAGGAACAAGGCGATGACCGCCACTGCAGCAGCCATCGCTGCCAACACCATCCAGTGAACTTTCCCGCTTCGTTTCATGCGCGCTATTAAACCTTACTCGAACTGGAGCATTCGCCGGAGAAGACTCAAGGTCTCAGGAGCATCGATTCTCCAGCGGAGCCCCGGTTTCTCTACAACGTATCTCACTGCCATCATGCTCCCGGATTGAGGAATTCGGTACACAACGTCCACGTACGCCGTCCGCCCCTCACGACGAACACGACCCAGCTGAATCTCTTGACTCTCCACGATGAGGCGGCGTACGTTGCTATCGAGAAGAGGTCCGGCCAGCTGACTGTCATCGGTTTGCAGGGCTCGAGTCCCCGAGTTATCTGCGTTCGCCAGCGCTTGGTGGTACCGGCGAACCGTGCTCTCCGGGCCTGTATCGCGACTTACAAAGAACACTGCGAGAACCAAAACGACCAGTACTGCCGCCGCGAACCATGTTCCGCGACTCACTGGACGCGTTCCGCCGGACTCGCTGAGCCCGGCTCCCTCCCCTCTCGGGGCCGCTTTCTCGCCTGCCAAATCGGCTCAGTGTGGCACGAAACCCCCATTTTCACGGGATTCTCCGGTGAGAATCTTCCTTAATTGTGAACTCCGCAGTTGGCAAAGCGTCCTTTCGTGCCATAAGATAGACAAGAGGCATAGCATGAGCAACGATTTCAGCCGTAGAGAACTGTTCGTCAAAGGTGGCGTCCTGGCCGTGGGGTTGATGGCACCTTCCTGGCTGAGCGCCATCGCCCGAGCCGATGTCGTCAAGATGTCGAAAGGCAAAGCCATCGCGCCGGATAACGTCCTCATCGTGTGCCAACTCTCCGGAGGGAACGATGGCCTCAACACCATTGTCCCGTACATGGATCAAACCTACTACGATCTGCGCCCCAACTTGGCGATTGCCAAGGATGCCGTCATCCCGGCGGCCGATGGCCTCGGATTCCACCCGGCGATGACCGGCTTTGCCAAGCTGTTCAAGGAAGGCAAGGTTGCGGTCATCAATAACGTCGGCTACCCGAACTCCAACCGCTCGCACTTCAAGAGCATGGATATCTGGCAGTCCGCTAGCCCAGACGGATCGCTCAAATACGGCTGGATCGGCCGCGCGTTCGACAAAAACTGCGAAACTGGTGGCAAGCTCGATGCCTTGGCTGGTCTTGGACTCTCGACGGAGCGACCTCTGGCTCTCACTGCCAACGAGGTGAGCATCCCCTGTTTTGCCAGCCTCGGCGATGTCCAGCAAATGGTCGGCGATCCGGACGCTGAAAAGATGCTGCGGGAAATTCAGGGCATGGCGGCCAAGGAAGGATCTGCAGTACGGACGATCCAGATGGCCAACAACTCGGCTCTGGACGCGATCGCGGCCCTGAAGGCGAATCTGGGCAAATACGAGCCGAAGCAAACTTACGGTGATGACCCGTTTGGTCGAGGATTCAAGCAGATTGCCCAAATCGTGGCAACCTCGCCCCAGACCCGCGTGATCTACTTCTCCGCAGGAGGATTCGATACCCACGCCCGTCAAGGGGAAGCGCACGAGAAGCTGCTCAAGGGCTTTAGCGATGCCGTCGCCGCGTTCCAAGCTGAGATGGAGGCCTGTGGCCGAGCCGACAAGGTGATGACCCTCGTCTTCAGCGAGTTTGGCCGACGAAGCTACGAAAACGGCTCTGCGGGAACCGATCACGGTCAGGCCGCACCGATGTTCTTGATCGGCAAGAACGTCATGGGCGGATTCCACGGCCCGAAACCGGATCTGCAAGACCTCAATGATGGCGACGTCCGGTTCAAGGTGGACTTCCGACAGGTCTACGCAACCGCGCTCGATAACTGGATGGGCAACGACTCGGCCGTCGTGCTGGGGCAACAGTTCCAAACTCTCGACGTGCTAAAGTAAGGCCGGCTCACACAAACGAAGGCCGCGGGGAATTCTCCTCGCGGCCTTCATTATTTACGTGGCGAGCCACGGTTAGTTCTTCACGACGTTGAACCGGAGATCGTCGGTGGCAAAGCGGCTAGCATCCGCTTTTTCGATCCCGAGCTTCGACTGGCTGAGTAAATCGGTCAGCGTCACACCCTCCAGGATTTTCGCCGTGACGAGCATTTCCGCGATTCTTGTTGCCAGAGCTTCATCCATCACGAGAATCGCTTTGATATGCTCCGGGCCAGCGAGGTCGAATTCGTAGGCCGCTTCACGGTCTTCGGGGAAACTCTTGACCTGCCCTGCTGAGATGCGAGCGAACTTCAGAAGGTCGGTTCCCGTGCGAACCGCACTCGTATCGCCCATCAGCTGGAGCGCGTTGCTCATATCCCGGTCAAAGACAAAGAGCCATCCCGACCTCTTTGCGCTAACTTCAAGCCGCACTTGCACGCCGCCTTTCGGATGTCCCATCGTCCGAATTGGCGTTTCGGGCGAAAACGGCACTTCCCGCTGGACTTCCGGATCGCTCACCGTTGCCTGCAGGCTCAGGACATCGCGATCCACACGATCCAACGCGAGGAGCGACCCAAAGTCGGGAATACTGACTCGCTCGACGACTGACTTCTCGGAAACTAACCCTTTGGTGAAAAGCTGGCCACCGACCCCAACGAAGACCGGGTGCTGTTCATCCTGACTCCAGCGCATCACCGACTTGTTCACTTCCACCGTCGTTTGCGCCCAATCCACGCCCATCGCCTTGCTGAGATAGTACGTAAAAACGCTGTGCTTCCCTTCCGGAAATTCGGTAGCCCAGGACACCTCGTCCGCCCGAGACGACACATACTGATTCACCATTCCGAATCCAACGATCGCCTCAAGATTGGTCTCGGGTGTCTGAGTCGCGACGGGGTTCCGACGAACCACGCGGGCTCCTCGCTCGCCGATGAAGTTGTCATCCGCCAGCTTGAACTCGGCTCCTGGTCGGATGTACACCTTCCGCTCCATCCCTGCGATAATTGGCCGACTGCTCTTGCTCGCGACGCCTTCGCTGTGGCAAGCATCGATGATCAGCGTGAAGTTCACCTGCTTCTTGCGGGCCTCCTCCACCCGAGCAGCTAGTTCTTCGCTCGTGATGTCTCCTTCGAAGTTGCCTTTGCTGCTCGCGGTGAGCAGCGTGCTCTTGCCATCTTGCGCTTGGGACCCGTGCCCGGAGTGATAGTAAACAACCCTCTCGCCCGGCATCGCTTTGCGGATCGCCCGATCCATCGCGGCGAGGATGTTCTCTTTACTCGCATCGTTCGACTTCATGGTCACAAAGCTGCTGAATCCCCTCCGGCTCAGAATGCCTCGCATGAGATCAACATCGTTCTCGCATGCAGAGAGCTTGGCCCCAGGGAGAAATGGGTACGTATCAATCCCGACGAGAACGGCACTATCCGCAAGCGATGCTGAGGCGATTCCGAAGGTAAAGACAAGAAGCGGGACGGGTTTCATGGGCGAAGTCTGTGGTGTTAACGGTTGAGTGGGTTAGTCCGGTTCCTCGGGTCCCGTGAAGAGCGAGCGAAGCGTTCGAATCAGAGCGTGACCCGCGGGGTTTCGACTGAGTCCGATCGGCTGATCGCCCAGTCCTCCTTCGGGGCGAAGTGTGGAAATGATCTTGTCCCGATGGCGCACGACGAGTGGGGCTCGCTCGTAGGTTCGCGTGTCGAGTCGGGTCAAGATCGGCTCCCAACCTGGATGAGCGGAATCCAACCAAGTGGTGCTCATCGCGGAGTCTCCTGCGACCAGCTTCCACAGAGGCCAGGCGTTGACCCAGCCATGCTCGTCCCAGATCGGATGATCGAAGACGAGGCAGCTTTCGCGAAAGAATGGCCGGGCGATGGTCTCGGCAGGGGTCTGCATGAAATTAGCTTCTGGGTTGGCCAGTTTTTCCACCACGTGGATGGTATGGTTGTGACTCACACCTCCCCATGCCAATTCAAGATCATGGGTGCCCGCTCGGAGAGCCACAGTGAATCTTCCCACTTCGGTAGCGCACATCGACGGAACGCTCGTGATCTCGCAATTCCCCGTGTGATCGCTCATTCGCCACCTGAGTTCTCCCTCTCCTCCTTGCACTGAATGAGCCGCCACTTGGAATAGACAGTCGCCAGAAAATCGTACTGTCGTCGGTTCCCAGCCCACACGGTTGCCGCCGTCGATCCACGGAGGCGTGCGACGGGGAAACAGGATAAGGCGCGCATCCGCCGTCCACCTTCTGGTGAGTTCGTCACTGAAAACCGGTATACCGAAGTCATCAACCATTCCCGCGCTCGAAATCGGAGTGTGTCGATGCCCAGTCACCACCCATCCCGCGCAACCAGGCACCAGTCGAGCGAGGTCAAAGGCTTCCTCTCTCATCCACGCGCTCTGGCTGAGGCTGGTGGTGCGGAGTTGCGGCCATCTTTCCTGCAGCCACTCGCCCAGATCTCCCTCTCGACATTCCTGAACAATGCCCGGGAAGTCGTACTGCCAGCGCACTCCCTGAGCATTCAAATCGACATCTGAACTCGCCCAATAGGGCGTTTCTTCAACCCATTGGTGCAGAGGTCTCACGACATCATGGTCATTGAACTCCCCGAAGATGATCGGTCTCGGCACACGCGGCCCGGCAGCCAGGGAGTTGATCACCTGCGGATAGAACATCGGGTCGCAGTAAGGATGAAAGTCTTCAAACGTGCCGAATTCAGCCGGATGCCCTCCATACATCTCTGCGCCACCGGAGTTGTCCTTCACCAAAGGGTGACCAGTGAGACTTTGAATTTCCGCGACAAGATCACGTCTCCACTCCGGAGGAATCCCTTCACTCAACTCGCACCCCGCCGTCCAGGCAAGGATATTGCTATGTCTGCGGTACTGTCGAACGATGCGCAGACATTCCTGCTTCATCTTCTCCAGCGAGACTGGATCGCTGCTCGGGAGCCAGATCGGGAGCTCGATCCAGGCCATCAGCTCGCGGCGACTCATCTCCTCCAAGTAACCATGTGGTGGAAGCCAGAGGCAAAACTTGATGAGGTTGAATCCCATGCGCTGGATCGTTTCGATCTCCCGGCAAAGTGTGGCCTCATCAGGATGGGGGCTCGCGGTCTCGGGATACCATCCCCATGTCAGAACCCCACGCGCAAAGTATTGCTGGCCGTCAACATGTACTCGGTCATCCTCGACCATCACTCGAGTCGCCGGGGCAGGCGCGTCCAGAATCGGTTCGCACTCCGACCATTCCACTTCCCGAAAAATTCCGCCAAATGTGTGATACACGTAGGGCAAGAACCCACTCGCGACCTCCTTCACCGGAAAGCTCGGGCCCCCATTTTTGGTCACTTCCACCGAAAGGTTGATCTGCTTCCCCGCCCAGGCCTTCATTTCCAGCGAAAAGGCATCCCAAATCCCCTTATGACGAAGCACTTCGACCCCGTCCACCCGGATCACGGCGAGATAGCTCACGCCATGAAACACCAACCATCCACCGCCTAACGGCACCTCGATTTCACAGGAATAGACCGCTGGTCCCTCCCAGCTCACCGGCATAAAGCCGTGCCACACGTGAGGAATCTCCACCGCCTGCGGCCCGTCGCCGAAATCCACGCTCCAATTCAGCGTCATCGCAGGTTCATTCTGACTCACGAACCGGGGTAGAGTGCGGCTGATGAGGCGCGGCTCATCCCTGCAATTCCCTCTTCTCGCGGCGATGGCGGCTCTGATTCCGCTCGCCAGCCTCTCTTCCTGCGCCCCGAATCCACGACCCGCCACCACCGTTCTCCGCATCGCCGCCTGGGGAGGTGCTGGCGATGATAGCGACGCCGCCCGAATCGAACGAGAGGTCTATGCCGAATTCGAGCGTCAAAACCCGGGCGTCGAGATTCAGTTGGAGAACATCCCGGGATCGCAAGATTACGTCCGCAAAGTGCTTCTGAGTTTCATCGCCGGGGCCGAACCCGACGTCATCCGACTCGATGCAAGCAGCGCGGCTGTCTTCATCAACAACGGCGCTCTCAAAGATCTGACCCCGTTCGTCGAAGGCGGGGATGGGATCGACCTGAGCGACTACTACGAGAACGTCGCCAACATCGCCCGCCGCGAGAGATCCCTCTACGCGATCCCCGTCGACTTCACTCCGCTCGTTGTGTACTACAACAAGCGACTCTTCGATGAAGCCGGTGTCCCCTATCCGTCGGACAACTGGACTTGGAATGAGTTCCTCGCAAAAGCCAAGAAGCTCACGAAAGGCGATCAGTACGGATTCACCTTCACCAATTGGATGCCCGGCTGGCTCCCCTGGGTTTGGAACAACGGAGGCGATGTCCTCGGCCCAGATGGGAAAGCCGCCGGAACCGCAGACGCTCAAGCCACGATCGAGGCCGTCTCGTGGCTCCGCGACCTCATCACGGTTCACAAAGTCGCCCCCTCGCTCAGTCAGATGGCCGCAGAAGGGGCCGCTCCCTTCGCCAACGCGACCGCCGCCATGGAAACCAGTGGTCACTGGAATCTTGTCGGGCTGGCCAGTGCCCCGAAAGTCAAGCTGAGTGAGATCGGCATCGCCCCTCTCCCCGTCTCCCGGCCCGGACAGAAACCCGTCACTGTGATTTACGAAAGCGGCTGGTCGATTGGGCGCAACTGCAAAAATCCGGATCTCGCCTGGAAGTTCATCAAGTACTACACCAGCGAGGAAGTCCAACGCAAAATCCAGCAGACCGGCATCGGGGTCTGTGCACGCAAAGACATCGCCACTGAACGCGCGGTCGACGCTCGAGAGCAAGAGTTCCTTCGCATCATCCCCTCTGGTCGCGAGCCCTGGGGCGCGAAGGTAGAAGGCTACGACTACGTGGAGAGCGAGGGGCAAAAGATGATGGATGGCGTCCTCAAAAGTGGCCGCGACCCCGCTCGATCTCTTCGTGACTTCGCCCGCGCAGTCGATCGACAACTGGGGGATCGATGAAGCGAAATCTTGTCGGGTGGCTCTTCGTCGCCCCAGCCTTGATCCACCTCGTCGTGTTCGCCCTCGGCCCAATTCTCTATGCCGCGACCCTCTCGCTCTACGACTGGAATCTCCTCAAGGGTGACTCTCGCTTCGTCGGCCTCCAGAACTTCACCCGCATTTGGGAGGACGGCCAGTTCGCCAAGGCCCTCATCAACAGTGCTCTCTACACCATCACCAGCGTGCCGCTCGGCATCGCGTTGGCCCTGGCGGTCGCTTTGCTGGTGGCGCAGAAGATTCGCGGCATCACGATCTTCCGCACCATCTACTACCTGCCTGCGGTGTGTAGCCAAGTCGCCATCGCGATGATCTGGATCTACATCTTTCTGCCCAAGAAGGGAATGATCAACGGAGTGCTCGGATGGTTCGGGCTCCCCAACGAGACCGACTTCCTCAGCACCCCCGGTTGGGCGATGGCTGCGCTCGTTTTCATGAGTATCTGGGTCGCGCTGGGGCCGAGAATGGTGCTCTTTGTCTCGGGAATTCTCAATATCCCGGAGTCACTCTACGAAGCTGCGGAGCTCGACGGAGCGACGAAGAATCAGCAGTTCTGGAAAGTCACCCTGCCCCTGCTCACTCCAACGACCTTTTTCGTCGGAGTCACCTCCATGATCTCGGCAATGCAGGTGTTCACCCCGGTCTACATGATGACAAAGGGTGGCCCAGAAGGAACCACCGACGTGGTCGGCTATCACATCTACAGCGCCGCCTGGGAGAGATTCCAGATCGGCGAGGCCAGTGCGATGTCGCTCGTGCTGTTCGTGATCATCTTGGCTCTCAGCATTGGGCCGTTCCGAGCGATGAACAAGCAAGTGGAGGGAGCCGCCTGATGATCCGCCGCGCTCTGACCTGGGTTGCCCTCATCGGCCTCGCGATCTTCCTGCTCGCACCCTTTGTCTGGATGGTGCTCGTGTCGCTGCATCCCGCCAAGGCACCGATCCCCGACTACGCGGACCTCATTCCGAAGGATCCGCAATGGAAGAATTACGCTCTCGTTCTCTTCAACCCAGAGGTTCCCGTCACCAGATTCCTTGTGAACTCGCTCGTTGTCACCGTCTGCGTGGTGCTGGGGCAACTTCTCGTGACCTCGATGGCAGCCTATGGCCTCGCCCGAGTGCGATTCCGGGGCGCTTCCACCGTCTTTGGCACCTTCCTCGCCTCGATGATGTTCGCCGGGGTTGTCACCCAGATTCCCGTCTATCTGCTCATGCGCGAACTTCGGTGGCTCGATACCTTTGCCGCACTCATCATTCCCGGGGTATCCAGCGCTTTCAATGTGTTTCTCCTCCGTCAGTTCATGCTCGGGATTCCGTTTGAACTCGACGAGGCTTCCCAAATGGACGGAGCGACTCACTGGCAGATCTATTGGCGAGTGGTGCTGCCCCTCTGCAAACCGGCCCTCGCCACCGCCGCCGCCTTCACCTTCTTCGCCGTGTGGACTGATTTCTTCTGGCCGCTCCTCGCCACCAACTCGATGCGGATGCGCACCCTGGAAGTTGGACTCTCGATCTTCAAGAACAGCTACGGAACCACCAACTGGCCGCTGCAGATGGCCGCCGCCGTTGTCACTCTCCTCCCGATGATCCTTGTCTTCGTTCTCGCGCAGAAGTGGTTCGTTCGAGGCATTCAGATGAGCGGGATCAAGTAATTCTCCCGGGCCCGAGCGGGGGGCGTGATATCCTCTGCGTCGCATGAAAGCCGGAACGCGAGCCCTCATCCTCCTTGCTGGGCTGATTGTGTCTGGACTCACGCTCAGCGCTGGCTGGCTCCCCATGGAGAACCCTCTCCATACCGCGATGACGATGCCTCCCCCGCTCGTCTGGTCGATTCCTCTCGCGGTGTTGGCCTTACTCGCCCTGATCGCGCCCCGCGAAAAGGGGAAGAAAATCCCGCCGGGTGCGAAGTGGATTTCTCTGCTCCTGCTTCTCGTCGCGGTCTTGCACCTCGGTATTGCCCTCCCAGGGAGGGAGAAGCCGGGTCAAGGGATCAAAGTGCTGACCATCAACGTCCACTACGATTCCGGTGCTTTGCCAAAGCTCAGCCAGCTCATCCGCGACGAGAAGATCGACATTGTGCTCGTGCAAGAGAACAAAGGCGCGCCCCTGGACGCCTTACGCCGGGATTTCGCGGATTGGTCGATGGTGGAGGAGGAGAGCCACGCGATTCTCTCGCGATTTCCGCTTCGGGATTCCGGGGCGACGGGGCTGGTGAATCGCCCGTGGCGCAGGATCCTGTGGGCCACGGCGCAGACTCCCGAGGGGCCACTGCGGTTGGTGACAACTCACCTCTCCGCCCCCCAACTCTCGCGCGGAATCGGACAATTTCGACGTGCGGGTGCCGCTAAACAGGAGGAGATGGAGCAGATTCTGAGCGTGATTGAGAGTGATCCGACTCCTACCGTGTTCGGCGGCGATCTCAACAATCCCCCGGCCCACGGCTTCACCCGAATGCTTAGCGGTAAGCTCGAGAATGCCTTTTCCTCCACCGGCTCCGGGCTTGGGTGGACATACCCGGCCACGCTCCCGGTAATCCGCATTGACCACCTCTACACCACCCACGGCGCGCGTCCGTTACGCGCGTTTGTCGGAAGCAACGTCGGCTCGGATCACCTGCCAGTGATTGCGGAGATCATCATTCGATGATCGCTCGGCGTCCCGTCGAGAAAAGTCGGTAGAGGGGATGGCCTCCAGTTATGACTCGCTCACTTTAGAGTTACACTATCGTAGTGAGAGCCCCCGCCCGCGTCTTCGGAATCCTGGCCAAGGAGGCGAACACAGTTGTTCTCCTCCGCCGAGGGCCGAGTCGGCACACCCTGATGCTGACCTGGAACCTGAAAACAGACAGGATCATCCCAGGACAGTGGCTCAAGGGGCGGGTCCACGAGTTGAACTGCGATGTCAGCCCGGACGGGAAGTATTTGGTAGCCCTCTGCTCAAACTATTCAGAAGCCCACAGGAAGCGGCACCCCGATCAAGAAATCCCTTGGACATGGACGGTCATCTGTCGTCCGCCCTACTTCACCGCACTCACGCTCTGGACGGGGCCACTGATCCACGAATTGGCCGGCGGCGTGTGGACCTCCAATCATCATCTCCGAATTGCCGCGAGCTCCGAGCTCTCCGCCCCCGAAAAGCCAATCCCAGGCTGGCTCACTGTGGTGCCCTGGATCGGCTGGTGGGTCGCAGAAGTGCCCTTGTACGAGCAAATCATGGCCAACAAGGGGTGGCAGGTGATCTCGAAGCAGATGGAAAGGCCCCTCGCGATGACGTGGAAATCTCAAACCAAGTGGCGCGGAAAGCGTGGCCGCACACCGATCATCCGATGCGATGGGATCATTCTTCGGGTCTGGAAAAGAGGGACGATCTGCCGGGTGGATGAAGGGCGCACCCTTCGCTGGGAACTCTGGAATCGCAAGGGACGGGTTGTGCGCACCTGGATCTCCGAGAACCCGGCGAGCTTCTGGATGGAAGTGGATAAGGCTGGTCGCGTTGTTTTTGCCGAGAATGGATGTCTCTACCGCTGGACATCCTTCCCTGCCGGCGAGCCCACCCTGGTCGCCGACCTCAACCACTACACCTTCACCGAAGTTCCGCCACCCGCTTCCGCAACGCGCTGGTGAAACCCTTGCCATGCGAATAAATCAAAAAGGGCGTGTCCTCCGTGGTTGTAGAATGTCCAAATGGGGTACTTCGCCGGTACAGGAGCAGGAAAAGGGTGGATTTCGAAGAGCTATTTCGTGGAGCCTGGGTTGCTGGCGCAAGTGCTCCGTGATCATGGGGCATGGATCCATCCGACTGACAAGATGCCAACCGAGCTCGTCGGAACAGACGGGATCGATTCGTTCTGCCGCAGGTATGACGAGGTAATCCAGAAGGCCTTTGCTGGCACCCTCGGCCACTTCTATCTCCATTCCCACATCTTCCCGCCGAGCTTTGATGTCCATCTTGAACCGTCGAAATTGCCTGGCTTCACGACTCGCCGCCTCCGCGAGCCAGCGATTTCACTGAGCGATGAGGTCCTTGCGGTAGACAAGCGAAGCGGCCGACTCCAAACAAATTCGTACCCAGGCATCTTTATTGGGTTGAGGATCGAAATCCCAAAGGTTTGGTTCGACTATTCGGAGGGACGCTCCCGCGAGGAATGCGATGGCGCGGAGCTCATCTGTCGCCCGCTGTTCGACTCGCTCACAAGCTCGCTTCAAAGCCAGACCAAACCGCTCAAGGTTGAGACACCTCTTGGAACGAGAACAACTCGGATTCGTGTCTGTCCCGCGATGAAACGCCGCCTCCCCGAACATCCTGGCTTCGCTCAACTCGGGCTCAGGGTTTTGCCGTAGCCACTTCGGTCGGAAAGAAGCAAATGGTCGCCAAGCTCTCCGGATACCTCGCGCACGAAGCCCAGAAAGTGATCATCCTCCGCGAGGGGCCGCGTGAGAATGTGCTCATGCTTGTCTGGGATTTGCGTACGGACAACATCACGCCAGGACAGTGGATCAAGTCGCAGGTGCTCTACGAGAATTGTGATGTCAGCCCGGATGCAAACCACTTCGTGGGTGCCTTCATTGACCATCGCTCACGACGGTGGGAGGCGAGCCCCGTTCCCCATGCAATGCGAGGTTGGGTGGCGGTCTCCAGGCCACCGTTCTTCTCAGCCGTGGCCCTCTGGTACACCAATCACTTCGGTCAGGCAGCCGGGCGATGGCACTCCAACGAGGAGCTGATTCTTACCCACGAGGAGGACTTTCACGAGGAAGTTCAGCCGCCTTCGCCGACGGCCCAAGTCCTCATGCTCAAAGGCTCTCTTCCGTGGAACAAAGAGCCGCTCTACGCGGCCCGACTCTTCCGAACTGAGCTTCTCATACGCGGCTGGGAGGAAATTCAATCTCTTGCCGCAACTCAGATGCCCACGCGCAATGATCTTGGGCTGGATGCGCGCGTTCGGCTCCGGTACACCGACGTCTTTGCCCTCCACGGTCGGGCAGTGCTTCACCCAGGCATCTGGATCTGCCCGCTGCAACGCGGAATGCTCAAGTGCACCCGCTACGAACTGGGCACTCTTTTCGAAGCGATCGACGATGAGGGACGCCGCCATCGGCAATGGATGCCTGAGCGAGGGAAACACCCTCTCATCGCCGCCGACAGCAACGGCAGCATCATCTTCACGGAGGGCTTTTGCCTGTATCGGTGGAAAGACTTCCCCGACCGAGAGCCGACCCTGGTCGCTGATCTCACCGACTACACCTTTACTCCGCTTCCGGCACCCGGTTGGGCGAAGGACTGGTAACGTAAGAGGAAGTAACCTCCTGGGGGCAGAATGAGCAAGTTCTGGAATCAGATTTCCTTTCTCGTGGAGCCAGAAATGCTCCTGGAACTCCTTGAAGAGTTCCGCCCCGATCTCTTCCCTGGAGGCTTCGTCCCGGAGGACTTCTCGCCGCAGAACTACGAACCCTTTGTCCAGGAATACAGCCGAGCCGTGGAGAGCATCGTTGACTCAAACGCCTCCCAGGGGCTGCCTCCCGCGAGGCTTCACGCACATGGCGCGCCTTATCGCATCCTCGAAGCGCGGAGGCCTGGGCAATTCTACGTTGAATGCCCGGCACCAACCGTGATCCTGCGAGATGAAGGAATTCGCTACGATCTTGAACGTGGCCGGCTTGTCACGAACTGTATCCCCTCTCTCTACTTCGGGCTTCAGCTGCACTGCCGCAAAGCAGATGCATCGGTATCTGGGCCGGGTTCTGATCAAGAGCTCTTCAGAACCATGGAGTCTTGGATCAAAGCGCATACAATGCCCCTGACTCTGGCCTCTTCACAGAAGGTCCACCGCACGAGGATTCGTCTCTCAGCGAGCATGAAAGCGAATCGATATGTCCATCAGGGTCTGAGCGCACTTGGGCTGGTCATCCGCTAGCCTGCGTTCTGTCCGGGGCATCTTGCGTCGCACTCCCGATCCAGAATGCGACGAGACTATCTGAGTCCGGACACTCCAGACTAATTTCGTGAAGTTCTTGGCGGTCAAAGTCGAGCTCGCCCACCGCGACAGGTGGATTCTCCCAGAACACCTGCGGGCAAGCTTGAACATCATATGAGGCCCACAGACAGAGAATATTTCTGTGCCAAGTACGCTCCACTTGGCCGTGCCCGAGGAGCGTCTCCGCTGCGGCGTGAGTTATTTCCGCAAGCGCAAATCTAGCAGCCCGCTCGACCAGCCGATCAAACAAGAAGGCCCGCCCGCATGCAAACGCCACGCCTGCGGCTGGGCCGTCATAGTATTCCAGTACCCAGAGGCATTGGACGGGAATCCGCTCGCCGACTTTCATTGATTGGAGCCTACCCCTGCCGCTTCACCATCTCCCGAATCCAGATCGGGGCGAAGGGCGAAGTGCAGCCCTTCGAAACGGGGTAGTCGCGGTAGATCCCCAGCCTCTCCCCAATCTCCAAAGCCCGCTCCCGATGGGGTATGGAGTGGATACCGATGTTGGCCAGGGCGTAATTCATCGTCCACTGCGCGGGAGCTGGAGCGGTCAGCATCTCCTTCTCAAGTCGGTCGAGGAGCACGCCCGTGTCCAATTCTCCCGCGAGCGCGGATATCCTCTCCGCCGTCAGATTCCATCCCGACCGAGCGAGCATCGGGTCACTTGAATCCATCCACGCCTCCCGAACCGCTTCTTTGGACGGATGCTTCTTCACCACATAGCTGTTCAGCCAATCGGCAAGCTGAGTGAACGTGGCCGCAGACACCATGCCTTCCAGAGTGCCCACCGTGAGATCCTTCGGCTTGAGAATCAAAACTGCCACGAGCCGAGCTTCCAGGTTTCCCGTCGCCCAGAGTTCCATCGCCAAGGCGTGATTCGTCTTCAGCTCCTTTGCTACCGACCGAATATCCCCCATCTTCACCCCAAAATTCTCACCCGCTCCGCCCTTCCGGTTCCGCGCTTTCACCGCAGGATCAGCCAGAGATTGGAGCCTAGTGAGCACTTGATCGACCGTCATAGCGGGGATTATAGCGGCTTCACTCCTTCCCTTCCCACGCGCCGTCCCAAAGCCAGCCGACGATCGTATCGCAGGTGACGGAGTGATATTCCTCGTCCTGCCCGGTGAGCCAGTTGAGGGCTTGGAGTTTTTCTCGGACGATGCTCCGGATCAGATCGAATTCCTCTGGCGATTGATCCGCTAGACTCCGCCCATCGGAGGAGAGAAGATCGCCATCGGGAGCGACAGCCACGTGACCCAGTTGAGCCGATCGTCCGAGCAACTTGTGGGCGTAGGCTTTCTCGTTGCCCACAAGAGTCTGCCCCGAGCGTATCCGCCAGTAGCAGGTTTCCATCACCATCGCCTCGCGTTCCATCTCTTCATGCGAGCGTAAGGTGAGAAAGGGCTGCCAAGAATTCGGCGTGGGAAATGTCTGGAAGTCTCGCACGACGACCTCTGTCCAGTGGAACCGCTGATCCCAGGCGGGAAGATCCTCCCGAAGATGAAACGCCCACTCCAACATGCCGCCCGACTGCTGCGCCCAGGAGGCATCTCGAACCGCACCCTCCGGCCAGTCGCCGATCGGCAAGGCATGGAGATCAATCTCATGGTCGGTGGCCTCCGGGGACAACCTGGTCACCCAAGCGCAGAGTTGCAGCGGCGTCGGTAATTCCTCGGAAACCCCAATCTCCCACCCCGACCGCAACCACGACGCGCACTGAACCATCAAGCGCGCCTTCACGCGATCCACGCTGGGCGGGTCGAGAACGAAATTGTCATCCTCTTCAGCTAGAGGAGGAGGGGGCGTTTTAGATTTCTTCCGAAACAGATCTCTCCACTTCATGTCCGCTAGAGTGTACGACAGGCGGCTCAGCTACGCCCCTCCGAATCTCATCCTCCGGGATACTTTTCTTCCCATTCGCTGATCCGTCCCTCCTGCACCAGCACCATATCCCTGGCCACCTCGTCAATGAGTTCAGCGAGTTCGAGCTGCTCAATCCAGGAAGGCGGAATGATTTCAATGCCGTAAGCCGCGCCGATGAGATTCCCGCAGATGCTCCCCGTCGAGTCGGAATCTCCACCGTGATTCACCGCCATGCGGATGCCATTCAGAAAGTCACTCTCTGCTCGCAATGCGCAGAAAACTCCGATCGCCAAGGCTTCCTCGGCAACCCATCCCTCACCCAGTTGCCGAAAAGCCTCCTGGGGTTCGGTTTCCGTCGCCGCCAAGCTCTGAGCCAGCTTCAGGACTTCGGAAGTTCGTGAAGCTCGAGATATCACTCTCAACCCGGATCGGATAGCGTTCTGCAACGGCTGACCTGCAGCAAGCTTTGAAATGATCTCCGCAAAGGCCATCGAGGATGCCCTCGCCTCGGGATGGCTATGAGTCAAGTCGGAGCAGTCTCCAGCCATTTTCGCCGAGTTCCGGAAAAATCCAAACGGAGCCGCGCGCATGACCGTGCCGCATCCCTTACTATCGTTATGCACAGGCTCGCGGGTCTGATCGTAGGTTTGGAGCGCGGCCAGGCAGGTGTTCCCGGGTGCCCTTCGATGGTGAAGTCGACGCTCCTCGAAGAGGAAGCTTCGACCATCGAAGGCGAAGTGATTGACGTTGTATCCCTGCGTGGCCAACCAGCGCAAGTAGGCATAGGCCACGACTCCGGGAGGGTGACAGACCCCTCTCCCGACTGCACGAACGTAGGCGCGAATCATGCCCTCGGCAGAGAAAAGCGTCATTTGCGTATCATCGGTGATCGCGGCATGAACACCGTACGACTCGGTGAGTTCCTGAATCCCGTGCGAGCCAAATCGCCGCTGAATCTCGCTCCACGAGAGAAACTCCACTGGCGCACCTAGGGCGTCTCCGAGAGCTCCGCCCAACAAACACCCCCGCGCTCGATCCACCTTGTCCATGGGTTGATTATGCCGAGTTCGACCATCGACCCACGACGGAGGCCGAACTCGGTATGGTGGTTTCCTGTTCAACTTTCGCCCCTCTTTCCGCTATAGTATTTTCTATGGTTGCTGCGATTGTTCTGTCCGCACTCCTGGCTCCGCTCGCCAGCTATGCCGATCCAGGCGGCGCGTTTGCTCTCGAACTCCCCGATGGCTGGACGGGGCGCCGGGAGCAGGTCGACGCCGGACTCTTCTACACCCAGACCTTCAAACAAGGCCAGGAAGAAGGGGCCCATATCGACGTTCTGGTTCAGCAAGTGGGATCCGAAATCCCGGAGTCGAGCCATGCCGAAGTGAACGGAATCATGCTCGACACGATCCTCCAGGTTCTCTCGGCAGAGCACTCAATCACCAAGCAGAATCGCACCGCGACCACCTGGGATGGTCGCAAAGCGGCCCGGCTCGATCTCGATTTCCGCGATGAAGACGGCGTTGCCTGGAAGGGATGGGTTGTCGCGGTCACGGGCAAAACTCACGCGATTGCGGTTCTCGGCTACGCGAAGTCGGCGGATTCGGCGGGATTCAAATTAGTCGAAACCTACGCGAGCACCTTTGCTATCGAATCGCGATCTCCCCGGAAAGCAAGTGCCAGTTCCGGAAGCGGGTTCATCAGCAAGGAGTCACTCGGGAGCCTGGCGGGCAAGATCCAAGGGAACATGAAGCGCGAGCCCGCGACCAAGGTTCTTGCGGCGGGTGACCCGCCCCTCACCTACGGTTCTGTTGCGAACTTCGTGAACGTCATCGAGATCCTCTTTGACATCCAGCTCACCGAATCTGAATTCGACGCGACCCGCGCCCGGTTCTTGGAGTACTACGCCAAGGCCGACGCAGAGGGCAAACAAATCCTCGCCGAGCAAGGGGCCTCGCTGCTCCAAACTCTGACCACGGGAACCCAGGCAGAGCGCGAACAGAGCCGGGCCGAGGGCAAGGCGGTCTTCGAAAACGCCTTCAAGCGCGGGGCCGAAATGGGCATCGGCTACGCGCAGGTGATGTGGGAAGCCATCACGCGCCGATCCACCACTCTGGCCTCCGCCAAGCAGGCTCCGAAGCGGGAGGACTGGGACGCCAACATCAGCGAGGGCGACCTGGATGCGACGATGGAAATGCTCTACTTTATGTGGGTTGGGGCCGGCCGCGATGCCAGCGACGTCACGATGGAAGACATCATGAAGATCCGGATGCAGATCGTCCAGGGTCTGCCGGAAATGGATCCTCAGCTTCAGTTGCTCATTGCCAACGCCCCCAAAATCTATGCCGGGATTCGTCAGCAATGGGCCGCGGCGACCCCGCAGGCTCGGCTCGTGATGTCCCAGCAGTTCGGCGCCGCGCTCGATGAATGGGGCATTGGCGCGCAGTCCAGCTTCGATTCTTCGAGCGGTGGGAGCGGCGGGAGTAGCGAGTACTCAATGAACGCCCAAATCGCCCAAAACACGGCCTGGAACGCGGCCAAGACCTGGTAATCCACCCGGTCTCTCCCACCGAGTCCCAGTTCGCTCGGACTCGGTGGTATACTTTTCCTTCCCCTTGGTGGGGGCTTAGCTCAGTTGGGAGAGCGCCTGCTTTGCAAGCAGGATGTCAGGGGTTCGAGTCCCCTAGCCTCCACCATCGGAATCCTTCCAGAATGGCAAGGCCTCTGAGATCATGTGCTCCTTCGGCTGAGTCGCATCAGCTTGCGAGTGGATCCATCGGCAAAAGGGGCAATCCAAGAACGCTTGCCCGATTTTTCGCCCAGCCCCACGAGGTAATTGAGCTACGCCCTCCTGGCCAAATGCGCGCAAGCAAGCCTTCAGAGACTTGGTAGCATCGATTGTTCCCCCCTCCGCGTACTGGCTTCTCTCGTCTCCAAAGATCTATACAAGACCAATTTAAGTAGAATTCCTTTGATGAGGTCTCGAGAATTTGCAATGGCTCAAATGTCTTTGTGTGAGTTCGTCGAGGTCCAGCCTGAGATGATCACCGGACGTCTGGCCAATGGGTTGGTCGCGGCAGGATTTGAGTCAGTGGCGGCTCTACAGCTAGGTTCCTGGCGCGGGCAGATTCAGGCCCTTCAGGCTGCGCTGCGGAAGGTGATTTCTAAACTTCCCGGCAGTTCAGAAGACACTATACTGCTAGAGTACACAATCCCCGTCATCCGCCGGCGGTTGGATGCACTGATTATTCATGACGATAAAATCGTTGTTATCGAATATAAAGAGGGCCACTCCGCGAGAGCCAAGGCTGCATTACGCCAGGCCCAAGACTACGCGCTCGATCTGGCCGACTTTCATGAGCATAGCAGAGATGTGCAGTTGTTTCCAGTGGCCGTCGGTTCATTTCCCGATTGGCCGGGTGAGTCCATATGCTCTCGCGGCGTTGCGGTCTCCGTTCCGAGTCTCGCACACGTACTAATCCACATCTTTTCTAAAGATATTCAGTACAGACCAATTGACCAAGGCCTGTGGGCTCGAGGGCGGTACTTCCCGGTGCCCCAAATAGTTGAGGCAGCCGTAGCCGCATTTAACGGGCACAGGGTTCAGGAGCTCGCTCTCTCGCGGGCGGATCCGGGCAGCCTCGATCGCTCAAAGCAATTGATTGTCGAAGCTGTCGCTAGAGCGCGCCAAACCAACTCAAAGATTCTCTGCGTCCTCACAGGCGTGCCAGGGGCCGGAAAGACTCTCGCGGGCCTTAACGCAGTCTCCGAGGTAGTCGCAGAACTGCATCTGGAGACAGAGCAGGCGACTTACCTGTCTGGAAATACCCCTCTGGTAAATGTTCTTCGCGAAGCGTTGTATCGTGACCGTAAGAGACGCGGGGAAAGAGTTACTAGGCGAAGCCTAGATGTCTTGATCCAAGAAATGCATCGTTTCGTCAAGGACGTCTACGATGAGGACAAGGCGCCGGCAGCCCGAATGATCGTCTTTGACGAGGCTCAACGCGCATGGTCACAGGAGAAAAACAGGAAGAAGTTTCAGCGCAGCATTAGCGAGCCTGGAATGGTTTTCGAAGTCATGGATCGCCACGACGGTTGGGCGGTCGTAGTTGCCCTGGTTGGGGGAGGTCAGGAAATACACTCTGGCGAGGCGGGGCTTGAAGAGTGGGGTGACGCCATTTCCAGCTATCCAAATTGGACCATTTGGGCGTCCCCGGCTGCCGTGGAGGGCGGGCCTGCACTTGCAGGGAGCAGGCTTTTTAGAGACCGAACCACCTGCACCAATGTACTTCTACAGAAGGCCGATTTGCACCTAAACGTGAGCTTGAGAAGCATCGATGCTGAGAACAGTGCCGCTTGGGTGAATTCAATGCTTGAAGGGAAGTCGGACGATGCTGCAGCAATTGCGCGGAAGGGACTACCGATCTACCGATGTCGTTCGATCCAGGCCCTGCGACGTTGGCTTTCCGAGAACCAGTTTGGATCCCGGCGTTCGGGACTCGTTGCTAGCAGCTCTGCAGAGAGACTGCGCGCCGTGGGAGTTGAGACTCCGACTTACTCCTTCATGGGAGGCATCCAATATGTAAGGTGGTTTCTTGAACCATCGGGAGACGTTCGCTCCTCGAATCAGCTTGAGGTTGCGCTCAGCGAGTTCGAGGTTCAAGGACTTGAACTTGATTTCGTAGGACTGCTCTGGGGGGGAGACCTCTTGTTTGATTCGGCGGGGCCAATAGTGCGAAGGTTCTCTGGAGCTTCTTGGCAAAACGGAATCAGAAAGCCAGTAAGCCTCTTTGATGACGAAAAAGTAGAAAAGGCCTACCAAGAGGGTATCAATCGCTACCGAGTCCTCATGACGCGATATCGGAAAGCGATGGTGATCTTTGTTCCGGAGGGAGCATCGAACGATCCGACGCGAAGTCCGGATGAATTTGATCGGGTTTTCGAGTACCTGGGAGCGTGTGGTCTACGAGAGCTCGACTCTTAACCAAGTCCGGCCAAGCAAGACGACTCTCGCAGAGTCCCGCTCGTAGGTGACGGGCTAAGCTCCACCATCGGTTGAATCACCTTCACCAACGTATCCACGAACCCCCACCATCCGAGACACCAAGGCCACCACCTCCGCCCGGCTTCCCAGCGGCACCACGATTGTCGTCTCCGGCTCCTCGATCCATTGAAGCACAAGGTTGTCGCCCTCGACGATTGGATGAATCGCCTGCAGCTCAGCCGTGAACACGAGCGGAGCATCAAAAGAGCGGACGTCTTCGATCTGAATCGTCCAGGCGGCGAAATCCAGGGTCAATCGGTAGAAGCTCCGCCTGAGGCCCAACCAGAGGGCGAGCGGGAAGGCGGTTGTACAGGCGGCGCAGATCGAGGAAACCCACGCCGCATCTGAGGGGAATCGGATGGCGAGGGACAGCGTCACACCGACCAGGACCAGCCCAACAAGGGCCAGGGCTCTCACCCAGCGGACGTCGGGACGTCGGGTCGCCACAAATCGATCGGCTGAGGAATCGATGCTCACGCCCGCACGCATTCTTCAGATTACTCGACGGAGGTCGGAGTTGGATCTCATCTCCGCACTCCAGCCGATCCGTGAAACTCTGTGTCGAAAATCTAATCCGTTCCTCGTATAATCCCCGCATGAATCGGTGGACTGCTACGGTCTCGGTGGTGATGCTGGCGGCGGGGAGCTTCGCCGCTCCCAAGCGGACAACCATCTTCGTGCCCCTCGACGCCCAGCCCTCTTGGCGGGATATGGCGTATCTCGCTGCGATTCCTGCCTCGGAGCGAGCGAATGAGGGCGGAGGATCGCTGGTTGCACTCGACGCCAAGTCGGGCTTTGGCCCAGAGTTCGCCGACTACATGACGCGCTTTAAGCCGGACTCCGTCTGGCTGCTCGATGATCCCAAGACCACCACCCTCCCCGCCGAAAAGCTTCCACCCGCGAACCTGAAGGTTCAGAAAATCTCGGTCGATTCGGCCGAATCGGCCGCCGTCGATCTCAGCAAACGATTTTGGACGGCGAGCAAAGTCGCGGTGGTCTGCCCCTCGCGCGACTACGATGCCGCTCTGTTCGCCGCCTCCCTCGCCGGACTGCTGGATGCCCCCCTTCTCTTCACCACCGATGAAGCCCTGAATCCGGCCACCGCGACCGAAATTGCGCGGCTGGGCGTCACAGAAGTCATCGCCCTCGGCAACGCAGCCCCGAAGTTCAGCGGCAAAATCATCCCCCTGAGCAGCCCATTTGAAGCCATGAAGTGGGTGCGGAACCGAGGGTTCAAGGTGAATTATCTCGCTGCCGTCAACCCATTCGACCGCGCGAACACAACCACCCGCAAGCTCTCGCTGATTGGAGCGCAGCTGGCGGCTGGTCGCAAAGGGCTGGTTGCTCCGCTCCGCGCTAAAGTCGAATGGAAGCGCCCCTTCGAATCAAAGGTGCTCAGAGGCAACCTCCCCAAAGGGATCCCGGCTTCCGAGGCGAAGCCCAAGGAGGGAATGATCGAAATCGGAAGCTCAAAGCTGCGATTCATCCTCACCGGAGGGAAAGAAGAAAGCAATCTCCGCCTCTCGATCGACCGCACCGGAAACGGCACTTTCTCCGCGCCTCTGGCTTCCGGCGATACCGTCGAGATCGATGATCGGCGCTGGGCGGTTTCGCTCGGCACCCGGACGAAGTTCGGACAAACCGATGTCCATCTCACGTGGCCCACCGCCAACGATCTGCGCACGCGGCTCGGTCAGTTCTACACCGCTCTGGGATCCGCGCCGGAGCACCTGTGCATCGTCGGCTTTCCCGATGCTCTGCCTCACGCCATCATGGGCCGCGGCGGAATCGTGGAAGAGCAAGTTTCCGACCTTCCCTATGCGCAACTTCAAGACAACGAGTTTGCCCACATCGGCGTGGGTCGGGTGATCGCGGAGAGCGTCAGCTATGGCTCCCTCTACGCTGCCCGGGCGCTCACGTACCGCGATCTTGTTCAGAAGAATTGGGGCAATCTCGCGGGGCAAGCAGAATGGGAAAACACCTTCGCGCCGCTCTTCGAAAACGTGGGATACGCGAAAACGTATCACATGGAGAGCGAGTCCGTGCCCTGGATCGTGCCGCCCACCGACCCGAGCGGGGGTCGCCGCGCCCCGAGTTTCACGCAGGAATCCGCGCTTGCTCGAGCGGCGGTGCTCGCGCACAGCGAACACTCGTCGTGGCAGGGGCTCGGCGCCATGTTCAACTGGGATGCCGAGGTGCTGATGGCTCCCACCGTCGTCGAATCCGGTGGCTGCGGCACGGCGTGTCTGGATCGTGAAGTCGATAACCGATCCGTGGTTGCCCGGATGCTTCGACTCGGTGCTGTTTCGTTCGCCGGAGGATCGCGCGAACATTCCGCCGAAGCTCAGCCGCTGCGCATGGAGTTCTGGAACGGGGTTCTCGCCGGCATGTCGCTCGGTCAAGCCCACCGAAAAGCTCTGAATGCGGGCCTTCTCATCATCCGCGAACGCGGCGAGGGGCCAGGAGGCGCTTATCGCTACAACACCAACATCCGGCTCCAATTCGGTGACCCGGCCCTGGTTCTCCATGTTCCTGCCGCACCCAAGACAAAGCCAGCCCACACGGTGCTCGAAGGCAGTCGCGTTTCCGTGTTCGCTCCCGAAAAATGGTCCGTGGTGCCCGCGTTTGTTCCTCCCGATTGGAAGCAATGGGCAGGCAAGGATCTCTTCGCCATCCGCGGGCCCGGAGCTTTCTCGATGTCGAGCTGGAGCGGAAAGGGCCGCGATGAAGAGACACCTCTCGTAGGCGCTGAATTCACCACGAAGAAGAAAGTGAAGGCGATTCGGCTTGCTCAAACCCCGACGGCTCCTCTTGGATGGCCGGGGAAATGGCAAACCTCGACCAATCCGGATGGATCGTTCACCACCCGTTTCACCGTGCGAATGGTCGACTTTGATCCTGAGAAAGGCAAGATTCTCAGTAAAGTCGATCGGCTCGACTTCGATCTTGAGTTCGAATGACCCCAGAGGGCGTCCCTGATCCTTGTTCGAGGGACGCCCTTCTCGCCTTTAGCGGATGTGAATGCCTCCGTCAATCCGCAGGATCTGACCCGTGATGAAACTGGAGGCATCACTGCCGAGGAAAACAACCCCGGCTGCGACCTCGCTCGGCTCGCCGACCCGGCCCATCACGTTGAGGCCCCCGAGATTCGCCTCGGCATTCTCGCGGCTCCCCATCATCTCGCCGAGTCCTTCCGTCCAAATCGGGCCGGGAGAAATCGCGTTGACTCGAATCCCTTGCGGAGCGAGTTCTACGGCAGCGGCGGCCACGAGCGAGTTCACCGCGCCCTTGGTCATCGTGTAGGCAGAGGCTCCGGGCATCCCGATATCCGCGACGGTGCTGCTGTTGAGGATCACCGAGCTCCCTGGCTTCAACCGACGAGCCGACTCTTGAACTCCGTAGTAAAGCCCCTTCACGTTCACATCCAGCTGAAGGGCAAGGTCTTCAGCCGTTTGCTCAGCGAGTGGGGCGAAATGGTAGATACCTGAGTTCAGGAAGACGATGTCGATTTCACCGAAGGAGGCAATGGCCTGCTCGAACAGAGCCGCGACTTGATCCGGCTGAGTGACATCAGCGGCGATGAAGGCGGCTCTTCCGCCTGCTTCGGTGATCTCTTCAACCACCGCTTGCCCTTCGGCGGCCCGGCGACCAGAGACGATGACGGTGGCCCCTTCAGCGGCAAGCGCCAGTGCGGAAGCTTTGCCGATCCCGGCGGTGGATCCAGTGACGAGGGCGATTTTGTTTGTGAGTTGTGGCACTCATATCGATACGCCTCGATATATCGACATATTTCGATATTATCGAAATTCTTCGATTTTTTCTTGAATTTGGGAAAAGATCGTTGGATTGAGGGTCAGGCGGACCCGCCGCCCGTCCTGTTCGCCGAGCAGAATCCCGGCGTCTCGGAGTTCCGTCACATGGTGGCTGAAGGTCGATTGGGAGATGGAGAGTTCGTCGAGCACCGTGGTGCAAGCGATGCCACAATCGCCTTGCTTGGCCTTCACCTGGCGCACAATCTCCAACCGATTCGGCTCAGAAAGAGCCTTCATCGCCTGGGCAAACTCCGTATCGGTCATCGACATTCTGTTTATCCTTACGCGCAGCAGCCAAGTTTCGGCGCAACGACTCAGGTCAAGCCAGACTGGAGAGACACCGAATCTGAGTCTGGTTTGGGACCTTGTCAAGTTTCGATAGCTCACTGCGAATCACATTAACATGCTGCGCAAAAACTCGAGATCAAGAATCCAGATTGGAGGCGTAGAGCAGTTCCTGCTCGATCATCAGTCGATTCTTGCTCGAATCGCGCGCGCCTATTCTCGGAATCCCGATGAACGGAGCGACCTCCTCCAGGAGATTCGATACCAGATCATCAAATCGTTTCCCTCCTACCAACCGGAACGGAACAGTTCGACCTGGCTCTACCGTGTAGCTCTGAACTGCGCGATCTCCTTCCGAAGAAAGGCCGATCGATGGTCGGCACCTGAAATGGACTGGGATTCGATTCCTGCCCCGAGTCCGACCGACGAGTCAGATCCCCGGACCGAGCATTTGCAACGGCTGATCGAGCTACTCGATCCACTGCACCGAGCACTGCTCGTTTTGTACCTCGATGACCTCAGCCATGCAGAGATCGCAGAAGTGCTTGGAATCTCTGTGGCCAATGTGGCCACTCGACTCTCACGAATTCGCCAGCAACTGCGCTCGCTCCATGACAAGGAACAAAAAGTATGAACTCCTACCCTACTGAACTCGAAGACCTCCGCAACGCGTGGTCTCATCTCGATCAACGCGTGTCCGGATTTGAATCGACCCAACGCCACGCACGCCATCATGCTGCGTTCAACATTCAGTCGATCTCCGAGATCATCATCGCGGGAATAACCCTTTGGTTAGCTGGTGGATTGCTCGGCAGTAACTTCGACTTAGTTCAATCAAAGCCCTGGGGCGCGGTACCAGCGCTCGCGCACTACGCACTCAGCATTGCCACCATCAGCCTTGCGGTTCGGAGATTGGTGATCACCAGCGAACTCAAGTGGGACTCTCCGGTCTCTGAAGCCGCATTCCACGTTGCAAAACTTGAAAAGTTGACGATTCGAACAACGGGAGCGGCCTTCGTCGCTGGGTTGATCCTTTGGATCGTGTTCCCGGTCTTCATTGCGCAACTTCTGTTCGGATACGAAGTCGCATTTATTGTTCCCGCCTCATATTGGATTCTCAACATGCTCTTTGGCCTAGGGGTGGCAGTGGGCGCAATCCTCTTCCTGCGAAAACAGCCCGCAGCCTCGAAATTGCGTCGCGGCGTTGAGGGGTTCATGCTTGGGACGGCGCTCGCGCGAGCTCGGGATGAGCTCCAACGAGCAGACGAGTTTAAGGACGTGCCGCGATGATGACGTCGATAGCAATGGCCTATCTCATCGGTGCAGAGAGTCGCACTGACGGAGTACAAAGCCCCCAGCTCCTGCCCGAAGGGAGGGTGAGATTCGAACTTGCCGCCCCCAAGGCGCAACGAGTCAGCCTGCGGCTTGACTCGCTCGGAATCGTCCCCATGATCAATGAAGAAGCTGGCTCTTGGCAACTGGAAGTTGGGCCACTCGCGCCTGACATCTACACCTATGCATTTATCGTTGATCGAAAGGTGGTCGGCGACGAACGCAATCCAATTCGCAAGCCCGCCCACGATGGCGGATACGAAAGCGTTTTGATTGTGCCCTCGACGAAAATGGCGCTTTGGCAGTCGCCAACACGAGGCCTCGGAGATCTCCATGTGACGCGATTCCGCTCAACCCTGTACGGAGAGACGAGAGAAGCACTCGTGTACCTGCCGCGGACGGTTTCAAAGTCAGACCACGCAAAACTGCCCATGCTGATCTTGCTTCACGGGGTACGCGAGGATCAGTACGCCTGGAGCACGGCAGGGCGCGCCCCTCAGATCCTGCAGAACCTCATTGACGAAGGAAAAGCTCGGCCGATGGCCATCGTCATGCCCCTCGGTTACGGCTTCGCCGACTCCCAACGCCGTGTTGGCGAACTCTTCTCCATGCCGCCGCTCATTCAAAAGGAAACAATGGACTCGCTGGGGGACCATCTTCTCAATGAACTTGTTCCGCATGTCGAATCTCACTTTCCAGTGAGTCAAACGCGAGCAATCGCCGGACTCTCAATGGGTGGTGCGCAGGCGCTTTACTTGGGTATGAAACACCAGCCTCAGTTCTCCCACGTGGGCTCATTTGGAGGAGCCTTCATGATGTACGGAGCAGACTCTTCGCTCTGGTTCGGCGACAACTCCGAGAGGGAGGTGCCCGAGATCATGATTCGCTGTGGAGAATCCGATTTCGTCATGACGGCGAACAACGTTGTACGGAAGTGGCTGGATGAACGGAGAATCGCCCACGACAGTTCGAACACCCCCGGTGGCCACGAGTGGCGAGTTTGGAACCGTGACCTTGCCGTGTTTCTGCCCACTCTGTTCCGCACTGAGAAATGAAGCGCCGCGCTAAATCGACGGGGAGCTACCCCCGGGACTTCCTCGGACGGATCGAAGAATCGACTTGGGAGCAGATGAAATCGCGCACTTGAGCGTACTGCGGGGTAAGTGTGGAGCGGAGAGTGATTTTGCCGCCTTTCCCGGCAATAAGGAGCAACTCAACATCCATGGCCCCTTCCTCACCTGAATCGTGGGTGGAGACCTCATAAACGTGCTCCCACTTTATCGTGCGGATCAATCCGGGAAAAGTCTTGCGCGAGATCGAGTTTTGCCTGATCTCGATCTCCGCGAAGCCTTGAATCAGTATCCAGACGAGCCCGGCCAGCAGAACGACACCGATCGCCAGGAAGACGGGATGGTTCGCTGGAGAGAACAGGACGCACACGGTCAGAAAGGCCAATGGCATAAACCAGATACTCATCCGACCCTGCGGGGTCAACATCGGACGCCATCGAAGCGGTAGCCGAAGCTCAGGCTCTTTGAGGTGCTTCAGCAGGATGCCTTGCAGGTTTTCGCCTCGGACAAAAAGGTTCGTGAGGATGTCCGTGCGTCGCTGACCATGGCGAATGGTGATGATCCGATCTGCCGTGCCACCCCGGCTCAGCTCGGTGACCCCTGCCCACGGAATCTCCGTGACTCCGAGAGGAGCGAGGAGGGAGATAGAACTCGGCTTGATCATAACCGCAATCGGCAAGCGAGCTATGCTCAGCAGAACTGCGCCGCCAATCAGCAGAAAGACCACCATCAGCCAACCTCGCCCCGAGAGCATCTCACCGCTACGCACCTGATCCACGATGATCCAGCCAGGGAGCACAATGAAACTCGCCGTCCCAAACAACAAGATCAGCAGGAACCAGATTTGGAGACGGAAGACCTCTGTTCTCTCCATTCAGTGAGAGGATACCGAAATCTCCTCTGTCGCCGAGACACTCGCTTGTCTAACGGAACCTTTGCGGCCCATACACGAAGGATCGTTCAAGTAACATCCTCGCTCATTCCTTAACGTATTGCTGTCGTCTGAACACAGCCGATTGATCACCAGGGCATCTCCCCGAAGGCTTCATAAATATGAATCAATCTCACTCTTTCGATTCAACACGAGTGAGATTCCTTTCTTTGAATGTATCAGTCCGCGACCGGCCAATTCCCCCAATGACTCATCGAATGTCACCACGTCTTTGCAATAGTGGTTTTTCAGCGTACCGATATTGATAGGATTCTTTCCCCAGTGCCTCTTTTGCTGGAGAACTCGCAGTATCTTTCTCGCACCAATATCCAGGTCGTGCTTTTTTGCCAAACCAACCAACAAACCTCGCAGATCAGGGAATTCTGCGCCGAGATCTTCAACACCAAAATAGTGACTGTGAGTATTTCGCACGGTTTTAATGTCCGAAGATCCAATGAGTACAACCTCATACCCCTCCGATTCCCGATACAGCGATTCATAATCCTGATACTTCTTAACAGCCGATGATGCATCATGATCTACTATGTCCCAAGCAACAAATGAACCAATGTTCCAGTTGAATATTAGAATCCAATTGTTCAGCTGACCATTGCGCCCCCTTTCTTTGTCAGCGAGTGTCTTGATAATTCCCTCGTGAGTGTAACTATCGATAGTCGCCCCTTTGTCGCTGGCCATTATTTTCTCAAGGCTCTGTCGGTGTAACGACTCTATTTCCAATAACATCTCCGAGCCCGGGGATCTTCCACATTCGTACTCATAAAAAGTGTCGGATAACTTCTGAAAATACCGAATCACTAGCTCATCCCCGTCCCCTTCCTTGAGTAAGTGCCCGTATATCACAGAGGTTCGCTCAATGTTTTCCGACCAGAAGTGTTGTATTCGAGATCGAATCTGAACCTCGATGCAACATCCGTCCCGCTCCAGGATCAGGTGAAGCGCGCGATACCCAGTTGTGTCTCGGCCGCGCTCGCGATAGTCCGACGTCCGCTGGATTCTTACATCAGATGTAGCCCCAAGTTCTTTCACCAAATAGCGGTGTACTTGCTCAACCTGCAAATTGTCTCGAACGATTACCCGACATCCGGCTATATCCTGCAACTGGCTGAGCCGGACACTGAACCGGCGAAGTTTCCGAAGGATTTGTGGCTTTCGCTTTAGTCGCTGTGCGATGCAGTATTCCTCGCCCCAACGCTGGAGCCAGCCCTGAATCTCCTCTGTAGTCACGGACAAGGGTGGCAAGTGAGCTGTACGGTATAGATCAAAGGTCTCCTCGGCCTGCAGAGACTCTAAGGTCTCAAACTGCTCGCTTGCGGACAGAATGCGGCCTGCACGATCCACCTGTGATTTTGTTTGCCCAGAGCCATGCATCACTGTATTATACTTCCTATACCAACCATCTAACTCGCTCTAGTTATATGCCTCAAGGCTAATAGCCATTGAGTCCATGTAGGCGTCATGGCCGCACCTGGGCTCTGGACAAACCTAAGGAGATGCAAATTGGGAGCTTGCAAACAGGCGACTCTTGCCGGATATCGAAGCCTTACCGCCAACCGACGAGATCGAAAATTGTCTGGTGATTCTGCTCGCGCTGGTACTCGATGGTCACCATTCCCGGAGGTTCGTCGGAGCGCTGATCCCACAGAGGTCGGCGGAGTTCCAGATTCCCGTTCGGAAGCCTCTTCAGGAAGCCAGCTTGGTCTTCCGGTTTCGTGGCCACCACCTCAATTCCATCCGGTCGCGAGATCATTTTCCCTCGCAAAACCCGGTCATACGAGACGTAGTCAACCGAGTACTCCACGGCATGAACCCTCCCTTTCCCGATCTGCATGATCAACCCGATAGGAAACCGATCCCGCGCCACCCCTTCGGCGGTGTGGACTTCTGTAGCCACGGCTCGCCACTGCCCGCCATCTCGTTCGAGCTCACGAGGAAGCCCCGCCGCGATCTGCCAGCCCAACCAGATCCCGCCGAGCCAGCAGACGATTCGCACCACTTCGCGTCGGGTGAGGAGGTTGGGGTTCAGCCAGTCCGGGCCGGTTTTGCGAACCGGCGCAACCGCATCGGGCCAGACAATCTGCTTGATCCTCCACCCCGATTGCTTACTCATTTCACCCGATGGACGCGATGATCCTCGGAGTGCGTTCGTCAACCGTTCTGCGCCCGGATACCGAGGGATTCAAGAATGGGTTGGGTGGTGGTGGTGATGGGCACTTCAACAACGCTCCCGCCCTGGCGGATCACCCAGATGGGGGAGCCGTGAAAGTCGACGGAAGAGCACTCATAAGGCCGGGTCAGATCAATGACCACAGGCCCTCGTAGGGGCCGCCTCTGCACAATTTGATCCTGCTCGAAGCAGATCGCACCTGCACTCAGCACGCTGATCAGCAGATAGACGCATCCACCTGCGGCGACCAAACTGCCGCCGAGAGGCAGCCACGTCATGGCAAGCCACGCCCCCACTCCGATGACCCCAATGGCGACAGCCATCAGCGCACGTTGACGCCTCACGTCGCGGTTTGTTGGCCACTGCGCAGGGATGTCTGGCATGACTCCCTCACTGCCACACGCGAACCCAATCCACCACAAACTGGGTCGGCCATTTGACATCCTTGGGATCGCCGCCGGTCGCCCCGAGCGCGAGGTTCAGGATCAAGTGATGCGGCTCATGGAAAGGGTTCGCTCCGTCCGGCGACTGATTGATCGTCTTGGTCAAATCCTGCTCGTTCAGCAAGCGGTTGTCCACGTAGAGCCGGATCCACTTTTGATCCCAATCCATCCGGTAAACGTGGAAGTCATCCGCCCAGGCGTCCGCTGATTCATATCCCGACTCCTTCGCCAGCTTCTCGATCGGCGTCTTGCTGGTGTTCCAAATGCCGACTCCAGGCTTATTCGAACCCCAGGCCAGATTCGCCAGATACTGCCCCTGATAGAATTCCATGATGTCGATTTCCCCGTTCGCGGGCCAGGCGCGTGCGGGGCCGGTCATCCAGAATGCAGGCCAGAGCCCCTGGGTGACCTTGAACTTCCCCCGGCATTCAAACCGCCCGTACGTCCAGGTGTGAAGGGTCGCGGTCTTGATTGATCCACTGGTGTAAGGGGCGGTCTTCCGGCTCTTTTTCCAATCGTCTGCGGGAGCAGCAGGATCAAACGAGGGGTTCGGAACCTCTTCTTTTCGCCCCTCTATCACCAAGAAACCATCTTTCACCAAGACGTTTTCTTTCCGATAAAGCTGCGGCTCCTTATTCCGCACAAACCCCAGTTCGTAGATCCATTTGCCTGGATCCGGCGGACCATCTACATTGAACTCATCCGACCACACCAGAGTCATCTCGGTGCCCAGGCAGGCAGACAAAAGCACGGAAACCATGCCTCATTGTCGCAGAAAAGTCCACCAAAGTGGTCATCCAGGGCGAGTTCGGATGGTCTAGGGTTGCGCGGCTTCCGCGCCATCAAAGCTGAGAATTCCCAGATCGCGTGCAACCTTATCAAACTCCGCATAGCGGGCAACCAGGCCTTCTCGGGTCATCTTCTCTTGCTTGCTCAGAATCACATTGTAGGGGCTGCCCGGGCTCACTGGCTCGCCAATTTTGATCTTAAACCCCTTGCCCTCAAAGTGCTTCTCCACCCGCTCGGCATCCGATCGATCGACGGTGTAGAAATAGTAGTTGAAATCAAGAGGCTGATCGACTTTGAATCCGGCCTGCAAGAACGCATCCCAGAGGGGCTCGGCGCGCTTGGGGTCGTCTTCCGCAGGTTGAGCTTCGGCGACGGGCGGAGCTGGGGTCTGGCTTTCCGATTGACTTGCCTGATTTGCGCTACATCCGATCAGCGAGCCAGCCGCAATGAGAAAAGCGCAACCGATGAGGAATCTCCACTTCATATTTCGGAGAATACTCTCCGCCACCCGGTGTCTGCTCGCTAGACAGCAACCGTACTCAGGATCGTCATGACGACAAAGTGGCAGATCGCCCCGCCCAGCACAAACACGTGCCAGAGCTCGTGGAAGCCGAATTTCCCGGGCCAGAGGGTGGGTTTCTTGCTCGCGTAGACCACGGCGCCAACCGTGTAGCTCACACCACCCGCTACCATCCAGGCGATCCCGGAGACCGGCATCCCTGCTCGAAGCTGCGGGATCAGAGCCACGATCATCCAGCCCATGACGAGGTACAAGGTGAGACGCAACGGAGTCGGAGTCTTCTCTCGTGTTGCCGCGACGACGACGCCAATCAGGGCGAGCCCCCACTGAATCGCCAAAACGATCTGCTGGGTCGGGCTTGGCAGAGCCAGCAAGGCGATGGGCGTATAGGATCCCGCGATCATCACATAAATCGCGCAGTGATCCATCCTCTGCAACCACTGATGATCCAACTTCAGCCAGTGATACAGCGAGCTGCTGGTGAACATAAACACCGCACCGAGTCCGAAGATGGCAAAAGCAACGGCGGCGAGAGGAGACGCCAGAGACGTGAGAACGAGCACAACTGAGCCGAGTCCCAGAAGGACTGCCCCAGCCAAGTGGGAGAGCGCATTGAATGGCTCTCGAATCTTTGCGCTGATCGCCATCTCATAAGTCTACACTCCCGCTTCGCCCCAGTCGTTGCGAGAGACGCCGCCTACGGTCTGCCAAAATAGGAGAGCATGTCGCCCCGGCTCCATCACGCGATTCAGGCCGCCCTTTCTGCCGGGCGAAGCACCTTAGCCCACTACCAAACGGGGGTCGGTTTGGATCTCAAGGGCGATCTCTCCCCGGTGACCATCGCGGACAAGAATGCCGAGGAAGTTGTCCGGCAGTATCTCGGCGAGCACTTCCCCGGCGAGACGATCCTGGGTGAAGAGCAAGGCCTTACCGGATCAGGTGATGACCGCTGGGTGGTGGATCCGATTGACGGCACAAAATCGTTTGTCGCAGGAGTCCCCCTCTACGCGACTCTTCTCGCTTACGAGCAAGGAGGGCAGCCCATCCTGGGTGTGTGCTACTTCCCCGCTCTCAACGAGCTCTTTTATGCAGAACGGGGCAGCGGTGCTTTCTGGAACGGACGCCCCATCTCGGCAACCAGCGAGACCGACCTGCGTAAGCTCATCATCGCCCACGCCGGACTCAACGGACTCATGAAGCATAAGCGCCTTGCCGGACTCGAGCATCTCTCGACGCTCACGATGGGCACGCGCACTTGGTGCGATGCTTACGGACACATGCTTGTTGCGAGTGGTCGCGCCGCGGCCATGATCGACCCAGTCGTCAGTCGCTGGGATGTCTCTGCCCTGCTCCCGATTCTCAGCGAAGCCGGCGCCCTGGCCACCACTTTCGCCGGCCAAAATCCCTTAGAACCCGCCCACGCCGACGGCACACTCGAGCTGATCTCTGCTGCGCCTGCGCACCATGCGACCGTTCTGTCGGCGTTCGCGGAGGCACCCCGTTGAGCCGCGCGTTGGGGGTTGACCTGGGGAAAGCGCGCATTGGGCTCGCGGCGATGGATCTCGAAGCCGGACTTCCTCGACCTCTGCCTACCCTCCAAGCCATCGGGACACTCTCCAAGGATGCGACACTTGTCGTCGCGGTTGCCCGAAAAGAAGAGGCTACGGTCATCGTGCTGGGGCTTCCTCTGATGGACGGGGAGGAGACCCCGCAGTCCAAAGTCGTTCGACGATTCGGGGCGCTGTTGGAGGATCAGGGCTTTGCCGTGCGGTACGCTGACGAATCTTTGAGCACCCACGAAGCGGAAGATCATCTCTTTGACTCCGGATTGAGTGCCGCCACGCGAAAGAAAATGCGAGACAGCGAAGCCGCCTGCGTCATCCTCCAACGATTCCACCTGCAAGAAAAAGCATGAGCAAACCGGCAAAATTCCTTCTCGGCCTGTTTATCGGCGTGGCCCTTTCGCTTGGGTTGATCACCTGGATCAACCGCGAAACTTCACCCACTGCGGCAGGGAAAGAGTTCTACATCCGGTGGGAAGGCCAGTCCTTCGCCGCCGCTGCTCAGCAGCTTGAGGACAAGGGGGTTCTCCGAAATGCGTCTGTTTTCGGCTTCTTCGCTCGGCTTGAAAAGAAAAGTGCCGCCCCCGCCGATGGCACCTATCTGTTCCGACCAGGAATGACAACCCAAGAGGTGCACACTGCGATGCGCACTCCCGTGAAACAAATGGTGCGCATCCCCGAAGGATGGTGGATCAGTCGCGTGGCGAAGCGACTCGAAGAAAAGAACGTCTGCAAAGCCGAGGAGTATATCGAACTCGCTGGCCAACCAGAAAAGTTCAAAGATGCCGTTTCCTTCCAGCTCCCGGAAAAGTCGCTCGAAGGCTATCTTTATCCCGACACCTATGAACTCCCACCCGAGCTCGGAGCGGAGGGCGTCATCCGACGACAACTTCAGGCCTTTGAAAAGAAAGTCGCGAGCAAAGTTGACTCGAAAGATCTCCGCAAGGCCGTCATTGTTGGTTCGATGGTCGAGCTTGAAGCCGCCCTGGAGCCGGAACGGACCCGCGTCGCAGGAGTGATTCAAAACCGCATCGATCGAGGCATGAGGCTTGAGATCGATGCCACCGTCCTCTATGCTCTTGGCGAATGGAAAGAGCTCGGCCCCGGAGTCGTACGAACGGTCGAGTCGCCTTACAACACCTACCTGAATGCTGGTTTGCCTCCGGGCCCCATCGGTTCTCCTGGTGCAAGCTCGATTCTCGCTGCCTTAGCCCCAGAAGAGCACCCGTACCTGTTTTACGTCGCCCGCCCGGATCGATCTCACATCTTTAGCCGAACCTACAGCGAACACTTGGCCAACATCCGCAAGGCCCGCGCCGAATGGCGGGCTTCCCGCGAGGAGGGGGCTTGAGGCACTTCAAAGCTGGAAGCTTCGATAAGGAGCGCGTTCCCAACGCTCTTCGCCGATTCAGCCCCAATGAGTCGTTGCACTCGCTGGAGGAGGTCGATCTCGGTGCACTGAGAGCTGCAGGCAAACGCTTGATCCTTCTTGACGTCGATAACACACTCCTCCCATGGAAAAGTAAGGAGATCCCGGCGACGACCACGGCCTGGCTTCAATCTGCCCGCGACCAGGGGTTTGAGCTTTGCATTCTCAGCAACACGCGCAATCCCGAGCGGCTCGAACGCCTCTGCCAGGAGATGAAAGTCGATTTCATCCGCGATAAGTTCAAGCCCAATCCCAAGATGTATCACCTCGCCATGGAGAAGTACAAAATGTCTGCAGAGGACTGTGTGATGATCGGTGACCAGCTGTTCACCGACATCTGGGGAGCCAACCGGGCGGGGATTGATGCGATCTGGGTTCGGCCTCTGGCGAAAGCGGAGTTCATTGGCACGAAGTTGGTGAGCAGGAATGGGGAGCGGATCGTCGGCAGATTGCTCTATCGTTACTTCCAGGCAGAAGGGGCCGATGCCGAAGATCGCCCGGGATTCTTCCGACACGAGGTCGTGCAGCAGCTCCTCAAGTTCGCCTTAGTCGGGGGGACGGTCACCGTCATCGACCGAGGCATTCACTATCTCACGCTTTTTAAGATGTCCATCAACGGCGTGCCTCTCAAAGAACACGTCGGAACGTGGGTGATCGACACTTTCAACCTGGGCTGGCCGCTCGATGCAGATCATCTCTTTGACGCTGCCTACGCGCCCCTGATGTTCCCCGGGACGATGATCGCGATTCTTGTGAGCTACCTGCTGAACCGGAGCTTTACGTTCCAGGATACGGGCAAGAGAATCACCGGCAAGCAGGTCGCGCAGTTTTACATTGTCGCCCTGATCGGCATGTTGATCGCGATTGTTGTCGGGGCCGTCGCTAACCGTCTCGCCGACATCTCCCCTCTCCTCGACTGGGTCGCCGGCAGCGTCGTTGGCACAGTCGCTGGATTCATCTGGAACTTCAACGCCCAAAGACTTTGGACGTTTAAGCAGAAATGAGCAGTTGGTTCGAATGGCGCGATGCCCCCGCCGGAGACTTCGCCGTCCTCGGCGATCCGATCCAACATTCACGATCTCCACGAATTCATGCCGCGGCCTATGCAGCCTATGGATTGCCTCTGAGTTACCACGCGATCCGGGTTCCCGCAGGTGAGCTTCAGGACGCCCTGACGCATCTTGAGTCCCTCCGGTATCGGGGCGTGAACGTGACGCTCCCGCTCAAGGAAGAAGCGTTTGTCTGGGCAGAAACCGAGCCGCACGATGCCGTCTATGGGTCTCTCAACACTCTGGACATCCGCACGAGATTCGGCACAAACACCGATGTCCCTGCCTTTCTCTCCACTCTTCGTGGGTTCGAGATTGAGCCAGGCGCGCTGGTTCACGTGCTCGGTGCGGGGGGATCTGCGAGGGCTCTGGTCGTGGGTTTGGCCCAGTCCGGGTTTCGCGTTCGCCTTTGGAATCGCACTCAAAGCAAGGCCGAGGATCTGGCGCGGCGGACAATGGAACTCATCCCCGCCGCGCGGATTGAGGCTGTGAGCGAAATCTCACCGACCGACTGCGCCGCTCTCGTCAACACCACCAGCGCAAGCCTGAGCGCGGAGAGCCTGCCGATTCCGTGGCCATCAGCACCCCAAAACCTCCTTGCCTACGACATCGCCTACGCCGACGGGCTCACCCGATTTCAGCAGGACTCCGCCTCCCACGGACTCCGCCACACGGACGGACGGGCGATGCTCGTCGAGCAAGCGGCCCTAGCCTTCACCTGGTGGACGGGCAAAGAAGCCCCTCGACCGGATATGCTTGCGGCGGTCTATGAGCATCCTCACCCCCACACCTGAGGCGATTCAGACCGCCGCGCGCACGATTCGGCAAGGCGGTGTGGTGGTGATCCCCACCGAAACGGTCTATGGTATCGCCTGCGACGCCCTGAACAAGGACGCGGTGATGCGGGTTTTTGAAGTCAAAGGACGCCCGTCTGACAACCCCCTGATCGTCCACATCAGCGAGTGGGACATGCTGGATATGGTTGCCCAAGACATCCCACCCCTCGCCAAGAAGTTCGCGGAGAAGTACTGGCCCGGTCCGCTCACACTGGTTCTTCCGAAACGACCCGAAGTGCCGCTCGAAACCACCGGTGGGCTCAATTCAGTTGCCGTGCGGATGCCCCGGCACAGAGTCGCGCTGGACGTTATTCGTCAAGCCGAGCGGCCGATCGCGGCCCCAAGTGCGAACGTTTTCATGGCGCTCAGCCCGACCCGAGCCCAGGACATTGATCCGGAAATTCTGGTGGAAGTCGATGTGATTCTCGATGGTGGGCCGTGTGAAGTGGGGCTGGAGAGCACGGTTCTTGATCTGACCGACGACACACCGCGCATCCTGCGACCAGGAGCGATTACGCGTGCGGATATTCAGGCGATTACCGGGCGACCACTCGGCCTAAACCCTCCGCCGGATGTCCGGAAATCTCCCGGAATGTACCGACGCCATTACGCTCCTAATGCGCGGGTTGTGCTGGTGGATTCCCTTACAGAGGGGCAAATTGGCTTGAGCTTTGAGGAGCCTGCGAATCCTCAGCAAATCAAGATGCCGGATGACCCGATTGCCTACGGCGCGGTGCTCTACACCGCGCTCCGGAGACTCGATAAGCCCGAAACGGATACGATCTTCGTCCAAGAACCGCCCGACGAGCCGCAATGGGAAGCCGTTTTAGACCGGCTCCGAAAAGCGAGCGCTAGCCTCCGCTGATTCCTCAACTTTGCCCCGCACGAACAGCAGAGAGCGGTTCACCCGATCCATCACGTTGCGGATCACTTTGTTCATCGCCTGATCTTCGCTGTGATCCGCCGCAATGCCAATCACGATGTGGGCCGCGTCAATTTCTTCGGCGGTCTCGGCGACAAGCGTCGGGAGATCTCTGGTGCGCTCGAGGCGAACTTCGTAGGCAAAACTTTCGTGCCGCAAAAGCTCCTTGGCTTCATGGATGAACTTCTCGGCGCGGGCCTCTTCCTCCGGCATGGGTGCTTGCAGAGGGAGCTCGCGCGGAACCATGATCGGGAGAACGATCACAAGCTTGGCAAATCGGTCGGTGATGAGCTCGGTGGTGACTTCCAGCACGTGAGGATCGTAGTGGTTCGGACACTGAACCGCAAGGATCTGCCGGTTGAAAGACTTCTTCTTGTCGGGTCGCTTCGCCGCCTCCGGATCTGAGGCCACCAGATCAAGCGATCGGCGAGCTTCCTCAACCGTCGCCGTGATCGCCAACTGGGAGCGAACCTCGGGTACGCCACGCAGAACGTCGATGACGTGATCGGGTACGCGGGCAAAGATCACCCGGGCCGAATCGTGCTGATGAACGAAGTCGAGGGCCTGCTGGAACGTCTTCGCGCCCGATTCATTGATGTCACTGATGCCGTGGCAGTCGATGATCACGCCAGTGGGGTGTCGGTGGAGCGTCAGGGCAATCGCCGTTCGGATCGCCTCCCAGAAATTCGCCCGGAGAGGTCCGGTAAGCACAATCACGTCTTCGAGCGATTCAACAATCATGGGATTCTCAGCTTTCGATAAAGTACCTGACGTTCGTGACCACCACGTTTCTACGCGAGCCCAGAGCAAGTTTCAGCTGAATCGCCGCGTTGTTGTGCAAAAGGCCCTGCCACCAGTGTTTCGGTACTGCTTGTGGGACGATGACCGTGACCATCAAGTTCTTGTCCACCCTTTGCATCTCGTCGATGTAGTCCGTCAAAGGGCTCACCAAAGACCGGTAGGGAGACTGGAGAATCACTAACGGCATTTCCGCACCGAAGTGACCCCAGTCGTCTTTGACTTTGGCCGTTTGTTCGTTGCTCAGGCTCACGTGGAGGGCTCGGCAATCGTCCGCTGTGACCTGGGCGTACTTGATTGCCTGCAAGATTCCGCGATGCAAACGGGGGACGAGAAGTAGAGTTGCCGAGCGCATCTCCGGGAGTGAGTCGGCCCGGCTGAGGCTCAGACTTCTCGCAAGCGAGTTGTAATGCCCCTTCACGACCCGGAAAACCAACATCAACACGGCGAAGGCGATGACAACGATCCACACCCGCTCTTCCCACTTTGTGACGACGATGATGCATGCCACCACGAACGTCGTGATCGCCCCGATGACGCTGATCGCCATCTGAATCGCGAGCTTGCGTCGCCGTTTCTGGTACGCCACCTCGTCCAAAGTCTCACCTGCCTGAATCTCACGATCATGCCGGTAGACGGTCATCTTTCGCTTTTTGAGAAAGTGCACGGCCATTCCGGCCTGGCTCAACGTGAACGCCACAAAGACTCCCAAGGCGTAGAGCGGGATCAACTTGTGCGGGTCGGCATTGAACTTGACGATGAGAAGAATCGAGACAATGGCGAGGACGATGATCCCGTTCTGGTAGACCAACCGGTCGCCGAGAGAACTGAGCTGCCTCGGAAGGTAACCATCGCGACCGATGAAACTGGCAAGTCGGGGGAAGTCGGCGAAGGCCGTGTTTGCCGCGAGAAACAGTATCGCCGCCGTGGCGATGAGAATCGCGGCATAGAACCAACCTCGCCCAAACTCCTGTTCCGCGATCTGGGCGAGCACGGTTTGATAAGTCGGGTCGCTCATGTGCTTCGGCACGATGCCTGCATGCCACGCCGCCCACGAGATGCCAATGAACATCGTGCCCAGCATGAAGACCATGAGAATCAGAGCCCGCGAAGCATTTCTCGCCTCGGGGGCCTTGAAAGCTTTCACTCCGTTCGCAATCGCCTCGGTTCCGGTGAGCGCGGTACAAGACGCCGTGAATCCTCGCAGAATCAGGAACCAACCCATCGTGTGCATTCCATCGCCGGACGGCAAAACGGGGGCCGTGTGTGGTTCCTGAAGCCCGGTGAAGATCGCTCGTCCAACAAGAACCGCCACGAGAATCACAAATCCAAAGGTGGGAATCGCAAAGACGAGCCCCGATTCCTTCGCTCCCCGGAGATTCATCAGGCAGAGAAATCCCACGGCCGCGCACGCGATCGGAACCGCGTAGGGCTGGACACCGTGGTTGATGGAGATCACGGCCTGCACTCCCGCGCTGATCGACACCGCGACCGTGAGCACGTAATCGACGAGCAGCGCTGCCCCGGCAAACTGTCCAGCCAACGGACCGAGGTTGTCGGTGGAGACGATGTAGGTGCCTCCGTTGTCAGGGTACGCGTGGATCGTTTGGTAGTAGCTGAACGCCACAATCACCAAAAGAAGCGAGAGCACCAGCGCAATCGGCGGAAGCGTGTTGTAGGCCAGGATATTCCCCGCCAGAACAAGAACCAACAGCACTTCTTCAGTGGCGTACGCGACCGAAGAGAGGGCGTCGCTTGCGAAAACCGCGAGGCCAAACGGGACATTCAAGCGCTCGTTGTGAGCGTGTTTCGTATGGATCGGACGACCGATCAGGAGGCGTTTGACATGCCCAAGTACACTCATGAGGCGCGGGTCTGAGCGCGATCACGCTCAGCTCGCCCGCCTAGGGTACTGGATGTAAGAATTCTTTTATGTGTAAGTTTTGGTCTAGATAAATCCATCGGCGGGCTTCTCCAAGTTTGAACTCAGATCGTGGATTGATCGAACAAAGCCTCGTCGCGACTTCCGGCCCGAAGTCCTCCGCGAGGTTTCGGAAGACGTCCAAAAGCGTTGCCGCACTCCCCGCAAGCGCACCATTGGCGGCGAGCCGGACATCACCTTGCCCCACCACGACTTCGTGATCCCACATTTTGTAGGTGGTTCCCGGCGGCATTCCTTTAGCCTGCGTGCAGTCGCTGATCCCAATGACCTTGTCGTCGGGCTTGGCTCGAAGAAGAACTTCGGCAGCGGGCCGGCTCACATGGAGGCGGTCGTAGATCAACTCGGCGGTGATCGCATCGTGAGTCAGCACCGCGCCCAGCGTGCCCGCCTCGCGATGATGCAGTCCGCGCATCGCGTTGTAGGTGTGGGTGGCGTGACTGAGTCCCTGCTCAACCGCCGAGGATATCTCGTCGAAAGTAGCGTTCGTGTGGCCCGCGCTGACGACCACGCCGCGCGCCGTAAGATCGGCGATGGTCGGCAGAATCCCAGGGTTCTCCGGTGCGAGAGTGATCAGACGAAGCCGAGGGTCATTGAGAACCGTCTTCCAGGCACCATCCGGCGCATCCAAGATGAACTGAGGTGGCTGAGCTCCCGGGAAAACTTGACTGATGAACGGCCCCTCTAAGTGAAAACCCGGGATCATCGGGTGATTTTCTGGCAGGTGAGCGAGGGCCGATTCGACATCATCAACGCTCGCGGTGACGGTGGTTGGGAAGAAGTTCTCGTAACCCTCGTCCGCCAATTTGTCGGCCCAAGCGAGAATCTCACGGGTCGAGGCGGACATGAAGTCGATTCCAAAAGCCCCGTGGATGTGCACATCCACGAATCCGGGGATGAGAAAAGCGTCGGCTTTCTCCACCGCCCGAACGGCCTGAACGCCGCTCGGGCCGGGCTCAAACTCGTACGCTCCCCACCCACTCGGGCCGAATCCCTGTGCCGAAATCCGCGTGCTCATGGCTTCAGAGCGTATCCGCTTCCCGCCCGGATCACAAGGCCTTCCATCTCGAGAACGGTCAATTCCGCCATCACATCCACCAACATCAGGTCGGTCATTTCGCAAATCGTCTCCATCCGAAGGGGCTCTGCGCCAAGAACCGCGAGGATTTGCTTCTGAAAGGTGGTCAACGGACTCTCCGGATCGGACACATCGTTGGGATCGATCCCCAGTTCTTCCAGAATGTGGTTTGGGTGGTCAACCAGCGTCGCGCCCTCGCGGATCAACCGGTGCGAACCTGCGAATCCAAACTTTGTGATCGGGCCTGGAACCACGAACACGGGGCGATTGAGATCTGCCGCCGCCGTTGCCGTAGTCAAGGCACCCGATTTCTCTGGCGCTTCGATGACGACAATCGCCTCAGCCAGCGAGGCGATGATTTGATTGCGCTTCACGAAGTTCTCCGGCAACGACGGCATGCCGCAAGCAAACTGGCTGACCAGGCATCCTTTGCGCCGCAGTTGATCGAACAACCCCGCGTTGGCAGAGGGATACACTTGATCCACTCCCGTCCCCAGCACTGCGACCGTCGGAGAACCACCTTCGAGAGCCCCCGCATGAGCACTACCATCGATGCCGAGCGCACCTCCGCTGATGACGCAAACCCCGGCGCGCGAAAGTGACTCTGCGAACTTCTGGGCCGCGGCTTTGCCATACGGGCTGGCCCGCCGCGTTCCGACGATCGCCACCTTTCGACGACTCAACCAATCAGGAAACCCCCACGCGAAAAGCGCATGGGGCGGCGAAGGGACATCGTCGAGGGTCTCGGGGAATTGATCCCGCTCTAACACCCACACACCCATGTCGACGAGCCGCTGAAGCTGCTTCTGATCCATCCGCTCGATCCGTTTGCGGGCATCGTTTGTCAGTTTGGGCCAAGAGAGCAGAGCCGTCGTGAGATCAGGAAAAGTCCCGAGGTTCTCGAAGAACTCTCGGGACTTTTCCCGACCCAAATCGGCGGCGAGAAAGGCCTGCCAGAATCGGGGCGGATGAGGCATCGATGAGCTTACAGCTTGTCGTCGCCGCTTCCTGCTCCGCCACCGCTACCTGCGGCACCGGTGTTGGTGCGCGGCGGGCTGCCCATCGGGGGCAGGCTGTTATCGATGGAAAGATTGAACTCAGCCGTCTTGCTGTTGCCCAGCCAGTCCGTGGCGGTCACCTTGACCAGAGCGCGACCGTTGTTGATGGCGGGATTCGCTCCACCGGTGATGATGAGGACGCTCACGAAACCATCATTGCTCAGCTTGTGGATGTACTCCTTGCCGTTCACCGTCACCTTGACCGATTCGGTTCGGATGCCGATACCAAGATCTTCGAGCTTGAAGACCATCTCGGCGGGAGCGCGGCCTGCCGTCTCTTCGCCGGGTCGCGGCCAGAGCATCGTGATCTCGGGCGGCGTCAGGTCGATGCCCAGATCCTTGTCAAAGGCGAGCAAGCTGCCTTCGCGGGTCAGAACATAGAGGGAATTCCCAATGGCCACCGGCTGACCGCTCGCGAGCGAGAAGGTCGGTTGAGTGGTCGAAGCGTTTGCTTGGCCACCGCCAGCGCCTTGTCCGCCCGGAGCTCCGAAGCCGCCTGGAGCGCCAAATCCGCCCGGTGCGCCGCCGCCCGGGCCACCAGCGGCTCCACCGAGACCCGGAGGGCCGCCCGCCGGGCCGGCAGCTCCGCCCGAGTTGGACGCTCGGGTGATCGGAGGAATCACATAGGACCAGACGATGGAGGCCGACTGCACGTCCACCATGTTGATCGCGCCATTAGCGGTTGCCACACAGACGAACCGCCCGACAAAGGTCGGCGGAGCAATCGGGAACCCGACCTGGATCGGCTTCCCGAAAATAGCCCGTCCCGAGGCATTGTAGGCCACGAGTCCGCCGTTCTGAGTCACTGCGGCAATGGTCTCGGACGATGCAGCCGGTCGGATGTCGAGCTGCGATCCAGCATTTTGCTGCCAGATCAAGCTCCCCGAGTTGGCGCGGAGGGCAATGACGAAGTTGAAGGAGTTGACATAGACTCGGTCTGCTGCGACGGTGAATCCACCGCGCGGACTGAGTTGGTTGAACTTTTGGCTCCAGCGGTTGCGCTGGGTTGTTGCATCAACAGCGGTGAGAGTGCCCCGAGGAGTCGAGTAGATCACCGTGTTCTCGTAAGCTTCGATATGCGGGTGGACGGCTTCCGCGATGGTCAGGGGCGTTTGCCAAGCCGGCTTGCCGTCGCTCATGAACAGAGCGTGGATCTTTTGGTTGGAAGTCACATAGATGACGTAGTCACCCGCAACAACGGCGTTTGACGTGATCGGATCATCGGAAAGGTGTTGCCACAGCAGTTGACCATTCGAAGAATCCACTGCGTAGACCGACTTGTCGTCGCCCGCCGCGATGACCATGTTGCCACGGCGCACAGCTCCGGTGCGGAAGGATCCCGCAATCGCTTCACCTGCGGGGAATCGCCAGTTCAGATTGCCTGATACACGGTCGAGGTTGTAGATGCGACCTCCCACCGCGATGGTCACAGAGTCTTCAGTGACTTGCGGTTGACCAGCAGGCGCTGCCGCTGTTTGCTCAGTCCATCGCCATGCCAAGGGAATCGGGCCAGTAATCTCCGCACTTGCAGGCACGAAGGCCGCCAGCAACCCAGAAAGCGCGGCCACTCGGGAAATCATACGCGTCATATGTCGTCCTTCATTCGCTCACACAGTCGGAGCGCATCCGCAGTATAGCGGTCGCGCCGGGGCTTTGTCTATTCATTACCACGGTTTCCGACCTCCCCCAGTTAACGGACGTGCGATCCTGCATGAAGGTCACGCGAAATCGACCGATCCCGGACCCATCCCCTCGATTTCGATTGGTATAATAACGATTCGCGGGCCTATAGCTCAGTTGGTTAGAGCGCACCCCTGATAAGGGTGAGGTCACTGGTTCGAATCCAGTTAGGCCCACCATCCCCCTCCTCCGCGAACCCCCTCCTCCCGTGCGTGAAACCGTGCGCCTCGCTTCCGGGTTTTTCGCAGACTCCACTCTGTGGCTAAAATGCCGACATGACTGTCCGCATCGAGGTGATTGGACGGATCCGCATCCTGCGGGGACGCGATGACCTTACACAAACTCTCGCGCGCGGGCAGATCCGCCTGCTGGCCTACCTGGCCACACGGGAGACCCTCGTCAGCCGCAAACAAGCGTGCCGGGATCTGTGGCCAGAAGAGATAGACTTTGGCGTCACGGGCAACCGTCTGCGAGTGAGTCTCAGCCGGTTGCGCGCGTACTTCCCCTCCGCCCTGATCGAACAGAAAGACAGGATCCAGCTTGACCGCGACGAGGTGGAGGTTGACTCGCTTGAGGTCAAACGGGCCTTGAGGGCGAGCCGCGACTTCGTCGGCGCCGACCAAGAACTTGATGCGGCATGGCCGTGGTTGCCCTCCCTCGAATCCAGCGTATTGCAGGATATTGAGGATGATTGGGCATTGGAGGCAGCTGCGGATTGGAAAAAATTCTCGGGTCAACAGGTGATCCACATGGCGAACCTTGCTCATCAGCTAGGAGATTTCGGCCGGTCTCGCACAGCTGCCTCGCTCGGAACGCGACTCCAACCAGACAGCGAGCAGGCATGGACGATTTATCTTGAGTCGTCGGCGCACCTCCAAGCGGGAGCAAGCGCCCTTGCTGACTGGCGCACCTTCCTCCACTCAAATCCGTTGGTGTCATCTGAGCTGCGTGAGCATCTGGCTCCCTTGCTCAAATCCATTAAGTCTGGCGAGTTTCCGGCCCAAGCCAATACGGAGACTCTGAGTTCCGACGAACGCTCGCTTGTTGCCGACATGCTGGAGCGCCTCGTCGTGCTTCGACCACCACTTGCTCGTGAAATCCTTGCCGCTCCTGATGTCTTGCCGCTCGCGGCGAAGGATCCTCGGGCGATGTCCCGCTTGCTTGATCGTGTGATCTATGAGCCAGAAGCGAAGGATGAAATATGGGCCCGATGCGCGGCAAGGGCCATCGGCTGTAGAGCATGGATAAACGACTCTGAGGGTGTTCTTGAACTTGCCCCCCAGGTGCTTGCAGCGACTGATCATCCCCTGATTCGTCGCGCCGTTTTCAATGCGGTCAGTGTCGCCAAGTCCTTGCGGAGAGACTGGAAGGGCGCTATGGATGCGATCAACGAAGCGATTGAGATCGCGAAGGGACTTCCGGATCCAATAGAGCGCCTCTCGGGCGAGGGCAACCGGGCAAGCTTCCTGTGGCTTCAGGGCCAGTACGATGCTGCGATTGCAGCGTACGATGACTGCCTTTCTCAGCTCCGCGAAATCTCAGGCGACCGCGCTCTGGCGGAGCTCACGGTTTGTTTGGGGAACCGAGCCTTCGTCCCCGTCATGCGTGGCGACTTCGCGACTGGTCTCGCCTGGTCTGAGGAAGCGTACTCATTTCGAAGATCCAACGGTCTCGGGATTCACGGTGAGCTCACTGTTCCCTGTCTCGCCATGTTGCGTATCATCCATGGTGAGCGCGAATCCGGGGTTGAGCTTCTCCGGGAGGGTCTCGTCGCGCTCTATCAATCCGACTCGGCACGCTCTCAGCAGATCGGCCTCGAATTTGCCGCAGGCGCACTCGTCGCCCTGGGAGATCGTCACTCTGCGGAAGGACTGATCGACTGGGTCAACGAGTGGCGACTTTCGACCGGACTCCTTCGTGCTCATGCAGAAGATCACCTGATGCAGTCTCTTCTTGCCTTGCCCCATGAACAAGCCTTCTCCCTTGAGAGAATCACGTTCACAGACACTGACTCTCCTCGCGATGTCGCCCACCGAGTGATGAGGCAGCTCCGCATCCTGTGTCAAAAAGCATAAAAATTCCCTTATCCATTGCACCTGTAACGGCATTGTAACGATAGCCCTCCCTAGAATGGTCGAATGAGGCGCAACACACTCTTTCCTTTTCTTGCTTTTGTGGGTTTCACACTCGTCGCTGGTGGTGCTTCGGCCCAACTCCAGAACTACTCGCTCAGCTCGGATATTCAGTTTAGTGTTTCAAACACCGACTATCCAGGCGCCAATAACGACCTGTGGTTTGCCGTTCTGGATTCGGCGAGCAACGCCACCAGTGCCGTCACTTCGCTCGCTTCTAACTTCTCGTTTACTGGCTCGGACGCCTTTGGTGACGAGCAGACAATGACTTTTGACGGCACGGGAGTCGCGCAGGCCGCCGGATTTGGGATCCTGAAGACTGGCTATTCCGGATCACTCTGGAACACCTTTTACAACTCAGAGAACACCCCGTACATCGACTCCTCAACGATCACGATTGACCCAGAGGGAGTCCCCGACATCTTCGACGGTCGCGCTACCGCCTCGTTCACCGATCTCCTCCAATTCGGCGGAACTGCGGTTGGCTACAAGGCGGTCTATGTGTTCGGCATCACGGGCGTTAACTCAGGGGACTCCTCGTGGAGTCGATTGACCTTCGCGATTGCAGGGAACTACGAGTCGTTTGATCTGGATGACCCGGGAGTCTCCAACTACGTGCTGAGGTCGCAGGCCTATGACATCTCTTCGAGCGGGCAAACTGCGGAGGTCAGCCTCTCGTCCACTTTTCAGCCTCAAACTCAGTCACACATTTCAGGATCGACGGTAACGGGCTCGAGCGACTTCTTCAACACGGTTCAGCTCATTGGCCTTGAAGTGTACGACCCCCAAGGAAATCTGACAACCAACGTGACGATCACAGGTGAATCGGGCACTCAGTACAATGCGGTTCCCGAACCGGCCACCATGAGTCTGCTCGCGCTTTTGGCCTGGCGGAAAAAGCGCAAGAAACGCGCCTGAAGTTCGCGCGGAGTTCTGCGGGCCGCCTGCGGCCCGCAGAACAAGTGATCGATCCTTTACTTGAGAGGCAAAAGCTCGTAGGTGATTTTGCCAATCGCCGAGCTGCTGACGCATTTCACCTGCAGGAGCTTACGGGTCTTGGCGTCCAGCCATCGCTCCACGGTGTGATCTCCGGAGGTGTCTTTGATGTTGCTTGTGACCTTCAGGCGGTCTTTTTCTTCCTCCACCTTCGTAACGAACATGGGGTTCATGCCGAAGAGCGGGGCCCGCTCCTCGCTCGTGCTGGGAAGGAAAAGGCTCCCCATGAGCTGCTCACCAAAGACATTCGCGCCTTGGCCGGTACCTGTCGGCTTCAGATCCGGAGTGACTTCCCACATCGCAAGGGTCTGGTTGCCCGGGCCCGTTTCGCCGTTCATCTCCATCTCTTCTTTGTGATTGATGGTCATCGTCCACTTACCGTCCGACTTTGCTGCGAACTTGATCGTCATCATGCCGCCGTACGAGTAGGGCTGGATGTCGGCTTTGGCTTTTACACGGAAGCTCCACGTTTCACCATCGGTGAGACCATAGGTCGGCAGCGTCGTCGCTGGCATGAGTGCGGCGGAGAGAATCAGAGAGGCGAAAAGAGCCATGAGGGAAATTCTGGCTTGGCAGATTGTCCCAATTTATAGCTTTCACGAAAGTCACACCCGTCCCAACTATGGGATTGGTTGATTCTTGAATGGGACATCCCCAACTTTTGCTCGCTCGCGATGAGCAGATGGAAAAGGACACAGTAGGCCGGTAGACTTGCCTCATGCTCAGCTCCCTTCTCGCCGCAAGTCTTGTTCTCGCTCAAAAGCCCGAAAGCGAGGTCACCCAGTACAAAGTTGGGAAAGGTCACGATCTCAAGGCGACAACGCCGATCTATCGAGGATCTCCCGTCGGCGAGTTCGCCACGATGGATATCAAACTCACTGCCCTCACCCGACTCGCCAAATTCCGCGAAGATTTTGTGGATCTCGATCTTCCCGATATGCGCACGGGCATGGTCGATTGGTTTGTCACCCGGAGCATTGAACGAAAGGAACTGATTTCCGTGATCGGAACGGCGTACTACGATTTTGGGGGAGCCCACCCGAACCGCGATCACGTCGGTCTGAACTATGGGCTGGTCAACGGCAAGCCCAAGCGACTCGCTTTTTCCGATCTGATCAGAGATCCAAAGCGAGCCAAGGAGATTGCCGACCAGGCGGTGATGCCAAAGCTGATCTTGATGCGAGCGATGTGGGTCACCGAGGGATCGATCAACGAACTGGAGCCGAAGCAGGTCGACAACTTTGTCATCACCCCCGCTGGAATCACGTGGCTCTTTGCCCCCTATGAAATGGGGAGCTACGCCGAAGGCGACTACTTTGTCAAAGTCCCCTGGTCCGAGCTTGCCCCCGAACTCCGGTCGAGCGGGCCCCTCCGAGAGCTCCGCGGGATCTGAAGCATGGCCCTCTCCGCAGCACTGTTCATGATGAGTACACCGTCCCTCCCCTCACCCGCCGAGATCGAGTCTCGGAGATCCGACTGGCGGGTCGGAGCGGTGGTCTACCAGGTCTTTGTCGATCGCTTCGCCCAAGGCAACACCCCCGGCGAAACTCCATCCGACTTTCGGAAAGCACTGACGAAGGGGCAGACGTTTGCGGAATGGAAATTGCTCCCGACTCCCGGCACGAAAGACGCATCGTTGGGATGCTGGACGCATGAACTGGTCTTCTGGGGTGGAACTCTGGGTGGGGTTCAGAGCAGGCTCGACTACCTCCAAGCCTTGCAGGCCGACGTCCTCTACCTCACCCCGATCCACGCGGCTTTCACCAACCACCGCTATGACGCGCAGGATTATCGCCAGGTGGATCCCAAGCTCGGGGGAGGCCCGGCACTCCAGCGACTCGAGCGGGCTCTCGATGCGAAAGGCATGCGCCTGATGCTCGATGGCGTGTTCAATCACATGGGCCGCACGTCTCCAGATTTTCAAGCGGCCCTGAAGAACCCTCAGCATCCTAAGCGCGATTGGTTCGTGTGGAATTCAGCCGTGCCTGAGGGATACATCGGCTGGGCGGGCGCAGCAAATCTGCCGGAAGTCAATCTCGATTCTCGCGCCGTGCGTGAGGATCTGTGGCTCGGGCCGGAAAGCGTGGTGCAATCCGCGTTGCGTCAGGGGGTCGATGGTTGGCGCATCGATGTTGCCTTTGAATTTGGCCAGGCTTACCTTTCTGAAATCACGACTTCGGCGAAAGCGGCAAAGCCAGACGCCTGGGTTGTCGGGGAGATCAGCGGCTATCCATCGGGCTGGCAGGGATCCATCGATGGCGTTTTCAACTGGACGGGGCCCGCCATCGTCCGGGAGGCCACCTTGGGCCGAGCCTCTGCCCGGCAGGCAAATGCTGCTCTCTCGCAGCTCGTTGCAGAAGCGGGGATCGACCATCTCCTCCGATCCTGGATCCTCGTCGATAATCACGACACGCCGCGACTTGCCTCCACCGTACCGAGTTGGGCTGACCGGAGGCTCGTACTGGGTTCGCAGTTCACCTTGGCGGGCTCACCGGTGATCTACTACGGCACTGAACTGGGGATGGAAGGAGCCGGTGACCCCGCGAACCGTGCTCCAATGGATTGGGCAAAGGCCACGGAGAAAAATGCTGATCTGAGCTGGGTCCAGACACTGTCTTCGCTGAGACGACGCTTGCCCGCGCTTCGAGTCGGGAATCAACTGTCCGCGAGCGGCGATCAGCTGATTGCCTACATTCGCGCCACCGATCGACCCGATGAAACTGTTCTCGTGGTCATCAATCCGTCCGACAAAGAAATCACCGAAACATTGATGATTCCCGATGGCCGAATCTTGAGTTGGAATGAACTTTCGGATGTTCTGAGCAAGCTCAAAACACGCTGCATCAACGGAATGGCATCGGTCACGTCGCCCGCCAAATCCATCCAGATCTACAAGGTGGATCTGTCGGGATTCACGCAACACAATCCGTATCGACGGATTTTGCCTCCCGGAGAGTAGAAGAAGAGCGCGGGATGCCCGCGCTCTTCTCAATTCATGGCTGATCTGTGATCAGCGATTACCAGCGATCGCCGCCGCCGCCACCGCGACCGCCGCGGTCACGACCACCTCGGCCGCCACCACCACCGCTGCTTCGGCCGCCGCCGTAGCCGCCACCGCCGCCACTGCGACCACCGCCGCCATAACCGCCGCCGCCACCGCCGTAGCCGCCGCCACCGCTGCGACCACCGCCGCCGCCGTAGCTACCGCCACCGCCGCCGCCACCGCCGTAGCTCGGGCGCTCGGGTCGCGGGCGGGCTTCGTTGACAACGACCTTTCGGCCGTCAACTTCTTTGCCGTTCATGGCCTCGATTGCCGCGTCCATGTGCTCTTCTTCGACATCAATGAATCCAAAGCCGCGGCCTTCAACAACTCGGGCCTTCGAAGCGCCAAATGCGCTGAATGCGTCCAACAAACCCTGCTCACTCGTCGAGTAAGACAGATTTCCCACGTAGAGAGATTTCGTAGCCAATTTCTTAAATGCTCCAAGGCGGCATGCCGCCAGTCGTGCGCGTTTTCGGGGATCTTTCTTCTTGAGCTGGGGTTCGGGCGCTGTCTTTCGGAGCGGAATCTCGGCTAATTCAGGAGAGCGGAAAACTTGCAACGCCATTATACACTGTTTTGCCAAACTCCGGCGTGGCAGCCTTCCGCTTAGTATAGGGATGCCGGGTTAGGCGTGGATAAAGACGCCCAATTTGCGAGCGGTTCGATACTCCAGCGTGTCCGGGCCAACCGTTTTGAGCTTGCTGACAGCTTCGTCTAGAGGCACGAGCAGAATGTCGTTGTCGCGCAAGCTGACCATCGTCCGAGGCTTTTCCTCCAAAATCGCATCAATCGCAGCCACCCCGTACGCTCGGGCCAAGTTCCGATCGCGAGCGTTGGGGGTTCCGCCGCGCTGCATGTGGCCGAGGATCGTCGCGCGCATCTCAAATTCGCCCGGAGCGATCGCATCGATCATGCGAACGAGCTGGTTGGAGACTCCTCCGTAGTGCGTTTCGCCCCCTGCGATCACGCCATCGGACACGCGCCCGCCTTCCACAATCGCGCCCTCCGCGACCATCACGATCGCCGAGACCGTGGGCTGATGCTTGCGCTCGCGTAGGAATTCCACGAGATCTTCGATGTGGAACGGGAACTCTGGAACGAGAATCGCCGATGCCCCTCCCGCGAGGCCAGCTTTGAGAGCAATCCATCCCGTGTTTCGGCCCATTACTTCGACAAACAAGACACGATCATGGCTGGTGGCCGTCGTGTGGACGCGATCCATCGCATCAACCGCCACGCTCAGTGCGGTGCTGAAACCGAACGTCTGGTCGGTCGCGGCCAGGTCGTTGTCGATGGTTTTGGGAACTCCGACCACGTTGACCCCGATCTCTGCGAGCTGGAGCGCGCCGCTGAGGCTCCCGTCGCCGCCGATCACGATGAGCCACTCAACGCCGAGTTGCTCCAGGTTAGCCTTTGCCTCTTGAAGCACCTCATCCGGGATACGAGCAACCTCGCCCTCGCCCTTCTTGGCACCAAACCGACCGTGATTGGTGGAGTGGAGAATCGTGCCTCCCAGGTGGCTGATCCCCCGCACCGTGTCGGGAGTCAAGTCGATGATATCAGTTGGCGAGAGAACCCCTTCATAACCCCTTCTGAACCCGACGAACTCAAATCCCACACTAGTGCCGTATTTCACGGCTGCGGCGATGACCGCGTTGAGCCCGGCGCAGTCACCGCCGGCGGTCAAAATTCCAACGCGTTTCGGTTTGGCTGTGCTTTCCAATGGTTGCCCCTGTCCTCCAAGCTACCCGCGCACACCCCCGGGCCTTGGGTCAAAGAAAATACTTCTTTTCGTCAAGAATTAAGACTTAACCCGTGATTCCATCTCAGGTGGATACAATATTCCTATCGAAAGAATTCCGATTCTTCTGGACACCGACCCGGGCAACGATATCGACGATGCCGTTGCCATCGCCTACCTTCTGAGGCAACCTCGTGCCGAGCTGCTGGGGATCACCACCGTGACGGGAGATGTCAACAAGCGGGCCGCGATTGCCGAAGTGTTGTGCCGCACGGTGGGGCGGGACGACATCCCCATCGTCGCGGGGCGGTCAGATGCCTTGGCCCATGGCCCGGGGCAACCCTGGACGGCTCAGTATGAAGCGATTGCCCACCTCCCTCACCGACTGGATCGGACTCCCAACGCGGCCGTCGAGTTCATGCGCGAGACCATTCGCGCGCGACCGGGCGAGATCACCCTTCTCACCATTGGGCCGCTGGGCAATATCGCTCTCCTCTTTGCTCTCGACCCCGAGATTCCATTTTTGCTTAAGGACATTGTTTCCATGGCCGGGGCCTTCTTTGGCCACGAGAATCATGAGTGGAACTGCAAATGTGACCCAGCGGCCTGCGGGATTGTTGCGGCGAGCAAACGTCCGTCTCACACCTGGTTCGGCCTCGATGTGACTCTCCAGTGCGCCTTGCCAGCGGAGGAAATCCGAAGTCAGTTCACCGGCGATTTGCTCGAATGCGTGGCCAGCATGGCCGAACACTGGTTCAGCCATACCCCCCATCTGGTTTTTCACGACCCTCTCGCGGCGGCAGCGATTTTTGAGCCGGAACTGTGCGACTACGCAACGGGGCGTGTCATCTCCACTCCGGAAGATGCTCATACCTATTTCGAAAGCGGCCCGGGAAATGACCGAGTCGCGGCCACCGTGAAGTCACGAGAATTCTTTGATCACTTTTTCTCGGTAATGCGGGAAGAGTGAAAGAGCCTGTTCGGGCCAATTTCGCGGCGCGCCCATGCACAATGGCATGAGATGCCGCACCTTCAGTTAGAACTTCCCCGAGGCTTAATCAGCGAAGAGCAAATGCGGTTTGCTCTTCACGAACTTACCCGGGTTTTCTCGGCCCAGGAAACCATCGACCCTGCAGCGATCAAGGCGTATGCCCGACCCTCAGCAGTTTGGATGACCGGCGAAGGCGGGAAGCCCGGCTCTATTCACCTGACGGTCTGCGTTTTGGCGGGCCGTCCCGACGACCTTTTGGGCCAAATTTCGGACCGCCTTTTCCATACGATGAAGGAGGTCTTCCGCCCGATGGTCGAGGTCGATAAGGTCGGTCTGACCCTGGAAATTCGCGAGATGGGCCGCGATCATTATCGAAAGGGCGGTCTCCTCTAGGTCGGTCGCCACCACGATCTTGGCGGGGGCCACGATCCTGCCAGGGGCGATCTCCACCACGATCCGGGCGAGGGCCACGGTCTTGCCACGGGCGATCTCCGCCACGATCCGGGCGAGGGCCACGGTCTTGCCACGGGCGATCACCGCCACGATCCGGGCGAGGGCCACGATCCTGCCACGGGCGATCGCCGCCGCGGTCGGGGCGAGGGCCGCGATCTTGCCACGGGCGGTCTCCGCCTCGATCCGGGCGAGGGCCGCGATCTTGCCAGGGACGATCTCCGCCTCGATCCGGACGAGGGCCACGGTCTTGCCACGGGCGATCTCCGCCGCGATCTGGACGAGGGCCGCGATCTTGCCACGGACGATCTCCACCAGGGCGCGGGCCGCGATCTTGCCACGGACGATCTCCGCCAGGGCGAGGGCCACGGTCTTGCCACGGGCGATCTCCGCCAGGGCGAGGGCCGCGATCTTGCCACGGGCGATCTCCGCCAGGGCGCGGGCCTCGGTCGTATCCAGGGCGGCCGCCCCGATCACCGCGATCGCCTCGATTGTCGCGGTCGCCATAGCCGCCCGGTCGGCGAGGACGATTCTCAAAGTCCGGACGCTCGTCCGGCAGATACTCAAACCGACCAAAGTCAGCGTTTCGGAGCTTCACCGCGCCAGTCACGTAGGCATCGCCCAGATCCATGGCGAATTCCCAAATCGCATCGAGGCGATCTTCAAAAATCGTGGTATGCAGAGCTTCGACAGTAACGGGGGTGCCCTCCACGAAAATCTGCTCGAATTCCTTGAGGAAGTTCACGAGCTGACCCGGCTTCATCTTTGGCACCGAGATCTCGGCGGCAAACATGCGGTGAGCGACACCGGGCTTGTTCAATCGCATCTCTTGGTTCGGGAATGCTTTCTGCACGACATTGCAGAAGGCCTCGAACCACTCCGCCCTCTCATCCTTCCCCAAAGGAGTGGATTTGAGAATGAGTCGCCGCCTAAAGGTATCGAAATCCTCTGGGCCAGAATTGCGGCGGGGGGAGTCCATAGCCCTCGAATTATGAAGGTTTTCCCCACTCGCCGTTGGGGATTCCGGCGAGCCGAACCCAGGACCTCACGCGTTCAGATTAGAACCCGAGCCTGCCGCCGGAGGGCCGCCTCGACCAATCCTGCAAAAAGCGGAGCGGGACGATTCGGACGACTCTTGAACTCAGGGTGAGCCTGAGTGGCAATGAAGAACGGGTGGGTCGGAAGTTCAACCATCTCCACCAAGCGATAGTCGGGCGAGACCCCGCTCACCATCAATCCGTGCTGGATCAGCAGTTCACGGTAGTCGTTGTTCACCTCGTACCGGTGGCGGTGCCGCTCGTTGATCGGCGAGCCTTCATAGAGCTTATGCGCAAGCGAGTTCGCCGTCAGATGGCAAGGATAGGAACCGAGCCGCATCGTGCCGCCCTTGTGAGTGATCCCGGTCTGATCTGGGATGAAGTGGACGACCGGATACGGTGTTTTAGACTTATCGGTATCAAATTCTTCGCTGCTCGCGCCTTCGAGTCCGCAGACGTTCCGGGCGTACTCAATGACCGCCATCTGCAAGCCGAGACAAATCCCCAGGAACGGGATTCCTTGCTCGCGGACGTACTTGAGTGCACGAATTTTGCCCTCGATTCCCCGCGTTCCGAAGCCAGGAGCGACCACTAATCCATCAAGCCCATCGAGCATTTCGGCGACCTTTTCGTCACTCAGACCGGTTTCGCCCTCGAAGACATCGCTCTCAATCCATTCGATCTTGACGCGGGCATCGTTGGAGATCCCGGCATGAACCAGCGATTCGCCAATGCTCTTGTAAGCGTCACCGTTGCTCGTGTACTTGCCCACTACACCGATTCGGCAGGTGTGCTTGGGCTCCTTCAAGATCTTGACGATCTCCTCCCATTCGGTGAGATCGAGGCCATCGTTTTTCAGTCCGAGACGCTCACAAACCAGGTTGCCGAGGCCGAGCTTTTCGTACATGAGAGGCACTTCATAAATCGTCTCGGCGGTCAGACTCTCCACGACGGCTTCGATCGGCACGTCGCAGAAGAGACTGATCTTCTCCTTCACATCCTCAGGCATCGGCTCTTCGCAGCGGCAGACCAAAACGTCCGGCGAGATGCCGATTTGGCGCATGTTGATGACGCTGTGCTGGGTCGGCTTGGTCTTGATTTCGCCCCACGGCCCGACGGTCGGAACCAGAGTCACGTGGACGAAAAGCGTGTTTTCCTTGCCGAACTCCTTGCGAATCTGGCGAATGGCTTCAAGAAACGGGAGAGACTCAATATCGCCGACCGTTCCCCCAATCTCGGCCAAGACAATATCGGCTTCTTCTTTTTGCCCAGCATCGATCAGCAGCCGCTTGATCTCGTTCGTGACATGCGGAATGACCTGCACCGTTCCGCCGAGATAGTCGCCGCGTCGCTCGGCCTCGATGACATTTCGGTAGACCTTGCCGGTTGTGACACTGCTTGCGTTCGAGCAGTTCACGTCCAGGAACCGCTCATAGTGGCCTAGGTCGAGGTCAGTTTCTGTGCCGTCATCGGTGACGAAGACTTCGCCATGCTGGTACGGGTTCATGGTTCCAGCGTCGACGTTGATGTAAGGATCGAGCTTGACCGGGGCGACTGTGTAGCCTCGGTTTCGAAGCAGGCGGCCCAGGCTGGCACTCGTAATGCCTTTGCCAATGGAACTCACCACGCCACCCGTTACAAAAATGTATTTCGTCATGCCGTCACCAAAAGAGGAAGTTGACGCGCATCGGGTCGCTCACGACGAAACACCGGGCGGGTCTCAATGATTATACAAGGCTTAACACTCCGTCCTAGGGGTTCGGAGGCATCGGAGTAAAAGAGACTTTTCGGTCTTTTACACGCTCTCGGGGGAATCCGGCAGGATCGCGGCGAAGATGGAGCCCTTGCCCGGCTCCGATCGAGCATCGAGGCGACCGCCGTGAGCTTCCAAAACGAGCTGACAGCTGGAGAGTCCAAATCCGCTCCCCTCAATGCCCAGCGTCTCCTCCACCACCCGACCGCCCTTGTTGAGCACTCGGGCAAGCTGAACATCAGTCATGCCCAGCCCCTCGTCGTGAATCGAAACCGCATATTCACCCGGCCCCCGTTGGAGCCGAATCGTCACCGTCTTGTCGTGACCCGGCGAATACTTGACCGCGTTGGAGACTAAGTTCTCGAAGACTCGCATCAGTTTGCGCCGGTCGCCATGGTAAGGCGCAGGCTCATCCGTCCCCATGAGGACGAGGTTGTGACTTTTTGACCGTTCGGTATGCCGCTCGGCCATCACGACCTTTTGAAGCGTCGTCGCGAGATCCATCTCGGCGCGTTGAGGCACGTAGACTCCGGTCAGAGGTTCGATGATCTCCTTGATATCGTCAAGGAGGCGGTCGCAGCTTTCGACCACACCCTGAAGGAGTTCGTCGCGCATTTCGGCGTCGTCGCAGACACCGGGGATGAGGAGGGTCTCGGCGTAGCCCTTGATGACCGTCAGCGGCGTCTTGAGATCGTGGACGATGTTGCGGCGAATCGAGTGATTGACCTGCTCCTGCTTCCGCACCGACTGGAGCAGCGAGGGATAGAACGCCATCCGACTCGTGGTTTCCACCGTGCGGGCGTAGGTTTGGAGGCTTCCCTCCGGCCACGCATGAGTTTCCGGGAAACCGAGGATCATCCAGGCAAATTGACCGCTCGGTCTTTTCCATCCTGCCGCCCAGAAGCACCGGCATGAGGAACCGGTGAGGGCACCCAACCGGATCGCCACGACATCATCGCACACTCGGAACGGCTCGCGTGATTGCCTCAGAACGCCCTTGAGGGCAGAGTCGTTCTCGAGCCAGCCCGTGACATCACGGCCCAGCTGCAGAATCAGGCTGTCAATGTCAGTGCCCGCTGGCACCATGTGGTGCGCCACGCCACCCCAAGAAGGTGCGTAGGGACTTTCCATCGGCAAGAGCATCCACCGCGCTCCTTCATCGAAGTCAACGAGGAGAGCCGCGACGCTGAATTCCCCGAAGAGGAATCTCAGATGCCGGAACCCGGCGACAAGGATTTCGCGGGCATCTTGGCACTCGCCAAGATCGTGGATCAACTCAAGCAGCCGCTCCGCGACCTCCGTGGTCATGTGTTGGGTGTGGCGCATCTCCTCTAAACTCGGCTCCCGATGAAAGTCACTCTTGTTAACTTAGACGCCACCGTACCTGGGAAGTCTCAGAGGCAGGCAGTGACTCAATTCACATTCGGCAAGATTTGATCCAAAGCGAGGCAGACACGATCGATTTCGTCGAGAGTATTGGTATGGACCGCGCTGATCCGCAAAACTCCATCCTCAGGATCGAGACCAAGGGCTTCGCAGAGCCGCCATGCGTACATGTTTCCGTGCCGCACCCAGAGCCCTCTGGACTGGAGTGCAGCTGCCATCACCTTCGAAGGAACCTCGGAGTGGATCAGGCTGAATGTCGGCTGTCGGTTCTTCCCTGCCTGATTCGGGCCGAGAAGACGCAGGTCCGGACGGCTCGCCACGTATTGGATCAACCGATCTTCTAAGGGGTCTTCAAGGGCTTTCATCACTTGACCCGCCTCAACAATGGTGGATCGGCCTCGATACTCCTCGTGCTGCGCGAGGAGCGCGTAGTATCCCTGGAGCTTCAGCATTCCGGCAAGCATTTCGTAGGGCAAGCATCCGAGTTCGAACTGTTTCGGCCCAGCAGGGAGAAACTTCAGCCCGGGAGCCGGCAGTCGATCGAGGAGGGCATGGCTCAGAAACATCGCGGCAAAGTGCGGGCCGTAGACCTTGTACTGGCTGTAGAAGGCCGCATCCACTTTCCACTCATCCACAGAGGGCGGAGTGTGGCTGGCGCTGGCGACGCAGTCGACAACACTGATCGCGCCGACCTGATGCGCCATCTCGGTGATCGCTCGAACATCCAGAATATCGCCCACCAGATTGCTTGTCTCGGAAAAGCAAACCACCCTTGTTTTGGGTGTGAGAAGCTCGGCTAGGTCATCAAGCGACGACTGACCGGAAACCGGATCGACGCGCAACCATTTAATATTGACTCCTCGGTCTTGAAGCCGTTCCCAAGGAGAGAGATGGCTTTCGTGATTGGCGACGCTGAGGATGACTTCGTCACCTGGGTTCAATGTCTGCCCCAGAGCCCAGGAAAGCAGAAAGACGAGATTCGTGGACGACGGCCCGAACGCAACCTTCCCGCAGCCTTCCCCGCCGAAAAACTCAAGGGCAAACTGGTGAGCCCGTTCCACGACCAACGTCGCACGATCGCTGGGCGGGTAGCCCGCTCCGGTCTGAACGTAGTCTTCGCGCAGGAATCTCGCCACCTCATCGATCACGGAGCCCGGAACCTGGCTGCCCCCGGCGTTCTCCAGAAACGCCTCCGGTCGGGCCATCGAAGGAAATTGAGACCGAGCAGTCTGCCGCAGAAGTTCAAGCTCTTGGATCATGGAGAAACCGGATCATACACGGTTTCACCATGAACCATCACCAAGATCATCGAGCGGATCGCGTCATCAGCAAGACGACGTCTTCACCCGGCATCACAAAGGGCGAAGAGAAGCGGCCAGATTTGACCGACATCTCCTTTTTCGACCAAGCCTTGGTATCGAAGTTCAACACCTCCACCTGATAGTCACCACCTGGCAACCCTGGAAGAGAAATTGTGGCCGAATCGCCCTTTGCAACCTTTGATTCGCCACGGAGTCGAAGCGCGGTGAAATCGCCATCGCGAAACGCCATTCCGAAAACTGTGGGAGACAAACCAGGAATCGAAATGCGCGCCACCCGGAACCAGTCAGCCCCCGTGCTCGTGATGACGATCTCGTGCTTGCCCGCCGGAAGCTGCAGCGAAACATCGCCAGGGTTCTCTTGCTTCCCGGGCCACGACTTCTCTGCCAAGGTTACTTCTCGACCATCTCGCATGGCACTTACTTTCACGGCAGCTCCCGCTGCGGCGATCTCGGCCACATCGATGAGCAAAGACCCGGGTGCCGCAAGCGTGAAGCTGAGGCGCAACGGCTCGGCGAAGAGGGCGGCGTTGCCGCCTTTGGGATTATTGAAATAAGCCGAGAGCTTGCCCAAGTGTTCTCCCGTTGCCTCCTCTGGAAGAGCGAAGCGGAACTTGGTTGTCTTGCCCCAGCCGACACCAGGACGGATTTCCAGGTCGGTGCGGCCTTTCGTGGAAACCGAAACCGGCTGGGCCACTCCTTTGCCCCGGAACGCGAATCGACCCTTCTCAATTGCCTCGCTGGCTGCCTTTATTTCCGGCCAGATCTTCGCCTCCTCCATGCGATCCCAGTACCAATAGCTCGCGACCCCGGAATGCCCGCGCAGAAGGCTGGCCCAAATCCCATCGCGAACGATCTTGGCCTCCGCGTCCTTCACATATTCATTTCCGCCAAATTCGCCGAAGAACTGCGGCTTCTTGGGATCCTTGACCATGCCACTCACCATCCCGAGAACGCTTGGTGGGTACCCGTGGGGCGAGATGAAGTCCATCTTCTCCCAAAGCTCTGGGTGATCCATATGGGAGCTCGTCGAGACCATCCGCTTATAAGGATCGATCGATCTTATATAGTCAGCCATCTCGCCGTGCCAGTCAGAGATGAGCTTCCAGTTCCCTTTGCGCGCAGGTTCAACCCATTCGACTTCGTTGAACAGCTCCCAACAGAAGATGCTCGAGGAATGGCCCCATCGCGCCACCGCATACCGGAGCCAGTTCCGGGTCAGTCGCTTTGCCGTGGCGTTCGTGAAGAACTCGGTGGGGGTTTTGAGGAATCCGCCATTGGCAGCATTCCACGGATGCATGTCCCAGTTCGGGTTCACATCGGTGCTGAAGAGTCCGTGATGGAAGAGCACGAATTGGAATCGAATTCCATTGTTTTCCGCTCCTTTGACGACGTCATCCCACTTCGCCAGAGCCTCGGGAAGCATCCAACCAAGCTTCGGCCCGGTACCATCCGGCTGCATGTAGGGGTTCTTGCCATCCCAATGATTCGCCCAAACCCGGCCCCAGTTTCCGCCGTGAGCCGCAAGTTTGGCAAAGTACGCTGAGAGATCGGGCACCGCTTCGTTGGCCCAAGAAGTGTTGGTTCCGAAGGGAAGAAATGGCTCCCCACTGCTCAGGACAAACCGAGTCGGGGCCTTGGGATCCACCTTGACCATCCCGCCAACGGGCAAGTCGTTTCCGATGTGTTGGGCGGGAATCGATCCTCCCACGGCCTTGCCATTCACCATCAGTTGCCCGGAGACTTTCGTCCCAGCGGAGACCAAAGTGCGCGCCGTCCAGCCCTTTCCATCAAAAAAGGCCAACCGGCGTTCTTCCCTCGATCCCACGCGGAAAATGACCTCCGCGTTGTTCTCGGCAGGTTCATAGGGGTTCCCCGTCACTTGCGCAGGAACCTGAACTTGCATCACCAACTTCACTTCCACAGCATTGCCCTGACCAAGGGCCAGCAGCATCACAGAGCTCAACATCATCGTCGCCTCGTACTCCACTGAGTACCTTTTGCACACCCATTGTACACCTTTTGAAACATTACTTAAAATTCCTGTTTACATCTTGGCAAACATCTTGTATACTTTGAAAAGACATGGCACGGTCAACGCAGACCCCCACCCGAAAGTACGGGTACCAAGATGTCGCAGATCTTTTGAGAGAAGATGTGCGGGAGGCGGTTTACTCTGCGGGCAGCCTTCTGCCGACTGAGAAGGAACTGCAGGAACGGTTCCATGTCAGCCGAACCACCGTTCGACGCGCCCTCCAAGCCCTCATCGATTCCGGATGGGCAGAGGCAAGTCCGAACCGGGGTGTGATCGCCAAGCGCGGCAAGCTCACCACGAAAACGACCAATGTCGCTTACATAGACCACACCGACACGGTCAACCAAGTTCTCTTTCTCCAAACGAACAGGCATCTCCAAGACCTGGGGCTTCACCTCGTCCACGTGGATTCTCGAACTCACGGGGTCGAGGGAGCCCTGCGATTTGCCCAAGAAGAAGGTTTCGCTGCAGCGGTGGTTTGGCCTAAGAAGGGCTATCTCAACCTCGATGAAGTGGGCGATACGTTCAAGCAGATGCCGGTCATCTGCGTCCAACACGAGTTTCCGAACATCACCCAAGCTGACCTCGTGACGGAAGATCACCTCATGGGCGGTTGGCTGGCGGCAAGTCACCTCTCCCGTTTGGGTCGCAAGCAAATCGCCATCACGGGGATGATGGACATGCTTCGCACGAACCATCTCCGGTTCAGCGGATACCTCCTCGGGCAATTTCACGAGAGCGTTCAGCCCGACGCCAAGAATTTCTTGTTCTGCTACACGTCCAACCAGGCCGAGCCGTACATGGGGCACCTGGAGCGCAGACTTCGAGACGCTGACCGTCCCGATGCCCTGTTTGTCATGGACGACTTCCTCATGCCGTACGTGGTGCAAACCATCGAAGAGGCCGGACTGAGCGTTCCCGAGGATATCGCGATTGTCGCCTTTGGAAACGATGTTCCGTACACCTTCGGAAAGCGACGCCTGACCACCATCGATATGGACTGGTCGCAGGTTGCTGGCGAAGTGGCGGAACGCGTTCGTCTCCGCCTTGAGGGCGATGACCGACCTCCCGTCACGATTCGGCTCGGAGTCAATCTGGTCATCCGTGGATCATGCGGCGCGCCCGAGGATGAGTGGTGCGTCCGGCCCTTCTCAAGCCACGCCAACAGCCTTGCCTTCGCGCGACCGAATAAGCAGGCGGCCGAATTCGGCGAAAGTTTTGAAACCTATTTCTCCCATACCTCAACCGTTACCAACGGAGGTACACGCTATGAGTAAAAATCGTGCATTCACTCTCATTGAACTCTTGGTCGTAATCGCAATCATTGCGATTCTGGCCGCGATCCTCTTCCCGGTCTTCGCGCAAGCAAAGTCCGCCGCCAAGCGAACTCAATCGCTGTCTAACGTCAAGCAGCTCGGTACCGCGAGTCTGATCTACGCGACCGACTACGATGACCTGTTCGTCAGCCAATACGCTGGTCCGGACAATAGCTTCGGATGGCAACAATCCTGGATCATGCTTACTCTTCCCTACATGAAGAGCTACGGCATCGTGAAGGATCCCACCGATCCGTTCAAGACCACCACGAACTACGATTCCGGTCCGAAGTACAGCTATGCTGCGAACGGCGTCCTCGGTGGTCAATGCTCCCCGAGCTGGGGCGGCTGGCGATTCCGCGGTGTCATCAACACCAACGGCCCGTCCACCAGCGGTTCCACCAACTGGTACGAGAATGGCACTCGATCCCAGACCGGCATCGGCCTTGTTGCTGAAACCGTTCTGTTCGCAACCCGTTCTCGCAACCCGAAGGGATCGGATAAGGATCCGGAACTGAACCGCATGGAAGGTGCGTTCAGCCCGTGGGGCGCGGTCATTCACATGGCCAGCGGCATGGATATCGGACCGGATGGCGGAACTCTGCCGGGTCAAGGCCCCGGTTCGCCGTGGAGCCGACCGGAACAACAGTATCCTGGCACCATCGATACCTTCTATGCAGGCAACTCGCCGATCGTCTACACGGACAGCCACGCAAAGAGCGTCAAGCCGTTCACCACGGTCGACCTTGCCAAGGGCCAAAGCTGGAACAACACCGGCTGTCTCGATTCGGGCTACCTGAAGCAATGGGACGCCCTGCGCACGGAATAGAAAGAATGAAGAAGCTCGCTGGACTTCTCCTCGCACTGGCTACCCTGGGAGTTCTTCTCCCAGGGTGTGCCCCGACCTCGGCCGAACCCGAAGGCTACAAGAAAGAAGACTTCGCCAAGACCGAGCCGCCTCCAGGATGGGGGCCAGGCGGAACTGCTGGGCCAGCCGGAAGCAAGCCCGCTGCGGAGCCACCCGCAGGTGGTGTGACACCTCCCGCCCCTACAAGCACCGAAGGCAACTGAAACACGATCTCCCTGGAGTTGAAGGCGCTCCAGAGTGATCTTCATGATGCGAAGATGCGAGAAACAAGGCGCGGTTCGAAAGAGCCGCGCCGTTTCTTTTTGCGTTCGATTCAATGGTGAAAGGGATGCCCCAGGAATTCTCGGGTGCCCCGAGCCCTTCAGGGTCGGGAACCACGGATTCTCATGTCATGTCCCCCTCTCGCGAAGGAAAAATCTTATCAGGGCAACGGGCGGTTCCAGGCGATGCCCGACCCTGAAGGGCTCGGGGCACCCAGGATTTCGTCAGTTTCAGACGTCTGGCTCAAAGCAACTCAGGGCTCGACCGGGTGAAGTGAAGCACAGTTCTCCCCCCGAAACCATCGACTCACCCAGTTACTTGATCGCCCCGGCGAGCATCGCCTGCTGAATCTTCTCTTTCAGCAGCCAGTAAATGATGAGCACCGGGAGCATCACGATCACCGCTCCCGCATAGAGCGCGCCCCACTCCCCGGCGTACTGCTGCTGACTGATGAGATCAGCCAGGCCGACCGGGAGGGTTTTCTCCCGAAGCAGAATCACCTTGGCCAGGTTGTATTCATTCCAGAGACCGATTCCATTGAAGAGGGCGACCACGATCAGGCCCGGCTTCGCGAGCGGGAGCATCACTTGGAGAAAAGCCCGACCATCTCCGCACCCGTCGATCTGGGCCGCCTCCGCCAGCTCCTCTGGGAGCGAGGAGAAGAATCCGTGCATCACGAAGATCGTGAAGGCAAGCGAATACGCTACGTAAGCAGTGACCAACCCAAAGAGCGAATCATCCCATCCCGCTTGCGACATCAGCATGACCAGGGGAACGGCGGCAAGGAGGTTTGGGAAGAGCATTCCTGCGGAGAACAGCCCGAGCAACAACGAATTGCCCCGGAACTTGAACCGCGCCAAAGCATAGGCAGCGGCGGAGCCGATCGGCATCAGGAAAAGCATCGTCAAGGCAGTGGCCAGGATGCTCCGGATCATCGCGGAGCCCAAATCCTCGGCGACGATCGCTTTCTCGAAGTTGCTGAACTGAGGCGGCACCGGGAGCAACCACGGCGACTCCAGAATCGCTTGATTGCTTTTGAGTGAGCTCATCATCACCCAAACCACGGGCAGAACCACCAGAGCGGCGAAAATCCACGCGAAGAGACGGCCGAGGATCTTCATGCCTTCCTCCTGCTGTCCGCGGGATCGCGTCGCATGGCGAGCCAAAGCATCACGCTCGCCGCGAGAAGAATCCCTATGTTGATCACCGCCACCGCCGAGGCATGGCCATAGCGCCCTTCCATCGTCATCAGGCGGAAGAGGTAGTTCAGAATCGTCTGGGTGCGCTCGCTCGGCGCGCCATCCGTCATCACGTGAACCAGTGCAAAAACGCTCATCGTCGCGATGGTCACATGCACGAAAGCGACTCGGCGCACTGACCAGAGCAAGGGATAGGTGATGAGCACGAACCGCTTCCAGCCGGTGCATCCTTCGAGATCACTCGCCTCGTTCACCTCCACCGGGATCGACTGCAGGGCCGCCGAGAAAAGCATCGCGTAGAACCCAACCGACACCCAAATGAATGCGAAAGCGAACGCTGGGAACGCCGTATTGAGATCGCCGAGCCAGCCCGACTGTGGCCCGGTCAAACCCATCCCGCGAAGCAAACCGGTCGAGGGGTTGTAAACGCTTCGCCAGAGCAGGGCAACCGCAACCACGCTCAGGACATTCGGAAACAGAATCACCGCGCGGAGCATCTTGGCCTGCCGCGATGGCCCCGCCATCCCGTGAGCCAATCCAAGCGCCAAAGCTAGGATGATCGGCCCGACCACCAACATGAGAGTCAGACTGTTGCGAATCGCCCACCAGAAAGGCTCTTCGCTCCAGAGATCCTGAAAGTTCTGGAATCCGACATACGTTCGCTTGGTCGAGACCCCCGAAAATCGGAAAGTCGCCAGTTGGAAGACCTGAAAGAAAGGCCCCGCCACAAGTCCCAAGTAGAGGATGAGGGCGGGGGCCAGGCAGGCGACCAAGAAGGCCGTCCGCCCGCGACGCAGGCCGGATTTCGCCAAGAACTTAGCTCACTTTTCGCTTCGGGATGTCCGGATTGTTCCGAATCTTCTCAGCTTCTGCCTCGATCTTGTCGCCAAAGGCTTCCGGGGTCAGCTGACCATTCAGTAGCTCCGTGATGGCCCCCTCGACCGCCTTGTAGAGAGTCGGGTACCACTCGCGCCATAGCGGAGCGTAGGTCGCCTTCGAGTTCTTAAACGCGTCCGCCGCTCCTTGGAGATAGCCTGGGAGCTCCACATCGTTCGCACCCTTGATCGCCATGAGCGTGCCCTTTTCGGTCACAAATTGCTTGGCCTTCTCCACGGTGGTCATCGACTTGAAGTAGTCAATCGCGGCTTCCTTGTTCTTGGCTTCGGCGGGAACCATCCACGGCTCGATCTTGATCATGACTGCCGTGGGATCACCCGCGCCATCGCCGATGACCGGCGGCAGGAAGAACGCCATCTTGCGCCCTTCAGGCATGGATTCCTTCATCTCGGAGTTCAGCCATGTGCCGCAGGGAATCATCGCCGCCCTTCGGTTCACAAACTCAGCTTGAGACTCGGTGTGGCTCATCGCGGTGGCACCCTGCTGGAAGTAACCCATGTCACTGAGCTCCTTGATCATGCTGGCGGCCTTGATCACCGCTGGACTCTTCCAAGCTCCCGGCTCAAGATTCTGGCAAGCATTGAACGCCTCCAATCCGCCTGAACTGATCGTCCACGGCGTGAGCATTCCCGAGATCATGTAGTCCGGGTACTGGCCTTGGTAGGTGATCGGAGCAATCCCCGCCGCTTTGATCTTTTGGCAGAGATTCAGCATCTCGGCGTAGGTTTTCGGCGGCGCCCAGCCCTTCTCAGCAAAGAGATCGGGGTCGTACCACCAGCCGATCACGCTGAAGAAGTACGGCAACACGTACTGCTTGCCCTCGTACTGACCGAGCTTGAGGAGGGCCGGTTCAAACGTGTCGCCCCAGGTGCCTTCTCCCGAGGCAGGCTTGGACTTCATGGTCTCGGTGAGATCCATGATCGCGCCATCATCGACGGCTTTCCAGTGATCGAATCGCCAGCCCGGATACATCAAATCTGGCGGATCGCCCTTCTGCATGCGAGGCTGAACCTGTTGGTCAATGCGCGGATCACCAATGACCTCAACTTCCTTGCCCGTTGCCTTATTGAATTCCTCTGCCGCCGCCTCGTAGAAGTCGCTTCCGTAGCCGCCTTTGAAGACGAGAACTTCAACTTTCTTGTTGTCAGCGGCTGCGCCGCCGCCCCCACTGCACGCCACCATGGCGAATGCCGCGCCGAGAGCCGCCGTCATTGCCAGTCCTTTCAAGCCCCAATGCTTCCAAGTCATTTTTCTCATCCGCCTCAGTCCAATTCAGGCGTCTCCGATCTCTCCATCCTACCGAGTTCCACCTGCCGGGTGACACCATCTGAACAACGAATTTTCGCGAAATGCGAGAACGTTCTCACGCAGGCGGACAAGTAAACTATCCCCACAACTTATGCTTGCCTCCCTCCTTGCCGCCTCCCTGATTGGATCAGTGAACGGTGCCCCGGCGATCGTTCCTTTGCCTCAGCATATGCAGGTTTTGGGGTCCCCGATCACCTTGGCCCCCAATTCCACCCTCTCTGCAGATCCCGAGCTCGCGGACTACGCGCGCCTCTGGCGAGAATGGGCGAGACCGGCCACCGGATTCTCCTTCCCTCCGGCGGCACCTGGGGCAGAGGCGACGATTCAGCTCAAGCTCTCCGAAGACCCGACCTTAGGCGAAGAAGGATACGCCCTCAATGTCACAGACAAGGGTGTCGAACTCTGGGCTCAGCGCCCGTCCGGAATCTTTTATGGCCTGCAAACCCTGCGGCAACTTCTCCCCACGAGCATCTACCGCTCGACCAAGCAAGAAGCGAATTGGACGCTCCCCCAAGTTCAAATCCATGACTATCCCCGGTTCCCATGGCGCGGATTGATGCTTGACGTTGCGCGGCACTACCAACCCGTGGAAGACGTGAAGAAGTTCATCGATCTTCTTGCCCTCCACAAGATGAACGTCTTCCACTGGCACCTCACGGATGACCAGGGTTGGAGAGTCGAAATCAAGAAGTATCCGCGCCTCACCGAAGTCGGATCATGGCGGCGCGAGACGGTCATCGGCCGGAACTCGGGCAAGTACGACGGTATCCCGCACGGCGGCTACTACACGCAAGAGGATCTCAAAGAGATCGTCGCCTATGCTGCCGAGCGACACATCACAATCGTTCCGGAAATCGACATGCCGGGCCACATGGTCGCGGCGATCTCTGCCTACCCTGAGCTTGGCGATGGCAAACCGGCCGAGGTCATGATGATGTGGGGCGTCAGCCCTCGGGTCCTCAACACGAAGCCCGAGACGGTTCAATTTTGCAAGGATGTCCTCGACGAAGTCATGGCGATCTTCCCGAGCAAGTTCATCCACATCGGCGGTGATGAGTGCCCCAAGGATCAATGGAAGAACGATCCCGCCGAGCAGCAACGGATGAAGGAACGCGGCCTCAAGGATGAGCACGAGCTTCAAAGCTGGTTCATCCGCCAGATGGACGCCCACCTCCAGTCCAAAGGCCGGCGCCTGATCGGGTGGGATGAAATCCTGGAGGGTGGACTCGCCGAGGGTGCGGCGGTCATGAGCTGGCGCGGAACCTCCGGCGGGGTGGAAGCGGCCAAGCTCGGGCAAGACGTGGTGATGAGCCCGACGAGCCACATGTATCTCGACTACTACCAATCCCGCGATGCGAGCGAGCCTCTCGCCATCGGTGGCTACCTACCTCTCCAACAGGTTTACGCTTTCAATCCGATCGTGCCTGGTCTCCCGGTGGAAGCCGAGAAGCACATCATGGGCGTCCAGGGGAACCTTTGGACGGAGTATATGAAGGACTTCAAGCACGTGGAATACATGGCGTATCCCCGAGGTGCAGCGGTGGCCGAGGTCGGATGGTCGGCTCAGGCGAGCCGCTCCTACCCTGACTTCCTGGTTCGCCTCAGCACTCATCTGGAGCGACTGACCGCGTGGGACGTGAACTTCCGAACCCCGACGCCGACCGATGTTCCGGTCTCCACCTGGAACGCCGACCAAATGAGCACGGAATGGGTCGAGCGGGCGTGGGATCTGAGCAAAGGGATTACCCAAAACGGCAACTTCCGCGTCAAATTCGCCTACACCCATGGGAGCCACAGGCTGGATATCCAGTGGGCTGAGTTATGGGTGAACGATGTTCGGGCGGGACGGGACGAGCATCTCGGCACTACCGGCGGTCGTGACGAAAAGAACGACTACCGCTTCGATGGCGTGATCGTGCCCGCCGGAGCGAAAGTGATCCTCAAGGCCAGCGTGCGCAGCGATGGCGGCACCGATTCGTTCGGGCACATCTATGTCGATAAGCTCTGAGCCGTCTTCGGGGGATGTCTCCGATGCGCCCTATCCCGATCTTACGCCCGCCGAACTGGAGGCCATCGCTCGCAAGCATGGCCTCCCTCTCGGCCCTTGGGAGGCGCTGCCGATCCGGGGGATTGTCAATCGGGTCTATGCTTGCGAGGACGCGATTCTCCGGATCCCCCGCAACGAACCCGACGCTCTGCGCGACACGATGACCGAGTCGATGGCCGTGCCTCTGGCGATGGCTTCTGGCATCCGCACCCCGGCTCTACTCGCCTTCGATAACGACCGCGACGTCGTGGACGTGCCCTTCGGCGCTTACGCGCGCATTCATGGCGATGTGATTCTCGAGGCTCTTCCGGTCGAGGCAGAAAGGTTGATCGCCTGCGAGAAACTCGGTGAGGACTTGGCCTTTTTGCATGGTTCCGTACCGCGAGTCGTCGATCCGAACGGGATGCTCGACGTCCCTGAACCAGACGACCCTCGCGAACACCTTGTCTCGCTTGAGCGTGATGGCTTCCTCGCGGCTGAAGAGGCTATCTGGCTGGGCCGGTGGATTGACCATCTTGAACCTGCTTTTGCCTTCGATAAGCCCGAGGTGTTTTGCCACTGGGATCTGCATGAGCTGAACGTGCTCGTCGATCGAGGTGGCGAACCCTGGCTGATCGACTGGGGTGATGCGGGCTACGGCGATCCCGCCGAAGAGTTCGGAGTGTTTCCTCTTGCCGGGATTCCCGCCATGCTGGAGGGCTACCTGCGGGAGCGCGAAGTTGATGAGGGGTTTGCGGGGCGTCTTCTCTGGGCTCAGCTCTGTCTGGCTCTGAGGCGCGCGGCTCGCCCAGCTTCGGCGGATGGATACGCCCCAGGCCCGTTCACACGAGTGATTCGGCTCTGGCAGTTCTGTGTTGACGCCCCCGAGATGTTCAGGCCGTGGCTGCCTCGGCGGTAGGTGCCGTGACTGTGCGCCCGCAGGCGGCCTCGGGTGACCCGATCCCTTAAGCGTCGGGAACCATCTGCTTCCAACCGGTGCCCATCCACGAATCTCCGACATGGGGAGGGATCTCATTTGGGGATTGTTTCCTCCCGACCCTGAAGGGATCGGGACGCCCAGACATGGGCGTGATCTCCGAGAAAAGTGAGCCCCCGGGTCTAATTAAGGCGGCGGCCCGGGCGGGAGAGACCCCTTGCCCGGCTCTGCTTCACCCCCGATTCCCTCGGGGCTCGGGGGTGAAGCATTGGGCGGGGCGCCGACTCAATTCGACCCTTCGTACTCGGCCCAAAGACGCTCGAACTCGCCGACCAGACCCTCGATGACGGCGAATCCACCTTCCCAGAAAGCGCGGGAGTGCAGTTCCACGCCGAGAATCGCCATCAGCTCATCCGGGTTCTTGGAGCCACCTAGCTCCAGAACATGCACATAGCGATCCGCGAAGTCCGGGCCCTCTTGCTTGGCTTTCTCATAGAGAGCCATCGTCAGCAACTCGCCGAACGAATAGGCATACACGTAGAACGGCGCGAAGAAGAAGTGCCCCACGTACATCCACCAGCGGCGGTGCTGTTCGCCGAGTTTCACGGCATCCTCGAACATCGATTGAAGCTCTGCCTGCCAGTAGTCGCCAAATTCTTGGCTGCTCAGTTCACCCTGCTCGCGGCGATGGGTGTGGCACTTTTGCTCGAAGCGGAACATCGCACTTTGGCGATGAACGCTCGCGAAAATCCCTTCAATTTTGTCGGCATAGAGGGCAATCTTGTCCTTGAGACTCGCGTTGCCGACCACACGCTCGAACACAAGAATCTCACCAAAAATCGAGGCCAACTCCGCCAGAGGCAAGGTGCCGTGGAAGTTGAACAGGCTCTGCTTGCGGCTCAATGATCCGTGCACGCAGTGTCCGAGTTCGTGAGCGAGCGTCCCGACATCCTTGAGATTCCCCAGATAGGTCATCAGCATAACCGGGTGAGTATCGGGAGTGTTGTAGTTGCAGAAGGCACCGCCGGTCTTCCCCTTGCGGGCTTCAGCATCAATCCAGTTCTTGGTATAGAACTCCTCCGCGACCTCCCGCATCGTAGGGTGGAAGGCACCGAAGCTCGTGAGCACCATCTCCTTGGCCTCATCCCAGCCGATCTTCTCTTCCGCTTCGAAGAGCGGCGCGTAGCGATCCACGTGGGTCAGCTCTTCGAGGCCGAGAATCTTCTTCTTGACTTGGTAATAGCGAGCGACGAGATCGCTCCGCTCCTTGCAGAGTTGCATCACCAGATCGACGGTTTCCTTGTCGAGCTCATTCGCCAAGTGGCGGCTCCGCTCCGGGTACTCCATCTTGCGTAGGCGATCTTCCAGCTTTTTGTCGGCCAGCACGGTGTTGTAGGCGAAGGTCACCACGCGCTCGATCTGAGCCAAACCGTTGCTGAGGGCATCGCCCGCCGCTTGGCGCACTCGACGATCCGGATCGCGCAGCCGATCGAGAACCTCCTCTTGGCTCAGCTCCAGAGTCTCGTCGGTCAGGGGATCGATATAGCGGAAATCGTGGTTCGCTGTGACTTCGTCGTGCAAACGCACCCAGGCACGAACCCCGGTGTTGCTGGTTTCTTCCAGCAGCACCTCTTCGGTCTCGCTGAGCATGTAGGGGGTGTAAGCGCGGACGACAGCGAAGTGGTGGCGATAAACCGCCAGCGCTGGATCCTCCAGCATCGCATCGAGCTTCACCTGCTCAATCTTCTGAAGTTCCAGATCGAAGAACATCACCTTCACTCGGACTTCACTCGCCTTTTCCGACTGCTCGGCGAGGAACGCGCCATGCGAGGGATTGCTGGTATCAGCGGCAAAGAGCAGGTTCGCATAGGTGGGAGGCTTGGCTGCCTCGTTCGATAGATCCTCCAATTCCTGGAGGGCAACCACGAGATCAGACACGCTCAGATCAGCGACTTTGCCTCGGTACTGGGCAGCAAATGCCTCCGCGCGAGCATTGCAAGAAGCCCACGTCCCGGCAATCTTCCCGTCCTCCATCGAGGAAAAAAGGGCGGAGAGATCCCACGTGATCCCTTGCGCGATGTCTTGCGCGGTTGTCGTCATGCTCCCCTTTTACCGAGTTTTCGCAATGCCATGTGGGGATAGCTGAAAAATCACCGTTCGGTGGCGTGGGCCGTTGCCTGATGATGCAATTCGGCCTGGTACGGCTCATAATGTGCGGTCACAAGAGCTCCCCCCAAAACTTGGCTCAAATGGGACTCCACTTCTTCGGCCAAATCGTGCGCTTGAACAAAAGTGAGCTCGTCATCCAGCAGCACGTGAAGACTCACGATCCGGAGACTCCCGACTCGGCGCGTTCGGAGTTTGTGGAAGTCTCGCACCTCTGGATGCTCGATCAGTGCCTTCCTCACGAGGTCGAGTTCGGCACTGGGGAGGGATCCGTCAAGGAGTTCGTGGCCGAGTTTGAGGAGTTGCCTGATGGCAAACACCGCGCCGAGAAGCGTGAAGATGATGGCCACCAGGGGATCAAGGGCGTTCCAGCCGGTGAGGGCGACAGCGACCAACCCGGCAAATACGCCACACGAGGCAAAAATATCGCTCCGGAGGTGCTCGATTTCTCCCCTCAGCGCGGGAGAGGCATGCTCCCGATCGACCTGACGGAGACGGGCAATCACGGCAACGTTCATCGCGACCGCAATGACCATCGCAATCAAACCGCTCGAGACCTCAATCGCGCTCGGATTTGCCAGTCGCAGCGACGCTTGCCAGGCAATCACTCCCGCCGTCGCAATGACCACCAGCATCTGCAAGGCACCGGAGAGGAGTTCGGCCTTGCCGTGCCCCCAAGGATGGTCGTCATCCGCCGGGCGCGCGGCGTACCGCACGCTCACCAGAGTCAGCCCGCTGAGCACGATATCCACCAGCGATTGAAGAGCCTCCGCCAGAACACTCACGCTTCGGCTTTGCCAGGCCGCGACCAGCTTCACCGCAACCACGATAACTGTGCTGGTAGCAGCCAAGGTCGCCGCTTGGCTTACTGCCCTCTCGCGCGTCGACGCCATGAATCAGTGATACCCGCAGGATTGCCCGACAATCGGGCTTGAGTATTTTTTCTACATGACTGTTTGTTTTTAGTAGATTCTCGTCTATACTTTTGAAAACAGCCATGATCCGTGCCCTCACCGTCGAAAACATCGCGATCATCGACCGCGCCGACCTGACCCTGTCGCAAGGATTCACCGCCCTGACGGGTGAAACAGGAGCAGGAAAATCGTTGCTGATCGACGCGATTACGCTCGCCCTGGGGGGTCGGGCGGAGTCCGAACTCGTGCGGGAAGGCGCCGCCAAAGGCACGGTCACTCTGGTCGTGGATATCCGGGAGAACTCTCCCGCGCAGGCTAAGTGCGAGGAACTCGGGATTGAAGTCGAGGACCATGAGCTCGTGATCCACCGCGAGGTCAGCGTTGAGGGCCGGTCAGTGGTTCGGGTGAACGGTAAGCCGGTGAATGTCGGCACCCTTCGGGCGATTGGAGCCCACCTGATTGACCTCCACGGTCAACACGACCACCAGAGCCTTTTGAACCCGGATCGGCAGATCGAATTCTTCGACGCCTGGATCGGTGAAGAGGCGTTTCGGCTTCGTGCACACGTCGCGGCTCAGTACAGCCTGGTGCAGGATCTCCATCGTCAGCTCTCTTCGGTGCGCCGAGGACAGAGGGAAAGGGCTCAGAGGATCGACATGCTCCAGTTCCAAATCGAGGAGATCGCCGGGGTTGAACCGCAGCCCGGCGAAACTCATGATCTGGAAAATCTGCTCAGCCGCCTCCAAAACGCAGAGCGTCTTGGCCAAGGCGTTCAGGTGAGTCTTGGCTGGCTGGCCGATGACGAAGGATCGGTGAGTGAGCACCTTGGACTTGTCGCAAGGGAACTCTCGGGGCTCCGGGCCCTTGACGAGGGACTGAGCGACGCGACTGAGCCGATCATCGCCGCCCACATTGCGCTGGAGGAGGCGATTCGGGGACTTCGGCTTTACTCAGGACAGCTCGAACCGGATCCCGAAGCCCTCGAGACCACAGCCGCGCGGCTCGATTCTCTGAGCCGACTGAAGCGAAAATACGGCGACACGGAGGAAGCCATTCTCGAGTACCTTGCGCGGGCGGAAGCCGAACTTACCGCTCTCACCGATCAAGGCCTGGACGAGGCAACCCTCGTCGACAAGATTGAGCAGGAATCCGCGTGTCTGCAGCAAAGAGCAAGCGAGCTAACGAAGCTCCGCCGTACCTCGGCTCTGATTTTCCAGGCTGAAGTGGAGGGCCATATTCGCGACCTTGCCATGGACAAGGCGGTGTTCCGCCTCTCCCTCAGTCCGGTGGAGATCACGGAAGCTGGGGCTGATTTAGTTACCTTCGACTTCTCCGCGAACCCGGGCGAGCCAGCCCGCGCTCTGAGCAAGGTTGCGAGCGGCGGCGAACTCAGCCGCGTCATGCTCGCGATCAAAGTCGCTTCGGCAGGCCGGGCCGGGGTGCCGAGCCTTGTCTTCGACGAGGTTGACACTGGCCTGAGCGGACGAGCCGCCGCAGCGGTCGCCCGGAAGCTTGAACAACTTGCCGAGCACACGCAGGTTCTCGTGATCAGTCACCTGCCCCAGATTGCCGGCCGGGCGCAGACCCATTTCTTGATCGAAAAATCTGAGGTGAAAGGCCGTGTCCGTACGGGGATCCATGAGCTGCTTGGCCCAGAGCGCGTCGAGGAAATCGCCCGGATGCTCGCAGGGGATGAGGTCGGTGAGTCGGCGCTCGCCAACGCCACCGAACTCCTCGGCGATCGGGTTGCTGGTAGACAAGTGACCCCTATGCTTCGAGTAGCCCGGTAAGATAGCACTGGCATGCGCCTCGACACCCTAGCGCGGAGACTGGCCGAGCACCCAGAACTCCGTGAGGTATTCGCAGGCCTCCGAGGATCGACGACATGGGCGTCGATTGCCCCGGAGGCCCGTCCGTGCTTTCTCGCGACCGCTTTTCTGCGCGAGCCTCGCCAGATCCTGCTTGTGGTCAACGGCTACGACCGAGCCCTTGCTTGGCAAGCCAAGCTGGGAATCTACGGGGTGCCCAAGGACAAAATCAGAATTCTCCCCAGCGGTCTCAGCGCTATTTTTGAAGACGCCGCCCCAGAAACCGTAGCCCTCAGCGACCGACTCGGATCACTACGCGTGCTCGCCAGCGGAGACCCCTGCATCATCATCGCGACCCCTCAAGCGGCGCTTGAGCGGACGCTCCCCGCGATGGATCTTCTGGAGCACTTCATCCGGATTGAGCAAGACGAAACTCTTGATGTCATGGAAGCCAGCGACAAGCTGGTTCGTCTCGGCTACGAGCCCGCCGAACCCGTGCGTGTTCCCGGGCAGTTCAGTCGGCGCGGCGGGATTCTCGATGTTTTCCCGATGGGAGCCGAGCGTCCCATCCGGATCGAATTCTTCGGCGACACCGTGGAATCTCTCCGCGTGTTCGACCCGATGTCTCAGCGCTCCATCCGCGCGGTGAGTGAGCTTGAACTCACCCTGAGCCGCGAAACCCTGCTCCCTTCCCCGGAAGTGGACGTCCGCGACATGCTGGAGCGAACGATTGCCCTCGAAGCCTCGCGGCTTGAGACAGAGGCAGGCAATCGGCTCGAGGAGAGCATCACCCTCGATGTCGTCGCACTTGAGCAACGCGTCTACTTCGACCGACTCGACCTCTACCGCCCCCTGATCCAGCCCGATGGCCCGAGCGCGTTGGACTACCTTGGCGAAGACGGACTTCTCGTGCTCGAGGAGCCGTTAGAGCTTGAAGCGAACGTCAACCGTCTGGAAGAAGAGCTTGCCGATTCCCTGGCTCACCGACACCAGCGCGGGGAAATCCTGCAGTCCACTCCCTACGATTTCGTTTGGACACCGCAGCATTTCGCCGACGCCCCGCATCTCCTCAGCTTCACGAGCATGAATGCGACGCCCGATTGGCTCCCCAGCGATCAGGTGTTCGAGCTGGGGGCGAATAACTTAGAGATGTATCGCGGGCAGCCCCAGCTCCTCACCCAAAGTCTGGCTAACTGGTTGAAGGAAGACCTCTGCGTCGCCTTCGCCAGCGACCAACCCATGCGCACCAAGACCGTGCTCTCGCAGGTTGAAATTTTCCCGACACCGACCGATCACGGGCACCCTCTGGAGGAAAGTGAGGAGCCGCTGCCGGCTGGTCTCTTCGTGCTCGAAGGCAACCCGGCGGGAGGATTCATCTGCCCCGCTCTCAAACTCGCGGTGGTCACGGATCAGGAGCTCTTCGGCGTTGGGCGACTCAAGCTGCCGCAGCGCAAATTCAGCGAAGGAGTTCCCATCGCCACCGTGCTTGACCTGAAGCCGGGCGACTTTGTCGTGCACATCAATTTCGGCATCGGCGTCTACAAGGGTCTTGTCAACCGCACCACCGATGGCATCGAGAAGGAGTATCTCCACATCGAGTACAAGGCTCCCGATCGGCTCTTTGTGCCAGCGGACCAACTCGACCGGATTCAAAAGTATGTTACTCCCGGCGACGAGAGCCCGAAGATCAACCGGCTCACCGGCACCGAGTGGAAGAAAGCCGTCACAAAAGCCCGCGAGGAAGCCCGCGAATTCGCTCGTGACCTGATCCAGCTCTACGCGAAGCGCAAACGCGTCGAACGACCCGCGTTCGGGCCAGATACCGACTATCAGCAAGAGATGGAGGGCACCTTCCCGTGGGTCGAGACGCCGAGCCAACTCCAGGCCATCGAGGATGTGAAGACCGATTTGCGGATGAGCTACCCGATGGATCGGCTCGTATGCGGAGACGTTGGATTCGGCAAGACCGAAGTGGCGGTCCGCGCGGCCTTCAAGGTCGCCGATGCCGGCAAGCAAGTGGCGGTGCTTTGCCCGACGACTATCCTTTCGGAACAGCATTATCACAGCTTCCAAGATCGGCTCTCTCCGTTCGACATCGAGGTCGTTCTGCTCAACCGCTTCGTCACGGGCAAGGAGCGGCGCGATTACCTCGAGCGGCTCGCCGATGGGAGAGCAAAAGTCGTGATCGGAACACATGCGCTGTTGAGTGACGAGCTCAAATTCAATGACCTCGGACTTCTGGTGATCGATGAAGAACAGAAATTCGGCGTAAAGCACAAAGAAGCGCTGAAGGAGCTCCGGGTGAATGTAGACGTGCTCAGCATGTCCGCCACCCCCATACCACGGACGCTCAGCATGGCGCTCATGAGCATCCGGGAGATGTCTCTGATCAATGATCCCCCGCCGGGCCGACTCCCGATCCGCACCTTTGTCCGACCGATGTCGATGGAAGTGATTCGCGAAGCTTGTCTCCGCGAGCTTGCGCGGGGAGGCCAGGTCTACTTCGTTTCCAACCGGATTCAGGGGATCTATCACACTGCCGAGAAGCTCCGCAAAGCTCTCCCTCAAGCCAAGATCGCTGTCGGACATGGTCAGATGGGCGAGCGAGAGCTTGAACCAGTCATGGTCGGGTTTATCAAGGGCGAAATCGACATCCTTGTCAGCACAACGATTGTCGAAAGTGGCCTCGACATCCCGAACGCGAACACGATGATCGTGGAGAACGCGGATAAGTTCGGTCTCGCCCAGCTCTATCAGCTACGCGGCCGGGTGGGGCGAAGCGATCGGCAAGCCTATTCGTACCTGCTTTACACGCCCGACAAGACTCTTACCGAGCATGCGACGGAGCGTCTGAAGGCACTCGCCGAGTTCAATCAGCTGGGTTCGGGTTACTCGCTCGCGTTCCGCGATTTGCAGATCCGAGGCGCGGGTGACTTGCTCGGGGCGAAGCAAAGCGGTCAGATGACGAGCGTGGGATATGAGCTGTACTCTCAGCTCATTGAGAGCGAGGTGCAGTTTCTCAAGACCTTCGCCGATGGCAAGCGCCCGACAGGCTACGACGATCCGCTTGTCGGCCTGGAGCCCCTACCCACCTTCGATCTTCCGGTGAAGGCGCTGATTCCCGAGTCATACATTGAAGACCAAGGTCAGCGGCTCTATTTCTACAAGCAGCTGATGACCGCTCGTGATCTGGGGGCGCTCCGTGAGGTCGCGGCCGATCTGGAGGATCGCTACGGTTTGATGCCGGACGAGGTGCGCAATGCAGTTGATGTCATGGGGGTGCGTATGCAGGCTCGTGACGTGCATATTGTGAGCGTTGATGGCAAAGGGGGCCGGCTCGCCGTGACCTTCCACGAAAACTTCACCCTGCATCCGCGCATCCCGAGTCTGCTGGTGCGGGAGAAGCGGGACGCTTACTTCGCGCAGGACAAGCTCATTTGGCCGTTCGTCGGGTCACCCGTCGATGCCGCCCGGGATATGGTGAAGGCTCTGGTGTTTACCCATGAGCTGCTCGAAGAGCAACGCGCGTCGCTTGGCATGGGGGGCTGACGGGGTTATATGCCATATATGGTATACTTGCGATGGGAGATGAACTAAGGAGGCTTGACTGGATAGCTTCGTCTCGAAAAGACATGAGGGAGCTTCCAGAAGACGTTCAAGATTCGCTCGGTTTTCAGCTGTACCTAGCCCAACTCGGTCAGATGCCGCCGCGGGCAAAGCCGATGCGAGGATTCCACGGGGCAGGCGTTCTTGAGATCATCGACAACTCTGACGGCGACACGTATCGAGCGATTTACACCGTGCGGTTCGAAGAGTCGATCTACGTCCTTCACTGCTTCCAAAAGAAGTCTAAGCGAGGGATCTCGACACCCCGCCAAGAGATTGATTTAATACGATCCAGGCTCGCTCTGGCAGAACAGGCACATACGGAATGGAAGAAAGCACAGAATTGATTGTCGAACGAGGGTCGGGGAACGTATTTGCCGACTTGGGCCTCCCCAATCCAGAGGAGAGGCTGCTCAAGGCCAACCTCGTCATCGCGATCTCTCAAGCGATGAAGGCGAAGCGGGTCTCGCAGAAGAAACTCGCGACCATGGTCGGACTCGACCAACCCAAGGTTTCGGCCCTGCTCCGTGGCCAAACCAGGGGCTACTCAGCAGACCGACTGATCAGCATCCTCAACGCACTTGGTCAAGATGTGAAGATCACGATCGAGCCGATCCCCGTGCGAGAATCCCGCGCCGGGTACACCCTGGTTGAGCGGATCGACCCTCAGTCATCGAGCCCGAGAGAAGACTGAGACCCGTTTTGTAGCTCCGGGCTAACGAGGGCCCGAGGAACAAAGTTGACCGCGTCCACGACTGCAATCTCTTTGTTGGAAGATATCCCAGAGTCCTTAAACTTTCGAACAGCTGGGAGCACACTTCGCTCCAGCGACGCGCCAAAATCATTGAACTTCTCTGTCGCCGAAGAGAGCGACTTCCCAAGCTTGACGTAGTGATCGACAAGCGTACTGATCTTGTCATACAGCTGCCGCCCCTGCTCACGGACATTGTGCGCTTCCTGTGCAAACCTCTCCTGTTGCCATCCGTATGCAACCGCCCTAAGGAGGGCCAACAAAGTCGTTGGTGTAGCGATGACAACGTTGTTCAGCAGGGCCTCCTCCATCAGGCCGGGACGGGCCTCCATCGCGACGCGAAACGCGGATTCGCTCGGAATGAACATTACAGTAAAGTCTGGAGCGGCGGCGTCCCGAACGTAGTCCTTACGGTTCAAAGTCTTGCTGTGCTCAAGCAACCTCCGAGCATGATCCTCGAACTGCTTGCTCCGGAACTGGTCATCGGTCGACTCCAGTCCGTCAAGATAGTTCTTCATCGGAGTCTTTGAGTCGATCACAATCGTGCGGCCGCCTGGAAGCTTCACGATCATGTCGGGTCGTTGGCGCGAGCCATCTCCCGCAAATTGCGTCGCCTGAGTCTCAAAGTCCACCCGATCCTGGAGGCCCGCCATTTCGACGACCCTTTCCAGAACCATTTCGCCCCATTGACCTGCCGATCCAGGGTCTTGAAGAGCTTTCACGAGCCGACTGGTTTCCTTCTGCAAGCCCACCTGCTGCATCGTCAGCTGCTCAATCTGATCTTTGATCGAGCTGTACGCACCCGTGCGCTTTTCCTCGAGCTCCTTGTTGGCGTTGTCGAGTCGCTCCAGCTGCTCCTTCATCGGACGCATGAGTTCTTCGATGGCCTTTTGCTTCGTGGTCAGATCGCCCTCTGCGTTCTCGCGATACTTCTCCAGAACCTCCTGAGCCCGTTTCATAAAGTCCTCAGAAGTCGCCTTCAGAGTCTGGTTGGAGAGATTCTCGAATGCCTCCTTGAGTCGCTTGTCTGACTCTTCCAGAAGCTTCTCAAGCCGCTCGCGCTCATTCAGGAAGGCAAGCTCCTTCTCTTCAAGCGATGAATTCAACGTGCCGAAATCAACATCGCGCTGATGAAATTTCTCCGTCATCGCGCGAAGCTCATCGCCGAGGTCGTTGACTTTAATTTCCAGCACCGCGAGCTGCGATGCCCTGGATGCCGCCTCAGTTTCGGCGACGCCTCGATCGACCTTCGCCTGGCTGAGTTCCTCGTTCGACCTTTTGAGTTCCGCCTGTGCCGCTACCAGCTCACCCCGAACCTGAGTCTCGCGGCCACGCATCAGCAACCACACGGCAACTGCCCCCACAATCGCACTCACCAGCGCGATCGCCACCGCCAAAACTGCATCCATATGTCTAGTATATCTTGCAGCCCCGCCACCGTGCCCCGGCAAATCCACCAAAGCCGGACGAGGTTTTCCACGATTCGCAGGACCACCGGCGCCCAGGCGGTAATCTCCTCAGCGCGATGAAGCTTCACGAGTACCAGTCCAAAGATCTTTTGGCCAAATATGGCGTGGTTGTCCCGGGCGGACGAGTCACCAGTGACCCTGCCGAAGCCAAGAAGATCGCCGAAGAACTCGGCGGAAAGTGCGTGGTCAAGGCGCAGGTGCTCATGGGTGGACGCGGCAAAGCCGGCGGCGTGAAGCTGTTCGACAATGCCGAAGATGCGGGCAACTTCACCAAGGAACTCATCGGGAAGCGACTGGTGAGCATCCAAAACCCGGCAGGCATGATCGTCGAGAAGGTTCTCGTTGGTGAGCTTGTCGACATCGCCGAGGAGTACTACCTCTCCGTCCTCCTCGACCGCGCCGAGCAAAAGGTCGTCGTGATGATCAGCAAGGAAGGCGGCATGGAGATCGAAGAGGTCGCCGAGCACAATCCGGAAGCCATCGTCCGACTCCACGTCGATCCGGCATGGGGACTCGACGACTACCAAGTCCGCGAAGCCGTGCAAGCGGCAAAGATCCCCGCTCCGGCTCAGCGACAGATGGTCGCGATGATCAAGGGTCTGGTCAAGGTCTACATCGAAAACGACGCTGATCTCATCGAAATCAACCCGGTCGCTTGGACACCGGACGGCAAGCTCGTCGCCGCCGACGCGAAGGTCAGTATCGACGAAAACGCGATGTATCGCCACCCCGAGTACACCGAAACCAAGGACGATGGGGCCGAAGATGAAATCGAAGCCGAAGCCGCGAAGCTCGGCATTGCCTACGTTCGCCTCGGCGGAGAAATTGGGATCATGGGCAACGGCGCGGGCCTCGTGATGTGTTCACTCGACGAAGTCAACCGCGCGGGCGGCAAACCGGCCAACTTCCTTGATGTGGGCGGCGGAGCCAATGCGGAGCGCGTCAAGACCTGCGTCGAGCTGGTCATGATGGATCCCAACGTCAAGGGTCTGCTCATCAACATCTTCGGCGGCATCACCCGATGCGACGAGGTCGCCAAGGGCATCCTGTCCGCGTTTGACCAAATGAACATCACGATCCCCGTGGTTGCTCGCATCGAGGGCACGGCGGCCGAGGAGGGCCTGGCGATTCTGGCGACTTCCGACAAGGTCGTGGGAGCGAGCACGATGCAAGAAGCGGCGGACAAGATCGTCGCGCTGGCTCACGCTTAGTTACTGCTTTTGCCACAGTGATTCTTTCCAAACCTCGGCTTCGACAGAACCACTGTACCATTGTCTCATGGCTAAGAGCTGTTCTCTTCTTGGCTATATGCCTTGATGAGCTCCTTAACCGTAGCGACAAGGAGATGCAAGAAAAGCCAAACGGCAGTCAAACAGGTCGCTGACACCAGTGTGTTTAGCAAAGGCATATGCCACGGAGTTTTTGTCACGCTCAGAATTCCGAATAGGATGGCAAGGAACGCAAATACAAGCCCATAGATAATTGATACAATTATGTTCTCGATGTAAAGAACAAAACCCTTCGACCTCTTAGACCCCGAACGACCACTTTTGTTGCGCTGACGCAATTCTAGCAGAGGAAATAGTGCGCCGAAAAACAGAGCCGAGAAGACTGAGATTGCGCTCACTACTGATTCGACAAACTGTGGAGAGAGGGTGGCACGTCCCGAAACCAAAAAGAAAAAGACGGCTCCTGCAGGCAACCAGACTTTGAAGATAGCTTGTCTTCTTGCAAACCATCCCGTCGGATTAGCATGATCGAATCGTGTGCAAAATCCTGGAAGCACTACTCTTGTCCTTCAACGAAAAACTCTGCCTTGAGCTCATCAATCAGTCCACCTACCCTACGCATAAAGTATTCATGGCAAACAAATCCATTCACAAATACCGCATCATTGAAAAATACGACCGGATAGGCAAAGTCATTTGACCCGAGCTTGTAGGTTCGCTGCTTATTTCCACCAATGTCAAGCTCAACTGAGATCTCGCCAAAAGGATGCTCACTGGCAAATGTTCCACCGGACTCAACTCTGCGATCTTGTATGAGGTCGCGAACAGTATCAACGATTGACTGTACTTTATCTACTGTATAGCGGTCTCCGTTCCTGCCGGCCATTCGCAAGGTGCCCTCGATAAATTCCGGCTGCGCATTTTCGAGCAAAGAATCCTGATTTGTTTGCACCTTGATCAGGTTTAGCGGTATTTCAATACTTTTGACTTTGGCTTGCCTCCTGACTCCTTCAACCCATCCGGAGGGCAAGTGCGGTTCTATTCGGATCGGTTTCTCTGCCCCCACAGTCTTGTGAAGATACTTTACAAGGTCTATGACCGCTTTCTGAGAACTATAGACGCCTGCCTTCTCACAAAATATGAACCCAAATGAGATGTTTCTGGGGATCCATATTGCAAAGTTCAGAGGGGAGTAGTCGCCTTCGCCTTCATTTTGTTCGTAGTTGACAGACCCGGAAGCAACCTCCACAATTTCTTTAATCTTCCCAGTTTCTGCTCGGGCGATCTGACCGTGAATGATTCTCCCGTCCTTATCCTGATCGAGCGAGGCTAGTTTATAGATAACGAGCGGGGTGCCCAAGCTCGAGTTGGGCAATGGTTTACCCAGGTCGCCCGGCACGAATTGGGTCGAAGAAAACTCCTCCATTTTGGCGAATAAAGCCTGAAGGTAGTCGATACCCGGCGCCACGTCTGAGAGTCGGGGTTCGGACTTCTCCCCTGTCGATAGACGGAGCATGTGGCAGGTGATCATGCACTCCATTCTTGAACTCTACACCATGTAGCTGCTACATTTCAGCATGTTTTTCAGCCAGACCCGAGGCATGACGGGGTTCCGCAGGTACAACTCCCTCACTCCATGAGCCTTCCCGTCGAAGAACTCACCCCGCGTCAGATCGTTGCCGAACTGGACAAGTACATCGTTGGTCAAGACGCCGCGAAGCGTGCGGTCGCCGTCGCTCTGCGCAACCGATACCGACGCCAGCAACTCCCCGCCGAGCAACGCGCCGACATCATGCCGAAGAACATCCTCATGATCGGCCCCACCGGCGTCGGCAAAACCGAAATCGCCCGTCGTCTTGCCCAACTCGCCCGAGCCCCGTTTGTCAAGGTGGAAGCCACCAAGTTCACCGAAGTCGGCTACGTCGGCCGCGATGTCGAATCCATGGTGCGCGACCTCGTCAGCGACGCGGTTCGGCTGGTGGAAGCTGAGCGCGTGGCTGCCGTCCAGGAACCCTCCCGAGAAGCTGCTCTCGATCGTCTCGTCGAAATGCTCGACGACCACCCGGCTCCGGCTCGATTCACCCACTTCTTCGCCAGCGAAGAATCCCCGGCAGAGCCCGAGGAACTCGGCGAAACTGATGAGGAGCGAAGCGCTCGACTCGCCAAGCTTCGACAAGAGATTGCCGAGGGCCTTCACGACGCCAAGCTCGTGGAAGTTGAGGTCGAAGAGCCGCAAGGGAGCCAGTTCCTGCAAGTCTTCACCCCGGGCGGGATGGAAGAGATGGGTCTGGACATGAACCATCTTCTCGGCGGAAATCGAACCCGAACGGGATATCAAAAGATGCCGGTGGCGCAGGCCAAGATGGTGCTCCAAGAGATGGAAGCCCAGCGTCGCATCGACAAGGCCAGCATCAACAAAGAAGCTCTGGAACGCGCCGAGCAGACTGGAATCATTTTCATTGACGAAATCGACAAGGTCGCGATGAAGAGCCACGGTTCCGGCCCCGATGTGAGCCGCGAGGGCGTGCAGCGCGACCTCCTGCCGATTGTCGAAGGGAGCGTGGTGGCGAGCAAGTTCGGTCAAGTCCGAACCGACCACATTTTATTCATCACGGCTGGTGCATTCCACGAAAGCAAGCCGAGCGATCTGATCCCTGAACTTCAAGGCCGACTCCCGATCCGCGTGGAACTTGAGGCACTCGAAGAAAAGGACTTCGTCCGTATCCTCAGCGAGCCCCGTAATGCGCTCACGAAGCAGTACGAACTCCTGCTCGGCGTCGAAGGGATCAAGCTCTCGTTCACGAAGGAAGCGCTTGAGCAGATTGCCCACTTCGCCACCGAGCTCAACAGCAAAGCAGGCAACATCGGCGCGCGGCGGCTCCACACGATGATTGAGCGACTGCTCGAAGACTATCTCTTCGATGCCCCCGAGGTCGCGCCAGAGACTCTAGTCATCGACGGCGACTTCGTGAAGGAAGAGCTCAGCCAGCTCATCCGAGATGCTCACAAGAATCAGACTCTCGTCTGATCGAGGGTCTTCACAAACGAAAATCCCCGGCTTTCGTTGAAGCCGGGGATTTTTGTGAGCGAGCGCCCCGATCAGCGCGTTCTGACGACCAAGCGATCCACATCCACCCGAAGGGTCGAGCTGGAGGGTGACTTGTCGAAGATCACCGAGTACCGGAACTCTTGTCCGGGAGCAAGGTAGGGCACCATCGTCGGCAGAGTCAGCACGGAGGTGCTGTAGCTCGTTCCGATCACTCCTGACCCGACCTGAGTGAAGGTTCGCGTGTTCGAGTCGTAGAACAGCACCCGGAAGGTCGTGTTGGCCACGCTTGCCTTAGCCCGGAGAACAAGCCGAGTCGTGCTCGGGCTTCCAGAGGGCGCGCGAGCCAGCATGACAGCTTCCGTGTAACCCGTTCGCGGATCGAGCATGGACCAGCTCCAAGCCGACGAGTCCTCGTTGTCGATGTTCGCGAAGGATCCGGTCTCACTCGTCGAGTTGCGGGCACCTCCCCGAGTCGTCTGCAGGAGTTGCATCCCCAGAACGTTGACCGCACCCACCACGGATGTTCCGCTGAGACTTGCCGTGATGTTTACGTTCGTGTCGGAAGATCCCTCGGTGGTGGTCACCGGGAACGACGCGCTGGTTGCGCCCTCGGCGATAAAGACCGAAGCGGGAACGCCGAGTCGGGTCGGGTTGCTACTGGTCAGAGAGACCGTCACGCCTCCCGCCGGAGCGGCGCGTTGCAGAACCACGCTGGCGGTTCCGCTGTCCCCCGAGATCACGGCATTTCCGGAGACGGACTGAAGGTTGACGGGAACGAGCTTCATGCGCCAGATCCCGCGTCCAAAGGTCGCCGCCGTCAGGTAGCCCGTCGTCTGATTCGCGAGGAGTTGGTTCACCTGCACGTTCGGAAGTCCGCGCGCCTGAGTGATGTCCGTCCAGTTCGCGCCAGCATTCTCGGTCACGAAAACACCCACATCGTTGCCCACATACCAAGTGGTTGCGGGTCGCCACGGATCGCGAACCACCGTGTTCACGATGACGCTTGGCAGACCGCTTGCACCGTTGCCGCTGACATCACTGAACGTTGGGCTCGCCGCCGAGGTATTGGAGCATCGGTAGAGGTTGCCTCCGCTTCCGCCAAGCCCGATGAGAATCTCGTTCTTGTTGAGCGGGTTGGCCGAGATCGAGGTGATCGCGCGATTCGGCAGTCCTCCGGTAAGGCCCTGTCGGTCGATGCGCGTCCAGGTGGCACCGAAGTCTCGGCTCATCCACAGTTGACCGTCGCCCGATCCCGTATAGATCAGGTTGCTGTCGCCTGGTGCCACTTCAACCCAGTTCACGCGAGAGTTGGTCGAGAGCACCTGCCCACCGACTCGAGACGTCCAGGTGTCCGTATCCTCGTCGTAGCGCCACAGGTAGTTCGTATTCACGTACACGTACCGGCCATTGTTCGGATCGAGCCACAGCTTGCCAATGAACGGAACCGAATCGCTGCCAAAACTCGGCTTGAATCCAGACTGTGACCCGTACGCGTTCGTTGTCTTGCTGAGGCCGTGGTACTGCGAACTGTTGTATTGGAAGTTCACATTGAACGGATTGATCGCACATCCCGCTCCGTCGCCCGCGCCAGGGTTTTGCCACAGAGCGAGGTTTCCGAACGAGTGCGGCGTCGAGTTGTCCTGAGTTCCGCCCTTCACGTAATCCGCGTTAGTCGGGTGGACGGCCAAGGTGTAGAACTGGGTGACCCCCAGGTTCTTGTTGAGTCGTGACCACGCCAGGGTGTCATTGCTGGGAGCATAGACGCCCAGGAAGACACCGCCGTCGCTGCCCGCAAGCACCCGGTCGGGGTTCTGTGGGTCGATGGCAAATCCGTGGTGATCCACGTGAACGATCGCGCTGTTGGAGTAACCGGACGCCCAGTTCGTTCCCCCGGCGTTGCGCCAGGAGGCTCCACCGTTGACGCTGACACTGATGTCGATCAGTCCGACCCAAAGAACATCCTGCGGCGAGCCGCCCGTCGGAGTCGTTGAACTTGCTGTGATGTGATAGTCGTACCAACCCTGACTCCAGTTGTAGTTCGTCGAGCCACCGGTCGGGAAGTTGTTCGTCGTGTCTGTCCAAGTCGCGCCGAAATCAGTAGACTTGAGGATTCGACGTTGGGTCGTGCTGAGCACGTAAACCGTGCCAGGAGTAATCGTCGATGCCGCAACCGTGAGTGGATTCTGGCTCCCCGTGAGCAAGGTGCTCGGCGGAGTCACCGTCGTCCAAGTCGCCCCCCGGTCGTCGGATCGGCGAACGGCGAAGGAGCTCCCTCCTGCGACCGCCCACATCGTGTTCGGTTGTCCAGAAGGAGCCACGCCGACGCTCAGATCGCTGTAGGCTCGGGTGCTGTCCAGCAGGGTCCAAGTTTGGCCTGCATCGTTCGAGCGCCAGAGGCCGTTGCCCCCGGTTCGCCCGCCAACCGCGAGGACGATGTTTGGGTTTGTGGGGTCAAACTTGAGCCGCGAGATCGCGGCGTTGCCCATGTTGAGGCCGGTTCGCGTCCAGGTCGTTCCGCCATCGGTTGTGCGCATGACGCCGATTCCCGCGACATCGTAACCAAAGTAGTCGCCCGTTCCAGCGAGGATGATGTTGGGATTCGTCGGATGGATTTCCACCGAACTGACACCGAGAAGCGGCCAGTTGTCGGTGAGAACCTCCCAGTTCACCCCTGCGTCCGTGGTGCGCCAGACTCCGCCCTGCGCTCCACCTGCATAGAATGTGTTGGATTGCGTCGGGTGAACCGCCAGGGCATTGATCCGGCCATTCACCGGGCTGAGACCGAAGTAGATTCGGTACGGGGCACGCAGATCACGCGGCCCCATGAACTCCCAGTTACCGCTGAAATCTTCTTGAGCTTTCGGAGCCGAAGCCTCGCCGGGGAAACGCATTCCGGGAAGTCCACGCGGACGATCATTCGTGCCGACTTGGGCTTGCTGGAGTCGGCGCTGAGCCACTTCAACATACCCACGGAAGTCGATCTCCTGATTCGGATAGGCGCGGAGCCGCTTGTGCTCCAGGTAAGTCTCGAGGAAGTCAAGACCAGGAACCTCTTCCATCCCCTCCTCGCCTTCCTCGATCAAGTCTTCATCTTCATCTCGGAACGGGTGGTAAGCCCAGTAAGCGGTCTTGTATTCATCGATGACCTGCTCGAGCTTGCTCAAACCGCTTGTCTTGATCAGCTCCTGAGGGAGGTGGGGAATGACGGCTTCGACCTCCTTCACCGAGGAACGGCGACGCCACGCCTCCATCGTGGAGCCCAAGGCAGCTGGATCCTTGATTCGGAAGATCCAAGCCGCACCCTCGCGGCGATGAACCCATCCGAACCCTTGAGCCAGATGGCTGGCGAGCTCGTCTTGCTGTTGGCTTGCCCGGAATTCGACTTGGATCTCATTGAAGACGTAGTCGTGGGGCTTCGCCAGGGCAACCGACGAGGTGAATGTGAACAGGAGGCCTATCCCGATCGTGAGTGACCGAGACGCCAACGCATGCTTTTTCATCAGAGTTGTTCCAAAAAACAAATCGCCCGCTCACCCAGGGGGCAATCCAAGATGTCTCCCATTATGGAACGACGCACTCTCTCTGTCGATAAGTTTCCGTCGCACACCTTACAAAACCCGCACTGATTACGGGGTGCGTGCATACGGTGATCGGCCCGATTGGTTGCAAATCTCTGCCCAGGCTTGGGGAAACATGCCGTGTTGCCCTCGTAGGATGAGGTACACCAGCAGGGTTAGATTGCGGGCTTCTGCGTGCCGCAATTGATTGCAGGAAAATCATGGCAAGCGTCGTCCAGGAACAGACCGTGAAGATCACGATCAATGGCATCGAAATCGATGTCCCGAAGAACGAGTTGATCGTTGAATCGGTGAAACGCCTGGGCCTCGAAGTTCCCATCTTCTGCTACCACCCCCGCATGAAGCCGGTCGGAATGTGCCGCATGTGCTTGGTTGAAGTCGGGTTCAAGCAGCCAGACGGAAGCGTGCGGATGATGCCGAAGCCGCAAGCCGCCTGCACCCTCCCTGCAAGCGACGGGATGGTCATCACCACCGACTCCGAGCAGATCCACAAGGATCGGAAGGGCGTGTTGGAATTCCTGCTCATCAACCACCCTCTCGACTGCCCGATCTGCGACCGAGGCGGCGAGTGCCCCCTTCAGAACAACACCCTTGCCTACGGGCCAAGCACCAGCCGATTCGTCGAGATCAAGAGGCACCTCCCCAAGGCCTACCCGCTCAGCAAGTACGTCACGCTCGACCTTGAGCGATGTATTCAGTGCGGTCGGTGCGTTCGCTTCACCGAAGAGATTTCGGGCGATTCGCAGCTCGCTTTCCGGTTCCGGGGGGCTTCAATGCAGCCCTCGACCTACCAGCTCACCGATTTTGAGAGCAAGTTCAGCGGCAACGTGATTGAAATCTGCCCGGTGGGCGCGCTGACTTCAAGCCGCTACCGATTCCGAGCCCGCCCTTGGGACTTGGAGACGAAACCCGGCCTCTGCACCGTCACCCCGTGCGGCACCAATGTCTGGTTCGACTACCGCGCCGGGAAGTTCATCCGCATCAACGGACGGACGAACGAGGAGGTCAACGAAGAGTGGACGGCGGACCGATGTAAGTTCGGTCACGATTTCTACAACGCCGAGGATCGACTCACGGCTCCGAACCGACGTCAGGGTGATGGATTTGTCCGAATTGGCTGGGGCGATGCCCTGAGCGAGGTCGTCAAGACTTTCGAGGCGGCTGGCAGCAAGAGTGCCGTCCTCTTGGGGGCAAATCTCTCCAACGAAGCATATTATGCGACGCAGAAGCTGTTCCGTCACGTCTTCAACTCGCCGAACATCGACTCGCGAATGACCGAGAATGCGGTCTCCTTTGCCGAGTCAGTCGAGGGCAAGCTGGGCGTCCCCGCGGTCTCGACTCCAATTGCCGCTCTTGAGAGCCAAGATGCGGTGCTGATCTTCGGCACGTCGCTCGCCGATGAGCAGCCGATGAGCTTCCTCCGGGTACGAAAGGGCTGGTACCAAAACGGCATGAAAGTCGTGGTGGCTCACCACTCACCGACCGACGCCGACAGCTTCGCCCACGTGGTTCTGACCTACGAACCGGGAACCGAAGCCAAACTCGCAGCCGGACTCGCGGCTGCTCTCGGAGTGAGCGGAGCGAAGGGATCGCTGGCCGAGACCGCAAAGGCAACCGGGGTCAGCGAGTCTGCCTTGTCCGAGGCCGTTGAGGTTCTGAAGTCCGGATCGCGCACGATTCTCACCACCCACTCGCTGAGTGAAACGGCGAGCGGCCGGGCCGCCACCCACGCCCTTGCCGGGCTTGCCGCGAGCACGGGGATCGGATTCAACCAAATGGCCCTCCATGCCAACAGCCAGGGTGCGATCGAGATGGGAGCCATGCCGGACTCCGGTGTCGACACCGCCAGTGTGGTCAGCGGCAAGAACACGAAGCAGATTCTCGAAGCCTGCGTGAGCGGTGAAATCACCTCGCTCTGGCTGGTCGGATGCGACATCCTGAACGAGTACCCCGACCGGGATCTCGTCGAGCGAGCGCTCGAGAATGTCGAGATCCTCGTGGTGACCGATTTCCGCGCCACGGAAACCGCGAGCTACGCGAGTTTGATCTTGCCGATGGCTCTTCCGGCTGAGCAGGACGGCACCTACACGAGCAGCGAGCGGCGCGTGCAGCGGATGGGGCAGATTCTCCCCGCACCTGGCGAGGCAAAGCCCGTCTGGCGGATCATGACCGAGGCTTACCTGCGGGCGAAGCCGGGCGTGCCGAGCTTCAATCCAACCGAGATCATGAACGAGATTGCCGCCGAGCACCCTGGGTTCGCCGGAGCGAAGTACGACGCCTTGCCGGAGAATGGCCACCTGCTCCCAGCGAGGGCTGGTCTCGCGCTGAAGTCCGACGTTTTGACGGGAGTTTTGGGAAGCCTGTGAAGTTCACAGAGGTAAAGTGAGGTCGCCTTGGTTGCTGAATTCTTCTTCCGTTTGCATGCTGAGCAGCCCATTCTGTTGGGTCTGATCCGCTGTCTGTTCGTGCTGGTCGCGATCCTTTCGCTGGTGCCGCCCCTCATTTGGTGGGAGCGACGCCTGCTCAGCTGGATGCAAGACCGAATCGGCCCGAACCGATCTGGCACGATCACTTTTCCCGACAACTTTCCGGTGAAAAGTCTGGCAAGTCGCAAGATTCGCACCTTCGGCCTCATCCAGCCGCTGCTCGACGGCGTGAAGCTCTTCCTCAAAGAAGACATCACTCCCAATGCGGTGGATCGCAAGATTTACTTCATTGCGCCGGCACTCGCCCTTTTCCCGGCCTTTGCTCTCGGTGCGACCCTGCCGTGGGGCCCCAACTACGGGCTGTACGGCATCCTCACTCCCATTGCGGACGTCGAGATCGGGATCCTGTACGTGCTGGCCATTTCTTCGCTCGGTGCGTACGGCATCGTTCTGGCGGGCTACGCCAGCAACAACAAGTACTCGCTCATGGGCGGCCTGCGTGCATCGGCCCAGCTGATCAGCTACGAACTCGCCATGGCGATGGCGGTGGCCTGTATCATCATGGCCGTTGGCTCGATGAAGCTGACCCAAGTCGTCGCGATCCAGGAAGACGCGTTGTGGGGAGCTGTTCCATTCCTTCAAAACTGGTTCATCTTTACTCCGTTCGGCTTCATCGCTGCGATCATCTTCTTGATTGCCTTGATCGCCGAAACGAACCGGGCACCGTTCGACCTTCCCGAAGCTGAGAACGAGCTCATCGCGGGCTACCACACCGAGTACTCGTCGATGAAATTCGCCGTATTCTTCATGGGAGAGTACGCCGCCATGTTCATCTTCAGCGGTGTGTTTGCCACACTGTTCCTCGGTGGCTACAACATTCTCCCCGTCAACTGGGGATGGATGGCGGAGAATCTCGGCTGGGGGCAAGGACTCTGGCGAACCCTCGAAGGAATCAACTACTGGCTCGCGCCGCTTGTCTTCCTAGGCAAGTGTTTCGCCGGAATCACTTTCTTCGTGTGGCTCCGCGCGACCCTTCCACGACTTCGCTACGACCAGCTGATGAACCTTGGCTGGAAGAGCCTTCTGCCGCTGAGCGTGGCCAACTTCATCGTCGTTGGACTCTGGGTCATCATGACCAAGATGTATGGCGTGATGGGTGGTTGGATTGCCGTGCTCGCCGCCTTCGGCATCCTCACCGTTCTCTATCTGAACCTCGTGAAGATTGCCCGAACTTCCCCGCCGATGGAAAAGCGTACCGTCACACTGGTCAATCCGACCTCGGAACGCCGATCCGTCACGATGGTCGATGCGAAACCGCAGGAGACCCCGCAAGCTTGAGGAGAGTGAGGTCGGTGCATGGGAACACCGACCTTCTCTCCGTTTGAACTAGAGAGAACCATGAATATCGTCAGACTCTTTGAGGAGGAACGACCTTGACCCTCAACCAGATTGCGTTTCTGGTGATGGGGGCCGCCGCTTTGTTTGGGGCGGTCGGGGTTGTGTTCTTCCGCAGTCCGGTCCGAGCCGCTCTCTCGCTCGTGATCAACTTCTTCGTCCTTGGCCTGATCTACTTTATGCTCGGCTCGCAGATGCTGGGCATCAGCCAGATCATGGTCTATGCCGGGGCGATCATGGTTCTGTTCCTGTTCGTCGTGATGATGCTGCGTGACGACGGCAAAACCGACAAGCCGCAGACTCAAGAAGGTCGATTCTTGGTGGGGTTGGTGGCCTCGCTCGCCATCGCCGCGATCACCTATGCCTCCGTGATTTCCCCGCACATGGGCACGACGGGCGAGAAGTTCGATCGGATTTACGGCACACCGCAAGCCATCGGCACGGTGCTTTTCACGCAATACGTTTGGCCCTTTGAGGTCATCTCGATTCTCCTCCTTGTCGGAATCGTCGGCTCGATCATGCTGGCGAAGAGGAAGTTCTGATGCTGTCACACCTTCTCCCGCTCGCCAGCGTCTTCGATGACGTGCCGCTCGGATGGTTCCTCACTCTGAGCTTGCTGATGTTCACCCTCGGTGGACTCGGCGTGATGATCCGCCGAAACCCGGTTGTGGTCTTTATGTGCATTGAGCTGATGCTCAACGCCGTGAATCTCTCTTTCCTCTCGTTCGCCGCCTACCCGAGCCCGGTTGTGGGTGATCCGAACCAAGCCGCGATGTCGGGGCAAATGATGGTCATCTTTGTGATGGCGATTGCCGCCGCCGAAGTGGCGGTCGGTCTTGGCATCATCATGGCGATCTTCCGACAGAAGAACGAAGTGGACGTCGACGAAATGAGCACCCTGCGAGGCTAACCAGAACATGCAAGACGATATCTTTAAGCTCATTTGGTGGGTGCTCGCCCTCCCGCTGTTCGGTTTCTTGTTCCAAGCCCTCATGGGCAAGCTGGTGATCGACAACCTTGGCCCCAAGATCGGGCGCACGATGATGGGAGCCTTCGCGGTTCTGCCGATCCTCGGCTCGTTCGCGATTGCCGCGAACATCACCGCCGCTCTGCGATCCCTTCCAGAAGACGGTCGAAGCCGAATCCTCACCCTGTTCGAGTGGATCACCGTCGGCAATCTCTCGATTCCGTTTGAAGTCCGCGTCGATGCCCTCTCGATGACGATGGTGCTCATCATCACCGGTATCGGCACGCTCATCCACCTGTACGCAACGGGCTACATGTCGGAGGAAAAGGATTACACCCGGTTCTTCACCTACCTGAACCTGTTCGTCTGCGCGATGCTCCTGCTCGTGCTCGGCAACAACCTGGCTCTGCTATTTGTCGGTTGGGAAGGCGTGGGCGTCTGCTCCTACCTTCTGATTGGCTTTTGGTACAAGGATCTCAACAACAGCTTTGCCGCGAACAAAGCGTTCATCGTCAACCGGATCGGTGACTGGGGTCTCAGCCTCGGCATCTTCTTCCTGATGTTCATGGCGGCAACGACTCTTGGCGTCACTGGTCAGGGCAACGATCCGCGCTGGCTGAGCTACGATGTCCTTCTGCCCAACATCGGTGTGATGCTGGAGAACTACGGGCACTGGCCTCTCGCAGCCGCCGCGATTCTGCTCTTTATCGGCGCGATGGGTAAGTCGGCGCAGTTCCCGCTTTACCTTTGGCTTCCCGATGCAATGGCGGGCCCGACTCCTGTCTCCGCGCTTATCCACGCCGCCACGATGGTGACCTCGGGCGTCTTCCTGCTCAACCGCATGTCCCCGCTCTTTGAGGCCGTGCCAGTTGCAGGCGCAGTCGTTGTGATCGTGGGGTGCATCACCGCGCTCCTCGGTGCGCTCATCGCCTTTGGCCAGACGGATATCAAGAAGGTTCTTGCCTTCTCGACGGTTTCTCAACTCGGCTACATGTTTATCGCTTGCGGTGTAGGTGCCTACTGGGTGGGCCTCTTCCACGTAGCGACCCACGCCTTCTTCAAGGCCCTGCTGTTCCTTGGCTCCGGCGCGGTCATCCACGCAATGGCTCACAACCAGGACATGAGGAACTACGGCAAGCTGAGCAAATACATCCCGATCACCTTTGGCACGATGACGATCGGGTGGCTCGCGATCGCTGGCTTCCCGTTCCTGAGCGGTGCCTTCTCGAAGGAAGAAATCCTCCTCGAAACCTTTGCCTCCAAGCTCAACTGGTACGGATTGCCGATTGGTCTGATCGGCTTTGGCGTTGCGATGCTCGTCGCCGTGCTCACCGCCGCGTACATGACGCGGATGACCTTCATGACCTTCTTCAGCGGTGAAGAGCGATGGAAGTTGATCCCGGCTCACGCGGGTCACGGGCACGATGACCACCATGGTCACGATCATCACCACGGCGATCATGCTCATCACGACCACGGGCCGGACGTGCACAACTTCTTCTACACCGACGCAGAAATGGCGGAGATCGCCAAGCGCACTCCGCACGAGCATCATCACGACCTGGACGAAAACCACAAGCCGCACGAAGTTCCGGCGACGATGTGGATTCCGCTCGTTGTGCTCGCGGCTCTGAGCCTCGTCGGGGGCGGGTGGCTATTCTTCGGGGTTCAGCTCCCCGAGTGGCTCGCATCGGCGGGCGTCGTGGTTCATCACCACGAGCCGATCAAGAGCATTCCCTACTGGATTGAGAAGGTTCTCAAGAAACCGATCTTCTGGGCAGCCACCGCGGCCTTTGTGCTCGGCGTGGCTTGGGGCTATGCCCGATACTTCAAGGGTCTCCCCGAGAAGGACGGCATGGACGAAACCAAGTGGACGGGCTTCCAGAAAGCGGCAAGCAAGCAGTTTGGCGTCGACAGCACCCTCACCTGGGGCTCCATTAACTTGGGACGGATGCTCGGCAACTTCTCGATGGCCCTCGACAAGTACGTCATTGATGGCATCGTCAACGGGCTCGGGGGACTCTCGAAGGGCTTCGGGGAGATCCTCCGAAAAACTCAAACGGGCTACGTGAGAGGCTATGCCGTGCTCATGCAACTCGGCATTGTCGCCTTACTCGGCTATTTCATCTACATCACCATGATCGGAGGCGCAAACTAATGGCCGGTGGAATCGGATCCATCACATCCACCATCCTGATCCCGTTTATCGGGGCTCTCCTGGTGCTTTTTGTGCCCGAAGAGTTCAAAAAGGCGATCAAGTGGATGACCCTTGTGGTGACGGGTGGAGCCTTCCTGGCCTCGCTCGCCGTGCTCAACGTGTTCAATCAGAACACATTCCACTTCCAAATGGTCGAAGTCGCGCCCTGGATTCCTCAATGGGGGATTCAGTATAAGGTCGGCCTCGATGGCGTGAGTATCTGGCTGTTTGTTCTCACAACCCTGCTCACCTTCCTCAGCGCTATCTTCAGCTTCTACATCGACAAGCGCCCGAAGGTCTACTTCTCGATGCTTCTGTTCTTGGAAGCTGCGATGCTCGGGGTCTTTGTCGCGATGGACATGATCCTGTTCTACACCTTCTTTGAAGCAACGCTCATCCCGATGGCGGTGATGATCTTTGTATGGGGTGGCAGCAACCGGAACTACGCCGCGATTAAGTTCTTCATCTACACCTTTGCCGCCTCGATCTTCCTGCTTCTCGGAATGATCGCGATGGCCAAGCACCACGAGGCGCTCACCGGAGTGATGACGTTCGACATCACGGCGATTCAGGCTCTGGTGGCGAGCGGTAAGTTCTGGGAAGGCACCGGGTCGATGCAAGCGATCCTCTTCTGGGCGTTTACGGTGGCTCTCATCGTCAAGTGTCCGATGTTCCCGTTCCACACGTGGCTCCCGGATGCGCACACCGAAGCCCCCACCGCAGGCTCGATGATCCTGGCGGGCGTGCTCCTGAAGATGGGCACCTACGGAATGCTCCGATTCTCGCTCCCCCTGTTCCCCGAAGCGGCCATGCAAGCCACGCCCATCATCATGTGGCTGGCGGTGATCGGGATTCTGTACGGGGCAATCGTCGCGGCGGTTCAGCCGGATGTGAAGCGGCTCGTCGCCTACAGCTCGGTCTCGCACATGGGATTCGTGGTCTTCGGCATCTTCAGCCTCAACCAGATGGGAATGATGGGCGGTGCCTATCAGCAGCTCAATCACGGTATCAGCACGGGCGCGCTCTTTCTTCTCATCGGTCTGCTCTATGAGCGAACCCACACTCGAGAGTTCGCCAAGATGGGCGGCCTGAAGGCGCAAATGCCGATCTATTCGGCGCTGTTCCTGCTCGTGATGCTGAGTAGCGTGGGTCTGCCGGGCATGAACGGCTTTGTTGGTGAGTTCCTTGCTCTCGCGGGTGGCTTCTACTCAGCAGCCGCCGGATCGTTCGGCCTCAGCATTATCATGCCGTTCCTCGCTGGAATCGGTGTGATCCTGGCGGCGGTTTACCTGCTGTGGATGTTCCAAAAGGTCTTCTACGGCCCGATCACTAATCCCGACCTGCTCCGCCTCAAAGATCTCAAGCCGTGGGAAATCGGGCTTGTTGGTGTGTTTATTCTCTTCATCTTTTGGGGAGGTCTCTACCCGAACACCTTCCTCAAGCCGATGGAGAAGTCGGTTGCCGCCGCTCGGATGATGACGATCAACGAACCGGGACTTCGTCCGACGTGGGCTGAAGAACGGCACGAGATCGACGATGACGGCCACCTTGTCGAAATCACCACCCGCAAAGCCGACGGCACGATCGACGAGACCGCTGGAATTCGGCGAATCTCGGATAACCGCCTCTACACCGCCATCATCCCTCCCAAGGAGAGCCGATGACCGGTCGGGAGCGGTGCGTCGCCGCCTCGCGGGGTGGTGAACTCGATCGGGCTCCGGTGATCTTGTTGACCGGTACGAGCCCATCTGCGGATGCCTTGGTCGTCGAACTTTCCGACGTCGAAAGCGCACTGGCTGAGTCGCCCGATCAAGCCGTGCTTGTGCGAGTGGATGGTCTGCATGCCCGAGTCGAGTCCTCGACCGTTCCCCTCTTTGATCTCATCGCGAACGATCCCGAGGCGGCAGATGCCAAGCTTGAGGAAATCGCCCTCGAAACCAGCTTGGCCTGCGCGAACGCGCTCGGTTCAGGGGCGGATGGTGTGCTCTATCGCCTGACCGGTGCCCACCCTGCCGCGACTTCGCCCATGCAGTACGGGAGCTTCTTCCTGGAGCGTGATCGCACGATCCTCGAAGCGATCACTGATGCCCGGTTCAACGTGGTGCTCGTCGAAGCCGAAACGGAGCCGTACCTCGATTTTCTCACCGACCTTCCCTGCCATGTCCTTGCCTGGACGGCCACTGAAGACGTGAATCTTGCCGATCTGCGCGCCATGAAAGGCGGCGCACTCGGCACTCCTCAGCCGGGAGGCGATGTCCTCATCGCCAGCTCGCCTGACTCGATTTCTTCCCTGCTCGCGGGGGCCTTGTCATCATGAACTACGTGATTCCAACGATTGATTGGTCTGTCCTGATGCCCACGCTCATCGTGGCGGTGACGGGCATTGTGGCGCTTCTCATTGAGATGGCGCGGCCAAAGCAGAACAACAACCTCATCATCGGGGTCTCGCTGGCGGGCCTGCTCCTTGGCTTCTGGAGTCTTCTCGGTCAACTGGGGCAAGCACCGACCTCTACGATGTCCGGCTTGGTCTACCGAGATCAGTTTGCCGTGCTCACCCAGCTGATGATCGTGGGCGTGACGTTCTTGTGCTTCCTGTTCTCCGAAGCCTATCTGCGACAGAAGCGGATTGCCTTCGGCGAGTTTTATCCGCTTGCCCTGTGGTCGGCCAGCGGGGCGATGATCATGGTCGGTACGGAGAGCCTTCTTATGCTCTTCATCGGTCTTGAAGTCCTTTCCATCTCTCTTTATTGCCTCGCCGGAATGGCCCGGGGTGAGCAGAGATCGGAAGAATCGGCGCTGAAGTACTTCCTGCTCGGTTCATTTGCCTCCGCCTTCTTGCTCTACGGCATTGCCTGGGCTTACGGGGCATCGGGTTCGATTTCGCTGGACGCGTTCCGAATCATCCAAGACCTGCCCGACACGGCTTATCCGACGATGGGGCTCTTCGCTCTCGGGCTGATGCTCGTTGGACTTGGGTTCAAGACGTCGCTCGTGCCGTTCCACCAATGGACGCCCGATGTTTATCAGGGCGCACCGACAAATGTGACGGCCTTCATGGGCGCGGTCAGCAAGATTGCCGCGTTCGGTGCCCTCTACCGAATCCTCAGCGCGGCGGCTCCCTACCAGGATGCCTACATGCCGGTTCTCGTGGTCATCGCGATTCTCACGATGACGGTCGGAAACCTGGCCGCGCTCGTTCAGAAGGACGTCAAGCGAGCCCTGGGATACTCCGGTGTGGCCCACGCGGGTTACATTCTTGTTGGGTTGCTGGCTCACCTCAAGATGCCGGATAAGATCAGCCTCACGGCGGTCATCTTCTATCTCATTTCCTACTCAGTCATGACGGTGGGTTCCTTTGCGATCATCGGTCTCACGGCCAAGTCGGGCAAGGAAGGCACCCGTACCCAGGATCTGAACGGTCTGTGGAAGACACAGCCCCTCGCGGCGGTTGCCCTCTTCGTCTGCCTGGTCTCCCTCATCGGTGTTCCGCCCACTGCGGGCTTCTGGGGCAAGGCTTTCATTTTCGGCGACGCCCTCACAGCGGGGCTGACGACCCTTGCGATTGCACTTGCGATCAACTCGGTCATCAGCACGTTCTACTACTGGCAAATCGCTAAGGCGGCCTTTGTGGACGAAAACACGGCGGTTCAGAACGACTTTGCTCCGATGAGTGGAGGACTGAAGGCGACTGCGGTCTTTTCAATGGCCGGCGTTCTCGTCGCGGCTTTCGTGGCGAGCCCGCTTCTCACCCTTGGCAAGACCGCCGGCATGGATCGCATCGACAACGAAACAAAGATGCAGGTGCTGGATCCTCGGGTCGATGTCATCCCCGATGACATGCCGAGGCCTTCCGGATTTGCCGCCCCAGGTGGAGCTCCGCCGCCGGCTGCCGAAGACGGCGAGTAAAACTCATGCGCGTTGGCGTCAGCATGTACTCCTACGTCGCCGCCGTGCAGGCGGGGCGGTTGGATCTGGTTGGCTTCATCCATGAGGCTCATCGAATCGGTGCGGAGGGCGTCGAACTTCTCGACTTCTTCTACAAGAATCCGGCCGAGGAGCGAGAGCTTGCCAAGTCGACGCTTGAAGAGACCGGGCTTGTCTGTGGAGTCTTTAGCGTCGCCAACAACTTCGCCAAAGATGATCCAGCTGAGCGTAAGGTCGCTCTCGAGAAGATTCGTTTTGGGATTGAGGAGGCGGTGTTCTTCGGAGCGGGTACGGTGCGCGTTTTTGCCGGGAATCTCCCTCCTGATGCCTCTTTTGGATTTGATCAGGCTCGGGCATGGATCGTCGAAGGACTGATCGAAGCATCGAATATCGCCCGTGAGAAGGGAGTTCACCTCGGGCTCGAGAATCACGGGAAGCTCGCAGGGCGCGGAGATCAGGTTCGAGAAATCATCGAAGACGTTCGAGCGGCGTGCGGGCACGACACCTTAGGGGCCAATCCCGATACGGGCAACTTTTTGCTTGTCGGTCAAGCGGGGCATGAAGGGGTCGCGGACGTCGCCCATCTCGCGACGATGGTTCACTTCAAGGACTTCGCGCCACTCCCAACTGGTCATCAAGGGCATGTCTACGACGGGCTTGACGGGGCACAATTCCACGGCACGGTGATCGGCGAAGGAGCCGTCGACCTTGCCCGGTGCGTCGCTACCCTGCGTGAGGCAGGATTCGACGGATGGCTCAATCTGGAATACGAAGGGGATGTGGATCCGTTTGAAGGGGTTCCGGCTAGCCTGAGCAACACCTACCGCTTTGTGCGGGGTGCCTGAGCGAATTTGATCTCCTCGATCACCTCCGCGAGCATGGCCTGCTGTTCGCTCTGAGGAATCACGCTGAACGGCGGAATGTGCAGAAAGCCCAGTTTCTTCTCTGGAAATGCTCTTACCCCGTAGTAGAACAGAGCGTTGCAGAGGTAGTCCCCGGCGTCGACCGTCCAGTCGTGACCGGCGGATTCAGTCCAGTCGAGCGTGCTCCAGAGCGTGCCACTCACCTGCCACGGGCCCATCGGGTCGAGCGGGCCAGGGCCGGAGACAAAGCCTTCTATGTCAGGCACAGTCCCGGCGCGGTTGCGGGCTACCGTCTCCCGGTGGTGACACTTTGCTCCGCCGTGGACGCCGATCATCAGCCATGCGTCAAACGATTCTGGATCGAGGTCGGCAATGAACTCCTGGGCGGCCCGATAGGAGACGGGAAGGATGGCAAATCGCTCTCCGGAGTTCTCGGCCAACACCGAAGCAGGGTTCACGTCATGCGGCCCGAACGGGCCAAATCCGGTGACAAGGAGGCGCATCATGGATTGAGCTCTCGAGGATCGAGCCCGAGCCGCTTGGCCAAGCAGCTCGTGAGGATCGAGTCAGGATCCAGTTCAGCTTTAAGATCAAAGTACCGCGCTAGATTTTCGTCGCCGATCGTCGCGCGAAAGTCCTCGGGACGCAGGGTCGAGTCTTTGGCAAGATAGAACTTTCCACCCGCTGCCACCACGAGATCGTTCATCGTGTGGGCAAGCTGCCAGAGCCTCTCGCGATTGCGCCGCGTCACCTTGAAGTCAAGCGCAAGAGAATAGCCGTCCACGCCGTGCGAAAACAGGAAGTCGTCCGGCTTGTGTCGCTTCATCACGCCGAGGAAGCTCTCCAGTTTTGCTTCCTGCTGGAGCCGCACTTGTTCCGCGAAGACGCGCAGGGCATGCTCCTTCGGCACAAAAGACTGGTATTGGATGAACCCTCCGGGCAGATAGGCTTTGCGCCAATTCGGCACGTAGTCCAGCAGGAAGCTGAACCCAACGAGTCCTTGGGCATGTTGCTTACCGTTCCCCAAAAGCCGCGAGGCATGATGTTTCGCCGCGTTCAGGGCTCTCATGCCGAACCGATTGTTGAGGGGCTTGAGGAACCGCCAGACAACTGACTTCGGGAAGAAGCCAAGGATGGTGTCGGGGAGGTCTTGGTTCTCTGGCCGAAGCGTTGAGGGGAATTCTTCGTCTTCGTGCGTGTACCAGGCTGCGTGAAACACTCCGCGCCCCGCATGTTGACCTCGTCCGAAGCAGTCAATCCACGTGACCATGTAATCGGCGTCATGCTCTAAGTCTTCGAAAATCTTGAACTGCCCCTCCCAATCGGGGACGCTCAACGGAAGAACACGCAGATCTCCACTTTTGATCCGCTTCATCTTGAGGCGAACGCGCGTGATGACCCCGAGCAGTCCGGCACTGCTGATGACCGCGTGGAAGAGCGGGCTCTCCGGCTTGAGGGTTCGGACATCACCATTGGGCAGCACGACGTCCATCTCGGTGACGTGCTCGCCAATGGGGCCAGCGACATAGGCGTTCTTTCCGTGGATGTTCATCCCCAGGGCTCCCGCCAGAGTCGGAGCCATCGTGCCGCTGACAATCGGCGGCCAGAACCCGTCCTCAAGCGTGGCTCTCCAAAGTTGCTCAATCGTGACGCCAGCCTGGCAATCCACCTCACCGGACTGCTTGTTGATGCTGTAAATCTGGTTCATCCGGCTGATGTCGAGCATCAGGCACTCTCGGGCAATATTCGCATCACCATAGCTCCGACCAGAGCCCCGAAGCACGACCTGCCGACCAGTTTCGCGGGCCATCTGCAGGATGTCCTTCACTTCCTGCACGTTCGTCGGTCGATAGAGATAGACGTCGCCGCCCTCTGTCATGCCAAAACCTGTGGCACGAACCATTCGCGAGGGAGAGGTGGCGCGGATCATAGCTGGGCTACACCTTGAGCTTTCGGAAGATGAAGGAGGGGAAATTCCGGATGATGAAGAAGGCCACGGCATGAACCGGGGAGAGGAAATGCTCTCCGGTCTTGCCGCTCAGGGAGATGATCTTGCGCGCTGCCACCTCAACCGGCATCTTCTTCATCTTGAGGTGAGCCGTCATCTCGGTCTCCGTCGGACCTGGCTTGATCGTGACGACCGCGACCCCGTGGCGAGCGATTCGGTTGCGGATCGCTTCCATATAGGTGTGGAGGAACGCCTTGCTCGCGTTATAAACCGGCTGCTGCGAACGGCCTCTCTCCCCGGCGACGCTCCCGATAGCGACGAGGCGTCCGTGGCGTGTGTTGTCCATTCGCTCGGCGGCTTCGTTGAGCCAAGCAACCGCTCCCGCGATGTTGACATCGATCATCGGCTTGTCTTTTCCGAAGCTGTACTCATGCCAGCCAACCTCTGGCATCACGCCGCTCGCGTAGAGGAACAGATCTAGTCCGCCGAGATCGTTGGTGATCTGTTGGAAAAGACCCGGAATCTCGTCGAAGTTGGTGACGTCGTGACTGTAGCAGAGCACTTTGCCCGGATAGGCCTCGGCCAGTTTCTCAAGCCGGTCAAGTCGGCGAGCGACCACGGCGACCTTCGCGCCCGACTCGGCCAGCTGACGCGCCACCTCGTACCCCATGCCTGAGGATGCTCCGACGATGAGTGCTTCTTTGATCATGCGTGAATAGCCTTACGCCACTGCATCGCGGGATGAACCATCCACGCCGGGCGATGAGCGCGGGCAGAGGCCCCGCTTCTTGCTCCATTCTTGCAGGTTTTGTGCCAGGAACCTGGGTAACATCTCCCGGCAAGTGGGAACGTTATCAGCCTCACCATGAGTGTTCAAATGCCGCCCGATCATGCTCATGCGCGTCTGCTCTCGCAGGTGCGGTTCTGGGTGATCGGTCTTGGGCTTTTGTTTTGTCTCATCGGCATCTTGGATGGTCAAGACAGCGATGTGAGGTTCTACCTCCCGATGTTCAACGGGATCTTTGAGGGGATCAAGGCTCCTTTTTCATCGCGCGTTCTGTACCCCCTGCTCGTCTCGCTCATTTCGGGGGATTTCCCGGTGGAATGGGTGACGTGGACGGCCTCCGCGCTGATGTCGGTCGGGTTTCTCTGGATTCTCAAGGAGATTTTTGAGGAGCTGGGCTTCCCTCCCCTGCTCAAGTGGGTTGGGGTTGCGGGGGGATATCTTCCCTTCACCTTCACCGAGCCGATGATGCCCGATCTCATCGGGATGCTTCTCTTTGCCTTGATCATCCTGCTCTGGATCAAGAAGCAACCGATCTGGGCGATTGCCATGATGTTCCCGCTGGCGATGGCGCGGGAAAGCTACCTTCTCTTTGCCCTCGTGCTGGTTGCGCTCGCCTGGCGATCTCAATATCGATGGTATGGCGTTGCCGCTTTCGTCATCTTCGGTCTGGGGATGTTTGCCGCTTCGCTGGTCACGGACTCGATCGGCAATCGACAGGGCCTTTCCAGCGGGCTGTACCTTCTGCTGAAGATCCCGGTGAACTTTGCCCGAAACTACCTCGGGCTCAGTATATGGACGGAGACCCTCGATGAAATCATCCAGCAGAGGCCGGATATGGTCTTCGAATTGCCGCCGTTCTTGCAGGTCGGAGAGATCCGGAGCGTTGGAATTGTTGAGTGGAATTTTTCGATCATGGCGTGGACCTTTGCCTCGGTTCTTGGGCTCCACGGATTGGCCATGCCGCTCTATATTCGTGGGCGGCACCTGATTCGACAGACCCTGCGCGAGACTCCCTGGATTCTCCGAGTTGTCGCGGTGGCGAGTTTGGTGACAATCGTTCTCGGGCCAAGTCTTGGCGCGACTGTCTCGCGGCTTGTTGGATATGGGTGGCCGATGGCGAGCGTAATCGTGCCCCTCGTGCTCATGCGGCTCGCGCCGGAGCGCCGAGATAAGCTTGCCGTGATTCACCTTGTCTTGCTCTCCGTCGCCGCGTCCTTGATGTTCGGGTACGAGGACTGGGTGACCGCTACCCGCCTGGTCGTTGCCCCGCTCACGATCTTCCTCGTGCTCTTCTATGCCCTCCCCGCGCTCAAGCGAGAGCTGGCACCAGAGACGAGTTAGTCGAGAGAAATGAGGGGCACCGAGACCTTGCTCATGGCCAGCGCGGCAGCGATGAGGAATCCGATGACGCTGAAAAGCACGTGGCGATCTCCGAACAAGGTGTCCGCCGGTTCGCCGCCTTCATCTTTGGTGTACACATCCAGCAGGTATCGGCAGACCCCATAGACGACAAACGGGAAGGTCAGGATCAGCCCGGGATACGTTCGGGCCGTTTCCGATTCAAGCGTGTAGAGGCCGTAGCACATGATCGCCAAGCCGCTGAACATGGCGACAAACATATCGAGCGAGAGTTGACTGTACTGGGTCAAGCTCTGGCGAGACAAGGAGCGGTCGCTCCCTTGCAGAATGAACTCGTTCCGACGCTTCGCGAAGCCGAGCATGAGGGCGAGAGAGGCGGTGCAGAGAAAGAGCCAGCCGGACATCCCGACGCCAATCGCGGCCGCGCCTAGGGCCGCTCGCAAGACAAAACCAAACGCGATGGTAAAGACATCCGCGACGGCGTACGCTTTGATCTTCCAGTTGTAAAGAACCTGCGTGACCGCATACACCACGAGAATGGTCAGACAGCCCTCGCCCAGCGAGAAAGCCAGGCCCAAACCGCAGAGCCCCATGGTCAATCCGACCAGCCAAGCCGTCGTCGTTGCGACCTGGCCGGAGGCGATTGGGCGATTCTTCTTGACCGGGTGAGCCCGATCTCGCTCGACGTCGGCGAGGTCGTTGAACACGTAGGTCGCAGAACTCACGAGGCACATCGCAGCAAAGGCGATGAGGGCGAGCGCCAAGTGATCGGTTCGCGAGAGATCGCCGGTAAAGATGAACGCGGCGAAGACGAGGAAGTTCTTCGCCCACTGCTTCGGTCGAATCAGTTTGAAAATGCCGCGCACCATGCTTTGTTGCCGTTGTCGCTTCTGACCTGGAACACAAAGTGCGCCAACAGCGAAGTCCCCGGCAAGTTTAGACCATCTGGGCTCTTGGAGCGGAGGGTCAATTTGCGTCAAGATCGCCTGCTTGCGCGGTAGGCTGAGGACATCATGGCAGATCGCTCAGCATTGGTCGTTTGGGGTGGATGGGATGGACACGAGCCGGAGCAAGTGGCCGATCTCTTCCGAGAAATTCTGGAGAAAGAAGGATTCACGGTCACGGTGCGCGACACTCTCGATGCCTTTCTTGACACGGATCTTACTCAGCTGAGCCTGATCGTTCCGGTTTGGACGATGGGCGAGATTTCTCACGATCAGTGCCAGGCGGTTGTGAAAGCGGTGAGCGAGCACGGAGTGGGGATGGCCGGGTGCCATGGAGGCATGTGCGACAGCTTCCGCGCCAACACCGACTGGCAGTACATGACGGGCGGTCAATGGGTGGCGCACCCCGGGAATGACGGTGTGACCTATACCGTGAATATTGTTCCTGGACAAGATCACCCCATCACGCGAGGGCTGACCGACTTTGAGGTGGTCAGTGAGCAGTACTACCTTCACACGGATCCGGGTAACACGGTTCTTGCCACCACGCAATTCCCGCTGCCGGGCGTCGATGGGCCGCATATCGCCAACCCCTGCGCGATGCCGCAGGTCTGGACGAAGATGTTCGGTGCCGGGCGGGTCTCTTACTCAGCCCTGGGACATCACCGGGATGTCATCGAGACGGGAACCGCACGCGAGCTTCTCCGCCGCGGTTGCCTCTGGGCGGCCAAGGGCGTCGGGCTGGAATAGAATCTTTTCAGTTTGAGTCTGAGTCGAGTCCGGTGAGCGCGTCTTGTTCGCGTGATTTCGGCATCGCCACGCCGAGGTGATGGTAGGCCAGCTTGGTCGCGACCCGTCCTCGGGGTGTGCGCGCGAGCAGGCCGCACTGGAGGAGATACGGCTCGCAGACATCTTCGATCGTGCCGGAATCCTCCCCGGTCGACGCGGCGATGGTCTCCAGCCCGACCGGACCACCCGAATACTTCTTGATGATCGTCAGCAGAACGGCGCGGTCGAGACGATCCAGGCCGAGATCGTCAATTTCAAGGGCATCCAGTGCTTTCTGCGCCGCAGACTTCGTGATCACGCTGAGCCCATCGACTTGGGCAAAGTCGCGGACGCGGCGGAGGATTCGGTTCGCGATGCGGGGCGTGCCCCGACTGCGCCGAGCGATCTCTGCCCCACCCTCCTCATCGGCCGAGATCCCGAGGATCGTCGCGGATCGGCGGATGATCTGAAACAGGGCCATCTCGTCGTAAAAGCCAAAATTCATCACGATGCCGAACCGGTCTCGTAAGGGGCCAGTGAGCTGCCCCTGCCGCGTCGTCGCCCCTACCACCGTAAAATGGGGCACATCAAGCCGAATGGAACGAGCTGCAGGGCCCTTACCGATCATGATGTCAACCTTCCGATCCTCCATCGCGGGATACAGGATTTCTTCTACCTGACGGGAGAGGCGGTGGATTTCGTCGATGAAGAGCACGGAGCCATGATCCAGATTGGTGAGAACTCCTACCAAATCGCCGGGTCGCTCAATCGCCGGACCACTCGTCACATGGATCAAAGCATCCATTTCCTGAGCGATGATGTGCGCGAGCGTCGTCTTTCCAAGCCCGGGAGGCCCGTAAAGGAGTACGTGATCCAGAGACTCTTCGCGCTGGCGCGCGGCCGTCAAGAAAACCCGCAGATTCTGCTTCAGGCCTTCCTGCCCGATGAACTCGCCCAGCCTCCGCGGACGCAACGAGAGTTCATCTTCGAATCCGTTTGCGCTAGGATCCAGGTCCGGGTGGCGACTCATCGGGCCAACCTCTTGAGAGCGGCCTTGATCTGATCCTCAACCCCATCGGCCTCGGAACGGGCATGGTGGGCGGCCTCCTCGGCCTCGCTCCGGCGATATCCCAGCGCGAGCAGAGCCTCCATGAGTTCATCGTCCATCGCCGATGGCCTGGGCCGGGAGGCGACGACGGCACGATTGACGGCTCCTTCTAGACGCAACTCCAGCACCTTGTCTTTCAATTCCACCACGATGCGCTCGGCCAATCGCGGCCCTACACCGGGAGCGCGGGCGAGGCCTTTCAAGTCTTGCGCGGCAATCGCCTCTACGACACCACCCTCACCGAGGGAACCAATGAGATTGAGCGAGGTCTTGCTCCCGCAGCCTTTCACATCACGAAGCAGATCGAACAAACGGCGTTGATCCCCGTTAGCGAAACCATAGAGATTGTGCTCATCTTCGCGGATCACTTGGCGCGTCCAGAGCTCGATCTCGGCTTCCATCACGCCGAACTCCACCACAACTGATTCTGGGACGCTGACCTCGTAGCCCACCCCGCCACAGAGAACCACCAAACGGCCGGCGCTCACCTCAATCACTTGTCCGCGGAGACGGGAAATCATGCCGGGCGAAGGTTACCTTATGTCTACTCATCAAGTCCTCGGCCGCGAGTCCTTGCCCCAGCGAATGAGCGGGCAGACTGCGTATAGTAAAGAGTAGGACACACACCGTCATGGACACGAAGAAATCTGCCGCAACCCTTGCCGAAGTACTCGCGAACTCCTATGCGCTGATGCTCAAGACTCAGGCGGTGCACTGGAACATCGTCGGAAACCAGTTTTACGGCATCCACAACTTGACCGAGATGCAGTACAACGACCTATTTGCTGCGGTCGATGAAATTGCGGAACGCATTCGCACTCTCGATGAGGTGCCGCCGGCTACTCTGAAAGAGTTCTCTAAACTGAACAAGTTGCCGGAAGGCAGCGGATCGGGTGATGCCCGCGAGATGCTTCAAGGTCTTATTGATGCGAACAAGCAAATCGGCGGCATTTTGCGCGAGGCCATTGACGTGATGGATGACCTCGACGACTACGGCAGCGAAGACCTGCTGATTGGTCGCCTCCGCGTCCATGAGAAGGCGACCTGGATGCTCAATAGCATTCTGAAAGAGTTCATCGCCACCGCCCCTATCGTGAAGCCGCTCGAAAAGCCGGCAGAGAAGGAAGACGCTCCGAAGAAGGTCGAAGCCAAAAAGGAAGAACCCAAAAAGGAGGAATCCAAGAAAGAGGATCAGCCTGCTCCGAAGAAAGAACTGACGCCCGCTGAAAAGCCGGTAGCCAAGGCTGAGACAAAAGTTGCAGACAAGCCTGCCGAAAAGCCAGCCCCGAAGAAAGAAGAGCCCGCTCCCGCAGAGCGTGGAAAACGACGCCTCTTCAGCGTCGATGCAAAAGGCTAAACGCCCTTCACCATTTGGTTACTTTCGTACATGCCGCAGGAACCACTGCGGCATGTCGCTTTGTCCATAGGCGGCATCCCAGCTATTGTGCCCGACTTGGGGATACTCGGTCAGCTCCGCTTGGCCTCCTGCTTTCTTGACTTCTTCGACCACGTATCGACTTGCGGAGACGGGAATGACCGGGTCGTCGTCGCCATGGAAGGCCCACATCGGAAGCTCCTTGAGGCGCTCTCCGAGACCGCTTTCGATCCACGACCCGTAGGCTCCGCTCCAGCCGCAAACCGGAGCGATGGCGGCGAACTTCCAGCGAAGCTCCGAACACAGAGCGATCGTGCCATTTCCGCCCTGGCTCAAGCCCGTGAGATATCGACGTGTTTCGTCATGAGGATAACGATCCTCCACCGCCTGAAGGATGGAGTTGAGCTCCGCCTGATACTCTGGCCAAAGCTTTTCCGCACTCGGCTTCTGGGGGAGAACCACAATGAACGGCCATCGGGCAGAGTTCATCCGGATGGCATGACCGAGCCCAATCGCGCTTTGCTTGATCCCGTCGGTGCCCGACTCTCCGCGACCATGAAGGAACAGGATGATCGGCGGAGGTGAGTCCAATTCGAACCGAGGGGCATAGACCTGGTAGTCCATCCCATCCACCGAGTGGTCAACAAAACCTGTCAGACGTTCTTCCATCATCTACTCTCCGGTCGCCGTCGATGTGACGGCCTCTCTCACCACAAGGTTGAAATCGAGGGCGACTTCATAGGCTCTGGGCCACGGAAGGTCGATCTTCACGTTCTCAAGCCCTACAACGTGGAACTCGCGCTCACCGATCCGAAATGGACGGGCGACCATCTGCTCGCGGAAGATCGCTTGCAGGCGTTCGTTCATATCTTTCTTCACATAGGCCTCGACCCGAGCCAGGTTGACCTCGTCGTAAATCTCCTCGCGATTGCCGCTCTGCATCTGCTCAATCATTCGGTAGGCTTCAGGGCGAACGTAGCGGTTGTAGAAGTAGTCATTCACCAAACGGTGGAGCACGAAAGACCGAGCCGCTACCTCCCGTCGGAAGGGGTCGCTGCCCATCTTCATCGCAAGAAGATACGCGTTGGCGGCAGGAATGGTGGTGCCCATCGTGTTCCCGGCGGTGTTCCAACCCGCGTAGCTCAGCATTTGGGGTGCTTTCTTGCTCTGGGTGATGGCATCGAATAGTTTGGGATCGGCGGTGCCTGTCCACCCCAAGTTGACGTCGGCAACCGCGACCGCGCGACCGTCACCCAGGTCATCGGCAAGTTTCCTGACAAACTGGTTGAACTCTGTCTGATCGGGCTCAGGAGTATTCAGGAACAGAGTGTAGTCGGCCGCCTTGGGTTCCTTCACAATCGTCGCGCCGCTGGTTTCAATCTGGTCTTGCAGGCTCTCTCGAATCGGTTCCGTCTCGTACGCAGCGATTTTGTCGAGCCCTCGCGAATCCGCCGAGACGATCGCCACCTTTGGCGACCAGCCCACCAGATCACTGATCACCTTCGTGACCAGACAGTTGGAGATCTGGTCGATCCCCATACAGAACTTCACCTTTGGCCCGATTTTGAGTCTTTCAACCTCTTGGTGGATTTCGGCAATCTCTCGGATATGCGGCCCGACGGGGGCGGCATCATCTTGGCCGAAAACAACGTGTGTAAACGCACCGTGAAAAGCCATCTTCACCAGCTCGCGCTGGACAAGTACATTGCGTTGCCTGGCCCGATCATAACGCTCCATCTCCTCTTTAGGAATTTTGTCGGCGTAGACGGCGGCTTTGCGCTTTGCATCGGGATCTCCGTAGAGCCTGGCTCTTTCTCGCCAGATCGACCAGTAGTAGAGATCGCTCCGCCACGCGCGATTCTCCACCACGGCGGTTGGAGCAATGCGCATCAGACTGGAGAACGCGTAAAAGGGAGTTTTGTGGCTGGTTTTGCGAATCCGCCACAGCTCGCGCAGGCGATTGGAGGCGAGATTGAAGCTTGAACGGTCGACCCGACTCGCGATCAATCCCCCGTAAGCGATCATGTCGGTGCTCACGATCACCGCATCGTAGTCGCTCAAGTTCTTCGTCCGAAGCCACCGGAGCAGACTTTCGGGCGATCCCGGCTGCTTAAATTTGCCGAGAAATGATTTCGGCGGAGTCTCGATCTGCGTCCCCGCAATCTCGCCAATCATCTCGGCGAACTGGGCAACGGCGGGGCGGTCATCTACCGGGATCAGGAGAATCTTTCGTTCGCGAGGCGCGGAAGTTTGGGTCGTTGCCGCAGGTGCCTCTCCAGCCGACTCAGCCGATTCAGCGGCGGTCATTGAGGAGGCAAAGGCCGGAGCGATCACACCCGCCATCACCCATCCACACACCAGCATCCGAATCATGGCTGTAAGTGTGACACTTCCTCTGCGTGCCCCGCGATGCGGCAGGACAATCACACCCAGGTCGAGGCGCGCCGGAAGATCTTGTAGGTCACCGGTCGGCGAAGGTGGGCAAAGACGAAGTTCGGGAAGCCCGCCATGAAATCGAGTTCATAGTCATCGGGAGCAGAGATCAGCACAAGAGGGGTGGCACTGGCGACTGGGTGATCCATCTTAGCTTCAGCAAACTTCTCGTACCCCGCGATCTTGTGAGCCTTTTCCAAAGTGGCGAGCAAGTCGACAAACAAGAGGTCGGCGTCCTCGCAGGCTTCGAGCGCAGGAGCCCAGTCGGGGAAAATCAGGAGTTCGTCCTCTGGCTGAAAGGCTCCTTCGGTCGCCTTCGTGATCTCAGCATCTTTAGTGATGAGGATGAACTTCATTGTCCTCTCCATCTTAGGCGAGCGGACGGCTCGAACGCAAGGGCTGACCGCACCCTCCGCAGGACGTCCCGGCCCGTTTCGGGCCCTCCATTGGCCGACTCATCTCTCGTTTGGGGCCTCTGTAGCAACTACTCTTCTAGCCAGGAGCAAGAAAAATTCTGCGCCCTTTGAACCTAAATTGCCCTTGTGGAAAAGAATTGCATCATTTTTACTTGACTTTTACATCACTCTGCTGTAATATCATTCCCGATACAGAGCGAACTTTCAGTAATGAAATGCTCTTACGGAGATTGTATGCAGGAAACGGTCATCTTCACGGAACGGCGAGATCAAGAGACGTTTGAGCGCATGCGCCTCCAAACGGAGCGGCGCGCTTACGCGATGGCCCTCCAGCTCACTCGGAACTCCACCGACGCCCAAGATTTGCTCCAAGAAACCTATGTGAAGGCATGGCGTGGATTCGGCAGCTACATGCCGGGCCGACCGTTCCTCAACTGGCTCCTGCGCATCATGCAGCGCGCCTATCTGGACGACCGACGCCGTGACAATCCGATCCGAAAGGCAGACTCACTCAATTCGATGGTCTCGCCCAGTGATGGCGAGGTTCAAGAGATTCCCATCATCGACCCGAATTCCACCGCTGACGAGGAGCTTCTTGCCGAAGAGTTCAGCGGAGAGCTTCGCGCCGCCCTGGACGAACTTCCCGACGTCTACCGCCACGCCATCTATCTCTGCGATGTCAAGGAGCTCAGCTATGCAGACATCGCCGAGATTCAAAACACAACCGTCGGCACCGTACGAAGCCGCATCCACCGCGGACGCAAGCTTCTTCGCGATGTCGTGATCCGCAAGGGCATCATGCATGCCCCGCGATCCATGGACTGACCCCAGAATTAAGACAATCAAGAGCTCGCCAAAGAGCGAGATAAGCAGCAAGATGCATGTGATAGCCGTCTCCCCGGTACGGGAGGCGGTTTTTTTTCTCCAGAGTCCTCGCAACTTTACCGATGATGTTGATAGCCATGAAAATCGGTCCGCAACCTGCCGTCACGCCGAATGTCGCACCAGCCCAAACCGATGCGATGCGACAGCAGTATCAAGCCCGAGTTCTGAAGAAAGCCTTGGACTCCCAGCAACAAGCGGCCGAGAAGCTCTTGAACCTGTTGGACCCAAAGGGCAAGGTTCTGGACATCCGGGCCTAGGCTCGCCAGGTATCCTGGGGAGTCCGTGAGTAAGAAAGCCCCGTCGCGCCCTGCCCTGTGGAAGAACACCTTCTTCCTCTTCGGCTTTGCGCTCGTGATCATCGCGCTCTGGGGCATTGTTCGAGGCGAGGCAGTCATCCGGGATCCCGGCCAAGTCTCGGAGCCCGGACTCGTGGCGTACTACATCATCGGCGCGATCATCATGCTCGCCAATGGATGGATGACTCACAAACAAGCGGTGCAGCAGTACGAAGAGTACATGGATCTTCACGCCCCCGCTGCTCCCTCTCAAGATTTAGAAACAACGAGCGAGGCTTCTTCCTAACGGGGAGAGCTCGCCCAACAGGTGAACCACAATATGGTCAAGTGCAACTGCGGAAAATCGATTGAAAACGTCCCCTCCTGGCTCAATGCAGTGGAGGTGAAGTTCGTCTGCAATAACTGCCCGAACCGAGACCTCAAGAGCATTGCCGAGCTCAAGCTCGAGGATCCAAAGCCCGCAAACGCCTCGATTGATGACGACGTGGAAGTGGATCTCGACGAAGAGGACGAAGAAGACGCCGGAGAATAATTCTCGCCTTTCATCGACAAAAAAAGCCGTCCGGTGTTCAACCAGACGGCTTTTCCTTTGGATCTTGGTCGCATCAGGCCACGGCGCGGACGCCGGGTCGACGAATTCGCTCAACCATGATCATCTGAGGGGTGGCTTCGCTACCGACTTCGCGCAGACAGGCCTGCCGAAGATCGACTTCGCTCGCCAGACAGTCGTCGCCAATGCAGACTCGAGCGAGAATCGTTCCCTTGCGCTCCCACACCTCGGCCTCAACCACAGCGTGCAGCGACATCAAGAAGTCGCGCGTTGTGGCCAGGGGATCAGAATTGCCTTCTACTAACCTGAGGTGCACAAATCAGTTTTCGGAGCCTTCTCGATTCTCTAGAGCCCGTAAAAATACCTGGTATTGATCCGCACTGTCCAAGTCAGCACCAATCTCCGCCGCGTGAGTCACGACCGCCTTCACCGGGATCCTCAACATCTTCCCCACTCGCTGTTCCAAGTAAGCGACGCTCAGGGTCATGGGAAGAACCTTGCTTAGCAACACCCTGAAGAGCGTATCCACGCCGACAATTCCCGCGAGAGCCACCGGGCTCTTTCGTGCCGAGTAAGCGCGCTGCAAGATCGCGGTGGCTTCTTTCACCGCCGGAGCATCGATCATCGCCAGGTTCCCGCCCGTAAAGTGCCCCTCCCGGAGCTTGAGAGTGGTGCGCTTCATACCAGGAAGCTGCGCCTCACACTCAGCTGCGGGCACAATCGGATAGCTCAAGGCAATCTCCGGATCGCATCGGGCGACGAAGTCGTTCACAGCAGACTCCGTCAAGAGCGGCAAGTCCACCGTGACCAGGAGATACCGCCTTCCCCGCACCAGCGAGTTAGCCGTCGCGAAACTCTCCACAAACGAATCGCCGCCCGGCGCTTGCCGAGGTGCTGATCCCTCCCGACCCCCAATCACCAGCGGCTCACCGAACCGAGACAGAACTCTCCTCGTGCGATCAAGGCAAGTCTCCCCATAAAGGAGCGGGATATCGGCCCGAAATTCACACCCAGTGAGCGCACGCATCTCCGGCGAACACCGCCCGCCCGCGAGAATCACCACGTCGTCCAAACAGATTCCTCCCGGCTGAGAGTGCGCGCAAGCCACAAATCCCCCAGATTTTCATTCTGCAGGGCACCCAACGCCTGGGCTGCGTCGCCCTCCGTCGTGAACCAGCCGAACACCGCTGACCCTGATCCGCTGAGAAGCGCGCCTTCGGCACCATGTACCTGCAATCGTTCCGCGATCTCGCCACACATGCACGGTGCGACTCGTTCAAAATCGTTGTAAAGATCTCGCCATCGGTCGACGGGATAGTCACGCCACTCGCGATCCATCGCATCTAAGGCCCGATACGCTGCAGGGGTTGAGACTCCCTCGTTGGGTCGGATCACAACCAGCCAACGGGTTGCTTCGTCAGGCAACGCGTCAATCCGCTCACCATACCCCTCGCCCCGTGCGCATCCTCCGGTAAGAAAAAACGGTACATCCGCCCCGACCGCCGCCGCAACCGAATGAGCCACGAAGTCGGAGATCCAGTCAGGCTGGACAGATTGCAGGCATCGGAGGAGCCCAGCCGCATTCGAACTTCCGCCCCCCATGCCGCTCTCTGCGGGAATCGACTTGGTGAGGGTCATTCGAAGCCTCGGAACCGGAATCAGCTCACGCAACAGCCGCAATGTCTTGGTAAGGGTGTTATTTTCCGGCATGCCCGGCCAATTGCAGATCAGCTCATCTTGGCCACTCGGCGAGTCTTCAATCACCAGGTGATCGCAAAGGCTGATTGCCTGAAAGATCGTGCGGATGGGATGCATTCCGCTGACATCTGGTGGCCCGACGGCGAGAAAGAGATTGATTTTCGCCGGGCAAGTGGTCTCGATCTTCATGGCTCCTCCGATTGATGGAGCTTCTGCTGCACGTGATCGGGCACCGGTGGGGGAGTCTGGCTGAGGGTTGCCCGAATCTCTTGCTCCGCTTTGTCGCGAGCAACTCTTCCTGGATCCGAGGTCACCGGCTCACCTGCCAAGGTCGTCAGGGTCGGAAAAGGCATCTCTTCAATCTCATCCAGGGCTTTGTCGATGGCGGCAAACTGCATTTTCGCCTCAGCAATCACGTTCAAGAACTCGCGAGTCTCGAGGTCGGGAGATCGACCCGTGAGGCGATAGTTCAGCATCCTGATCCGGAGGGTATCGAGGGTCGTCGAGAAAACCACGGCCTGCGCCTCCGCGCGTTCCACTCCCGCAAGCGCTGACTTGAGGTGGCTGGTGTACTCGGCGATATTCCGATCCGCGACCCGATAGAGTTCCTGCGCCTGTGGATCGTTGATCGTCCGGTGGCTGGCCGCCGTCATCGGGCCGAACGCCTTCTCGCTGTTCCGAACCTCAACCTGCACAAGATCAGCTCGGCGGAGCGCCCGATAGATCTCGGGCATCATCCGCTGCACGGTGGTCGGTAATTCGCTCAAGTCGGCGATATTCGACTTCTTGAGCTTCGCGAGAGCCCCCTTCAGACTCTTCTCCCGCACCTGGGCCTCGCGCCAAAGGATCCCAAACCGCCGATCCTGGAATCGCTTCGGAATGGATCGGAGATAAGCCGAGATTAGGATGCCGAGCACCACGGAGGCCCCCACCACGATCATCGACCCGGTCGGCCCCGCGAAGGGGTTCATCGCGATCATCGCCCCGCAGCCTCCGGCAAGCATCGTCACGAAGATGGATCCCGGCGAGACAAGTTCTTTGAAGAAAACCTGAACGTCTCGTTTACGGATTTCATCCATGACTCAGGATCCCCCAGGGAGCGACACTACAGAATCGGCGGGCGGCGATAGTCTCGGCCGAATGCCTGTTCAAAGGCATATGAGATTTGCAACAACCGCTCATCGCTCATCACCGGACCCGTCAGCAACATTCCCACTGGCAAATCCTCCGAGAGTCCGCACGGGATGCTGATGCTCGGAAATCCGCCCATGTTGGCCGGGATCGTGCAGAAGTCCAGCAACTTCAACGCCATCTGATCTTTGATCCCTCCCAAGGGGAAGGCGACGCTCGGAGAGGTCGGGCTGACAATCACGTCGAAATCTTGATACGCCTTCTCAAACTCGCTCGCCATGAGGCCGCGCACTTGTTGGGCTCGGTGGTAGTAAGCATCGTAGTAACCCGCGCTGAGGGCGTATGTGCCCACCATGATGCGCAGCTTGACCTCCGGGCCAAAGAGCTCGCCGCGCGTCTTCATGAAACTCTCAATATGCCCATCTGACTCGAGCCGAGGGCCAAATCGCACACCATCGAACCGAGCGAGGTTGCTGCTCGCTTCCGCCGGGGCGATCAGGTAGTACGTCGTGACGCCGTAGTTGATCGAGGGCAGATCGACTTCACGGAACTCGACGCCTTCGCGCTTCAGATTGTCAATCGCCAGCTCCAGAACCTCTCGGACACCGGCATCAATGGCATCGGTGAAGAGTTGCGTCGGCAGGCCCACCTTGAGTCCTTTCAGACTTCCGTCCTTGAGGCCCTGAGCGCTGATTTTGGCATCCTTCAGTGACGTCGAGTCCATCGGGTCGTAGCCCGAGATCATCTCCGTCGTGAGGGCTACGTCTTCCACCGAGCGGCCAAACGGGCCGATCTGGTCGAGGCTGGAACCGAAGGCAATCAGTCCGTAGCGAGAAACCCGTCCATACGTCGGCTTGAACCCGACAAGGCCGCAAAGCGAAGCAGGGAATCGGATCGAACCTCCCGTATCTGATCCCAATGAAACTGCGGCCAGTTCGGCCGAGACCGCCACTGCGGATCCGCCGGAGCTCCCGCCCGGAACCCGATCAGTGTCCCACGGGTTCCGCACCGGCTTGAACGCCGAGTTCTCGTTCGTGGTTCCCATCGCGAACTCGTCGAGGTTCGTTTTTCCAATGGTCACCGCACCGACAGCGTTCATCTGCTTGACGACCGTCGCATCAAACGGCGGCACGTAGTTTTCGAGGATCTTGCTCGCACAGGTCGTGCGCAGTCCTTGGGTTGAGATGTTGTCCTTGACCGCAACCGGGATGCCCGTCATCGGGGTCGCGTCTCCGGAGTCCAGAAGAGCCTGAGCGCCATCGGCCTGCCCGAGCGCACGCTCCGCATCCACCGACAAAAAGGCGCCGTAATCGCCGTCTTGGCTCTCGATCCGATCGAGGAAAGCCTGCGTCACTTCGCGGGCCGAAACTTCTTTGGAGTGCAGCTTTGCCGCGAGTTCGGCGGCGGTCAGAGTGGTGAGCACGGCTTCGCTTATTCCTCGATGATCGTCGGGACGATGAAGAGACCAGCCTTTGTCTCCGCAGAATTCTTGAGTGCGGCTTCTCGTGTGAGTCCCACCCGAGCAATGTCGTCCGCCAGCACGTTCTTGAGAGCCACCGCATGCGGCTTCGCGGGTAAACCTTCGACGTTCAGGCCTTGGATGTCCTCGAAGTGTCCGAGGAGAGCATTCAGCTGACCCTGAAAGGTCATCATCTCTGCTTCGCTCAACTCCAATCGCGCCAATTTCGCAACGTGGCGCACTTCATCCAAAGAGATCGACATAGAACTGAATCATACCAAGTTCAACACGCCCGGATTGGTGCCGGAAGCAGGCGTCCGCCGCCCGCTGCGCCTATAATAGAAGGCATGCCCACCCGCAGTTCCAAGCAATCGTACGGGGCGACTGCGTTTGTGGCAACATTCTGGGTGGGAATCCTCGCTATCACCACCTTAGCCAAGCCCTTCGTCCCCGAAGACCGCAACGATTCGCTGTCCGCCGAACCTGGCGACTTTATGCGCCCCGCGCGAGAGCAACGGGTGAACTGGCGTGTCTTCGATACCTCGGCCATCAATGACGCGCGCCGACTCAATCGCCCGCTGTTCATCTTCTCTGGAACCAGTTGGAGTCTGGTCGGCAAGCGGGTGGACAACCTCATGCGCACCTCGGAAGTCGCAGAGTTTTTGAATCGCGAGTTTGTGTGCGTGCGGATCGACCATGAAGTGAACCGAACCTGGCGATCTGGGCTGGTTCCTATCCTGCGAGCCGCGCGCGGGGACGACCCAACCTTTGGGGCGTACATCGTCACTCCTCAGGCGGAGCTCATTGATGCTCCCGGCGAGGAAGTCTTGATGTCAGTGAACGATCGACGCTTCCTCGGCTATCTTCGCCGGGTGCTCAATCGGTACGCGGCCAAAGAAGTCGCGCCAACCACCCAGATTGCACGCGACGAGCAGTTCGCTCTCTGCGGTGGAACGGAGTCGGGAACTGCCGATCTCGATCTTTACATCGACCAGGTGCAACAAAGCCTCGACCTCAAAGGCGGCGGACTCGCGGCCCCTGGGTTGCGCCGAATCCCGACCGTTGCCTGGGAACTTCTCCTGGATGAAGGCCTCAGCCAGAATGTACGGGAAAGTCTCGATCCCCTTCTCCTTTCTCCCGCGCTTGACTGGATGAACGGAGGGATGCACGAGTATTTTCTTCCCGCGACCCCGACCCAGGTGCAATTTGTTCGAACGACATCGGGCAACGCGAGCCTGCTCCGCACCCTGAGTCGACTCGCGGCAACGACCAATGATCCCTGGCTCTTTGCCATGGCGGAGCGGCAATTCGAATCGGTTGATCGATCATTCGCTCTCCCAGAAAGCCCGATCGTCTATCGAGATGACATGGATGACCTGAACCGGTCTCCTCGCCAATCGTTCCGCCCGAACGCGCTTCCCCAGATCCTCAGTGGGAACCAGCTGACCCTTGCCCAGCGCCTTTGGAATCTGGATCCCTGGAGGAACCCGCAGATGTCACCCTTTATTTCCAAGCCGGATGACTACCTGGCCCAGCGTGAAGAGGCAGACGCCGTTCTCGAAAAGCTAGCGACAGGACGAGACTCTTCCCCGCCTAATCCGAACGAAGCCAGCAGCTTTGGCCGCACGGCAGAGGCCGTTGCGGCCCTCCACGCGAGTGCCCGATTGCTCGGGAATACCGAGCTCAAAGCCCGCGCCACTGAGCGATTTACAAACATCCGCCAGGTGATGCGCACCGGCCCGAATGATGTCTACGCCGGACTGTTCGCCCAGACCGCCCGCCCGGGCGATCTTCTTTCTTACGTCTCTTACGCCGAAGCAGCGTGGGAGACCTTTTTGAGCTCTGGCGATCCAACCATCGCCCTCGATGGTCTGGAAGTTCTGCGACGAGGGCTCTTCCTGTTCAGCGATGAGAACGGCAATTTGCGGGCGGAAATCCTTGATGAATTCCCCGTAGAGTGGCAGAACGCGTTGCTCCCCGAAGTGCTCGACTCGCCCAATGCCTCCCTCGTTTCCCGAGTCGCGATCATCGCTCGTCTGTACGGCCTTTGGCCGGGGTCGAAGGATCAACAGTCGATCCTAAGAGAACGGTCTGATCAAATCGTCCGACGCTCCGCCGCGATTTTTGACAACCTGAACTATCGCGGAGCCGGGATGGCCCGCGCCGCCCGGCTCGCCGATCGACCGAACCCGATCGGCATCGTCGGCAGTGCGGACTGGCCTTTGCTGGAGAAGCAGTTTCCCGGCGTGCCCATCATCCGACTCGAACGCCCGGAGGGCACGGAGCCCGCGGGATATTACGTGCTTGAGGCAGGAAACTGGGTCGGCCCCGCGCCCTATTCCACTCTCGCCGAGCGGATCGCGAACCGATAATTTTCATCGTGGCCGAGGGTCCGGGACGGGCCTGTTCCCATCAGCCATAATTCACTCCTGCGCGGAGAGGTCGCATAGTGGTCTAGTGCGCCGCACTCGAAATGCGGTGTGGGGCAACTCACCGTGGGTTCGAATCCCACCCTCTCCGCCATTTCACCAGAATTCCCCGAAGGCGGTACAGTTCAAGCTGGATTGTCGTCATAATAGGGGTAACAGCACTGCAGGTCCGACTGCAGGCCCCCCACGGCTATATGCTGTGGGAACCCCCGCGATGATTCGCGGGGGTTTCTGTTTTGCAAACCGGGGTTTATGTCGATGGCTTCAACATCTACCATGCGATCCAGGCGAGTTCATTTCCAAATGAGCTGAAGTGGGTTTCCTACTCGGCTCTCGCCGGACGCCTCTTGGCAGCGGAATCCAATGTCGTCCATACCAAGCTCTTTACCGCTATTGGATCGCACTATCCCCAATCTGCTGCAAGACAGCGAGTATGGCTAAAGGCGTTGGAGGCAACCCAATGCGAGGTCATTCTTGGTCGTTTCAAAATGCGCGATCGCTCTTGCAAATTCTGCGGGGCATCATGGGTTGGGCACGAGGAAAAAGAGACTGATGTCAACATCAGCCTTCATCTCCTGAACGACTGCTACAAGCAACCGTTGGAGCAAATTCTTCTGCTCACGAACGACACAGATCTCGTGCCGGCAGTTCAGATGATCCGGGTCGAGTTTCCTCACATCAAGATTGTCCAGGCCTCGATCAGGAAGCCCCATGTTGTTTGGGATCGCGTGGCAGATGAGAGCCGTACGATCTCAGCTGCGATGCTCCGTCACTCACTCCTGCCAGAGAGAATTGAACTCGCGAGTGGCAGAATCCTGACAAGACCTCCGGCGTACGATCCGGCAGACGGAGGAGTCCCTTCCCCCACCGAACTCCCGGACTGATCTTGCGTCCCGACGGACATGATCACCAGCGTCCTCGCACTCAGTCTGAGCCTCGCCCCGCTTTCCATCGAGACCACAAAGAACCTTGAGCTCCCGCGAGAAGGAGGCCGAACCATCTCGTACTCGGTGACCGCGCCGACCACCGGCGGGCCCTACCCGGTGATCATTTTCAGCCACGGCATGTACGGATCGGAGGAAGGCAACACCCCGCTCGCCGAGGCGTGGGCCAAGGATGGTTTCGTCGTCATCCGCCCAACTCATGCCGACTCCATGCGCTATGCCGACGAAGCAACGCGCCAAAACTTCCGACGCGGGCAAGCCAACAACACCAGCAACTGGCGCGAGCGCCCCGGCGAGATCACCTACCTGATCGACAATCTCACGACCATCGAGAAACAACTTCCCAAAGTTACAGGCAAGTTAGATCATCAAACAATCGGAGTCGGAGGCCACAGCTATGGAGCCTGGACCACCCAAATGGTCGCGGGCATGGAGCTTGGTCGTGGCGGAATGAAGCTCCAACTGGGCGATCCGCGACCCAAAGCGTTCATGAGCCTCGCGCCTCACGGTCTCACCGAAGGCATCACGCCGGAGTCGTTGGCGAAAATGCGAGGCCCCATGCTCATGGTGAGCGGTGACAACGACCATTCGCCGGGCAAGCCTGAGTCTGCAACCGCCGAGTTCCGATCGGCCGCCTACAAGCACTCGCCCTCCGATGAAGGTCGCTACTTCCTCTGGATCAAAGACGCTTTCCACAATTTCGGCGGAGCGACAGGATCCGGCGGAGCTTCCGATCAAGCGATGCGCGCTCTCGGACACGGGGGGCCGGAAAGCCCCGAGATCGCCTCTGCGGTACGAGAAACAAGCCTCCACTTCTGGCGAGCAACCCTCAAAAAAGACCAAGCCGCCCAGCGCTGGCTGGACGGCAAAGTCATCGAAAAGGACGGAATCAGCACTCTCTCCCACAAGTAAGATTGTATCAGGTCTGCGAAGTCTCGAGGTGCGAAGGTAGCCATCCAACAACCACGATCTGATCTGCCTCATCGAAGAAGAAGTAGATTCTCAAACAGTTTTCCGGATCCCTGTCTTTCCCATGCTTCAGATGATATTCAAGGAGCTTACGCTTGCCACTCTGTGGTGGATAAGTGACGTAGTAGCTCTCTCCGTATTGACCAACTTTCGAAGGGCTAACAGAACGGTCATACTTCAGGTGCATTTCTTGACACCGGGAATCGAAGGCTTCTTTTGCCCCACCTTCTCCAGCAGCAAAACGATAGTACTCATTTGCGAGAATATCCAAGCACTGCCAAACCGTTTCTATAGACTTGTACCTGGCTTTCCTCAGACCTTTCTTTGCGTTATTATGAAGAAAAATCTTGCCGACATACTCTTCCTCGCAACGCTCAATCATCTCATCATATGTGGCTGGTACTGCTTGCGAGGAGCGAATATCCGATGCTCTGGATTTCAGCGCATCCTCAAGATATCGGATCCTTCTTTGTAGATCATGCCGAGTCTCCTTCTCATACTGCAACTCTGACTTCAACTTTGATTCTAAAGAGAGGCTCTCGCTGAGCAGAGATTCGGTCTCATTTAGTTGCTCCTTTGTATCTTGTAGAGTCAGTTTCAGATACTCCATTTCGTCAAAGTCAACTGATCTCGCTTCCGAAGTAGCCTTCCGAATCGCAAGTTCGGAAAAGAAAGGAGCCTCCTTCCGCAGATGCACGTTCAGTATGTTTCGTCTGATCAGCTCTTGTTGCAGTTCCCTCGCAAAACCAGAATGGCCCTCCCCATATTCCGAGTTATACCTAATGACCAAGCTCCCTATCGCTAGGCGGTGATCGTAGGGGCTCGAGTCTTCAAACCTACATGACGGCCAGTACACTCGCACACCACCCCGAACCACCGACCAAGTCTTCCCAACCTGCTCAAGAAAATGTTGCTGGCCATCAATACTCAATGCAACAACATGGCCAAGGCAATAACAAGCACCGGAGAACGAGCGCGCATACTCATCAAGATTTGGTGGTGCAAGGTAGTCTTGATCGTCACTGAAATCAGCGACAACAATCACCGGCAATTTCCGCTGCTCACTCTCGATGAAAGCTTGTAGTTTGACCGCCTCATCGCTCGTAGATACGAACGTAGGCTCCCGTAGCATTGGATTATCCACAAACAGTCCTGGTGAACCAGCTAACTCTTTTACGATCTTGGGAACAGAGTAGCTTACAGGAGGGTTATTCTGAGAGTCTGATGAAACCGAAACTCTGCAACTCATCAACACGGAATCCTCCGAAGTTTGCAGGCCAATATCCACATGCCATGTACGATCCTTCACTTCCCGTGGACCAGATTGGTCAGCGTGGGTTAAGCGAAGGGCCCAAGCCGTGCCTGAGGGGATTGCCTCAAGTGAGGAGTCGGAATCACGGAGGGAAAAGGCCTCGCCTAAGTAAGCTTCTGCTGGCAGGTTGACCAACTGTGTACGTCCGGCGGCCCAGTCGATGATTCGCTTGATGGCGGAACTGCGGACATCCTCCTTGCCTGAGTTGGTTAGCTGGGCAGATAGTCGAAAGTTAACGCGTGAAATCGTCGTCATTGTTTCCCCATTAGTAGGAGCGTACCCAAGTATGTTCCAGTATCGCTAGTGTCAGCCTAAATGCCGCCCCGATTACGGCAGCATATTCTTCGCCATCGAGCCAACGACCGGGATCTCGTAGATCTTCCCTTCCTTGGCCTGGAGACCGGCGATGATGTGGAATGCTAGCAGGCCAAACCACAAAATGCCCAGCAGCCCCCAGCTAATGAGGCAGGTGAACGGGCCAGCAATAAGCAGCACAGCCCCGACGACAAGGAACCCAACCTGCGCAAGGAGCGATTGCAGGGCATGGAACTTCACGAACTTCGACTGATTCGTGAAGAACAGAATCAGCGGCAAGAGCCATCCGATCACTCCCACACTGATCACCATCGCGCCCGCCGTGACCCAGTGTTGAATCGCGGCCAAGTCTTTGTCTGCCTTCTCAGGATACATGTCAACCACTCTATACGGTCTGCTCCACAACAGGTTGAGCAGACCTAATCCGGCTTCGATCATGGCAGAATGAGGCATGGGCAGTGTGCTCCGCGAACTCACCAGAACCTCTCCCCGAACCTGCGATCTCTCCGATTTCGCCACCAAGCCCCCCAAAGACACGGAGCGCGAGGCGATTGAGGCCGAGACCGAGAAGCTCGCCCAGCGGGTTGAAGAGCTCTTTGACCTGCTCTTCTTTGCGGGATCCCAGAGTTTCCTTCTTGTGCTTCAAGGCATGGATACCAGCGGCAAAGATGGCTCGATCCGCAGTCTGCTGCGCGCCACCCACGCTCAGAGTTGTCGGGTAGCTAGCTTCAAGGTGCCGACTGCCGAGGAGCTTTCGCATGACTTCCTGTGGCGATGCCACAAGCAGACCCCTGGTAAAGGCGAAATCGTGATCTTCAACCGGTCGCACTATGAGGATGTCGGCGTGGTGCGCGTCCACAACCTCGTCCCCGAGAAGGTTTGGCGCTCGCGATACGAGCACATCAATGCGTTTGAATCTCTGCTCGCCCAGAACAGCACAATCATCCGCAAGGTCTTCCTGCACATCTCGAAAGAGGAGCAAGAAGAGAGGCTTCTGGAGCGCGAGGCTGACCCCAAAGCCGCCTGGAAGCTCTCGGTCGGCGACTGGAAAGAGCGCGAGCACTGGGATGCGTATCAAGAAGCGTACGGCGACGCCATTGCTGAATGTAGCGCAGACCACGCCCCATGGCTCATCCTCCCCGCCGACAAAAAGTGGTACCGCAACTGGCTGCTCCACCAAATCGTGATAGAAGCATTGGAGCCGTTTGAGGAGGAGTGGAAAGCGATGCTAGAATCCATCGGGGCGGAAGCCAAGGCGGAACTAACCGCCTTTCGCGCGGGATCGTAGGAGGGCAATGACGGAGAGCGATTCTGGTCAAGCCTGGGAGGATGCGAGATGGACGGTCAAGACTCCACTCCGCGAAGCCCAGCTCTTCGCGAACGTGGCAACCTGGTTTCTTGTTTCTTTTCCCGTAGGATCCTGGTTCGCCTGGAGTTTTCAGCAGCAATTGCTCCTTGCGATCGGGCTCATAGTGCCAACCCTATTCGCTCAGAAGAAGCTGTTTTGTCGACGAAGCTGCTCGATAAGGATTGATGGTTCAGGCCTCCATCTCAGGAGCGTGAATCATCCGTTGTCAGGTGTCGCGCTCGATGATGTTCCGAAAATGCAGATTCGCTGGCTCGAAATTGAAAAGTTCATCCTGATACCAGAGCAGCACACCATTCAGATTCTGCAGAAGAGTCGATCAGTGAGGATTCAGTTCCCGCCCGAAGTCCATCATGTCTTTAAGCACCTGCAAACTGGCATACATCCAATCCCCGTCCCGATCGAAGTCAAGTATTCGGCAGAGATTCGAAGGGATGGCGGTCCGGAGGCGACGATTTGATTCCGCCTGGCCAAGTACCGCTGTCTGAATCGGCGAAGGATATTCTTGCCGCTCCCGAGATCTTTCGGACGAGCTATGAGGTCAGTGTGAAGGCAAACTTTCTGCTGAATCTGCTCATTCTCACGGTGCTCTATGCCATTCCTGCCGTAACGATGTTTCTCGCGAATTGGCCGTTTCCCTACGCCTGGCTCCTCGCCGCTTTTTGTTACCCGGTCGTGCCGTGGAGGGTCTGGTTTCGGTCCGGTTTGAAGATGACCCGAACTCGAGCACTCGCACTCTCGGAGACCGGAATTGTGGTTTTGACCGCGTGGAACTGCTACGCATGGAAATGGGACAAAGTCTCTCTCCTGGGAATCACGAATTACGGCCTGCTCGGCGTATTCGAGAGGCCTCCGAAGCTGGGCTACCTCATGAATCCTCCTCCAGAAGTCCCCAGTCTCCGAGTTCCTTACCACCCCTTGCTCCGGGAACTCTACGTGAAACTTGCGGAGGGCGAAATTCAACTTCCGAAGGGTGTTCAGTTCACCTACTTCGACCACCCCAGAGTTCTCCCCGGGGGCAACGTGAAGCCATGAGCAGCCCCGATCCGAACCGATCCCGCGAGCTACCGGAAACCTCCGCGGCGCCAGAAATCTTTCGCGTAAAGTTTGTCCGGGATACCCGGAGTAACTTCGCTGCCCTCCTCATCGCTTTAACAGGCGTCTGTCTCACCGCCACCGCGATCATGCGTCAGGAGCGATGGCCGTTCACGGAAGCCTGGGTCGGATTTTCGTTCTTCTATCCGATACTCCCGTACTTGTTGTACTACCGAACAAAAATCAGGATGGAGAGAAAGTGTGAACTGATCTTCACCCAAACAGACCTCACTTGGATCGAGGACAAGCAAAGTGTCTCGATGCGATGGGAAAATGTCTCGCGCCTCCACATTGCCTCCAATGGGAGCACGCTCGTTTACCGCGATCCTCCCAAGATGAGTGATGGCGCGCCTGTGCCGTCACTCGCCTTCCCCTACAACCCTGTGATCAAAGAGCTTCTCGTAGAACTCGCGGACGACAAGATGGTTCTTCCCGGAGACATCAGAATTACTCACGACGACCACCCACGCTTCTTGCCAAGCCCCCAGAAACCAAATGAGTAAACCGACGCATCCTCTCGTCCTGCCGGAGTTCACCCCCGAGCAGCGGGTGATTTTGGAGACCCCCGTACTGGCGTCCGCCACTTACGCCGGCAAGGGACGCGAACTCAAGAAGATGGTGTTTACCCTCGTCACATTTTGCTTCATTGGCCTTGGCTCCCTGTTCTTCACCGCCAAAGATGCCGTCGGCGATGCCCCTTGGCTTGCCGCACTGTTCCTGTACCCTCTTGCCATCGGAATAGCCTGGAAACTCCTGCCAAACCGGTCATGGAGGTCGTGCGGGCTCACCTTAACCGCAGCGGGAGTCGTCTACCACGATCAAGATTTCATCCATGCCTACCACTGGTATGAAATCTCGGAGCTCAAAATCTGGCACGACGGCACGATGTACTTCATCCCAAAGCCTCTTCTCGGAATCGCCGCGCTCCGCCAGAAACCCCTCTTCGCGATCCGCTATGATCCTGCGCTGAAGCAGATCCTGATCGACCTAGTGGAAGGCAAAATCCAGCTCCCAGAGGGAACCTCACTCAACCCCACCGACGACAATCTCCGGCTCCTCCCGGGTTCTTGACCTTTAGAACGGAGCCGCGAGCTTGAGAAAATCGAGAAACTGGGTTCGGGTGAAGGTCTCCGGTGCGGGCGGGCGAAGCGTGTTGAGCTTGCGCACGGCATCGTCCTGAGCATTGTCCGCGACCCGTCGCGCCAGGCTCTCCAGCCGACTCCGCTGGTCGCTATTGAACGTGCCCGATTCGCTGAGATCCACCTCGATCGTCTCATACGGCGTCGGAATCTCCATCAGCACTCGAACGTTGTACCGAGCCTTGCCCCCGGTTTCAATGCGATCCACGCTGACTCTCACTTCCATCGTCGCGCGGGAACGGCGATCATAAATGAATGGCTTCTCCAGCCGGCTCATTGCCCGATAAGCCTCATCCTCCGCCCGTCGCGCATTGCTGGCGACGTTTTCCGGAACCAAGCCGTCTCCGCGATATTCGGTGCGGCTTTCGAGTTCATACACTCTGAGCATTCGATCCCAGCCCTTGCCCGGATCGGGGACTTCCCGGATATCCGTCGGTTCCTTGCGCCAGTTGCGAATCGCCCCCGGGATGAACTCCGGTTTCGCCAGGATCACGCCATCGACATACACCTCTTCGCCGGCTCCCGAGCTCACCTTCGCCATGATCCCGCCATTCGGCCACACCATCACGCCCCAATCTTCGTACCGCTCGGGGTGGAAATAGAGCACGCCTTCCTCGGCAAACTCAAGGTCGCTGAGCAGAACCGCAGGCTTGGGCTCCCAATAGAAACCAATTGCCTTCGCCTTGCCTCCGCGCCCGGCAAGCAGAACATCAACCGGCCCGCCGCTGACCGTGTTGAGCCTCACCGCTTCCGGGCGAACGGCGCCCTTTCCGGCCTGGAACTTTTTCTTGATATCCGCATCCGCATCGAGATCCACGCGAATGCCGCCCCAACTCTTGCCATCCCAGCTATCCAGAGCCGGGCGGTCAAACGTTGGCGGAGGTGCCAGCAAAGCAGCGGTCAGAAGGGTAGCGATCATGATCTGATTGTATCCGCAGGAATCAACGATCAGGTGTCGTCTGGGTTTCAGGGAGTGACTGCGCGCCAGCCAAAAGGTCTCAATCAAACTGCGAAGTCGACCGGTACTGCACGGCTTCGGCAAGATGCGCCTTCTGCACACCCTCCGATCCCGCCAGGTCGGCGATCGTACGCGCCACCTTCAGCAGCCTGTCAAACACCCGCGCCGAGAGATTGAGCCGGGAGGCCACGGTCTTCATGAACGCCAGGCACTCCTCGTCCATCGCGACGAGTTCCTTGACCTCGCGGGGCGACATCTTGGCATTCGATTTCGCCGAGCCAAATCGGGCCGCCTGCCTTTCCCGGGCACTCAAAACCCGTGCCCGAATCCTCTCGCTCGGCTCGCCCGTGGGGGCCGAAGTGAGTTCCTCCGGCTTCAATCGGGGAACCTGCACGTGCAGATCAATCCGATCCATCAAAGGTCCGCTGATTTTGCTTCCGTACTTGAGGCACACCGCCGCGCCCACGCACTGAGCCTCGTCGTACCCCTTGTATCCGCAAGGACAAGGGTTCATCGCGCCGATCAGCATGCAGTCAGCGGGGAAAGTCAGCGTGTTTTGCACCCTCGCCACCGTGACGACGCCATCCTCCAACGGCTGCCTAAGAGCCTCCAGCACCTCGCGGTTGAACTCCGGCATCTCATCGAGGAACAGCACGCCGTGATGCGCCAGCGACACTTCTCCCGGCTTGGGGGATTTGCCGCCCCCGACAATCGCCGCGTAGCTCGTCGCATGGTGCGGAGACCGGAATGGCCGCCGCCAGATCAGGCCAGAATTACCTCCCTTTTCGCCCCCCGCGCTGTAAACCTGAGTCACGGCGATGCTCTCTTCCAGGCTCAAAGGAGGGAGAATCGTCGGCAGGCGACGCGCCAACATTGTTTTCCCGCTGCCCGGAGGGCCGGTCATCAGCGCGTTGTGACCACCAGCCGCCGCGATCTCCAGCGCGCGGATCGCTTGGCTTTGCCCCTTCACATCCGCATAGTCGATATCAAACGCGAGATCATCAGGCTTGGGGTCAATCGCCGGGTTCTCGGGCTGATAGAACAGCGAGCCATTCATGAGCTCGACCACCTGGATCAGGTTGTCCATCCCGTACACCTCTAGATCGGGGGTGACGGCGGCCTCCTGGGCGTTGGCTTTGGGCACCACCATGCGACGGATGCCCTTGCTCCGGGCCATGAGGGCGACATTCACCGCGCCATCGATCGCGCGCAGGGTGCCATCAAGGCCGAGTTCTCCCATGAAAAGCGTCTCTTCCAGGCTCGAGAGCGGCACTTGGCCCGACGAGGCGAGCACCGCCATCGCAATCGGAAGATCGAGTGCGGGGCCTTCTTTGCGCACATCGCCAGGGGCGAGGTTGCAGACAATCAGTCCGTTCGGAAACGTGAGATCGCTGTTCTTGAACGCGGTGCGAACCCGCTCTTGGCTCTCCTGCACCGCCTTATCCGGCAGGCCCACCAGGATGAACTTCGCCATCCCTCCGCGAAGATCCACCTCCGCCACCACCGGCAGGGCATCAATCCCCATGAGGGTGGCAGTGTGAGCCTGGGCAACCATAAATCTCTCTCCCCCCAGAATACCGCGCTTCGCTCAGGCGAAGGATTAGTCCAGCGTCAGAGGCTGCTCGTAGGGTTTGCGATAGCCCGCTTTGCGAGCTTGCTCTTCCATGCCGTAGGGAGAATCGAGTTCGGCGTTGCGACGCAGGAGGTCGGAGCGTTGTTGCTCCACTTGCTTGGTCTCCGCGAGCGTGGTGTTGCGCAGACGCTTCTGCTCCGAGAGCTCTTGCCACGGCTGGCGAGAGAGGGAAATGCCCACCGCCAAACCGGCGAGAATCACCACGAGCGTCCATCCTTGCTTACTCATCTGTTCGAGTCCTGATCCTCCATCCGTGAGGAACCGCTTCATTCTACACGATTCACCCCGGCAATTCAACGAGGACAAAAAACAAGCTCGGGGCCCCAAGAGAGGCCCCGAACGATGCAATCCCGCTCACCGGCCGCCGAGACCGCTGAGCTGAACGCCCTCGATGAAGTACTTCTGCGCAAAGAAGAACAGAAGCAGAACCGGGATGGTCGTCATTGTTGCGAAGGCCATCATCAAGGCCTGATCTCCGCCACGGTCACTCGCAAAGAGGTTCAAAGCATAGGCGAGCGGCATCTTGCTCGGAGTGCTGACGTAGATCAGCGGGCCCATGAAGTTGTTCCAGGCACCCATGAACGTCCAGATGGAAATCACGGCGAGCGCAGGCTTGACCATCGGAAGCATCACCTGCCAGAACGTGCGGAAATAGCCGCATCCATCGATCCGCGCCGCCTCTTCGAGCTCCATCGGAACGGTGCTGAAGAACTGCTTGAGCAGGAATACGTTGAAGGCCCCGCCAAAGAACGTTGGCACCCAGAGCGGAAGCAATGTGTCAATCCAACCGAGACCTCGGAAGATGAGGAACTGGGGCATCATCGTCACTGCACCCGGAAGCATCATCGTGGCCAGCATCACGCTGAACAAGGCATCCCGCCCCGGGAACCGAAGGCGTGAGAAACCGTAAGCGACCAAGCTACACGAAAGCACCGTGCCGACCACCGAGGTGACAACGAGCCACAGGGTGTTGATGAGATACCGCAGGCCGTTGTTGGTTTCAGCCGGCATCCATTCGATGGCATCCGTGTAGTTCTCCCACCTCAGACCAGGCTTGCGCACCGGCTCCAGATTCTCGGGAGACTCCGTGAATCGCTGCCCTTTCATATCAGCGGGCTCAAGAATCTCAATTTCGCGACTGCCATCCGGAAGATCCTTCGCGGTGAAGCCCTTGACCTCTCGCGTTTGATACGTCCCGCTCCAGACTTGCTGCATCCGAGGCGACTCTTTGAGTTCACCCTCGTTAGCCTCGAATCGCCGGCCCCGAAGATTGTAGGGACGCTCCACTTCCATGAGCACCTTGCCGCCCGCCAGCTTCTCTTCGATGATCGCCTTCACGGGCTGACCGCTGTAGGTGGCATCGAATTGCAGTCGCTCGGGATCGTTGTAAGGGTGAGTCAGCTGAACCTGCGGCACCCACACGATTCCATCGGTGTTCGCCAGGTCACGCTCTTCTTTGAAGCTGGTGATGAGCATCCAGGCGAATGGAATCCCGAAGACGATTGCGCCAGCGAGCAGAACGAGCTGGTTGACTACCGTCTTGGCGACGCCGCGAGAGCGGGTCGCTTTCTCGGCCCGCACCATCACGGCAAGCGCGACCAGCGCCAGAACCATGAAGGCAATCAAGCCTTGCGGAGGGACGGGGATCGCGCCGCGGATCACGCTGATCTGCCCCTGCATGGTGTTCAGCCACCAGAAGCCAAGCCCCGCGATCACCGCGAAGGCGATCATGCCCTTCAAGCGATTCAGCCCTTCTTCAGGTGTCAGAGCCGTGCGCCACTGGATCAAACGACTGATCGCCATGAACGCGCCGATGATGAGAATCCAACCCGCGAGCGGCGTGTACAGCCACACCACCGGGATCGTCAGTCCCTCCGGCGCGGGGCGACCGAGTTCCTTCGGGATAGCGGTTCCCAGAAGCAAGAGCACGGCACCCACGCCCCCCGAGATAGTCATCGCCTTGATCGCTTTCGCTTCGTCGAAACCGTAGTTGTCAAAGGCGATCTTGAAGCCGAACAAAGCCGCTCGCATCAAGAAAATCCATCCCACCCACGTAAAGGCGGTCAGGATGAAATAGACCAATCCAGCGTCGATCACTTGTTCACCTCGTAGTGCACCCAGCGAGGGGCGATTTTAAATTGGAAGAAGGTCACCAGCACCACAATCAGGAAGATCACCCAGGCCAAGGCCGAGGCGTATCCCATGCGGAAGTAGGCGAATCCGTTGTTGAAGAGCATGTAAACCGGGGTCGCCAGACTGTCGTTCGGCCCCATGTTCTCACCTCGCGTGATGATGTAGATGCCATCGAATGTCTGCAAAACCCCAATCACCGCCATGATCGCGTTGAAGAAAATCAGCGGGCTCAACTGCGGCAGGGTCACGCTCAGGAACTGTCGCCAGCCAGAGGCACCGTCGATCTCGGCGGCTTCGTAGAGAGTCTTCGGGACCCCCTTGAGACCAGCGAGCCAGAGGATCATTCCGCCACCCGCGCCCCACAAGCCCATCACGATCAGCGAGGGTTTCGCCCACGATTCCACGGTCAACCATCCCGGAGGAGCGACTGCGAACCACTGGAACAACGTGTTGTTCCAGAAGTTGTTGAGCAGGCCACGGGCGTTGTCTGGGTTCAGAATCCAAACCCAGAGGAACGTCGCCGCCACGGCTGGGGCAATCGAGGGCAGATAGTAAGCCGTTCGATAGAACCGGATGCCCTTGACACCCGTGTTCAGCATCATCGCAATCGCCAGACCGGTCATCAGGCCGAGCGGAATGCCGACGATCGCAAGGTAACCGACGTTGGTGAAGGCCTTGAGAACCATCTCACGGTCGTTCACATAGACGTCAGTAAAGTTCTTGAATCCAACAAAGTGCGCCGGATTCAAGACGTCGTACTGCATGAACGAGAAGATCAGCGACGCCAACATGGGGCCGAGCGTGAAGACGAGGAACCCGATGATCCACGGCGCGATGAAGAGGTATCCCGCCTTGGTTTCGGTTGCGCTGACGCGGCCTTCGCCCCGCTTGATCATCCAGGCCACCCAGCCAATCAGGCCAAGCACCACGGTGACAAACGCGATTCCCAGCGGAACACGGATATCGATCTCCGGATAGTTCTTCTTGTTGTTGAACTCGTCCAGGATGATCTGAACTTTCGCTTGACCAGACTTCAGCGCCTCCGCAGGAGTTTGCGCCCCACGGCAGGCCTGCTCAATTGCGCGAACGTGCTCGTCCCAGAGCTTCTGACCGACGAACGTCGCTGGACGAAGCCGCGCGTAGGGCATCATCGCGACGTGTTGGCGCAAGGCCATGTCGTAGACGTTGTCGCCGCTCGCGTATTCTTTGATCAGCCACTCGTTCGCCGCGACCATCGCTTCGATGCGAGGGATGTACCGTCGGCCTCTGGAGATATCGAGTTCGGCCTGCGCTTGAACGTTGACCTTTCGGCCCTCCAGGCTCGTGATCCACTTGATGAATTTCCAAGCGAGTTCCTGATTCGGAGCCCCGCGTGGCATCGACCAGGCGAATCCGCCCGACCAGGTGATGTAGGGATCCTTCTCATTCTGGAATCGTCCGGTCTTGGCGAGACGGGCCGCCGGCACTGGAGCTGGAGCCGTGAGGAACTTCGCTTTCGGCGAGTAGCGCGAGTAGTTCGCGATCATCCAGTCGCCGTTGATCGCCATCGCGACCTGCCCAATCGCGAACGGGTCGTTCTCGCCGCCGCGGAAACCGCTCTGGAACTTGAGGGCATTTTCGTAGCCGCCCAGAATCTCGTAGCCTTCCTTCATGAACTGGAGGGCTTCTTCAGATTCCTTGCTGTAAAGCGTGCAGGTTCGGCCATCTGGGCTCATGAAGCTCGCGTTGTTCTGAAACGCGAACATATAGAGCCAGCTGTTGCCATAGTTCGGGATGAACCCGGCCGTCTTGAGCGTGCCATCTGAGTTGAATTCGGTGAGAGCTTTGCTGTAGGCCAGCGTCTCTTCCCAGGTCCGAGGTGGCCTCGTCGGGTCGAGTCCAGCTTTGCGGAGCTTGTCTGCATTTTTCGCAAAGACATCGGTGTTGTAATACAGAACCCGGTTGTCGGCGCCGATCGGGATACCGTAGACCTCGCCTTCGTAAACCGTTTCGTCCCACGCGGCCGGATAATATTGTTCGCGGGTCGGAGTCCGCGGGTCGCCGGCGGCTTTGTCGCGCTCGATGAACTGGTTCATCGGCACAAATGCCCCGCGACTCGCCCAGTCAGAGATCGTGAATCGGTCTTGGCGGATGAGATCGGGGGGGGCTCCTCCCACGATCGCCGTCATCAGCTTTTGGGGATTCATGGCCCCCGCGCCCATGCCGATCAAACGGACACGAACGCCGGGATTCTCTCGCTCAAACTGACGCACGAGCACGTCGGTGCCCTTTTCATCAGGAGTAATAGCCATGCCCCAGACGGTAAGGGTCGTGACTTTTTCGGCGAAACCGCTCGTCGCGAGCAGGAGGGTTAAAACGGCGAGGACGAGACGTCGAACCAACATCGGTGAACAACTCACAAAAGACCGCCGGCCCCGTTGCCAGCACTCCTCATGTTACTTCATCCGGGTTATGAGTACGTATTCAGAGAGTTACGAAACTCTTTTTCTTGCGAAATCATGGAATACGGGAACTGGAGAGCTCGGCAATGTGATAAATTGCCTAGTGGTGGCTTGCCACCGATTCCTGGCCTAATGGCCCCGAGCGGTTCGCCGCGCGGTGTCAACGGGGGACCCGGTTCTGGGGTGAATCGCTCACATGAGCGAAGGGTAGTTATTGTCCCTAACCCGTCAGCTAACCTCGTCGGCCAAAAAACAATGACCTGGCCAAAGGGCTAGATGGGGAATCTGCTCGCAGCATTCTTTACTCAACCCAGCGGCGCCAAGGGACGATGATGTCTTCACTGGCAGCCAGGATTCGTCATCCTTCCGGGATCGCATGAGCCCGGAGCGACCTAACCCGACAGGCGGGGTTTTAGTCTTCCTCCGCCTGCGCGACGCAACTCACATGTGTCCCGTGGCGGTTCTGACGATGTCGTCGGAGCCGCCACACCGTTTTTGAACTTCCGGTTTTTGTGACCGGAGACGTCGCGCCGCGATATACTCACAAGCCATGCACGAGGCATTGCCCACCCGAACAAGGAGGTTTGCGCGACCCGCTCGGCGTCGCGGAGGCTCCGCGTGGGTCGGGCTCCTCACCTTTGTCTTCGGCGTGCTGATGATCGTGATCGCCTTCAAGCTGGCCTACGATCTCTTCCAGGTACCGCCCGAAGTTCGTCTCAAAATCGAACCCGACGAGCCGATCCAGCTCTCCCAAGCCGCGAGTACCTTCATGGAAGTGCTCGTGCGCATTTTGATGCTGGTCGTGATGGCGGGGTTTGGATCGATGGTGGCGAATCGCGGCGTCAAGCTCTATGCGGCGAAAAACGCGGCCCACAAGCCTGCAACCTCGGGCGCGCCTGATGGGACATCCTCAACGACGGATTCCTCGGAATCCCCCCGGTCCTAACCCAATCAGGCGCGATCCCGGCCCGGCTCGGGTATCCTTTTCTTCCCTCGCTCGCTAGGATGTCCCAGGCTTACGCCACTAGCTCTCGAGGTTCAACAAAACAAAGTCGGGATGTGGCTCAGCTTGGTAGAGCGCGTCGTTCGGGACGACGAGGTCGCAGGTTCGAATCCTGTCATCCCGACCATCTTTCAACTTTCTTTCTTGGGCCGACGTTTCGGGCCATCCATGACTCTGATGACCGTGCGCGGCTCGACGCTCTCCCCCGAGTGAGGGGCTTGGGAGATCGCCTGCTGAATCAACCCTTGCAGATACGGGTCATCGAGATCCTCGGGTTTCGTCAGCTTAATGTGCCGCACCCTCGCCCCTTTGCCGACCAAGCGACCCTCCGGATCATCCAGCGAGGATCCAAAGGAGAACCCAATATTGACGTACTTGGTGTAGACCGGCAGGTGGACAAAGTGGTCGGCATTTTTCTCCGTGAAGCCGTAAGCGACACCGACTGCGTTGGTGGCATCCCACACGGTCTCGATGCACTCCGGAAGTACGGCCACCAACTTTTCTCGCAATGCACGAGCGAGAGCTTGGGTGCTAGCTGGGTAAGGCGAGAGAAATTCGACCAACTCGGGAGGCTCAGCCAAATACATCGTGCGACTAGCTTTGCACAACTAAACTTGTCAAGACAATCGCCCTCCGCCCTTCACTCGCAACGCGGGGAGGTGAGCGAGATACAATGGAAGGGACGCGCATCGAGATGCCGCTTGTTTCTTACTTCCCCGAACCGGTGACGGTACCGGACTGCGTGGCGGATCAGCCTTATCGCCAGCGGCTTCAGTTTGTTCGACGAGTGCTGCTGCTTCACTCATTCTCGGTTTTCTCCGTCATCATGGGAGCCAAGTTTGCCCAGCGAGCGGGCCTCACCCCTCACGAACCTTGGATCTTGCTCGGAGTGCTCGCGTTCCTAGTCATCGTCGCGACCCTGGCCCGGAAGTATTTCCGTGAGAAGCTCTCGCAAAGCATCGATGCGGTCTTGCTCCTCCTGATGGCGGTGCTCTCTGGGTCAATTCTCACGCTGATCCCTGAGAATGAGCTCACCTTGCTCCTCGCCGGGCCAGCTTGGATTCTTGCTTATCTGGTGCTCTGCGGGAAGGACTTCAGCTTCGTTGGCATGCCGACCATCGGGATCCTGGGAGGAGGCGGTCTCGGTATCGCGGCGGTGCTCACAGGATCCTTCACCCGAGATGAAATCCTCACGGTTTGGTTTCTGCTCGCCGCCTACTGGGCCTACGTCAGCTACGATCTCTCGATGATCATGAAGCGACGCCGGAGCGATGAACTCCTGCGATCGGTCACCGATTTCTGGCGCGATCTCACCAACTTCGTGACCTATCCAATCAAGGTCATGCTTCATTGGAAGCGGTACCGTTTCCCCTAACCCCCGCTCATGGTTCGAATCACTGCCTACATCCGACCCCACAAAGCCGAAGAGGTGAAATCGGCTCTCGCCATGCTGCCCATCAGCGGTATGTCGGTGAACGATGCACGGGGTTGCGGCAGTCATCCGGAGCAAGCCACATCGTTCCTTGGGCAAGAAGTGCTCATCAGCCTTCCCGTCCGAACGAGGATCGATGTGGTGGTTCCTGACGAGTTGTCAGGCGAGATTATCGACACAATCGAGAGGGTCGCGCGCACCGGTCAGCCGGGCGACGGCAAGATTTTTGTCGAAAATATCATCGATGCCGTGAGAATTCGCACAGAAGAGCGCGGCGAAGACGCAATCTAACGAAGCCTGAACCCCATTCAGGCGTCATAATGCCAAGCAGAGGCACAAGCAGAGACCTATGATGAAGCGATGGATGTCCGCGGTGGCCGTACTTGCCCTGAGCAGTGCTGCCTTCCCGGCTATGAAAATGACGACAAACGTCAAGGAGGGACAAGTTCTCTCCGGCGACTTTGTTTTTGAAGTTCGGGTGCAGTCCGAGGCGTTGGTCAGTTCGGTTGAATTCTACGTGGGAGATGATCTCCGCAACACCGACGAATCCACCCCATACCAATTCAAAATCGATACGCTCGAGGAGACGGAAGGGACGTTTAAGGTCACTTTTGCCGCCTACAACTCCGAGGGTCAATCGGTCAAGGAGTCGTTCAACCTCAAAATCGACAACGGACTCGGGAAAGGCGTCGACTTTCACGTAGAACGGGCCGACACATTTCTCGCCGAAGGCAAGTTCCGCGAAGCGATTCAGGCGTGCCGCATCGCTCTCAAAATCGACAAGGCGAACAACAAAGCGCGGATGGCGATGGCCCGCGCCAACTATGCCGCTGGGAACTTCGATATTGCCCAAAAGTTTGTCGAGGACGTCCTCGCCTCTGATCCCAACAATTTGGAAGCCAAGGCGCTGTTCGGTGCTGTCAACCTCCGACGAGCTTTCGTCGCGGGCGGATCGGATTCCGTCACGGTGATCAAGGGTGCGTTGAGTACCGCCGCCAAGACTCAGCAGGAAGTGATGGAGAAGCGAGCCGACGCCGTCGGGGAGCCCACCGATGCGAACATGCTCAACTTCCTGGACGCAAACCTCCGCGCCCACCGCTACACCCGCGTTACCAGCTTGATTCGCCCCATCCAAGAATCAAAGCTCAAGGACACGGAAGTCATGAATCGGTACCTTTACGCCCTGGTGCGTTCGGGTCGATTCGCGGAGGCGGGCAAGCTGATCCAAACCCTGGATCGATACGGCGCGCCCGATGGATACACCTTTGCCCTCAAGAGCGTCATTCTCCAGATGCTGGGCGACCAACAAACCTCCGTTCAAGCCGAAAAGGATACGCTCCTCGAGGCTCCGACGGGATCGGTCACCAAGTCCATGCAGATGTATCTCGCGCTTGCGCGGGGCAACTTTGCCAACCTGGGCAACCACTCGGCCGACTTGCTTCGACTGGACCCGGCCGGCTCCCTGAGCAACTATTACGGCGCGGTCGAGGCCTTTATCAACCGAGATTTCGATTCGACAGTGCGTCGCTACCAAACAAGTCTGCTTGCTGATCCGGCGAACTACGACATGCTCGTCGAGCGCGGTAACCAGATTATTGAAAGCGCTCTGACGCAACGTCTCCAAGGCGAACCACGCAACGAGCGGCTTGTCCTTGCTCAAGCCTACTTCGAGGCTGCCCTCGGCGCGCGCCCGGAATCGTTCGAAGCTCTGACCGGCATGACCATCATCTTTACGATGATGGAGAAGACCGAAGAGGCAACGAGCTTCGGCGCAGCGGCGGTAGCGGCGTCGCAAGAGTACGGTGCGGCCTATTACGCTTACGCGAGTGCGATGCGCCTGCGCCAGTTCAAGACTCCCGGTGACCAAACCCTCCGTGCCAAGGTGCAAGAAATTCTTGCTGGTGCCGAGAAGTCCGACCGTCGTCTCCGCGGCGTCGCCCCGCCATCGCCGGAAGTGGCCTGGAACTTCTTCTACCGAGCCGGTCGAATCCCTGCTCTGCCTCTGCCTCCTCGCAGCTAACGAGGGTTCCACAGCGCCCGTCACGGGAGAAATCTCGGGACGGGCTTTTTCGTGCCTCCGGGACCTGCTCAACGGTGCGAGGGTATCATGAAAGGAGTCGGGGCGTGGCTCAGCTTGGTAGAGCGCTTCTCTGGGGGGGAAGAGGTCGCGAGTTCGAATCTCGCCGCTCCGACCATATTTCTTTTTCAGACAAGGGACTTCGCGAAGCCTGCGTCCTTGCCCAACCAAGCGGCCACTGTGGCACCGATGTGATCCATGCCGATCACATCCCCAAAGGATCCCGGTTGGACACCCTGACCCACCATCGCCACCGGCACAAATTCGCGTGTGTGATCCGTGCTCGCATCGGTCGGATCGTTGCCATGGTCTGCGGTGAGAATCAGCAAATCGCCTTCACGAAGATCGCGGAGCAACTGCTCCAGCACACCATCGAACTCCTCCAGGCAGCGGGCGAACCCGACCGGATCGCTCCGGTGCCCGTAAAGCATATCGAAGTCCTCAAAGTTCGCGAAGATGAAGGGCGCGTCGCTCGCCAAGGCCTCCTGGAGCATCAGGGCATGCTCAGCGTTGTTCTGCGTGCGGCGAACGGGGCGGAAACCTCGTCCGCCAAACAGTTCAGGCACCACCCCGATTCCAAAAACGTCCCCGAGCTCATCCACGAGATTTCTCGCCGCCACCAGCGGATAGTCTTTGCGACGCTCGGTTCGTGAAAAGGATCCTGGCTCTCCCACGAATGGTCGGGCAATGACGCGCTGAACGTTGTGAGGAGCCACGCACAGCTCCCGAGCGATTTCGCACATCCGGTAGAGTTCCTCGATCGGAATCACGTCCTCGTGCGCCGCCACTTGGAAGACGCTGTCCGCGCTGGTGTAGACAATCGGCTTCCCCGTTTGCATGTGCTCTTCGCCGAGTTCCGAGATGATCGCGGTGCCGCTCGCTGGCTTGTTTCCGATCACCTCTCGGCCGACTCGGGAGCAGAATGCTGAGAGCAAGTCCTCCGGAAATCCGTTCGGATAAGTCGGAAACGGCTCGAGACTACGGATACCCATCATCTCCCAGTGGCCAGTCACTGAGTCTTTGCCCATGCTGACCTCTTGCAGCCGACCGAATCGCCCTGTTGAGGACTCGACGGGAATCCCGGCAGCTCGAAGGAACCCGACCTGCCCGAGGTGCGGTGCCGAAAAACCACCGACGTGATCCCAAACATTTTTCAGGGTGGAAACGGTCGGCCCGTCACCAAAGAGGGCGGCATCAGGTGCCGCCCCGGCCCCACAGCCATCCAGCACCAACAGGATCACGCGTCGCATGAACGCGATGCTACCCAGCAGTGCTGACTGGACAGGGGCTACTCGGTGTACGGCGTTTCCATCGCCACGGCTTCCGGCGCGGTGCCGGTCTGAACATTGGCGTTGGCAACCGGTTGCGGCGGGTCGGTGAGATTTCGGTAGGAAACCGGCACCAGAGTCTGGCGGTCCAACACCATGATCTCGCCGTCCTGGAACAACACGATGTTCTTCTCATCCATTGTCATCGACGTGCCAGTGGGCTTGGCCAGGCTGCCGAACTTTCCGTCTCGCGGAGCCCGCTCCGGAGAGAGAATCTGCCCGCGCTGAGGAGTGCCTGCGTGGGCCATCGCGTTTTCACCCGCCAAATCCTTCGGGTCTTCCAGTGCCAACCGAACAACCACAATGCCTCCCAATCCCGCCACTACGAGGGCCAGTGCTGATGCTAATTTTCGATTCTTGTCCATCTCGGTCCTGTCTTCTCGCCGGGGGCATGAAGCGGCGATAGACTGGGTTACGAGACGCGAAACCGTCAGGGTGCCGAGTTTCCGAGTTCCCCGAAAAACCGTGGTCCCGAGTATCCTGGATATCCGGGAGTTGGCCTAGAGAGATCGGTCGTCTACGACCTGTTCGAAGGAAATTCCATGGGCCTCACAGTACCGACGGAAGAGATTCCGGGCGGCAGGATAGCACGAATAAGGCGACATAAAGTGGGCAAACTCAAACGTGATGATCTTCTCTGCCGTGCGAGTTGCTGCGTCCATCTTCAGCTCGAGATACCGCCAATCAGCGGGAGGGAACTTGATCGGCATGTCCCGATCGAAGGTCTCGACGTTCGACCAGATGGTGATGTCGTGCTTCTCGCCCAAGGCCTTCACGCCATCCAAGAACGCGGGGAGTTCCCGGTACTGAATCTGGCCATCCTGGAACGCGCAAATGTCCACCACATCGCTCGTCTCGTCGAAGATTCGATCCCAGTGATCGAGTGATTCCTCCAGAGTAAAGACATCGCCGCCCGCGAACTGTTTGCTGCCCTGCGGGAAGGGTGAGATGAGAACCGGAAGATCCTTGGCTTGTTTGCAGTGGCCTCCGATGTGCCTGAACAACTCGATGATGTGAGAGTCGTTTTTGCTGGTCTCGTGGCACAGATACCATCCCTTGAAGGCGGGGGAATCGCCGTAGCGCTCAACCACCTCATCGATGAAGGCTTTGTTGAGATCCACTTCCTTCCACCAAGTGCGGCGGTACCAGTGCGATCCCGAATCGAAGGTGCCCCAATAGAGGCTCAGGCCGGCTTCTTCCGCCAGATCCAGGAACATCCGACCGAGGTCGTGCTTTACGGGGAGGAGTCCGGGGACTGACCTCGCCGGAAAGATGCACTTGTCTTGATAGCCCGCCCGGATGATGATGACTGTGTCGATTCCAATCGCCTTGTAAAGCTGGAACTCGCGACGCCATTCGGCTTCGCCCCAGTTCTGAGAAGGAATATCGTGGGTGATCTCGTCAAGGAAGGTTCCGGTCAGGCGAAGCACCGCCTGAGTGTAGCTAATCGGACGCTGATCCTGCCGATGTCCTATTTGCGGTGCGGCTTACGCCCGGATGTAGCTATCGAACTCTTTCGAAAACTGGGCAAACACACGCACCCACTCCGCCACCGCTTGCCGCGTCACGCCTGGCTTCACGAGCAGATCGCTGGAGAGCATCGCGTCGCCTTCTTCATCCACGTAAGCTTTCACAAATCGCTTAGTCGCGTTCCAATCGTTGACCTTGCGGACATCCGCGCCGCGCGGAAGTCGTGTCCCGACGCTCAGCCCGAGGCTTGTGGCGGGCCCTTCTGCCGAGTCTCGGTACTGATAGAGTGCCAGGACAACCGATTTCTCCTCGTACACAAAGAAGGCCGTCAGGCCCTCGGAGTCCTTCTCCTCCTGGATTGTCACGTTCTTTTCGCCAAACTTCACCCCGGCAAGAATCGAGCGGAGGTCACCATCAGTGAGAGAAGTCACTGCAGATGTCGTGGAGACAGGCGGAGCGGCTTCGACCGCCGGATCCTGACGGGATGCAAGAGGGATCAAGGCAAGGGGAGCCAGAGCGAGACAGGCGAGCGAAAATGGAAGGACTTTCATAGGGCTCTCTTTCGTCTCTGAGACGCCAAACCTGCGGCAGACGATTCAAAATCGGACAGTTGGGCCAATCTGTCCTAGTATTTCTACTTGACGGTCATTCTTGCGCTCAGGAACACAACTTTCACACCCGAAACTGTTCTTAGGAGAAACGGGACACTTCGCAATGACTGCGCCGACGAATGATGAGCTGCTGGATCAGTTAGTCGACACCCTGCTTGGAAAGCGGGTGCGATTGACTGTGATCGAACAAGGGACGCAGATCACAGGTGTTGCGAGACGCTTTGACAACGGCTTCTTTCTCGTTGAGTCGGAAACGATCGATCAGTATGCCCCTTTTGGCAAGGTGGTCGTCGAAGCCTATACGAACGACTGTCACCTACTCGGCAGTGGCGAAGTCAGCCCGATCAGCCAGGATTTGTGGGCCCTGAAGCTGGGACATCCTCTGAGCCTGAGTCAGACCCCGCTCAAACTGACGGTTCTAAAGTCTCGCATCAAGGGAGATATTCGAACACCCCGCGGATCGTGCGGACAAATCTCGATTACGGCTGCGGGCTCTTCCGGACTCGCCTACGAATCCAGCGAACCGATCCCTGCCTCACAACCTTTGGATCTCTATCTCATCGAAGAAGGCCGAGAGATCAAGTTGGGAGGGAGCGTCATTGCCCAGCGTGAGCGTGGGAAGCACATTTTTGGAACTTTTAAGTTCGGAGAACTCGAACGGCTACCGAGTATTTACTGGGGCAAGATCCTAAAAACAGGATAACCCCCTTCTCCGCGGGCCTCTGCTTCGTCTGGAGACTAGACGAGGCACCATGAAGCGGCGAACGAAGATCGTATGCACCCTAGGCCCGGCGGTGGATTCCGCCGCCATGATCCAATCTTTGATCAAAGAGGGGATGAATCTTGCCCGCCTGAACTGTAGCCACGGCGATTGGGACAGCAAAAAGCAGCAGATGGAGTGGATTCGCGCCGCGAGCCCCGAGATGGGGCCAGTCGGCATCATGGCCGACCTCCAGGGCCCGAAAACTCGGATGGGCATCCTGAAGGAGTCTCCGCTGCTGATTCCCACCGGATCCACACTCACCATCGGCCTCGGCGACGTCACGCTGCCGGTGGATACTCCCGCGCTCGTCGAATCGATGCGCAAAGGCGACCGAATCCTCCTAGGCGATGGGCAAGTCGAACTCAAGCTCGTAGCGGGCGAAGGCTCGATGTATGAAGCCAAGTGCATCGCTGGCGGAACGGTCAAGTCTCGACAAGGTGTGACGATCGTGGGGCGTTCCTTCGATATCCCGGCCCTCACGACCAAGGATCTCGGCGATATTCATCAGGCGGTCATGGCGGGGTGCGACTATATCGCCCTGAGTTACGTGAGGAGCGGAGCCGACATGCGCGACCTCCGGCAAATCGTCGATAAGATTGATCCCAGCGTGAAGCTCGTCGCCAAAATTGAGACCAAAGAGGCCCTGAAGGATCTCGACGATATCATCAAACTGAGCGACGTTCTGATGGTCGCCCGGGGCGACCTCGGTCTGCAGATGGAGATCGAAGACGTGCCCGCCGCGCAGAAGAAGATCATCCGTAAGTGTCAGGCCGCGGGCAAGCCGGTCATCACCGCGACCCAGATGTTGGAGAGCATGATCACGACTTCCCGCCCGACCCGGGCGGAAGCGAGTGACGTCGCGAACGCGATTCTCGACGGGACCGATGCGGTCATGCTCAGCGGCGAAACCGCCGCCGGGCAGTATCCGCTCGAATCCGTACGCATCATGGCCAAGATCGCCGAGCGCACCGAGGAGATTCTCATCCGCGACGAGTATGATGAATTCCGCCGGGACAGCACCACCGATGTCGTGGCTCATGCCGCTGTGAAGATCGCCGAAGGCGTCAAAGCCAAAGCGATTCTCACCACCAGTACAAGCGGAATGACACCCCGAATGGTCAGCAAGTACCGACCCGGAACTCCCATCCTTTGCACCTGTTGGAGCGAGCGGGTGCAGCGACAACTCAGCGTGGTGTGGGGCGTGCAAGCGGTCGTGATCGACACCCCGCTTAACACCGACGATGCGATCCGGGCCACGATCAACGCGTTTCTCCGGCGCAAGTGCTACAAGGTCGGCGATAAGGTTGTGGTGACCGCTGGCGTTCCCGTCGGCAAACCCGGCAACACGAACTTGATCGAAGTCTTGACGGTTTAGCGCCGGTGGGCCAGGATGGCGGCGGCGGTTTCGTTGACACGGGTCGCCGCTCTTCGGGCATCTTCCACGTTGACCCCGAGTCCAAAAGTGAACCGGAGGCCTTCTCGCGCTTCGGTTTCGCAGAAACCTGAGGCCATCATCACGTGGCTCGGCTCAAGGCTTCCGCTGCTACAGGCAGCCCCGCTGCTCGCGCTGACGCCTGCCTTATCGAGCCGGATGAGGAATATCTCTGCATCAACCCCGGGCAAGCGAACATGGTGGTGTCCGCCCAGTGAGGGTGCCGATTGAACTGTCGGCTGAAAATCAGCGCTCAGAGCGGAAGCAAAGGCGTCGCGAGCGGTTTGCTTCTCAAGGCGCAGGGCTGGATTTTGCGTGTGCCAACGCAACGCTGCCGCCGCTCCGACGAGCCCCGAGACATTCTCCGTCCCTGCCCGCATCTCCCGCTCTTGACCTCCCCCGAGAGCCGTCGGAGCGACTTTGGTTCCGGCGCGAACATACGCGGCGCCGACTCCTTTGGGGCCGTTGAACTTATGCGCGCTGACCGTGACGAGATCGGCGAACGGCTCCTCCACCGTCCATGGACCGGGGAAAGTCTGAACAGAGTCGCGATGAATCAACACTCCTCGATCACGGGCCCACGCGCTTACTTCGGCAACTGGCTGGAGCGTGCCGAACTCATTGTTGGCGTGCATCACGCTCACAAGCAGAACGTCGTCGGGATCTTGGTCGCTGAGCCAATCCAGGTCGATAAGAGCCTCACGGTTCACGGGAATCAGATCAACCCGATAGCCGAGCCTTTCGAGAAGTGGCTTCGTGTGGAGCACGCAATGGTGTTCGGCGGCTCCGATCAAGATGCGGTTTCGGGCTGGGTTCTCGTTCCCAAGTGCCGCGCCGACCAAAGCAAGGTTCGCGGCTTCCGTGCCGCTGCTCGTGAACACAATCTCGCCAAACAAACAACCGAGTGACTCGCTGAAGACTTCCCGAGCCTCATCGACAGCATGCTTTGCCGCGCGACCCTCGGCATGAAGGCTGCTTGGATTCCCGAACTCCTTCCCCGACCATGCCGCCATCGCCTCGGCGGCTTGCGGGAGCAGAGGCGTGGTTGCGGCGTGGTCGAGATAGATCCGGCTCATCCGTTTATCGCGTAGTTGAGGAAGACAAGGCTGCCGTTGTGGAAAGCATGCATGGCAATCGCCGGAATCAGAGAGCCCGTTTGGCGAGTGATCACCGCCGCCGTGGCCCCAATCAGAGCGAGGCCCGGCCAGAGAATCGGCCCCTGCGGATGGATCACCGCGAAGGCAACGCTCGTGATGACAATCGCCGTGGTGGGATTCCGAAGAATCCTCGTCAGCCCGGGGAACATCATTCCTCGGAACATGATCTCCTCCGTGATCGGAGCATAGACTGCCGCCAGCAAAAAGAGGGTGAACCACATCATCGGCGAGCCGTTGTTCGTGAAGTCTTCGATCGCGCCGTGGCTCGGAGTCGGCAGATTTTGGAGCAGCGCAAACGAGGCGAGGGTGATGACCAGCACGAGCGGCAGGTTGGCCATGTAAGCAAGGAAGCCAATGCCGATCTTTTGCCCGATCTTGGTGCGGTCGCCGAGGATGGAGGCAAAGGACTCCTGGAAGCCCGCAATCGGCGTGAAGACGGCCAGAGCAACCCCGATCAAGCCGAGCGCCATCGTCGTCAGCCCGGCTTCGACCACCCCCCAGCCAATCGCGGCGACCCCGATTCCCGCGACGATTTGTGCCGCGAAGAAAGAGGCAAAGTACAGACACATCCGTAATCCGCGCACGTCGGCCCCCTGGATTGTTTCATCTATGGCGTAACCAACCGGTGGAAACTGACCCTGACTCTTCGCAATGCCGTACCACAACAGGACGGCTCCGCCGCCGATCAGAACGGTCACCCCGCCCAGCATCGCGAGCACGAGCTTGACGATGGCACCAGGGTCACTCAGCGAGGCAAGACTCGTCTCTTCTCCCCGGATCTCTTTGGCAACATGCTCCTCGTAGAGATCCAGAGTCGAACCGTCTGAGACCAACTTACCGGGATCTTTTCCTTGCACAAGCAGACCAGCCTGCGCGAACTCAGGCTCCTGCTTACTCAGATAGGCCAGAGCCTCTGCCGACGGCTCGACACCTTGGTGATGCTGCATCAAAACGAGCGCGCGAGCCGCTTCCGGGCGCTGCGTGGCGACTGGCTCCAAATCTGAGATCAGCTTGTCGATGCTGTCTGCTTGGCTGGAGGCAGCAGGGGGAGCAGAGGGCGAGAGCTCGCTGAGTTGCGCCATCGCGCCCTCAAGTTTCAGGGAGCGCTCGAACGTCGATATCTCGACCGATCCCGCAGACTCTTCTCTCTGAGGCATGAAGTACGTCGAGAGCTGCATCGCCGTGAAGGCAATGATGATCAGAGCGAGCAGGCCCCAGGCTCCGATGAAGGGCCGCTTTCCCGGATGAACCTCATCAAGATTATCGGAGATAGGTGGAGGAGTAACGGGAGGGAGTTCCATGGATAACCTTGATCGAAACCTACGGCGAATTCTGGGCCGGGGATCATCCTCCCTCGAAGAAAGCCTTCCTTTGGCCTAGTTCGACTTGTGCTTGCCCGGGATGGGATGTATCATACCTTTCAGTAGACAAAGCACTACTCATCTGCTATGGTGCCTTTGGATCAGTCTCGACCGCTCCGGTGGTTGTTCCTGGATTTCAACTCCTACTTCGCGTCTGCGGAGCAGGTGCAGCACCCTGAGTTGCGGGACAAACCGATTGCCGTCGCTCCCACGCCTGGACCAAGTGCGACAATCATCGCCGCGAGCTATCCGGCCAAAGCATTTGGTGTTCGAACTGGCACAAAGGTCGGGGATGCCCTGCGGACGTGCCCGGACATCAAGATCGTCCCCGCGACGCCTTCGCTTTACGTGCATCTTCACCAGGAAGTGCTCAAAGCGGTCGATCAGGTGTTGCCCGTAGATAAGGTGTGCAGCATCGACGAAATGCGTTTTCGTCTCCTCGGGGATGAAATGGCACGGGAACATGCGCTGGATCTTGGGCGACGAGTGAAGCGGGCGATTGCCGAGCAGGTCTCGCCGATTCTGACCTCCAGCGTGGGGATCTCTTGCAATGCTTGGCTCGCGAAACTTGCCACCGAATTTGAGAAGCCGAACGGACTTGTCGTCATTGAAGCCAGAGAGCTCCCCGATCGTCTGCGCGGCATGAAACTCACCGAGTTCACGGGAATCAATCGCAAGATGGAAGCCCGCCTGATGGCGAGCGGCATCTTCCGGAGCGATGATCTGATCGACCGGAATCCGCAAGAACTCGCGCGGGCGTTTGGGTCGGTGATCGGCGAGCGATGGTGGTATCTCCTGCGGGGATACGATCTCGACTTCACGAACGAAACAGGCAAAAGTCTCGGGCATTCTCATGTTTTGCCTCCCCAGCATCGCACCGACCAAGGCTGCCGCGAAATCCTCCAGCGGCTCACGCACAAGGCCACCGCACGGCTGCGGTCTGAGGGTTTGTGGGCGACCCGCGTCAGCGTTTCTGTCTCAGGCAAAGAAAAGAGCTGGCACAGCGAGTTTCATATTCCCGCCACGCAAGACACCTTGGCGATTTGGGATCGGGTTTTGGAAGTCTGGCAAGGGCGCGACTTTCGCATGCCGCTGAAGGTCGGCATCACGTTTACCGGGCTCCAAAAGGTCGAGGCCATCACGCCTTCCCTCTTCGATGAACCCGAGCAGGATCGGAGCAAGCTCATGCCCGCCGTGGATGCGATGAACCAGAAATTTGGAAAGAACTCCGTCTATATCGCCGGGCTGCACAAAGCCAAAGACGCCGCGAGCGAAAAGATCGCCTTCCAAAAGACATGGCTCTTCAGCGAGGGCAAGGGCGACCACGAATGGGTGAACACCCGCAACGCCGATCTCCTTCCGAAGCCTGAATCAGATGACTGATCACTCCGAGTCTTCGCGCGGCGAGTACTCGAAGTGATTGAACCAGTAAATGCTCAGGCCGGCGAAAAAGACAATGATCCCGAGCAGAACCATCCACGCAACGTGGGGTGCTACGGAAATACTTGAGAGCCCACCGGAGAGCACTTCCGTGAGTCCAGCATCCTCTTGAGGGGCCGGGGCAGGATGCTTGCTCAAGGCTCGCAAGTAGGGGTAGATCGACATGTAAGTCAGATCGCCGGGCATATTCGGAATGAATGTCTCCCACCCGAAGGCGAAGAGCAAGCAGAAGATCATCGCTTTGTTCAGAAGCAAGCTCAAGAACACGAAGAAGGTTCCGTACGCAAACGCTCCGACCACGATCAGCACGAAATCCCACCAGAACGCTCCGGTTTGGAAGGCACGCGGGCCAAGCACCGCGAGCCCCGCGACAAACCATGCAGCACTGGTTGTCGCGATCACCGCAACGACGCTCGCGAGCGTTCGCGAGACGAGCACCTGTGTCCTTGAAAGCCTGCGCGTGAGCCAATAGACGATGGTTTTCTGCTCGACTTCGGCACTGATGACTTGGACGGTGAAGATCGCGGAACTCAGGGCGAGAACCCGTAGCACGATGACCTGAGACACCTGCCCATAAGTCTCCGGCCCGGCTCCCGGCTGGAATCTCGCCCAGATGAAGGCGGCAATCCCGACCCCGAGCGCGACCAATCCCCAGGTGAGAAATCGACCCAACCGAAGGAAGTCTTGGAGCGTGTTTTGGAAGGCAAATTGAATCATGAGTTATGCCTCCACCAGGTATTCGTACACCGATTCGAGGTTGTTGTCCGGGCTTTGAATCATCGTCACCACGATTCCTCGATGGGCCAGTTCTGCGAGGCCGTCGTAAAAGAGATCAGCTTGCTTGGTGCGCACTTCAAGCTCATTGGCAAGCGGGTCGATCTCTGCGCTGACAACGAAGGGCCACTTCATGCACTCACTCGCCAGCTCCCGGAGACGATCGCATCGGAGTCGGATGCGGTGGGGATGCCGATCGATCAGCTCGCGAATTGAACTGACATCGCCCGCCGCCAGAAGTCGTCCTCGGTGGAGGAGCAGAATCGAACGGGTCATCTGCTCGACCTCGAACAAGATGTGGCTGCTGACGATGATCGATTTGCCCTGGTTGGCAAGCCCTGCAAGAACGTCCATGAACTCCCGGCGGCCGACCGGATCCAGACCATTGAGAGGCTCGTCGAGGAGGAGGATCTCAGGATCATGGATCATCGCTTGGGCAAGCTTGATCCGTTGACGCATCCCTTTGCTGTATCCCTTAAGAGGCTTGGCGGCACGCTCGGCCATCCCAACCGTCACCAAGGCTTCCTCCACCTTACGTTTGGCTTCGCCCGCGCTCAAACCCATCAGTCGGGCCATTCGGATGACAAAGTCGCGGCCGCTCAGGTGCTCGGGGAAAGAATCGATATCTGGGCAGAGCCCGAGTTTCGCAAAGACATTCGGATTCGCGAAGGGATCCTCGCCAAAAACAAGAACTTCGCCGGTTGTCGGGCGAATTTGGCCCGTGATCAGCCGCATCAGGGTTGATTTCCCTGCCCCGTTTTGACCCAGGAGAGCCGTCACGCCCGACCCGATCTGGCAGGAAACATCATTGAGCCCGATGACTTCTCCATACCAACGCGAAGCATTTCGGAGCTCAATCACCCGACCACCTCCACCGCGCGCACCTTACGCCAGGCCGCCCAGAGCAGCCCGAACATCGGGAGAATCACGACGACCGCAAGCAGCCAGAGCTCGGGTCGAGGAACCAGCAGATCCTGCCCGCGATCCCGGAACGAGAAGCTTCCGTCGGTCTGGAGAACCGTCTTATAGAGCCCCTCGATACCGCCATAGAGCGACAAGTAGTGCAGTCGATCCACCCAGGGGAGCACGGAGTCAGGAAGCTTTTGATTCGCGGCAATCGTTTGGGCGATTCCTGCAAAGATTCCCGTGAGCACGTAGGTTCCCGCGTAGGCCGCACCAGCAAGTCGGCCTTGGTCGAACAACGAGCTGATGCCGAGAATCACGGAGCTTTGGAAGGCCGAAGCCAGGGTAATCGCGCCGAGCACCTTCGGATACAACCAGGGATCATCGCTGAGAAAACCGAATTCACGGTAGTTCATCGCCCCGTAAAAGTAGAAAATCGTGGCGGGAATCGCCAGGGCCATCGCGATCGGCACAAACATCCCCATCCACTTGCCGATTAGGTAGTCGCGCTTGCTGCACGGCTTGCTGAGATAGACCAGGAGCGCCCGCGACCGATTGTCGTTGGCAATCGCGCCGGCGCCCACGAGAAGGGCGATCGACATGAGAAGGAAGTGTCCTAGCTGGAACCCTTGCAGGAACTGATCGCGCCAGATGATCCGGCTGAAAAACTGCTCCCTGAGTTGCTCTCCACCCATATTGCCGGCAAAGCTATCAATGAAGTAGCTGACGGCGATAAAGATGAGATAGTGGGCGCCGCTGAGCACCATCAGAATCCAATACGCGCGCTTCTTGAGGGCCATCCGGAGGGCTTGGCGGAAGATCACTTGCCAGCGCGACTTATCCGGCGCGAGTCCGCCCTGATAACCTCGGTAGCTGAGATCGGAAATCGGACTGCTCATTGAATCACCTCAAGGAAAGCTTCTTCCAGCGAACGCTGGGCCAGGGCGAGTCCTCTTACTTGGACGCCCGCCGAGCGAGCCGCTTGATAGATCAGAGCGGCGCTCTCCTCTTGCGTTCCTCGACCCTGAAGCCGAACCACATGGCCGCGCGCCTCAAGATAGGTCAGACCCTGAGCTTCGGCGGCGTGGATAAAAACGGGCGAAAACTCCCTCAGTTCGACATCAATCGGTGCTCCATCGAGTAGCCGAAGATTGGTCACCGATTGTTGGGCGCGAAGTCTCCCTTGGTGCAGAACCACGACTTCATCGCAGGTGCGCTCGATGTCCGGCAAAAGATGGCTACACACCAAGACGTTCACGCCTTTCCCGTGGCTGATGTCGCGCACCAGAGTCAGCATTTCCTGGCGACCCTTAGGGTCAAGTCCGTTGGTGGGTTCGTCCAAAAGAAGGAGTTTCGGGCCGTGGACAAGAGCTTGCGCCAGCTTGATCCGCTGCCTCATTCCCGTGGAGTAGGTGTCCACGTTGCGGTAGCGCGCTTCTCCCAAGCCGGTGTATTCCAGCACTTCGTGGGCACGACGCAGAGCTTGGTTTCGAGGCAGCCCGGCAAGCTCACCGGCATAGGCAACAAACGAGACCGCGCTCATGCCTGGGATATGACAATCCTGCTCGGGCATGTAGCCGAGACCTTGCCGGATTTCGCGTCCTTGCCGCGCGATGTCGAAGCCGAGAACCTGGCCGCCGCCGCTTGCTGGTTTGATGAATCCCAGAAGCGTTTTGAGGAAGGTGGTCTTCCCTGCGCCATTCGGGCCGAGCAGACCAACGCATCCCTCTGGAAGTTCCAGCGAGAAGTCCGAGAGAGCGGTGAAACTCCCGTAGCGGACAGTCAGGCCTTGTATCGACGCAATCGGCACGGTGGTAGGAACTTTACCGGGTGCCTTCTGTCACGGATTCACGGCCCAGTCTTTCGGCGGACTAATGACACGCGTGGCCCGGACTCCGGCTCGCCCGACTCGGTAACCTCAGAGCAACATGGAAACGACTCTCGTTCTGATCAAGCCCGGCGGAGTGAGCCGCAACCTCATCGGCGAAATCTGCCGCCGCATCGAGCTCCGCGGGCTCGAACTCGCCGCTCTCAAGCTCATCAATGCCGACCGCGCTGTGGTCGAAGAGCACTATGCCGAGCACGCTGAGCGACCGTTCTTCGGCAGCGTTTGCGACTACCTGGTTTCAGGGCCGGTGGTGGCGCTTGTCGTGAAGGGTGAGAACTCGGTGAAGGCGATCCGCGCCATGATGGGTGCGACCAACCCGATTGAAGCCACTCCTGGCACCGTTCGAGGCGATATGGCTCTGAGCATCGAGGACAACCTCGTCCACTCTTCCAGCGATGTCGAAGCCGCAGCGCGCGAAATCGCTCTGTGGTTCCCCGAAGGCCTGGCTCGCTAAGCCCATCCTTCTCGAACTGCAAGTTGGGGCGACTTCCTGCGAAGTCGCCCCAACTTGTTTTTTAGAGCCGTCGGCTCGAGATCCCGAGGGTCTGGTTTCGGGGATTGGTCGGACTGATGCCGCCCCCGTTTTTACCCCCGCCGGAGGCTCCGCCCCCTCCGCCGAATGGCCAAGGCCAGCCCGAAGATCCGCCAGAGCGGCCCCCGCCTCCCTGACCTGTCCCCGCTCGACCACCAGAATTCCCAGGGCCACCTTTGCCGCCGCCGACACCTCCGGCTCCGCCCGATGGAGGAGGTGTTCCCACACTTGGAGGCGAACCGGGGGGATTGCTGCCATCGGGATCGCGGCGGCGTTTCTTCTGGTCATCCGCGCTCAGACCGTCAATGTCCCGAATCGCATTGCCCAGCCCTTCGACCATCGAGCGCCCATGCTTGCCCAAGAACTTGCCTCGGGCCGTTGGATCTGCGTCGCGAACGGCATCAAGGCCATCTTTGTAGTGGTCGTAGTTGACGATATCCGGCTCGGTGGATTCGTCTTGCTTCACTTTCTCCTGGAATTCCTTCAGGCCTTCCGCGGCTTCTTGGGCGAGCTGCTTCCTCGCTGCGGCGGCACGGCGCTTGTTCCCCGCTTCGATCAGGGCCTTCGCGGCGGACTGCTCCTGCAGAAAGGTCGGCGTGATCGGGTTGGGAAGCCCGGGAGCCATTGAACAGACCAGGTTGGCCCAAGGGCTCGTCAGAGCTTCTGCGTCGATCTTCTGCGGCTTTAGCTTCTTGGTCAGGCCTTCAGGGTCATAGAGGGCCATCACTCCGTTCTCATCCAGCACGACCCGCTCCCATTCGCCGGATTCGTTCTTGCCCCATCCCACCGTCTGCTTCACGCGGAAGGCGAGAAAGTGCGGATCATCGCCGGTCACCGGGGGCACGGAGTCGTCGTATTCCGTGACCACGGCGAACTGATCACCATCTCGAATTGCCGTGATCCGTCCGAATTCATCCCGCCAGATACCGATGTTGCGAGGAATCCAAAACTGAACGCTCGTATTCGAGTAGCTGCTCGAATCAAATCGGATAAACCCGTTTTGCCACGGGGCCCACATGCCTCTCTCGTAGAAAGAGATGTTCCCCTCTTCGGAAGGCGGCAGGACGGCGAGTTCCTCCAGCTCCGCAAAAGCAGCATCGGCTCGGGAGACCAACTGGCGCATCTTGTTGTCCGCTTCGTAGATCGGCCGGAGGGCCTCATCGACCTTGTTCATCATCGGCCCGATCACGTTTTCCTCAAGGAACTGCACCCCTCCTTTTTCGAGGAGAAGAATGTCCTGCGGGCTGAGACATCGGGCGAGGATGGCTTGCTGACTCGCATTCAGGTTGCTGGGTTTTGCGTTCGCCAGCAAGGCCCAAATCAGAGTCTGCATCTCGTCTTGACGGATGTCGTTGTGTTGTCCAAATCCATCGAGTAGCTTATTGATCGTGCCCGACATGGCCCCCTCGATCCGGCCAGGGAGTTGGGCCGAGCCACGATTCGGTCCGGGCGTGTAGCCTCGGAGGCAGAACGTGGCAAAGTTGGCTCGATAGAATCCAGGCGTGAATTCGGTTGGAATCTGTGGCAGATCGGCGATCTCCTCCGGCTCGAAGCGGACAAGTCGGAGCGTGGGAGGATCCGCTAGGTTCAGGGTGTACTTGAGCGGGAGGCCCTTTTTGAACAGGGAATCCAAACCGGGGATTGCGGGAGGCTTGATTCCTCCCCCTCCGGGCAGATTGATCTGAGCCGAGGCTCCCGAAACGACGCAGCAAAGAACGAAAACTCCCATCGCGCGGGTGACGCGATGGGAGCGTAAGCAACGGCTCACCATCAAGACAAGTCTACACGTAGATTTGCTTGGGGATCAGCGTTCTTATGAATTATTCATCCTCAGCTGGGAAAAGGCCATCGACACTCAGATAACGCTCGCCGGTGTCGTAATTCCAGGTGAGAACTCGGGCGTTGGTGTCGAGACTCGGCAGGGTTTTCGCGACTGCGGCCAGCGAGGCTCCGCTCGAAGCTCCGAGCCAGATCCCTTCTTCGCGGGCAGCTCGACGGGCCATGTCGAATGCTTCTTCTTCGCTCACTTGCACGACCCCATCCAGAATCTCTCGATCGAGGACGCCGGGGACGAATCCCGCTCCGATTCCCTGGAGCTTGTGGGGGCTCGGTTCTCCCCCGCTGAGAACAGGGGACTTCTCCGGCTCAACCGCGAAGACTTTGAGGTCAGGCCAGTGCTGCTTCAGGATCTGACCCGCGCCCGTGATGTGCCCGCCGGTGCCCACTCCCGTAATCATCGCGTCCAGGCCCTCGGGGAAGTCGCGGAGGATCTCCTGCGCGCTGGTTTTGCGGTGAACCTCGACGTTGGCGGGGTTCTCGAACTGTTGGGGCATCCAAGCGCCGGGGGTTTCGGCGAGGAGTTCTTCTGCGCGAGCGATGGCTCCTTTCATCCCTTTTTCGCGCGGGGTGAGGACGAATTCGGCCCCGTAAGCCAGCATGGCGCGGCGGCGTTCTCTGGACATCGATTCGGGCATCGTCAAGACGAGACGGTATCCCTTGACCGCAGCGACCATCGCGAGACCGATCCCGGTGTTACCGCTGGTCGGCTCGATAATCGTGCCACCGGGCTGGAGCTTGCCGCTGGCTTCCGCTTCTTCGATCATTGCCAAGGCGATGCGATCCTTGATGCTTCCGCCGGGATTCGCGCGCTCAAGTTTGATGTAGACCTCGTGGCTCGGAAAGAGACGGGCCAGGCGAACATGGGGCGTATTGCCGATGGTTTCGAGAATGGATTGAGCTTTCATTTAATTGTCCTCTCCGGAACGGGTCGCCGTGGCCAAATCGGCCCGCGGGTTGGTTTGAATTTTGATTTCGGGATGGTGCGAGACGAGAGAATCCGGGGCCACTGACTCGGTGAGCCAGACGTTGCCGCCAATGATGGTGCGGGCTCCGACTCTTGTCTTCCCGCCGAGAATGGTCGCCCCGGCGTAGATGATCACGTCGTCTTCAATCGTCGGGTGCCGCTTGACTCCAGCGAGTTCCTTCTTCACCGCCAGAGCTCCCAGGGTCACTCCTTGGTAAAGGTGCACGCGCCGTCCAATCTCCGTCGTTTCGCCAATCACGATTCCCGTTCCGTGATCGATCACGAACGGGGACGCAATTTGGGCCCCTGGGTGGATGTCGATTCCGGTTCGGAAATGGGCGTACTCGGTCATGAGTCGAGGGATCAGCGGGACATTGAATCGATGCAGCGTGTGGGCCATTCGGTAAACCGCGACCGCACTGAATCCCGGGTAGGTGAGCTTGACCTCGTCGATACTCACGGCGGCAGGATCAGCTTGCCAGGTGGCGTCAGCATCGGATTCGAGTTGGTCGAGAATCTCCGGGAGAGCGAATCGAAACTGCCCTGCCACGACGCGAGCTTGCTCCTCGGGCAGACCAGCCGTCGTGAGGAGTCTGTACAGTGCGTCCATCGCGGAACCTACCTCCCAGTCCAGCCCATGGCCTGCATATTCGCCCTCGCTGAGGTGAGGAACCAGGAGTCCGAGCATGCGGAGGGTCCATTTGTTGACACTTGAGCGCAGGTGACACGGCACCCGGCAATCGGCGTGACTCGACTCGAGTCGTTGCAGCAAGGGATCGCGCGGGGTTCGTTCCACCATCCTCGGTTCTACGCCCGGAGGATACATGTGGAGGCTCCGTCCCAGAGCAGTCGGGACCAGGAAAACGTACCGATTCTGCTCCTTGGACGTCCGAAGCCTTGAGGGAACCAAAACTTTATGCTGAGCTTTCTTGGACTCGCCGCTTCGACGGCCCTACTCGCCCCGGCCCCTGTGCCCATGATCCAAAAATCCACGGCGGTCGCCGAAGAGATCAGCAAAGATCTCCTGATCAAGCCGGAAATCAACGACGCATCGCTCTTTAAGAACGGATTCGCGCTCATCACTCGATCGGCGGTCGTGCCGAGTTCTGGCACACTTTTCGTCGCCGATCCGCCTTCGGCCAGCCTCGGAACCTTGTTCATCTATGGCAGCGACGGCGCGCAGATCAGTTCCGTGGTGATGACCAAAGCCCGCTACCGCCCGGGTAAGACCACCCAGAACGCGAACTCCTTGAGCGAGGTTTTGAGTTGGAATGTTGGCAAAACCGTGACCCTTTCTCTCCGCGTGGGATCGAAAGAGCAGACGGTCACAGGCAAGCTCGTTAGCCACTCAGAGCGGATGATTGGCCTGCAAATGGACGGACAACCTGGTGCTGAGTTCTTCACTGCGGATTCCGTTCTGAGTGTCAAGATTGGCGCGGACGGCGTTTGGTCACGCGAGAACGACCCAGTGGTTGAAACACCAGCGTTCCGAATCACGGCCAAGCCGGGGAGTACGATCTACATGTCGGCTTTGCAGCGTGGATCGTTCTGGAATCCGAGCTACGTGGTGAATCTGGTGGACGACAAGAAGCTCACGCTCACTGCTCGGGCGACCATCCTGAACGACCTCGGGGACTTCAACAAGATTCCCGTGAAGCTGGTCACAGGATTTCCGAACCTGCCGTTTCTGAATACGCCCGACCCACTGAGTTTTCAGGGCACCGCTGACGCCTTCCTCGGGATCCTGATGGGCGGAGGAATGCCAGGAAGCGGAGGTGGATTTGGAGCCCCCGGTGCACCGATCACAAACCAAGCCGCGTACCGGCGAGAGTCGTCCGACGATATGTCGGGTTTCGAATCCTTTGTTCCCACGGAAGGCGATGGATTCGCCGCCGAGGATCTTTACTTCTACGAGCAAAGAAATGTGACTCTGAAGCGAGGGGATCGGGGCTACTTTGTGCTGTTCCAGAGCGAGAGCGATTACAAGCGCGTCCACACTTTGGAGCTTCCGATTTCGACCGTGGAAGGCGGCTTGGGAAGCTCGGGAAGCGTTCCGCTTGACGTTTGGAGTGAGATTGAATTCAAGAACGACAACAAAATGCCTCTGACCACGGGCACCGTGAGCACGATTCGATCGGGTCAGGTGGTTGGGCAGGATCTGCTGAAGTACACCTCCGCCGGGGCCAAAACCCAGATCAAAATCACGAAGGCACTCGACGTCGTCGCTGGCGTCACCGAGGAAGAAGTCGGTCGAGAAGCGGGGGTCATCAAGGATCAGAACGGCTATCCGCTGTATGACCTTGTCGAGATTCAGGGCACCCTGGAGATTCAGAATCGCAAGGCGTATGCCGTTGAAATGAAGATCTCGAAGCAATTGGAAGGCGAAGTCACCCTGCCCGCAGAGGCCAAAGTGACGAAGTTGCCGAAGCTGCTGAACCAAATGAATCCCACGAGTCAGCTTTCGTGGACTCCAAAGGTGGAAAGCGGGAAATCCAAGACGATTACCTACCGCTACAAGGCTTTCGTTCGAGTTCGCTGAGAGCCCACCTTCACGAAGAAAAACCCGCCGGAGTAAAGCTCGGCGGGTTTCATTTTGGCTTCCTGCGCGGAACGGGCAGGCTTAGTTGGTCTTATCTTTGAAGCCAGGCAGTCGGCGGCCCTTGTAGTAGCCGTCCGGGCTCGCGCAGTGACGAAGAGCGAACGGCTCGCCGTTCACGTTCTTGGTCGGGGTGACTTCGGGCAGACTCGTCGTCCAGGTGGTTCGTCGCTTGGCACCGCGAGCGTGAGAGTGTTTTCGTTTTGGGTTGGCCATCGTTCTGAATCCTTAAAATCTCAAGGGGCATTCGCTCAGGAGCGAATGACTTACTTTTTCTCCCGGTGCAGGGTGACCTTGCGGAGAGTTTGGTTGTACTTCATCAACTCCAGCTTGTCCGGGGTGTTTTGCTTATTCTTGGTGGTCACCACGTAGTGCTTGCCGTCTTCGGTGCACACCAGCCGGATGATTTCACGCTTTTCGCCTTTCTTCTTCGCCATGGGAAGCCTCCGCAAGACGGGCACTGCCGCACTCTTGCCGGACGCCTATTATGGATGGTCCTTTTCGAGTCCAGCAAGGACCCTCGGTTGAGTTCGGGCCGAATGGCCAAGAATCCGCCGGTACGGGCGACGGAGTTGGACTCCGGTATTCTACGACCTGGTGCCAGCCCGGGTGGCGGAATGGTAGACGCAGCGGACTTAAAATCCGTTGACCGTACGGTCGTGTGGGTTCGAGTCCCACCCCGGGCACCAGTGACCGCAAGCGCGAAGTTTGGGATAAACCCAACAAAAAGCTACAATGAAGGACTTTCATGGACTTTCGAGAGCGAATCGTCATCAATCCAGCCGTGCGAAGCGGGAAGCCAATTATCAAGGGCACCCGAATAGCGGTTGTTGATATTCTCGAATATCTTGCGGCTGGCGAGACCCCCGATACTCTCCTCGAGGAATATCCGAACATCGAGCACGAGGACATCCTTGCCTGCCTCGCGTTTGCGGCTGAGCAAGCCAAAGGTTCTCGGATCGCGTGAGGCGAATTCTCCTGGACGAAAACCTCCCGAGAGGTCTTGCTGTGCCAATCCGCCAGCTCGGAATCGACTGCGATCACGTGCAAGACTTAGGCTTCTCTTCCACGGAGGATAACGTGATTCTGGATTGGGCTGATCAGAACGGAGTTGTTGTGATGACAAAGGACGCCGACTTTGTTAACCTCCACACCGTGCGAGGTGTTGGTCGCGTGTGCCTTGTCCGGATTGGGAATCGGTCACGAGCCGACACAATCCAAGCGATCGTCTCCCATGGTGCTATCATCCTTGACTTCATGGAGTCGGACGACTCTGTGCTGATCTTGTCCCTCTCGTAGGATCCGGGCCAAGCAACAGTCCCCCCTGTGGCTAGGACAATCTGCACCTTCGTGTAAACTTTCAATCACGGTCGTTCGTAGAGAACGCTATAGGCGGATCAACGCCTTTTTGAGCACCATGTACCAGCCCGACACAGAATCCCCCGTGAGCGATCAAGACCTCCAGGCCAGCGCGACTTTGCCGGAGTTCGAGACAGACGACGAGCTCCTGGAGCACTATGCCGAGCGTGAGTACAAGTGGGGCTTTGTCAGCGACGTGGAAGCCGAAACCCTGCCTCCTGGCCTGAACGAAGAGGTGATTCGGTTCATCAGTGCGAAGAAGGAAGAGCCGGAGTGGCTGCTCCAATTCCGACTGAAGGCGTACGAGCACCTCAAGACGATGGCCTATCCCAAGTGGCCGAACGTCGATTACGCTCAACCCGATCTGCAGGCGATCAGCTACTTTTCCGCGCCCAAGCAGCGACCCAAACTCAATTCGCTGGATGAAGCCGACCCGGAACTGATTCGCACGTTCGAGAAGCTGGGCATTCCGCTCAACGAGCAGAAGCTTCTCGCCAATGTCGCGGTTGATGCCGTCTTCGACAGCGTCAGCGTCGTCACCACGTTCAAGGAGAAGCTTCGAGAGGCAGGGGTCATCTTCTGCTCAATCAGCGAGGCCGTGGTGGAGCACCCGGAACTGATCCAAAAGTATTTGGGCAGCGTGGTTCCCTACACCGACAACTTCTATGCAACTCTGAACAGTGCGGTCTTCACGGATGGATCGTTCGTGTTCGTGCCCAAGGGCGTCACCTGCCCCATGGAGCTCAGCACCTACTTCCGAATCAATGCGGAGAACACTGGTCAGTTCGAGCGCACCCTCATTGTCTGCGAAGAGGGAGCGAAAGTCAGCTATCTCGAAGGATGCACCGCGCCGAAGCGCGACGAGAACCAGCTTCACGCGGCGGTTGTCGAGCTTTGGGCGGATGCCGACGCGACAATCAAGTACAGCACGGTTCAAAACTGGTATCCCGGCGACAAGGACGGCAAGGGCGGCATCTTCAACTTCGTGACCAAGCGCGGACGCTGCGAAGGCAAGCGATCCAAGATCACCTGGACTCAGGTTGAGACGGGATCTGCGATCACCTGGAAGTACCCGAGCGTCATCCTCAAAGGCGACGACAGCGTCGGAGAGTTTTACAGCGTGGCTCTCACCGCCGGTAAGCAACAGGCGGACACCGGCACCAAGATGATCCACATCGGAAAGAACACCCGCTCCACCATCGTGAGCAAGGGGATCAGCGCGGGCAACGGGCAGAACACCTACCGAGGCCTCGTGAAGATTAATCCTGGTGCAGACGGAGCACGAAACTACTCGGTCTGCGACTCCATGCTGATGGGCGATCGATGCGGCGCGCACACTTTCCCGTACATCGAAGTGAAGAACAACTCGGCCACCATGGAGCACGAAGCGACGACGAGCAAGATCGGCGAGGATCAGCTGTTCTATCTCGCTCAGCGAGGAATCAGCGAAGAAGACGCGGTCAACATGATCGTCAGCGGCTTCTGCAAGGATGTCTTCCGAGAACTCCCGATGGAGTTCGCTGTGGAAGCCCAAAAGCTCCTTGCCGTCAGCCTTGAGCACTCGGTCGGCTAGGCTCCTCAACATGGGACATAGAGAGCAGGACTGTCGGAAACAGTCCTGCTCTTTTTTGTGCCAGGCGGCGCAAGATGACATACTTGCCATACCGTTCCCACGTTCAATTCGGGGCTATTGGGGAAGTCTATCGAAACATGATCTTCCGAAGGTCCCGTGCGCGGAACACGGTCGATGAGGATCGGGTCTCATCACGTGCAATCAACTGCAATCTCAGGAATCCTCAAAACTTTGTGCGAGGAATTGAGAAATCTACAGTTGAAAGCGCAATTATTTACGGGTTTTGAACGAACATCATGGGGCTGAAACCTTCTGAAATCCAAAAGGACACTTGGCGTTCCTTTCTTATTGCACATGCGCGAGTGACTCGCGAGATTGACCGCCGTCTCAAAGCAGACGGACACATTCCGCTTGACATCTATGACGTCCTCGTGACGCTGGAATTTGAACCGACAGAGAAGCTCCGCATGAGCGAACTCGCAGATCGGATCGTCTTCAGCCGAAGCGGACTCACCCGGCTCATTGACCGACTTGAAAAGCAAGGCTACGTGAAGCGCGAGGCCTGCGAAGACGACCGTCGAGGAAGCTTTGCCGTGTTGACTGAGAGAGGGAAAGCCGCTCGAGTCAAGGCGTGGCGGACCTTCGAGCCAGCAATTCAAGAACTCTGGGGCGACTTTATCTCCGATGAGGAAGCCATTCGGCTCAAGCCGGTGTACGACGCGATGACCATCAAAGCCATTCGCAGCGGACGATAGTTTTTACCTGCCTTAAATTGCGGACCCCTCGATGAGCAGCGCTCGTCGAGGGGATTTGTTTTGTAAGTGATGCTCAGTTCGTCGCTTCGGCTTTGCGAAACTTCAGGATTTCGCTGTTGATGCAGAAACGGAGTCCGGTTTTGTCCTCCGGGCCATCATCGAACACGTGCCCGAGGTGACCATCGCACTTCGAGCACAAGACCTCGACCCGACTCATGCCATAGCTCATGTCGGTCTTCAGCCAAACGCTTTCTCGGTTCACCGGTTGGAAGAAGCTTGGCCAGCCTGTGCCAGATTCAAATTTCGTATCGCTTTTGAACAGGGGAAGATCGCAACCTATGCAGTGATAGGTCCCTTTCTCCTTGTTGTTGAGGTATCCGCCGCAGAACGCAGCCTCGGTGCCCTTGCTGCGCAGAATCCGGTACTGCTCCTTCGACAAGCGCTTCTGCCACTCCGCATCGCTGAGAACGAGCTTGTCTTTTCGCTCCGGACTCTTGTCTTCAATCGTGAGGCCCCCGATCATGCGAGGCTTGGCTCCATCGGTCGCCTGAGCTGTCAAGGAACAGCCCAGCAGCCCGACGAGGGTCAGACTCCCCAGAGCAGCAACGAATACAGTCTTCATGTTCGTTCAAACGCTAGGACACGGCGGTTAGTTCGAGCCCCTGCCCCCATAATAAGGCATCACACCTGTGCAACGAGATATCGTCTTCTTCTGCAACACCGCCTCACGACGAGGAGCGCGGATGTTTGAGACCGCTACAACTCTGCTGGAGCAATCCGGTGTCCCTTTGCAGGAAGCCCAGGCTTTTGATCAAGCCTATCCGATGCAAAAGGCGATTGAGGCGGCGGTGCGCCAGGGCCGGGAGACCGTGATTTTAGGGGGCGGCGATGGCACCCTTGGAACCGCCGTCGATCTCATCGCCGGAAGTCAGACCGCCCTCGCCGTCATGCCGCTCGGAACCGGAAATCAGTTTGCGCGGGAAATCGGCATTGGCCACGATGTTCGTGCGGCCGTCACCGCGATCGCCGAGGGCGGGATTGCGAAGATGGATCTCGGCCGCGCCAATGGGAATGGATTTCTCACCGTTGCGACGCTTGGCTTGAGCACCCACATAGCCCGGAACATGGTGGGAAAGAAGCAAGTTGGGCAACTAGCCTATCTCCCGGGGCTCGTCCGAGGCTTTCTCGCCAGTAAGCCCTTTGAAGTGGAGATTGTCACCGATCACGTGACGGTGAAGAAGCGGGCAATTCAGATCGTGGTGTGCAATGGTCGCACTCATGCCGGGCCATTTTGGGCGTCGCCCGATGCCACCGCAACGGATGGAATGCTCGACACCTACGCGGTTGCCGACATGAATCCTGTGCAACTGGTGCAGGCAGCTAGCCTCGCGCTCGTCGGAAAACATGTGGATCTGCCGGACGTAAGCGCGGTGAAAGCGGCCAAGCTGACAATCAAGACCGATCCCCAGATGCCCCTCACCGTGGATGGTGAGGAGATCTGGCACGACGAAATGGTCTTTACGTTAGACTCGGGCGGGATTCTTGTGAGCGTTCCGCCGAACTACCGCTGTCCGGATGACCGGTGGTTGGTAACCCCGCGAGCACTCCAGAATTCGTGATCGACTCAGCTCGGCCTGAGGTTTGCCCAGGAGCCAACCTTGACCGTAGTCAAACCCGCAATCCTGTGAAAGAGCCAGATGCTCAATCGTCTCGATGCCCTCTGCTACCGTCTTGATTCCCAATGACTGTGCATAGGAAACAAGTGATTGGAGGAGCTTTTTCTTGCCTGGTTCAGCCCACCTCGGGAGCAAACTGCGATCGAACTTCACAAGGTCCGGTTTGAGAGTTTCGAGTAGACAGAGGCTGCCATGACCGGCGCCAAAATCATCAAGAGCGATGCGGGCTCCCCGATCCCAAACCGCATGGGATATCGCTCGAAGCTGATCGACTTCGGGAAGCTCTTCGGACTCCACAAACTCCAACACAATCTGCGACGTTGCCAGGCCTGCTTGCTCAGCTTGGGCCCATAGAGTAGCAAGATCGCGCTCGGTATCTCGTATCGTGCCTGGAACGACATTGACAAAAAGCAACTCGCTTTCGTCCATGTTTCCACCAGCGACTTCCACCGCTCGGAGCCGGGCGATCTGATCAAACGTGCGCATTTCGTCGAAGCAACGAGCAGCGTGAACAAGCTCGGCACCACTGACCAGGCGACCCTCGTGCTCGGCGCGAGCGAGGGATTCAAACCCTGAGACTTTGCCACTGGCAAGGCAGAAGATCGGTTGATAGTGCGGCGTCAGGTTCCGGCGGGCGAGGAGGGACGGAAACCATGAGTGCTGCTGCTTGCCAAGCCACGAGACAAGACCTTCGCTTGTCCAGGGTTGGCACCGACCGTGGGCATCAACTTCAGCGACGTAGCACGCCCTCAAGTCTTCTGCACACATTCCTTCAGCGCAAAGTCTTAAGCTATTTTGCCAGCCTGATCCGCAGAAGCGAGAAACGGATGGGTTCTGATCATCCCTGACCCCAAACCCGGCCACATGATGAACGAGGTGCGGCCTATCTGACCACACGGCAAGCCCTTCCGTGGTGCGTTCTCGATATTCGTACTGATCATGCTCGCTGCGGATTTCGTATCGCAACGACAACGATTTTGACTCCCAGGAGAAAATGAATCCTCCGTATAATTAACAGGGCGACTCTACCCTAGGCGAAAAGTTTTCCACAAGGGGTGATGGAAAATTGCATCGAAATTGTTGAAAAACAAGCGAACCCTCTGGTGATTTGAATTCGTCAGCCGGGTCAAGCTGGGTCCCGAGGTTGCCGCACAAACTGATGATTTCGGCGGTAGAACAAAGTTGGAACGTGCCTCGATGACTGCCCTTATAGACACCCTCCGCGACCAGTTTCCTGTTCTGGATCAATCTATTCACGGAAAGCGTTTGGTGTACTTGGACAACGCCGCTACCGTTCATAGGCCGTTGCCGGTGTTACACGCCATGGACGCGTTTTATCGCGAAAGCAACGCAAACGTTCATCGCGGAGTTCACCTGCTGAGCCAGAGGGCAACCGATCAATTTGAAGCGGCCAGAGTCACGATTTCTCGGTTCATCAACGCGCGATTTCCGCATGAACTGATTTTCACCAAGGGGTGCACCGAGGCGATCAATCTGGTTGCTCACAGTTGGGGCGGCGCCCGCCTGAAGGCTGGCGACGAAGTTCTGCTTTCCCACGGAGAACACCATGCGAATATCGTGCCCTGGCAGTTGATCGCCGAGCGCACCGGCGCGGTGATTCGACCGATTCCCATTCACGATTCGGGTGAGCTTGATCTGGAAGCGCTTCAGGAGATGCTCTCCGATCGAGTGAAGCTCATCGGGGTGAAGCACGTCTGCAATGCACTGGGAACGATCAATCCCATCGAAGAGGTCGTCCGTTTGGCCAAGGCAGTGGGCGCGCTGGTTCTCGTCGATGGGGCGCAATCTCTGGCGAACGTCGACGTCGACGTCCAGGCGCTGGGCGTCGACTTCTATTCGATGAGCGGTCACAAGGCCTATGGCCCGATGGGTGTTGGTGCGCTCTATGGGCGCGAGGAGCTTCTCAACTCGATGCCGCCCTACCAAGGTGGAGGCGACATGATTCGCACGGTGAGCTTCGAGAAAACCACCTTCAATGACTTGCCCAATAAGTTCGAACCGGGTACGCCCAATGTGGCCGGGGTGATCGGGCTCGCTACTGCTCTCGATTGGGTTTCTGGGCTCGATTCAGCTTCAATCAAGGCGCACAAGCAGAACCTGCTCGACCATGCGACCGAGGAGCTGAACAAAGTCGAGGGCGTGAGAATCATCGGAACCGCAGAGCGCAAGGCACCAGTGGTCAGCTTTGTCACTGATTTCGCCCATCCCCACGACCTCGGCACCATTTTCGATCAGCACGGGGTCGCGATCCGCGCCGGGCACCACTGCTGCATGCCCCTGATGAAGCGATTTGGAGTACCTGGTACAGCACGAGCTTCATTTGCCGTGTACAATACCAATCAGGACATAATAGTGTTGATTGAGGCGCTTCGCGCTGCACGGGAAATTTTCGCTTGAATCTGAACGAACTCTATCAGGAGGTTATCCTCGACCATGGACGCAAGCCGCGTAACTTTCGCTTGCTTCCAATGGCTACCCACACAGCGGAAGGTCACAACCCTCTCTGCGGAGATCAGATTCACCTGATGCTGTCGGTCAAGGATGGAGTGATTCACGAGGCCACCTTCGACGGATGCGGATGCGCGATCTCGACCGCCAGCGCGAGCCTGATGACAGAGGCGATCAAAGGCCAGAAGATCGAGGATGCCGAGATTCTCTTTCGGCAGTTCCAGGAAGCGATCGTGGCCAACGGTGACACGGAGCCCCTCGGGGTTCTGGAGTGCCTTATCGGCGTAAAAGAGTATCCGACACGCGTGAAGTGTGCGACCCTCGCCTGGCATGCCCTCCGAGCCGCACTCGAAAGCGACGAAAAGTCTGTGACGATTTCGACGGAAACCGGCGAGGTGATTCCCCATGCCTGAGAAACTTGATCCCACCACTCTGGCCGGCAACACCGAAGCCCCGCAAGAGCTCAACAGCATCCAACGCGCCCTCGTTGAGGCGGACGTCATCGAGCAAATCCGAACCGTCTACGACCCGGAGCTTCCGGTCAACGTCTACGACCTTGGCTTGATCTACGGACTCAACGTGACCCACACCGGCAAAGTTGAGATCACCATGACGCTCACCTCTCCGGCGTGCCCGGTGGCCGGGACTTTGCCCGGAGAAGTGGAATCCGCCGCCCGATCCGCCAATGGCGTCACTGACGTCAGCCTGGAGCTCGTCTGGGATCCGCCGTACTCGATCGACCGCATGCCCGAGCACATTCGGCTGGAGCTCGGCCTGTTCTGAAACCGATTTGACAACTAAAGATTCCTGCCCGGAAGATTGACCGCTTATGAAATTCAGCGCCCAAGAAGAATATGGATTGAGATGTCTGCTCGCCCTTGCCAAACAAGGGCCGGGTAAGTCGCTCACGATTCCTGAGATCAGCGAGATGGAGGGAATGACGACCTCTCACGTCGCCAAGATCCTCTCGATCCTGCGCAAGGCTGGGTTCATCAAGAGCACCCGCGGTCAGTTGGGGGGGTACACCATGGGTATGCCCGCGAGCCAAATGGTTCTGCGCGATGTGCTGGAACCCCTTGGCGGACGGATGTTTGGTGATGGATTCTGCGAGCGTCACGCAGGAATTCTCAATGCTTGCGTGCATGAAACCGACTGTATGCTTCGGCCCTTGTGGACAAGCATCCAGCAAGCGGTGGACGACGTGGTGGGGGCCTACACTGTGCAAGATCTGATGGACAACAAGGTCTGTGACCCCACCGTGCACCTGACCCTGGCGGGGAGCCGGTCGCATCACGTCGAAGAAAAGAGCGCGGTTCACGCCAACGGGTGCTGCAAAAATGGTCATGCCGAGGGAGAGGTAGCGGCGATTCCGGCGTATCGAGATAAGAATCATCGTGAGTAACGACTTCCCCGTTTCCATCTCGCCCGAAGCACTCGGACAGATCAAGCGTCTGTTGGAGCGCAAAGGCGCACCGGACAGTTTTCTGCGGATCGGGGTGAAGGGCGGAGGGTGCTCTGGATTGGAGTACCTGTTCATGATCGACTCAACCCCCAAGGAGATTGATCTTGTGTGGGAGGAAGAGGGGATTCGGGTGGTGTGCGACTCCAAGTCGGCGAAGTTTCTCCTGGGCTCGACCCTTGTCTACACAGGAAATTTGATGGGCGGTGGGTTTGCCTTCGAGAACCCCAACGCCGAGCGATCGTGCGGCTGCGGAACGAGCTTTACGCCGAAGTCGCGGAACGCGAGCTGACCCGCCGCTCCTTCACTCACCGACTAGGGGGTTTTTCCTTCGCCGGTCGTGACTTCTTCTATGCCATAGACGAGGTCACAACCTGCTCTCCCTGGGCACTCAACTTGAGCGAAGCTCTACTTCGCCGTGGCCAGATTCAATCCACCCGATTTCGACAAACCCGTTGGGAACCTCATCGCAGGCGATGAGCAAGCCGCCGCTCGACTGAGGATCGAGAGCAACTTGCACAAGCCAGTACGGAGCCTCGGTCGGAATCATGAGGCGTTCGCCCACGGCGAGTTGGTTCTTCCCCGCTCCCCCGGTGAGACACCCCTCGGCCACCATCCGCTCGACGCCAGGGAGCGTCGGGAGGCGGGTGAGATCGACCACGCCCCGCACCCCACTCTCGCGGGTGATGTTCCCGAGGTGTCCGACCAGGCCGAATCCGGTGACATCGGTTGCGCAGGTCGCTCCCGCCGAGTGAGCAGCCTCCATCGCCGAGTTGTTGAGGGTCGTCATGGCAGAGATCGCCGCGATGAGTTCAGCTTCCGAGCATTTGTCGAACTTGGCGGCGGTCGTCACGATTCCCGTGCCCAGCGGCTTTGAGATCGCGAGTTTCTGCCCTGCTTTGGCCGTGGCGTTGGTAAGAACCTGATCCGGCTTGACCAGACCGGTCACGCTCATCCCGAACTTTGGCTCTTTATCCTCCACGCTATGCCCGCCCACCACAACCGCGCCGGCTTCGGCGGTCTTGTCAGCCATGCCGAGGAGCACGTTCGCCCAGACTTCCGGTGGAGCGGCTGTCGGGTCGAAACACGCAATGTTCATCACGGTGAGAGGGTGCCCACCCATCGCATAGACATCGCTCAGAGCATTCGCAGCGGCGATCTGTCCGTACGCGTAGGGGTCGTCCACAATCGGGGTGAAGAAGTCCATGGTCTGCACCAGCACCGACCCGTCGGGCAGGCGAAACACCCCCGCGTCGTCACCGCTGGAAAAGCCGACGAGGAGGTCTGGGTGCGATTGCACGGGCAAACGGCGGAGAACCTCCGCCAACTGGGTAGGCCCCAGCTTGCTCGCTCAACCAGCGCAGGCTACGAGATGCGTCAGTCGCATGGAGGCTTCAGGATACCGGGATATGCCTCATTCCTGAAGCCACTTGAGGGGGTCGCCTTCCCAGGTGGCTTCGAAGGTGTTCTTCCACCATCCACGATCCGGGCGGAAAAGTTCGTTCTTCTTTCGTCTCGTGCTGAGATCAAAGCCGAGGCGCAGGTAATTGCCTGAGCAGAATCGACCGATGTGTGGCTGGTCGCCTTTGAGCCATTTGCAATCGTAAGGCAGAATCGCAAGCACTCCCTGTTCCTCGATTTCTCGGTTGACAAGCTCCTTGCTGTCGCTCCAGGGCTGATCGTCCCGGGGCCGTCCGGTGATTGACACCAGGTCAATCGCGCTCTCGACCCGTTTGCGGCGAAGAGGATAAATGTTGGCGTTGCGGCGATACTGGTTTTCTCGAAACATGTTGCCCCAGCCCGCCGGTGTCTTGTCCCGGCTAAATCGGAGATCCATCTTGGCCTCGGTGAAGACGGAGTCGGGTACTTTCGCAAGGTCGATCGCTGGGACGCCGTCGTTCGCCTCGGAGTAAAGGGCGAGAGCCTTGCCGATCTGCTTCATGTAGACGAGACCAACGGTTCGTTGGGCTATTCCCTCCGGCGGGCGGAGCCCATAGATCGTGACCCCTGCAAGGGCCACGCATACACCACAAAAGAGCGCTGCCAGAAATTCACGCCACGTGAACTTGAGCCCCGAATCCTTCATCTCTTTGAGTTACCCCGAGCGCGGCAGAGCGTTTCAGTGAGTTGGCCGATAAGCCGGATTCTGTCGTTGAGTGACGATTTAGCTAACGCGACCTACCCGGAGGGTCAGCGGGCCGCTTCACCCCCTCCCTATTCGGTCTTGCTTCGGATGGGGTTTGCCGAGCCGGCCGAGTCTCCTCGACCGCTGGTGGGCTCTTACCCCACCGTTTCACCCTTACCCCAGCCGAAGCTGAGGCGGTTTGCTTTCTGTGGCACTTTCCGTCGGGTCGCCCCGCCCTGACTTGCGTCAGGCATCCTGCCCTGTGAAGTCCGGACTTTCCTCCAGTGGATGAATCCACCGGCCGTCACCTGGCCAACTCACCCGGCAGGATACCAGCCCCTGCTTCCACCTACGGGATTCGATAGATCGAGCCTTGAATGGGGGAGTAGCGATTCGTCGTCGCAAACACGTATCGACCAGCATTGACATCGTGGAGAGACCTTCCCCACACCGCTGGCCCGAAACTGAACAGCTCCATCCCATCTCGCTCCAGAAAGTCTTTTCCGTCACGGCGCCGAATGGCGTAAAAGGCACCTTGGTGATCCAAGAACGCGGACACGAAGCTTTCATCTTTGGTGCCAGGGCGGGTCTTGCGAACCTCGCTGGAAGCAAGCTTCAACCCATCTTTGGAGACGTCGAAGATAAAGCGATCTGAGACCATGTCCTGACGCTGGTAGTCGAAATTGGGAAGGCCAGCGGCGTGGACGACTAGCTTCTTGCCTCCCTCCATAAAGGTTGCTTGTGGCTCGGCCGTGGTCTGCCCCAAACCGAAAACGGCACTCCCCACCTGAGTAAAGTTTGGCAGTTTTAGGAGGCGCAGAACATACTGCCCAGAACCAGCTTTTGCAATGGCGGCGAGGTATGTTCCGTCATCCGTGATCGCGGCAGGTGTTCCCAAATTGCCGACCTCGCCCGTCGCGGGATCCACCGCTGGCGACCAAGTCATCACGGGCTGAATTTTGCCGTTCGTCCCCTTGTAGTATCTCGTATCGGCACCACCGACGACAATGTGCTTCCCGTCGCTGGAAGCCGCCAGATCGGTCGCACGATTGTCGGGGATTGTTCCACCTGCGACCTTCTTCGAAGCGCTCAACTCCCAAACTTCCATCACAACGTTGTACAAATACTGGTCGCCCTTTCGCTCGAATTCCGTGAACAAGCTCACGCAGAAGTTCTTCTCACCCCCAACCGCTGCGGAGTGGATATTGGTGGACATCGAGCTCAAAAAGCCGTCGCTCCAGCTCGTGGAGTTCCAGAGATTGTACGAAAGCTTCTCGTAAGGATGGTTCTGCGGAACCCCCAGCGGCGCAACGGTCAACAGCGAGGCGATCACCCCAAACATACTGATGAGAATACCAGCGCACTGGTCAAAGGACAATCGCACACTCCGGTGAGTCCGCTCACGCCCCTCCCTGCCGAAGTAGAATAAGGCCCGCGCCATGATGACCTTCCAGGAGCTGATCCGACGACTTGACACCTATTGGGCCGCCCAAGGGTGCGCCATCCTGGAAAGCTACGACGTCGAAGTCGGTGCGGGAACCATGCACCCCGCGACCACCCTTCGGAGCCTCGGCCCGGATCCCTGGAACGTCGCTTACGTGCAGGCAAGTCGCCGCCCCGCCGACGGACGCTACACGCGCAATCCGCAGCGGAGTCAGCGCTACTTCCAGTACCAAGTTATCATGAAGCCGAGCCCGGCGAACATTGTGGATCTCTACATGGGTTCGCTCGATGCCCTCGGATTCGACACCAGCAAAAACGACATTCGCCTTGTCGAAGACGACTGGGAGAGCCAGGCAGCGGGCGCAAGCGGTGTCGGCTGGGAAGTCTGGCTGAACGGCACGGAGATCACCCAGTTCACCTTCTTCCAGCAGATGGGAGGCATTGAGTGCGACCCGGTCTGCGCCGAAATCACCTACGGCCCCGAGAGACTCTGCCTCATGCTCAACGGCCAGAACTCCTTCTGGGATGGTCTGATGTGGAGCGATACGATGACGTATCGTCAGGCTGAGTTCGATGCGGAGATGCAGAACAACATCTACAACTTCGAGGTCGCCGACACCGAACTGCTTTACAAGCTCTTCGATCTCTATGAAGCGGAATCGAAGCGCGTGATCGAAACTCCGGTTTACTTCGATCCCGGCACCCAAGTGCTCACGAGCACCGAACCCGCGGAGAGGCTCCCAGAAGGCACCAAGCCGCCGTTCCAGGAGGCGCTCGTCTATCCGGCCCTTGACCTGGCTCTCAAGTGCAGCCACATTTTCAATGTGCTGGATGCCCGCGGTGTCGTGAGTGTCACCGAGCGTGCCACGTTCATCAACCGCATCCGCGCCAGGGTTCGAGCCTGCTGCCTCACCTACGTGAGCCAGTGGAAGTAATGACAAAGTGATCGAGTGATCTGAGATACACCCGAACTCTATCGAAACTTTTATCGTTATTACAGGAACAAATTCGGGGATGATTTTGTATAATGCCTTATCTTGGGCGGCTACGCTCAAGGAGGGTATCTCTTGAATCAGCGCACTCTCAGAGCTTTCACACTTATCGAACTCTTGGTTGTTATCGCAATCATCGCCATTCTCGCCGCGATCCTCTTCCCGGTCTTTGCTCAGGCAAAGGAAGCCGCCAAGAAGACTCAGGCCATCAGCAACACGAAGCAAGTTGGCACCGCCGTCCAGATCTATCTGGCGGATAACGATGACACCTTCCCGCTGATGCACTCCATCGACCCTGTCACGGGCACGTACCTGCACAGCTTCTGGTCTTCGCCGAGCTACCGACTCCACTCGGTTCCGGCCGGTTGGGGCGTCAACGCCGCTTTCCGCGATGCCGACAGTGTGGCCTTCCACAACTCGATGCAACCCTACATGAAGAACTATGAGCTCTTCACCCTTGGTTCGCAGCGAGTCAACGAGAGCTGGTTCAACTACGCATCCGCGCCCGCAGGCCTCCCAGTGACGTCGATCTCGCCGAACGGGCTCCTCAATGCTTACAACGCGACCGCCGTCGCATCGGTCTCTCAACTTCCCCTCGTGATGTGGGGTAACGGAAAGGAAGCCTATCGAGGATTTGGCTACACCCCCATGTACATGCGGTGCAACGTCGTCGGAAGCGCAGCATCTCCGGCTCCGGTCTGCCGATTCAATCCCGGCGGCCACCCGCAAGGCGGCGCAACGGCGACCCGGTACGATACGTACGAGTTCACCTTCGATTGCGCGAATGACACCACCTGGGTCTTTGGCGAAGGCACGATCTATGGCATGGCCGACTCCAGCGCGAAGTTCTACAAGCAGCCGCGAGAGGGCACAAATACGGCAAACAACAAGTCGATGCCGGGCTACACGTACACTCGCTCCCCGCAAGGCGGAGCCTGTACAATCGCTGGTGGTGCGGTCAACGCTCCCGCGCGATGCGTTTCGGCGGCTGGCGGTGCTCACTACATGAGCTTCTTCCGCCCAGACTCAACCTACAACTATCAACTCGGAACCACGGGCAACAATGCCCTCTGCTTCCCCTAAACACAATGATGCGATCGATCAAACTCCTTCTCGCCGTTGTCGCCTTGGTTAGCCTGGGCGGAGTCCTTTCCGGATGCGCCGATCCGCCACCGCCGCCCAACAAGCAGGGTGCGGAATACGATCCCAAGAAGGAATACACGAAGGAAGACGCTGAAAACGCCATCTTGCAATCGCGGGGAGGCGGGGGCGGCGAAGAGCCTGCCGAGGGTAAGACCGAAGGCACCGAAGGCAAGTAAACAGAATCCAGCCGGATTCTCAGTCGCCCTTCCGATTCATTCGGAAGGGCGATCTTCGTTACCGAGCCCGGAATGAACGCACGAAGCTCACGCCTTCCAGCACGTTGTCGCGAGGGAGAACGGCGAGGACGTGATACAAAGAACCCTCGGCTAACACAAGCAGATGGACAATCAGAGGCCCATCCGGAACCTGCACCATGAAGCGGCGGGCCGGGTAGCTGTCGATCAAGAGCTCTTGCTCCGCCTCAACGCGAAGTCGCTGCATGGTTTGCGTGCCATCCCGCGCCGCGCTGAGGATCTCGGAGGCAGACCTGTTTTGCAGTGCCTCGCGTGGAAGCGCGGTGGATGTCACTTGATACAGCGCCGTATCCTTCACGCAGCTGTAAACCGTGGACGTCAATTGGACACCGCCCCAGGGCGTCTGCTTCTTCTCCATCTTCGCCGCACTTGGGAACTCGATGGTGAATCGATCAACAGCCGTCGCGATGGTTGACTCTTGCGCCCAGACGCAACTGCTGAGAGCGAGCAGACCCCAGAGCCCACTTGCCCGATAACCGAATGCGCCACGATGCTTCATCAGATCAACTCCAAGAGGCGCGTGCCAGACCGCTGGCTCCGGCACGCACCGTTTCACTAGTTCAGACGATAGATCTCGCGATACTTTTCGCTGATTGCCGTGATGTAGGGGGTTGCATCAAGTCCCGTGCCACAGACCTGCCGGATCAGATCCTGCGGAAGGTGCCGGCTGCCTTGGGAATAGACCTTTGCGACTAGCCAGTCCAGGATTGGCTGGAATTTCCCGGCCGCCATCAGTTCGTTCAGATCTCCGAGATCCTTGGCCATCGCGTTCCAGACCTGGTAGCTCAGGATATTGCCCATGCTGTAGGTCGGGAAATAGCCGAGGAGCCCGCCGCTCCAGTGAACATCTTGCAGACATCCTTCCGCATCGTTTGGCGGGGTGATTCCCAAGTACTCTTCATACTTCTGGTTCCAGATCGCAGGGACATCCTTCACCGGAATGGAGCCGTCGAGCATGCCCGTCTCCATTTCGAATCGAACCATGATGTGCAGGTTGTAGGTCACTTCGTCAGCCTCGACCCGAATGAGCGAGGGTTCCGACTTATTGACCGCTCGGTAAAAAGTCTCAAGATCCTTGTTCGCCAGGCTGGGGAAAGTCTTCTGCAGGTCGGCATAGAAGAACTGCCAGAACGCCTTGCTTCGCCCAATGAGGTTCTCCCAGGTTCGCGACTGGCTCTCGTGCCATCCCAGGCTGACACCACCTGCTAGCGGGGTGCGATCCCATCCTTGCGGGGAATTTTGCTCGTACATTCCATGGCCCGCTTCGTGGAGCGTTCCAAAGATAGCGCTCGGCAGGTAGTCCTTGAAGCGAGTGGTCAGCCGGACGTCGTTTACGCTGAAGTTGGTGCAGAACGGGTGCGGCGCGGTATCGAGGCGACCTCGCTTGAGATCGAAGCCGATCGCTTCGAGCAGCCTCATGCTGAAAGCACGTTGATCCGCCTCTGGGAAGGAACCGGTGAGGAAACTATCGTCGGGCTGGTTCGGACTCGCTTTGATCTCAGCGACCAGATCCACCAAAGGCTGGCGAATGGTATCGAACATTCCCTCCCAATACTTCTTCGTCGCGCCTTCTTCGAACTGATCGGTCACGGGGTCGTACGGGTGCTCGGTGTAGCCCAGGCAGTCGGCAACTTGTCGAGTGAGATCAACCGTTTTTTCGAGAATTGGCTGGAACTTCGAGTAGTCGCTCTCGGCACGGGCTTTTACCCAGACTTCGTGGCCGATCGCGCCATGCCGAGATAGTTCGGTGATCAGCTCGACGGGCAGCTTTGTTCGCTGATCCATGTCTCGTCGCACCACGCGCACCAAGGCACCATCCTCGGTTGCCGGATCGACTTCGGAACCCGCCTTCTCAAGGATCGCCTGCGTCTCATCGCTCACAAAGATTTCGTGAGCCATTTTGCTGAGCACGGCGCCTTGCTCGGCGCGTGCTTCTGCGGCGCCGCGCGGCATGTAGCACTGCTGATCCCAGTCCATAAGGGCTGAAGCTGCGTTGAGAGCGTTAACTTCGTAGAGCCGCTCTTTGAGTTGATCAATTGGAGATGACATCTTGGATTGAGCTTACCGATTGGATCGCTCTCCAGGCTCAGGTCTGGGACTTGGTGTGTGATCAGAATGGGAGGTGGAAACGATCACCTGGGAAGACTTCGCTAAGGTCGAACTGCGCGTGGGAACCATTATCAAAGCCGAACCATTCCCAGAAGCCCGGAAGCCCGCGTTCAAGCTCTGGGTGGACTTCGGGGAATTCGGCGTCAAGACTTCCTCAGCCCAGATCACGATTCACTACACGCCAGAGTCGCTGGTCGGAAAACAGGTCGTAGCGGTGATCAACTTTCCTCCGAAGCAGATCGGGCCGGTGCGAAGCGAGTGCCTGGTGACGGGTTTTCCTGATGCCGCGGGTGATGTCGTCTTGATCCAGCCCGAACGGCCCGTTCCGAACGGATCCAAGCTCTTCTAGCGCGCCTGGGAGAGAGCGAGGGGACTCCCGCCTGGGACCTGACCCGCTGGCCCAGAGAGAAATGAACCTGAACAGGTATAGTCGTGTGCTCGAAAACCACTTTTCGAGCCTCCATTTTTATCAAGGACCCTAGGCGATGAAACGCACGTTCCAGCCCAACAACCGCAAGCGCAGCAAGACGCACGGCTTTCGTATCCGTATGCGCACGACCGACGGACGAAACGTCCTGAAGCGACGCCGAGACCGAGGTCGACACCGATTGGCCGCCTAAAAGGCCCCGGGAAGCAACGATTCGATGAAATCTTCGCCAACGGAAAACGTGAGTCAGGCAAGTATCTCCGCCTCCACGTGCTCCCAGGCGAAGGACTGGTCGGTGTCGGGACAGCGAAAGCCCTCGGTTCAAGGCCGAAGCGGAATCGCCAAAAACGGCGTCTCCGAGAAATCTTTCGACTCCTCCCTGAGCACATCCTCGGTAAGGATTGGGTTGTGATCGCCAAAGCCTCGATTTCAGCCGCATCGCACGAGGAATTGCAGGGCGAGGTGTTGTTGCTCATCCAAAAGCTGGAAACGCGATGGGACGAAAACTCGGCGTCTTCCTGATCCGACTGTATCAGCGAACAACCAAGTGGGTTCCACCGACATGCCGATTCACGCCGTCTTGCAGCCAGTACACACTGGAAGCCGTCGAGAAATACGGCCTACTGAAAGGGAGCTGGATGGGACTCAAACGAATCGGAAGATGCCATCCTTTCAACCCCGGAGGGCATGACCCCGTACCCTAGATCAGGCTTCTCACTACCGAGAGCCACACAGTTTCAACATGAAAAATCAGCCATCCGGACAGCCGCCGCGCAGCAACTTTATGACGATGCTGCTCATCGTGGCCGCGGTGTACCTGGGCGTCATGCTCATCATGGGGCCGAACCAGGGCAAGCAAGACACCCGGAAAGCCAGCGAAGTTCTGGCGGAGATGACCAAGCTCAACGCCGACCTGAGGGACGTCTCAGCTCAACGGTTGCTTCCGGTCTACCTCCGAAAGGTATCGGAAGAGGGCAAAGCGGCGAACAAGCCGCAAGCGGAGATCATCGCGGATGAGCTTCGCGGCACGCTGCTCGTCGCCGACACGATGCACAAGAGCGGCCTCTACTACCACGAAGCGTTCAAGAAGGGCAAGATCGGTGAGGACTGGGGATATCGCAAGCTGGATAAAGCCTATCAGTTGCTGAAGCCCAAGTTTGAGAGCTATCACCTTGATCCGAAGTGGAAATCCACGAGCGTCACTGTTGTTCCTCACGGAACGCTCCTCGCGACTGACCGAACCGCCAAGACGGTTTACGACGAGTTGGTTCGAGACCTCAGCCCCCTGGCGAAGGCTGAGCCGGTCTTCCTCATCATCCCGGGCTACCAGCTGATTGACGTGCTCGTGCAAGCAACCGGCGCAGTTCCCGGATTTAGCTACTGGTTTGCGGCGCTTTTGCTCGCGGTGGTGGTTCGCGCCGTCGTGTGGCCTCTCACACAGAAGCAGATTTTCTTCGGCCGGGAGATGCAGGTGCTGCAGCCCCGCGTGAAGGAGATCCAAGAGAAGTACAAAGACAAAAAGACTGGACAAGTCAGCGACCCTGCGGCCTTCCAAGCCGAAACAATGGGGCTCTACAAGGAATACGGCATCAATCCGATGGCGGGATGCTTCCCCGCTCTCATCCAGATGCCGCTCTTCTTGGCGGTCTTCCAGTCGATGCACCACTACAAGTTCGAGTTCACCAAGGGCACATTCCTTTGGGTGAATCCTGGGGCGACCACCTTCCTCGGTATCCCCATTGGACCGAACCTCGGCGAGCGAGACTACATTCTCATCGCCATCTACACAGTTTCGATGGTCATCTCGACCCTCCTGATGCCGATCAGCGATCCCTCGAACGCGAAACAGCAGCGCATCATGGGCGTGAGCATTGCTCTCTTTGCTTCCGTCTTCATGTTCTTCTACACGTTGCCCTCCGCGTTTGTCCTCTACTGGATCTTCACGAACGTGCTCTCGACGGCGCAGAGTCTGTACAACTACCGACTCCCGCCCCCAGAGCTCAAGAAAGTGCAGACCACAAAGGGCGGCCTCGTGATCGATACGGAAGGATCGACCGGTTCGTCGAATGGTCACGTGAGCCCCGATTTCTTTGGTAAAACAGGGACACCGAAGGCAAACAAGGCCAAGAAGAAAAAGAAACGCTAAGGGGTCAAACAGGCCTCACTGAGAAAGTTTATGGATACGATCGAACTCGTTGCGACCAGTCTGGACGAAGCCCGCGAGAAAGCCGCGAGCCAACTCGGCGTGGACGCCTCTGCCGTTGAACTCGAAGTGCTCGACGAAACCAAGGGTCTCTTTGGTAAGCCAGGCAAACTGACGGTTCGCGCCTCCGCCAAGTCCGCCGCGCCTGCGAAGGAGAAGCCTGCCAAGAAGACCGCCGAGCCCGCTGCCGAGAAGCCGGCGAAAAAGGCTCGCGGCAAGGAAAAAGCCGAAGTTGAATCTGAAGATGCGGCTCCGACTGAGGAAGTCGTGACAGAAAAGCCGGCAAAGCGCGAGCGTGCCGAGCGGCCCGTCAAGCCCGAAAACGAAGGCGAAGAGCGCGAGCAAGTCGATGCAACCCAAGAACAAGCCGACCAGCTGATCTCAATCCTGAATGGCCTGCTGGAGACCGCTGAACTCCGTGCCACGGCGCACATCACCAAGCTCAACGGTCGCTACATCCACATCGACATTGAAGGCAAGGACGTCAGCTTCCTGATCGGCAAGAGAGGTGAAGTTCTGAATGCACTTCAGTACCTTCTCAACGTCATCACCGCTCGTCAGATCACGAACGGCGTGCGCGTGGTGCTTGAAGGCGACAGCTACCGCGAGCGACGGGCTCAAACCCTGACCGATATGGCCCTCAAGCTCGCCCAAGAGGTTCGAGCCCGAGGCGAAGAAGCCGTCCTCGACGCTCTCCCGGCCTTCGAGCGACGGGTCATCCACCAAGCGATTGTCGATCTGGAAGGCGTGACCACCTACAGCGAGGGCGAAGAGCCGAACCGCCGAGTCGTGATTGCTCCAAGCGCATAAAACCGCGCGTTTCAGCTCATTGCCCCAGAACGACTGATCTTTCGAGATCAGTCGTTCTGTTTTTGCTCGCCGTGCATGAGCCTACGTCGACCTCGCGGGGATCGGCGAAAATGAGCCATGCGCGCGGAGATCGTCTCGATTGGAACGGAACTGCTGCTCGGGCAGATCACGGATACCAATGCCGCTGAACTCGGTCAGCATCTGGCCAAGCTAGGGATCGATCACACCCACCGTCAGACGGTCGGCGACAACTTGGTTCGCATGGTGGAAGCTCTGCGGCTCGCGCTGGGGAGGGCCGAGATTGTGTTCACGATTGGCGGGCTCGGCCCCACCGCTGATGATCTCACCCGGGACGCGATCGCGGCTGCCCTGGATGATGAACTCATTACCGATGAAGGCGTCGTCGAGCACCTTCGAACAGTCTACGGTCGGCGCGGTATCGCGATGGTTGAAAGTCAGTTCCGGCAAGCCCTTCGGCCGACCTGCGCCGAGCCTCTCGCCAACCCCAACGGCACCGCACCTGGGCTCTATGCATCCCGAGGTGGCAAGGTGGTGATCGCACTTCCCGGACCGCGAAACGAGTTTGTGCCAATGGTCGAAGGCCCGGTGACGGAAAAGCTCCTCGCTCTTGGCGATGGCACGCATTTGATCTCTCGCACCCTTCGCATCGTCGGTATTGGGGAAGCCGCGCTCGCCGAGCAGATCGCGGATCTACTCGACGGAGAGGAGGTCACCGTCGCCCCGTACGCGAAGATCGGCGAAGTTCACCTTCGCGTCACAACTCGTGCTCGCTCCCATGATGAAGCCGCGCAACGCCTCGATCCAGTCGTCGAGATCATTCGGTCTCGAATCGGATCGGCACTCTACGCCGAAGGGGACGAGTCGCTAGAGCAGTGGATCGTGGCTGAGTTGACAAGGCGCGGCGAGACGCTATCAATTGCCGAATCCTGCACCGGGGGCCTCCTCTCTGGGCGAGTGACGGGAGTCGATGGCGCTTCAGCAGTCTTCCTCGGAGGGATTGTCTGCTACTCCGCTGAAAGCAAGGTACGCGAAGTGGGCGTCGATCAGTCGGTCATCGAAGAGCATGGGACGGTCAGCCGAGAGACCGCCGAGGCACTCGCCTCCGGCATTCGGGCCAGATTTGGCACGCGATACGGAGTCGGTGTGACAGGCGTGGCGGGTGCCGGGTCGCTGGAAGAGCCCGGTGGGGTGAAGAAAAGCGGAACAGTGTATGTGGCGGTAGCGGGCGACTTCGGGGTGCGCTGCGATCTCTTAAGGCTTGTCGGCAATCGCTCGACAATTCAGAACCGAGCGGTCTCTTATGCGCTGATCCGGCTCCGGAGCGCGATTCTCGGCCTTGATTCCTAGATCCGCCGATCTGAAGTCTCAAGGCTCGTAGAGCCATTGTGCCTGATCTTATTCTGCGACTCGGCGATCAGCTCTTCTCCGATCTGAGTGATCTTCCCGAGGGCGTTACGATCCTGATGCGGGAGGACTGGGAACTCTGCACCCGAACCAGGCACCACAAGCAGAAAGTGGCCTTCTTTCTCAGTGCAATGAGGCACCACGCGGAGTGGCTTCGCGCTCAAGGTCGCGAGGTGATCTACCAGCCTCTTCAACCCGGTTCGGAGGTCTCGTTCGCCGACGCTATCGCAGAAGAGTGTCATCAAAGAGGTGTAACCCGGCTGTGGCTCCACGAGCCTCACGATGGCTTTCTTCTTCCGCAAATCCGATCCGCGCTTCCCCAGGTAGAACTAAAAATCCTGCCCACTCAGGCCTTTTTGACTTCCCAGTCTGAATGGAAGAGCTATCGGCAGAACCACAAGCGCCTTCAAATGGGTGACTTCTACGTCCAGCAGCGTCGAAGACTCCAGCTCCTGGTTGACGATCGGGGAGAGCCGGACGGTGGGCGATGGAGCTTCGACACGGAAAACCGCAGGTCGTTGCCCAAGGGAATCGCGGTGCCATGGGTTCCTCGATATGCCCCGGATCCGATGACCAGCGAAGTGCTGGAGCTGGTGAGAGACCACTTCTCCGATCATCCAGGAGAATTCGACTTTTTTGACTGGCCAGTCACCTTTTCTGACGCCCGCGAGTCGCTAGAGCACTTTCTTCAACACCGGCTCGAACTCTTCGGGCCGTATGAGGATGCGGTGAGTAAAGACCAGCGCCTGCTTTGGCACAGCCTCCTCAGTCCATTGCTCAACTGTGGGCTGCTGACTCCCGCGCAGGTGGTCCACGCCCTCAATCAAGTCGAGGCACCGATCGAGTCGAAAGAGGGGTTCTTGCGTCAAATCATTGGTTGGCGAGAGTTCATCTATCACATCGACCTTGAATATAGATCGAATGGTCTGGCTACGAGCAATGCCCTCAACAACCAACGTCATCTCACTCAGGCTTGGTATGACGGCACCACAGGGCTTCTCCCGCTCGACACCGTCATCCGCCGCGCCAGCCAGCACGCGTGGTGCCATCACATTGAGCGCCTGATGATTGCCGGATCCGCGATGCTCATGGCGGACATCCATCCCGACGAGAGCTACAACTGGTTCATGGAGATGTTCATCGACTCCGCAGAGTGGGTGATGCGGCCGAACGTGTACGGGATGAGTCAGTTCGCCGACGGAGGTTTTTTCGCAACCAAGCCTTACGTAAGCGGCTCGGCGTACTTACGCAAAATGACTGATTTTCCGCCGGGCGATTGGTGCGATATCTGGGATGGGCTCTACTGGAGGTTCATTCATCGGCATAAAGACCGATGGACCAAGAACCACAGAATGTCCATAATGGTGCGTCAGCTTGAAAAAATGGACACCAAACGACGAGACAACCTGATTTCGACCGCAGAAAGCTGGATCAACTCGGTAACAAAGAGCTAACGGCTCGGATTCAGGATCAGTCGTTCTATAAAGAACTCCATCATCCGTGCTTGATTGAGCCCGGTGTGGCCCTGATCGACCCCGGCTTGCAGCTCGAACGACTTCCCTGCTCGCTGCAGAGCCCGGGCGAGTTGTAGTGTATTGCTCGGGTGCGTGTTGTCGTCGGACGTGCCGTAATAGAGCATCATCCATCCCTTGAGCTGGTTGGCGTAGTTCAGGGTGCTCCCTGCTTCGTAAGCCTCGCGGTTCTCGGTCAGGAGCCCCATGTAGCGCTCCGTGTAGGTAGTGTCGTAATTTCGCCAGTCGCTGACCATGGAGGAGGCAGAAGCGGCGTGGAAGAGGTCGGGATAGCGCAGCAGGGCCATCGCGCTCGCGTATCCCCCGTAGGATGTGCCATGAATCCCAAACTTGCTCTTGTCTGCGGCAGGCAGAAGTCCAACCGCCCGCGCAATCCCGGCAATGTCGTCGATCTCGACGATTCCCAGCTTCTCGTAGATCGCCTGACGAAATGCTCGCCCGCGGCCAGTTCCGCCACGCGGGTAGACGTCCACCACGAGAAAACCAGCGGACGCCGTAGGATCGCTGATGCTGTACGTCTCTGCAGGCGAACCCCAAAGGTGAGGGAGCGGGCCACCATAAACATCGAACAGAACCGGGTACCGCTTTGCCGGCTCAAACCCCAGTGGGTAGCTCACTCGGAAATAGAGATCGACCGATCCATCCGTCGATTTTGTCTTCATCCACTTCGCCGCGGGCAACGTAGATCGAGGGGCGTCTTGCTCGAGAACCGCGAGAAGCTTGCCGTTGCCGTCCAGGGCTCGAAGGCTCGGCGGTTGATCGCCATGCTGTGCGACGTCCATCAACTTGCTGCCGTCGGGGCTGATGTTGACCACGTGATGATATTGTGGATCAGTCAGTCTCTTCGGCTCGGTTCCGTCCTCCCGCACCCGCCACACTTGCTGACGATACGGCTCCCCTTCCCCGCCCGCGAGCAGCCAGATCAGTCCCTGCTTGGAATCACGCCGAAGCACGCGAAGGACGTCTTGCTTCAGTCGGGTGACCGCGGTTCGTTTCCCGGCACGCGTATCGAGCCAATCCAAATTGTAGAAGCCGCTCGCTTCGGTTAGGATCAGCATCCGATCCCGCATCGGGGGAGGGCCCGCCTCAGTCCGCGTGGACTGCTCGGAAAAGTCGAGAAGTGGCCCATATTCCACCCAACCCGTCTCCGATTTTTCGGCGTCAATCACTCGCACAGACCCCGTCGCGGGATCGGCCGCGCAGAGCTCACGATGGTTCTGCTTCCTATTCATTCGGTGGAACATCAGTTCCGAGCTGTCGGCCCGCCAAGTGATGGCGTAAACGTAGTGACCGATCCCATCATCAAAAGCCCCGGGGCGCACTTGGATTTTCGTGGTCTTCTTTGTCCTCAAATTGTAGACCATTAAGTCTACTTCCGGGTTCGGAAAGCCCGGCTTCGGATAGGCTTCGGTTTCAAGTTCCGTATACGCATCCGCCTGCCCGGTGGCCAGGTGATAGATCGGAACCTTTCGCTCATCAAAGCGATAGAACCACAGCTTTGACCCATCGGGAGAAAATCCCATGGCATCCTTCTGCTCCAGTTCTTCGCCGTAAACCCAGCTAGCTGAACCGTATTTGACTTTTCGGTCTACTCCGCCATCCGTTGTGATGGGCGTTCGCTTTTCCCCTTCGACGAGGACCACATTGCCCCCGTCTGTCTCGGCAGAAACCTTCCCGCCCGGAGCGACCACGCGCGAATACTGCCGTCCTCGCGCCGGACTCTGAGGCACAGGCAGAGGATCCAAAACCAGGCTGGGCAGACGGGTCGCCACCACGTCCATGGTTCGGAAGTCGAAGACCTTTCTCTGACCTTTGGCGTCGGAATACTCGAACTGATCCTCGCTCAACCAGCGACCGGAGAAACTCGCAGGTCGACCATTTCGCGCCTCCGATTGTGCTTTTCGGTAGTTCTCAAACCCAGGCATGGAAGCCCAGCGATCTTGGCCCCAAGCCGCGCCGACCCCGCTACTGAGGAGGACTGCCGCCAAAAGCCGCGAGAATCGGACAAACATGGGGCGCATTGTACGCGCTATTCAACCGCTTTCGGGTTCGTTCGAGCCTCAATTTTCTGCCAAAGCAGAGTGAGTAAGGGTGCCATCGCCAGGCTGGGAAGGAAAACTTCGCTGGCAAAACGGTGAATCCCCGTCAATCCACATCCGATGGCGATCATGATCAGGCCGCCCGTCGCCGTGGTCTCCGAGAGCAGCTCTGGCTTATCACGAAGACCTCGCAGCGGGGAGGCAAGCGCGGTCAGCGCACCCTGGAACACCAGCACGACGACTGCAGAAAACAAAACGCCGATCCCGAGAGTCGCGGCAAGAAATACCGACGCCACCCCATCCAACAGCGATTTAAGACCGAGTAGTTCGATTTTTCGCTCAAGCCCATCTTCAAGACATCCGAGCAAAGTCATCGGGCCAATGCAGAAGAGGACGGAAGCCGTCACGAGGCCAGAATTGAACTCGCTTCCTGCACCGAGGGCCGTGCGAGCGAACTCAGCGAGATGGGCCAAGCCGGAGGAAATCCCAAACAGTTCCCCAAGCAACCCACCAAAGACCATCGCCATCACAATGATGAGGGGGTTCTTCGACTTGAGGAACATCGAGATCCCAATCCCGAGGGTCGCCAAGCCAATCCCGGTGATCGCGGTTCTTTCCCAGGTAGGAGGAATCACTCCCCCAGCGGCAAGCCCGATCAGGGAACCGACGACGACCGTCAGGGTATTCAAAAGAGTTCCGCGAGCGGGGAGCCGATCAAGCATCTTCTCCTCCGCTCGCAGTGTGAACTCTCATGGCGCGGGCTAGTTGAGCAGGCTGCGGAGCACGTATTGAAGCACGCCTCCGTGTCGATAGTATTCGGCTTCCGTGGGGGTGTCGATTCGACAGGTGACGTCGAATGTCTTCACATCGCCCGACTCTGTGGTCGCACGTACCTGCAGAACCTTTCCGCTAGCGAAACCGCGCGCAATGCCTTCCTTCAAACCGATCAGGCTGAATTCTTCTTGACCAGTCAGTCCCAAAGAAGCCGCATTCTCGCCATCCTTGAACTGGAGCGGAACAATCCCCATGCCGATCAGGTTCGAGCGGTGGATGCGCTCAAAGCTCTCCGCGATCACCGCCTTGATGCCGAGGAGCCTCGTCCCCTTGGCCGCCCAGTCGCGACTCGACCCGGTTCCGTACTCCTTGCCTGCGATTACCATCAGCCCTATGCCCGCATTTTGGTAGGCCATCGACGCCTCGTAGATCGAGGTGACTTCGCCGGTCAAGAAGTTCGTCGTGAATCCTCCCTCGGTGCCCGGAGCAAGCTGGTTGCGGAGCCGAATGTTGGCAAAGGTGCCCCGCACCATCACTTCATCGTGACCTCGGCGCGCGCCGTAGCTGTTGAAGAGATGGGGCCTCACTCCGCGATGAATCAGATATTCACCAGCCGGAGAGGTCGCCTTGATCGAACCCGCCGGGGAGATGTGGTCGGTGGTCACGGAGTCGCCGAGCATGGCGAGGCATTTGAGACCGTTCAGGTCAGAAACCTCGGTCGGAGCTTCCTTTGGCATCCCGGCGAAGAACGGAGCCTGCTTCACGTAGGTCGATTCCTTGTCCCACTCGTACCGCTGACCGCCCGTCACCTCGATGGCTTGCCACTTTTCATCGCCATCGAACACGCCGGCGTAGCTCTTGCTGAACATTTCCCGAGTGATGTTCTTCTCCACCGCGTCGGCGATCTCTTGCTGAGTTGGCCAGATATCCTTGAGATAGACTGGCTGGCCATCTTTGCCCGTACCGATGGCTTCGGTCGTGAGGTCAATTTCGATGGATCCAGCAAAACTGTAGGCCACCACGAGAGGTGGCGACATCAGATAGTTCGCCTTGACATCCTGGTTCACCCGGCCCTCGAAGTTTCGGTTGCCACTCAGAACGCTCACCACGGCAAGATCTTGCTCGCGAACGACGGCGGCGACTTCATCCGGCAGGGGACCGCTGTTGCCGATGCACGTCGTGCATCCGTACCCCACGACGTTGAACCCAACGGCGTTGAGGTCGTCCAGCAGTCCGGCCGACTCGAGGTAGCGAGTGACAACGCGCGATCCCGGGGCGAGAGAGGTTTTCACCCAAGGCTTCGGCGCGAGTCCGAGCGCGTGAGCTTTGCGAGCGACCAGGCCCGCAGCAACCATCACGCTCGGGTTGCTCGTGTTGGTGCAACTCGTGATCGCGGCGATGACCACGGCACCATCTTGAAGCGAGGTTCCCGCAGGTTCGGGCGACTTTCCGTTCTTTGGGAACACCGCCAGGAAGCTGTCCTTCGCCTTTCCGAGCAGGGCCCGGTCCTGCGGTCGCTTCGGCCCGGCAACACTCGGCTCAACGCTTGCGAGGTCGAGTTCGAGCGTCGCTGAGTAGGTCGCTTCGGGAGTCTCCGGCGTATGAAAGAGGCCTTGCGCCTTGTAATACTCGCGCACAAGATCAATGCGCTCTTGCGGGCGTCCGCTGACCGTCAGGTAGCGCAAGGTCTCCTCGTCCACCGGGAAGAGGCCGCAGGTTGCCCCGTATTCCGGAGCCATGTTGGCGATCGTCGCGCGGTCGGCGAGGGGCATATTGCTGATGCCGGGGCCGAAGAATTCGACGAACTTACCGACTACGCCGTGCTTTCGCAGCATTTCCGTGACGGTGAGAACAAGGTCCGTGGCGGTGGCACCCTCTCGGAGCTTTCCGGTGAGCTTGAACCCAACCACTTGCGGGATCAGCATCGAAACCGGCTGACCGAGCATCGCGGCTTCTGCCTCAATTCCGCCCACGCCCCATCCGAGAACGCCCAGTCCATTAATCATGGTGGTGTGGCTGTCGGTTCCCACCAGGGTGTCCAGATAGGCCGCACCGTTCTCGTTCATCACGACGCGAGCAAGGTATTCCAGGTTCACCTGGTGGCAGATTCCCGTGTTCGGCGGAACCACCTTAAAGTTCTTCAGCGCGCTTTGACCCCACTTCAAGAACTCATAGCGCTCGTTGTTGCGCTCAAACTCCAGATCCAGGTTGATCTGGAGAGACGCATCGGAGCCGTAGCTGTCAATTTGAACCGAGTGGTCAATAACCAATTCCACCGGCTGCAACGGGTTGATCTTCTCAGGATCGCCGCCGAGCTCGGCCATCGCATCGCGCATCGAGGCGAGATCGACCACGCAGGGGACACCGGTGAAGTCTTGCAGAAGCACCCGAGCGGGGGTGAAGCTGATCTCCTTGGAGGGCTCTGCTTGAGCATCCCAGTTCAGCATTTCCTCGATGTCTGCCTTGCGCACGTTCACGCCATCCTCCAATCGGAGCAAATTCTCAAGCAGAATCTTGTGGGCGTAGGGGAGTCGGGCGAGGTTGAAGCCTTGCTCAGAGAGCTTGGTGAGGCTGAAGTAAGTCAGCTCTTGCCCGGCGAACGTCGTTGTGGTTTTGGTGCCAAAGCTGTTCATGATCCGTTCTCGTGATGTGAGGTTACCTGCCTTGGTCAAGCCTCCCGGGAATCCTTGCAATTTGACGTAGCGCGCCACGCGACCCGCGCGTCAGACTGGATAGAAGCTAGGGGTTTTTATGTCGCTCACCGTTCTTGTTGTTGCGTCTCTCCTCTCGACTCCGCAGGAGTCACCTTCGGCGTGGGATACACCGATCACGATGGAGCACCGGCATATCGCCCTTCCCGCCCTCGTGGAAGAGGTCGGGAAGATTGTGGGGACGAAGCTCATTCTTACGAGCAGCCTTCAAACAGAAATCCTCTACCTCCACGCCCCCAACCAAACCCCACGCACGATTCTCGAGCAAATCGCCCTCGCCACCGATGCAAATTGGGAGAGGGTGGAGGGCGGAGTCAGGCTGACTCGCGTGGCCCTGCCCAACCGCTGGGACGAGCCCGCCAGCCTTGCGCGGCGCAAGGCATTGATCGAGAAGGCACTCGCCGAGCTCCCGGCATACGCACCGAACGACAAACTTCCGACGCCCGATGCCGAAGGCATGATCTATCAAGAACTTCCTGGCGGAGGCAGGAGCGGACAAAATCTTGGCGGTTATCTCTGGACCAGAGCGAATAACGCTGTGGCAAGACTCATCGGTGCCGAGGCCATCGCCCGGATTCCACCCGGCGAACGGTGGACGTTTGCCCCGCAACCGACCCGGTTCCAATACAAGATCCCGGGGAGCGTCGAGCGGATCACCCGAGACCTCACCTCCGCCCTGCCGAGGGATCAAAGCATTGCTCCCATCGAGGAGGTTAAGGAGGCTACATCCGCCTACATCACCGTGTTGAGCGAAGATGACTCCATCCAGGTTTGGCTTCGGCCGATCACCGATGGTCGCTCCAGCACGGCGTTCTCCTCCACCCAATCAATCCAACTTCAGTCCGAAGCCACGAGCTGGCCCAACAATACGCCTCCCGAAGGCATGGCCTCCCAGTTCGCCTTCACGCCAGAGAGTGTCGAGATCATCAATGCCACGATCGCTCAACGCCTTCCTGACCCCAAGTGGATCGAAGCGATGGGCAAACCCGAAGGAGACTGGCTGACCCAGCCACAGGTCGAAATCTATCGAGCGGCGCAGGCCAAGTTCCAAAAACCGTTTCTCGCCCTGCTCGGCGATCCTCATATCTCAGGTTGGCGAGAACTGAAGAATTGGAGCCCCAAGACACTTGAAAAGGCGTGGCAGGTGATGCTCCCTCACAAATTGCGCCTTCGGGAGCGCAACGGTTGGATGATCGCCGTGCCAGGGGATAACTTCCCCATGCGCACGGTTCCGCTCCCTCGCGAGCCCCTCAAGGCCCTGCTCTCGATTCGGCCCGCGGTGGGCGCAAAGCGCGTCAAGATTCCCTTTTCCACGTACGCCGATGCCGTCATACAGGTGCCCTACAGCCTGCAGAATCGATTCGTTTCGGCTCATGCCATCCTTGCCGGGCTGACCGAAACTCAAACCAACGCCGACTTGCGCGCGGTTCGGCTCTATGCCGCTCTCAGCGCGGCGCAGCGAACCGAGATCACGATGAACGGCGAAATCAGCCTTGGCATCGGAAGCGCGAACCCGGAACTCCGGCAGATGTTGGAACGGACGTTCTACTTCTCCGAAATCGGGATTCAGGATATGCCTGAGAAACCCGAGGATATCCGGCCCCCGGTCGGAGGTCGAAGCAGTCGCGGAGGACAGGCCGGCGAGCCTGGTTTTGCCTTCCCGAACGGAATCCCTGCCACCACCAAAGTGACGATCCGGCTGGGCGAATACACAAGTTACGTCCTTCAAGTCCAGGGCGGAGGTCGATCATGGTTCGGAAACACGGCGGAGCAGTTTCTGGCTCAGGTTGCCGCCCATCGCTACGCGCTCGAAATCGGCGTCCAAACCCGAGACCCCCTGCAAAACCAAACCATGATCTCTCGACCCAGCAACATGATGCACGTGCTGTTCGAGTTGCCGGAAAAGGGGCTTGCCCAAGCCGCATTCGTGGTTCCTGGGCTGGTCGGCGAAGACTTCCAGGGCACCAGCAATAACCTGCCGGAAGCCCACGAGAAGATCGTGCAGAGCTACATGAAGAAGTTCCGAGACAAAACACTCGACTACGTCCGATACCTGGGAGGGTTTTAGGGGGACCAGAGTGATACTCTCGGCACTTGCTGCAACGATTGCGCTCGCCACGCCGAGCGAGCCTCTTCTGAAGATTGACGCCTACCACGGCTCGTTCGGCGAGCTCGTTGAGCAAATCCACCAGTCGCACGGGGTGAGACTGCGCATCCCGGCTCGTTGGAAAGATGAGATCGTCTTCGTCCACCTTCCCGAGAAAAGGCTTTCCGAGTTCTTGCACGCGTTCACGGAGGTCACGGGAGCCAGGTGGGCGAAAGATGAGCACGGATTCACTCTTCTCAGCTCCGAAACCCCCGCTTCGTGGCGATACCCGGAGAGAAATCCCCTGTTGATTGGCAGGATTCAAGAGAAGATCGACGGGAATCTTGAGCAGCTTGAACTCCACTCAAATCGTCCCAAGCCGGATGCGACGACGCTGCAAATTTTGTCGCCGTGGAAACTCGCTCGTGAAATTGGAGCTGAAAGTCTGGCGACAATCCGGCCTGGCGAGACGGCCCTCTTTGTGATCGACGGGAAGGGACAAGCGCGGCGACTCTTCAACCTCCGAGAGTTCAACGGCACGGGAAGGCTCATCGCGGCCACAGATGGATCCTTTGCTGAAGCTCGGATAGAAGATGGCGGGCTCATCGTGGAGAGAGGATTCGAATCTGGAAGGATCGACTTCTATGAGCGCGGGGGGGAAATCTCTCGCGACGAATTCCGAACCACGCAGGATGAAAGATGGTTCCAATTCACCTACCGGGCAAATGCAATCCTTGACCGCTTTGACCAAACGGTCGCTGGCTCCGAGAACGCCGATCTCCTCCTCACACTGCATTCTGCTGAGGTTCTGCGGAGCTTGCTTCATTCGGGGAGGTCGGCTCTTGCGTGGCTCACGCCTTACCGACCAACCTACGAAACTGGGTTCAGAGACCGGCCGAGCAACTTGGAAGCGGCTTGGCATCTCGCCAACTGGACACGGTTGTATTGGCAGGTCAAGGATGGCTGGGTTCTCTGTCGGCCTGAATACTCTTCGGATCAGTGGCAGCAACTCGCCTCACCGCGCGCGATCCGAAAGCTCTTCAAGCCCGGGAAGGAACTGCCACTCCAAACCTACTTCGAAGCACTCTCGGATCTACCTCCGCCCGTGATGGAGCGAACTGCATTCGTCCTCCATTCAGCGCTGCTCGAGTCCATCTGGGATCTGGCCCTGGATATCCGACCAGCACAACTGTTTGCCACGCTCTCGCCACACGAGCGAGTCAGGCTGCTTCGAGATCGTACGATCACGGTTTCTCTCGATCAGCGCGAGGCGCAGCGTGGGCTCGTTGAGCATTGGCTCAACCATACACGAGTGAGACGCTACACGTTTCCCCTTGCCCAAACCAAAGAGCATCACCAAGTCGATGTTGGATGGTGGGCTCCCGACTTCATACAGAAGTCTTTTCCGAACGGAATCCCGCCAGGCGCGACGCTTTCCATCACGTGGAGGCCAAAAACCTTCACCTATCTTCAACCCAGGAATACGATCAGGGGAATCCTGTTCATGCATCCCTCGCTTCAGGAGTTTGCGAAAGGCATCGCCGCCCATAGAATGGATCGATCCGCGCCCGACCCCCTCTTCGAGGGCATCCTCAGCTACCGGAATTTTGTCGCGTTTGAGATGTGTTTGATTGTCAACGGCGAGAGAGTCGTTGCACTCGACTCGATCATTCCCGCGACCCTGGGTGCCGACTATCAGGCCACCATCGACTCGATTCCACCGAGTCTCGAAAAGATGATCCAGGATGAAATGCAAAAGGCCGCCAAGAAATAGGCGGCCTCGGCTGAATCCTTATCCGCGGCCGTTTCCAAGTGGCGGAAAGAGTTCCCCACGATTTCCGCCGCTCTGAGTGAGCGGGCCGGAGTTTTGGCGAATATCGCGGTTTTGCGGCAAGGGCGGGAACAGTTCGAGCGAAGCCTGCTGGCCGCCGCCGCCTTTTCCAAAGGTGATCGTCGAGGTGCCGGATCGAACCGTTTGCCCGGCTTGTCCTTGAACCACGTTTCCGCCGCCTTGTCCAAAGCCATTGACACGACCTCCGCTGCAGTGGGGACATCCGCACGAGCAACCGCCGCCTCCGCCGCCTTGAATCACCTGGGTCACACCCACGGTTCGACGATATTCATACTCCACCTTCTGCTTCTCCACTGCGACGACCACGTACGGATTCGTCAGCATCTGAGCCAGCATCACCCCTTGAGGAGGGCGGGTGTCCACAAAGTCCACCGTCACTTTCATCGCCCGCTCCTGGCGAATCATGGTCACATACACGCCGAAACCCGACGTGGGCTTGCTCCCGGTATGGATCACGATCAGATCGTGGGTGTTGAAGTCGGCAAGACGCGGCACCGGGGTTTGACCAGGCCGAGTATCTCCAGCCATCTTGCTGAAGTAAGCCGCCCACGCCTCGTAGCTCTGCAACGCAACCGCCTCAGCGTTGCCAATGCGGCTGTTCACACCCTGAGCCACCGTCGTATACCGAATTGCCGGATAAGGGGATTGAAAACCGTTTGTGTTCAGTCCACCGGAGCCAAGCTGGGCCATTGCCCCGACGCTCAAAAGCGCACATACGCCAACAAAAAGGGATCTCATCATCATCCTCGCTACCCTTGTTTGACGTGCGGAAATGTCCAAGGTTTCTGAAAGAACACGGAAAAAGGTGGTGCCGGGAGTGGGACTCGAACCCACACGAGTTTTAGCCCAACGGTGTTTGAGACCGCCGCGTCTACCATTCCGCCATCCCGGCCGGAAGATTCCCAGGATACCAGGCGGTCAGCCCTTGGCACCGAGACGTTCGACAGACGCCTGCGCCAGGAGCTTGTGAATCATGTCGTGCTGCCCAATATGAGTGCCATCTGTCATTGCCGTCGCGGCACCACTCGCCAGGCCTTGGCCAAGACTCTCCTCGTAGCTCTTCCCGCCTTGCAGTCCGGCGAGGAAGCCTCCCAGCAGCGAGTCACCGGACCCAATCGTCGACTGAGCTTCCACAACCGGGGAACTCCCGACGGAGAATTCTCCCTCCGCAAACATCACGGCACCTTCTTTACCGAGCGAGATGATCGTGATGGGCTTCGTCGAACCGGCCCCTTTCTGCTTCTCGTTGAGTTCTTCGCACGCTTTCCGCAGAGCATCCTCCCCATCGAGCGGATGCCCGAGAAGCCGTTCCGCCTCTTTTCGGTTGGGTTTGATCAAATCGGGGCCGGCTTCCATGCCGAGAACCATCGGCTCACCGTCGGCATCAACCAAAAACTTCGCCTGATTTGCCCGAGCGATCTGCCCCAGGGACCGGAAAGCATCCGTCGGCACTCCCGGCGGAAGCGAACCGCCGCAGGCCACCCAATCTGCCCCAACGCAGAGGTCGGCGTACAAGGCCAAGAAGGCGAGCCACTCGTCGGGCTGAATCATCGGGCCCTTGGCGTTGAAGGTGGTCGGAGGCCCGTCGCCCGATTCGACGTTCATGTTCGTTCGGGTTTCGCCTGCGGTCTCAATGAACTGATGCGGAACCCCCTCACGATCGAGAACGTGACGGACGAACGCGCCCGGGCCACCTCCGAGAAAACCGGTCGCGAGACTCTTCGCCCCCAGCTCGACGGCAATCCGGCTGAGGTTGATCCCCTTTCCGCCCGCGTCCGTCTGCATGACTTTCACGCGGTTTGTGTCATGGGGCTTCAGCCCATCCACAAAGACGATGTGATCTACCGCTGGATTCAGCGTGACGCTGAGGATCATTGCGCCATGACCTCGACGAGCAGGAGCTTATCGGGGTCGATGTTTCGTTCGGTTGAGAGCACGTAGCTCAGCGGGTGATGCACCAGCTTGCCGCCATCAACGCCGACCATCTCGCCTCGAAAACCACTGATCAGCCGGTTCGCGGCAATCGCCCCGAGCCGCAGTGCCAGCACACGGTCAAACGAGGTCGGCGAGCCTCCGCGCTGCATGTGCCCAAGCACCGATTCCCGCGCCTCAAAGCCCGTGTTCTTCTGCACAAAGTCCTTGACATCGCGGGCGCGCGCGGCTCCTTCAGCCACCACGATCACCGAGCTTCGCTTGCCCCGGCTCCTCGCTCGGCGAAGATTGTCGCAAATTTCGAGCAGAGAAAATGGGATTTCGGGAATCAACACCGCCTCGGCGCCGCCGCTCAGGGCAACCTCCAGAGCAATAAAGCCGTTCGCCCGCCCCATCACCTCGACGACAAAGACTCGCTCGTGCGAGTAAGCCGTGTCCCGAATCTTGTCGATGGCCTCCAAAGCCGTGTTGACGGCGGTATCAAAGCCGATCGAAAAGTCGGTGCCGGCAATGTCGTTGTCAATTGAGCCAGGAACGCCCATGACTGGGTAGTCAAACTCTTCATGGAGGGCTCGTGCACCGGTCAGCGATCCATCTCCACCGATGACGACCAAGCCGTCGACCTCGTTTTCGCGCAAAACCTGGACGGCCTGTTCCCGTCCCGCTTTTTCGCGGAACTCTGGGCTGCGAGCCGTGCGGAGCATGGTTCCGCCTTGGCTGATGATCCCGCCCACGGATGGGGACTGGAGATCCACAATCTCCTCGGAAATGATGCCTCGGTATCCGTGCAGGAACCCAACGACCTGAACTTCCCGGGCAAGAGCCGCGCGAACCACACCGCGCACCGCCGCGTTCATCCCCGGGGCATCGCCGCCGCTCGTGATCACTCCAATCTTCTTCACGCTTCTTCCTCAAAAGAAACGGGGTCTGGAAGCCAGACCCCGTTCGTCGTGTGGATGAGAGGCGAAAGTGCGTCGGTGAACCACGCTCCCTCATCGGGTCGTTTCAACAGTTTAGTGTACGGAGTGGCTCGTCGCGTAGTCCGCGCTGCGCCGCACCCAACCTGCGAACGAATCAAAATTGTCGAGAATCGTTCCCGGCAACCTCACATAATCCTTCATGGGTTCGCCATTCGGATTGGCGCGGAAGAGTTCCGCACCCTCCAGGCCGAGTGCCTCGCGGCAATCGTCAGGCGAGAGTTTGAGACCGATGTCTGCACCAATCAGAAGGGCGAACATCTTTTCTCCGGAGTAGATTGCCATGCCGTCGAACATGCGGCGTGCCCGCACATCCATGCCCTCGGCGGCCTTCATCATCTGCTCATAGCGAATTGGCCGGTACACCATAGTAATTAGTCCTCAACGATCGCAGGCTCAAAGCAAGCTCGCAATCAAAATCAGGGCAGAACCCTCTGTGCATTCTACCTGCCCAGGACCGAGAACGAGTGCGAGGTTTTTTCGCGATTTCCCCCTTTCCCGCCCGGCATGTTAAGGAACCACGCCGCCCCGCCTCTTCGTAGAAGCCCGAGATGAGACGCCTGACCGCCCTGATGATTGTTGCCTTGGCCTGCTTCGGCCATGCGCAGGACAGCGTATCGGGTGGACGGAGGCTCGCGGCTCATCCGTTCGTCCAACCCCCGGTGATTGATGGCGATCTTTCGGATGAAGCGTGGAAAGATGCCCCCGAAGCGCACACGTTCATCGACAAAGTAACGAACCAGCCGGTGAAAGAACAAACCCGGACGAAGGTCGGCGTCACAAGCGAAGGAATCTATCTTGCCTTTGTTTGCCTCGATTCGAAACCGGAGACGATTCTTGCGACCTCCACGCGGGAGGATCAGCAGTTCGGAGTCGAGGATCATGTTGCCGTCCTCCTCGATCCGATGAATCGTCGGAGCAACAACACCACGAGCATCTTCAATGTCAATGCGGTCGGAGTCAAGTCGGCACGCATCGCAGGAGGGCGTGCCGGGAAGCGCGAGTGGCGCGGGGAATGGCTTGCCGCCGCTAAACGAACCGACCAGGGCTGGCAGGCTGAGATCTTCATTCCGTGGAGCATGATGCAGACCCCGGGTGAGGGCAAGCACACCGTCCTCTTCAACCTCGCGCGCGTGCAGGCCCGAGACCAGATCGTCAGCTTCTGGTCACCACTTGGAGTGCAAGAACTGGAGGAAAACCAAGGGTTCCTGGATGGAACCCCGCTGCCGAGAAACACGATCAAGCCCAAGCTTCAGATGCTCGGCTATCTGTCGCCCGACTACGATGAAGATAGGGCAAAGGAGTTCCAACTCCGCGCCGGCCTCGATCTGCGCATCAAGCCCACGGACACGATGACGGCCGTGGCGAGCTTTAACCCGGACTTCCAAAATATCGAGAGCGCCGTCGCAGGGATTGGCTTCACTCGGAGCGAGCGGTTCATCGGAGAAACGCGCCCGTTCTTCACAGAAGGAGCCGGCTATTTCCGGATGAGCAACGGCTTTTCCATCGGAAACTTGTTCTACACGCAACGCATCCGAGACTTTGATCAAGGGGTCAAGTACTTTGGCGATCTGGACAACAAAAACCAGATCGGCTTTCTCTCGACCATCGAAGACGGCAATCAGGGCGACGCGGTCGCGGTGTTTCGCCACAACTTCAAGCCCCGGAGCTTTGCCATTGGGTACGCCACCCACCGATCCCATCCCGGCACCCGCAGCACCCTCACCGGATTCAGTGGTCAGCACTACGGATCGAACTTTGGGATTGAGTACGACTTCGCCAACAGCGAAACCAACGGAATCCCCGGCACCGCCGCCTCATTTGGCGTGGGGTATTCCGTGCCGAACTTCTTCGCCGTCGCGAAGGGGATCGCCCTTCAGCCGACCTTCAACGTTCCTCTTGGGCTGATCGGATTCAACAATCGTCGGGGCGGCTATCTTTACATGGAGTACGGGCGGGAGCTCCGAAATGGGCCGATCCGGCGGATCCTCGCCGACTTCTACACGGAGAACTTCGAGAAATTCGACCGAACCCACTTCCAAAAGAGCACGAGTGGCGGCGGCACGGTGATCTTCCGGAATGACATGAGCGTCCGCCTGGGCACCTTCACCGACCGATTCGAATCAGAGGAATCGGGGGGCGTGGGAGTCTGGCTTGGGTTCAATGTTTCGCACCCTTACAATCAACTCTATGTTGGAACGCAGCAAGATCACCGTGACGGAGATCCGAGCACGTACTATTCCGTCAGTGGCAGCTACCGCCTCGCCCAGGGGCTGGATCTTGCCGCGAGCTTTGCTTCCCAGCGGTACCGGGGCCTCACCGAGCAGACACGTGTGACTCTGGGCTATGAAATTGATGCGGAGCAAAGCGTCGCGGCGCGCTGGGTCAGCACCTCCGGTAAAGACAACTGGTATGTCAGCTACCGCAAATCCGGCGGGCGTGGGTTAGAGTACTTCCTCATCGTCGGCGACCCGAGCGCACAGTCGCAGCGGAATCGCGTGGCTCTGAAGCTGGTCTGGGCGAAGTAGTCGTCGACCAGCCTCACCAACAAGGTGGCCCGGTGGATTGATCCACCGGGCCGTTTTTTCTTCGGACTGGGCGAGGCCTCAGGCCTTGTTCTTCTTGCGCCGCTTCAGGAATGCCGCCAGAGCGAGCACCGTCATCGTCGCCGGTTCCGGAACCGGGGTGAAGGGGGTCAGGTATTGGAAGCTGCGACCCGTCGCGTTGACGATATCAACCGAAGCACCGGTCACCGGATCAATCGTGAGCAACCGGGTTCCCCCCGTCGACAGCATCAGCCCATTGCCAAGTCGAGTCAAGCCGCGCAGAGCAAGTCCGACATCGAAGTAGTTTGTCTGAACGCCAGCAGCGTTATAGCCATACAGGCCGGCAGGGAGAGAGAACCCGGCGGCCCACACGTTGCTTCCGACGGTGGTCATCTGCTGACCAAAGTCGATTCCCGTGACTCCATTGGAGGCGTGGAAGGCACCGAGCAAGTTACCTGTGAGGCTATACCGCTCGATGTCGAAGTTGGTGATGTTCGTCGCGAGAACTTCGTTGTCGACCACCATCAGGTCGAACAGACTTCCCACGGTCGAGAAGGAACCGAGGTTGTTGCCGGCCAAATCGAACCGCACGACTGCGTCTCCCGGTGCGCCGTTGGCGGTGCCAGCATTCGTGACCCAATACTCGCTGCCGACGAGGGTTGCACCCTTGATGTTGTCGAGTCCGGTGTTGATTCGACCAAGATAGTTGCCCGAATGGTCAAATCGAGTGATCTGATCGGCCACCTGATCGGTCACCCAGAGTTCGTTGCCGACAACGTCGATATCCTTCGGTGTTGTCCAGTTATAGGTGTTCGCGTCGTTCGCATCGACAATGAAAAAGTCGTCAACAACCGCTCCGGTTTGGGCATCAAGCTTGACGATTCGATCCACCCCAGAATCGACAGCCAAGATGTATTGGGCAAAAGCTGCAGGCGCAACCGCGACTGCGAGCAGCGCAAAAAGCGTTCTCTTCATGTAAAACATCTCCGAAAAAGTACGGGCTCACATTGCCCGAACAATCACCATCTTAACCGAAACCGCACAAATTGCGGTGTGTTTCGATTCAGACCTGTTAAGAATACGGTGACGAAAATCCGTCTTCAGAGCCCCAACCTAGGCCAGAGGGCATCGATCTTCTGCTTCACGTCATCCGCCATCGTGATGAGCTTTGGGTAATCGCGGTTGAACCCATTCTCGCCTGGCCACTTGTGGGTGCAGTCGAAACCAATCTTGCCTCCGAACCCTTCCGCCATGCTGGCGTGATCGAGCTGATCGACCGGACCGCGAGAGTGCAACACGTCGCGACCAGGATCGCAGTTCGCTCCAATTCGGAACAGAACCTCGCCGAAATCCTGCACGTCGCAGTCCTCGTCGAACACGTACACGAACTTCGTAAAGGCGAGACCACCTAATCCCCAGATCGCGTTCATCACCTTATACGCGTGTCCCGGATACTTCTTCTTGATCTTCACGAACGCCACGTTGTGGAAGGTCGCCTCTACGGGAAGATTCATGTCGACGATCTCCGGCACCGTAAGCTGAATCATCGGGAGGAAAATCCGTTCGACCGCTTTGCCCATCCAGCCATCTTCCATCGGAGGCTGACCTACGATGGTCGCAGGATAGACCGCCTTCTCGCGCATCGTCACGCACGTCACATGGAGAACCGGGAAGTCGCCGGCGAGTGAGTAATAACCGGTGTGATCACCAAACGGGCCCTCCAGACGGCGCTCGCTGGGGTCGATGTAGCCTTCGATCACGATCTCGCAATCTGCCGGTACCGTGACGTCCACCGTTTTGCACTTCACGGTTTCTACGCGCTGACGGCGGAGGAATCCACAGAACAGAAGCTCATCGATTCCCGGAGGAAGTGGGCTAATCGCACCAAAGCTGTACACCGGATCTCCGCCCAAACAGACCGCGACTTCGATGTTCTTGCGCTGGGCTCCGGCGTCTTCCATATGACGCATTCCGGTTTTGTGCATCTGCCAGTGCATCCCGCATGTGTTCTTGTCGTGGAGCTGCACTCGGTACATGCCGACATTGCGCTTGCCCGTGTTGGGATCGTGGGTGAAGACCAGAGGGAGCGTCACAAACGGGCCACCATCCTCGGGCCAGCACGTGAGAACCGGGAGCTTCGTGAGGTCGATCTCATCGCCCTTCATCACAATCTCCTGGCAAAGAGCTTGGCCCTTCACGCTCTTCGGCGGAGCTTCTTTGAGTTCGAGTAGCTTTGGAAGCTGAGCCAGCGCTTCTTTCGGTCCCTTCGGGATCTCCGGCTTCAGGAGTCCGGCGATTCGCTCGGCGTGCTCCTCAAAGTCATCACAGCTCAGGGCCATGGACATCCGCTTTCGACTGCCCATCGTGTTAATCGCCACGGGATAAGCGAAGGCGTGGCTTCCCTGCGGCCTCGACATTGGGTCGATGCTGGGATGATTCATCACCGCACTCATCGGGTTGGGGGTGCCGAGCCTCGGGAGCGGGCCAACCGGATTCTTGAAGAGCAAGGCCGGACCGCCCGCTTTCATCACTCGATCCGCTACCTCCGTGATCTCCAAGTACGGGCTGATCGGCTCAGTGATCGTTTTGAGCTCGCCCTTCGACTGCAGGACATCGAGGAAGTGCTGGAAATCGCGGTAGGCCATTGGTTTGGCTGATTCTACGCAGGAAACAGGGCAATCCTCGGTGACGGTCTGGGCCGCTACGGGAAGCCAAGTCTGTAGGATTCCCAACAGCTCTTGCCAGAGCAGGTACTCTCGCGGGCATGTTGTTGCAGGGCAAGAAGGGCGTGGTGCTCAACGTCACGAACAAAAACAGCATTGGTTGGGGGATCGTTGAAGCCCTCCATGCTCATGGAGCCGAGGTCGCCGTCGGTGCGCTGAACGACGAAATGCTGGGCAAGGTCGAAAAGCTTCTCGAAGGCCGAGATCGCCTCAGCACCGTGGTCGTGGATTTCACCAAAGAAGGCGATCTGGAGCGCGTGGCGGAAGAGTTGAAGGCACGGTTTGGCCAAATCGACTTCTTCGTCCACAGTGCCGCATTCGCCCCGCGCGAAGACCTGCAGGGCCGCTTCATCGACACGAGCCGAAACGGATACCTCACGGCTCTCGATATCAGCGCGTATAGCCTTGTCGCCTCGTGCAAAGCGTTTGAAGATCTCTTTGCCGACGATGCCAGCGTCGTTACTCTGAGTTTCCTTGGATCAATCCGCGCCGCCCTCCATTACAACGTGATGGGTGTCGCTAAGGCTGCTCTCGAAAGCTCCGTACGGTATCTGGCGGCCGATCTAGGAGTTCGCGGTATCCGCGTCAACACACTCAGCCCAGGGCCAATCAACACGATCTCCGCCCGAGGGGTTTCCGGCCTCCACGAGAAGATCAAACACGTCGAAGGGGTCTCGCCACTTAAGCGACCGTTTGGTCAGGATGAGTGCGGGAGTTCTGCCGTGTACTTGTGCAGCGATCTCAGTAAAGGTGTCACCGGGCAGGTGATCTTCATCGACTCCGGCTACAACATCGTCGCTCTCTAAAGCGATTCTCGCGATGGACACTCCCGTTCTCACGGTTCCGAATTGGTCGCTCGGACGGGAGAAGACCGTCCTTCATCAGGGCCTCGATCTTCTGGAATCTGCAGACGTCACGGTTCATTTTGCCGAGGCCGACCTGGATCACAATCGAACCGTCACGGCCTTTTCCGGAGATGCCTCCGAGGTTCTGGTCACCCTTTTTGAGCTGGCGCGGATCTGGCTCCCCGCGATCAATTTGCATCGACACGTTGGGGTGCATCCTCGCATCGGTGGGCTCGACGTGTGCCCTTGGATTCCCCTCGCGCCGGCATCGCCGCATTTCGGAGAGTGGGTGGCAGAGTCCGCTCAGGCGTTCGCGGAAGAGTTCGAGATTCCTGTGTTTCTGTATGAGCACTCCTCGGTGGCCGGATCCCATTCCACCTTGCCGGAGCTGCGTAAAGGTGGATTCGGAGCACTGCTGGGACGCGAACTTTCCCCGGATTTCGGGCCGACTCAGGCCCACTCTTTTCTCGGAGCCACAGTTTGGGGATGGCGCGATTTCTTGGTGGCGCTCAACGTGAATTTCCCTTCGGAAAACCTCGAAGCCGTCGAGAGGATCGCCGCCGAAATTCGTGCGCGTCGCCGGGCCAAGGCACCAGGATTCGAGGGCGTTCGGTCGCTCGGCCTCTCGCTCGCCGAACAAGGCCTGGTGCAAGTCAGCCTGAATCTGACCAAGCCCTTTGAGAGCAAGATCGATCCCGTCGTTCAATTCATCATGGATTCGGCGGCGGCACGCGGGCTCACCGAAGGCTACACCGAACTCATCGGCGTGATACCAGAGATCCTGGCGCAAGAGTCCTCAACGGTCTATCCCCGCTCCGAACAGATCGTGAAAATGGAGGGATATGAGCCAGCAATTTGACCTCGGATTCCTCGGCGGAGGGCAGCTCGCCCGCATGTCGATCATGGCCGCGCAGAGGATGGGTCTCAAATGTCTCAGCCTTGATCCCGGCGAGGTCACGCCAGCCAGCGAAATCGCCCCCGCACTCGTCGGGTCGCTGAGTGATCCTGCCGCCGTGGCCAATCTGCTGAGCCAATGCGACTTTGTCACGTTGGAAAACGAGTTCATCCCGGCTGAAGTCATTCGGGAAGCTTGCGGTCTCGCCGGATTCGCCGAGGTTCGACTCACCCCGGGAAACGACACCCTGGCCACGATCCAAGACAAGCTTCTCCAGCGCGAGGCCTACCATTCCTACGGAGCCCCAAGCCCACGAGCCGTCGCGATTGATCCAACCCACCCCGAAGCCGCTCTGCGAGAAATCGGACTTCCCTGCGTGCTCAAGGCGCGATTTGGGGGATACGACGGCAAGGGCACGCGCTACGCCAGAACGACCGAGGAGTTTGAATCGTACCGCGCTCTGTGGGGCCAGGGCGGATGGATGGCAGAAAGCTTCGTCCCGTTTGTCCGCGAGCTTGCGGTGATGGTCTTTCGATCCGAAAAAGGCACCGGATTCTTCCCCACCATGGAGACCGTTCAGGTGAACCACGTCTGCGACCTCGTCTTTCCGAGTGGCGTTGATGCCAGCGCCGTGGCCCTCAGCGCTGTCGAGGCAGTAAGCGGACGCGGGCTGTTTGGGGTCGAGCTTTTTGAACTCGCTGATGGCTCATTTCAGATCAATGAGATCGCCCCGCGCCCTCATAACACGGGGCATTACACTCTGGATTGGGGTGGCGTCAGCCAGTTCGAGCAGCATGTTCGGCTCGCTCTCCACCTACCCACGATCGAACCGGAAGGCGGCGAGTGCACGATGGCCAACATCCTAGGGATCGAGGAAGCCGGGAATTTTCTGACCGGGCTCTCAGCCGCCGTGCACGAGGTTCCGGAAGCCAGAGTCCACTGGTACGGAAAGGCGAAGTCTCGCCCAGGCCGCAAGATGGGGCACCTCAATGTTGCAGGATCGAACAGCCGGGCCAAAGCCGTCGCGGCGCGAGATGCCTTCCTCGCCGGCTGGGCTCTGCGAGACTAGCGACGGTAGTTCATCCGATCTCGCGCCATGATCCGATCCGTCTCGCCGATCGCCCAGAATATCGCCGCACTCAAGGCGAGGTCAACCAAGGCAATGAGGACAATCAGAATCCCAAGCGGCCCGAAAGCGAGGATCGTGACGGTGCTCAGAAGGGTGTTCCGCAGCCCGACGAGGATCCCAATCAGGCTGATCCAAGTACCTACTTTTCTCGCCCACTCCCAGCGTTGAAGGAGACCCACCGCGACGACGATCCGGAAAAGGAAGATCATGGCACCGAGCACGCTGAAGACGTCAATCGGAATTCCCCGGCCCGCCATGCCGGGGCGAATGACCAACACGTCCAAGATTCCCCAGAGCGCGGTCACCATCCAGAAGATCGCCATGCCGTTGTAGACACGCCAGACGACTTCGTCGCTGAACCCACTCCCCGCTTGGTGGTCAACGTCATCCTGGAACATGCTTGCTTTCGGCACCGCCTTGCGCAGGTTTGCGGGGATCGGCTGGTTGCAGAATTGGCACACGGCAAAGTGGCCAGGAATCCGCTGAAGACAGTTCGGGCACTCGATCAGATCCATCTAGGTCTCTCCTTGTTCAGAGATCCCAGGGTACCTAACCGCACTCCGCGCCTGCTACTCCTCTCTTCCGGGGTGCAATTCAGTTCATGCCGAGATCGCTCGGAAATGCCAGTCCGGGGCCACGGCGGGCTGGAACGAGGCGATCTCCAGTATCCTCTCACCCTGATGGCGAAACGTGGCAAGGTGTGGCTGAAACCTGGGAGGGACAAGAAGATCCGGAACGCCTATCCTTGGGTTCAGAAAGGGGAGATTCGACAAGTTGCCGATGTCGAAGACGGAGGTTTGGTCACGCTCCTCAGTGTCGACAATGACCCACTTGGCATCGCCACCTACAATAGCCAAGCCCGTTTCCCCGTCCGCGTTCTCACCCGCGAGAAAGAAGAGATTGACGCTGAATTCTTCCGCCGACGCTTCACCGAAGCATGGTCGCGACGAGAGGGTTTGCGCGCCGCCGGACATACAGGCATTCGCGCGCTCTACTCGGAGGCAGACTTCGTTCCCGGCCTGATTCTCGATATCTTTGATGGTCATGGAGTTGTGCAGGTTCGGAGTCTTGGGATGGAGAAGCTCCGCGAGCACTGGATCGCGCCGATGGTCGACGTCTTTGGCTTGACCTCGCTTCTTGAAAAGAGCGACATGGCGGGCCGAGCGGAGGAAGGGCTGGATTCCCGCGTGGAGGCTCTGCACGGAAATCCTCCCGATTCCGCGCAAATCGTGGAAAACGGGCTGCACTTCATCGCGCCGATCCGCGAGGGACTGAAAACGGGGCACTACTGCGACCAGCGGCTTGCCCGAGCCCGTTTGAGGGAGAAAGTCCGACCCGGCGACCGTGTGCTCGATTGCTTCAGCTACACCGGAGGTTTCTCCCTCCACGCGGCGGCGGCGGGGGCTCAGGTTTTGGCGGTCGATATTCTGCCTCTCGCACTCGAAACTGCAACCCAGAACGCGGTGCTCAACAATCTCACCATCAATACGCTCGATGCAAACGCCTTCGAGTACCTCGAAGCTCTGCCCGAGGACACCGAGCGGTTCGACTGGATCATCCTCGATCCGCCCGCAATCTCGAAGACCAAGGAGACACGCGATTCCCTCAAATGGGCGGTCTGGAAGCTGGTCTATCACGCCCTGCCCCACCTCAAGCCAGGGGGTTCGCTCCTTGTCTGCACCTGCTCCTACCAGATGGGGGTCACGGAAACTCTTGAGACATGCCGCCTGGCAGCGGGAGACCGCAGTTGCGTGCTGATGCTCGACGACATCACTCTCCAGGATGTGGATCATCCCGCACCCATTAGCTTCCCCGAGGCCCTCTACCTCAAAGGGCTCTGGCTTCGAAAAGTCTGACGAGGACAAGAAAAACTCCCTCAGTTCGTTTGGACCAAGGGAGTTTTGAGTGCCGTTCGGGGGCAGAAATTACTCAGCAGCTGCTTCTTCCGCCGGGGTGTCTTCTTCATCAACGAAGTCGACCATACCGCGGAGCTGCTTCGTTGCGGCGAGAACGGTGTTCGGGGAGTTGAGGAACGTCACGCCCTCGTAGGCGCGCAGATCGCTAACGACAATCTTGTCGTTCTGCTTCATCTTGCTCACGTCCACGAGAACGCTCTCGGGGAGATCCTTCACCTTGGCTTGGATCGAAACTTCGTTCATCGGCACCATGAGGGTCGCGGCGCGCTTGGTCACAGCCTTCGGCGTTCCTTCCACGACGACGGGGATGTTGACCTTCACCACATCTTCATCGGTGATTTCCATCACGGTGAGGTGGATGACTTCGCGGGACACAGGGTCGCGCTGGACATCCTTCATGATGACCTTGGTCGGAGCGTCGGCATCAATCTTCATGTCGAAGATTGCAATCCCGGTCAGAGTGGACAGCACTTCGCGAACCGACGTGCGCTCGGCGACGATGGTCTTGGTGCCCTCCTTCTTGCTGATCAGGGCCATGGGCAATGAGCCCTCTCGGCGAAGACGCCGAGCGACAGCGGAAGAGGACTTTTCTCGTGATTCGACTTGCAACGTGGCCATTGGTCAACACTCCAGGAGCCTGGCAACCTTAAAACACCGGCGGCACCGGACTCAGAAGGATACCTTCGTAGCCTCAAGCCGTCGGGACCTGAGAAGCGTCGTTGGGCCAGAAGGTCATGACGCAATGGACAAGGCAAAAAATTGGCGCCCCGCGTGCGTGCGAAGCGCCCATACCCTCTTTCAGCTTCTGTGTTTCCCTGGATGCTGAAGGCGAAGCTTGATGTGTGGTGGACGTCGTTGCGCCCGGTGCTTCGCTCCAGTAGATGTATCGGGAGATTCCCGAGGGGTCTCTAGGGGGCAAGGATCGGAAAATCCGGGTCTCTCCCCCGGGCCGTGCTTCGTTAGAATGGCGGCATGGTCACCACGGATACTCTTATGCGCCCGCCGCCCGATGCGGGAGAGACCCGTTGCTTGTTCGGCTCCGACAGAGTGCTCTCTCGGGGCTCGGGGGATTGGCCTTGGGCCGGGCGGCGGGCGATCGCGGACGTCTAGCCAGCAGGGATGCCGATCATGCTCTCGATACTCGGAAACGGGTTCTCGAACTCCTTCCACGCTCTCGGATCGCGGGCGAACTCTTCATCGGTGAGCAAGGCCTGATCGAGCATGGACGTCAGTTTTTCCTGAACCAAGCCGATTCCGATGATCACAATTTCTTGGCGACGATCCCCAAACGGCCCCTGAAACTGGGCGCGGATCGCCTCCTGTGACTCCTTGTCCGACGGCCAGTACTCCTCCGGCGCGGACGCCCACCAGGTACCGGCAACCTCATACCGACACGATCCCCCCGCCAGCGACCAGCCAAAGCAGAATCGATTCCAAGGCGCAATCCACAGGAAGCCCTTGCTGCGAATCACTCCCGGCCACTGCTTGTGGAGCGTGGCGTGAATCCTCGCCGGGTGGAACGGCTTCCGCGCACGGTAGACGAAACTGCTGATCCCATATTCCTCGGTTTCGGGGACATGGACATTGTTCAGCTCGCGTAGCCATCCCGCCGATTGCTGAGACGTTTCGATGTCAAACCGTCCGGTGTTCAACACCTTGTCGAGCGGAGCCTTTCCGTGCTCGACCCTTACGATTTCCGCGCCCTGGTTCAACTTTCGGATGAGTGCTTCCAGCCCAATCAACTCGGCTTCCGAAGCGAGGTCGCACTTGTTGAGCAGAATGACGTCGGCAAACTCGATTTGGTCGAGCAACAGGTCGGCGACGGTGCGATCATCCTCCTCGCCCAGCGACTCTCCTCGATCGCGGATGTAATCAGCTTGTCCTGTTTCACGGAGAAAGTTGAACGCATCCACCACGGTGACCATCGTATCCAGCCGGGCTACTTTTCCGAGACTCGCGCCGGTTTCGTCCTCGAAGGTGAAGGTCATGGCGACCGGGAGAGGCTCGCTGATCCCCGTGGACTCGATGAGCAAGTAGTCGAACCGATCTTCCCGGGCAAGGCGCGAAACCTCCTTCAGCAGGTCATCGCGGAGAGTGCAGCAGATGCAGCCGTTGGTCAGTTCGACGAGCTTCTCCTCCGTTCGGCTGAGATTCGATCCGCCCTGGGCAATCAACTCCTTGTCGATGTTGACCTCGCTCATGTCGTTGACAATCACCGCCACGCGTCGCCCCTCGCGGTTGTTGAGGATGTGGTTGAGCACCGTGGTCTTCCCGGCACCCAGGAATCCGGAGAGGACAGTAACGGGAAGGCGCGGGTCGGTTGGCATATTGCAATTCTATTGCAATATTTATATCCTGGTCTGGGTTAGTCCCCAGTTGGATGGGCCAGGCAGTAGCTCATCAGGGCGTCCCACTCCCTTTGCTGAGCCGCGACGCCTCGTACGTCGCCCTCCTCCGCCATGCGGACAATGTCTTCTGGGTTGAGTTCTCCGCTCTGTATGAGCGGGTGGTTTCGGGCCTGGCGGAACCAGTACCGGGCGTTCATAAAGTCCCCTTCACGCCGGTGCATGATTCCATGCAGGTAGCTCCCGCTCGCGCTCGTCAGAACCTGACTGATTGTGTGGCTCGCCTCCAGGTCATCCGCATAGAGCCAGAATCCGGCGGCCAAGTGAGGATTTTTCGCGACCTTGAGATTGCACACCGCGAGTGACACCTTCTCGGAGATCGATCGAACAGGGCGGCGAACCACCAGGTCGTGCATCACCGAGTTCAGCGGGAACTCATCGAAGAGATCCGGTGCCAGCTTGAAGACTTCATCCGAGACGACCATGCCTGGAGAATATCCGATCCGGCCTCGGCATCGGGTGCGAGAGCCTGAACCTTGGCTCGGCGAGCGAAGGAAGCGGTGGGCTCTGTCTCCAGAGCCCACCGCTGAGTGAACGAATGATGCCGCGCGATTAGCTCAGGCCGAGCTTCTCAAACAGCCGCGCTTCCAGGTTCTTCTTGAGATCGTCGTTCGAGATGAGTTCAAGAACTTCCGCCGCGAAGGCATAGACCAAGATGGCTTCTGCTTCTGCCTTGGGGATACCGCGCGAGCGCATGTAGAACAGGAAAGTCGGTTCGATCTGACCAACCGTGGCTCCGTGCGTGCACTTCACGTCGTCGGCGAAGATTTCCAGCTGAGGCTTGCTGTTGATCGTCGCATTGGGCGAGAGGAGCAGAGCCTGGTTGGTCTGCTTCGCATCGGTCTTCTGCGCATCCTGGTGGACAAAGATCTTGCCATTGAACACCACGCTCGCCTTGTCATCGATGATCTGCTTGTAGATCTCGAAGCTGTTGCAGTCCGGCATGGCGTGATCAAGCTTCGTGTGGTTGTCCAGAATCTGCTCGCCTCGAGCCACCACCACACCATCCAGACGAGTGGTGATGTGGCGACCATCGAGCATGATGTTCTGGTCCAGCCTTCCAATGGCGGCACCGAACGCCACGTTGTAGCTTCGATATTCGCTCTCGCCCGTCTGGCGAGTCTCCCAAAGCGCGATGTGGAAGTTCTCCGTGGACTCATCCTGCAGGCGCACATGCTCAATGTTTGCGTGCTTGTGCGTCACCACCTCGGTCACCGGAATCGTGAGGTTCGCGGCTTCTTCAGCGCTGACGTACTGCTCAAGAATCTGCGCGACGGAGCCCTCTTCCGCCACCACCAGGATGCGCGGGGCAATCACTTGGCCCGATCCGCTGGTGATGTGAAGAATCTCAATCACGGGCTCGACCACCGCGCCTTTCTTGAGGTGCAGGTAGAGGCCATCCTCGAAAAGAGCCGTGTTCAGAGCCGCGAAGGTGTGCTCCTGAACGCTCGCCACTTGGCCCAGGAACTCACTGATCGTGGGTTCGCTGCCGATTGCATCAAACAGGCTCATCGCGGTCAGACCAGGAGTCGCCGGGATGTCGCTCAGATTGCGATCGAGCCGTCCGTTGACGAGCACGATCTTGATTTTGGAGTCGGTGTAGGCGCGGAACTCTCGCTCGAACAGAGCCGGTCCGCCTTCGGCGGGTTGCCAGTTCGTGTTCGCCACCGTTCGGAGCGGGGTGTATTTCCACTCCTCGTGCTTCGGCGTGGGGATTCCGAGATCCTTGTGGATCGCCAAAGCCCTCGTGCGGAGCGCAGTAAGCCACTCCGGCCCTTGGCTCAGCCGCGACTCGGCCGCGGCGATTGCTGCGCTGAGCTGGGCTTCGTAAGTCAAAACGGCACTCATGGACTTAGTTGGCGGTCGTCGCCAGCTCCTCACCCAGCCAGCCGTAGCCCTTGTCTTCCAGTTCAAAGGCAAGGCTCTTATCGCCACTCTTGATGATCTTGCCGTCCTTGAGAATGTGAACGTAGTCCGGCACGATATAGTTGAGTAATCGCTGGTAGTGAGTGACAATCACGAACGCGCGCTCTGGAGATCGGAGAGTGTTCACGCCATCCGCCACCGTCTTGAGGGCGTCGATGTCGAGTCCAGAGTCTGTTTCGTCCATCACGCAGAGGCTCGGTTCCAGAACCGCCATTTGAAAGATTTCGTTGCGCTTCTTTTCACCGCCGCTGAAGCCTTCGTTCACGCTTCGTTGCAGCAAATCGTCCTTGAGGCCCAGGAGCTTGACCCTCTCGCGGATGAACTTCATGAAATTCAGAGCATCGATTTCTACTTCGCCATTGGCCACGCGCTTGGCGTTGACGGCGGCGCGGAGGAAGTAGGTGTTGCTGACGCCAGGAATCTCCACTGGATACTGGAAGGCGAGGAAGACGCCCTTGTGAGCACGCTCTTCCGGCTCCATCTCGGCGAGATCTTCGCCCAGGTACGTGATGGTTCCGTCAGTGATCTCGTAGCTGTCTCGGCCCGCGATGATGTTGGCGAGAGTGCTCTTGCCCGAACCGTTCGGGCCCATGATCGCGTGGACTTCGCCCGGGCGAATCGTGAGGTCAATTCCCTTCAGAATTTCTTTGCCCTCTTCGGCAACGGAGGCGTGCAGGTTCCTAATCTCAAGCATGATGTCGCCCTATTCTACGGGTTACACAGCCCGGTCTCGGCAGTCAGATGGGACAATCTGCACAACTTTGTGAAGAATGGCCTATTGAACGTATGAAACGGCGGTGACTGGAATCACGCTCCCGGACACCCACCCCGGTCGACCGCCCGGCCATGACGTCACCCTGAACCTCCGGTAACCTTCTTCCATGACGAGAGGGCTGTTGGGAATTGAGCCGGAGACGTTCGGGCTGACGCCGGAACTGTCGCGTGACCTCACGACTCTGGATGAACTTCTCGGACGAGTGATTTCGCAGCACGAAGGCGATGCCCTCGTCGCCACATGTCGGAGCCTGTTTGCGCTCGCGCAATCTCAACCATCGCACGATCCGATCCAGGCTCTGCCGGAACTGGCGAACCCAGCGGTCGCGAGGAATGTCGCTCGTGCCTTCACGATTCTCTTCCAACTCATCAACCTCGCCGAGCAAAAGGAGATCATCCGACTCAATCGAGCGCGTCCAAATCGGCCCGAATCGATAAGGGTGACGATGGCGCGCCTAAAGCAAGGAGGCTGGACAGCCGACCAGACCCGCGAGGCCATCGAGCGGCTCAGCGTCATTCCCACCCTCACCGCCCACCCCACCGAAGCTCGACGACGTCCTGTGCTCGACAAAATCGAAAGCATCGGGCGTGGCCTCGTGGCGGCAAACCAAACTTCCTTTGACATCGACCTGACACGACCGCTCGATTCTCACCACATGGTCGAAGATGACCTGGTTCGCGACCTCAGCGTTCTCTGGCAAACCGCAGAACTCGAGCCGACGGCCATGACCGTCGCCGATGAGGTCGATCATGCTCTCTACTTCTTCGAGCGCACCATCTTCCGCGTCGTCTCGTGGATTCATCGAGACATGGAAAAGGCGTGGGAACACACCTTTCCGGGTGAACCGGCGCCCGATCTTCACCAAGTGGTTCAGTACCGATCCTGGGTCGGCGGTGACCGCGATGGAAACCCCAATGTCACGGCCTCTCTGACCGAAGAAACGCTCGCCAAACATGCGCGAGTATTTGAGAAAAACGCCAGCGAGCTTCTGCGAAGACTCAGCGAGCAGATGACCCAGGATGGTGTTGGCCTCCCAGCAAGCCATCCGCTTTGGAACGCGATCCAAGAATGGCGTGAGGCAGAGGTTCTCGCAGAATCGCGCCCTGGCGAGACCGCCATGCCTCTCTCACTCGGCTTTGCGGCTGTGCGAAGTCTGTACCAATCCGGCTCGATTTCAACCCAAGATCTGCATGAGTTTTTAGAACTCCTTGCCGATGCGATGCAGGTCATGGGTGCGGAACGGAGTCTTCACACCGGACTCTTTCCCCGGCTTTTGCGCCAACTCCGTGCTTTTCGTAACGGATCGGTCGCGCTCGATATCCGGCAACACAGCGATGAGCATCTTCAACCTCTTGGTGAGTTACTTGCCGCCTCCGGGAGTATTTCTCGGGTTGAGGACTACACCGAAGCCTCGGAGGAAACGAAGTGCGCTCTCCTATGGAGCGAGCTCGAGAACAAGCGCCCCATGGTGGAATATGTCTGGCGCGGCACCGAGGAATGCGAGAAAGTGCGGGACGTCTACCGCGTCATTCGACGGGCGCATCGTCTTTACGGGCAAGAGATCATCCCTTGCAGCATCGTGTCCATGACTCATGGCGTCAGCGACCTGCTCGAAGTCGCGATTCTCGCAAAGGACGCCGGGCTTTTGAGGCACGAGGCAGGCCAGCTTGTCTCGAGCCTCGACTTCGTCCCCCTTCTCGAAACCATCGACGATCTCGATCGGGGCGAGCAACTTCTTGATCAACTCTTCTCCCACCCCTTGTATCGACAGATCCTCACCAGCCGGTTGAACACTCAGGAGGTCATGCTGGGATACAGCGACAGCAGCAAAGACGGCGGATACTTTGCCGCCAACTGGGCTCTGCACAAGGCTCAGATCCGTCTGACCGCCGTGGCGGAGAGGCACGGCGTACACCTGCGTTTCTTCCACGGCCGCGGTGGCACGGTCGGACGCGGCGGTGGACGAGCCAACCGAGCCATCGCGAGTCAGCCCCGTGGGAGTTTCCGTGGAGATATTCGATTTACCGAGCAGGGTGAAGTCATCTCCTTCCGCTACACCCTCCGCCCAATCGCGCACAGGCACCTTGAGCAGATCATTTCGGCCGCACTCGCCGCCTCTCGCCCGAGCGAAACGGCTCATCCCCAGCGTGATCTTTTCCTTCAAACGGTTGAAATGATCGCGCAAGCCAGCGAGCGCACCTATCGGGCCTTTGTCCACGAGAACCCAGAGTTCCTGGACTTTTACAAGAGCGCGACACCCATTGAATTTATCAGCCAACTCCACATTGCAAGCCGCCCCGTGATGCGCCCTGGACGCGCGCTCAACAACCTCGATGCCCTTCGCGCTATCCCGTGGAACTTTGCGTGGGTGCAATCCAGATACGTGGTTCCTGGCTGGTTTGGGCTCGGATCCGGAATCCAGTCGTTCCTCGATTCGAATCCCGATGGAATGGTCATCCTCCGTCAAATGGTGCAAGATTGGCCGTTTTTCGCGACGGTCATCGAAAACGCAGAGCTCGAGCTCACACGAACGAACCTCGAGACCGCCACTCTCTACAAGAATCTTGTCGAAGACTCGTCCCTTGGCGAACGTCTTCATCGCGAGATTGTCTTGGAATATGAGCGCACCCGAGCTCTGCTACTCCAGATTCTCGGCAAACCAGACCTCATGACCGGGGCCACAACGGTGCGCCGAACCGTCGAGTTTCGGAACCCACTCACCCTCTGCCTCAACATGCTGCAGGTCAGCTTGATCCGACGATATCGAAGCGGGGAGACCGAGTCCCGACAGGCGGTTCTTCAAACGATTGCCGGGCTTGCTGCCGCCATGCAGAGCACGGGATGAGGAAACTCAACGCGAGGGTCGTTCCGTATCTTCTCCCATGAAGTTGTCGGCATCGCCCTTCGCGCTCTCCTTGCTCCTTCTCCCGGTCGCCTTTGGACTGGGCAAGGCTTCGAATCAGGATGGCCAGACCGCTGCACCTACTCTTGACAACGCTCGACTCGCGGAAATCTACAAGCAAGATCAAGCTGATCGACAAGGCCCCATCGAAAATCTGGACTGGGAGAAAGTCTCCGCTCGCGATAGACAACGACAGGATGAAGTGAAAGCCATGCTCAAGCGCGGCGAAGTCGTTACTGGCCAAGACTACTTCCACGCAGCGATGGTGTTTCAGCATGCGATGGACAAGCAGGGCTACAAGCTCGCCCACGAACTGGCCTGGATCGGCGCCAGCATGGGAAGCAGATCCGCCAAATGGTTGAGCGCAGCGAGCTGGGATCGGCTCTTGGTCTCTATGGGCGAAAACCAACGGTTCGGCACCCAGTACCGGCAGAAGGATCCCGCCAACCACAAACCCGGCGAAAAAATGGTGTTCGAAATGACCCCGGTCGACGAAGACGGAACAACCGACGCCATGCGTAAGGCTCTCAACTGCCCGCCCCTAGAAGAGGCCAAGCGGCGAGCCGCTGATTTCTGAGCTTGCCAGCTCAGCGCAGCAGTAAGTGCTCCAGCCCCACGGTCAGCCCTGTCAAACTCCGAACCTCTCGAATGGCGAGGAGAACGCCGGGCATGAAGCTCTCACGATCCAATGAATCGTGACGGAGCGTCAGGCGCTCACCGGCTCCTCCGAAAATCACTTCCTGGGAAGCCACGAATCCGGGCAATCGCACCGAGTGAACGGGCACATTCTTCACCTTGCCTCCGCGCGCACCGGCGACCTTTTCAACCGCTTGGCGGGGGAGTTCTGGCTCGCTCGTTCGTGCGGCTGCGATGAGTTCTGCGGTGTGGCTCGCCGTGCCGCTGGGAGCGTCGAGTTTGCCCGCATGATGAAGTTCAATCACCTCAGCCGCCGGGAAATACTTGGCCGACATCTCGGCAAACTTGGTCAGCAGCACGGCGCCAATCGCAAAGTTAGGGGCGATCAACGCAGGGGTATGGAAATCTTCCGTGCCCATCTGAATCGCCCGCACGTCTTCGCGTCCAAGTCCGCTTGTACCAATGATCGGAGCAACTTTTCGCTTCATCGCGCTCAAGGCATGATCCGCCGCGCCACTCAAGTGCGTGAAGTCCACCAGCACATCCGCCTCCACCTCATCGAGCAGAGCCCCGAGTTTGTTCGTGATCGCGACATCCGTCACGCCGGCTCCGAGCAAGGCGCCGGTACTGGCGAAGTCGCTCGATCGATCATACGCCCCGACCAGTTCCACGTCGCCCGCCGCGCTCACCGCTCGGACCACTGCCTGCCCCATGCGCCCCACCGCGCCGCTGACTACCACTCGAATAGCACTCATTTACTTCACCTCGCGGGTCATGGATCCGCCCGCTGATTCAATCTTCCAAGGGTCCCCGGAGTCATCCAAGTAGGCCCGCGATTCTCCAAATGTCACCAGATGCGCCTCAATCGGTTTTCCGCCGATCGTGATCGTGCGCTTCCCGCGATAAGTGGTGGTCGTCTCCACCCATTTCAGCTGATTCAGGTCGAATCGCCAGTAAGTGCTCGCGCCGCCTGGGCTCACCTTGTCTCGAATCAGCCAGAACTCCGGCGTCGCTTCGATCCTCTTGCCCTCCGGGTAAGGCACCGCTTCGTTGGCGATCTTCCCGGCGTTATCGATTTTCACCTTCGCCCCTTCCTTATCGAACGTCACCACCACCGATTGGCGCGTGTTGTTCGATTGCAAATTCGTGACCTGCAGGTGCCGAACCGGGCGGCCACGTTTGTCATAAGTCGACTCCTGAAGCACGCTCACCGACTCGCCCTTTTCGTTCTTCAAAATCAAACCAAGGCGGACATACTTCGAACCATCGGGAAGGAGCTTGTTGACCATCGTCGCCTTCCCTTTCATGCTCTGAGTGACAACCTCAAGCACAGCCTCCCCGGCCAAGGCCACGCCTGCCCAGCCGATCACGATTCCGCATGCGATGAGGCGTCTCACTTTGACCGTTCCTCCACCAATTGGTGAGCGGCGCGCACCCCCGTGTCATAGGCTTGATGAAGCCTGGCTCCGATCAGTCCATCCCCCGCAATCAGCAGCTTCGATCCCGGTCGATTCACCGATTCATAACTCAAAGTGTTGGAAACATGGCTGAATTTCCAGCGCATGACCTGAGCCACCACCGGCTCGGCAAACTCCTTGCCCATGATTCGAGCGATATCCGGTTTGGTTTCCGCCAGGAGCTCTTCGTCCGATTTCTCCATGCTGTAGCGGCTGTACCGCGCACCCATCTGAGCCACGACCGCCGTATGCCCCTCCGGTGCCCTCACCGCGCCGGGAACCTTCAGCGTTTCAATACTCAGCCAGGTCAACGGTTCCGACTGATCCGGATCGAGCAGAGCGTGGTAGTTCGCCTCAAACGGACGATTGAAGCCGAGTAAGAAACTGATGCACTGGCGATAATGCGCGCCGTCAAACGCTCGCGCATGCTTGGTTCCCGCGAGCAACGCCTCAATCTGGGGAAGCGGAGGGGTCAGGATCACCGCATCAAAGAACTCACCACCTAGGCCAAATCCACCATTCGGTGGGTTTTCCAGTTTCTCGATCCGCGTCTCCAACCGGACGTCAAGTCCCTCGGCCAGCAGCTTTCCGAGCGTGTTCATGCCGTGGCGGTAGCAAAACCGCTCGATCTTCCCATGCTCCGGATCGACAGGTGTCACCCGGCCCTGGCTGTGCACATAAATCGGACGATCGATGGCAATGAGGTCGGTGGTGTTCAGTTCCTCCTGCATCACTCGACCGAGCTCACCTCCGTGCGGAGAGACAATCGTCGCTCCGTGATCCACCACGTAGTCGCCCATCCGGCGCGTCGCCGCTCGACCACCCAGTCCACGAGACTTCTCGAAAATCACAGAAGGGATGCCGTGCGTACGAAGCGTCCTGGCTGCTGCCAGACCCGCCACGCCCGCCCCGACGATCCCGACTCTCACTGGGTCACTGGCTCCTTCACACGCTGAAGCACAGCAATCGCCGCATCCTGCCCGCTCTTAATCGCGCCATCAATTCCCACAAAGGTCACGTATTCCCCCGCCAGCAGCAGACCGTCGCACGGATTCATCGGCGGCCGATTTTCCAGGAATCCAACCGGCTGAGCAAGCTGGGCATGCTCGATTCGATCAACTTTCAGCGGAATCCAGCCTGAGACGTCGCTCTTGGGGAACCACGATTCCAACTCATACCGAGCCGACTTCGCAAAGGTCACATCATCGGTGCGAGGAATGCCCAACTTGGTGGCAGAGATGAGATGGCGCCCCGCCGGGGCGAGAGCCTTGGAAGTCGCCGTCATGCAGGCTACGTGATTGATTTCTCCTCGACCCAGGCCATTTACCAGCAGAATCGGCTCCATCACCGGCTTGCTTCCCGCCGAGAAATGCACCGTCGTGCAACTGCGCATCTCAACCGAAATCGGCACACCCGAAAGTTCGCGAGCCACTTGAGCCTCCGTCGCCAGCACCACGTGTGACGCGTCGATTTTCTCCCCATTGGCCAGCACCACGCCGCTCACCGTCTCGTCCTTCTTCACCAAGCCCGTGACCTTCGTGTTCCGGCGGATGATTCCGTCCGGCAAGTCTGCCGCGATCTGCTTCGTGATCTCACCCATCCCCAGCGCGGGAACCGTCGTGTCCCCCTGGTTCATCATCTTCCAGTAGTACGCAAACGGACGGCACGATCCTTCCAGCGAACGGTCGAGGAAGACACCTCCGAAGAACGGCTCAATGAATCGCTCAATCGCTTCCTTGCTCACATTCCGCAAGCCGAGGAAGTCGCGGATCGACTGATCCTCCAAGGCCCAAATTTCGTCCACCGACATCTTCGCCAGATCCATCGTGAGCTGGTTAAAGCGGAGCAAATCAGGAATCGGCACCCACTTACTGAAAACCGTCTGAAGAATGTTCTCTCGATGGACTTCGCGTTGTTGCTTGCCATCCCACACCAAGCATCCCGGTTCAAACTTCTTCAGGCCCAGCTTGTCGTAGTTCAGCTCCAATCGAGCGTTGGGGTACGCGCTAAAGAAAACCTGGAATCCCCGATCCAACCGGAATCCATCAATCTCGTCCGTTCGGATCCGTCCGCCAAGCTCCCCGGAGGCCTCAATCAGCAACACCGGAATCCCCGCCTGATGCAATCGACGAGCACAGACAAGGCCGGACACCCCGGCGCCAACAATCACGACAGGCTTTTGCATGCGTTCCTAGTTTTACCTGGATGGCATTCCTTCACACGGGCGTGGTTCAATACTCACCGCAACCTGTAAAAATTGACAGGGTCGCCGATACACGTTAAGGTAGGGATACTTATGCAACAGTCACTTCGAATCGCCCTCTCGCTTCTCGTCGTTTCTTCCGCTGGAATTGCCTCGGCTGACTGGGTCATCGGCTCCGGCCCAAACGCTGGAATGGGACGAGCCGGCCTGGCGCTTCCCGGCGACACCATCAACCAAGGTCGCATCAACCCCGCGATCTACGGCCTCGCCCCGAGCGGATTCCGCTTCCAATTCCCGCGATTCTCCTTCCGACTCGACGGAATCGGTTTGGGTGACCTCAACGATGTGATCGGAGAAGCCAACAACGGAGGAATTGATGCCTCCAAGCTTTCCGATATCGCTCGCGAGTTTGGCGATGAGAACATTCAATTCGGAGCCGGTGCCGGACTCGGGCTCTTCTTCGGAGGACTCGCCATCGACTTCAATGGCGATGCCCTTGTCGCTGGCCTTCCCAACGCGACCCTCCAAAACTGGGTCAACACCGGCGCAGCTGGCAATGTCCCGATCGGTTCGCGCCTCGATGCCTACGGTTTGGGTCAGTACGAAATCGGGATCGGATACGGCAAGCGATTCAATACGGCGGGCAGTGCGGATGTTTCCGTCGGCGTCCGAGCGAAAATCGTGCGAAGCTACTACAGCCACCGATTCGCCGATGCAAACAGCATCCAGAACAATCTCGACGGCACCCTCGCACCAGAAATGGGCGGCAATGATGTTCTTGACGAATCGGGCTTCGGCTTGGATCTTGGCTTTGTCGCCAGTTCCAGCAAGACCCAAGGTCTGTTCTTTGGCGCGACCATCGAAAACCTCCTTGAGCCCAAGACCACCTTCCAAAGCACCCCCCCGAACGGTATCCCCGGAACAGACACCATCCAGCCTTATCAGCGGACGGTCAATCTCGGCGTGGGCTATCTTGCTCCGAAGAATTTCCACGTGGCTGCCGACCTCGTTGACGTTTTTAATGGAGCGGGCGGCAAGGAGTTCCGCGCGGGTGCCCAATGGAACGTCAGTAAGGGATTCGCCCTCCGCGGTGGCTATGAGTCACGGGCTGGCTTCACTTTTGGTGTGGGTCTCGGCGGATTCAACCTCGCCCTCGGCGGAAATTCGGCAGGCCAGCTCGGCTACGCACTGCGATTCTAAGGCCTTTTGAGCCCCTGCGGCAAAATTTTCGGAATTCCTGGCACCAACTAGGAACCGCATTTGTTGCAGGGGATTAGGCTCAATCCTGAGGGCGCTTAAGTGGAGAAACCGCTGAAACACCCGAAGAATTGAGGGGACTGCACCCAAAGTGCTGTCTTGGTCGTCTGGTGACGTTTAGGGACGTCGCTCGCGACGGCCCCTGCGGAATAGACACAGGAGACTACTGAAAAGACTATGAAGACCAACAAGTTCTTCCTTCTGGCGGCTCTGGCTGCCCTGATGGGTTCGTTCGCCCTCGTTGGCTGCCAAGAAGCAAGCACGGCGACCGAAGAAGCCGGTGCAAAGGCTGGCGAAGCTGCCGCTGAAGCAGGCGAAGCGGCTAAGGATGCAGGCGAAGCTGCTGGCGATGCTGCAAAGGCCGCTGGTGAAGCTGCTGGCGCCGCTGCTGGCGATGCCGCTGCTGCCGCAGGCGAAGCTGCTGGCGATGCCGCAAAGGCTGCTGGCGATGCTGCTGAAACCGCAGGTGATGCGGCCAAGGCTGCAGGCGATGCCGCTGCTGCTGGAACCGAAAAGGCCGCCGACGGTCACGACCACAAGGAAGGCGAAGGCCACTAATTTTCAACCGCTCTGAGCACGCTCAGAGCCCTGTCGCCGCTCTGATCCCACCGGATCGGAGCGGTTTTTCATTTCCGCCGGGGACTTTTTGCGGGTTTTAACACTCAGGGCCTTGCCCTGACCCGCCATCAACGCCTAAAATTAGCCTTGGCTAACTTTTGTAGCCTTGGATAACTTTGCGTCAACTCCGCCTCCTCGCTCTGGTTTTGATCGGGCTCCTGCTCTGCGGGTGCCTGCCGAGCCCGTTTAAGAGTCCAGAGAAATACCGAATCGTCGCCACCACCGGCATGATCGCCGATCTTGCCCGGAGCATCGGCGGGGAGCAAGTTGAAGTCATCGCGCTCATGGGGCCAGGCGTCGATCCCCACCTCTACCGCCCCACCGCACGAGATATCGCGCGCATCAACGATGCGAACCTCATCCTCTACAATGGACTCCATCTCGAGGGCCGCATGGCGTCCATCTTCGAGAACCTCCCCCATAAAAGCTTTGAGGTCGGAGCCGCGATTCCAACGAGCCAACTTCTACAGGCCGAAGAGGGCGAATTTGACCCCCACATCTGGCACAGCCCAGTGCTCTGGGCTCAAGTAGCAGAGCCCCTCGCGGAACGGATTGGTGCTCACGATGCTCTTAACGCCGGAGTCTTTCGAGACCGTGCCCTTGATCACTCGGAAGAATTCACCGCCCTGACCGAAGATCTGCGCAAAGAGATCAGCCGCATCCCCGCCGATCAACGCATCCTCGTCACCGCCCACGATGCCTTTGCCTACTTCGGACGCACGTTTGGTCTGGAGGTCCATGCCATCCAGGGAATCAACACCACCGCCGAAGCCGGAGCCAAAGCGATGACCGATCTTGCCGATCTCATTGCCGAGCGAAAAGTCAAAGCGATCTTTGTCGAATCGAGCGTCAGTCCCGCGACGATCGAAGCCCTGCAACGCGCCGTCCGCGCACGCGGCCATGAGGTCGTTGTCGGAGGCGAACTCTACAGCGATGCGCTCGGTGCCGCCGGAACACCCGAAGGCACCGTCGCGGGGATGATCCGCCATAACGTCCGAACCATCACAGAGGCCCTCAAATGACCGCCGTCAGCATCCGCGATCTCACTGTCACCTACTCCGAAAAGCCCGTCCTCTGGGATATCGACCTCGATTGGCCGATGGGTGCGCTCACGGCCGTGGTCGGCCCCAACGGAGCGGGAAAGAGCACGTTGGTGAAAGCTGCCTTGGGGTTGATCACGGTCGCGGCCGGCACCGCGCTTTTCCTTGGACAACCTCTGGATCAGGCTCGCGGAAAGGTCGCGTATGTCCCTCAGCGCAGTGCCGTCGATTGGGATTTTCCGACCGACGTCCTCGATGTCACTCTCATGGGAACCTACGGGTCACTCGGCTGGTTCCGCCGCCCCGGTGGAGCCGAGAGGTCTCGCGCCATGGCGGCCCTGGAGCAAGTCGGGATGGCCGATCTCGCCCATCGACAAATCAACGAGCTCAGCGGAGGGCAGCAGCAGCGCACCTTCCTCGCCCGCGCTCTGGTTCAGGGAGCCGACGTGACGATCCTCGACGAACCGTTCACCGGGGTGGATGCCGTGACCGAGCAGAAAATGATTGAGGTCTTTCGGTTGCTCCGAGATGCGGGCAAAGCTGTCATCGCCGTGCACCACGACCTCGATTCGGTGCCATTGATTTTTGACGAGGTCACACTTCTCAACACCCGCCTCATCGCCCATGGCCCGGTCGACGAAGTCTTCAGCGAACCGCACCTCCGCGCCACCTACGGCGGCACCCTCGCCCAAATCGCCCGTCGGGAGTCGGATTTGTGATCGACCGCGATTGCCCCTCTCCCCTCATGAGTCGGGAGGCAAAAACTTCTGGGTGCCCCTCAATCGACGCCCTCTCCGAGCTCGCCCCGGGGAGGGTGGCCGAAGGCCGGGAGGGGCCACTCACCACCCAACTCCAGTCTGCCGCAACACGGATCCCGACCCTCAAGGGATCGGGGCACCCTCGAGCTAGACAAACCCGAGCCAGCCACCACAAACTCCCAATCGACGCCCTCTCCGAGCTTGCCTCGGGGAGGGTGGCCAATGGCCGGGAGGGGCAGCGAACCACCCAACTGAGATCCACAACAAACCCCTTCCCGACCCTGGAGGGATCCCGTGCCAAGTCTCGAGCCAAGAGGGAGGTCGCATGGTAACCCTCCTCACCGACTACACCACCCGAACGATCCTCCTCGGAACCCTCATTCTGGGGATCTGTTGCGGCGTGCTTGGAGTCTTCGCGGTCTTGCGCCGCCAGAGCCTCGTCGGCGACCTCCTCGCCCACGCGACCCTCCCAGGTGTCGCCCTCGCCTTCCTCCTCACCGAATCAAGGAACCCAGCCCTCCTCATGTTGGGTGCAGCCCTCACCGGAATTGCCGCCGTCTCTCTTGCGACATGGCTCAGCAAGCGCACCCCCACGGACCTGAACACCTGCTTTGCCGTCACCCTCACAAGTTTCTTCGGCCTCGGAGCCGTGCTCCTGAGCATCGTTCAGAAGAGCCCAACCGCCAACCAAGCGGGGCTCGATAAGTACCTGTTTGGGCAAGTGGCCGGGCTCACGCAAGAGCAAGTTGTCCTCATGGCGATCCTCGGGGCGATCGCGCTCGCGGGAACCCTCGCGCTCACCCCCAGCCTCAAAGTGCTCACATTCGACCCCACCCTTGCCCGACTCTCCGGCCTCAAGCCAGAGCGGGTGGAACTCATCCAGACCGCGCTCATGATCCTGGTGATCGCTCTCAGTATCTCAAGCGTGGGCGTGATTCTCGTTTCGGCCCTCATCGTGGCCCCCGCCGTGATCGCCCGGCAGTGGACGCAAAGACTTTCCCTCATGATCGCTCTCTCCGCACTCGTCGGGGGAGCCGGAGCCCTGGCCGGAAGCATCTTCTCGATCCAGAGAGACAACACCCCGACCGGCCCGATGATCGTCGTCATCCTGGCCCTTGGTGCCATTTTCTCGGTGCTCTTTGGCACCGCGCTGGGGGTCATTCCGCGAAGACTCCGAACCAGTAAATCAGCGAAAGGAGGCACGGCATGAGCCCGCTGGCCCTGGTCTTCCTGATCGCGGCTCTCGCCGGGCTCACCTGTGCCCTCGCTGGAGTGTTCCTCGTCCTTAGGCGCATTGCCATGCTCGCGGATGCGATCAGCCACAGTGTCTTGCCCGGACTGGTCGCCGGATTCCTGCTCGCCGGAGGCCCCTCTCTTGGGCCGGCGTTTGTCGGAGCCGTGCTCGCCGGGCTCCTGACCGTGCTCGCTGTCGAGACCCTGTCCCGATCCCGGGGCATCAAGCAGGACGCCGCTATCGGCCTCGTCTTTCCTACGATGTTCGCCCTCGGGGTGCTCTGGATTTCCGCGAGCTACGGAAACATCCACCTCGACACTGATGCCGTCCTGTTTGGAGACCTCACGCTCGCTCCGTTCGATACCTGGAGAGTCGCGAATCTCAATCTTGGGCCGCAATCCATCTGGCTCCTCGTATTCGCCCTTGCCCTCAATGCCCTCTTTCTCAAGATCTTGGGCAAGGAGCTCCGTCTTGCCACCTTCGATCCCGCGCTCGCCAAGCTCGCTGGATTCAATCCGGATCTTCTCCACTTCAGTCTAATGGCCATCGTCAGCATCACGAGTGTTGCCGCGTTCACCGCCATCGGCGCGGTGCTCGCAGTAGCTCTGCTCGTGGCTCCGGCCGCCATCGCGAGGCTCTACACCGATTCCTATCCTCAGATGCTTCGGCTTTCTGCTGCCATCGGCGTGGGATCGAGCCTGCTCGGCACCGCGTTGGCTGTCCTCTTTGATGTCAGCATCAGCGGGCTCATCGCGACCGTCCTGGGCGTGGCCTTTGTCAGCGCAAGCCTCACCGCACCGAGACGAGGAGTCCTATGGCAAGCCCAAGCCCAACGAACCACAAAGCTCAACCACGCGATCGAAGCCCTCGTGATCCACCTCTCCCTTCACGCCAACACCAGCCGAGAGGCTGAGGAATCGCAGCTCAGCCACCTCATCCGCGAACTAGGCTGGACTCCCCAGTGGACACGCGATGTCGTCGAGGAAGCCTCGCGACGCGGTCTCCTCAAGGAAAACGACCAGCGAGTCACCCTCACCTCAGCTGGACACCAGCTCGGTCGATCCTGACCCTTCCACCTTAAACGAACACTGGCCCGCTTGATTGCTCAAGCGGGCCAGTTCCCTCGGAAGAGGAAGGGGTTGCACTTACCGGAGAGCCCGGTCGTCCTTCTTGCCCTTCGGCGCACGGTCGCGCTGGTAGTCACCGAGCGGATCCGGGACCCGATTCGATGCCGTGCCAGGGCTGGCCGCGTTGCTGCGGTTCGTCGCATCCACCAGATTCGCGGTCAGGAAGAACACGATCTCGGTGCGGACGCGCTGGTTGTCCGTGCGGCTGAAGAGTTGGCCGATAATCGGCAGATCCTTCAGAAGCGGGATTCCGTTGAATCGCTTGCGATCCTGGTCGAGGATCAGACCACCGATGGCCATCGTTTCGCCGCTTTGCATGTTCACGAACATGTTCGTCAGACGGTCGCTGGTTTGCGGAAGCTGACCACCACCCGGCACCGGCGTGAAGCCCGTGAGGATGCTGAAGTTTTGATCCAGGCTGAGCGCGATCTGACCACTGCCACCCACGCGTGCCTTGATATTGAACGTCACGCCGACCTGAACCTCGTCGGTTTCAACCGTCGTACCGTTCTGAGTCGACTGGATCGTCTTGATGTAGCGGACGGTGTCGCCGACGAACAGGTTCGTCTCGCGGCCGTCGCTGACCAGGGCGTTGGGGCGAGCAATCAGATTGCGGCCCGAGTTGAGCTTGTCCAGCGTCGCCAGGAAGTTGACACTGTTGTTCGGATCGAACTCATAGCCACCGCTGATCGTGCCAGAGGTTGCCGGCTGATCACCCAGGCCTTGGTTCACACGGATCGGCGAGAGACGACCACCCGTGATCGCGTTCCAGTCGATACCGATGCGAAGAGCTTCTTCCTTCGTCAGTTCCATCACCCGCAGTTCCAGAGCAATCTGCTTCGGAGCTACGTCGATGAGTGCGATGTAGCGCTTGGCTTCATCGATCTGAGTCTTAGTGCCACGGAGGACGATTCGCATCGGTTCGCGACCCGTGATCGTTCGCTCCTCGGAGGTGCTTTGACCGCTTTGCTCTTGGCCGCCGTCGCCCGCTGCTCCTTCGCCGCCAGCACCTTCGCCAGTCGCTCCGGTGTTGCTCTCGCTGCTGGAGGTCTTGCCCGTGATTCCCGGGGTAACCGCATCCGGCATCAGACTGAACTGAACGCCCTTGAAGCGAGTCTTGAGATCAAGTTCCACGAGGCTCGGCTCGACGTACATCAGCTCGACGACTTCGAACACCTTTTCCAGACCAGCCAGGTCGGCTTCGTAGCTCTTGCCGATCACGGCGCAGAGTTCCTTGTCCAGAGCCTTGGCGAAGCTCTCGAGTCGGCGCACTTCCTCCTTGGGGCCAATCATGAGCAGGGTCATGGTTTGGACATCGCCCTTGGCGGCACCTTCGAGAATGCTCTCATTGATCGTGAATTCAGCCGCACGCGGATGCTCGACAATCAGTCGATCCAGCATCGTGCGGATTCGTCCCGTCTCGCCGCTTTGAACCGGAATCACCACCGTCGCCAGGTCATCGACACGGTTGAGCGCGCCGGATTGGCTGATTTGGCGATCAAGATCGCGGATGTAAGTTTCCACCTCGTTGAGTCGCGTGGCATCGCCCACGATCATCAGGTAGTAGGTTCGTCCCGAAGCTTGAGCCGGTGCCGGAGCGGGAGCCGTTTGAGGAGCCGCGCCGCCATCCTGCGCCTGACCGGTCGCATTCGGAGTCACATTCAGACCAGGCAGGCTGCCTGCGGTCGGAATGATGATCTCGTAGTAGCCATTCCGACCCGCCGGAGCCATCGCCTTGAGCGCCGCTTCGCGAATCTTCTCGGCTTGACCGCTGATCAGGTTGACCACTCGCGTGTCGTACTTGTTGCCCGTGCGCTCCATCACCGATCGCATGGCCTCGCTGAAGTTCGCCGCCGGGGTCACGATATACGTGTTGCCGACGCGAGCATAGCGAAGACCGGAGATCGCCGTGATGTAGCTGAGAGCATCGTCGAGGCTCACGCGGTTCAGAGAGACGGTCAACTTCACCGGCTTGTCCGCCGGGCTGACTTCAGGAGAAGCCACGATGTTAACGTTCGACTGAATCGAGAGCGCCTTGAGAATCTGGATGATGTCCGTGCCGACGAAGTCCAGGCTGACCATTTGAGCCATGCCTGCCGCCGTCGGGGCCGGAGAGGGAGCCGCTTCCTGAGTCGCGGTCACCGTATTCGAAACAACCTTCGTCGCCGCGGTTGGCACCGGGCTCAGAGCCGTCTCGCTCTTCACTTTCTGGACTTCACGCACCGTGGTCGTTGAAGACGCCATCGGAGCATCGCCCCAGATCGAAGAATCGAATCGACCTTCCGAAGCCGAGGTGGATCGCGAGCGACCCTTCATCTCTTCCATCTTCACCCGAGCATCTGCCGAGCCAGGTTCGCCTGGAAGCGGAAGAGCGTCGTTGGTGTAGGCAAGAGCAGGCGCCCCATCGGTCTTCACCGGCAAGGGTTGAGCCGTCGGCTTTACCACCGGCTTGGCCGTCGGAGCCGGAGCCTTTGTGACCACCGGAGTCGCCACGCCAAACGTGATGATCCAGTCGTCGCCCCGCTTGCCCAGTTCCGGAGTGATGTCTTGCGTCAGACGCAGTGCCACTCGAACCTTGGGCGGTCGTGCCGAATACCAACCATATTGCACCGTCGAAACGCCCGATCGATTCACCTGAACCGATCCGCGATCCGTGCGCAAATTGGCATCGAACTCAAGGATATACGAGGATTTGCTCACCACGCGGATGACCTTGGGCGCTGCCAAGTTGTCCCCCCGCACGATGACCTCTTGTCGGCCGTCGGTAAGCGACTTGTGTGTCACCGAACGGATAGCGGAATCCGCTTGAGCAAAGGCGGCGGTGCCGACCATCCCCAAGAACAGACCCCATTTGAGTGTGTTAGTCATTGCGTGCTTCCTCTTCCAGAACAAGGACTTTCTCCTTGCCGTTTGTCTTGACCGTGACGCGGCCTTTCTCAATGCCTGTCACCGTCGTTTCACCATCCACTGATCCGCCGAGGCCGACCAGTTTTTGATTGCCGTCAGAATCTTCGAAGACCGCAAGCGGCCTTGCCCCAATCACCACGCCCTTGATGCGGTAGCGCGGAACTTGAGGAGTCAGTGCAGGAGCACTGTCGCCCCCACCAATCGGGCCGCCGGCCAGGCTGCCCGGCATCGCCGGAGGAGCCATCGGGGCATAGCCATCCGGATTCCCCGCCGGACGAGCCGGTTCTGGCTCGCGTCGCGGAGGCTCAACCGGAGCCGGAGCTGGCGGAGGAGCATTGTCCAAGACTGCGCCTGCCGGAGGTGCGAACGGATCGCGTTGTGGTAATTCCACCATCGCGAGCAAGTTGTTCGGATCCTTCTTGGGCTCCATTTTCGGTTCGCCCGTCTCCGGATCAATCACTGGCTCACCCGTGACCGGATCGAGCACCGGAACCATCTCGGCAACGACCGTGCCGTCTTCCGACAGAACCTCGCCGCCCTCAGCGGTGCCTTCCGTTCCCGCCGAAGCATCTTCGGTTGAGGTCGTCTCGACCACAGGTGCCGGAGCCGGAGATCCGCCCATCATCGTGAAGGCACCAATGCCCAACACGACCACGGCGAGAACGCCGAGAATCGCCAATTTCTTCTTGTCTTGATTCACAATGAACCTCCCGTCGGGGTGCCCTGGAGCGACGCCGTCTGAGTCTTCGGCTGTGCCGAAGCGCTCTCCGTCGCCGAAGGAGCCGGGGCTGTGGTTCCGTCTGGCGAAGTCATGCCACCTTCCGCATTCGGATCAGTCGGCAAGTCGCCAATGTCCAGCTTCTCCTTGAAGACAAAAGCGGTCAGGCGAATCGTGGCGTCAAGCTCACGACCCTTCGACTGCATGTCTTGGCGAGGCTGAAGAGCCACCGTTTCAATCGACAGAATCTTGGGGAAGACTCGCAGGGCCGCCACGACATCCATGACCGAGCGATACGTGCCCTGGCCCGTGATATCGATTTGCAGCTTTTGGTAGCTCGCATCCGTGTCTTCCTCTTCCGTTCCCGGCTGAGCAAAGACCGGGCGGACACCCGTGATCTGCAGGTAGTTCTCCTGACCAACCGCTTCCAGTTCCTTCAGCAACGTCGGCACGTAGGCCGTGTTCGGAAGGCTCTTTTCGAGGTGAGTCAGGCGGAGTCGATAATCTTCCAACTCGGTTTGCGATGTTTGGAGATCGTTCTGAACCTGTTCGGCATCTGGAAGCTCCGCCGTCAGTTGGTCAACCTTGGCTTGCGCCGCTGATCGGTTGCCGTACTGCCAGTAGACAAAGCCGCCGCCGACAAGAATGACCGCCAGGGCCATCAACAGAACCGACTTCATCGAATCGTTGTTCTTCATGGGGTTTGCACCTCCTGAGCGACCTCCGCTTCCTCCTTCGTCCCGACCAGATCTGCCGAGATTTCAAACTCGAACTGGCGACCCTTGTCGGAGAACTTAGGCTGAGTGAACTTGAGCGTCGCATTCTCGAGGTCCGCTGCTTGCTCCAGCCGAAGCTGGAACTCACCGACGGACTCTTGCGTCAGGCTCACTCCGTTGAAGGTCAAAACCATCGGGGTGGTGGCGTCTTGCTTGAATGCCTTCACGCTGCTCAGCCACGTTTGTTGCGGCGTATTCAGCGTGAGGTGAGTCAGAACCCGCTCCCAGCGCTCCGATTCCTTCGTTGCCTTTTCCAGCGTCTCCAGACGCGGCTTCAGCTTCTCGATCTCATCGGTATTCGCCTGGAGCTCGGCCAAAATCGGCTCAAGCTCTGCCTTCTTTTGCTCCAACGCCGAGGCCTGAAGGTTCAGGCGGGTGGCATCGAAGAGGAAGAAGGTGGTGGCAAGCAAGCTCAACGCGCCGACGCCCATCGTCGACATCATCGCGATCTGCAGCTTGCGCTGCACTGCTCGCGCTTCGAGCCGTTGCTCCTTGATTAAGTTAATCGTTGGCATCGTCTTCTCCTTTATCCCGCCTTGGCAAACGCGCGCATCGCGAGACCACTGGCCACCGCGAGGTCAATGCCGTTGCCGACTTCTTCTGTGCCGAGGTAGGTGAACTTCGGGTTGTCCAGAACGCCGATGCAGAACACCTGAATCCCGAGCTTATGGCTCAGATACTCGCCCAGGCCGGCCAGCTTTGCGCCGCCGCCCGAGACCACCAGGTGAGTCACCGGGTTCTGCTGACCACTCTCGGTCTGCTGCGCCTGGAAGTAATTCAGCGAGCGTCGAATCTCACGAATCAAGTCATCCACGTGCGGTTGAAGCACGCGCAGAGGCTGGTTATCCAGCACCTGATCCGTGGTCAAGGGCGCCAGATTCAACTGCGCCTTGCCCGTCTCGGCTTGCTCGTCGGTCAGCTTGAAGTACGCCTTCAAAGCATCTGTCCAGGTTTGTCCTGCCTGAGGAATCGTTCGCGTCATCGCAAACGTTCCCTTGCTCACCACACTGACCGTGGTCGTCGTCGATCCGATGTCCACCATCGCCATCGTCATCTGATGGAGAATCGAGGTCTCGTCCGACTCGACCAAGCTGCGATACATCGCGAACGCTTCCACGTCCACCACATCGACTTCCAATCCCGCACGCTCCAACGCCTGAACGCGACTCAGCACGATTTCTCGCGGAGCCGCCACGATGAGCACGTCCATCTGATTGTCCGGAGCCTCGCCCATGATCTCGAACTCGATGAAGCTGTCTTCAATCGAACTCGGCACATAGCGACCCGCTTCGTACTTGATCGACTTGCGGAGCATCAGCTCGTTCATCTGCGGAACGCGAACCGTTCGGACAATGACCGAGCCGCCCGAAACACCCACAATCGCCGCACTCGCAGTGATTCTCAGGTCTTTCAGGCCTTGCTTGATGGCAATACCGACCACATCCGGCTCGGCGACAACGCCGTCCTTGATGCTGTCGGTGGGAGTCGGAACGCTACCGGCACGTGTGATCTTCCAGCCACTGTTGCCGACCTTGTCGATCTGCACCAGGGTGATCGTTTTGTGCCCGATATCCACTCCGACAAAGCTCGGTTTCTTAAACGGGTTAAGCTGCATCCTCTGCCTCCTCTTGGGCGTATCGCTGAAGCGATAGCCATTCGTCCAGGTTTGCCTTGGGGAAGCGCCACCGACCATCGATCACGATGCCCGGGATATCGCCTTCCTCGGCGTACTTCATCAATGTCTCTTTGCTCACCCGCAGATAAGATGCGGCTTCGCGAGCGGTCATGACTGTGTGCTGACCCGCCATGATCGCCTTGAACAACCCCGACATCTGCTCCGCCGAAAGGAACAGTTCCAATCGGATCACGTTGCCACCGGCAACATACGGACTCGCAGGCTCGGGAGCGGGCGACGTGCTGGGTTGAGCGGTCAATTGAGGAGTGGCCGGCGGTTCGGGAGCGACGTACTGCGGAGCGGGCTGAGGCGCAGCTTGCGGCTGAGCCGGAGTCGTTCCCAGTGCGGCAGCCGCCGCCGGGTCAGATTGAACGCGTCGCAGAGCGTCGGCCAAGTTCATGCTGCTGCTCCCCCGAACTCCTCGGCAATCTCGTGGATTAGGAATCCGTCAACCGACCTCTCGCCTCGGGCCATTGCCATCAGCATCGCGTTGTCCGCCAGCTGGATGACCACCCGCGGAGCACCGCCGGAAAGCTTGTGAATGTGGTGGATGGCTTCCGGAGTGAAGGGACTGTGTTCACCCGTATAACCCGCCACGCGGAGTCGGTGCAAAATCAGCTCGCCCGTCTCCAAAATGTCCAGCGGTTTGATCTGGTGACGCACCGCAAGGCGCTGCTCCAGAGCCGGAACTTTCTTGATCTTCGGAATCAATTCGGTCTGCCCGAGAAGGATAAGGCTGATCAGAAACTGATCGTTCATTTGGCAGTTGAGGAGCAAACGAAGCTCTTCAAACGAATTCGCCGACCGAATGAGGTGCGCTTCGTCAATCATCAGCACCACCCGGCGGCCACGGTCGTAGTTCTCAACCAAGGCCAAGTGGAGTCGCTGAACCAGCACCTGCCGGTTGCGAGACGCGCACTCGATATCCAGCTGCGTCAGGATCTCCTGAAGCATCTGGGTCGGCGTCAAAATTGGGTTGACAATCAGAACGATCCGGTATTGCACCGGGTCGAGCATTTCAAGCAGCTTTCGGCTGATCGTGGTTTTTCCGAGTCCGATTTCTCCGCACAGCATCGCCGCGCCCTTGTTTCGGGTGATCGCGTAATGCAGCATCATGAGCGCGTCCTCGTGGGCGCGGCTCATGTACAGAAAACGCGGATCGGGCGTTAGCGTAAACGGCGGTTCATTCAGTCCCCAGTACTGTTCGTACATCGATTATCCTTCTCCGGTCAGGGGTGACCCACGTAAATTTATCGGGCCGCCCCCGGGAGAACCTTAGGGGAATGTTTGAGGTTTTCTGCGTGAAGACTTACTCAGCCACGCCAGAGATGGGACAGATTCACGCGAAGCTGTCCGAAAGCCTAACGAATTGATAGGGATCAAACCTAAGGGCTTGGCGGCGGTGGTGGCGGGGCACCTCCGCCTGGGCCGCCGAAGGTGACGTCCTTGTAGTCTTCCAGTGCCTTTTTGTAGGCCGCCTGAATCGTCGCCTGCGTTTCTTTCGAGAGACCCGTCATCGGCACGAACTTGAACTTCTCATCCTTCACGTAGGAGTAAGTCACCTTGGCCGGACTGAGCTTGCCGAACATGAATCCGGCCACCAGTTCACCCTTGGTCACTTCGGCATAGGTCGTCGGCTCGTTGCTCCCGTATTCCTGACCCTGCTTCTGGGCAAGCTCTTGCATCGCCATCCGTTGCCCAATCTGCTTGGGCAGTTGCCATTGCACGCTGCTGTACTGGCCCTGGTAAACCGTATTCGCCAAGATCCTCGGAGCCGAGCTCATGGAAAGCCTGAAGACCACCGGTTGAGCTTTCGCCAAAGTCAGGAACACCGTCGGCTCCTGCTCGTACTGGTTGACGTACTCGTACTCTTGCGCGTTTTGCCCTTGAGTTTCCCAATCAGTATCCGATTCCCAGCCCGAACTTCCTGGGTAGATTTCGCCCTTCGCGAGTTCCTTTTCGACCACAATCCGCAACTTCGCGGGCAGCGCATTCATGTTCCACTCCATGCCGGTTTCCCGCACGCGCTTGCGTTCAGCGCGGGAAAGCATGCCGTAAGCCCGCAAGGCCAGACCGCCTTGCCAACTATAAGGCAGGGCCTCGCTACTGCCCATCAGAGCGGTCGCAAAGGTCGCCATTTGTATCATCGCTTGGTCACTCTCCGACTGCGCCGCGATATCCGCCATGTCTTCAAAGTCGATCTTGCCCTTTTCCAAAATCGCACGGGCGATGAGCGCGAGCGAGCCGTCATCCATCCACATGGCCTCGCGATAGAGCGATGTCTGAGCCCGTCCAACCGTAGTTCCCCCTCGGTTTTCCAACGCGGTGGATCGTGCATCAAGCACGAAACCAAGGATCTGCTTCGGATCCATCTGCACCTCTTGAGCAGGGAAAAACGAGTTTGGAGCTTCCATCACCAAGTCGCCCTTTTTGCTGACCCAGTGATCCAGAACTTCGCTGATAACACTCGGCTGATTCTTCATCAAGCGACCTTCGGCCAGCATTGGCAAAAGTCTCGCCCGATCTGCAGCGTCAAGCTTTCGCTGGAAAAGCTTGTTCATCAAAACGCTCCGATCCGCCACGTCTTGGGAAAGGGTCACCAGTTCCGTGAACTCCTTCAGATCCTCGAGATTCGGCTCTTGGCCAGGGAAACCGCCCATCCCGGCATCCACGTTGCTCTGCTCGACGATATTGCCCTCGGCGTCGTAGCCTTTCACCTCAAGCCGACCACCCATCGCCTCATATTCGCCAGCCGAGACCACAACGTGGATACTCGCTACCGTCCGTGGAGGAGCATCGGGATCAAAGTTGCCCCGGTTCAAGAGCGATGAGTAGTAACGCGCTTCGACATTCTGCAAATTCGCGGCTTGCTCGGCTTGATCTGCCATTGCTCGCAGACCATTAAACCGCGAGACAGCTCCTTGCATCCGCGCCGGCAGAGGCCGCTGAAGCCGAGTGGGCTGAGATGAGAACACAATCCGCTCGCCTTTCTTCAAGGTCAACAGATTTTCAATCCCCCACGCATCAATGAACTCTTGACCGACCACCTGAGCGGGGGCATATGCATCGAGTTGTTGGAGTTTCGCGTAAATCGCGTAATCCCATGTCTGCTCCATCTTCCCCGCGATTTCCGCCGCCTCTTTCATGGCCTTGGCCATTGTCTCGGCGGTGATTTGCTGAGGTCGGTTTTCCGCCAGGAACTTTCGGGCCGCCTCCAAGCGATTCTGCAGAAATCTCTTTTCCTCCGCCGCCTTCTGAACCGGGGTTCGGCGAATCGAAATGACCCCATTCGCTTCCACCCACTCCGTGGTTGTGGCGTAGGCGATGAGATCCAGCACCTCACGTACCGACTTTCCCTTCACGTTCACATACACCGAGAGCTTCTCCAGCTCGGGAGTCACCTGAATTGGCACCCCTCCGCGCGCCGCGAGCTGCTGCCCCAGAACGGGGAGGGTGAGCGTTGGGTACTTGAAATCCGCTTTCTGATCCAGCGATGCCTGAGATTGAGCAGAAAAAATGATCGCCGCAGCGAGAGTGGTGAGCATAGTGATCCCTTTCAACAAGTGTAGCGGAACTTGCCAGTAATTCCAACAATTTTCTGTTAACCAGATCTGCGTGCATCACGCATTACCGCAAGGTGACCAAAACCTCTTGCGCCGCATTCGACCCTCGATTCCGGGTAAGACATCCGGCACAGGCAAAACTCGATGATGGCCATCTCGACTGCACTCGCCCTCTCCCTTCTCACCGCCATGAACGCCCCCCAACCCCCGGTGACCAAAACGGTGGATCACACCGACACCTACCACGGCATCACCATCCGCGATCCCTACAGATGGCTCGAAGCCCCGATCTCAACACCGGAAGTTCGCGCATGGGCCGATGCCCAGAACACCGCCACGAATGCCTACATGAACTCCATTCCAGGCCGTGAACGCGTCGTGAACGAGCTCATGAAGCGAGTGAACTTCGAGCGGTACTCCGCTCCCACCGCCCGAGGTGCCCGGACGATTTACACCTACAACTCCGGTCTCCAAAACCAAGATGTCATCTATGTCTCCGATGGCCCGGGGAAAGAGCCGCGTATCCTCCTGGATCCCAATACTCTGAGCGAAGATGGCACCGTCGCTCTCAGTGCCACCGACCTCAGCCTTGACGGCAAAACCTTCCTCTACGGAGTCTCTGTGGCCGGATCCGACTGGATCGAGTGGCGCGCCCGCGATGTCGATACCCTGAAGGACAAATCAGAGTCGGTCAAGTTCTCTAAGTTCGGCGGAGGCGTGCTCAACGCCGATGGAAGCGGGCTCTACTATCTGCGATTCCCCGAGCCCAAAGAGGGGCAAGAATTCACCGCAGCCACCAACGCTGCCTCCATCTGGTTCCACAAATTCGGAACTCCGCAAACCCAAGACGTGCTGATTTACGAGGACAAAGAGCATCCCGATCGCTTCCTCTTCCCGATCATGGATGCCAGGCGCACCGCGCTCTTCATCTATGCCGACGATCCTGGTTCCACCAACAACCGACTCTACATCAAAGATCTCACCGTCGCCGATGCCCCGATCATCAAGATGTTCGATGCCGCCGATGGTAACTATTCTCCCATCCACCGCGAGGGCGACTTTGTCTGGATTCAAACCAGCAAAGACGCCCCGAATGGGCGCATCATCAAGGCTCCGATCAAGGGCCGATCGGCTCCCGTCGAGATCCTGGCTGAGCAAAAGGAGAACCTCGAATCGGCGAACGTCGTGGGGGGCAAGCTCTTCGTCCAGTATTCCCAGGACGCCCACAGTAAGGTCTATCGCTTGAACCCAGATGGCACCGGAAAGGCGGAAGTCAAGCTCCCCGGACTCGGCTCTGTCTCAGGGTGGAGCGGGCTCCCGGATGACCCGACCACGTATTACAGCTACTCCGACTTCGTCACCCCGGCTACCCTCTACAAATACGATGTCCGAACCGGCAAATCCGAGGTCTTCCGCGAGCTCAAGATGCCGTTCGACAACACCAAGTACGAAGCCTCCCAGGTCTTCGTGACCTCGAACGATGGCACCAAAGTTCCGATGTTCTTGGTTCACAAAAAGGGTCTCCATCTCACCGGCGACAACCCCACCATCCTCTACGGCTACGGAGGATTCGCCTCTGGTCAAAGCCCCTGGTTCAGCAGCAGCCGCACCGTCTGGATGGATATGGGCGGGGTCTATGCCGTCGCCTGCATCCGCGGCGGCAATGAGTACGGCAAATCGTGGCACGAATCTGCGATTAAAATCCGGCGTCAAAACGCTTACGATGACTTCATTGCTTGCGCAGAGTGGCTGATCAGCAACAAATACACCAGCAACAAACGCCTCATGGTCAATGGCGGCTCGAACGGAGGGCTCCTGATTGGTGTGGTGATGAACCAGCGGCCCGATCTCTTCGGCGTCTGCGTCCCCGAGGTCGGCGTGATGGACATGCTCCGGTTCAACCAATTCACCATCGGCAAGGCCTGGGAAGGCGACTACGGCTCCCCGCAGAATCAAGACGAGTTCTTCTCGCTTCTGCGTATTTCGCCGTATCACAACCTGATTCCGGGCAGCCACTACCCCGCAACGCTCGTTCTCACCGCCGACACCGATGATCGCGTCGTGCCTGCGCACTCGTTCAAGTACGCGGCCAGGCTCCATGCCTCCCAAGCGGGGCCGAATCCGGTCTACATCCGCATCGAAAGCTCCGCCGGACACGGCGCCGGCACCCCGATCCGCAAAACCTTGGAACGCGTGGGAGACATCTACTCCTTCACTCTCCACAACATGGGCCGCGCCATCCCCGATTTCATCGGGAAGTAAGGGTGCGGCCATAAGGGGCAAAAGAATGGGTGCCGGGGATCGTTCGAGCCTTTGTATTGGGCAAACCTGCGCTAAGGAGAACCGAGTGGCGTGCCCACCATGGATTCGCCGCAGAAAATTCGCCAACGAACAATCTGCGGCGAATGAGGAGTCTCAGAGTAAGCTAATGGAGAGTACAGCTCGATAAATGCCGCCTAGATCTCTATTCTCCGAGGGCATCTCTTGCATTGCCTCATCGCTGCTTCCTGGGGAGGTTCACCGCTTTGCGGGCCAAAGCTCTGGCCATCGAGTTACCCGACCGCGCTCCGGATATCTTGCCATCATTCAGGTGCTCTCCCATCTTGATGTCGTGAACCCATTTAACAGGGAAATGCAAGTTCATCGTGCCCCACGCGTGCTGAGGTAGAACCTCATACTTGGCAACAAGGCCTCCCAAGTCAATAATTCTTTGAGCTGTATCCTTATCTACTCTAGGTTTCAAAGGACTCAAGAATTCACTCAAGCCTTCGCAGGCATCGACAAGCTTGGTTTGTAGCTCCGGCATCTTCATTCGCGACACGTTGGGGCGGAGCATCTCCTGCGACATTTCCTTAAGGATAGTCTTTTTTGTTTCCGAGATGCTGCGGGACTGCAAATTTGAGGCGATCCATCGGAGCGCTAGTTCCTTGCCCAGGAGAGAATCGTCGTACTCAACGATCATTGTTACGACCCTCTTCTCAGTTAGGTCAGCCAGGTAGATGCCCCCGACTTCTTGAGCGGGTTGGAACAATGAGCCGCCATCATCGGAATCTTCGTGATTCGTACCACCGGACTCAAGATGTTCCAACTTTATTGAGAGTTCAAGCAGTTTTGCTCTAAGAAGTTCTAGCTCGGCACCTTGATCAGCAATCACCTGGTACACAGAATCCCCAGGCAGGTGCCCTGTACCAGGCGCCCGCTGTCCCCCATCTTGCTGTTCTCTTTGCCTCAAGTGTTGAAGAATCGAATCTTCCGGTGTTATCCATTGTTCAGACATAGGGCCACTTCTCAAGCTTCAAAAACTTTTCGATATGTTCCTGACTTATACAATCCACTGAGAGCCAGCTAAACTTACTCACCAAATCGAACGTCTTTTGCGGGCTGTCGCCAACAGTGAGTGCGTAGTCAGGATCAACAAACCTACCGTCCCGCTTGAATCTTTCCACTACTCTGCGCGCTGAGAGTTCTGCTTCACACTGAATGAATACCAGAGAGAGCTTGTAACCCTTCGCCGATATTCTATCATGCAGCTCTCCGATTGAGCCTGCCGTTTTACCGACTACTGGAATCACCATGTTGTATCTGTTGTGCAAAGCGTCATCCAAGACGCGGTTACGCACTAAATCCGATTCATTGTGGACTAACGACGCGAACTTGCCTCCAGAGAACTCAGGAAGCTCTTCTTTCGCTAGATCGGAATCAACAATCCAGGAACCTGACAGCTCCGCAAGCCGCAACGCGACGCGAGACTTTTGGCTCGCGGGCGCACCCATCACAATTGTCGCGAAACCGCCCGAATCGCCGACCTGACTCGCAAGCTTACTGTAAGCTTTGTCTTGTAGAGCTTTGCGGGCTTGAGCCGGGTACCCGGTCGTCTGCGGCAAGTGATTGATGAGTGACCGCAATTTAACAATCTCCTCGTCATCATAAACTGTGACTTTGTCAGCAGAGAGGTTCGAGAGGCTCTCGTTCTTCCAAGCACTCCACACGAACTCCATAAACTCTTCCCTAGAGATCGCCATAAGCATAGTGAGTATATTCCATGACTTTGGTGTGGATCAATATCTTTTCGACGCCGAACCGAGAGAACTCGTTCCTTAAGCCTACTTCCCTATGCCGGATCCCTTCGGCGGCGGAGGGTTATTCCCCCGATCATTCCGTGACCCCCCGGAACCGCGGCTCACCGCAATCCCCAAATCCCGGGGACGTGAGAGGTCGCTGGCCTCCATGTAGTTCTTGCGATAAACCATCGCCCGAACCAGCTGGAACTCCACTTGAGCCAAGTCCGAGAACTTCTCGAAGCCGTAAGTGACGAACATCTCCGCCATCACCTCGGTCAGATTCCCGAATCCCCCCGTGTTCACCTTGCGATCCATCAGGGTTGCCATGCCAGCCTCCGAGCGAAAAACGTCGGAAATCTTCCCCGAAATCGTCTGATCGCCGACCTTGAAACTCACCGAATCACCTGCCGGATAGTACTGATCGACCGCGGTGCGAATTTGCGCAATCTTGAAGTCGTCGCACTTGCGCGCGGCCCTCACGAAGATCCCGGCCAGACGCTTGTCCCGGATGATGGCTTCGTTCGCTGCGGGGCCAACCCGCTCTTCGCCCGTCGCCAGATCCAGCGCAACCATCACGCCCTGACCCGTCACATCGAGACCGAACTTGCGGAAGTGCTGCTCGAACTCTTTGGGGGCGTCCTTTTTCAGGCGCAGCATCACCGCACCAAGCGAGCCGGAGCCTGCCCGGAGCGAGGCGAACTGAATGAAACCAACCGACACAAACCCCGTGTCGTAGGTGTTCAGTGAATCGAATCCACCCTCCAGAAGCGACACCGCCGACATCACGCGGAGCTGGCTCTCGCTCAAGCCCGCCTTGGTGAACAACGGCTTGATCTGCTCAATCGTCTGGCCACGCATCGGCGATCCCACATCCATCACTCCCTCGTGGAATCGGTAGTACGCGAACTTTCGCCGAACCTTGGTGTGATCTTGAAGCGTGATCTTGAAGTCGCCGTAGTCGAGCGTGTGCGCCTTCGGCATCACCGGGGTGACAAACGCCGGAGGCTCCGCAACAATGCCCTTCAAGGATTCTGGCATCGGCCCTGGCTCGGGGGGCATGGTTCCCGCCGGAGCGATCAGCGACTTCTTCAGGGCTTCCTGATTCTTCTTCCACGCATCCTGGCCTGCTTGCCATTCATCCCAGGCGTATTTGGCATCCACCCAAGCATCCCATGCTTTGCCGAGGTCATCGGTTGCCTTGGGGTCTTGGGTCGGAACAACCTTGCCCGCCTGCCCTCGCGCCGTACGATAGTAATTCAGCAACCACGTCGACCCTTCCGGCGACTGACGCGCTTGCCATGGACCTTGAGTCCGCGCCGATTCCGGCAAATCGACGATGTAGCGTCCATCCTGCAACCAAAAAGCGCGGATGGCGCGGTTTTCCTGCGGTGTGAAATGCGATGGTTGGGCAATCGCGACGCGCGGAGCCACCAGAAGGGCCACACCCATCATCCCCAAGAGCTTCAATGAACCCATAGTCTGCATCATCGTCATTCCCCGCATTTACTCAAGGGTAAACGCACAACTTCTTTGGTTGTTTTATGAAGGATTCTTCCCTTGTCATGCAAGGGGCTGGAGATTATCCGCCCGCCGTCGTGATCGGGCCACCTGGCTGTTTGGGGGTTTCTGTCTCCGGAATCGGGGGAGCCGACGCTGTTTTCCCAGGGCTTGACTGGTTCGGGGCGGGGGTCGAAGCCTCTTGCGGACGCTCCACGAGTCTGCCCTGAGCGGGTTTTCCGTTCGGCAGATCCAGCCCAAACATCCCCGGATCGGCAGGCGGGGTTTGCCCGTTCTCCCATTCCATATTGTTCGGCCGTGCGCCCCCCACAGTGCCTGAAATCTGAGCCTGCCCCGGCTGCCCCATGGCGCTCGCCAGAAGACCAGGATCGGGATTCTTCAGCTTCCCGGAAGCAAGAAAATCGTGCCGATAAGTCATTTTTTCAATGACATGCCACTCGGCCGCTCTCAACTGAGCAAGCGTCGTGAGCCCAAACTCCTGCATCACTTCTCGCACCACGCGAGGCAAAGGATCAAGATTGCCGGTGTTGACCAACCTATCCAGCAAAGTCGCAATTCCCGACTCCGACTGCACGAAGTCGCCCACCCGAACTTCCTGCACCTGAGCCCCGAACTGGATCGGAATCATGCGCGTGCTCGGATCGAAATTCTGCGCGACCAGACGCAGCTGCGCTCCACGGAATGAAGCACTCAGTTGCCCGGCACGCTGAAACACTGCGGTCAGGCGCTTGTCTCGCACGATCGCCCGCACCGCGTCACCGCCCGCTACCTCGAAACCGGTACGGGGATCAATCACGGTGAGGCGTCCATCCGGCGCGACATCCACGCCGTACCGTCGAAAATCGCTCTGAAAAGCCGCCCGATTCATCCCTCGATAGAGAGTCAAAAGATCCGCAAGCGGGCCTTTGCCATGCAGCAGCGCGGCAAACTGAACCAGGCCCACGCTCACTCCGCCAGTGTCGTAGGTGTTGACGGCATCAAAGCCGCCTTCCATCTGAGAGACCGCGCTCAGACTGCTCGCGAGTCTCGGGGCGACCTTCGCCGCTCTTAGCCCCGAAGCCAGTTCCGCGCTATTCGGCGAAGATCCACTCGCCACGACCCCATAGGCCGAGCGATAGAAAGGCCACTTTCGCCGAACGTCCACCCCATCCTCGTAGGTCGTCGAGAATCCTTCGAGCATCACGGTGTGCTTCTGCGGTCGAACGACAATGAAAAACGACGGGGGCGCCCCGGCGAGCGATTCCAAGTCCGGCGGCACATTGATCAAGGCCCGCTCGCGAGGGGCCTCGGATTCATCCCGAGCCATGTCCTCGTTGATCCACGCGGCTGCCGCCGTCGCCCAGGCGAAATCCCGCGAGTACTGCTCGTTGATCCAGGTGTCCCATGCCGCGTGGCGCGTCGTGCTCGCTTTGGGATCAATATCGGGCCGCAGGCGCACGCCGGGATCGCGCAGACGGTACATCTGCATCAACCACGCCGAAGCCTGCGGGGAGTAAGCCGCCACGTAAGGCTTGCCCGGATTCACCTCAGTTTGAACCAGCCGCCCCGGCTTGTTCCAGTACTGCATAACGGCCAACCGCTCCTTTTCGGAAAAGATTCCGGGAGCGGATTCGCTCGGCAAGGCACCGAGAGCCATCGCAAGCAACAGAGAAGAGGTCATGGTTTCAACGGGTGATCCAAGCTATAGACGAGAACGGAGGCGAGAATCGTGCCGCACTTAGGCCGTCCGACGAAAAAAGCGGGGTTCGAGCCGGTTTCCCAGCCCAAACCCCGCTTGCATTCTTTCAAACGATTTAACTGAGCCGAGCGGCCTTGATCCGCACCATCGCGCGCTCAATCTCTTCCGTCGCTTGCTGAGCCGTCATCGTCGACGCCTCGCCGCGCAAAGCGCGTCGGGCTTCTTCGAGAGCCTTCTCCGCTTCGGCAACGTCGATTTCAGTAGCACGCTGGGCGTCTTGAGCCAGCACGATCACGCTGTTATCGCTGATTTCAGTGAACCCGCCGCTGACGCTGACAAAGCTCCGCTGATTGTTGCGATCCATGTACTCGATGATTCCCGGGCGCAGAGCGACCAGCATCGGCTCGTGGCTCGACTGGATACCGAGGTATCCCTCGACGCCCGGAAGCACGACGCTCTCGACTTCGTCCTCGAACACCGTTCGATCCGGGGCCACCACGCTGAGCTTGAACAACGCCATGAGTGTTTAGACCTCGGAGAGCTTCTTGGCCTTCGCGTAAACGTCGTCCAGACCACCGCAGTACAGGAATGCCTGCTCTGGGATGTCATCCAGTTCGCCGCTCACGAGCTTGTCGAACGCATCGACCGTGTCTTCGATCGTCACGTATCGACCCGGGTTACCGGTGAACTGTTCGGCAACGAAGTTCGGCTGGCTCATGAAGCGCTCAACCTTTCGGGCGCGGGCCACGATCAGCTTGTCATCGTCGCTCAGCTCGTCGATACCGAGAATCGCGATGATGTCTTGCAGTTCGCGGTAGCGCTGCAGAATCTGTTGAACCTGGCGAGCGACTCGGTAGTGCTTCTCACCGACGATCGTCGGGTCGAGGTTCTTCGAAGTCGAAGCCAGCGGGTCAACCGCCGGGTACAGACCCTTCGAAGCAATCGATCGCTCCAGGTAGACGTAAGCATCAAGGTGGCTAAAGGTGGTTGCCGGAGCAGGGTCAGATGGGTCGTCGGCAGGCACGTAGACCGCTTGAACCGAGGTGATGGAACCCTTGGTCGTCGAGGTGATCCGCTCTTGGAGCAGACCCATCTCAGTGGCCAGCGTCGGCTGGTAGCCAACCGCGCTCGGCATCCGTCCGAGCAGTGCCGAAACCTCGGAACCAGCTTGGACGAATCGGAAAATGTTGTCCACGAAGACGAGAACGTCGGTTCCGACTTCATCGCGGAAGTACTCGGCCATCGCCATGGCGGAGAGAGCAACGCGAAGACGGGCTCCCGGCGGCTCGTTCATCTGACCAAAGACCATGGCGGTCTTGTCGATAACCCGCTTCTCGGTGCCGTCAACGTCCTTGAACGTCGTTTCCTTCATTTCTCGCCAGAGGTCGTTCCCTTCGCGAGTGCGCTCGCCGACGCCGGCGAACATCGAAACGCCCGAAGCTTCAACCGCAATGTTTCGGATCAGCTCCTGGATCAAAACCGTCTTGCCCAGACCTGCACCACCGAAGAGACCGATCTTTCCACCCTTGTTGAACGGGATGAGCAGGTCAACAACCTTGAGACCCGTTTGCAGAAGCTCGACCTTCACGTTCTGTTGGCTGAACAAGGGGGCCGCGCGGTGGATGGGATACATCGGAGTGTCCGTCACCGGATCTCCGCCGTCGATCACCTTTCCAAGCAAGTTGAAAACGCGGCCGAGGGTCTTTTCGCCGACCGGAACCATGATCGGGTGCCCTTGATCCTCCGCAGACATGCCGCGGACCAGGCCGTCGGTTGAGCTGAGGGCGATCGCGCGAACCATGTCGTCCCCGAGGTGCTGCGCCACTTCGCAAGTCAGGTTAATGCCTCGCTTTTCATCTTTGATAATGAGAGCGTTATAAATTTCAGGAAGTGCTTCGGTGGGGAAGCGGCAGTCCACAACCGGACCTGTGACCTGCACAACGGTGCCAACATTCGACATAGGGGTTAAGCGTCCTTATTCCAAGCAGGCGCAAGCCTACTCGCAGATGTCGCGGATTATACCTATGGGGTTCGGAGTCCTGGGCGGCAGGTCAGGCTCGGCAGTGGGTCATCTGGGCCGTTCCTGCCTTGGTTCAACACGGGACCCCACGCAACGTGGCCTAAGCCTTGCCGTGTATACTTTTCGTGCTCGCTTTCACGCGGGCACGCAGGTCACTACGCCCCATGAAACGTTTCTTTGCCTGGCTCCGCGCACTCTTCGGCCGCACGATGGACAAGCTCGAGGATCCGGAGATCATGCTCGATCAAGCCCGCCGCGATATGCAATCGGCTCTGACCGGAAACCGTGAGAAGGCCGTTCAAGCCATTACGCAACGGAACCGGCTCCAGCAAATGCTGGATGACGCCACCCGCAAGTCGGCTCAACTGGAGCAGCAAGCCACCACCGCTCTGCGCCAAGGCAACCGTGATCTCGCCAAGCAGTTTCTGCGCGAAAAGACCAGCAACGATACGACCATCGAAACCCTCAAGGGAACCCTCGCGACGGCGGTCGAAACCGTCGAGCAGGTGAAGGTCGCAATCAAGCGCCAAGAGGAAGAGGTCAAGAAGAAGACCGCCGAAGCCCTCGCGATGAAGGCTCAGTGGAAGCAGGCTCAAATCCAAGAGTCCATCGGCCGAGCCCTCGAAGGCCTGACCTTCGAAAACGAGTACGAAGGCTCCTTCGCCGCCGCCCGCGACAAGATCAAGGACAAGCAGGCGGAGGCCCAAGCCCGAACCGAAATGATGGCGAACTCGGTGCAAGGCAAGATGATGATGATGGAAGATCAAACCATGGACTTCGCCGCCGAAGAAGAACTCGCGAAGCTGGAAGAGAAGCTCGGTCTCGGCTCGCCGAAGATCCAAGAGGTCGCCACCACCAGCACCGACAGCGTGGATTCTCAGCTCGAAGAACTGGAGCGCCGTCTGGGGAATTCCGGCGGAGACACCTCGACGCCGAGCTGAGCGCGTTCCGATCTGTTAAAAGCGGCTCCTGCTCTTCCAGCAGGAGCCGCTTTTTTTGCCCTCACTCGCTCGGGGCCAAAGAAAGCTCAACCAGGGTGCCCCCATGAGAGGGCGGATTCAGCCTACGAACTTATAGCCCACACCCCGAACCGTCAGGATTCGGATCGGCTTGCTCGCATCCACCTCGATCCGCTCCCGTAGCCAGCGGATATGAACATCCACCGTCCGAGCGCTGACGTAGGCATCGTGACCCCACACCCGGTCGAGCAACGCCTCTCGGCTGAAGACCTGCCCCTTGTTCCGAGCCATGAACTGTAACAGAGCAAACTCTTTCGGCGAAAGGGTCAGAGGCTTGTCATCGAGCCACGCCTCATGGGTGCGAGGGTCGATCTTGAGATTCTGCGACTCTACGATCTCCGAGGCATTTTCGCCGGAGACGCGACGCAGGACGCTCTTCACCCGAGCGGCCAGTTCAGCCAAGCTGAAAGGCTTGGTGACATAGTCGTCGGCAAGCTCCAGTCCCTGAACCCGATCTTCCTCGGCGGCTTTTGCGCTCAAAAAGATGATCGGTACCGAGCTATCCTTGCGAACCGACTCGGCCAGCTCAACCCCAGACCTCCGGGGGAGCATGATGTCAAGCACCAGCAAGTCGGGCTTGACCAGCCGATAAAGGCGCATCCCTTCCTCAGCTGTCCCCGCCGAGAAGACCGTGAAGCCTTCCCGGCGGAGTTTATGTTCGACCGTTTCTACGATCGTTTCTTCGTCGTCGACTAAAAGAATCTTCATGATGTGGCGATGATCTCGACATTAGCCCGTGGTACGCACACCACTTGACCATCGTCGAGCTTCGCCTCAAGAACCCGGACTTCTGCGCCCGATTCAACCGTTTGTAGTTGCGCCGGGAGCCCGGTCACTTCACCAAGAGCCCCAAAGTAGGGTTCTCGGATCACGCGAATCGGGGTTCCGATTTTGAGTTCGTTGCCGCCGCCCGCCCCGAGGCTCATGTCGCCCGTCTGTTCCGACGGAGCAATGAGTTCGGGCCGAATGACACCGGCGCGGATCTGGGTGGCACCGTTCAAGCTGGCACTGCGACCCTCCAGGGATTGCAGCAGTTTGAACGTCCGCGCAGCCATGCTCAGTTTGCCAAAACCTTCTGTCACGACCAAAGTCGTCGTCACTTCTTCCTGACCGGTGATCGCGACGCCGATGTCGTATCCCAGCAGTTGCGTGAGGTCAACGTCGCGAACGGCGCCAACCACCAATCCAAAAACTCCCACTGCGTTGGCGCGCACCAGAGCGTCATAGCTCACCCCGGCTCCTCCCACAAGGATCATCCCCGCGTCGGTGTCCAGGATGTTGCTCGCTTCCAGCACCTGATCGGGGCCGCTGACCGCGACTCGAATCTTGCCGTTGCGCTCTCCACCGATGCCGAAAATGCCTTGCACCATCGCGCCTCGGGTTTCGATGATCGCACCCTCGCCCTCCATCACGCTCTTGACCGTGCCTTTGATATAGGCCGACATGTCGACCGGAATCGAAGGCTCGCGAATCAAGATATTGCCCGTCACTTCGGAAAGGGAATCCACCACTCCCGTGTACTCGGACAGAACCTGCTGCTTGAAATATTTGCCGAACAAACCTTTCGTCTCAGCAATCAAATCGCCCGCCTTGACTTCGTCGCCCGGTTGGAACCGACTCATCGAGGGGCCTTCTTTGGCTTCAACGCCAAGCTTTTCGGCAAGGCGAACGGTTTGCAGCAAGCCGGGAAGCATCGCGCGGGCAATCACGGAATCGTGATCCACCACATCGCCGGCTTTCACCATGACTTCGCCCTTGATCGGCAATCGCCGAATGCGTTCAACGACGGTGTCTCCGCTAACGGTCAATCCAGGTGTGTAGGCACTTCCCAACGTTTTAACTCCAGGGCCCGGCGCGGGCCGAGTCCTGAAAGTTTAGCATGGCTGCGGAACGGGTTTTCAAACTGCGTTGCCCTTAGGGCCGGATTCACGCTACACCGCCTCCATTAACCCTACGTTAACAAGGCGCCAGAGGTACAGTTTTCGCGTGCATGCCATCGCCAAAGTGAGGCCAGAACCAGGCCTGGAGATCATCGACGTCCCCGAACCGGAAATCCGTCCCGGTTGCGTCAAGCTCCGGGTGGAACGTGCTTCCCTTTGCGGCACCGACCTGCACATTTACAACTGGGACGCGTGGAGCAGCGGTCGCATGAAGCCGCCCCGCATTGTCGGTCACGAGTTCTGCGGCACCATCGTTGAAGTAGGCGAGGGTGTCACGGATCGAGCCGTCGGCGATTTCGTTGCCTCCGAATCTCACATCGTTGATCCCCTTTCGCCACAGTATTTGGCGGGAGATGGGCACATTGACGACACCACCGAGATATTGGGCGTGGACGTCGACGGAGGCTTTGCCCCCTACGCGGTCATCCCCGCGATGAACGCTCGACCGGTTCCCAGCGTTGTCCCCAAAGATGTCGCGAGCATGCTCGACGCCCTCGGCAACGCCGTCCACACCGTCATGGATGGCCCGGTCGAAGGTCGCACCATTCTCATCACCGGCCTTGGCCCGATCGGACTCTTTGCCGTGGCGATCTGCAAAGCGCTCGGAGCCAAGAAGGTGTACGCCACCGAAATCTCGCCCTATCGCATGGAAATGGGCGAGCGACTCGGCACCGATCTCATTCTGAATCCGGCGAAAGAAGATGTCGATGCCGCGCTCGCCCGTCTTGAACCCAAAGGGGTCGATGCCACCCTGGAGATGAGCGGGCACCCGTCTTCGCTCAACTTGGCTCTGAAGCACACGCGAAAGGGCGGACGAGTCAGTCTGCTCGGCGTCTACGCGGAAGCCCAGCAACAGGTCGATTTCAACACCATCATCTTTAACGGCTTGCAGGTGCACGGCATCGTGGGTCGCAAGATGTGGGAGACCTGGGATCAGATGACCTGGCTCCTCGCCGAAAAGGGCCTCGACGTGACGCCAGTGGTGACGCACCAGTTTGAATACACCGAGTTCGAATCGGCAATTCAGGCCATGAAGTCGGGCCAGGCCGGCAAGTGCGTCCTGTCGTTCTGAATCTGATTCACACCGGATGATTCGCGGTCCGCTGGGCCATCAGGGCGAGCGGTACACTGCCAGACATGCGAATTGCCGTCTTGCCGTTTAATGCTGGCCCAGGAACGCGACCCGAGCTCGCGCGCCAGCTTGCCAACTACATTGTCGAAATTGTCCAAGGCAACACGGAATCGCAAATCGACGCCGCCAACTACATGGCCCAGGTTGAAGAACAAGGCATCCCCCGATTCGCCCTCATCAATCCCAGCGAGTCGCTGAACGACCCCGAAATCCTCGGCCAGTTTCGCCAACAAGCCCAGTTTGATCGAATGATCGATGGTCTCTTCACCGAGACGAGCGACGGCGGAACGATCACGATCCGAGTGTGGGCCGAAGATCCCCAAGCCCCTCTCACCCAAGAAGATTTCACCTACAACGCTGGCGGTATTTTCGGTGCGCTGCGCTCCGCCATCGAGTTTGTGCTCAAGGTTGCTGGCGGAGAACTCCACGCCGACCTCAAGGAAGACGAAAACCTCTTCGGAACCAGCGATTCCGCCGCGTTCCTCAAGTTCCTGCAAGGCTACGACGCCCTCAAGTTCATCGAGCAAGCCCAAGGTCAAATCGTCAGCACCTGGGATGTCAAGCCGTACATGGACTTGCTCCAAGAAGCGATTGCCGCCGATAAGGACTGGGAGGCTCCCTTCCTGATCCTCGTTCAACTGTGCCGCATCTGCACCCAATTCCGGGTGGGCAACGCCCAAGCGATCGAAGAAACGCTGAAGGGCCTCACCGCTCAGGAGCCGGATGATTCGCGCGCTTGGTTTGCCATGGGTGAGTTCTACGAAACCGTCGGCAATGCTCAGGCCTCCAGCGATGCCTACGAAAAGGCCGCCCAGCTCGCTCCCGAAGAGCCGGCGATTCTTCACCGACTCGCCCGAATGCAACTCGCTCTCGGAATGCCCGTGAACGCTGAGCGTAATCTGCGCAAGGCCACCGAGATGGAGGATGATGACAAGCCGTCCCTCGACCTCCTGAGCGAAGTGCTTTCCCAAACTGGACGTGGCCACGAGGTGCCTGAGCTCTGGAACGATCTCCTGCGCAAGAACGAGCAAAACGCTAAGGCCCACGCTCGTTACGCCATGTCGCTCCTCGCCACGGGACGCGAGCAAGAGGGCGTGCGTGCCTTCGACCGGGCTCTGGAAGTCCTCGAAGACAACACGATCATCAAGCGCTACTATGCCCCGTATCTGGCGCAGAAGGAAGACGAACTCGATCGTGCGATGGACTTCTATGAGGACTGCATCGACGTCGCCCCAACCGATCAGCAGCTTCTCTGGGAATACGCCCAAACCCTCGCCCGCGCGAATCGCGAATTCGAGGTGCCGGATGTTCTCCGACAACTCCTCGCAACCCAACCCGATCCGAACCTCGCCGCCAATGCCAACGCTTGGCTGATCGAAATCGAGCAACCGAAGCGCGTCGAAGCGGTGAAGGGTGCCTCCGAGAAGGCCGATGCTGGCGACTTCGAAGGTTCCGTCGCTGATTTGCGTCCCATGCGTCAATGGCTGGGTGACTACTGGAAGATGTGGCTTCTGCTGGCGAGCGGACAGAACAAGCTCGAAGAATTCGAGGAAGCGGAGCAATCGGCTCGCCGACTGCTGGAGATGTTCCCGGCGTGTGAACCCGGATATGTCGAGCTGAGCAACGCTCTCGGTGGCCAAGGCAAGCACGACGAAGCGATGCAACTGATGCAGATCGCGCTCGGCAACATGCCAGGTTCGCTCCCGATCGCCGTCGGCTACGCCGCAGCCGCCAAGCGCGCCGGACACGGCGACGAGGCCCGACGCATCACCGGACAAATCCGCCAAGCCATGCAAGAACAAGGCGTCGATCCCTCGCAAGTGGGCGATCTCGTCGAAGCCCTCGACAAAATCGACGCCTAAGCGTCCTGCAGCTCCGAAAGCGGAAAAGCCCCTCGGTGTCATCCGAGGGGCTTTTTCTGTTCTTTACCCGGACCAGGTTAGATTTCGACCATCAAGGTCACGATCTCGAACGGCGTGTAGCTAAAGGCGACGGTACCGTCGCTGACGCCCGCACACTCGCTGAGGATCGTTTCGTTGAGATCCACCACCCATGCTCGCTTGATCGGCATCGCCATGCTGAGATGCGCCGCGCCCCGGGTGTTGTGGCACTCATACATTCGCACAATCAGGTGCTTGCTGTCCTCGGCCTTCTTCACCGACTCAATCACCACACTGCGGTTGTCCACCGAAACGAGCGGCGGGAGCTCACCCGATTCGCCCTTGCTCGGCTTGAGGGGCAGAATGCGCGGATCCGCGTTCACGGCATACGCTGCTTGAATCACTTCGCTGTGCTGCACTTGGTCAAAGTGCGGCATCAACACGTAACTGAAGTGGTGCTGACCTCGGTCGCAGATCGGATCCGGAGCCTTGGGAGAGCGAAGCAAGCTGAGGCGGAGCACGTTGTCGAGCACATCGTGACCGTACTTGCCCGTATTGATCAGGGCAACGCCGTGACCACCCTCGCTCATGTCCACCCACTTTTGTGCGCAGACCTCAAACCGAGCCATATCCCAGCTCGTGTTGCGGTGAGTGGGTCGCTCCACGTGGCCGAACTGAATCTCAAACGTGGCCCGGTTGGTGTTCACATTCAGAGGGAAAGCAACCTTGAGGAACTTGAAGTCCTCGTGCCAATCCACCCAGGTGTCAAACCGGATTCCCGGAGTGGGGCCAAGGCTGATTCTCTGCCGAATCGTGCTCTTCCCGAAGGTCTTGACCAGATCCACGGCCACCCGAACCGGGCCGCGCTCGACGATCTCAAAGCTGTCGCTCTTCACCAAATCGACCGCCGTTTCCTGGGCATAGGCATCGGTATCCCAAGCATCCCAGAAGAGAGGCCGGTCATCCAGAATCTGGAACAGGTTTGCCAGCTTCCCGGGCTGGATGAACTCAATCGGCTCATCGTCCAGGCTTTGGATGCTGGTGATGTTGCCGTTGGCATCGAATTTCACCGCCCATTCATCCGACTCAATCTTCCGGCTTCCCACCTTGAGGCGTCGCTGGTGGTACGGGCTACTCTCGCTGAGATCGGCGACCGCAACCGTGCCCCTCGCGGCTGCAGGCACCGGGAAGATGATCTTGCGCTCCGTCGGAGTCTCCACCAGCTGAACCGGAAGGCTCTCTTCGCCGCACGTGATGGACTGCGGGGCTTCCTTGTCTGTCCACGGCACGCTCGCCTCGCTCGTCACGTCGGCGTTGTGGAAGATCGCAACCGGCTGGTTCATCCCACTCGTATCCATTCCGCTCACGATCGACTCGATCGCTTCCTTCACCAAGGCTTCACCCTCCTCGATGATCTGGGCATAGTCGCGGTCGCTGTCTTCGTAGACTTCGCGCACCGAGGAGCCGGGGATGATGTCGTGAAACTGGTTGAGGAGAATCAGCTTCCAGGCTGCCTCCAGTCTCTCTGCGGGATACGCTTTGTCAAAGTCCTTTCGGAAGCAGCTCAGCCACTCCGCATCCCTGAGCAGAAACTCGGTCAGACGGTTGAATCGTTTGTTTGCCGCCTGACTCGTATACGTGCCTCGGTGGTACTCAAAATAGAGTTCGCCCGCCCAGGTCATCAGGTCGTGGCTCTGCTCGCGCACTTCGGTGAAGAACTGCTTCGCCTTGATCTTGCTCTCGACGAATGGCAAACCAGGAGACGTGCGGGCGCGCCGCAGTCGCTCAATGTGCCACTCGGTCGGGCCGCCGCCGCCATCGCCGAATCCGTAGAGATAGAGCGACGCATCCGATCGCCCCTGATCGCGGTGACGCTTCACGCCATCAATCATCTCCTTGGGCGCGCCGCTGGCAATGTAGGTGTCCACCGGCGGGAAATGCGTCCAAATCGAGCTTCCGTCAATCCCTTTCCAGAAAAACGTGTTGTGGGGAATCTTGTTGAACTGGTTCCAGCTCATCTTTTGGGTCAAAAACGCCTTGATCTGGAAGCGGTTGAGAATTTGGGGAAGGGCGGCGGAATAGCCGAATACGTCGGGCAGCCACATGTCCACCGTCTCCACGCCGAGCTTTTGCTGGAAGTAGCGGCGCCCATAAAGGAATTGCCGGACAAGGCTCTCCGCTCCCGTGAGGTTGCAGTCAGCTTCCACCCACATCGAGCCCACGACCTCCCACTGACCTTTCTTGATCGCGCTCTTGACTCGCTCAAACAGCTCGGGCTGCTCCTTTTCCAGCCACTCATACTGGCTGGCCTGGCTGTGGGCAAAAACGTGTTCCGGATACCGGTCGATCAAGTCGAGCTGGATCGCGGTGGTGTGGAACATCTTGAGATGCGTCACGCTGAGGGGCCACAGCCATGCCGTGTCCAAGTGCGCATGTCCCACCGGATACAGGGTGTGCTTGTATTCCGTGTTGAGGCTGCCCAAGGCATCCTTCAGGATCTTGCGGCACTTACTCCACGTCTTCGGCTTATCGGCCTCATAGGTGTTGCAGATGTCGTTCAGCGCCCGAATCACCGTGGCGACCAAAGGATCCTTCTCGTCGTGGGCCTCCGCCAGATTAAAGGCGTGCTCGCAATCGTAAAACAGCGCCAGCTTCTCTTCATCCAGCAAGGCGACGTGGAAATTCGGCACCTTCTCTGGCTTGGGCGTACGAGGCTTCTCCGGGCGGTGCACCGTGGTCTCGCGATTCCGGGCAAACAACTGGATGAACAACTCGCCCGTGAAATCATCGCTCAATCGAACGTAGGGGTGCCCGTGATCGAGGCCCCCGACCTGGCGATTGTTGAGCCATACCGTGCCTTCGCACATGACATCGAGATTCGGCCACTCTGTCCAGCGCAAAACCTGAATGTCTCCGTTCAGCAAGACGACTTGCTTGCCCCTCCACTCTTTTGGCAGATCCAGCTTCAGGCGGTACCAGCCTTCCTGATACGTCGGCCCCCAGGAGTCTCCCGGCTCCACCGGGGTCCAATCCTTCGACTTTTTGGCCACGTCCGCATTCGAGCAAGCCTGAATCAAAAGATCACCCTTCACGGGTCGAGCGTCGTGGAAAATCGTCTCTTGGAGCTGAAACTCCATGAACTGGCGGATACGGCCTTTGGTGACGTCTGGATGCTTTTGCATGACCTTGGCGCGAGAATACCTAGGGGGTTTCGGACGGGAATCGGGTGGGGGCAGGCAGGGACTTTTAGCGTAAATGGTGTAGACTAAAGGTGATATGTCAAGGGGTGAGTGGCATGTTTTATCATGCCTTTTGGTGGCGCTTTATCGGCGCCTCGGTTCTTCGGTTGCGCCACGCTCGCAGTGGCCCAAAGTTTGGTCTTTTTTACGCGGGTCTCCCTGTGCGCTGGGGGGTGGCGCTTCGGCGTTGCAACGGGCGGGCTTCTGGTACGAGGCCTCGTTGCTTGCGGAGCCAGGGCGGCTCGCCTCGGCTGAACAATTGGTGGAGCAAGGCAAAGTCCTCACGATCGCCGACGAGGGGTTTCCCCGCCGATGGCTCGACGTTTTGGGTTCCGCCGCTCCTCCCGTGCTGTACCGGGAAGGGCCGCTTCCGGTTGGGCTCAGCGGACGTCGCAGTGCTTCCTCCTCACGGAGTCAAGGGGGATGGGTCAGCGTCGTCGGCTCGCGCAATCTCAGCGTGTCGGAGGCCCTTGCCGCGCAGGGCTGCGGGGCGTTTCTTGCCGCCACGGGATCATTTTTGGTCACAGGGGGTGCCAAGGGTGCTGATGCCCTGGCCCTCCACGCCTTTGCCCGCGAGGCCCCCGGCCGCAGCGTCGTGTTGCTGCCTCATGGGCTTGGGCAAGCCAAGCATTGCGCCGACCTCGGTGCCCTGCCGGATATCTGCTGGTTGAGCCCCTACGAACCCACCACCGCGTTCAGCCGGGCTCGCGCGATGGAGCGCAATGCCCTGATCTACGCCTGGTCCAGAGCCACCGTCGTCGTGACGGTTCGCCACCGCGTTGGGGGGACATGGAACGGGGCGATTGACGCCACGCGCCGCAAACTCACCCGACTCGGGGTGATCGAACCCTTGGGCGCGGGCGGCCGCGCCCTTGTCGCCCTGGGGGGCCAAGCTCTTCCCGCCCTGGGCCCAGCTCCGGCAGGACTTCACTTTGCGGATTCCTCACTCACCATCGCCCACGGGTCGGGCGACGACTTTGCGCCAGGGGGGATTCGCCCCGAGGGGGTCTGGCAAGCCTTTTTGGACGCTCCCGAAACGATCGCCCAGCCCAGCCTGTTTGGCGGGAGCAGGGTGCGGGAAGCCCGGCAGAATTATCGCGGGGAGCCGTCCTACCTGGAGGGATGATCGCTCGACGACCCAGGCAATCCGGCCCGAAGGGCATGGCAGATCGCGATGGCGCAGGCATCTGCCACGTCGTCTGGCTTGGGTGCGGCGGCGAGTCCAAGGAGCCGGGTCACCATAAACTGCACCTGGCGTTTGTCCGCCGAGCCATTCCCCACCACCGACTGCTTGACCTGGGGAGGGGCGTATTCATGACACTCCTTCCCCGCATCCGCCACCGAAAGCATGATGCACCCCACCGCTTTGGCAACATCCATGGCCGTCGTTTGGTTTTTGGCGAAGAAAAGCCGCTCAATCGCGACGGCATCGGGTTCGTGCTGGGCGAGCAGCTCTTTCACATCGCGGGCAATTTGTTGCAGCCGCAGACCCAGATCGACTCTCGGCGTCTCAATCAGGCCATAGCCGAGCGCTCTGAGCTGCGACCCCTGCTTCTCGATCACCGCATAGCCGATCCGCTCCAGCCCCGGGTCGATTCCCAAAATGATCATCGTTTGAACCGCTTGCGCAGGTCGCTTTTCGGCATCACGATCGTGATCGGACGGCCGTGGGGGCACAGGTAGGGGTTCTCCGTTTTCGCAAGATCCTCGATGAGCTTGTGCATTTCCGCCGGGGCCAAGCGATCCCCCGCCTTGATTGCCATCTTGCAGGAGCACATGATGTAGACATCATCACGGGTCGGCACGAGATCGGGGCGGCCCACCCCATCGGCCAGTTCATCCGCCAGATCTTGCAGTACATGCAACGCCTTCTTCCCTCGCCCCAAAGCGGGAACCGCACGCACCAAAAAGCTGTCTCCGCCAAATGGCTCCAAGTCAAAACCAATTCTCTGGAGTTCGGGGAGATGCTCCATCATCGCAGGCATCGCGGAGGGCGAGACATGCAAAGTCTCCGGGCTCAAAAGGGTCTGAACCTCGATCGGCGCGGCCCCCCGAGTGTTGCACAGCATCTCATAAAGAATCCTCTCGTGGGCCACGTGCTGATCAATGATCAAGAGACTAGAGCGGTTCTCGGCGATGATGAAGGTGTCATCCACCTGCCCCAAAATCCGCAAATCTTCCAGCAGGTCATCAAACCCCTGGGTCGAGGATTCGCCGACCACACCCGGAGCCAAAGGCGCCTGCGCGGCTACCGTCGCCATGCTCATCGCGAGGCCCCACGGAGTTCCCGCTCCGCTGTCCGGCACAGCAAACGATCCTCCCGGGGCCAAATCGCGGGCAAAATGACCTTGGAACGGCGTCTCGCCCCGCGCCTGCAGCAAAGCGTCGTTCGCCGCCGCAACCTCCTCCACCGTCGGCACCATGCCATGAGCAAGCAAGGCATCCTTGATCCCCCGACGGATGGCGTCAAATACCCCGCCTTCCTGATGGAACTTCACTTCGCTCTTGGTGGGCGAAACGTTCACATCGATCCGTGCTGGATCCACTTCGATCATCAAGGCCACTACGGGAAATCTGCGGTCAGGCGTCAACGATCGATACGCCTGATCCACCGCCGCGACCATCACCCTTGAGCGCACCGGGCGACCATTGACAAAAAACCACTGCATCGACCGGGTCGGTTTGGTGAAGTGCGGTGGCGACACAAAGCCGGTCACTCGAGCGGAGCCATTGTAGATCTCGACCGGCACCAAGGCCCGTGCGGCGTCTCTGCCCCACACATCGGCCAAGGCATTGAGTCTCTGCTGGATCTCATCGCCGCCGTCGCCGGGCTGAGCCCCCGCCGTGCGAAGGAGCACCGAGCCATGATGCCGCAACGTAAAGGCGACATCCGGCCGAGCAATTGCGCACTTGCTCACCACCTCCACACAGGCACTGAGCTCCGTGGCATCCGATTTCAAAAACTTCAGACGCGCGGGCACGTTGCCAAACAAATCGTGCACCGACACCGTGGTGCCGCGCGGACCAGGAATCTGCTCCATCGGCTCGGCTTCACCCGCTTCCACGACCCATCGCGTCCGCGATCCTTCCCCGATCCCCGTCTCCACCACCATTCTTGAAACCGAGGCAATCGAGGGCAACGCCTCACCCCGAAACCCAAAAGATGCCACCGAGTGCAGATCGTCCGCGCTCTCGATCTTGGAGGTCGCATGGCGAAGCATCGCCACGGCCAAGGTCTCCGCGTCCATGCCATGACCGTTATCGGCAATCTCCATAAGCTTGCGGCCGGCATCCAGCAACGTCACCTCTACGGAGGTCGCCCCGGCATCGAGGGCGTTCTCAATCAACTCCTTCAGGGCGGCGGCCGGTCGCTCGACAACCTCTCCCGCCGCGATCTGGTTCACGGTGTGAGGATCAAGCAACCGAACAACCGGACGCCCGGTCGAAGACGAAGAAACTGCCGACAATGCCATAAAGAGGGTGAGTCAGTTATTCTGACGCAGTGTGTTCAAGTCCCGCTCCCAGGACTTCGAGAATCTTCTCACATTTTGGGTAAGCAATTTTGCTGGAGTGTCCGACAATCACTCATGGATCAGTCGCCTTGTTTGGGCTGACGGCTGAACCATGAGCCGCTATGTTCGCGTTTATCGGAATCATTATTGGGGTTGTGATGACCTTGCTGGGGTACATCCTCCACCACGGTCAGATCGCCGTCTTGATCCAGCCCACAGAATTTATCATCATCTTTGGTGCGGCCTTTGGCATCTTTTTGGCTTCGTTTGGCATGCAGGCTCTCACCCAAACGATCAAAGCCGTCCTCGGACTGCTCAAGCCTGCCCCGACCAAGGATCTCTACGTCCAGCTCCTCAAGATGATGTACGAGCTGTTCAACGTCGCCCGCAAGGAAGGCCTCCTCGGACTGGAAAAGCACGTTGAAAAGCCGGAAGAAAGCGATATCGTCAGCAAATATCCGTCGTTCCTGGCCAACCACCACGCGATGCATTTCCTCTGCGACACCATGAAGGTCATTCTGACCGGCGCAGTTGGCCCCCACGATCTCTCCGAGATGATGGAGATGGATCTTGAGGTGGCTCACGAAGAAGAACTCCTCCCCGCCGAGGCCCTCCAGACCGTCGCCGACGCGATGCCTGCCGTCGGCATCGTCGCCGCCGTTCTGGGCGTTATCATCACGATGGGCAAAATCACCGCGGGACCCGAGAAAATCGGTGCCTCGGTTGCCGCCGCCCTTGTCGGTACGTTCCTTGGAATCTTTGCCGGCTACGTCGTCTTCGCCCCGATGTCCAAGTCCATCACCACCAAGGTGAAACGAGACGGGGTCTACCTCAACTGCATCCGCCACGCTCTGTTCAGCTTTGCTCGGGGCGAATCCCCGATCACCTGCATCGAATTTGCCCGGCGGCAAATCGAACCGAGCCTCCGACCGGGATTCGTTGAGCTCGAAGAGGCCGTAAAGGACAACAAGGCCGCTTAATCGGAGGAATCATGCAAGAAGGCACCCCGATTATCATCAAAAAGAAAAAGGTGCACGGGCACGGCCACCACGGTGGTGCCTGGAAGGTCGCATACGCCGACTTCGTCACCGCTATGATGGCCTTCTTTCTCGTCATGTGGATTCTCGGGATGAGCGACGAGGAAAAGGAATCCATCGCCGCCTACTTCAACGATCCAACGGGTTTCACCAAGCATCGTCCGGGACACGCGATCAAAATTGGCCCCCAAGGCAAAGAAGTCACTCCCGAGCAAGGCGAAGGGGCGAAAAACGAGGGGATCATGGCCGACAAGGGCGAACTCGACGAGGTTCAGAACCAAGTCGAACAAGCAATCGAGGCTGATCCCGTGCTGAAGAATTATGCCGACAAGGGCGATATCGACGTCAAACAAACCGATGAAGGCCTGGTGATCGAGCTCATCGAGAACGAAACCACTGGCGAAGTGTTCTTCGAAGTCGGCAGCTCGTCCGTCCGCGACCAAGCCCGTGCGATTTTCACGAAAATTGCCCCGATCCTCGCCAAGAGCAACCGACTCCTGAAGGTCGAGGGGCATACAGACGCCCGACCCTATCCTGGAACCGGCTATGACAACTTTGACCTCAGCAGCGACCGTGCAAACGCCGTTCGCCGACTTCTCCTTGCGAACGGCCTCAAAACCGACCAAGTGTTGAGCGCGGAAGGACGAGCCGACACCGATCCGCGCAACCCGGCCGATCCGTTCCACTTTAGCAATCGCCGAGTAACGATCTTGCTTCCGTACCGGTACGCCAAGGGCAACACCTATCGACTCCCTGCCGAGATCGTCGATGATGAGGTGGAGGGCGTGTTCACCCGGCCCGACACAGGAGCCACCACGGCACCTGTGGCTCCCGAACTCGACCTCAAGGGTATGTACGGAATCGAAGGCAAGGAATAGCCGGCCGCGCCGCGACGTGGGCTACTCAAGTCGACGGAACGAGATTGCCCGACCGGTAAACTTCTCGCTCACGCGACGTTGCCGCGCCCGCACGCCATTCACGTAAACCGCCCCCGACCTAGGTGTGATGACGAATGTGGGCTTCAGGTCACCGAACCCGGAGGAAGTCTGCTCCCACGTGATGTCCAAACGCTTCATCGTCGATTTCACTTTCACCTTCATCTCAGACCGTGCCCCCTCGCGGTAGGCAAAACTGATCCCATCATCCGCCACATAGGTGATCTGGCTTTCCGGATGGGCTCCATCCGTAACCGCGATCAAAAAAGTGGGACGAGTGAGATCCACCGCCTCATCAAGCGGCATCTCGGCTTGCATCGGAACGATCGCTCCGCTCGCCAGATACGCCGGAGTTTCCGCCCGACCGACCGCAACAACATATCGCCCCGCTGGTACCCATTCCCCACTTGTGAGGTCAAACCACGGCTTCTTGCCCGGCAGAATCACCGCGCGGGTTTCCTCCCCGTGAGCGAGAATCGGTGCCTGCATCAACCAGGGCCCGACCATCACCTGATCAGACACTTCGGCGAGCCGAGGGTCATCATAGTGATACATCAGAGGCCGGGCGATCGGCTCGCCGGTCTGCTCGTGCTGGGCAAAGAGGTTGTAGAGGTAGGGCGTTAGCCGGTAGCGCAATCGGATGTAGTGCTTGGCAATCTCCCGGGTCTTGACCCGCAGTGCCCACGGCTCCTGCTGACGGGTTCCCGCTGTCGAGTGATTCCGCATGAACGGCATCAGGAATGAAGCCTGGATCCACCGTTGCATGAGCAGAGGATTGGTGTCTTCGCCGAATCCCCCGACATCGGCCCCCGTGAACACGTGCCCGCTGAGCCCCATGCTCATCGTGGTGAGAATCGAGAGCTTAAGCCAGAAGTCATTGGCCACGTTGTCGCCTGTCCAGATCGCCGCATACCGCGACGATCCCACCGAACCGGATCGGCTCAGAATAAAGGGTCGCTCCTCGGGCTTGGCCTCTAAGAATCCCTGATGCGTCGCCATCTGCATGCCCAAGGCGTACTGATTCCGATGAAGCCAGTGCGCATCGCGGCCGCTATGAAAGAGCATGTCGTTGGGGTTCATCGGGCCGGTGCTCGGATCATTCATGTCCACCCAGCACGCCCCGAAACCCTCCTTGCGGAAACCAGCCGCGTAAGTCGCCCACCAGTCTCGCACCCGCGGTTGCATGAAATCCGGGAACACCGTTTCGCCTGGCCAAACCATGCCGATGTACGGCTCGCCCTCTCGGTTTTCGCAGAACACCGCCTGCTTCATCCCGTCGTCGTACACGTGATATCCCGGCTCGGACTTCACGCCGGGATCGATGATCGGCACGATGCAGCGGTTCGTTTTCGCCAGAGCCGCCGCCGTGTGGGCGATCCCGTTGGGATACAGGCTCTGGTTGTAGCGAAAAATCCGATATCCGTCCATGTAGTCGAGATCGAGCCACAAGCCACTGCACGGGATCCCATGCTTGGTGAATTCGGAATCTAAGTGATAGAGGTCATCATCGCCGCCGTAGCCCCATCGTGACTGGTGGTAGCCCAAACTCCAAAGAGGCGGCAACGGCGTGGTTCCAACCAAGCGATTGAGTTTCGAGGTGAGTTCGGGGAGCGTGTCCGCCGTGATCACCCAAAGCTCAGGCTGGCCGTCATAGGAGCCCAGAATCAGGTGCGGCGATGTTTGCTGCCACTCCAAAAACGCGCGGCTCCCATCCCGACCAGGCGTCTCCATGAAGGCAGGAGCGGGGTTGTTGAGGAGCAACCCCACATACCGGCCATTCGGAAGCTTCACCGCAAGATAGGGGATCGAAAAGTAGCTTGGATCGGCAGGATGATCCTGGTATTGCCCGATGTGGAAATCGCTCCAGACATCTGTGTTCCAGAACACGGTTCGCTTTCCACTGAGTTCCAGCGTGTCGAAGTTCTTCTCCCCCATTCCGAAGTACCGGTTCTCTTCCGTGGCGAGAAACTGGAACAGGCTCGCCTCCGCATTGACCCCCAGCCCGCGATTCGGCACGGATTGGAGGGCGAGTTCGCCATGCTCATCTTCAATCACCAGGGAGCCATCCTCCCAGCTGATGGAATCGCTCTCAACCGGCATCCCGGAGTTCAGCTCGCAGAGGCTGAGATTCGGGAGCCAGGTCTGATGATGCGTCAGGCGAATCCGGTGAATGCTGCCTTCAAAACTCGCCAGATCCAGGGCGATCGGGCGCTTGCCCATGTTCAGCTCAACCGATTCTCCCGATCCGATCGACCCTTGTGCCTGGGCAAAGACAAAGTTCGCCGCGCTGGGATACTTGGTGAAGAACATGAGACCCTCCGATTGTGCCGCAACCGAGGTCACGAGACGCGGGAGGGTCCGCTGGTGATCTTGCGTGGGCTGGCCAGCGGGGATTGCATCTTCTGGCCTCAAAATTGCGTATGATTCTCTCGGACATGTCCACTCCGTCCGAGCATCTTGAGTCCGATTCCGATGTCGAGGCTATTCTTGGCCTTGCCCTCGAAAAATCGGGCACTTCTGCGTCGTTGCGTGATCGTTTGCACGCCACGGCGGAGGAACTCGGTATATCTCCAGAGGCTCTCGCGGAAGCGGAAGAGGAGTACCGCCGAAACAAGGCCGAGCAGCAACGCCAGGCTGAAGAAGCCGCCCGACTCGCCGCCGAGGAAATCCAAGCGAAGAAAGCTCTCTGGCGAAAGATTGGCATCGGGGCTTTGGCGGTTTCAGCAATTGTGCTCATCCTGTTTGCCCTTGATGTCACGGGGATGGGTAAATCTCTGATCGGGCTCGTCTTCCTGACGTTTTGGATGGGCTCATCCCGAAAAGGCCGCCGCAGAGCGCGCCGTTCTTAAACCATGCCGAGCGACGAGTTGAAACTGAAGTCCGACGAAGACGTTGAAGCCATTCTGCGTCTCGCCATTCAAAAGGCCTCCCCCACCGATGATGCCTTGAGGGATCGCTTGAAGTCAGCGGCCGACGAACTCGGCATCACCCCCGAACAGCTTGCCGCCGCCGAAGAAGAGTTCCGCGCCCAAAAGTCGCGAGAAGTCGCCCAGCAGCAGGCCATTCTTGAGGAAGAAGGCGAGTGGAAGCTCTTCCGCCGCGAACAACTCCACGAGCTCTACGGTCACATGGGCGTCTACTTGGCCGTGAACCTCGGGCTGCTCAGCATGGATTTCTTCCAAAACGGACGGCTCGATTGGGCGCTCTTTCCCCTCTTCGGCTGGGGCATCGGCGTGCTGATCCACATCGTCTCCACGCTCGCCGCCCACAGCTCGGATAACCAAGATGAGTTCCACAAGTGGCGCCGGAAGCAAAGACGCCGAAAAGGTCGTCTTGCTGAAGACGAAGACTGAGAACGATCTCTCCGTAACCCCGTACCCCTGACAGGAATCCCGAACGAAATTTCCCCGATCTTTATTCCTGGAGAGTACGGAAATGGGAGCTTGCACACCGGAAACGCGCTATACCCTGCGCGCCTTGCCGGGAGAAATCGTTTGGTTTCTTCCCGCTACCGCAACGTGCCTCCCCGCCTCGCCCGATACTCCCGACGGCGTCTTCCTCTTTGAACTCGACGATGCCGTGATCCTTCGCAACAAACTGATCCAGGCCGTGCTTCTTCGCGAAACCACCGAGAAGGCGCGGTACCAATTCTTCGCCTGGGACAGCCGATTTGGATCCGAGCCGGTTCCAGAGCTGCATCTGTGCGATGTCATCCTCGCCCGGGTGGATCTAAGTGCCGCTTGATCCGGGCCAGAGCCGCCCAGCCAGCGCATAGCCTGCCGCGCACAAAAGCACGCCGAGAATACATTGAGCCAGGACGTTGGTCAGCATCGGCCCCCAATGACCTTCCCGGATGAGCCGCATGTTGTCAAGCGAGAAACTCGAAAAGGTGGTGAATCCCCCGAGAACACCGGTTATCAGGAACAGACTCCACCCTGGTCCGGAGGTACTCAAACCTGCGGCGAGTACGCCAATAAGAAAGCTCCCCACCATATTCACGCCAAATACGGGGGCATAGGCGGGCAGAGAATCGAGACGCGCAACGGCCTGCGTTGTGGTGTAGCGGAGAATCGCTCCGAGGGCACCGCCGATTCCAACCGCCAGCAGATCGATCCCCGGGCGGGCGACCGGCTCCACGGAGTTACGCCTTCACGCGTTCGCGGGGAACTTCGACAACCGCTTTGACCGGAACCTGCTGAGCTTCCAGTTCCTTGCGTCCTCGTTCCACCGTGCTGAGCACCTTGCCCACCACACCTTCGAGGTTCGTGAGAACATCCGTGGCATAGTGATCCGCGCCGCGCCGCATTTCGCGGGCATCCCGCTCGGCAGCCTTGCGCATCTCTTCGGCTTGAGACTTGGCAATGCGCAGGATTTCGTTCTCATCCACCATTTGAGTCTGCTTGAGCTCGGCTTGCTGGAGGAGGTTTGCGGCCTTGGCCTCGGCTTCATTCACCAGACGTTGAGCGTGCTCAATCGCTTGGTCGAGGAGAGCCTTCGCTTCCTCGTCGGCAATCGTCTTGATGCGCTCGGTCTCCCGGGTGAGCGAAGCGGCATCCTTGACCTCGCGGGGCATCGCCGCGCGGATTTGGTCAATCTGGAAACAGAGATCGGTCTTGTCGAGGCCGAACACGATGGAGCCGAGACTCCGCTTGCTGCCAATGTCGTCCTTCAGCTTCTCCAGCAATCGGAGGACATCAATCGTATAATCTTTGCGCGTAGACATAGTCGATCTCCGGGGGCACACCCACCATCATCGCCGGGAAAAGGTTGCCCGGAACCTTCATAGTTTAACACGTGGTTCCCGTGTCAGAAGGTGCATGACCCACGGGTTTCTACGGGGAGAAATGGGGGAAACTCACGATTTCAAGCGGTTTTCGATCCGTTTGGCCACCGTTTCTGGCACAAATTGCGCGTAGTCGCCGCCGAACTTGGCCACCTCCCGCACCACGGAACTCGCAAGAAAGCTGAACTCCTCCCGCGCAATCAGAAAGACGGTTTCGACCTCGGCCGCAAGCCGACGGTTGGCCAGGGCGATTCGAAATTCGTAGTCGTAGTCTGAAATGGCTCTGAGCCCACGCAGGAGAATCCGGCTGTTTCTCGACCGGGCGTATTCAACGAGGAGACCATCGAACGAGGCAACTTCAATATTCGGCATGTGGGCGCAGCAGGTGCGCAAGTCCTCAAGCCGCTCTTCGACCGAGAAGTATCCCGGCTTCTCCGCGTTGATCCCGACGGCCACGATGAGCCTATCGAACAGATGGGATCCCCGCTCGATGATGTCCATGTGGCCATTCGTCAAGGGATCAAACGACCCCGGGTAGATCGCGGTTCGGTTCATGCCGAGTGGAGTCTAGCATAGGGGGCGAGGTGACTCGATTGGGGCGTACCCCTTGATTCCGGAGCAAGCGCGACGGTTCAACAAGCCAAGCCCTGGTGCCCCGTCCCTTCAGGGTCGGGAACCACCGACTCTCAATTGACGCCCACCCACTGATGCACGGGTTCCCTACGAAACGGGCGCATCGATAAGCTTAACCGTGCCCGCAGTCGCATCTAACGACGCACGAACTCCGATCGGCATCGTCCACTTCGGCTTTACGTGGCCAATTGGAGTCCCGGCGAGAACCGGAATCCCCAACCCAGCCAGGCGGTCTTGCACGACATCCGCGACCTTGAAAGGCGAGTCAGGATCCTTGGAATCGCAGTTCGTGAACTGCCCCAAGATAATCCCTGCCGCCTGACGCAGACCGCAGGCATCCATCAACTGGGTCAGCATCCGATCTATGCGATACGGAGCCTCGCCAATATCTTCTAAGAACACGATCTTCCCCGCCGCGTTCATTTGCCACGGCGTTCCCGCCATCGCCGCAAGCACACACAAGTTCCCGCCCGTGAGGGGGCCAGTGGCCGAGCCGCCCGCCACCGTGCGGAGATTGAAATCCTCGCTCTCTCCCACCGGAGGCGTGAGTTCAAGCAACTCTTTCTCAGTCATCAACGCTTGCCGAAACCAGTCGGTCGAGAACTGGTTCTCGCCACTCGCAAGCACCGGACCGTGGTAAGTCACCATGCCCGTCATTTCGTTGATCGGCACGATGAGCCCTGTGATGTCGCTGTAGCCGCAGACCGCTTTGGGATTCTTGGCAATCACACCGAAATCGAGCCGATCGAGAATCCTGGTGCAGCCGTACCCGCCGCGAACCGGGAAGATCGCCGAGACATCGGGGTTCTGGAACGACCACATGATGTCGCTCGCCCGCTCTTCGTCCGTCTCCCCGAAGAACGAGTAGCTGCGATCGCAAAACGGAGCCCGAACAGGCTCGAGCCCCATATCGCGAACCTCTTGCTCAAAGGCGAGCAGGTTTTCCTGCGACCCAATCGCTCCCGCCGGAGCGACGAGAGCGACCTTGTCCCCGGGCTTCAATCGGAGCGGGCGGATCGTCGGTTTTTCCTCGACAAACCGCGCCCCTCCGGATGCCGAAGTCACGGCTGCGGCCCCAAGAGCCGCGACCCCCGCCGATCCGACCAAGAAATCACGCCGCGTCACCGAGTCTGCCAGCTCTTCCAATAGTCAGGATCTTCGATCTCCAGCGACTGCGCCGTCATCTTGAGGGGCCGATAGGTGTCGAGCATCACGGCAAGCTCCTTGGTTTCGGTGTGAGGCATGCTCGCCTCCACCGCGCCCGGCTGAGGGCCATGCGGGATTCCCAGCGGGTGCAGAGTAATCGAGCCTTCCTCGATGCCCTTGCGCGACCCAAACTTATCGTTGCAGTAGTACAGAACCTCGTCGCTGTCCACGTTGCTATGGTTGTACGGAATCTTGATCGCCTCAGGATGGAAATCGAGAATCCGAGGGCAGAACGAGCAGATCACGAAGCCATTACCGATGAACGTTTGGTGGATCGGGGGAGGCATGTGAATCTGACCGGTGATCGGCTGGAAGTCGTGGATGCTGAACGCCACGGGATACACAAATCCATCCCAACCCACAATGTCGAACGGGTGGAACGGATATTTATAGAGGGTATGCCTTCCCCGGCTCGCCACGATCACTTCATGCTCCTCACGGAGATCATAAGTCTTCAACTCATGCGGCGGGCGGAAATCGCGCTCGGTAAACGGAGCATGCTCCATCATCTGCCCGTACTGGTTTCGGTATCGCTTGGGGGTGGATACCGGCCCGAAGCTCTCAATCGCGATCATCCGCGAGGGGTAGCTCTTGAGCTCGACTCGATAAATCGTGCCCCGAGGCACCACCACATAGTCGCCCGGGCGAATCTCCACATCGCCATACATGCTTTCCAGCACGCCCTCGCCATCGTGGAAGAACAGGATTTCGTCGGCTTCGGCGTTCTTGTAGAAGCACTTGGGCTTCATCGGCTCAGCGATCAAGGCCTGAAGCCAGGTGCAGTCGCCATTGCCCATCAGGGGAATCCGTCCGCTGAGGAAGTTGCCATGCGGCTGCATCCGCGCGGTTTTGAAATGACGATGCCGCAGGGCCTCGTCGTCCAAATACTCCGGCTTGACCTTGCCGAGATCTTCCCAACCACTCACCTCGGTCGGCTGGTTGATGTGATACATCGTGGACATCGGGCCGCTGAAACCATGGGTCGAGAAAAGCTGCTCCGTGTAGAGCTCTCCGCTCAGCTTGCGGAACTGAATGTGCTTCTTCGGAGGAAGCTGACCAAGAGCGTGATATCGGATCATCGTTGAAACCTGTTGCGGTATTGTACTGGAGAGCCTTCCCGGGAGGTTTGCTAGGTTCAAACTGGGACTTTTGGCCCTTTGATCACTTGCCGACCCTAAGGAACTACCAGATTCGTCCCGTTATTCATACCAGGACGCAAGGACCTCGAATGAAATGGCACGACGGAGGCGACTCCGCTCACGCAAAGCCACGGATCTCACGGAGACCGCCGGGTTATCAAGTCGAGGAATCGCATCAAGAGAGGTCTACAGCGTGAAAATCTCAAACGAACAAATTGAAAAGATCAAACAGGGCGACGCCGTTTCGAAAGCAAAAGTCGATACGGCGGTCATTAAACTCACCGACTCCGAGCTGATCCTTCGCGTCACCCGCGATGTGAATAACATGCCGGATCGAGAGAACATGATCGACGACCTGAAGGCACGAATCGAAGCCGGAACCTACAACCCGAGCGGCGATGAGATCATCGACACGATGATTCGCCGAGCGATTGCCGACAAGATTCGCGACTAAAACTCAATCTACGGAGCTCCTGCCGGAACTCCACCAGGACACCCCGCCTGAAAACCCGTAAGCACCCCGATCACCCTCGGGGTGCTTCTTCATTTTCCCCCAACGATTTCCTGCACTTTCTCCATCCTGCGGAAACGAGAAGACGCGCCTGCCTGTTAAGATAAACAGGGCAAGGAGAACAACGACGGGGGATCATGGGCCAGAGTTATCGACGCGACGGAGACCGATTGCTCCCAGTGGGGCAACCCTCTGCCGGGAGTCCCACCGGGATTCTGTGGGCAGGCGGAGCATTTTTCGTCACGCTTCTCGGACTCGGTGCGTTCTTCGTGGCCCCCTCTGCCTCGGCCAAACCCCAAGCCGCCCCGCCGCCTTTCGTCGCGACTCTGCACCCGGGCGGCAAGCAAACCCAAACTCGCCAGCTGATTCCGCCCGTCTATGGACAGATCACCCTCGGCGCGTATGCTGGTGAGGCCGCTCTCATGGCGGGGCTGAAATCGTCATCGACCCGCGCGTTTGCTGACCCCAAAGCTTACGCGAGCTACCGGGATGCCGTGCGCGAGGTCTACGGCGTTGACCTGGAGGACATGAACTACTTCAGCCTCGAGCGAACCGATCTTCAGGCCAGGATCAAGGATCTGGGCAAGTACATGCTTCTCGCCGGAGAATACGGCGATGTCACGATCGCCCTCGAGCCGTTAGGCGACGAGAAGTACGCGGTCTTCGAAGACGCCGAAGTCATGGGCTGGCTCCGCGCCGAGTTCGAGGGAGCCGAGAAGGCCGGGATCACCGTGTGGGTTCGATTCGCGAGTGAGCAGAATCTCCGAGGCAGCAAATACTCTGCGGCAGGGAGCCGAACCAAGGCACTGAAGTTCTACAACGCCGCTGTCGCTTTCCGTGCGGCTATGCCCGGCAACGTAAAGATGGTCTTCTCGCCGCTGCTAAACACCGCCTACACCGGACGATCAACTCAAGACCAAATCCTCGCCTGGAACTATCGCGGCGCTTCCGAAAACCGCCCGAAAACCTTGTGGGATCGCATCGGGGGCACGATCTACCGAACGAACCTCGAACTGGTGCCGGTCTACCACGACTACTACGGATTCATGTCTTCTCTCGACCCCGACACCGATTTCCAGATATGTGAGATCGGTGGCCCCTACCGCAGCAAACAAGAAACGCTCGAGTTTCTTGCGATGGCAGCGCAGGGCGAGTGGCCCAAGCTCCGCAAGGTCAACTTGTTCGCCCGCGACATCAACACGCGGGCTGATCCGGAAGGCCACTTCGGCTTTGTCGAACCGAATCTGCGCCAAACCGCCATCGAGCAAGTGAGCAAAACCGGAAAAGCCCAGCTTGCCGAAAGCTTCCTCAAGCCGGTTCTCCAGGCCAACTGACCTGCCTCGCCCCGATTCAAAACAGCACCCGTTGGATTAAAAGATCAAACGGTGCAAAAGTTTCTGCGCCCTCTCGGACCAAGCCTCCGTCTGGACCAGTAACGCATGGCAGTCATTGGTGGTGATCTCTGGACGGCAAATATGGTGAAGGTCGTTGTCGTCGATGTCAGCGATGACTACCTCCTGATGCAGCCCCCTCTTCCGAGCCACTGCTACCCGATCCTTGCCGAGGTTTGGCTTCCCCGGTGGAATCTACAATCGACGTTGAGCGAGCGAACGCTTGTCGACGGCTATCTCTACGATTGGCACGAGGCTCCAAAGAACGGCGAAGAAGTCTGGTTTGTCGGCGTTGTGGATGAGTTCATGCTCGGCCCGCGCGATTCGATGAACACCGAACCGGTTTGCCCGGCTCATTTCACCGTCAGCATGCCCAACGCCCAGGGCCTCTGAGCAACGGTTCCCTCCTCAAAATGGGTGCCCCGATCCCTTCACGGTCCGGAAGATCTAATCCATCGTTCGCCCGTTGGGCCCCTCACTTCACGAGCCAAGCCAGCAGGTCGCCGACGGTGTGGCCGCTTTCCAGTGAGTGCCGAAGAGGACTCTCCAAGTGAATCGTGTACCGATTCCGCCGCCCATCTTTCTCCCGCGAAAGAACTCCCGCATCTTCCAGTTCGGCCACGATTCTCTGCGTTGCTCGCTCTGTGATTCCTACCTGCAAGGACACCTCGCGAAGCGTCTGCTCGGGGTTCCGCAAGAGCGCGACCAACACGTGAGAATGGTTGGTCAAGAATGTCCAGCCCGCCGCGTTTTCGGCTGGTTCTGGTGTGAGGGCTAGGTCTTTGTGGGGATCAGTCAACATACGACATTATTTTCGTGTATTATGTTTCACGACATGAGCACCGTGGAAGATACCCGCACCGATTTCGCCGATGCGACCATTACCCCAGTCCCCATTACCGTCGCCCATGGCGATGGCATCGGCCCCGAGATCATGGATGCCACCCTTCGCATCCTGACCGCTGCAGGCGCAGCCCTGGCCCCGGAGACGATTGAGATTGGCGAGGCCGTGTACATGCGAGGCCACAGCTCGGGCATCGAAGATTCCTCGTGGGAATCCCTCCGACGCACCAAGGTCTTCCTGAAGGCCCCCATCACCACGCCCCAAGGCGGAGGATTCAAGAGCCTCAACGTCACCGTGCGCAAATCGCTCGGTCTCTTTGCCAACGTACGACCCTGCGTCACCTATAACCCGGCGATCTCCATTGGTCCGACGGGGATGGACGTGGTCATCATCCGCGAGAATGAGGAAGATCTCTACGCGGGTATCGAGCACCGACAAACCCAAGACGTTTATCAGTGTCTCAAGCTCATCAGCGAGCCAGGAACCCGACGCATCATCCGCTACGCGTTTGAATACGCGAAGGCGAATGGCCGCAAGCGCGTCACCTGCATGACCAAGGACAACATCATGAAGCTGACCGATGGTCTCTTCCACAAGTTGTTCGAGGAAATCGGTGCCGAGTACCCGGACATCGAGCAAGACCACTGGATCATCGACATCGGAATGGCCCGCGTCGCGGCTCGACCTGAGAGCTGGGATGTCATCGTGGTGCCAAACCTCTATGGCGATATCATGAGCGATGTCGCAGCTGAAATCGCAGGCTCGGTCGGACTGGCGGGCAGCGCGAATATCGGTCGCAACTGCGCTATGTTCGAAGCCATCCACGGCAGCGCACCGCGCATCGCCGGACAAGGCACCGCTAACCCGAGCGGACTTCTCCTCGCTGGTGTGATGATGCTCGTCCACATCGGACAAAGCAAAGCCGCCGAGCGCGTCCACAACGCCTGGCTCAAGACCCTGGAAGATGGGCTCCACACCAAGGACATCTATCGAGAAGAACAGAGCAAGGCCCGCGTGGGCACCAAGGAGTTCGCGGATGCCGTCATCGAGCGACTCGGCCAAGAGCCGACGATGCTCGCTCCGGTGCGCTATCCCGAAGTAGTGAAGCAGATCGTGATCGAAGACGAACTGCCGAAGATTCCTGCCGTTCAAGAGACCATCGGGGTGGACGTCTTTGTCCAGCACAACGGAACTCCCGATGAGCTCGCGGCTGCCCTCCTCGATTGCCAAACCGAGGCTCTGCCGCTCAAGATCATCACGAACCGAGGCGTGAAGGTGTGGCCACAGGGTCTGCCGGAAACGTTCTGCACCGATCACTGGCGATGCCGCTTCCAAAGCGACAAGGCAATCACTCATGCCGACATCATCGCGCTGCTGAACAACGTGGCAGGTAAGGGTGTCAATTACGTCAAGACCGAGCACCTGATGACCTTTGATGGTCAACTCGGTTTCAGCCTGGCCCAGGGTCAGTAGTCCAGGCAAGGAATCCCAGTCGATTCGGCGCAGGCGGGTGGCGAGCAAGGGCTCCATCCCCTGCGCCGGGACGGCAGTCCCACTTTGCAGATGCACCGCGCCGCCGGACCTGCCATACTGACGATCCCCGTGCGCGGTTAGCTCAGCGGTAGAGCACTACAATGACACTGTAGGGGTCACAGGTTCAAATCCTGTACCGCGCACCATTCCAACTTCACCAGCGGCGTCTCATCGTTTGAGCCTGGACACAAGCAAAGCCCCCGGTCAGAAACTGCCCGGGGGCTTTGCTTTGCACGATTCACCGTTCAGATCGAGCGGGACTTGCGACGTCGCGCAGCCATGAGGCCAGCAGCGGCGAGAATCGCCATCGTGGTCGGCTCGGGAACCGGCTCACCAGTGAGGATGAAGCTCACGTCTGCAGAACCAATTGTTCCAATCGCAGCATTGTTCTCGAAGTCGAACGTACCCGTCGCACTGGACGCGTTCCATCCGACTACGCGGAACGTACCGCTCGTCACATTGTCAAACGCCGACAGGTCGATGTTGAGAACGTTTTCGCCCGAGTCGCTGACCGCAGTATCCGTGAAGATCGTCGTGAAGTTCGTCCCGTCCGTGCTGAATTGGAAGGCGAGATCATCCGGACCGGTGCCCGAGCGGTCGTACCGAATATTCGCGCTAGTCAGGTCGTGCCCGGTCGAGGAAGTGAAAGACCAGGTAATGAAATCTCGATTGGTGATGGCCAACCCAACGCTGTTGGTAGCATATCCTTGAGAATTGAAAGTCGAGCTGGCGCCTGCTGCGGACAGTCCTTGACCGCGAACGTATACCGAACCACTCACCGTGGCAACGGTGATGGCGGCATCCACGCCGACAGCAGAAGACGCGCTCACGGTCGGGCCGGAAACGATTCCGAAAAGGGTCACGGCGGATGCCTGGGCAGCCAGGAAAACGCCCGAAGCGGCAACAACGAGAATTTTGGAAGTATTCATTTATGCTCCTTCTCCAGAAAATCACCCAAAGGGCAATGCCAGCCAATTGACTGACAACGAAACTCTACCACAAGCCTCCCCAGACGAATCCCCGGGACAAGGCCTCCGCGCAAATCTTAACACAACATCCCGTAAAGATACGGTGGATACGCCGCATCGCGGAATTTCGGCGACTTCAAAACAATATTTGCTAATCCTAGGCAAGGGGGCGAAGCTTCGCACCGCAGAGCCCCATACTGCCTCATGATGAGCATGTTTCTTCTCGCCGTTCAATAGAGCGGTCTGCGCCCGTCCAGCACGAACGGAACGAAGCGTGCCACACTTTTCCCCAATGCCGACAAACCCTACGACCGGGAATCGAAGCCAGAGCCTCATCGCAGATGCTCCGGTGATTACTCGCGTCAACCTGGGCCAAGTCGTCAGCCTCGTTCTTGTCCTTAGCCTTCTTGTACTTGTCGTACCAGTAACCGGCTAACCCAGGAACGCGAAACTAACAACAATGAAGCCTTCCTGGGAAACCCGGGGAGGCTTTTTTGGTGACAACTCAATCAAAGTCGCGACGCAGCCGTCGCTCCGGGATCACAGAGGCTCCTGACCCTGGCACAAAGGTGCCGCGTGATGAACATGGAGAAAAGAACAGGCTCGCAGGTCGTGATGGAAGCCCTTGCCCGGCACGGGGTGGATACGATCTTTGGATATCCCGGAGGGGTGATTTTGCCCCTCTACGACGAAATGCTGAAGTGGCCGCAAATCGACCACATCCTCGTCCGCCACGAACAGTGTGCCGCCCATATGGCCGACGGCTACGCGCGCGCCACAGGCAAAGTCGGAGTCTGCCTGGGCACCAGCGGCCCCGGCGCAACCAACCTGGTCACAGGAATCGCCACTGCGATCATGGATTCTGTGCCGATGCTTGTGCTCACGGGGCAAGTCAACAGCTGGGCCATCGGTAAAGATGCCTTTCAGGAAGTCGACATCCAGGGCATCACCATCCCTATCACGAAGCACAACTACCTTGTCACCAATGTCGACGATCTGCCCTACGTGATGGCGGAAGCCTTCTATCTCGCCAACACGGGACGCAAAGGCCCCGTGCATGTGGATATCCCCAAAGATGTCTTCCAAGCCCTCACCGATGCCCCCTTCCCAGAGACCGTGCATCGGCGCGGCTACACCATTCCAGGTGCCGCTCCTCTGGCCGATATTGAGCGCGCGGCCGAGATGCTGAATCAAGCCGAGCGCCCTATCGCGATCGCCGGAGCGGGCGTCATTTGGAGCGAGACCGCACCGTTCATCCGCCAGCTTGCCGAGAAGGCCGATCTCCCGATCATCAACAGTCTCCTTGGCTTGGGAGCCATTGATCGACAGGATCCCCGATCACTTGGCATGATGGGAATGCATGGCGAGGCCGCCGCGACCATCGCGGTCCAAGAAGCCGATCTCGTCATCGGAATCGGTAACCGATTCGATGACCGCCTCACCGGGAAAACCAGCGGCTTCGCCCCGAAAGCCGAGATCATTCACTTCGACATCGATCCCACCGAGTTCGGCAAGTGTGTGCGCACCATGCACGTCGTTCCCGGAGACCTCACCCACAATCTCCCCGCGTTTGTTGAAGCAGTGAAGCCCGCCAAGCGCAAAACCTGGTGGGGAGAAATCCGCCAGTGGCAGGAGGAATATCCCCTGGTGGTGCCCGAAGATGGACGATTCCTCGCCCGTCACGTGATGAAAGGCCTGAACGACTGCACGGGTGGAAACGCCATCGTCAGCACGGATGTTGGACAGCACCAGATGTGGGCGGCCCAGTTCTATCAGTTCAAACGCCCCTACCAGTGGCTCTCCAGCGGAGGACTCGGCACGATGGGCTTCGGTTTCCCCGCCGCGATGGGAGCGAAGTTCGCCTGCCCCGACCAAGAGGTCTGGGCGATTGTCGGCGATGGCGGCTTCCAGATGACGCTCCAAGAGCTGCAAACCGCATTCGAGTGCAAGCTCGATGTGAACATCGCGCTCATCAACAACGGCTACCTCGGCATGATTCGTCAGTGGCAGGAACTCTTCTACGACGACCGCCAAAGCCACTCCTCGATGGGCAACCCCGACTACGCGAAGCTCGCGGAAGCCTACGGAGTCCACTTCGTTCGATGCTACAACGCGGCGGACTTACCCGCCGCCGTCGAGGCCGCGCGAACCACCAAGGGGCCGAGCCTCGTGGAGTTCGTGGTCGCGATGGAAGAAAACGTCTACCCGATGGTCGCCGCTGGAGCGAGCAACGATAACTTGATCATGGATCCGGCCCTCGCCCGATCCGATGCTGAATCCTTGATGGGAGCGCAACCGTGAAATCACAACACACAATCCAAGCCCTGGTTCAAAACGAAGCCGGAACCCTCAATAGACTGGTCAGTCTGTTTCGTCGTCGCGGGTTCAATCTCGCCAGCCTTAATGCGGGAGACTGCGAAGTCGAAGGGTTCAGCCGGGTCACGCTCGTTGTCAATGGGGACGATGAAGTTCTCCAACAATGTGTCGGCCAACTCCAAAAGCTGATTGACGTGGTTAGTGTCGATGACCTGCCCTTCGCGGCCAGCGTCATGAGAGAACTCGCCCTGATCCACCTGACCGGTGTCGCCAACAACCGACGTGAAATCCTCGATCTCCTCGCGGTCGCGGATGGCAAAATCGTGCATTTTGGACTAGATAGTCTTACTGTTGAAGTCAGCGGTGATGCCAAGTCCATCGACCGGTTTATTGCTATGCTGGGGCCGTATCATGTGACAGAAGTCGTGCGGACGGGCGTCGTTGGCCTTCGCACCGAAAACCGCATCCCTTCCGAGCTCGTCTCCCCGACCTTCGCTGCCACCAGCGCGTAAATATATGGCTACCGTCCTTACCGAAAAAGATGTCAACCCGGAGATCATCAAGGTTCTCAAAGTCGCAATCATTGGCTACGGAAGCCAGGGTCATGCCCACGCTCTGAACCTCCATGACGCAGGCGGCCAAGTCGCGGTCGGCCTGCACGAAGGCAGCAAAAGCCGAGCGAAAGCCGAAGCGGCGGGCCTGAGCGTTCACACCGTTGCCGAAGCCACCAAGTGGGCAGATGTCCTGATGTTCTGCACCCCCGACGTGCCGATGAAGGGCATCTATGAGACCGAAGTCGCCCCCCATCTGCGCGATGGGCAGCTTCTTCTCTTCGCTCACGGGTTCAATATCCATTATGGACTGATCAATCCACCCGCAAACGTGGACGTCGGAATGGTCGCCCCCAAGGGCCCTGGCCACCGACTGCGGTTCGAAGTCAGCAACGGAGCCGGGATGCCGGCCCTGTTTGCGATCCATCAGGATGCCACGGGGAAAGCCCGCGAGCGGATTCTCAGCTACGCCTGGGGAATCGGCTGTGCGCGCGCCGGGCTTCTGGAAACCACGTTCAAAGAAGAGACCGAAACCGACCTCTTCGGCGAGCAAGCGGTTCTCTGCGGAGGTATTTCCGCCCTCATCAAGGCCGGATTTGAGACCCTCGTCGAAGCGGGCTACCAACCCGAAGCCGCCTACTTCGAGTGCCTCCACGAAACCAAGCTCATCGTTGATCTCCTCTACGAAGGGGGCCTCAACTGGATGCGCTACTCGATCAGCGATACCGCCGAATGGGGCGACTATGTCGCCGGGAACCAGGTCATAAACGATCAATCTCGCGCCGCAATGAAATCACTCCTCGGCGACATCCAAAGCGGCAAGTTTGCCCAAGAGTGGATCGCAGAGAACGAAGCCGGACGCCCGGTGATGAATGCCCGACGAACCTCCGAACGTAATCATCAAGTTGAGAAGGTCGGGGCGGAAATCCGGAGCCTGATCCCCTTCATCAACGACAAAGTGCCACCCCAAGACTAATCAGTCTCTTATCTCTTTCCCCGGGTTTTGAATCCAATCCGGGGATCCCCCACCCCATGTTTGACCCCCGCCATCAATCCCGCACCATCACCGAAGGTGCCGACAAAACCGCCAACCGCGCCATGCTCCGCGCGATGGGCCTCGGCGACAAAGAGCTCGCTCAGCCCTTCGTCGGAGTCGCCACCGTCTGGAGCGAAGCCACCCCTTGCAACCTCAACCTCGATGAACAAGGCAAGGTGATCGCCACCGCCGTCGCCGCATCCGGAGGAACTCCGCGCCGATTCAACACGATCTCCGTGAGCGACGGCATCGCAATGGGCCACAAGGGGATGAAGGCCTCTCTCATCTCCCGCGAAGTCATCGCCGATTCCGTCGAGCTCATGATGCGCGCCCACTGCTACGACGCCCTCATCGGCGTCGCCGGATGCGATAAGTCGCTTCCCGGAATGCTGATGGCCATGGCCCGCCTTAACTTCCCCAGCATCTTTGTCTACGGCGGCACCATCATGCCGGGTCGTCACAAAGGCAAAGACGTCACGATCCAAGACGCCTTTGAAGCAGCAGGAGCCTACGCGGCCGGAACCATTGATGACGAAGAGCTCCACGCCGTCGAGTGCGCCGTCTGCCCGGGAGCCGGAGCCTGCGGCGGGCAATACACCGCCAACACCATGGCCTGCGTCGCCGAGGCTCTTGGGATGGCGCTTCCTGGTTCCACATCGCCGCCCGCTGAGGACGCCGATTCACGAAGCCCCTGGCTCACCCAAATCGGGATCCAGGTGATGAATCTGCTCCAATCTGGACTCAAGCCGAGCGATATTCTCACCAAAGAAGCCTTCGAGAACGCCATCGCGATCGCGGCGACCACGGGGGGAAGCACGAACATCGCCCTCCATCTCCCCGCGATTGCCCACGAGCTCGGCATGACGATCACGCTCGACGACGTGCAACGCGTGAGTGAGCGCACCCCGCTCCTCGCCGACCTGCGTCCAGGAGGACGCTATGTCATGCTGGATCTCCACAAAATCGGGGGCGTTCCCGTGGTTCTCAAAGCCCTTCTCGAAGCGGGTGCCCTCCACGGAGATTGCCTGACCGTGACCGGCAAAACGATGGCAGAGAACCTCAAAGACGTTTATTTACCGGTCGGTCAAGATGTCGTGGTACCCCACACCCGCGCACTCTCGGAGACGGGTGGACTCGTTGTGGTGCGCGGAAACCTCGCCCCAGAAGGCGGAGTAGTCAAGACCGCGGGAGTCAAGAAGCTCAAGCAAACAGGTCCGGCCCGAGTTTTCGATTCCGAAGAAGCCGCCATGGCTGCCGTGCAAGCCCGCGAAATCCAACGCGGCGATGTGATGGTAATCCGCTACGAAGGCCCGAAAGGGGGCCCCGGGATGCGCGAAATGCTCGGCGTCACAGCGGCGATTGTCGGGCAAGGGATGGGGTACGACGTCGCCCTCCTCACCGACGGGAGATTCAGCGGGGCCACGCGTGGTCTCATGGTCGGACATGTTGGCCCAGAAGCCGAAGTCGGCGGCCCGATTGCCCTCGTGAAGGATGGCGACATCATCACCCTCGATGCCGAAGCGGGTGTCCTCAGCGTCGATCTGACTGCCGACGAACTTGCCCAAAGACGCGCGAACTGGGTGAACCCCAACCCCGCGCCCGAACGAGGCAGCTATGCCAAATATGCGAAGTCGGTCGGCCCGGCTTGCGAAGGCGCAGTCACCCACTAAAACCCGCGATCCGCATCAAACCGAGCGACCAGGAGAGGTAAAACCATCTCATGGTCGCTCTGATCTCGATCGACGGCGTGCGCCCCGATGGCATTCGACTTGCCCCCACGCCAAATATAGACCGATTGGTCCGAGACGGCTCCGTCAGTTGGGAAGCCCAGTCGGTGACGCCGAGCATCACCCTTCCCTGCCATCAATCGATGTTCCGCAGCGTGGCCCCGATGAAGCACGGAGTTCTGAACAACGAACTCCGCGTCGGGCCAAATGTTCCGCCATCGATCTTCGATGTTGCAGCGAGGTCAGGGCAACAAACCGCGATGTTCGGCAACTGGTCGCCCCTGCGCGATCTCGGCGACCCGGAGCACATCCACGTCTGCTATCTCAACAACAATGCCCACACCGCCGACGGCGACAGCCACGTTGCGGAAATGGCGATCCGTGGCGCAGCGGCCGAGGAGTTCGATTTTCTTTTCCTCTATCTCGGCCACACCGATTGGGTCGGCCATGAATACGGATGGATGAGCGACGAATACCTCCAGGCGATCTCCCAAGTTGACTCCTGCGTCGGACGGTTTGTCGATGCTCTCATCGCCCTCCATCACCCGGTCGATTTCATCATCGCCAGCGACCACGGCGGCCACGACAAAATCCATGGCACCGAAGAGCCGGAGGATATGACCGTCCCGTTCATCATGTGGGGCTACCGCTGCACCAGCGGCCACATGATCCAACAGCCTGTCACCCTCCTCGACGTCGCCCCCACCGTCACCCGCCTCATGGGCATCTCCGCGCCCAAAGTGTGGGAAGGCCGCGCTGTGCTCGAAGGCATCAAAGACACCACCGAATCCGAACGCTTCCGCCAGCATCAGGTGTATGGTCTTGAAGAAGAAAGCGACTGAGCAGCTTCGCTGGACGACCCAAGCAGGGTGCCCCGAGCCCTTCAAGGTCGGGACGGCGAGACGGTGTAGGTTCTCCATTCCGAGCGGGTGTTATCATCCTCGCTCAGTCACGTCCAATTCGCCGAAGCACGTGGCGATTCATCCCGACCCTGAAGGGCTCGGGGCACCCAGCGGTGGGATCTCTGCTCAAATGCACGCCCATCCCCAGACCTAGCCCCCCGCACCAGCCACGAGCCCCCGGACGTAAACTGAATCAGAAGGAAATCCCCGATGCAATCGCGCTCAGTTTCGTTCCCCTGGATGATTGTCCCCGTCGTGATGTACGGGATATTTTTCATCTGGGCCACGCTCGTGCTGATGCTCGTTGAGTTCTTCGCGGAAAAGAGCGCCCCCAACGCAGCCCTGCTCATCAACGCCTACGCGGCGGGAATTCTGGCCTTCACATCCACGCGAGGCATCTTCATGGAACTCGCGACCACGGATAAGCTCGGCGAAGTCCCTTCAAAGTTCGCCAGCCAAGTCATTCGGTGGGTTGGCATCGCGTTCACCGTGTTCCCCCACGCCATCGCCCTTTCCTGGGCGGCCTGGTTCATGGGCGATGTCGCCACCTTCCCGCATCCGGGTGTCTTCGGCCTCGGCATGGCGATGATGATGCTGATGACGCACTTCCGCTCCCGCCGGAAGTCACTCCGCGCCTTCACCCCCAGACAGTTCACCCATGCCCTCGATATCGACTTCCACGACCCGGTTTATGCCGAGGTTCTCACCGATATCGACAAAGATGACATGATGGAAGCGGTCAAAAAGCTGCGGATCCACAAGGGCGCTAACCTCATCGAAGCGATCCACACCGTGCGCAAAATCCGCTACAACAAGGGTGCCCCGATGCCGCAAGACGACGGCCTCTGATCACGGCTCGACGGCCCGTGTCCCTTCGCACCCCCCATCAACTTGATACAATCAAACTTCCATGGCCGAGCGCACTTTCCGTCTGTATGACACTCTCTCGCGCACCGTGAAGCCCCTTGTCACGGTGGAACCTGAACACTTGCGCTTCTACTGCTGTGGTCCAACGGTTTACAGCTACGCCCACATCGGCAACTTCCGAACCTTTCTCACCAGCGATCTCATCGTTCGAACCGCCCAAGCCATCGGCTGGCGCGTGAGCTACGTGAGCAACATCACCGACGTCGGACACCTCACCCAAGATGACGTGGCCGACGCCGCCGGCGACGACAAGATGGCAAAGGCTCTCGCGAGCAAAGAAGGCGAGCAATTCGCCAACGTGTGGGATCTCGCCCGGCATTACTCCGACATCTTCGAAGACGCCTGGCGACAGCTCAACCTCCAAGCCCCGACGGTTCGTCCTCGCGCCACCGAACACATGCGCGAGCAGATCATTGCGGTTGAGGATCTCATTAAAAAGGGCAACGCCTACGAGACACCGACCGGGGTCTACTTCTCTGTCGACAGCTTCGCCGAATACGGCAAGCTCAGCGGCAACCGCGACCGCGAAAACCTCCAGGTCGCGGTGCGCGATGTCGTCCAGGATGACAACAAGCGCAATCCCGCCGACTTTGCCCTCTGGAAGAAGGACGACAAGCACCTCATGCAGTGGTTCTCTCCCTGGGGATGGGGATTTCCGGGCTGGCACATCGAGTGCTCGGTCATGGCCCAGAAGTATCTAGGCGACACCATCGACCTCCACGGCGGCGGTGAGGACCTCAAATTCCCTCACCACGAGTGCGAAATCGCCCAGAGCGAGGCTGGAACCGGCAAGCCATTCTGCAACCACTGGATCCACGTCACATTCCTCCAGGCCGAAGGCGAGAAGATGTCCAAGAGCAAGGGCAACTTCTACACCGTGCCCGATCTGCTCGAGCAAGGCTACAGTGCTCTCGCGATTCGCATGGCCTTGATCAGCGTGCCCTACGCCAAGCCGCACAACTTCACCCTGCAAACCCTGCGCGACTGCCAAGGCCACATCGAACGATTCCAAGAATGTGATCGCCGGATTGCTGCCGCAGGCTCGCCCCAACCCTCGATTTCCGAAGGTCATGAGCTCAAGGCTCTCTACGAGGAAACCCTCGAGGCGATGCTGAACGACCTGAACACCTCGGTTGCTTTGGCGAAGACTCTGGAGGGTGTCAAGGTCATCCTGCGCCAGACATCCCTCTCGGAAACGGAAGCCGCCGCTGCCGCCTGGTTCCTCGAACAAAGCAACCATTTGCTCGGCATCGTTCGACCTCTCTACGCCTTGGAGGATGCGGAAACGGCCTCGGGCAGCGATGAAATCGAGGGCAAGGCGATCGACGCCTGGATCGAAGAGCGGCAGGCGGCAAAGAAGGCCAAGGACTTTGCCACCGCCGATGCCATCCGCGACAAGCTCCTCGCCGCCGGAATTGAACTCCGCGATACCCCCCAGGGTGTCGAGTGGATTCGGCGGTGACCTGACCCGGGCGGTAGATCTCTGAACCGTCAGGAGTCGAGATGGGGTAAAGACCCGCGGTCCGCGCCCGTCTGCCCCATCCCGCGCCTCCCATTCGAGTCCGCCGACCGGGGCGGGAGAGACCCGTTGCCCAAGCTCTGCACCCCGCACCACTCCCCTCGGGGCTCGGGGGATTGGCCTTGGGCCGGGCGGCGGACTCGGCACCCTCGATCCCCACACCCATTGAGAGTGACCATGCCAAACCTCCCACCCTACGAGAATCCTCGTAAAAGCATCATCTAAACCCTTCGCTCACCCTCCGAAGATCAAGAGTGTTGGCCGCACGGATGCGGAACCACCAACTACACACGGAGATTGCGGTGAGACACGGATTACGAACCAGCGCCAAGACACGGCTGAACACCAGCCAACGAGTTGACCCCAAAGTCGTTTTGGGGAGCCAGCTTCTGCAGCTCTCAGGAGTCGAGCTGGATCAAGCCATCGACTCGGAGCTGATGGAGAACCCGGCCCTGGAGCGAATCGACGACTACGAAGATCCCCTCACCATCAATGAGATTCTGAAGACCGTCGCCCCCAGCGAGCTCAAGCCCAGCGGAGAGAATTACGAGCTCACCCGATCGACCCCGCGCGACGAGACCGAGCCGGATTGGATCGACCTCACTTCGAGCGTCGATAGTCTCTGGGATCACCTTCTTGCTCAGCTGCGCGTCAGGCTTCCCGATCACCTGTGGAATCTCGCCACCTACATGGTCGGCTCGATCAACGAACGAGGCTACATCACGTGTAGCATCGAAGAAGCCGCTCTCGACTGCGAAATGGCGCTTGAAGACGCCGAGCTTGTCTATGCCGCGTTGCGAGAATGTGAACCAGCCGGAGTCGGGGCTGAGGATCTGCGAGACTGCCTGTTCCTGCAACTCCGCAGCGCGTCCACCGATGCCGAAAAGCTGGCCCGCGTGATGCTGCGTCGCAACTGGGAAGACCTGGTCGCCCGCAACAAGCGAGCGATCTCTCGATGCTACAACACGGCGCCTGAGGTCGTGGATGAGGCTTTCAATGTCATCCTGAGCCTCAACCCGTTCCCCGGTGAGTCCTTCGCTGGACACTCCAGTCATGCCGTCAAGGAGCGAACGATGCCCGCGCAACCGGACATCATCATCACCCTCGAAGAGTCTGGCTTCCTGATCGAGGTGCCCGGCCCGTCGCCGATCCATCTTCGCGTCAATCCAACCTACGAGAAGCGCCGCAAGGTTCTCGAAGAAAAGCGCGGCGCCGACCCAGCCGAGAAGCGTCACGTGAACGAGTTCGTTGATCGTGCTCAGCGATTCCTGGACGCCCTCACCCAACGCCGCCAACAGCTGGCTCGCATCGGGAAATACCTCGTAGAGCATCAAGGCGGCTTCGTCAAAACGGGCGAGTATCGGTTCCTGATGCCTCTCACCCGGTCGCAAGTCGCCAAAGATCTGGGCGTCCACGAGAGCACGATCAGCCGGGCCACCGCAGGCAAATTTGTTCAGATCGTCAACGGCGATACTGTCGGATTTGATATCTTCTTCAAGCCCGCACTGCGCGTGCAACGCATGATCGAAGAGATCCTCGAGAGCGAAAATCCGAACAATCCGCTCAGCGACGAACGCATCGCCCGGATGCTGGAAGATCGCGGCGTGAAGGTCGCTCGACGAACCGTGAACAAGTACCGAGACCGCACAAAGCTCCTGAGCAGCCGCATGCGGCGCACCGGATAACTCGGGCCCACTCGTACCAAACGGCAAGCAAGATCGTCTGGTCTACCATGACCACGAAGGTTTTGCTTGCCAGTTTCGCTCTCGCTGCCGTTCCGGCTTTGACCCCGCTCGTTTCTTCGCAGGTGAGCTCGCCCGATCTCACAAAGTCGCAAGCGACCGATCGTCAAATCGCCGTAGAGGCTGGCCCGTACCAGGTTTCGTTAGAATATTCGACGGGGACGGCGGAGACGTTCACGAAGGCGACGCTCTATTGCTATGAAAGCACTGAGGCCTCGGTTTCGAGCGGTCATGCGATTCAAATGACGAACGCGGATCGAACTCTCACGATCGCGGATCGGAGCTACAGCGCGATTGTCAACAAGCTCCCTGATGGACGCTTCCGGGTTCAGTATCGCTTTAACATCAGCTATCAGCTGGAAAATGGACGACCGGATGGCAACTTCGGTGCTTCGGGGGTGGTCTATGTGAAGCCCGCACAAGGCACGAAGGTCAATGCGGAAAATGGACGCATCTACACGAACGATCTCAATGAGCGCAGTCTGATTGTGCGAGTGGACGGGTAATTCCTATGCTGAGGCAACCTTGGGCGAGCCGCGACGTAGCTTGACCTAAGAGCTGATTCATGGCGCGAACCACCTTTCCCGGAATTTCCTGCGACGCCTTTGTCGCGGAGACTGATCGTAAGGCTTTGGAGGCACTCAAGCGAGTGCCTCTTTTGCCCCAAGTGATCCGCAAGTTCCACGAGAGCGGAATTGATCGCTGGATCTACTGCTGGAACATGGCAACCAGCGTCCGCTGCGGCCCGAAGCAGTACGCCACCGTCTACGAGATCCTGCGGGAGTGCAGCGACATTCTCGATATGCCGGAGCCAGAGCTCTATCTCACGAGCAACCCGTTCCCGAACGCGTTCGCCGGAGGAATCGAGCGTCCCTACATCACGATCCGCTCGTCGCTACTGGATACCCTGAACGATCAGCAACTTTATCACCTCATCGGGCACGAACTCGGGCATATCAAGGCCGGGCATATTTTGTACCGATCAGTCGCAAGTGTGCTCATGCCTCTGCTGGAGATGCTGGGACGGCGTACCCTCGGGCTCGGCGATGTCGCGCAGATCGCTTTGATGAGTGCCTTCTTCGAGTGGTCGCGCCAAGCGGAAATCACCGCCGATCGAGCCGGGTTGCTCTGTGCGCAAGACTTCACGCTCTCTGCCCAGGCCAACTTGATGCTCACAGGCGGGCCTTCACGCCTCGCCCACGAGGCCGACCACACCTCGTTCCTCGATCAAGCACGCGCGTACCAAGATATGAACTTCATGGACAGCATCGGCAAAATGCTGATCTTCATGTTCTACGGGGTCACCAGCAGCCACCCCATGCCCGTCCACCGCGCCCATGAGCTGGAAAAGTGGTACGAAAGCGGCGCGTATTCCCGGATTCTCGCGGGTCATTACCGGAAAAACGCTAATTCGAATATTTGACATCAGTGTTAAAGCCTGATATGATTGAGTCATGAAGGTGAATGAACTATTATGAATTGTTCTACTCGCAGGAGTCAGTTCCTACTCTGCCACCGGCGAGTTAACTTACGAGCAGATCGAGCAAAGCGAGCAAGCTAGAGAACATTCTGCGGCAGAGTTCGAAGACGAACCGACTGTTTATTGCGGAGCTTTGCGAGATACCATCCAGTACGGCCCGATTACAATAGCCATTAAATGGACTTGGAATTGTAATCAAGGTGAACCACAGCCTCCAACTCAACCTTTTGAGGCGCAAAACTACTTTAAGAAAAAGCTGATCTATCAACATGGTAGCCGATGGGTCTGCTTTGCTGCAGATAATCCGAATCCCATTTGCCATAGCTACTACCCACAGAGTTGCCCAGGTGATACGTGCTTCGTCAGTACTCCAGACTAGGATTCACGCTTTTCGAACTTCTAGTCGTCATTGGGGTGATCACGATTCTTGCTAGTCTAGTGCTCGTTGGATTTTCGAGGTCCAAGGCCAGTGCCCAAGATTCATCTGCTCTGCAGAGTCTTCGGCAGTTGGGACAGGCTGCGGAAATGTATAGGAGCGACAATGGTGAGTACCCTCTTTCACCCAGGACACTAGTTGGGACGCATTTGGATACGCGACAAATGAGTTTCGCGCGTGATCAGTTTCCACTGGGCATCGCAGAAGAAGTCGTACGAGAGAGCTATCGCGGTATGACTCGCAAGGCTCCGATCCTGCCATACAAAATGACACCAACCGGTTTCCTGGAGTGGGGTGTTCAGCACTTTCCGCGGCAGTTCTCCGAACGGGCCCCGGATGGAGGATGGCTCGTGGATCTGAGTGTGAGCGAACTACCCCATCCTGGAACCCCACTTCTCTTCAGCAAAGGTTTCTACCGTAGACTGCTTTATGACGGAAGCGTCCAAAGGTTTCTTCACAAAGACACGGAGCAGGATGCCACTGGTGTTGGCGGCAGGGCCCCAAGTCTTCTCTTCTTCACCGAAACCGAGGAATACGCAGCATGGAAAGCGCAGCTCGAGCGCTAATCCTCATGTTCGTTTGCGTCTGTGTTTGGGTCGTGGCGGTGCGCTACGCGGTCTACCCCATCCGCTTCCGGACAGACGCGATCGGCTATGTTCTGATGATGATGCCGAAGCTCGCCGTTCTCAGCGGCTTGTTGACTTGGGTAATAATTCGTTCACGAAGCTGGGTGGCGGTTATCGGAACTGCGATTCTCGTGAGCCTGGCTTCAGAGGGGCTGAGTGCGGTGCGCACTGCTCAGTCCGCACCGCCAGGTGTGGATGTTCGACGTGACGCATTGATCTTCATTCTCACGTCGGTGGTTGCAGTCGTCGCGGGCTCGGCCACGGCATTTTGGCTCTTCCTCAAGCAGACGAAATCTGACGATAAAGAACGAACAGTCCAATAAGCAAAATAATCAAGGAAACGACCTTGCGGAATGTCGCCTCCGGGATACGCTTCAGCACCGGGACGCCCAGGAAGGTGCCGATAAGCACCCCTACTGTCATCACCCCGATCTCCCGCCACAACGCCGGAAGCTCCCGCGCATACACGGCGAGATAGACCGGCAGCCGCGCCAGATCCACGATCACGCCGGTGGCGGTGGCCGTGGCGACAAAGGCTTCTTTCTTCAAGTCGCTCCCCAGCATCGCCGCGCTCCGAACCCCACCCTGATTCCCCACCAGGCCGCCAAAAATCCCGCTGACCAGGCCCCCAAGAAGCGTCCATTTCTCCGGCAGCACGAACTTCGAGGTCAGCCCAAGCAACCCCATGGAGCCAACAAAGAGCATCAGCCCCCCAAGGATGAATCCCAGCCACGACGCTCCCCAAATCACCGCGACCCCTGCACCCACAAGGCTCCCCACCGCGCTCGTCACGCCAAACGTACGCAAAAAAGACCAATCGATCTCGTCGCGTAGCCTCCACGCCCGCACCACCGTCGCGACAAAGTGCGGCAGAGAAACCGCCGCCACCGCCACCCCCATCCCCGTTTGAATCGCCAAGGCGGGCGTCAGCAGACTCCCGATCCCAAACCCCGCCACGCTCGCGATCATCGCCGCCAGGATCGCCACGACCGCGAGCGAAAGCATGCCATCAGGCTACCCGACCCCAAACAAAGCCGCCCTCCGACCCGTTGGGCCGAAAGGCGGCACGATCTGATCAGCGTGCCTTAGCTCGCCGATTTCCACTCGAGCGAGCGCGGAGTCTCCAGCTTCTCGAACGTGTCGAACGAGATCAGGCGCTTCGCTTCTTCAAGCGTGGTCTCGCCGCGCAGAACGCGGGCCGCCGCGTCTTGCTGCATCGGCAAGTAGCCGTAGTACGACGCTCGTGACCGCAGGGTCTCCATCGGAGCCCGCTCCGCGATCAGGTGAGCGATTTCCTCAGCGACCGGCAAGATTTCGTGCACCGCCACCCGACCCTTGTAGCCGGTGTTGTAGCAGTCATCGCAGCCCGTGGCCCGCCAGATCTTCTTGACATCCGGCACGCCAAACAGCTTGGCCATCGTTTCGGTCTCCTCCGGCGTCGCATCGTCTTCGACCTTGCACTTCTGACACAGGACCCGCACCAATCGCTGGCTCATCGTGCCGACCAAGGCCGTACTCAGCAGATACGGATCTACACCCATATCCAGCAAGCGCGGAATCGCACCCGGAGCATCGTTGCAGTGCAGCGTCGAGAGCACCATGTGACCCGTCATCGCCGCGCGAATCGCCGTCTCCGCCGTCTCCTTGTCCCGAATCTCACCCACCAAAACCACATCCGGGTCTTGCCGGAGAATGGCTCGAAGCTGATGAGCAAAGGTCAGCCCGACCTTCTCGTTCACCTGCGACTGGTTAATCCCGGCCAGATCATATTCCACCGGATCCTCGCAGGTCATGATGTTCGTCGCGGTATCTCGCAGCTCATTCAAAGCCGAGTAAAGCGTCGTCGTCTTGCCCGAACCCGTCGGGCCCGTCACGAGGAACAGACCGTACGGCTTAGCCACCAAGTCCTTGAACAAAGTCAGATTGCGATCTTCAAATCCAAGATCGGTCAACTTCTTCAGACCGACCGACTTGTCGAGAATTCGCAGCACCACGCGGGGGCCATGATAGTTCGGCAACACGCTGACCCGCAAATCGACCACATGAGGGCCGAACTGGGCGGTGATCCGACCATCTTGCGGCATTCGGTACTCAACGATATCGAGCTCAGAGAGAATCTTCACCCGAGTCACCAGCATCGGCAGAAGCTCAACCGGAAGCTCGCGCACCGTGGTCAACCGACCATCGAGGCGATACCGAATTTCGATCTTCTCGTATCCCGGCTCGATGTGGATGTCGCTGGCGCGCATCCGAATTCCGTCTTCGATAATCTGATTGACCAGGCCAACCACCGGGCGGGTGTCTTCTTCGCTGAGCACAGCGCGCTCTTGCGTCCCAAGCGGGCGAGAGTGATCGACACCATCCATCGCCTCACCAACAAGCTCATCCATCGCGGCGAGCCGTCGCGTTTCGGCAATTCCGAACGCCTTGTCAATCGTATACGCCAGACGCGCTTCATCGGCCAACACCGGCTCGATGCGACGCTTCGTGTGATTGCGCACGGCTTCAATCGCTTCCAGGTCTTCGGTGTCTCGCATGGCCAGAAGCAGCAGATCGCCTCGAATCGCCACAGGAATCACCTGGAAGATTCGGCACATCTCTTCAGGAAGAAGCGTCACCGCATCCTGAGTCGGCGTGTCGGTCTCCAAGTGCCAGGGGCTGACGCCCTTCTGCGCCGCGAGAACTTGCAGAAGCCGCTTTTCGCTCATCGTCTGCATCGCGATCAGAATCTGACCAAGCCGCTCGTTCGTGTCCTTCTGGCGCCCCAGAGCACGCTCCAGCTGCTTTTGGGTGATGAGCTTGTTGCCCACCAGCAAGTCGCCCAGACGATTGTCGCGAGCCTTTTGCACGCTCAGATCGTCGGCCGGACGCTTCGCATAAGCCGCAGGGATCGCATGAGGATCGGCAGCAACCGGCTCCGTCACCGGAGGGGCGGTCGTGACCTCGGCCGCCGGAGGCGTGCTGAAGATGCTCGGCACCTCGCTGGGAGCAGCGGTCGGCGGAGGATTCGTCGAGAAAATGGAGGGAACCTCAGAGGCCTGTTCGGCCGCCGGGGCTGGCGCGACAGGCGGTTGTGCCGCCGGGGCTTCGAACACCGGACTCGGCTCGGGACTCTCTGGGGCCACTTCGCTGACTTCTACTGACTCGAACACCGGTGGGATCGCCGGGCTCTTGGAGACCGGAGGCAGCTCATCTTGAGCAGCCGGGGATCCCCAAGCGGGGACGGCTGGTTCAGCAATCGGGGGCAATTCGGCAACCAGCGGCTCTTCCACCGTGATCGGTGCCGGCATCGCCGGAGATGCTTCACTCATCTGCGACCAAGAGAAAGGCGCAATCGGAGCAGCCGGTTCCGGTTCGGGAGTGGTGTCGACTTGGCCCCACGCGGAGGTCGATTCCTGCACCGGCTCGGCAATCGGCGGCAGTTCCGATGCCGTCTCCGGCGCGGCGGATTCCACGGGCGGCAGATTCCACGCGGGAGCTTCCGGGGCTTCTGTCGGGGCGACTTCGTCCGCCACCGGAGGGGTCACGGGCGGCAAGTTCCAAGCGGAGGCGGCTGGTGTCTCGACGGGAGCCGGAGTCGCGGCTTCCGTCGGAGCGCTCAAAGAGGCCCACGGATTCGCCATCGGCGCAGGGGTTTCCACTGTGATCTCCGGGGCCACTTCAGCCACCGGGGTGACTTCTTGACTGACCGGTTCAGAACTCGCACCAAGAACCTTCATTCCCTCCCCAAATCCCATGAGTCGGGGCCGTTCCTCGGCGTCATAGCTCGATCCAAATCCACCAGAGCGACGCGGTTCACCGACTTCGAGCGGCTGGAGACCACTCGCACTCGGCGTGAGGGAAAGCGGCTCAAGCGCCGGCGGAGTTTCAACAGGAATCGCTGGCGGAATAACGGCTTCGTCCACGATGGGAGCAATGGGGGTCGGCTCAGCCGCCGGAGGCGTCGGCGACGTAGCGGGAGCGGACCACTCCGGTGCCGGGGCACTCAGGAGCTCCACTTGGATCGGTTGGAAAATGTCGGCCTCGACAATCCCCGCCGGTGCCTCGGATTCCGCGATCAGAGGACTGCTGATCGGCTGCATCGGCGTCGGATCGACCGGGACAGTGGGAGGCGCGAAAGACGAGCTCTGGGCAACAGGAGCAATCGGCTCAGAAACAATCGGTTGGGGGATAGTCGGCTCGGGGGCAATCGAGTGCGAAGCGACCGGAATTTGCGCGGTCGGCGGCACTTCGCCCGTTCGACCAGAGGCACGCTCAGCCGGAGTCAACTCAACATCATCCCACCCAAGGTTCGCGGCGGGAGGTTGAGTGGTGGGCGCACTATGGAGGGCTTCCGCAGTTTCGCTTCCCATCTTGTTCCAAAAAGCGTTGGCGACTTCCGAGACCTCCGGAGCCGGAGCAGGCGCGGGTGCCGTCGCGGGGGGCATCGAGGCCGGAGCTGCGGGAGGCGCACTCATCTCAGGTGCCGGAGCGGAAATCGCTTCGGCAGCAGGGGCATTCGAGTCCGCCAGCTGCTGGTACTGATTCCACTCAATCACCAAGGGAGCCTTGGGAGCCGCAGGAGCCGCCGGGTCTTGAGCCATCGGCGGAGGGGCCATGACATCCGGAGATGCCTTTGCGAGCGGAACGCTCTGAGAAACATTGTTCTTCGACTTCAGCGGCGCGACGGGAGCCATCGGCTCCTCATTCGGCGTGATGCTGATCGTGTTGTCCTCGTCCTGCTTGCCTCGTCGCAGGAGCTTGTCCCAGCTAAATCTTTCGCCCATTGGTTAGTCCTTCTCAAAGTTGATCTGTTAACTCAACTCGTGGGGCACCGTAAAAAAACGGAAAGCCTCCGAATGTTTCATCGGAGGCTTTCTCTAACTTTTTGAGGGCAGAAAGTTAATTCCCGCCGACTTTTGGTGCCGCAGGTCGCGGCTGAAGGGGCTTCACCTTCTTGAGTTCGCCCTTGAGGTACTCAACGGCTCGCTCCAGTTGGACATCTCGGCCCTTGGCCGCGACTTCTGGAGTGTCATCCACAAAGATGTCCGGATCCACACCCGTGTTCTCCGCAATCCACTTTCCGGTTTGCGGATCGTAGATTCCAAAGCCCGGCGCGGTCACGCCGCTGCCACCCAGGAGCCCGTAGGTTCCTTGGATACCCACCAGACCGCCCCAAGTGCGAGTGCCGATGAGCGGCCCCAGGCCCGACTTCTTGAACAGATACGGCAAGAGGTCGCCGCCCGATCCCGCATGCTCGTTGATCAGCATCGCCTTCGGTCCGTTCAGAGCGCTCGGCAGATTCACATTGGCACCGTGTCGCGGGCCGAACGTGTTGTTCGCTTCGCGTTGCAGATACTCGATGAAGAAAGTCGGAATGAAGCCGCCCCCGTTGTAGCGCTCGTCGATCACCCACGCTTGCTTGTCCTGCTCCGAGTAGAAGCCGCGGACAAACATGATGATTCCCATCACGCTCGTATCGGGAACGTGCATGTAACCGATCTTGCCGTCACTGAGCTTGTGAACGAGTTCTCGTCGCTCATCCACCCAGGTTTGATAGCGAAGCTGAGATTCGCTCGCCGTCGGCACAACGTTCACGGTGCGAGCACCGTCCATCGTCGGCTTGTCGTTGACGGTCAGGGTCACGCGCTTGTTGATCTTGCCCACCAGATGCGGGGTCACACCCGTATCGGCCGTCACCGGTTGACCGTTGATGGCCAGGATGAACTCGCCATCCTTGACGTTCACGCCCAAGGCTCCCAGAGGACCACGGGCACTCGGGAGGTAGCTCGGGCCCCGGTAGATCTTGCTCATCTTGACCTTGCCGCCTTCGTTCACCAGGTCAGCACCCAAGAATCCAGCCGGTTGAGACATCGGATCACTGCCCGCCGGAGCCGGAGTGTTGTAGGCGTGGCCCGTCCCCAGCTCACCAATCAGCTGACCTAAGATGTAGTCCAGGTCGCTGCGATCGCCTGCATAGGGCAGCATGGCTTCGTACTTCTTGCCAATCGCCTTCCAGTCCAGGCCCAGCATATCCTTGTCGTAGAACTGATCGCGGTTGTAGCGCCAAGCATCCCAGAAGATCTGCTTGAACTCTTCGCGCGGGTTAACCGTGTGGCCAACCGCGCTGGTATCCACTCGACCTGCGCCCACCTGAACGCCCGGTCGCACATCCGTTATCGCGATTTGCCCGCCCAGGAGGTACGCAATCTTCGTGCGATCCGCATTGAAAACGCCCACCTGAGGCGTCGGCATGATCGTTTGCGGAACGCGAGCGCGGAGGTTGAAGAGGCTGAGTTCACCCGTGCCCGTGGAGACAATCACGCCATCGCGCACACCGATCACGCCACCGTAGCTGGAGACCGGATATGGCAGAGCGATGACTCGGCTTTCGAGTCCTTCCACATCGACCTTCATCCCGTCGGCTGCCGGAGCAGCAGGGGCTGCCGCCGGAGCCTCGCCCGACGCCTTGACCGGCTCTTCGTCTTCTTCCGGAGCCAGCGGATTCGGGGTGTCAGCGCTGAGTGTCGCCATGTAGACACGGTCAATGTCGCCTTGCTCAAGGTGCGCGCCCTGCAGTCCAAAACCTGGGCCGTAATCGCGGCCCGAGACGAAGTACAGGTACTTGCCCGTTAAGTCAAAGCTCGGCGCGTTGTCCATGAAGACACCGCTCGTCACTTGGTGCTCTTTGCCCGCAGCGACGTCGTAGAGCATGATGCCCTGCATCAGGTTCGGCAGCGACTTGGCGTACGTCAGCCACTTGCTGTCCGCCGACCAATCGATATTCCGGGGGGATCCCAGGTCTTGGAAAACCTTTGTAGACTTACCAGTCTTGATATCAAAGATGTGCCAAGCGAAGTCGATCGTCCGGTAAGCCACGAGGTCGCCGTTCGGCGCGAGGCTATAGGTCGAGACGGGGGTCGTCGTGGGAAGCTTGATCACTTCCTCCGCGCCACCCATCTGAGGCTGGCGAACCAGTTGCCACTCGCCCGATTTGTCGGTCATGTAGTACACGAACTGACCATCGTTGCTCCAGCTCAGCTGGTTTTCTCGAGCCCCCGAGGTGCGGCTCATGTTGCGGGTTTCACCGCTTCGCGCCGGAACACTGAAGACCTCGCCGCGGGCCTCGACCACGAGTCGCTTACCGCTCGGGCTCAGAGCCATGCCGCCGATCGAGTTGCTTCCCGGAACAAACCGAGGGCGCATTGCCACGTCATCGCCCGAAACGCGCGGATCCAGTTGCTTGATCGCACCGGAGGCGATATCCATCGAGAACAGGCGCAGATTGCGCTCAAACACGATGGTCTTGCCATCCGACGACGGCCACCGAATATCGCCATCATCGAATTTAGTCAGCTGCGTGACCTTCTTCGACTTCGTGTCGTAGCTGTAGAGGTTCTGCGTCAGCTGGTTCTTGTCGCTGATGAAGAACACCCTTTCGCCGACCCACATCGGGAAGTAGCTTTGCTCGCGCCCGGCCGGGATTTCGGTGTAGGTTTGCTTCGCAAAATCCCAGAACGCAATCCGTCCTTGGGTACCGCCGCGATACCGGCGCCAGTTGAAAACGTGGCTGTTCGCGCGGGTAAACGCCATCTGGCTACCGTCCGGCGAGAAGCTCACATCGAACGATTCCTGAACCGCCGTTCGCTCCGGCATGCCGCCATCGGCTTCCACAAACCAGAGTCGCGGCATGCGCGTGGTGTGGTTCCCGTAGTTGGAAGCGAAGGCAATCTTCTTGCCATCGTTCGTCCATTCCCGGACGAATTCCGTTCCATTTTCGTAGGTCAGGCGAGTCGGAGTGCCGCCCGTGACCGGAATCTTGTAAACGTCCATTCCCCCGTCGTACTGACCAGAGAAGGCGATCCATTTACCGTCGGGCGAGAACTTCGCGTGTTGTTCCATTCCCGGATGGGAGGTGAGTCGACGTGCCGCTCCCCCGTTGAGATCAGCAAGCCAGAGATCGGACGCGTACGTAAACACGACCTGGTTCCCGCTGATATCCGGGTAGCGCATCAATCGAACTTCTTCGCCCAGGCTTTGACCCAAGGCGATGGCTGCGAGTGACGTAAAGAGCATAGGGAGAGTCCAAACGCGATGAAAACGCGCTTGGACTGTCTTACCGGTATTTCAATCTGGAAGATGCCAAGAATTCGTGGAGGTTCAATTCCAGCGGGCTTTGGTCCTAGTTGCGCCCGCCGCCGCTGTTTGCCGGTGGAGTCGGAGCCACCGCATCCACCGTCACTTCAACGCTGACTTTCACGCCGGAAATCCAGGCGGAAATTGTTGCCTTGCCGTTGGCATGGGCTCGAAGAACCCCCGCCTGATCAATCCAAGCCGCCCCTTGAGCCGACCAGATCACATCGCGCTGGGGCAACCGCTCGCCTCGACTGTTGATGACCGCATAAGTCGCGCTCTCACCCTGATTCAGCCGGGGGACACCCTTGATGACCAAATTGGCATCGACCGGCTGAGCCGGAAGCTCACCGAACAAGAAGACGCCATTTGAGACCGGTCGTTCTGTTCCGTCACTCGGTCGATTCACCACCATCCCCGTCAGGGCTAGAGTCGAGCTCCCGCCCCCATCGAGGTTGATCGCATGAACGCATCCCAGACGCTGCATGATCAGCCCGACTTCTTCCAGGGTCGCGCCACGGCTCATGAGCTGACGCCCATCAATCACCACCAGCCAGATATCGCCCTCTTTCGTGGCTCCAATCGCCGTGCGGGGATGTCGCTTCGTCGTGAAGTCAGCCGAAAACTTCTCTGCAACATTGTTCACGTTGAGTTTGCCGTTGCTCACCAACAGCGGCCCGCCGGCGATGATATGGGTCGTCTTGGCCGCATCAAGCCCCGTGAAATCCACCTGAAACTCGACATTCCCACCGCGCCCGATTTGACTCAAGAGAGCGGCTTGATCGCCGTGCGCCGTCAGAACCATCGTGCCTTGCTCAACCGCCACCCGATTCACTCCAGGCACGAGCTCGCGGATCTTCGCCGTCACCTTTCTGCCCACCTGAAGCGGACCCGCCGGTTCCAGAACCGCGTGAAGGGCGGCTTCTTTCGCCACCGCCATCCCGGCCGCCGATGTGAAAAGCACCGCGCTGTTCGTGAGGCACTCCTCGTTCACGCCCTGCAGATTGATCCGCGTGATCCCGTCGGTGAAAAATCCCCTGGCATCGACCACTCCGCTGAAGCTGTACTTGTTGCCCCAGGCAAACACGGATCGACCTTTGTAAGGCGTGCTGATGATCTCGCCGTTCCGAACCATCGCTCCCAAGGGATCACCCGTCCAGGGGAAGAAATCGGCGTTGATCCCGGCAAGGGCTTCCGTTCGAGCCATTGTCGCCGTGACCGCCTCGCGACCCTTGGTCGCATCGTCCGGCACAAAAACCGCGCCTCCCGCCAGTTCAGGGCGCGAGGAGATGTTTCCGACGCCCGGCGTGTATCGAAGCGCGTGAATCACGCGAGGCAGACCGAGATCGACTTCCATCCGGTAAGTCAGACCGGGGGCAACCAGCCGCTCCCAGCTTTGCGCCTGCGCGGTGGCTTGACTCAAGAGCCCCAGCCCGAGGGCCACCAGACTCCATGCGCGATTGACTGTCCACTTGTTCATGCTCACACCAAAAAAGACCATTCGGTCTTATGCGTTCAGGCGTCCGCCATATGCGGCTCCAGATAGGTAAGAGTACCAGAATCCGCGTTAAGCCTTGCCCTCACGCCAAGCGGGAGCGAGAGCATCGTTTTCATATGCCCAAATGGGAAATTCACAATCGTGGGGATGTCCAGCGGGGCGATCCGATCCGCGATGATCTCTCGCCAAGGCCAACGACCGATCTTTTCGTCCGATCGCTCATCCGTCCCCGTCATCTCACCGATCACGATCCCCGCCGCTCCCGCCAGATATCCGTTGTTCACCAAGTTGGTGAACATCGCATCAATCCGGTGCGGGTTCTCGTCGACGTCTTCGATCACAACGATCTTTCCAGACCAATCGATCTCATAATCCGTATGGAAGCTATCGGTCAGCAGGCAAAGGCATCCCCCTTCCACCAACCCTTCCGCCGTTCCGCCGACCAAGGTCTCTCCCTTCTTTGCGGTTTCCGGAATCGGATTTTCACCCTTCAGACAGTTGCTCAAGCTCTCCAGTACCCATGGTTCCCGCTCCACGCTCAAGGTGATCAGCATCGGTGTGTGCAGACTCACCGCGCCACGCTTCTGCAGGGCCAAATGGAGGGTTGTCACATCACTAAACCCGCAGATCGCCTTGCCCGATGCGGCGATCTTATCGAAGTCGAGCATCGGCATCAGACGAGCGCAGCCATAGCCGCCCCGAGAACACATGATCGCATCCACACTCGGGTCGTCGATCGCCGCCATGAAATCCCCCGCTCGCTGGTCATCCGTCCCCGCGAGATAGTGAAACTTGGTGTAGACGTTCTCCCCCAGCGTCACCCGGTACCCCTCGTTCTCCAGCCACTTGATCCCATCCTCAGTCTGCTCCGGCGTGATATTGCTGGCGGGCGAAACGATGCGAATATGGCTCCCCGGCCCCAGTCGGCGCGGCTTGATCGGCGTCATACGGGGAACTTTACCGAAGTCTCGCGATGGAGGTTCATCCCGTCATGGGCGGGAGCAGGAATTCCGCGTACACTTCAAACCATGCGACTCCTGCGCGGCGAGAGCCTTCTTCTCATCATCGACATGCAGCCCAAGTTCTCCCGAGTCTGCCTGGGAATCGAAGCCGTCGAGAAGCGCACCCACTTCGTCGCCAAAGTCGCCAAAGCCCTCGGCGTTCCGATCTTTGCCACCGAGCAAGTCCCCGACAAAATGGGCGGTACCAACCCCGAACTCGCCGAGCTCCTCACCGAGCCCGCCTTCCCCAAGACCGCTTTCTCCGCGTTCGGATCCGATGAACTCGCCGCCAAGCTCCTTGAATCGGATCTGCCCCAAATTGTCCTCGTGGGCGTGGAGAGCCATATCTGCGTCACCCAGACCGCACTCGACCTGCTCGCCGCCGACTTTGAGGTCTTTGTCGTCAGAGACGCCATCACGAGCCGCACCCAAGAGGCCAACGACATCACCTGGCAACGCCTCAGCGATGCCGGAGCCTGGATCGTCCACAGCGAGTCCGTCGTCTACGAGTGGCTCCAAGATGCCGACGATCCGCAGTTTCGCGACATCTTGCAGATCGTCAAAGAAACCGCCGGGTAGTTCACCCGGGTGAGCGGGCATAATCGAACCATGCCTCTGCGCATCGGAATTCTCAGCGCCGCCCACGTTCACGCCCCGAGCTTTGTCGCGTGCAGTCAAGCCAATCCAGAATCGGAAGTCGTGGGCTTGTGGGATGACGATGCCGCCCGAGGCCAAGCCTTTGCCGATCAGCGGGGAATCCCGTTCTTTGCCGATCAAGGCTCGCTCCTGCAGGAAGTCGATTCCGTGGTCATCTGCAGTGAGAACCTCAAGCACGCTAGCCACATCGCCGCCGCCGCCGAAGCCGATTGCCACATCCTCTGCGAAAAGCCGATTGCTGGCCAAGAATCCGCCATCGAGCAAATCCGCGCCGCGATCGCCGGCAAAAACAAAGTCTTTGCCACCGCCTTCCCTTGCCCGCACTCCCCCAATTTCACTCATCTCATGGGCAAGCTGGCCAACCAAGAGATCGGCACTTTGCTCAGCGTCTGCGCCACCAACCAAGGCACCTGCCCCTTCGGATGGTTCGTCGATCCCAGCCTTTCCGGCGGGGGAGCGATGATTGACCATGTCGTTCACGTTGCAGACCTGCTCCGACGACTGCTTGGCGAGGATCCCGTCGCTGTTCAGGCTCAGATTGGCAACAATCACTTCGGCCAGAACTGGGAAGACACCGCGATGGTCACCATCGAGTTTGCCAGCGGCCGATTCGCCACGCTCGATTCCAGCTGGAGCAAGCCAAACGGCTATCGAACCTGGGGGAATGTCGCCCTCAACCTTGTCGGAACCAAGGGCGTCATCGAAGCAGACCTGTTTGTCCAAGGCGTGGGAGTCACTCAGGAGAACGGTCTCCGGCTGCACGGAAGCGGAAGCAACGCCGACCAGCTCATGGTCAACGATTTTGTCCGCGCGTGTCTCCACGGCACCGCCCCCACCGCAACCTTCGAAGACGGAATCTGGGCCTCGCGAGTGGCTTTGGCGGCGTACCGGTCAGTGGCCCAGAAAGGAGAGCTCGCGGCGGTCTAAGTCGCTGGCTGTACTCTCCGGTTCTGCCAGGGCAATTCCACAATCCAATCCACGATTGCAGCGATTGCGGCGATCCCAAAACAGGCCACGAAGCTGATGATGTTGTAACCCAAATAATTCGTCCCTGGAACATGAACTAATTGGTTGTAAATGCCAATCGCGACGACGATACTTGCGAACACGGCGGAGGTCGTGATGATCGGGTGTCGGGCGAAGAGTGCGACCTTGGTACTCAACAGGCGAGCGATGAATGCCAAAGGCACAGTGGTCGCGAGCACCCCAGTAGCCATCTCATATCGCTGATCGATGAGGAAGCCCATCATGCCGATCGTATTAACCAACCCCATCGCCAAGGCAAATCGAAACGCCTTGATAAGATTCTTTCCACTCAACATCGCCTTCATGGAAGTGTGATCGGTAAAAATAGCGGGTTCTCTAGACTCCGCTTAAGTCGTGGGCTGTGCACTTCGATTCCGCCAGGGTTGTTCGAGAACCCAGCAAAGAGCCGCCGCCGCGATCGCGACCAAAAAGCTGGCCAAGAATCCGAACAGGTGATTCGTCAGAATGAACGCCGCCGGAGCATCGGCAAGCCCCTGCAGACCTTGCGGCGAAACTCCCTGCTGCATGATCGCAATCGACACCATCGCGCTGGCGAAAACCCCCGCCGTCGTCACCACCGGATGCTTCTCGAACGGCACAATCTTCGCACTCAGCAGCCTTGCCGTGAATCCCACGGGCAAAATCCACTGAATCGTCCCCAGCACAAGCTCCCAACGGGGATTGTAAGCGACCATCCAAACCGTCATCACCTGCACCCAGGTAATCACGATCGCAAACAGCGCCGCCTCCTTCAAATTTTGCCGAGTCAGAAGTGCCCTCATCTTCCTCATGTCGGCGGAACAGCGTGAATCTGGAGGTGCGGACTTTGATCTTCCCAGGTCCGCGATCTGTCAGGTATTCCGCCCCGTATCCGCCCGTCAAAACCCTATCCAGACGAGCCGGGCTCAAGGGGATCAAGAGCATCCAGCAACTTACATTCCCATGAGTACTGAGGCGTGACGACCTGAATCCAGCTTCCGACATCTGCCAGCACGGGATCGAAGCGCATCACCAACTTCGAACCCTCTACTCCTGCGAGACTGACGACTTCTGGCTCCCAAGGATTGGTCCGTTCAAACCAGCGCTGCCCGTACTGGCTTGGCCAGTAAAGGTAACACTCGAGAAACTGATTCAAGACGGGACAAAAGAACTCCAAGGCCTGAGAAGCGATTTCCGGTGTTCCAAAGTCGGTGACCATTTGAACCGTCCGCTGAGGTGACTTCCTGGGCCGTTCACTCAAGATCGATCCAATGCGGTAAAAGTTGAAGTCCCACGAAAAGCTTGATCCACTTCTCTGAATCAGGTCGACGAGCGGTTCAAAAGCGGCGAGCGGACCCTGAAAGTCCAAAAAATTCGCCCCCTCGTCGGCCGAAACGAGCACTCCACTTTTCTCGAACCGATACTCTGAAACCCCGTAATCGTAAATATCGGGAGACGTGAGTGTGTCCACCCAATCGATTGCACGAGCCTCTTCTATTGAGGTTCCGTCAAGTGTAAAAAGCGCGTCACGAAAGAGACCAGCGAGAATTTCGATCTCGGTCGTCCGCTCAGCATCCGGAGTCGTCGCGCAAATCCAGAACTTTGGATTGGCCGGATCATAATTCTCCCACATCTTCCACTCAGAAAACTTAGGGAATCAGTAGTGCCAGTCCAGATCCTCCGCCTGCTTGGCATGGCGGATGATGAAGTCCCGACGCGGCTCGACCTTGTCACCCATCAGGCGACTGAACATCGCTTCGACCTCGGCATCGAACTCCTTGTCGTAGTTCACCCGAGTCAGGAACCGAGTCTCCGGATCCATCGTGGTGTCCGCGAGTTCGTCCGCGTTCATCTCACCCAGACCCTTGAAGCGGCTCACCGAGACATTCTTGATCTTCAGACCCTTGATGATCTCGTCCCGCTCCTCCAGAGTCATCGCGTAGAACCGCTCGTCCTTGCCCGCGCGAATCACGTAAAGCGGCGGCTGAGCAAAGTAGAGATACCCTTCCGTGATCAAAGGCTTCATGTACCGGTAGAAGAAGGTCAGCAGCAACGTGCGGATGTGCTCGCCATCCACGTCGGCGTCCGTCATGATGATGATCTTGTGGTAGCGGAGCTTGTCGAGATCAAAGTGCTCGTTCTTCTTGCTCTTGCTCTCCGAATCCATCGGCTGCTCGCCTTCATCCACTTGACCGCGACCCGTGGAGATATCAATTCCCGCACCCAGCGCGGCGATCAGCGACTTAATCTCCTCGTTGTCCAGGGCCTTATCAATCCGAGCCCGCTCGACGTTGAGAATCTTGCCTCGCAGAGGCAAAACCGCCTGCGTCATCCGGTCGCGAGCACCTTTCACCGTGCCACCCGCCGAGTCACCCTCGACCAGGAACAGTTCACACTCCACCGAGTTCTTGCTCACGCAGTCGCTCAGCTTGCCCGGAAGCCCGAAGCTGTCCATCGCTGAGCTGCGCTTGACCGCTTCCGCTGCCTTGCGAGCCGCTTCACGCGCCCGCTGAGCCGTCTGAGACTTCTCAACGATCCGCTTGCCGACCGCCGGATTCTCTTCCAGATAAGTCGCCAAACCATCGCCGACGAGCGAGTTCGTCGCGCCCTGAACTTCCGGAGTAACAAGCTTGACCTTGTCCTGGGAGTTGTAGCTCGGATTCTGAATCTTCAGCGAGATCACCGCGCTCACGCCTTCCGCGACATCATCCGCCGTGAAGTTCTTGTCCTTCTCCTTCAGAATATTCATCTTCCGGGCATAGCTGTTGATCACCCGAGTCAAAGCCTGACCAAAGCCCGAAACGTGGGTTCCACCGTCCGGCTGGTGGATGTTGTTGCAGTAGGCCAGGATATTCGTGTGGAATCCCGTGTTGTACTGAATCGCCACCTCGATCTCCATATCCTCCCGCACTCGATGGAAATAGATCGGCTTGTGGATCGAATCTTCTGATTCGTTCACGTCTTCAACAAGCTGAACAATGCCCCGCTCGAAGAAATACTCTTCGTTCGTGTCCGGAGCGTTTTCGTTCTCAAAAATGAATCGAACCGACGGGTTCAGGTACGCCAGCTCCTTCATCCGCCGACGAATGATTGTCGGATCATGCTCGGTCGCCGTGAGGGCCGTGCCATCCGGCTTCCACTGCTGCTTGGTGCCGGTGGAATCCGCTTTGCCGATCACCGTCACTTCAGTCTTCGGCACACCAGCTTCGTATCGCTGCTGATACACCTTGCCGTCGCGCTTGACCGTCGAGAGCATCCACTCCGAGAGCGCATTCGTACAGCTGATCCCGACGCCGTGCAGACCACCCGAAACCTTGTATCCGCCGCCATCACCGAACTTACCGCCCGCGTGGAGCTTGGTCATGATGACCTGGAGCGCGCTCACACCCTCCTTCTTGTGGATATCAACCGGAATTCCCCGACCGTTGTCCTCCACGCTGATCGAGCCGTCGGTGTACATCACCACGTTGATCGTGTCGCAGTGACCCGCCATCGCTTCGTCCACCGCGTTGTCGAGCGCCTCGCGGAACATCTGGTGAAGACCCTTTTTGCCGTTGTCACCCACATACATGCCCGGACGCTTACGAACCGCTTCCAAGCCTTCAAGCACCGTGATGCTGCTCGCATCATAGTTGCCTTCAACCTTCTTGGTCAGCTTGTCGTCCTCGGTCGCCTCGCGGGAAGTTTGGCTTTCCTCAACCGGGGTCGTAGACTCCTCGTCGGGCGTCTGATCCAGATCTTTCTCGTCACTCATGGGTGTCACAAAAATGAGGCGATTTCCGCCTCGTCGAATACTCGTAGGATACCCGGGATCGGGAACCTAGTTTAAGGACGCGCAGAGCGGCCCAGAGGGCGCGAAATCACGCCTTCCAGCTTTTGTTTCCGCCGCTCAGAGAAAGCCACCTTTCTCTGGTCAAAAAGGTCATCACGTGGTCGTGATACCCACCCCGCTTCCAATACTCGCCTGGAATAATCCCCGCGATCTCATACCCCGACTTCGCCTGCATCCGAGCACTCAGCGCGTTTCCACCCAGATAACCGCTCCGCAGAATCCGCAGCCCAAGAACCGTAAACGCATACCAAGCCCGCAGCTGAGCAGCCTCGGTGCCATACCCTTGTCCCCGATACTCCTTCGGCCCGATCAGCGACCCCGAATGAGCCGTCTTGTGCTTGTGATTGATCTGGTGAAGTTCCGAGTTGCCGATGTGAGTGCCGTCCAGCAGCTCAATCGCGAACAGAAACTCCTCCTTGTTCTTGCTTGAAACAGAGTCAAACCACGCCTTCTCCTGCAACCGAGACATCGGCTCATCCCCGCCGACAAACCACTCGCTCACCTCTGGATCGTTGATCCAACGCAGGCAGTTCTCAAAGTGTTTCGCCTCATCCAGAGGCACGAAACGCACCCGATCCGATTCCCAGCCAAATCCCATCCGCCCAGTCTACCGCCCGGATTTATGCCGGGTCACTCGCCGGGGCTGGGGCGATTCTTGGCTCCCCTGGTACTCTCGGGGGGCCATGCTCGACCGAAAACTGATTCGAGAAAACCCCGATGCCGTCCGTGCCGGAGCCGCCCGCAAGGGAATCCAAGCCCCTGTCGATGAGTTCCTGCGCGTAGACGAGTCATGGCGATCCACCCTGCGCGAACTGGAGCAATCCCAGGCGGAGATGAACCGAATCAGTAAGTCGATCGGCCAACTCATGGCGAGCGGTCAGAAGGACGAAGCCGAAAAGGCCAAAGCCGAAACCGCCGCGATCAAAGAGAAAATCAAATCTCTGGAGCCCCAAGAGCGCGAGCTGGAAGCCCAACTCAACGCCCTCGAACTCCAGTTCCCCAACATGCCCCACCCCACCGTTCCCGACGGAAAAACTCCCGAGGAAAACGTCGAGGTTCGCGCCTGGGGAACCAAACCCGAAGGCACCTTCAAGGCTCACTGGGAGATCGCCGACGAACTCAAGCTCATCGACTTTGAAGCAGCCAGCAAGATTTCCGGATCCGGATTCGCTGTCTACACCGGATGGGGATCCAAGCTGGTCCGCGCGCTCATCAACTTCATGCTCGATCTGCAAAGTGATCGCAACGGCTACTCGGAGGTCTATCCGCCCGCGCTTGTCACCAGCGAATCCCTGGTGGGAACCGGAAACCTGCCCAAGTTCGCCGACGATCTCTACTCCACCAAGGACGATCTCTGGCTGATCCCCACCGCCGAGGTGCCCGTCACCAACTTGCTCCGCGATGAAATCCTGGAGCCGTGGCAACTGCCGATCAAGTACGCCGCCTACACGCCCTGCTTCCGCCGAGAAGCCGGCGCGGCAGGTCGCGACACGCGTGGAATCTTGCGCATGCACCAGTTCGACAAGATCGAGCTTGTCAAATACTGCGCCGCCGAGGTCAGCTACGACGAGCTTGAGAGCCTGGTCGAAGATGCAGAAAGCGTTCTCCAAGCCCTCGGATTGCACTACCGGGTTCTGCTCCTTTGCGCCGGGGATATGGGCGACAAAGGCTGCAAGTGCTACGACCTGGAAGTCTGGGCTCCCGGTGAGGGTCGCTACCTCGAAGTCAGTTCCTGCACGAACTTCGAAGCCTTCCAAGCCCGGCGCGCCAACATCCGGTATCGCCCGACGGAGGGTGCCAGCCCCGAGCCGGTGCACATCCTCAACGGCTCCGGCCTCGCGGTTCCCCGATTGCTGGTCGCTCTGCTGGAAACTTACCGCCAAGAAGACGGCTCCATCGCCATCCCCGAACCCCTCCGCCGCTACCTCGGCACCGACGTCATCCCGGCTCCCGGGAACTGAGCCTGACTGCAAAGTCTTGGACTCGCCCTCTCCGAGCTGGACTCGGGGAGGGTGACCAAAGGCCGGGAGGGCCGGCGTATCACCGAGTTTCGAGCGGGCGGCCCCCTCCCTGCCCTCCCCCAGGGATGGGGGAGGAATCTTGATTGAGAGCTCGTCCGCGTTGCCGGAGCTTGGCCCCCGGAGCCGATTCTCGGACTCGCCCTCTCCGAGCTTGACTCGGGGAGGGTGGCCAAAGGCCGGGAGGGGCTCGCTCACCACCCAATCGAGCTGCGACGACCCCCTACGGCTGAGCCCGAGCGATCGGGAGAATCCTCAGACCCGTCAGCGTCGCTTTCTTCGATCCCCGATTCACAATCCGGATGTACCGCCCCTGAACCGTCTCGGCGAAAACTGTCCCCGTAAGACGATCCCCGTTCTTCACCCCATACTTCCGGAAGAACCGAGCGCCGTCCGGCTCGCGGAACCAAACCTGGGCAATCTCGGGACGCTGGCTGGTTTTGTAGAACGACATCTCGTACTGATCCAGCGGCGCGCTGGCCAGCACATCGAACTCAATCCCGCCGAACAAGCGATCCCGGCCCAGATCAATCTCCAGCCACTGCTCGGGGAACAGATCAAGCGTCGTTGCGGGATTTCCATCGACGAGCGCAATCAACTCTGCCGGGAATCGCCCAGCCGAATCCACTACGAGCTTGTCCCGCGCCAGATCCTCCTTCAAATCCAGAGGATCGCTGGGCAAGGAGAACCGAACCTCCACCGAAGGCATCCCAGAGTTCCCGCGATACATCCAGTCCGCAAGCTGCCACGCCGCGACCCATGCCGTCGCCGAAGCCCCGCCTCGCGTCGCCTTCACCACAAGCCAGGAGCCCGCGCCGTCGCGTTGGATGTTCTTGAGCAATGGCTCCCGCTTTTCCTGACTCAGCACGGCAATGCCACCGGAGCGCGTGTTATCTTTCGCCAAAACTGGGCCGAGGCCGCTGGGCGACCAAGCAAAAACTTCGATATCTGCATTCGCCAGCGGCCGACCGGCCAGAGTTGCCGCTCGCACCATCAGCCCAGCACCGAGCTTCGACCACGGGGTCTCTCGGGCCGCCCCGCGCTTGCCCAGGTTCGCCTGCAGGTATCCCACCTCCGTCCGACTCAGCAACCCGTTCTCCCACAGAGGAATCGGATCGCCGACCGGCCGGGTCGTGTCATGCGGAGGAAGCTCCAGTGCCGGAACCCTCAGCCCATCATCGCGCGTATCCGGTAGCCAGCCGTAGTGAAACGGAATCGCGGGATCAAAGGGTGCCGCGTCGCTGGGCGGGACTGCCATGCCTTCACTAAAGGGCGTGAGGGCCCGACTCGTCCGAATCAGGGCATCCATCATCGGATTCCCCGCATCCAGATTGCTCAAATCCACCCGCACATCCGCACTTGCCGGATCAAGCACCATCCGCAGCCGCTCCTGCGCCCCATGAGGAGCAAAGCCAAACCGACTGAACGGCAAAAGCTGGCCATTCAACCGACGCAAGATCATCTGGTAGAGCCCGAGAACCTCGCCCTTAGGCGCGAGCTGGCGGAGCTTCGTCAACCCGGCATCATCGGCCTCGAAACTCACTCCCAAACCACTCACCCGGGCGTCGAGCACATTGTTACCCGGCGTATTGTCGCCCGTCAATTCAAGCTCAGCTCGGATATCGGGCTGGCCCGGAATCGTCTCCAGAGGATTGATCCCCACGCTGAACGGAATGAGACGCGTCTGCCCTGGCTCAAGCGCTGGAACCGGAACGCTCACCGGAGCCAGCTTCCCGGCGACCACCGAGAGCCGCGTTTCGCTCGTCGTCACCGTGCCGATATTCTTCACCACCGCACGCCATGACTTCTCCCAGCCCGGCGTTGCCGTCGGCTGACTCGGCTCGACGACCAAGAGTGCCAAATCGGCTCCGTCCGCCTCGCCCTGCTCGACAATCACTTCCAGCCGAGGCCGTTCGGCACTCCATTCGCCGCTCAACACAGCAAATTCCTGCTGAGACTCCAGGCGGAATCCGTAGTTGCGAGTTGGGTTATCGATCATCGCCTGAACTGCCTGCGCCAAGCCATCAATGATCATGAAATCGCCCTCCTCGCGCACCACAAAACCGTTCAGTCGACGCGCATCCTGCTCCCCAGAAGCCCCCGCGCTCGCCCAGCGCAGACCTTGCCGACCGGTCAGACCATCCTTCCACGTTGATTCCCCCACCGGAGGAGTCGCCGGATCCACCCGATCAAAGCGCATCGTCCGTCCCGATCCCTCTGCCCACGGCTGAAGCATCTTGCTCACCACCAGGTCGGTCGGAACCGTGCCCCGCGACATCCGCAAAATCAACCGCGCCGACTTCACCCGGCTCCCCGCCGGATACGCGTAGTCCAAGTGCGGGAATCGGAGTAAGCCCACCTTCCCCGGCCCCACGACCACGGCTGGCTCTCGCCCGAAGTTCGTATCCGGAGCCGAGCGATCCAAAAAGGTATCCGCGACCGGGTTCAAAAGGTGGCGGGGAATTTCCGGCTCTCCCACCTGACCCAGCAAATACGCGAGGGGCAACATAAGCATGATTCTAGCGTAAAGACGAGCCAGCCTCCCCGGCGCGTCATCTCCCCCAAACAAAACAGCCCCCGAGTCTTCACTCGGGGGCCGCTTGTGATTCGAAGCTCTGGTTAGAACTTGTAGCCAACGTAGGCGCCGAGGCCCGTTGCGCGGGCTCCCGAAGCCGAGTCGGTGTAAGTGAAGGCCAACTCGCCGAACACGTGGTCGCCGAGTTCCTTGCCTGCGCCAGCGCGAACGGCCCAAACCGTCTTGGTGCTGGTCAGGTCAACAATCGCCAGACCCACACCAAAGAAGGTGTAGCTGCGGTTCACATCGCCTTCGCCATAGAATCGCTGGTTAATCGTGATCGGGAAGGCATTACCCTTCGCGCCCGAACCGGACTTGCCGAACCAGTCGAAGGAAACCACCGTCTGGGCTCCTTCCAGAATTCGGAAGTTCGTGTGGAAGTCCACGCCCACGCCGATGTAGCTCGGAGCCACGTCGCGCATGCGGGCATCGATCGGATAAACGTAGCCAAGTCGGAAGGAAACATCGTTCGGTGCTTCCAGATAGTTCACCTGGGCCGAGCTGATAGCAGCCATTCCCAGAGCGGCAAAAAGGGTCATTCGCTTCATATGTGCTCATCCATTGAGGAACCTTGAAACAAGGAACCTGTAAGGCGCCCATGTGCGTCTGGGCACCCCCATTCTACTGATCTAGACGGCTCACGTCAAATGCTCGCCGCAACTAGGCGGCGGTAAACTCAAAATTCCATGGCTCAACTGCTGTTCGAACTCGGTTGCGAGGAGCTTCCCGCCTCGTTTGTCGCCAAAGCATTGCGCGACCTCGAAGAGGCAATCACCCGAGGTTTGAACGAAGCACGCCTCGAGTTCGGCGCGACGCAGTCCTACGCCACCCCACGACGACTCATCGTGGCCATCAGCCAAATTCAAGATCGCCAGGCCGACTCGATCAAAGAAAGCCGTGGGCCTTCTGCCAGCGCCGCCTTCGATTCCGAAGGCAATCCGAGCAAGGCTCTCCAAGGATTCTGCCGCGGACAAGGCATCGACCCCAGCCAAATTGTCAACGATGGCGAGTACGTGTGGGCCAAGATTCCCGTCCCTGGCCGAGCCGCCTCGGAACTTCTCGCGGAAATCCTGCCCGTCGCCGTCCGAGGACTTACCTTCGAGAAGACCATGCGCTGGGGCCACTCCCGCATGAGATTCGCCCGGCCGATCCGATGGATGCTCGCCCTCCTCGACGGACAAGTCGTCCCATTCGAGATCGAGGGCGTCAGCAGTGGGAATACGAGCCGAGGCCACCGATTTGCCGCACCGGAACCGTTCGAGGTCAACTCCCTCGACGCTCTGCTCACCGAACTGCGATCCCGCAATGTCGAGCCCGATTCCGCCAAGCGAGAGTCCATGCTCCGCGAGCAAGCCGTCGCCCGAGCCTCCGGAACCCCCGACCTCCCCGAATCTCTCGTCGACGAAAACGTCTATCTCACCGAATGGCCCCAAGCGCACGAAGGCTCCTTTGATGAGGCCTACCTGAACCTCCCCGATCCCGTGCTCGTCACCGCCATGGCCAAGCACCAGCGATTCTTCCCCGTCCGAAATTCCGACGGATCGCTCCAAAACAAGTTCATCGCCATCCGCAATCACGGCGAAGAATCCAGCGTCAAAGCGGGCAACGAATGGGTGCTCAACGCCCGATTCAACGACGCCACGTTCTTCTTCCGCGAAGATCAGAACAAGTCAATGGACGAGTTCCTCGCCGCAACCGAGCGGATGCTCTTCCAGGAAAAGCTCGGCACCGTCCGTGACCGATCCCACCGCCTCAGCGCACTTGCCCGATTCATCGCGGCCAGCGCTGGCTTGGGAGCAGCCGCCGAGGACCATGCCGCCAAGGCTGGCCTCTACGCCAAAGCCGACCTCAGTTCAGGCTTGGTGAGCGAACTCAGCTCCCTCCAGGGCATCATCGGCGGCGAGTACGCCCGCCGCGAAGGATTCGCCGAAGAAGTCTGCTGGGCCATCGCCTCGCAATACGATCTCGGCAAACAAGCCGGACGAGATGATCTGGCTTCCCGCATCGCCATCGCCCTCGTCGCCGCGGATCAGGTGGACAAGCTCGCCGGATTCCTCGGCCTCGGTCTGATTCCCAAGGGCAGCAGCGATCCGTTCGGCCTGCGCCGCGCCGCGACCCTGCTCGTCGAAGCCTCTCGCCTCTGGCCGAAAGGTCTCGGCGACCTGCAAGCCCCGCTCGCCCAAGCTTTCGAGCTCTACCGGGCCGAAGGACAAACCCTCGACGAATCGGGCGCAAAATCCGCCCTCGCCGACCTGCTGTGCGGACGCTACGAAGCCCTCTTCGCCTCCGTCCGACACGATCTCATGGCAGGCGCGCTCGCGGGGCGAACCCTCTCGGAAGTCGCTCAGCCGAACCTCATCGTCTTCCGCACCGAGGCCCTTGCCCTTCTCGGTGAAGACGTGGCGACCCTGCAAACCCTCAGCCGACCGATCAATATCCTGGCCAGCGCGGAGAAGAAAAGCGATTTCTCTCTCCCCGGCACCCTCAATGCCAACGGTCTGAAATCCAGCGAAGGCGAGACGCTCGCCGCTGCGCTTCCCGAGGCAATCCAGGCGATGCACTCCGCCGTTGCCCGTCACGACGCGCAATCCGCCGTAGCTGCGCTCCAAGCCCTCGCCGCCCCGATCCATACGTTCTTCGAGAACACCATGGTGATGGACGAGGATCTGGAGGTTCGAGGTCAACGCCTCCAGCTCCTGAGCGACACCCGCGAAATCATCCGCACCATCGGAGACATCAGCGCGATCGTGATTGAAGGGTAACCCGCCGGGGCGGCGAGTCCCGCATGATGACTTTGCTCTCACTCGGGTGCCGCCGATCCCGTTGGATCCTGTTGCATGGCAGATATTGGCCTCTGAAATCGCAGTGAGTAGGGTGCCCCGTTCCCTTCAGGGTCGGGTGATCCGTCCCCGCACAGCGAACAACGGGGCCAACACGGACGACTTTCAATCAACGCCCGCCACCGACTCCCGCCGGGGGAGGGAGCCCGAAGGGCGGGAGGGGGAAATCCGAATCCTCGAAAAGGATTCGGCGGGCCGGAGACCCAGGTGCCCCCTACCGAGATGTTGCGGCCCATCGCCTCAGTCGAGCATCCCTCTCCCGAACCTAAAACGTGCTCGTGAGGGTGCCCCGATCCCTTTAAGGTCGGGATTGCTTGGTAAATGCACTTCAACCCGAATCACTAACCAGCTCACCGAGATGTTCCGGCCCATCGCCTTGGTCGAGCGTCCTGTGTCCCGACCCTAAAGGGATCGGGGCACCCAGCTACCTCACAACCGCCCGAATCCTACCGACCTTCCGACACCTGGACAACCCTTGCCAGCTGCGCCAACCACGCATCATCCGGGAACACTCCCAGCAAGTGCTGGATCGCCGCAATCTCCGCCTTCCGCCACGGGAACGGCGGCTGGATCGGTGCCTTCGCGGCGAGCACCAAGTGCTCCCGCGCCGTCGCATCCATCCGGGTCGACCGAATCAACTGATCCGCCAGCAGAAGCCGGAGCATCGGAAACTCGCCGTGCCGGAAGATTTCGTCGGCAAACCGCGCCAGGGCTTCCGTCATCCCGCACAGAATCAGCAAACACGCCACATCCTGAACCGCATCCGGGCTCGCCGCGACCGGCTTCATCAAGGGATGGGCCTCCTTGTGCGGAGATTCCGGCTGACTCAGGAAGCTCTCCGCCCGCAAAACGGGCTCCATCGGAGCAAGAAAGTGGGCGTTCATCAAGTCCCCCCGCTCTTCGCCTTGCTCGTAAAGCGAACCCTCGCGACGAACCGCCGCTTTCATCCACCACAGCAAATGATCCTCAGCAAGGAAACCCAGAGCTTTGTCGAGCGAGGAATCGGCGTCCGCCCACCGGCGAGCTTTCATCGCGACCAAAGCATCGCCCAGATGAGCCAGACCTTCCGCTCCAGCCACCCGGGTGAAGGAATGGAAAGCGATCTCGTGGCCCACCTCAGCAAGATCGAGGCTCGGGCCAATCAAGCGATCCACTTGCCGCGAAAGCGTCGCCGACTCTTCGACCGGATTCTCTCCCGGCACCGCCCGAAATGATCCCGTGCTCAAAGCTTGACCGGGGTTCAGTCGCAAGGTCTCCGAGTGATCGGCCGCCCGAAGCACGACCCCCGCCGCAGGCGAAGGCAAACCTGTCAAATCGGCCTCGGAGACAATCTCGGAGTTCAGTTCCGTCGCCGCTTCAAAGGTCTGGCCCGACTCTGTCTCCAAGAACGTCACTCCGCGCCAGTACGTCGTCGATATCTGAGTCCGCAGATGCCCCGCATCAAGATGAATCGCCGCCTCACGACTCGCCGCGCTCAAGCCTCCGAGCCCACTGTGGGGCACCAAACGCACCTTAATCTCCTCCGTTCGGCGCGCCGGGAGCAGCGCGGCACCTTGTCGCGCCTGGATCTGAATTCCTCCGGTCACCGCCTCAGCCAGCTCGATTTCACCGGGCTTCCAGATCGCTGTCCATCCCACATCGCGGGCGGCATCGTATGCCGAAACCTGGCGATCTACCTGGCCTGAAAGAACCGACTCAAATCCCCCAACCCTGAAACCCGCTTGCCCGGGCTGACTTTGCAGAGATCGATTGTGGACGCGCAGATCGAGCACGATTTCCGCCAGATCCGGATGCAACGTCACCCCAAAATGCGTATCCAGATTCGGCCCCAGCTCGAACATCATCACGCCGCCCGGCTGGTCATCGTCGGCGGGTTCGTGGACGCGTAAATCGACAGGCCCGAGAGCATTCATCCGCTCCGCTCCGGCCAAAAACTCAATCCCGTGATTCCAAGCGAGACCGCGTCTCCCTTCCGCAACCACCTCCATCGCTTCGATCCGGGGCAGGATTTCGAACCTTGTTCGCTTATCCGAAATCTGAATAATCCGCCCGCCCAGACTCGGCGCAACCACCACCTTCAGGAATGCATTCTCCAAAATCGCGACGCCAATGGAACTTGTTTGGGTGGCTCCGGTGTTTCGAAGAAGCAGAGACGGGTAAGCCGCGAATGTTTCCGGCGCATCCAAATTCAGCGGAATCGTCTCCAAAACCGGAACGATCAAATCAAGCGTATCTTCGTAAACGTGGACGGGCATACCTTCAGTTTTTGCGGGGGTCTGTCACAATAGGAGAGATTCTGTGATGTTCTACCAGGTTCGGCGCGTCTGATCCCTGGGAGAACAAGTCCCCCGGTCGCGGACCAAGGGCTGTCGGGGATAAGCTACGAATCGCAACGACTCATGTCAGCAAAAAGCACCAAGAGCACCAAGGCCAAAAAGACCGCAGCACCTTCCCCAGCCAAGGGGTTCGGCGTTGCCTTGTTGAAATGGTTCATCGTGCCGGTCTCCGTGGCCGCCGCCGGGTTCTATTTCGTCGGACCTCAGATCGGATCGGTGCCCGCTTTGGAAGCCACCGCCAAAGATGTGACGAGCGCGATGCAGAATGCGGCCGCAAGCACTCCTGCCGCCTCCGCCGCCCGTACCGAGGTTCCTGCCGCCGAAGAGCCGAAAGTGAAACTCAACGTCAAGGTGGAAGAAGACGACGGTCGTGAGCCGAAGAAGCGAGAAGAAAAGGAAGAAGCCGCGTATTTCACGCCTGATGCCTCTCAAACTCTCGACCGTCCGAGTAACGAACGCAGGAATTCGAGCGAGGAAGACACCGCTCCCCCAAGCGGCGAGGACACCACTCTCGGCGAAGACCCCGCAGGCACCCCACCCCCGAGCAACACCGGCGGCTGGTAACCCCTTTCCTACAGGCTTCCGCGTAAATCGAGCCGATCAACGTCTCGTTGCAGGGCCTGGATGACCAGGTCGATCAGCTCACCGAGCTCTATCTTGAGTAGCTCGGCTCCGCGCCGAACATCATCCCGATTCACTCCAGCGGCAAAGTTCGCTGTCTTGAACTTCTTCATCACGCTGCTCACCTCAAGATCAAGAACCGACTTCGAGGGGCGCACGTAGACGCAAGCCGTGATCAGCCCGCTGAGTTCATCGACGGCGAAAAGAGCTCGCGCCATCGGACGCTCCGGCTCCACTCTTGTCTTCCCCGGGTAGTGGGCAGCGATTGCATCCAAAATCTCCTCCTCGACTCCCTTTTCTCTCAGCAGATCGAGGCCCCACAAGGGGTGCTCGTCCGGGTGCTGCTCGTAGTCGAAGTCGTGCAGGAGGCCCGCAATTCCCCATTTCTCCACGTCCTCGCCTCCGCGTTCCGCGAAGAACCTCATCGCCGATTCCACGCTCAGCATGTGCTTTCGGAGCGACTCGCTCGGAGTGTGTTCGTGCATCAGCGCCAGGGCTTCTTCTCGGGTCATCGTGATGCCAGGTTACCGGGCTTTTGATCGGTCCTGCCGCGTAGAATGTGCCGATGACCCCGATTCTCTGGCCCGCCAGCGTGACCCCGTTCGATGCCGACGGCAACGTCGATCGCGGGGATCTGGCGAAGTTGATGGCGTGGTTCCGGGACGCTGGATGCAACGGCGTGGTTCTCGCCGGAACAAATGGGGAAGGGCCAAGCCTGAGTGCGGTTGAAAAGCGTGATCTCGTCCGCGCGGGCGTCGAACTCTCAGAAGGCTTACCGGTCACGCTCGGGATAGCCACGCCCAGTCTGCATGAAGCCAAGTGGCTTGCCTCTCAGGCCGGAAAGGCAGGGGCTCAGCACGTGCTCCTCATGGCCCCTGGCTACTTCCAGAACTGCGCCGAATCCGCGATTTTCGAATGGTTCCGTGCAGTTGCCGATGCCGCGACCTGCCCGGTCATCGCCTACAACTTCCCCAAGTACACCGGATTCACGATGAAAGGCGAATTTGTCGGTCGGCTGGCGGAGCACGGCAATGTGGTCGGATTCAAAGATAGCTCCGGGGAAGTCGCCAACCTGGCGACGTACCGCTCGGTGGCTCCGGCGGCAACGCTGCTTGTCGGAGTCGAGACAATTTTGCCCGAGGCAATGGCTGCCGGATGGAATGGAAGCATCTCCGGCGCGTCGAACGTTGTCGGAAACTGGCTCTCAGAATGGCTCCAAAACCCCTGCGAAGAGCGGTGGAAACTGCTCCAAACTGCCCTCAAAACCATCCGAAAGGGCCCCCAACCAGCCCTCAACAAGGCCGTTTTGGCCGCTTTGGGCGTCATTTCTCGGCCCGATGTGCGGCTCCCGCTCTCCGTGGCTGACCCCGTCGAATGCCTCGAAGTCCTGCGGGACCGGCTTGGAATTCAGTGATTTTGGAGTATATACCCCTGTGGGTATGACAACAAGCACCGCTGCACTCGACCGACGGCTAGCCAGAATTGAGGGCCAAGTTGCTGGCCTGCGCCGCATGCTGGCGGACGATCAGTACTGCCTGGAAATCCTCACCCAGCTCAGTGCCACAAAGTCTGCGCTCGAGCAAGTCGGAGTTGAAATCGTCACGCGACACGTTGATCGATGCATTGTCGGCACCGACTGTTGTGACAATGGCGAATCCCCGCATCCTAAGGCCCAGACCATGAGTCACGATGAGTTGATGGACGAATTGCGCACGGCCCTCGCGCGAGTCCTTCGCTAACACCCCCTGGGGTATATAAATAATGACCACCACGCTCACCATCGAAGGAATGTCTTGCCATAATTGCGTCCACCACGCCCGCGAAGCTCTGCTGGGAGTTGAAGGCGTCATAGAAGCCAGTGTGACCCTTGAGCCAGGGATTGCGGAGGTGACCCATGCGGATGCGGTGACACTGGAGTCGCTGATTGCGGCGATTGAAGAAGAAGGCTACACCGCTCAGCCGCTGGGGTAATTCATGCCGGAAACCACTCTGGGCGTCGATGGGATGACCTGTGCGGCCTGCGTCGCGCGGGTGGAGCGGAAGCTCAAATCGGTGCCAGGAGTGGAGCTTGTGGAGGTCAGTTTTGCGACCCATACGGCGCGGATCGTCCACGAGGGAGCTCCGCAGGATGCTCTAGAGCAGGCGGTTGAGAAGGCAGGCTACGGAGTTCGCGAACTGACTCCCGAGTCGGATCCAAGCCAGGTTCTGCTCGATCGGAGCACCGCGAAACGGGCCGATGTGATTCTGGCGAGTGTTCTGACCCTGCCGGTCTTTGTGATCTCGATGGCCAGCCACATGCGGCCGGAGTGGGTGAACTGGTTACTTGGCGTACTGACGACGGTCGTGATGGCCGTGCCGGGAAGAGGAATTTACGTCACAGCATCGCGAAATATTCGCCACAAGACCACCACAATGGACACCCTCATCGCCCTGGGAACCGTGGCGGCCTGGGCGATGAGTGTGTACGGCCTCTTTGCTTACCGCGACATGCACAGCCAGAGCATGCACGTCTATTTCGAATCGGCAGCGGTGATTGTGACCCTGGTTCTGCTTGGTCGGGCGATTGAGGCAGGCGCGTCCTCGGCGATGTCGCAGGCGATCGCCAAGCTCAAAAAGCTCACTCCCGAACTCGCTACGCGCCTGCTGTCCGACGGGACAGAGGAAGAGGTGATGCCCAGTCTTTTGCGACCTGGTGACCTCATCCTGATCCGCCCAGGAACCAGGGTGCCGGCGGATGGACAAATCACGGAGGGTTTCAGCACGCTGGACGAATCGATGATGACGGGCGAGCCTTTCCCGGTGGAGCGCGGGGTTGGCGACTCCGTTACCGGTGGGACGCTCAACGGCAACGGGGCCCTCACGGTCCGCGTCACCGCCGCGAGTCGGCAGTCGATGCTCGCGCAGATTATTTCGATGGTCGAGCGTGCCCAGGGTTCAAAGGCGCCGATCCAGCAACTTGCAGATCGAGTGGCCGCGATCTTCGTGCCGATTGTCCTCGGACTTGCCGCGCTCACCTTTCTCGCAACCGGATTGCTGATCCAGAACTGGGAACAAGCCTCGATTCGAGCCGTTGCCGTCCTGGTGATCGCGTGCCCGTGCGCGCTGGGCCTGGCCACTCCGACCGCGATTGTTGCGGGGATCGGGCGGGCCGCCGAGTTGGGATTGCTGATCAAAAGTGGCGATGTGTTGCAGCGAGCGGCGGGAATCCGAGATGTTCTCTTTGACAAAACGGGGACGCTGACGGAAGGCAAGCCCCGGCTGGCGAGCCTCTCTGCCGCGTCGGGAGCGACCACCGAAGACGAGCTCCTCCAACTTGCGGCCGCCTTGGAGCGAGCGAGTGAGCATCCTCTCGCGAAGGCGATCTTGGGCGAAGTCGCCGCGCGGGGGCTCTCCATTCCCGAGGCCGGAGAAGTCTCGGCGGTTCGGGGAGTGGGGCTCATGGGGATCGTTGCAGGAGCTCAGATCGCGCTCACGAAACCCCATCCGACTCAAGAGTTTGGCCCGGAGCTCTCGGGTTGGCTACGCGCCGAGCGAAGCAATGGACGAACGGTGACCCTCCTCCTCCGGAACAACGAGACGCTCGGAGGATTTGCGTTCGAAGACACGATTCGCGCCAGTGCCGCTCCTGCGATTGCCGCGCTCAAGGATGGGGGAATCGCTTCCGAAATGGCGACGGGAGATCACGAACTTGCCGCCCGCGCCGTGGCAAAAGCAATCGGGATTCAGCAGGTGGCGTACGATCAAACCCCGGCGGATAAGTTGGAACTGGCCCAGCATCGCCGGGTTGCGATGGTTGGCGACGGCATCAACGATGCGCCGGTTTTGGCGCAGGCCGAGGTCGGGATTGCCCTGCGCAGCGGCAGCGATATTGCGCGCGAAGCCGCGGACATCACCCTGATCCACCACGATTTGATGGGAGTTCCACGCGCCTTGGCGCTGAGCCGCGAGACGCTCCGGGTCATCAAGCAGAACTTGGGTTGGGCGTTTGGCTACAACGTGGTGATGATTCCCCTGGCGATGCTCGGACTGCTGACGCCGATGCTCGCGGCGGGAGCCATGGCGATCTCCAGCATCTGCGTGGTGCTGAATTCACTCCGGCTCCGACGCTGGAAGGCGAAGTTCTAGTCTTCGGCGTGCTCGCCCTCGTGTTCCCGTTCCCGTCCGCCTTCTCGCTCAGCACCTTCGCCCGACCGGGGAAGAACTTTTTGGAGATATGAAGCCATCTCTGGACCACGCGACCCGACGGGATCTGGCCGACCTGACTTCTGGGCGATTTCCTGCATTTCTTCGAGCACATGCGACCAAGATTCATCGCCGTGGAACAGAGGCATCGCGCCGTGGCACGTGCTGCACTTCTCGCTGATAATGGCCTTGGTTTGGCGTTCGGCGACTGTGGTGGCGGGCAATGAGGCGAAGGTTTGGGCGGGTCGGGCAATGGTTCCCAGCATGAAAAGGGTGGCCAGGAACAGAATCACACCCACGACGCGCAGCCGGTTGCCCCACTTTTGCGCGAATCGGAGGATCACGACCTTCCCGATGAGAAGGATGCCGATGAGCCAGCCGAGAACAAGGTGAACCCAAGTCGCAGTGTCGGCGGTTTCGCCTTCCAAGAAGGGGATGCGCGGGATCATTCTCGCCATCAGAGCGAGGTAGATGAAAACAAATCCATAGCCGAGTAGGCGGTGAACCATGCGCCAGAAGGGCGGAGCCGAGGTCTTGCCATGGGGATCCGAACCGCCCGGATCGGGAACCATGGGGAATGTCCACAACCAGAGTTGGAGAAGAGTCGCAGCGAACCCGAGTACCAGGAACGCCACTCCAAGAGCAGCGTTGGTGAGCATATTTCTATGCTACTCGATACACAAAAGCCCCGCCCGTGCAGTCCTCTCGTTCACTCGGTGGGCGGGGCTTTTACACGCGAATACGCGGCAGATTAGGCTTTCTTCTTTCGACGAGCCAGGGCGGCAGCGGCAAGCCCGACAAGGCCCAGGGTCGCCGGCTCAGGGACAGGGATGGCATCAAGCAAGAAGTGGTCGAAGCCAGCGTAGCTGCTTCCGGTGGTGCTCACACGGATGGAAAGAGTTTCACCAATCCCCGCGCCGCTTGCCCCTGTCGAGAAGGAGAGCTGATAGGGACTCAGCACTGTTCCCCCGGGACCGGTTGTCGTTTTGGTTGCGAGGAGGCTGCCACCCGTCACGGCGCCGCTGGTAACTGTTCCGCCTGCAAATAATTCAACGATCAAGCTTTGCCCTCCCGTGTAACCTGCCAGGTAGTCCAGGGTGTAGGTCGTCTCGGGGAGCACGACGTGGCTCAGTGCTTGGGCGATCGAGTAGCCGGTATAGACGAATCCAATCTGGTTACCGACCTTATTGACCGCTCCTGTGTACCAAACGCCGATATCTTGCGAGCCGCTTGGACGGGTGTTGAATGTCCAACCAGGCACGCCGCCTTGGGCCGAGTAGGTAAAGGAGCCTGAACCGAGGGCAGGCTCCTCGAACGAGTGGTTGACGATGTTAATGGGCGCGGCGGAGGCCAGTCCAGCTCCGGCAACGAAACAAGCAATCAAAAGGTGTCGCATGACGAAGTCATGATAACAAGAACGTGGCGACATTGGAAGTCCTGATCGTGATTTTCCGTGAAATCAAAGAAAATTGATCTGTTAACTAAACCAAAGCCCCGGCGAGATTCTTGCCGGGGCTCTGGTTTTGTGACGGCGGGAGTCGTCTTTAGGGGAAGATTCCGCGCATCAGGGTGGCGTCCGAGACGCGCTTGACGCCGATGATCATGGCGGCGGTGCGCATGTCGGTTTTGTGGAGATGCATCATCTCCGCGACACCCGCGTAAGCTGATCGCATGATCCGGGCGAGGCGGTCATTGACTTGCTCTTCTTCCCAGAAGAAGTTCTGCAGGTCTTGCACCCATTCGAAGTAGCTGACCACTACGCCGCCCGCGTTCGCGAGGATATCCGGCACCACTATGATGCCCTTGTCGGCGAGGATTTGGTCGGCTTCGAGAGTCGTCGGGCCGTTGGCACCCTCCACAATCAGCTTGGCCTTAATATTCGGTGCGTTCTCCTTGGTGATCTGCGCCTGAATGGCGGCGGGGATCAGGATGTCGCACTCGAGCTCCAGCAGTTCCTTGTTCGTGATCTTGGTGCAGTCTTGGTAGTTCTGAATACCGCCTTCGACACCCGAGTACTTGATGTAGAGATCGTTGATCGGGAGGCCGTTGGGGTTGTAGATGCCGCCAGTGCCATCGCTGATCGCGATGACCTTGGCGCCTTCACGCTCGGCCAATCGCGCGGCGACAGAGCCCACGTTTCCGAATCCTTGAACGACGACCCGCGCTCCTTCGAGCGGCATGTTCATCATTTTGCAGGCTTCGATGGTGCAGACAATCACGCCTCGTCCGGTTGCTTCGACGCGACCCTCGGATCCTCCGAGTTCAAGCGGTTTACCCGTCACAACGCCGGGAACGGTATAGCCAGCTTGCATGGAATAGGTGTCCATGATCCAGCCCATGACCTTGGCGTTGGTGCCAATGTCCGGCGCGGGGATGTCGCTGCGCTCGCCCACCACGATGTTGATCTCGGTGATGAAGCGCCGCGTCAGCTTTTCAAGCTCACGGATAGAAAGTTCCTTGGTGTTGACCTTCACGCCGCCCTTGGCACCGCCGTAGGGGATGTTGACGACCGCGCATTTCCAGGTCATCCACATCGCAAGAGCGGTGGTTTCGCTGACGTCAACGTCGGGGTGGAATCGCAGGCCGCCCTTTGTGGGGCCGCGACTCTGGTTGTGTTGTACGCGATAGCCTTCGAAAACGCGCACTTCTCCGCTGTCCATGAGAACAGGGAAATTGACCGTCACTGCTCGCTTGGGTCGAGCGAGTACCTCTACGAGGCCATCATCGAGATCGAGATACCGTGCCGCAACGCGGAGTTGCTGGCGTGCCATACCCAAAACGTCATATTCGCTCATAGTTGTTCAGACCACCTTTGGTCGAAGCAATTTACGTACGAGCGCGTAGATCGGCACTGCGACTACGCCGTTGTAGATTGCCGATAGGATTGTATCCCGCAAAGCCACGACTAAGGCGGGTGGCGGGGCTAAGATCACCAAGATCACACCCGCAATCAGGCTTCCGAGGGCCACGAGCAGGGCGCCGGAACGCCATTCCGGCTCATATTTGCTCATGGAGCCGCCAAAAAAACCCGCTAAGACTCGGCTGAGAGCGTAGTGGGTGAGGGTCGCTCCGCTGAGTGCTCCTAGAACCAGGCCGCTCCAGAATCCGGCGAGAGCTCCGGCCGAGGGTCGTGAAACCAACGCCAGACTGAGGGCAACGACGAGCGGCAGGTCGATTCGTCCGCCGAGGAGATTCATGCGCGAAAGCCAGGTGACTTGAACGCAGCATGCAAGCGCGATGACGATCGCCCAGACCACGGCGTTGAGAAAGGACTTCACTTGAGAATCACCACCTCTTTGGTCATGCCGATGCGGGCGCTGGGAAGGATGAAGACGCGGCGAACTCCGAAGTCGACATCTCGGAATGTCTCGGTGACAGTGCCAATTTTGATGCCCCGAGGGATGAACTCGCTGTAGCCGGTCGTCACGACGTTGGCTCCGGGAGCGATTTCGAGCCCAGCATCATCGAAGACGTCCATGACGAGGCGTTGCGAGGTCTGACCTTTCACGAGTCCGGGAACCGGGGCGAGTCCTTGAACAAGACCTCCCACCTGAACGGCGGAGGACGTGAGGAGAGTGGCCTGGCTTGTTTTCTCACTCACCGTGCTCACGATGGCGAGGAGTCCATTGACGGTGACCACGGGGAGATTGGGGGTGATCCCTTTGTCTTTGCCTGCGCTGAGGGTGATTCGGTTGTCGTAGGGGACGAAGGCGATGATGTCGGCGAACACCTTCTCTTTGCCAAGCCCGGGAAGATTCATCGTGCCTCGGAGGTCTCGGATGCGTGATTCTTGAGCACTCGCGGAGTCGAGGTAATTGCGAACCGCGGTGAGTTCGGCTTCAAGTTTTTGATTCTCGATGCGGAGTTGGCTGGCGTCTCGGACGCCCGACCAGAAGGTATTGGATTGGTCGGCGGCGGAGTCCAGGCTGAGAATGATGGGTTTGAGGGGGGCTTGGATCAGACGGCTGACAGGGTCGAGCGACCCGCCGGCTCGGGCGCGATTCTGCACGATCCCCAAAGCGACGGAGAGAATGATGAGGATGACGAGAAAAGCAATCTCGCGCCTCGGTTCGTGTTCTAGCCTCTCGATGCTTTCTCCAGCATCCGGCGAATCGCCGGATTTTCGTTGAGAAGATCCAGCATTCGACCTGTGCCGATCGCCACGCAGCTGAGGGGATCACGCGCGATGATGACCGGCATGCCAGTTTCTTGGCTGATCAGTTGATCCAGCCCGCGGATGAGGGCTCCGCCTCCCGCAATGTAAATTCCGTTGTCCACGCAGTCGGCGGCAAGCTCCGGTGGGGTTGCTTCGAGCGTGAGCTTGACGGCCTCGACGATCTCTTGGATTGGCTCATGGATCGCGTCGCGGATTTCGACGCTCGTGATCTCGGTGCTTCTCGGGAGTCCGGTGATGAGGTCTCGCCCTTTCACGATCATCGAAAGCTCTTGAGCGAGCGGGTAGGCCGAACCGATTTCGATTTTGACTTGCTCCGCGGTGCGTTCGCCGATGAACAGGTTGTAGGCGCGTCGGATGTAGGCGGCGATGGCTTCGTCGATTTCATCGCCGGCGGTGCGGACACTGCGGCTGTGGACGATTCCCGCGAGAGAGATCACCGCGACTTCGGTGGTTCCACCGCCGATGTCCACGATCATGGAGCCGACCGGTTCTTCGATGGGGAGACCGGCACCAATCGCGGCGGCCATCGGTTCTTCGATGACGTACGCTTTGTTTGCGCCGCTCTTTTTGCAGGCGTCGATGACGGCGTCACGCTCGACTTCGGTGACACCGCTTGGGATTCCCACGACGACGGTCGTGTAGAAGTTCATTCCCCGCTTCGCGTTTTTCACGAAGTGCTTGATCATCGCCAGGGTTTGGTCGTAATCGGCAATGACGCCGTCTCGTAAGGGGCGCGTGGCGACGATATTCGCCGGGGTTCGGCCGAGCATCCGTTTGGCCATTTCACCGACGGCGAGCACTTTACCGTTGTCTTTGTTGATCGCAACGACGCTCGGCTCTCTGATGATGATCCCACGCCCAGCGACGTGCACGAGGGTGTTGGCGGTGCCAAGGTCGATGCCGATGTCGCGGGTGAAACGACTCGTTATGGATCGAATGAGGGGGTGAGGAGCTCCATCAGCCACGAGGAGAAACTCCTTCGTGGCTGATGCCAGCTGGGATCAAGCCCACTGTCTGGCGATCCCAAAGTTGGTTGAGACGAGACAATCCTTCGTGTCCGAAACCTTACTTTCCGCCGCCGCCGCCGGCTGCACTGAATCCAGTTGGGACTGGCGGGCCGCCGCCGCCCGGGGCGCCTGCCGGAGCTCCGCCGCGCGGGCTTCCGCCGCCAAAACCAGCCGGACCACCGAAGCCTGCCGGGCCGCCAGGGCCACCAGCAGCTCCGCCGCCACCGCCTTGTCCCGCATTGGGGAGGGCGTTTGCGTAGGTCACGGATCCTTCCGGAAGCGCGACGTCAGCGGTGGGAACCGCAGTGACTGCAGGTTCGGCCATCGCCGGACGCATAGTGAAATAGAACGCGAGAGCGCATCCGAGCGCCACGACCACGGCAACGATTGAGAAAATGAGGTTTGTCTGGTCTTTCAAAGCCGACTCCTATGCAGGCGATTGTAGCACGATTCCGATGCAGATTTCATACCAATAATCTTAGTGTCGGAAGTGCCGCACACCAGTCAGAACAACCGTGAGGCCTAATTCGTTCGCTCGGGCGATCACATCTCCATCTTTTTTGCTCCCGCCTGGCTGGATGAATGCTTTCACGCCGGCGGCGGCAGCGGTCTCGATGCTGTCAGGGAACGGGAAAAAGGCATCGCTCGCGAGAGCGGCGGTCGGAGCGAGATCTCCTGCTTGTTCGAGCGCAAGACGCACCGACTGGACTCGGTTCATCTGCCCTGCGCCGACTCCAAGGAGCCTCGAGGCGTCGGCGAGAACAATCGCGTTGCTCTTGACATGCGGCACGATTCGCCAAGCCATGCGGAGGGCCTCCCATTCGGCTTCCGTCGGCTGACGGTCGGTGGCGACAACCCATTCCTTGCCTGGATCCTCATCGGACTGTTGAATCAGAATTCCGCCGCGGATGCCGCGGAGAGTCAGCACGGGCTCGCTCGGAGAGAGGGCCGCGCTGAGGAGCCGAACGTCCTGGCCCCAGCCGCTTCGATCCCGGAAGATCGCGAGTGCTTCCTCGGTGATCTCCGTGCCGATGACGACCTCGAGGAAGTTGCCTTTTTCGGTCATTGCTTCGGCGGCGATCGTGTCGATCGGGCCGTGGAAGGCGGCGATTCCTCCGAACGCGCTCACCGGGTCACTGGCCTTGGCCTTGCGATAGCTGTCTCCGAGGTCACTCCCGAGGGCTGCACCGCAGGGGTTGCCATGCTTGATGATGGCGCAGGATCCGACGGGGAGATCGGAGACGAGTTCCCAAGCCGCATCTGCATCGAGGATGTTGTTGTAGCTCAGCTCCTTGCCCCACACCTGATGAGCGCCCGCGATGCCACCGCCTTGCAGGGGATCCCGGTAGAGCGCGGCGCTTTGGTGAGGGTTCTCGCCATATCGCATGGTTTGCTGACGACGGAACCCAAACGTGGCGGTTTCCGTGAGTTCTTCAGCTCCCGCTTGAGTGCACAGATACCGGGCAATTATCGAATCGTAGAAGGACGTGTGGCGGAATGCCTTCGCGCTCAGAGCCAATCGGTGATCGGCCAGGGAGCCCGTCTTGGCCGCTTCGAGAACGGCATCATAGTCTAGAGGATCCACCACGACAGCGACATTGGCGAAGTTTTTTGCCGAGGCCCGCACCATGGCAGGGCCGCCGATGTCGATCGATTCCACGGCCTGGTCGAGCGTGGGGTTTCCGCTCACCGTTTTTTCAAACGCATAGAGGTTCACGGCGACGATTTCGATGGGAACGATGCCCGCCTCTTCCATCTGCTGGCGGTGTGATTCCTTCCGGAGGTCGCCCAGGAGACCACCGTGAACTTTGGGATGGAGCGTCTTGACGCGACCATCGAGCATCTCGGGGAAGTCCGTCACTTGGCTAACGTCCACCACGGTCAGGCCAGCTTCGCGAAGGGTCGCGGCGGTTCCGCCCGTACTCACGAGTTCGTAACCGAGATCGGCGAGACCTTGGGCAAAGGGGATCAGTCCGGTTTTGTCGGTGACGCTCAGGAGGGCTCGGGGCATGGAGCCTTGTTTACCCGGCGAGCCAAAAACCGTTACCGACGAGTCCCGCCGTCGTTGGTGATGGTGCGGGTGGGTGGATCGGCGGCGGCTCCTCCGGTGGTTCCCGCTCCATCGCCGGTCGGAGGTTCAACCGTCGGCCCTTCTTCTTCCGGCTCGACCGGAGGCTTCTTCATTTTCACCGCGATGGTCTTGCTCACCGAGAGTCCGTCAGCATCGAAAACCGTGAGAGTGAAGCTCGTGTCTTTTGAAACCGCAAACTCGCGGCGATCATTCAGTGCGGTGATCTCTTCCTCGCCGGCCTCGGATTTGAGGACGATTCGAACCGCGTTCGTGGCTTGCCACGAGATCGTCACGCGGGAGTCGAGAGGATCGACTTCGGGTGGATCGGCGGCGAATCGGACAATCGTCGCCTTTGACTCCTTGACGAACGTGACATTGATGGTGGACTGCACTTCTTGACCCGAGGCGTTGCGGGCAATGAGGGTGTATTTGACGACCTTGCGGCCTGCACCTTGGATGTCATCCGGCGGAGACATCACCTGGATTTTCTTGGCTTTCGGATCGACGGTTCCGAATGGTTCGATGTAGGCATAGGTGGTCGCGTCGTTGACGTCGTACTCCAGCGTCACTGAGGATCCCAGGGGCACCGTGGCTTTTTCGGGAGCAAACCGTTCGATCTTGGGGAGCGGAACAACCGGCGGCTCCTTCACGAGAATCGTGATCGGGCGGGGATCGCTGGTGCGCTCGCCCGAAACGGCGCGCAGAGTGACGGTGATCTGACCAACTTTGTCAGGCACGATGGTGGTTTCACCATCGGGGGGCAGCTGCTCCTGAACCGCGTCGCCGTAGCTCAGACTGACCGATCCGGCTTCGGAAGTTTGCCAGTTCAGCTCCACCTCTTCGCCCAACATGACCTCCTGCGGTGATGCGGTGAAGGAATCAATGCGGGGCGGCTTCGGGATCGTGACGAGCCAGCCAATGAACACGACGAGAATTGCCGCCAGAGCGAGAAGGGGCCCCGGCGCGATGATCGGACGCAGTTCGACTTGGGCTTGAGTCGAAATGGCGACTGCCGGATTGCTGATGTTGCGAGCACTCACGGTTACGGCAGCGAGCGATGATCCGGAAAAGAGGGGGAGCTTGGTCGCAGTGGCATTGATGTTCACCGTCTTCTGCTGTCCCGGGGCCAGAGTGAGGGTCTCTTCCTCAATCTCATAGGCCATGGCGTCGTCGACATCGCTGACAAAAAGCTGCAAAGACTGGTCGGTGTTGCCGAGGTTCATCACCGTCGCTTCAAAAGCGGTGACCTTGTTGAGCGGGGTGACCGCGGCTTTTCGCGGGTTCAGATCAATGCTCAGGTGATGGAATGACTGGATGGTGAGCGAGCACTGGATGGTTTTGCTGTCGCCCGAATCGAGGGATCGAATTTTGACCACGAAGGGGTAGGTTCCAGCGGCACTGTTACTGTCGCGCGCGGGCTTGACGAAGAACCGCTCTACCACTTGCTCGTCGGGATCGATCTTCACCGTCGGGACGGGGATCGCTGTCCACTCATAGTCGAGCCCTTCAAGAGAAATCTCGAATTCCTCACGCTCTGCCCCTTCGTTTTTGATCTCCACGGCCACGGGCATTGACGTGCCTGGTTCAACGGTGAGGTCATCCGCTGAGAGTCGAACAGTGAAGCCCATAGGTTCCTTGATTGTAGCATCGGCCTCGCGGATTTGCGGGGACGCGTTTTCTCGTAGAATGGACGTATGGGCGTCGGGTTGGTTTTGGCTCTGAGTTGGGCGGGGGGGTCGCTAGCGGGTGCCGATGTTTCGGGGGTTGGTCTTGAGCAGGCCCCTCCCGGCCTTCGGCCACCCTCCCCGAGGCAAGCTCGGAGAGGGCGAGAATTGGGGGCTGGTTCGTTAAGTCTCCACCTAGGTGGGCCCGATTTGCTGCCCAGGAGAGGGTGCCCCGATCCCTTCAGGGTCGGGACGGATGCGAGAGCAAGTGGTCAGCTGGCCCCTCCCGGCCTTCGGCCACCCTCCCCGAGGCAAGCTCGGAGAGGGCGAGATTTGGGGGTTGGGGGGTTTGACTTTCACCTCGGTGAGCCCGATTTGCTGCCCAGGGTCGGTTGCCCCGATCCCTTCAGGGTCGGGACGGATCGGGCGGCGGATACGGAAGCAGGTGGCGAGATGGCCCCTCCCGGCCTTCAGCCACCCTCCCCGAGGCAAGCTCGGAGAGGGCGAGATTTGGGGGTTGGTTCGTTTAACTCTCAATTCGGCGGGCCCGATTTGCAGCACCGGAGTTTTTCCTCGCTGTCGGTCGACTCCACTGCTGAACAAAAGAAGGGGACGATCTCGGTGCAAACCTTCACCCAAGATCTGACACCGCCGGAGCTGTTGCCGCTGGGTGGATACACGGCGCGAAATGGGGCTCTGGCCCAGCCCGGGGGCGAGAGGCTGGGGGCTCATATCTTGGTGCTGAGCCAGGGCAGAACCAAAGTCGCCCTCGTTGCCTGCGAGATGCTGACGATTCCCGAGAGTTTGCGAAAGGAAGTAGCGAGCCGGATCTGGCCGGAGGCTCAGGTGCTTCTGGTGGCGACTCACACTCACTGCGCGCCGGATAGCCAGATGCTGAACGAGCGCATGACCTTCCGGATCCCTGGGATTGCACCCTTCAACCGACGTTGGCTCGATTGGTATGCGGCTCGTATTGCCGGGGGAATTCACCAAGCTCTGGATCTAAAACCTGTGCCGAAATCGCTGCTCGTAACCCGGGGATTCTCGGAGATGGTGAGATCGAGGCGAAAGAGTGTGCCGGTGGATCAGAGCCTTTACACCCTTCGCGATGACGCAGGAATCAAACTCCTGATGACGTTTGGGGCCCATGCGACCTTGTTCGATGAGACCGAGTTGACGCCGCAAGGCGACTGGCCGGGGCGTCTGATGGGGCTGACGGGTGGTCTGGTCTTTCCTGGCGCGATAGGGAATGCGTCCCCGGCTCCTCCGGATGATCCCTCTCCCTCGATTCGAGCCTCGACGATGGCCCAGAACCTGCTCGACGAGCCTCCGGTTCATTCCTTTGCGGCGGATGTGCTGAGGTGGGAGAGTGAGGCAATCTCTTTGCCCACACCGATTCCTCACCCCGAATTTGCGGCAGCGAACAAGGTAAACGACGGGCTCGCGCAGTTGGTGGTCAGTCGATTTGCCCCGCCAGTAGCCCGGTTGAGCGTCGTTCGGCTTGGCAAAACCCTGCTGATCGGAGTTCCGGGAGAGCCCTCAACGCCGGTGGCGCGGATGCTGGAAGAGACGGCGCGGAAGCACGGCTATGAGGCGATCGTGGTCAGCCACGCGAACGGCTGGGTTGGATACATTCTGGATCCCGAAGATTATCGGCGCGGCGGCTATGAGGCCACGCTTATGTTCCACGGCCCGGATCTTTCGCTGCGCCTCAATGAGGCCCTCGTCCGGCTGATCGGACGGCTCTAAGTTGGGTCGTCGGCTTGGCTGCTGGTGACCCGGCGAAGCGGGATTCCAAACGCCCAGCCTCGGGTACGGAACTCGCTGAGAATCGTGTTATTGAGCTCGCTTTTGACGCGGACCCAGCTTCGGACGTCGGTCACGGTGACCCAGAGGGAGAACTCGATCCCGGAGTCGGTGAAGGCGTTCATCCGCACCGCAGGTTCCGGGTCTTGGCTGACTTCGGGGTGGCTGGTCGCGGCCGCGAGCATCACCGCTTCGACTTCTGAGTCGGGGGCCTCGAACGGAACGCGGAAGGTGACATCGAACGATTTCCAGGCCCCCTGGAAGTTCCAGTTGACGACATCTCCGTTCAGAACCATGGAGTTCGGGAGCACGAGCATGGAGCCATCGAGAAGCTGGATCATGGTTGAGTAGGTGCTGATCCGGCGGACGTCGCCGACCCGGCCCTCAACTTCAACTCGGTCGCCGGGTTTGATCGGGCGGGTGAAGATGAGGATCAGGCCGCCGATGAAGTTCTTTGCCAGATCCTGGAGACCGAGGCCGACTCCCACGCCGAGAGCTCCGCTGAAGACGGCCAAGCTCGTGAGGTTGAGACCGAGGAGCCCCAGTAGGATCGAGTATCCGATCAAGATGGAGATGTAGTAGCCCACCGTGACGACGGCGTTCGTGACTCCGGCATCGGCATCGGGAGCGCGGCTCATCAGGCGACGAAGAAGCCGCTTGAACATCCGGCAGAGTGCGAGCACCGCGAAGGGTCCTACAATGATGAGGATCAGTCGCAAGGGCGTGAGCTTGTAGCCCAGGGCATCAAAGAGCTCTTGGCTCAGCCATTCCCTCACCGTCGTTAAATCCATTGCGCCCTAGTGTCATGCGCGGGCGGGGTGAAAATCAACCCTTTGCCGGTTGCTTAGGGCTTCGTGGCGACCGCGTCTTCCATTTCGACGACAGCGTGGGCCACGGCTTGGTCGAGAACGCTCAGCTTGAGTGGCGTAGCAATGCCTTTGGCACGGGCGATGGCCTCGGCGTAGAAATCGCGCTGTTTGAGCGATTCCGCGTAGCTTTCGGGAATCGTGTCGAGGAGCATGGCTTCTCGGCGGGCTTCTTTCCAGATCATGAAGACTCGGTATTGCTCAAAGTACGGAGCGTCGGGGTCGCCTTCGTGTTTCTTTGCGTCGACCATTTCCTCGATACGCACGGCAACACACTGAAACGCATCCCGCGCCTTGCCCTTTTCACCGAGGAGGATCGGGAGGAATCCTTTGACAAATTGGTAGGTCCCGTCGTTGAGGTTGAGGGTGAACTTCACCGTCCAGGTTGCGACGAGGAAGCAGGCGAGAAGCAAGAACGCACCGGCGATGATCTCCGGGATGAAGGGTTTCTTGAACCCGTAAAGGCCGTGGGCCATGATCGCGGCGGGAATGAGCGATCCGAGGATGCCCCAGAGTCGTTGACGATTCGGGGTTTGCCACCGCAAAAGGTGCCCTTCGTCTTCTTGTCGTTCTTCCAAATACCCAGCCATGTTCCGAACCATTGCCAGTCGATCACACGTCCGGCACCCTCGCCACCCAGGTTTATTGTACGTAACGTTCTTCCTAAAACCAAACGGCATGCCCTGGCGCGGCAAGTCCGGGACGCGCGGAGGGGGATTGGTAAACTGTGAGGGTGCCGGAGATCCCCCCGCGACCTGGTTCAGGTGGGCAAGATCCAACGCCGACTGACGGTGTGGTCAATGTCCTTTCGCATGGGAAGATCGAGAGCCTGATTTGAAGAATCAGTGCCCGCCCGGTGATCGATCCGAAGGAAGAATCCATGGCGAACGAGAATTTTGATGCCGATCTGATTGTCATCGGAGCAGGCCCCGGCGGATACGTCGCCGCAATCCGAGCCGCGCAACTGGGCGCGAAAGTCATTTGTGTCGAGAAGGAATATCTGGGTGGCACCTGTCTGAACTGGGGATGCATCCCGAGCAAGGCGATGATCGCCTCGGTCGAGCGGATGCAGGATGCCAAGCACGGAGCCGATCTCGGCGTCGTGATTGACGGCACCATCAGCATGGACTTCAAGAAGATGATGGAGCGCAAGGAGAAGATCGTCCAAACCCAGCGCGGCGGCGTCGGCTATCTCTTCAAAAAGAATAAGATTGAGCACGTCGAAGGCTTCGCGAAGTTTGTGGATGCTCACACGATTGAGGTCGAGAAGGACGGCAACAAGAAGACCCTTCGTGCGAAGAATTTTGTCCTCGCGATGGGCTCCAGCGTGATCCACATTCCGGTTCCTGGTCTTGATGGACGACGCGCCGAGGGCGTGTGGACTTCTGACGATGCAGTGACCGCCGATCATGTTCCGGGGCGCATGCTAATCCTGGGTGGCGGCGCGGTTGGCGTTGAGTTCAGCTATGTCTTCAGCGGCGTCGGCAGCGAAGTGACCTTGGTCGAGATGATGCCGACTCTGATTCCGATGTTTGACGAAGAGCTGGGCAAGGAGCTCGGCAAGCAACTGGGTCGAAACGGCGTGAAGGTCAAGACCGGCGCAGCGCTTGAAAAGTGCGAGAAGGTCGCGGGTGGCTGGAAGTGCACGGTCAAGACCGGCAACCAAGTCGAAGAGATCGAAGTGGACGTGGTTCTGCTCGGTGTCGGTCGCAAGGCGAACACCGACGGCATGAACCTGGAAGGCATCGGCGTGAAGCTCCACCGACGGGGCGTCGAGGTGATCGATGACACCCTGCAAACCCACGTGCCGAACATCTACGCGATTGGCGACGTGACCGGCCGAATTCAGCTTGCTCACGTGGCGAGCCACGAGGGCATCATTGCCGTTCACAATATCCTGGAAGGTAAGGCTGAGAAGGCTCAGTACAAGGCAGTTCCGAACTGCGTTTACACCGTGCCGGAAGTCGCAAGCGTCGGCCTGACCGAAGAGCAAGCGAAGACGCAAGGATACGACGTGAAGATCGGCAAGGCCACCTTCCGACCGAATGGAAAGGCGATGGCGGCGGGCCACCAAGATGGCTTCGTCAAGGTTGTGGTGGATGCCAAGTACGGCGAAATCCTCGGCCTGCACATGATCGGCAGCCACGTCACGGACATGATCCACGAAGGCGTCGCGGCTTTGAATCTGGAAGCCACTCTGGATTCCATGATCATGTCGATCCACGCTCACCCTACGATGGCGGAAGTCGTGCTGGAAGCCTACGAAGACGCGCACGGTCTGGCCATTCACAAGGCGTAAGATCGAGTCTGTCGCGAGGTTCAACGCCCCTGGTTCCGGCTGGAGCCAGGGGCGTTTTCTCTACGGCTTTGCCAGCTGCTTCGCGAGATCCTTCCGCAGCATGTACAGCTTGAGAGGAGCATGCTCGAATCGTGCGAAGCCAATGCGTTCGTAGAGGGCGGCGACGCGCTCGTTCTTTGCATCGATCACCAGCATCCGCACCCCGATCTCCTCTGAGACCTCGAGGGTTCTGCGCATCGCGTGCTTGATCAGCATCGATCCAAGCTTTTGTCCCTGGAGTGTCTGATCAACGGCGAGTCTTGCCAAGATAACTGCCGGGACCGGATGCTTGGGGAGCCCGGCCTTTGCCCGAGCGGGCGCATCTTCGTAGGCGATTGACGTTGCTGCGAGGCTGTAGTAGGCAAGAACCCGGTAGTCTTGAACCACGACGAAAGTTGCTGCGGCACCACTGGCATGGTTTGAGGCGGCGAATTGTTTCAGGTATCGGTTCAGGTCTTCATCCGTACAATCGAAATCTTCCGTTCGGTGGCTCTTTTGGATTGGCTCCGGTGCTCGCCAGTCGCTCATGCGGGAAAGTCCGGAGTCTCTTTGAGAAATCGCCTCAGTGCCTCACTCTCCTTCGGTGGCGCGTCGAGCTCCTGGACCAGGCGGTCGTACTCCTCCTTGCTCACAATGATCTTGGGCATGGCAGCGACGATCTCTTCGGCTTGGGGCAGAAGTTCGGAGAGGACAAACTGACTGACATTCATCCAGCGCGCCCGAGCGGCTTCGGTGATAATGTACTTCTGTTCCGGCGTGACGCGGATGGTGATGACCTCCTCTTTCCGAGCGCGAGGCTTCGTGGCGCGGGGCCGAGTTGTGAGCGTGCTCGAGTCGTCCTCGACCACCTTGTAGGGCATCGCCGCCTCAGCAACCTGATCTGTGTCTTGGTCTTTCTTCATTTTTGTCTATACAATGTATATACACTATTTCACGCAGTCGAGTGCCCTGGTACCCACCTGAAGGGCGATTTCAGGCACAATCAGAGGCATGGCGGATCAGCTTTGGGCTCCTTGGAGGTTCGACTATATCACCCGCGCCGACGAGACCAACAAGGTCGGTTGCATCTTTGTCGATCTCCCCGCGCAGGATGATGACGCCACGAACCTGATCCTCCACCGAGGCACCCATGCCTTCGTCATCTTGAACCGCTACCCCTATTCCAGCGGGCATTTGATGGTCGCCCCTTACAAGCACACAGCGGAAATGATCGATCTCAGCGACGAGGAGCTTTTGGAGATCAATCAGTTGGTGCGCGATGCCACCCGATGGATCAGTGCCGCTTACAAACCGCACGGATTCAATATCGGGGTGAATCTGGGGAAAGCGGGTGGCGCGGGGATTCCGACGCATATTCACTGGCATGTTGTCCCGCGCTGGGAAGGCGACACCAACTTCATGACCTCGGTGGGCGAGGTTCGGGTGATTCCGCAGTCTATGGAGAGCACCTATTCCTTGCTCCGCTCGGTGGTGGAAGCGGAGGGCGCATGATCGAAAGTCTGGATGATCTGCGGGCACGAGCCCTCTCTTGCATCGATTGCGATCTCTGCGAGACCCGAACCAATGTCGTCTTCGGCGAGGGAGACCCGCGATCTCCGCTGGTTCTCGTCGGTGAAGGGCCAGGAGAAGAGGAAGATAAGAGCGGGCGGCCGTTCGTTGGCAGGGCGGGCAAGCTGCTCGACAAGGCGATTCTCGAAGCGGGGCTCACCCGGGATCAGGTCTACATCTGCAATACGGTGAAGTGTCGCGCCGCCGATTGGTCGACCGGAAAGCCGCAAAACCGGGCTCCGTTGCCTGCGGAAGTCGAAGCCTGCCGGCAGTGGCTGATCCCTCAGCTCGGCTTGATCCAGCCCTGGGTGATTCTGTGCATCGGTGCGCCCAGCGCGAAGAATCTCATCAAAAAAGACTTCAAAATCACCCAAGAGCGAGGCAAGTACTTCCGATGCGACTTCGCCAAAGTTGCCATGGCAGCCTTGCACCCGAGCTACATCATCCGTCAACAAAGGCCGGGGAATGACGGAGGATTTTCGCTCCTCGTGGACGACATCAAGCTGGCCTGGGAGACCGCATGCAAGCTGCGCGATGAGAAGGGAGAAATCCGATGAACCTCAGCGAGCTGAAATCACGGCTTCGCGAGTCGGCGCTGATTGCGAGTGTTCAAGCTCCTCCGGGATCGCCGCTGGATTCGCCCGAAAGCATCGTGGCAATGGCCCAAGCGAGTCTCGCCCAAGGGGTTAAAGTGCTCCGGTTGCAAGGAGTCGCGAACATTCGTGCCGTCCGGTCTACTTGTCCAGGAGTGCCGATTATCGGGCTGATCAAGCGCGACTTTGAGGACTCGGCAATCTACATCACGCCAACGGCCCAAGAGGTGCGAGAGCTGGTCGAAGCCGGGTGCGAAATCATTGCCCTCGACGCCACGCAGCGAGTTCGTCCTGGCGGAGAGACTCTCGAAAGCCTGGTGAATCTGATCCATACAAGCGGACGGCTGGCGATGGGGGATTGCGATACGCTGGCCTCGGCGGAATTTGCTCTCGCCGCAGGATGCGAGGTCGTGAGTTCCACCCTCAGTGGATACACGGATGAGTCTCCTGCCTCGCCTGGCCCGGATATTCCTCTAATCCAAGCCATGAGGGGGCTCAGCGATGAGATTGTCGTGCTGGCGGAAGGGCGCTATGATGCGCCTTGGCAACTGAGAGCGGCTCTTGCGAGTGGCGCGGACGGGATCGTGATGGGCGGTGCGCTCAATGATCCTCTCAAGAATACGTCGAAGTTCCTCGGGGCCACCAAACGATGGGCGGAGCCCGTCGCGGCGTTTGATCTCGGAGGTACCTGGTTGCGCTATGCCCATGTTTCGCCTCTCGGCGACATCATCCGGTCGGAGAGGATTCCTTTGCCTGAAACCCATGAGGAGCGACTGGACTGGATGGCGGCGCAGGCTCAATCCGATGATGTTCGGGCGGCGGGAATTTCGGCGGGCGGCGTGATTGTGGAGGGCAAGGTCGCGAGTGCGAAAGGGTTCATTCCCGACTACGTGGGTCGCTCCCTCGACTTGAGCGACCACGGAATCCACACGGTGGCAATCAACGACGGACTCGCGACGGGGTGGGGACATGCCAGGTTCGCTCCTTGGGTTGGGGGGCGCGTGGCAACGCTTGCTCTGGGCACGGGAGTCGGTGCGGGGATTGCGGACGCCGAAGAGATTTTCACCACCGATGGTGACTATCCCCGCCTGAACGATCTCTTGACCCCCGACGGGCGAACTGTGGAGGATTTGCTGGGTGGAATGAACCTCGGCGATGATCCCACGCAGGCTGACCGGGAACCCTTGCTCCTGGCCCTGAGAATTGCGGCGGAGGCAGTGAAAATTGCCGCGCCTGAGGTCGTGGTCTTGTGCGGAGGCGTGGGGCTTTCCCCGACTTTTCGGGCGGACTTTCTCGCCCTTTTAGCCAGCATGGGCTTGCGGGCGGAGTTCACTCCGTATGGCGCGGACGCTGGCTTGATTGGCGCGGCCAAGCTGGTTCTCGATCCTCCTCGGCAGTTTCGGGCCCAAGTGCTCTCTTGGCTTGATTGAGGGCGCGCGCCCAGTCAAATCGGCCCTCTCTCCGCAGAGAAAGAGCCGATGACGGAATGACACGGGATCGAAAATCAGACGATCTTGACGTAGCGATCGAGCGGGTGCCGGAACTGCGGGAAGCCATCTTCGGCGGGTCGGCCGAGGGAGACAATCGCGGGGATTTGCACGTTTTCGCCGAGACCAAACATCTCCTTGACCTTGGCCGGGTCGAAACCGAGCATCGGAGAGGTTGCATAGCCATGCGACTGAGCGGCGAGAAGCAGGTAGGCCATGAAGGTGTATCCCTGGCTGCGACCCCACCAGTGGAGATCGGCGGCGGAGTAACCGGCGAAGTGGTCGCGGATGCTCTTGGCGGTTTCGGCAACTCGATCGGCCATGCCTGGGTGAACCGTGTCCTCCAGGGTCGCAATGACGTCATCCATGTCGGTGGCGATGACGAAGGTGACAGCGGATCCGCCGACCTGTCTTTGACCGTAGGCGGCCTCTTGGAGCTTGGCCAGGGTGTCCTTATCCTTGACAGCGATGATGCGCCAGGGTTGGAGGTTCCACGGGGTCGGAGCGGTACCGGCGACGCGGATGAGCTCATTGATCGTTTCCTCGCTCACCGTTTCATCGGTGTACTTTCGAATGGAAACGCGAGCCTCGGCGGCCTGGGTGACGGTGAGTTGTTGAAATGCGGTGTTCGACATGGTCTCTCTTTTCGCTTACGCCTTGTTATTTTAGTTGTTGCAGCAACTACATAAATGATACCCGAAGCGGGCCATTTGTGATTACGACGAAGAGGGTCTGATCATTCGCCGACAGGAAGGAGTTAGGGCTCGATGGTGAGGGTGCCGGGAGCTCCCTCGCGCCCCTTGAGGGTGAGATGGATCGGGCGGAACTGCTTGATGACCCACGCGATCGTGCTCAAACGCCTCGTCACGACGGGCGTCGTGAAGGTGGTTTTTCCGTTCGCGAGACACGCGAGAATCAAAAGTTGATCCGCCAGGTAGGGATCGACGGTTGCAGTGTGATCAAGAAAGGCCTCGAACTGGGCCCAGGCTTGGTCGATCGTCCGATCCGCGCGACCACCCTTCGACATCACAGAAGTGAACGATCCGGTTCCCCGCTCAAACTGCGCCCAAAAGGTGACACTCAGCCCGGGCTCTGGGCCGGAGAGTTCGTGGAAGGAGGCCTCACCTTCCAGGCCTCGCTTGGTCAGAAGCTGCCCGGAAAGGGAAACGGCATCACTGGAAAAGCGCGGGGCCATTTCGACGCACGAGATCTCGGCGCCGCAGGCGAGGAGATCGCCACGATTTCCCCAGGCAAGAGGTTCAAGCGCGCTGGGCTCGATGTCCATCGTGAACTCGCCTCGGCCCCCATAGCCGAATCCAGCGGAACTGAGGCTCGGGAAGAGATACAAACCCTGGGCTCGGTGCGCCGCGCAGGTCGACTTCGCGAAGGCATCGAACACGAGGGTGTTCGGGTTGTGGGTTTCGCCCCACAGATGAACTCGGCTATAGGCTCCGGTGCGGGCGAGGAGCGGCAGGACAGACTGGGCGACGATCAGGCAATTGCCTGGGGTTTTGCCCGCTTGAAAACGTGTGATATCGAGATCCACATCCACGGCTCGGGGCGGCCGCTTTGGTGCGAACATGAGTTCCAGCGAGCCAACGTCATCTCCCCGGATTTCCGCTTTGGTCGATTGACGGACGATTTCCAGAAACGCCAAATCCTCGGCAGTGAGACCCGGCTTGCGGGTGGCCCCACGGATCGAGTGGAGCTTGAGAGGGAGCTGTGTGAGCGCACTCATCACTACCGCACTGCGGAAAAGTGCTCCGCCTCCTTCGCCATGGCTCCCGTTCAGGCTCAGAGGCTCATCGAGTGCGCGCATGAAACCGCTCTTAGATCTTGAGCTTCCAGATCAGGTATTCCAGGATCTTGACCGCGTAGGCAAGGCTGACCAAGGCAAGCACAAACAGGATGATGTAGTGATACGGAATCACTCCGCCTTCTACCGAGGTGGCTTGCACGGACTCCTTCACATCGGGACTTTGCGTGATCGTGACGGTTTGGTAGATCCGGTCGATGGAGCTGAGGCCCGCTTGGATCATCATGGCGAGCGGTTGCCAGAGCACGGCGAACACCGCGAGAATCGAGACGCTGACAACCGGCAGCATCAGGCTGTATTTGTGCTTCTGGTGCTCGTTGTAGATGACGCACTGGCGGCACCGCTCGGCCTTTTGGGCGGCGGAAAGCTTGTGGTTCTGCGGAATGAACTTGGAGGCGGCCACGATATCGGCGGGGATGACCTTGTTCTCCATCGCGTTCTTGATGACCGATTCCTCGCACATGCAGCCCACACGCTCCTTCCAGCACGTGCGCTTTGAGTGGTAGATCGGGCATCGCTCGCGGACAAACTTGCGGCAATAAGGGAGCTGCCAGCACTTGCCCATGAAGACGTTGCGGATATCTCGCTCTTCCTTCACGCCCTTTCCGTACTTGAGCTGCTCGGTTTTGGCTCCCAGCTTCACCCTCATGCGGGTGCGGGTGATCACGTCGGCCAAAATCGCGATGAACCCAACGCCGATCGCCGGGTAGCCCGAATTCACCAGGGCTTGAAGGGCTTGGCCTTGAAGCTGATTCGCCGATTGCGGCGAGATGAGCGGCACGTACCAGGACATGAGGGCCAAACCAAAGCCCACGATGAGCATGATCGGCCCGGCCACCTCTTCGCCCCAAAAGAGCCAGAGGCTCCCGAGACAGGCCGCGAGGACACCGAGAATGGCGGCTTGCTGGAACATGCCTTGGTACTTCAAGGCTGCGGTGATCTGATCGGGGGTTGCCCCTCCGCTGCCGAAGAACTGCCACAAAAGCACGCCGCATCCGACGACGGCCGCGGCAAGGCCGCCGATGAAGAGCAACCTGGCAAGCCCGTCCAGAACGCTGTTGAGCCCTTCTGGAAGACTGTTGGTGTATCTCGGGTTGCCAGGATCGTTCTTCGCCATGGAGGATTCGCTACTTTTTGACGCGTTCGAGGTAGTCGCCGGTACGAGTATCGACCTTCACGACATCCCCCGCTTTGAGGTGGAAAGGAACTTGCACCACCGCGCCAGTCTCAAGAGTGGCGGGCTTCGTGGCTCCGCCTCCTACTGTATCACCCTTGAACGCTGGATCGGTTTCAGAAATTTCCAATTCGACAAAATTTGGCACTTCGTAGCCCAAAACTTCCTCACCGGCTTGGATGGCAAGAACCTCCATTTCTTCCTTGAGGAACTTGGCGCTGTCGCCGAATTTGGACTCTTGAACCGGGATTTGCTCGTAGCTGTCGAGATCCATGAGGATCAGCTCGGTGCCTTGTCGGTACAGGAATTGGTAGTTCACCTTGTCGATGAACACGGGATCGACCTTTTCACCGCTGCGGAAGGTTTTTTCGATCACGTTGCCCGTGCGCATGCGCTTCAATCGCGTGCGGACGAAGGCGCCGCCTTTGCCGGGCTTGACGTGCTGGAACTCGAGAATCTGATAGATCTCGCCGTCCATGTTGAAGGCCATTCCGTTCTTAAAATCGCTCGTATCTACTGCCATACAGGTTGAACCGTCCTCGGGATATCCGCAGATGGTATCACATCGCCCGAGTTGAACTCAGGGAGCCATGCGGGATGGACGCCTTCAATCGGGCCGTTGGTTACAGAGCATCAGGGTTAGATTCGTCCCACCGGATTGACCGGCTTGCCGTTGATTCGAACCTCGAAGTGAAGGTGCGGTCCGGTGGAGTATCCGGTGCTGCCCACGGCCGCGATGCGCTCGCCTTGCTTCACGTCTTGGCCAACTCGGGCATAGAGCCGCGAACAGTGGCCGTAAAGCGTCGAAATGCCGCCGCCGTGGTCAATGACAATCGTGTTGCCGTAGCCCCGAAGGTACGCAGCGGTGATGACGCGGCCTGAGCCAGCGGCTCTGATCGGAGTGCCCGTCGGGGCGGCCCAGTCCACACCCGTGTGCATCTTACGGCGACCGCTGATCGGGTGAGTTCTCATGCCAAACCCGCTTGACATCCGCCCGGAGACCGGCTGGATGAACTTGCCCCGGAAAATCGCAACACTGCCCGAGGTTCGGGCTTGGATCTCCGCAATTTGAGCCTCAAGTCGGCTGCTTTCTCGAAGCATTTCCTCGAGTTGCTCTTCAAGGGCGTCTTCCTGCGCCTTCAGAACACTGAAAATCTTCTTTTTCTCGGCTCGAACGTTAGCGAGCTCCGCCATTTCGGCTTTCTGTCGTTCGCCGAGTTCCGCGATGGTGACGACAACCCGGTCTTGTTCCTTTTTTTTCGCGAGAACCGCGTCGCGAATGACTCGGACATCGTTGAAGAGGCCGCGATCCTTTTCGGCGATTCGCTCGAGGAGAGCCTTTCGCGAGGCCAGATCGGTGACGCTCTTGCTGGAGATGAGAATGCTGATCGGAGCCGATTCCCCGCTCACGTAGATCGCGCGGAGGCGGCGAGAAACCTTCCCTTTGACTTCGTCGAGCTCAGCCGTCTTTTCCGCCAATTCTTCGCCCAATTTGGCTTGAGCAGACTTGCTCTGCCGGAGTTCGGCTTCGGTGTCTTCGAGCTTGGCCTCCAGCTTTTCAAGCTTGCGATCCACCGAGTGGATCTCGTCCATCATCTCTTCGGTCTCCTCGCTCTTCTCCCGGAGTTCGGCACGAATGGACTCGCGCTTCTGCTTGACTTTTTTGAGGGTTTTTGAGAGGGTGTCTTGCTTCTTTTTAGCGGACGATGACTGCTGGGCACTGAGGGGGATCAGGCTGAGTAGCATCAGCAAAGCAATGGCGAGTGAGAGACGTTTCATCGCGGAATCTCCTTGACCTTTGGTTCACGAATAGCGAGATAGCTGCATCCAACCCCATAGAGGGCACCGACGAGGATCAGCCAGAAAAGTGTACTCCCGAGAGCAAAATTCGACATCGACGCCGCAGGGATGGAGAATCGGATCAAGCTGGCGAGGATCGAGTGGGCCACCCAAAGAACTCCGGTGGCGAGCACGGCGCCGAGCACTCCTTGCACGAGTCCCTCCACTAAGAGGGGTGTCCAGACGGTGCGGCGCGTGGCACCAACAAGCTCCATGATGCGGATCTCTCTTCGGCGGGCGATCATAGTGAGTCGCACCGTGTTGTAAATGAGGATTCCGCCCGTGATGAGCATCAACCCGCCGAGAACTAGCCCGACCCAACGGATCGTGGACATGGTTTGGTCGAGAAACTCCTGCACCTCCGACTGGTACTGCACACCATCTTTGGGAGCGACTTCGGGCATTTTCTTAGCGGCAGCCGCGATGTCGTCGGCTTTGCTCAGATTCGTGAAGGTGAGGGTGTAGGTATCCGGCATCGGATTGTCGATTTCCAGCGCGGCGGTAATGCCTGGGTTCTCCTTCTTGAAGGTCTCCCAAACCTCCTTCTTGGTCTGGAAGTTGACTTCCTTGATGCCCTCCAGCTTCTTCAGGCGATCCCCGAGGGCCTTGGCCTGATCCGGGGTGGCTTCGTCGCGGACGAAGACTTTCATCTCGAACTTACTCTCAACCTGGGCGGCGTAGGAGGCGAGTCCGATGTAGGCAGACGTCAGGCCGCCGATGATGAAGAGAGCCATCGCCGCCGTCGTGACAGCGGCGAAGGTCATCCACTTGTTTCGCCGGAGCGAAACAAGTGCTTCGGTGAGCAGAAACTCGAGCTGATCAACCATTGATTCCCTCTTCAGGATCGGTCACGGCAGCTTGCGAAGGGGGAGTTGGTTCATTGTTCGGTTCGAAAACAACGTTTTGATCTGCCTGATCATCGGCGGCGATCTCCTCGGGGGTTCGGCTGTCGATTCGGCCAGCGGACATGCGCAAAATCCGATGACCAACCCGATCGACTACCGCCATATCATGGGTCGCGACGATGACAGTGGTGCCCCGCGCGTGGAGGCTGAGGAGAAGATCGGTGATTTCCTCGGAGTGCTCCGGGTCGAGGTTGCCAGTGGGCTCATCCGCCAACAAAAGCGGCGGATCGTTGATGAGGGCGCGCGCGATCGCTACGCGTTGCTGTTCGCCTCCGCTGAGTTCGGTGGGATAGGCGTCGGCTCGGTGAAGAATGTTGACGCGCTCGAGGATGTCCGGCACTTGCTGGCGGACATCCGTGCGGCTCTTGCCCACTGCACGCATCGCGTAGCCCACATTTTCCCAGACCTTTTTGTTAGGAAGCAGCCCGAAATCTTGGGGGACGATGCCCATCTTTCGTCGCAGGAAGGGGATTTCGTCTTTCGCCAGGGCTCCGACATCTTGCGACTCGATCATCACCTTGCCTTTCGTGGGTTTGACCTGGCCGCTGAGCACCTTGATGATCGTGCTTTTGCCGGAACCGGTTTGGCCGCAAAGGAATACAAACTCGCCTTTGTCGATCTGAAAGGTGACGCTGCGCAGACCGGAAACGAAGTCATTGTAAGCAACCTCGACGTGGTCAAATGTGATGTAGGGGGCCAGGGTCTGCATGATCGGAGGAGCGATCTCGCGCCAGGGCATGGTACCTGACTCTTTCTGTGACGCACGAAGGCCCGCCGGAGCCCAGTGGTTCGGGTGAAATAGGACGTGCGCACCGTCACCGAAGAGCCGATCCGCGTCCGCTATGGCGAGACCGATATGATGGGGCACGCCTACTACGGGAACTATCTGCTGTGGCTGGAGCAAGCACGGGGAGCCTGGTGCAGAGATCGTGGATTCACCTATCTCTCGCTCGAAGAGCATGGATACAAGCTTCCGGTGACCGAAGTTTGGATCAAGTATCGGGGAGAAATCAAATACGACGACCTCGTGATCGTGCGGATTTCGCTGGAAGAAACGCGACGGGCGGCGGTGAAGTTTCGGTACGAGATCGTTCAGTCTGCCACCGGCCAAATCGTCACCGAGGGGTACACCTGGCACGTTCTGGTGAGCTCGGCGATGAAGGCCGTAAGCATCCCTCCTGAGGTTCGAGGTTGGCTGGAGCGCGATCCGGACGCCTACGAAACGGTGGTCTGAGCCCTGGTTTTCCCGCAAATCGTGCAACTTCGAAGGGGGAATCGTTATAGTGTTCTGTTATGCGCGCGCGTCCAATCGCAGCGTCACGCCTCGGGGCACTCACCCTCCTCGTCGCGATGACCACACTCTGGGCCAACGCAGCCCCGAAGCCTCAAGACGAAAAGGTCTTGCTCCGCTTCAAGGCTGATGTTGGTCAAACCATTCGTAGCAAGAGCACTTCTAAGATCGAGATGACGGCCTTTGGCCAGACGCTTGTGATCGAACAGTCGGGCGTTGGGGTCACGACGGTGAAGGCCGTCTCTCCCGACGGTCAGGTCACGCTGGACTCCAAGCAGGAGTCGATGAAGATGACTCTGAACGGCGAAGAATTGCCAGAAGAAGAACTCGGTGACGAGGTCACCACCACGGTATACGCCGCCAACGGATCGATCTTGAGCATCAAGTCTTCTGGTGAGGAATCCGAGGATCCGAATGCTTCGCTGGGGTCGCGCATTGCCTATGCAACGAACGTGATTTTCTCCGACAACCCAGTCGGCGTGGGCGACACCTGGTCAGCCGAAGTGACGGGCGACGATAAGCTCGGAACCCGCAACGGAAAAGCCGATTTCACCCTCGAAGGATTCGAGGATCGTGACGGCGTCCGCACCGCGCGCATCAAGGTCACCTTCCGGGAGACCACGGGTTCCCCGGCCATTGCTGCCGACTCCACTCAGTGGGTCAGCGTGGCTTCCGGTGAAGTCGTCGAGGGCAAGATCTCGCTGAAGGGCGCCGAGTTTGATCTGCAAGGTCAGAAAGTTCCCATCACCCTGAGCGGTGATACGAATCGACTGACTGGCAGCCAACTCGCGGCAAGCGCGAACGCCAATCCGACGGAGGAGAAGGAAGCGGGCGAGATCGAGGAAAAGATCAAGGACTTCGAGAAGATCGACGGTCTGTTCACGATGTACCGCAAGGTCACCGATGGGCGAACTCAGCTTTTCTTGGAACTCAAGAAAGATCAGCTGGATCAGCTCGTGATGCTCCAAACCACCGCCTCAACGGGCATTGGAAACGGGCAAATCACCGCTGGCGATCCGATCAACGACTTGATGTTTGCGTTCCACCGAACGCCGAACAATCGAGTCGTGATGCGCGTACCGGTCTACGGCTTCCGTGCCGGTCGAGGTCTTGAAATTGATCGAGCGGTTGAGCGATCGTTCCCCGCCTCTTTCGTGGAGAGCTTCTCCATTGAAGCAGAGCAAGACGACAAGATCCTGATCGATTTCAGCAACTTCTTCCGATCCGACATATCGCGCATCGGTGAGGTGCTTCAGGGCGGCGGAAATCCGCTCCTCGGAGGCGGCGGTGGATCCTACTCGATCGACCGCGAGAACAGTTACGTCGAGAGTTTGAAGAACTTCCCGACCAACGTTTACGCTGAAACCGTGTTCAACTTTGTCGGACGCGGAGGCGGAGGAGGCGGAATCGCGGCCCTTCTCGGCGGCGGCGGAGCGACTACGGCGGACGACCGAAGCATGGTCATTCGCGTGAATTACAACATGTACATGCTGCCGGTCGGAAACGGCTATCAGCCGCGCATGTTTGATCCTCGGGTCGGCTACTTCACGGTGGATCACCAAGACTTCAGTGACACCACGGCAATTGATCAAAAGCAGATGTTCATCACGCGATGGCATCTGGTGAAGAAGGATCCCGCGGCGGCGATGAGCGAGCCGGTGGAACCGATCATCTTCTGGATTGACAACGCGGTGCCGGCAGAGTTCCGAGAGTCGGTGAAGAAGGGCATTCTGAGCTGGAACAAGGCGTTTGAGGCCGCAGGGTTCAAGAACGCGGTGGTCGCCAAGCAGATGCCGGACGACGCTGAGTTCGACCATGCGGACATGCGCTACAACGTGGTGCGATGGGTGACCTCACCGAGCAGTGCGTATGCGATTGCTCTCTTCCGCACCAACCCCCTGACGGGGCAAATTCTGAACGCGAGCGTGACCGTGGATGCGAACATCGTCCGCGCTTTTGCCAGCGAATATGGCCAGTTCGTGCGACCGGAAGCATGGCAAGAGAGGCTCGCAAAGGCTCAGAAGGCCGCGGCGGCTCATGCTCACCACGACTGCAATGATCCGACCAAGTGCACGCTTGTTCAAGACGGTGCGCTGAACATGGCAACCGGTGCTCTGGCCGCAGCCATGGTACAGGGTGTCCCGGGCGTTTCGCGCAGCGAGTACATCAACCAGTTCATCACGTGGTTGGTGGCCCACGAAGTCGGACATAACATGGGGCTGCGACACAACTTTGTCGCCAGCACCTTGCTTGATCTGAACCAACTTGGCGATGCGGCGACGGTGGACAAGGAGTCCACTTCGGCATCGGTGATGGACTATGTGGCGTTCAACCCTTCGGCCCTGAACGGCAAAGCCAAGTTCTATGGCGAAGAGGTCGGCCGCTACGACATCATGGCGATCCAGTTCGGATACACGCCATTCGCGGGCAAAAACACGATTGAAGAGCGCTTCGATCTCTCTCAAATCGCCACGACGGGTAGCCGAGAGGGTCTGACCTGGCTAGGCGACGAGTATGCCGATTCGATCGATCCCTACATCACTCGATTCGACCTCGCCAAGGATCCCTTGGCCTACTGGACGCGCATGGGGACGATGAGCCGAACCCTGCTCTTCCAACTGGACACTCACTCGCCGAAGGACGGGCAAAGTTACTTCAACTTCACGCGAGACTTCAACGTGCTTCTCGGTACGTACTCGCAGTCGGCGGATCAGCTGACGCGTTTCATCGGTGGCGTGCGATTCAGCCCCGCTTTCAAGGGCGACAAGGGCGGCCGGATGCCGATCGAGAACATTGATGGCACTCGCCAGAAGGCAGCGCTGAACCAGATCATGAAGATGATCTTTGCCGAGGACTCCTTCGCGTTTCCAAAGCACTACTACCAAATGCTCGCCGCGAATCCGAAGGCGGGCCTGATCGAGGGTCTGCTCAACTCGACCGACGACCGTCCGATGTTCGATCGCTTCTCGGCGATCCAGAGCTCGACCCTGGGCAGTCTGATGAACCCGGACACCCTGCGCCGCGTCGCGAACCAAGAGTTCGAAGCGGATAAGCCGGAATCCACGCTGAGACTGATTGATCTGTTCGAAGCGGTTCGCGGGAATGTCTGGTCGGAACTCGCGACGGCGAAGCCGACGAGCATGCTCCGACGGCAACTCCAACGTGAGCATGCAGACGCCCTCATTCAGATGGTTCTGCAGAAGTCGGTGGTCACGGCCGAAGCACGGGCGATTGCTTGGTCGCAACTGCGGGCCTTGAAGGCGAGCCTCGAAGCCCAAGCGGTTAAGACCTCGGACAGGGTGACCGCTCTGCACTGGGCAGAGACGGCGGCTCGCATCGAGCGCGCGCTGGATGCGGAAGACACGATCGGTGTCCAGGGCGGCGGCGGTGGCGGTAGCCTCCTCGACATGCTCCTGGGTGGCGTGCAAGGTGGCGCTGGCCAGTCGGGCACGGGCAAGTCGGGCGGACGCGGCTAAGTCTCGTTCGACGCGCACTCAACGCCCCGGAGAAGTTCTTCGGGGCGTTTTTTCTTTCCAGACCGGTTGGTCCGGTTAGGCCGTGCAACTCTTGTGGCTTATAGACCGTCCTGTCTAAATATGGCCGGCCGACCCCGTACCTTCCAGGAATCAGAAGCGCTTGAGCGTGCGATGCACCTGTTTTGGGCTCAAGGGTACGAAGGCACGGGTCTGACCCAACTGCTGGATCACATTGGCATGGCGCGGCAGAGCATGTACAACGTGTTCGGCGACAAGCGCACGCTCTTTCTGAAGGCTCTCCGGCTCTACTCCGAGCGGTCGCTCGGGAAGCTGAGCGCCAAGTTGAGCGGCGGAACCGGCACGGCTTATGATCGCCTCTGCGATGTCCTCTTCACATTTGCGGATGATCCGGCAGAAGGCGAGCCCACCGGGTGCCTTGTTGTGAACTCGGCGTGCGAATTTGGTACGAAAGATCAAGAAATTGCCGCCGTGATTCGGCTCCACTGGAGCGAGGTTGAGGCCAAGCTCCTGGCAGCAGTGGAGGCGGCGATGCGTGAGGGCGATCTGCCGCCTGGCCTTGACCCGAACCGCGCTGCGCTCTTTCTTTCGCAAGTGATCAACGGCCTGGCGGTGATGCAACGCGCCGGTCGATCCCGACTTGATCGACGGGAAACCGCAACGGCGGCCCTTGAGGGTCTGCCCGTGAACGTTTGATTTTTCGACTTTTTTCCGATTCTTCGCTCGGATAGCGGATCCCCGTATCTCTTAGGGCACCAGAGGGTTGGTTCTTCAACCCCGAACTTTCGGTGATCCCTATGAAAACCGGCCTTTATCGCTCGCGTCAAACGCCGTCGCCTCCCAAGCCAGAGGTGACGATTTTCAACCCTGCCTCGCCGAGGCAGACCGACCTGCTCTGCGAAGAGGAGTTGAGCCCCGCGCCGCTCGGCCTTTGCCCCGACCCCATAAGGAGGAATCGTTCATGACAGAACTGATGAAAAGCCGCGCTCGGCTTCTCGAGAAGCTGCGCAGCGGAGAAATCGGGCAACGAGAGGTTGCCAAGAAAACAACTGATGGTTAACCCCGCCGCGACACTCACCGATTCCTTCGCGCCTCGTGGTAAAGTTCGCCCGAGGCAGCGAGGGACTCGCGTGAGTAGTCAGGGCAAGCTCGAAGGAGGGATATCACTCAATGTGGGATTCGATGTGTGCATCGAGAAGCCCACTCTTGAAGAGCGCCTGGACGCCTGGGATCGCCTCTTTCGGCGTGAGATTCAGCCTCTCCTGCAGCGCCACTTCAGGATCACGTACGGTTCTGAGAGCAAGGATTTGTTGGTTCGACAAGAAGCCTATTCGGAGTCCTGCTATCGGGTGGATGAGGACATAAGAGCGTACTTGCATGGGTTCAAGGCCACGCCACTCCGTAACTTGGTTGGTCACGTCTTACGAATCGCCGATCAAGCTTATGCCGGAGCCCTCGGTCAAGAAGACCGCGGCAAGAATGCTGTCCGGAAAAAGCTACGCGAGATCTTTGCCGCCAGCACCCGATATGCCGCTTGGAAAGTAGGATCGCTGACCTTAACGGGGTTCTCTCGATGGCAGGGCAACTCTCCGCGATTTACCAGCCAGCATCAAAAGCTCCAGAACCATCCATCCGAAGCCATGGGCGAGGCGTTTTCTCGAGTCGGGGAGGTTCAGAATACGCCAATCATCGCGCTTCTCGGCCCCCTGTTCGACTGGCTCGATGACCCGATACTCTTCACGCTGCTCTCTGACGTCCTGTGCCGCGCGAAGGGATTCACGATGGATGTCGTCGAGCCCACGGAGGACTACGAGCCCGAGTTTGCCGCTCCCGAGCAGGTCACTCCCCCACCGGCGGAGACGATGGAGGAAATCCTCGGCGTCCTCTGGGGGCGTCTTATCGCACTTGAACCCTATCGACGGGCCGCCTTCCTGCTTTATCACCCCAAGAAAGAGCTTCCGATTGAATCTCGACTGCTCTTTGTGAAATATGGGCTGGCGAATGACGATGATCTGATCGAGCTTTCTGGCATCAAGGCGGCTGACTATCACCGGCTCGTTTCGGCAGAAGGTGGCGACAATTTCGCCCTTGCCGAGATGCTGGAACGGTCGCCGGAGCAACTCAATAGCATTTATCTCAACACGCTCCGAACCCTCTTCAAAGGGCTCGGGGATCGACTTCTCGAACTGGGGGAACGGCGATGAGCGCCCGTAACCTTAACGGTTTTCCGGGATGCCTGCTCGGATCAGTAACTCCTGTCCCTCTTGATCTCTTGCGATGGAGTCTGACGACGAACAGCCAGGAGGTGGCTCGATGACCGGAAAAGTTTCACAACAGGAATGGGATCGGTATCGCGACGGCGATCTCTCGCCGGAGGAAAGGATCGAGATCAGCCGGCGGATGCAAGAGTTTGGACTTGCCGATGATGCCTACTCCGGAACAGCTCTCGCTGAACATGCCCTGCTCGTGACAGCGGCCACCGCCTCGGCCATCGACTTCGAGCACGAGGAGCTTTTGCTCTACGTTCTCGGCGATGCCGATCCTCACGTGGTGGAGGAGATTGAACAGGAGACACGGGAGAATCCGGCACTTGCGGCAAGGATTGAGGCCATTCGTGACTCGGTGGAGGAAATTCGTCGCTTCGAGTCGGAACAAGCGTCGCCCAAGCTCGTTGTCGAGACCAATCCCGAGCCCGTTGCCCTTGTCGCGGAGCAACGAAAGCCCACTTTCTTGCAACTGCTGACGGGTGGCGGAAGCGGTTGGATTGCGGCGGCGGCCTGCGGCATGTTCCTGCTTGTGGTGGTGCCGAGGCTCTCGACCGCAGAGCAAGGGTTGGCCCGCCAGGCCAACGAAGTTCGCCGGCTTGAACAAGAACTCGGGGCCGCCCGGGCGCGTGCCAAATCTCTGGAGGGAGCGGCCTCAGGCGGCCAAAACGTGATCATCGACAACAGCCTCCTGATCCCTGGGGGAACGTACGACGTGCCGCAGGTTCCCCCCTGGGTGGTGCCAGGCTCCTCTCAGTATGTGTTCGAGGATGGTCGCTGGCTCTTCCAAGTCGAGCCGAACGACATGACCGCGGGCATTCTCTCGTTCCGCCTCGACGTTGTTTTCGATGCCGAGGCCTTGAAGAAGCTCATGGAGTTGGGCGAACCATCTCAGAATCCGACGCTCGGAGATATTCAGCCGAACCTCACATTGGTTCGACCCGACAGCTCGCTGCGCTACACCTGGACTGGTCGGCCGGGAGCGACGTACGCCTTTGAGATCAGAGACAGTCTCGGAAAGAGCCTTGACCAGAAGTCAGGCATTCTCGGAGCGGTGTATCAGTCGAAGGTCTATCTTGTCGACCCTGGGGTCTACACGTGGACAATTCGCGACGAGCAGACCGGTGCCGTCTCCGAAGGTCGATTCCAGGTTGAGCCGATCGCCGAATCGGAGGGCATGTACGAGCAACTGCTGGCCTCCCCCGATCCGGTCGGAAAAGCGGTGACCTTGGCCTCCTTCGGCTACACCTGGGAAGCCCTGCGAATCATGGACGCTTTGATCACCAGAACCACGACCGATCCGGAGCCCTTGAGAAGGATGCGGAACAACATCAAGAACATGCGATAGACAAGGACTTCTCCCCGCAAAAATGCTGGGGAGAGGGAGCATTTCTCACCGAGACTTGACCGAGGTATCTGGAAACTTTTGTCACGGTTTGGTATCAGGGTCAAGAAGTGTTAAGCTGAAGACCAGGGATCGACGCTCCCTCGTTTTAAGCGATCGAGCGCCGGGAATCCCAATGGAGGGATATTCGGTGAAACAATATGCACCTGAACTTATTCGTAATGTGGCCATTGTAGGCCACGGCGGCTCGGGCAAAACCATGCTGGTCGAGCACATGCTCTACACCGCAGCCGCCGCAGACCGGGTTGGATCGGTAGAAGCCGGAAACACCCAGAGCGACTACGATCCACTTGAAATTCGACGCAAAATCAGCGTCTCCGCCAGCGTACTCCCCCTCGAATACCATGGTCACAAGATCAATCTGATCGACGTGCCGGGTTACCCCGACTTCATCGGTGAGCTCCACGCCATCGCCGAAGTTGTGGACTCCATGATCATTGTTTGCGAAGCCAAGCGCGACCTGGACGTGGGATTTGATCTTGCTTGGGAAGTCGCCGAGCAGCACGGGCTTGCCAAGTGCATCTTCATCAACAAGCTCGAGCGGGACAACGCGGACTACGAGGGATTGATCGACACTCTGCACCAACGCTACGGCAAGCGCATTGTGAATGTGCAGATTCCGATCGGTCACCAGGCCGCCTTCTCCGGCGTTCTCGACCTGGTGCAAATGAAGGTTTACAAGGGCAAGGATCGCGGCGAGGAGATCGAAGAGATCCCCACCGGATTCGCGGCCGAAGCCGAAGAGCGACACGACAAGATGATGGACGCCGCCGCCGAGGGCGACGACGACCTGATGGTGAAGTATCTCGAAGGCGAACAGCTCACTCTCGAGGAGGTTGAGCACGGTTTGCTCGAAGGCACGCGTCAGGGCAAAGTCGTTCCGGTTCTGCTCGGTTCGGCGCAGAGCGGCATCGGCGTGGCCACTTTGCTCGATCGCATCATTGGCGAGCTTCCTTCCCCGCTCTATCACCCCGTCGATATCGATGGCAAGCACTACGAAGAAGATCCAAACGGGCCCCTCATCGCCTACGTCTTCAAGACCACCGCGGACCCCTACGTTGGCAAGATCAACTATCTCCGCGTTTTCAGCGGCACGATCAAAGCGGACGACCACGTTCTGAACGTGAACCGCGAGAACGATGAGCGGCTCCACAACCTGTTCTTCCCTCATGGCAAGACGCAGGAGAATGCAACCGTGGTCAGCGCAGGTGACATCTGCGCGGTCGCGAAGCTCCAAGACACTCACACCGGGGACACCCTTTGCTCGGCCAAAGAGCGGGTGATGTTCCCGGCGCCGAAGTTCCCCGATCCTATCTACCGCGTGGCGATTCGACCGAAGACCAAAGCCGATGAAGACAAACTCGGTAATGCCATCGCCCGATTGCTCGAAGAAGATCCGACGCTCCGCTACTCGCGTGAAGCAGAGCTCCATCAGGAGCTTTTGGAAGGAATGGGCGATATCCACATCGAAACCGCGATTGAGAAGCTCAAAACGCGATTCGGCGTGACTGTCGAAATCGAGGAAGCCCGTGTGCCTTACCGCGAGACGGTGCGCACCAAAGCCAAGGCGCAAGGCAAGTTCAAGCGTCAAACGGGTGGCAAAGGCCAATATGGCGATTGCTGGCTGGAGATCGAACCTCTGGCAGGCGGCGAGGGCTTTGTCTTCGAGAACAAGGTTGTCGGAGGCGCGATTCCCAAGAACTACATCCCTGCGGTGGAGAAGGGCGTCATTGAGACGATGAAGAAGGGCTTCCTTGCCGGGTATCCGGTGGTGGACGTGAAAGTCACGGTCACCGATGGCTCCTATCACGACGTCGATTCCAGCGAAATGGCGTTCAAGCAAGCCGCCACGATCGGTTTCCGGGCCGCTGCGGAGCAGGCGCGACCGGTGCTGCTGGAACCCGTGCTCAAGGTTGAAATCATCGTGCCGGACGATTGTGTCGGCGACGTGGTTGGCGATCTGAACACGCGCCGCGGGCAAATGCAAGGCATGGAGCCGGCAGCTGCGGGCAAGACCCTGATCAACGCCCAGGTTCCGATGGCCACTATGATGCGCTACGCGCTGGATCTGCGTTCCCTCACCAAGGGACGTGGTTTCTTCCGCACCGCGTTTGATCACTACGCAGACGTTCCGTCGCACGAGGCGGATGGTCTCATCAAGCAGTTCAAGGAACTGCAAACAACCGAGACTCACTAAGACCTCGAAAATGAGTGTGATAGCCGCGCATTCATCTGAATGCGCGGCTATTTCGCTACTCTGACGAGGGTGAAAACGGGAAATTATCGCCCAAACCCGGTGCTAACGGCGCCGAATTTGCGCCGCATCGATGCAAAATCGTGTAAAGCACACGATTCGTCGCGATGATATCTTCGATGGGGAGGCCAGCAAACATGCCCTGTACCGCCGCGATGATGTGCGGATCGAACTGCTGAATGGCCTCGTGCCCTTTCTCGGTGATCGTGAGAACAGTGGCTCGGCGGTCTTCAGGATCTTTAGTCCGAGAGAGCAAGCCGCGCGCTTCAAGTTGGTTGACAAAGCGCGTGACGGTCGTCCGATCTTTCAACATCGCCTCGGCCAATTTCGAAACGCTGTTCACCCTGAATGCGGAGACCATCCGCATGGTCATCGCTTCTTCCGGTGTCATGTCCGCGCCCGCCTCCTCAAGCAATCCCGCCAAATGAAGGTGTATGGCGTTTGAAGTCCGGGCGATGAGGGGGAGCAACGCTGCCTCGGGCCGGAAAATCATCGACGGATCCACAAAAACAGTGTACTCGCTCAAAATATTCTCGCATTTGCGTGTAAACTACACTTATTATGCCCGACAATTCTACTAGGATTGGCTTCACGGCCGACCCTGAGAATATGAGGAAACAAGAATGAATATCTCAGCAAGCTACGGATCGGGACGGATGTCTGGCGTGAGCATGGAGCAGATGAAGGAGAAGTTTGCCGCCATGAAGGAACAAGTGAAGTCCAAAAATCCAGAGATGGCCAAGAAGATGGAGGAGTTCGACTCCAAAGTCAAATCATTGACCGACGGCGGTCTTTCGCAAAAGGACGCTGCAAAGCAAGTCGCAGGAGAGATGGGACTCCCTGATCCCGAGATGATGATGAAGAAAATGCAGTCTGGCCAGGGGCCCGGCGGATTTGGAATGCCGAAGTTTGGCGACGATGACTCGTCGAGGTCTCCATACTCCGCCCGCACACTCAACTATTCCTTCGACGGTCAGGCCAACAAGAACGCTGCTCTACAAGGTTTTCTTGACATGCTTGGTTAGTCGGGCTCGGGTTGTGGCAGCGCACTGACCACACCTATGCACGCATTCCCAGCTGGACCGCAAAGGGCTTCCGTCTCGGCGGAGGCCCTTTCTCTTTATGAGCAGATGGAGTCGCGATCCCGGAAAACCGGGGAACGTTTCGAGCGTGGTGTTGCGGTACACCGTAACAGATGCGCCTGGGACATATCGAACTGTTCTGCCGAAACCAAGCAGCCACCCAAGCCTTCTATGTCGATGTTCTCGGATTTGAGGAGACAGAGATTCAAGGGGGAAATGTGACTTGGTTGAGGCTCGATGATGCGGAGATATTGCTCCGCCCCGGACGCAAGAAATCCAATGATCCGAGCTACACCGACTCATCTCAGGCAATGGTGTTCTACTGCGATGATCTGGCGGACTTGATGGAGCGTCTGGATGCGAAGCAGATCAAGCTTGGCGAGCCCGATGGGGCTCCCGATTGTCTGACTTTCCAGGATCCGGATGGTCGCTGGATTCAGGCGGTTGAGAAGTTCTAGCTTCACTCCACAGGTCCCTGGTTGTGTCAGTAAGCACCAAAGCCAGGTAGCGTAGAAACACGCGTGCGGAAGGTTTCGACCAACGCGCACAGGAGACCTGACGATGCAATACACCACCCTCGGACGCACTGGACTTTTGGTGAGCCGGCTCTGCCTCGGCACCATGAACTTTGGGCCAAACACCACCAAGGAAGATTCCTTCCGCATCATGGACGAGGCCCTGGAACTCGGGATCAACTTCTTCGATACCGCCGACGTCTATGGCTGGAAGCAAGGTGAGGGGATCACCGAACAGATCCTGGGCGAGTGGTTTGCCCAGGGCGGAAATCGCCGGGAGAAGGTGGTTCTCGCGACCAAACTCTACAATCCTATGGGCTACGGCGACATGGCGGAGTGGCCCAACACCCGCTATGTCAGCAAGCTCCATATTCGCCGTGCGTGCGATGCCAGCCTGCAGCGGATGAAGACCGACTACATTGACCTCTATCAGATGCACCATATCTACCGGGCTGCACCGTGGGAGGAAGTCTGGGAAGCGTTTGAGGTTCTGCAGGCTCAGGGCAAGATTCTCTATGTCGGAAGCAGCAACTTCGCGGCGTGGAACATCGCGCAGGCGAATGAGCGAGCCGCCAAGCGCAACAATCTCGGCCTGGTGAGCGAGCAGAGCAAGTACAGCCTCATCCAACGCGACATCGAGCTTGAAGTCGCTCCGGCTTGTGAGAGTTATGGCGTGGGGATCATTCCCTGGAGTCCGCTCGGAGGCGGCGTCCTCGCGGGAGTCATGAAGGGCCAGGGCGGCGAGCGGCGATACGGCGACTGGACCAAGCACATCATCGAAACCAGGGGCGACAAGCTGCAAGCGTGGGAAGATTTCTGCGCGGAACTCGGCGAAGAGCCGGCGGATGTCGCTCTGGCGTGGACGATCAGCAAGAAGTACGTCACGGCGCCGATCATTGGGCCCCGGACGAGTGAGCAGCTAAAGGGATCGCTCCGGGCTCTGGAGATCGAGCTCACCGAAGAGCACCACGCGACGATCGATGCGATCTTCCCACCGTTCAAAACGGCTCCCGAGCACTACGCTTGGTGATTTAAGACTTTTAGGTCTCTTTTTCTCATCCCAGGGTCAAGCACCCTGGGATGTTTTTGTGGGGAGCTTCGCGTCGCGGATCCCTTCGGCGATTTCGGCGGGCCATTCCGGGCCTCCGTAGACCCAGCCGGAATAGACCTGAACCAGATCAGCCCCGTTTTGAAGCTTTTCGATGGCGTGCTCGGCCGACGTGATGCCGCCCACCCCGATGACCACGGTTTCAGCGGACACCCGCTCCCGGATCCAGCGGAGCATTTGATTGCTCAGATCGCGCACGGGGGCACCAGAGAGTCCACCTTGCTGCCCGGGGTCGCTCGGCAGCATGGAGCGCTGAATCGTGGTGTTGGTCGTGATCACGCCGGTCAGGCCGAAGTCTTCGACCACGCTGGCGATGTCGTCCACCGCCTCTTCGGTGAGATCGGGGGCGATTTTGACGAAGAGCGGCTTGCGGGAGTCAATCTCGCGGAGTCGCCAGAAAATTTTGACTAGATGATCTTTATCTTGGAGTTCCCGGAGTCCAGGAGTGTTCGGCGAGCTGACATTGACGACAAAGTAGTCGCCCAGTTCTTTGAGGAGCTTGTAGGAGTACGCGTAGTCTTCAGCGGCGTCCTCGAGCTCGGTGATTTTCGATTTGCCCAGATTGATTCCCAAGGGGATTCCCGGCTGTGCAGCTTCGATCCGCTTGGCAATTGCATCCGCACCGTCGTTGTTGAAACCCATTCGGTTAATGAGGGCTTTTTGATCGGGCAGTCTAAAGAGGCGGGGGCGAGGATTGCCTGGCTGAGCGTGGCGCGTGATTGTGCCGACCTCAACGAAGCCAAAGCCGAAGCCCTTCCACCGATCAAGAGCCAGGGCGTTTTTGTCGAATCCCGCGGCGAGTCCGAGCGGGTTCGGGAAATCGACCCCGAACAAGGTGCGCTTGAGCCCTTCTCCCTCGACCCTGCGGCCCTTCACCCACCCTTTTGAGATCGCGGTCATGCCGAGGTGATGAGCCGCTTCCGCGTCCATACGGAACAGCAGAGGCTTTAAGACCGATTGATACAATTTCACTTGGTCACCGGTTTTGCTTTCTCAACCTTCACCGTTCGTTCTCCCTCGATGGCCGGCACCACCCAGAACGCAATGATCCCGACGATCAGGATCACCAGCGGAATCCAGGGAAAGTTGTTTTTGCGATCCGTCGCCATCTCGGTTCGAATTATGCCCGAACCCGCGCCTCCGGTATCATTGCGGGCATGTCCATCGCTCCTCGACCAGCCCCGAGTTGGCTGGATCAACCGGCGATGTGGCTCTACGAGAGCCTCACTTTTGTCGGTGAGTGCTTCCTTCTCTTCCTCGATGCTCTCCGACGACTCTTCAGCCATCCCCGAGAAATCGGTGAAACGCTGAACCAGATGGCGTTCATCGGGGTTTCCTCGGTGCCGATCGTGGCCCTGACTACGTTCAGCTCCGGCGCGGTGATCGCGCTCTACACTTCGCAAATCCTGATTCAGTACGGAGCGACAAGTCTTGCGGGCGGAACCGTGGCCCTTGCGGTCACCCGCGAGATCGCCCCCGTACTTGCGGGAATCATGGTCGCGGCGCGATGCGGATCGGCGATGGCGGCTCAAATCGGCACAATGAACGTCACCGAGCAGATTGACGCCCTGCGCTCGCTCAATGTCCACCCCACGAATTTCTTGGTGATCCCGCGGCTCGTGGCGGGGCTGACGATGCTTCCGATTCTGGCCCTCGTCGGCATGTACACCGGCGTTTTGGGCGGGTACCTGGTGGCGGTTCCGGTCAGTGGAATCTCGTCTGGGAGCTTCATGCGATCGCTGGAGCAGTTCATCTCGACCAACGATGTCTTCGGCGGCATGATCAAGACCGTGGTGTTCGGGCTGATCGTCAGTTTAGTCGCATGCCAGCAAGGCCTCCGGACGCAAGGCGGTGCGGTGGGAGTCGGACATGCCACCACTCGGACGGTGGTCATCACGATGGTTCTGATCTACGTCGCGAACTACTTCCTGACCGCCGCGCTCTTCACCTAAGTCCCACCTTTCGAAGCGATCCACCCGGATTCCCGGGGACGATTTCTTGGCCCTTCGCAACGAAACTTGGGTGGATTCTTGTATCTTGCGACCATGGAATCGCGCGTGGCGGGGGGTCTTCTTGTGGCTTGTGTGGTCGTTCTCGGGGCAGCGGGGTTTGCGATTTACTCATCGCAGCCGACTCCGGCCAAGCTGAGCGAGAAAATTGCGAGCCTCGATCTTCGCGAGAATGACCGGTTTTCGACAGAAGAGCTCGCGCAGCGAATGAAGGCGCTGACCACGTTTAAGGAGAAGTTCCCGCAAGATTCGTCCGTCGGCCCGTTCGCGGCGGAGACTCTTTCGAGGCTCCGGGAGCTTGGCGCCCCAGTTGAGAATATTTTCGACACGATCCAGGCGTTTGATCAACTTGAGTGGGAGCAGGATGATCGCGATCGGCTGGACTCCGAGTCCTGGTTTGCGCTGATTTCTCTTCGTCAGCGAAAGGAGTCGTTATCGGAACCGGTGGATCGTCTGCTGGTCGAATACTCGCGCCGCCTCGCCCAGCGATATGAGCTCACGGACTATCGGATCGTCGATGTTATTGGCACCACGCTGGGTTGGCGGGATGAGGCGGAGTGGCGAGATGAGCAGCTTCGAGTCGTTGCAACTTGGCGGCGCGAGCAGGATTTCCAAGACATTCTCGCCTACATGAAGCTGGCTCTGCAGCATCGGGACAAGCCGATGGGGCTCCGGGCTACGGATTGGAAAACGCAGAAGTCGAGTCCCGTGGTGGAGCAGAAGCGGCGGGTGGTGGTTCACCTCAACAAGCGTCTGGATGCCAAAGACGAGAGGCCAAACTACTGGGAGCCGCTTGCGAAGATCACCGAGTCGGCGGGGGTCAAGCTGGTCATCGGAAGCGAAGTCGCCCCGGAATCGCTATTTGTGATGGAGGAAGCCAAGGGTACCCACCTACAGTTCGCGAAGATCGAGTGGCCTGAGGGGTTGCCGGACTTACCACCGGCGCTGGATGGGCAGTTTTTGTTGCTTGATGAGAAGGGACACCTCGCGGGAGCAACCGCGTCGCTCGCGCAACTCCAGGCCATTCTCGCGAACAGCAACACCATCCCGGATCCGGCCGACGGAAGACCTCAAGCGCAAGGGCTCCGAGGAAACCCTCGGACGCGCTGAGAGCGAGCTTGGCCTGTAACCCTCTGAATGGGGCGCTTCATCCAAAGAGATAAGGTGGAACGAAGAACAGTTGGACTGATCGTCGTTTTTTCGGCCGTGATGATGGCCGCGGGCGGGCTGTTTTGGATGGATCGCGCGAGAGATCAGGCGAAGATTCCTTCAGAGATCGCGGGCTGGCCTCAGTTTGAAAGCGAGAGCGGATACCGCCTCGATCGCACCTACGATCCAGAGACCTTGGAACAGGCGGTGAGCGCGATCGAAAAAGCTTCCGCGAAGGGTGTGAAATCCTCCTCGCTCGCGTCCTATGTCAGAGCGATTCCGCAAACCTGGAATACCCCATTTTCTGACCTCGTGAGTGCCTTCAGCCGTCTCCGCAAGATCTCGTGGAATCCAGAGATAGAATCGCGGGTTCTGTCGATGGCGCTGGACTCGCTCCTTGCCTATTCCGGTTCTCCGGCACCCAGTCCGGCCGATCAATCCGAAGTGGTGGCGATGATGCTCCGTCAGGCGGAGCTGGTAGAGGTCACGGATCGGGGCGTGATATTACGGCACTGGGCATCACTGGATCAGTGGGAGAAGCACCACCGCCTTCCTTCCACATTGGTCAGAAAGGATCTCCCGAACGAAGTCCGGCAGTATGCGGCGTTCGTGCGATACGCAGCGACGCATGCTGACGCGGTGGCTCAGAGTATCCGGCGGAAGGTTCCTTCGCCGGAGGATAGGCCTGGACTCGACGCCATGAATCTCGTCATGCTCTGCGGCGATCGCTTAGCCCGCGATCCGGGAGCCAACGAGTTCCGCGAGTTTCGACGTACGCTTTCCATTGTCGGTGCCACGGGAGCAACGATCGTGAGCGACCCGAAGAACGAGCGACTCATCAAAGGGTGGGTGAACGAGAAACTCGGCCGTCCCGTGATGCTCCCCAAGGGAGACGCGAACTTGATCGGTGGAGCACTCGAAGGAGTCGTCTTGGTCTGTGATGGTCGCGGGAATGTCCTGTTCGCGTCGGATGATCCCGTTCATTTGCGCGCGGCGCGGGCCAACGTCATGCAAGAGAGGCCTTCTCGACCCCATTTCGCGAAGATCAACGGGGAGCCGCCGGAACGGATTGTTGCCTCCTCGGCTAAACCACTCACTCTCTCCTCCGGCGCACCACGGTCCAGTACAGGCGGATTCGGAGTAGACATGGTGTCCCGTGTAGCCCGGACCAGAGACAATTCACCGTGGAACCTGCCGATCCGAGAGAGTCCGTTCGTCCGGTGAGATTTATCGACGCCGGTAGAGCACTTCTTGACTCGCGATGGGATGGTGCGGGTCGATGTCTAAGGCGTGGCGGAAGGCGATGAGAGCGTTCTCTTCGTCTCCGCTCCTTCGGAGCACCACGCCCATGAGGGCGTAAGCTTCGCTGTAATCGGGATTGATGGCGATGGCGTGTTGGAACGCCTGTGTGGCACTGTGGAGTTCGCTCAGCTCCATGAGAGCCTGGCCATGGCGGCAGCGGACATCAGCGTAACTTGGCGCGATTTCCAACGCGGCTCGATAGTGAGCCTCCGCCTGCTTCCAATCGCCCTTTTTGGCGTGATGATCACCCGCGGCGACGAGGTCGTTGGCGTCGTCGCCGTGAGGCTTGATCTGAAGAAGCTCCTCGTATGCCTTTTCGTGGTCGCCGGCTTCGTGGGCAGATTGGGCGGCATCCCATGCCTTGCCAGCGAGTCGATGGTCAAAGGCGACGGCCCGGTGGACGTCGCTCAAACCCTCGGCATGTTGCCCGGTTTTGTAGAGCAGAGTGCCGCGCAGGGCGAGGCCTGCACTGTAGTTCGGGTTGATTTCCAAAGCCTTTTCGACATCGGCCATGGCTTGAACGCGATTGCCAAGCGCGCGTCGCACTTGGGCCAGCGAGAGCCAGAGGTCGGCGAATCCAGGGCGGACGTCAATTGCCTCAATCAGATACTTCTCGGCGTCCTCAAAGTCGCGATGATTCATGCTCTCGCGCGCGAGCTTGCCGAGGCATCCGGCAACGTATGATTTCGCTCGTTCGCGGACGGCAAGGTCTTGGGCGTGGCCAAGGGAATCGCGGAAGCGACCAAGGGCATCGGCAAACGAACGTTTTTCGTAGGCGCGAATCCCGTCATCAAAGGCTTGATCCTTGCCAAACCCGAACCACTTCCCGACAAAACTCATGAGTTCCTTGTCCTCCCTCTCCTTTTGTCCGAACTTATTGCGGCGCGAGGAGCGACTCTCTCAATATCGGCAGATCTTTGGAGTTTCTGCCGTCCTTGGCCCTCGCCCGCCATTCCTTTGGCCATCTTTCCAGACGGAGAATGTGGAAAAGAAGCCGCAGTTCCGTGAGGAGAATCGCAACATTTCTTCGTCTGGCCTGGCCCTGGGGCAGATTGGCCCCTGACGAGACCTCCTGCCGCTACAATAAGGGCGAGAGATCGCCATGAATTCCCTGCAGCTTCTTCACACTCTTGGCCAATCCCCGTGGCTGGACTTCATCCGCCGCAACTACATTCAGGACGGCAGCTTGCAGAAGCTGATCGATAAAGGAATTCTGGGGGTCACGAGCAATCCTGCGATTTTCGAAAAGGCGATTGCTGGGAGCACGGACTACGACCACGATATCGTGATGCTCACGGGCGAAGGGCTCTCGGCGGAGCAGATCTACGATCATCTCTCGATTGCCGATGTGGGGATGGCGGCCGATCTCTTCCGACCAGTGTGGGAACGCACAAACGGGATCGATGGCTACGTCAGCCTCGAAGTCTCGCCTGAGCTTGCGCATGACACCGAGGCCACCATCTCCGAAGCGCGTCGTTTGTGGGATGCTCTCAATCGCCCGAATGTGATGATCAAGGTTCCTGCCACCGAGGCGGGGATTCCGGCGATCCGTACGCTGATTGCCGATGGAATTCCCGTGAACGTCACGCTTTTGTTCAGTGTTAAGCGATACCGCGCAGTGGCTTTGGCGTATCTCGAGGGTCTAGAAGCGCGGGCGGCGAAGAAACTGCCTTTGCAGATTTCAAGCGTGGCTAGTTTCTTTGTCAGCCGCGTGGACTCTCTGCTTGATCCGGTTCTGGAGGAGAAAGCTCCCGAGCTTCAGGGCAAGATCGCGATTGCCAACAGCCTTGCGGCGTACGACGTCTATCTGGATCTCTTCCGGTCACCGAGGTTTGCTGAGCTCGCGGAGCAGGGCGCGATTGTGCAGCGACTCCTTTGGGCGAGCACGAGCGCGAAGAATCCCGCCTACTCTCCAATTCTCTATGTCGAAGAACTGATTGCGGAGGATACGGTGAACACGATGCCGCTGGAAACCATTGAGGCGTATCTCGAGAGTGGCGACCCGATGGAGCGCGTTTCGGGCAATCTGGAAGAGGCTCGGCATCAACTTGAAGTGCTCGCGGATGCCGGTGTGAGCCTTGATGAAGCCGCCGCTGAGCTTGAGCGCGATGCGGTGGAGAAGTTTGTGATTCCTTTCCGCAAGCTGCTGGCTGCCATTGATGCCAAGCGCGAATCGGTGGTGGCGGGGTGATCAATCTCGCCGCGATTCGCGCCGAGGCCAGAGCGCTCTGCGAGTCTCAATTCCGCGACTTCGGATCGCGCTTGCTCGCCAAAGATGGAACCCTCTTCAGCACGGATCCCGACACGGTTGGCTTCATCAATCGTTTCCTGGGCTGGGTGGATTCTCCCCGTCGAACCTTGGAGCAACTCACGGAAATCCGTGGTTTTGTCGAAGAAGCTTTGGCGGCCGGGTTCACCGATGCCGTCGTGTGCGGCATGGGTGGATCGAGCCTGAGCTCTTTGGTCTGGGCCACCGTGTTCTCGGGTCGCAAGGGGCTGAAACTTCACGTTTTGGATTCCACTCATCCCGGAGAGATCGCACGGATTCTGAACGGAGTGAATCACGCGTCGACGCTTTGGATCATTGCCAGTAAGAGCGGCACCACCGTCGAGCCGCTGGCGATGGAGAATGCGGTCTGGGAAGCTCTGGGCGGCGATGCGAGCAAAATCGTGGCGATCACCGATCCTGGCTCGGAAATGCACCAGCGAGCGGAGGCTCGGGGGTACCGCAAGGTATTTCTGGGTGAGCCAGAGATTGGGGGTCGGTTCAGCGCGTTTAGCGTGTTCGGGATCGTGCCTGCGGCCCTGGCAGGCTTGGATGTCGAGGCTCTGCTGCGTGGGGCGATTGACAATCTGGAAACCCTGAACGATGCAGATCGGCATGAGCCGGGCGTTCTGATTGCCGTCGCTGCGAAATCGGGCGTGGACAAGCTGACTCTGCTGACTTCACCTCGACTCGATACGCTCGGTCTTTGGCTGGAGCAACTCATCGCCGAGAGTACGGGCAAAGCGGGCTTCGGCGTTCTTCCGCTCGCCACAGAGCCAAAGGGTAAGAGCGAAGATTACGGCGACGACCGCTTCCTGTGGTTCCTCGGTACGAGCGATCCTTCACTGACCGAAGAGCACTTGCACCTGACCTGCGCGGCCCTTTCGGGTGACTTTTCCGAGCGCGATCTGGGGCGGGTGATGCACGAAGCTTTCGTGAGCACCGCTGCCATGGGCAAGGTTCTCGGAGTGAATCCGTTTGATCAGCCCAATGTGCAGGAGGCGAAGGATATCGCTCGGGCTGAACTTGCCAAGGTTCAGGCATCGGGCGCGATTGTTCTCCCGGAGGCCTCTGCGAGCGACGAATGGGCTGCGGTCTCGGGTGCGGACGGGGATTCCCCCGCGCTCGCCCTGGCCGAGTTCTTGAATCATGCGATGGCGGGTGATCATGTGGCATTTCTCGCCTATCTCGTCGAATCAGATGAGGTCACGGGCTTGTTTCAGGAGTTCCGAAAGGATCTGCGGCACCGGCTCGGAGTAGCCACGAGCTTCGGCTACGGGCCGCGCTACCTGCACTCGACGGGTCAGTATCACAAGGGCGGCCCGAATCATGGACACTTTGTGGTGATCACGCAAGAGATCTCTGAGGATCGAGCAATTCCGGAGATGGGAGTCAGCTTTGGTCAGCTGTGCACCGCTCAGGCGCTGGGGGATCTCGGTGCGTTGCGGGCGAACGATCGACGCGCGCTTCATGTGCATCTGAAAGGGGACGCAGTCGCTTCGCTTCGCGCAATTTTTGAGGGAGCGCTCCGGGGGAATGCGGCACTCTGACCGGGCGTTCAGCGACGTTTTCCGGACTGATTGATCCCGACCCTGAAGGGATCGGGGCACCAAAAGGCAAAAAAGAATCGGCCTGACTCGAAGGAGCCAGGCCGATTTCGTTGGTCGATGCAGTCGTGTTTAGAACTTCGCGAGACCGTAGCGGAGGGAAACGCTGAGGCCGTCGAAGCTGTAGCCATCGTGCTTCGAGTTCACATCGTAGCGGACACTCAGATTCAAGCGGTCACCAAAGAGGATGCCCAGCTCGGCGTTGGCGTTGTATCCAATGCGCTTGTCGGCATCTCGGTTGACGCCCGTGCCGATCGCGTAGTCGATGTAGCTCACGCCAGCGCGAGCCGCAAAATAGGGGCGCGTGGAGTTGCGCATGCTGCCATCGCCGAAGGGCTGGAACAGACCGATGCTGTAGCTGCCGATGAACACCTTGTTCCCGTTCTTGGATTGGGTCACGAAGTTCATGTTCGTGCCGGTTCGGGTCGTGCGGAGGTCGCCCTGCTTCATTGTGGAGAGGCCCACGCTGAACCACTGATCGCCAAGAGCGGTCTTGAGGGCTCCATCGGTGGGAAGGAACACGCCGAACTCGGGGCCAGCGTAGGAGGATTGGGCCAGGGCGAACCCAGGCACGAGGAGAGCGGCAAGAGCTGTCGTGCTAAGAAGGCGACGTCGCATACCCGTAAAGGTACCCGGCAAAGCCAGTTTGCGTTTCATCGTCCTTGCAACGATATTCCGTGGTGGAGCGCGGTCAAGGCCTGGGTCAAGCCATCCACCGCTTCATCGAACAGTACTTTGCCTTTGTTGGCGGAAGCCTGAGTGGCGTCTCCGAAGCTTCCTGCCTCCGTGCATTCGTCGAAAAAGAAGACCATGCCCGGCACGGGCGGATCCACTTCGAGGCCATCATCCCGGCGCTTCTCCAGGCGGACAAGGGTGGGATGCAAGTGCATCATCAGGCTTGTTTCGGCCTCGCAGGCATGGCGGATTCCTTTGATTGATCCGGTGAGGATCGCGTCGTAGGTGGCCTGGGTCAAGAACGCAAAGTAGCCCGAGTGGCCAATGACGATCTCCGGATGTCGGGATTTGAGCTTGCGGCAGACAATCCCGTTCGGTTCGGTGTTTCCGCCATGGCCATTCACGATGTAGAACCGATGGAATCCATGGGCGTGGAAGTTCTCAACGATCTGGATCAGAGAATCCTCGTATCCCTCGAAGCTTGCGCTGAGGGATCCGGCAAATCCTAGGTGGTGTCCGCTGGCGCCGAGCCACATCGTGGGCGTCAGGAGGATTTTGTCAGGCAGTCGCGCCTCAACCGCCTCCATGACTGACGTCACGAGAAGCGAATCGGTGGCGAGAGGGAGATGCGCACCGTGCTGCTCCATCGATCCGGTGGCAATCACCACCACGGTGGATCGGTCGAGCGCATCAACTTCGGGCCAAGTGAGTTCGGCGAGCTTCACAGGGCTAGTTTAGCCCTCGGGGTAAAGGTCGCGCATCAGCATTTTGATACTGCTGTTGAGCTCACGGTCGCGATTCATCATCTCCCGGATCTTTTTGTAGCCGTGCATCATCGAGGTGTGGTCTTTGTTGCCAAAGAGCGCGCCAATGTGCTTCCAGCTATCGCCGAGAATCTCGCGGGTCATGTAGACCGCCACGTGCCGGGCGTGCGCAATCGGGGCCTTGCGTGAGGTTCCCGTGATCTCATCCCGCTCCACTTGGAAGTGACGCGAAACGCTGCCCAGGATCTGATCGAACGTCGGCTTGACGGTGATCTGGTTCGCATAATAGCGCTCGACGATGAGTTGAGCGAGTTCAAGATCGATCGGTCGATTTTCCATGCTCGCTTGCGCGGCGAGCTTGGTGAGGGCCCCTTCGAGGTTACGAACGTTGCCCGTGACCGCTTCAGCGAGCACCATCGCGGTGTCGTGGCTGAGGTTGAGACCATCGTTCTCAGCGCGCTTCAGAATGATCGCGCATCGGGTTTCGGTGTCGGGGGTCTGGACATCGGCAACTAGACCGCTCTCGAACCGCGAGCGCAGGCGCTCCTCCATCAGGAGCAGATCGCGCGGCGGACGATCCGAGCAGATCACGATCTGCTTGCCGATGCCGTGGAGATAGTTGAACGTATGGAAGATCTCTTCCTGCGTTTTGTCCTTGCCGGCAATGAACTGGATGTCATCGATCAGCCACACGCTGACGCCCCGCTGGGCGCGGCGGAATCGGTCGATTCGGTTGTTCTTGAGTGCCTGGACAAAGTCTTCGGCGAACTGAGGTGCCGGGACGTACGTGAGAGGGAAATTCGGGTCGTTGGCGAGGATCTCGTTGGCGATTGCGTGGAGAAGGTGCGTTTTGCCGAGTCCCGAAGGGCCGTAGATGAAAAGCGGGTTGTAGCGCGTGCCCGGTGCTGCCGCGACAGCCTTGGCTCCCGCCATGGCGAGTCGGTTGCTTTGTCCGACAACAAAGTTGTCGAAGGTCAGACGAGGATTCGGGCGGAATCGGCTGGGCTCGGAAGCGACGGGAGCGATGCTGGCCACCGAGTGGGTTTGGATCGTCGCCACGGGCTTCTCGCGGGCTTGGAGGTGGAACTCCAACTTGGTCGCCCGGCCGAGTTCTTCCGCCAGCATGGCCTGGAGCTTTTCGGCGTACTTATCTTTGACCCATTCGAGGACGAAGCGTCCAGGCGCGAGCACTTTGGCCGCATCGGTTTCGAGGCTATGAGGAACGAGTGGCTGAAGGAATCGCAGCATCACCGTCTCGGGAACTTGGCCCTCCAAACGGGTGAGCACTCGCTCCCAAGCGGACTTGAGCTGGACGAAATCTTCTCGGTCTTCGAATGAATACTGGTCTGTCATGTGGTCAACGAAAAAAGCCCAGATGGGCAAATGAAGTGGGGGGATTATACACACCGTCTCGGCCCGGATACTGGCAAGAAAACTGGGGGATTTTGGGGGCGCAATGATCGCTGAACGTGGGCCGAAGAGGGGCGTTCCGGCCAAGGTTTACAAAGTACGTCGTTCCTCCCAGAAATCAAAAGATAATTCGTCATCTGCGGGCCTAGCCGAAATGTCCTGGGTCTGAATGATATTTCTGATGGAATAAATTACACACATCTGAAATTTTGCGAAGGCAAAAATTTCGATCTGAGATAGACTTGAGCCCAGATGGGTGTACGAATCCTTGGGGTCTTGGCCGGAACCGATCTTTCGGCTGACGAAGTGGTGTCATTGGCGGCACGCTGCGAGCACGTTTACGCCGCCGATTCGGCCGCCGATCTGTGTCTGGCTGCCGGTCTGAAACCGGTTGTGGCGGGCGATCTCGATTCCATTCAATCGCCGCTGGAGGGGCTGGACGTCAGGCATGATCCGGACCAAAACTCGACCGACGCCGACAAGATGCTCGCGGCGATCCGGGCCGATCACCCTTCCCACCAGTTGCTCATTGCGGGACTTGAGGGCGATCGGATTGACCACGTTCTGAGTTCCCTCAGCTCGCTGATCCGACATGGCGAGGTGATTCATCTGGCGTTCCGCCAGGGCTGGGGGCTCGTGGTGCCAGCACCTGCCTTTTTTCATGACCGCGAAGTGGAGCTTCCCGACCTCGCAGGAGCCGAAATCAGTGTGATGCCCCTCGGGGCCGCCAAGGTGACTCTCACCGGGGTTGAATGGCCCCTCGACAAGGCCGAGATGAAGCTTGGTGGTTTGGTGAGTATCAGCAACCGCGCCCTGACCACCGTCAACATGACTCTGCACTCAGGGTCTGTGCTCATCCGGATCTCGGGCCGAGAATGGAATTGGGTGCGCGCTTCGAGCTGAGGGCGGTACGCTCGCACCAAACATCAGACGGATGACGTCTAAGAGGGTACGAGCATGAACGAAGAGGCGCTGACTCAACATGAAGACATCGCGGCACCGCCGGTGATGGGAGACGAATCGGAAACCCCCGTCGCAGAAGAATCTGCAGTTGTGGAGGAAGCGGTTACAGGGCCTCGGCTTGTTGTTAAGCGAGCAGGAGCTGAAACGGATATCGTCTTCTCTTTCACCGCTCCGGCCCTGATTGGTCGATTTGATGCCTCCGTCGGCCCGATTGATATCGACATGGCGGGTCTCGAAGAAGGGGTTTACGTCTCGCGTAAGCACGCCAAAATCACCGAGGTGGATGGCGTTTATTCGATCACCGATTTGGGATCATCCAACGGCACCTTTGTCGCGAAAGATGGCGATTTTCAGCGGGTCGAAGAAGCAGTGATCGAATCCGGCACCGAAATTGCCCTGGGCAACGCCCGATTCGTGTTCCATCTCTGAGTTGGATTCGCCAAGTTCCGCCGTACGTGTCTGACTCGACACGACGCTGAACTTGGGTGCCCCGATCCCTTCAGGGTCGGAAAATGCGACGGTTGCGCGCTCGCGAGCTGAATCACGCCCGACCCGTTCAGGGGTTGGTCGGCAAGTCTCAAATTTCCCGACCCTAACGGGATCGGGGCACTCTGGTCTCAAGTTGCCCGCTTAGACCTGCCTTCGCGTCCGGAGGCGAGTGGGCTTCTCACACGATTTGTACGTCGCGTGAGCCTGTGCTCAGCTTCCCGATCTCCGCGGCGTAGACCCCGGTTTCCGAGAGAGCATTCAGCACTGCGCCGGCTTCATCCGCGTCCACGACAATGACCATGCCGATGCCCATGTTGAAGGTTCGGTACATGTCGGCGTCATCCACCTTGCCAAGGGTTTGAATGGCCTCGAAAATCGGCAGAGGCGTCCAGGATCGCTTGATGATCTTGGCTTGGACTTCGTACTGCAGCACGCGCGGAAGGTTATCAGTGAGACCTCCACCGGTGATGTGGGCGACCGCCGAGATGCCGGGGAACTGCTGAATCAAGGGATAAATCGCATTGAAATAGCACGTGTGGGGGGCCAGAAGAGCATCGGCAATCGTGACGTCCTCGGCACCGGGCAGAGGGTCGCGCACCGAGAGACCAGCATGGTCGAACAGAACCTTGCGAGCCAGCGAGTATCCATTGGTGTGGAGGCCATTGCTCGCCAGACCGATGATGCGGTCGCCGGGCTTTTGGATTCCACGCGGGAGCTTTTGCTCGGCATCCACTACCCCGACAATCGTTCCGACAATGTCGATCTCGCCATCGGTGTAAACGCCCGGCATCTCTGCCGTTTCTCCGCCGATGAGGACACAATCGACGGCAGCGCAGGCTTCGGCCGCCCCGATCACAACCGACTCAAATGCTTCGGAATCGAGGTGGCTGCAGCCGAAATAGTCGAGGAAGAAGAGGGGTTTCGCACCCTGGCACAGGATGTCGTTGACGCAGTGGTTGACGATATCGCGGCCGAGGTTGGAATAGTCACCGGCCATTTGGGCGACCTTGGTTTTTGTGCCTACGCCATCAATGCTGCTGACGAGAACGGGATTGGTCAGCTCGGGGAATTCGCCGGAGAACATGGCACCGAATCCGCCGATTCCGCCCAGAGTTCGGGCGTTGTAAGTGGCTTTGACGGCATCGGTGACGTTGCGCAGAGACCGTTGTGCGGCATCAATATCGACACCCGCCGAGGCGTAGCTGTGCCCTCGTTCGTCCATGCCCTCACTTTACCTGCGGGGCCCCAAAAGGCCCCGGCTCAGTGTAAGAGCGGTATCATAGCGTGCAGGTGAGTCGTTAGCTCAGTCGGTAGAGCAACGCCCTTTTAAGGCGTGGGTCCAGGGTTCGAGTCCCTGACGACTCACCAAAATCTCAAAACGAAGCGCGGTTCGGATTCAGTGATCCAAACCGCGTTTTTCGTTTCCGGGCGGCGCGTTCCGGAGACGTGGGTGACACGTTTTGCAGGTAATTCGAGGAAGTTACAGGAATTCACTAAGTTCCCTGAACTTCCCTTGCATGCGCAAAGTAGCCCACCGATATGCTGACGATTCATGCGTTCTCAGAATTCACTCAAAGTTTCCGTGGGATTGGCTTTCCTCGCGTCCTTGCTTGTCGGCTGTGCGGCCGCACCGATTGGTCAAGGCTCAACCCTGTTGAGCGAACTCGTCAGCCAATTTGGAAAGCCCGCCAAGAAGGATCCGGTTCAGGTCTTAACTTACGTCACTGCGAAACCCATCGGGAACCCGGTCGTCGCGTGGACGCTTAACGCGTCGGACGACCGCGGGGAAATTGTCTCGAAACTGGAACTCGGCAGCCCGGTTTACGAGCGTAAACCTCATCAAACCGGGATGCTGAGCGGATTCTCCCTCTTCGAGGCCGGGAAGGCCTCAGTGATTTTCAACTCATCCGGTGTTGATATCGTGCCAAGTCATCTGCTTCCCAAGAAACCAACTGCCCCGAAAAAACTTGGAACAGGCCAGCTGCTCAAGGTTGCCGAAGGCACGCCAGCTGACTTGGATGCCGCCTTGGGAACCGGAGAGCCGATGATTCGGGACGAAACTCTCTCCTTCTCCTACCTAGGGATCGCCGATCAGCTAGGCATCTCATTCCAAACCGTAACGGTCTTCTATCCGCTCTCAGCAAGTTCCGGTACCGTGAAGGCTCAGGCTCCGCTCATCAAGCTCGCGTTTACCGACTTGAAAGGCAAGGCATTGCTCAGCCATGTCGCAGGGTTGATTGGAGCGAAGAGCCTCACTGCGGGGAAGGTAGTCAAAAAAGTGGGCAAGTCCAGCTTGATTCAGATCAACGGAGCCAAGGTGAAAATCACCGGAGTCCGGTACGGTCAACAAGAGATTTCGATCGTCAACATCCACCAGAATGATTTCGATGCAGAGCTCCTAGCGACGAGTGGGTGAGAAGGAGGAAGAATGGTCTCCTGGTGGTCGCAGCTGGGCGAACTCCTCTTGACACTCTGGGCTTGCGATGGCGCACAATTGATCGTCCAGAAAGCGGAAGAATTCGGGAAGTTAGGCTAAATCGCTAACTTCCCGGAACTTATCTTGCGGTTCGCCACATGGAGCATTCACAGTTGGGAGCATGGCTTTTTCTTGTATGCGGAGTGGCAAGCTCCGCAGAATGCTCATCGTGACGATGGCCCTCACCGCGCCGTTGGCCTCGTGCGGTACGACTGAATCAACTCAGGAGGATGCTGCGAAAACGTACCTGGAGGTATTGGTATTTGATTCCGACGGAGTCGAACGCCACATGTCTCCATGGCCGATAGCCAGTTCCGGGCAGAAGGCTCGTAGCTTCCGATCCATTTCGATGCAGCTCGCTTTCAGCGACGGCATTTTTGCCCAAAGCACGGAGCTGATGACAGGGGCGTTCAGTGATCTCGCAAGCTCCTCGGAACGTGATGCCACCTGGCAACCGAGCGGCACCGGAGGGAAACTCACGCTGGCCCGCCCCAGCCGGTTTTTCAGCAAGCTGTTTTTGAGGTCGTACTTTCAGGGTCTCGTTGATCAGAAGGGTGTTCCGATTCCACTTGAGAAGCGTGCCCCCGGGCACTGGAACGCCTACCTCACGGAACCCCGCGAAGCAGCAGGAGGGTGGTATCCCATGCGAGAGATTGACAAGGTGCTGAGCTTTGCCATGCCGACCACTCCGAGCACGAAGACCAACTACGACAAGATCGGAACTGATTCATTTGCGTACCGAGTTGTGGAGGTTCAGAACTGGGAAGTTAAGGGAGCAAAGCCTTCCTCACCAACCCAAAAGCTCCCCGAGATCAAAGATGTCACGACGAGCTACGAACCAGCAAGCGCGAAGGGTTGGATCGTTGTCTTCTTCCAGTCAAAGCTCGCGACCTCACTGAGAGCCTACGCGAAGGCCAACTCGCTTGGCATCAGCACGGTTTCAAGTGCTGGCTCGAACTGGGGTCGTCACAGTTTGGCCCTGAACAAGCTCTCAGTGGCCCTGGAGTCTCGATACGGCAAAGCGGTCCCTATCGTCCCCGTCGGATTTAGCGCGGGCGGGATCACCGCCTGGAATAGCTCCAATTGGTTTCCAGAGTTCATCCCAGGTGCCGTGTGCGATGGTCATAGCGATCTAGGCGAGATGGATGGCACTGACCCGAACCCCTGGAGTATGAGATCATTGCCGACTGCCCGCGTTGCCCTCCTGAGCGGTGCTAAGGACGGCAATAACTGGTGGGCGAAGGGGGCACACATCGCGGGGCTGAGTCGGAAGCAACCACGGCTCTTCATCGAGCACCCCGGCGGGCATACCACGGCACCTCTGAAGGACTACGCGACCGCGATCTCGTTCGTTCTGAACCTGAAGTGATTGATCGCTGGCCCACCCAATTAATTCTGGGCCAGCAATCAAGGCGCTCAGTTCTCTTCGATCAGATACTCCGCAATCAGAAGCGAGGTGTCGCGGAGAGCGTCGAGGTGGGTGCGTTCGTAGCCGTGCGACGTATCGACCCCTGGCCCGATGAGGGCGACTTGGGCGCGGCCGCCGCTGCGCCAGTAGGCGGAGCCATCAGAACCATAGTAGCGATAGATATCTGGCTTGAGAACGACGCCCGCTTGACCGGCCAGCGTCAGGAGCTTCTCGCTGAGATCCTTGCTGTAGGGGCCGGAGCTGTCCTTCATGCAAATGGAGCAGTGGGTTTCATCGCCGTTCTGCCCGTCGCCGACGCAGGCCATGTCGAGCACAACCATTTCGTAGAGATCTTCCGGCAAGCCGTCCATGCCGCCATGCCCCACTTCCTCGAAATTGCTGATCAGGATGTGCGTGCGCTGAGCCGGGCTGACTCCGGCATCGTGCAGGGCCTTGAGCGAGGCGAGAACCGCTGCCACGCATGCCTTGTCATCAAGGAAGCGGCTGCGGATGAATCCGCTCGGATTCGATTCGAATCGGGGATCAAAGCTCACGTAGTCGCCGACTTCGATGCCAAGCAGACGGGTCTCTTCCGCAGAATTCGTGCGCTCGTCAATGCGAACCTCTAGGGTCTCGGCGTTGCGTGGGGCGGTGCTGGCCTCTTTGTTCACGTGAGCCGCTCCATTCGTGAGCACGATGGAACCCCGGACTCCAACGCCGGCGCGGGTGCGGATCGTGACGCCCTCACTTTCCACGGTGGGCCAGTTCACTCCGTTGAGCGCGGTGAGGCGCAAACGGCCATTGCCTTTGATTTCCGCGACCATTGCCCCCAAGGTGTCTACGTGAGCGGTGAGAGCGCGAGGACGATCATCTCGCAATCCTGGGTAGTGAGCCACTAGGGCTCCCTTGGCGGTTCGAAAGCACTTGACGCCTAGGTTCTCCAGCTCGTTCTGCACCAAGCTGACGGCCCAATCGGTGTCCCCCGTCGGGCTAGGAGTTTCGATGAGATCCTTGAGCACGGTGACGAGGTAGTCCGTGTCGATGTTGAACCGAGGCATAGACCTATTTTAGCCCTAACAGGGGCAAATTTCTGCTGTCTCGAAACTCTTGAGAAAATCCCGCTGTACAATTGAGGAAGAACTCAAGACTTCACGCGTCTAGGTTCAAAATTACGTTCCCCAGCAATTTTGCAATCAATGGAGATTCCATGAACAAAAAGGCCTTTACCCTTATCGAACTGCTGGTCGTGATCGCAATTATTGCGATTCTGGCCGCCATCCTGTTCCCGGTCTTTGCTCAAGCAAAGGTTGCCGCCAAGCGCACGCAATACCTTTCTCAAGCAAAGCAATCCGGCACCGCGATCATCATTTACATGTCGGACTACGACGATCTGTTCCCCCTCGGAACCGTTCCCGACCTGACCTCGGCTGTTCAACCAGCTTATCGAAACACGGCGAACTACACGGCCAGCCCGGCCAACTGGTGCAACCTGGCCGCACAACCGACTCTCCAAGCAGAGTCTGCTGTGATGTGGGTGAACGCAACCGAGCCGTATCGCAAGAACTACGACATGCTCAACCCGGGCAATGACAAGCGACAGTTCAGCAGCGGAACGCTGGCGGGCTGCTATGCTCCAGGAGCTCGCGTGGGCACGCCGAAGGGTTCGAACATGACCTATAACGGCTTCCTTCAGGGCATCAGCCAAACCAACATCGTTGCTGTCAGCAGCCTCACGATGATCTGGCCCGGCATGGGAACCTACACCTACGAAGGCTTCACCGCGACTTCGCCTCGTCTGAACTGCCCGATCGCCGGCGTGACCTGCATCTTCAACGGTGGCGGTCGCCCGCAAAATGCGGCAAGCGGCAGTGCATACAACATGGCGTTCGAAGTCGATGGCCCGAGCTACCACGCTTTCGGTCAAGGCTCCGTGCACGTGATGGCTGACACCTCGGCGAAGCTGGTCAACTACGGTCGAGGAAACAACTCGGCAGGCAACGCTCGCCTGATTGCTCAGCAACCCTGGCAGTTCCTGAACGAGCGCGGCCAAGTGCCGAGCGTCCCCGGTGCCTTCATCCGCGGTTGGATCGCTGGCCCGACGTTCTACCCGGCCTCCTTCGTTCCGGATAACCCATTCAACGGAAGCACCACGCCCTGATGAAGAACTGGTCTGCTTTCCTGATTGGTGCCGTCCTGCTCGGCGCACTTGTGGGCTGCTCTTCGGAGCCCGCTCCGGCTGCTCCGGCAGCTGGTGGCGCGTCGACTCCGTCGGCTCCGGCTCCTGCGGATCCGAATGCGGCGGGCGGTGGCGCTGCTACGGCTGACACCAGCTCGAGCACGAATGCTGATTCCTCGAACTCGGGACTTCAGCAACTGCCTTCCGGTAGCTCCGGCGACTACTAAGTCTGGCTGAGCCAGCACAGCCCGCGCGAGAATCTTCTCGTGCGGGCTTTTTTTCACATGCCCGCCCCTTCCCAGTTCAATTGGAACCCGGAGGGTACGGCACGATTTCTGACACAATGACAAAACCGTGAGTGACAAGTCCGGAAATGTGCGCATCATCACCCTTGGTTGCGCGAAAAATGAGGTCGATAGCGAAGAGATCGCGGGCGTTTTGCGTCAGGCGGGATACTCCGTTTCTGGAGGCGATCGGGCCGATGTGACCATCATCAACACTTGCGGATTCCTCGAATCGGCGAAGCAAGAATCGATCGCGGCGATCAAGAAGGCGGTCGCCGAGAAAGGTGGGGGCAAAGTGATTGTTGCCGGCTGCTTGGCTCAGAGAATGGGCGAAGATTTGGCCCGACTGGCTCCTGGCGCGGATGGCTACGTGGGCGTCGGACAAATGGGTCGCTTTGACCAAGTGGTTGAACAAGTGTTTGGCCGAGCCGCGCCCTTGATGGATGTCGAGCCGCCACACCACCGATGGGCAGATGTCCCCACGCGGGCTCGAACCGGTCGCCCATGGAGCGCTTATCTTAAAGTCAGCGAGGGTTGCGATCACCGATGCACGTTCTGCACGATCCCCAGTTTTAGAGGCGGCCATGCGAGCAAGCCGATTGAACGCGTGCTTGAAGAAGCCCACCATTTGGCGCGAACGGGATGCAAAGAGATCAATCTGATCGCCCAAGATGTCACACAGTACGGATACGATCTCTACAAGGAGTTCACACTCCCAAAGCTTCTCCACCAATTGGGTGAAGTTCCGGAAATCGAGTGGATTCGTATTTTGTACTTTTATCCGAACCGCCTGACGGATGAAGTGATCGATGCGATGGCGAGCGTGCCCAACGTGGCCAAATACATTGATATTCCGTTGCAGCATGCTCACCCGGACACGTTGCGACGAATGAAGAGGCCATGGGATGGAGAGCGGTATCTCAAGCTCTTCGATAAGGTTCGATCCCGAATCCCCGAGGTCGCGATTCGGACGACGTTTATTGTCGGCTTCCCGGGCGAAACGGAAGCAGAATTTAACTATCTGGTGGACTTCGTGCGCGAGGCGAAGCTTGATCGTGTGGGCGCATTCACTTTCTCACGGGAGCCAGGGACGCCCTCTCACGATATGCCCGGACAGGTTCCGTTCCGCACCAAACGGGAGCGATATGACCGCCTGATGCGGGCGCAATCGCCGATCTCTCTTGCAAAGAACAAGGCATGGGAAGGCCAGTCGATTCGGGTCTTGGTAGATGAGTGCAAAGACGGATGGATCGCCGGGCGAAGCTACCGCGATGCCCCCGAAATTGATGGTTGGGTTTATGCCCAAGGAGATGCCGCCCCGGGCAGCTTTGTTACGGTGACGGTGAGCGAAGGGAAAGAGCACGATCTGTATGGATCCGTTGCTGGGGTGGGGCTGACCAATCGGTTGAGTCCACTCCGGATGGCCGCACCGCGAGAACCCAGGTAGCGGGCATCATGGCGATTTTTAACTATTTCGCCCGATTCCTGGATCGCCATCACCCTTTGCCTGGTTACACCGGGATCATCATCTGCCTTGCAGGCTCCGTGCTCTGCGGATTTATTGCGGTGAGGGCATTCCCGTCCGAACCAGAGACGTCCCTGATCACTTCGCTCCTCTGCCTGGCACTCGTCTCAGCAATGGTGGCGCAGCTGCGAAACCGAAAGCAGCTCGGAAAGCCGGTTTCGATTCCCATCGATATTCGAGCGGACATCCTTCGGCTGCAGGAGTTTCGTGAGCGCGGCGAGCTCTCTTCCCGGGCGCACCCGGTCGCACTCCGCATCTTGGAAGACGCTGCGAGTACCCGACACCGAGTTCTGAAGCTCTGTCAGTCCCCCAAGTGGAAGAACTCGCGCGAGAAGAAAGCGCTTGGTGAGGAAATTGAAGAGACGGTTAACACAGCGCTCCACGACCTGATCGCATTAAGCAGACCCCTTTTTCGTCCAAAAGGTGGAAGAACGGTTACTTGGAAGAACCGCTTCGCAGACCCTAGCTTTGGAGCCCGGCAGCTGGCGGCAATGGAGGATATCCTTGCGGAGCTCCATGCGCTGGAGGAGAGCCTCGCGCTTCCAGAAGAGATGGGGACTTCCACGCTCGGGAAATTACGTCAGCGACTTACGGAGACCGAGCGGGCGGAAGCGGAGCTGGGCGCGCCGCCTGATCTCTACTTGGACGAAACCCGATCCTAACTCTGGCCTTGCCCGCGAGATTTCCGTCGCTCGATCATCTTGACCTCATAGCCTCGTTCGCTGGGGATGTAGTAGCCACCCCCGATGCCATCGGGGAGGTAGCGCTGCGCAACCCAACCAGATGGATAGTCGTGAGGATAGAGGTAGCCCTTGCCTGCACCCATCTCTTTGGCTCCCCGCGCCTGGGAACTTCTGAGGTGCATGGGGATGGCAGGAATCACGCCACGTTTGACCTCCGCGATTGCGGCATTGATGGCTTCGTACGCGCGGTTACTCTTGGGAGCTTCGGCGAGGAATGTCACGGCTTGCGCCAACGTGATCCGTGCCTCGGGCATCCCAATTCGCTCGACGGCATGGAACGCCGCCATCGCGATCACCAGGCCTTGCGGTTCGGCGTTTCCGATATCTTCACTCGCAAGAATCACGAGTCGGCGTGCGATGAACCGGGGGTCTTCGCCCGCTTCCAACATCCGGGCTAAGTAGTGGAGCGCGGCATCGCTATCGCTCCCTCGCACGCTCTTGATGAAGGCGCTGATCGTGTCATAGTGCTGGTCGCCTTGGCGGTCGTAGCGGACGGCGGGTTTCTGCAGCACTTGCTCCAACACCTTGAGGGCAATTTCACCTCCTGGTGGAGTCATTAATGCGGCGGTTTCGAGGGCATTCAGTGCGGTACGAGCATCCCCGTTGGCCAGTCTCACCAGGAATTCGATGGCCTCTTCTTGAATCGAAAGTTGATGAACTCCCAGACCCCTTTCGGAATCAACCAATGCTCTGCGGAGTACTGCCTCCATCTCCTCGGCACTCAGCGGATGGAGAGGAAGCACCCGGGCCCGGGAGAGTAAAGCCGAATTCAGGGCGAAGAACGGATTCTCCGTCGTGGCTCCTACCAGCTGGAAGGTGCCATCTTCCAAGTAGCCGAGGAGAGCATCCTGTTGCGATTTGTTGAAATGATGAATCTCATCCACCAAAAGGATGGTTCTCATCTGGTTCATCGCGTATCGAGAACGGGCCGCTTCGCCGAGGCGTCTCACGTCGGCCACGCCCGCGGTGACGGCGGAGATCACCTCAAGATGAGCCTTCATGTGATTGGCAATCAAGATCGCCAGCGTCGTCTTCCCGCATCCGGGAGGAGCCCACAGAACAACACTCCCCAGTTGGCCACTCTCGATCGCTCTGCGCACGGGCAGTCTTTCCGCCAAAAGGTGGGATTGGCCGACGTATTCCGAGAGGGTGCTCGGCCGCATTCGAGTTGCCAGAGGCTGAACCTCGCGCAAACCTTCGGGAGGCAGTTGGCCGAATAGATCCACCGATCACTCCTCGTCGTCGGCGGGAACCGGGATGAATCGCGGCTTCTCTTCCACCGTCTCAACCGGAATTTCTGCGCCCTCTGAGCCCGATCGAATCGTCCAACCCGCCGCGAGAAGACCTGGCTCCGACGGGATTTCTTGCTCGTCGTCCTCCGGTTCGTCCGGCATTTGAGTCGGAATCGTCGGCTCCGGAGCAAGGTCTTCCATCGAAGGATCCCACTGAGCCTTGGGGGTCAGCGGCAAAAGCGAACCAAGTACCCCGTTCACAAACGGTCCGGAGTGCTCCGATCCAAAGCGCTTGGCAAGATCCACGGCCTCTGAGATGGAAACCTTGGGCGGAATCCCCGGGAAATGCAGAAGCTCGAATGCGCAAAGCCGGAGCGCCGTGAGGTCACTCGCGGCGAGTCGAGTCAGACTCCAGCCTTCGGCCAGGTGAGGTTCAATTGCGGTATCGAGATCGCCCTTGGTTGCGGCGACGCCTTCCACCAATTGGTGAAGAAACTTCTCCGATTCTTCCGCCAAAGCCTGACGCGAGAGAACCACACGAATGGCGGTCTCTGCGGTGGCTCCACCCACAAGCATCATGTAGCAGGCCTGGTAAGCGGCCTCGCGCGCCAAGCGTCGCGAATTCACCGCCCCCTTGGCCTCAGACATGCGCGAGCTGCTCCTTCAAGAAGCGGCCGACAAAGGCCGTGCTCACTTCACCTTTCACGTAATCCGGGTGCCGCACGAGCTTGCGCAGGAACGGGATGTTGGTTTGAATTCCTTCGACATTGAACTCATCCAGAGCAATGCCTAGCTTGTTCACGGCGTCGGCCCGATCCTTACCCGTCACGATGAGCTTCGCGATCATCGGGTCATAGAACGGCGAAACGGAGAATCCTGCGTAAACGTGAGTATCGAGCCGAACCCCGCCAAAGCCGGGAGCTTCCCACCGAGTGATTTTGCCCGTGCTGGGAGCGAAGTCATTTTCTGGGTCTTGAGCGGTGATCCGCGCTTCGATGGCATGCCCGGTCAACGTGATCTCCTCTTGTGAGTAGGGCAGTTTCTCGCCATTCGCGATGCGGATTTGCCACTGAACCAAGTCCAGTCCGCTGACCTGCTCGGTCACCGGGTGTTCGACCTGGATGCGCGTGTTCATCTCCAAGAAGTAGAACTCACCAGCGGAATCGAGCAGGAACTCAACCGTGCCAGCATTGGTGTATCCGACATGCTTGGCCACTCTCACGGCGGCTTCGCCCATCGCCTTCCGCGTGGCTGGGTCGAGAACGGCACACGGTGCTTCTTCGACGATCTTTTGGTGGCGCAGGTTTTGGACGCTGCACTCGCGTTCGCCGATATAGAGACAGTTTCCGTACTCGTCGGCAAGAATCTGGATTTCCACGTGGCGGGGTTCGACCACGCACTTCTCAACAAGCATTTCGCCCGAACCAAAGCTCGCTTGAGCCTCCGCACTGGCCATCTTGAAGAGGCGGCCCAGTTCGTCGGCGTCGTCCACTCGTCGAATGCCACGTCCTCCGCCGCCCGCGACGGCTTTCAGCAAGACAGGGAATCCGATCTTCTCCGCCCAGACCGCGGCATCCTGCTCCGATTCCGCCGCGCCTTCGCTCCCTGGAACAACGGGACAATTTGAGGCGATCGCCGCCTCCTTGGCTTTCGCCTTGTCCCCCATCGCCTCGATGGCCGAGACGGTTGGGCCAATGAACTTGATCCCCATCGAACCCAAGGCTTCGGCGAATCGCGCTCGCTCGCTGAAATAGCCAAATCCTGGATGAACGGCTTCCGCTCCGCTGATTTCGCAAGCCATCAAAACGTTGGCCAGGTTCAGATAACTGTCGGTGTTGGTGGCTTCGCCGACGCAGATGGCTTCGCGGGCCATGTGGACGTGACGGCTCTCCGCGTCCGCTTTGCTGTAGATCGCCACGGTGTCCACCCCTAATTCATGGCAGGCACGGATGACGCGACATGCAATCTCGCCTCGGTTCGCAATCAGAACTTTCTTGAACATCAGTATTTCTCGTGGCCCGCGTGGGGGCAGCTCACCAGACCAGTGGCTGGATCGTAAACATAGGCTTCCCCGCCAACGGGGCACTTGTAAAACGTGGCACCCAGACGAGTCTCTTCCAACGACTGCGGAAAGGTGTTCTCTACCGGGTCAGTGGCAATGCCGATGCCCTGCCTCACCTGGCCCAGATTGGATCGACACTGCGTATCCTTGGCGCGATAGATGCTCTTTCCGATCATCGTCTCGCCTTTGCCATCCGGCCGCTCTTCCACCTTGCCGCCGAGCATTTTGCCGCCGGTGACAAAGAACAGAGTCGCCAGAATCACAATCGCCATCGCGACCATCAGACCGATAAGTGTGTTGGCACGTCGTCGGTTCATGGGTTCACCTCGACCATGGCTACGGGCTGACCATATTCCACGGCTTGACCATCTTCGACGAGGACTTCCTTAATCGTTCCAGAAACCTTGCTTGTGATTTCGTTCGCGATCCCCAAGGCAAGAATCTCCCCGACGACATCGCCTGCCGCCAAGGCCTGACCCACGGCCATTTCCCCCTTGAGTTTGAGGTATCCGACGACGGGTGCGGAGACAGGCTTCAGCACCGGGCCGGAATCCACCACAGCATTTTCAGCCTCGAACGGCAAGGAGACATCTTGCTCGACGCCCTCGGAGAGAACCGCCGAAAACATCTCGCCCTCCGCCTCTAGCTTCACCACGCGGTAACCATGCTCACGAGCAACGCGCAGGCTGTGGCGAATCACATCGGTTGGAAGTCCTGCCATGACACCCTAGTGTACCGCTCCCCGCTCGATCTCCCAAACCCTTGGACACGTTTGGAGCCTGACTCCAGAGCTCGTCATCGGGCGCTCCAGGCCCTCTGGCCTGATCCTGAAATCACGCCAACACTTGTTGGGGCTGAATACGTCCAAAACCTGAATCCCCGCAAAAACAGGGGGCTTAAAGAAAAAAATGGGATACGACTGGAGAGGAGCAACGTCGCATCCCAAGTTTTGGGAGAAGTCGGTTAGCCACGTCCTACGACACAAACGGTCGCTGTCGTGGATTTCGACTTGTGCTAGATTGTAACCGAAAATGTTCGCATTTGGAAGGGATACGAACACTTTTTCCTGATTTTTGCGAGAACGTTCTCACGTTCTAGGCTCAAAGCCACGCTCATTTGCCCGCAATTTCACTGGTGGGATTCCGACCAGGTCTATGGAATCTCTTCCCCAGAGCATTTCTCCCCCCGAGTGAGGTCGGCCCGTTCGTGTGCCGATTCTTAAACTCAAGCGTTGGCGCGCCGGGACGAGAAAGGAGCACGGGCATGGCAGGGCAAACCTACGAATTCGACTTAATGCAGATGTCGGCAATCCGCGAGATGGCCAACATCGGACTCGGGCACGCAACCACCGCGCTCGCAAATGTCACCGGCAAGTCCTTCAACATGGACATCCCGAATGTGGAGGCGGTGTGCCTTGAAGAAGTCCCGATGATGATGGGAGACCCGTCCGATGTCTGCGTCGGAATCTCCATGCCGATCGAGGGAGATGTGGAAGGTTACACGGCTTTCCTCTTCCCCTGGTCCAGTGCCCAAGAGCTCTGGGGGATGCTCCTCGGATACAGCCCCGAAAACCCCGAAGACGTGGATGATCTGCCCGCATCCGCGATGCTGGAAGTCGGAAACATCCTCTCCGCCAGCTTCATGAATGCCCTGAGCGACATGACCGGGCTCAAGATTCACGCCACACCCCCCATGGTCTCCATCGACCTGGCCTATACCATTGCCGCATCCATCGTGGCGGAGGCGGAGCTCTCCGACGCGGTGGCCCTTGCAATCGAAACACGACTGTTCGGCATGGAGAACCAACAGACAACAGGATATTTCCTCTGCGTTCCTACTCTCGAAGGCTTGAACAAGTTGTTCGCGGCACTGGGAATTCAAGGAGCCGCGTAAGGTGCCGGCGGGACAGGTTCTCGTCGGGATGGCCGAAATCAAGGTCATCAAAGGATCCGGGCAGCTCACCTGCCTCGGCTTAGGAAGCTGCATCGGTCTGCTTGCCTTTGATGCCGACTCCGGCGTGTGCGGCATGGCCCACATCATGCTCCCGGAAGCCTTCAAAGATAAGCCAGTGGACAAGCCGGGGAAGTTCGCCGACACCGGTCTCCCCGCACTCCTCGCCGAAATTGAAAAGGCGGGCGGAAGCACACGCAGGCTGACCTGGGTGTTTGCCGGAGGTGCCCAAGTCTTTAAGTACGGCGCAGGAACAGCCAGCAAACTGGATGTGGGAGCCCGCAACGGCGAAGCCGTGGTGGCTCATCTCAAGAAATTCGGCGCGAGAGTCCTCGCCCAAGACATCGGAGGGACAAGCGGTCGTACGATGATTGCCAATCTCGAGACCGGCGAAGTGAGGGTTCGCACCGTTCAAGGCGGCGAAAAAATCCTGTGTCAACTCAAGCGAGTGAGGGCGGAAGCGGCATGAGCCACACCATCACGATCGAAGAAATCGTCAGCAAGACGACCGATCTCCCGACGATCCCAGCAGCCGCGATCAAGGTCATGCGGGAGACGCAGAATCCTGAGTCGTCGGCGGCCACCATCGCGAGGATTCTCGTTACCGACCAAGCCCTGAGTGCTCGCGTCCTGCGGCTCGCCAACAGTGCGTACTACGGACTCGTCCGCAAAGTCACCGACCTGCAAGACGCGGTAGTTATCCTTGGGATGAAGTCGGTGAAGAACTTGGCCCTCGTCGCCAGCACCTATCCGTGGATGCAGCGCCCGATCACCGGATATTGCCTCGGGCCTGAGCAAATGTGGCAACACGCATTTGGCGCAGCGGTCGGAGCGCAATTGGTCGCACGGATCAGCAAGAAGGCCCCGGAAGATGTTGCCTTCACCGCAGGACTCCTCCACGATATCGGCAAAGTTGCCCTCAGCGTTTGGCTGGAGAACAAGGTCGGAGCGATCCTGCTCTACGCCGGGCGCGAGGGGCTGAGCTTTGATGAAGCAGAGCGACGCATTCTTGGCTACGACCACTGTCAAGTCGGTTTCCACCTCGCCACCGAGTGGAATCTGCCAGAAGAAGTCGCCCACGCCGCTCTGTGGCACCACGATCCCGACAAGGCGAAACACGATCAAGTCATCGCCGATTGCGTCCACATTGGCGACTACATCTGTTCGAGTATGGGCTTTGGTCTGGGTGGAGACGGACTTCTCTACAAATTCTCCGAAAACAGTCTGGAGCGGCTTGGTCTGAAACCCGAAGATCTAGACCAGATTACGGATGAGTTTGTGATGCGATACGAGGAGTACGAAACCCTATTTCAGGAGTTGGCGGCATGAAAAAGCAACGCGTGATGGTCGTCGATGACAGTGCCTTTATCCGGCGCATGATCACCGACTGGATAAACGGCACAAGCGACCTGGAGCTGGTCGGAGTGGCAAAGAACGGCGAAGAAGCCGAGAATATGGCTCGCGACCTCAAGCCCGATGTCGTGACTCTGGACGTTGAAATGCCCGTGAAATCGGGTCTTGAGGCTTTGCCAGAAATCTTGAAGACCGGAGCCAAGGTGCTCATGGTGAGCAGCGTCACCAAACAGGGGGCGACCTCCACTCTTCAGGCCTTGGAAGCGGGGGCTTACGACTTCGTGACCAAACCAAGTAGCAGTTCCAGCCTGGCCTTCACGGGTTCCAAGGAGGAAACGCTCGACAAGATCCGGGCCTCGCGATACGCTCGACACCGAGCCGTCCCGTCCAGCGGGAGCGCCATCAAAGTTTCTGCCCCCACCCAACCGGTGGATCGTCTAGTCGTGATCGCCAGTTCAACCGGCGGCCCCTCGACTCTGCGCACTCTTTGGGAGCAGCTTCCGAAGAACTTCCCCGCCCCGATCCTCATCGTGCAGCACATGCCCGAGGGCTTTACGGCCTCGCTCGCCAAACGGCTCGACATGGCGGGAACCGTCCCGTGCCGTGAGGCCAAAGAAGGCGACAAAGTGGTCACCGGCCAGGCTCTCCTGTGTCCTGGCGGCGTTCACATGATTGTGAAGCCGGATATGACGATCGCCTTCACCGATGAGCCGAAGCTTCATGGAGTCAAGCCTGCTGCCGACTATCTCTTCCACTCTGCTGCCCAAGTGAAGGGCAACAAATCGGTGGGGGTTGTTCTCACCGGTATGGGCCGTGATGGAGCAGAAGGAGCCGTTGCCATCCGCAAAGCCGGCGGGCGCGTCTTGGGCGAAAACGAAGAGAGCTGTGTCATCTACGGTATGCCCAAAGCGGCCAAAGATGCGGGTGGCATTGATGCCGAATTCCCGCTCGAAGAAGTTGCCGGGGCGATCATGGCGAGCTTGAACAGGAAGGTGCGAGATGCTGCCTAAGCCAGCTGATTGGACGGCGTTCTACGCCAACGTCAAGCGAAAGGTCAATCTCGACCTGGATCTTTATAAGGCGAATCAGCTTCAGCGACGCATCGTCTCGATGGCAGAGCAGAAGGACTGCAAGACTCTCGATCAGTTCTGGACATGGATCAGCCTCAGCCCGGCGAACATGGAGTGGTTCCTCGATCGCCTGGCGATCAACGTGAGTGAGCTGTTCCGGAATCCGGAAAAGTGGCGAGAAATGGAAGGCAAGATTCTGCCCGAGCTTCTCAAGAAGACTTCTCGACTGAAAATCTGGAGTGCGGGATGCAGCTATGGAGCCGAGGCCCATACGCTGGCCGCGATTCTCGATCAGAGGTTTTCCGGAAGCCATAAGATCATCGGCACCGATATCGACACGGCAGCCCTGAATCAGGCGAAAGCCGGAACCTTCGGTCCGACCGACATCAAGGCGGTGCCCAAGGAATACGCCCAATACTTCCATGCCAAAGGAACGGAGTACACCGCAGATCCGCGACTGAAGAAGTACCTGGAATTCCGCAAAGGCAACCTCCTTGCCGACCGATTCGACACGGGGTTTGACCTCATCATGTGCCGAAACGTGGTGATCTACTTCACCGAAGAGGCCAAAGCTGACCTCTACAAAAAGTTTTTCCAAGCCCTGAAGCCGGGCGGCATCCTCTTTGTGGGGAGCACCGAGCGGATCTTCAAGGCCGACGAAATTGGATACCAAACGGTTCTGCCGTTCTACTACCAAAAACCCTTGCTGGGGGAAAAATCATGGCGAAACGCATCCTGATCACAGATGACGCGCTCTTCATGCGCGTGACACTTAAGAACATCCTGACTCAGAACGGGTACGAAGTTGTTGGCGAGGCTCAAAACGGAGCCGAAGCCGTCAAGCTGTACTCCGAACTGAAGCCCGACCTCGTGACCATGGACATCACGATGCCTGAGATGGACGGGATTGAAGCCCTGAAAGCCATCAAGGCAAGCGATTCCGGAGCCACGGTCATCATGTGCACGGCCATGGGCCAGAAGAACATGGTGGTCGAGGCCATTCAAGCTGGAGCCAAGGACTTCATCGTCAAGCCCTTCCAGCCTGATCGTGTGCTGGAAGCTGTCGGAAAACTCCTGGCGGCATAGGGACAGGTGAAAGACAATGGAGAAATGCCATGAAAGTTGAATATGTAACGCCTTTCGTGGCCGGTTCGGTGAGCGTCATTCAGACCCTCATCAATTCGACGCCGGAGAGAGGGAAGCTCTCGGCTCGCCCGCAGATGTTCACCTCACAGCAGGTCAACATTGTCTGCGGCATCACCGGCGACATCGAAGGTCAAGTCATCTACGGGATGTCTCTGCTGACCGCCAACAAAATGGCGAGCAAGATGCTCGGTGGACAACCCGTTCCGCAGTTCGATCAACTCGCCGCTTCGGCCATCGCCGAACTGGGCAACATGATCAGTGGGAACTCGGTCACCCTGCTCGCTCAGCAGAGTTACACCTGCGACATCACGCCCCCCACCATCGTGAAGGGGAGTAACGTCAAAATCTCGACGCTGGATATCCCGGCGCTTGTCATCCCCCTCGTCGTCGCCGATGTTGGAGAAATTGAAATCAACGTGAGCCTGCAGCAACGCAAGGCCAAAGCTGAGGCCGCGTAACGCGACCCAAGCCCAGCAAGGAATCAGGCCGATTCTCGCAAAGAAGCGAGGATCGGCCTGAAGGTATTTGCTTTGCCCCTTCGGACGAAATCAGCGTCGTCGCGTTGGGGCTGGAGCCGGCTGAGCGGGGCTCACCGAATAGGCTTCAACCGTATCGAAGCCGTTCGTGCAGATCATGAACTTGCCATCGCCCGTAAACGCGACTGGGCTTCCAACATACGACCGGTTTTCGATCTTTGCCACTTCCTTACGGCTGGAGACGCTCCAAAGTCGAACCGTTCCATCAATCGAGCTTGTCCCGAGGAAGCTTCCCGAGGGCGTGAAGTCCACTGCGGTCACGTAGTCCGAGTGCCCGGACATCGCGGCCAGTCTGGTTCGCTTGGTGAGGTCAAACAGGGTCACCTGACCATCGCGACCCGCAGTTGCCCCGAGAGTGCCTCGGCGATTCATGGCAAACCCGTTCGACCCTTGCCCCCCAGGGAGCGTGAGCTTGAGTGCGGTCGTCAAAGTCTTTGGCGCTAGCAACCGGAGACCCTCTTTCTGAGTTCCGGTCCACACCGATCCGCTTGAGGTGAAGAAGGCACCGTAAAAATTCGTCGGCTCACCCGTGATCTTCACGACCGGATGTCCTCCGGAGAGGTTCCAAATCGCGATCGCGTCGTCCTTCCCCACGGTAAGAATCTGCTTGCCATCGGCAGAAAAAGTGATCGACTGAATCCCGCGACCGTGGCCCTTTTCCCGGGGAAACTCGCGTACCTTCGCGCCGGTCTTGGCGTTCCAGACAAAAATCTTGGCTTGCTCATCGCCCGTGACCACCGTTGCTCCGTCCGGAGAGAAAGCCGCCGCGTACGCCGGCTGAACGTGGCCGCTCAGAGTCACGGTCGCGAGCTTGCCCGCTGCATCCATGATGCGCACTTGCCCATTCTCGAGGCAGGCAATGAAACGGCTATCGCGAGGAGAGGCAGCCACTGCGACGGCGCGGACGCCATCGTAAGTTTTCGTCCGAGTCAGCTTGATGGTCGGGGTTTGTGCAAGCGTCAAAGGGGCGAGGGCAGAGGCGGCGAGGGTCGTGATGAGCATCCTGTCAAATCTCCTGGCTTAAGTTACCAGGAGATTTGACGTGCCAACCTCACTGAGGGTTAGCTTGATTTCTCTTTAATCGTGGGGATGATAAAGTCTTTAGCTTCAAAACTTCCCCCAAATTTCCACTCGGCCTTCCAGAACATCCGGCGCTTCTTCCCATCGGCGTAGGTGGTTTGAGCGCGCATCGTGACGGGAACGTTCTTTTTCGTATCCAAAATCACCTCGACCAAGGTCGATTCCTTTCCTTTGCCGGCGCGATTCGCGACCAATCGGTAGAACGGACGCGCTTCCCCGACCGGACTCGCAACCATTTCATCCACCGTGACCTTGAACCCGCTCGCCGGATCTCTCAACCCTTCCACGAATGGGCTCCACACCTTTTGTCCCGTGCCGAAATAGCGAAATGCTTCCACCGGCATCCTTTTGATGAAGGTGTCCACCTCGGCGCGTGACATTTTGGCGGACGTACCGACTGCGGGAACAGGCTTCTTCACGTTGTTTTCGATCATCGCCTTTCCGATTCCGTCGGCAACCAGCATGTTCACCGCGGACTGCGTCTCCGGCAGACCGTATTCAATCCGGAACCGGTTCTTATCCTGAATCTTGAGGACGGGAAGCTGTTTGAGAATCGCCCCGCGGTCCTCAATTTCAAGAGCCACCTCCACCAAGGTCGGATCGAGACTGGCGAGTCCAGAGTCGAGATCCTTGGCGAATTTCGTGATTGCATCCGCAGCGGCCGTCGTTTTGTCCCACTTGCCCTCGCCCGGCTTTTGGATCACGTGCTCACCCTCGGTTGGCGTCGACATTCTTTCGATGGCTTCCGTCCGCGCCTTCACCTCATCAGGTACGTCGCCTCCGCTCCCCGGTGCCGAACCGGGGTCGGTCGTGCCGGGATTCAGGTTGCTCGGCCCACCCGATCCACCAGTGGATCCCGTGGCAACGGCCGATGAGTCGCCTGAAGGCGACGAAACAAGCGGAGTCTCCGACTTCTGACAGCCGACCAAGACTAGCCCCGCAACACTCAGTCCGATCCATGATGTCCAACGCGAACGCATGTTCAAGCTAGACGCATTTCGTGGCGCATTCTTCTGGGTCTCCCTCACGGACGGTAGGCCTCCTGCGGGGGCATCAGCGGATGATCGAGCTTCGCCCAGTCGTTGAGATCAATTGTCTCGGGGAACGGAGCATCCTTTTCTTTGCAGTCTTGGAAGAAGAGTTCTTCGTCGGCGGTCATCGTGTGGCCATTGTGCACGGCCTCCGCGAGCGCGGAGAGTCGATGGAATCGTTCGATGTGGTCATCAAACCGCGCTTCGGCATAGTCCCGCGCCGCCCAGGTGGAGATCAAGAACTGCCAGTCACTCGCTTCAGCGAGGAGCATCTCGCGTGCTGCTTGCTCGACAATCTCCTTGGCTGGCCCTTTGGCGAAGCTCTGCGCCATGTGGCGCATCCGTTTCTGCACCGGATACAGCTTCTCCCAGGTCCAGTGGTTGTCCTCATTGAGCCAAACCGAGTGGTAACCGCCTTCGCCCCAACTGCCTTCGGGAAGGTGGATCATGTGGCGGGCTGGGTCTTGATCGACGACATCGCCGCCACTCGCCATCTGGATATCCGGATCTTGCGCCATGCGCATGCCGAGTTCGTAAAGGAACTCTGGACCCTCCCACCACCAGTGACCAAACAGCTCCGTGTCGTACATCGCCACGAGGGTGCCCTCGCGATTCGCTTGTCCGCGATACTGAGCGAGCGTCGACTTCACGATGCCCACAAAATCTTGAGCGTGTGCGCCCACCAATTCGTGCGCCTGCCACGGATCGTAGGGTTGCTTCGCCCCGAGATCGGCCTTGTCCGCCGAGATCCGCCAGTATCGGTGACGCCCTGGATACTGCTGCTTGTGGAACTCCAAGTAGTACTCGTTGCCCGGATACCCCACATCACCTGACCACACCTTGACCGTGCTCTGAGGGTCGCGGGCGAAGATCGTGACCCCTTCCGGAACCAGATAGTGCTCGTACTCGCTCCGGAATTCTTCCGGAGGCGTGAAGAGCTGCTTGGATCGCTGGAAGAGCTCGGCGAGCTGCGGGAATTTCTGCCAATACGTGCCCAGCGGTTCGCCACCCCGGATCATGTGGCTATCGACAAAGAAGTATTCGATGCCGTTCTCTTGCAGAAACTGCTCCACCCCTTTGCGATCCCAAACGTGCGAATCGTCGCCCGCGGGTGCGCGCCACGGATAGCTCGGACGATAGGCGCATTCGGGGAGCCAAATCCCGCGCGGTTTGAACCCAAATCGCTTCTCGTGGCTGCGAACGGCAAGCTTCACCTGGGCTTGGATCGATTCGTCCGTGCTGGTGAGCGGGAAATACCCGTGAGTCGCGCCGCAGGTAATGAGCTCGATCAGCCCATCCTCGTGCATGCTCTTGAACCCGCCGGTGATCGAACGTCCCCACTGATGCTTGAACTGGATCAGAGCTTTGGTGAACAGCCGCACCCACATCGCCGAGAGACCGGTCATCCAGAGCTCGCCCGCCGCCTCAAAATGCTCTTTGTCCTGCTGGGCGTAGCGGATTTTTTCCTCGCAATACTCTTCGAACCCAGCTTGGAAGGAAGGATCATCGAGCTGCTCGGCGAGGATCGGAGTCAGGTTCACCGTCCAGCGCGGCTTGACCCCGGCCTGATTCATTCGATCGAGGGCATCGAGGAGGGGCAGGTAGCACTCGACGGCTGCCTCAAACAGCCAGTCCGTCCCGTGCGGCGATTTGCCGTGGCTCAACACATACGGCATGTGCGTGTGGAGAACGAGCATGAATCGGCCAATCGCCATAGAGTTTTAGTTTAGCTTGGGCCGAGCGTGAATCGCTGTGAATCTTCCTCCCTTGCGCCGACTGTCCCCCCGGTCCGGTTGCGAGATACCCCCCCAAGGGTAACGTGCCAAACAATCATGGCAACGCTCAGGCCGCTTCGAGGAACTCGCTTCAACGTCGATGCAGAACGACTCGCTCGCATCGTAGCTCCCCCCTACGATGTCATCAGCCCCGAGCAGAGGGAGGGATATGCCGCCCAGGACGATCACAGCGTTGTCCTTCTCACCCTCCCCGAGCAAAACGACGACGACCGCAGCAAGTTCGTCAAGTACGCCCGATCCGCCAGCCGATTGGAAGAGTGGAAGCGCGAAGGCACCCTCCATGTCGAAGATGTGCCCAGCTTCTACCGCTACACCCAGTCCTTCGAGGTTCCCGGTACTGGCCACACTTTCACCCGAACGAAGCTCGTCGCGACCATCAAGGTTGAGCCCTACGCCAACCAAGTCGTGCTCCCCCACGAGCAAACCTTCCCCAAGCACAAGGAAGACCGCAAGCGCATCCTGGAAGCCACGCGGAGCCACCTGGAGTGCATCTTCGGCCTCTACGAAGACGACGATCAGAGCCTCCACAACCTCGTGGTGAATGCCCCCGCCGACGATTCCCAAACCATCACGACAGAAGAAGATGGCATTGTCCACATCTTTGAGCGCATCTCCGACGAAGCCGCCATCAACGCAATTGTCGAGAAAGCCGCCGAAAAGAAGGTCTGGATCGCAGACGGTCACCACCGATACGAAACGGCTCTGAGCTTCCGCGAAGACCTGGGCGAGAAAGACGGCCTGATCCCCGAGGACTTCATGATGATGGCCCTCTGCAGCATCAGCGATCCTGGCCTTGTTCTCCTGCCAACCCACCGCATCCTCAAGAAGATGCCCATGGATGCAGATGGGCTGAAAGCACTCCTGGCGGAACACTTCGATGTCACTCCGGCCTCTAACAACCAACTGATGGCCACCATCGAGCAGATCAATAGCGAAGGCAAGCGCGCATTCGGCGTCGCCATGCCGGGGGGAGAAGGAGTCGTGGCGCAAGTCCGCGATCTCGACGCCTTGGTCGCAGAAATCGCTGGCCCGGGGAGCGAAGATCTCAAGCGACTCGACGTCAGCATTCTTCATGGCTACATCTTCGCCAAGCTCCTTGGCCTCACCGGACTCGATTTCTTCAGCTACACCCGCATCGAGCGCGAGGCTCTGCAAGCCGCTGAAGAGCAGGAGACGATTGCTTTCCTCATGAATCCTCCCACGGTGGATGACATGCGCACCATCGCGCTTGGCGGCGACTTCATGCCGCAAAAGAGCACCTACTACTATCCCAAGCTCCTGAGCGGCATGGTGATGTGGTCTCTCAAGGACTTCCAAGCGTGAACATTCGGCTGCAAGGCACCGGTGGCGCGGACGGAATTCCCGCCTTCTATAGCGATTCGAGGGTGAGCGTTCACGCTCGCCAGCATCGAGGCAAGAACATTCGCACACGTTCGGCGGCTCTCGTCGATGACTGCCTGAAGATCGATCTCGGCCCGGACACGTGGCATCAAATGGTTCGTGATGGTCTGGACGCCCGTGACTGGACGGCCCTCATCTTCACCCACTCCGACGCCGACCATTTCGCCCCGGATGAGCTGATGTACGCGCTCTATCCGTTCAACGACTACGAGTTCGCCGGGTTCATGCTCTACGCGAACATGACGATCTGCCGCAGGATTCTGGAGAAGTATCCGGAGTGGCCGTTCGAAATGTTCACCACCAAGAGCTTCCAGTCGTTCGAGCATGGTGGCTACGAAGTCACCCCGATTCGCGCTCATCACAAAGAGGATGAAGACGCCCACAACCTGGTGATTCAGGATGGCAAATCCACCCTCATCTACGGCACGGATACCGGGGTCTGGGATCCTCCGACTTGGGAGTACCTGGGCGGGATCAAAGCCGACTGCTTGATCCTGGAGTGCAGCGAAGCCTTTGCCAGCACGAACTACGACGGGCACCTGGACATCCAGGAGTTCGACATGGTTCTGGAGCGCCTGCGCAAGCACGGAACCGTTCACAGCGGCACCCAAATCTGGACGACTCACCACTCCCATCAGGGCGAAGGAACGCACGACGAGCTCTGCGCTCACTTCGAGCCGCGGGGGGTAAACGTCGGCTTCGATGGCGTCGTGATTGAGTTCTGAGTCAGGTATCGCGGTCGGTATACTGTTTCGTATGCGGTTCCTTGGGAGAGTTCTGATCGTTGGGCTGGCGGGATTGGTGCTGGCGTCGTGCGAGCGGGCCGTTCAGTTGCCACGCAAGCCACCCGTCTACTCAGAACGTGGAGCTCCACCCACCACCACAACCGCCCTGGGACAAAGGATTTTCTCGGTGGTTGGCTCGGACTATGACGAGATGAGGAAAACGATCTCCGTTCAATCCGATCACAACACCCTTAAGTCCAATGGAGTGCACATGCTCTCTCCCTACGGAGTCACGATCGGCGTCACTTGGCAGAGTTGGGTTTTTCGCACCAGTTTCGAGCAAGGCACCGGCTTCAATGGCTGGCTGGGAGAGCCAATGACGGAGGCCGAGCTTTTCTCTCTCCTTGGACTCAACCGGAACGATTGGTCGAGCGGGCCGCCAGAATTCAAGCCAGCCCGGCCGTACGAGAAGGGCACGCTCTACAAGTGGAAGAAGTATCGAATCTTCACGGAAGAGGACCCTCAGAAGTTGTACTCGTTCACAATCTGGTACGAGCATCAAGAGTTCAAAGCCCCGCTTTAAAGGTACGCAAGCTGAACCATATGCCCCTTCGCGCCGCCCAAGCGACCCTGGCCTGCCTGTTGGTGCATGTCGTCGCATTCATCGCGTCCAGCCAAGTGCGTGTGGGTCTCGCCCCGGATGCTCTTGCGGTGTACTACGCCGCGGTTCCCCTTGCCGGGCGATGCGTCATCGCCGGATTGCTCTTCATGTCGGTGGTTGGCCTCCTTGCGTGGTCGTATGAAGAACATCCGGTAGCAGCCGCCGTGAGCCAGGCCTTGATGTCTGCGGCGACTGTGCTCGGGCTCGCCGTCCTCGTGGGAGGCGTCCCCATGACCCCCATGATCCTGGCTGCGACGTGCGCGGTCGGCATCACCTCGGCCTATTTGGGATGGGTCATCCAAGCCGCCCCGGAGCAAGCCGCATGACCGCTTTTCTCACCGGATTGGCCATTGTTGCCTGCAACGTCATCATGTTTCTTGGCACGAGCCAGATTCGCAAAGGCATCGCCCGGGATCGCTGGAAATCCTACTACGAGCGCACCACCCTTACCCAACGAACGGTTGTCGCCGGGCTCATCAACATGATGCTCATCGGCTTCTTCACCTGGGCGTTTCAAGCCGGCCCAGCGGTGGCCTCGGTCGTTCAATCCCTCATGGGTGCCCTTGTCGTGCTGGGAATGGCGGTCACCTTGGGGCGCAAACGACTGACCCCCGCCATGATCCTTGCCGGGCTCCTTGTCGGAATCAGTTCGGCGTGGCTCGGCTGGGCCATCACTCAAGCCCAATAGTCCTTCCCGTTTGGTATCCAAACGAATATCGATAACGATACACCCCTCTATAGAGGCTCCTGTACTCATCACTTGCAAGTTGTGAGCCTTCTATCACTTTGTAGCAATGTATAAGTTTAATCTGTATTGTTTCGTCATATTTGAACTAAACCGAACCTGATCGCCTACAATAGCCGAACAAGTCGATGGATGACTTGACCCAAGGATCCAACGAAGGCGACCTATGAACACTCTCGAAACCTCGAAATCGCATCACCTGTGGCCCGACTTTAAGCCGCAATACGAAAACTACATCGGCGGCAAGTGGACCGCTCCGGTGGATGGACAGTATTTTGAGAACACCACCCCGATCAACAACACCGTCATCGCACGGATGCCGAGATCGAACGCCAAAGATGTGGATCTCGCCGTCGCCGCCGCGCACAAAGCTTTTCCGGCGTGGTCGCAGACCTCCGCCACTGAGCGCAGCAATCTTCTCCTCCGCATCGCCGACCGAATCGAGGCCAACCTTGAACTCCTCGCCCGGGTCGAAACCGTTGACAACGGGAAGGCGATCCGCGAGACCCGCGCCGCCGATCTCCCGCTTGTCGTCGATCACTTCCGCTACTTCGCCGGAGTCATCCGCGCCGAAGAGGGCTCGGTCAGCGAGCTCGATGCGACCACCGTGTCCATGATCATCAAGGAGCCGATTGGTGTCGTCGCTCAGATCATCCCGTGGAATTTCCCGCTCCTGATGGCCACGTGGAAAATGGCTCCAGCGCTCGCCGCCGGATGCTGTGTCGTCCTGAAGCCCGCCGAGCAAACCCCGACCTCCATCGCCGTTCTGTTCGAGCTTATTGGCGACCTGATCCCCGACGGCGTGGTGAACATCGTCCACGGCTTCGGCCCCGAAGCAGGCAAGCCTCTGGCCCAGCACAAAGACATCGCGAAGGTGGCCTTCACCGGCGAAACCACCACCGGACGGCTCATCATGCAGTACGCCTCTGAGAACCTCATCCCGGTGACGATGGAACTCGGCGGCAAGTCGCCGAACATCTTCATGCCCAGCATTACGGACGCCGACGATGACTTCTTCGACAAGTGCGTCGAAGGTGCCGTGATGTTCGCCCTCAACCAAGGCGAAGTCTGCACCTGCCCCTCACGCATCCTCGTCCACGAATCGGCCTACGATCGCTTTATGGAGCGCGTCATCGCCCGCACCGAGCAGATCAAAATGGGTCACCCGCTCGATGGCGATGTGATGATGGGCGCTCAGGCCTCGAACGATCAGTTCGAGAAGATCCTCAGCTACATCGATATCGGGAAGCAAGAAGGAGCCCAGGTTCTCACCGGCGGCGGCGAAGCCAAGCTCGGCGGAGACCTTGACAATGGTCACTACATCCAGCCAACGATTTTGAAGGGCGACAACAGGATGCGTGTCTTCCAGGAAGAAATCTTCGGCCCCGTGACCTCGGTGACCACGTTCAAGTCGGCGGATGAGGCTCTGAGCATGGCAAACGACACCCTCTACGGTCTCGGTGCAGGACTCTGGACGCGCGATGCCCACGAGCTGTATCAAATGCCGCGCGCCATCCAAGCAGGACGGGTTTGGGTGAACTGCTATCACCACTATCCCGCTCATGCTCCGTTCGGTGGCTACAAGAAGTCAGGATTCGGCCGCGAAACCCACCTGATGATGCTCAACCACTACCGACAAACCAAGAACCTTCTCATCAGCTACAGCAAGTCGAAGCTCGGCTTCTTCTAAGCTGATGTGAACCTCCGAGCCGGCGAACAAGGGGTCGCCGGCTCTGCTCTTTTCTCAAGTCATGTCTCGCGTCGATGCTACCTCCGAAGCCCTTGCTGTGATAGCCGATTTGCGGCGTATCCACGGCCCTCTCATGTTCCACCAGAGCGGAGGATGCTGCGATGGCTCTTCGCCGATGTGCTTTGCGGAGGGCGAATTCAAAGTCGGAGCCAGCGATGTCTGCCTTGGCGAGGTCGATGGTTGCCTCTTCTGGATGTCCGAATCCCAGTTCGCCTACTGGGAGCACACGCACCTCACGGTCGATGTCACGCCAGGCCGGGGTGCCTCCTTCTCGCTGGAGATCCCCCTCGGGATTCGGTTCGTGATCCGCTCGCGCTTGTTCACCGAGGAGGAACGGGCGAATTTGACTCCAGTCACTCACGGGGAGTAGGTGCCGTCTCTTCTTGAATCTGAGCTAGGTAGTCCTCGTACCTCCGCCCCGGCTCGTCCACAAAGAACTCCTCTTTCAGTTCGAGTTCAACGATTCGATCTAGCCGAAAGGCGCGGAAGTCGTTTCGTTTTTCGCACCAACTTGCGCAGGTCCACACGCGGCCCCAAAACTCAAGCTGGAGAGGGCGGACGACTCGCTCCGTGATCGAGTTCTCCTGGTCTTGATAGCGGATGAACGCCTTGCGCTTCGCGGTGACCGCGAGTCGCAACTTCTCTTGGACTGATCCATCGGCCAAGCTAGCGACGGGAACATTGAGCCATTTCCCGCGATCCTCCAGCCGGGCCATCGGCGTGACGGCACCGATCTTGACCAGAACTTCCTCCGCTGCTCGCTTCAGCCCTGGATCGCCATTCTGCCCCACCAGGCGCATGCCAAAGTGAAGGGCCTCCAGCTCTTGCTTGGTGGGGGCAAGGGGTGGGAGGAAGACCGTCTCCGCCATTCGGTATCCCTCACCTGCACGCCCCTTGATCGGCATTCCGTCGAGAATTAAGGAGTCGATGTCTCGGTAGATCGTGCGCTCGGAGACGGCAAGAATCTCGGAGAGTTCGCGCGCCGTCCGCTTTCGGCCACCGCGCAGGAGCTGCACTATTTGGAAGAGGCGGTCGGCGCGGCGATTTGGCATCGGTTACGAGCGGACGACGATCCGCTGGTGAGTGAGATCCAACGTGTCCATGTCGATCATCTGAGCGAAGACGTTTGCTTCAGGGATTTCACCGAAGGCGTGCATGGCACCACGAGCTGCCTCCATGGACTCCCACTCGACAATGTCCGTGAATCCCCCCGACTCCGCGAGCACCAGGCGGCGATCCACGAATCCAGGGAGCTGGCGCACGGGCGGCATCGTGGCTTCGCCTGCAGCCGTAAATTCCTCGACCGATACTCCGCTTCGAAGTCGAAAGGTGACGATTTCAAGTACGTGTGTTTTCATAGTGTTCCATCGCTCTCGAAGGGGCGATGGGGGAGATTCTAAGAAACTGCTCCTGACACCATTCTGTCAGGAGGAGAGAAAAGTCCCAACGTGAGTGAAGGAGCGCATGCGAGTGAACGAACGCCGCCTCACCGCTCGCCGGGCAGCACGATGCCGCGCATGATGACCCGTTGGGCGAACAGGAACACGAGCAAAGTCGGCAGAGCCGCGATCGTCACCGCCGCCATCACCACTGCCTTCGGGGCGATCAGCTGAAGCTGATAGATAAAGACCATCAGCGTCCACATCTCTCGGTTTTGGGCGACGAGAAAGGCGTAAATGAACGCCCCATACGCTCCCATAAATGCAAGCAACGCCATGTACCCAAACACCGGTCGGCTCAGCGGGAAGGCGATTTTCAGCATCATCTTCCACTCCGGTGCCCCGTCGATTTGGCCCGATTCAAACACTTCCTGAGGTAGCGAATCGAAAAATCCCTTGAGCAAGAAGATCATGTACCCGCTCGCCGCCGTTGGCAGAACAAGCGCGGCAAAGGTGTTCAGCAGGTTCAAATCCTTGAGCAACAAGAAGCTCGGAATCATCGCCACTTCCGCCGGGAACGCCATGGTGGCGAGCAAGAACAGCAGAATCTTGCCCGTCGCTTTCATCGGGAATCGACTCAGCGCATAGGCCGCCAGGGGATTCACCGTCAGCTGCACCAAGATCACGAGCAGACAGAACACCACCGTATTGACCACCGCGCGACCATTCAGCAGGATGTAGTCAATCACATACCGATAGTTGCGCCAGGTGAACTCATGGCGAATCGTCGCGGCGTTGGCACTCACGAACGCCTCGTTCTGCGCGGAGAGGGGCAGCTCGCCACCGAATCGTGACTCCAAGCTGGGCTTGCCTTTCAAGACTTCTGGAATCCCTGCGGCCTCAAAATCGGCGACAAGGGGATCGACCGACGCACTCGCGGGGAGCACAATCTCCTCAAACGCCTTCGCCTCACCCACCAGAACCGGCGGGACATCGCCCAGTTGGTTCTTTGTCTTCACCCGCAGAAACTCCTGGAACAGCCTGCGGTGAGTCAGAGGCACGCGGTACTCAACCGGAAGAGTTTCTTTGAACTCCATCCAATCTCGCCACTTCTGGTCGCCTTTCGGCTTCCAACCTGGTTGATCGAGCCGTTCGGGTGGCGGAGTGACTTGCTGGTACGCGCCATTGATCTCGTTGAACGCCTCGTTGACCTCCTGAACCGTGGGGTACCTCGTCTTCAGCCAGTCTTGCCACTTCACATTCAGTCGGCTCGTGACATGGTTGCCCGGCATCCGGAAGGCTGCGATCCACTCGTTGGGAGGAAGCTCGGACAGCCACTTTTCGTACGCCTCCACATCGGCACCCTCCGGATTCGAGGCTGCTGCGTGGGCCATCCAACTCGCATCGCCCGAGTACTTGTCGTCGATATATTTGGTCAGAAGTTCTTTCTCATCGCCCCAGAAAGCCGGGATGAGCTTGTTATCGTTCTGATCGGTTGGCCCCTTGAACCCGGTCATCAGCATCATGCCGAAGGGGTACAGCGTCGTGAGGGCTCCAATGGTCAGCAAGAGATACACGATCGCCATCGCGAACCGTGCTCGGGGCCGTTTTCGCCCCACTTTGCCGACCAAGGACATAGAGTTTGATTGTAGCTGATCCCCGCCCTTCTCAGCTTTGGACGCTCAACACAGAATCGCCCGAGTTGGAGATTCCAACTCGGGCGATAACCTTGCCGAGAAACGAGCTCAGCCGCGCAGGCCGTCGGCGGGAGCCACGTTTTCCCACGGAAAATCGGCATGGCCGAAGTGACCGTTCTTTGCGGTTTGCAGATAGATCGGCTGGCGCAGACCGAGGTGATTCATGATCCCCTTCGGCGAGAGATCGAAGGTATCGCTCACGCGCTTGGCAATGACTTCCGGATCGATGGTTTCGGTGCCGAATGTCTCGAGGTTCACGCTCACCGGTTGAGCCACGCCGATGGCGTAGGCCAAACCAACGACCACTTTCTCAGAGAGACCCGCCGCGACAATGCACTTCGCCACGTGACGAGCCATGTACGCCGCGCTTCGGTCAACCTTGGTGGGATCCTTGCCGCTGAAGGCACCTCCACCATGCGGGCACATGCCGCCGTAGGTGTCCACGATGATCTTGCGACCGGTGAGACCGGTGTCGCCCGCTGGGCCACCTTTCACAAATCGACCCGTCGGGTTGTAGTGCTTCGTGATGTCGCCATCCACGTAATTCATGTACCGTGCGAGCACAGGATCTACGATTTGGGTCTGGATCGAGTCGCGAATGGAGTCACTCACGCGATCTTCGTGCTGTTGGCTGACCACGATCGTGTCAATGCGCTTGGGTCGGCCGTTTTCGTACACCACCGACACCTGACCCTTTGCATCGGGTCGGAACCCAAGCTCGGGAGCAGCCTTGCGCACCGCGACGGACTGGCGCATCAGAGCATGGCTGATGCTGATCGGGAGGGGCATCAGCTCGGGGGTTTCCGTGCAGGCCATTCCGAACATCATTCCCTGGTCGCCCGCGCCGCCGGTGTCCACACCCATAGCAATATCAGCGGATTGAGGCTGAATTGCGACCAAAACGCCGCAGTTTTCGCCGTCAAATCCGATCTCGGAATCGGTGTAGCCGATGTCCATGATCGTCTCGCGCACCACGCGCTGAACGTTGACATAGCCTTCGCTCGTCACTTCACCGCTGACCACGGCCACGCCATGAGCGAGCATCGTTTCAATCGCCACGCGGCACCGCTTTTCGGCGGGGACGTCGAGTTCAATATCCTGGCGGAGAAACTCGTCCAACAGAGCGTCAGAGATCTGGTCAGCAACCTTATCCGGGTGCCCTTCACTCACGCTTTCAGAGGTGTAAATGTGCTCGTAGGCCATCGTCGATTGACGCAAAGGATACCGATCCCCCCAAGGGGGCGCAGGGTCCGCCAAGCAGAACGCCCCTGCACCGTGGGGCACAAGGGCGTTTGAATTCGGCGAGAAGGGAGTTAGTCGGCCTTTTCGATCTTGATCGTTTTGAACTCAGTGAGCGTCCACTTGAGCTTCGCCGCATCGCACACCACATCGAGCGCGTACTTCAGCGACGTGTCAATCAGGAAGGCATCCAGCTTGTAGTTCGGCACGTTCTCCGCGACTTCCAGCTTCACCCCGGTTTGCTTGCTGAACTCTTCGAACACCTTGCGGATGTCCGTCATGCTGAGGCGGGTGGTGAGACGCTTGTTCAGATCCGTCGTGGTCAGGCGACCAGCCGGATTCGACTCTGGTTTCGGATTCGGCTTTGCTTCGGGCTTGGCTTCCGGCTTATGCTCACCCGGCGTGGCGGGCTTGTGCTCCGGCTTTGTTTCTGGCTTGGTCGTCGGCTTGGTGTCGGCGGGCGAAGGCTTTCGGTTGCGACCAATGTAGTAGATTCCGTTCTTCACTTCATACGAAATCTCCGCGTTCTTCATCACGATCTCGAGCGCGTCTTGGAACGAAACATCTTCGAGGTGGAGATAGAGAACGTATCGAACCCCGGCATCGAGCACGAAGTTCTTGTCGGTTTGACGGAAAAGCTCGTACAGCACGCTGCGGACGTCTTCGCCCTTGCTGCTGATCGTAACCTTCTCGCCCGACGTGGTGACGCCAGAATCGAGCGGGGTGGCGTGGCTCATCGCCCCCAGCAGTGTGAGGACACAGGCGCACAGGAGAGCGGTGGTTCGTTTCATGATTCGTAGTTCCTTTCCTTGAATGGGGTTGCGTTAGTTGATCGGTTTGCCTTCGGAGTCGTAAACCCGAACTCCGCTGGGCTTGGAAGATGGCTTGGCTGCGGGCTTTGCCGCTGGTTTGCTGGCAGGTTTGGCCGCCGTGCTGGTTCGACGCTTGGTCGAACTGCTGCTTCGACGAGTGGTTGGTCGGCTCGCCGTGGTTTTCGGCGGAGAAGCAGGTTTCTTCGCCGGAGTTACCGCAGGTTTCGGCGTCGAGTGGCTCTCGCCGTGGCCCGACTCAGCCTTCGGAGCGGGCTTGGTTTCGGCTTTGGGGGCAGGCTTTGCTTTTTGCTCCCCGCCCACAATGATCAAATCGGATTGGTCGATCGTCGGCTTGCCGGGAACTCTCGGGTCTTCCTTCATCGGAACGCCCGTTTTGGGATCAGGCCTCGTCTCGCCTTTTGGCTCGGTTGCGCTTCCCTCGGTGTGAGTGTCGCCCGCATGGCCTTCCTCGCCGTGCGACTCCTCACCATGAGAGTCGGCAGCGGGCTTTTCTCCGTGAGAATCCGCCGTGCCTTCGCCGTGAGCTTCCTCATCGCCATGGCCAGCCGCATCTTCTCCCTGAGAGTCCTTCTCTTCCTTCGTCGAATTCTCGTCCTCCGCTTTTTCCTTCTCCGCGTCCGCCGCCGAAGGAACCGGTTTGGCTTTGGGGCCAAGGATCGCGGTGGGATCGCGCATGATCGTGCTCATCGCGATCAAAACTCCCGCCAGGGCGAGAGAGAGCATCAAAACCTTGGGATTCTTGAACGCCGCCAGACCCGGTGCCGGGGTGTGGACGCTCGTCTGAGCCACATGCATCAGAGCCTCGCCGGGGTGCGAAGTCACAAACCCGCTGGCCGTGGCCGGTTGACCAGAAATCTTGCCCATCCACGCCGCGACTCCGCGCTTTGGATTCTGCGGGCCATCCAAAATTTCTTCGAGCGAGACCTTTTCGTTGTTCACGATCTCGCGGCAAGAAGGGCACACTTTCAGGTGCTTTTCTAAATCGTCCAGGAGCTCTTGGGGCAAATTGTCGCCATCCAAGAAGCGCTTCATCAGCACGGTTGATATCTGGCACTCGAGGTTTTGAACCGGCATTTCTGATAAATCCTGTGAGGGATGGAGCCGAACCAAGGGTCGGCCCAGTAGGATTGTCGGTCTGAGTTCTGCGGAACTGGAGGGGGAAAGAGGGCGGTAAAGTGACTTTCATGCGTCCTGAGTCGCTTGATTTCTTGAAGAACCTCTGCAACACTCCCTCGCCTAGCGGATACGAGGAACGAGCAGCCGAGGTCTATCGCTCCTACACCAAAGACTTCGCCCACGCTGTGCGCACCGATTCCCACGGCAACACCACGGCGATCCTGAACCCCGACGCCGAGATGAAAATCATGCTCGCCGGGCACATGGACGAGATCGGCTTCCAGATCCTGCACATTGATGACAAGGGCTACCTCTACTTCCGAGGCATCGGCGGCCACGACACGATGGTTCCCCTCGGAAACCGGGTGTGGATTCACGGCAAGGAACGAGTCGCCGGAGTCATTGGTCGCAAGCCGATCCATCTTCTCGAAGGCGGAGAGAAAGACAAGCGTCCCGAACTTCACGACATGTGGATCGACATCGGAGCAACCTCGAAAGAAGACGCAGAAAGCGTGGTCGGCATCGGCGACTGCGTGACCTATCAATGGGAGTTCGAATTCCTGCGTGGAGACCGGGCGGTCGCCCGTGGATTCGATAACCGCGTGGGATCGGTGGTCGTGGCGGAGGCTCTTCGTCTCTTGGCGGAAGAAGGTGGGCTCGATTCCGGGGTCGGCGTCTATGCGGTCGCGACCGTTCAGGAAGAGATTGGCCTGCGGGGAGCCCGCACCGCTGCACATGCCATCGGCGCGCAGAGTGGTCTCGCTGTGGATGTTGATTTCGCGATCGATCACCCAGGCGTCAGTGCCACGCGATACGGCGCGCTTGATATCGGCAAGGGTCCGAGCATCACGCGCGGGGCCAACATCAATCCAATTGTCTTCCACCTGATGAAGACCGGCGCAGAAAAAGCCGGGATCCCGGTTCAAATTGCGGCGGAACCGGGCGGAACCGGCACCGATGCCAACGCCATGCAAATCGCGGGTTCGGGCATGGCCACCGGTCTGTGCGGTGTCCCGCTGCGCTACATGCACACCCCGTGCGAATTGCTCTCTCTGACGGACGTGGAGAACTGTGCGAAGCTGATGGCGGAGTACTGCCGCCAAGTCACGCCCAGCACAGATTTCACGCCCCGCGTGGTGATCTAGGGGATCCTGGCTGGTACGTGAATCCGATGGATTGGGGTACCCGTTCGCTACGGACTCATAGCACTGATGAAGTTGGGTGCCCCGACCCTTCAGGGTCGGGAAGCTCCACCGCCACCACCTGAATCTGAGTCGACGTCCTCCCCAAAATCTCCGATTTGGGGGAGGATGGGCAAAGCCCAGGAGGGGGAGCCGTACTCGGCTGGGCACTAGCCCAGTCGAGCATATACACCACTTGCTTTGGTGGGTCCTGAACCTTCAAAGCAAGTGGTGAACCAGCCCCTCCCGCCCTTTGGGCACCCTCCCCAAACGGAGTTTGGAGAGGGCGAGTCCGGGAGTCGTCCGCTGCTTCGAGAGAAAGCAATCGCGGATGTTACGCCGGGGTGCCCCGATCCCTTCCGGGTCGGGAAGCTCCGCGATCACCACCTGAATCTGAGTCGACGTCCTCCCCAAAATCTCCGATTTGGGGGAGGATGGGCAAAGCCCAGGAGGGGGAGCCGTACTCGGCTGGTCGGTAGCCTAGTCGAGCTTGTCCACCATTTCGTTTGGTGGGTTCTGAACCTTCAAAGCAAGTGGTGAGCCAGCCCCTCCCGCCCTTTGGGCACCCTCCCCGAGTCGAGCTCGGAGAGGGCGAGTCCGGGGGTCGTCCGTTGGTTCGAAGCAGCCGTCGGCTTGCACGAAGAAACAGCGATAACAGCTACCACCTGGGTGCACCGATCCTTCAGGGTCGGGACATCACCGAACCGGAATCGACGTCCCTCCGGGAACGAAACCATCTCTACCGGACGTTACACGGGGCAGAAGCGGCGGAATATCCCGCCCTGACCCGTGGAGATCCGATGCGAAAAACGCCCCTCCTCCCTCTCGTCTACCTCGTCGCCCTTTTCGTCTTGATCGGATGCTCGGCACCTGAGGGAGCCCCCAGGGCCGCCAGCTACGCGACGACATCCGAAGCCGGTTCGGGGGATATCAGCCTGTCCAGAGCCCCCAGTGAAGCAGCAGGCGAAGCGGCTTCGTCCCCTCAAGACGCCGTTCCACCGAACCTGATGGCGAATCGCCAGATCATCCGAAGAGGCAGCGTCACCGTGCGGGTCAAAGACATCGCCTCCAGCGAGAAGAAGGTCAACGCCCTTGTCGCCACCCTCGGAGGATATGTCGAGAACTCCTCCAGCACCGGGCTCAATACCAGCTACGCGAACGTCCAAACCACGGTGCGCGTGCCGGTGGCGAAGTTCGATCAACTCCTTGACTCAATGCCCCAATTCGGCGTCGTCACCGAGCGATCGATCAACTCGGAGGATGTCACGACGCAAATCTTTGATCTCGACGCTCGGCTCCGGATGCTCCGCATCAAGGAAGAGCGAATGATCACCCTTCTCAAGCGCGAAGCCCGCATCAAGGAGATCATTGAACTCGAAGGCTCGCTCGCCAATCTGCGAACCGAGATCGAGCAACTCGACGCGAGCAAGCGCAATCTCACCGGAGCAGCCTCCTACTCCACCCTCACCATCACCCTGACCCAAGATGCCGTCGTCAGTGCCAAGAAGAGCGAAGAGCAAGGATGGGCGCGCCAAACTTGGGGCCGGGCCGTCGAGAGTTCGATGGGACTCATGCGCAGCCTCGGTGCGCTCGCGATTTACCTTGCGGTCTTTGCTCCTTTCTGGATCCCCGCGCTCCTCGGCGGATACTGGCTGGTCAAGCGAGTGAAAGCGAAGCCCAAGGCATAGCCTGGGGGTAACGGCGTAAAAACAGCAGGCTCCTGGTTCGCACCAGGAGCCTGCTGTTTGAAGGGATGGCCAAAGATCAACCGCGAGGCAGCAGCTTCAGAAGTTCTTGAACCGCTCGCTCAAGTTGAGTATCGCGGCCTTGGGTCGCCCACGCCACGGCATCCCACGGGATGTCGATGTTCGGCTTGCGGCCGTTGCCTTCCAGATTTTCGCCATCCACGGCGAAGGCACCACTGGCGGGCATGCGGATCATTCCACCATCCCAGAGACCGAGAGAACTCGTTCCGATAACGCCGCCACCCGTCGGCTCCCCGATCACCGGACCGAGCTTCATGCGCTGGAAGCCTTCGGAGAAGATCTCCGCGTTGCTGAACGAGTACTCGTTCGTCAAACACGCCGCCGGGAGTTCCAGGGCATTGCCGCGATACTGGTTTTCGCTCATGGAAGACCCTGGCATCGACCGCTCGGTGCGAATCAGCCACGGAGTCTTTCGCATGATGTTCAGGATGATGTGGCTCGTGAATCCTCCGCCGTTGTAGCGAACGTCCACGATCACGCCTTTCTTCCCTTCGAGGTCAGTGGCAATCTCCTTGAGGAAGACATCCAGGCTCGGGGCGTCCATGCCTTCGATGTGAATGTAACCCAGCTGGCCCTTGCTGAGTTCATCGACCATCTTCTTGTTCTGGTTCACCCAGTCTTGGTAGCGGATGCTCGCCATTGCTCCACTGGAGGTCGGCTTGATCTGGATCGTCTGGGTTGATCCGCCACGGGTGATCGTGAGAGCCACCTTCTTGCCGGCGGAACCGCGCATCAGTTCCGCGTAAGTTGTGCCCTTGCCAAGAGCGGTGCCGTTGACGTGAGTCACAGCATCGCCGACTCGGAGACGCGATTCAGCATGGTTCGCTGGCGTGAACGGCATGACGCTCGCCACGACATAGCGGCCTTTCTCGACCTGAGCCCAATCCCACTCAACGCCGATTTGACCGGTTTGCTCGCTGACTTCCGGTCGGAAGGCTTCGCTCGAGGTTGCGCCCTGGTGCGAGCTATCGAGTCGCTCGACCATCTCGCCCATCAGGCTGTAGAAGTCTTCGCGACTTGTCGCATGAGGCACGAGGGCAGCGAATTCCTTACGGATGCCATCCCAATCCTTGCCATGCATCTTGGGGTCGTAGAAGAACCGATCGAGAGCCCACCAGGCTTCTTCAAAGAGCGCAAGCTCTTCTTCCGCCAGGTTGATCCGCATCGTTGCGGAATATCGAACCGGCGTCGCCCCTTGCGGGGTCAGGATGCTGATTCGGCCCTGTTGGTTGATGAACGTGCGGCCCTTGTGGATCAGCACATCATTGACCGTGCCTGTGACACCGGTTACCGGTCGAGTGGTTCCCGTGGCGAGGTCGACAATGCTGAAGACGCTATCGATGTTCGTGTAGACCGAGGCTCCGCTCGCCATCGGCCAAAGACCGAAGGCTTCGATTGGCAAGCGGCGGCGACGCCAGTTGAGATCGACATCGTCGATCGTCACCTTGACCGTCGGGGTTTCCTTCTTCGGCTCCTCGTTGATCTTATCGAGATCGTCTTCGGTGAAGGTGAGTGCCTGCGGGACGAGATCGACCACATAGATGGCCGAGCCGCCCTGACGGGCTTCACTGTAGTCCAGCCCCTCCACGCCGCTGAAGACAAAGTGCTTGCCATCGGCGGAAAGAATCGGGGTGGTCGCACCCTTGCCGGCCCGGGTCACCAAACGATTTGCAGAGCCATCCCGCTTGGCCACGTAGAGTCCCACGCTGCGCGAGTCTTGGCGTTCAATCGCCAGCCACTCGGAATCCGGTGTCCAAGTGAACGAGGGCCCGCCGCGCAGACCGAGAGCGAACCCGCCCTCGAAGACCTTCACTGGGGTGCCACCCTCCTTCGGCATGACCATCAACGACCGCTCGCCCTGGTGGAACGCGAGCCACTTTCCATCCGGCGAGAGGCTAGGTGATCCCACATCCTCGGCGTCGCGATAGAACTCCTTTACGGTGCCATCGAGCTTCACGGTTTGGAAGAATCGGTGGCTGCCATCGCCCGCCGCGACATGGAGAATTGTCTCGTCGTCGAGCCAGATTGGATTGCTCTCAGGCCGGACGCTCGTGGTGAGCCGCTTGGTGGTGCCGCCCGCCGCCGGGAGAACGAAAATATCGCCCCGCACCGTGATCGCCATGAGCTTGCCGTTCGGGCTCACCGACATGCCGCTCGCTCCGGTGGCGAGGTTGAATTCCGTCGTCCCTAGACGCCGCGAATCGCTGGGTGCGTTGATCGTCACCGGCTTTGCCACGCCCGACTTCACGTCCAGTAGATAAATTTCGGAGTCCTTTTGGAAGGTCGCCTTGCTTCCATCCGCAGAGACGGTCAGGGCGCGGATCGTTCCACTCGTGAACTTGGTGATCTGGGTCTTCGCGCCAGATTTCAGATTCAGACGATAGATGTTCTGCTGACCGCCCTTGTTCGACATCACCAGGGCCTCGTCGTTCGAGATCACCGCCGGGAACATGTCGAGTACATCGTCCTTGGTCAGCTGCTTCATGTTGCTGAGAGGAACGGTGTTATCGGCGATCCAGATATCCGAGGTGTTCGCGCCGTTGTGGCCGGGTTTGCGCCAGTGTCCGGCGCTGCCCCCCGCACAGAAAACAACCTTCTTGCCATCCGGAGTCAGGCTCGGCAGGAATTCCATCTCCAGCGAGTGGCCAGTGAGGCGGACTAAATCGCCACCGTTCGGGCCGATCCGGAAGACGTCCATCCGGCCGAATGCGGAGCTGTATCCGTAGATCTCACCATTCGGTCCGGTCGAGGTGGGATAGTCGGTGCCGCTATCGAACGTCAGTCGTTGAATGCCCGTGCCGTCGGAATTCGCTCGGAAGACGTCGATGCTTCCGAATCGATTGCTCGCAAACACGATGCTCTTCCCATCGCGTGACCACACCGGGAAGCTTTCGGTGGCCGGATGGACGGTGAGGCGAGTGGCCATGCCGCCAGCCGCAGAAACTGTCCAGAGATCGCCTTGCCACTGAAAGGCAACGGTCGATCCATCGGGCGAAAGGGCGGGGTCGAGGGTTCGCTTGATTCCGCTCGACTGGGCGAAAACAGACATCGGGAGAGCCACGGCAAAGGCCGCGGCAGCTAGGCTCCAGCGCATACGCGCTTTCTACCGGATTCTCGCGCCAAAAGATTCGCCGAATTTACCGATTGCTTGTCCGGACACGGATTGTCTGAGCCGTTATGCTGACACCAGGCATCCCCACCCCGTACCGAAAATGGTGGCTGGTACACTGAATCTCGTGCCCGGTGAGGAGATGCTTGAAGACGCGCGGCGACGCGTCGACACTCGATTGAGCGAGCTTCTTCCCCAAGAGGCCGAGTCCCCGACTGAACTCCATGCCGCCATGCGCTACAGCGCCTTGGCCACCGGTAAACGACTCCGCCCTGCGCTTGCCATGGCGAGCAGTCTTGCCGTCGGAGGCACAGAAGCCGCTGCTCTCGACGCAGGTTGCGCGATTGAGCTGGTTCACTGCTTCAGCCTGATCCACGACGATCTCCCCGCAATCGACAACGACGATCTGCGGCGCGGGCGACCGACGTGCCATGTCAAGTTCGGCGAAGCGATGGCCATTCTTGCCGGAGACGCCCTCTTTGCCCTCAGTTTCGAAATCCTTGCCGGTTGCAGCGACGACGCTCGCAAGATTGCCGCCTGCGTGGGGGCTCTTGCACATGCCTCGGGCTCGCTGGGATTGGTCGGAGGCGAAGTCCTCGATATCCAAGCCGAGGAGCGAGGAGGCGATCAGGCCCACCTGCAGACCATCCATTCCCGAAAAACCGGGGCTCTGATCGGGGCAAGCTGCCGCATCGGCGGAATCCTCGGAGGGGGCGATGCCATCCAGTGTCAGCACCTCCAAGTCTTTGGCGAGAAGATCGGGCTCGCCTTCCAAATCGCCGACGACATTCTCAATGAGACCTCGACGGCAGAGCAGCTGGGCAAAGCCGTCGGAAGCGACCGGGCCCTGAACAAACTCACCTATCCTGCCCTCATTGGGCTCGATCAAAGCATCGCGCTCGGTCGTGAGGTCAGCGAGGAAGCACTCTCGCACCTTGCCCATCTCCCAGGCGACACCTCGGCCCTGCGCACCCTGGCCAACTACGTGATCGATCGTCACTGGTGAGCCCTCAACTGATTGCCAAGTCACCCGGTCTCCAGTCGAGAGGCCCCGCCGTGCCAAAATAGACGAATCTATGGCAGGCCACAGTAAGTGGAAAAACATCCGGATTCGAAAGGGCAAGCAAGACGCGATTCGCGGCAAGCTCTTCACCAAGCTTTCGCGAGAGATTATCGTCGCGGCGAAATCAGGCGGCGGTGACCCCGATACCAACGCACGACTCCGCGTGGCGATTGATAAGGCGAAGGAGAATTCGCTCCCGAAAGACAACATCGAGCGGGCCATCGCCAAGGGCTCGGGGGATGTGGAGGGAGAGAACTACGAAGAGATCGTCTACGAAGGCAAGGGCCCGGGCGGCGTGGCCTTCGTGGTCGAGGTTTACAGCGAAAATCGAAACCGAACCGTCGGTGAACTCCGCCATGCCTTCACCAAAAATGGGGGAGCGCTCGGCGAGAACGGCAGCGTCATGTGGCAGTTCAAGTACTGCGGACAGATCACGGTGAGCAAGGACATCACCGACGAGGAAACCCTGACTCTCACCGCGCTTGATGCCGGCGCAGAGGATGTCCGCGACGACGGCGAAACCTTCACCGTCATCACAGCGGTCGCCGACCTCCACGCTTGCAACGACGGGCTGAACAAGGCAGGCATCAAAACCGAAGATGTTGGGCTCACCTACATGGCCACCAACATGGCGAGCATCGATGACGATGACACTCTGCGCAAAGTTGTCAAGCTGATCGACGCGATTGACGATCTGGATGACGTGAAAGAAACCTATGTCAACGTCGAAATTCCCGAGTCGATCTTCGACGAAGAGTGAACGAGCGCCGACTGGCGGCGAGTGAACGATGAGTAATGGACAAAAGGTGCCCTGGGCAACCCTGAGCGTGATCGCGGTGTGCATCGCGGTGGCGTTCGGCGAGGCCCTGTCGCCTGGTCTCACCAAATCACTCGCCCTTGTGCCTGGCCAGCTCAGTCCGCTTTCATTTATCGGAAGCCCGTTTGCTCACGAGAACATCCTCCACCTGCTCGCGAATATGATCTTCCTGGCCGCCGTCGGGCCGCTGGTCGAGTTTTCGCGTGGCGCGTGGCGATTCTTGGTTCTGTATCTCGTCGGGGGACTCGCCGGAATCCTGGGGCACCTCGCGATTGCCGCCGCCGCTGGTTCGGGAACCCCGCTTCTCGGAGCCTCGGGTGCTGTCGCGGCGTGCGTTGGATACTGCGCGGTGCGATTTATGCGCACCAAAGTGCCGATTCTCCCCAACATCGGTGTTCCGGTCGGTGCGATTGCCCTCGTGTGGGTCGCGGTTCAGATTGCGGGCGGGCTCCTGAGAGTCGGCGAACTCGGTGCCGGAGACATGAGCGGGTCTGCATTTTGGGCGCATATCGCGGGATTCCTGGCCGGGCTCGCGATGAGTGTCGTTCTCGGCGGTCTCAAAGAGGCGCGGCAATCCTACGGACATGAGGTGCTGGAGCGCATGAATCTTCGCGGCCCTGCCGCCGTGCTGGCTGCCGCCGAAGAACATCTGAAACTTCACCCCGGAGACAAAAAAGCCCTCCGTGAGCGCGCCGAGGCTCTCGAAGAAATGCACGAGCCGGAGGCGATGTCGGCCTACCGCGATCTGCTGGCGGTCGCGAGCAGCGAGGAAAAGCCCGAGATCATCGCGGTTCTCGCCAAGGGTCGAGGACTTGACCCGATGCCGGTGGTAGAGCGCCTGCGCCTTGCCGATTCTCTCGCCGAGCCCACCTCGAAGATCTCTGTGCTCAAGTCGATCACCGATGGCGCGCCCGATGTCCGCACTCCGGACGCCCTCCTCAGCTTGGCGTTGGCGGCCCGTGAGAGCCAACCCGACCTCTTCAAACGCGCCTTGGATCGGCTGACGACCGAGTTTCCGATGCACGATGCCACGGGGATCGCCCGTCAGAAGGGATTGATTTCATGAAAGCCTGGTGGCGAAGAGTCCGCCCTCATGTGTTGGCCGCGCCGCTTTTCTGGCTTGTCCGGCTCATCATGTCCACCGTCAAGGTGGAGACGCGTGGATACGAAGAAATCAAGGCGTTGCCCGGCGGGAAGATCCTGGCGGGTTGGCACGGTCGCACGATGATCGGCACGAAAATCTTCTTCCGGCAAGGCATCTGGACGATCATCAGCCAATCGCGCGATGGCGAGATGCAGAACAAGATTTTCACCAAGTTTGGTTTCAAAACCATCCGTGGTTCCACGGGGCGCGGGGGAATCCAAGCCCTCGCCGAATCGATCCGCGTGCTGAAAGATGGCCACACCATGGCCTTCACGCCAGACGGCCCCCGTGGGCCAAGTGGCGTGATTCAAAGCGGCATGATGCTGATGGCGAAAAAGTCAGGCTGCTGGCTCGTGCCCTGCGGCGTCTCGGCGTCGAAGCGTTGGCTGGTCAAGAGCTGGGATCGCTATATGGTTCCGAAGCCATTCAGCCGAGCCATCATGATCTGCGGCGAACCGATCCAGGTGCCGCCTAAGGTATCGGATGAGGAGTTCGAGCAGATTCGCCAAGAGCTCGAGCGCCGAATGCACGCGCTGGAGCGAGAAGCCGAGGCCCTCTACGGCCATCCCGCACCCGATTGGCATTCCGCCGAAGCTCAAACCCGAGCATAATGGGCTATGTCTGACGAGCGGCTTTTTCGCCTCTACAAGCTCCATCAAGTCGATGAGAAACTGCTCGCGATCAAGGCCCGCGCCGAGCACCTGGATGTCGGCAAACGCGAACTGGCCCTCGCCAAAAAGCTCGCCACCGACAACGCTGATCTCCTCGCGGAAGCAAAGGCGACGAAGCAAAAACTAGCTGAACTCACCCTGAAAGAAGATCAGGCCAACGAAAAGCTCGAGAAGTTCCAGAAGCAACTGTACGACGGCTCCATCACGAGTTCGCGCGAGATTGCGCATCTCCAAGACGAAATCGAGATGCTCGAAATGCTCGTGGTCACGACCGATGACGAGCGCAAAGCCCTCGCCGCGAGTTCAAAGGAATCCTCAGCCGCTGCGGCGGAGATCGAGGAGAAGATCTCTAAGCTGAAGGAGCAAGCGGTGAAAAAACGCTCCCACGCCGAGAAGGAGCATGCCGAACTCCAAGAGCTGTTCAAACAAACGGGAGCCACTCGTGCGTCCAAAGAATCAGAGGTGGAAAAGGAGTTGATCACCGCCTACAATAACGCGCGCAAACGCACCGGTAACACTGGGTTGGCTCTCATCACGCCCAAGCAAGACTGTGGCAGCTGCGGCATCGATATCCCAGAAAAGGTTCGAGAAGTTGTGCGCGATGGAAAAACCACGCCTTGCCAGAGTTGCGGGCGAGTTCTGTTTATCCACGCGCCGGGAGAGCTCGATTGAGGTTTCTTCCCCTCCTCTTCGCGCTTGCACTTGTCCCGGCGGGATGCGCGAAGTTCCCAACCGGTGGCGTGATTCCAGACAATAAACGGATCGTTTTCAACCTGACCGTCGATGGTCAGCTGCGCACGGGAACGGGGCCGGGACAATCCGGGTTGCCTTACGTCTATCTCATCGCGCTCAACCTCTCGACGGAGGACAATCCGACCACAACAGGTCCGATTCCGGTTGTTGTTCCGGGCGGAAACGGGTTTGTTGCCGGGCAAGCCACGCACTTTATCCTCTGGGATCCCCTCGCCTCGCCGCAGTACCAAATCTTCAAGTTCCGCGATGGAACGCTTAACGAGTGGTTCCAAACCGGCGTGCCGGTGGTCAGCACCCCGACCGTGGAGGGCGATGATCAGCTCAACTTCCAAATCGATCTGAGCCAGCTCGTCTCCGCCGCCGACGTGCCGACGATCCGTAGCATTCAGGCCAACTTCCTCACGATGAACAATCGGAACGTGAGCGGAGGAGGCCGGATTTGGGATGCCCTCGGTGACAGCACTCTGACCACTCAAATCAACTCGCCGTTCACGTTCCGTCTGAACACGAGCCAGACCTACAACAACTCGAACCAAATCCTGCGCGAGCCGGTCGGCGACTCTCTGGATCCCAATCTCGACATCAGCGACTGGTCGATTGAAGTGCGTTTGCAGAACTGAGGGATCGCCGCATTTTTCGGGGCCACGCGGCATAATGGATGAGTTTCCATGCCGCGTGTCTCGATTCTCCTGACCTGCTACAACCACATCGCTTACCTGGAAGAAGCGGTGCGAAGCATCGAGGCGCAAACCTTCACCGACTACGAAGTCATCGCTCTCGACGACGGCTCGACCGATGGCACACGTGAGTGGCTTTCTGACTATTCAGTCAAGAACCCCGGAAAGGTGAGTCTGATCTTTAACGAAAGGAATCTCGGCACTTACGGCACTCTCAATGTCGGCCTGAAAGCAGCGGCGGGTGAGTTCATCGCCGTGTTCAACGACGACGATCTTTGGGAACCCACCAAGCTGGAGAAGCAGGTCGCAATGATGGATGCCCAACCAAAGATTGGGCTCGTTCATACTGACGGCTATTTCATCGACGGCGCAGGAAAACGCCGGTACGATTCCCCCCTCGGATTCGACTTCCCTCGCACGGAAACCGGGGATGTCCTCGCGGCGCTGATCTACGCGAACAGCATCATCGCCAGTGCGGTGCTCGCCCGGAAGGTCTGCTTCGATCAACTCGGTGGATTCAACGAGCAGTATTTCGGGAGCGGCGACTGGGAGATGTGGTACCGAATCGCGGAGAAGTGGCAGGTCGGATACGTCGCCGAGCCTCTGACGATGTACCGCGTCCACGGAGAAAACGCCAGCCACAAGCTCGAACGCATTTGGCGAGACGATGAGATGCTCCGCAACTGGATCGCCGAGCGAATCGGTACGTACCGTGAGATCACGCGGCTTCCCGAGCCGGTTCTCAAAAAGGCCGAGAGCCACAACTGGGCGTGTCTCGGAACCGTCCGCACCCTCAATGGTCGCCCCGGCGAGGGCCGCCAAGCCTATTTGAGATCATTCAGTATTGATCCCTCGCGGTGGAAGAGCCTCCTCCGTTACGCGGCGACCTTCTTGCCTGCCAAGTCATTTCGCAAACTGCTATGACCCCGCGCATCGAGTTCCTGATCCCCGCCTTCAATCCGGGCGAGTTCTTGGAGCCTTGCCTGGTGAGTCTGATCGCCCAAACCGAGTCAGATTGGCGAGCGATTGTCGTGGATGATGGAAGCACGGAGTGGCCCGCTGCCGCCGCTCTCTCGGATTCCCGAATCACCCTCGTCCGCACGGAGAATGGCGGAGTCAGTGCGGCCCGAAACCGGGCATTCGCCGAATCCACCGCCCGTCTGGTCTGCTTCCTCGACGCCGACGACCTGATCGCCCCAACCTTCATCGAATCCCTCCTCAAACCCCTCTGCGACCCGGAACTGGCGGGAGCGTATTGCGATGGGCAGCTCCTGTGGATGTTCGATTCCCCGGAAAGTCATCAAACCGCGATGGTCTACGGCCCTTCGGACGATCTCTTTGACACGCTGGCCACACGCCCGATGAACCTCGGCGCGATGGTGATTCGGCGAGAAGTGGTGGGGCGAGCCCTGCCCTTCAGCATCGAGATGTCGAGTGCAAGCGAGGATTGGGATTTCCTCCTTCGCGCCGCCTGGCAAACCCGCTGGCACTATGTGAACGAGCCGCTTTACACCTACCGACTCACTGCTGGAAGTTGGAGCAGGAACTACGAGAAGCTCTACGCCAAAAGCGCGCAGATGATCGAGCGTTATGCCGCCGCAGGCAATGGCCCACGCTTTTCTCCAGAGCAAGCCGCCCGAGCACGACATCACTTGCGAAATTGGGCCGCGCGGGAGATGCGCAATCAAGCGAAATCGAACGGATCTTGGGGCAAAGCGCTTCGAACCATCGCCCAGCATCCAGAACTTGCCTTCTGGTTTGCCCTCCGACTCGTCAGACGCTAGTCGCGAATCTCTGGCTTATCGCGGCCGTAGCCGATGAAGAATGCCATCCAGGCGACAAACGCAATGAGGGCAAAGGCGACTTTGGCAGCCTGGGGAACGGCAGGATTGAAGCTAAAAAACCCTTCAATCGGCGCAGCAAGAAAGATCATGATGATCGCAATCACCGACATCTGGAAGGCGTCCTTGCCCGCATGCTTGAGGCTGTCAAGCCACGTTCGTCGACCGGGCCGGATCAACGCCATGCCGATCACCAGCCCGGCCGCCCCGGCAATCAGAATTCCGCCGATTTCGCTGACTCCATGAGGCGCAATCGAGCTGTAGAGAAAACCCAGCTTGCCGACACTCGCCATCTCGTGAGACAGCGCACCGATTAGAGTGCCGTTGTTCCAAAGAATGAAGATTGTGCCGAGCCCGGCGGTTGACGCCGCGATTCCGACCGTCATGAGGGCCACCCTCGGGTTGTTCGAGGCATAGAATCCCGCCATCGCGAGGTTTTCGTCGGCGTTTCGACGCTCGAATTCACCCTTCTTCCAGTGATCGAAGAGTTCGTCCATCCCCGGTTGGACAAAGTAGGATCGGCTCGGAGGATCGACCGTCATCATCGTGGCCGACCAGAGACCCGCGCCGAAGAAGAGCAGGGTCGCGACAAGGATCGCCCATGCTTGGCGACGCACCGTCTGCGCCCAGACCGCCAATCCTTCGGTCACCCACGATCGGAACGCCTTCGGACGACTTTTGTAAAGGCACGCATACGCCCGGCTGACGATGCCATTCAGAAAAGTGACGACATCTTGATTGCTGCTGTGCGTGATCAAAAAGGCCAGATCGCCGGATGCCTGGCGATACAAGCGGACAAATTCAACAATCTCCGCTCCACTCAAGTCACGAAAAGACCGCTCCGCCCGAACCGTCAGCTCTTGCAACCGACGCCAGCCGTTGATGCGTTTTTCGAGATAGATTTCTTCGTGGAGCACGCGTGTTTTATTCTGACACGCGAAGGCTTTCCCACCGTCGCAGGCCCTTATCTCAGCCGTTATGGGGACAATCCCTGCAAAAACGTAGATACAGAATGAGAACCTCACGCCAATACAGGCGTCAAAGAAGTTAAATGTCTCGGCAAATTCGTTGCCTTGGCATGGAGATTGCGACGCCCTGCTTATCGGCCTCTGCAACCCTCCGGCGCAGAATTCGTGAAAGTTTCCATCGAGGCTCGCAATGAAAGGAGATGCTTTGAAGCAAGACGAAGGGATCCCTAGCTACCTTCAGCGCTTGACCCAAGCTCCGCTGCTCTCCGCAGAGGAGGAACGCATCCTCACGTCTGCCGCCAAGACCGGATCTCTCGAGGCCCGAGAACGGTTGATTGAATCCAACATTCGCCTCGTCATCAACATCGCACGCACTTATCAAAGCCGAACCGTGCCTCTGGAGGATCTGATTCAAGAAGGCGTGATCGGTCTGATGACGGCGATTGACCGATTTGACCCCGAAAAAGGGTTCCGATTCTCCACCTACGCCACCCACTGGATCAAGCAATCGATCGGTCGGGCCATTGACTGCAAGGCCAAGGCGATTCGGCTGCCCGCTCACGTCAGCCAGGCTCTCCGAAAGGTTGAGCGCGCCAAGGCCGACCTGATGCGACGTCTGGGATGCGAACCGACTGCCGAGCAAATTGCCGACGAAATGGGAATTTCTCTTCGCAAGCTTCAGACCCTCAATCAGGCCGCGCAGGAACTCGTGAGCCTCGATATCAAGGTCGGCGACGGCGAAGCCACCACTCTGGGCTCGCTCATCGAAGATAACCACGCAGGCGACCCAGAAAAGCTGGTTCTTGATACGGAGACCATGCAGGAGTTGGAGGAAGTCCTCAGCGAACTCTCTGAACGAGAGCGCAGGATCATGACCAGCCGGCTCCGCAGCGAAGATGGCTCAACCCGATTCCGCGATGATCTCAGCGAAGAGCTGCACATCACCCGCGAGCGCGTCCGGCAAATCGAAATTCAAGCGATCAAGAAGCTCCGGCAAATTGCCGCGCGCCGACGCCTGAAAGAGTATCTCTCGTGACCCCGGCGGCCCCTGCCCTGTCCGAGAGACTACAATAGAGCAAGTTTCTGATGGGCGGCTTTCTTGACCTGATTCTCCATATCGACGAGCACCTCGTCTCGCTCATCAACCAATACGGGTTTGCTGTTCACTTTCTGCTTTTCGCGGTGATTTTCTGCGAAACCGGCCTTGTGGTGATGCCGTTTCTTCCTGGCGATTCTCTTCTGTTCGCGGCGGGGTTATTTGCTCATCCGGGCAAGGGTTTCAATTTGTGGCTGCTTCTGCTCGGGCTCCCGCTGGCATCGATTCTTGGCGACACGGTGAATTTTCACCTCGGCAAATGGGTCGGGGCGAAGTTTCTTTACAAGGCACGGTTTTTCAAGCCAGAGTGGCTCGATAAAACGCGGTCGTTCTACGAGAAGCACGGCACGAAGACCATCGTTCTCGGCCGATTTGTCCCCATCGTTCGCACCGTGGCCCCCTTTGTGGCGGGGATGGATGCGATGCCCTTTTCGAAGTACCTTCCCTGGTGCGCCTTCGGGAGCTTCCTCTGGGTGTGGATCTGCGTGGGCGCGGGCTATCTGCTCGGCGACATCCCGTGGGTGCGCGACAACTTCGAGATTGTAATTCTCGGTGTGATCGCCCTCTCCGTCGTCGGCATTCTGCGAGAGATCATCAAGGAACGCAAAGCCCACAAGAAAGCTGCCGCGAGCGCGGAATAGCGATTCACTTTCCTGCAGAAAGCAGGACTCAGGGCAAAAGGTGTTCATAATCAAGGCGTTTTGCAGCCAATCCCCGTTGAACAAGTGATGAACTATCTGCCGCATCGGTATCCGATGCTGCTGGTGGATCGAATTCTGGAGTTTGAACCGCGCAAGACGTGCCTCGGTCTGAAGAACGTCACCATCAACGAACCGTTCTTTGTCGGGCACTATCCGGGCAAGCCGATTATGCCGGGCGTGCTGATCATTGAGGCGCTTGCTCAAGCCGGTGCGGTGATCCTCCTGAGCGACGAAGAGTTCCAAGGAATGATCCCCGTGATTGGCGGGATTGATGGCGTGAAGTTCCGCCGACAAGTCGTGCCTGGCGATCAGCTGATGCTCCACTGCGAGCTTTTGAAGCTCAAGGGCACCATCGGACGTCTGCGTGGAGAAGCCCGAGTGGATGGAGAACTCGCGGCGGAAATGGAAATGATGTTCAAGCTCATTCCGGGAGCCCTCTAAGTTGGCTACCATTCACCCGACCTCGGTGGTTGAACCTTCGGCACAAATCGCCGAGGGCGTGGTGATTGGCCCCTATTGCTACATCGAGAACGGCGCGATCATCGGCCAAGATACGCGACTCGAAAGCCACGTCACGGTGCGCAAAGACACCATGATCGGTGAGCGCAACGTGATTGCCCAGGGCGCGATTCTTGGCGGCGATCCTCAGGATCGCAAGTACGCCGGGCAGCAAACCTTCCTCGAAATTGGCAACGACAACGTCATCCGGGAATACGTCACCATCCACCGATCAAGCAAAGAGGGCGAGTACACCCGAGTCGGCGACCGGAACTATCTGATGGCCTTTGTCCACCTTGGACACGATGTCACCGTGACCAACGATGTCACGATCACGAACAATGTGGGCATCGCCGGGCACGCCACCATCGAAGAGATGGTGACCATCGGCGGCATGGCGGGCGTCCACCAATTCGCCCGAATTGGCAAGCTGGCCATGGTCGGCGGCATGACCCGCGTCGTGCGCGATGTCCCTCCTTTCATGATCGTGGAAGGCCACGACCAAGATGTGCGCGATATCAACGCTGTCGGATTGAGGCGGATCGGCGTGAAGCCCGAGGCCCGCATGGCTCTGCACAAAGCCTGCAAGCTCTTGTTCCGCTCGCAGCTCGCTCTCGGCAACGCGATGGAGATCGTCCAGCGTGAAGTCACCGTAACCCCCGAAATTGAATATTTGCTCGCCTTTTTGGAGCGACTCTACCAAGGCAAGAACGGTCGGGGCGATCAGCGCTGACCTTGGTACACTAGGATTCACATGGCGAAGCTGAAAGAAGGCGACAAAGTCCGAGTGGTCACGCGACCGGTCAACGAGACCGACCGCACGGTTCACATGTTTTTCGAGCACATGCAGGGTCTCACCGGCGTGGTTTCGAACTACTACACCAAGGAAGAAGTTGCCGTCACCGTTGATCTCAGCTCACTGATCGAAATCCCGAAAGATGTCCACAACGCCGCGACCGACAGAATGCGCGGTCGCTTTGCTGGCGAAGCCTCTGAGGAACTCAAGAAGCTCATCGGAAAAGAGGGCTTGAATTTCACGCCCAACTACGTCTTGCTCGTGCGCGAAGAAGACCTCGAGAAGATTTAGGCTCTCTCCACGGTCTCTTTGCGTAGAATGCAAAGAGCTATGAATCGGCGGGAGACATCATGCTAGGCGAAACCCTCTCGATGGTGATATCCATCGTCTTCATTTCGCCCGTTTACGCGTTCTGTATTTTCAAGGTCTTCGGCATGACGATCATGAAGGAGATCGATGGATTCGCGGGATTCATGGCTCTGCTCCTGCTCTTCGTCGGGCTTGTCGCAGCCCTCACCACCAGAGATCCGGTACTTCAAGGCGCGATGGTGGTCTGCACCCTCTCGTTGGTCATCTTCTTCCCCTTTGCCGACGACTATTTGGCCCGGAGTGATGTGGCCGACATCAACGCAGAGCAGATCGACCGAGGCCACCTTGAGCTCTCGCTTCGCCCCGATAACTTCCCCGCGTGGTTCAAGCTGGCGGCGAATCTCTACGACCATGGATTTCGTGGCCACGCGATCGCTCTCGCCGACATGACCCTGGAGCGGATTCCTTCCGAAACCGATCCGTTCCACAACCGATCGTTGCGCGACATGTTCCGGCACGAGGAGCGTCAGGTCGCGATGTGGAAGCGCGACACCACCGATCCGAAGCACTTCGCCCCGATTGCCTGCCCCAAGTGCAAAGCGATGAACCCTCCCGGAACGGTTAACTGCGTTCGTTGCCAGGCCCCCTTCTTACTCTTGTTGAGCCGTCGGGGACGGGGGCGAGGTCGGGCCTATGCCAGGCTCGTGCTCGGCTGGAGTCTCATCTCCTGCCTCATCCCCCTCGCCGCCTGGCTTGGGTTGATGGGCCTCGGATGGGCCGTGTTTGTGCTCATCGGTGCAGTTGGCGGAGTGCTCTTTTGGGTGTTCCGCGCCCGGAATCCGATTACCGATATCGCACGACCGTTTAGCTGAACCGGGCTTACTCTTCGACCCCAAAGTGTCCGAGCGGCGCGCCGCCAAGGAGGTGGGCATGGAGGTGAAACACCGTCTGACCCGCATCGGCCCCTTGGTTGATCACCACCCGGTAACCCCCGGTGAGCCCGAGTTGCTCCGCGATCACCTTTGCCGCGTTGAGCAGATACTTGTGATCTCCCTCATCCGGAAGCTCGGCAAGACCCGTAATCTCTTGGCGAGGAACAATCAGCACATGCACCGGCGCCTGGGGCTGGATATCCCGAAAAGCAACCACGTGGTCGTCTTCGTACACGATGTCAGCCGGGATCTCGCGCTGGATGATCTTGGTGAACAGGGTCGCCATGCCTCCCAGTTTGGCTCAATTTGTCGCCTGCTTTGAGCCGGAAAAACGCGCAGCCCTAGCCAACGGCACCGAGAATCGCGCATCATACAGGCACGATGATTCTGTTCTCCTGATCCGTGAGTACCGTTGAACTGGCCCCCCAAGGGCTGATCTCAACCAGGCTCAACCACTCCTTTCTCCTTCAATCACCGAAGGATCTCTGTAAAGGAGGGGATACCGATCAGGAGCGAACCACGCTCCCGCGCCCCTTCAAAGGGTGATTCTGGTGCCTCTCCTTCCCGATTTTCGCTATGCTATGCGTAGCAAGGCAACGCCCGTGCCTCTGACGGTGCGATGAACAGCAGAATGCCTGGAGAAAAACTTAAGAAAACTCAAGAAGATCACCGCGAGAAGTTCCTGCTCGTCTTCGTCAACGAAGATCAGAACGAGGATGATGTCGTGGAAGGCGAGCTCGAAGGGCTTGTCGATGCGGCGGGCGGAGTCGTCGTCGGATCAGCGCGCCAGCGCGTCGATCGACCCTACAAAGGAACCTACATCGGCTCCGGCAAGGTCGAGGAAGTCCGCGATGCCTGCGCCGAAGTCCAAGCCGATGGCGTGATCTTTGACTGCGAACTCAGCGGCATCCAGATCCGGAATCTGGAGGAGATCATTGGGAAGCGGGTGCTAGACCGTACTCAGCTGATCCTCGATATCTTCGCCGCCCGCGCCCGCACCCGAGAAGGCCAGCTCCAAGTCGAGCTCGCCCAATACACCTACCGACTGCCTCGATTGATGAGTGTGTACACCAAATTCGAACGGCAGCGCGGTGGCATCGGCATGCGCGGTCCGGGTGAAACGAAGCTCGAAAGCGACCGCCGAATGGTGCGCGACCGAATCGCTCGCCTGAAGCAAGACATCGAAGGAGTCAAGCGGCACCGAGATGTCCAACGCGAGGGCCGCAAGGATCAGCCGTATCCCGTGGTGGCGATTGTCGGATACACAAGTGCCGGAAAAAGCACCTTGATGAACCGACTCGCGGCCACCGACGTGCTCGTGGACGCGATGCCCTTCGCCACTCTCGACCCGACGACCCGCTTGATCGATCTGCCCGACGGCGACCGATTCTTCCTCAGTGACACGGTGGGATTCATCCGAAAGCTTCCCACTCTGCTGGTGGCTGCCTTCCGCGCCACGCTGGAAGAGTTGATCTACTCGGATCTTCTTCTCCACGTTGTGGATGTCAGCACTCCAGAATGGGAGATGCAGCTGGATGCCGTGCTCGAAACGATCGAATCGCTCAAGGCCGGGGATATCCCGGTACTGACTGTGTTCAACAAGATCGACGCGGCGGAGAATCCGGCGGAAGTCCGGCGACTCGTCAGCGAGTGGCAAGATTCAGTAGCCATCAGTGCCCTCACGGGCGAAGGGATCCCTGATCTCATGGCGAGAATTCAGGTGATGCTGAGCGGTCGATTGGGCCGCGTGAAGGTACTCGTGCCCTACGACAAAGCTCAACTCGTCGAACGTGCCTACGATTACGGTCGGGTGATCACCAAGGAATACCGTGAGGACGGAATCTACTTGGAAGCCGATGTTGTCGCGGAGCTTCGCGGCAAACTCGAACCCTACCGAATTGCGGAGGCGTCCTCCGGATAACAATCGCGATGAATGATGCGGCAACGATGATCCTGGGCGACTGGGTGCGACTCGCGACGGCTCGACTCGAACGAGCCGGAGTGGATTCTCCGCGCCTTGATGCCCAGGTTCTTGCCGCCCATGCGCTCGGAAAAGACCGCACGTACGTCCTCGCACACCCTGAGAGGGAGGTTCTTCTCGGGGTTCTGGAGCCGATGCTGATTCGCCGGGAAGCGCGTGAGCCTTTGGCCTACATTGTCGGTCAGCGCGAATTTTATGGGCGCATGTTCCAAGTCTCGCCCGACGTCTTGGTTCCGCGCGCTGATACGGAAATCCTTGTCGAAAGAGCCCTGCTGGCGGTGAGCCACAACCGGCAATGGACGGGATCGATCCTTGATATCGGCACAGGAAGCGGAGCAATTGCCGTCACTTTGGCCTGCGAGCTCCCGATGTCTGACGTGACGGCGGTCGACATTTCGGGTCGGGCTCTGCGGATTGCGATGGCCAACGCCGCTCGACACGAAGCTCACATCAACTTCGTGCGCTCGGATCTCTACGAGCATCTGCCAGCCAACTACTTCGACCTCGTGGTCAGCAACCCACCCTACGTCTCCCATGCCGATGATCTGGAGCCGGATGTCCGGGAATATGAACCCAGTTTGGCCCTGTACGCCGACGCAAACGGCCTCGCTTTCTACCGAAGGCTCGCCGCCGAGACTCCCCAGGTGCTCGTCTGCCGCGCCCTCATGGTGGAGATCGGGCTCGGACAGCGGGATGACGTCATTGGCATCTTCAGCGAGTACGGGTGGCGATGCCTTGATTGCGTCTCTGACCTCAGCGGAATCCCCCGCGTTCTCACCTTCGAGACCGACACCGATCTGAGCTAACACCGCTTTCCCAGTGATGCAACCCCGAAATTGGGCATAATCGGATTCGAAATGGACGTGGTCGTCCCCGCAGAATTCGAGCACCTTTACGTTCACGACGAGGATCATCCGGTTGTGAAGATCCCGTCGCAGGTTCTGCGCAAGACGGCCGCCGAGGTCACGAAGCTCGCCAATCGCCACAAGCTCCTCGCCGAGAACATGGTTCGGATCATGAACAAAGCCAACGGAGTCGGCATCGCGGCTCCTCAGGTGGGAGTCAGCGAGCGGATCATCGTCATCGCCCCGGAGCGACGGCCTATCGTGCTGGTCAACCCGGTCATCGTCAAGCATGAGGGAACCCAGATCGGCGAAGAAGGCTGCCTCAGCATCCCCGGGCTCTATGGGGATGTGGAGCGGTTCGATGTGGTCGAAGTAGAGGCCTACGACATCAAGGGTCGCCCCCTTAACTACGAAATGTCCGGCTACGCCGCACGGATTGTCCAACACGAGATTGACCACCTCGACGGGATCCTCTTCATCGACAAAGTCGACGAAAGGACCGTTCACTGGCAAGATCCCACTCGGGAGCGCGACGAGTGAAACTGGTCTACTTCGGTACCGCCCCGTTCGCCGTTCCCGCTCTGGAAAGACTCGCACCCTGCGTGAGCCTGGTCGTGACCCAGCCCGACCGACCCTCCGGCCGAGGGATGAAACTTCAACCGAGCCCAGTGAAGGCGAAGGCTCTTGAACTCGGACTGCGAGTCGAGACTCCCGAGAAGTGCCGCGAGGCTGGTTTTCTCGATCTCCTACGCGCCGAAGAAGCGGATGTCTTTGTCGTCGCAGCCTACGGGCAAATCGTGCCGCAAGCACTTCTGGATATTCCGAAGCATGGCTGCGTCAATCTCCACGGTTCGGTGTTGCCCCGATGGCGCGGCGCGGCCCCGATCCAACGGGCGATTGAGGCGGGCGACACAGAAACCGGCGTCACCCTGATGCAGATGGACGCGGGAATGGACACCGGCGATATCATCGCCACCGAGCGCACATCCATCGGCAAGCACGAACTCGCCGGTGCGGTTTACGAGCGACTCGCCGACATGGCGGCAGAGATGGCCGAAAGCTGGCTCCCTGTGATCGCTCAAGGGAAGCACCCCCGTGTCCCTCAGCAAAACGAGCTCGCATCCCACGCGCCCAAAGTAAAGAAAGTCGATGCCGAGCTTCGCTCAACCCTTACTTTGAACGAGGCTTACGACAAATTTCGGGCCTTTTCCCCGGTGCCGGGTGCTTGGCTTTCCGCTCCCATCGGGGCCATCAAGGTTCTGGCGTGTCGCCCCGTTCCAGGGGTGATCGGCGCAGCCGGCGAAGTCCTGATGACCAAGCCTAACCTCGTTGTGGGATTCACCACCGGAGCCCTCAACCTGATCGAAGTTCAACCCCAAGGCCGGGGCCGAATGTCCGGGGTAGATTTTGCCAACGGGGCACGACTCCAGGTCGGAGATCGTTTGATGGAATAGGCTTCGCCTTTCCGAACTTGCTAGGAAGAGATTTATGCAGAAAAAGATCGCCATCCGATTCATCCTCGGCATCTTGACGATTGTCGCCCTGTTCGGCGGCTACCGGCTCTTCCACGAGTTCGCGAAGGATCCTGACCTGGGAGAGTTCGATTCCGTCGGCATGGTCGCGGCGATCGAATACACCGCCGAAGGTGGTCGAGTCGTGATGTTTGATGAGCAAGGCGACAAAAAGACCCCGCCCAACCCAGAGAAGCAATTTGACGATCTCGATGTCGCGTGGTCGGTGGATGGGAACCGTCTGTTCTTCTCCAGCACCCGCGATTCTGAGGCCTACACGATTCACCGCTGGAATCCCGGCACGAACGTTGTCGAGCGCAGAACGGCGGGGAGTCGTAGCCAGAGTCTTCCGTGGTTTGGCCCCGTCAGTGACCCTCGCGCCAAGCAATACGGCCTGATTCTCTCCGGCGGAAACGTGCTGGAAGTCGATGCCCGCACCGGCGCGACCAGCACGATCCTTCCCCCTGCCACCCGCGACCTGGTCACAGGGGGCGGGGATGAATCGGGCGCGCAAAGCCCGATGGAGTCCACGTACCGAGACCTGGGCGACAGCTTCAAATTTGCTCGATGGGGTGCCGGACGGGAATCTCTCTTTGCGATCATGCGCAAGGAAGAGAACAATGTCGCCATCTTGCAGAGCCTGGGAGTGGACGCCGAAGGCCAACAAAAGCGACCCGTCGAGATTTTCCGTGGCCGAAACGTTGTGATTGATGTCGATGACCAAGGCACTGCCGCCATGAGCGTGCAGGGCTTTTACTTCCGCGATCCGGCTGCAGTTCCGGAGCAGTTCATCCAAAACGGCAAGGTCGTCAAGCCGTTCGAATCGGGAGTCTTCAAGATTACGGTCAGCGCAGATGGTCAGCCGAATGCGATCCCGGTCGCCCTCGTGCCAGCAGGAGCCGAGCAAAGCTTTGGCGATCTCTCGATCTCGCCCGACGGCACGAAGGTCGCGGTGGTCATTGGCAACGTCGACAAGAACGGCAACTTTGTTTCGGCCGGAATCGCCGTGATGCCGTTCGATCAAGGAGGCGGCGGCCAAGGTTCGCTTCTCGTACAAGGTTCGGTCAGCAGCGTCTCCTGGTCGCCCGATGGTTCGAAGCTGGTCTACTTGATGACGGAAGGCTCCGACACGGACATCTACACGGTGAGCGCGGACGGCTCAGGAACGCGCAAGGTCACCAGCGGCGGGCGCTACGCCTTCCCGCGGTTCAGCCCCCAGATGGCGTCGGAGTGATCTTCAAAGTTGATCGCGCCAGGCTCAATACGTCTGGGTAGGCGATTGAGACCGATCGGTCATATTGCCCGTACGGACAGCATCGCTCTGGCCTCGTGAGGGTGTAGAGTCCGATGCAAGGCCGTCCGAGGGCTGCGGCAATGTGGGTGCTCCCGGTGTCTCCGGCTACATGCAGGTCGCACAGACTGATGAGGGCGACCAGTTGCCTGACGTTTGTCTTTCCGAGCATGTCCAGAGGCGCGCCGATCCCAGTTGGCCCGAGACCTCCCCACGCCTGAACCACCTCGTTCAGGGCCGGCCGATCCGCCTCCGTGCCGAGAAAAGCAAAGGTCACTCGGTCTCCCAAATCCCTCACGAGTCGGGCGTAGAGTTCAGGCGGCCACCGCTTCGTGCCCCACCCGGCCCCCGCGTTCGCGAGAACCAGAGGCCTGCCCGCCTGGTGCCCGAGATCGGGCAACAGATCCTGAACAGTACCGACATCTTCGGGGTTCGGGGCAAGATTAAAGACCGCACGGTCTGCAATGCCCCCCACCGCACGGGCCACATCCACGTATTGATCGACCACGTGGATCGAGCTCGGATCTGGCTTCACCGCCGAGGTGAACAGCCACGATCCTTCGCGCTGCCAGTGGTATCCCACCCTCTGCTTGCACCGGGCGTAGCTGATCGGTAGGGCTGATTTCAGCAGTCCCTGAAGGTCAATGCCGACCTCAAACTCGCCGAGAGCCTGCATCTGGGCTTTCCACTTCTTTGGATCTTTCTCCAGCACCTCGACGTGGTCAATATCCGGACAAAGCTGCGGAATCCCCGCGAATCGGCGATCGCAAAGCCACACGACCTCGCATCCCGGATGGCCTTGCTTGAGGGCCGTCGCGACGGGCAAACCACAGGCCACATCCCCCAGCGCACTCAGGCGGGAGACAAGAAATCTCATGCACCCTCCTGGATCATCTGCTTGACTTTGGCAACGACCTCGGCGGGATCTACCGCGCTCGGGCCGCCCTCCGGTCGAAAAACGACTGCCCGGTCAAAATTGGGCTTGTATCGCACGGGATCCGTCCATCCGAAGACGGTCAGAGTGGGAACGCCATAGGCGGCGGCGATATGCGCCGAGCCGGTATCCGCACTCAAGTGAACCTGGGACGAGGCAATTTCTTTCATCGAGCCAACCAAGTCTCGTTGGCCGACAAGATCCACGCTGCCAGGAAGATCAAGCACCGGATCCCCTGGCGCACCGATGATCGTGACCGGTATCCCGTCGGCGATCAACCCGCGTCCGATCTCCGTCCAGACCTCGGGGGCGACCGCCTTCTTCCAGTGCCCGCTTCCGGTCTGGATCGTCACTCCCTGGCGTTCTGTCGCAAGGACATCCGGCATGATGGGGAGCACGGGGTTTTCGAAGGCAGTGACTTTTTGGAGGAGCCGTCTCGCCGCCTCTGCTTCATGGACCTGACTCACGCCGCACTCAACAAAAGTGTTCAGTCGCCTGGCCAGAGCATCGGTTCCTCGGTTCGTGAACCTCTGCTTCGCCCCCGAAAGCTTGAGGCAAAGCGCCGTCTTCGAATGCCCTTGGAGATCAAATCCGAACTCAAAATTGTGCTTTCGTAGAGCCGAAAACGCCTTGAGTTGAGCGATCCAAGTGCGGGGATCGCTTCTTCGCTTTTTCCAGACCGTCCGATCTACAATAGCAACTTCGTTGACCAACGCGGGAGTTGCAATGACATCCGCACACCGATCCTGCACCGCCCACACGATGTGAGCCTCCGGAGCGGCCTGCCTCAACCCCGAAACCGCCCAGGCCGCCATCACGCAATCGCCAATCGCGGAAAACCGTACGATGAGCACGCGCGGCGCGCTCAAAGCAGACCCTTCCGCCGAGCGTTGCGCCATCGGTCGTGCATCCAGAGCCATTGATCGGGGGTTTCGCGGATGCGATCCTCCAGCCAAGTATTGATTGCGCGCATCATTCCCTCACCCTTCACTTCGCAATCGGGCACCGATGTGAGGGCGGGGTAGAAGGTCAAGCGATACTGCTCGTCTCCCTCGTACACACAGACCACAGGAATCACGGCCGCCCCGGTTCGCTCGGCGAGAACTCCCGGCCCAAGGACGGTACCGGCGGGAAACCCGAAGAACGGCAGGAAGATATCGTCGGCGTTCTGATCCGGGAGAATCCCCACGATTTCGCCAGCCTTCAGCTTTTCCATGATCGCCCGCGCGGCATTTCCGCGTGCGAGAACCGACGTGCCGGGCCCCTCGCGAATCTCGTTCACGATACGATTGACCCCGTCCTGGTCGGCGTTTCGGGCCACAACATGCACCGGATATCCCACTTGAGACATCCAGGCCGAGCATCGCTCCCAGTTCCCCAAGTGCCCCGTGATCAGGAGTACGCCCTTGCCTTGAGCCAGGCCCGCGTCGAGATGCTCGCGCCCTTCGATCCTCATGTGACTTTCGAGTTCGGCGAGAGTCCGATTCGCCCCAATCAGGAAGTCCACGCTCGACCGCCCGAAGTTCTCGAACACCTTCCTTGCGTTCTCGTGAACCTGGCTCTCGGGCCAATCGGGAAAGACCATGCGCAAATTCGCTTGCGTCCTCTCGCGATGCTTGGCATCGAGCCGGTAGATGAGCCGGCCAAAACCCTCGCCTTCGCGGTACGCCTGGGCCAGCGACTTGCCACTGAGCCGCCGCTTGATCCCTCGGAGGAGCTTGATCGCGACTTTGCCGAGCACTTGCTTCTTGCGAGATTTCATGTGTGTGAGGGGCGGGCGGCAGCCAGAAGTTGATCCATCAAGGCGTCAAGGTTATCAATGCGGACGGAAAGCCGGGCGACGACCAGTTCCCGGACTCCCAGATCGGGCCGGGCGCGAAGTTTGACAAAATCCTTCTCCGTCACCACGACGGGCAATCCTGCGGGGAGTGTATCCCACAAGCCCGCGTGACTCAGAGGGTCGTGATCGGTGTAGATCGCCTCGTGGCGGATCGCAACGCCAGCCTCCCGCAAGCTGGCGAGAAACCGCGAGGGATGAGCAATCGCGCAGAGCGCGATGGCCTCGCCCGGTGCCCCCACGGGTAGCCCATCGATGCCCACGAAGCTCAAGGACTGGCGGTGGACATCCTTCCCGTACCGGATGGTCACCGTCGCACGAGGGTGACCCAGACTCTTCGGCTCACGATAGGGGCCTGCGGGGAAGCAAAAGTCATTCGGCAGATCAGGCTCAATCAGCAAGCTGGCCCCTGGCTTGAGCCTCAGATGCTGGAACCCATCATCCATGAGCAGGAGATGATCGGGAAAGTGCGTCTCGGCGAGCTTCGCGGCGGCGACTCGATCCCGGCCCACGATCATCGGTACCGAAGGAAGACGATGGCGCAAAAGAGTCGGCTCATCACCCCATTCGGCGGCATTCAGGGGCCCGTCTGGAGCAACTTGTGCCTCGTGCTGAGCCGGCGACCCATACCCTGATGCCCCCAGAACCACCTTAACGCCGCGCGCCTGCAACCCCTCCGCCAGAGCAATCACCACAGGCGTCTTCCCCGATCCTCCCGCCGTCAGATTTCCGACCACGACGACGGGAACCGTCGGCACATACGCCTTCTTCAAGCCGAGTTTGTAGATGCCTAGATAAGTTGTCCAGCCCAGTCGATACAACCCGGCGAGCGGGCTCAGGAGCCAGGCTCCGAGCCCCTTGCGTGTCCAAAGGGATTCGATGGCAGTGCGCATCGGGCGGGTCTTATTCTGGCACGGTGCTTCGCCCTGCGTCCGACCGAAGAAATCCGGCAAGCGAGTACCATAGAACCTCCAGATGCCGTCCGCCGCCTTCACGACGCTTGGCTGCAAGGTCAACCAATACGAAACCCAAAAGATCCTCGAGAGCTTTTCCGGGGCGGGATTCCGCATTGTGCCGTTCGATGCCGAGGCGGATGTCTATGTCATCAACACCTGCAGCGTCACCAGTCAGGCCGAGAGCAAGAGTCGGTACACGATTCGCAAGGCGCAACGCACCAATCCTCAGGCGAAGGTTGTGGTGACGGGTTGCGCGGCCCAAATGAGTCTGAATCGATCCGACGGGGGCGACCTCGGCGACGTCGTAGTGCCGAATCCGGAGAAGCTCCACACCCTTCAGCACCTGTTCCGAGCCGAACCGAGTTTGGAGCATTGGGTGAAGGCCGAGCCCGCCCCGAGCACCAACGAAGCCCCCAAGGGCCGCACCCGAGCCACCCTGAAAATCCAAGACGGATGCAGCGTGATGTGCAGCTACTGCAGCATCCCTTACACGCGCCCCGGGATGGTCAGCCGGCCTTGGTACGAGGTTCTCGAAGAAGCCCAGCGAATCGCCAGCGTGGGCTATCACGAAGCGATCCTGACGGGAGTCCTCATCGGAGCCTACGGCCCGGAATCGGGAAGTCAGGGCAAGAGCTTTGAAGAGCTGGTCACGATTCTTGCCGAGCAAAGTGGACTCGCGCGGCTCCGCATCAGCAGCATCGAAATGCACCAGGTCACGGATCCGATCATCGATCTGGCGAAGAGCGGGTGCGTGGTGCCGCACTTCCACATTCCTCTGCAAAGCGGGGATTCTGGGGTGCTCAAAGACATGAATCGCCGCTACGATCAGGCGATGTATCTCGACCTCTGCGCGAAGGTTCGTCGAGAATTGCCCGAGGGAACGATCACCACCGACATCATGGTCGGCTTCCCTACCGAAACCGAGGAGCGATTTGAGAGTTCGGTGCATGTTTGCCGAGAAGTCGGCTACCTGAAGGCACACGTTTTCCGGTTCAGCCCCCGTTTCGGCACTCCGGCCGATCAGTGGGGCGACCCCGTGTCGCCGCAGGAGAAGCAAGCCCGCGCCCTCCGGCTCACCGAGATCACCCAGGAAACGGCCCGCGCGGAAGTCCGGCGGTTCCTCGGCAAGACGGTACGCGTTTTGGTTGAGGGTAAGGAGCGCGGCGGGCTCTTGGAAGGCAACTCGGATCAGTGGCTCACCGTTCGATTCGCCGGGGCACCCGAACTCAGCAAGACCCTCCAATGGGTTCGGATCGAGGACGAGCGAGACGGGGTCGCGTTTGGAGAACTGGTCGCCGCCCCGACACAGCGACCTGGTTTGGCCCCGTTGAGCGTTCTGTCATAGCGAGCTTAAAAGTCGTCGCGAGGCAGATTCCGCTACTGGGGGCGTAGGTTTTTCAGCGAAGAACCTGTATTGAGATGGCTACAGTTCAACCCCATGCAATCTTGTTTCGTACTCCCATTAGACGAGATCGCTCGTCTTTGAGAAAACAATGGGATTAGCATTCATTGGAATCGTGATCTTCTTCGTTGGCCTTGCGCTAAGGGCCAACATCAAGCAGAATCCTCAGGCGAAACCGATCGCCAGCCTCATGATGTTCGGCGGGCCTTTCGTCGCCCTGATCGGCGTCATGAGTGCCTCTGTCGTCATCGTCGAATCGGGCTACACCGGTATTAAGCTGCGCCTTGGTGCCGCTGTCGACCAAGTTCCGGAAGGCATGCACTTCCTCGCCCCGGGAATGGAGAGAATTGCCTTGATGGAGGTTCGTACGCAGAAGGAAGAAAGCCAAGCGACCGCCGCTTCGCGCGATCTGCAGCCCGTCACCGCTTCGCTCGCCCTCAACTTCCGACTCGACCCGGCCAAGGCCTCGGATCTCTACAAGGAAGTCGGCACGGACTTCAAAAGCCGGATCATCGCCCCCTCGGTGCAGGAAGCCATCAAGGTCGTGACCGCGCAATACACCGCTGAAGATCTGATCCGGCAGCGGCAGAAGGTGAAGAACGAAGTCGAGCAGCAAATCGCCGCGCGACTCGCCAAGTACTACCTGATCGTCGATCCGGGCGGACTTTCGATTACAAACTTCGAATTTTCCGAGGAGTTCAACAAGGCGATTGAACAGAAAACCATCGCTCAACAGGAAGCGGAAAAACAGAAGTTCGTACTTCAGCGCGCTGAGCTGGAAAAGCAGACCAAGGTCGCTCAGGCCCAGGGTGAAGCAGAGGCCGCGAAGCTCAATGCTCAGGCCCTGCAAGCCAACGGAGGCGAACTGGTCATCGCCCGCGAGTGGATCGAGAAGTGGGATGGCAAGATGCCGGCCGTCGCTGGCGGCAACTCCGGCTACATGCTCGATCTTCGCCAAATTCTCAGCGACGCCCAAAAAGCGAACCCGTAAAGCACGGTTGCCACAACGAAAATACAGCCCCCGAGAAGCTCTCTCTCGGGGGCTTGTCTATTCGCAGACATCCGCGCTTAGAGTTCGCCGCGAATGAACTGCTCCATCACGCGCGGAACAGCCGGATCGAATCCAACGACATCCAACATGCCCGGATCCCTCGGATCCGCGATGCTGAACTGGTTGGCCGTCATCCCAACCACGATCAGGCGGGCGTCGATCCCCATGGTTTGACGATACTCACCCAAAGCCTCGCTCGGGTGGCGGTCGCCGTACCAAGTTTCGCTGTCAGTCAGGATCACGAACGCATCAATCTCCTGCCGACTCTCATTTGCCCAGATCATCGGCAGAGCGCAATCCGTCGCGCCGAAGTTGGCCCGATCTGCCCGCTCCATCACCTCGGTGATGGTCATTCCACCGTGGAGGCCGAGTGGTACCAACCGGTCGGAGAACCCAAGCACTTGCGCGCTCTCTTCTCGAGCCAGGGTGACCAGGCTCAGGGCCGCCGCGGCCTTTGCTGCGCTCAGGCCAGATCCGGAGATCATCGACCAGTTCATCGAACTCGAGATGTCCAGGCCAATCAGGAGGCGCTTTCCGGTCGGCACCACAGACTCGAAAGCCAGGTGGAACGCCTCGTTCAGAGCCTGCAGGATCGCCGGAACGGGGATCCATTCCTGACCCCGACGCCCGCTTCCGCGCTCGTAGGTGGCCAGAGCGATCAAGATCGCAACCGGGTGAATCCGCGCCGCGCGGAGCCGATTCGGATCCGTGAGAGCGGAAATCACGTGCCGAGACGCTTCTGAGCCCGGCGTCAGCAACCCATACCGGGTCATCGACGCGAGATTCCGCAGCATCGCAGTCAGCGGCATCTTCTCCAGAAGAGCTTCCCACACGATCGGATGGGTCGCGAGCTCGTTCGGAACGGTCTCCCGTGGGAGATCGAACGCCCGAATCAGGCGTGCCGCCTCCACCGGGTCGCTCTCGGCCTGCAGGCGCACGAACGCTTCCAGACGCGGGATCGGAACCGAGAGTTCGCCGTTCAGCAACCACCGGTACACCGCGCCGTGCTCCGCGCTTGCCGGCTTGGGGTGAGCCAAGCGCACGAGATCGGCGTGCGTCCACTTCTCCCGATTCCGGTACTTCGTGACTTGGTAAACCAGGTCATCGATTTCCCGAGCGTTGTACCATTCGCTGACCGCACGTCGGAGCCCTCGACCCCAGCCGCGCAGCTCTTCCGATTCCGCGATGAACTGGAACAGGTGGGTTCCGGTTCGCGCCGCGACCGGCAAAGCCGCGTATGCGGCATGCCGAGTCTCATCGTTTCCGATGCTCGCCGCCAGAGCCAGAGAGAACAGAGCCGGGCCGTTCTTCGGCGCACGTCCCTGACGCGAGATCCTGGTGATGACCTCAACCGCCCGGGGACCATCCTCGGCGAGGAGTTCGCTCAGGTTTTCTGCGCTCTCCTTCGTCGCTCGTTCTTCGGTCGCGTAATAGGTTCCGCCTTCGGTTCCCAAGATCAGGAACCGTTCGAGCAGTGCCCACCGGTCGACGGCCCACACGTGGCCGCCCGCGTCGTTCCGCACCTGACCCGCTCCGATGATCGGCGCGGATTGCGGTGTCCTCTTTCGCATCAAATGCTTGCTGAACCTCATGGCTCTGTTTTCTCCTTGGGAATGTCCGGCCCGTCGTTTTGTGTACGGGCGAGTGTCGAAGGGATCCAGCCTCCTCCCCTTGCGAGGCTGAACCCGAGAGGTTGCCCTCTCCCCTTGCTCTGCCGAACCAGTCCGGCGCTTGCGGTCACCAGGCACAAATCGGCAGGGCAAGAGGTCAAAGTGGCCTCTGCATGATTGGGTCAAGTGCGGACAAAGGGCGAACTCGGAGCGGGTCGTAGACCCGTCACCTTGAAAGAGTGTCGATAACCCGAGCTCAACGGCCCGCACAATTCAACTGGTCGGCACTGGACTGCGGTCCCATCCCGAAGACAAGCCTGAAAACAGGGTGTGCGGACAAGGGTTTGGCGCTGAGGGGGGTTCGATTCCTATCGATAACCTCAAGCCTTCGGCCCGCACGGGCCCAAATTGTCAACAGCTTGCCGGAACGGCCAGTGCTGGTTAGGTCAAGGGGAAGATTGGGATGGAGTTCATCCGAAGCGTCCCACGCTCATGTCGAGAGTCTTTCTCGAGAGCGCGGCTTCGGAGAGCGGCGCTCAGGAATGACTGAAATGTCTTGGTTGGTCACCGGCTTTGCCGGGATCTGAGCTGCGATTCATTGTCTGTCACAAGTCCGTTGCGGTCGGGTGCGAGCCTCCGCGTCGAACGGTTGGGGATTGTCACACGCCGACCCGGGGGTCTGTCAAGGGGGATAGGACTCTTCCGCATTTTTTCCGGAGAGCCCAAGCAAAACACCTCCCCGTAGGGGAGGTGAATCAACTTTGGCGGGAAAAGGCGAGTCCTACCACCGAATCAAGTTCGCGCCCCACACGAGGCCCGCTCCGAATCCGACCGTCATCACCAGATCGCCTTTCTTCAGTCGGCCAAACTTCTCTGCCTCGTAAAGCCCCAGAGGAATGGAGCCCGCCGAAGTGTTTCCGTATTTTTCGATATTCAGGAACACTTTGCTTTCGTCGAGCCCGATCCGCTTGGCCGAACTCTCGATGATTCGGATGTTGGCCTGGTGGGGAACAAAGAGATCCACATCAGCCGCCGTCAGGCCGTTTTCGGCCAAAACCTTCTCGCAGGCATCCCCGAGCGCGTTCACCGCGAAGCGATACGTCTCAGCACCGTTCATGTAGATCGAGTCGCCTCGGCCAAAGGAATGCGGGCTGTCAATAGGGAACCGGCTCTTGCCCTGCTCCAAGATAATGTGGTGACCTCCGCCTCCGTCGGAAAACAGAACAGTTTTCATCACGCCGCGATCTGTGTTCTCTTCGCCCTTCAAAATCACCGCCCCGGCGGCGTCGCCAAACAGAACACACGTTGTGCGATCTGTCCAGTCAAGGAACTTGGAGAGAGTGTCCACTCCGATCACGAGAACCGTGTTGTGGTGGTTCGCCTCGATCATCGCGGAGGCGGTGGAGATCCCATAAATGAACCCAGCGCATGCCGCGCCCAGGTCAAATGCAGCGGCCCGCCGTGCCCCGATTCGATCCTGAACCAAGCAGGCGGTACTGGGGAAGTAGAAATCGTTGGAGACCGTGCAGAGGATCACCATGTCGATCTCATCCGCCGTCATTCCTGCGTTTTTCAGGGCTTCTTCGGCTGCCCACACGCTTAGATCGCTGGCCGCTTCTTCGTCGAGACAGACCCGCCGCTCGCGAATTCCCGTGCGTTGCATGATCCACTCGTCGCTCGTTTCGACGATTTTCTCGAGATCAAAGTTGGTGAGAATTTTCTCCGGAACACCGTGGCCGGTTCCCTGGATAACAGCTCGCTTCATGGTGAAACAGGTTCCTTTCCTGACTGTGGCAGATCGCGGGCAATGGATGCTCGAATCGTCTCCACGAGGTCAGCTTCAACGGCGATCGCCGCATTCAAAATCGCATTCTCAATCGCCCGCGCATTGCTACGCCCGTGGCCGATGACGCAAATTCCATTCACTCCCAGCAAAGGCGATCCGCCATATTCGGCGTAGTCAATTTTCGCCTTGAGCGGACGCATCGCCGTACGCATTGGGAGGAAAAGGGCTTTCGTTGGCCAGCCCGGCACCGCGCCCCGAATTTCATCCATGATGAACTCCGCCACCCCTTCGCAAGCCTTCAACATGATATTGCCAGTGAAGGCGTCGCATACCACGACATCCACCTCTTTCCGGAATACATCTTTGCTCTCGATGTTGCCGGCGAACCACGCATGCTGACTCATCAACTCGTATGCTGACTTCGCAAATTGATTACCCTTGCCGGGCTCTTCACCGATGTTGAGCAAGTGGGTCTTGGGATTCTTCCGGCCCATCACCTTTTCCGCGAATGATCGCCCCATGAGAGCAAACTCCACCAAGTGCTCGGGGTCGACATCGGGGGACGCGCCCGCGTCGAGAAGCAAGAATCGACCGTGCTTGTTCGGAAAAACTTGGGCGATGGCCGGACGATGCACCCCGCCAATCTGTCGCCAACTGAGCAGGGCTGCGGCTGAGCAGGCACCGGTGTTTCCCGCCGAGACGAAGGCCTGAGCCTCGCCATCCTTCACCATCTTCGCGCAGACCGAAATCGAGGAGTCTTTCTTCGTGCGCAGAGCCGTGGTCGGCTTCTCATCCATGCCCACCACCTGACTCGCGTGGCGCAGGGTCACGTTCTTAGGAAGGCCGGAAGCGGGAATGAATTTGTTCATCCGCTCGATGTCTCCCACGAGGATGATCTCGCCCCGGATTTGCGAGGCAACGTTCAGGACGCCATGAACGACCGGCTCCGGAGCATAGTCTCCCCCCATCCCGTCAACGGCAATCTTCACTCTTTCCCCTCGTCTGCAGTGCGAAATTGTTCAAGCTTGAGCATCTCCGGACGCCCATGGGGCTCATCGCCGCTGATAAAGAGTTCCGGTTTGGCATTCGGGCAATTTCCATCCCATCCAAAGCTGCAGATCGGCTGGAGCGGCAAACTCACGATCAATCCCTGGCGAATATAGGTGTCCTGGTGCAGGGCGTTTTTGTCGAAGAGCTGGTAGATCTCATCGCACACCACCTGAGCGTAACTATCCGAGGCGTAGCTGCTGGGGATTCCCTCCACTTCAAACTCGTCTTCCATGGTGAAGGGCAAATCAAGGGTGAGGGGCTCGGTGCACCTTGCGCATTCCAGGACAATTTTCGCGCGGAAATCTCCCTTCAAAAGCAGCGCGTTTCCGGTACTCACCGCCTCTAACGTGCCCGTCACAGCCTCCACCAGATCGAGGTCTTCCTCGCTGGCAAGCACTGTGTTGACTTCAAATTGAAGCCGTTTGCCGGGATTTTGGACTGCTTCATTGAGGTCGAGCAGCCCGGTACGTCTCATAGGCTGGCAGTGTACCGAACCGTCTGCTTTTCGCCTAGACCTCACAAACGTTAACAGAAGTATCGATGCAATTCCACCGACAATCAAGCTGCGGGCGCGCGAGTGCTCGTGTTACGGGGAAACTATGATTCATCGCGATACGCGAACTGGCGAGAATGCCCTTCGGGGCGTCGTCATTCAAGGGCTGGAGAACAAGGTCATCAGCTCGATAGCAAACAAGGTCACGACGATCTTGCTAAACGAGCAGATTTCGCCGGCCATGCTCTCGCGTCTCGTTGTTCCTTCCCCAGAGCTCAGCCGCACTATCGAAGCAGGGCTCCAAACGGGGCTCTATACCGGTGAGCCCGTCTCGTTCCCAAGCCTGCGCGAGGCATTCGATGCCATTGGAAGCCCGATGGCGTGGGAAATTTGCATGATGGGGGCTCTCGATTGCATGTCGCGTGCCCTGCTGCGGGGATCTGAGATCAGCCACAAAGAGTTTCTCCGTCACAGCATGGCCACGGCTGCCGGAGCTCGGAGCATCGCGCGGCACCACGGGATGCCAGAACTCACTTTCTACCTCGCAGGGCTTTTTCACGATATCGGAATTCCGCTTCTCGCCCACGCGAAGTTCGATGACTACAACCAGTTCCCTGCAATGCTGATGGGCAGCGCGATGTCGCTAGAAACTCTGGAGCAAAGACAGTTTGGATTCGATCATCAAGAGGTCGGCTCGACCTTCCTGATGACGCTCACAGCGCCGGATGCAGTTTGGCAAACCGCCGCTCAGCATCACTTCGAGGGCTTTATTTCTCACCCAGTCATCTCAGCCGTTCGGATTTCAGCCAATGTGAGCCATCAGGTGGGATGCACACTCGGCTTTGCCAACGCCCCTGCGGCGATGCCTCCCCACTGCTTGACCGATGTCGGACTGGATGAAACAGCCCTGGTCAGCCTTGCTGGGGAACTCGCGGCGGCAGCGGGTCGGGCCGACCGATATGCCGCCTAGCGGCTCGGAAAAGCCTCGAAACCCTCGAAAGCACCGAAGAATCGCATGATTTCGCCCGCTTCCTTGAACGAAGGCGCGACATTCGGGCGTCCATTGGTGTAGTCTATGACCCGAGTGCAACGGGGGTCACGTGTGCCTGGCACAATGTTTGCCCGTACTGCTCTCGCGAGACAGGAGTTTGACTTGAGGAAGTGGTGGATTTTCTTTGCCGCCGGTGCGGTAGTCGTCGGATGCGCAGGCGGTAGCGGACTGGGAACTGGAACGACCGGAGCCGGCCCGACAACGGGCGGTGGATCAACGAGTGGTGGAACAACGGGCGCCGTCCGTTCTGTTCCGCGTGTTGAACTACCCAGCGACTCTTCGGACGTTCGTGTTGTGTATCTTTCGGGCCAACAGCGACGCGCTGCCGGCTCGCAATACGCGAAGCTGAACAACATCCGATTGGCGACCGGCGATACCGACCAGATCCCTGGCACCGTTCAAGGAACCCTTGACGGCGTGAACGTTAAGTTGGACGGATACACCGTCAACAAATACGCATTTGGGCACACGCTCCCGACTGGCGTGGCTGCGGCGCGATACACCCAGCTTCGATCCGAAGTCTGGCGACTCGTCGAAGAGCAAACGAACGGTTCGTTTGATCCTCTGTTCCAAGGGTCGTTCGTGTTGCCGAACATCCCGGTTTCGGTGCCTCTGGCACGGGGCCGACAGTCGACGATTCAGGTCTTCCTGAACGATGCGGCTCTGTTCCACGACGGAAACAACCTCGTTTTCGATCAAACTCTCTTCAACGAAGACAACTTCCTTGACGTCGAGCCCGCCATCAATGGCTACTTCAGCGACATGGTCAGCTTTGACCTGAGCGGAGTGCCCGCCGGCGAGCGACCGCAGATGCAAGGCGGCGGCAACGCCACCAAGCTGATGCTGACAGGCGATGCTTGGGGTCTGGCAAATGGCGTCGGAACCGTGGGTTCGTTCGACATCATCAACCCCGGCTTCATCGAGTCCGGCGTTCTCACCAACCCGGTCGTCCTGCCGGACGGAACTGCTCCGGGAACCTACACGGTTCTTGAGCCGGATCCGTCAGTGATTCCGCCCGCAGTCGTGCAGATCAGTGCCCTCCAAGGTCTCTGGCGCGACAGCAACGAGGTTCTGAAGAACCTTGGCGCGAACAACATGGTCATCTTCCCGACGACCCGAGCCAATGGCCAACACCAAGTCGTGGCCTGGAACCGAAGCGGTAACACCATCTCTAAGATTTGGATTGGTCGAGCCACGCTTGTCGGAACCACCAGCGGCACGGTCGAGCTCTGGAGTGCCGACCAGCTGGATAACGGTACCGAGAACGGCAAGGTCACGGGAACCCTGACCAACTTCACCGTCACAGGTGGAGTGATCAAGGATGGCGACTTCACCTTCACCACACCGCCAGCAGGCTTTGTGGGTTCGGGAAGCTTCGCCGTCTTCGCGAAGTAATGCGGTCGATCCTCGCCGGTATTGAAACCGAATACGGTTTTACTGTCGAGGGTCGCTCCGTCCACGATCAAATTGACGACTCCATGGCCTTCGTCCGGGCATTCCCGGGCGGAGGCCTCTCGCTTTGGGACTACCGCTACGAATCACCTCGTCATGACTTGCGAGGATTTGATGTCAAGGCTCTGGCCTACGATGCCAACGACGCCCGATTCGACCAAGGACGCGCGAGGCCTCCCGCCGCCGAGGAGCGGAGCGACCGAGTACTGACTAACGGAGCCCGCTTCTACAACGATCACGGTCATCCGGAATACGCCACGCCGGAGTGTTTCTCGCTCCGCGAACTCATGCTCCACGATCTTGCGGGAGAGAGGCTGGTGCTGCAAGCCGCGCGAGCCTTTGCCGAGCGTATCGAGCGCGATGTTCGGGTTTACAAAAACAATACGGACTATCACGGTGCGAGCTATGGCACCCACGAAAGTTTCCTGGTGCCACGTGCTCACAGTTTCGCTGCCCTCTACGAAGCCCTGACCCCTCTCCTCATCGCGCGTCAGGTGGTCTGTGGCGTCGGCAAGGTCGGCTCTGAAGCCAAGGGGCCGGTTCGCTACCAGCTGAGCGCGCGGGCGGACTTCATGCAAGAGGCTTATAACCTCGAGACCCTTGCCCGGCGACCGGTTTTCAACACACGTGATGAACCCCACGCTGATCCCGATCAGTGGATCCGGCTCCACGTGATTTGCGGCGATGCCAATCTGATCCCCTCGGCCACCCGACGCAAAGTCGGGCTCGTGAAGATCGCCTTGCATCTGCTGGATGCCGGGATGGTTCCCACCTGGCGCATCCCCGACCCTGCTGAATCATTCCAGCTCACCAGCCGAGATGCCGACGGAGAGGGACGCATCGTGCTCGAGGGAATGAACTGGACCACCCCCCGCCAGGTTCTGGAGAGCTATCTGGACGCCTTTGACCAGCTCGATCATGGCGACGAGGAGCTGGAGGACGTGTCACGCGAGACGCGCCAGCTCCTCGAAGATCGCGTCGCGCGGCCGGATGAGTTTCGTCGCCACGTGGATTGGGCAGCCAAGCGTTGGCTCCTCGACCAATTCCGCGAAGCCGAAGGGATGAGTTGGTTCGACCCGTCGCTGCAGTCGCTGGATCTGGCGTATCACCTACTCGACCGCGAAGATGGACTCTATTTCGGCTTGGTCGAGGCGGGCGAGGTGGAGGCTGAGGTGCCCCTGGAGGACGTGCTCGAACGCGAAACCCAGTCGTTTGAAATGGGGCGTGCGCACGTGCGCGGCCTCGCCGTCGAGAAGTTTGCCCCCCAGATCCGAACACTCACCTGGTCGAACATCACGTTTTCGGTGGGGGATGACCTTGTCACCGTGCCCTTGTTGCCCGATCTCCGCTACGATCCAGCGAGCCTCGGCGTAGAATCAGTCACAGACTTCATCGCCGCGATTCGGTCTGCGAATGCGGCCCACGAAACCTCATGATCAGTGCCGACCGACAAACTCAACGCGAGCCGGAATCTCCCGAGCGCAAGCTCGGCGATGGCGATGGCCCCAGCAAACCCGACATCACCCGCCCCACGGTGCCGAACGAGCTCCTGAAGCGGATGAAGAATGTCGACCCCGACCAGGCGAAGAAGTACCGCCAGCGATCTGGTCAATGAGCGACCAGCGCTTGATTGGCGTCCGCCCTCCCGAGGACTTCGCGGAGTTGGTGGGTTTCGATCTTGGCTCAATCCCGGCACCTGAGGAGCACGTGCATGGCACCACCGTCATGGCGTTGCTGTTCGATGGCGGAGCCGTCGTGGTCGCTGACCGACGGGCCACGATGGGGAACCTTATCATGTACGAGGCCGCCGAGAAGATCGAGATCCTCGACGACCAAACCGTCGTGGCGATCAGCGGAGCCTACGCTCGGTCGATTGAGGTCTGCCGTTATCTGAAGCACGCCTTCAAGTATTACGAGCGGCTGAATCAGTTCGAAATCTCGATGGAAGGCAAGCTGATGGAGATTTCTCGGGCACTTGCCGGAAATCTGCCGATGGCGATGCAAGGAGGCGTTTTCCTCCCGATTGCCGCCGCGCACGACAAGAAGTCGGGCGAATTCGGAGTCTATTTCTTCGATACCGCCGGGGCCCGATTCATGGGCGCGGACTACGCTACCGCCGGCTCCGGCTCCGAGCGCATTCGAGGCGTTTTTGAATACATCGCCCGAGTGAAAGGCCCGTGGCGCACCCGTCCTCAGGAGGACGTGCTGGTCGATGCTCTTACCATGCTCGATCTTGCCGCCGAGATGGACTCCGCCACCGGAGGCTCCCGCCGGGCCACTCCCAGCGTGTGCATCCTCACCGCCGAAGGAGCCACCGTGCTCTCCGAAGCGCAGGTCAAGGACACTCTCGCTAAGCTCCCGGATTCCATGCGCGTTTAGCACCTTGGCGAGTTTTGCTAAGCAAATCACCCCTGGCTCGACGTGAGACCAGGGGTGAATTGTTTCGGGAAGACCGGTTTCCCATCTTCTCCAGACAGGAAACCGAACCGAATCAGGCGCCTTAGCGCTTGACGAACTGGAAGCCGCGGCGGGCCTTCTTTCGACCGTACTTCTTGCGTTCCTTCACACGAGCGTCTCGCGTCAGGAATCCACCGGCTCGAAGCTCCTTGCGGAGATTCTCGTCGCGGGCCACGAGGGCGCGGGAGATGCCGAGCTTGACCGCACCGGCTTGGCCGACAACACCGCCGCCCTTGACCTTGGCGCGGACGTTGAACTTGCCATCAATCGCCAGGGCCACCAGCGGGCTCTTGACGAGGATCTCGAGGACGGGACGGCAGAGATAAGCCTTGAAGTCGCGATCGTTGATCGTGATCAGGCCTTCACCTGGCTCGATCCACACGCGGGCAACCGCGCTCTTGCGGCGGCCAGTTCCGTAATTCTGATTCGGGTTAGAAGGTCGCATAACGTTTTACTTGGTCACCTTGAGCGGTTGGGGGTTCTGAGCGGCGTGCGGATGATCCGGGCCGGAATACACTTTGAGCTTCTTGATGCTCTGTCGACCGAGTCGGCCCTTGGGCGACATGCCCCAGACCGTCTTTTCGATCAAGCGAACCGGATTGGTTTCCAGCATATCTTGGCGGCTGATGTTGCGGAGTCCGCCCGGCCAGCCCGTGTGCCAGTAGATGAGTTCCTTACCCTTGGAGCCGGTGAGGATAGCCTTATCCGCGTTGATGACAATGACGAAGTCGCCGTTGTCGACGTGATAAGTGAAGTCTGCTTTGTGCTTGCCCCGCAAAATCTGCGCGACCTGCGCGGCCAAGCGACCGACGGGGATGCCGGTTGCATCCACGACGTGCCACTTGTGAACCACCGTTTCCGGCTTGGCTGTTGTCGTTCTATTCATCGTTATCTTCCCGTATCCCCTCCGCAAGCGAAGGGAAAATTCTATGGTCACGAGGGTGCCTTCCGTACTTGACTTTCATCAAAGTCAACCCGCAGGCGGGGAGCAAGGTGGGCCACTTAATCTGCGCACGATCGCGCTGGGCCAGGAGATCATCAATCCAATCTGGCGCGTACTTTCCGCGCCCGATCTCCCATAAACTTCCACTTATCCGTCGCATCATGCCTCGAACGAATGCCGTACCGACCACATCAATCCAGACTTCATCCCGCACGTGGCGGACATCCACTTTGTACAAAGTGCGCACAGAGGTTTGATGAGGCTCAAGCAACTGGCTGAAGGCCAAGAAGTTGTGTTCCCCCACCAGACGAGCGGCTCCGGCCTGCATGGCGGCAATATCAAGATTCTTCCCATAGAACCATGTGTAGCGCATGCGGTGCGGATCCCGATCGCCCATCATAATGCGGAAGCGATAGAATCGGTTTTGGGCCGAAAAGCGACTGTGAAAGTCGTTCGGAACTTCATCTGCTCGCAGAACCGTGAGGTCGCGAGGCAGAACCTGGTTGATCGCACGAGGCCATCGCTCGGCGGGGATGTCAATCTTCTGGTCGAAGTGACACACCTGTCCGCGTGCGTGGGCTCCGCTATCTGTGCGGCTGGCACCTGTGATCTCAACATCCTCGCCCGAGACCTGGCGAACTCCCTCTGTCAATGTGCGGTGGACAGTTCTCTGTCCGGCCTGCGGCGCCCAGCCGCAGAAGTCAGTGCCGTCGTAAGCGACGACGAATCGAATTCGTTTAGTCGACAAGCTCAAGAACAGCCGTCGGAGCCGCATCGCCTCGGCGAACGCCGGTGCGAGTGAGGCGGGTGTAGCCGCCGTTGCGATCCTTGAACCGAGGAGCCACGTTGTTGAACAGGTGAGCCACCAGGTCTTCGCCGTTGATCAGGCTGCGATCTTGCAGGATTTGGAGCTTCTCCGCATCGGTCTTGCCGGCCAGAGCCTTCATCGGCTTCGGGGAGCTCTTGCTGTGACCCACGAGGATCTTGCGGGCCTCTCGGCGCGCCGTCACGGTGTCTTGCTTGCCCAGGGTGATCAGCTGCTCAACAATTCTGCGGAGTTCCTTGCTGCGTCCCACCGTGGTGTGAACATAGCCGTGCCGCACAAACTGGCGAGCCAGGTTGGTGAGCAGAGCTCGCCGCTGATCGCTCGGCAAGCCTAGTTTTCGTCGGTCGATCTTGTGTCGCATACTGGTTCCTTAAATCGTTGTCGTGGGCAGAGCTTGCCGAACTTAGAAGTCGTCGTCCTCCAGGGAGTCGATGCTGATGTATCCGCCCTTGCTCGGCTTCAGCTCGATTCCGTGCTCTTCCAGTTTGTCGCGCACCTCGGTAAGAGACTTCTTACCAAAGCCACGAATTCCGTTCAGATCGGCTTCCGTCACCAGGGCGAGTTGCCGAAGGTTCAGGATGCCTGCACGTCGGAGGCAGTTAAAGGTGCGCTGGCTCAAATCCAGCTCTTCAATCTTGATGTCAGGGACGTTGGTCAGCTCTTCGGCCGCGTCGCTGGTGTCGATGAACACGTCCTCCATGCTCGGTCGACCGAGGTCGAAGAACATGCGGAAGTATCGATCCAGGATCTGAGCAGCTTGGGTCACCGCATCGTTCGGCGGCAGAGCTCCGTTCGTCCAGACTTCGAGCACCAGTCGCTCGTAGTCGATCCGTTGGCCAACACGAGTCGCTTCGACCGTGTAGTTGACCTTCTTGACCGGGGTGTACTGGCTTCCCATGGTGAGGATGCCGATCATGCCCTTGTACTTCTCTTGCTTCTCGGGGAGAACGTATCCGGTGCCGATGCTCGCGTACAGTTCAGCGGTCAGGGTCGCGCCTTTTTCGCTGATCGTCGCGAGGTACATCTCAGGATTCACAATCTCAACACCGTCGGGGCAGACAATGTCTGCACCGGTCACCCGACCGGGCCCGGTGACATCAATCTTGAGAATGATCTCTTCCGGAAGCTCCAGATCCGGATCCACCGCAATCGCGATGTCCTTGAGGTTGAGCAGAAACTCGGTGGTGTCTTCCTTCAGACCAGGAATCGCTGCGAACTCATGGAAAACCTTTTCGATGCGAACCGCGTTGACAGCGGCGCCGGCAATCGAGCTCAGCAACACTCGGCGAAGAGCATTGCCAATGGTTTGGCCGTAACCGCGCTCAAGCGGCTCCAGCACAAACTTTGCGTAATCGTGTTCCAGTTCGAGGGTCTGAATATGGGGCATCGTAATCCTTGTGGAGAGGGGTCAGGCGCTTAGACGCGGCGCTTCTTCGGGGGGCGGCAACCATTGTGCGGAACCGGGGTGACGTCGCGGAGCGACTTCACTTCCAGACCATTCGCATGGAGCGAGCGGATCGCCGTTTCACGTCCACCACCGGGGCCGGAGACGTACACGTCCACCGACTTCATCTGGTGAGCGCCCGCCTTCTTCGCAGCATTTTCCGCGGCGAGCTGAGCGGCGAACGGGGTGCCCTTTCGGCTTCCCTTGAACCCCACGTGACCAGCACTGGCCCAGCACAGAGCGTTGCCCTGCGGGTCAGTGATCGTGACAATCGTGTTGTTAAACGTCGAGTGAATGTAGGCGTTGCCGTGAGCGACGGGACGCTTCTCTTTTGCCTTACCGCGAGTAGTTTGCTTGCGTGCCATGTCTCAGTCCTTACTTCTTCGCCTTCTTCTTGCCGGCAACCGTCTTGGCCTTGCCCTTTCGCGTTCGAGCATTGCTTCGCGTGCGCTGACCATGGACCGGAAGACCGCGGCGATGGCGCAGGCCACGGTAGCAACCGATTTCCATCAGTCGGCGAATGTTGCTGAAAACTTCGCGGCGAAGATCACCCTCCACCTGGTAGTCGGCATCAATGATGTTTCGGAGCTTGGCGACATCGTCTTCGCTCAACTCACGAACCTTGGTTCGCGGGTCAAGCCCTGACTTCTCAACAATCTCCGTGGCCTTCTTCGGGCCAATCCCATAGATGCTTTGAAGACCGTAATAAAGGCCTTTGTCTCGGGGAAGGTCTACACCTGCAATACGCGCCATCGCTGAATTCTTCCTGTCTTATCCTTGTCGCTGCTTATGCTTCGGGTTGATGCAGATCACGCGTACCACACCGGATCGCTTGATGATCTTGCACTTATCGCACATCTTCTTAACACTGGCCCGAACTTTCATTGCGTTTCCTCCCAGACCCCGCGACTTTCACCCACGAAGGGGCGTCTTTCTTACCAGGGGGACTGGAAACCGCCAGAGACAAAGAGCCCTGACGCAAGGGAGAATTATACCGATGAACCTGCTCCGATGCTTGGTTCCCGGGAAGATCGGGAGGAAGGACCCGATTCACGCTTCATGATCCGTCGCCCAGCCGCCCAAGAGCTTCGCGCAACGCTCGAATCAGCGACCCATCCTTTGTATCCTGACTCAGCTCCCACACCATCACTCCGCCCAGCTTTTGCTCCTTAACAATGCGCGCCTTCTCCCGCAGAGTTGCTTCGCTGTTGAAGAAGAATGATCCCACGCGGTCGCCTTGCCGGGTCGAATCCTGCAGCAGTTCACGAGCCGATTTCGCTTCCTCGAATTTCTCGACGTTGCGACCATAAAAAGGGACGCCCAGGACGATCTTCTCCTTCGGCATGCCCTTGAACGCAACAGCATCAACATCGCGGATCGCCTGATCCCGCGTGGAATGCTCCCCCGGGTGGTCGTAGCTCATCAGGTGCAGGCGATCCAGCGCGAGGATGAGTTCCGGCGGATACTCCTGCCACGCCGCCATCGCCGCCGTCACGAGCTTGTCCTTGCCAATCGCCCGCTTGATCGAGCGAGCAAGCGCGGCGTAGCTCCTGGCCTCGTCCACGTTCTTGGGGTGCTCCCAGTCCAAGTCGATCCCATCGAGGCGGTACTTCTCGACCCACGTTTTCACCTCGCGGGCAAACTTCTCTCGCTTTGCGACATTCGCACTCACCGTGGCGAACCCGGAACTGCGCTCCCATCCGCCGATGGCCAGAAGCAGCCTGAAACCGTGCTTCGCCTTCAGGTCATTGAGATCGGAGAGAACGCGCTCCGGCAGATCCTTGGATTCGATCTTGCCATCGCGAGTCGGTTCCACCGAAAAGGCAATCACATCCGTAACTTGCGCATAGGCCGAAGCGGGAACCTCTTGATACGACCATGCCGGAACATAACCTACCAAGACCGGCAGACGCGGCTCTTGCACGACGCCTGAAAGGGCGACCGCAGCGATCAAGGAGGCGAACATGCTCCCATTTTTCCACACTCAATCCCCAACGGTTGAGAAACCAACGATTTCGCGCAAGAAATCGTTTTGGAGTTAGTCATATCATCATGTAGGATGGACTCAGGTTCGAAGCCCTCGTAGCTTTACCGGTATCCCCGGAAAGCATCGGTGCCGAGACCGGGAGGATTTTTTATCATGGACTCCACTTTAGTGGTTCTTTTTGTTCTCGGTGTTGGATCAGGCATCGCCCTCGGGGCTGGCCTGGCCTGGCTGATTGCGCGTGGATCGCACAAAAAGCAATCCACGTCGCCCATTCGAGCGCAACAAGACCCTCTCCTCATTGCCCTACGCGACGAAAATCGACGACTCTCCGACCTCATCCTGCAAGCCCAGACCCAGATTGCGGCCCTTGAGAAGCCCAAAGCGCCGCCTCTGGCCGACGACTTCACCCAGATCACAGGGATTGGCCCTGTGTTCGCTCGGCGGCTTCGAGAGCAAGGCATTCGCACCTTCGCGGAGCTTGCACGCCTCGACGAATCGCGGATCGCGGAGATCGTGAAGCCAGTTTCTTGGAAACCGGTGGATCTGACCCAGTGGCGGCGCGATGCGGCGCTTCTCGCCTCGCAAGCCGAGGGACAAGGATCGCCTCAGCTCACGCTTTTGACTTCGTAACTTCGCATCACCCTCATCCCGCCAAACCCGCTCGTGCTCCTCGAGCGCTTGAGGCAAATAGAAACCGCCCCACGGCTCGGACTCCCGGCCAACGGGGCGGTTCATCTTTTGGGGATGGCGTCGAGTCTTAAACCCGTGCGGGTACTTTCGCGGTGAGGATGCGGATCACGTCCTCAGCCGAATACCGCTCCTGACCTTTCGGACAGAACTCTTCCAGATCCACCAGGCGATCGCCCGCCGTGACGAGCACCGGCTCAACGTAGCCGTCTTTGCGCACTTGGGGAATGCTCACGGTGGACATCAGACCATTGCAGACGCACTTGCGCCCGCAGGTCTCTTTGACATCGCCACCCTTTCGCAGGAAGTCCTCAATCGGCTCGCTGGCGCAACGGTAGCCGATCTTGCCATCCTCTGTTTTGTAGGCCGACCGAAGGTAGCCGAGATCGCAGATGCGATTCCGCTTTTCGTACACCGCATCATTGGACATCGACTCGCCGAGCTGAACCACCTTGAACGGGAACCCGGTCGGGCTTGCGAGAGGATCGGTAAAGACCTCAAGCTCCTTGTTCTGAGCAGCCTTGATGATGCGATCCTTGAGATCGCGGTTGATTCCGCTTTCGTTGCAGAAGGCGAACGCGGTTCCGACTTGAATCCCCGCCGCCCCTTCGCTGAGAGCTTCTTCCAGCTTGCCGGGCTGTCCCCACGATCCGGCGAGCCAGAACGGCGCACCGAGTTCGCGGAAAGCCGCCAGATCTGCTTCGTCGCGCGGACCATAGATCGGCTCGCCCTTTTCGCTGAGAGTCATCGCGCCTCGCGGCGGAGCATTGTGACCGCCCGCCGTCCAGCCCTCGATGATGAAGCCATCCACCTTGCCGCTTGCCTTCTTTGCAAGATTCAAGGCCAAGCTGGCACTGCTGACAATGGCGAGAAACTTCGGACGAATCAACTCGGTCAGGCCCTTCGGAAGATAGCGAGCCGGATCGAAGACGTTCTCGTAGACTTCGCCCGATTCCGCCCCATCCACGTCGATGCGCAGACTCGTGACTTCGAGCTTGGAGAGTTTGTCCAGCGCGCCTGGGATGGCTCTCGGGATCCCTGCGCCCATCAGGACGTAGTCCACTCCTGCGAGCATCGCACCGAACAGCGAAGGCAGGGTCGGGAGCTGAATCTTGGTGAGAAGGTTGACCCCCACCACGCCTTGATGGCCCTGCTTGGCCAACCAGACCTCGCAGAAGTTGCCCACCACCGTGAGATCGAGGATTGGCGTGCCTGGATCGATGGCGTGAAGAGGCTTGCTGATGTATGGTTTGTCGGCTGGCTTTCCGCCCGGGACAAAGTATCGGTCGAGGATTTTTTGCGCGATCTCCTGGATCGGAAATGCCGCGAGTGCCTGCCGAACCGAACCGCACGGATCCCCATCCTGCAGCCGTCGCACCAGCACGGTGTCCACACCTGTACCGGAGACAACGCCCATCTGCCCTAGCTGCGAAACTGTGCGAGCTAGACGCCAATCGGACACAGCGACACCCATGCCGCCCTGAATAATGCGCGGAAGATTCATCGTCGTTTCTCTTCTCTTCTCCCATCATGACGTATTCCGCGCCTGTCGTGCGCCTGATTGATGAGGCTCTGATGCGAAACGACAAGGATTCCTGGGGAAAGTTGTTGAGAATGAATCGAAATACCTGTTCGTACTGCTCCACGAGTGCCCGTCTACCTTTTTTCTCTTTTTAGTAGACATTTATGCGCCTTCGTGCGTATACTATTTTCATGCAGTTCGCTCTCGACTTCGGAAACACGCCGTTCCGCCCGGTTCCGCGGAGCCGGGCAACTCGCCCCATGCGCGCCCCGGCGGGACTGCCGGTGAAGGGCGTGACTCCTCAAAACAAAGTTCGAGCGATTCCGGCCCATCGTGCCCGAAGGGAATTCGCGCCTCGACCAGAGGGCACGTTCTTCCTCTCCTTGCGCGAAGCGAATGCGGGCGAGCGCTATCTGCCCCGACTTTCCCCCGACGCCTGTGAGAAGGCTCTCCTGGAACTCGCCAAGGCTTCCCGGACGACAGATATTCATATCGTTACAAAGGATGCGCGGGTCAGTCAGCTGATCTCGGCTCTTGGGCGATTTGAGTCGGCCGAGGTGACGATGCAGATTGCAAGCGATGACGAGATCGCGCTCAGCGAGTTTGAGCCAGGTCACTCACGGTACGCACAAAGGTTGGAGGCGGTACGCCGATTGGTCGATGCTGGGATTCGAGTGACGGTCGAAGTGGATTCCCGCGTGAAGTGGCGCGATGCCGAGGCGTTCGCCCGGGCCCTCGTGCGTGCGGGAGCCAGTGCTTACTGCGTCAACGGGCCGGAGGGTGCTCTGACTTCTGTGTTCGAGGTCGCTTGGCGGGAAGTCAAGTTTGCGGGTCGTCGGTACCTGGCTTAGAGGCGGACGCCACGCGAATTTCGCCCGGCTGAATGCCCTCCAGTTGCTGCACCACAAAAGGTGCAATTTGCTGGAGCGATGGCCATGCGAGGTTATGGAGTCGGACGACGAGCAATGCGATCTTCCTGCCCTCCATGTTTTGCAGGTGAGGGATCGACTTGTCGGCAGTCAAAAGAACCGTAAAGCCGGCCTACTCCGCTTGACTCAGCAGAACGCCGTTTGTGAGGTTTTCCCAGCCTCTCGTTCGCACATGCTCGCTGACATAACCATCCAGCAACGTTCCAAAATACCGGTGGAGATTGTTGTCGATCAGGATCAAAGTCAGCTGGCCTCGTCCAAGCCAAGAGTTTCTCGGGCCAGACTCTGCTGCCAAGAGATCACCGCGAGCGCCGACTCTCGCGACACATTCGGCCAGCCGTAGAGGAAATCTTCCAGAGTGAGCCCAGCGCCCAGGGTATCGAGGAGAGCTTGCACGGGAACTCGCGTTCCGACAAACCGGATCTCTCCCCCCAAGGTATCCGGATCGGACGTCAGGACATCGGAAAGGGCAGTGGGGATATGCCGCTTCATGGGATCAGTATAAAGCAGACTTGCTTTAGTTGCGGTGCCGATACACGATCCTGCAGCGCTCGAGATCGTACGGTGAAAACTCGACGCGGACTTTGTCGCCGGTCAGAATCTTGATCCAGTGCTTGCGCATCTTGCCGCTGACGTAGGCCAGGACTTCGTCGCCGGTGTCATCCAGCTTGACGCGAAAGAGCGCGTTGGGCAGGTTCTCTACCACCGTGCCCTCCAGTTCAATGCCCTCTTCCTTCGTGGGTTCGGCCGTCTTCTTTTTGAAGTTGCCGCGCCGTCCGCCGCTGTATCCGCCTCGTCTCGCCATAATTTGCTCGTCCAAGCCAGGGGATCAGTCTTCCTCGGTCGTGAGAATCACGGGGCCCGAGGCAGTGACCGCCACTGTGTGCTCGAAATGTGCGCTTAGTTTACCGTCTGCCGTGACAACCGTCCAGTCATCGTCCAACGTAGCCACCCGATAGGTGCCCTCATTCACCATGGGCTCGATGCAAAACGTCATCCCCGGCTTGAGCAGGGGGCCTTGTTTGGCCTTGCCAAAGTTCGGCACACTCGGTGCCTCGTGGAGACTCTGACCGATGCCGTGCCCGACCAACTCGCGCACCACGCCGTAGCCATTGCGCTCGACATAAGTTTGGATCGTTGACGAGATATCCCCGATCCGGTTCCCTGGGCGAGCCTTCGCGATCCCTTGCATCAGAGACTCGCGAGTGACGTTCATCAGCCGTTGCGCCGCCGGAGAGACTTCGCCAGCTCCGAATGTCCAGGCGGAATCCGAGTGCCACCCGTCCAGAATCACCCCGAAGTCCAGCTTGACGAGATCGCCCGGTTGGATCACTTGATCGCCCGGCACCCCGTGGACGACTACTTCGTTCAGGCCGATGCAGGCAGAAGCCGGAAAAGCGGGCCGACCAGGAGCAGCGCCATAGCCCAGAAAGCTCGGAATTCCACCCTTTTCGCGAATGGACCTCTCAGCAATCGCATCGAGCTCTCGGAGCGTGGTTCGTCCCGGCTCAATCGCCGAGCTGGTAATGCGCATCGCCCGAGCCAAAACGCGCCCGGATTCGCGCATCTTGGCGATCTCAGACTCTTTCTTCAGAATAATCATCGCCCGAGGTGCTCCATGATTTGCCGATACACATCTTCAGGATCTCGACTCGCATCTACATGGAGAGCCAGTTTCTTTGCCTCGTAGTGATCCACCACAGGCTTGGTGTTTTCCCAGAACACGCGTAATCGCTCGCGAATCGTGTCCGGATTGTCATCCTCGCGGACCAAAAGCGGGCTGTTGCACCTGTCGCAGAATCCTCCGCGCTTCGGTGGTTTGTTGAACCGATGGTAGATTTCGCCACACCGCGTGCAGCCGATCCGGCCACTCAGTCGGTGAACCACGATCTCCTCGTCCACCTCCAGAGAGACCACGACGTCGAGGTGGATCTCCTCTTTCTCAAGCTCTTCGTCGAGCGCTTCGGCCTGGCGCACAGTGCGCGGGAATCCGTCGAGGATGAAGCCCTTGCGCCGGACATCGTCGCTGCGCAACCGCTTGAGCATCATCTGAATCGTGACGCCATTTGGCACGAGTTCGCCGCGATCGATGTAGCTCTTGGCCAACTGACCGAGATCCGTTTCCGCCTCGATTTCAGAGCGGAAAATCACCCCAGAAGCAAGCGGATGGGCACCCGTTCGCTCCTCAATGAGTTGCGACTGGGTGCCCTTTCCCACTCCGGGCGGACCAACCAGAATCAGTCGGACCGACACAGAATTATCCTTCGTATTGCTTCGTGATCAGGTTCGCTTCAATCTGGCGCATTGTCTCAAGGGCAACGCTGACCATGATGAGAAGCGACGTACCGGCAATAAGGCCAATGCTTGTGATGTTGGCAATAAGCGGCATGACGTATTGAGTCATGGCGGCGAGGGCCAAGAAGACTGAACCAAGGAAGGTCACTCGGGAAATCACGCCGTTCAGGAAGTCGCGAGTCTGGCGACCCGGTCGAATCCCTTGAATGTAGCTTCCGCCCCGCTTCAGGTTGTCGGCGATGTCATCTACGTTGTAGGTGAGGGCCGTCCAGAAGTAGGTGAAGAAGAAGATCATTCCGGTGTATACCGCAAGACCCACATATCCTTGCCAACGCGTGAAGTCGGGGGCGAGGAACACTCCAATGTTCGAGATCACCGTGTTGATCGGGCTGCCCGCAGGGAACGCAGAAGCGAACTGGCTTGGCAGGTAGATCAAGGTCATCGCGAAGATGATGGGAATGACGCCGGCCATCGAGACGGCAATCGGGAGGTAACTGACTTGTCCTCCGACCTGTCTTGTTCCAAAATTCCGACGCATGTGCTGAATCGGAATTCGACGCTGGGCGACCGTGAAGAGCACGATCAACCAGGTCGTCGCGAAGAACATCAGGGCGAGAAGAACGGCTTGCCACCATCCAATCGTGCCATTGGCCACCGACTTTCCGACGATGTCGAGAACTCCGGGGAGGGCAATGACGATACCCGCGAAGATCAGCATGGAAATTCCGTTGCCGATTCCGCGCTCACTCACCTGTTCGCCGAGCCAGAGCAGCATCATCGAGCCAGAAAGCCAGAACAGAACGATCCAAGATCGCTCGAACATGTCCAAGCTTCCCGTGACTTGCGGGCCCATCGCGGTCAGCAGGCCGTAGCCTTGGAACAGGCCGATGAAAATGGTGAGCATTCGCGTCCGCTTGTTTTGCTGACGCTTTGCGTACTCGCCTCCTTCCTTCATTTCCTCCTTCCACTTGGGGTTACCCAGGGTGAGAACTTGGAGAATGATGCTCGAGACGATGTAGGGGCCAAGACCAAGCGCAAAGATGGAGACGCGCTTGAACGCGCCTCCACCAATGGCATTCATCATGGCGAAGAACTGGTTTCCTTCCAGCAATTTGGTCAAAGCGGTGGGGTTGATGCCCTGGACTGGAACCGGGACATGAACACCGATGACGTAGACGAGGAAGATCGCGAGGATGAACTGAAGTCGTCCTCGCAGATCTGCATCGGCCCACGCGAGGCGCAGGGTATCGAACAAGTTCATCCGGAGACCCTTGTCGCCGGCACCGCCGCGCTTCGCCGCTTGACCGGGGAAGCTCACAGTGTGACGACCTCTCCGCCAGCCGCCGAGATCTTCTCAGCCGCTTGCTTACTGAACTTGTGTGCCTTCACCGTCAGCTTCTTGGAGACTTCACCAAAGGCGAGCACCTTCACGCCATCCTTCAGCTGGCTGATGATGCCAGATTCCAGAAGCTTTTCTGGCGTGACTTCATCGCCCGCTTTGAACAGGTTCTCGAGGTCATCCAGGTTGATGATGCTGTATTCCTTGTGGTTGATGTTCCGGAAGCCGCGCTTCACCGGGAGTCGGCGGTGGATAGGGGTTTGGCCACCTTCGAACCACGCCGGGATTTGGCGTCGAGCCTTCTGGCCCTTGGTTCCACGAGTGGCAGTCTTGCCCTTTCCGCTACCGATACCGCGGGCGACACGTCGCTTGCGCTTGGTCGAACCAGGATTCGGGGTCAGATCGTTCAGATTCATTCAGAAGCCTCCTCGGCTTTCTTCTTGCGGGTGGCCTTCGGCTTTGCCGGGGCCTCCTCGGTCGTGGCCTTGGCGGCCTTGGTCGCCTTCGGAGCCTTCTCTGCCTTCGGCTTGGCTTCCTTCACGGTTTCCGTCTTCTTCGAAGCAACCTTCACGGCCGCCTTCGGCTTTTCGGGAGCCGCGCCTGCAGCCTTGGCCGCGCGCTTTTCAGCAGCAGCCTTGCCGTCTTGGCGACGTCGAACCTTCTCCACGCCTTCGACTTCTTCTACCTTCAGCACGTGCTTGATCGCGTGGATCATGCCGCGGATGGAGGCCGTGTCTTCGAAGGTGTTGGTTTGGCCGATCTTGCGCAGTCCGAGAGCCGCCGCGGTGCGTCGGTTCTTCGGAACGTTACCGATCAGACTCTTGACCAGAGTGACTTTAAGCATGGTCAGCTTCCTCCTTGCGAGCCTTGGCAAGCCAGGGCACGAGTTCGTTGACGTCGGAGCCTCGGCGAGTGGCAGCCTTTTCAGGTGCGCTCAGTTGATTGAAGGCATCCAGAGTGGCATACGCGATGTTCAGCGGGTTGCGGCTGCCGAGACACTTGGCGAGCACGGAGTGAACTCCGGCGGCTTCCAAGCATTGACGGACGGCCGAACCGGCCTTGACACCGGTACCAGGCGAAGCCGGTCGAAGAACGACTTGAGCGGAGCCGTGGCGACCCACCACTTCGTGGGGAATCGTCTCACCGATCATTTCGATCTTGAACATGGCCTTGCGAGCAGCTTCTTCGCCCTTCCGGATCGCGTCGGGGATACCCCGAGCCTTACCCATTCCGACACCGAGCGAGCCCTTGTTGTCACCCACGACGACAAGAATCGACCAGGAAGCCGTCTTACCACCCTTGTGGGTCTTGAAAACCTTGTTCGAGCGAATCACCCGAACGTCGAGCTGGGGCCCTTCAGTGTTGCGAAGTGCCGACTGTCGTCGGCCTACGATGCGTGGTCCTCGTGCCATTCTTAAAACTCCAGACCCGCAGCGCGGGCTCCGTCGGCGAGACTGGCGACCATGCCGTGGTAGCGGAAGCCACCTCGGTCGAAGACAACAGCCTTAACTCCTTTTTCGGTGGCACGCTTGGCCAAAGCCTCGCCCACCTTCTTCGCACCGTCCACCGTGTCCGTTGCCGCCAGGCCCTTCTCCACCGTGCTCGCCGCAGCCAGGGTGTGGCCCGTCGAATCGTCGATGAGTTGAGCATAGATGTGCTTTTGACTTCGGAAGACCGCCAAGCGAGGTCGCTCAGCCGTGCCCTTCAGATGCTTTCGGATGCGCTTGTGACGCACAACCCGCATTTCGCTACGTGTTTTAACCGCCATTTCTTATGCGCTCCTATTACTTACCGGCCCTCTTGCCCGGTCGGGTCTTCACGATTTCGCCTTGGTAGCGAACGCCCTTGCCCTTGTACGGGTCAGGCTTTCGAACCTTGCGAATATCGGCAGCGAGCTGGCCCACCAGCGCCTTGTCGATTCCGCTGACAATGATCGTGGCGTTCTTGCCCTTTTCAGGTGCAGGAACTTCAAACGAGATTCCGTTGGGAGCATCAATCTCCACCGGGTGGGAATAGCCGAGGCTCAGGATCAGCTTGCTGCCCTGCACCGAAGCGCGATAACCCACACCCACAATCTCAAGCACTTTCTTGTGACCATCCGTCACGCCCACCACCATGTTGTTGATGAGGGTGCGAGCCAGGCCGTGCTGAGATCGATTGTGGCGATCATTGTCCGGGCGAGCAATCGTGAGGGTGTTCCCTTCGTGCGCAACCGTCAGCTTCTCGGAGATCGGCTGAACCAGTTCGCCCTTCGGGCCCTTCACATTCACCACGGAATTTTCAACTGTCACGGAGACCTTATCAGGCACCGTGATCGGTTTCAAACCAATTCGTGACATCTTTCTTCAAGTCTCCATCAATAGACCAGGCACAGCACTTCGCCACCGATGCGTCGGCGACGGGCTTCCCGGTCGGTCATGACTCCTTGGCTCGTCGTCACCACGATGGTGGCGAGACCACTGCGCACAGGGCGAAGCTCAGCCGAGCCCTTGTAAACGCGCAGACCCGGAGTGCTCACGCGGTTGATCTTCGTGATCACCGGCTTGCGGCGGGAGTCGTACTTCAAATGAACACGGATCATCGGGAACTTGCCTTCCGTCGTGATCTCGTGACCGGTGATGAAACCTTCTTGCTCAAGGATTTTGAGAATATCAACCTTGATCTTGCTGTGGGGAACATCCACGTGCAGTTGGTGCGCGCGAAGAGCGTTTCGAACGCGCGTCAACAGGTCGGCAATAGGATCGCTATGCATAGAGAACTCCTGTCGCGCTTACCAGCTCGACTTCTTCACTCCCGGAAGCAATCCCCAGTGCGCCATCTCGCGCAGAGATTGGCGGCACACGCCGAAGTAGCGATAGTAGCCCTTCGCGCGACCCGTGATGCTGCACCGGTTGTACCGGCGAGACTTGTAGAGACGATTCTTAAGGCGGCGCTCTTCCAGCTCCTGGAGCTTTTCTTCGCGCTTCGCCTTGCTCAGGCTTGAATCAGAAAGAATGGCACTCAGTTCCTTTTCGTACTGAGCCCACTTTTCCTCAAGCTGCTGATGCTTGACAATCAGACTTTGTTTGGCCATATGTTTTCACCGTTGCCGAGTCGGTTTGCTTTGGTGGCCTTCAGCGAGCATCCGCCGAAAATCCATCGCACCTGACCCGTGGCTTGGTTGTTGTTCGCCTGGCGCCTTTGCTCGAACTCTTTCCCGAGCACCCAAGGTGCCGAAGGCTTGATCCGAACGAAACAGCATTGGGCCAGAGCCCAAGACAGACGAAGGCACAGGATACCAGGTTCAAACTCGGTCCCGGCACTCGGGGTCCGATGACTAGGGATCACGTCCCTGCGCGCGCCTTACGGGAATCCGCACCAATTATTACGTTTTGACCGGGCACCCTTATCCATTACAATGGAGAAAGCATGCACACAGTCGATGCCCTCATCGAAGACGGCCTCGGTGCGCTCGATCAGGGGGATCACGCGCAAGCCATCGAGAGGCTGACCGACGCTCTTGCCCAAAACGGAGAAAAGTGGCAAGCTTGGCGCGCTTTGGGTCAAGCCTATTTGGCAACCGATCAGGCCGAGAAAGCCCTCGAAGCTTTCCGAAAAGCCACTCTCATCCGTCCCGACGACGCCGACTCCCAATTTGGGCTGGGTCAAGCCTTCGCGGCCCTCGATCAGACCGGGCCTGCTATCCACGCGATGGAGGAAGCCCTGCGCCGGGATCACCACCACGCCGCCGCAAAGTCGGCGATTTCCGTGCTCATGGTCAAGCAAAGCGAGCACATGCAGAAGATCGGCAACCTGCTCGCGGTCGAGGAGTACCTGGAAAAAAGCCACCAGTACGATCCCACCAACATGGACACGGCGGCCCGGCTTCTGCGCTACTACCGCCAAACCTCGCAGGGCCTCAAGATTGAACAGCTGAGCCGCGAGCTCGGGCGACACGGCTTGGCTCTGCCTGAAATCGAAGCAGTCTCGACCGAACGAGCCGTCGCGGCGGCGGATGTGGTTCAAGAACTGCCGAAAACATCCAGCGAGATCCGCGAAGTCATCGCTCAGAACGGGGAGAACTGGCAGGCCTGGCGCGCCCTCGGCTTTGCCCTCATTGACGAAGACAAGGCTGGCGAGGCCGTGGATGCTTTTAAGCACGCCACTGTCATCCGCCCCGATGATCCAGATAGTCAGTATGGACTCGGCCTGGCCCACCAGATTCTCGGCGACCATGCCCATGCCATTCATCCGCTTGAGGAAGCCCTCAGCAAGAACAAGGATCACGCGGAAGCCAAGAAGGTTCTCGAAGTCTCTTTGCTCGCTTACTACGAGCACATGAACGACATCAAGAACTTGCTTGCCGTCGAGCAGTATCTGGAGAAAGCCCACCACCTCAACCCCGCGAATGAGAACACCTCGCGACTCCTCCTGACCTACTACAAAGATACAGGTCAGTCCGGCAAGTCCGCAAAGGTCATCCGCGATCTGGAGACGAATGGCCATCCCGTTCCGGTCATTGATCACGAGGCTCACCTGGTCACAGGATCCGGCCCGACCCAAGATCACGGAGCGGTGACCGCCGCCGATCCGACGACAACCGAAGGCTGGCGATCGAGAGCCGAATCGAACGCGGAAGACTGGAAGGCCTGGCGGGGACTCGGGTTCGCTCTCATCGACGAGAACAAGCCGCAGGAGGCAGCCGCCGCGTTCAAGCGCGCGACCGTGGTTCGGTTTGATGATGCGGAGAGCCAGTACGGATTCGGTTTGGCTCAGCAGATGATGGGCGATCACGCTCACGCCATCCACCCGCTCGAAGATGCCCTCAAGCTGGATTCAGGTCACGAGAAGGCTCGCGCCGCGCTCAAAAAGTCGCTTCTTGCCTACAGCGAACACATGCACGGGATCGGGAACCTGCTCGCAGTCGAGCAGTTCCTTGAGAGTGCCTACCGATGCGATCCTTCGGACACCAGCGTCGCGGACAAGCTGATCGCTTACTACACCGAGACCGGGCAGTCCTTCAAATCCGCCAAGCTCCTCCAAGAGCTTGGTCGGGGCTCCGATGTGGTGGCAGGTTCGGAAGGAACGGTCGGCAGCGACATCGTCCACGGCAAGACCGATGACGTCCTACTCGCCGGAGAAACCAGCTATGAAAGCGATCCCGCCCGGGTGAAACCGGCCGATCCAGTCGTCGCGGCCACAGGAATGGCGGGCTCCGTCGCCCCCGTGGTGAACCAGGCCCCTCGCCTGGATCAAACTCAGGTGTTGCCAACCCAACAGGGCGCGTCCGCTTCGGGTGCGCCGCCAAACGTGATGCCTCAGCAGCCCGCGCGACCGGCGATGGTCAACTGCCCAGCCTGCAAGCAGCTGATGCCCGGCGGTTCTCGACTCTGCCCGCACTGCGCCACCATGGTCGATCCCGCCACGGGGGCGATCCTCAGCGGCAAAGCGAATCTCATCAAAGACACCCCGGAAGAAAAGGTGTACAAGTTCGTGACCTGGGCTCGAATCGTCGTCGGGCTCCTCATGATCAGCGTCGGACTCACGGTGCTGGGCCCATTCCTTGGCATGTTTACCGCTGCCGTGGGAGGATGGTATGTCCTCACCGGTTTTGGACTCCTTTTCGAAATCGAATGGGTTCAGTTCATCACTTACTGGTCTTGCTTCCTTACCATCTTAGGGGGCGTTGGCAGCATCGCTCGAGACTCGATGGCTGGCGATTTTATCGGCATTCCCTTCAGCTTGGTGAGCATCGTGGTCAGCGGTCTCACGATGTGGGCGATCTCCAAACTGAGCGACGCCGGAGCCTGATTTCAGGCACTGGCGTCGCTCATTCCTCACGGAAATTTGGGGATTTGGTGCAAAAACATTAAAATATTGGCAGGATCACTCAACGCGGAACAAGCTGACGCGTCACTACCGTTAAGGAAGAAAGCTCCGGGAGAAAGAAATGGTGAACGAGGGACTGAATAACTATCTCGTGGAAGGGCAAGCGGCCTTTAGCCGCCACGACTATGCGGTCGCCAGCCAAGCATTTGAGCAGGCAGCCACGGCCGACCCCCGCAACACAATTGCATGGAAGGGCTTGGGGTTTGCCCTGACCGCGCAGCAACGCGCGGAAGATGCCGTCGAGGCCCTGACCAAGGCCACCCAGTTAGATCAGCAAGACGCCGACACCCATTACGGCCTCGCGCTTGCCTTCCAACACCTGGGCGATGACACCCGCGTGATTCGCGAACTCGAAACATGCCTCGCCTTGCGAGAAGATCATCCTGCCGCGCGACCCTTGCTCAAGCAAACCCTGAAGCGACAAGCCGAAAAGGCGCAACTTCTCGGGAATGTCGAGTGGGCGGAGCGGCACCTTCGTCGGCTGTTTGAAGTCGACAAGAAGTGCCCGGAGAGCTACCTGGAGCTGGTGAAGTTCTATCACGGACAAGCCCGGCATGCCGAAGCCATCGCGTGGTTCCAAAAGCTCGAAGACCTTGCCCCCAGCTTCCCGAGTCTCGGCGACTGGGCGGTCAAGCTCGGACTGGCTAAACAGAAGCAGATGGGCTGGTACTAGGCCCGAGCCCTTATAGCGCGAGAGAATCCGGGGTCTCGGGGGCTTCCTGAGACGGATACGCGATTCTCTCGTGCCGTAACCCAGCGAGTGAACGCGTGAACGAGCGGGCGATCACCTGCAAGTCATGAAAAGTGAGTTCCGACTCATCAAGCTGACCATCGGCCCGTGATCCTTCGATCAATCGTGCCACGAATTTCTCCGTCGATTCATCGCTCGGCATCACCCGACTCGCTGCCTCGACGATGTCCGCCAGATGGAGAATTGCAATTTCCCGCTTCTGCGGCTTTGGGCCGTTGTACCGGAACCGCTCCTCCGTCACCGAATCAAGATGGATCACACCCTGCTCGACCGCGCGGTGATAGAAGTAGCTGATGAGCGTCGTCCCGTGGTGCTGCTCAATCGAGTCCACGATGATCTGCGGGAGCTTGTGCTGACGGGCCAGTTTGACGCCATCATCCACGTGCGCGGCAATGATCTGCGCGCTCAGGGTTGGGGTCAACTCATCGTGCAGATTGCCCGACATCTGGTTTTCGACAAAGTAGTTCGGGCGAACCGTCTTCCCGATGTCGTGGTAGTAGGCCATCGTTCGGCAGAGCAGAGGATTCGCGCCGATCGCCCGCGCGGCTTCTTCCGCCAGATTCCCGACGCCAACCGAATGAGCGTAAGTGCCGGGCGCATGAAGAACGAGTTCGCGAAGCAACGGCTGCTCTGGTGAGCAGAGTTCGAGAAGCGACCAGTCGCTGACGATGCCGAAAAGCTTCTCCAGAATCGCCACTCCCAGCCAAAAGATGGCGGTTGCGCCAATCGCGGCAACGCTTCCCCAGAGCGCGGTCTCCCAGACCGGCACGGTGGTCTCGCGGGTCACCAGAACCATGGAGGCGGCAATCCCCGCCATCGCCACCACCTGCACCGAAAGAGCCCGGATCAGGTCACTGCGCTGCTTCAGTGGGTTCACGACGTGCGCGGCGACCGCTCCGCTCAGCCATCCGCCAACCAGAACATCCATCGGGATGACCCCAGGGATTCCCAGCAGGAGGACGCTGGTCGAGAGGGCTACGAGGGCGATTCCCGGCGTCAGCAACGCCGCGCCGAGCATCGATTGAGCCACAAGCGGAGCCACCAAGATGAAGGCGGCTCGGTAGGCCGAATCTTGGCTCAGGCTGAGATTGGCGACTTGCGCCCCCACCACGCCCAGCAGACACGTGAGCCAGACTAGACGCTCATTCTTGCGCCGGACTTCCAAGACGGGGAATTGCGAGGCCAAGTGGGCGCGCATCATCAAGCCCGCCATCAGGCTGAGCAGGGTCACGCCGACAAAGAACCAAGGGTCAAGCGGCCAGGCTTGATTGAGCGACAGGAGCCCCGCCATCACGAGGGCACCGAGGAGCCGAACGCCGCCCCGGGATACAAAATGACCGAGCTGTTCGCGCTTGGTGCCGAACAACTCGGTCAGTGGTTTCAGGCTGAGATCCGCCATAACAGGCTCCCTCAAATGTGGCCGAGAGCAGTGCCGGAAAACCGAAAAACGACCTTACGGGCGGGAGACGCGGCGGCGGCTCGCGCGGCGGCGCTTCTCGCTCGGCTTCTCATAGTAAGCGTGATCCTTCAGCTCGCGGAGCAGACCGCTTTGCTGGATCTTCATGTTGAACCGCTTCATCGCTTGGTCGATCGATTCGTTCTGGTGCACGGAAACGTAAATCATGGCCTTTGAAACCTTGGAGCAGAAAAGATACCCCGAAATCCATTCTCGGAGTGGGACGAGAGCCTGGTTAGGCCGTCACTGACTCTTGTCGATCCGGCTCTTCCACCAGACCTAGCTTCCGGGAGAGCCACCGAATGGTGGTCCCTTGCAGCAAAGCAGAGAGCAGAACAACAAAAAAGACGAGATTGAAAATCTCCTGCGAGCGAGGAATTCCCGCAAGAAGGGGGATCGTCGCAAGGATGATGGGAACGGCGCCGCGCAGTCCGGCCCAGGAAATCAAAGCGAGTTCGGGGGCCCTTATCTTGAAGGGCAGCAGCGCGACCACCGTCCCCACTGGTCGAGCAATAAACATCAGCACAGCTCCCACCGCAAGGCCAGGAAGAACCACGCTCGGGAGTTGAGACGGGAACACGAGGAGGCCGAGCACAAGGAACATGAGGATCTGCATGAGCCAGGCGATGCCGTCGTGGAATCGGCGCAATCCCCGCTTTTGGCGGAACTCTCCTTGACCAAAGACCACGCCAGCGATGTAAACCGCCAGGAACCCGTTGCCCCCTAGCAGTGCCACGCCCCCATATGAGATCAAGACGATCACGATGCTGACGGCATGAAAGAGCCCTTCATGATCGAGCCGAAGGGCGCGCATCAGCAGGACGCCACCCCGTCCGACGAGATAGCCCCCCACCGCTCCGAGGAGCATCTGCCAAACGAACATGCCCAGAAGTCCGGCATGAAATCCCTGCTCCTTAGCCAATGCGTCCACGAAGGCAGTCGTGAGGAAGATCGCCGTTGGGTCGTTGCTTCCCGACTCAATCTCAATGGTCTGGCGCACATCCTGCCGGAGGGCATTGCCCGATTGAGTCAGCGTCGAAAACACTGCGGCGGCATCCGTGGACGAGATGATTGCTCCCAGGAGCAACCCTTCCGCCCAGCCAAAGCCCAGAAACTGCGTCGCGAAAATGGCAACAACACCCGCCGTCAACGCGACTCCCACCGTTGCCAAACTCAGAGAACGACCGACGTATGGTTTCGCCGCCTTCCAGTCCAGATCCATGCCGCCCGCGAACAGGATAAAGACCAGCGCAACGACACCAATCTGCTGCGCTAAGCGGGCATCCTCGAACCAAATCCCGCCGATTCCATCCGAGCCAGCGAGCATCCCGATGCCCACAAACAGCACCAGAACTGGCACGCCCAGTTTCGACGCAAACTTGCTGGCCAGGACACAAAGTCCAAGCAACAAGCCCACACCAAGCAATATCTGGTCGAAGCTCATGGTTGTCCCCCTCTACGAGGTATTGCGGAATGCCACCCCCCAGATGGCGTTGTTTTGGACTTACTTACCCAGAAATACGTACTCGGCGATCCCGCGCGTGACCTTGCCGCTTGGGGCTTCCTGGATGCAGACCACGTTCAAGGAATCGATCCCGCTCAGCCGCTGAATTCGGTAGTTGATGCCCTGGTCGAACATCACGTGCCCCGAACCAGCGATGACCACCATCACCCACTTCGAATTCTCGCGGCCCTTCACCCACTCCAGAGCGGTTTGGGCCATGCCGGTATCCCATGTCACCTGACCGGCGAGCATATTGCTTCCGCTCCCTTGCAGCGGGTGCCCTCCGAGCAGGGCTGAGACCACCATTTCGTGATCCTTGTTGCCCAGATACAGCTCCGGCACCCACTTCTTCTGGATGTCATTGAAGCTCTCGTATCCCTGCCGGCTCGCCTGGCGAATCCATTCGCGCGGCACATTGAGGGCCACCACGGGGAGCTTTTCGTCTTTGATCGCCTGGAGCACTGGTCGGTAAGCGGCAAAGTTGTGCCCCCATTGCCCCTTCCAGTCACTTGTGACCTCAAATTGCTCTATCGTTTCCCCGCCGAACCCGAGGCCGTTGACGTTCAACTGGTTCGGGCGGGTGAACATCTCCATGCCCACCGCCACATGTCGACCCTGCTTCACCAACGCCCGGATGATATCGGCCTGCGCCTGGTGATGTGCCTGAGTGCCGTGGTTCTCACCGATCATCACGAAGGAATATCCCTTCGCCGCCACTGCGATCTCATCGGCAGTCACCGATTTTCCCGTGCTTGTGGAGGTGAATCCCGCTTGGGGCACCACGGTTCCCTTGGGGCCAATCGGGAGCATGTAGGGGTCGATGGCATCTTGTGAGAGGGCCGCGCCGACCGCGAGGAGGGTCATCAGAGACATGCTTTGATTCTACGAGATTTCATCCCTGGCGTGTCACCGGTACACTGACCCCCTATGTCCGACAAGCGCCTGGTGATCATCGACGGATACAGTCTGCTGTTCCGCGCCTTCTACGGCACCCGCTACCTCAGCACCAGCGATGGCAAGCCCACCAATGCCCTGTTTGGGTTCGTCGGAATGCTTTTCCAACTCTTCGACCAGATCAAACCGGATGCTTTGGTCGTAGCCCTCGACGCTCCCGGAAAGACCTTTCGGCACACCGAATACTCCGAATACAAAGGCACCCGGCGCGAGACTCCGCAAGAACTGATCTCGCAGCTCGAAGGCTCCCGAGCAATGATCGAGGCGTTTAACCTCCCGGTCATTGAACTGACCGGCTTCGAGGCGGATGATGTCGTCGGCACGATCAGTCGCCTCGCCGAGGAGAATGGGTACAAAACCACCATCGTCACCGGAGACCTGGACTCTCTGCAGCTCGTGGACGAATGTGTCACCGTGATGACCACCAAGCGGGGCGTCACCGATGTGGTGATGTACGACCCCGCCGCCGTCGTCGAACGCTACGGATTTGGCCCGGAGTTCGTGCCGGACTACAAAGCGCTCGTCGGCGACACCAGCGACAACATCCCCGGGGTTCCCGGTATCGGAGACAAGAGCGCCTCGATACTCATCCAAGAGTTCGGCGGAATCGAGCAGATCATCGAACGCATGGCGGAAATCCCGGAGAAGTTTCGCAAAAAACTGGAGGGCAACGAAAATCGGATGCGTCGCAGCAAATGGCTCGCCACCATCGTTCGAGATGCGCCGCTTTCCTACAACTTTGAACCGTACCGCATCGACAATCAGCACCTCAGCACGGCGCGCGAGATGCTCAACGCTCTGGAATTCAGAAGCCAGAGCAAGAAGTTGGAGCAGGTTCTCGGCAGGTATCTCTCTGGCCCGATTGAGGCCATCGAGGTTGTGAGTGTCGATCTCGAATCCGACCTCCTCACGGAATCGGTGAACTTCGCCGACCTCATGCAGTGGGTCGGCACTCAGCCGTTTGGGGTCTTGCCGCCGCCTCCCGCCGCGCAAACGAGCCTGCTCGAACTGGACGATGAGCCGGAGAAAGCCTATGTCGCGGTCGGTCGACAGGTGCGGATGATTCCGTGGGCCGACGCCCAGCGGCTCGCCGAAGAGCGCCCCCGACAACTCATCGCCCACGAAACCAAGCCGCTCTACAAAGGCAAGCGCCCACCCCTCGTGCCGCCTCGATTCGATGTCACCTTGGCGTCGTACGTCCTCCAAAGTGGCCGCTCCAGCTTTGATCTGCAAGAGATCGCGGCCGGGTATCTCGATGTTTCCGGGGCCCTGAAACCGCAAGATCAAGCGGTTGCCTTGCTCCACTTGGAGACCGCCATGAGGGCCCGGCTCGACTTAGAAGGGCAGAGCCCGGTACTGGACACCATCGAACTTCCCCTCGTGCCAATTCTTGCCGAGATGGAGCGCATCGGGATTGCTTTGAATGGAGACACGCTCCGCGAATTCAGCGGCGAGCTCGGCGTGGCGATTGACCAAGCTCAGAAGCAAGCGTGGGAGATTGCAGGAGAAGAGTTCAACCTGGGCTCGCCCAAGCAAATCGGCGAGGTTCTCTTCGAGAAGATGGCTCTTCCCGGAGGAAAAAAGACCAAGACGGGCTGGGCCACCGGCGCGGAGATTCTGCAGGAGCTGGAAGTCGAGCACGAGATCGCCCACGTCGTTCTCCAATACCGCGAGCTCACCAAACTGAAAGGCACCTACGCCGACGCTCTGCCTCGCATGATTGGCTCGGACGGGCGCATTCATACGACCTTCAATCAAGCCGTCGCCGCTACCGGGCGACTCAGCAGCAACGATCCAAATCTGCAGAACATCCCGATCCGCACGGAACTCGGTCGCACGATCCGCCGGGCGTTTGTCGCGGCTCCCGGGTTCACCCTCGGTTCGTTCGACTATTCGCAGATCGAGCTGCGAATCCTCGCGAGCATGTGCGGCGATGAGGCGTTGGTGTCCGCGTTCCAGGATCGGGTGGATGTCCACACCGTCACAGCCTCGCTGATGTACGACATCCCGAGTGACCAAGTGACGAAGGATCAGCGTCGCCTGGCCAAGCTCCTCAACTACGCCGTACTTTACGGAGTGACGGGCTATGGTCTCGCGGCGCAACTCGGTCGGGGGTTTGGAGTGGATCACGCAAACGACCTGATTCGCCAGTACAACGAGCGATTCCCGCGAGTGAAGGCCTTCACCGAAGGCATGGTCGAAGAAGCGCGATCCAAGGGTTTCACGACGACCCTGCGGGGTCGGCGGCGCTACTTCCCGGATATCCACGCGGGCAATCGCCAAACCCGGGCTTACGCCGAGCGTCAGGCGATGAATGCTCCGATCCAGGGAACCGCCGCCGACATGATCAAGCTCGCCATGATCGACGTGGCCAAGATGCTGCGCGGCAAATCCACCCGGATGCTGCTCCAGGTTCATGACGAACTCGTGTTTGAGTGTGCCGCCGAGTTCGACGCCCTCCGCGAACCCGTGCGGGCAGCCATGGAAAACGCCCTCCCTCTCGAAGTTCCGGTCGAAGTCGACGCCAAGTTCGGGGCGAACTGGCAGGAGATGACGGTCGTCGAGCGAGCCTAGTTCAGGCGATCCCCAAAAGGCAAAACACCCCGACCTCATCGAGATCGGGGTGTTTTGCTTTCCGACTAGTGATCTCTTACGCGAAGACGGTCTTGACCAGCGCGGTGAACGCGGCGGGGTCGTGGATCGCGAGCTCGGAGAGCATCTTGCGGTTGACCACCATGCCCTTCTGCGACAGGCCGTGGATGAGATCGCCGTACTTGACGCCGTTCTCGCGGCAGGCTGCCGAGATGCGGACAATCCAGGTCTTGCGGAAATCGCGCTTCTTGGCACGTCGGTCACGAAAAGCGTATTGACCGCTCTTCATCACCTGTTCGTGCGCGTTCTTAAAGACGTTCTTCTTACGTCCGTAATAGCCCTTCGCCTTGCTCAGCAGCTTCTTGTGCCGCTTGTGGCGCATCAGGCCTCGTTTGATTCTTGCCATTTATGGTTCCTCGTTTCGTTTGTGTGTCAGTTACCGGTTCCCAGCCTCGAAGGGCGGTAGTGGTAGAGGGGTGAGTCTGGATTTAGCTCAAGGCGAGCAGTCGCTTCACGCGGCTTCGCTCGGTCTTGCTGAGCTCGGTATCCAGATCCAGTCGGCGCTTTTGGCTTCCGCTCTTGTTGAAGAACATGTGGTTGTTGTACGACTTGCGCCGCATGATCTTCCCAGAGCCGGTGATTTTAAACCTCTTCGCCGCTGTCTTGCTTGTCTTCAGCTTTGGCATTCTTTTTGGTTCCTCCGGCAGGTTTGGGGTTGATCACCATGACCATTTCGCGTCCGTTCAGCACCGGTTCTTTTTCCGGCTTGCCAAACTCGGCGACTTCGTTGGCGATCCACTCCAACTTTGCACGCCCTACTTGAGGGTGCGCAAGTTCCCGTTGCTTAAAGCGGCACACGACCCTGACCTTGTCGCCATCTTCCAAGAATCCCTTGGCCTTCCGAGCGTTGGTGCGGAGGTCGTTTTCCGCGATATTCGGACTCACCTTTATACCCTTGACTTCTTGAACCTTGCGCTTTTGGTCCTTCTTCAGCTTGTCTGTATCGTACTTATGCTTGCCGTAATCGGTGATTTTGGCAACTGGCGGAACAGCGTTGGGAGCCACCAGCACGAGGTCGAGCCCCTCGGCAATCGCTCGATCCAGAGCTTCCTTGGTGGGCATGATTCCGAGCTGGGAGTTGTCGGAACCAATGATGCGGAGCTCCTGAAACTTCAGGAGGCGCCGGTTGATCGGTGGGCCGGGTTCAGGACGTGGTCGGCCACGGAATCGCTTGTTAATAGGTGGCCACCTCAGGCTGGACTGTCATTTTTGCCATGTTTCGGCTCATAAGTATATCGTCGGCAGGTTCAGCCTGTCAAACAGGGTCGCCGGATGGCGATCTGGGGCTATCGACCGGCGTGCCGTGTCAAAGGCAAAAGGACGACGAACACACAAACATCTGCGCCTCAAAGAGATGGAGAGCTTCCTTCGAGCCATCGGTAGCCCGACCCCTTACGGCAAAGCCGGTAGCGGACGAACGAAGATGCGAACGACGCCACTTGTTCCGGTAAAACCATCTTGGTATCGAACCGAAACATAGTCTCTTCCGATAGCCGAAATTGTATTAATCGTCGCACCACGCGGGGAAGCGAAGTCATGGAGACGCTTCGGTTCGCCGTTGATCCAAACCGTGGGCTTGTTGAACGTGTACCCGACGATAATCCCGTTCTCCAGCATTCCCATTGCGTGAGTTGGTCCGGGAAAGGCGGTGCCGGGTGGTTGCGTCCCGGCATCCAGCAGCACCAGTTGACCGCTCGCTGTCACATAAGCGGGCACTTTTGCGCCCGTCGGACCGGCAGTTCCAAAAAGGAGCCCGTCTTTACCGACGCTGGATGCGAAAAATCCGGCGGCACTGTGGGGAACAGCGGAAAGGCTTCCGGACTGGTAAATATACTGGACATAGCCTCCAGAGCTTTGTTGGGACGCAAGGAAAGCTCGGGGGCCGATTGCTCGGATACCTTCAACGGTTGCGCCCGGTATCGACACTTTCCGAAGCAAAGCACCATCCTTTGCGATCCACACCCCAGACTCGCTTCCCGTCGCGTAAACGCCATAAACCTCGCGACCAACACCAATCGCCTTCGGCTGGGAAAAGGTGACACCCGCTTCCGAAGGAAGGGGGTAGTTCACCCCGGCGCCGTTCGCGTGAACGGCGTACTCGTTCAGTATCGGCCCATCCAAAACTGCCCCATCCTCCGCGAGAATTGGTACCCCGGTTCCCCGGAGGCCAAAAGCGTAGGGGGTCAAACCGGCTCCCTCGACTAAAAATGTCCCGGTGGATGTTTCGTATATGGTCAGACGGATTCCGGACGAGGTTTCCCCCCAAGGCGATACTCCATCCTCCTTTTCGCCAAGAGTCGTTCGACCGATTGAGGAATCGAGAACCTCCGCACCTCCGCATCCAACCAGGAGTAAGGCTACAGTCGCGGCCAGGCAAGCGAGGGGAAATCGTGAACTCTCCATACAAGTAATATTCTTGGCACAGTCTCGCAAAGCTTTATCCCGGGAACCCGCTACTGGCTCAGGGCGACACCAACGGCTCTTCGTCCGGAGTCTCGTCCTCTTCCGACTTACCCGCCGCCAACACCTGATCCGCTGCGACCTTGACCGCCGGAACCTGGACATTCGACATCGGTCGAGCCACGTACGCGCCAGTCTGAGCTTTTTCCTTCACGCGGAGCATTTGAGCCCGCTGGGCCGCGCCTTCGTTGATCGGCCACAGAGTCCGCTCCGCCCAGTACGAGCCCAGGAATTCTTCCCAGACACGCTCATAGACCGCAATCGTCTGATCAGCGATGCCACCCCAGTCGAAATCAGTCACCAATCGCTCGGCCGCCGCCTCCTTGAGCTTCTCTGCATGCTCAGGATTCCGGATGACATTCAAAATCGCCCATCCCAGGCTCTGAGGATCACCCGCAAAGCAGGAGGTTCCCGTCTTATCGTGCAACACCACTTCCCGCAGACCGCCCGCATCACTCGCGATGACCGCCGCGCCTGCTGCCATGCCCTCCAGAGCCACGATTCCGAACGGCTCATAAAGGCTCGGGAAGACCGCCACATCCGCACACCGATAAAGCTGGTGCAGCGATCGGTTGGCCATGAACCCAGTGAAGAGCACTTTGTCTTTGAGGCCGTACCACCGCACGAACTTCTCAAGCTGCTCACGATTCCCCCCGCCTACGATCACAAATTTTGTGTCCGGTTCGTTGGCCAGAACAACGCTCGCCGCATTCAGCAGCACATGGATGCCCTTTTCGCGGACAAATCGGCCCACGTACATCACGATCTTCTCGTGAGGTAAGGCCAGCTTGCCGCGCCATGCGGCTCGCTCCTGCTCGCTCCACTCGAACTGGAATTTCGCCGCTTCCACCCCGTTGTAGATCACATCGATCTTATCAAGTGGGGAATTAAAGTACCGATTCACCTCGCCCTTCATGAACTCGGCGCACACAATCACGCGCCAGGCTTCGTAAGTCAGCCAGTATTCGCTCTCGTGGATGTATCGCTGGAGGTCGGTGTAGATACCCCCGTTGCGACCGTGCTCTGTTGCGTGAACCGTCGCGATCATCGGAAGCTGATACTCGTACTTCAGACTCCGCGCCGAGTCGAGTGAGAGCCAGTCATGGGCGTGGAAGATCGTGGGCATTCCCTCTTCACGCCATTCCTCAAGAAGCTGGCGACACCGCAAATCGGTGGCTTTGTTGAGAAGCTGGATCTCGTGGACAAAGTTGTCTGGCTCCTTCGCCAGATGAACACGGTGGACATGGACGCCGCTCGGTTCGATTTCCTCATCGGGAGCCAAAGGCGTGTGCTTCGTGATGACGTGAACCTCAATTCCACGTTCGGCAAGGCGCTTGCTGAGGTCGTACACGTGAGGGCTGATCCCACCGACAATCCGGGGCGGATATTCCCAGCTCAGCATCACGATGCGCATCTTCACGTCTCATTGTGCTCGATTCTTGGCGGGAAGCGCACTGGGATCGCCAATCGCCGAGATGTGCTGTATAGTGATCGGGACACCATCATGAAAGGATCACGAATTCTCTCCACTTTTCTCGTTGCATCTGCCCTCTTCGCCGGGGTTTTTGCTCGCCCGGTTCAGAACATGGCACCGCCCGCTGAGCTCAAGAACATCGACTGGATCCTGGGAACCTGGACGGGCATTGGCAAAGGCATGGGCATCTCCGGCGAAGCCAAGATCACCAGCGAAGCCAAGCTCGCCAAAGACCTTGACGGTCGCTGGATCAACTACACCGCCACCTACACCATGGAAGGCAATGGCACTCTCTCCGGCCGCATGATGCTGACCTACGACGAGAATCTCAAGAAGTACACGGGGTGGTGGTTCGATTCGATGAGCGCCACGGTTCTGGATCTAAAGGGGGATCTCAAGGATGGTGTTCTGACGCTGGAAGACAATGAGGTCAGCGACCCCATGATGGGCGACACCGCCTACAAAATCATCATGAAGAAGACGTCAACTGGCATGGATCTCCAGGTGCTGATGAAGGCGGGCGATCAGTGGGTGGTCGCGGCAGAACAGGCGTACACGGCGAAGAAGTAGGCTGCCCAAAGTCCGGGCCGTCTAGCTGACGATCCGGACTTTCGTCGTCCCTATACGGCTGCTTCTTCGCTTCCTCACCACGAGCTCCACATCGTGCCCAAAGCTGTTGAGGAACTTGATTAGCCGCTCCAGCGAGTACCCCGCGTAACCACCTCGGAGAATGCGGGAGACTTGAGGTTGATCGATGCCCATTTTCTCGGCCGCTTGGGATAGGGTCAGTCCATCTGCCTCGATTGCCAGTCGAATCGCCACAACAAGCCGCGCCTTCGCCAGATGTTCCTCGGGAATAGCAAGTCCAAGGTCAGCAAAGATATTTTCGGTACCGGTTGCCCCGTGCATCTCTTGATCGCTTCGCATTCTGTCCGCCTCAGAGGGGATTTTAGCCTTCTTGACTGTCCCGGTCAAACGATTGACCACGCCGCCGCCGACACCGCTCCGAGCAGTACTTCACCTCATCCCAAACCAACTCCCACTTCTTCCGCCACGCAAACGGACGCCCGCAGACCGCGCACTCTTTGGTCGGGAGAGGTTTGCGGGAACTCACGTCTTCCTCTACGAGCCGAAAACCAGCATCCGCACCTATCCGATTTTCCCGCGTGGGCAAGTAAGATAGGCGACAGGATCAACAAGCATGGAATTCACTCAGGAATCCGGCAACTGGGGCGCCGCCAAGCGGTTCCGCCTCATCATTCGCGAACAGGGCCAGACCCGAGAGATGGGCGGCAGCGACATGTCGCTCGCCGTCGGCATTGTCGATAACATCATGATGAACGCGCTGGAGACCCAAACCAGCGACATCCACCTGCAGCCGGAACGCGACCAACTCCGCATCCGATTCCGTCAAGACGGTGTCCTCCATGACAACGGTCAGCTCCCGCCCGAACAAGCCACGAACGTGCTCGCCCGTCTGAAACTCGCCGCCGGAATGCGGATCGACGAAATGCGCGAGCCGCAAGATGGCCGGATCGACATGGAGTTCAACGGCCGCCGACTCAGCGCCCGGGCCTCCTGCGTTCCCAGCCTCAACGGGGAGAAGTTCGTCATGCGACTTCTCGACCCCCAAGCGATGAAGGTCGATTTGGACTCCCTGGGAATGCAACCGAGCACCCAAGCCAAGTGGCGCCAGGCGATTGCCGTCCCCTACGGTCTGATCCTTGTCACCGGCCCCACTGGCTCCGGTAAGACCTCGACCCTCTACGCCTCGCTCAACCAGCTCGACTCGAAGACGCGCAACATCGTAACGGTCGAAGACCCGATTGAATACGAGTTCGACCACAACATCGCACAGGTTCAGGTGACGGAGAAGATGCCGTTCCCGCGCGTCATGCGATCCTTCCTTCGCCAAGACCCTGACGTCATGATGGTGGGTGAAATCCGCGACCCAGACTCACTCTCTATCGCGATTCAGGCCGGTCTGACCGGCCACCTTGTCCTCAGCACCCTCCACACCAACAACGCCCTCGAAGCCATCGGGCGGATGGTCGACATGGATGCCGAGTGGTATCTCATTTCCGGCGTCGTCGTGGCGATCATGGCGCAACGACTTGTCCGTAAGAACTGTCCTAAGTGCTCCGAGCCGTTCCCGTATCCCCGCGAGGATCTGGAGATCATCGGCATTGGCCCAGACGACATGCCCGGTGCAAAGCTCCTCAAAGGTAAGGGTTGCAACGAATGTCGAGGCTCGGGCACCAAGGGCCGAACTGGCATCTACGAGCTCATCATTGGCAATCGCGACTTCAAGCAAGCCATCACCCACAAGGCCGATTACCCCGAACTCATGCAAGTGGCGCGCAACCAGGGCTTCGCCACCATGCTTGAGGACGGAAAAGCCAAAGTGCTCGCAGGAATCACCACCCCCGACGAAGTCGCCAAAGCGGTTCTCACCCAGGCGATTGACTGATGGAAACCTTCACTCTCTCCACCGAATTCATCACCCTCGGGCAGCTCATCAAGGCGACGGGGATTGTCTTTACCGGTGGGGAGATCAAGGCCTACCTGGCCGAGTACACGCCCCTGGTCAATGGCGAACCAGACAATCGCCGAGGACGCAAGCTCTATGCCGGGGACACCGTCGAGTTCCCGGGCGGCGCCACTGTGACCCTCGCCCCCATGAGCTGACCGCAAGACCCTGATCACTTCACCAGGTTTTCGCCTCAACCTCAAAAAGGTACAAGGAGCCTGAGGAAGTGAAAGATGGCATGCCGACAATGAACTTTGTATCCTGAATCCGGCGTGAATTGCCGGGCGGGAGGGTAGCGGCACATGCCTTACTTCGCGTATACAGCACTCGACTCAACCGGACGGCAGGTAAAGGCCGTCATGGAAGCGGATCACGAAGCACTCGTTCTCGGGCGACTGCGTGATCAGCAACTTCAGGTTGTTGACATCAAGGAACTGAAAAAGAAGAAAGCGGCGACCATCGGCAAGCAGAAGCTCAAGATGAAGTCGCTCGTCGTCTTCTCCCGACAGTTCGCGACGATGATTGACGCCGGTATTCCGATTCTTCGATGCTTGGAAATCCTCTCCGGGCAGACCAAGGATCCCGTTCTCAAGCCAACTCTGGAAACCGTGACGATGGACGTGAAGGGCGGTATGACCCTGAACGAAGCCCTTGCCAAGCACCCCAACGTGTTCAGCAAGCTTTACGTCAACATGATCCGAGCTGCTGAGATCGGCGGTATCTTGGATATCATCCTCGACCGTCTCTCCGGATTCCTTGAGTACGAATCCGAAGTCAAGAGCAAGATCAAGAGCGCGATGATGTACCCCGTGCTCGTCCTCTGCTTTAGCCAGGTGATGCTGTTTGTGCTGTTCAGCTTCGTCTTGCCGAAGTTCAAGGAGATCTTCGAGGGAATGGATGTCGAACTTCCCGCCGTCACCGCCGCACTCTTCGCGGTGGGCGACTTCATGCAGAAGTCGTGGTGGATGATTCTCATCGCTCTCGCTGCCGCTTTCTTTGCTCTGAAGAGCTACTCCAAGACCCCCAAAGGTCGATATCAAGCCGACTGGCTGAAGCTCAAGGTGCCCGTCATGGGTGAGCTCTCGCTCAAGATGAGCGTTGCTCGATTCTGCCGAACCTTGGGAACGCTCATCAACTCGGGTGTCCCGATGATGCGCAGCCTCGAAATCGTCGGTGAAACCCTCGGCAACCAGGTTCTTACCGGTGCCGTCGATCAAACCCGACTCAGCATCCGTGAGGGTAACAAGCTGAGCGCACCGCTGGCCGGCTCGGGACTCTTCCCCAGCATGGTCACCCACATGATTGACGTCGGTGAAGAAACCGGTCGCCTCTCGGAGATGCTCGTCAAGGTCGGCGACTTCTACGATAGCGAAGTCGAGCAAACCGTGAAGGGACTCACGTCGATGATCGAGCCGCTGCTCATCATCTTCCTCGGTCTCGTCGTTGGCTTCATCGCCATCTCGGTTATGACTCCCATCTTCAAGCTGGTCAACAGCGTTCGATAAACTCGGTGCCCAGAATCGGGCACCCTCGACGAATCTCGCCGGATCGTGAGCCCGGCATGACAAAGGAATAGGTGGGAGCAGACAAGAGGTCTGCTCCCTGCCAAAGCCAACAATTACCTGCGGTAGAGAACAGGAGGTTCGAAGCCAAGGGGTGCGGGAAAGGATTCCTGCATGAGCTTTTCAACGGAGTGAATATGTCAGAAGCATTGGCAAAGCAAAGCGGCGACGCGGCAGAAGCCCTCGTCCTGCGGTACCTGGAGAATCCACGGGCTGATCTCAAAGATCTCGTGATTGTCCACTACTCAGGGATGGTGGAGCGAATCGCGCGACGGTTTGCCGGAGTGGAACACGTCGACGATCTGGTGCAAGTCGGATTCATCGGCCTTCTCAACGCTCTCTCAAAGTTCGATAAGGATGCCGGCGTTCGGTTCAACACCTACGCCACCCACCTTGTCGCAGGAGAGATCAAGCACTACTTGCGCGATCGATCGCAAACGATCCGCCACCCGGCCTGGCTCCAAGAGCTGCGCCACAAGGTGAACAGGGCCTCGAATCTGCTTCAAGCCGAGTCTGGCCGCGTGCCAAGTGAGCGAGAAATCGCCGAATACTGCGGCGTCAGTGAATCGGCCGTGCGCGAAGTCATCGCGACCCAGGAAATGATCCGAGTGGCGTCGCTCGATGCCACCGCTGGCGATGACGACGAGGGCGACAGCGATCTCGACCGACTCGACAGTGCCATGCTGAGCCCGGAGCAGATGAGCGTCGAAGACCGCGTGCTGCTGGAAACCGCCATGCAGCAACTCCGCGATCTGGAACGAGAAGTTCTCTGCCTCTTCCACTTCGATGCGCTGAACCAAACCGAAATCGCCAATCGACTCGGGATTTCCTGCAACTACGTCAGCCACATCCTGCGCCAATCGCTGAACAAGCTGCGTAAGATTCTGACGGAAGAGGAAGCCCGCGACCGCGCTCTGCGCCGCGATGTGCCGGAAGAGCGAGGCGTGATGGACGAGGAAACCGGGATCTACAACGAGGATTACTTCCGCGCTCGCCTGAGCGAAGAAGCCCACCGCGCGAACTCCAGCGATGGAACCTGCAGCGTGCTTGTCGTCGAGATCGATGGCCTGGAATCGCTCAAGGGCTTCTATGGCGACACCACGGTGCGCGAATTCCTGACCGACGTCGCCGCCTTCCTCAAGGGCAGCGTTCGTGCTCTCGATATCGTTTGCCGCAATGGCAGCACAGGATTCGGCGTCATCCTTCCGGTGACCGGTCTCTCCGTAAGCAAACTCGCCGAGCGCATCCAAGCGAAGTCCGACAAGTGGCTCATCACCCGAGCCAACGGTGCGGGCGCGCTGAAGATTCGCTACGGGTACGGCACGGTTCCCGAAGACGCCAAGTCGGTGAGCGATCTTCTCAAGATCGCCTACACGCGCGCCCAGGGCCACGGCGACCAATCAAACAAGGCCGCATAAAACCAACTTCTCCGACCGAAAAGCTCACACGGGGTCCCCTTCTCCAGGGGGCCCTCATTTTGTTAAGTGAGTTAGAATAACGCTATGACGATTGCCGTCGCTCACGACATTATCTGCCCTTGGTGCTGGATTGGAATGCATCAAGCGCATCGCCTCCACCGAGAGTTCGGCGTGACGTTCGATTGGCAAGCGTATGAATTGATGCCGGAGAATCTGCCCTACTCCCCCTCCTCCCCCGATCCGGAGAAGCCCGCCGACCGCGCTCCAACCCCCAGTCGATTTCAGCTCGCCTTGGCCGCGAGTTCTGTGCCCAAGCCGACCGGCGTGCGACCGGATGAGCCCCGCTCGCACAACGTGCTCGAGTCGCTGGAGTTTGCCAAGGAAGTCGGCACCCACGATGCCTGGATGGCCCGGCTGTACACCGCCTACTGGATGGTTGGCGAGAACGTGAACGATCTCGACGTCATGCGTAAGCTGGCGGAGGGACAATTCAAAGATGTCGCTCGCATGATTCAAGCCGTGGAGAATCGCGAGTTCGATGACCGCATCATCAAGTTCGATGACGACGCTTATGCCGCCGGGATCTACAACGTCCCGACGTTCATCATCAATGGCGAGAAGTTTGCCGAGCAGCCCTACGTGGTGCTCGCCGACGCAGTTCGGGCCGCGTTGTGAGCAGCGTCTATCCTGATCTGACCTTTCCTCCCGCTCCGGAGGATCGGCCGACCGTGTTTGTGAACATGGTCGCCACGATTGACGGGAAAATCCTCTCCGGCGAGCGGGACGAGACGGTTCACGATCTCGGTTCCGATCTGGATCATGCGACGATGAAGCAGATTCAGGCTCAGGCGGACGCGGTTCTCATCGGGATGGGCTCGCTCGTGGCAACGCCCGGGCTGACCTACAATGCCCGGCTCTTGCGATTCGTGGCCACCCGCTCCGGCCGGGTGAATCCCGCTGATCGCTTTTGGAACGAACCCGATCCTGATCAAGCCTTTGCCATCACGCCGATCGAAACCTCGGCCATCCTCCCCGAGGGAATTCAGGCGATCTCCATGGGTTCCGGGGACGTGGATTGGCCAGCGGTCTTCCGCACCTTTCGGCAGGATATGGGAATCGAACGACTCCTCGTTGAGGGAGGATCGGAGTTGAACGCCGCTCTGATGAAGCTCGATCTCGTCGATGAGCTATTCCTGACCCTTGCCCCCAAGATTAAGCTCGGAAGGGACGTGCCCACCTACGCCGATGGTGAGCCTCTTGACCGAACCGCCATCCAGAATTACGATCTTGTCAGCTGTCTTCCCGTAGAAGGAGAAGTCTTCTTGCGCTACCGTCGTCGCCGATGATGATCGGGTTCGGGCGGGGCGATTTCTAAGCACGACCATGCCATCTCGACGCCGCACCCGCGACCCCTTGCGCCCGCTCGTTTATCTGCTGAGAAATCTCGGCAAAACCGGGCCGCTCATGGGGGTCATTGTTCTCGCGGTCATGCTGATCTCGGGCATCGTCAGCCTCATCAACTCGATCCCCCTCAGCATCAAAACGATCTACAGCTACAGTCGCCATTACCTGGGTGTGACACCGCGTGGCGATGCAGAAGAAACGCCATTTCTCAAGCAAGTGTTGGAGACCGAGGCCCCGGTGCCCCTGGAGCGCGTGATGCTCGTGCGTGGGAGCGACATTGAGGTCAAGAGCATTGTCGGTAACTGGCCTTTTGTGGTGCTCGGTCTCGAACAAGACGACCTCACCTACTATATGAAGCGGATGGGCGGAGGCCGCCTGGAGGGCCGGATTCCGAAGCCTGGCGAACCCGAGGTACTGGTGAGCGAACCCCTTGCCCGTAATCTTGGGCTCAAGATGGGCGATGCCCTGATGAAGCCCGAGGAAACCACGGCCTATTCCCCTTACGAAGTCAAAATCGTGGGCATCGTGCACACCCACGAGTGGTACGCCGTGTCCTCCATCGAATACTACCGGGCAAACCATTTCCCACCGATTGATGCGATCCTCGCCTTCGCGCCGGATTTGAAGCGGCAAGCCAAACTCGATTCCTGGGCCACCGATCGCTTTGAGGGCGCGCAAGCCCGGCTCTTCACCTATCAAGAATTGGAAGAGCAAGCGGACACCATGTTCTCGATTCTCTACCAGATCTTGAATGTTGTGATTGGCACCCTCGTCGTGGTCATCACCCTGATGATGGGGATGCTGATGAACATTTATCTGAGCCAGCGCGTGCAGGAGTTTGGCCTCCTGCAGGCTCTCGGCTACACTAAGCGCTCGATTCTCTCGCGGGTGCTCGCCGAGACCACATTCGTCGTGATCGGAGGCTGGCTGCTCGGGATGTTTGTCGCGTACTCCTTGCTCAATCTCGTCAAAGCTCGACTGATGGATCCCCAGGCTTTTGCCTTGAACACGCTGGATCAAGCGGCGTACCTCTACACCATCCCGATCCCCGTGGCGATCTGTCTCGTCGCCGTCTTCACGGTGGTTGGTCGATTCCGAAGCTTTGATCCGGTCGGTGTGGTGGAAAGGAGGCTGGTGTGATCCAGCTTGCTCAGGCTTCTCTGGTTTATCACGACCACGGCCGCGAGGTTTTCGCCTGTCGAGACGTGGATTTGACCCTAGGCGACGGCGAGTTTCTGGGGATTCTCGGCCCGAGTGGATCGGGGAAGAGTTCGCTCCTGTATCTGATGAGCGGGCTCAAGATCCCCTCCTCCGGGGAAGTCCTGTACGAGGGGAAGGGTCTGAATTCGCAATCCGATCACGCCCGGGCCCAGATTCGGTTGCGAGACTACGGATTTGTCTTCCAGCATCCGTTTTTGGTCGGCTACCTCTCGGCATTGGAGAATGTGCTGATTGCTTTCCCGCACGAGGATCGGGAAGAAGAGGCCGTGACCCTGCTGCGTGAACTTGGATTGAGCGAGCATCTTGACCGCTTGCCGCACCAGATGAGCGGAGGCCAGCGGCAACGCGTCTGCGTGGCCCGCGCCCTGCTTGGCTCCCCCCGCGTGATTTTCGCCGACGAGCCCACCGCGGCCCTCGATCACACCAACGGTCTCGCCGTGATGGAGCGACTCAATCAGCACCGCGGCGCCGGGGCTCTCGTCGTCGTCACCCACGATCCCTCGATGCTCGAGCAAGCCGACCGGATCATCCGCATCGAGGATGGCCGGATCGTCGAGGAGTAGTTCTTTCACCGCCGGAGTCGGTTGGCTAAGGCGTCGGCTTGTTCCATGAGGGCTAAAATCTTCGCTCTGATTTCAAGGTAATCGGAATAGGCAACGGGATCCCGAGCCCTCACATCTTCCGCACTTTCCATGCGTGCCTCCACTTTCTGCGCAATCGGCAAGAGTCTCCCGAGAATGGCCTCGGGATCAGCACTGTTCTGCTCGACGTAAGAGCGCCAGTGCTTTCCGCCCTTCGACGAATTGCATGCGGAGCAGGATGGAACCAGATTCGCCACCGTGTGACCGTATCCGGAGTATTCGCCTGCACGAACCGTCGGAAAAAGATGATCCCACGTGGTTGCCTCCCGACCGCAGTACACGCAGCGAGGATCGTCGGGACTCTGACCAAGACGGATCAACTGGTCTTGCACGGCGTTCAATGAAAACGCCTCGACCTCTGCAAGGGCAGAAGCGAACATGTGATTCACAGTTGTCTTCCTCTTCCGTAACATTGAGTAAGGCTGGAGATGAGCCTTCGCTCCGAGCAAGAGGCGGTTCATGCTCCAAGAGTAGCCCCTAATCTCCGCATATTTTGCGGAGAGTAGCTCGGTTTATCTCCGCACCGCGATCCACACCCAGGAAAATCGACCCAATCCTGGCACCCAGGCACAAGACTTGCCGTCGTACTTGGAGCAACCAAAAACATCGGGACCTGAGATGTGGAAAATTGCACAAATTTTCTGGTCCCGGTATCATGGTTGGAGCGTCGGCAAACGGTCAGCCGGGAGCAGGCGCCAAAGGATGAGGACCTTCCCCCTTTAATCGAAGGAGGAACAGGTCACGGCACTGGTGCGTTTACGTACGGCGGTGCCAGGATCTGTCGGGTTTCACGAACGGTCTGCGGGGCCTCATCTTAGTCCGTTCGGTCGGGTTTCTCCCAGGGCCGGCATCTGCAACGGAGCAGTCGCTGGTACAGGAGCCGGGAACCTTTTGAGGGAAACACGATTGGCTACCTTGAATATGCTCATCCTTGCCGCGCTGGGCGCGGTTGCCGTTCCTCTGTCTTCGCGACAGAGCATGACCAAAAAAATCTGGACCGCGATCAAGAGTCTCGTTGCAAAGCCGAAGGCCGCTGTGGCCCCGCCGCTCATCGACAACGACAAAGGCTGGCAGCTCATCCACAGCGATGACGCCAACAAATTTGAGCGCTGGATCAGCGAAGACCCCGAGGGTCTGCCGTATCTTAAAGGCGAAGAGCACTCGCTCGGCTCCCACATCCTCATCGAACTCTTTGGCTGCGACCAAAAGAGTCTCGAGAACGAGGCCAGTGTTGGAACCGCCATGCGCGATGCCGCTGTCGCCAGCGAAGCCACGGTCGTCACCGATTCCTTCCACGAGTTCAAGCCCTACGGCGTCTCGGGAGCGGTGATCATCCAGGAATCGCACTACACCATCCACACCTGGCCGGAGCATGGCTACGCAGCGGTTGATCTGTTCTACTGCGGCGGCACCATCTACGTCGACCAAGCCATCGAGGTTCTGCGCGAGCAATTCAAGCCGACCAAGATGAAGTTCCTCGTCGTCCGACGCGGACTGCAAAGCGAAGTCGAAGGCTAAGCTGGCCCCGCAAGGTTGGATCGATCCCCTGTGCACCGAGTGCGCAGGGGATCTTGTTTTTCAGCCCCCCGGACCCCCGACCCCCGCTTGGTATCCTGCGACCGTTGCCATGGCCGACCGACTGTTCTCCCAAAGCACAGGCATGTTTATTGCCGAAACCCATACCGATGCCGTGACCTGGTTCTTCTCGGTCGATAAATTCCTCGTCGAAGGAAAAACCCAGTACCAGCAGTACCAAATCGTGGATATGCCGACGTTCGGCAAAACGCTGTTCCTCGACTACAAAATCCAGTCGAGCCTCCTCGACGAGTACGTCTACCACGAGAGCATGGTGCAACCCGCGATGACCCTCCACCCCAACCCAGAAAAGGTTCTGGTCTGCGGCGGAGGCGAGGGCAGCACCCTCTGGAATGCCCTGCAGCACAACACTGTCAAGTCTGCCACCATGGTCGACCTCGATGAAGAACTCATCGACATGGTGAAGGTTCACATGCCGGAATGGCACCGAGGTGCCTTCGAGGATCCCCGCACGACCCTTGTCCACCAAGATGCGCGCAAGTGGGTGGAAGACCACAAGGGCGAGAACTACGATGTCATCCTGAGCGACCTCCCTGGCCCGATCGAAGGCGGCCCCGCGCTCTACCTCTACACCAAGGAGTATTTCCAGCACGTCGCCGAAGCCCTCAGCGATGACGGCGTTTTTGTTCTCCAATCCGGTGCCTGCAACGAAACTTATCCCTACTGCTTCGCATGCGTTCACCAAACTCTGGAAGCTCTGAAGGAAGTCTTCCCCGTGGTTCGCGGATACTACGGGCTGGTCACCACCTTCCAAATGCCGTGGGGATTCATCCTGGCCAGCAAGAGCCACGATCCGCTTGACCTCACGCCCGAGGAAATTGCCAAGCGACTCGAGGCCCGCGGTGTCACCAGCAACCGCTACTACACCCCGCGATTCCACCACGCCATGTTCACCCTGCCGGAGTACATGTACCGAGAGATTGCAAAGGGCCGAGTTCTCACCGACGCGGAACCTTTCATCTGGGATGCCTAGTCACTCTAAGGAGAGCCGGAAGTTTCACCAATAGCTAAAGCACTGGTAAAATTCCGGTTCTCCTGAAGGATGAAACAATGAAGTTTCGAAAGCTGTATTGGGTGACAGAGCAAGTCGGTGCGGATGGCTCGTCTGAAGTCGTCGCCGTTTTCACCTCCATCTTCGACCTCCGCAACAAGGGCCTCCGCTGGGATGCCGAGATTGACCGCAAAGCCGCTCTTCGGGTGAGCCTGGTCAAGCTGGATTCCTCCCGCAAGCCATTTGGAACCTGGCAATCTCCCGACTTTTCCGGGATGCGCGAAGCCCTCGATCCGTTCGTCGAATCCGGCGAATTCGACGGCCCCGCCTGCGACCAACTCGTCGAAGATCTCAAGAACTTCTGCACCGCTCCGGCGGGGTAGTCGCCACCACAATACGATCTGATCTACAGTCCAAGCTAGGTAGACTTATGTGCGTGAGTCAACCTAGCTTTCTCTTGTTTGAGTCAGCGCCCGGAAAGCCCAGAATCTTGGTGCGGTTGCAAGGAGAGACCGTCTGGCTCTCCCAGACTCAGATGGCAGAGCTTTTTCAGACGACCAAACAGAACATTAGCCTCCATATCAAAAACATCTTTGAGGAAGGTGAGCTGGAGGCGGCGTCAGTCGTCAAGGAATACTTGACAACTGCCACAGATGGCAAGTCGTACCAGGTGCTTCATTACAACTTGGACGTCATCATCTCCGTCGGATATCGCGTGAGATCCCACGTGGGCACTCAGTTCAGGCGCTGGGCAACCGCTCGATTGCGCGACTACATCGTCAAGGGTTTGCCCTCGACGACCAGCGACTCAAGGAACAGTCGACGGTCGGGGACTACTTTGATGAGCTTCTCGAACGAATTCGGGATATTCGCAGTTCCGAAAAGCTCCTCTATAAAAGAATCCGCGACATCTGCGCCCTCAGCGTAGACTACGACGCAACATCAACAGATTCCAAGCTGTTCTTCGCCAAGGTTCAGAATAAATTCCATTTCGCGGTTGCAGGGATGACCGCTGCGGAGATCGTCCGGAATCGCGCAAATGCAACCCAGCCGAATATGGGGCTCACCTCTTTCTCGGGCGAGATCGTCCGTAAGAAGGATGTTTCCACCGCCAAAAATTACTTGCTGGTCAACGAGATCGAGACGCTCAATCTTCTCGTCTCGCAGTTTCTGGACTTCGCCGAGCTTCAAGCAAAGCTTCAAAAGGCTACACGAATGTCCGATTGGCTTGACCGCCTGGATCAAATATAAGAAATGAACGGTCTCGCCATTCTGAATGACGCTGGACGGATCTCCGCACGCATTTCGGAGGATCATGCCCACGCCGAGTACGCGCTCTACGACGCGTCTCGGAGAGAGATTCGATCGGAGGAGTTGCGCGGCGAGCCGGACGTTCTCGCAGAACTTGAGTCTGAGGTGCAGTCCCTCAAGCGTCGCGCCTCGTCGGAAGAATAGAGGCTCGCTCTAACAAAAAACTCCCCCGCGCCCAGAGAGGCGCGAGGGAGTTGGGCTTCAGCCGAGCGTCGGTCGGCTTACTGATTGCCGCCGGGAAGGCGCACGTCTTGCGTCTTCTTCAACTGCTCTTCGAACCGTGACCAGAGCTGCTTCAGGCTGTCGTCATCCACCGTGATCTCCGCTTCGCGAAGTCGCTTCGACATCTCGTCGCGAAGGCTCTTGCCCTCGGAACCGCGCTGAACCGCCAAAGCGCGCTTCACGAACTCACGCCGAGTTGACGTGATCTCTTGCTTGCGGCTTTCCGTCTTTCGAACAATGTAGAACTTGCCAATCTGGTTTGCCGTGCCGAGCTGAATCCACTCAGTGGACTTGTCGGCAGCCGTCTTTTCGACTGCGGCGCGAATCGGGCCGTTCAGTTCCGTGAACGGGACACCCGTCGGGAATCGGTTAGCTCCGAATCGGCCATTGCTTGCCTTGGCTTCCGGATCCAGGCTCATCGCCGCAGCGACGTCTTGGAACTTCTTGCCCTTGGCCAATTCGGCATCAACCGCTGCCTTCTTGTCGGCCGTGGTCAGAATCCAGAACATTTCGGCGCGGGCCGGATCGGTGAACTCTTGCGGGTTGGCCTTGATGTACTGCTCCACTTCGGAGTCCGTCACCGTGATGCCCTTCATCAAAATGCGTTGCTGAGCAAGCTCCAACTCCACCTGGGAGCGAATGCCTTCCATGCTCATGCCCCGAGCTTGCATCTGCTTCACATAGGTGGTCTGCAGCTCGTTGCGCATCTTAATCTCTTTGTCGATATCCTCCTTGCTCGGAGTCACGCCTTCTTCCTTGGCCATTTGCAGCAGGAGCTTGCGCACGACAAGATCTTGCATGGCTTGGAAGCCCAGGGTATCGGCGACTTGAAGCTCGACCGGCTGGCCATCCACCACAACGCGAACTGTGGGCTTGGCTTCCAGGTACTCCATCATCTCGGTTTGAGTGATGTCGAGGCCGTTAACTTTGGCGATGCTACTGGTTTTCTGTCCGCATCCCGTCATGGCAAACGCGGCGACCATGAGCGAGGCGACAAGCAATCCGTTGACTTTCATAATGCTGGCTCGTACTTTGAATCCGACAGGTGATATGGAACTCGCGCCCCTCGTGTGAGCGGAGATCATAGAATGTTGAACACCGACGCGGCACAAAGTGTGCCACAAATCTCAGGCGGAGATGTCCAGGCCATCTGACTCAGCATCAAGTGGCTGGGACGTATGCCCCGTCTTTTTACTAGGTTCGCCCGACTCTTCCTCGGCATGAGACAGCTCCACCGAGTCATGCGAAGATTCATCCTGGGCACGTTCTTCTTTCGGCTTTCTTTGCCGATCACCCCAGGGTTTGGGTTGGATGATTGTGGGCTGCAGGGCCAAAGTCTTCTGGATGCGTTCGATGTCCCCCATCGGGACACCTCCTTCCCTCTCACCAAAGCTTCACGGAATTAGGCCACATGCGGCACGCCTTCTTCGCGCAAGAAATTGCGCAGGCGGCCCATGGCCTGGGTGTGCAGCTGGTAGACCCGGCTTTCACTAACGCCGAGAACCTTGCCAATCTCCTTGAAGGTCAAGCCCTCAAAGTAATAGAGCGCAATCACCAATCTCTCGCGCTCCGGAAGTCGATCCACGCCCGCCGCCATGATGCGCCGGAGCTCTTTGCCCTCCAACTGACCATCCGTGTCGGCGTCCTCATCAACAATCATCTCAACAAAGTGGATGTGGTCGTCGCCATCGCTCGATCCGCCTCCCACAATGTCGTCCAGACTGTAAACATTGGTACGGCCCATTCGCACCATGAGCTCGCTTACCTCTTGTTCGGTGATGCCCATGTAGTCGGCCAATTCGCGAGGACTCGCCGGGTGACCTAGCTCGGTCTCCATTTTCTGAATCGCGCGATCGAGGGCCTTCAACTTCTCGCGGATCGAACGAGGAACCCAGTCCTCGTCGCGGAGCATTTCCAGAATCGCGCCCCGGATCAGAGCAATTGCATAGGTCTCAAACTTCACGTCGCGCGTTGGATCGTACTGATCCACACTCTTGATGAGGCCGATCACGCCCGCGCTGACCAAGTCATCGCGATCTAAACCGTTCGGAACGCTGGTCACCAATCGACCCGCCGTGATCTTCACCAAGTAGGAATAGTGATTGATCAACTCCACGCGAGAATCAGGGCTCTTGTAAACCTTGTATTCGATCCAGGTTCTCTGCAGTTGGTCTTGGGTCAAGGGCATAGTGGGGGACTCCAGTCGTTAAGCTGCTTCTGCGTCAGGAGATTCTGTGTCCTGCCGTTCCAGCACGGCGCTGATGCGTCGCGGCGATACACGCTGCGAAATGCCCTCCCAGACAGCACCGACCACATGGCCGATCGCAAAAGCTACCAAAGCACGGACGATTGTCGTGACCGGTTCGATTCCGTTCAGCAAACAGACCGCCAGTGCGGTGAGAGCGGTGAGCGCTCCGATCAACTTGGACATGCAATTCCTCCAAGGTGTTCTGCGCCTAACGTTCTCACAGTGGAAATACTGGGTCGATTGCCCTGGAAACCTTAGAGTGATCCGCGAACTTTTGCGGCAAATCTCTGAAATCTTAGTGAACCACCCTCTCGGAAACGAGCGATTCAGCCATTGGCCACGGAAATCCGGGGGTCTTCAGAACGCCACGCGAAGGCCATCAAACGCGAGTTTCATCCCTGCTGGCAGGTCTTTCTCGGTCACGTCGTGGTCGTAGTCGTCGCTCAAGTGCGTAAAGTAAGTCTGCTTTGCCCCAATCTCCCGAGCGACCTCCAAAGCCCGCTCGTAGTGGAAGTGGTTGGGATGCGGGGCGTATCTCACCGCGTCGAGAATCAGGGTTTCCAAGCCCTGAAGCAGCGCCCTGTTCTCCTCCGAGATATGGCTGACATCCGTGATGTAGGCAAGGTTGTTCACCCGCAATGCCAAACACGGCACCTTCCCGTGCTCGACCCAAAAGAGCCGGAGACTCATCCCGCCGATCTCAAGCACCTCAGGAACCTCCCGGAATTCAAAACGCGGCACCCAGATCCCTGGCGGAAAATCCGCGAAGGCGTAGGGAAATATTCGCCGGATGTCCTCTTGATACGGCGGCGACGTGTAAATCGGCATCTCTCGCTGATACTTCAAGCAGAACGACCGCAGGTCATCCATCCCCATCACATGATCTGCATGAGTGTGAGTGATGAGCACCGCTTCGACATCATAGATCCGCTCGCGAACCAGCTGAATCCTCATCTCTGGGGCGCAATCGACGAGCACGTTTCCGGTTGGCCCGAGCAAGCACACGCTGCTCCTGGTGCGGTGATTCTTGGGTTGCGAGAGGTATGCCTCGGAATACTCTTTGCCGGGGGTGGGAACCCCATTGCTCGTGCCTGAGCCGAGAACCACCAGGGTGCCGGACTGCATCCTGACCTAGCCCTGGAACGTGCGCTCAAGCACCTTCAGAGCGATAAACGTGCTCGGAAGCTCCGTGTACTGAGCAATGCGCTCAAGGCATCGAGCGTAGTTTCGCTCGGCCAAGTCATCGGTAATCGGCGTTTCGACCAGTGCTTGGGCCACGATTTCGATCGCATCCATCAGATAGCGCGCCCGATTTTGCGGAAGGGATCGGTTGTTCATCGACGCGAACTTGCGGCTGAGATCCTCGTAAATCGACTCCCAACTCTTCCCGGCTAGAACCTCGGCTTTCTGTCGCGCCAGGGCCATTTCTTGGAGCTTGCGCCGTTCTTCGGCCCGCTTCTTCTCCGTCTCCCAATCCGTGATGCTCGTGCCGTTGATGACCACAAGTTGATGCCGGCCATTCAAGAGCCGCGACATCGTGGATTCAATCGCGTTGCGGGATTGCGGGAGCCGAAGGTGGCCGATAAGCTCGCTATCGCCGCTCGGGAGACCTAGGACGAACTGGCCGTCTTCCTCGGTGATTGCCACGCAGGCCTTCAGGGCGGTCCACACACCTACCCCGGTGACACTCCCCATGATTTCGGGCAGGGCCTCCTTCCAGATCTCCTCGACGTTTGGCATCCTCGTCCATTATGCGGCCTTCCGACCGCTCGGGTCTATGGGGTCGCCGGGGTGAGGTCACATGACTAAGGGATCACACAATGGGACACCCGCCTGGCTCCACGCTCGATCTGACGTGGTGAACAGAGTGCACCTCGCCAGCTGCCCCGTTGCTAGATGAATGGAATCAGGCGTTCGTAAACTTGTCTTTGACCGGATGCCAGCAGCGCGACGGGCAACCAATTGATCGACAGGGAGGCACTCAACGACGCCGGCTTCAAGCAATAACTCAATGTATGCCAGCGCAAGAATCAGATCTTCATCCCGAAATGGCTTGACGAGAATCTCCGAGAGACTGAGAATACTCGTGACGAGCGTGCAGCCCCCTGTACGGATCGCTGTCTCAAGATTTGTCACAAAACCGCCACAAAGGTCTGGGGTCTCGATCCAGTAGATGAATGTACTCGAGTCCAGATAGACTCGTTGTGAGCTGAATGGGTTCACCACCCCTGGCGAAGTGCCTCGATGTGATCCCTCACATCTTGAGTCGTGCGGAAGCGGTTCGGAGACGATGACGCCAAACGCTGGAGAGATTCGAGCTTTGAAGAGAAGTCAGACTCACGAGATGAGTGGAGCGGGGTGAACCTTTCAAGCCCCGACTCGAGAATGAGAGCCAAGACGGCCTCGGGGCTGGGGTTTGGTTCGGCCGCGAGAAGCTCGATTTTTTCTCCTGCTGCTCGGTAAGGTTCATCTTTCCTCTCTGCAGTATCAGGCGTACGGCTACCAACAAGGGTTGCTTCCTAGCTCCCCGGCTGATACGGGGTCACCTGGGGACTCGGTCGGAGAGTGCGCTCGAAGGAGCACAGCCAATGCCCCTGGTACCGAACCGTGCCCAACAACCCCTCACCCATCTGCTCGTACACGTGGGCGTCCGTGCGGAATTCGTGGCGGTCACCGTTAGGGAACGCCATTTGAACATAAAAAGTCAACTCCGAGGCATCGAACTGCGTGAAATCCTCGACCCTTGTCCGATCACGCATCTCTGCCCACATCGCGACAACATAGCCATTGGTTGCCGTCATCACAGGTTGCTTGTCGTCACGAATCGTCACCTGGCGCCACCCTAGGATGATCGCAATGATGAACAGAAGGACGCCCAGCCCAAAGACCGCACTCGGCATCGTCACCGCCCAAAGCGCCTGCATCTCCTCGCGCTGATCCTTCGTCGCCGACGCGGCGAACAAGAACCACAAAACCGACCCGAGAAGGCACAAAATGGCGGTCGAAACGAGCCCGGCGATGATCTTCTGCTGCTTGCTCTCAAACACGTTGTCTGCATGGTACGGCATCGCGGCCCCACGAGCAAAGTCCAAAGGAGAAAATGACTACCAAGCGATTGTGCCGGGAAGAATCCGTCCAAAGGCTTATCATGCTGCTATTTGTGATTTTTGCGGCATATAATTTTATGTATGGCCCACGATGCGATAGATGATGCCATTCTCTCCATCCTTCAGTTTGAAGGACGGATCACGAATGCCGAACTCGCCCAGCGCGTCGGGTTGACTCCCGGACCCACTCTCGCCCGCGTGAACAAGCTTGAGTCGGCAGGGGTCATCCAGGGCTACGCCGCCCAACTCGATCGCGAAGAAATGGGCTGGCCGATCACCGCGTTCGTCGCGGTGATCCTGCACCAGCATGGGCGAGGGCCGTGCGGAGACTTCGTCCGCGCCGTTGCGGATCTCCCCGAGGTCCTGGAGTGCCACCACATCGCGGGCGCCGAGGACTATCTGCTCAAGGTCGTGGCCCAAAGCCCGCGCCAATACGAAGAGTTCGTGATGGCCAAGCTCACCGCAATCCCGGTGGTTCAGCGAATCAATACCACCATCGTTCTCAGCACGGCCAAGGAAACTCTTGCCCTGCCCATTGCCGCACCCGTGTCCGGAGACCCTTCGTGAACGCAGCGATCGCGGACTTCGGCATTGTTGCCTTCTCGTCCTTGCTCGGGATGCTGAATCCCGTGGGAGCCGCCCCCGTGTTTCTCGCGATGACTCACGGCATGGCCCGAGACCGCCACCGAGTCGCCGTCAGAGCCTCCATCGCCGCCCTCATTGCGCTGATCCTCTTCGCCGCAGCGGGAGCCGCCGTTTTTCGTTTCTTTGGCGTCACGGTTCCCGCGTTCCAAATCGTGGGAGGACTCCTCTTCCTCACCTCCGGCCTCAAGAACCTCAACGGAGTGATCACGGATTCCGAAGCTGAAGTGGTCACCGGCGACCCTTCCGTGGTACCGCTCGGGATCCCGGTGGTTGCGGGTGCCGGTTCGCTTTCCACCGTGATGGTGCTCTCGGGCCAGGCGCGAACCCAGGTCGATCAAGCGGTGCTCGCCGGCGCGATCGTGCTCGCGATGGTCGCGACGCTGCTTGTGCTCCTCGCCGCGCCGTTTCTCATCAATCGGCTCGGCAACAAAGGGCAAGAGATCATCATCCGCCTTACCGGGCTCCTCACCGCCGTCATCGGAGTGCAGTTCATCATCAATGGCGGCACCACGGTGCTCAAGGATCTGCTTCGGGCGATTCAAGCCGGATGAGCCCAATTCCTGGGCCGGGCGCGACCCTGATGCCTTCGACCATGTAGAGTGCGGAAAGCATGGAGTTCCTGACAAACCTCGACCAACGCCTGGGCGAGATGGCCGCGCAGCATGGCGCGGTGGTCTATCTGGTGCTCTTTGCCATCGCCTTCTCGCAAACCGGCCTACTCCTTGGCCCTGCTATCCCGGGGAACACCGTGATCTTTGCCACCGGAATGCTCGCTAGTGGAGCCGACCCGATCCTCGGCTGGCCCCTTGCTGCGGGGAGTCTCTTCGCCGGAGGAGCGGTCGGAAATGTCGCCAACTACGCCCAAGGTCACAAGTTCGGGCGGGCGGTTTTCGAGCGCAAGGAAACCGGGATGATCTCCCGCGAGAGTCTCGCGAAAACCGATGCCTTCTTCGAGAAGCACGGTCGCTGGACGATGATTCTCAGCCCATTCGTCCCCTTTGTACGCAGCTTCGCCCCGTTCATCGCAGGGGTCGGGCGGATGCATCTGCCGCCGTACCTCACCTGGGGAGCGATCGGCGTCGCGGTTTGGGTCGTTGCGATGATGCTGGCGGGTTCCGCGCTGGGTCAGGTGCCCTGGATTCGCGAGAATATCGGCCTGGCGCTGATTCTGATTTTCGCCATCGTCAGCGCCCAGATCGGACTCGCCGTCTACCGGAAATCCCGGGCCAAGGTCACCGCTCGCTGAGCAGACCCTTGCCCGGAATCACCACGTCCGCGACAGCAAAACTGCGCCGGATATCCTGCAGAACCACCTTCACGCGCTGACCTGCCAAGTCATGCCCGTCCAGAAGCTCCACATAGTAACCGTCATCCGTCCAGCCGATGGACTTGAAGACACCCTCGGCCGTCGCGGTGCGCACGTTGCATTCCAGCACCTGCGCGCGGCGGAAGCCCATGATCTTCTTGTCGAATTGCTCGATGCTGCCCTCGATGATCTCGAATTCGTCGATCTCGAAATCGAAGTTCGCGCGCAGATAAAGCCCGCGCTTGAGTTCGTGCTCAAGCTCCTCGATCGCCTCTCCATCCGCGCCGATGAGGTTCTCGACCACCGCCGGGTGGCACTCGACAAAGAACGCATTGCCGGCTTCGTGGAGGCGTCGGCGCATCGCTCGCTCAATCCAGAGGCTGACCGTGTCGGTGCTCGGAATCCGGCCGCGGCCTTCGCAGGTCGGACACAAACTCGTAATGAGTTCCGTCACGCTCTCGCCAGTGCGCTTGCGAGTGATCTCGACGAGACCGAGCGAGCTCACTCGACCCACCCTTGTCCGAGCCCGGTCGCGCTCCAAAGCCTTGGTGAAGTGATCCATCAACTTCTTCTTGTCGTTGGCATCCTCCATGTCGATGAAGTCGATGACGATGATCCCGCCCATGTCGCGCAAGCGTAGCTGACGGCAGACCTCATCGGCGGCCTCGATATTGGTGCGCAGGATCGTATCGCTGAGGCTCGTCGTGCCGACTTGCTTGCCCGTGTTGATATCGATCGCGGTCAAAGCTTCCATCTGATCGATGATCAAGGAGCCACCAGTTTTCAGGTTCACCTTGTGCTCAAGCAGCGTGTCGAGATCCTTTTCGATGTTGTAGTGGTCGAAAATCGGCTCATCTTTGTCGTAGAGCGTGATCTTGTCCTTGAGCTTGGGCGCGACCATGCCCGCCACCAAGCTGACCTTTTCGTACTCCTCGGGGTCGTCGATCACCAGGCGGTCGATCTCGTCGCCAAACACGTCGCGGATCGTGCGGTAGAGGAGCGTTTGGTCGCGGTGCACCACGGCGGGAGCGCGGAATCGCTTCGCTCCCTCGAGCACCTGACCCCAAAGTTGTTGGAGGAACATGATGTCCGCGCGCAGCTCAGCCTCGGTGCGGCCTTCGCATTCCGTGCGCATCACCAGGCCGAATCCGGTCGGCATCAGCTTTTCGCCGATCTTGCGCAGACGCTCGCGCTCTTTGCGGTCTTCAATCTTTCGGCTGACCCCAAGGTGATTACCCTCCGGCATCAACACGACATATCGGCCCGGAAGGCTGATGCGTGTGGTGACGCGGGCCCCCTTGGTGCCGCGAGGCCCCTTGGTGACCTGCACCATCAGTTCTTGACCGGGCTTGATCAATTCCTTGATCTTGCGGCGACGGAGTTCGCTCCGCCGGACGCTCGCCGGGCTGGAATCGCCACCATCATCGGGGATGATGTCGCCGACATAGAGGAACGCATTGCGTTCCAAGCCGATATCAACGAACGCGGCATCCATGCCGGGGAGCACGTTTTGGACAATGCCTTTGAAAATCGATCCGACAACCCGCTCTTCCCGCTCCACGCGGTACTCCATCAGCTTCTTATCTTCGAGAACGGCAATGCGCGTCTCGCGGCTCGTGCTGTTCACGAGAATCTCAATGACGTTGGGTCGGGCCGTGGCAGGTGCCACCCGGGTGCGCGGAGCGCGTTGAGTCGGGGCCTTGCGTGCCCTCGACGGGGTTTTCTTTTTCACGTTTCGTAAATCTCCTTCCCTCGAATGAGTTCGAGGCTCTCCCGGGGTCATGGTCGTGCATCAAGCGAGGCGGCCAGAAAAGATCAACGCGGCTCGCTCGGAACGGACTAGCCCGCACCGGAATGGGAGGAGAATACCTGTGGAAAACTCTCTCCCGCTGGGCCAGGCGGGAGAGAGGTCAGGATTAACGCACGAGAAGTGGCTGATCCAACCGAAGCGCGAAGGGCGACGTCACGTTTGCGATCTGCTTCATGCCGTAAGCTTTGTAGCCCCGATTCACCTGGTCAATCGCATCGTCAATACTCAACTTCGGATTCTTTGCGAGTGTCTGAGTGAGGAGCAATGTGAAAAGACCTCCCTTCTCTTTCCCCTGGGTTTCGACCTCCAAAGCCTCCTGATCCTCTTTCGAAGCCGCCAAAAAGAGGTCCGTGCCCGCTTTGAAATCGGGCTTGCGTTTCCCTTCTTCCGAGAGGTTGGGCTGCATCGTCACCATCGTTGACTGACTCCACACAGCATTCGGTTTTACCGGCGCGTCGATCAGCTTGGACTTGATCGAGAGAAATGGCCCCGCACTCATTTTCATACCGCCACTGAAGCAAGAATCGAAGATGAAGACAGTGTTGATCCCTTTGCTGTTCAGATCCTTGCGCCAAATGTAGAGCTTGTCGTCGGGGATCGCTCGGTTATCCGGCAGCAGAATCATCTCCACTTTGCCGTCTGGCTCGCTCACATCCGGTCGCTGAATGCCGTGACCGCTGTAGTAGAACACAATCGTCTCCCCCACGCGCATTCGTCCGGCAATGCCCTTGAACGTCGTCTCCAGGAGTCGTGAGGTCAGATTCTTTACCGAGCCAAAGTCGCTTGTGGCATTGGTGGGCTTTCCGTCCGTGAGAATGAACGTGTCCGACTTCTGGACGCCGTAATGGGTTCGTAGGACATCGGCCATCCGGTAGACGTCATACGCGGCGCCCGGGAGGTTGTAATCCTCCTTCAGCCCACGCAGAGATTCCACCTTGCGGTAGTCCGTCGCCCCCACCAAAACCGCGTAGGTGCGCGCCTCAGCGATGGTCGATCCGCCTATCAGCGCGAGCGCGGCGAAAATTCCGTAGGTTGTTCGTTGCATCAATGCAGATCTCCTTGTTCTGACAGGCTCATGGTCACCTAAGAGCACGCTTCTTCGACCATCCGAGCACTCTTGCAGAATTCTATCGAAAATTCTTCCCGTGCGCACCCACTTCTTCCGAGTAGGCCGGATATCCAGGTTCGCTATACTGACGAGCGAGCGCCATGCGGATTGCCGATGTCCTGGGTCAACCCGGGCCCCACTTTTCTTTCGAATTCTTCCCGCCCAAAACAAATGCCGGGGAGCAGTCGCTCTTTCGCACCATCACCAGCCTCAAGGAGTTCGACCCCAGTTTCGTCAGCGTCACTTGTGGTGCTGGGGGTTCCACCCGACGCAAAACCATCGAATGGGCCAGGCGCATCCGCGATGAAATCGGCATCGAGCCCCTCGTCCACATGACGTGCCGGGGCGTCGGAGAAGGAGAACTCTCGGACTCGCTGGGCGAACTGGCATCGAGCGAGCTTCAAAACATCCTCGCTCTGCGAGGAGATCATCCGCTCGACGAGGAGAATGCTCAAGACTCAGCCTGCCTCTTCGCATCCGATCTGATCTCCCGGGTGAAAACGCATCTTCCCCGAGCCTGCGTCGTCGCCGCCTGCTACCCCGAAACCCACACCGAAGCAACCTCACGCACCAGCGATCTTGAGTTCATGAAGGCCAAGGCCGATGCCGGCGCAGAGGTCTTCATCACCCAGCTGTTCTTTGACAACGACAAGTACTTCCAATTTGTCGGGCGCGCTCGCACCATGGGGATCACCCAACCGATCATCCCAGGAATCATGCCGATCCAAAACGTCGAGCAGATCAAGCGCTTTACCCAGATGTGCGGTGCCTCGATCCCCAAGCACCTGATGACCCTGTTGGAGCAGTACAAGGACACAAGCTCCGCCGTGTTCTACATCGGAGTCGCCCACGCCATTGCCCAAGCTGACGAGCTTCTCCGCAACGGCGTGCCCGGCCTCCACTTCTACACCCTCAACAAGTCTCCTGCCACCCGTTTGGTGGTCGAAGCCTTGAGGAATCGTTAAGTTTCGCGTGCCGAGGCCCGCGCTTTCCGTCTATAATCACAATCCCTGAGGATGATTCGCGAATCTTCGCAATCGGCCCTTTCAACGGCGAAGGAGGCCCGGGGCACCTTCTATGTCCGACTCCATCGGCCTCTCGGAGCCTGCCCAGCGTGGGCTGGATGAGATGCTCGCCGTTCACCGCGAGCACTGGCCCAACTGTGACAGCACCCTGATCGAGCGCGCTGTCCGCATCGCTGACGAAGCCCACGAAGGCCAACTACGCAAATCGGGCGAACCCTACATAGTTCATCCGCTCCAGGTCGCAAAGATCGTCGCCGAGCTCGGGATGGACAGCGAATCCGTTGTGGCGGCGATCCTGCATGATGTCCTGGAAGACACCCCGATCCCAGCCGAAGACCTCAAGCGAGATTTTGGCGACGAAATCTGCCAGATGATCGAAGGCGTTACCAAACTCAAACTCCAAATCAATCCCGAAGCCAGCGCTCGGCAAAAAGCGGCCGCCGAAACCGCCCGGGCGGCGGAAAGCCTCCGCAAACTCCTCCTCGCGATGGCCGCCGACCTGCGCGTCATGGTCATTAAGCTCGCGGATCGACTCCACAACATGCGCACCCTCGGAGCGATGCCCCCCGAGAAGCAAACCCGGATCGCGAACGAGACCTTGGAGGTCTACGCCCCCATCGCCGCGCGCCTCGGAATCTGGCAGATCAAATGGCAGCTTGAGGATCTCGCCTTCAAAATCCTCCATCCCGACGAGTACCAAAGCATCAAAGAGCGTGTCGCGAAATCTCGCCAAGACCGGGAAGATGAGCTGGAGGAAGTCGAGCGCATTCTCAACGAAACCCTCGCCGAGAAGGGCCTGGCGACCGCCAAGGTCTCCGGGCGACCCAAGCACCTCTACAGCATCTACAACAAGCACGTCAAGCAGAATGTCCCGTGGGAAGAGATCTTTGACCTCATCGCGGTGCGTGTGATCTGCCAACACCCTCACGAGTGCTACCTCGCGCTCGGTTTGGTCTACGAACTCTGGCGCCCCATCCCCGGCCTCTACAGCGACTACATCCAAACTCCGAAGCCGAACGGTTACCAATCCCTCCACACCAAGGTCGTCGGCCCACGAGGCGAGCCCCTGGAAGTGCAAATCCGCACCAAGCAGATGCACGAAATCGCGGAATTCGGCATCGCCGCGCACTGGACGTACAAGGAAGGCAAGGACGACGGCAAAGATGTCGCCGCCGTGCGCTTTGCCAATTTGCGCAAGCAACTCTTCGACTGGAGCAACGACAACCAAACCTCCAGCGACTTCCTGAGCAGCGTCAGCACCGATCTCTTTGCCGAGCAGGTCTTCGCCTTTACTCCTGGCGGGGATGTCATCGACATGCCCCACGCTTCCACTCCAATCGACTTCGCCTTCCGAGTTCACACGAACCTCGGCGAGAAAATGGTCGGGGCCAAAATCAACGGCCGCATCGTACCGCTCAGCACGGAAATCGTAAACGGTGACGTGATCGAGATCATCACCCGGAACAACGCCCAGCCCAGCCTCGACTGGCTGGAGCACGCGAAAAGCGCTCACGCGCGAAGCAAAATCCGGGCGTATTTCCGGCGCAGGGATCGCGCGATGATTGTTCAGCGCGGACGCGATGCCCTGGAAAAGGAGCTTCGTCTGGTGGGCCTGGATCCTCGGATGTACATGGGCGACGAGACGATGAAAACCGTACTCAAAGCCGTGCGAGACAGCGAGAACATTGACGATGTCTTCGCCCGGATCGGCGAGGGCCTGACCAGTGTGCACTCGATCGTCGACCGGATTCGCACCCAGGTGCGGCAAAACATGCCCGAATCCGCCGCTCCGATGGCCGCCCCGGTGGCGAAAAAAGTGCCGGAGCCAACCCTCATCACGGGTGGGATTGACAACGTGATGGTCAAGCGGGCGCGATGCTGCCAGCCGGTGCCGGGCGAGGATGTGATCGGCTACGTCACCCGAGGCCGTGGGATCATGATCCACCGGCGACTCTGCCCCGACGCGCTCGCCCTGGCCGAGGCCACGCCCGACCGCATCACCGCAATCAAATGGGAGAAAGCCGAGGGGCTCAGCTACCCGGTCGATCTCCTCATCATCTGCGTCAACCGCCAGGGCCTGCTCATGGACATCATGACGATCTTCGGCGAGAGCAAGACCAACGTCGTCGGCGCGAAGGTCAAGACTTCTCCCAGCAACACCGCCGAGATCGAAGTCACGATTGACGTGAAAGACACCCAGCATCTGCGTGACTTGATGACCAAAATCAGCCACTTTCGCGACGTGATATCGCTCCTCCGAGTGTTTGGCCGAGGCGGCAAAAAGTGAGAGCGGTCGTCCAGCGCGTTTCTTCTGCGTCCGTGGTGGTGGATGGTCAGGTGGTTGGCCGATGCGGGCGAGGGTTCTTGGTGCTGGTCGCCGCGTCTGTTGATTCAACCGAAGCTCAGGCCGTGGCCCTCGCGGATCGGGTCGCTGGCTTGAGGGTCTTCAACGATGATGCGGGCAAGATGAACTTGGCTTTGAAGGATCTGCCTGGATCGGATGCGGCGGAGGTGCTTGTGGTCAGCCAGTTCACTCTGTATGGTGACGTCTATTCCTCTCGTCGCCCGAGCTTTGTGAAGTCCGCCGGATACGAGCGCGGGCTCGAGCTCTATGAGCTTTTCGTCGAGTCCTTACGGCCCTTGGTTCGCGGGGTCGAGACGGGAATCTTCGGAGCCAGCATGGAAGTTTCCCTCGTCAACGACGGCCCAGTGACGCTCGTCATTGATGCAAAGTAGTTCAGCGCGGGCTGATCTTACACACTCATTCGGCCACCGCTGCGATCCACTGGCGCAGGTTGTAGTAGCTTGTCACCCGGACGATCTGACCATTTCGGCACTCGAAGAACGCGGCGGCGGGAATCGCGTACTTCTGCCCCGTCGCCTCCGGAAGGCCAGAATCCGTCGCCAGATACTCCCCGGAACACAGAAACTCAGCGGCCCCGATTGCGCCGTGCTCCATCCCGACCAACTCCGTGATCTGCTCCCGGTAGCACCGATCCATATGGGCCTTGAACGCCCGAAACTTGTCCTTCCCGATCTCGCGGCAGCCCTCATTGATGTCGTGAATCACATCCTCGCTGAGTAGCGCGAGCATTCCTTCCGCATCATGGCGATTGAAAGCGTCGAAGTAGGCCTGGATCAGTTCCGCAGTGGTCATGCCCCCCTTTTACCGAACAAGATCCTCGCCCGACGGGCCGGGCCTGGGCGAGCGAGTTGAACATTCGTGACCCGAAACCCAGGTCGATTTGCTATCCTAGTAAGAATCATGGTGTCCCTTCTCGTCGCGACACTCGCCTTAGCGCCCGCCCAAACCGCTGCGCTCCCGCCGATGCTCGCCCCCTTGCTCATCGGGCAAGAAAGTCGTCCGGGAGGATCAATATCCTTCGGTCGAGCTCCCGAAAGAGTGGCCCCGCAGGGCCGAGCGACCTTCAATGTCGAAGTCGAACCACCCAGCCGCGGGGGAATGAGGATCACCGTCGAAATCATCGCGCCCGATGACACCCGCGACACCCTCCAAATCGAGCCGAATAAGGATGGGAAATTTGATTTCACGCTCTTTGCAAAAATCGAATCCGGCCGATACAAAATCATTGTCAAGGGGTACGACGGCACCCCGCTCGACACTCGCTACGTCGAGGTCACACCCTGGAACTCCATCAACGATCAGGTGCAAACGCGAATCGGCACCATCCGGCGGCACACTTCCGACATCATTCGCGCCGCCCAGACCATCGTCAACCAGCATCCTGAAGGCCCCAAGAGAACCGAGCTCCTCAAGAAACTCACGGAAATCGAGGCGGCGCATAACAAGATCGTGGCCAAGCAAAACGAGTTCAAGGATCTCGCAAGCTCGATGGTTCAACTCGGGTCAGAAAACCCCGCAGCAGCTGCTCCCGTGGCCGACACCCTGACCGAACTCGGGGAATGGTCGAGCGACGCGAGGGACGAAGAAGCCAGGCTTGCTGAACTGAGCACGAAACTTCGCACCAAGTCGACGATCTGCGATGGACTGGACAACACGGTCGAGGCTTTGCAGTTGGTCTCCAACGTGATGATGTTCATCACGTCGCCAGAAAAGATTCTCGTTAACCTCTGCCTCGAAAAGGTGCTTCCTGCGGCCGACAACGCTCCGCCCGCGGGGGGAGATACAGGCCGATTCGCCCTGAGCCAAGTGCGAAAACAAGCCAGTGCCTTCTATCTCGATCACCGCAGCGGAGTCATTGGCGGACTCGTCGGCACGCTGGGTGACACGGTGACGTTCTGTGCGACCCTCTATTTCAACGACTATTGCACGGTTGTCGAAGGCCCGATCAAGGCCGAGTTCTCCGTGGATGCCAAGCACACGAACAAAACCTATTGGAGATACAAGCTCGTGTTGGAGGGCAAGCTGAAGCTCTGGAGCGACAAGAATGCTGCCAACGAGCCCCAAGGACGACCTTTCAGCGGTCGACTGGAGGGCAACACCACCAAGCTCGAATTCTACGAAGACATCTTCCTCGTCGAGCCGATGCCGAAAGGAAGCACGCTCCTTTTGCGGCGTCGAATCTCGCCTAGAGTCATCTCCTCTAATTCTGCCAACGACCCCACTGGCGCCGGCCAAGTCGGCCGCGCTATCGGGGTTCCGGGATACTTCGACATCCGCTATCTCGCGTGGATGAATGAGGAGCGGCTCAGCTTCAAGCAAGACTACGTCATCAAAGACTTTGGGCCAACCTACAAGAACGCGATGGTCTTCGTCGCCGCCACGCCAGGCGGACTCCTCCCGGTCATGCAGAGCTTCGACTTCCCGATCCAAAAGGCCGCCTGGATTATTGATCGCGCCACGAAAGGGCCGTTCGAAATCCCTCTCACCCGCGAAGAGGGCAAGGCAGTGGCCAAGCGCACCATCACAAGGGATGAAGTGACCGGCGGAGGCTCCATTGACGTCAAGTGGGTTCTCACCTACGATCTGAAGCAGAAGTAAGTCGCTCCGAATCCGTCTGTCGTACAATAGAACTCGTGAGACGCACCGACTTGATGGACACCTCGGTGGAGGCGCACAAACGCATGATCCTGCTCCTGCGCGAAAAGGGGCCAGAGTGGCGACTGCGTCGAACATTTGAACTCAGCGAGGAACTCAAGTTGCTCGTCAACGCACTCAAAAAGTCAGTTGGGAGCAAGTGACTCTCTTTGGCACTTTGATCGAAGTTGTTGCGGCTCTAGAGGCCGCTGAGATTCCGTACGTCGTGGGGGGATCGGTCGCAAGCTCAACCTGGGGCAAGCAGCGTGCGACTCAAGATATTGATATCGCGGTCTTCCTGCGCGTCGATCAAGTACAAAAGCTGCGCGCGAATCTGCCCGAACACTATCTGATGGAAACCGGCGAGCTGGAGGAATATGCGAGAAGCGCTCGGGACTTCCAGTGCGGCCAGATTTTGCATTTGGAGCACGTCGATCGAGTGGATCTCTTCGTGCTCGAAGATACGGAATTCAATCGAAGCCGTCTCTCCCGCGCGATTGAGGCGAGGCTCCTTCCCGATGTCGTGGTGAGAGTCTCCTCTCCTGAAGACATCATCCTCACCAAACTTCGTTGGTACGAACTCAGACTCGGGATCACTGATCGGCAGTGGAACGATGTGGTGCTGGTGATCGAGACGCAAGGTGACGCTCTCGATTGGACCTATCTTGAGAATTGGGCCGCCCACTTTGGTCTCGCTGAACTCCTTGCCGAAGCCAAAGCCGAGGCCATTCAGCCTTCACCTTCTGGGCCGGGCTAAACATCACGCGTTCCTCGGCGTCTCGACCGGCATGAAGCCGGGAATTATCCTCCTCGCCCTCTTTGCGGTGACGACCGCGATCCCTGCTGCGCCCCGGCTGATCCCGCAGGCTGAGCCCGATCTCCGCGAGCTCAAGTCCGATGGACGCACCCGCACCTATGTGGTTCGTCACCCTGAGAAGACCAAAGTTGACAAGAAGCTTCCGGTTCTCATCGTGCTACACGGCGGTGGAGGCAATGCCAAGAACGCCGAGGAGATGACCCGACTCACCCCCTTTGCCGCCAAGAACAACTTCATCGTGGTGTACGCCAACGGAACCGGAGCCAGGCGAAGCCCGTTTCTCACCTGGAATTCCGGTAACTGCTGCGCGTACGCCTACGAAAACAAAGTCGATGACATCGACTTCATCAGCAAAATGATCGATGCCCTGGTGAAGGATGAGAACGCGGATCCCAAGCGCATCTATGTCACCGGGATGAGCAACGGCGGGATGATGACTCACCGCGTGGGTGTGGAGCTCAGCGCAAAAGTCGCCGCCATCGCCCCCGTTGCTGCCGCCCTCAACTGCGATCTCAAGTCGGGTTCACCGGTACCGATTCTCATGATTCACGGAGATGTTGACCAGCACGTTCTCATCGGTGGCGGGAAGACAACGAAGGGCGTCGAATCTGAGCGAGTTGATCTCTCGATGGCGGAAGGCGTGAATTGGTGGCTCAAGCGGAATCGGAATGAGGCGGATGCGGTGTCCTCCCAGCAGGGCATTCTCACGCTGACCACCTACGGCGGCACATTCCCCGTGCACACGGCGGTGATCGCAGGGGAAGGCCACACGTGGCCGGGCGGTCAAGCCTGGCGCAACGCCGCCGATCAACCGACGCAACAGGTCAGCGCCAACCAACTCATCTGGGATTTCGTGAAGCGATTTGAACGGTGATCCCCTGCGTCGCCGAAGAGTGTGCGTCCAGTTCGCGCGAAATCGATACAACTCAACGGAAGTTGTTGATTGGATGGGGCGAGCTATAGTTCGGACATGACCCTCGTGATCGAATATGCCTCCGCTCTCGCACTCGTCGAGACCCTTGCGACGAAGCTGGAGATCAGCGCAGAGGAAGCAGTGCGCATCGCGGTCGCGGAGCGTTTAGCGCTCGAAAGCAGGATTGAGAAAGTGTTGGAAATCGGTCGAGATTGCGCAAGACGCCTGTCCGCTCCAACTTCCTCGCTCGACCACGGCACAGTTCTCTACGGGCCGGACGGCCTTCCTCAGAGCTGACCGCCCCCTTCCACGACTACCCTTAAAACCGTCCCGCCCTAGCACCTTTCGCATGCTAGGGCGGACCGCCTTGGCCTTACAGACGGATTTGCGATCATCATCATCTGATCACCGCACGTTTGCGTCAGCAATTCAACGCGTTTTGATGTGCCGAGAACGCTTGCTTAAAAGCCACAGCGACGGATGCGTTTGAGCACATATACGCTTCGTTCAGGCCGGTTCGCGACCAAAACCGCAACTCAACGTATTCGCAAATAGGGATCTGCCGGTTGCCAGCAAATCGGCGATCAGGCGACCCATCCTTGTTGGCCTTCAGCCAAGTTTGGCCAACGACTCGGGTGTCCGGCGGCACAGCTTCGCTCTCGATGAACTGCACGATTTCGGCGGTCAATTGCACATCGCGGAGGTCGAGCAACGCGAAATAGCCGTCGGCACGCTCCATCACCAGAACACCAGGGTAAAGCAGTAAGTCGTGACCAGAAGCATTCGGTAAGCGGAGCGCGCGTCCAGAGAAGTCGATAAACTCGGATCGTCCGTACTCTATGCGAATTGGCATACGTTCCAAGGATCGACTCGCTATGGAGCGAGTCCTCACTCGGTCCGTCTCGGCATCCGTTGTGATGTCCCAGACTGCGCGGCATTGACTTAGGGCAACGTATCGATCTGCTAGCTGGCTGAATGCTGTCAGCGCCGTAGCGCTGAGTTCAAAGTCAGCTTCAACCTGTGATGCAATCATCCACTCATTCAGGGTTCGGATCGTCTGCTGAATCGTCCTCGCGCGCTCCGCAGTAGCCGTATGTCGAGAGCGGACGATCGTGCGAATCCCGGGCGCGCCCAGCCATTTCGCCAACCTCGTAGCCTTTTTCAATTCTGCTTGCGCGATGGCAAAGTCTTCCCGAATTTGAGCTTGCTGCGCTTTCGCATCCACGAGCATTTCCCGGAAGGCGAGCAGAGACGGGCTAGTCAGGTGCTCGATCGGCTCGCTTGCAATTACGTTCACTCGTTGGCCGCTGTGCGCATGTTGCGGGTTTAACGGAGGAGCGTTTGGGATGGTCGGTTCCCAGAATTCAGCATCCGGAATGTTGAACTGACGGCGATTGGCCCGTGGTTTTGCGCCAATCTTCGCGGAGTAAGACAAACCCGTACCCGGAATACCGACCGTGCCACGAATTCCCTGCCTCCCAAGATTGACTGTCGCCCCGGGGATCCCAAACGACGTACTGAGTCCACCTTTGCTGATGTTGATTCTCACCCCCGGCATAATCCGGAAAGACTTCCGAAACCTCAGTCCCACCTTTTTCTCCTTGCCTACTTTACCAGCCCTCCGACCGCAGTTTGGATGAGCTTTAAACTGGCTTAGTACCAAAAACTGGCCATGAATGCCATTGGGGTTCAGCTCAAAACTGATCGCTCATGAACATCTGCGGGAGACTTGGGAAGTTGCGGCCCATGAGGATCAGTTCCTCCTTCTCCTCCAGCAGAGGAACCCCCACGACCTTGGCCATGGAACGTAGCCCGTACCATTCCGTCCCATGATGCACGGGCCAGGCGTGAGTCGCTTCCTCCACAATCGCCTCGCGGCACAAACTCGCCTCGCACCCGATGTACCCCCGGCGACCCATGTCCAAGCACTCGCGGTATACGAACTGCCAATATCGCCACCGACGCTCATCGCGCCGGAGCCGGGCGTTATCTTTTGCCGCCCACTCCGCATACCGACTCTGAACCTCCGCCAAAGGCAAACCCTGACCCCACGGACGAGGATCACTCACCCGGATCGCGCCCTTTACCACGTGATCCAGCACCTCAAATCCCACCCGCTCATAGAGCACCGTCTTGTGGGCAAACAGAATTGCCGGGCCTTCGCCCGCCTGTTCCGACTGCGACAAGACTTCGCGTAGAAGAGTCTCCGCATACCCCCGACCACGGGCGGAATCATCCGTCCCGACCCCCGCAATCCCAATCGCCCGGCCCCATCCAAAATCCAACGGAGTCGTTGTCAAAATCGACTTCATCGAGCCGTTTTGGATGAACGCCCACTTCCGATTCAGGTCGTAAAACGGCTCCGAGTAGAAGATCGCCGAGGCACGCCCCACATCAAGATGAAAGACGCGGCAGAGCAGACTCAAAAAAGTCGCGGCTTCCGCCTCCCGGATCGGTCGAATCTCCGTCATCGTTTTTCTTAACGTTTCACCACTTGAACTCGCACCGTCACGGTGGATTGATCCGAGGTTGTGCCTTCGGGAATCACGAGCTTGACTTCAAACGTGCGGCTCTCTCGCAGGGCCGAGATCGCCAGAGCCTCGGTGCGGATGGCGGTGAGTTGGCTCACGATTTCGCTCGGTCCGTTCAGCGGAATGCGTTGCGGAATCACCGTGATCTCGCCCAGCTGGAATCCGGGCGCAGCCGATCCGCTCCACTCCACAATCACCGGGACATCCCGGCTCGCGGGAGCCGCGACCACCGCCGGCGCAACCGTCACCTTGCCGGGCTCGGCGGTCACCGCAGGAACGGGCTGGCCTTCCTTGTCCAAAATCTCCAAAGCGCGGGAGACGGTTGTTCCCGGCCTGGCCGACGGGAGATCGAGCGTGACCTGAACCTGAGCAACTCGGCTCAACATGCTTACCGGCCCCGAAAGAACCACTCGTTCGGGTTGCGTACTCGCCCCCTCAAATCGCAGACCTTCGATCGGTGTGCCCGTCGTCACAATCTTCACGTCCCGCTCCGCTGATTCCACCTTTTCGGCGCGAACCAAAACGGCAGGCTTCAAGGTTCGGAACTCCAGCTGAGCGTCCGCCGGAGCGCGGATCGAGATCGGCACCCGTTGGGATCCTTCTTTGAGTTTGGCCAGATCGACCACCGCCTCCACGCGCGATGTTTCCAGGCGATTGAGTGCCTGGAGCGTGCCGCTTGCCACCACCGTCACCGATTCGATCTCGGGGAATGCATAGAGCTCCGCCGGACGATTCTCCAGCCGGACGATGACATTGAACTCCCGCTCGCGGCCTGGCTCAAAAAGCGGCTGAACCTGGAACCACATGAGCACCGCGATGCAGATCGACGCCACGCCGAGCAGCACATCTTCGCGCTTCATCGCGGGTCACCTGCCTGCACGGGTTCTTCTGCCTCCACTTCTGTTGCTTCGGTCTCTGGCTCGCCTTTCCGGCGCGAACTGAACGGGCTGACCAGCCGCTTCTTGGTCGCGCGCTGGGTCTGCAAGAGCTCCGTCAAACGGGTGCGAAGAGCCTCTGCGGATCGCAGAACCTCGTGTTCGCCGTCAACCGCCAAAGAAATCGAACCTCGCTCCTCACTCACAATCAGTACCACGCAGTCCGACTGCTCGCTTACCCCGAGACCCGCGCGGTGGCGCATGTGGTATTGCGCCCCAATCTTGCTCGATTCGCTAAGAGGCAACCGACACGCTGCCGCCAAAACTTCTTTGTCCCGAATCAGCACCGCACCATCGTGCAGAGGATTGCCTTCATAGAAAATTGCGCCGAGCAGCGGAGCCGTGACCAATCCATGCACCGGGCTCCCTGTTTGGGCCACATCGTCTAGCCGGTTGCTACGCTCGATCACGATCAGCGCCCCAGTCTTGCTCTGGGCGAGTTCTTCGGCAGCCTTCACGATCTCTTCCAGCGTGCCATCCGCCAGATCAGACTCGCCGCCAATCAAGCGATCGGACCAAATGCCGAACCGGGCGAACCCATCGAGCGCCTGCCGGAGCTCGGGCAAGAACAGAATCACCAAGGCCACTGGAGCAAGCAGAGTTGCTTTATCGAGAATCCAGTGCAGTGTGCGCAGACCCAGAGTATCGCTGAGGGCCAGGGCCGCCACAAACACGCCGATCCCCATCACGACCCGCCACGCCCGGGTGCCTCGAACCAGCTTGAGAAGACGGAAAATGACAAACGCGACCAACAGGATGTCGATCACGTTCACCAGCCCCTTCCAAGACGGCTCAAAAAGAACCGCCAACTGCTCGATGACGTCGTTCAAAGCTCTCGGTTCGAGTTTAACACTCTCGGGCCCTGATTCAACCGGACAGAACCAGCCAAAATCGTTCCGTGGATTCAGAAACGCCGAAACGATCCCTTGACGAGATTCGCGCCGATATCGACTCAGTCGATTCGGAACTGATCCACTTGCTTGAAAAACGTGTCCAACTCGCCCGAGAAGTCGGCCTCGTCAAGGGGGTCAGCAACAAGCCGTACTTCACCCCGGAGCGGGAGCGACAAGTGTACGAGCGGCTCAGCCTGAGCGCCTCCGGCCTCCTGAACGCCCAGCAGATCACCAGCATCTTCCGCGAGATCATCAGCGCCGCGCGATCCGCCGAGAAGCCGATGCAAATCGCCTACTGGGGCCCCGAAGGAACCTTCAGCCACATGGCAGCCGTGCAAGCCTTTGGGCGGAGTGTGGAGCTTCAGCCGGTCTACAACATCCGCGAAGTCTTTCTGGCCGTCGAGCGCGGGCAAGCTGACTATGGCGTCGTGCCCATCGAAAACTCCATCGCAGGTGTCGTGCCGGAAACCCTCGACGTCTTCCCCCACACCGACGTCAAAATCGTCAGCGAAACCTTCCTCGACGTAAACCACCACCTCGGCTCGACCGCCGATTCACTCGACCAGATCGAGCGGGTCTACGCGGGCCCGCAACCCGCCGCTCAATGCCGACAGTGGCTCCGCGACCACCTGCCGAATGCGAGCATCGTGGAGGTCGTGCCCACGTCCACCAGTGCGATCAAGGCGGCTCAAGACCCGAACGGAGCCTGCATCGTCAATGAAGTCTGTCTGGAGCTCTACGGACTCCACGCCCTCGCCAGCCATATCCAAGATGTCAGTGGGAACCGAACACGATTCGTCGTGCTGGGATACAACGAACCCTCGCCAAGCGGGAGCGACAAAACGAGCCTGATGTTCAAAGTGCGGAACCGACGCGGCGAGCTCTACCGTATCCTCGGGTGCTTTGTCGAGAATGAAGTCAACCTCACGATGATCGAGAGCCGACCCGATCCGCGGAGCACCTTCCAGTACGTTTTCTACATCGACATGGAAGGCCACCGAAACGAAACCTCGGTGATGCGCGCGATCAACGATCTGCGCAGCGTGGCGATTGAGACGATTATTCTCGGCAGCTATCCCAGCTACGATGCTGGACTGCAGAGCCTCTGATGATCCTGTTTGAAACTGACCGCCTCCTTGTCCGTACCTGGAATCCAGAAGCCGATGCTCCTGTGGCGTTCGAGTTTTACGGCGATCTCCGCGTGATGCGCTGGCTCGGGGCAGTACCAAAGGCATTCGAGTCGGTGGAACAGGTTCGGGCGCGGCTTGAGCAACATGCGGCCAAATTCATCGAAAAGCCCGATGAGGGCCTTTTCCCTGTCGTCCGCAAATCTGATGACAAAGTCATCGGTGGAGTTATTTTCCGCGAACTCCCTGATTCCGACGGCAACGGAACGGGTGATGTCGAAATCGGCTGGCACCTTGCCGTTGAGGCTTGGGGCCAAGGGTACGCCACCGAGGCGGCCCGAGGGCTCATCTCCTGGGGCGCAAGGCGCCACCTCGACCTCACCGAAATCTGGGCGATCGCCTACCCTGAGAACGTCAAATCCCTCGCCGTCATGGAGCGCCTCGGCATGACTCCTGTGGGGATGACCAACAAATACTACGGCATCGAGGCGATGAGCTACCGCCTCGATTTGCGGGAGAACCCTTAGTAAATGACCTTGTTGAGGGGGTATTCGACGATCCCCGTCGCCCCGGCGCGGTGAAGCGCGGGGATGAGATCTCGGGAGTCCTTCTCGCCCAGAATCACTTCCAGCGCAACCCAATCTTCATCAGCGAGAGGGCTGATGGTTGGATTCTGGAGCGCCGGCAGCACGGCGCGAATCTCGTCCATCTTCGTCCGAGGAACGTTCATCTTCAATCCCACCAAACGACTCGCGTTGATCGCCCCGGTGAGCAGAATCCCGAGATTTTCCAGCTTTTGCCGCTTTGCAGGATCTTCCCACGCCGCGTGATTCGCGACAAACCGAGTCGTCGAAGTCAAAAGCGTCTCGATGATTCGCAGGTTGTGGGCGCGCAGGCTCGAACCTGTTTCCGTGTTCACAACAATCGCCTCGACCAACTCCGGAACCTTGACTTCGCAGGCTCCCCAGCTGAACTCAGTCTTGACCTTCACGCCCTTTTCCGCAAAGTAGCGCGAGGCAAGCCGGACGTACTCGGTGGCAATCGTCTTGCCCTCCAAGTCCTCGGCTTTTTGGTAAGGGCTATCGTTGTGAACCGCCAGAACGACACGAATCGGGTTCTGGGTGAGCTTGCTGTAGCGCAGCTCGCAAATCTCGCGCAGATCCGCGCCGCAATCTTGGATCCAGTCGTATCCTGTGAGACCCGCGTCGATCAGGCCATCTTCCAGATACCGCGGCATCTCCTGCGGACGGAGCAAAACCGGCTCGATCTCTTCGTCATCAATCACCGGATGGTACGAGCGGGATGCCACTTTGACACTGAAGCCAGCACGCTCAAAGAGTTGAAACGTGGCTTCCTGAAGACTCCCTTTGGGGACACCCAATCGCAAGACCATGGGGGCAAGGTACCTGCGAGGCTGTTTCATGCTAGGCACGGGGACCCTCGCACCGTAGCCAGAGTCCTACAAGTCTGAGGCCCCGGAAACGCCGTCAGACGTGCCAGAATGGCGGCATGGTCACGGTGCGCGTCCTCGTCTCCCTCAAGCCCTCGTTGCTCGATTCTGCCGGGCGCACGGTGACAAATTCGCTCAAGGGACTCCATTTCGACGAAGTCCACAACGCCCGAATCGGCAAGACCATCACCCTCACGATGGAAAGCTACGACGAAGACCGAGTGAAAGCGATGTGCGAAAAGCTCCTCGCCAATCCAGTCATCGAGGACTACACCATCGAGGTTCTGCCGTGAGGGTCGCGGTTCTCCAGTTTCCCGGCAGCAACTGCGACCAAGATGCCCTCTGGTCACTCCGCGATGACATTGGAGTCCAGGCCGAATTTGTGTGGCACGAAGGCGATTCTCTCGCCGGATTCGATGCGGTTTTTGTCCCCGGCGGGTTCACCTATGGTGACTATCTGCGCTGCGGAGCCATCGCCGCGCGATCCCCGATCATGGCCGAAGTGAAGCGATTCGCCGCCGATGGACGCCTCGTGATTGGGGTCTGCAACGGATTCCAAACCCTCACCGAGTCGGGACTGCTTCCCGGCGCCCTCGTCCGAAACGAGGAGCAGAAGTTCGTCTGCACCACCATCCAACTGGCGGCGGTCAACAAGACGAGCGTTTGGACAAGCCAAGTCAACAAGGTTCTCAATATCCCGATTGCCCACGGAGAAGGCCGCTACATCTGCGACGACGACACCCTGAAATCCATGCAGGATAACGACCAGATCGCCTTCCTCTACGTGGATGCACACGGCAAGTCCACGGAGGCCGCAAACCCCAACGGCAGCGTCGCGAACATCGCGGGAATCCTGAACGCACAGGGCAATGTGCTCGGCATGATGCCCCACCCAGAACGAGCCACGAAGCAAATTCTCGGGGAAATCGACGGGCAACTGATCCTTTCCGCCTTTAAACGCGTCCTCGCCTAACTGGGAACAATCTCCACCTCAGGAGAAAATCGCCCATAATAGGAAAGTTATGCACGCGACGCGACGATGGATGGTGGTGCTGGCGGCCTTCGGCTGTCTGGCAAACCTCGCCATGGCCGCGCCTCAAGCTCAGGCGACGGCGAAATCTGACCCCAACATGCGCAAGATTGGCATCCTTGGCCAATCCATCGAGAAGACGAAGATTTTCGCTTCGATGAACGAAAAAGGCCGCACCGTTTGGGATGACCTCAAGGCGTACCAGTATCTGGTCGTGAATGAGACCAAGTACGACAAGTGGCTCGCCGTTCTCCTGCAAAATGGGAAGACTGGCTACATCCTCACCGAGAAAGTGGCGATTCTGCCCTACGACGTCGAGGTTCCCAAGAACTTCAACTTCACTTCTCGCTCTAGTAATTCGCGCACCGGCACTCGATCCGGGGGTATCCGCCCAAGCCAAACCCCAACCGGCACTCCCAAGAGCAAACAGGAGATGCTGGAATACAGCTTCAAATACATGGGCACGCCCTACAAGTGGGGCGGCAACGATCTGGTTCGCGGGATCGACTGTAGCGGATTCGTGAAGGAACTCTTCGAAATGATCGGCGAAGATCTCCCCCGAACCGCCCGCGAACAAGCCCGCGTTGGTCAGAAGATCGAGCGGATCGAAGACCTCCAGCCCGGCGATCGCCTCTACTTCTGGGATAAGAAGCGCAACATGATCGGCCACACCGGCATCTTCCTCGGCTTCTTCGCCGATGGAGGCGCGTACTTCATCCACAGCAGCAGCAACAACAAGGGTGTTGACACCGACGACCTGCGCAACCAAAAGTGGCGCAACATGCTCGTCGCCGCACGCCGATAAAATTGACGAACCCGTTTCGTCAGAACTCCGCCGAGACCCCGCGTCCGGCGGAGTTCTTTTGTTTCGGGCTGGGAGACGGCTCTCACGACCTAGGCGCAGGTCCCGACGGGAAGCCGGCTTCTTAACCTGGCGTCTACCCATTTTCACCGGCCAGGTCCCGATGTCGCCGATTGTTAACGAATTGTTAACAATCCCCTCGTACGCTTTTCCTTGAGGCGACTCTATGAGTATTGCGAGCATTGTGAAAATCTTTGGAGCCACTGCGGCGGCTTCCCTTCTTCTGATCGGCTGTGGCTCCTCCACCGGAGGCTCGGCTGCAGGCGGAACATCGACCACGGGCGGATCGGCTGCAGCTGCAGTCACTGGCACCCTGAACATCGACGGATCCAACACGGTTTCTCCGATCGCAACCGCGCTCGTGGAGCTGTACAACGCCGAGAACAAGGAAGTTGAAATCTCCGTCGGCAGCGCCGGAACCGGCGCAGGCATGGGCAAGTTTGAAAAAGGCGAAATCGAAATCGCCAACGCCAGCCGACCGATCAAGGACTCCGAGATCGAGAAGCTCGCAGCCGCGAAAATCGACTTCATGGAGATTCCCATCGCCCACGACGGCATCTGCATCGTGGTGAATCCGCAAAACGAGTGGCTCAAGAACATCACCATCGAGCAACTCAACAAGATCTGGAACAAGGATTCCAAGGTCAAGATGTGGAACGAAGTCGACCCGAGCTGGCCGGCCGAGCCGATCCAACTCTACGGCCCGACCGATGCTCACGGCACCTACGAGTTCTTCAACGAAGTCGTGAATGGTGACAAGGAGAACGTCCGACCGGACTACTCGCAACAAGCTCAGTACGACACCCTGATCACCTCGGTCGCGAACGAGAAGAACGCTCTCGGCTACGTCGGATTTGCCTTTGTGGAGCAAAACCGCGACAAGCTCCGCGTCGTTCCTGTGAACGGTCTCGAGCCGACGGCTGAAACCATCCTCGATGGCAGCTACAAGCCGTTCTCGCGACCTCTGTTCATGTATGTCAGCGCCAAGGCCTTCGCCGAGAATCCTGCTGCGAAGTCATTCGTTGAGTTTGCTCTCGGTGCCAAGAATGCCGAAGCAGTTCAAGCCGCTGGATATGTCCCTCTGAGTGGGGAAAACTTGGCGGCCGTCAAGGCTCGCGTTGATGCCAGCAAGACCGGTAGCATCTTTGCGACCGCCGCCGCTGGTCTCTCGGTCAGCGAAGTGCTCAAGGCCGCCCAGTAAGGCAATAGCGAAACATCATGGCTCTGGCAGATCGAATGACTGAAGAAGCAAACGCTTCCGCCAGAGCCTTCACCCCTGCTGGGGGCAAATGGCAAGGACGGCACCTTGCCCAGATTGTCACCAAGGCCATCTGCTTTTTCTGTGCCGCGCTCTCCGTGCTCGCCACGGTGGGCATCATCTTTATCCTCTTCTCCGAGTCGATTCCCTTTTTCCAACACACGCCCTTCTTGAGCTTCGTGACCGGGACGCAGTGGAACATGATGGGCTCCGAGAAGGTGTTCGGTGTCCTTCCCCTCCTCACGGGCACGCTCCTGATCACCCTGGGATCGGGGATCGTTGCGATTCCCCTTGGGCTTTTTGTCGGCATCTACCTCGCCGAATACGCCCATGCGAATGTTCGCAAGGTGCTCAAACCCATGCTGGAGCTCCTCGCGGGTGTGCCGAGCGTCGTGTTCGGCTATTTCGCGCTGTCCCTCGTGACCCCCGCGCTTCGCGGAGGAAGCGAGTTCTTGGCCGACGTTCTCCCCACACTCAGTCCGATGCTCCCGCAGTTCCGACCCGCGAACGCGGCCGCTGGCGCGATTGTCGTCGGATTCATGACGCTCCCCCTCGTGGCTAGTCTGTGCGAGGACGCTCTGTCCAGCGTGCCCAAGGCTCTGCGCGAGGCGGCCTATGGCCTCGGATGTACGAAAGCCGAAGTGATCTCGAAGATCGTGATTCCCAGTGCCCTCAGCGGCATCATCGCTTCATTCATCCTCGCTCTGTCGCGAGCGGTCGGTGAGACGATGGCGGTCACGATTGCCGCAGGCTCGTCCCCACGATTAACGTTCAATCCCGGCGATGAGGTCATGACCATGACCGCGCAGATTGTCAATATCAGCAAGGGCGACATCAGCCGAGGGGATATCCGGTACCAAAGCATCTTCGCTATCGGCCTGACCCTCTTTGTCGTCACCTTCGCCCTCAACATCATTGCTCAGCGACTGGTTCGGAAAATGGCCCGGGGGAACGGCTGATGACTCCCACCTTCCTGACCACATCGGCCCTCGGCAAGAAACGCCGACGCAAGGATTCGATTTTCAAGGGGATCTGTGCCGTGGCCGCTCTCACCGCGGTCAGCATCCTCGTTGTCCTCATCGCCAAGGTCATCATGGATGGCATCGGACGCGTGAGCCCGCAGTTCATCACCTCGATGCCGAGCCAGATGTTCCCGAGCAAAGCTGGCATCCTCGGCCCGCTCGTGGGGAGCCTCCTCGTGATGGTGCTCACGATCCTGTTCGTGGTTCCGGTCGGAGTCGCGGCGGCGATCTATCTTGAGGAATTCACCCCGAAGAAGAACGCCTTCATTCGATTCATCCAGGTGAACATCAGCAACCTCGCCGGAGTGCCTTCGATTGTCTTCGGCATGCTCGGTTTGGCGGTGTTTGTCACCATGATGGGTCTCGGAAAGAGCGTGCTCACCGGCGCGCTCACGATGAGCATCCTCGTTCTCCCGATGGTGATTCTTGTCACCCAAGAAGCCCTGAAGGCCGTCCCCAAGGCTTATCGCGAGGCGAGTCTGGCACTGGGAACCACCCAATGGCAGACGATCCGACGCGCCGTGTTGCCGAGTGCCTTGCCGGGGATTCTCACCGGAATCATCCTGGCCGCAAGCCGGGCAATCGGCGAAACAGCGCCGCTCATCGTCGTGGGTGCGGTTGGATATTTGAACTTTGTGCCGGCAAAGCTTGAGGACAAGTATACGGTTCTCCCCCTGCAAATCCTCGACTGGATTGGTCAGCCTCGGCAAGACTTCCGCACCGGAGCGGCGGCGGCGATCCTCGTTCTCATGGCGATGCTTTTGATCCTGAACTCGGCCGCGATCATTATTCGGGCCCGCGCGCAGAAGAAGGTTTAATCTCCTTTGATGGCAGACACTGGGCTCAGCTTTGGCCCCATCGCTCCGCATTACGATGTCCTGATGGCCGACGTGCCCTACGATATGTGGGCGGGCTATTATCGTCTGCTCCTCAGCCAGCACGGACTTGATCCCGATCGAGTGCTTGATGTCGCCTGCGGTACCGGCTCCGTCGCCGAGCTCTTATGTGAATCTGGCTATGAAATGACCGGCTTTGACCTCAGCGCAGCGATGATCGAGCGTGCCCGCGCGAAAGCGGTCGCCAAAGAACTCCCGATTGAGTATCACGTTGCCGATGCCACCACGCTCGACCTCGGCAAGACATTCGAAGGGGCTTACTCCTTTTTCGACAGCCTGAACTACATCTCGACCCTCGCCGGGTTCCGGGCAGCGATCGAGCGCGTCGGGGCGCATCTGGAACCGGGTGGGAGTTTCGTTTTCGACCTGAACACCGCCTACGCCTTTGAGCAACGGATGTTCGACCAAAAGGAGAAGCGCAAGAAAGCCAAGATTCGGTACGACTGGAAAGGCGACTACGATCGCGAAACCCGCACGATCCGCGTGGAGATGGAGTTCGAGCGGGACGGCGAAATCTTCCACGAGGTTCATGTCCAGCGGGCGCACTCGATGAACGAGGTCCACGATGCTCTGCGTGACGCAGGATTCGACTGGGTGAAAATCTACGATAGCTACACTCTGGATGCCCCCGCCAAATCCAGCGACCGGATTCATGTGATTGCGACGAAGTCTTAAGTTGGTGAAATATTCACCACTGAGTGGGTAATATTTCACGATCCATGGAAGGATTGACTCCTCGATTCGTCGAAGCTTCGCTCACCGAGGCCTGCTCGGACACCCCGGTGGTGGTCGTCCAGGGCCCTCGGCAGTGCGGCAAAACCACGCTGGTTCAGCAGCTTGATCTGCCCTATGTCACCCTCGACGACGGCCTCGCCCTTGATGCCGCTACCTCGAATCCGGAAGGGTGGCTCGCTGCCTACGACAATCGCCTGATCATCGACGAAGTCCAGCGCGCACCGACCCTCGCCCGGGCGATCAAGGCCCGGGTGGACAAGCGCAGACTCGCTGGAAGCTTCGTCCTCACCGGCTCGACCAATATTTTGCTCCTGCCGCGTCTTGCTGATTCTCTCGCCGGGCGCATGGAAGTCATCACCCTCTGGCCCCTCTCCTGGGCGGAGATGCACGATTCTCCGGTCTCTTTTGCCGATCGAGTGTTCACCCAATGGCCGCCTAAACTCCACGCCGGCGAGCACGCAAGCGCCGATGAAATGGCCCAACGCATCCTGGCGGGCGGATTCCCCGAACCGATGAGCCGAGCGAAGCCCCAACGCCGCGAAGCCTGGTTTCAAGCCTACGTCCGTGCCCTGCTCGACCGAGACGTGCGTGACCTCGCCGAGATCGAAGGTCTGAACCAGCTTCCCCGACTGCTCCGATCCTTGGTGAGAAGCCTTTACGAGCCGACCAATGTGCTGGCCCTGAGCCGAGAGACTGGCATCGCCGCGACCACTCTCACCCGATACCTCAGCCTCCTCGAAGGCGTGTTCCTCGTCAAAAGCATTCCCGCGTGGACGGCGTTGGGCTCGGGGAAGGCAGCCAAAACCGCTCGCCTGGCCATTGTCGATTCCGGAGTCGCCTGCCACCTGGACGGCGTGCGTGTTGCATCCGATCTCACCCCTGCGCACTGGGAGAATGCCGTTGTGATGGAACTGACCAAACAGCTCAGCTGGAGCCAGGTCAGCCACGAAGTCATGCATTTTCGGTCGATTCGTCAGTACGCCTTGCCCGCCGTGCTGCAGGCTGCCGACGGTCGCCTCGTGGGAGTTTCTGTCTGCCTGTCCGCGCTTGCGAGCCCCTCAGATTTCAAAGCGCTCGACTACTTCGCCGATGTAGCGGGCGATGATTTCCACGCGGGAATCGTGCTCACAATGGGCGACACCGTGCAGCGCGTCAGTGAAAAGCTCGTCGCGATGCCGATCTCGGCCCTGTTCGAGCGAAACTTCTGGACCTCATCCGACTCTGACTAAACCTCCACAATAGGGCCATGTTTACGGGATTGGTTCAGGCAGTGGGCACGGTTCGGAGCCTGCAGAACCTTGTGCTCACGGTGGATGCTCCCACCTCGGCTTGGGCCAACGATCCCTGGCAACTCGGCGAGAGCGTCGCGGTGCAGGGATGTTGCCTCACCGTCGTTGACTCCTCCGATGGACTCCGGTTCGATCTCAGCGAAGAAACCCTCGCCCGTACCAGTCTGGGCCAGCTTGCGGCGGGTTCCAAAGTGAATCTCGAGCGGGCGATGCGCCCGATGGATCGACTGGGGGGCCACATCGTCCAGGGGCATGTCGATGGCTTGGCGCATGTCGTCTCGGTGAAGGAGCTGCAGGGCTCCTGGGAATTCGTTTTTGAAGTTCCACAGGGAGGCGAAAAGTATCTCATCGACAAGGGATCCGTCTGTTTGGATGGGGTCTCTCTGACCGTGGTCGCTCCAGAGGGCTCACGATTTACCGTGGCCGTGATTCCCCACACCTACGAGGTCACCTCGCTCTCCGACCGTGCCGCAGGAGATCGGGTGAATCTGGAATACGACGTTCTCGCCAAGCATGTCGAAAAGCTGTTGCAGAGTCGGATCTGAGGCTCGCCGTATAGCTTTCCCGGATGCCAACCGTCAACAATCGAATCCTCCCTGACGAGGCTTTGTTGTCAGATAAACCGCGCTGTTTTGGTGCCTTAGCGCAAATTTGCTACAATAGCTCCATCGTAATGGATCCAGTTCCTTTATGTAGGCGGAAGATGCGCGAGGCACGCAGGATGGTCTCGGCCTGATGAGCGATAGTGTTTTGTTGCTGGTCAGCATTCTCCTGTTCTTTGCGTCGGCATTCTTCGTCGCAGCGGAATACGCCATCGTCTCCGCACGAAAGGAGAAACTCGAACCGGCTGCCAAGAAAGGAAGCCCGCTCGACCGCCTCGCGATCAAGGCTTTAGAGAACCAAAGTCGGTACGTGGCCGGAACTCAGGTCTGCATTACGTTTCTGGGCATCGCGATTGGTGCGGTGCTGGAACCTGCGCTTACCGCGAAGCTGGAGCCGTTCTTCCCCGATGTGATTCCCGACTGGGCGGTGAGCATGGTCTCGATCCTCATCGTCAGCTATCCGCTTGTTGTTGTCGGCGAGTTGGTGCCCAAGTACGTCACGCTCCAGTTTCCCGAGGCAATTCTACGGTTCGTGATCGGCCCGATGCGGATACTCGTCGTCTTTCTCAAGCCAATCATCTGGCTTTTCGAGAAGTCGGGCGTGCTTGTGATGAGACTCCTCCGCGTCCGGGTCTCGGATGACAGTCCGGTGATCTCCCGGGAGGAGCTTTACTATCTCATCCGCGCTGGTCAAGAGGGCGGCGGGCTGCAAGAAGATCAAGCCGAATTTGTGAGCAAGACGCTCCGCCTGGACGAACTCGATGCCGAGGATGCGATGCTTCACCGGCTCGATATCAAGTGGCTGGACGCGAATCTCAGCAAAGACCAGGTGCTGGAAAAACTCACGGACATCCCACACAGTCGCATCCCAGTCTGTCGCGGGGACATCGACGACGTGGTGGGGATTGTCTATCTGCACGACATCGTGGTCAACCTGAACGCGCCGGACTTTGATCTCGTCAAGCTGGCGCGAGAGCCGATCTACGTCCCGGAGAGCCTGACCTTGAACCGCCTGGTTGAGATCATGCGGGATCACAAGAGCCAAATCGCCATCGTGCAGGATGAATACGGTGGAACCCGTGGCCTCGTGACTCTCGAAGACATCATCGAAGAAGTCTTCGGCGACCTGGAAGATACGAAGGAGAGCGAACGTCCGACGATCGAGCGCACAAGCGCAGGGCGAGTCAGCGCCCGGGGCGATGTCCGCTACGACGAACTTCTCGACTTCCTGGATCTGGAGCCGGATGAGAGCGAATTCACGACAGAATCGCTCGCCGAGGTGCTGATGAACAGACTCGGGCGAACCGCGAAAATCGGGGATACGGTGGATCTTCCAGTGGGTCGGCTCCGAGTGGAGCAGCTTGCCCAGAGACGGATTACGCGGGTCGGGGTGTACCTGCGCAGCGATGTCGTTTCCGCTCAAGAAGAGGCTCCGGCCAAACGCTAGAGCTTTGAGATCTCGTCCTCAAGCGCTTGAAGCCAGGCTTCCGCTTCGGCAGGGTTTGAGAACTTGATCTTGATCGACTCTTCGGGCATCGAAGCGAAGGTCTCGCCGACCATCTTCTGATACTTGCGCACCCGGGTGAGGCTCCAAAGGATGATGTTCTCTCGGTGGAAGAAGGTTCGCCACCCTTCCCGAGAGTGCCCCCAAAGCAGCTCGCGCCGAAAGATTCGACGGAATGTACGTCCGATGATCCTCGGGGCGACAGTGCGGTAACCATAGTCCAGCCAGATGAGGGTGTCGATGCGGGCCATCACGATGTCGCGCACCTTGCCGTAGTTTCCGTCCGCCACCCAGTCTTCTTGGCCCAGAGCCTCAGCAATCAACTCGCGGAATTCTGGAACAGGCCTCTCCACCATGCCGGGCTGCCAGTTGATGGCGTCGAACTCCACGTATTGGTAGTCGAGAATGCCGGCGAGGCGCTTCGCAAACGTCGACTTCCCACTCCCCGAGACACCCCGAACATTGATCCGCCGACCCACGCGGCGCGGAGGAAGAGAGCCGGAATTCACGCCGAGACCTTACCCGGCATGGCCAGCACGGCGGTAACCTGCCAGGCATGTCCAAGCGACCTTTCGTGCCGGAAGACTTGAAGTCACTGGCCTTCCTCAGCGACCCCCAGCTTTCGCCGGATGGATCGACGGTGATCTATGCCCAAGGCAAGCTGAATGAGAAGAACTCGCTCGCTCCGCAGATCTGGGCGGTCGATATGGAGGCGGGGGAGGCGAAGCAGCTCACTCAGCATGAAAAGGGGCAAGGTCAGGCGCGCTGGTCGCCGTGCGGAGGATGGATTTCGTTTGTCAGCGGTCGCGGAGGATCGGCGCAGATTTGGCTGATGCCCTGGCGAGGTGGCGAAGCCAAGGCACTCTCGAAGCTCGATGAAGGGAGTATTGGCGAGACCAAGTGGTCGCCGGATGGACGGTGGATCGCTTTCACCTATCGACCAACTCACCCCGATCGAACCAGCAAGGCAAAGAAGGAGCGCGACGAGAAGGGTCTCTCCACGCCCGCCTGGGAGATCGAGACCCTGTGGTACCGGCTCGATGGCGACGGATACTTCGGGCAGCAACGATACGCGATTCACTTGATCGAGGTCGGCACCGGCGAGACAAAGGAGATCTATTCGGCGGGCAAGCTCGGTTCGTACGGGTTCGATTGGCTTCCCGACAGCTCTGCACTCGCGGTGATTCGCGCGGCGAGTGACAATCCGCTGATTGACGAGCCGAGCGACCAGGTGTATTTGGTCGGGCTGGATGGGTCGGAGAAGCAGGTGACGAACCTCATCTCGGGTGGACGCGGGAATCCTGCGGTTTCGCCCTGCGGCGGGTTTGTTTCCTATCTGGCCAACCTGGATGCCAAGGATGTCTGGGGTGTGCGGAACTCCCGGCTTTACGTGCTGGATCTCAAGAGTGGCGCGGAGCAGTGCCTGACCCTGGAGGAGCCCCTCTGCCTCGACGCCGCCACTCTCACCGACACGAGCGCGGATGGCTCAACGCTCAACACCTGGTCGCGAGATGGATCGAAAATCTATGTGAAGGTGGCGGTGCAAGGCACGGTTCAGCTGGGTTCGGTTGACGTCAAGCACGGAGGACTCACCCTTCACACCGAAGGTCAACACGTCCTTGGGTTCGGCGGTTTCAGTGCCGATGGAACCAAGCTCGGAATTACGCGGGGGACTCCGACGCAAGTGAGCGAGATCGGGGTGATCTCGCTGGGAGAAACCACGGAAATCCGTGAACTCACGAGTGTAAACCAAGAGTTTCTTGCCACGGTGGAATTGGCGGAGCCAGAAGAACTTTGGCTCGATTCCACTGGGGGGACGCGGGTTCAGGCTTGGGTGATGAGGCCATCAAAGGGTGGAATCACGCCAGGAATCCTCGAAGTCCACGGCGGACCACACACGCAGTACGGGCTGGGCTTCTTTGTCGAGTTCCAGAGTCTGGTGAGCGCGGGATACACCGTGGTCTTCAGCAATCCGCGTGGATCCAAGGGCTACAGCGAAGAACACACCGCCGCCATCGAACGCGACTGGGGCAATGCGGATTGGGATGACATCCAAACCGTGACGAACTGGATGCTGAACGACCCCCACATCGACTCCAATCGCGTTGCCATCATGGGGGGAAGCTACGGCGGATACATGACGAACTGGGCGGTCGGGCACAGTGATGTGTACAAAACTGCCATCACCGACCGCTGCGTGAGCAACTGGGTGAGCATGGCGGGCAACAGCGATTTCCCGCTCGCTCGCGATGATTACTTTGGAGGATACGCATGGGGCGACCTCGAGAAGATTCGCGAAATGTGGCGGCAATCGCCGATTTCCTACTTCGACAAGGTGCGCACGCCGATGCTCGTCATCCACAGTGAGGGCGACTTCCGGTGCAACGTGGAGCAAGGCGAGCAGGTCTTCCACGCATTGCAAGCGCAAGGAATCAAGAGCAAATTCATCCGGTATCCGGTGGAAACCAGCCACGGATTGAGTCGAACCGGGCCGGTGGATCTTCGCATCCACCGCATCTACTCGATTCTCAGCTGGTATCAGGAGACTCTGTAGGCTCCGCATACGGCGGCGATTTGTTCCTGGGCGAGGGGTGGTGAAGCTGACAAAAATCGAAAGCCCCCCTCAATTCGACGGCCCGGCCCATGCGGCGGAATATCTCCTCCTTCTCATCGATGGGGGACTGGACGCGATGGCGACGTCGCGTCGGAAACATCTTCCGATGGAGGCGAAGCCGGAGATGAGGGCGCGGCTGGTTCGGGTTGCTCAGAAACTGCTGGTGCTTCGGGCTTTGGATTGCCTCCGTTGGATCGGCTTTCCGCCGCATCTTTCCTATCTCGATGCGGTGAACGAGCAGTGGGTGAAGGGGCCCTACACGATCTTCCAGGCCCTTCATCACCTGTGGCATCTGGGATTTGCGGAGCCCTCTAAGATTCGTCGCATCACCAGCCGGGGGAGATTTGGCAGCATCCCTTACCTGGGCGACTCGCTGGAGGATCGAGCGTTTTCGGAATCCCAAATCACTTGGAATGACGAGGTATTGCTTGCTCCTGAGGGGATGATTGCCTCGCTGGTCGCGGCGATTAGCACTCTCAGCCTGGGAGATGACTTGGGCGCGATCATCGGCAAACTCCTTACGTTTGATGAAACGGGCGACGTGCCGGAGCATCGGCTGTGTCTGATGGGTCTGGGCGATGATCGCGAGGCCATCCTCCTCTCCACGAGCGGCGGCGGATCGGCGATTGCTTCGCTCCGTGCGGCGAATTTGCCGGAGCACAGCTTGTTCCGCATCATCGGTTCTCAGGTGAGATGGTTCTGCGCGGATGAGGAATCGGCGCGGGTGCTGCGCTGGCGGCTGATCGTTCACCTGGCAGAAGCGGCGAAGGCACCCCGCGAATTGCTGGACTTGCTCGACAGAGTCACTGTGATGCCGAGTCACGCCTTTCTCCCTGAAGGCCCTCGGCAAGAATACAAAGCCACCTACGAAGCCGATTCACGCACATCGACCAAGAACCCTCACAACCGATTGGCCTGTCTGAAAACCATCTGCGGGTTTCTGAACGCCGACGGGGGAACTCTGACGGTTGGCGTCACCGACGAGGGAGAAGTGCTCGGCCTCGGGGCTGACTTCGCGCTGATCAACGATGACGCCAAGGCCGATACGTTTGAACTCCGACTCCGGGAGGCGATGAAGAACCAGCTGGATCCCCTACCGCTGAACCTGGTGGAGGTCGCCTTTTCCGAGGCATTTGGGCGGACGATTTGCGAGGTTCGTGTGGCGAAAGCACCCTCGCCGACCTACCTGAGCTACAAAGACTTGAAGTCTGGCGAGGCTAAGCGAGAACTCTTTGTCCGGGACGGCAATCGCACGATTGCCCTGCGTGGAGGGCATATGGAGCAATTTCTCGCCGGAAATTGGGACGGCTCGACCCAGGAAACCAGCTCCGACGAGCCCTGAATCCGCGCCAAGTCGCGTGCCTGTGCCAAACTAATCCGAACTGAAACAGGTGCAACGATGCCGCATGTCTCACTAAACATTCCTGCGATTGGCGAAGGCCTTCAAGAAGCCCGTGTTGTAAAGCTCCTCAAGCAGCCTGGGGATCGGGTGAAGCGAGACGAGCCGATCTACCAAATGGAGACGGACAAAGCGGTGATGGACGTGGAATCCAGCCACGACGGCATCGTGGTTCAGTGGCTCGCCAAGGAAGATGATGTCCTCGCCATTGGGGCTCCGATTCTCGTGCTTGATTCGGCGGAGCCCGGTGAATCGCCGGTAGCTACCGCGCCTCAGGTTGACGAGGCTCCGGCGGTCAGCGATGGCGCAGTCGCCCTGCAGATCCCTGCGATCGGCGAAGGGCTCCAAGAGGCCCGTTTGGTCGCCAAGCTCAAGCAAGTCGGCGAGATGGTGAAGCGCGACGAAGCGATTTACCAGATGGAAACCGACAAAGCCGTCATGGATGTCGAATGCCCTTACGAAGGGGTGATCGTGGAGTGGCTCGCCGAAGTGGACACGGTGCTCCCCATCGGAGCCGATGTTGTTCGTATTCAGACTTCGGATGCGGTTTCCGCTGGTGCCGTAACACCCGTCGCCGCATCGGCCCCTCCGGCCCAAGCTTCGACCCCGGCGGCGGCTCCTAAGCTGGCTCCGGGCGAGCGTCGGCGAGATATTCCCCCGCGCACCCGAGCTTACGCGAAGCAAAAAGGTATCCCGGAAGACGAGCTTGCCGTGATTCCTGCGAAGGGATCCAAGCTGATGCCCGAGGATATCGACGCTTGGGTGGCCGGGCATTCGGACGAGACCCCGGCGGCGAAGAAGGGCGACTCCGGTGGACGTACTTATTCCGAAGCCCCGATGGCTTCGCGCCAAAGAGTGCTGAGCAGCCGATTAGTGCGCGGGAATCAGGTTGTGGTTCCCGGCATGATGTCGGTGGTGTGCGATTGGCGAGGCGTCGAATCGCTCCGCGCCGCTTACAAGGCCAAGGGCGGCGACTTCCAGCCGAGCACCTTCACGATGTTCGCCTATGCGGTCGCCCTCGCCGCGAAGAATCACCCGATTGTGCGCTCCACGATGATCGGCGATTCCACCGTGCGCACCTACGACCACCTCCAGCTTGGAATCGCGGTGGCCCTGCCGGGCGATCAACTCGTGGTCGCGGTCGTCGAGAACTCGGATGCCTTGGACTGGGAAACCTTTGCCGCCACCACCCGAGAGAGAATCAACCTCGCTCGAGATGGACAGGATCAGGCCAACGAGTCGGTGACCCTGAGCATTACCAACATGCAGGCCTATGGCATCCGCGACGCGATGGCGGTAGTTGTCCCTCCGGGAGTCGCGACGATCTTCCTCGGCGAAGCCCACAACGCGCTCGATCAGTCGAGTGAGGAGCCGAGAATCATCCGCGCCGCGAACGTCGGAATCACCATCGACCACCGGTTGATCAACGGAGTCGGTGGGGCGGAATTCCTCAATGCGATTCGCGCGAACGTAGAAGGAATTCAGGATCTCATCAAGATCTGAGGTGAGGTGCCCACGATGAGCAAACCAGTAATCGCGATTTCGGTCAGTGCCATGACCAGTCCGAAGAATAACAGACCATTCGGTCGATATTATCTGGAGCGCGACTATGTGGATCGCGTGATTGCGGCCGGAGGAGCGCCGGTTTTGATCCCACCGGGGACGGAAGTCGAGGCGATTGCGCCGTTCATCGACGGATGGGTGATCCCCGGCGGCAATGACATTGACGCCGCGCTTTGGGGCGAGCCGAACCATCCTGAAGTCGAAAACGAGTATTCCGGACGCACCGAAACCGAGCGACACCTCTTTGGCCAGCTCCACGCTTCAGCCCCGATTCTGGGGATCTGCTACGGCTGCCAACTCATGAATGTCCTCCACGGTGGCTCGCTGATTCAGCACTTACCCGACATCTTGGGGGGTGACTATCACCGAGGCGATCCGATTCAGGATTATCGAGTTGAGCCAGGAACCCGGCTCGCGGGGATCGTGGGCGAGCACGCGCAGGGCAAGAGTTGGCATCACCAAGCCGTTGATCGAATTGGAGATGGTTTGAAGCCCGTCGCCTGGCATGAAGACGGCACGATCGAGGCTCTGGAAAGCACCGAAGGTCGATGGTTTGTCGGCCTCCAGTGGCACCCCGAGCGCACCGATCTGCCGGAGTCCGAGAAGCTTTTCGAGGCATTCATGGAAGCGGTGCGAGAGTTTAAGATCAGTCGGTCTGGAGTTCCCGCATGAAGTGGCTCGTGAACGGAGAAGAATCGGCTCTCCCCGTTGCAGAGGGGGTCTCCGTCGTGCCGAGCGGGGGAATTTTGAGGGTGAACTCGACGACGCGAGGGAGCGGATCGGCGGTGGCCGTGAAGCATGGCGACACCACCTACGTTTCGTACCAAGGCCAAGTTTACGAGGTCAAGAAGAAGCCCCCGGTTGGATCGGCGCATCAAGCGGCGACTTCGGCGGAAGCTCGTGCGCCGATGCCGGGGATGATTGTCGAAGTCTGCGTGGCGGTGGGCGATGTCGTCCACACGGGATCCAAGCTGATGGTGCTGGAAGCCATGAAGATGCAACAGCCCATTCTCGCCGGGATGGACGGCACGGTGAAACTGATCGGCGCCGCCGTTGGCGACCAAGTGAGTGATTCAGACTTATTAGTCAAAATTACTCCGCCCTCCGAGGAGGCCTGACGTGTCCGAGCTCAGGATCATTGAAGTCGGCCCCCGCGACGGCTTGCAAAACGAGCCCACCCCCATTCCGCTTGAGGTGAAGGCGCGGTTCATTGCGAACCTGATTGAGGCGGGAGCCAAGGAGATCGAAGTCACGAGCTTCGTCCATCCGAAGTGGGTGCCGCAGCTCGCGGATGCGGATGAGCTCCTCGCCACGATCCCCAGGCCGGAAGGCGTCCACTTCTCGGCTCTGGTTCCCAATCGACGCGGGCTCGATAGGGCACTTGCCAGCGGGGTGACCCGCATCGCGCTCTTTACCGCCGCCAGCGAGGCCTTCACGACCAAGAACATCAACATGACGATTGCGGAATCGCTCGCCGAGTTCCGTTCCGTCGCCGATGCCTTCCGTGAAGCGGTGCCGAATGCGTTCATTCGAGGCTACGTGAGCACGGTGGTCGAGTGCCCCTTCGATGGGCCGGTCGCGCCGAGTCAGGTCAAAGAGGTTGTGGATCAGTTGATCCAGATTGGTGTGGACGAGATCAGTCTGGGCGACACGATCGGAGTCGCGATCCCGGACGACATCCAGCGACTCGCCGATGCCCTTGAACCCACGCTTCCCCGAAGCCAAACCGCTTGGCATTTCCATGACACGCGGGGCACCGCGATGGCGAACGTCGCGGCCATGGTCGAGCGGGGATACCGGGCGTTCGATGCAAGCGCAGGCGGGCTTGGCGGTTGCCCCTACGCCCCAGGCGCGGGCGGAAATCTCGCCACAGAGGACCTGACTTACTACCTCGAACGCAAGGGTCTGGCTACCGGTTGGGATCTGGATCGGTTGGTCCAGGCAAGCTCGGAGGTTTTTGCTCACCTGAACCGTCCGTCTGCATCGCGGGTTCATCAGGCTTGGTTGGCGGCTTGTAAGTGACCTTGTTGTACACCCCGTAGGCCGCCATCGCGAGAGCAATCACGGTGACGCCCCAGGTCGCCTGCCGCTCCTCCTTGTTCATCGTGAACTCCTTGCGGTTCACGATGAGCACGGTGAGGCCGATCGGCACGAGCGCGGGGAGCGAAATCCGGAACCCAAGCACGAGGAGCATGTAACCCACCAGCACGGGAGCCAGCCACTTTGCCGTCGCACGAGCTTGCATTCCGTACCGGAAAATGCACGCGAAGAGCATGGCGGCAATAAATAGATCAGCCGGTCCAATATAAGCGAGATCAAAAGTTCCGACCGGGACGGTCTCGCCTGAAGCGGGAGCCGCCTTCACACCAGGAACCGCGACACCGAGGGCGCCGACAATCTCTGGGTTATCTTTTACGATCTGCGCCTGAGGTGTAAAGGGCGTCAGGATCAGGAAGGCATCCATCCCGGCAAGAAAAATCGCGATGGGAAGAATCATGTTCTTCTCCCGAATCAGGATCGAGACAAGCGCGCCCAGGCCGAGACACCAGAACATCACCCCAGTCTGCATGAAGGCACTTGCAAACACTTGCGGCGCTCCTTCGAGCTTAAGAGACCGAATAATCAAAAACATGCCGCCGTGCAGAAATACGCCAGCAAAGAGAGGGATCCAGGCTTGTTTGGCCGTCCACGAGTGTGCCGCAGCGTAGAACAGACCATAAATCGGCAACCCGACGAAGATCACCGTGTTGAGCAAGGAGAGCCCGAGCGCGACCGCCGGGGGCGCGACGACAAAGCCGAGAATGATGCGGAGCACCAGCAGCACTGTTACAACGATTCCGAACGTGACAAAAGGTTTCTGCGGTCGCCAGGAATCCGAGACCTGGGCGTCAGAGGACATGGATGCCCGCCCTCACCGAAGCCGGCTCGCCCATTGCTGCGAGATAAGTGTCTGTGATCCGCCGCACCATATTCGGTAGAGAATACTCCCGAGCGTCGATTGTCGCATGCTCACTGAGGTGATTGTAAAGCGATTCGTCGCCCAGAATCCGCTGAATCGCACCCGACATCATCGCCGCATCGTTGCTCACGAGGAGGCCATTGCGGCCATCGCTGACTGCATCCCCCGCGCCCCCGGCATGAACCACCACGCTCGGCAATCCGTACGACATAGCTTCCATCACGACAAGCCCCTGGGTTTCCGTCATGGACGGGAAGACAAAGAGATCCGCGGCAGCAAGGTACGGATCGACCTTCTCTCGCGGGACAAATCCAAAGAAACGGCATCGATCCCCTATGCCAAGATCGCTCGCCATGCGGCGGTAAGTTTCGCGCGCTGGGCCGTCGCCGACCACCCAGAGCAGCGTGCGCGGGTCATCGCGCATCACCTGAGCGGCGGCTTGGAAAAGCAGGCCGAGATTCTTCTCGACCGCAATCCGCCCGACGTACAGCATCACCTTTTGATCGGGTCTGGCCCCGAGTTTGGCCCGGATCGAAGCCTGATTCAGGGATTTCGCCACCGGAATTCCTGTTGGAACCACGCTGATCGGGGTGCGGATGTTGTGCCGCTGGAGCCATCGCGAACTGGCATCGCTCGGCGTGATCACGTGATCGACGTTGTTGTAGTAAAAATTCGTGTGTTTGGCGATCTTGTAGCGCGTGTATCGCTTCGGGAGCACCGGGATGTAGTGAGCGTATTTATCGTACAGCGTGTGGTACGTCGAGACAATGGGGATCTCGTGCGACTCCGCCCATCGCAAGCCGACCATGCCTACGGTGAAGGGTGTGTGCGTATGGATGACATCAAACCGATGCTTGCGGAACTCGCGAAGCATGGGATAAAACGGCGGAACCGAGAGAGGGTAGCCCTTGGCAAAGGGGGTGAGGAGCGCACCGAATCGGTGCACGTTGGGGTCCTGCTCGTGGTGACCGGGGAACCCAGAGCAGAAAAGATGGACTGAGTGGCCCTGCTCGCGCAGACCTTTCATCAGTCCATCAATGCTGACGCTGACTCCGTTGAGAATGGGCAGAGCACTGTCGCTGAAAAGCGCAATCGAAAGTGGTCGGCCCGGCAACTGGATGGCTTACTCCTCCGGCAGGCGGCCGTGCTCTTCTACAAATCGAACCACACCGCTGAGGCGGAATCGGCGTTGGCCACCCTTGGTGCGGTGGTGTCGGAGCCAACCTCGGTTGGTGTAGCGTCGAACCGTCGCGGGGCACACTCCGAGCAGACGAGACGTCTCCTCCAGAGTGAGCTCAGGATCGAGGAGGCGCCGGATCAGATCCTCGCGGGTCTCCTTGAAATCGCCTTGGTAATACTTGCTCGTGACATCATCGTTGAAGAATCCACCCAAGAACTCGATGTTCTTCGGCAGGTTCTCGAGAATCACCTTGAGATCGTCATCCAGCACCGTGCTCGCCGGTGTTTCGGCTTTCTTGCGCGGGCGAGGTGCGCTTAGTTTGGTTTTACGGAATCGAGACCGCTTAGTCTCATTTCCGGTTGCCTCGGACGCCTTTCCGTTCTTCTTCCCTTCTCCAGACTTGTCCAGAAAAGCATTCTCAATATAAGCAAGGGGATCAAATTCCTTCGTCGTCGGCATAGCAGTGGGTCATATATTACACAAATCTCGCGCAGGCCCTGGCCCCCTTGGTCACAGAATGAGCATTGAATCGCCAAAAGAAAGGAAGCGATACCGTAGATTTACTGCCTCTTGGTAAGCAGCCATGACGGAATCCCGCGTGGCCAGGGCACTGATCATCGCCATCATGGTGGTGCGGGGCATGTGAAAATTGGTGAACATGCCGTCGATGATCTGCCAGCGGTAGCCCGGCGTGATGAAAAGCCGACTCTCTTCCGAGCCCGTGCGGAGCGATCGGTGGCCTGCGGCGAAAGTTTCGAGGGTTCGAACGGAGGTCGTCCCCACCGCGATGATCCGGCCAGAGCATGCCGCGACCGCGCCGGCGGTGGCCTGGCTCACCTCGCACCGCTCGCCATGCATGATGTGGTCAATCAAGTCATCGACTTGGAGCGGCCGGAACGTATCCAGCCCGACATCCAAGGTGACTTGGGCGAGCTTGACGCCTTTTTTGCCTAATTGGTCTAATATCTCCTCGGTGAAATGGAGACCTGCGGTCGGCGCGGCGGCACTCCCGGGGGTCGACGCGATGACCGTGTTGTACCGGGTGCCATCGTGCATCACGGTGTGGATGTAAGGAGGCAGTGGAACGCGGCCGTGGGCGGCGAGCGCTTCGCGCCAGCCTTCCTGCGTCTCAAACTGAATGGAGCGCTGCCCGCCCTCATGTTCCGCGGTGACGATGCCGTGCAACCCACCCGGGAACTCGATCTGGGCGCCGATCCGCAACCGCTTGGCAGGCTTGACAATGGCGCGGAAGCAACCCTCGGATTCCTCCCGCAGGAGCAGGGTTTCGACCTGTCCCCCCGTCGGCTTTTCTCCGAAGAGCCGAATGGCGGAGACTCGGGTGTTGTTCATCACCAGGAGATCGCCCGACTCCAGCAGTTCCAAGACATCCCGGAACTGCCGATGGTGGATCGACCCCGTTTGCCGCTCCAAATGCAGAAGGCGACTCGCCGCGCGATCTTCCAGAGGAACCTGGGCGATGAGATCCTCCGGGAGATCGTAGTCGAAGTCGCTGGCTTTCATCGCGGGAGTCCGAGGTAGGGGAGGAGATCGCGCAGATCGGCGAGACGATGGGCTTCCGAGATCTCAATAGATCGGTCGATCAAAAAAGGCTTTGCCCCAACATTGCGCGCTCCCTGCACGTCTGCCACCGGATCATCTCCCACGTGAACCACATTACGGGGGTGCACGCTGAGACGCTCGAAGGTGAGTTCAAACAGCAAGGGATCGGGCTTCTCAACCCCCTCTTCGAGGGACGCAACGATGATGGAGCAGTACTTGGTCAGGCCGAGCATCCGGCATGTGCGGTGGAGGCTCACATCCCAGTTGCTGATGATGGCGATCCGAAATCCTGCGGCCTGCAGCGCCTCCAACGTAGGAATGGAGTCCTCGAAGAGGGAGAAAATGTCGCTCCAGGCCGAGAACATTCGATCCATCGCATGGTCGTAAACGCCTTGAGCCAACGCGGGTTCGATTCCGAGTGACTCAAGCCAATCCTTGCCAATTTCCAGCCAGAAGGCGTCGCAGATCGCTTCATTTCTCTGCAGGTTGAGCTCCTGAAAATGACCCCAGCGCGAGCGAAGAAGCCGGCCGTAAGCTTCACCCGCGACGAGAGGATCGCCAAGGGGAACACCAGTGACGAGGGCGGATTCCACGGCGATCTGGGCGGGATTCCAGTTGACATCGATCAGGGTGCCAGCCGCGTCAAACGAGATCACCTCTGGACGGAAATCCAGCATCACCGCGACCCGCGCCCTTTTGGCTTCTTGATCTGGTGACACGCCCGGCAGCGGGCCTCGTAGCTCTCTGTCGCGCCAATCAGAACGATCGGCTCGTCCCAGGCGGCGGGCTTTCCTTCGACAATCCGTTGCGTATGGCTCGCGGGACGGCCGCACTTGATACAGATCGCGCGGAGCTTGATGACGTCATCGGCGACCGCGAGCAGATCGGGCATCGGGCCAAAGGGTTGCCGTCGAAAATCCTGGTCAAGACCCGCGCAAACAACCTCGACTCCGCGATCGGCGAGGTCAGTCGCAAGCTCGACGACTGATCGGTCAAAAAACTGTACCTCCTCAATGCACACGTAGTCGGTGTCTTTGTCGATCGCCTTACGGAGTTCCTCGACTCCTTTCACGGGCACAGAGGGATGCTTGACCCCCATGTGAGTCACGACCATCTCATCGTCATAGCGGGAATCAATGGCGGGCTTGAACACCTGCACCTTCTTTTTCGCGTAGAGAGCGCGGCGGGCGAGCCGGATTAGCTCCTCGCTTTTGCCTGCGTACATGCTCCCGCAGACCACGGTTAGTTGTCCCAGCTTCTTCATTCGTCGGTTCCCAATCCTTCCATTTCCGCCTCAAACCGCTCTTCCAGATCATCGCTGAAGTCATCATCGGCGGCGCGGCCCATCTCTCTCACCAGCTCCCGAGTGGCAGCTCCCGAAGATGGCTCGCCCATGCCGTCGATCTGGTCGGCGAGTTCATCGTACCGAGCCGATTCGCTTCGCCCGCGACGGAATCGGCTGACCTTCTTTTCAAGACCATTCGATCCACAATGATCGCAGGCGAGCTCACCGGGATCCTGAATCATCCCAACCAGATGCACCGAAACCTTGTGGCACGATGAACACTCGTACTCAAAGAGCGGCATGGAAGGCCAAGGATACCGACTTTCGGAAATCCGCACTTAGGGGCGCTTGTGCGAATTTCTTGAAGCCCGGGAACAGTCCAACGCGTAAGGCGGAGTAGGGGCAGATGGGATGATCGGAACGGCGTACGTAATTGCGTTTTGGATGGCGGGGCCGTATGGCGTCGTCAAACCCGCCGAGTTTCCGCGCTGGCAGACGGTGTACGAAGCCGATCTCACCCTTGCTTTCCCGGGGACTCTCCAACCCGTCGGACTGCCTCGTGATCTGGCTCCGCCGATGCGACTGGCGGCATTGCGTCCGGGAAATCCCTGCGCCTGGGTTGCAGAGAGTGGGGAGCGGCGGCTGCGCGTGGAAGTCGTTCCGGGAGGTGTTCTCCCGACCGCAGAGAACGTTGCACCAGGCTCCCGCATTCGGACGCAGACCGTGAATGGTCGCGTGCTCACCCATGTCTCGGCCCTCGACGCGGAGTCGGGCGGTCGAGTGACCGAAGTTCACGCATTGCACAACGGAAATCGGATCACCTGCACCTTCTGGGTTCCGATCCCCGATCGCGCCGGACGGGAGGTCGTGGAACGCGCGATCCTCTCCATGAATGTCGGCACCAACTGGCGGGTCGTGGGCGAAGGAGAGTTTCCCCGGTTTCGTACTGCGGAACCCTCGATCTCCATGAGACTCCCCGGGGTTCCCGCCAGCACCTGGATTCCGAATCCCAGCGGAGGATTTGGGGAGGCCCTGCACACGTGGCTGAACATTCCTGGAGAAATCAATTTCGACCTTTGGCTCTTCCAGGATGAAGCGGGCACCCTCAATCCACGCACGATGGCGGAGCGGCAGATGAAGGAGTTCGGAGACCGCAATCGGAGCACGATGCTCGGCTTGCGTCAGTCCACCTTTGTCTGGAATGGGCTCTCCGGCCACTCGGTGAAAGCGTTGCGCGTCAGTGGAGGTCAGAAGTGGTGGACGGAGTACCGCTACGTGCGCAGCGGAGACCTGGTCCTCTCGATGGAGGTCGACACCGCCGCCGCGATTGGCGGCGAGTACGCGCGGGATCAGATCCTACGCAGCCTCTCATTCGGCTCATGAAGTCGGTGGGGTGAAGGTGAACCGGCGTGTGGTTTCGTCGATCGTCTCGATGGAGAGTTGCCAGCAAGCCTCCGGGGAGACCGTGTTGCCCAGTCGATCCGGCCACTCGATGAAGCAGAGGTGATCCTCCAGGTACTCCTCCAGGCCAACCCCTGCCGCGCTCGTCAGACGATAGAGGTCGGCATGGAGCACGGGCGGATTCGTGGCATAGGTTTGCAGAAGAGTGAACGTCGGCGAGCGAACCGGATCTTCCCACCCAAGCGCCCGCAGGATCGACCGCACAAACGTGGTCTTGCCTGCCCCAAGGTCTCCGGTGAGGAGGATTGTGTCGCCCGCCTGCCACAGCGCGAGCATCTCCGCCGCCAGAGCAGGCAGGTGGGCTTCGGTGGCTTGACGGATCATCGGAGGCACGGGGAGATTATGGAAGATCGCAGCGAGCCCCGTTCCTTCACTCGCGTTCGCTCCCTCACTCACTGACTCTCCACATCGCGAACTGAATTACCGAATGCAAGAACCGAGGCGTCCACCTTGCTCCGGCCGCCCCCCGTGAATTCAGCGCCCCAGTCGAGGGGAGTGAAGGAGCGAATGCGAGTGAACGACCCGGCTCAGAAACCGAAGAATTGCTCGGCGTTGCGCGTGGTCGCCGCCGCGCACTCTTCTGGGGTGATCCCAAGCGCCGCTGCGAGGGCCTCATTCACATAAGTGACGTAGCTCGGGCGGTTTCGCTTGCCCCGATACGGCACGGGGGCCATCCATGGGGCGTCCGTTTCGATGACAATTCGCTCGGGGCCCAGGAAGCGCATCACGTCCCGCAGACCGTCGCTCTTTGGATACGTGACGGGGCCATCCACGCCAAAAAGTCCTCCGAGGTCAAGCCCACGCTGCGCATCCTCGACCGTGCCCGCGAAGCAGTGGAACAGATACGGCACCGTCTTCGGGCGCTTTTCCAAAACATCAAGGAGATCGCTCTCCGCCTCGCGGCAGTGGAAGATCACCGGGCAGTTGCGACTTTCCGCGAGTTCCAGCTGGTCGAGAAGCGCCCGATACTGTTCTTCCCGAGTGCTGAAATCCCAGTGATAGTCCAACCCAATTTCGCCGAGAGCCACCGTCTTGGGCTGATCGAGCTGCTCAATCAACAGATCCAAACTCTCGCGCGTGTAGTCTTTGGTGCTGGTGGGATGCCAGCCGACGGCGGCATAAACGCTCTCGAACTGCTCGCTGATCTCAATCGCCCGGGCGTTCATCTTTGGATCGACGCCAACGACCACGAGCTTTTCAATCCCCGCCGCGTGGGCTTCGGCAATCGCCTCGCTCGGATCGGGGAAGGCTTTGGAGTCGTTGAGGTGGCAGTGGGTGTCGATCAAACGCATAGCTCTCGGCCCCACCATACCTGCCGGGATCACGCGTCGCCAGGGAGATTCTCCCGGGACGCGGGCAACCAGGAGGCTTCTTCGGCGTATCCTTGCAATGGATCATTCATGGCCTCCAGTAAGCTGAAACGCGAATACCCCTACCTTGCCGCGTATCTCGACCACGAGATCGCCAGCCCGAGCGTGGCGGCATCCGAAAAGATCATGGGGATGGGCTGCGTGGGGCTTGGATTGGGCGCACCGCTCGTGGGCCTCCTCGGAGCAATCGGGGTTTCGGTCGCAACCGGCAATATCGGATTCGGGATTCTTGGCGGAGCGGTGGCTTTCATTGCCGCCCTCGGGCTCGGCGGCACCATGCTCGCCAAAAAGGTCAAGGCGTCCCAGCAACCAGCATCCGAGGAAGATCGACTCTTGCGCGAAGCGATGGGATCCCGATCGGCGCTCCTGGATCTCGATAAGAACAAGAAGCTGACCAAATGGTTAGATCCCGTGGCAGCTCAACTCCTAGAAGCAGGATCCTACCACTGGTCGCGGGTGCGCACCACCCTCGACGCCTCAGCATGGACTCACGGCGATGTTCCCGGCCACTGGAAAGCCCTCCGGGAAAAAGCTCTCACCGGTGCCGATGTGGCGATGGCCGAGCTCCTGATCCTCGCCTCCGGCTGCGTAGGCGAACCGATGAAGAACCGCAAGGATGAATGGAACAGTATCGTCGAGGACTTTGTCAGCCTGGATATCGAAGATGCTCTGCGCGGACTGAGCAAAGCGACCAGCAATCACCCTAACCAATACCGGTACACCAGCCCCAACACCCGCGATATCTTTGATCCCGGAAAACGGATTGCCGAACGCCTGAAGGATCTGGCCGATGAGGTGCAAAACGCCACGCCTCGAGTGCTTGCCGAAACAAGCAATACCATCGCGATTCCTGGCGCGACCACGGGCTACGCGACGGAGAGTTTGGATGTGCTTTTGGGCGAAATCAAAGCCGTTCGACAAGCCGAAAAGGAACTTCACGAAGAGCAACAGACCTAACCCTCAAAAAACTGGTAGGCCCACTGCATTTTTGCCCCCGTTTCATCCCTCACCTCAAGGATAATCCAAGGTGGGTTAGGTGATGACAATGGGGTCGAACAGTACTCTCGGCGGAGTGAAAGCAGTTGTGATGGCAGGAGGTGAGGGAAGCCGTCTGCGGCCTCTCACGGTGAACCTCCCCAAACCGCTTGTTCCGGTGGTCAACCGCCCGATTATGGAGCACATTGTCGAGCTCCTCAAAACGCACGGGATCACCGATATCGTCACGACTCTCCACTATTTGGCGGACGAAATCCAAGGCTATTTTGGTGATGGCGCTGATTTTGGCGTGAATATCACGCACTCCATCGAAGATATCCCTCTCGGCACGGCGGGAAGCGTCAAGCAAGCCGAGATCATGCTGAAGGAAGGCACCTTCATCATCATCAGCGGCGATGCTCTCACGGATTGCGACCTCACCGCCGCCGTGAACTTCCACCGAGAGAAGAAGAGTCTCGCGACGCTGGTTCTCTCCCGAGTGCCAAACCCGCTGGAGTTTGGAATTGTCATCACCGATGGCGAGGGCAAAGTCGAACGATTCCTGGAGAAGCCAGGCTGGGGCGAGGTCTTCAGCGATACCGTCAACACCGGCATCTACATCCTGGAGCCAGAAATTTTCAACTACGTCAAGCCACGCGAGAATGTCGACTGGAGCAAGGATGTGTTCCCGCAACTTCTGGCCGAGAACGCCCCGATGTACGGCTACATCATGGAGGGCTACTGGTGCGATGTCGGCACGCTTGAGCAGTATCAAGAAGCCCAAATGCACATGCTGGAGGGGCTCACCAAGCTCGACCTGCCCGGAGAACTTGTCGCTCCGGGAGTGTGGGTGGGCGAGAACACCATCATTGATGACCAGGCCGAGCTCAAAGGGCCTCTCATCATTGGTAGCAACACGCGGATCAAACGCGGGGCTCGCCTGACCCCGGGATCCGTGATCGGCAATAGTTGTTTGCTCGAAGAGAATGCCGTCGTCGACAACTCCGTGATCTGGGACCGGTGCTATCTGGGCAACGACACAGAGTGTCACGGGGCCATCATCGCAAATCGCGTGACGATCAAGCGCGAGTCGCGGGTGCAAGACGGAGCCGTGATTGGGGATCGATGTCTGATTGATGTTGGATGCACCATTCGGCCTCGAGTGAAGATCTGGCCAGATAAGACCATCGAGCGCGGTTCCACCGTCACGATGTCGCTCGTGGTGGGCAACAAGTGGCGCGGCAATCTGTTCCGAGATCTCGGCGTCGCCGGGCTCAGTAACATCGAAATCACCCCAGAATTTGCCACGAGGCTCGGTCTGGCGTTTGGATCGCAGTTCCCCGAAGGCACTACGATTCTCGCCGCCCGCGATTCGGCCCGCAGCAGCCGCATGGTCAAGCGATCCGTGATGGCCGCCCTGCTGAGCACCGGCTGCCAAGTCGTCGACATGCACGGGCTCCCCGTGCCGATTCTTCGCCACTTCTTGAAGCAGTCACCCGCCGTCGCAGCGGTGAACTGCCGAAAGCTTCCGGGAAACAGTCGCTTGAGTCTCGTGGAGTTCTTCGACAAATCGGGTGGCTACATGCCGCGCACTCAGGAAAGGAAAGTTGAAGCTGCCTTCTTCCGCGAGGACTTCCACCGCGCCGATCCGGACAACTTGGGGGTGATCGAAGAACCTATCCAACCGGTGGAGAGCTACGCACGCGACTTTCTCGCCGCTCTCCCGGATCTGCGCACCGAGCGCAGACCCCGCATCATCGTCGACTACGGATATTCGTCCGTCTCGCCGATCTTCCCCTCGATTCTCGCGCAGGCGGGGATTGAGGCGATTAGTCTGAACAGCTTCAACGATGCCCGATCCGCACCGCGTCGACCGGACGAGGTACAGAATCACCTCAACAACCTTCAGCAAATTGTGGCCTCGCTCGGATACGACCTCGGCGTTTTGGTGACCAACGAAGGCGAAACCATGTCGGTGGTCGATGATCACGGGCTCGTGCTGGCGGGCAACACCCTCTTCGCTGCTCTTTGCACGCTGGTCGCGCGAACCCAACCAGGAGCGCACATTGTCATGAGCGTCACCGCCCCGGGACGCCTGCAAGAGATGCTCGTCGCCCAGGGCGTTACGGTGAGCCGAGCGCGATCTGGAGTGCGTGACATGATGCACGAGGTTCAGGTCTCGAAGGCGAGATTCGCGGGCAACGAGAGCGGAGGATTCATCTTCCCGCGCCTCCACCCAGGGTTCGATGCGATGTTTGCCCTCGCCAACATGGTGAAAATGCTTCAGCTTGAGCAGATCAAACTGAGCGAAATCGTCACAGAACTGCCCGAGTTCCACTTGGCGTTTGCGACCGTCGACTGCCCGTGGGATGCGAAAGGGACGGTGATGCGAAAGCTCGCCGAATCGCGCCAGCCTGACCAAAAGGTGGAACTGGTCGATGGAATCAAGCTCTACGATGCGAACTCTTGGGTACTCGTGCTGCCGGATAGTTTCGAGCCTGTGTTCCACGTCTTCGCCGAGAGCGAGTCGCTCGCGCAAAGTCAGCAGATGGTGAGCGAGTACAGTCAGCTTGTTGAGGAGATGAAAGCCGCTCCGTGAGTCGGGTTGGCGTCGTTTTTGGTGCAGGAGCGGTCGCTACGCTCCTGGTGGGAGGAGTTTTTGTGCTCGACTCCGCCCATGCCAAGTCGCGTCAAGATCCTCTCCCGGAGATCCGCCGATCCGAGGCCCAGAAGCCGAGAGTGACCAAGCGAGCGGGGAATCGACAGGGGGCGGTGCTCGTGCTCATGTATCACAAAATCGGGCCCAAAGAGAGCTACATGGTGCGATCCAAGGCCAATTTCGAAAAGGACCTTGATCGGCTATATCGACTGGGCTATCGCCCGGTGACCCTAGAGGAATACAGCCAAAACCGCATGCCACTCCCACGTGGAGCCTCCCCAGTCGTCCTCACCTTCGATGACTCCGACCCCACTCAGTTCCGACTTAAACCAGATGGTTCAATAGATCCGAATAGTTTTGTCGGCGTCTGGGCCAAGTTTGCCAAGAAGTATCCCGATTTCCCGGTGAAGGGGACATTCTTTATTCTGCCCAACGGCCCCTTCGGGCAGAGCAAGCTTGCCTCTCAGAAGATGGAAATGCTGCGGGCGTGGGGCTCCGAAATTGGGTCTCACACGATGACCCACACGGCTCTCAACAAGCTCTCCGATGCCAAAGTGAGCTGGGAACTCGGAGCCTCCTACGACTACATCGCCAAGCTCGGATTCACCGCGCGCTCCTTCGCAACCCCCTACGGCATTGCGCCTAAGAACCGCACTCTGCTGAAGCGAGCCACATGGAACGGTCGTACATACGGATACGAGAATATCGTTCTCGCCGGATCGTCGCCGGCGCCCTCGCCTCTCTCCAAAAAGTTTGACCGAACAAGAATCCCCCGCGTGAAAGCCTACGGCGGAGAGCTTGGGATTCATGACTGGCTGACCAAAATGAAGTTTAGCAAGCCGAAACCCTACGTACAACCATGATCACTCCCGAAACGACCCCCGTCAAGCCCATCACCCTGAAAGATGTGAAGGCCAACCATAAGGTGAAAACACTCATCGACGGAGCGAATGAACTGCTCCGGGCCATGGGCTACACCGAACACGGGCACCGACACGTCGGCATCGTCAGTGGGATCACCAAGCACATCATGGAGAACCTGCACATGCCGGAGCGCGAAATCGAGCTCGGGCAGATCGCCGCTTACATGCACGATATCGGCAACGTGATCAACCGCCAAGACCACCCGATCAGTGGAGCTAATATCGCGTTCACCATTCTCAACGAGATGGGCATGTCACCCGAAGAGATCGCACCCATCCTCGGCGCGATTGGTAACCACGAAGAGCTGGTCGGAACACCCATCAGCGTCATGTCCGCCGCGCTCATCGTGGGAGACAAGAGCGACGTCCACCGATCCCGCGTCCAGAACCCGATCCTCGAGACCTTTGATATCCACGACCGAGTGAACTACGCGGTCGAAAGGAGCCGAGTCGAGATGTTCCCGGACACGAAAACCATCCGCCTCGAACTGGTCATCGACACCCAATTCGCGAGTGTGATGGAGTACTTCGAGATCTTCCTGAGCCGAATGCTTATGTGCAAAAAAGCTTGCGCGCTCTTCGGCTACCGCTTCAGCCTCCAAGCGAACGGAACGCTCCTCGAATAGATAAGCAGCCCCCACCAACTGGTGGAGGCTGCTTTAAGGTCTCACGAAGCCCAGGCTTTACTTCGGTCGATTCGAGCGCAGAGTGATCTCTTTGCCCTCGTGCTTGAACTTGAGGACGATCGTGCCCTCAACCGTCTTCGGAAGATCGAGCATCTTGCGTTGGGCGTCGGTGAGGTCGCTGAACAGGAGAAATCCCTGCTTGTTGTGCTTCTCGAGTTGGGACTTCGAGAGAGACTTGGCGATCTCGCTCATCTTGCCAGAATTCATCGAAAAGGCGAAGCCGTCACCGTCGCTCTCAAAGCTAAAAGAGCCCTCGCCGAAACTTCGAACTTTCGCGATCCCTTCTTCGTCGAGTTCAATCTTCAGCTGCTCGAGCTTCGCTAGGTCATCGGCTTTGAGCTGAAGCTTGACCATTCCCTTGAGTTCCGCCAGTTCCTTCCACGATCCCGTCTCATGAAGCTTTTCCATCGCCTTCGAGACTTCCTCATGGGCGCGCTCCATCGCGGCGGCTCGGTCACCATGAGTCTTTTCCATGGCCTCGGCGATCTCACGATGCGCTTTCTCGAGCATTTCGAGAGGGATGCCGTCTTCAATCGACCGAAGTTCCTTGAGCACGCCTTCCTTGTCGAAGTCCTTCATCGCTTCCTGGACTTCCTTCATCGCCGCGTCAAACTTCTTCCTCTCTTCCGGGGTCATCGATCGGAATGACTTGGCCTCTCCATCGCCACCAAAGAAGAAACCAGCTCGCCCGAGATCGCCGAGATCACGATTCATCTGCTCCAGAGACCGCATCACGATGATGTCGCCCTCACGCACCAGGTCGAGATTCATCGCCTTCGCAATCGCCGCCAACGACTTCTCAGACTTCAGATCCTTGAGGTTCACCTCATAAGTGCGATCCTTCGGAATGTCCGTCGTCTCGATCACGAACTCGTGCCCGTTCTTCTTCAACTCCTCAATGATCTCGCGAGAAGTCATGTCGACGGGAGTCGGGGCGGGAGTCGGTTGCTGGGAAACCTGAGCCCAGCTGATTCCCACAACGCTCATGGCGAGCACGGAGCCCGCGAGAAGGGTGCCTTTTCGTACTTTCATCCAGTTCACTTCCTGCCCAGCAGTAAGCGGAATTACCTTCGATTCGGCAAGCCGAGTTCCCGTATTTCAGGGGTCGACAAAAGAAATCATCCCTCGGTGGTTCACACGCCGAGGGATGATTTGTGTGGAGCAGTCAGCCGAGGTTAGCGTCGGTTGCGTCGTCGAAGACCAGCTGCCGCCAGCAGACCGAGAACCGTCATGGTTGCCGGCTCCGGAACCGCTTGGATACCGAAGTTATCGTAATACATCAGGCCGTACTGTGCGGCCAGACCAGAGGTGCCATCGCTAACACCCAGCAGGCCCATGTAATTCACACCGACCGTGCTGATCGTGCCGCTGGTGAGCAGGTTGCTCGTGTTGCTGAAGAGCAGGTTGCCGCTCGAGTCCTTCACGGTGAAGGTGCTTGCACCTGCTTGCCCTGCCGTCGCGTTCACCGCGAGGTCGAGCGTCAGCCACTGATCCTTGTGCGCACCGCTCAGGGTTCCCAGGCTGGCCCAGCTGAACGAGCCTGCCTTTTGAGTGACCACGCGACCATCGCCCGTGATGCCCACGCGGAAGTTCTGACCGAAGTTGTTCAGAAGTCGTCCCGCGAAGCCACCGACCAGAGTGTTGGCGGTGTTGGTTGAGCCGTTCACGCTCGTCGCCATGTAGAACTTCGTGGACGCCAAGATATCGGCATTCAGAGGAGCATCAAGATTTGGTGCCTGAATGACTGAGCTCGGAAGAGTGCCCGAAACTCCCGTGTAGCTGTACATCAGCGACTGGTTGCCAGCAAACTTCTGCGCCGCCGAGGTTTTCCAGTTCGAGAAGCCCGTCCAGCCGTTTGCAGCCATGTTGCCGGAGCTCAGAGTTGCGCCAGCAAGCGGGAAGAAGTCAGGGCTGCCGTTCTCAAAGCCGTTCGAGTAGGGCAGAGTAATTGCGAAAGAAAGGGTCGTCATCCCCGCCATCAAAGAAAGAGTCAAGATGCGCATATGCGTTGTTCCTGAGTCCCCTGGGACAAACACCCAGAAGGATCGCTACAAACTGTACCAAAACAATTTTTTCAAGTGTTGCGATACCGTGCCAAATCGGGCCTTGCCTTAACAAACCTGGTAATTCGATGCAGGTACCTTGCCGGAAATTCGTGAGTTTGGGTCCCGACACCGAAGATTCGACATCGTCTGGTATCCTCCCCTTCCGCGATCGCTCTCTGCCCCACGCTTTTTGCAACGGGCCAGATCGCTGACCACAGGGAGCTGATTCTCAACCATGTCGAGCCGCAAGTACGAAGCCTTTTATATCGTCCCCGCGAACCTGAACGATGACGAAGTTCAGACCGTCGCCAACCAGTTCAAAGATGTTGTCGAAAAGAACGGCGGCACCGTCGAGAGCGCCGAGAAGTGGGAGAAGCGCAAGCTCGCCTACGAAATCGATGGCCACAAGGAAGGGAACTACATCCTCATGAAGTTCGAAGCCGACGGCCCGGTGCCTAACGAACTGAGCCGACTCATGCGCATCAACGATACGGTCATTCGTCACCGCATCGATAAGCTCGAAGCCTAAGCTCTTCCTGTACATCTGTCTAGGAATTTGGTGTAAGCTAGAACCATGAGTCTTAACCGCGTCGTTCTGATTGGACGCCTCACGCGCGATCCGGAAATCCGCACCACCCAAACGGGCAAGCAAGTTGCGGATTTCTCCCTCGCCGTGGACAAGCGTATCAAGCCCACCGATGGATCGGCCACCGCGGATTTCTTCCGTGTGAGTGCCTGGGGTAACACCGCAGACTTCGTCGCCAACTATCTCGGAAAGGGCCGCTTAGTGGCCGTGGAAGGACGACTCCAATCTCGGAGCTTCACCGACCGCGAAGGGAACAAGCGCGAAGTCGTCGAAGTCGTTGCCGACAATGTCCAAGGGCTGGATCGTCCTCGTGATGATCAAGGCGGCGCAAGTGGTGGGGGCGGATACCAACGCCAAACTGCCGCCGTCGCCAGCGAACCCGCTCCGAGCGCAGACGATTACGACCCATTTGCCGACTGAACCGGGTTGCCCGGACACAACCAAGATAAACTGCGTTCATGCTGGATGAGCGCAGTTTTTTGGTTCAGAACGACCCGATGGGCATGGCCGACCTTACCGCTGGATTCGCCGATCAGTGCGCCCAAGCGGTGCAAATCGCCCAGGCCGCCGCGCTCCCTAAGTGGACAGCCCTCCCAGATCATGTGATCCTCTCCGGTCTCGGGGGATCAGCCGCCGGCGGTGACCTTCTCGCCGCGCTTTTCGCCCACGAAGGCAAGGTTCCGTTCCTCGTCAACCGCGACTACACGCTCCCCAGCTTCGCCGGACAAGGAACCTTTGTGATCTGCGCCAGCTACAGCGGCAATACCGAAGAGACCATTTCCGCCTATCACGACGCCCGACGACGCGGCTGCACCATCCTGGTTCTTTCCAGCGGAGGCGAACTCACGAAGCTGGCGAAACAAGATGGCTGGCCCGTGATCACGGTTCCCGGCGGTCAGCCCCCTCGCACCGCAATGGGTTACATGTTCATGCCCCTCGTCGTAGCTTGCGCTCAGATGGGCTTGATTCCCGCTCAAGATTTCGACGCCGCCATCAACGCCATCCGCGAAGTTGCCACAGAGTGCGGTTTTGAATCCCCTGAGACCGTGAACCCGGCCAAGCAACTCAGCCGCCAGATGAGCGGAAAACTTGCCACCCTCTACGGGCTCGGATCCTGGCAATACGCCCTCGCCCAACGCTGGCGCGGGCAGATCAACGAGAACAGCAAAGAGATGATCCTTACCCATGTCTTCCCGGAGCTCTGCCACAACGAGATCCTCGGCTGGCAGGGTTCGGGCGAACAAGGCGTCACCGAGTGGATCACCGTCCTGCTCGCCGGAGGAGACGAGTCAGATCGACTGATGGCCCGCGTGAGAATCACCTGCGAGCAAATCGGAGCCGCCACAAGTTTCACCACCATCACGGCCCACGGCGACCGGCTCCTCGCCAAGATGCTGAGTCTGGCTCATTTTGGCGACTACGTCTCGCTCTACCTCGCCGCCCTCAAGGGTCGCGATCCGGGGCAAATGATCGCAATTGATCGCCTCAAGGAAGAACTGGCCAAGCTGCCTTAATCTTCTCTCGGTCGATCCACGATTCACTCAAATGCTCTGGCCCCGCTTGGGTCAGGGCATTTTTTGTCCACGCTCGATGCTCTTTGAGGGTGGTCGTCCGGCGCTCGCCCGCTGGCCGCATCGCCCAGGTACCTTTTTCGAAGGGTAACGAGGGATCAGCAGAATATTCCCTGGGCGCCCAGTCGCTCAGCCACTCCGGCTCCACTTGAGTCAGGGAGTCGATCAACCAATCCGCAGGAGACAGATCGTAGCCCGCCGTCACAGCATTTGGAATCCCCAGGCAGAGCATCCCTGCCGCCTTCGCTGCTTTCATTCCGTTCGGCGAGTCTTCCAGGGCAATGCTCCTTTGTGAGTCCACGCCCAGCGCCTCGCACGCTGCTAGATACAGGTCGGGTGCCGGCTTTGCTGCCCCCACCATGTCGCGGGTCCGGATCACCTCGAAATGATGTCGCAACCCGACATGACGCAGAAAATGTTCAATCCATACGCTTCGAGAGCTACTTGCCACGGCGATCTTAACCTCGCTCCGACTCAGAGCTTCCACCAAAGCCACCCCGCCGGGCAGAGGCTCGATCGTGCGAAGGATTTCATCGCGAATCGCCTTCGCGTCGGTGTGCAGAGCATGAGCATCGACAGGTCGACCCAGCAGCTCCTGCAGATGATCCTCGACCTTCCAAACACCTGGGCCCGTGCCGACGCACTTGCCCCACTCCATCAGATCCAGAGTCACGCCGTGCCGAGCAAACACCTCGGAATAGCCAGCGAATTCCGCTGACTCACTGTCCATCAGGAGCCCGTCGAAGTCGAAGACGACGGCTTGAAGCGCCATCTTAGTCGTTCATCGCTTCCGCTTTCTCGATGTCGATTTCGCTCGGCATCGTGAAGAGGAACATCGAACCCTTGCCGACTTCCGACTCCGCCCAGATCTTGCCAATGTGAACCTGCTCGACAAGGTGTCGAACCAGATACAAACCAAGGCCCGTGCCGTAAATCTTTCGGTTGTCCTCGTTGTTCACCCGGTGGAACCGTTCGAAGACCTTGCTGAGGTGCTCCTTCGGAATACCAATGCCTTGGTCTTCCACACCGATCTTCAGCTCATCCTTGCCATCCCACCACGCGTGAACCGTGACATCGCCACCTTCGGGCGAGTACTTGATCGCGTTGTTGAGGAGGTTGGTGAGAATCTGGTCGAACTTGTCCTCATCGCCAATAATCGTGCCCGGCAACTCGGTGTGAACCTTGAGCTTGACCTCGTGGCGGTGACTCGCCTGAGCCTGCACACGCACCACCTTGTCGAGAATCGCCTTGAGATCGAATCGGGTGTAGCTCGGCTTGAGCGACTGGCCGGATTCGATCCGCGCCGTGTTGAGTAGGTCGTCAATGAGACGGCGCAACCGGTCGCACTCGCTGACGATAATGCCAAGGAACTCCTTCTGGTCGTCCTTCGAGTAAATGTCACCATCGACACCATCGAGCAAGGTGCTGCTAAAGCCCTTGATCGCGGTGAGTGGCGTGCGGAGTTCGTGGCTGGCCATCGCGACGAAGGAGCTCTTCATCTTGTCGAGATTCTTCTGCTCCGTCACGTCGTTGAAGATCGCGACGAACCCCAGGTGCTTGCCATCCTCATTGCGAACCGTCGCACCCTGTGCCTGATAGATCCGTTCGGTTCCGTGGATATCCACGGTGATTTCTGCAGCGAGCGATTCTTCGCCCCGCACGCCGGCATCTAGGAACGCAGCCAGAGTTTCCTCCTTCAGCACATCGGTGTAGTTGCGACCCACCACCTCCGTCTCGATGCGGAAAATCGTTCGGGCCGAGGAGTTCATCTGGCTGATCTTGCCTTCTGGCGTAATGAGCAAGAGGCCGCTGGTCAGAGATTCAAAAGTCTGCAGGAGCTCTTCGCGCTCCTTCATCACCGCCTTGTAAAGCTGAAGGTTCGCGATGATTGAGCCCACGTTGCGAGCCATGCGCTCGAGCAAGCGCACGTCTTCGTCGTTGAAATCTTCGCCGTGTCGCTTATTGAAGGCGTGAAGGACACCGATCGTCGAGCGATCCACGACACGGTTTTCCTCGTCCCGCTTTTCGATCACCAAGGGAACGGTGATGCCATTGTTGACATGAAGCAAGCTCACCAGATCCTTGCGGGTGCGCTGATCGCCCGTCGCATCGTGGAAGATTGCGGGGGTGCCATCGCGGAAGACTTCGCCGCTGATACCTTGGGTGGCGCGAACCCGGAAGTGGCTCAGGCGCTCATCATCGACCCCATAAGCGGGAGGAATCGCCATCAGTTCGCCCGTCTCGGTCTCGTAGAACATGATCACGATCTTCTCGGCTTGGAGAATCATCGCAATCCGCTGCACAAGACGGCGGAGCGTCATGTCGCCTTCTTGAATCGAAGCGACTTCCATACCCGACTCAACCGGAGCCGGCTTGATTTCCGAAGGCGTGGCAGACGGAGCAGGGGAACTACTGCGCAACGATTGGTTTTCGGCTTCCAACTCCTGTATGCGCCGAACCAGATCCTCAAATTGCTGGTTCATGTCTTGTGAATCGTGGGTACCCATGTCCGTGATGCTCATAGTCCATCCGCGCAACTGAGGAAGCACGGTGGCAACGAAGCCGCAGGATACCTCTCGGACTCCCGGAAGACCGCTTTCCTCCCGTGTTTGACGGCATCAGTGGGGCCGAAGTGCCATCAGGCCCACCTTGATCTTGCGATTTGTTCCCCCACACCCCAACGAACCCCGGCAGGTTCACCGGGCGTCATGCTATCATCGGAGCACGACGATGGCTGGAGCAGCAGAGGAATTACCGCTTTTTCCCCTGAACGTGGTTCTGTTCCCCTACGCCACCTTGCAAATCCATGTCTTCGAGGATCGCTACCGCGACATGGTTCGCCATTGCCTCCAGTACGACCAAGGCTTCGGCATCGTGCTTATCAAAACTGGCAGCGAAGTCGGTGGCCCCGCAGATCCCTATCTGGTCGGAACCGCGTGCCGAATCGTGAGCGTGCAAACTCACGATGACGGCACCATGGATGTCAAGATCCAAGGCGAGCGCCGTTTCCGTATCCGCAAACTCGACGAAACCAAAACGTTTCCTGTGGGTTACGTGGAACCCGTCGTCGAGCTTGAAGTCGAAGACACTCCTCGCGCCGATGCCCTCACTTTGCGAACCCGCGAGTATCTTCAAGCGTACATCGAAGCCCATTTTCAGCGAGAGGAAATCAAAGTCGCCAAAGTTCGGCTGCCCCAAGACCCAACAGCGCTCTCGTTTGTCGTCGCGAACTTCCTGCAGATCGACAACCAGAAAAAGCAACATCTCCTCGAAGTCACAGACACCTTGGAGCGAATCTCCGAGATGATCCCAATCCTGGAGCAGCACATGATGGAAGCCAAGGTGCCCCAATACACCAAACTCACCGTCCAAGACCTCAGCGAGTGGACCAGTACCAACTGAGGCATTGATGAGGGATGCTCAAGACCCCACCTCATTGAGCAACCGGAACACCCCGAGCAGTCAGACCGCATGCCCCGGCTAGGCACCGCTCGTCGTCAACCGGAACCATGGGTAACCTGGATTCATGCTCGATCCACGCATCACTCAGCTCGCCGAGATGCTTACGACGCACTCCACGTCGCTCACCGCCGATGACTCGGTGCTCATCCACGCCTTCGATATCCCCTACGAGGCCGTCGCGGAAGTTGTGCGGGTGGCTCAGGCCACCGGCGCAAAGGTTGCGGTGCGGCTCGAGAGCAACAAGATCAAGCGGCAACTTCTGCGTCACATCAGCGAAGAGAACGTGAAGATGATCGCCGACATCGAATTGGCGGAGATGAAGCACATGACGGCTTACATCGCCTTCCGAGGCGGGGACAATGCCACCGAACTCGCCGATGTTCCGAGTGAGAAGAACGCCCTCTGGCAAAAATTCTATGCGACCCCAGTCGTGCACGGACAACGTGTGCCCCACACCAAGTGGGCGGTTCTCCGATGGCCCAGTCCGGGCATGGCCCAGGCCGCGAGCATGTCCACCGACGCTTTCGAGGAGTTCTACTTCAACGTCTGCACCTTGGATTACAGCAAGATGGAAGCGGCCGCACAGCCACTTGTCGAGCTGATGAACCGCACAGATCGCGTGCACCTCAAGGGGCCAGGAACAGACCTCACCTTCAGCATCAAGGGAATCGGGTCGGTGAGTTGCCATGGCAAGCGCAATATCCCCGATGGCGAGTGCTTCAGCTGCCCGGTGCGTGAGAGTGTCAATGGCGTGGTGCAATACAACACCGTTTCGCTCTATCAGGGCATGGAGTTCAAAGACATCCGGTTTGTCGTCGAGGAAGGCAAGATTGTCGAAGCCACTGCCGGCGGCATGACGGATGAGCTCAACAAAATCCTCGACACCGACGAGGGCGCGCGGTACTTCGGCGAATGGAGCCTCGGTTACAACCCCTACGTTCTCCATCCGATGAAGGACACCCTGTTCGATGAGAAGATCGCGGGCAGCTTCCACCTCACCCCAGGGAACGCCTACGGTGGCCCGGGCGGCAACGGCAACCACTCCGCGATCCACTGGGATATCGTCAACATCCAACGCGCAGATTATGGGGGCGGCGAAGTCTGGTTCGACGACGTGCTGATTCGCGAAGATGGAATCTTTGTGTTGCCAGAACTCCAGGGTCTGAACCCTGATCAGCTCGGCTGAGGTCGAACGGCTGAAAGATCAAAACCCCGGTTTTCCTCCAAAATGGGGAAAACCGGGGTGGGGGTGTGGGAAAAATCACGCAGATCAGCGGTTCTGCTGCTGAGCCTGCTCCATTGCTTGGTTGAAGGCATCCATCGCCTGCGGCCCCTGGGTAATCCAGTTGGTGATATTCCAAAGCGACAACAGCAGACCGATTCCTGAGATCACGAGGGCGAGAACCGCCATCTTATGGTTGCTCTTCTTTGCGACCAATCCCTGCCAGACGCCGATGCCCGAGAGGATCAGGTTGAGTCCGGGAATGCAACAGCAAAGAATGGAAATCGTGCCGCAAACCAAACTGATGATCGCGTTCGACTTACCCGCATCGGGATCGACGTTGCCGAAATCACGCGGGTACTGACCGTAAGTGGATTGCGTCGCTGCGCCTTGCGTGGAGCCATACGGCGAGGCCGCAGGAGTCACCGAGGTGGCTGCCCCCGCCCCCATCGCCGCCGGGAACATGATGCCCGCGACGGCCGAAGCCATCACACGTTGACCCGACATTTCGCCTTCGAGTTGCGTTGTCGGGGTTAGGCGATTCTCGGTTGCCCACGAACTGAGCGTTGCAACATCCGCCGGGCCGTACTTCTGACCATCTTGTCCAACCACCCAATACCGTTCGGCGCTTGCTGCGGCCGCCGGAGTGACCGGCGTGGGATCAGCAGCCGGGGTAGCCGGCTGGGTTTGGAACGGATCGCTCGCGACCGGAGTCACCGGCTGCACGGGATCGACGGACTGAACCGGCTGAGCGGGCTGGGCCGGTTGCATCGGCACGGCGCCCTGAGTAAAGATGATGCCCGGGACATCCTTGGCGGCGACACGGCTGCCATCGACCACGGACTCCAGCTGGGTGTTGGGGTTGATCCGATTCTCGGTCGCCCACTGGTTCAAAACACTGACGTCAGCCGGGCCAAACTTTTGCCCGTCGTCCCAGATCACGTAAAATTGCATATCGTCCTCAAGCGACCGCTCCCCGTCGTCTTACCGGGAATATTCGGCGATAGTGGGATCATACCGCGTCTGTTTCGGGACATATGGCCCCAGAATCTCGTCCCCAGCAAAGATACGGGAGGTTGACTCTGCGAACTTTCACCAACGCGCCGACATAATGAGGAAAGAGATGAACTCGCGCGCTCAAGGCTTCGGGACTCCAGGAAAGGGCATCACCGCCACAGTCGGTCTGATGATCGCCCTGTCAGTGTTCTTTCTTGCCGGATGGGCAATGGGCGCCGACGGCACCCTCGCCCAGCTGCTCGCGCTGACGCTGAGTCCATTCCAACCGTGGGGACTTGTCACCTACCCGTTCGCGCAGTCGGGGGTGGGAATCATCGGATTCCTGTTCCAGTTGCTTTGGTTCTACTGGATTGGCCATCAGTTGGAACGAACCACCGGCAAAGCCTCGTTGATCGGGCACTTCTTCGCCGGAACAGTGGCCCACGGGCTCTGCATCCTGCTTGCGTCCGTCCTCGCAGGACTTTCCGGGAATGTCCTCGGAGCTACACTCCCGATTGCCTTCCTCACGATGATCGCCTGCGCGATGACCCCCGATGCGGAGATTCGGCTCTATGGGATTCTCCCCGTGCGGATGAAGCATATCGCCATCATCACGGCAGTCATCACGGTGTTCACGCTCGGCACCGGCAACCCGCTCTTTGGCATGATCGCCAGCTTGCCCTTGCTTCCGGCATGGCTCTATGGCGCAGGGTTCTTCAAGGTCTCGCCGTCGCGCACCAACGTGACGAAGATTCAGGAAAAGAAGAAAGAAAACCAGGAGTTCGACGCCTACATGAACAAGGTTCGAGGCAAGGAAAAGACTCGTCAGGAAAAGGACGAGCAAGAGCGTCTGCGCCAACTCTTCGAGCGCTCCATGATCGACGATCCGAAAGACTAGGGGTCACGGCCCGCCGACGGCACGGGGAGGCGCGAGAGCCACTCGTTTGAGCCAGATCCCGCGCCCCCAAACCGTAGATCAGGATTCCGAGCTCAGTCGGTGCTCGGCCGTCTCATCCCGGTGCTTCTTCAGATACACCATAAACGGAGTTCCTCCTGTTCCGACCGCGCTCGGATTGTTCTTGTCCGTTTGAAGCTGCTTGTAAATGTACGAAGCCGCGTACTCCAAGTGAGTCGCCCGGAACTTTCGAACTCCTTCCACGCATGCATCGTAGAGCTCGCTGAGTTCGGGCTGTCCAGACGAGAAAACAAACTCCCGAATCCCACCCGTTGCCTCAATCGCCTCGATGTAAGCACGATGCTTCGGCGGCATGTAGGTGCGCATTTCAAGCAGATATTCTTTCAGAGGGTCGTCCGCGTGTTGCACTCCCAGCATTGCATCGAGGCACGGAACAATCGAACTCTGCGCTCCGGTCTCTCCGCGATAGCTTTGCGGCTTGCCGTCGAAACATCCCTCGTAGACCAAGCCTTCACCCATCTCCGGGTGATTTTTCCAGCCGTGGATATACGGCCGCACGCGGTGGAAGTAGATGTAGGGGTCGCAGAACTCGGGCATCCGGTTCATCACCCGATTCATCTCATCGAGGCTGTGGAGCACCTTTCCAAGGTCGGCTTTGAGACGCTCCGCATCCTGGTTCGCCGCCGCCTCCAAGCAAGCCGGCAGACTCGTGATCGCCTCAGCCGCGCGGGCTTCGATGTCGACGTGGATCAAGATGAACCACTCCTCGTCCATTCCGGCAAGAAAGTTTTGGATCAGGCAGATGTTTCCGCACTCAATCGGCCCGTCTTCATCAATCCGATACCAGTTGTCGAGGGCATAGCTCGCGTAGCTCAAGATCGGCGGGCGGCCCTGCTTGGCCGCGACCTCGGCCCACGGCCGCGCGATCACCCCAGGAAGTACCTTGGGGACTCCCGGCTCGCCCCAAACGTAGGCGTGACCCAGATAGCTCAGTAACCCCATCGCCCGGCGCGTTTCGCGCTCATTTCGCAGAGCGGCAACTGGGAAGGGCGGAAGGCTCTCGATCAGCGAGCGAATGCGGCTCGTCATCAACAGCTTGGGGAGTCCGTGAGCGACACCCTCCCAATCATCAAACGCCTCGCCCAGGCTGAGAAGTGGATCCTGCGAAGGCAAAAACCCTCGAACCGGATCGATGTCGTAGTCAGACAAATGCAATGACCCCGTTGTCATGGCTCATTTTGCCACTCCAACGGGGTCAGATTGCTCGCCGGACGAGCAGGATTACCGGCGCGTATTGGTCAGCCAGACGGGCTCTTTGCCCTTCTCAAACTTGCCGATGCGAGCCGGGCCACCCTCATTGATCGCAACTGCGGCATAGACGGTCTGCCCATCATCAGAAATTGCAAACGAATCAACTCCCACCAGAGGGCCAACTTCGTACTCGTCGGTGGAATCCTCGGCAAGAGCGAAGACATAGATGTTCGAGACACCTTCATCGTTCATCTTCTCGACAGCCGCGTAGCTCCCTTTCCAGTTGAATCGGGGCAGAAAATAGCTCAGGTCACTCGCGGGTTTGAAGACGATCTCGGCAGCTGCCATGTCGCTCAACGATCCCATCGCAATCCCGATACCCGTGTCTTCGCTCCCTTCGAGTGCCACTTCGGTTGCGTAAGTCATCACGCCCAGGCTCGGCAGCATGGCCGGAGAACCGCACCAGGCACCAGGCTTCGAGACAGCCGTCGTTTTGCCGCCCTCGGCGGAGAGCTTGGCGATTCGCATGTCCGAAAAATCTCCACTGACCGATTCCGCGCAGTAGATCTCCTTGTTCTCCGGCCCAAAGCAGGGGTCAACCTGAACCGCATCGTCGGTGGTCAGGCGCTTTCGGTTGGCCCCGTTGGCGTCCATCACGTAGATTTCGGAATCGACTTCCTCATCCTCGGCAGCCGCCTTCACGTCCTCCGCTGGTTCCAGCACAAAGACAATCTTCTTGCCATCGGTGCTGAACGAAGCATCTCGCCCTGGGCCAAGGGCTTGAACCTTCTTGGAGCTGATTTCCATCACAAAGATGAAGTCCTCCGACGTGTCCTCGTCCTGCGATTGAAAGATGAGCTTCTTGCCGTCAGGGCTCAGTTCGAGCTCAGAATTGTGGGCGTATTCAGCGAGAACCATCTCCGGTGATCCTCCGTCCTGAGGCACCGAAAGGCCAGCGGTCAGCGAGAAAAGAGCAAGCGGGGCAAACATGATTTTTGATCCGTATGTGGTGCCTGCATCTCCTCAGGCCATCATCCGACAGACGGCTCGCCCCGTACATTCGATACGAGCCGCCGTCGAAAAGTCCCTACTCCCTACCGCTCAGGAAGACCGGAGCCTGGCCCGGCTTCAGCATGACCAGCCGCGAGGTTGAGCCAACCTTCTCCGCGATGGACGCAAAAACCGTCTGCCCATCGTTCAACGGTGCGATCGATTCGACCCCAAAGAACGGCCCAAAGATCGTCTGCTTGACCTTCGAATCCTTGAGATTCATCAACAGGATGGCCGCCCCTTGATCTCTCTGCTCCGCCACCGTCATGTACGTGCCGTTCCACGAAAACTTCGGGGCGCGATACACGCTCTGCTTGTCCGGCGTGAACATCGGGTTAGATCGCCCGGGGTTATCCAGCATCGCCAAAGAGATTCCCATGGAGATGAAGTCGGAATTCGGTTCCGGGTAACCCTGCTCAAAGGCGAGAATCTTGTCCGGCACATTGATTGTCGGACTGGCCGCGATCGTCTGAGTCTTCAGGAACGGCTTCACCGCTCCCGTCGCCACCGTCACCACGGCGAGCCGGACGCCCAAAATATCTTCGTCCTGCGAAGTGACACAGACAATCGACTTTCCATCTGGAGCCCACACGGGATCCATTTGAGACTCTTTGTCTTTAGAAATCTGCTTGCGATTCTTGCCATCGGGGGTCATCGAGAAGATTTCGACATCCTCCTCACCCTTCGGCACGAACGTGAAGGCAATCAGCTTTCCATCCGGACTAAACGCCGGATCGGCGCCAGGGCCGAGCTTCGTCGCTTTGAGCGTGGCGATCTCCATCTTCCAGACCATCGTGGAGCCCTCGCCCTCTTTATAGTGCTCAAACACCACCAACTTTCCATCCGGGCTCGTGTTCACCCCACTGATGAACCCGAGCTCGCGCAGATTCGCAGGGAGAGAGGGGGGTGCCGCGAGAGTCACGGAAAGGGCAGCCGACAGAAGCAAAGAAGTCATAGTGCTTGAGGGACGTTTCACTCCGACGATGGGTGACATGCCACCCGGGATCACGGATTTCCGTGGTTGATGCGCTCGCCCTCCCTGGTTCAAGAGTCAGGAAACCAGAGTCGCCCAAGAACACTCGGGCGACTCAAGTGAGGGCAAACCCCCGCCTATCGGCCAGACGTCAGCCGGGGTCGCAGGTTCTCCGTCATGATCGTCGCCTGAGTTTTGAACTCTTCGAGCTCAACATTCTCCAGCATCTCCACCCACCTCGGAATCGAGATCGGAGGCTCGCCAACCGCTCCCCAGAACGACTGCCAAGCCGCCGCATCCGCCTCCCCGCTCCCGAGAGCGCGTGACGGGTGCAAGTAAACGCACGCGAATGGTGACGGCCGGGTGAGGATCGAACGAGCCATGACCTTGGCCCGCGCGAGCGTGGCGGCATCCCAGGTCTTGAGATCGCCACGGATGGCCTCCGCCATCTCAAACATCATCGGCAATTCCTCGCCCTGCACACCACGGAGCATCAAAAGGCGGGGCTCCAAACCAAATTTCGTCGGCCAAAACACCATCTCGGTGCGATAAGTCCAGGCTTTTTCCTCGCGTAAGACTCTCCACAAGGTGCAATCCTTCCCGGCCCCCAGCGCGATCGCGGCCAGGAACTGAGCCGCCGACCCTGCCCCGGAAAGCCGTATCGGCGGAGGGGCCAGTTCAAACGACGAAACCCCTGAGCCGTTCCCTTCCGGACGCTTGATTTCGGAGACAAAGAACGGGCGGGGCGGCGCGGGCAAATCACTCCAGCGCACCCGACTATCGAGCAAGCCCTGAGCCGTGCCTGGCTCGATCGGGCCATTCACGAACACGCGAGCCTTACCCGGCTGAAACGCGGCTTGATACACGAGCACCACATCGCGCGGGCGCACTTGATCGTACGCGGGAGCAAAAGGATCGAGTGCCCAGCCCCACGGATCCTTACGCTCGGCCATCAGTTCCGCCCTGGCCTGCAGAATCGGCTCCTCGACCTCCCACTTCACCTCGCTGAGCAAGGAGACAATCACCTCGAACTTCTGTTGCCAGTTCGCTGGAGTCGTGCCGATCTCCAGCCGGATGAAGTCGGGAAGCCACTCCACTCGCAGAGGCTGAGTTCCTGGCCCTTCGTACTCGAAAAGCTCCCAGTTTGAATACGTGCGCGTCGATACTCGAGTCAGGGTGCGAGCGAGCACCCGCCACGCCGCCTCCTCCCGCGCGCTCCCCTCGGGACGAGGAATCATCGCATGGATCTGAACCGTCTTCGCCGATGGGTTCGGGAGTTCCGTCACCACGAAGGTTTTGCTCGCCTGAGCCTGGACAGAGCCCGCCAAGAGCGTCATCGCCAATAGCAGAGCCGTTCTCACTTCATCCCCCGCACCCGGTACGACTTCGGGCCAATCCATCGCTGCCATGCCTGAACAATCTCCTGATCGGTCAAGCCACTGGCCGTGTCGTAAAGCTGATTGAGATCAAACGTGCGCGCCTGCCGAAGGAGCTTAGCGCGAAGCGCTGCGTGAGCATCATCCTGAATCGTCAACCCGAGTGCCCACTGTGCTGCGCGTCCTCGCACAAACGGAGCCAATCGGACAACATCCTCCTCCGTCAGCTTGTCGAGAGCATCCAGCTGACCGGCTTTCGGCGCCGTCCAAATGATCACACTGTCCCACGCCGAGGTGTCATAGAAAACCTTCGTGCCAGGCAAATCACGCTGCTGCGCGAGGGCAAATCCAAGCATCGCCAAAGTCACCGGAACCGTCACCCCCGCCGTCAGAACCGCCCGAGCCTCCCCGGATGTCGGAGCACCCATCGGAGTGGATCCAGGGGCAATCTCCATCCTCGGATCAAAGCTCACTTCCCATCCACTCAGCTTGCCAAGAATCTCTTGACATCGCAGGCGAGCGACCCCTGGATCGACTTCCCCGAGTACGGCCAGGCTCAGCCCCGCGGGAGCGAAAATCCTCTGCCGCGCCATCTCCAAATCGCTTGGGGTCAGTTTGGCAAGGGCCTCCAAGTCGCCAAATGGGGAGAGTCCCTCTTGACCATAAACCGCTTCCCAGGCTGCATCCACAAGCGGCCGCTCGGGGGCGTGAAGGAGCTTCTCCTCCGCCATGATCTTGAGCTCTTTGGCGATCTCTTCCTGCGTGAATCCCCCGGGTGACAGAACCTCTTCCATGGCGGACATCGCCAAGGGCAGAGCCTCTGCCGGGCCGGAGATCACAACGTTCAAGGCATCCCGAGTCGTCCACGCACTGAGTGAGAGCCCCTTACTTTCCAGCCGTCGATCCAAGCCGCGATCTCGACCCTTAACGACCAAATGCTCCAGCAAATGACGCACCCCTAATGTGGCCGGTTCATCGGGATGACTGTGTGAACTTGCCGACAAAGCCACCCGGATGTGACCGGGCGTGTCTGCCTTGTCGATCAGATACAGGGCCCCATTCGGGAGCTCCTGTCGCACCCGATCTTGGGGCAAAAGGAGGAGGCTGGCAAGCAAAGTAGAGGCGATCACCGAATGTAACTGGCTCCGTTGATATCGATGACGTTGCCACTCAGGTAAGACGTTTCCTCTCGGAGCAAGAACGAGACGGCTGCCGCACAATCTTCCGGCGTCGCCATGCGCCCGAGCGGAATTCCCGCCAGGATTTCCGGGAGTCGATCGCCCATTCCGTCGCGGGCCATGGCGGTCTCCACCCAACCCGGGGCAATCGCAAAGTGCTGGATGTTCTTGCTCGCATGCTCAACCGCCAGGGCACGAGTGAGATTGAGCAGGGCTGCCTTGGAAGCCGAGTAGAACGCGGCGCCCGGTTCGCCTCGATGCCCGACGCGACTGCAGACGTTGACCACTTTGCCGCCCCCATTCTCCAAAAAGTGCTTGCAGGCCGCCCGAACGATCCAGGCAGGACTCTCAAAGTTGACGGTCATACAGCGGTTGTAAGCGGTTTTAAAGGCTTCGTCCGTCGCACCAGCAAAGTCCATTGTCAAGTAGACCCCGGCATTGTTGACCACCGCGTGGAGGGGGCCATCTTTGCAGACGCGCTCGACCAGCTTGGCCGCATGCAGAACCTCGCTCAGATTAGCCTCATAAACGCCCCCGGACTTCTCGCCGAGCAGGCTCGCGACCTTGGTCGCATCTCCGCGATGCTCGTTAAAGTGGATCGCCACCTGCCACCCATCGGTCGCTAATCGGAGGGCAATCGCCCGCCCAATTCCGCGCGATGATCCCGTCACCAGCACTCGTTTTGTTGACATAGCAGAACTGTGGCACAGGTTCATACGTTATTTCTCTTGAAGTCCCGTTGCAACTTGGGTTTTGACGGGGGGTTGGAGTATGCGTTTGCGATTCGGTTCGAGTTTTGTCCCTGTTGTGGTGGGTTGTGCCGCCGCAGGATTGATTGGCGTGGGCCTCGTCGCCCGCCCCGCCCCCAAGCCCTTCCCGGCTCCCGAGACCACGCTCAAGGTGCCCGAGCGTCCAACCTACGCCGAGCACATCGCGCCTCTGCTGAATCAGGCTTGTGTCAGCTGTCACCGCCCGGGCGAAGCGGCCCCCTTTAGCCTCGTCGGATACGAAAACGCAAAGCGCTGGAGCAGCATGATTGTTCTCGCCACCGAGACCGGTCGCATGCCGCCCTGGAAGGCACAGCCCGCAGACGTTGAGTATCTGAACGACGCCCACCTCAGCAACGAGCACAAGACCATGCTCAAAAACTGGCACGAAGCTGGCGCGCCGCGTGGAGACAAGGCGAAGGAGCCCAAAACCCCGGAATTCCCTGTCGGCTGGCGGCTCGGCAAGCCCGACATGATCTGGGAAATGCCGTACGAGCAAGAGATCAGCGCCGAGGGCTCCGACGAATACTGGAATTTCGTGATCACGCCGGATATCAAAGAGCCCACCTGGATCAGTGCTATCGACGTGAAGGCGGGCAACCGAGAGATCGTCCACCATGTCATCGTTTTTCTGGATAAGAAGGGCCGTGGCAAGAAGCTGGCACAAGGCCCTCGGGGGGATGGCAAGATCGGCTACACCTCATCGGGTGGGGGCGTCGGGTTCATGCCCGATGGTGCCCTCGGCGGCTGGGCTCCGGGAGCGAAACAGGAGCGCCTGCCCGAAGAATCTGGGTTCCTCCTGGAGCCAGGCACCGATGTCGTTCTGCAAATCCACTACAACAAGAGTGGTAAGGTCGAGAAAGATCGAACGCAGGTTGCGGTGTACACCAACAAGGGCAAACCGACGCGCGAAGTCGAAATCGCTTGGATCGCGAATCCGTTCATCAATATCGAGCCAGGCAAGGCAAACCAGAAGTTCAACTGGCAGATGGGCATTCCTCGCCCGATCCGACTCTACAGCCTGATGCCCCACATGCACTACCTTGGCAAATCCATGGTGGCCCATGCAGAGCTCCCCGATGGCAAGAAGATGAAGCTGATCGATGTGCAAGATTGGGATTTCAACTGGCAGCTGATCTACGGTCTCAAGAATCCTCTCGTGCTTCCCGCAGGCTCGAAAATCACCCTCGAAGCCACCTACGATAACAGCACGGACAACCCCTTCAATCCGAGCAATCCTCCGAAGCGAGTGCGTTGGGGCGAGGAAACGGAAGACGAAATGATGCTCCTGGTCGCGACTTACTCGCAGGAGTAGGGAGTTCAGAGAGTTCGCTGCTTACCGACCGGGAGTTACGACCCCTTTGAGGAACGCCAGTAACTTTTGGTAGACGTTTGACTATAATGTAGAGTAAGTATCGTGCGAGAGGCTTGTTCGGCGTGACGAACCCTTGGTTCGGTACTCCCGGGAGTAAAGGACGGATGTTTCAGGAAGAGATTGCAACGGCGGTCGCAGGCTTCTATCTGCAGCGCGCGCCACATCATGAGCTTAACGACCTTAAGCTTATGAAATTGCTCTACCTTTCCGAGCGAGAAGCGTTGATCACGCTCGGGGCACCGATCATGGAGGGTCGATACGCCAGTCTTCCCAACGGACCGGTCGTGCACGAGTTGCTCAACTGGACAAAACCCAGAGGGATTGGGCCGACCTGGGATGAGCACATTCGATTCATCCCGCACGACGGTGCCCGATCGAATCATCTGGTGCTCATCAAGGAGATTGATGCGTCCAAATACGTCTCAGACGCCGAGCTTCGGCTGCTGGAGTCGGTTTGGGCCAGGTATCGGCATCGAACGAAGTGGGAGATGGTGGACATGACGCACGAGTTTCCTGAATGGGATGAGGCGGTCGCTGACAAAGGCGCACCAGTAAAGTCTAAGAAAATTGACCTCTTGGACATCCTGGTCAAGGGATTTGAAGTTCCTCCAGCCGAGGCAAGCTCGCTCGTCGCCTTTCTCGAAGCACAGAACAAGCTCTCAGGTACCGCATGACCCAAGAAGCCCCTGCGGAGGGAGCCGTTTTCTACATTGATCTGGCTGATGGGAATCCACCGCACTATTTTATGGTGTTGAACCCGCCGCGCTTCGATGGCCTGTTCCTGCTTGTTGGGTTCACCGATCGGCACAATGTGCTCCAGAAGACCGATGTGTGGGAGCTCGGATACAAGGTCACCCAGGAATTTAAGCTCGCAAAGCCGTCCGTCCTTGCTCTTCGCTTTGCTCGAATCGAGACCATCAGCTTTTTTGAAAGCAGACCGCAGGTCGGGGCCGCAACTCCCGAAGCCCTCCAAAGAGCCCGTTGCAATCTGTTCTGGCACGAGCATTTGCTTCGTCCCAAGATCAAGGCGTTCAGGAATTTCTATCTTGGAGCATGGGATCAAGACTGTGGGCCAAGCCCTCAATTCGGGGAATAGCCTCCCGACGGGAGGGTTAATCTACGACCTTCCAGCGGGCCGTGCGGACGAAACCGCTCTTGCCCTTGAGCAACGACTCCAGGGTCGCGTTTTCGAGAGTCCGACTGATCGCCTTGCGATCCCACACCGTGAAGTACCCCAGGCCTCCGCGAGCGACGTTTCCGGGCATTGCCACCTCGTAGGTGGAAGCAGGATTCAGTTCCACGCCCTCCACGAGCACGGTGCGGATCCGACCATCCGGCGTCGCGCCTTTGCTAAACACGACTTCAAGGCCACTGATCTGCAAGAAGCTGGGGCTGGCATCCGGGAACAGGGAAACCGATCGCTCCAGAGCCTGGCGCACCTGCTTGCCGGTGAGCCGAACCACGCTGATCTCATCGGTGCCGAACTGAACAAAGGTGCTCAGATCCCCCCGACCCGCCTCGACCAACATGCCGGCAGGAATCCAGGCGATGGCCGCTCCCGTGGCGGAACGCAGCTCATCGGCAATAGCCTGGCCAGGGCCAAACGATTCCGTTTCCGGCCCTGCATGAGCAACCGCCAGAGTTCCGAACAGGATCAATCCCGAGATGAGTGTGCGCATAGGTTCTCATGAACCGGATGAGATTCGATTCTCTCCTTCATCTTAGTCGTCGTTTCGACGAAAAAGTATCGCCCGCCGGGACTTTTCGATCACATTTCTGTAATCCGTCTCCGGCGGGCGGCTTTGTGTAAGGCTTGTGCCTTAGAAGTTAGTGTCGATGCCCATCGATCGAGCGGTGCCCGCCACGATCTTCACGGCCTCTTCGAGGTCGTCGGTGTTGAGGTCAGGCAGCTTGGCCTGAGCCACTTCCAGAGCCTTCTCCTTCGTCAGCATGCCCATCGACTGCTTGCTCGGAGTGCTGCTGCCCTTCGGCAGGCCCATCGCGTTCAGAATCAGCGCGCTCATAAGCGGCTGCTTCACGATGAAGGTGTAAGAACGATCCTCAAAAACCGTAATCTCAACCGGAAGCTTGAAGCCCATTTGCTTCGCAGTCATTTCATTGAACTTCTTGAGGAACTCCATCATGTTGATACCGGCTTGACCCAAAGCAGGGCCGACCGGCGGGGACGGATTGCCCTTGCCGGCGTCGATATTCAGCTTGATGACACTGGTCACACGTTTTGCCATAAGAAAACCTTCCTAAATCTCCACGATTCGCGTGCCTGGGCCGGGCGACTGTGGAAGCGTCAGTCAGTCGGGCAGGGAGGATCGCAACGCGGGAGTATACCGAGTTCATTTGAACCAGCGGGACCCGGCATCGAGTGATCGGGTCCTGCGGTCTGGCGCGCCTATCTGACGAGCCTTCGGCTCGTAGAGCGAAACGTGTCTGAGCTTGCTTCCCGTGCCCTGTGCTGGATTCGCCGCGATCTGCGCCTCCACGACCATTCCGCCCTCGCCCTGGCCTGCGAACGAGCACGTGAAGTGGTGGTTGTCTTCGTGTACGACACGGTCATCCTCGACGCCCTCCCTAGTCGCGCCGATCGCCGTCTGACGTTCATCCATCGCGCTCTCGAGGAAGTCGATCAGAATTTGGCTGCCCTCGGGTCTCGCCTCGTCACGGTCATCGGCGACCCGATTGAAGCGATTCCGCAGCTCGCCGCCATGCTCGGAGCCGATTTGGTGGTCGCGAGCCATGACGACGAAGCCTATGCCCTCAAACGGGATGCCGAGGTCGCGCGAAGGCTCGCCACCACGGACTGCAACTTCGAAACCGTCAAAGATCACGTCGTCCTCGAACGCGCCGAGGTGCTCAATAACTCCGGCGAACCCTTCCGAGTATTCACGCCCTATTCGCGTAAGTGGTGGGAAATCGTCACTCCAGCCGACTTCGCCGAGCGAGACCCTAACCTCGCCCAACTTGCCCGTACCGACGCCCTGAAGGGAGTGGCACTCGGCAACAAAACCATGGCGGAGGTCGGCATTACGGATACCAATCTCTGGCTCACCCCAGGAGCCAAGGGGGGCCAGGAGCGGCTGAATAACTTCCTGACCAAAATCGCCCGATACGGCGAGGATCGCGACATCCCCGGCATCGAAGGCACAAGCGGCCTCAGCGTTCACCTTCGGTTCGGCACGGTCTCGATTCGAGAGTGCTTCCGCGCCGCCATGACGAGTGAGACCGCCGGATCGCGCAAGTGGCAGACCGAGCTCATCTGGCGCGAGTTCTACCAAATGATCCTCGCCAAGTTCCCTCATGTTGGCGAAGGAAAGGGTTTCAAGGCGGAAACCGACGCGATCCATTGGCCCGGCACCGACGAGCACTTCCGCGCTTGGTGCGAGGGTCAAACCGGCTACCCGATCGTCGATGCCGCGATGCGATGCTTCAACGCAACCGGCTGGATGCACAACCGCCTTCGCATGGTCGTAGCCATGTTCCTCACCAAGGATCTCCTGGTTGATTGGCGGCGAGGTGAGGCGTACTTTGCCGATCTCCTCCTCGACTTTGACCTGGCCAGCAACAACGGAGGATGGCAATGGAGCGCGTCCACCGGAGTGGATGCCCAGCCTTACTTCCGAATCTTCAATCCGATTCTGCAGAGCCGGAAGATCGACAGCGAAGGGACGTTCATCCGGGAATGGTGTCCTGATCTGCGGGATCTAGACAACAAGCAGATCCACTGGCCCTTCACCGATGACGGAGCCCGCACCCTCGAAACACCCAGCGACTACCCGAACCCGATCGTCCTCCACTTTGAGCAAAGGGAGAAGGCGATGGCTCTGTTTCAGGCGGCCGAATCGGGCCGCTGAGGCTCATCCGGAGGCAAGGGGCAAGAGCTGTGTGTCCGCAACAGGCACGACTGACAGGCGTCATTCGGCAGCCCGGGGTCAGTCTGGAGCATCTCTCCGCCATGGTGCAGCTCGCGCACGACTGCCGCGAGGCGTGTCGTTTGGTTCGCGATCTCCGCAATCCGGGGCATGATATCGACGGGACGCTTCCCGTTGGCCAGATCGAGCAACAGCATGGTCGCCTGATCCTGCAGATTTCGAGCCGATCGGGTCAGCTCACGCTTGCTCTCTGAGGAGTTTGATCCGAAGGTACACATAACTTAGATCATCGGTAACCGAAGTGATGATATATGTGATGATATTTGCGGAGTTTGCTGAATCCCCCGGTTTGGTATCCTGATCCCGTGAAAATACAGGGAGCCTGGCCTTGGTACAAATTTGTTGCCTGGTTTTTCCGATATGGCATCTTCGGAACTCTGGGTGGGGTGACCGTGCGCCATGCCGACCGTGTCCCCATGGAAGGCCCCGTGATTGTTGCCCCCGTCCACGTCAGCCACTTCGATCCTCCCCTGATGGGCGCAACGTTCCCACGGGTCTTGCGAACAATGGCGAAGAAGGAGCTTTTTTTTCCACCGCTTGGTTGGCTGATCCGAAGTATCGGTGTCTACCCGGTGAATCGCGGTGAGGCCGATAGCTCGGCCATTCGCACAACCCTCGCCGTGCTCGAAAGTGGAGAATCGGCTCTGCTTTTCCCAGAAGGAACGCGCGGCGATGGCACGACCCTCGGCCCAATGCAACCCGGCATCGCCCTCTTTGCCCGTAAAACAGGGGCGAAGATCGTGCCCGTCGGACTTGCTGGTACGGCTGCGATTCTTCCCAAAGGCAAGAAGTTCCCTCGGCGAAGCAAGTGCACGGTGGTGTTTGGAGAGCCGTTTTCTTACGCGGATCTCGTGGCAGAACTGGGTGAAAAGGAAGCTAAGAAGCAGTTCAGTGAGATCCTCGCCCAGCGGCTTGCCGAAGCCTGTGCCGAAGCTGGATTCCCCGTCGCTCTTCCCCCCAAGCAGGAGAAGCCGTTGCCCGGTAGCCCCGATCAGAACCGAGACGAGTAGCTCATCCCAATCATCGGGTCTCCCCCGCGCCACAAGAATCGCAGACCAGCACCCTCGAAGGGCCGAAGCTCAAACCCCGCCGTGATGCGTCGCGAATCGTGTTCCGCCAGCACCCACAGCTGCTCACTGTACGGCAAAGCGGCCCCGGCAAAGAAGAACCCCTCGTCCCGCGTCCAGAGCCCGAGCGTGAGTTCCGTCGGCACATTTTGATTCAGCGCGCCATCGTTTCCAAACGCATAAGTAATCGCCGCCCAGGCGGTTCGACGCTCGGTGAGATTGTCGCCAATATCGCTGATCCCAAAGCTGATCCCCGGCGATGCATCTGTAAACGGCGAAATGTAGTTGTAGGTCAGGCTGAACCCGAAGTCAATCGTATCCTGATTCAAGCTCTCGGCCATCGCCTCGATCTCCCAACTTTCCCCGATCCCGTACCGGAACGTGCCAAAAGCGAAATCGCGCGAAGGCACCGAGAGCACCTCGAACCGCCCTTCCTTGAAGTTGATTCGCTTGCCTGTGGGGATATTCACCAAACGGTCAGCTTGACCTGCCGACCCGAGCAACACAGCAGCGAAAAGCGGAAGCGCGAAACGATTCATACTGTAAAACGATACCCGCTCACTCACGGGCGAAGCTGCGAACCACGAGAAACCAGGCGGTTCAGGCTGGCTTCCATAATCGCTTCGGTTTGGGCCGAAACACTGTAGACCAGAGCCTCGCGGTAAACCCTCTGCGCATCGTGACTGAGGGAATTCGCGGCGCCGCTGCTCGCAATGACTCCCGCATGAGCGCAACGAGCGGCCAAGTCAATCGCCCAAGCGCGGGCTTGAAGGCGCTCTTCCAGCGGTCGGGCCTGATCTTCCGCAGCCGCCCGACACGCCACCAGCTCGGCATCAAGCGCCTGCCAGGAGTCGTGCAGAAAACGCTTGCCCCGTTTTTCCGCAGCTCGTTGCACCAAGTCGAGTCCGGCGCGGGCACATCCCAGGGCAAACCAAGCCTGCAGCGTCACGTTGATCGTATCATTCGTCTGAATCCAGCCATCTGGCTTGATAAACGCCACGCGCCCCTGAGGCATAAACCAATTGGTCAAATCAGCCGTCATGGTTTGAGGACTTTCCATCGCCGCGAGCCTCATCGGGCCCTCGAACAAGATCGAGCCACCGTATTCCGCAAGCGTGTTTTCGAAGGGGACAATCCCAAACAGAGCCTCGCCGCTCGGCAAAGTCGCACCGATGAGGAATTCTCCGTAGAAGCCATGCCCGGTCACCCATGGAACATGTCCATTGAGCACGTAGCCTCCCTGAGTCTCCTCCGCCCGCAGAATAGGAGTTCCGGGGCGGCGAAGCTGGCTGAACCCAATTCCCACAAGGCGCTTATCCGCCATCTCTGGGAGCATTTCAGCCTTCAAAGCCTCTTTTTCGCTCTTGCTGATCATGCTCACCGCGCTCTGGTGCTGCGTCTGCAGGAACGCGAGTGACCCGCTGATCCGCGCCACCATCTCCTGAAACTGCCGGAATTCCGACTCCGAGACTCCCGGGCCGCCGTACTCCGACGGCCGGCGCAGAGCCATGAGCTTGCGATTGCAGAGCCCTTGCAGAGCCTGACGCAAAGCCTCGGGATCACGGTCAATCTCGTTCGCCTTCGGCGCAACATCCTCGCGCAGATACTTCTCTGCCGCAGAAAGAATCTCACTCACGAGCGGAATCCCTCCGAGAATCTCCCGAGAGGATCCAGCGTCGCCTTGAGCGAACGTTTGAGCTTCTCCACCATATGGTCACCATGAGGTGCCGTTCGCCCTCCTGGCCCGATCGACCATCCCCCATAAAGATCGGTCGGGGCCTCCCGGGACCAGATGAGCCCGGAACTTCGCAGACATCCCACCGGGTGCACCAAATGATTCAGCACCTCGTCCACCTGAGACACCGGGACGCGGCTGACCCAGGCTGGATCCTCCTGGCCGAGCACCTGCAACTCATCGGCTTCCACCAGCCGACGCGGATAGAGCCGCAAGGAAACACTCAGGATCGCCCCGAGCCCGCCTCGAGACCCCGCCATCGTTCGGTGTAGATCGAATCCGGCCACGCTCTTCACGACCTGCGAACCGAACGTCACCACGTCACCATTGCCCCGCATGACGCGCATCCCCAAACACCAATCCTTCACCGCGCCAGTGCGATTTTGGGAAGCATGGGGCAAATTCAGCGCGATCAACCCACCGATCGTGCCGACTCTCGAACCCGGCCATCCGGAAGCCGTACGCGAGAGCCCCAAGCAAAGGCCAGAGCCAGCAATCATCTGCTCCAGATCGGTCACCTGCGTCCCCGAGCGCAGCGTCACTACCAAGTCATCAGGCCGAAAGTCCAGTATTCCCGTCAACCCTTCGGTGGAAATCTGCTGACCACTTCGACTTGCGACCCACTCTAAGCGGCTTCGCGATCCGACCAGTGCCACTCGGGGCGCTTCGAGAATCGCCTCGCGCAATTCATCTTCACTCGTCACTTGCCACACGCTCATGTCGCCACCCCGCGCCATCGAACCTTGTGTTCAATGCACCCCTTGCTGTTCGGGATCACCTTGCACGGATTACACAGGTCATCACTCGCGAAAATCGTGCGGATTTCACCCTGCAAAGCCATCGACGCTTCGTCATACATCAGAGGGAGAAAATCCACCTTTTCCACGCCAATTCCATGCTCGCCCGTCACGGAGCCGCCTAGTTCAATGCACTTCCGGATGATCTCTTCCCCCGCTTTCACCACCGCATCTACCTTGCCCGGCTCGCGCTCATCAAAGCAGAAAATCGGGTGCAAATTCCCGTCTCCGGCGTGGAAGATATTCGCCACCGCAATCCCATATTCCTGGGCCACGCGATAAACCTCCTCCAGCATCTCCGGAAGCCTCGAGGGAGGAATGACACCATCATGCGTCACCACCGTTGGGGCGATCCGGCCAAGTGCCCCGACCCCCTTCTTCCGCGCCGTCCAGAGCTTCATTCGCTCATCGGCATTCTGAGCAATCTTCAATTCAATTGCCCCTGAATCCCGACAGACTTCCACCAACTGGTTCAGGTCACTCCTGCTCGCATCCGGCGATCCATCGCATTCAATCAGCAACATCGCCTGGGTAGCCGTAGGGAACTCCAAGCCGAATGCCGCCTTCACTGCATCCAACACCGCCCGATCCATCATCTCGAGCGCCGCTGGCAAGACCCCCGACTTCACGATCGAAGCCACTGCCTGCGACGCCTCTCGGACACTGGCAAAGCACGCCGTAGCCGTCTGAATCGCCTCCGGGATCGGAGTGAGGACAATCCAGGCCTCGGTCACGATCCCGAGCGTTCCTTCCGAACCCACGACCAGACTGAGCAAGTCGTATCCTGGGGGCTCGCCGCACGGCCCGCCAATCTGCACGATCTCTCCATGCGAGAGCACCATGTGCACCCCCAAAACATGTTGAACCGTCACCCCATACTTCAGAGTGTGTGGACCGCCCGAATTCATCGCAATGTTTCCTCCCAGCGTGCTCACCGATTGACTACTCGGATCCGGGGCGAAGTGCAGTCCATCTCCTTCCACCATCCGGGTGATTCGCAGATTGGCAATTCCCGTCTGAGTGATCATCGTACGATTCTCAAGATCCGTGGAAAGCACCTTCGTCAGCTTCTTTGTGCTGATGACCACTCCGCCTAAGGCCGGCATGGCCCCCCCGCTCAATCCCGTGCCCGCACCTCGAGGGGTAAAAGGAACCCGCGATTCCCGGCACCACTTGATGATCGCCGAGACCTCTTCGGTGGTTTCCGGCAAAACGACCGCCAAGGGAGGGTGACGATCCACCGTATAGGCATCGGTTTCGTAGACCTTCCGCACCGCCGCGCCCGACAAAACCTGATCCTCCCGCAGCACGCGGCGCAGAGCAGATTCCAACTCCGATTGAGTGACTGGCACCCCTTCATTCTAGCCCGATGCCGGGTATCTTGCCTCCGTGTTCATCACCTTTGAAGGGCCAGAAGGCGCAGGGAAGTCAACCGCCATCCGCGCCGTTGCCGAATCTCTGGAATCACGCGGCACAAAGGTACTGATCACGCGCGAGCCCGGTGCGGGCGACTTCGGACTCAAAGTACGCGAACTCCTCCTCCATGGCGACGACCTCCCCATCTGGACGGAACTTTTCCTCTTCCTCGCCGACCGAAGCCATCACGTCGAGCGCATCATACGCCCCGCCCTCGCGCAAGGCACAACCGTGCTCTGCGACCGCCACGCCGACTCCACTGTGGTCTACCAAGGCTATGCCCGAGGGCTCGATATCGAAAAGCTGCGCGAACTCAACCTGATTGCAACCGGCGGATTGAAGCCAGATCGCACTTTTCTCCTCGATCTCCCTGTTGAAATTGGACTCGCCCGGCTCCAAAATCCCGACCGACTAGACCGCGAACCGCTTGCCTTCCACCAAAAGGTGAGAGAGGGGTTCCTCGCCGAAGCTCAGCGCGAACCCGAGCGATGGCGAATCATCGATTCCACCGCTGCACCGAGCGAGATCGCCTTCTCGATCCTCCAACACATCCCTTGACCAAGACAAGCAATGCCCCCACCCGAAGGTGGAGGCATGCCCTTTCTCTCTCCTGATCTCTTTCACCTCCCTTGGTGGCCGAGCCTCTCCCCCAAGCGGCCGATCTCTCCCCCGTCCTGCCTCTCCTTAGCGAACCACCCCTTCGTAGCTTGAGCTGAAGATCTGAGACGAGTTCTCAACCACCACCGTGATGCGCTGAGCGTAGGGAATGTAGAAGCGAACATACGGGTGGTTGTCCGTATCGGCATCCCGGGCCATCAGGTCGCCGTCGTCGTCGTAGACGTACACATCCAGATCCCCCGATCCGTACCCCGTGATGTCCACCGAGAGCCATCCGCTGGTGTAGTCCCCGTAGTACGATTCCATCGTCTCTGCCGGGAGGTAGCCGGAGATCAAACTGCGTCCGACAGCGACGGCCATCGCGGCGGTGAGGGCAATGGTTCCGACTACAGCCATCAACTTGGCGGTGCGGCTTCGATTGTTGGTCAGGGCGTTGGCGAATTGCGAGTTACGAGCGAATTTCAACATGATTTTCTCCAGTTGGGCGACTCTTCGTCGCCTTACACCCAGAGAAGAGAACGGGAACCTCGCTATCCGAGCAAGATCCCCGAAAATTTTCTGAAATTCTCAGATTTGAACCTAAGCAACGTCTCTCTCGGCCTCGCCCGGTGCCCAAAGGTCAGAAGGACGTCTCTTTGACCAGCCGCTTCTTCCGCCGTCTTCTCGGACGCTCCGGCACGAGGGATTTCATCGACTCATTCTTTCCAAAGCACAACAACCGATCCCCGGCATGCAACACGTGAGTCGAGCGAGGATTCTGCGTCGAGAGCCCCTGGCTCTCCACCGTCAAAACGACAATATCCCTCTCCCGAATCCCGCTTTCGCGAATCGACTTGCCCTCAAACTCAGGCCCCGGCGGAATCACAAGCTCCGCAACTCCATAGCCTGTTTCGAGCGAAAGCCTCTCGCGAACATCCAGCTCGGGGAACGCCACCTGTTCGGTGATGTAATCCATGATCGCCCCTGCGACATCGATGTTCGTGCAAGTCTCGATCCCCTCCAGCCCCGGCGAGGAGTTCACCTCAATCACCTGAGGGCCGTCTTTGCTCTCCAACATATCGACGCCCGCCACTCGCAGACCAAGAATCTTCGCGGCTTCAATCGCGGTGCGCTCGTAATCCTTGGGCAGATCCAGCGCTTCGGCTTTGCCGCCTCGGTGAATATTGCTCCGGAACTCCTGACCCTGAGCCACCCGGCGCATCGCCGCCACCACCCGATCTCCCACCACAAACGCTCGGACATCCTTCCCTTTGCTCTCCGCAACAAATTTCTGAATGAGCACGTTCTGCCGCGCGCCATGCAGAGTCTCCAGAATCGCCTCCGCGACCTTCTGAGTCTCCGCCAAAATCACTCCGACACCCTGCGTGCCTTCCATCAGCTTAATAATCACCGGAGCGCCGCCAACCCGATCAATCGCAAGCAAAATATCCCGTCGATCGCGCACAAACGACGTCGGCGCAATCCCGATGTCGTACTTCGAGAGAATCTGCAGACACCGTAGCTTGTCCCGCGTATTGCTGATCGCGTTAGCCGTATTTGCCGTGAATACCCCCATCTGCTGGAACTGCCGCACCACCGAGGTGCCATACGTCGTCACACTCGCCCCAATTCGCGGCACCACCGCATCGTAGTGCGAGAGCCGCCGACCCCGATAGAACAGCTCTGGGTGTTGCTGCTCAATCATGATCGAGAACTTGAGCGTGTCGAGCACTTTCACATCGTGCCCGCGTTGAACGGCCGCCTCACGAAGGCGACGGGTGGAATAACAGTGGCGATTGCGACTGAGAATAGCAACTTTCATGCGGGTATCCGAGAGAGAAAGGGTTCCTGATTTGTGTTAACGAAAGTGATGATTCGGGGTTGCTCGAAAAACCCCTTTAGCTGAGGTGCGTCTGAGACGCATCCACGATAAAATTCCCCGCCAAGGTCGTCCGCCCGACCAACATCCGCCGGGACATCCGTTTGCGAGAACTGAGCGTGATTTCGATCTTTCGGCAAACCCCCGCCATGCAGAGCGTGGTCTTCACCACATACCGAGTCTGAGCCTTGCCGCTGCTGCTGCGAACAATCGTCTTGCGGGCAATATCTGTTTCAATCACCGTAGGCTTTGCCTTGGCACTCCGCGACGTGATCACCTCGAACTTGACCCGATCCCCCTCCAATTCCTCAATGTTCTCCGCATGGATCGCGCTCGTCTTCGCGCCGGTATCAATCTTCGCGACCAGCCGGTCAATCCCCCAATCGGGCAGAGAAATCCTCTCCAGCCACCCCACCGTGATGAGATCCCGATCAGCCATGGTCTACTATGGCATCCTCGGACTCACTTGCGCCGACGGACCGAACCCGAAAAATCCACCCAAAACGAAAAAGATCGCCCAGGCACGAGGCCCGGGCGGTCTTTTCGATTGATAGGAAGGTTGGTGGGTCACATTGATTAGCCTCGGAGCAGACTGAGAACTCCCTGCGGGGCTTGGTTTGCCTGGGCAAGAACCGAGAGGCCGCTCTGTTGGAGGATCTGCAACTTGGTGTAGTTGGTCATCTCTTCGGCGATGTCCGTGTCGCGGATCATCGATTCGGTGCTGCTCAGGTTTTCCTTCGCCACACCCAGGCTGCGGATGTTGCTCTCCAGCACGTTCTTGCTGAAGCTGCCGATGTCGCCTCGCTTGCGGCTCAGCGTCCCCACTGCCTCGTCGATGGCTGCCAGAGCCGCCGCGGCACCGGCCGAGGTCGTGAGATCGAGATTGTCGATGTTCAGGGCCGAGGAGGTGAAGGAGCCGATGTTCAGGCTCGTTCGCTGACCAGCGTTGCCGCCGGTTTGGAACTGCGCCAGTCCGACTTGGACATAGGCCACGCTGGTTTGAGCACCGGTTGCCACGTTCTCACGGAGCTTCAGCGCGTTGCCTTCTGCATCGGTGAGCGTAATTCCATCATTGCCCATTTGGCCGCCGGTGAAGGTCACAGCCGGGCTACCACCGATCGTCACCGTCGCAACTGCGTTTACACCCGTTCCATTAGCGGTGCTCGCCGCGTTTTGAAGCACCCCGGAGTCGGCGAGGGTGAAGTTACCCTTCGTACCGAAAGTGGTCGAAGTCAGTCGAACCTGGCCATTGCCGCCGCCGAATACTGAGTCAGCGACAACCCCCGTCGTACCGCTGACAGCGTTGATCTTGGTGATCACGTCAGCCCAGCTATCGGTCGACAGAGCGGTGATCGAGGTTCCGTTGATGCTGAAGGTTCCTGCTGCGGCACCAACTGCTGCCGAGAGATAGGCTGCCTCAGAAGCCGCGCCCACCGTTCGGTTGCCAGTGACCGTCGCTTTGGTCGCAGCAGTCGTCACGTTCATATCGACTGCGCCGCTCGGAACGGTTCCACCATTGAAGGTACCGCTGAGGTTCATCGAAGCCACGAAGTTGGGTTTGACAACTGCGGCAATCGCTCCTGAGCTCCCGTCGAGCAGCTTCTTGCGGCCAAATTGAGTCTCTGCCGCGATTCGATTGACCGAAGCCACGATTTGATTCCATTGCGTTTGGTTCGCCTGAAGCTGGTTCGCATCGAGAACCGCCGTGTTGGCACTTGCCACAGCGAGGGTTCGACCATCGCGGAGCAAGCGGCTCAGTTCGTCAAGGGCGCCTTCTGCCGTCTTGGCGTAGTTGACCGCGTCTTGGTTGTTGCGGATCGCTTGGGTCACGCCATTGATTTGGGCGCGGAAATTCTCGGAGAAGATCAGGCCGCTCGGATCGTCAGCGGCGCTGTTGATGCGCATACCCGTCGAGAGACGAGTGGTGCTTTGGGAGAAACTGTGTGCGGTCGTGCCCAGGTTGCGCAGGGCGTTCATCGCGGTGACGTTGGTGTTGATTCGAAAAGACATTTTGTTTTCCTCCGTGAAGCCTTTCTCGAGCAGAGCCCCTTCCTAGAGCTCCGTTGTGATCCCGAGAGGACGTCAACACCAGGTGTGTTCCCTGTTAGAAGTACCTGGACACCTAGTATAATTACCAGTATTCGGTATTTCTGACAGTTTTTTTCGAACCCCGTATTTCTGCCTGTGTCCACCCTGCTTCAGCAAGGAACAACGCCCAGCCGACCCTATCCCTGCTTCGCCGCCAGCAATCGACGCACCGCTTCCGCCTGTTCTGGAGTGTCCACGGCCAGAGCGCTCCCCTGACCGACGCTCATCTTGATCCGAACCCCATGCTCCAGAAACCGAAGCTGCTCCAAACTCTCGGCAATCTCCAACGGAGTCTGCGGCCAGCCACTGAACGCCGTCACCGCTTCGTACCGATAGGCATACATCCCAATATGCTTCCGCAAAGGCGCGATACGAGCATGACGAGGAAAAGGCACGGCATGGCGACTGAAATACAGCGCGAACCCATCCAGATCCGTCACCACCTTCACCACGGCATGATTGTCCTCCTCATGCTCTGGACAGTCCGCCATGATGCTCCCCATCTGAATCGAGGAATCTTCCACAAGGGGCATTGCGCACGCCAGAATATCGCTCGTCTCGACCAGCGGCTCGTCGCCTTGGATGTTCAGATAAACGTCCGCCGGAATCAGGCGGGCTACCTCCGCAATCCGATCCGTTCCACTCGGATGATCCGGCGAGGTGAGCATCGCCTCTGCACCAAACCCCCGGCACACGTCAATGATCTCCTGATCCGGGGTCGCGACAATGATTCGATCCGTCAGCTCACTCCGCACCGCCGCCTCGAAAACCCACTGGATCATCGGCTTGCCCAACAGGTCGCAAAGGGGCTTCCCGGGGAATCGCGTGCTCCCCATCCGACTCGGAATCACAATGACCGTGCTCACGGATCGCAGGTTACCAGCCCACAAACCCGACCAACGCCCAACGAAAAATCCCCCGGTGCGAACGCCGCCGGGGGATCACTCCGTGCTTCAGAAGCTCAGACGCCACTCGCGAGGATAATCGCTTCCGCGATCTCCCGCATCGACTTCCGGGCATTCATCGACTGCTGCTGAATCCGCTTGTAGGCTTCCGTCTCCGAGAGGCCTTGATCCTGCATCAGAATTCCTTTCGCCCGCTCAACCACCTTGCGGGCCTCGAGGCGATCGGTGAGAGAGGCGTTCTCCTCCGTCAGCTTGCGATTCGATTCAAACCGGCTCCGCGCCACTTCAATCGCCGGCGAAAGATCGCTCGGCTTGAACGGCTTGACCAGATAGCCAAACACACCCGCTTCCTTCGCTCGATCAATCAGCTCTTGGTCACTGTAGGCGGTGAGCAGAATCGCCGGAGCAATGCCGTTTTCGGCAATATGAGTCGCGGCATCAATGCCGTCCATCACCGGCATCTTCACGTCGAGAAGGCAAACATCCGGGCTCTTGGCCTTGGCATGTTCCACCGCTTGCTGACCATCCTCAGCTTCGGCCACCACTTGGTAGCCCAGATTCTCAAGCATCTGCTTCAGATCAAGACGGATGATCGGGTCGTCATCGGCAATCAGTACGCGCATAAGGGTCTCCAGACAATTTCATCCTTCACTAACCACGCCGATGTGACGAAGGAAGAAGAGAGGATACCTTTTCTCACTCCTAAGCGGGGATAATCGAGGGGACGTGCGTCCCGTTCTGCGAGCTCTACTCGAAGGAGTCATCGACTATGCCGGACTCTTTCCCCCCGCGAAGCTTCCGCTGGAGGAAGCCCTCGCGGCTTTTCAAAGCCTGGGTGATGAATCCCGGTGGATGGTCGACCGATTTGTCTGTCCCTCCAACAAACTCGCGGACGCGAACCTTTGGCTCCGCGAATCGGGAGACCGAAACAAACCGATCCCCGTGACCGTCGTCGGTACCGCCATCGAGCAAGGCCACGGTGCCGCCGAATCGTTCCGCCGCGATCTGGGCCGGATCGACAGCGTCGATCTCCTCGAACCGGTCGCTTACGAAGTCAAACTCCCCCTCGGACACGACCTTCACGACCTGCGCGGCTCCCTCCGCGCTCTGGTCAAAAGCGGCATGGTCGATGCCTTCGAGCACATCTATCTGGAAATCCCCTGGACAAAAGATCTCGAAGACGTCATGCACGAAGTCGCTGCCGATGTGGAAGGAGTCGGCTTTAAGGGCCGCACCGGAGGCACCGAGGCTGCCGCTTTCCCCAGCGTAGAAAGCGTCGCGGAATTCATCTACCACGCGGCAAGTCTGGAGTGCCCGTTTAAGTTCACCGCCGGACTCCACGAGCCACTTCGCTACGAGGACACCGATCTCGGCGTGATGCGCCACGGCTTCATGAACGTCGCCCTCGCCTCGGCGCTTGCCCTCACGCAAGATCTCAACCGACGCGAAATCGAAGAGATCCTCAGCCTCACCGATCCCACCGCCATCACCATCCACGACGACGCGATTGATGTCACCGACTTCTCCCTCACCGGCGAAGACGTCGACACCTTCTGGCAGTGGTTCGGAGGATTCGGCAGCTGCAGCGTCCAAGAGCCCGTCGATGGATTGAAAAGACTGGGATACTGGAACGCATGAAGCCGTTTATCGTGCCGAAGGACGCCACGAGCTGGGTCGAGGTCGCCCCGGGCAGCGATTTCCCCATCCAAAACCTCCCGTTCGCCGTCGTTGACCACAAGGGCCGGGGCGAAGGCATGGTCTGCGCCATCGGCGACTTCGCCCTCGACCTCACCTATCTCTACGAGGAAGGGTTCATCGACGACGAAGAGTTCCCCTGGCTCGATTCCATGGCCGCGCTCGACCGTGAGATGATGACAGAGCTCCGCTCGCGCATTTTCAATCTGCTCAGCGCGGATCATTCCGAGCTTCGCGACAACGCCAAGCATCGCAAGCGTGCCTTGCTTCCCCTCGCCGGATTAGCGTTCCAAGTCCCGATTCCCCCCACGACGTTCGTGGACTTCTACAGCGGAATCCACCACGCGAGCAATGTGGGGCGCATGTTCCGGCCCGATCAGCCGCCTCTCCTCCCGAACTACCGACACGTCCCGATTGGATACAACGGTCGAGCCTCCAGCGTCGTCGCGACGGGCACCAACATCATTCGCCCGAAAGGTCAAACCAAAGCTCCCGACGCCGAAGGCCCGAGCTTCGGCCCCACCGCCGAGATGGACTTCGAGCTCGAAATGGGCTTCTACATCGGCCACGGACAAGAAATGGGCAAGCGGATTACCTGCAAGGCCGCCGAGGAGCACATCCTCGGCATGGTGATCGTCAACGACTGGAGCGCCCGCGATGTCCAGCGATGGGAGTACCAACCTCTCGGCCCCTTCCTGAGCAAGTCCTTTGCCACATCGGTCTCGCCCTGGCTCGTCACGCTCGACGCCCTGGAGCCCTTCCGCATCGAAGGCATGGAACAAGACCCGGAAGTCCTCCACCACATCCGGCGACAAGGCCAGCAGCACTTCGACATCAACCTCGAAGTCTGGCTTCAGTCCGCCAAGATGAAGAAGCCCCAACGCATCTGCGAGAGCAACACCAAACATCTCTATTGGTCGATGAGTCAGCAGCTGGCCCACCAAACCAGCAACGGAACCCCCGTCGAATTCGGCGATCTCTACGCCAGCGGCACGATCAGCGGCCCAGAGGAAGGCTCTTTCGGATCCATGCTCGAGCTCACGTGGCGAGGCAGCAAGCCCCTCACGCTCGAAGAAACCGGCGAAACCCGGACCTTCCTTGAAGATGGTGACGTTCTGACCATGAAGGCCTTTGCCGAAGCCGATGGTCTGCGGATCGGATTCGGAGAATGCTCCGGCAAAATCATCCCGGCAAACTAACCCCTGCCCGTATTCCTACCGGCTTTCGGGTCCAAGTCCTGCCCTGGGAACGGGGCAGGGCTTTTCTTTGTTGCAACAGTCATCACACGTTCAGTCACCCACAACGGGGAGAGCGCCAAGAGCGACAAAGACTGGCCGCGAGACGGCGCGAAAGAGCGAAGCAGGATCCTCACGGGGAACGGAGAAAACCTCTCCTTTCCCCGTATTTTTTTCAGCAAATCTCCAGAGAATTACGAGGTTTTGCCCCTCACTCCCTCAAGTTATTCGGCTCCCTGCCAATAGTGTTATTCGGAAGACGTCCGGGCGCATCAGTCGGCTTGACCGACCTGAGTGACTCGGAAGAAGTGAACCACACCAACGCAATTCGCCGGCTGGGATCTGTCCTCTCCTTCCCAGTCGGTGTTTTTTCTTTATCAGGGGATGTTCCACGCACCTTCTCGCTGTTGATCCGCGAGACTACGAGTTCTCGTTGGCCCCCCGAACAAGTTTGACCGTGCGCAACCAGTGATCCCTTCAGGGCCGGGCAACCACGAAATCAGGCCAAATGAGGAGTCACCCCGCCCCTCCCGGCCATCGGCCACCCTCCCCAAATCAAGTTTGGAGAGGGCGAGTCCAACAATCGTCCGCTGGCTCGAAAGGGAAAGCGAAAAAACAGCAACACGGGTGCCCCGATCCCTTCAGGGTCGGGATTTCTGCACAAGCAACCGACCTTCGCCTACGCCCTCTCCGAGCTCAACTCGGGGAGGTGCCCAAAGGGCGGGAGGGGCCGAACTCCGCCCAAATTCTGAACAAAGGACACCCCCAACTCACAGGAGCACGACCCACCACCGACCCCAAAAACCGAAAGGAGGCATCAGCTCCCAGGCTTCCATAGTTGGAACCCGAGTTCGAAGATCGCCCGGCGAATCAGTCTCGCCGTTTCGGCCGATGCCGAATCAACCGTCTGATCCTCCACCAAATCGCCCGACTCAATCACAAACAATGACCGACCATTGCCGACCATCTCCCCGCCGCTCACCGAAAACTGGAAGGTCTGGGGCACCGTGTCAAAGAAATCGTTGAGCCGTAGAACCGCCCGTGCCGCCCGGTCCTTTGCGTGATCGCCCCGGAACGTGTGCAGCTTCTGACTCCCGAACCAAACGTCGAACGTGCCATCTTCTTTCGGCATTGACCGAGCCGCCAGCGACGTGGTTGTCTGGCTTCGCTTGATCGGAATCCCCCGCTCGTTCAGAGCCTTCACCAAGAACCGAGTGCGCTCCTCGCTCGGTGGGTGCGTCTGATAGATCCCCCATTGAATCTGCGGCGCAAATCGGTCGCGATACGCCAGCCGCTCCATAAATGTGAGCATTCCCACCGGGTTGTAGCGACTGACTCCCAAATACTGAATCGCCCCGTAGTCCGCCGAAGTTTCCGCCTGAACCGACCACCCGCTCACCAGACCCTGAGTGGCGTACTGAGCTGCCATCGCCGCGCCCATCAGATTCTGATCCCTGCTCATCGCCACGGCAATCAGCAGAGGAATGTTCAGAATATCCAGCTTCATCTGCTCGCGTCGAAGCGTGGCCATGTGACGGAACGACGCATGGGCAATCTCGTGGGCGACAACCGCCGCGAGCTCATCATCCGTCTCGGCGAACTTCAGCAGACCCTCGTAGAAGTAAATGAATCCACCCGGCAAACTGAAGGCATTCACGTCATCGCCCTCGACCAACTTGAACGTGTAGGTGAACTTACTCAGCCGACGATCACCCCACAGAACATTGACCTGCGTCGCGTTGGCAATCTCCGCGATCTCTTGCCCAATCGCATCGAGCCTCGCCTGAGCATCCTTGTTCTGGCTCAGCTTCAATTCCTTTTCGACAAGCGCGGCGTATTCTCGGCCTTCCTCAATATCCCGCTCGATGTCACGCCGATGACGGACTTCGTCCGGGGTGACTTCGGCCGGTAAGGGGCCGATCTTCTCTTCCACCGACGGCGGTGGATTCTCTTGATCGTGCTTCTGAACAACCGCCTGAAGATGAGCAGGCAGATTCGCACGCCAATCATGGCCGCCACACGACCCCGCGTGAACGTGCCCGCAGGAAGCAGGCGACGTCGCAAGGACAAGGGCAAGAGTGGCGAGCATGGACATCAGTGTTCTACTCAGCTAGACGGTTCGGCGAACGCGAAGTTCCACCCTGCCTAGCCTGACGGAGGGTCTCCCAACAGAATCGGGCGATCCCGATCCCGGTTAACCGTGCATACAATACCGAACGGCCCCTCTGAGTTGTTCACAAATTGATGCGGTTGATTCGGCATCACATGAACCACATCCCCTGGCCCAATCTCGTGCCACGCGCCATCGAGGAGCACTTTGCCAACGCCACGGAGAACCACCACACAATGCTCATGCTCATGCTTTTCGTGGCTGGTGTAGCCCCCTGGAGCAAGCTCGAAGTACCTCACCTGAAACTCCGCCTGGTCGCTTTCGAACAGCACGCGGCGACTCACCTGCATCCAGGTGCCAGGCTCATCTTTGTAAACATCCAGCGGCACCTCTGGCCAGGTCGGTGCATCAGGCGAACCAGCACGGCGAATCATGAGAACATCACCATCGGCTTCAAAATCTCTCCGTTCTTCATACGCGTGTAGAACTCGGGAAGCTCATCCAGCGAGATGAAATCACTCACCACTTGATCCGCCTTGACGCTCCCCAGTCGGAGCAATTCCACTGCTTCCGCCGTGTCATCCGGACCGCAGCTGTAGCTGTTCACCAGAGTCAAATCGCGCATGTACGCTTTCTCAAAGTCGAACGGCAGCTCGCCCGGAGGCAAAGGTGAGAAGATCCCAATCCGAGCGTCCGGCAAGGCGAGATCGAGAGCAAATTGGAATGCCGCTTCCGTGCCAGGGCACATCACGATCACCTCGGCGGGCTCGCTCTTCTCCGGAAGTCGCGCATCAATCCCCTGACTCCGCGCCCATTCGATCCGCGCTGGATTGAGGTCATATGCCACGCATCCCGGCAGGCACAACGCATGGAGCAACCCCATAAACCCCAGCCCGATCACCGCGCACTTTTCGCCTTCCTGAACCTGTAGTCGACGGAGTTGCTTCATCACGCACGCCAGGGGCTCGGTGAGGGCAGCGTCGCGGGGATCCAGATCATCCACCCGATGGCAGTCATTCAGGTTCTCCGCACTCACCGCGAACTGCGCAGCCATTCCGCCGGGAATAAGCTTGGTCTTCTTCCAAGTCGGGCAGTGAACGTACGCGCCGCGAAGACACAAATCACAGTTCAAACAGGGAGCATGGTGATGCGGCGCGACCTTCGAACCCACCGGGAATCGCGCATCCTGCGATTCGATCACCACGCCCGAAACCTCGTGGCCAATCACATGGGGCACTTTGCGATCCATGTACCAGATCATCAACTCGCCACTACACAGACCCGACGCCACCGTTTGAACCAAGAGCCCCCCTACCGGACATTCCGGCGCAGGTTCTTCGACAATCGCGACTTCGCCGCCGCCCAGATACCGGGCGAGCTTCATGGTTGGAAAACGTACTTGATCCCGCGACCCTCTTCAAGATCGCGGAACACCTGCGGGCCATCACTGAGGCGTCGCTCACCACTGAACAACGCACTGAGATCGAACTCCGTATCCAGCAACCACGATCGCGCCTGGCGCACCGCCTTCGTGCCGAAGTGGAACGGGCTCAAAAGCGTGATGTCGTCGTAGTGGAGCCGCTTCGTATCGAACTCCGCCTTCGATCCTGCAGGGCATCCCCCGAACAGCACCAGGGTTCCTCCGCGGCGCACGTAACCCATCGCGGCTTCCCACACTTCGACTTTGCCCGTGCATTCGATGACCATATCGAACTCGCCTCGAACATCGGGGAAGGTCACCGGCTCTGCGCCGAGGCTCTCGCCCGCTTTTAATCTCAGAGGGTTGCGTCCTGCAAGCGTCACGCGTCGCACACCCAAGTGCTTCAGCGCGGCCACGAACATCAGGCCGATCGCCCCCGGGCCAATCACCAAAACTTCCATATGAGGCTTCGGCTGAGCCCGCTCAATCCCCTGAGCCACGCAGGCCAGAGGTTCCAGAAGCGCCGCCTGGCTGAATCCAATCCGCTCCGGCTTCGGGAAAACGTTGACCCGGGCGATCCGCTCGGGAATCAGCAGGTACTCGGCGTAGCTGCCCAGCACCTTCGTCGACATGATCGACTCGCAGAGATTCTCCTGGTCGTTGAGGCACCAGCGGCATTGCTGACACGGCGCGCTGTGCACGCCCATCACGTCATCGCCGGGAGAAAACGGCGCGCCATGACCTGCTGCTACCACCGTCCCACTGTATTCATGCCCAAAAAGGCCGGGCATTGGAATCTGAGGGTGACCACGCAGAAACGCTTTGAGATCGGTTCCGCACGTCGGAGCGGCCTGGACCTTGATCAGCACTTCGCCGGGAGCCGGATCCGGCACCGCCACTTCGCTCAAGATCAATCGGCCTGGTTCCATCAGAACCAACGCCTTCATATGGTCTCGACTATCCGCTCTATGTGCCAAACGCGCCTCTGTTCAAGGGTGCTGGTACACTTCCCATCCCGATCCGATTCCCGGATTCTGGGTGAAATCCCATGCCGACCGTCGACACATCTGTCTGGATCAACGCACCGCTCTCTCAAGTCTACGCAATCGCGAGGGACTATCGCTCATTTCCGGAATTTATGGAGGACGTTGAATCTCTGGTGATCCTGGAAGAGACTGGGTCCCGCGTCGTCAGCGAGTGGGTCGGAAGGGTGCCCACCTTCGGACTCAAGGTGCGCTGGACGCAAGAGGATCACTGGGATGAGGCCAATCATTCCAGCAAGTTCGCTCAGGTCAAAGGCGACTACGACGTGATGGAAGGCACCTGGGCGTTTAAGGAAGAAAACGGCGGAACACGCTTCGATTCCAGCCTCCTCTACGAGTATTCCGTACCTGGGCTTGGCCCGCTCGTTGGTCGAGTAATCTACGGCATCGTGGTCAAGAATATGGAGAGCGTGCTCGGCGCGATCAAATCCCGGGCGGAGACTCAGGCAGGCGCGGATTCGTGAACCAGCCTCCGGTTCAAACCGGAGACGCCAGCCGACTCTGGACATCCCCGGTCGGACTTCTCGCCGTCGGAGTAGAGCCCGCCGATGTTGGTAACTCGCTGGCTTCTGTCTCCACTCATCTCATCGACTACGGCGTTCCTGCGATCCCGGTGGTTCACGAAGAACGATATGTCGGGCTCGTGACCGAAGCCGATCTCGTCGGTGCCCTTTCCGCGGGCGCGGAATCGACCGGAGCTGTCGAGAGCGTCATTCGCCGCGATGCTCCCGCCGTCAGCGGCAAGATGCCCGCGACCGAGGTTCTGCGGCTCTTTGAATCCACCGGACTCCCTGCCCTTGCTGTGGTGGATAGCGACAACCGCGTGGTGGGGGTCATCACCCCTTCGCGACTCCTTGCTCCGACCGACCGCGAGGCCCGACCCAAGCTGGTTGGCGGGATGGCGACCCCGTTCGGCGTTTATCTTACGGGTGGCGGAGTCAGTGGGGGTGTGGCTCCTTACGCGTTGGTTGCAGCGGGAGCGTTTCTGTTTGCCTTGTTTGTGGCCGGGGCCTATCTGGCGCTTTTGGTCGGGTGGCTTCTCCCCCGCGAGTTCATGCGAGCCGCCTGGTTTGAACCTCTGATCAGCGCGCTGGGGCTGGTTTTCTTCTTCATTCTCATGCGGCTCGCCCCCTTGACGGGATATCACGCGGCAGAGCACATGGTCGTTCATGCCATCGAGCAGAGCGAGCCCTTGGAGCGCGAAACCGTCGCCCGGATGCCTCGCGTTCACCCTCGATGCGGCACAAATGTCGCCGTTGGACTGGCGATTTTTCTCGGGCTCAGCGGCCTTGCCTGGACGCCAGAAGCCGAGCTCCGCACCGTCGTCGCCTTGCTTGCAACCATGCTCTTCTTCCGACCTCTGGGGTCATTCATCCAAAGCACATTTACGACGCGACCTCCCAATGCGGCCCAGTTGGATGCTGGGATTCGGGCGGGAAAGGAACTCCTTCACCGCTACCAAACCGAGGCACGATCCAACGTTTCACCGTTGCGACGCCTCTGGCAGTCCGGACTGTTTTACGTGATGATGGGAAGCATGGGAGCGGGGCTCCTGGCGTATCTCATCACTGAGGTCCTTCGACTTCCACCCTATTGGCGGGTAGTCTAGCGGGCCTGATCTGAGGTATTTGGACCGTGGAAACCGCTTACAACATTCTTCTCGGACTTGCCGTGCTCATCTCGGTGGTCTTCATCGGCATCGTTTTCTTCACCGGAAAGGGTGACGCGATGTCGGGTGGCGGCGGCAGTGTTCGCACCACCTTCAAGGGTAAAGCGAGTTTCGACGACCAGATGTTCCGCTACACCGCCATCCTCGGCGGGAGCTTCATGCTCATCATGCTCGTCCTGGACGTGCTGGCCGGGCAAGTCTTCAAGTAAGTTTTGAACCTGGTCTACGGGCCAAGTAGGGCGCGTGTCCCTCTCACTCCTCCACACCAACGATCTCCACGGGCACCTGACCTCCGAAACCAAGGGGGCTCTCCAGGCTTGGCGAGCCGAGTGTGATCTCTATTTCGACACCGGCGATGCGATCAAGGCCGGGAATCTTGCCATTCCTCTGCGTCCCGAAGCTGTATGGCAGGATCTCGCAGACCTTCGATGCACCGCGAGTGTCCCCGGAAATCGGGAATCACATCCCCTGGCAGCCGGATGGTCGGCGAAGACGGCGGGTCTTTCTCATCCTTTGCTTTGTGCGAATTTTAGGTTCAAAAGCGGGGGTTTGGTGCTTCCAAGCTCTCTCGAGTTCGAGGTTCGAGGGATTCGCGTTGGGGTCTTTGGGGTGATGGTTCCGATGGTGACGGAGCGGATGAAAGCGAGCCTCGCCGCAAGCGCCTATGTTTGGGATCAACCCGTTCCCTGCGCCGTGCGCCTCGCCGAGGAGCTTCGGCCTCGGGTGGACCTGCTGATCGCCCTCACTCATATCGGGATTGCCAAAGATCGCGAACTCGCCGCAGCCACCGACTTGATCGACATCATCCTGGGCGGGCATAGTCATACCGTGCTGGACGTTCCCGAGAAAGTTGGTCGTACGTGGATCGCTCAAGGGGGGTCTCATGCGCGCTTTGCCGGTCGATATGTGTGGGAAAACGGGGTGCTTTCGGGCGGTTTAGTGCCTTGGAAGGGGGCGAAATGAGCCTTCTTTCGGCAGAAAACCTGGGGCATCGGTTTGATCAGGGATGGCTTTTTCGGCATGTTTCGTTCGATTTGGCGGCCGGGGATCGGCTGATTGTCCTTGGACACAACGGGAGTGGAAAATCCACCATGCTGCGGGGAATATCTCGCCACCTCACCCTGCGAGAAGGCGTCGTTCGGGGGTCGGATCGGATCGGCTACGCCGCGCTCGATTTGGCTTTGTATCCTCAACTCACGGCACGGGAGCATTTGGAATATGCGGGGGCTCTGCGCGGGGTTCGGCCGCGGACGGAGGAGCTTTTGGAGTTGGTTGGGCTGGGGGAAGCAATTGAGAAGCGATGCGGGGCGATGAGCACGGGGATGAGAGCCCGCATGAAGCTGGCTCTTGCGATTCAGCACTCGCCGGATGTGCTTGTTTTGGACGAGCCAACTGCCGCTCTGGATGAGCAAGGCCGGGCCGTGGTCGATGCGGTGGTTCAGGGGTTCGCGGGGGCGTGCCTGATCGCCACCAACGATCCGGAGGATAGGAGGTGGGCAACCCATGAGCTCGATTTGGGGTGAAGGTTTGCGAGGTTCTCGGCCTGTGGCGGCAGTCTCCCTTCAAGCGGAGATTTTGGGGAGGGCGTCGATTGAGGGTCAGCAGAAACCTGCGTGCCCCGATCCCTTTAGGGTCGGGACGAGTGAGGCTCTCACCCTGGTTAGTGACAGGCCCGGGAGATCCTCGGATGTTAGTTGGAGGATCCCGACCCTGAAGGGATCGGGGCAGCCGAGTTGGGCGGTTGTTTCGGATTTGCTGGGGTCTGGATCGGGACGGGCAACCCACAAATTTCGCCCGCCACCGACTCCCGTCGGGGGAGGGTGGTCAAAGGCCGGGAGGGGGAATTCCGAATCCTCGCAGAGGATTCGGGGGCCGCAGGCCCGATTTGAACAAGTGGTCTTCGGGCTCGACTGGGCTAACGCCCGGTCGAGTACGGTTTCCCCCTCCCGCCCCGTTGGGGCACCCTCCCCCAAATCGGAGACATTGGCGAGGGCGTCGATTGAGAGTCTGTGGTGGGCGGCCCCTCCCCGGCTATCGCCGACCCTCCCCGAGGCAAGCTCGGAGAGGGCTCTCAAGATCCCGACGCTGAAGGGATCGGGGCACACAGGGTTTGGAAAGCTATTGGGAGCTTCCGTGCCTCGGGAGAGTCGACCGACTCTTAAGTTTCGCCCGCCACCGACTCCCGTCGGGGGAGGGTGGCCGAAGGCCGGGAGGGGGCAATCCGAATCCTCGCAGAGGATTCGGGGGCCGCAGGCCCGATTTGAACAAGTGGTCTTCGGGCTCGACTGGGCTAACGCCCAGCCGAGTACGGTTTCCCCCTCCCGCCCCGTTGGGGCACCCTCCCCCAAATCGGAGATTTTGGGGAGGGCGACGATCGAGGGTCTGTGGTTCCCGACCCTGAAGGGATCGGGGCACCCGGGATGGGCATTGTTTGAAGCCCAGACGAGATGGGGGGTGTGGCTATGACACCACCTTGGATCACCGCTCTGAAGAAGGAGTTCACGGCTGAACTCCGCGCCAAGCAGGGCATCACGACTTCGGGACTTTTCGGCTTGATGGCCGTCGCGGCATGCGGATTTGCCTCCAGCATCGAAAAACCAGGCCCGGGGCTGGCGGCGGGGCTGCTCAGTGTGATTCTGCTCTTCGTGAGCACGGTGGCGATTCCACGGATCTTTATTGCCGAGCAAGAGCAGGGCACCTTTGATCTTTACCGACAGTGGGCCAGTCCGACGTCGATTTTCCTCGGGAAGCTCCTCTTTGCCGCCGCGCAAATGATTCTGATTTCCCTGATGGTGGGGGCGATTTATGTCGCGATGGTTGCGCCGGAGCTCAAGATTCCCTGGCTCTACTGGGTGGGGACGATCTTGTTTGGGATCGCCGCCTCCAATGTGCTCTGCATCGCGGGGAGCCTGGTGATGGGAGCGGCGAACCGGTGGATTCTCGCTGGAGTGATCTCGCTGCCGCTCACCTTTCCGCTTGTTTTCATGGGGGTTGGGCTCCTGCGGGTTGCGTTCGGCGAAGGAACCCTGAACGGGGGATTCATCAACCTTATTGGGCTGCTGGGCTACGCCATTGCCCCGATCGGGCTCGGGCCGTTTTTGGCGGAATCTCTCTGGAATGAGGCCAATACGGAAGACCGAAAAGGCCCGCAAGGCCAGGGCGCGGCGGAATCACAATGGGAGGGTCGATGAACCCGCGACTTCTGATTGCCGGACTGCTGGGTGTGGTGATGACCGGCTACATATTCCTCGTTCCAGATGCACGAGGATTTCGTGATCCTGCGATGGCGAGGATCATGTTCACCCATGTTCCCAGCGCGCTAGCTGCTTCGATCTTCTTTTTCATCGCTGCATGGGCTGGTTTACAGGTGCTCGGCAAGGGTCGGGAACTCCACCGAGCGAGACTCCATGCTGCGGTTGAGCTGGGGGCTTTGTTCGCTGTTTTCACGATGGCAACGGGGATTCTTTTTAGCCGAGTGCAGTGGGGCGAGTGGTGGCACAACGATCCGAGACAGACCTCCTTCCTGATCGTTCTGCTTGGCTACTTAGCTTTGCTCGGCCTTCGCGGGGCCTTCACTGACTTGGAGAAACGCGACAAGACCACGGCAGCCTATGCGACCGCCCTGTTGCTACCGGCAATGTTTTTGATCTTCGTGTACCCGCGTTTGCCCCACGTTGCCCAACAGTCGTTGCACCCATCCACGACCATTCCCAAAGGTGAACTTGACCTTGCCAATCAGATTGGCCTTTGGGGCAACGGAGCCGCGCTCCTTCTTCTCGCTTTCTTCGTCTATGGCCTCCGTGTGAGGCAAGAGCTTCATACCCGCGCACTGGAAAACCTCGATGACCACCTCTCAGATTCTCACCATGATTCCCCCGATTCTCGTGTTCGTCGGCCTGTGGCTGTACGTCGCGAAGATTGATCGGGCGATGAAAGCCTCGGAAGACTCCCGCCCGAAGTGAGCCCCGCTCAGAGCAGTTCGCGCGGATCGGCGAGACGACCTGTGAGCGCGGTGGCCGCCGCAGTGATTGGGCTGACGAGGTGGGTTCGGCTGCCGGGGCCTTGGCGGCCTTCGTAGGGGCGATTGCTGGTGCTGGCACTCCTTTGCTGGGGACGCAGGATGTCGCCGTTCATGCCGAGGCACATCGAGCATCCGGCGCGGTGCCACTCGAACCCTGCCGCCTTGAAGACTTCATCCAGACCTTCTTGCTCCGCCAGAGCGCGAACCGACGCGGAACCTGGCACGACCATCGCGCGGACTCCGCTTGCCACTTTACGGCCCTGAACCACGGTGGCAGCTTCGCGCAGATCCTCGATGCGAGAATTGGTGCAGCTGCCGATGAAGACGGTGTTGATCTCCAGATCCTGCATCGCCGTCCCGGGTTTGAGGCCCATGTACATCTGGGCGCGAGCTTCGGCGGCATCGCGGGGTTCGGGGATTTCGCCCGTGATGTCCACCGTCATGGCAGGAGTGGTTCCCCAGCTGACTTGCGGTACTAGGGCATTGACATCGAGGGTTTCGAGGCGGTCGAAGGTGGCTCCGGCTTCGGTCGGGAGGGTGCGGGCGTGGGCGACCATGCGCTCGAACGCCTCGCCTTTGGGGGCAAAGGGGCGATCCTTGACGGCAATGAACTCGAAGGTCGTGTCGTCGGGGGCGATCATGCCGGCACGGGCACCCATTTCGATGCTCATGTTGCAGATCGTCATGCGGCCGCTCATGCCGAGAGCCTGGATGGCTTCACCGCGATATTCGGCGACGTAGCCCGTGGCTCCACCCGCTCCGAGCTTGCGGATGATGGCGAGGATGATGTCCTTTGCCGTGACTCCGTGCCCGAGGCGACCTGTGGTTTCGATTCCAAGCGACTTGGGCTTTTTGCTGGCGCGGAGCGTTTGGGTGGCAAGAACATGCTCGACCTCGCTGGTTCCAATACCGAAGGCAAGTGCGCCGAAGGCTCCGTGGGTGGAGGTGTGGCTGTCTCCGCAGACAATGGTGAGTCCGGGCAGCGTGATGCCCAGTTCGGGGCCGATGACGTGGACAATGCCTTGGCGCGGGTCATCGTAGCCGAAGAGGGGGATGCCAAACTCCTTGGCGTTTTTATCCAGAGCGGCGAGCTGCTGGCCGCTGAGGGTGCTTTCGTCGATGGCGCGGCCATCGGTGGGGACGTTGTGATCGACGGTGGCGAAAGTGAGATCGGGGCGGCGGACGGGACGCTGGGCTTCGCGGAGGCCATCGAAGGCTTGCGGCGAGGTGACCTCGTGGACAAGGTGCCGGTCGATGTAGAGGAGCGATCCTCCGCCCGGGAGGTTGCACACCACGTGGCTCTCCCACACCTTGTCGAACAGCGTCTTTGCCATATCGTTCTATTCTACGCAGATTCTGGGGCGATTTTGAGGTCTGTGGCTAACGGCTTTCCTGCGCAAGAGCATCGTCGGGCAAGTAGGCACGGTGATGGACGATCGTCTCGTCCCATTCCTCTCCCCAGCCGAGTGCCCAGGTGAGAACAAGGAGTTGAGCGTAGTTGGCATCGGCCACGGAGCGGAGGAGGGATTTTGAAAGGGTGGTCACTGTTGAGGTGCCGACAATGAGATCGCCATTCCGACGATCAGGATAGATTTTGAGACCCTCTTCTTCCTCGAGAAGCCCATCGCTGAGCCGTTCTCCAGAGATCTGAGCGAGGGATTCGCGGTAATCCAGTTCGAAGCAGAGTCGGTAGTAGAGGAATTGTTGCTTCCGCGCCACGGCCAAGATCTCGTCTCGTGAGCGGAGCCGGGTGGATGCCCGCAGGGGCTTGAGGTTCTGGGGGTCTTTGAGAATATCGGCAAGCGCGGGCCGCTGGGAGATCGGTGACGGGAGCGTGTCGGTATGGCCGAGAACCCAAGCAAAGGCCGCGAGCGCGTGGTGACTGTAGTTGAGGTTTGCCCCGATCTTATCGCTCGAGATACTCGTGCTGAAGAGGTCACGTTCGTATGGGGTGACGCCTGCGGAGGGGTCGGCGATGGCTTGATCTATGAGGGCGAGTTCGCGGGGCGGGATGGCGCTATCGGTATGGTTTGCTGCCACCACGCGCTCGTAGGCGAGTACGGCACGGATGCAATAGGCCCGATTGGCGACTTCTTGCGGGGTGCGGGCCTTGACGAAGGTGGGATCAGGCTCGATTTCGCCCTCGGAAGTGAGGAGGGACTCCTGGACACGGTTGAGGACAGAGTTGCCAATGAGGCCAAGGGCGACGCATCCGGCGAGCGCGCAGACGCCGAGGAATCCGAACAGGATGATGAGGCCCCGATTGCTGGAGCGAGGCGGGGGTGGCGGTGGTTGATGCATCCCTTTGACCTCATTGTACGGGAAAAGACCCGGTCCTGCGTCCTATCGTGGAATGATTTTGGTGGGATGCCCGGATCGGACCGGGTATCTTGATCGTCCGCGTGGGGAGTTGCCCGAGTGGCCAATGGGAACAGACTGTAAATCTGTCGGCGAACGCCTTCGCAGGTTCGAATCCTGCACTCCCCACCACCCACGCTTTTAACTGAATAGCGACAACACGAGCCCCCGTAGCTCAGCGGCAGAGCGTTCCCTTGGTAAGGGAGAGGTCACGAGTTCAATTCTCGTCGGGGGCTCCATATTTTGAACCTAGACCCCCCCCAGGGGTGACACATTTTCCTCTTGGGGGTGACATCACCCCGTCAGGCGTCGAGATTCACCCGCGCAAAAGCGTCCACCATCTCTTGATCCCTCGTATGGAGGTAGTGCGCGGTCATCGCCAGGCCGCTGTGGCCAAGAATGTCTTTGATCATGCTCTCCGGAACACCAGATGATCGGAGGTTCGATGCGCATGAGTGGCGAAGGGCGTGGAAGTTCACTTTCTGGATCCCGGCCTTCTCACAGAGCTCCGGCACTGCTTTGGTGAGGGAATCCGGAGCGATCGGCTTTCCTTCCTGCACGGTGAAGAGATACATGGAGCCTGGCCGAGAGAAGGAGAGCAGCTTTTCACCAAATGGTCGGGGCACAGCAATGCGCCTGGTTTCACCTGCCGCCTTCGACTTCAATCTGCCCTCGCGCCCCTTCGATTGACGGTTGTCCGTCACTGTGATGATGGCCCGGTCATCCAGAAGGTTGATATGCGGGACCTTGAGGCCAGCGACCTCGCCACGTCGAAGGCCAAGGAACGCAGCCGCCCAGATTGGCCCCTCGATGCTCTTGCCTTTTGCGGCCGCAAGCAGCTTTTTGATCTCTTCTGGCGAAAGAGCCTGAACGTTCGTCTTCTTCGGGATCGAGGGGAGCTTCACCCGTTCAAAATCTCGGTGCGGGTAGTCACCAAGGTCGTATGCCATCTGGAGGATTGTGCGGAGAACGCCGTAAATCGAGACCGTCGTCTTCGGTGCCCGAGTCCTGCCAATCTCGCTGATCCACTGTTGGAGAATCGGGAGCCTCAAATCCACCAAGCGGTGGGCCTCGATTGACCTGATGTGGTGATTGTAAATCGAGAGGTAGCTTTCCACCGAACGGTCTGAGAGAGTCGGCTTTGCGGTTGGCCACCAGACCTTCTCAACGAACTCGGCGAGTGTGCCGGGAGCCACTTCGGGCGGCTCAAGATATTCTTGCAGCTTCGCGATAACTGCCAGCTTCCCGATCTCGCCTTCCACCTTGGATCGGAACCAGACTCGGTTCTTCCCGCTCCCCACCGATGCTTCCCAGCGTCTGTTCGACTGATCCCACCGCACTCTCATGATCGCCTAGTATCTCCTCTTCAATGCGCCGAGCCAGGCTTTCAACCTGCACTCTGGCAAAAGTACGAGTCCCTTGATGCCACGCGAGCAATCGCGATGCGATGAGTTTCCTGAGGCCTTTCTTATCGACCCCCAGGTACTCCATCGCGGCTTGCTCCGACATCAAGGGACTCATCATGTCAGCTCGCCTTCTTTCTTCGGCCCTTAGGCTTGGCTTCTGCCTCGGTCTCGTCGTCGATGCTCTCCGGGATCTCCGGGGATTCATGGTGGAGCGGGTCGATGTCACTGAGAGCGTGAGCAACAGGAGCGGGCTTCAAACCGTGGAATGCACGTTGCTCGTCGTCCGGGTCGAATCCCTCGAGCATTTCACGGAGCCAGGCGAGGGCCTCCTCTCTTGCTCCGGCCTCGCCGAATTCACTCGGCCCGAACTTCCTTGCCTCGACAAGTGGCACCCAGACGGTGCCATCGTCATCCACGTGGGCGGGTTCGAGCGGCGCCGTCTCCGAATTCCAGAGCTCGCGCATTGCGCTCAGCACGACGCAGTCGGATTCCTGATCGGCAACGCAGCCGACTCGCCACCAGAACCGCTCGCCGTCCGCCCATCCGCACTCGAATGAGATCCGATCCTGCTCAATCAGAAGATCCAGCTTGTCTCCGAAGTCATGGGCTGGCTCCCCCCTCGCCTGCTCATTCACCTGCGGCAGCGAGCCCTGCAGGAGCATCACGTTGATCGTTGGCATGCCCAGACTCACGGAGCTGACCTCATCCCACGCGAGCAAGCCGTCCTTGGCGATGACACCTTCGAAGGAGAGCCGCTCAAGTTCAGAGCGAAGATCAGCGGTCGTGACATCCATCGCCGCGGCTAGCTCGGCCAGTGAGATCGCCTCAGATCGGCCCTTCATCGCCCGATCGAGCAGGGTCGCGACCAGCATGTTTCCGCGAGGGCCGTATCCAGAGATTCCCGGTTTGACTACTGCTTTCAGGCTCACTTGGAACCCCCCGCCTTGATGTCGAACTCCTCTCGCGGTTCTTGGTATTCGAACACACTCGCGACCTGTTCGACATATCCCGGGATTTCCTTATCAAGCTCGGCAATCAGATCCGGATCCTTCAGCGTCCGAACCAGCTCCTCTTTTACAGGTTCGGGAACCAAGCTGATCAGGAACGTTTCCTCCGTCTTCACCGCAGGCTCGAAGTACTGCTTCGCCCAGGCCAGGGCCTTCTCAGCATCCTTGACTTTCAGCCGACCGGCGACGGTTCGGAATGACACCTTGCCAAAGAGCGACTTGATCGTCTTCGAAACGTTCTTGCCTGGTCGCTGGGCTTGCTCCTCCTCGATCAGTTGCAATGCGTACGCTTCAAGCTCCGGCCCGAACCGACCCTTGAGCCACTCCACCCGCGACCGAGCCTGTTTCATCTCAGCTTTCATCTGCTCGAGGATGAAGTTGTGCTTCATCTGCCGGGCGTTCATGTCGGTCTCGGCATCGAGGATCTTTTTCAGGACCCAGTCGAACGAAGCCTGATCCTTGACGGAAAAGCCTTCTGCGATGTAGGGGCGCAGGATCTCGCCGGTGTCAGCATCGAGGACGTACTCCCCGACCACGATCTCGCGGCTGGTGGATTCTTCCTGGGGTTGAACCAGGACGGCGGCTTCGCTCACGCGAGCACCTCCGTCACGCCCTGGGCGATGCTGACGGGGTCATATCCCCGATTTTCGGCCTCAGCCACAAAGGCTTCGGCTCGGTCGAATGCTTCGGTCGGCTTGTCGCCACTGAAGCTGTGGTTGAGAGCCGCCACGACCAAGATGGCCGCGCGGCGGGTTGCTTTCTTCTCGTTTTCGTTCATGAGATTGCTCTGTCGTGGCAGGAAAAGCCCCCGAAAGCCCAGGAGAGGACAACGGGCTCCGGGGTAATTGCTGCACTGATTGGTTGGCTGTAAGTCGGCGAGGATGTCGGGGATCCAGTGGGAAACATGGAGGAGAGCGCTCATCGCTCCTCCTTCATCGCGTGATCGATCCGGGCCTTTGCCTGATCTCGCTCGAACTGGCGAGCCTGGCTGATCAGCTCTTGGCACCGCTCGGGAGTCATGAGGCCAACGTGCTTCTCTTCCTCGAAGGCTTGGCCGGACTGCCAGCCGATCGAACCCGTCAGCAGTGAGCAGATGACCACGCATGCGATCCAGATCACCTCGCTGCGGATCTCCTTGCGCTGGCTCATTCGCCACCTCCGGATCGAAACTCATCGATGGCGGCATTGAGGATGGTCATCGCCTCGTGGTTTCCACCCTGGTCGGGGTGAGCCTTGCGGGCAAGCGCACGATACGCGGCCTCCACAACTTCGCGCGGGGAGTCCTTGGTGACGCCAAGAATCTCCCACCACCTGCGCTTGGGAGGCAGGGCGGCGAATCCTTGTTGGGATTGCCGCGCGGCCCAGTCGCCGGCGTGGCGCCGGATCGTGCGCATGGCGGCGAGGGTGTGTCCGACCGCCCAGAGGTTGTCGACCAAGTAGTGGTACTCCCCGATCGCGATGCACACCGGATTTGGCGTCTCATCGGTCGTGTACCAAACCGCGATCGGGCCGCGTTGTCGCGCATCCTCCATTGGCTGGCCACGCTTGCCCAGCTTCATCGCGCCGGTAAACGTGATCTCCTTCGCTCCGAGGTGCATGGCCTCGTTGGCAACCCAGCTGATCGCGTTTGCCAGGCTGTGCGTTCCGAACCGTGAATCCTTCGGCTCCCAGTTCATCGGCACGTCCTCGGGCCAGCGGAGCTCGGCCTCGTATCCGACCGGGATGCTCACTGCTCGTACCTCCAGCCGTTCGGGCCGATGCCCTCGAAGTCGAAGATGTTGATCCCTGTGTGCATTTGGATGGCGACCTGGGCGAGCCAGGCCAGACCGATCCAGCCCAGGATCAGGACTGACCGGCGCATGGTTCGACACTTGGCCTTGGCTCGGCGGCGTTCGATCATGAGGGCCTCGCGCTGAGACTTCATCTCGCTCAGGACTTCGTAGGTTTCCGGTTGGCGACTCATCGCGCCATCCTCCGGAAGACTTCCAGTGCCCTGCGACCTTCCTGGATCTCCGCATCGGAAAACTCGGGGCGGCCGATTCGATTGTTCAGCCGATCCTGCGCCATTGCGGCCAGGCCAGCTGGGAACTCCTCGGTCGCGTACACCTTGCCCCAGCTGCCGAATGGGCGAACCGCGAACACGACGCGACCCTGAGCAGCCACGGGCCAGCTGTAGAGCTGCAGCGACTCCCACCGGGGGTCATCGACGAGGGCCATCGTTGTGCCGTCACGGGGCGTCGCGTCCGCCATGTAGCAGACCAATGCGCGAAGTCGGCGTGAGGCCGTCTTCTTAGCCTTGGCCTCTGCCAGGGTCAGGGGGTCGTCGAGGCTGAAGTTGAGGCCGTCCATGATCTCCCACTGGTCGGCGCTCTTGGTTCCCAGCGGCCTTGCTCGCTCCATGCGCGGCGAGACATCAATGTGCGCGAGGTGGCGGAGGCGATCCAGGGCCATGTTCGGCAGCGTGCCCGATGCCTTGATCCGCGCCGGAAGCCGTCGCCCGGGAACGGGGATCTGGACGGAAGCCCAGAACTCGCCCGCCACCGGGTCGAAGCCCGTGACGATCTCGTGCTTGGTGGCGACCGGCATCAGGCCCGCACCTCAATCACGCGCAAACGGTTCTGGTGCTGTGCCTGAATCCGATCCGCCACCCGGGCTGCGGCGGAATAGCTCGAATAGGTTGTCGCGCCGGCCTCCGAGAGCGCCCAGGCGGTTGAAGTGGGATTCGAGCGAGGAACCTTGTAGTAGCTCCGGACTATTTGTCCGGAGCCCCCGATGGTCAAATGATCCGTCGCGATCGCGAACCGCTTTCGCCGTCTCACTGGTCGCTCTCCTTGCCCTCGAAGCCGTACTCGACCCACTCTCCATCCGAGGCGAGAGTGAACGTCGTGGTTTCCGATTCCGTGTGGTCGAAAATGCTGAGCCTGGTTCCTGCGTACAGCTCCGCGCTCCGGAACTGCTCGTCGAAGGGCTGGAGAACAACCGCTCGCGTGAGGAAGCTGTTCCGGAGCGTTTCTGCATCGGGCTTGAACTTAAGCTGCAGTTCGAGGGCGATGTTCCCGGCCTCTACCCCGATCTCGTAGAGGAACGTGCCGTGGTCAAAGTGAGTGAAATGAGCGAGGTGTCCGGCCGAAAGCGACCGGATTGTCTCGTACGTCTCGGAAACCCTCGGGTTGAGGGCAGCGGGCTTGCTCACGCCGCTACCTCCAGTCCGAAGTCTCGGCTCAGCTTTGCCGTGGCCTCTGCGAGCGTCTCGCCGAAGCGGGTGGCTCGAACCAGGTCGCCGTGCTCCGTGGCGTTTGCCCATCGAGCTTCCGCGAAGAACTTCTGCTCTCGCTGGTCGAATCCCGTCGTGATCTTCGGCTCGTCGCTCACCTCGGCGAGGGCGGACTTGCAGATGACTGCGTCGACCACTGTGCGACCGAGGCCGGAGTCTGCCCAGCCGTCGATGACTTTGGCGATGTGAGGATCGCTTTGGATCTTGGCCTTGGCCTCCTCGATCTCGGCTCGGGTCAGCATGCCGCTGATCCAGATGGTGATGAGCTGGTCGCCAGCAATCTTGTTGACTTCGGCGAGGGCTCCGTCCACCCGGGCGGGCTTGTACGGCTTGGTGATTGCGAGGGCGATCAGCCCTGCGAGGTCGAGTGTAGCGGGATAACCAACCGCCGTCTTCGTTTTCGTGGTCATTTCTTGACTCCGCGGCTGGTAGTGACAACCGCAGAATCATTATTACCGGATTTTTACCGCGTGTCAAGATATGCGCGGTGAAAATATCAAAAAAAGTTTTCAGGCCCGGTGATCAGTCGAATTCCCTCATGGCCCACGAGAGGCCTGACGGAAAGTCGGTGAACTCACGGATTCGGTACTGCTTGTACCGAATGCGACCCACACAGACCCCCTTAGAAGCCCAGCCTTCAGCGGAAAAGGGGGTCATCTCGGAGTTGAAGCTGTGGAGCTCGGCCACGTCCCCCTTGTACCGGAGAACCTTGATGCAATCTTCACCATCTTTGAACGCGTGAACGACGTGACCATTCTCCGCTCGCCGGTTTTCGAATATTGCGATGTCGCCAGGTCGGAACACGGGAAGCATTGACTCTCCTTCGATTGTCCTTCCCCAACGCTCAAATTCCAGACCCCAGTCTGGAACCTCCTCGTACTCTATATCCGCCATGTTCATGCTGGGCGGGCCAGCCATGATCGTTGATGCGACCGGAATGACTCTCATCCCCCTTGGCGCGAGCCTGACCCGCTCACCCGTGGTTGGTACCTGATCGAGGGCATCAAGCATCCTGGCAATGATGCCGGGGTCTCGCGGATTCCGCGTTTCACCGTTCAGGATGTGCGCCACGGTCGTGTCTGTCGACCCAACCTGCTGGGCAAGCCAGCGGACGCTCTTCCCAGAGCCCGTGAGGAGTTTCTCGATTTGCGCGATGCGCGGATCTGCCATCGCTACCAACATACTTGCGGGATTATTCGGGATTTTTTCGCGTTTTGGTTGCAATCCGGTGAAAGTCCGGTAATAATGACCGCATGAGCGAAGGAAGAGCCCAGAAGATGGGTAGGCCGACAAGGGTGACGTCCGACCTGGTCGAGGGTTGGCGTCAGCTCCGGGAAATTGCTCAGCTCTCGTACACGCAGATCGAAGAGAAGACAGGCTGGCCAGCGGACACAGTGCGCTACCACCTGACCCGGAAAAAGAAAAGGGCCCCACGGATCACTACTCCAGAGGCCCAGTAGACGACCCCCTCCGGAGAGGGTGCCTTGGTTATCGACAGCAAGGATACCCGCTCTCCCCTGACCCCCACAACCTACAGGAAAATGAGCGAACAAACGCAAGACACACAGATCGTTCCAGCCCAAGCCGCAAGCGGTGCGCTGGTTCACTTCAGTGATTCCCAGGTCGACCTGATCAAGCGCACCATTGCGCAGGGCACGACCGACGACGAGCTGAACCTCTTTATTGCCCAGTGCAAGCGCACGGGCCTTGACCCCTTTGCCCGCCAAATCTACGCGATCAAGCGATACGACAGCAAGCAGAGCCGCGAGGTGATGACCATCCAGCTCTCCATTGATGGGCTTCGCCTGATTGCCCAGCGCACGGGTGAGTACCGAGGCCAGGTTGGCCCTTGGTGGTGTGGCGATGATGGGGTCTGGCAAGAAATCTGGCTGAAGCCCACCGCGCCCAGAGCGGCAAAGGTTGGCGTGATGCGCCAAGGATTCGATCAGCCGCTCTTTGCCACCGCGCGGTTCGAAAGCTACGTGCAGACCGGTAAGGAAGGCAAGGTGATTGGCCTCTGGGGCAAGATGCCGGACGTCATGATCGCCAAGGTTGCCGAGGCCCTCGCGCTTCGCAAAGCCTTCCCGAGCGAGACCAGCGGGCTCTACACCGCTGACGAAATGACCCAGGCAACCACCATGAGCTCAATGGAGGCCGCCGCGAATGCCGAAGTCCTTCGGAGCAAGCGGGCGGAATCCACGGCCTTCATCAAGGATATCCAGATGAGCAAGGCGGACTTCGAGATCATCCGCGCCTTGAGCACTGGAGACCCCTCGCTCCTCATCATTGAGGCCCGCGACGTGGGATGCAAGACAGCCCAGGAAGTTGTGGCCTATCTGACGGAAGGGGTGATCCCGAGCATTGAGGCGGACTTCATCGAGGTTCCGGTCGAGACCCCTGTTCCGGCGGCGACTGCCCCGGCGACCCCTGAGATTGGCAAGGAGCGCAAGGCCTACAACACGGCCCACGCCAAGCATGGTCTTCCCGCGCTGGACAATCCGAAGTTCGCAGGGATCAACCTGGCATCGTGGGACACGATCCTGGGCGAGCCTGGTCTGACTTCGGTGGATGAGATCACGGAGGAGCAGTGGAAGAAGCTCCGGCTTGGCCTCCCCGAAGTGATGAACGATGAGTTCGGAGAGGACTGGAAGTCATTCGCCAGCCAGGCTGAGGAGGCAGGCTCGTGAAGAACTTCTACCCATCAATCGGAGCGATTGCGCTCTCGGCCGTTTTGCAAGCGAAAGGGCTCGTTCCCCTTCCAGCGAGCGAGACCGAGCCGGACATGGGTGGCTGGTATAGGCTAACTATTCCGTCCGAACGCCGCCAGGCACGACATTACAGAAAGTCGCTCGGGATGACCGGGAAAGCCTACCGGAAGGCCATGAAGAAGGCGCGGAGGGCGAACTCGTGAAGCCGGGCGATCTGGTCATTCTGGCCAACGGAACGCGGGGAATTCTCCTCCGGATCGACGGAAGCATCGCTACGGTTCGCGACTCCCAGCGCGAGCACTTCGACCTTTTGGTGGGACTGGATGAGATCAGGCCCGAGGTGATCACAAACCGCGACCCGGGCGACGAGCACGAGGAGCGAAGCTGATGATCACGTTTCGCCAAATGCTTACTGAAGCAGGCCGAGAACTCGCACAGAGAGACCGGGTGTACCCCCGGCTCATTGCGCAAGGAAAGCTCACCCAAGACCAGGCGGATCGACAGAACGAACGAATGAGGGCAATTCGTAACCTGCTCAAGAACCTGGCTGAGGCTGATGAGAAGCAAAACGCGCCGCCACTTTTCGAGGAGGAGTTGACAGGCTGAATGAGCTCGCCCCTAAAACCAGCCCCAATTCCGGAGCCCCGGCAAATCGTGCTCTCGATCCCCTTGCCACCGAAAGACCTGGGAGGCAACTCCCGGGTGCACTTCGGGGCAAGGGCGAAGGCAACGCTTGAATATAAGCAGGACGTCGCCCCCGCGATTCGTTCGGCCCGCCCAGCAGTGCCGCTCCGAACCCCTGTGGTGATCAAGTACGAGTACTTCACCCACCAGCTACGGGCCAGGGGCAAGCGCATTCCTGACGGCAGGTACCGCCCGCGCGACTACGACAACGCGATCCGCGCCATGAAAGCTTTCCAGGATGCCCTGGTCGACCATGGTGTTATCCCGGGCGACTCGCGCAAATTCGTCCGCCTCGGGGGCATCGACATCTTTTCCCACGCCGAATCTCAGGGCCAAATGGGGGTTCGAGTGACCATTTCGGAGGCCCACCACGCATGAATGTGTTCGGTATGGATTTGAGTTCAAACAAGATGATCCCCCTGATGAGGGGGCAGGACATGACGGAGGCGCAGGAAGCCTATCTGGAGAAGCTCACGCCGGGAGACATTGACCTCCCGGCCTTCCTGGCCCTCCTCGCCACGGAGATGGGGTGCGAGCCCGATCGCGCGGTCGCCTCGATGGCCATCGAGATCATCAAGGGTAACGGCGCGGCTCTGAACACGGCGCGGCGGCGCCTCGCGGAAGTCACAAGCGGACAGCAGGTGATGTTCTAGATGCCCTCACCGCTTCACTACCGACCCCACTGCCCAGCTGACTGGGAGTCATCCAGCACGGTTCGCCGCCTCAGCCTGGCCGGACGCGCGATCTATATGGCCCTCCTCGACGTTCAGTGGGAAGACGGCTACCTGGAGGATGACGAGGCCCTGCTCCGCCAAATGGTTAGGGCCTCCGAAGAGGAGTGGGCAGGCTTTGCCAAGGTTCTCGATCGGGCATTTCCCTTGTGCGAGGATGGCCACCGCCGTAACCCGCGGATGGAGCGAGACCGCATCGAAGCCCTCCTCAAAGTCGCGAAGAACAAGGAGAACGGAGGGAAGGGTGGAAGGCCACCAAAAACCCAAACGGAAACCCAAACGAAACCGAACGGTTTTGAAATCGAAACCCAGAAAAAACCGAACGGTTTTGAAAATGGGGCAAAAAGTGAGGTTTTTGAAAACCCAAACGAAACCCAAACGAAACCTAAGTTAGAGTCAGAGTCAAAGTCAGAGTCAGAACTAACAAACAAAACAAACCCACACACGGATGCGGGCGCGGATCTAAATGTGCTCCCCTTGGCGGAATCGTGTTGGAAAGTTCTCCAGGAGGTTCCTGCTTGCCAAAGGGCGAGCGGTGCGCGGGAGGATCAGGTTCGGTACGTCGCGGAGCTGATCACCCTGAACCGCTGGATTCGGCCAGACGAGTGGCTGAACGTGGCCTGCGGAGCCCGCGACAAGTTCGCGGAAATGCCCTCGATGAAGCAAAAATCCACCTTCGCCAGGTCTGCCCCCGACATCCTTCGCGAGTACGTCGAGAAGGTCGTTCGGCTCCGGTACCGCGAAGCTGAGCAAGCCAAGGCTCGCCAGGCTCCAGGGGAAAACCTTCCACCGGTCAGGCCAGCGGGCTTGGAGGTCTGCTGATGGCTGCGCGGCGGAGTACCCACGCGCCAGCGAAAGCCGGCATCCTCCCGTCGTACAGCTCGGAAGCGGAAATGTCCACCCTTGGGGCGATGATCCTGAGCGAGCGAGCAATCGAAAAGGTTCTCGCAGATCTGCGTATGGAGGAGTTCTACGTGCCAGCCCACCAGGTGATCTTTGGCGCGATCAGGAGCCTACACACCTCCGGCACCCAGGTCGACCTGGTGACCCTCAAGGATCAGCTGATCCGCGAGGGAAAGCTCGACGAGGTCGGCGGAATCGATTACCTCGTGCAGATCGGCGAGACCGTGCCCAGCGCGGCGAACGCCGAGTACTACGCAGGCATCGTCCGGGCGAAGGCCGTGCTCAGGTCGCTCTCTAAGAGGGCCAACGACATCCTCACGGATATCCAGGCATGCGAGTACAGCCCTGATGAATTGGTGACGAGGGCTCTGTCCCACATTGAGCCGCTGGCGCGATGGTCGACCAAGAATGACCCGTGGCAACGGCTCACAGAGGTCGACATCAGCCGCAGCGAGCGGGGCATCAAGGTCGGCTTCCCCTCGATAGAATCCTCGATCAGCTGCAGAGGACTCCCAGGTGGGCAGGTGACGATTGTCCAGGCGGGCACCGGCGTTGGCAAAACCCTCTTCATGACCCAGATGGCGTGGCACGTGGCCCTCGAGGGGGGGAATGTCTGCTACGCGATCTTTGCAGACCTCACGCCCGCTCAGTGGAAGCGCAGGCTCTTCAAGTTGCTCACCGGATACAGCACGGCACCTACAAACCTTGAGCAGGAAGTGAGCTGGCGAGAGGCGGAAGCGGTTCTGTCGGATCCATTCGGCGACGGTACGAACATTCTTATTTACCGCGGGGACTCGGAGGATGGAGCTGGCCACGTCGAAACGTTCTGCAGGCAACTCCTTCTGAAGCATGCCGAGACGCCCTTCGACATGGTCGTGGTCGACTACCTGCAGGAGATTGAGACGGACAAGCAGTTCATTCAGACCAACGACAAGGTCGCATACGTCTCAGCCCAGCTGATGAAGACGGCGGCAAAGCTCGGCGACACCTGCGCCATGGTTGTAGGCTCCCAGCTCACCGAAGACCTATCCTCTGGGCGAACCAGAGCGAGGTATGGGACGGAGATCACCAACAAGTCAGGCCTGGCGCTTGAGGTGAAGAAGAAGGATCAGGAGAACGAAGCGACCGTCGTGATCCGAAAGAGCCGATTCGGCCCGAAGTTCACCATCCCAGGCTTTGGCTTCGACCCCCGAACCCTGAAGTTCATCGACCCACAGGACTGGGTAGCCAAGCCAAGCGGCGTGTAGTAGACATGGGTCTCGGTTGCATCCTGAAACGCGTACCGGTCCCGTGGGTTGTGAGTGAAATCAAAACAACCGCCCCTCTCTCCTCTCTCAAACTCTGGGCCGAGAACTACCGCGTCGGCGATGTCGATGCAATCGTCAAATCCATCGTCCGGTTCGGATTCAACTCGGCCGTTCGTGTCTGGCGCGGAACCGTTGTCGCAGGTAACCATTCGGTTAAAGCTTTGGGTCAGATCAAGGCCACTGGACTCGCGGCTCCGGGAAACATCGGCGTCACGGATTCCGGCGACTGGCTCATCCCGATCATCGACGTCTCGGCCCTCTCGTGGCTTGAGGCGAAGGCCTTCGCCGTGGCCGACAACCGCACGAGCGATCTCGCTGAGAATGACCCGGAGCGACTCTCGCTGATCCTCAAGGAGTTCGATTCCGACCTCCTGGCCGCCACCGGATACGAGCTCGGAGACATCGAGGATCTGATTGCCTCCATCGAGACGCCGGCGACTGTTCCGGTCGGCGAGGATCCCGGCCCAGTGGATCCGGAGACAATCACCGAAAGCCGAGTGAAGCCTGGTGAGGTTTGGCAGCTCGGCGATCATCGCCTGATGTGCGGCGACTCAACGAGCGCGGAGGATCTCGCCGTCCTGATGGATGGCCAGCTTGCCAAGCTCCTCGCCACGGATCCGCCCTACGTGGTCAAGTACACCGGAGACGATCGCCCGGGTCAGGGCAAGGATTGGTCGAACGTGTACCGGGAGATCGATATCTCCGATGGCCGCGAGTTCTTCACAAAGGTCTTCACTGCGGTCTCGGGATTTGTCGATGAGAGAGCGGCCTGGTACTGCTTCCACGGCGAGCGGTGGGCGCCGACAATCGTGGAGATCTGGGCAAGCCTTGGGATCCACTGGCATCAGACAATCATCTGGGTGAAGCCCACGCTTGTGCCGAGCTTTGCCGCCTACTCGTATCAGCATGAGCCTTGCCTAATGGGCTGGAAGAAGGGCAAGAAGCCGCGCCTGCAGGCCCTAACCCCCCAGCCCTCCACCGTGTGGCAAGTGGACTGGGAAGGCAAGATGCGGGTCTCCCGGCCCGATCACCCCACTCAGAAGCCGATCGACGTCTTCGGAATCCCGATGCAGAAGCACTTGCGCAAGGGCGAGATCTGCCTTGAGCCGTTCTCTGGCTCCGGGTCTCAACTAATAGCAGGTGAGGTTTACGGCATGAAGGTTCGCGCAATGGAGATCCAGCCCATTTTCTGCGAGGCGGCAATCCGTCGCTGGGAAACCTTCACCGGCCAGGAGGCACAGCGGGTCTATGCACGCGAATGAGCTAGGACAGCTCTCGATGGCAGTCATTCTGGGGTGGCAGGAGGTCAATCTCTCGCCGCCCCCGCTCCGCGTTCGGAGTTCCGCCCACCTCTCTGGCATCCCTTCCGCGTCCGCCATCCCTCCGAAGGCACCACGTCCACGCCCGAATGCCCACCTGATCACCGAGGAACTTGCCCAGCAGGTGCGCGGGTGGGCCGTCGAAGTCCTCAGCTCACGAAAGTATCGGTGGCGGGATCACGATGAGATGGAGAGCCTGGCCAACTTGACTACGGCCCTTGTCTGCAGGTGCGTTGCCGAAGACCGGCTCAAGGGGAAAATCGAGCACCTGGCGCGTGTCACGGCGCGAAACGAGGCCATCCGCCACTTCGAACGCATTCGCAACCACGTCGACGCGCAGATGTTCGATGACATTGATCCTCCGGCAGAGGATCTCATTGCCTCTTCAGATCTTGCCTTAGTGATCGAAGCTGAGTTCGAACGGGTTGCCAGGGAAATGGGCAAGGACGAAAAGCTTATCCGCCGCGCCATTGCTCTCTCAGGTGATGGTATGCCAGACGAGGCCATTGCGGTTCACCTTGGTCAAGAGCCGATGACCTTCCTCAATCTTCTGAACTGGTTTCGCGCCACTGTGCGCTCTCGGCTTCAGGCCCAGGGTATTGGCCCCTCGGGTCTGAACCAGTAGATGGCCAGCCCCCGAACAAAGCCAAAGCGGATAGTGAACCGCATTGTCATTCACACGAGCGCCTCGCACAACAAGCGGCTCGGTGTCCTTGACCCCAGCGCAAAAGAAATCGATGCGATGCATCGCGCTCGCGGATGGGCCGGAATTGGTTACCACCACGTCATCCGCCGTGACGGCCGCATCGAGGCAGGTCGCGATGAGTGCGTCTCCGGAGCGGGAGCGGCATTTGCGAACAGCGACACGATCCATATCTGTTGCAGCGGATCCGGAGATCACGAGGACTTCACCCAGGCCCAGAAGGACGCCCTCTGCCAGCTCTGCCATCAGGTCTTGCAGCGGTGGGGTCTGGTGGATGAGTTCCGGGTGAATCCGTTTCGCATCGTTGGCCACCGCGAGATCAATGACCTGGTGAAGGCTGGCATCTATCCGGAGAAGGCACGAACCTCAAAGAGTTGCCCAGGCGCAAAAGTCGACATGCGCGAGCTTCGGGGCTTGATCCTCTCGCATGTGTCGAAAGCGGAAGGGTGGTCGTGACGTGCAGATCAGCGACTGGATCACGCTCGGCCTTGCCGCGGCTGGCTTTGCCGTCACCTTCGGTGCATGGGCAGTCCGAACCCATGGTCGCCTTCGCGAGGCAGAGATTCGCCTCGAGGCGGCTGAGAAGTCTATCGACAACCTCCTCAAGGGCGAGATGAAGATCCGCGACAGTTTGGCTGGCATCAACGTGGTGCTGGCCGAGATCAAAGGAGAACTCAAGTCGGTTGCAAGCCGCCTCGACAGCCTCCTGAAGGAAAGAGAATGAATAATCTACTCATTACAACCGGGCTCGGCTTCCTCGGAGGCGCCCTCATTGGGTTCGGCGAGGATGTACTTGCCTACCGAGCGGCACTCAGGGTCGATCCAAGTGCTGAATTCTCCTGGGGCCAGATGCTTCGCCGTGCCCTTTCTCGCGGCCTGGCAGGTGCTGGCATTGCTCCAGGCTTCGAACTGGCGGTGGCGGCATGAAGCGATCCCCCATCCTTCTCGCTCTTTGTCTTGCCTTGATCCCGCTCGCCTCTCATGCCGAGTCACCGCCGAGCTTCTCACTGGGCTACCAGTGGTCTCTCAGCGGCAAGCAGTACGCCACGGTGAATACAGCCCTCCGAGAGGACTGGCTCGCCAAGGGGCTCACGTTCAATGCGGTGGCCGGCTACGAGACCAAGATGGGCACGACCCCGAGCTTCGGCTTTGGAATCACCTACCGGATTGACTACCGACCGGCGTTCCTCGAGGCGGGGGCATTCGTGCTCTTTCCTCAGCAGTCACGCCCGGATGTGGGCCTTGGTTTGCAGTTCGGCGTGAAGTTCTAAGGAGCGCACATCCACGTGCCCAAGCGGAATTCTTTTACTGCCCAAAAGAAGGAGGCTCCTCCCGTAAAGAAACGCGGGAGGGGCCAGCCGCAACATGAGCCCACCGCCGAGCAGCGCAACCTTGTCCGGGCCCTGGCAGGCTACGGCGCGCCGCAGGATTACATCGCCGGCGAGATCGGGGTTTCAAAGCCTACGCTCCTGAAGCACTACGCCGAGGAGCTGAACTCTGGGGTCGCAAAGGCAAACAGCCTCGTTGTGGAATCGCTCTTCAAGACAGCGGTCAAGGGCAACGTCACGGCTCAGATCTTCTGGCTGAAGTGCCGGGCGGGCTGGCGCGAGCGAGAGGACACTAATGCAGTCACGGTCAACGCGGGCTCGGGCTCCTCGATCAAGGTCATCGCTGGGGTCGATCTGGATGAGGTATGACCGAGCGCGAACTCGATCAGGGCCGGTTCTACCAGCCGTATGGCACTGCCATCGAAGCGATGTACGCGCGGGAATCGGAGGTAATGCTCTCCGGTCCAGCAGGAACAGGCAAAACCCGGGTCAGTCTTGAGAAGCTGCACATCGTCGCAGAGAAGTACCCTGGCACTCGCCAGCTGATCGCCCGCAAAACCCGGGAGTCGCTCTCTGAATCCGTCCTCGTCACCTATGAGGACAAGGTGCTCCCGGTCGGGCACCCCGTCCTGGCTGGCCGAAGCGGCAAGCGCGTCGCGCGGCGGAATCGATCAAGCTACATCTATCCGAACGGCTCGGAGGTTGTTCTGGGTGGCCTTGACCAGATCACTCGGATCCTTTCAACCGAGTTCGACCGGATCTATGTGCCGGAAGCCATCGAGGTCTCGGTGGCCGACTGGGAGACCCTGAAGACTCGCCTCCGGAACAACGTCCTTCATTACCAGCAGATATGGGGTGACACCAACCCGGACGCGGATACCCACTGGATCTATCAAAGGCACCTCTCGGGTCAACTGCGGATGATCCACGCTCGCCACGAAGACAACCCGATGCTCTTCGATCAGAAGCTGCAGGAGTGGACACCGATCGGGAAGCAGTACCTTGCTGAGCTCGACAAGCTCACTGGTGCCCGAAAGCAGCGTCTTCGCTACGGTCGATGGGTGGGAAGCGAAGGAGTCATCTACGACGAGATCGATCCGGCTATGCACTTCGAAGATGCCGACACCTATCCCGGTGACTGGATGCGGGTTTGGGCAATCGACTTTGGTTACACCAATCCATTCAGCTGGGTGTGCTGGGCGGTTGATCACGACGGACGAATGCACCGCGAGCGAGAGATCTATCACACTCGGCGCCTTGTCGAAGACCATGCCCGCGACATCATGGCCGAGGCTGAAGGTCTTCCACCCCCGATGATGATTGTCTGTGACCACGATGCGGAAGATCGGGCCACGCTTGAGCGATACATCGGCAGGCGAACCGTGGCCGCCCGCAAAGATGTGAACCGGGGCATCCAAGCCGTCAAGGAGCGACTCCGACCGGCAGGAAACGGAAAACCCCGGCTGATGTTTGGAAGCAAGCCGGTCAGGGATCCAGACAAGCTGCTTCGTCTCCAAGGGCGGCCGACATGCCTGCGCGAGGAGCTCAACGCCTACAGTTGGCATGAGAAGAAGGAGGACACTCCTCAGAAGCTCCATGATCACGCAATGGATGGCATGCGCTACGCCGTGATGGCAGTGGATGACTACCTTGGCATCAAGGGCCAGGGTGACGCCCCCAGGTTCATTGAAGTTGCCGCCAGCCCGATCTTCGAGCTGTAGGAATTGCGCTCGGTCTAGACCGACTGATGGCCAGCGAATCGAAGGCAAGCCCAGATCCCAAGCAAGAGGAGAAGCAATACAACTTTGTTGACCTCATCGGCTCTCAGCCCTACGGGTTCCTGACCGCCGATCGTGGCCTGCCGCAGACCATAGATGACGCCGAGCAGATGTTCGGCATGGGCATCTATGACCAGATGCTCAACGATCCTGACCTGCAGGGTCTTTTCAACGGGCTTCGGGCTCAGATCCTTGAGCGTGGCTACCTGATCTCGCCAGCGGTGGCGAAGCCGCTGCCGAATGATCCCCCTGAAGAGGTTGCTCGCCATGAGCAGGCCTTGATCTACGGGAAGTTTGTTGAGGCAGAGCTGAAGCTACTCGCCAAGCACCGAAGGGGATTCGGGCAAGTCCTTGCGGAGTCATTCCGCGCCCTGGTGAAGGGTCACGTGATCTGCGAGGTCACGTACCGGGACATTGAGCAAGGGCCGCATAAGGGTCTGCGCGGCCTTCGCTCGATCCGGGTGATTCCCCGTGAGAACTATGCCCTTGCGGTTGACCCCTACAACAATTTCCTGGGCGTTACGGCTCGCCAGCCTGGTCGGCAGTTCATTGTTCGCGTCGGCTACATCGGAGATGCTCGCGAAGTCCCATCCTTCATCGGCCGGGACAAGTTGCTCCTCTTCTCGTGGGATGTGAAGGATGACGATCCCCGCGGCCAGTCCCTCCTGCGAGCGTGCTACCGGCCCTGGAAGAAAGCCCAGCTACTTGATCCAGAGCGCGTGAAGTTCGGTGTGCAGTATGGCGGTGGCCGAATAGTCCACACACGTGGCCCGAAGGATCTGCAAAACCCTGGCACGTCCGAGATGACGAACGCGGAAGTGGCTGCGGCCCTAGAAAGACTTGGCACCGGGGGGATTGCTGTCACGGAGCCCGGCTCCGACACAACGGTATTGATGCCAAACGGCGATACCCAGTACTTCCTTCGCGAGGCTGAGGACATTCGGCGGCAGTACGCACTTGCTCTCACGACGTCGATCCGGGCATTCCTGGAGGCCAAGCACGGATCCAGGGCCGACTCCGAGCAGGGTGACACGCTCCTCACGGCGTTCATCTCGCTCATCCAGGAGCACTGGGAGCCGGTCATCAACGAGATGCTCATCCGGCCCCTCATCGCCCACAACTGGGGTGATGAGATCGCTGGCGAGTTCTGCCCCGAGTTCAGCTTTGTCCGAGGGGATAGCGATGAGTTTGTGGCGAACGCCGGAGCAGTCTCCACCCTGATCTCCAGCGGTGGTCTCCCCGAGGCCATGCGGCCAGCTGTCTACCGGGAGCGGCTCGGTATCGAGTACGAAGGCGATGGGCAGGAGCCTAAAGAGGCCGGAGGTCTAGAGAAGTAGATGGAAGGTTCCAAGCTCTCTCTGCTCTCCAGCGTGGACACCCACTGGTGTATTGAGCCAACTCGGGCGGAGGGCTTTGTTGGGGCTCTGTCGCTCTTGCCTGCGACCGCGTTTGCTGAAAATGCTGGCGTTCCGGAGCTTGCCGCCTCGGTGGGAGAAATGGCGTATGGATCGGGCGACGGTGTGGCCTACATCAGCCTCGTTGGCCCGATGACGAAGCGCATGTCGAGCGGCACATGGGCTCTTGGTGGTACCAGCACTCTTGAGCTGCGCAAAATCGTGCGGGAGTGCTCGCGCGATGACAGGGTGAAGGGCCTCTTCCTCTACATCGACTCGCCAGGTGGTCAGGTCTCCGGTACCGCCGAGTTGGCCCGCGATATCAAGGCCCTCGCCGCCAAGAAGCCGGTGCTCGCTTTCTGCTCAGATATGTGTGCCAGCGCGGCGTACTGGGTGGCTTCTCAGGCGACGAAGATCGTGGCTGAGCCGGACTCGATGATTGGGAGTATCGGCGCATTCAATGTGCTCCGCGACTCCAGCAAGCTCTATGAGTCGGCTGGCGTGAAGGTTCACCTCATCACAACGGGCAGGCACAAGGGGGTTGGCACCGATGGCGTCCCCATCGAAGATGACCAGCTCGAGTCCTTCCAGATGATCGTGGATCAGATCCAGGCATCGTTCTCCGGGGCCATCCAGTCCGGTCGCGGCATGGAGCCCGATGCCGTTGCCGCAGTCGCAACCGGTGAAGTCTGGTGCGCCAAGGAGGCCCTCGTGTTTGGGCTTGTGGACTCCATCGCCTCCGAAGATGAGGCTTATCAGATGTTGCTTGACCTTATTGCGGCCCCCGGGTCTGAACAAGGTAGAGCACTGGCCGCCGAGGCCAATGGAAACGAAGACATGAAGCACACCAAGCAGTTGATTGCGGGGCTCTTCGGTCGTGATAGCGGCGAGGCGGCTGTGGCCGAACCTGATGCCGAGATCACGGCGGCAAGCGCCCAGGCACAAATTGATGATCTCTCCCAGACACTCGAATCGACCGAGCTGGAACTGACCAAGGCCAACCAGGCAAAGGATGCTGTCCTTCTCCAGGTTCTTAAAGCGCAGAGCGAAGGCTTTGCCTCTGGGCTAATCAGCGCGGGCAAGGCAACTCCTGCTCAGCGGATCAAGATCGCCGAAGCCTATGCAACCGCTGTGGTTGCTGACGGCGGCGGCCAGGTCTCGGTGGATCCTGTGAGCGGCGAAATCAAGACTGGCCAAATGGTTGAGCGGATCAAGGCGATCTTTGCCGATGCTCCGTCTGCAATCGTCACTCAGGAGCAAGCCGCCACCGTTGCTGGTGATGGCGTGATCCTCACCCTGCCTGCCGATCGCAAGGAATCGGTGGATGCAAAGGTTGATCGAATCCTTGCCCTGACGGATGGCGGCAAGCGCGTCATCAAGCTGCGAGGTCAAAAGTAATGAGCATCGGATTCGCCCTCGACGTCCTTCAGCCCAAGTACAAGCCGGAGATGGTTCTGGATCTCCCGGTCAACCTTGAGGCCAATCGTCAATTCTCTGGCCCAACTATTCTCGGCCAGGTCACCTCGGCGAACCAGAACGCCATTCAAACGGTTGTGCGGGCGTCGACCCCGTCTGCTGGAACCTTCACCTTGGCGTTCGGGCAAAGCCTGATCTTCAAGACGGTGCAGCTCGCGTTCAATGCAACCGGCGCCCAAGTGCAGGCAGCTCTCGAAGCTCTGCCGAATATCGGCAAGGGCAACGTCACGGTGGCGTTCGCGACTCAAACCTGGACGATTACGTTCGCGGGTGACCTCCTGAACAAGCCGCAGCCAACCGTTGTTGTGGGAGACAACACGACCGGTGTTGCCTTCACCGCCTCGACGACCCAGGCCGGGATCCAAAACGGAGCCTGGGGACCGTACGACGACAGCGCCAGCGATGGTCGACAGGTGGCCCGCGCCATCCTTCGCCACGCTTGCTCGGTGGAGCCGAACGGCAGGGTCTCCCTGGCGCGAACCCAGGGCGGAAGCGAGCACGGATCGACGCTCGCTTCCGCTTCTGCTGCCTTCGCTGGCGGAATTTGGGAAACCTCGAAGATTGCTGGTGTTGATGCCAACGCAATCGCTGACCTTGGCCGATTGATCTCCGGCACGACCGCAAACGGGCTCCTGAGCCTCCGATAAAGCTATGGCACTTGCACAATTCCTCTACGCAGAAAACGCAGAGCTTCGGGTTGCGGCCCGTGAGAAGCTCCCGGTCACGACCCTGGATAACCCGATCATCCAGCTCGTCGCTCCCATTGATCGGATCGAAGCGGCATCGGTGATCTGGGAGGTTAAGGATGATATCCGTGGCCTCATGGAAGCCCGGATGCTGAATTCGGAATTCCCGACCATCCAGCGAACCGGCCTCAAGCAGTTCCAAATGAATCCGAGCTACTACGGTGAAAGCATTGTGATCACCGAAGACCGGCTCACGCTGGGCCGCCGGGTCGGAACGCATGGTGACGCCATTGATCTCACGTCAATTCAGGCAGATGATCAAGATCAGCTTCTGAACCGTGCCATCGACCGGATCACGAATGTGATCAGTGAGTTTGCTCGCACCGGGAAGTACTACGTCTTCCAGGGTGGTCAGTCGATTCTTGCTCAGCAGTTCACGATCCAGAACTTCGCATCCACAATTCCCGTCAGCACTGTGGCCACCGCCACCCCTCTGGCGGATATTCGCAAGCTGCAGACCGACTATGGTCGCGGCAACAGCGCATCTTTCGGCGCAAACGCGAAGATCTTGCTGAATCGCGTCACGATGAACACAATCCTGGCGAACACCAACGGTAACGATCTTGGGAAGTTCATGGCCCTCAATGGGACGCCGTCGGCCTTCCCGCTCACGGATGTCGAGCTGAACAAGTACCTGACCTCGCAGGGGCTTCCTGAGTTCGTCGTTTGGGATGGTGCGTACCTGGATGACAACGGGGTCGTTCAGATGCACATCCCGGATGGCAAGGCGATTGTCATCGGTGTCCGCCCAGACGGCGCGACGCCCATGCGATACACGTTCACCCGAAACGCCAACAACATGGTCATGAGCGGCGGGCAGTTCAACTCGGAAAGCATCTCGGATCTGTACTACAGCTTCGAGTTCAAGACGAACCCGGTGCGCGGGATCTCCACGATGGGCTTCAATGGTGGCCTGGTCGTCCCGCATCCCCGAGCATTCATCAGCTGGAGCCTCTTCTAATGGCGAAGCTCTGGCGAGTTGTTGGAGCCACGACCGCGTTCGAGGTGGACGCGGTCGTGAAAGACTCCGAGCTTCCGGCAGGATTGCGCGAGCACTTGCTGAATCTTGGAGTCATCGTCCCTGCTGACGCCCCATCTGCTCCTGCGGATTCCACGCCCGACCCTTCGGTCGCGGTGGTCTACGCGGCGGACAGCTTCACGGCGGCGGATGCCGAGGGGCGCATTCGAAGCACCCTGCGCGGCATTGATGGGGTGAAGGTTGAGGTCATCGCAAGCGATGGGCGCGAGTGGGTCATCCAGGTCGCCTCGGCGCAAGGCTGGAAGCTCCTGGATGTGGTGCCTGCTGAGGTTCAGGCGGAAGGATCGGAACCGGACAAGGCTCCGTCGCCCGACGCAGTGAAGGAAGCGGTCACGTCTGACCAGGAGAAGCCGGCGACGCCTGCAGTCGTTGATCTCACGATCCCGATCAAAGGCGGCGGAAAGATCAGTCGGGTGCAGGTTGCTGAAGGACGCTATCGCTACAAGGTCTGGCATGGCGATCTTGAGGGTGCTGACCTCCACAACCTCAAGGCTGAGCAAGTTTCCCCGATCGCGAAGGCTCTTGGTGTGGCTGCAGACAAGAAGGCGATCACCCAGAAGGTCGACGCAGAAGCTCCGGGCGAGTAACTTCGCCCCCTGATGTTCAAGGACACCCCGGCATTGGCATTCACATACGATCTAGCGCAGGTTTCGACTTCGCCGCTCCATGCGGCCCGGAACATCCTGGGCGATGTGGATGCCAGTGCCTTTGCTCTTCATGATGAGGAGATCAACGCGGCTCTGAACGCGATGGCCGCGCGGCAGGCCCTTATCCACCTTGCTCGCCAGCTCCGAACCAGGTATGCGCAGCGAGCCACCAGCTCGGCCGCTGGCCCGTTTCGCAAGTCTTACGAAGACAGATCTGAGGCGATCAACGCACTCGTTGCAGATCTTCGCTCCATTCCTCTCCCGGCGCCGTTTTCCGATGGGTCCGCCAACGTTGGAGCGTCCGATATTGCCGTGACCCAGCTTGAGAGTCCCGATCTCTCGGAGTGGCTTTAGATGCCGGTCGACACCGAGATCGCCCGCGAGTACTTTCGCGATCGGGTGGATGTCTGGAAGCCTGGCGGGTTCGCGCTGAATGCCCTCACTGGCACGGATGAGGAGGTCGGTGCAGAGCTGGTGGCGAACTCAGTTCAGGTCATGCTTGACCCCAAGGGTGAATCTGCAAGCTCCTCGCCCGTTGGCCGCATGAACCGCGACAACATGCTGACCACCGACATGTTCTATTTCGCCGATGATGCCATCGATGTTGAGGATGGCTACTTCCTTCGGCTCGTCACTCCGGGTCACCCGGAGAACGGCGGTTGGTACACCGTGGTGGGTGGCCGCCAGACCTGGAGTGAGTTCGGAGCCTCGGGAGTCCCGGCAATCCGCTCCCTTGGCCCCGGGGTGAAGGCGTGAGCACACGCGATGCCCAGCTGCAGATCCTCGATGTCACCCGTGACACGTGGACAGGGATGACAAAGTTCTTCGAGGATATGACCGCCGAGCGACTGAATTGGCGTCAGCTGCTGGAGCAGTTTGAGAAGACCGCAGGCGATGAAGGATTCACGGCTCCCTACGGCGTTGCTGTTTGGTGGCAGATGGAAGACACCGAGGAGTGGGGATTCGGCGGGGTGACGCTGAGGTCGAAATGCCATCTTTGGTACATCACCAGCACGAAGGATGCAGGCGGCGTGACCAAGGGTGTCGCCGCAGTCCGGCAGGAAATCCAAGATGCTGGCGAGCAGCTTGCCGCCGCGCTGAAGGCAATCAGCGGGCCTGACACCACAATCCTCTCGGCCCACGTGGATGCTGGCCCTGGCAACGTTGCAAACGCATACTTCCTTGACAAGGGGATCCCGCTTGCCGCTGTCGCTGTTGAGGCCGAGTACTTGGCTCTGATGGGGTGATCTTGTGGACTTCGGCTCATCTGCAGGCGGATCTGATCCTTATTCTTCCCTTGAGCAAATCTCGCAGCGGATGAAGGTATTCCCCCAGATTCTTGCCGGGAAGATTGGCGAGGTCATCTACGACGGGGCTTTGACGGCCAGCCTTGGCCCCTACTCCACTGCCCAGTTGGGAGAGATGTATAACCCCCACGGCCCGTATTCGGTTCGCTCGCCGCATCCGCCGATGCATCCCGGGATCATCAACTTTCAGACCGGCACGTTCTACCGCAACTGGCAACAGCTCACGCGCTCCAGCTCGCACTGGATCCTTATCAGCACGTTCAACACGTCGCCCTATGCCAATGCGCTCGCGACGGGCACGGATCTGATGATCATGCGGCCCCTCCCCGAGCTGGTTGGAGAGCGGGTGTCTAAACGGATAGATGCCCTGACCGACCAGGCCCGGGCGCAGATGGCACTCCCATGAGCAAAGTCCAATTTTTCGAGGAGACCCGCACCCGGTACACCCGTTGCGGCGACATCGCAGAGGTGCGGGTGATTGAAGTGCCCGCAGGCGAAGATCCACCGCCTGGCGCAAAGCCCTGCGAAGGTCCGGCCCATGACTGGAAGGAAGTGAGGTTCCGCTAATGGGTCTCAACCCACTGCTCGGGCGGCATACAACGGTCGAAGTTGCCCCGATCACGTTCAACGAATCGACCGGGGTGTATACGATCGGCTCCTACACCGCGATCCGCATCACGGAGCGGCAGCCTCACAACGACCGGGCCACGGTCGAGACCGAGAACATCAATGGCTTTGGGTTCCGCAAGAATCCGGTTGCCCTCGAAGTTGGATCATCGGTCACACTCTCGGAGATCCTTCGCAACCAGGCGGCGCCCTCGGTGCTGCGCACAATCTTCGATGCAAGCGGATTCATGGCGATCCGGATCACGGAGAACACCTACCGGTCGGTGTACCGGTGCCTGATCACCAGCGGCGGCGCAAGCGTCAATAAGGGGCAATCCACGTACGAGATCACGGCGGAGACGATTGAGGATGGCGCGGCGAACCCGACCATCTCGCAGGTGGTCTGATGGCGAAAGAATCGTTCATTGGATTTCGCCCTCGCGGTGGGAGGAAGGCCACTCCGGTCACCGTGGCTGGGGTTGTTGAGGCCGAGGATGGAAGGCAAGTCGAGAAGGTGGTCACCCTTTGGGTTGCTCCGCTGAACAGCATCGACTATGCCAGGGCTACCGATCTGGCCCGTGATCTGGTGGCCGACTGGATCGGGCTCAACGGGGCCGCTCCCCGGGCTCCGCTGGATGTTCCTGATGGTGGCGACGTCCCTCAAGACATCTGCCGCGACGTTGCTCTCCTTGTGGTCGCGCAGGGAGTGGCCAAGACGCTCCATGCATTGGGAGCAATCTCGCTTCCTGAGTGCGTGGAAGATGCCCCAGATTTCGATTTCTACAACGAGCTTGAGCTCGCCCAGGCCGTGCTGGTCAGTCACCCCATCGTGAACGTGGCCCGGATTGTCATCGAGCAGGTTGCCGAAGAACGCGAACGGGAGCTGAAAGAGAACCCTTTAGCGGGCTCCGGGGCCTCGACTCCGCAAATCGGCTAAACCAAGCGCACCCCGATATTGTCTCCTGGTTCGCGGGTGCGCTGGTCGAGATCGGAAGAGGCCTCGGGGTTGAGATTGCTCCCCTTGGCGATGACTGGGTAGATGACTGCCAGCGGCTGGCGGACTTTAGAGACGAACGGGAGCGGGAAGAAGCCGAGCGGCGAGGACTAAGATAGATGGCACATCAGATGAGACTGGATTTTCGGGTGGCTGGGCTTGCTCAGTTCAACCGCGCCGCCGAAGCGGTCGAGCGGATGGCTCGCGCCCAGAAGTCGATGTCTCAGGCAGGAGGAGGGAGCATTGTCCCGGCCGGCTCTCCAGGGCCTGGTGGCGGCTCCCTCCCCGTGCCAAGTGGCGGTGGCGGTCGGCGCCCTCCCGTTCAGCGATTCCTTCCGGGTCCGCATCAGCGATTCCAGATGGCTCAGCTGAACATGAACAAGGCTTGGGCGTCGGGGAATCCTGCCGCGATTGCGGATGCTCAGTACCAGATGGGGCTCGCCCAGCGGGGCCTCCAGAGGCTCGCTCCGCCATCATTTGGGTCTCGCCTGAACAGCTTGGTGAACTCCACCCGGGTAGGTGGTAATGTGGCTCCCCTGGTCGGCCGAATCCTGCCTCTTCTGGGTATCAGTTCCAAACTGGCTGGCCCGATCGGCCTTGCCGCGATGGCTGCCTACGCGCTCTGGAAAGGCGCAGACATGGCATCGAAATCGCTCCAGAAGCTTGGCGATGATATGGCCAAGGGTGGGGGGTCGTATGCTCAGACTCGCGCGGCGAGGGTTCTCAGCGATGCGACGGGTGTGGACATCATCGGAGCAACTCGTGGATTCCAGAAGCAGTACTTCGATGGCGGGATCGAGGGGCTCCATCTTCGTCGGTACGGCTACTCGGCGAGGTCTGGCATGGGCCGCGACACGAATGCGCTTGGCCCCGGCATGGAGGCGATCCGCAAGATGGTTCAAAGTGGCGATCTCCGCGCTCTGCAGGATCTCAATCTTGAAGGCCTTTACAATCTGAAGTATCTGTCCAAGGGTGAAGTGGACAGATACTTCAAGCAGATGGAGAGGTCGATGAGCCCAGACAGGATCGCTGCCGCCATGCGATTCAACTTGGCGATGGCGGAGCTCAAGTTGTCGTTCGAGGATCTTCTTCACACATTGCCGCAAGTCATTGACGCGATTACGACATCCCTGCTCCTGCTCCGGGCTGCCTTTCTCTTGCTGACGATCCCATTCCCATTCATTCGCGGGAACTCCGGAAGTAAGGATTCGGCAGACCGTAACGCCGACGCTATGAATCGGAACACGGACGCGGTAAATGGCCTCACTGAGTCGATTGATTCCATTCGCAGGGACATGCGAGGTGGCGGAGAACGGGCCCGCAACGCGATCCCGTCAGGTTGGTCGACCCAGATGCTTCAGGAGGCTGAACGGCGCCGCATGATCGCCCTGGGTGCGTTCACCGTATAGAACCCTATTGCAGAATAGTGGTCGTTGGGTTACAATCAGCCTAGGACATGAGCAATCCAACGTCTTATGGGGTGAGCAAGTTTTGCCCGGTTTGTGGGTCACCGAGCGCGATTTCTGCGCAGGTGTGTACTCAGTGTCAGCATCAATTCACGTCACCGACACCGCCCGGGCTGATTCACCAGGTTCCTGTTCCGCCAGCGCAAGCTGTTCCGCACGTTGGTGCACCTGCCGCTTCGCCGGTGAGCGGTTCTCGATTTAAGGCATGGCACGTGATCGCCCTGTTTGCTGTCGCGTTCGCGATAGGCTGGTTTCGGGTTGCGGTGCCAAAGCTCGAAGAACGCCGAATCCTTGGGCCGTGGGTCGAGGACAAGAAGTTTGGGATGCTTACGTTCAATGAAGATGGATCTTGTCTGATTTCCTACGGGAAAGTGACCCGAACCACCCGCTACAAGTTCGACGGCAAGGTTCTGACCCTATTTGAGCTTGCCCGGACAAAAGGGGTCGGGTCGTCAGAGCAAGATTTCTTCGTTAGCTTCGATGGGAAAACGATGGCCCTCCAGGGATCTCAGGGGCTTGAAGTCTATCGCAGGCCCGATGCGGCACCAACCCGGCCAGAACAGCCCACGATGTCACTGGCCCGGAACATTGCAAAGCCATCAGTGCCTTACAATACGCTTGTGGCAGAGCTTGGTGAGCCAGTTGACGACTATGCTGGAACCGAGGAGCAAGAGGGATACAGAATCGCAGGATTCAAGCTTAAAGATGGATGGGTATACGTGTCTCACGACTACGAAAATATCCGCGAAGTCTGGCTCTATGATCTCCAGAGACGGCAAATCGAGTAGGTGCGCAGTGCAAAAGAAAATCTGCCCGACATGCTCTCAGCAAAGTCCGATTGGGGATGCGATCTGCGCATTTTGCGGTCATAGATTCCGAACAAGGTTCAACTCCGGTCCGCCACCTGTGGTGCCACCTCCTGCGTCACCCATTCCGCAACAATTACTAGATCCTCCGTGGGTTCAAGCGCGTGCTCGGCAGCATCCGGTCGTGTTGGTAGACCCCCGATATCTATGCAACACTGGCCACGGATTCGGTTGCCCTCAGTGTGGGTCATTCAATCTGGCATTTCAAGGGAATCAAGGAACCGGGTTGGGCTACTTCGGATCACTTGGATTCGTGATCACGGCTGCTCTCATTGACTCCTGGGTAAGCAGTTTCACCCCAGGCGTGTACGCATGCAGTTTCTGCGGCGCGAGCTTCACCGTTCGATAACCAATTTGCGGAAAAAGGTCTGAACCAGCAGACCCCCGATGAGCAATCGCCACCCTCCACACCTCGCGCCCAGCACACCCCATCGGCAGACGCATATTTTTCTCGACGAGGCCAGGCCGACACTCGTTGAACCACCGTACGCCCTCGCGCGAGACTTCGATGAAATTGGTGGCCTTGGATTGCCTCGCGAGAACGTCGCGTTCCGCGAGGCAATCGGGTGGCGATTGGAGGCGGATCAAGATGACCCTGGCGCGAAGAGATTCACCACCGCTGGCAACGCTGGGGTCGCCGGGGCCTCGGATGTTACGATTGCTCCAAATCACGAGTTCGTTGAGACATTCCACCAAGATCCGGATGGCTCATACAATGGGTCGGCAGCGACCAGTGGTGATACATTCCTTTTCAAGAAGGTGCCAGCTGGTGGATCCCTCGAGCAGAGGCTCGTCGCAGATCAAACCGCTGTTCCATCCCCGTCATTTGGGCTGGCTGGTGAGCCGATGGATCGGATCGTTGTGGCGAATTCGCCGCAGGGCCCATACCAAAAGCGATTCCAGTTCTCGGTGGCTGTCCCTGCCACGATCACCGGCAAAAGCCAGGCTCTTGGAACCTATTACTTTAAAGGTCCGCCGAGCAATAACCAATCGTTCATAGGCCTTGGATACCTTGCAGCCCAGGTTCTGGCGGACGGGTACATGCACCTGTTTGAGTACGGCTGGAATGAGCCAACGGGCGACTATCGGTGGCGAACACATTACTCCTGGAATCTCGGGAAGTCCGCCACTCCAGGCGATGTCCTCACCCTGTACATCGAGATCGTTGACCCTGGTCGAACCTACCCCTACGGCGGCATCGCGTTCTCTCTCGAGAACTCTCGCAAGAAGTCTTCACCAAAGCCAGCTGGATTCGCCGCTCTGTCCTCCGTTCCGCAGAACCATGCTGCAACCGCGGCAGCGACCCCCGGCCTCGTGGTGTGGGCTTGCACACGCGCGGCAAGTCCCCCAACGCCAGGCGCGAGTCCTCCGTCCAACTTGGATCGGATCCGCGTTGATGCACCAAGAAACACGAGAATGGGGCACCAGATCGTGCTCCCAACCTACAGATCTAGCGGATTTCTTACAGACGGTTACTTTCAGCTTACGTTCATCCCCAAGGTTGCTGGCGGCCCGCCGTTTCGCGTGTCCTGGACTGGCACGAAGCCGCCTGGCACATCGATCACGGTTCGGATGTTCCGCGCCGACACGAATGCCGAGCTCACCGCAATCACGACGGGTGGCTTCTTCGCAACCTTCCCGACAACCGAGGCCCTTGCCTACTATGTCCGGTTTGATTTCGCGGGCGACACCACCACAACGCCGACCCTGACCGGATACAAGGTGATTCGCGATGGCTTCACCATGCTCGTGGATCCGGGCGAGTTTGAGCTTGAGATTCCCGCTGTTGCGACGCTCGATGGATCCGGCAACGTCGTCTCCGGCACCTGGCCTCTCGCGATCCCGGGAAGCCTTGAGATCACTCAGGCGGGCATTGATCCATCCCTTGCGATGGCAACCTGGGAATGCCACGACCTCGTCAACGTCCATGATCGCCTTGCCACGCGCGGGATCTTCACGTCGCGCGTCGAGACCGAATACGATCCGCTCGATCCAGACAAGCGGTGCATCCTCCATCGCGGCTATGTTGTCGAGCCAACAGCAAGCAAGCCGGTCAAAGGCTCGGATAGCTGGGCCTCGGGCCGCACGTTCTGGACAATGACCTCGGCGGGGATGTGGGATCGGCTCAGGTCAGCTCTCTCACCGGTGCGATTCGACTGGGGCGGCATTGACGAGGAAGCTGATCCCGGCCCAGATGGTCAGAAACCGTCGTATAAGGCGACCGATGCCGTGGTTGGCATGCTCCAGTGGGCGGGCTTCCCGAACTCAATGATCAACATCCCGGATCTGCCGCTTCGGCTTTTCTTCTCGAACGGAACCGACTTCTATGTCGAGCCCCTGGCCAACCTCGAGGAGATGATCCAGCGGATTGTCCGCAAGTATCTTGGGATGCGGCTGGTGTTCTGCGAGAACTCTGGCACCTATGGGCAATGGCGGCTCTTTGCCCCCACGCTTCCGCCCTACACACCTTTGCTCCATTTCACGGAAGATCGGGTGCCAGCGGGCCGCGCGGTGCATGTTCCGGCCAGCTATGGGCTTATTGGTGGCCGCCCGGTTCTCCCTGTCAAAGCTGGCTCTCAGACGTTCAGCCAGAAAAAGCTCGAGGGGAATCGGATCATCGTCACGGCCAGTGGCTACATCGGCGGTTCTGGAGGCGAGGCTGGCCGCATGACCGCGATGTGGCACAACTTCAAGAGCTTCAACTTCCTTGGCCTTGCCCCATCGCACCCGCACTATCCGGATCCGGATCACCCTGACTGGTGCCCGCACATCCTGGAGGTTGTGTACGTGGATCCGGCCCTCTTCGACACGAGTAGCGACGGGAAGTGGGTGCGCTGGGCTCTGCGGCGGATTGCCTCCATCGCTGGCCACACCGTGCGAACCAGGAGCTTCGAGGCCCCGCTCGCTCTCATTGATGATCCGAGCGATCCTGTCCTCGCCGGAAAGGTGAGGATGCCCCGCTACTACGATGCCTGCACCTACAACGGCCAACCCTTCCTAATCCAGTCGTGCGATCCATTCGTCAACAAGGATGGCCACCAATATGCGCGGTACACCGTCGAGGCCCCGCGCGAGGACTACCTATGAGAGCAATCGAGCAACAGAAAGCCGGAATGAAGAACATGGTGGCTCAAGGTCGAGGCACCCGCGCCTACCAGGAGAACGTCCTGGCCACCGACCGGAACATGGAGGGCGCCATCGCGAGGGTCATGGCCTTACCGGAGATCCCGATCGCGGAGGCTCAGGACACGGATCCGGGATCGCCAACGTTCGGGGAGTGGCTCTTTACTCCAGATGTGAATGTGCCGTAGCTGGTCTAAACCAGTGTGATCCTCCTCGCATCAACGTCCGCGCTCCTGCGCGTCATCACCTCGGCGGCGGTGCCCGTGGATGTTCACGCCTCCTGGGTGGACTTGTCCGGAAGCACGGTCACGCCGGGGCAGGATAACACCCAGATCACCACAGCAAGCTCCACGACCGTGATCCCCTCGCCAGGTGCTTCCACCGCGCGAAACGTCAAGGGGCTGCTCATCCGGAATAAGAGCGCAACCACCGGCGTGATGATCACCATTGAGCACTCGGACGGCACGGCGACGGTCGAGATCGAAAAGCGGTGGCTCAGCCCGGGCCAGCACCTTCGGTACATCGATGCCGTTGGGTTCCAGACCCAGAGCGGTGGGGAAGTGCAAGCCAGGCCGTGGTTTGGCCAGCTCGCCGCCGCCTATGGTGATGGCAACCCGGACACCATGCTTGCGCTCCTGCAGGACGCCGGCAACATCGCGCCGACGCCAACCAACGTCACGGTCAGCGTTGCTCGTTGCTCGATGTTCCGCCTGCCCTTTGATCTCACGGTGGCAAGCATTCGCTGGTACGGCGTCGGTGCAACCACCAACGTCTTCCGGGTCGCGCTGTATCGCCTGTCCGATCTTGCTCGCCTCATGCCAGAGACCGCCATCACCACGGTTGCCAACGCCTGGGGAGCGGCGACGGGGCTCTCCGTGGCCCTGGCAAGGGATGAGACGTACTTCCTCGCCTGCAGTGTGAACGCGACAGGTACCGTCGCTGGCCCTGCGGCGTTCGGGGGCGCCATCGCGGCGGCAACTGGTCAGATCCAGTCTGCGCCAAGTGCTCTTCCGGGATCTCTTTCGACCAAGCTTGGTGGGTACCAGTTCCAGTTTGCCGTCACAGCTGGAGCCCTCCCGGATCCCGCTCCTGCCTTGGCTGCCCAGGCGGCGTGGACAGGCGGGATGCCTGCCTTCTTCCTTGACTCGGCGTAATGAACTTCTTCGGGCCTGAGCTTTGGTTTGACCGGAACCTCAGCCCGCTGGGGTGGTTCTCGGCGGAGCTCGTCTCTAGCGGCGAGCCCGCGCCCTTTGGTGGACTGCTCGCGGAGTACGACGTCTGGGAGATGCAACTCAACGTGGATCCCACGTCCTCGTCGGTGTGGACATTCGGCGGATTCACCTCCACCGCCGCCGCCTCGGGCCAGATCCAATCGATGTTCACGCCGGACTACCTTCTCACGGCGAATGGGATCAGGCTCCACGGCTACGGGGCTATGGGTGGACTCGTCGAAGCGACTGCGACCATCGAGGCCCCGATCCTCGGCGCCGTGCAAACTCGCACGTATCCCGGGATCTCGGTCGTCAGCCAGGTCGTGAAGCTCATCGATCTGAAGCTCTGGATGAATGCTTCGGGAACGCTGAGGATCACGGCAACTAACGTGCAGTGGTGGGTTAACGGTGTGCTCGAGTGGCAAAGAGGGGTTCCGCTCGATGTCTCCGGAACAATGACCGGAGTGCCCGCATCCATCCCAGCGATCGGGATTCCGCCGTACCTCACGGGCGGCGCCGCGGCTGACCCTCTGATTGTCGTCAATGGCTGTTTTGAGCCAGGTCCCGGAGGCTCGGAGACTCATGCCATCTCCAACGTCTCGGGCGGATGGCGCTTCACCCCCAAGGGTGGATCACCTACGGCTCTGCCCATCGAAATTGCTCCAGCCAGCCCCTACGCCTCGGGGTCGAACACCTGGTCGGTCACGGTCACGAGCGAGTACAAGGAAACGAACACGGGATCACTCCTGCAGCAAGAATTCAGCACGTCTCCGGTCTGGATCCTGCCGAATTTGCCGGCGAGCGTCGAGGCCATGAACCCCGATTACGAGGGCCTGATCTCACGATGGGGCGCGCATGGCTATGGGTTTGAGCGGCAGGATTATATCGAGGAGGATCTGTGCGCCGGTGGGGGAACCAACACCACGGAAACCGCCACCACGACGGTCTATCCAACGAAGAGCGAGCTGCTCGCAAGGACAGGCGGCGCGGGCCTGAATGACCTCCTTGACCGGACGGTCTACGCGCAAGCCTCGCCGAGCTACAACCGGCTCTATGGCACCCCCTCCGTCTTTGGTCAGCGCGGGTGGGGAGTTGTCTGGAGCCTGCAGGCACCCGGCTCGCCCTCTCCTGCCCTCGATCACGCGGAATATCCTGCGCCGTTTGTAAACACCTGGGTGAATCCTCACTGGAGCTATGGTCTCTGGTTTCCGCCCGACTCGGCCGCAAGCAGCTCGCGCTGGAAACTCATGGGAGGGGATTCCCCGATCGCGTACTGGTACGCAGCTCGCCAGCAACACGTCACTCATCCGGCTCTCCCTTCTGGGCAGGACACTAAGCACCGGATCAATGTGGTGGCCGAGCCGATCGACCAGAACGGGGTCACGGGGCTCGCCACGTATATTCTCGGCCTTCCTTGCTGGTGGGGCATTAATCGCTTCGGCATCCTTGATCGCGCAGATCACCCAGACAGCTTCGAGACCACGGAAGACTCGACTCCTCGGTTCACGTTCGGATCTGGCACGGGCCTCGTGGGTGCTACGAACATCTTCGTTGATGCCGATGAAATGGAGTTCGAGATGGCGAGCTTCACTGCTTTCCCCTACATGACCCCGACGCTTGCCGACCGGATCGAGATCGGCTGGGATGGCACGAACATCTCGGCATGTTCCGTGTTCGCGGTGGGCGCGGATGGCACCAAGGTTCTCATCGCATCCACTGCCGGGACACACCGGATCCCTGCTGGTCTCGCGAGCGAGTGGGCAACCGATGCCCTCGCCGACTTTGGCCAGGGCGAGCTGGTCGACACCTATGTGTCCATCGAGCCGGATGACGAGAGCTTTGCCGCTTCCCTCGATGAGCGCCGGATCAGTTCGTTTGGTCTCATGCCCTCGCGGACCCCGACGAAGATCCGCTGGGAATTCACCAGGATCGATACGGGCCTCCCCGCGATCATCCATCATCCCGTGTTCCACATGGCTCCCTGGAACACCGCGAAGGTCTATCACGAGACGGGCGGCCTGGCCGCGATCCTCTTCGATGATGGCCCTGGAGTCCGGTATGGCTGCCTCTCGTTTTACGATTACCTGCTGGACATCCCTCTGACGGTGCCCCAGACACGCGGTCCGAGCCAGGCGACCACCATTGGCGATCTGTGGGCCTGGGAGAACGTGTTCCTGCGCGGGCGGTCAGCTCTCACCGATCTCACCACGCGAGCGGGGGATGAGTTCGTCCCAGGCGAAGAGTGGACAATCATCGATCACCTCTGGCGAGATCCGGACAAGCAGCTCACGACGATCTCCGGATTTGCTCCGAGCTCGGTCGGCCCGATCGGGATCTATTCGAACACGTTTCGTTCGGCAGTGCCACCAATCGCTTGCTTCCCGGAAGGGCGGCGGCTCTCGGTGGCGAGCTGGCTCCCGATCGGGGCACTTGAGCAGAGGTCTTACTCGCACCTCGGAAACCAGATGCCGATCATAGCGCCGAAATCGCTTGAGCTACGCGATGTCGCCGGGGGAGGGGTGAACAGCCTGACGCCGGTAACCGCTCCCGCGGGATGGCATGTTGGAGCGCACACCATCGCCACCACGGGATCCGAAGGCTATCTGTGGGCGGCTCACTGGGGCGGGAAAGAGTGGTTCCGAATGCGGCCCTGGCGCGGCGCGTTCTGGGTCGGCGCAGTGGCAGAAGCCGGCGGCTGGATCTGGAACTTCATCAACCGCCTGGGTCACTTCTACCGGGCTTGGTCGGTGGAGACAGGGGTCCGGATCACCCGCTCACGCGATCACCTCTCGCGACTGCCTTGGGCTGAAGACGTGGTAATCGGCCTGCCGGATGACAGGAGGCCAACACTTCACGGCCTCGGCAGCACTTCTCCGGTCTGGGCTCTGTGGGAGCGAGCTGGCTCGGTGATGCAGGCGAAGTCTCTCGATGATGGCCGGAGCTGGTCTGAACCGGTGACCATCATGGCTGGAGCATTCCCCACAGGCAATCAAAGCGGAAGCGGCTGGCGTGTGCTGGCCTGCCTCGTCTACGACAGCGGCACCTCAGGCCCTGGCAAGATCCGCATCCGTCGCCAGGGGCCAGGTCAAGCATCCCCCGGCGCGGCCTTCTTTGCCAAGGATCAGACCACGGCCGACATCAAGGTCGAGGACGGCACGTTCCACGTCTTCCCGGCGAATGACTCCACCGATACGTGGATCCTTTCAGCCATCCCAGAGGGCGAAACCGATCCCGCTGAGTGGCGAAGCCTTGATGATGGATTGACCTGGAAACGGGTCTGAACCCATGTGAACCACTACACTCCCGGCATCCAGTCTTTCAGGCTCGCCGCGCGAAGCGGATCGGGGCTCGTCTCCGGTGTTTTCCTGGATTCGAGCGGCCTTCATGCGGGCTTCTTCCAGGTCGCTATTTCTCCGGCGGGCTGGACATCTCTTGAACCACCTGCCGATGCGGTTGGGGCGGTTATCAGCACAGCTCCCGTGGATCTGATCATTACGCCGGTGAACAGCCTTGGTGAAGAGCCGGACATCGTCGATGCCATTGCGATGGCTCCTTACCATGCGATGGGTACCCGCAACATCGCTCTGGGAGTGGTGGCCTCGTGAGCGTCGCGATCGGGAGAGTAGAAGGTGTTCGGGGCTGGCCGAGTGGGGCGGAGCGACTTTCTTCAATCAATGCGCTCCGGCCAGTTCGGGTCACGATGGTCGGTGACTCCATCACAGCTGGCTCGAACCCATCGACCACGTGGCGATTTATCGGCGGGATGCTCTCCCAAATCTGCCTCCAGTCCAGCACACGCATCCTCAACGTGAGCGGATCAAGCAACATGCCCGCCCTGCTCACCCCCGCATCGAGCTTTGGCTATAGCGGGCTCTCGGTGGGAGGATTCGAGTCCACGGCTTACCGATTCGATTTCCTTCACGACCAGCCGGACGCAGCCTTCTACTGGCTTGGCCACAACGACATGCCGTCTTCGGGATCTCCGCTTACAGCGGCGCAGCGACGTGATCTGCGAAACAGGATCCGAGCGGATCTCAACAACATCGCTCAGGCGGGCGTCGTGCCGATCCTCTGCGAGCTCATGATCCCATCGGGCAAAGACCGGAACGAAGTACTTCTGCATAATGCCTGGCTTGCTCAGCTGTCCTCTGAGACCGGCTGGCCGCTGGTTACCGGGTTGTTCGCGGTTATGGATGGCCAACAAGGAACCTTGACCACGGACGGTGTTCATCCGAACCCCCGCGGATATGTGGCCCTCGGCCTGGTCTTTGATAGTTTCGTCCGAAGCTGGATGCCTCGCGAGCATGACCTGACCCTGATGGGCACCCAGGGCACCAAGACGGGGGTGCCGCTCGCTCTCGCGCCCGGAAGCTACGGAACCTATGGGTATGACACTCCGGTCGGAACATTCACTCGCGCCACGCTTGCTCAGGACACCGTTGGGCTCAAAGGGAGCGCGGAGCAGGTCACCAAAACCGGTGGCAAGGCCCTCGTCATTTTCAGTACTTCGCTCGCAATCGGGGCATCCGCCGCCGTTGGGGACTGGATGCTCTTCTCCATGAAGTTCCGAATGCGAAACTGCCTGGTGAGCGGGCAGGAATCGACCTTCGTGAACAACATCCGCCCGATCGGTGCAACTGGATCCTTCATCTCTCCTTGGATCGGGGTGATCGACTCTGGAAACGAGTGGCGAACGATGGCCTACGCCTACAAGGTGCCCGCGAACACGACCTCTCTGCTCTTTGAGCTCTACATGACCAATATGCTGAACGCGGGGACATCGAGCACGGGGATCATCGAAATGGCGGAGGTGTGCCTAGCGAACCTCACCACGACGAAGCAAGCAAGGAACCTGGGGTACCTCTGATGGTTCTTGCGAACCTTCTTGCGGCCCTGGCGATCGGGGCGACTTCCGTGCCGGCGACGGTAGCAAATGAGCGCGTCATCACGTCTCCCGTGATCCTCAAGGATCGGGTGATCACGGTGCGGGCCGACCTCGTCTTCGAGGCTCCGGTGAGGATCGATGGCGTCACGTTAAAGCTGGAAGGGGATGGGCGCGTCGTGCTTCGCCAGGCCCACGGAAGCAGAATCGAGGACTCAGCCTTCACGGGAGGCCTTCTTCATCAGCTCCTCGCGATCCGAACGGACGGGCTCACGGTTGAAAACACGCAGTTCATCGGCGCGGGCAATCAGTGGGAGCTCTTCGCTGTGGTTCCAGGTCATCCCTGGGAGTTCAAAGACGGCCCGGAGAATGGGTTCTGGTATGACCCGAAGGCCGAGAAGGGTGGCACGAATCGCCTCGGGCACATCAATCCGATCACGGCAAGCCGGACGGCTGCCGGTGACGGTACAGGCCGGATCACGCTGCAGATCCGCGCGCCACTTGAGGCGACGTTCCCCTTGCGGCTCGCGGCTCGCAATACCTGGGATATCTGGGGCCCGGGCTTAGACCCTGATCGCTCCCGGTTCCGAGTGGTGGGAAATACCGAGGATTCGGTGACCCTGGAGATCGTCCCGCGCTGGGAAGGCGACCAGCAGGTATTCCGCCGCGGCGAGACGTATCGCTGGGCGACATGGCGCGAGGATGCCCTCATCAAGGGCTTACGGGTGATCAACTGCACATTCGTCGGGCCTGGGCGGCTCTCTGGTCTCTCCGCATACGGAGTGATCGCGGCCCTCATCAAGGGCAACACGGCGACGGGGTTTGGTGACTACGGGATCGGGTTGGAGCACTCAAAAGGGTCGCTCATGCAGGACAACGTGGCGTCCGGCAACCAGGGCGGCTGGAACCAGATGGAATTCGTCGGCCAGCTCGGCCCGAACTACGCGAGTGGGAATCGCGGGATCCTCGCCGACGTCGCCCACGGGTACCGAATCAGGCCGCCGCTCAGCATCGAGGAGTTCAGAGAAGGTTGGTATCCAATCATGCGAATTAAGGTTCTCAGCGATGTTTCATCGCAATAGCTTTGCGGAGAAGTTCACGCGCGGGTGCGATTTCGACCGCACCCTTTCCGTACGTCAAACAGGGTGGGTACACTCCGAGTCGCGGTGAAATCAGCGGTGATTGGACGACTGAGTTTGCTTTACTTGGTGGGCTGGGGCAGGTGCGATGAACCCTGGGATACGAAATCTGAAGTGCCAAATCGGTTGGCAACGTCCCAAGCTGAGGTCCTGCTTACTTAGGTGCCCGCATGATTAGAGGAATTCAAAAGTGATTGACCGCCGGGCACTGGGTGCTCTTTTGGGTTCTGCGTATTCTCTCGAAGATGAATCTGGTTTACTGCCATTTCTTGGGCACGTTGAGCTGATCGAGAACCTAGCGACTGGCACTGAAGGCAATTCGTGCCTGGAGCGACGTCGGATGATCCAGGCGAATCTTAACGGGCTGGTCTCTGAGAGGCTCCGGGAAGCCGTGTCCATCACGACACGGCGGAGTATTGGGGCGTTCTTCACCAGCTCAAAGCTTCGGAAAAGTGTGACATCCCGCATTCCCGCGGATCAGTTCAAGCGTGTTTACGACCCTACGTGTGGGGCAGGCGACCTTCTCATCGCTGCTGCGTCGCGGCTTCCGGTCTCTAGCGATCTACACGAAACACTTGTGGAATGGGGTGAGATACTTCATGGATTTGATCGTGAAGATCTTTTTGTCAGAGCAGCAAGAGCACGTTTGGTACTCCTCGCGCAGCAAAGAACTAAGTCAAAGATGTTCGCCAACCCATCTGAATACTTCCCCAACATCAGTTGTGCCGATAGCGCTCAGCAGTCTTGCCCGCCAGATTGCAGCCTAATGCTACTCAATCCCCCATACACATCGACCATTGCGCCAAGGGGCACTACCTTTGCTCGCGGAAAAGTGAGCTCTGCGGCGTTATTCGCTCTGCGCTCGATCTCGCAACTTCCAACCGGTGCAAGAGTTCGCGCCATACTCCCCGATGTGTTACGGTCAGGAAGTCGGTACCAACTGTGGAGATCGGAGCTAGAGGAGATGCTAAGAGTCGACCAAGTAGTCAGAATGGGCCAGTTCGATGAGCATACGGACATCGACGTGTTTCTCCTCTCAGGAACCAGAGGTAAGGGCAAAACATTCCGCTGGGTCGAGGCTAGTGCTATGGGCACCCTGTGTGACCAGTACGAAGTTAGTGTCGGTACCGTGGTTCCACACCGAGACCTGGCTCAAGGTGCTACACGCAGATTCATCAACGCCAGGATTCTTGCAGGCTCTGAGGTCTTCGATGCGGCCCAAGCACCACTTCTCACTAATTCTGGCCGAGCGTTCTGCCCGCCATTTGTGGCCATCCGGCGAACCAGCAGGCCAGGTGAATCGCCTAGGCTTAGCGCAACTCTCGTGCTGGGAACAGAGCCGGTTTTTGTCGACAATCACCTGCTCATTCTGCAAGCGAAAGGTGGCAAAATCAGCAGGCTGTTGCTGGAGCATTTGCGATCTGAAGAATCGACTCGCTGGATGGATCAACGAATACGATGCCGCCACCTGACGGTACGTGCTGTGAGGGAGTTGCCGTGGAACCGTGATGAAGGGGGGATGCGTTCTTGACGAATAACCCCGATTCCGTATCATTCAGAGTCTCGCCGAGAACAATGCAAATGCTCGGTCGCGACGCGATATCTAGCCCTGCGACCGGAGTGGTGGAGCTGGTCAAAAACGCTTACGATGCCGACGCGCAACAAGTAGATGTCATGTTTGCTCCAGGCGAAACTGAAATGGAGATGATCATTTCCGATAATGGTGATGGAATGACAAGGAGCGACATCGAAGAAAAGTGGTTGGTCATAAGCACCGGAAATAAGCAGCGCTCGCCGCTGACAACAAAAGGACGAAAAAAGGTTGGGGAAAAGGGCATCGGTCGTCTTGTGTTGGATCGACTAGCGACACATACCAAACTGGCGACTCAGCATCAAGGAGAAGGGACTCGAACTGAAATTTTCATAGAATGGTCTAAATATGAAGTTGAAAGCGGAGACTTAGGAGACATTACGCACCCAATCCAGACTTCACACGCAGGTGCTTCCCGAGAGAGCGGTACGACAATAACTTTGTCAGGACTTCGAGATGAATGGACGAGAGTCGACTTCGTCAAACTCAGAAATGAGCTCTCGCTACTTGTTCCACCATTTAGCGACACCGAGCGAGATTTTTCTATAAGCCTTCACTGCCCCTACGACGACCTTTCGGGCCCTATTCACACCACAATGATAGAGGCTGCCGAAATGACTTTGGAGGCTGACCTTTCAAGCAGCGGCACTATCACAACGACAATCACTAATCGCTCCAGCGACTCTATGTCATTCACTGATGAGTGGCGTGATGCATTCGGAGACGTCGCGCCTGGTACGTTCCCACTTTGCGGCCCGATCAGGACGACCTTGCACTTGTACCTTAGACAGGCTACCGAGATTAGCGATGCTATGATGACAAAAAGGCACGTTGTGCAGTTCTTGGATCGCTTCCAAGGTATACGCGTCTATCGAGACGGATTTTGGGTGCGCCCGTATGGCGAACCTGGTGAGAATGGGGATTGGCTTTCATTAAATGCACGACGCGTAGGAAGCCCAGGTGGAGTTGGCTCGGCTGGTTACCGGATTGCGGGCAATCAAATCGTCGGTGAGGTGCACATTACTAAGGAGGACAATATGTCGCTATACGACCAGACCAATCGCGAAGGACTAGTCGACAATGTCGCGCTTAATGATCTTCGCAAGTTCATGCTCTTTTTGGTTCAAAAGCTCGAACGGTATCGGGTCACACAACATCAACAGTCAGCCAAGATTCCTAGGCAAAAGCCAGATGAGGTTATAGAGCGATTCCGCCCCAAGATTGAAACGGTAAAGAAGACACTTGAGCGTGCGATCGAGGGTGCCGACGCACCATCTCTGTTCCCCGAGACCCCTCCTGTAACTGAATTGCGCGACGCTCTCAAGTCGATGAACGAAATGGCGGCCGACCTCGCCGGCGTGGCTGGTACAGTAAGTGCGGTACAAACAGAGCAACAATTGCTTCACGGCCTTGCTACGACTGGAATTGCGATGGTGGCATTCGGTCACGAGACGGCGCAACCAGTCACAAGTATCCTAAACCGTGTGACTATGAGCAGACGCTCAATCGATGACACTTCTGGGTCTAAGCTTGATGACCTCCGCAGGCACGTTGAGGTTATTGAGTTTGAGGCGCAAAAAGTTCAGGCCTGGGGCCAGTATGCGCTTGGAAGTATGAAAAGAGATAGGCGACAACGCAAAAAACTCAACGTAAATGAGATAATCACGAATCTTACTCGCTCTTTTCAGCAATTCTTTGAAAGCAAAGGGATTCGCGTGGATCTAGAAGGTTTAGCTGAAACAAATCCTTCTTTTTTGGGTTTCCAGATGGACTTGGAGGCGATTGTCGTCAATTTACTGACCAACGCAGTAGAGGCTCTGCGGTTCACCGAACCTGATCAAAAACAGATACGCGTTCGCTCCGCAATCCTGCCGGAAGGCGTCGTTCAAATTCAGTTTGCGGATTCAGGCCGCGGGATTCCTGAAGTGAATGCTTCAGATATTTTCAACCCTATGTTCAGCACACGTGTTGATGCATCTGGTCGGCCTGTTGGTACCGGAATGGGTTTAGCGATTGTGAAGTCAGTACTTACAAACTACGAAGGAAAGGTGGAAGTTGAATGCGTCTCGGATCTTGGGGGGGCGCAGTTCACGATCCTCTTTCCCCTTGGGGTGCCTGAACGATGAGTCAGCCTACTATTTTCCTCATCGATGACCAGCCGAGCGAAGCTGAAGAGTATCAGTTTCTTCTAGGTGAAGCTTCCTCGTCGCTTTCTATCGAGATTCTGAACCCACCGCAACGCATCGATGAAGTGGCTGCGCTTATCGCCAATCGTGACGTCGCAGGATTTATTATCGATCATCGACTTGATGCTCTTGTGCAGTACGACGGTACAGCCCTGGCCAGCTACCTCCGAGGCATCAGGCAGGACGTGCCTCTGTTTATGCTGACTAGCCACGTTGGTGACGTTGAAGATCATGAGGAGAGCGGCTCGGTTGACAATGTATTCCCGAAAGATCTGGTACGGGATCACGCAAGGTCGCTAATGATGAGAATTGAAAGAAGGGTTGGGCAGTATCAGGGTTCGTTATCGGAGAGGCTACTTGAGCTTTCGGTCTTAATTGACAAGAAGATTTCAGGTGATATCGGAGAGAGTGAGTCACTCCGCCTCGATCAGATTCGGCTGGAAATCCAACGGCCCACAGACTCCTACTTGGGCTTTAAAGCCGACCAAGATCGAGAGTTCCTTGCCCGCGAGGAGGCCTTACTGGCTAGATTGGAAGATCTCATTAGGCAGACCAAGAGTCGGGGGTGAGTTGCGAAATGGCATTGCGTGTCAAGAATAGGGATCCCGGGGTAGTAAGGCGGTATAAGGACTTTAAGCCTCACCTGAGGTTGGATTTTTCTTTTGAGTGCGTTTACTGTGGGCTCCACGAGAACGAGGTGGGCGGCATCCGAGGCTTTGCGGTTGATCATTTTCGTCCTAAGAGCAAATTTCCGCAGCTTACACTCGAGTACTCTAATGTGCTTTATGCGTGCTGTGTTTGCAACACATTCAAAGGTGATGACTGGCCACATGACGACCCACTAACACATGGGAAAGGCTACTTGGATCCGTGCGTTGTAGATTACGACGATCATTTCGAGCGGACGGTGCATCACGAGCTGCAAGGAATTTCTGAACCTGCAAAGTACATGGTAGATCGACTCCATCTGAATCGTCGGCAGGTGACGAAGCATTTTGAACAGCGAGTGAATCGACAGAAGGACTATGAGAGGCGAATGTCGTTACACGACACGCTGATTGGCCAGTTGCGATCATTGATTGATGCTAGCCGACCAGATCTGTTGCCGGAACTTGAACTGTACGTACGGGAGAAGGAGGAAGTTGTGGCTGAATGGGAGCAAAGATGGCATCCTTTTTTAGAGGATGATGACTATCGGGCCTGACGTTCCTTCGCTTAGAATTACTTCTTCCTCGCGGGCCGCATGCTGCCGAGATGTTGTTATATATTGTTGGGCCTGAGGAATATCTAGTGAGCCCAGCACTCGATTACTCTGGCATTTTGAAGCTCGTTCTTCCACTTGACCTGCCACGTAGAATTGTGAATCTAGTCCGAAATTTTCATGGAGGTGGCGTACTTGAGATACTCGAGGCCGTCCTCCGTACCCCAGTTTTCAATGGGGTACGGATTTCGCTCACCTTAGGCAACAGTTTGATTTCGGACGGATGTCTACTGCCACCTAGGTTCAAAACGGCCCCTGCCGTCTCCCTGGGGGGGGAAGAGGTCGTGGTGTCGTTTTTCCCGTTCGCAATCAGCGGCGGTCATCGTGGAGCCTTGATCGCTCCACCAGCCGGCAGTGGAGACCACCGGGTCGAGTCGTCTCCCGTTCCCTGTACCGCCACCTACCGTCGGCAGGCCCAGCAACGGCATGGCTCTGTGTCTGCAATTTCAGCAATTTTGAACCGGGGCCACTCACCGTCACCCCGGTTTTCCGTTAACTTCGATGTTTTTTCTTGTTTCCAAGACGAGGTCCTGTTACTATTGCGAGCATCAAACGGAGACCAGATGAAGACTTTCACTGAAACCCTGATCTTTCGCCGCACAGCTCGCGCTCTGAGCACCACCCTTGCTATCACGATGGCGTACAGCGCGGCAGCAATCGGGATCAATCCGGCGCTGACTGAGGCAGTACACCGTGGCCACGCAGGCCTCGAGGGACTTTCCCGCCAGATTCGGGCGCACTATACGGATCGGCCAACTCCGGTGGTGAAGGGGGCGAATCCGGGGCGGGATCCGGTGGGACGAGGAGGGATGTGGACTCCGAAGCTCCTCGGGGATCTGGCCCGGGTGAGGCAGATTGAGGCTCGCCAGGCCCCTACCGCGGAAGCAGATCTCATGGTCTCGATGCTTCCCATCTATGGCCTGGCGGTTGCGCAGAGCGGCGGCGGATCGGGGGGCGGGGAGAGCGGTGGAGAAGGTTCTGGCCCCGGAGGAGGATCCGGTGGCGGTACCGGTGGAGGCGCGGGTGGCCCGAGCGGAGGCGGCGGATTCGGAGGCGGATCGGCTCTGAACACGAACACCGGAAACCGCCATGCCAACTACCCGATCGTGCGATGGTCAGCTCGGGGCGACACGGCGGTGAACTTCACGCTCCACCACAACTCCATTGGCGCGTACTCCTTTGATCTTGGCAAAGGCTGGAGCCATTCTTACGATGTAAAGGTCACGCACACGCCTGGATCGTCGGCGATTATTCGTTATGGTCATGGGCTGGAGCACCCGTATACCGAGTCGGGAGGCGTTTTCACCCCGCCCGCCGGAGTCTATGACAACCTTGTCAAGAATTCAAACGGAACGTGGACTCTCACAAGCAAGTTCAGGAGCGTGCTTGAGTTCAACGCAAATGGTCGTCTGACCCAGGTCAAGGATGCTCACGGCAACCAGATCACGGTCAACCGCAACTCCAGCGACAAGATCACCACGGTCACGGATGGAACGCGCACCCTGACCTTTGCCTACAACGGAAATGGCCTCATCTCCAGCGTGACGGATCCGACCAACCGGGTCTGGACGTTCACCCACGATTCCAACAACGACCTCACCGCCATCGCCTACCCGGTGCTGGATGGGGTGGTTCATGACCGGAACTTCACCTATAGCGCTCAGAGCAACATCCTGACCGAAACCGACCTGCGAAACAAGGTCTGGACGATGGGCTATGACACCAGCGAGCGCCTGACCAGCTTCAGCAATCCGCTGGGTCACACTACCACCTGGACATTCGGGACGGCGAGCGTCACTCTCACTCAGCCGAACGGCAAGACGATTGTTCACAACTACTCCAATGGCCTGATTGCTTCGGAAGTTGACCAAGCGGGATTCAGCCGCAGTTACACCTACGACTCTGCCAAGAACGTGCTCACCGTGACGGATGAGCGGGGCAAAGTCTGGACTTCCACCTATGACACGAAGGGCAATCGCCTGACGAGCAAGAATCCGCTCAACCAGACCACCACTTACACCTACGATCCCGTCACCCACGACCTGCTCACGGTGACGAATCCTCTGAGCCAGGTTCAGACCTTCACCTATTCGACTACGGGGAATCTGCTCACCGCCAAAGATGCGCTGAACCGCACCCAGGTGACCAACACCTACAACAGCTTTGGCGAACTTGCGACCTCGACCGATGCGATGGGCCGCCAGAGCTCGGTGGGCTACAACAGTCAAGGCGATGTGACCTCGGCGACTCAGCCAGGGAACATCACCAGCTGGACGAGCTACGACACCCTGGGCCGCCCAACTTCGGTGACGGATCCGGCCTCGAATATCACCTCGATTGGCTACGACAACTGGGGCCGGGTGACTTCGGTTACTGAGCCTGGAAGCGCGGTTTCCAGCATCTCCTACGACCTGGAGAGCAACATCACGGCGGCGACGGATCCGCTGGGGCGCACCGGCACCAGGGTTCTGGATGATATTGGTCGCCAGATCTCGGCGACCAACGCCAAGAGCGAAACCACCACGTTTGGCTACAACAACGTGAGCTATCTGACCTCGGTCACGAACGCTCGTGGGTTCACCAGAACCTACACCTACACCGACCGAGGCGAGGCCGCCAGCCTCACCATGCCGGATGGCGCGGTCGAGCAGTGGAGCTACAGCGGCACCGGGGAAACCACGGCCTACACCAATCCGCTGGGTCAGACAATTCAGTACGGCTTCAACGATGCAGGCCGGGCCACTCTGGTGGACTATCCGGTGGGCCAGACCGATACGAGCTTCACCTACGATAGCGCGGGTCGCCAGCTCACGATGGTGGATGGCACGGGCACGAGCACGTGGGTTTACAACTCAGCGGGCGAAGTGACCAGCCTCACCACGCCTCAGGGTCAGCAGACTTACACCTACAACACGGCGGGTCAGCCGCTGACGATGACGGAAGTGGGCCTTGGAACCACAACGAATCGCTACGATTCGGCCGGGCGCGTGGATCTGGTGACGGATTCCTTTGGGGATCTGACCGCATTCCAATATGATTCGGCGGGGCGATTGCTGAACAAGTTCCATGGGAACAACACTTACGACACCTACGCCTACGATTCGCGCAACCGAGTCTCCAGCATCCTGACCCGGGTGGGTCAGACGGTGCTTGGCTCGCGCACCTATGGCTACGACGCCGCTTCTCAGGTGACTTCGCTGAACCAAGGCGGAGTGGTGACGAACTACGGCTACGACCTGGCGGGTCAGCTGAATTCGGAAACCCGAGCTGGCTACACCGCGAGTTACACCTATGATGGCAATGGCAACCGCCAGACCCGCGTGGTGAACGGGGTCACCGAGAACTATTCCTATGATGGCGGCGACAAGCTCACCGCGATCACGGGCGGCGCGGATCCGCGCACCTTTAGCTACGATGCTGCGGGGCGCACCACCGCGATTACCCGCGCTTCGGGCGTGACATCGTTTGCCTACGACTTTGAGAGCCGCATCACGAGCATCACGCGCGGCGGGATGACCACGAATTCCTACACCTACAATGGCCTCGACACCCGGGTTGGGGTGGTGGACTCACTGGGCTCACGCTCGATTCGGCGCAATGGGGTCGGTGTCACTGCGCCGGTTCTGGGCGATGGTTTGGCTCGGTACGTCACTTCAGGCGAGGTTCGCGGCGGAGTCAAGACGACCTTCCATGCTGGGCTGAAGAATGCGGATCTGCAGACTTCTGTCTCGGCAGTGGCGTCGGCTTCGCGTACCTATGATGCCTTTGGGAATGTGGCCTCGTCGACCGGCACCTGGCGCAGCCCATTCGGCCACGCGGGGCCGTTTGGGTACCAGTCTGATGCGGATACAGGATTCCAGCTGCTGGGGCACCGCTACTACGATCCTTCGACCGGGCGCTTCCTCACCCGGGATCCGGCGAAGGATGGTCGGAACTGGTATGCGTACTGTCATGGTAGTCCGGTAAGACTCGCTGATCCTACAGGGAAATTTGTCCCGATCCTGATATTTATCGGTGCTAGTGCGCTTACCGGAGCGATTTTTGGGGCGTTGAGCGATTCTGAGGATCCACTGCGTGGCGCGGGAAGAGGTGCTGCTGCTGGAGCGGTCGGAGGGGCAGTTGGACTACTCGTTGTTGCAGCAGCGTTGCCGACACTGGGGGCAATGGGTGTCGGCGGAATCGCGGGCGGGGCCGTCGCGGGATCACTCGGTGGAGCAGGGGGATCACTGGGCGGACAGGCTTTTAGCATGCAGATGGGATGGCGAGCAGAAATCGACTGGTGGGATGTTGGACTCGGTGGCACCGTCGGTGCCCTGACTGGGGGAGCAACCCTTCGATCAGTCCCAGCGAAAGGAAAAGTGCAGGTGTCTCATTGGGGTAACGACTCCCCTTGGGTTCAGACGGGGCCCCCTACTTGGTGGAACCATATTCTGGCGGGCAGGCCGAAGGGCGCACCGACAACGGCAACCGTCGATGCGGGTGACCTTGTCTCGCCAGGAATGCACGAGCTAGGTAAGGGCTTCCTGGGCCAGCGGATATACTTCCGGTCACCTGAAGAATGATCGAAAGAATATTGTTCGGCCTGCTTGGATGGGTTTTCATAGATCTTTGTTTCATGCTCTACGTTTATCTATGTGGAAGATCTAGGAGGAATGGGAAGGAGACATCTGTCTCCCCTATTCCTCCAATTCCATCGCTTCTCAGCCCTGCTGGTCTGAGTCTCGCAATCTTTCAAGCCGTGCATGGAGAGCCACGCGGGCCGGCTGAGCCTTTAGAGAAGCTATCTCTTTTAGCGATTCATGCTCCGCTTGTCTGTATTTCTCTCCTCTTCTGGTGGATTTACTATCCACGACTCATGGCGGAAGAAAAGTAAACAGCCGGCTGACCCCTGCAGAAATAGAGATGTAGATATTCCATCACGCAAAACGATTGAGACCTTGGTGTTCAGCTGATCTCAGAATCTCGAACTGGTTATGACGTAAGCTAGTTCTGCGAAGATTTCGACTCGCAGTTGGGTGTGGTGGATTCGCTGGGCTCACGCTCGGTTCGTCGCAACGGCGTGGGCGTGACTGCGCCGGTTCTGTGCGATGGTTCGGCGAGCTTTACTCCCTCGAGTGAGAACCGGGCGGGCGTGAAGACGAGGTACCACGAAGGAGATGGCGTTGGATAGTTCCAGGGGTGTTCCCCAGGAGCGTCGAGAGCACTCTACTGAGCTCTGCAGGATGGTCTGAACCCCTGTCACCCCTAGACGCATGGCTGGCAACCTGACAGGTTCAATGCAGAAATGCGAGTGTCACCCCCTGGAAGGGAAAACATCGAGTTCAATTCTCGTCGGGGGCTCCATTTTTGTTTGTGGCGGTTATCAAGTTTCAGCACTAAAAATTCAATGCGACGGCAGCAGCCGCTGGAGTTCATTCCCTAACCGCCAGCCTATCGCCGTCAACCTGAATACTACGATTTTTTCTTCAACGTCTTTTTGCAGGAGCCCGAGCTCCTCGAGATCGTCTATCACCAATATCCATCTAAGACGATTTGATCTGCTTCCCGGATTTTTGTCTGTTCCGGCTATGTAAGCCGGCCGGCGCTCCCATCCCCACATCATCCAGTCCACGGCCGAGGGCATATGTAGGCACTCGTAGTCACCCTCGGGGGCAGCAATAAAGCACTCTCCTCCAAACTGACTCAGCCGTAATAGAACCTTAATGTGATCCTCGCGAATGGAATCCTTCGGCAGAAACCGGCTTAGCGCCACCTGCAGGGGGTCTTCTGGATTCTCAATGTCTTGCAGCGCCTCCAACCTACCTTTGAGGTCAACAATGTCGGAGTAGATTGAATTGCCAAACCTTGTCCAGTCTCTAGCGCAACAATCATGGAGCGATCTGGCAAGAACCTCTAGTTGGGCAACCACCCAGTCCTCCGGTTGTGTAAAGAAAGGGGCTGGATCAGTAACAGTGGTTCTAACTTGATGCCACCGTTCAAAGAGGGCGCGCAGCCAATCACTTACAGCTGGTAGCTGTCCCACGCAAATTCTCGCACGTAGATCACCTAAAGCCGGAAGTCTTCCGTCTGAAGAAGCCATGCCCTGCGGCAACAACGAATACGTCGCCTCTATGCGAGCGCCTACAGGAAGGTTCGAATTCCATTGCTCGATCGTCTCGCGAAGAGACTCGATGAGCGGATCATTGGAGGCAACTTCTCTCGCTTGCTCTAAAGCAGTATCGCAAAAGATGTCAAGTAATTTCTCAATGATCATCGCCTTGTTCCCCGATTTCGCCCACTTTCTGCTCCGATGGATACCAAGTATAGAGATATCCCTTCGGGCTGGAACCAGGCCGAGATAAACTCCCACGACAAGAGGCTTTCACATCGGCTGACGAGCCTAGCGCTTTCTTCCTGCTCTGGCTGCCCGGAACGGATAAAGTATATCAGATTTTCACTCATTATTCAAGAAACCCGCGTAGCGATACCGACATCGAATGGGGATGAACACGGCCAGTCATTCTTTTTGGATCAACTTGCAAGCTCCACACTTCCCGACCTCACCCCTATCGCCCCCTGGTACCATGACGGTTGCACATGACCGTCCAGGAGCTGCGCCGGAAATACCTTGACTTCTTCATCTCGAAGGGACACAGTGAGCACCCGAGTGGGTCGCTCATTCCGTTCGATGTCACAGGACGCCTGGATGAATCGCTCCTCTTCAACGGCGCGGGGATGGTGCAGTTCAAGCCTTACTTCCGAGGCGTAGCCGAACCGGCGAGCAAGCGGCTGACCACCAGCCAGAAGTGCCTGCGCACCGGGGATATCGACGAAGTGGGCGATGACAGCCACCTCACCTTCTTCGAAATGCTGGGCAATTTCAGCTTTGGCGATTACTTCAAGGGGCAAGCAATTGAGTTCTCATGGGAGTTCCTGACGAGCCCGGAGTGGCTGGGCCTTGATCCAAAGAGGCTGGCCTTCACCGTGTTCAGCGAGGACGATGAGGCTTTCACCAAATGGTCAGCACTCCTCAGCGCGGCAGGGATTGATCCTGAATCGCGCATCTTCCGGATGGACGAAGACACCAACTATTGGCCTGCCGGAGCTTTCAGCAAAGGCCCTCCGGGGCCGTGCGGGCCGAATAGTGAGATGTTCTATTGGACTGGCACGGAGGCTCCGCCAACCGGTCCTTACACCAAAGACCACTACCTGCGCGATGAAGCCGAGGGCAAGTGGCTGGAGATTTGGAACGATGTCTTCATTCAATACGAGTGGCAAGGCGATCTAAAGGATCCCGCGCGGCCGGATCAGGGATACGCTAAGAAGGCGATGCCGGATCTGCCGTTCAAGAGCATCGACACCGGCATGGGGATCGAGCGCACCGTCGCGGTGCTCAACGGGTTCCGCAGTGTGTATGACACCGATGCGTTTCAGCCGATTTTCCGGGCGATGGAAGGCTTGGGGGCTCCGGCCTACGGGTCGGATGAGGAGTCGATGCGGGCGATGCGGATCATCGGCGACCACCTCCGCGCGGCGTGTTTCTGCATCGCGGATGGCATTCTTCCATCGAATACTGGACGCGGATACGTTCTGCGCCGACTTCTGCGTCGTGCGGTGCTAAAGGGCGTGCGTGTCCTCAAGTTTGAAGATGCTTTTCTTCACCAATTGGTCGAGGCAGTGGTCGCGAACTTTGGCGGGCACTATCATGAGTTAGTCGATCGTCGTCCGGTGATCGAAGAGACTCTTCGCAACGAGGAAGCGCAGTTTCGGCGCACTTTGGAAGCGGGGAGCGAGCGGTTGGAAGACCTGCTGGCGGCCTGGCGCGGCGGAAGCAAGGCCAAGTCCACGCCTCTGGCGGGGGATATGGCGTTTATGCTCTACGACACCTTCGGGTTCCCGCTCGAAGTGACCCAGGAACTCTGCGCGGAAGCCGGAGTCAGCGTGGACGTCGAGGGATATCGCGCCGCCATGGCGGAAGCCCAGGAACGATCCCGGGCAAGCAGTGGCATGGACACGGTCTATGGCGGGGTCGGCATCCTTGCCGTGTTTACCCAGGGCGATGACAAGGCGACCTCCACGAAGTTCTTGGGATACGCCGCGACGGAATCGGAAGCGACGATTACGGGAACTCACCCGATGGTGGAAGGGGGCGAATCGAGCAGCGAGTTCGTTTTAGCACTCGATCAGACTCCGTTTTACGCGGAGAGCGGCGGCCAAGTCTCCGATACCGGGCGCATCCTGGGCGAGGGATTTGAGCTCAAAGTGGTTGACGTCACCAAGCAAGACGGCGTCTTCATCCACCTCGTCGAGGTCATGAGTGGGTCCAATCCGGTTGGCTTGGGTGACGAAGCGGCGAAAGCCAAACTGCAAGAAGCGTTCTTCAACCAAAAGGTTCAGGCGATTGTGGATCGCACGAGGCGCAAGGAGGTCACTCGGCACCATACGGCCACTCACCTCATGCATGCCGCGCTTCGTCAGCATCTGGGCACTCATGTGACTCAGGCGGGATCGATGGTGGCGCCGGATGTGCTGCGATTCGACTTCACCCACGGCGCAGGCATGTCACGCGAAGAGATTGCGGCGGTGGAGCAGACGGTGACCGAGCAAATTCTTGCCGCGCAGGGCATGGTCACTTACGAGGATGTGCCGCTCGATGATGCCCGCAGGATGGGCGCGATGGCTCTGTTCGGCGAAAAGTACGCAGATCGCGTACGCGTGGTGCAGGTCGGTACCATGGATCCGGGTCAGCCGAGCTTCAGTCGGGAGCTTTGTGGGGGGATTCACGTTACGAACACCGGCGAGATTGGGCTCTTCAAGATTCTCCACGAAAGCAGCGCGGCGAGCGGAGTGCGGCGGATCACGGCGGTCACGGGTACCAAGGCGGTTGATTGGCTGAATCTGCAGTTGGAGACTCTTCATGTTGCCTCCGCAAAGCTCAAAACCAATCCCCACGAGCTGATTGCCAGCATCGAAAAAACTCTCGACACCCTGCGCGAGGAGCGTAAGAAGCGTGAAAAGCTCGCCCAGCAAGGCGCGGGAGCGAGCGCGGCTGAGGAACACAATCTCGGCAAAGTGAACCTCTTTGTTCAAAAGCTGGAAGATGCGGATCCGGCAGATGCGAAAGCAATTTCTGACCGTTTGGTGGATGGGAAGCCGACCGCGGTCGCTCTCATTGTGAATGTGGCGGGCGGGAAGGTCACTTTTGTCGCCAAAGTCGGACCGGATGCTCTGAAGGCAGGGGCGAAGGCGGGGGATTTGGTCAAAACCGTGGCTCAGGTCACGGGCGGCGGAGGAGGAGGCGCGCCGAACTTCGCGACGGCAGGCGGTCGGGATGCCAGCAAGGTCGATGAAGCGATTGCCGCAGGCATTGCGGCTCTTCAAGCGGCGGTTTCCTAACCCTACACACTCAAACGGATTCGAGAATCGCGACGGCGACGGCAAAGCGTGCATCGTGGGAAATTGAGAGGTGCAGCTTCATGCCGGGGGCGAGTGCGCCGCCATGAATCACCGCGTAGGGCGCACCCGATTCGGCGGTCAGAACCTCGATTTGATGCCAGGAATTCAGGGCGGGAATCACCTTCTTCGCCGCCTCCTTGGCCGCCCAGCGTCCGGCGACGTAGTGAATGGAGAGCTTTCGCTCTCGCTCGCCATCGGTGAGAATGCGCTCGGCGAAGCCATCGATGTTCATCGCGGCTTCAATCCGCGTGATCTCCACCAGGTCGATCCCCACGCCCAGGATCATGAGTTGGCCCGCTCCACCAATTCGGCAAGATCGACGAGGTTGATCTCCTCATCGGTCGCTTGTTTCACGCTGGCATCCAGCATGATGCGGCAGAAGGGACAGCTCACAGCGACCTCTTTGGCTCCTGTGGCCAAAAGCTCCTGCGCGCGCTTTTCGCCAGGACGCTGGTTGGGCTCTTCTTCCATCCACATCCGACCGCCGCCCGCGCCGCAGCACAGAGTCTTGCGGGCGTGGTGCTCTGGCTCGGCAAAGATCGTCTCGTCGTCGCCGGAGGCCAGGGTTTTGAGGAGCAGAGGGGTGGGGTCGTCGTGATTGCCGCTTTGGCCGACCAATCGACGCGGGGCATCGCTGATGTTGTTGATCCGAGCGAGGTAGCAGGGGTCGTGATAAGTGGTCGATCCGGGGAGGAGAGAGGCAGGCTTCAACCGCCCTTCTGCGATCAAGTCATCCAAGAGCTGGGTGTGGTGGAGCACCTGGAGCCTCGCCCCGAAATCGCCGTATTCGTTGCCGAGGGTGTTCAGGCAGTGGGGGCAGGCGGTGACGATTTTCGTGACGCCGTACTTGGCAAACACTTTTTGGTTGTGCTCTGCCTGAGTGACGAATGTGGTTTCGTCGCCAATCCGACGCGCCGGGTCGCCGGTGCACGATTCTTCTTCGCCAAGACAGGCGAAGCGGATTCCGGCTTTTTGCATCAGGCGGGCCATGGCTTTGGTGGTCCGCACGGCGGCAGGATCCATCGCGCCCGCGCATCCCACCCAGAAGAGGACGTCGAACGATTCCCCATCTCGGCAGAGAGGGATATCCATGCCCTTCATCCACTCTTCCCGCGAACTTGCGGCTTGGCCCCACGCGGAACCCGTGCCGCCGATCTGCTTGAGAACGAGCGAACCACTGCCGCTCAGTCGGCCTTCGCTCACCAGGTTTCGGCGGGCATCGACGATGAGATCCACGTGACGGATGAGCACCGGGCAAGCTTCCACGCAGGCGTTGCATGTGGTGCAAGCCCAGAGCGCATCCTCGCTGACCGTGGCGGGAACGTTCTCGCCGATGGTGAGGGTGCGATGGATATCTTGAACCACCTGCTTGGGATTGAGAATCTTGCCTGCGCCGTAGGCCGGGCAGACTTCGGTGCACCGACCGCAGCTCATGCAGGCATCCAGCGACATCAGGTGCCAGCGGGAGTAGTCTTTGGCTTCCGCCGCTCCCATGGATCCCGTGTCGGCGAAATCCGCCATGTCCACGGCAGGGAGCGCGCCCATCGGCTTTTTCGGGTCTCCCGCCGCCGTCAGAGTCGCAACGACGATGTGCTTCAGCCTCATATGGGGCAAGGCGATGAAGAACGCCCACACCACGACCATGTGGAACCACCAAATCGCCACGTAGCCGGTCGGAGAGAGGCCGGGCATCAGCTGAGCCAGGCCGTATCCGACAAACGAATAGTGATCCCAGGGCTGAGGGTTCGCGGCGATGCGGGCCCCTTCGAGGACGTAGCCGGTGATTCCGAGCACAAACAGCAGTCCGAGAGCGGCGAAGTCTTTCCACTCCGTCGTGATGGGGTTGCTTGATCGGGCGAGTTTGCCGGTGACGGGATCGCGCGTGGGTTCGCCTCGCTCAGCAGAGAGCCTTCGGCGGCGCAAATACGCCCATGCGACGCCGACGATGAACAGCAATCCCAAGGCATCGAAGATCGTTTCGTATGCAAGGTAGTAGCTGCCTCGGTGCCAGTTGGGAAGGCCGATGAGCGGGCCATAGGTGGCGATGGCGAGCAGGGTTGTCGCGATGAACAGCGACAGGAACCCATAGAAAATCATCAAGTGGAGAGGCGCGCCGTCTTTCGGGCGGCTGCCCATCACCTTGCGCTGAGCGAGGATGTAGGTGACAATCCCGCTGATGTAATCGGGCCGCCAGGTGAGCTTTTTGCCCTTCATCCAAAACCGGGCGCGACCGGCGAACTGCCACATCATGATGCCGATCGAGAGAAAGGTCAGGATGTAGAAGATGGCCTTCGGCAGCGTTCCGGACTGGAACAAAAACTCGTGGCGGGTCGGCTCCAAGGTGATTCAGTTTGCCTGATTTCGCGTCTTTCTCGCTCGAAACGCCGCTCTAACGAACCGAGACTTCACTCCACTGACCCTGCCCGAATCGCGACGCCGCGTGGATGACGGGGGCGACTTCGATGAGATCGCTGGACATTTTGAGGAATCCGAGGAGTCTCCGGTGGCACTCGGAATCGATGGCTCGATGGCCTTCGCCGACTCCTTCGAAGGCGAGAATCACCCAGGCTTGGTGCTGGATACCGATCCGGACAGCTTCGATCATTTGGTCGGCTTCCAGGTCTTCCATTGGCACCATGCGCAGAGCGTGGAGGTTGGTTTGGTTTGGCTTGTTGAGCCCAGGCTCGCCGGTGCGGATCACAGGGTGGCTTCCCGCAATCGCCGCGAGGTACGGCTGGTCATTGCTGCACAGAGCTTTCCCCCACGGCAGACCGATGCTGTGGGAAGCTTGCTCGGGGAACAGCTCTTCGATGAGATCGTCGGCTTCGCTGAGGTCGTCGCAGATCATCTCCTCCGTCCAAGCGGGGAGCGAACCATCGGGGAGAGCCGCGCCGATGAGGGCTCCGTTGCCGATCTCGTGCCCGGAGAGGGCCGCACGATTCCACGCGGGGTAGTCGTCGAGGAGCGAGGCCGGGTCGGCGTAAAAGGTTCCGAGGAGTCCGAAGGTCTGCAACTGAGGCACCACGACCTCAAGATGACCAGGAAGGGTGCCATCGTAGGTCAGCGAGACAATCGGTTTACTCATATCAGCCCTCGTGTGGATTTATGGTACGACAGGTTTGCCGGGATCGGAGCAGGATTTCCGATCAAGTGCCCCGCGTGTCCCCATAGAGGGTGATTTGCAGTCGGGGAGCCAGGCGGTAGCCGTGGCTCATGCAGATCGGCGAGAGAGCCTGCATGGCTTGGCGCAGGGCGATTTCATCGCGGCCTTCTGGCATGAGAAACACTTTCTCGGCGGGGATATCGCCTAGTTGCGCCAGAAGGGCCTGGATTTCGATGAGGTCTCGATCAGGGTTTGCGCCATCGACAACGAACTTGAGTTGGTAGCCGTATCGCTGGATCAATGCACGGAGGGTTTCGGGTTTCAGCCGTGAGGACTCGTGGCGTTCGTGCCAGTTATCCGGGGTTTCTGGTGGCGGGGCGGAGTGAGAGAGCTTCGGGCTGATCGACATGAGGTCGCACTCGACGGGGAGATCCACAGTGCCCGCAGTTTCGATGGTGATGTGGTGGCCTCTCGCCCGAAGTTCCTGGGTGAGCTCCACCAGAGGGGCGAAGATCATCGGCTCGCCGCCGGTGAGAACCACGTGCTTGTGGCCGTTTTGCTCGATGATCTGGAGGATCTCGCTGAGATCCATCACTGGCCCCTCGGGCGACCAGCTGGCGTAGGGGGTATCGCACCAGACGCAGCGGAGGTTGCATCCGCTGGTGCGGACAAAGGTGCTCGGCGTTCCCATGAGCTCGCCTTCGCCTTGGAGGCTCGCGAAGATCTCGCTGATCCGGAGCTTGCTCATGCCTCCGGCTCCGGGGCGAGGGCGGGGTCGCGGCGGCCGAGTTCGGCGAACGCGGCACCCCGGATCAGGCAGGAATCACAGTGGCCACACGCATGACCGCTCGGCAGGGGGTCATAGCAAGAACTCGTGAGTCTGTAGTCCACGCCTCGTTTCAGTCCTTCTTCGATGATTTGCACCTTGGTGAGGTGGATCAGGGGGGCATGAATCGTCATTTCGGTCCCTTCGACCCCAGCCTTCGTGGCGATTTGGGCGAGCTTTTCGAAGGCTTCGACAAACTCGGGGCGGCAGTCGGGGTAGCCGGAGTAGTCCACCGCGTTGACGCCGATATGGATCTCGGTCGCTCCCGTCACTTCGGCGTAGGCAAGGGCGACGCTGAGCATCACGGTGTTGCGGGCGGGGACGTAGGTGACGGGAATCCCTTCGGCGAGAGAATCCTTGGGGACGTCGATATCGGCGGTGAGGGCACTGCCTCCAAACTGGTTCAGGGGAATCGAGAACTCTCGATGACTGGCCGCGCCGAGGGCTTCGGCGACCCGTTTGGCGCACTCTAGTTCGTGGTGGTGCCGCTGCCCGTAAGACACGGTGAGACAGTGACATTCCACACCCCGATCCTGGGCCATCGCGAGGACGGTAGCGGAATCGAGGCCTCCACTCAGCAACACCACGGCCCGTTTCATCACCCCAAGGTACCAGGAGGCGTACCGAATCTCCGGGGCCAGACGTCTTCACTCTGTATGTCGGCAATCTTTGCGATGATCGTGCTCGGGCAATCGCTCAAGGACGTGCCCCGAGCCGTGTTCCCGGTGGCGTGGGAGGGCGTGCACAGTTCGAGTCAGCGGCGCGAGATTGTGGTGCAAGAGTTTGCCAAGAACTCAGAAAACCTCGGGCCTGGTCGGCATCCGGCGGTGAACCGGAACGGGACTCTGCTCGCCCACGCCATTCCGGGTGATGTCCCGACGCTCAGCGTCCGCAGATTGCCTCTCGGCAATAGCCCGGGAGAAAGCTTCAACACCAAGCTGAGTGCGGGTGAAGTGACCCACATCGCCTGGTTCCCGCGATCCGATCGACTGCTTGTCACGATCAAAGATCAGGATGGATCGGTCGCGCGGGTTTACGGGCCGGATTTCAAGCCGATCGGTCTCTCGTTTGATCTCGGCAAGGCCACTGGCAACGCGGCGATCTCCGGCGACGAACGCACGGCGATTTATCCGACGGCCTCGGGATGGAAGAAGTTTGATCTCAACGATCGAACCGAGATCGACTTCAACGCCCGATCATTTGTCAGTGGGCTTTCTCAGGGCACGGAGATCACGAGCATCACGGCGCTCCCCGGCACCGAGAATGATTGGATTTTCGCGGCGAAAAAGGATGACTGGCAAGCCGTGTTCCTCATTCGATCCGGTGCATCAAGCGCAGTGCGACTCTCTCCGGTAGGGTCAACGGCGTACGACCCGAGGCCGACCCAAGACCCGCGCTTCATCACCTTTCGAGGGCGACTGGAGGACGGCGAGCGCGAGGCGCTTTATGCGATACGGGTCGATGGACGGGCGGTCTCTCTGATCTCCGAGATTGAGTTCGCTCGATAAGGACAAAGAAGCCTGTTTCGCAACTCCTGGCTCGGCTAAACTGGCGGCATGAGCCAAGGCTACAATCGTGTCTTCAACTTCTCCGCCGGGCCGGGGGCGATCCCTGTGCCGGTGCTGGAGCAAGCCCGCGACGAGATGCTGAACTGGCAGGGCGCCGGCATGAGCATCATGGAAATGAGCCACCGGGGCAAGGCCTTCATCAAGGTTGCTGAGGCGGCTGAAGCCGATACCCGTACCCTGATGGGGATCCCGGACAACTACAAAATCCTCTTCCTGCAGGGCGGCGCGAGCCTGCAATTCACGATGATCGCCCAGAACTTCCTGCGCGGAGGCTCGGCGGACTACATCACCACCGGGGAATGGAGCAAGAAGGGAATCGCTGCAGCCAAGCTCGAAGGCGATCCCAAAGCGATCTACGATGCCAAGGAGAGTGCCTACAACCACGCTCCAGCCTACGGCGATCTGGCCCACAACGACGGGGCACGCTATGTTCACTTCACGATGAACGAGACCATTCAGGGCGTGGATTTCGCGGCTGATCCTCCGGCGGATGGTCGCGATTGGATCTGCGACATGAGCTCCAACATCGCCTCCCGACCCTTTGATGTCAGCCGTTACGCGATGATCTACGCCGGTGCCCAAAAGAACCTCGGGCCGAGCGGCGTCACGCTCGTGATCCTTCGCGACGATATGGTCGAGCGCATCACGCCGGGTCTGCCGCCGATGCTCGACTACAAAACCCACGTCGACAATGGTTGGATGTACAACACCCCGCCGTGCTGGTCGGTGTACATCGCGGGGCTGGTGTTTCGACACTGGATCAACTTTGGCGGTCTCGCCAAAGTGGAGGAGATGAACAAGGCCAAGGCGGCGCATATCTACGGCGTGATTGATGCCAGCGGTGGGTTCTACAAGGGCCACGCGGTGGAGGCGAACCGAAGCCTCATGAACATTCCGTTCACCCTTCCGACCGAAGATCTGACCACCAAGTTCCTGGAGGAAACCAAGGCCGAAGGTTATCTCGAACTGAAGGGTCACCGCAGCGTGGGCGGACTCCGGGCGAGCGTCTACAACGCCTTCCCCGAGGAAGGTGCGAAGGCTCTGGCGGACTTCATGCGCGGATTCGCCGAGCGCAACGGGTAATCCGGCTTGGCGACGGCTCCGCGACTCTTCTTCTCGGCGGGCGAGGCGAGCGGCGATGCTTATGCGGCTCAGCTCGCCCGCCGGGTGGTTCGTGACTTGGGTGGGCCGGTTTCGATTGAGGGCGTCGGAGGCAAACGCTTGGCGGCAGATGGCGGCAGGCTGGTTGCCGATTCGAGTCGATGGGGGGCGATCGGGATCATCGAATCCGCGCTTCGGGCTCCTACGATCTTCCGAGGATATCTGGCGGCAAAGAGGGCTCTCCGCACGGGGCAACCGGGGGTTTGTGTGCCGATTGACTTCGGCTACATGAACATCAAACTCGCCCGATACGCCAAGTCCCAAGGTTGGAAGGTGCTCTACTTCGTCCCGCCGGGAAGCTGGCGGAAGGACAAACAGGGCGCGGATATGCCGGTTGTCAGCCATGAGATCGTGACCCCGTTCTCGTGGAGCGCGGAGATTCTCACGAAAATGGGGGGCTCGGCGCACTGGTTTGGACACCCTCTTCGACAGATGGTCGCGCAGGCTGAGGTTCCTGAGGCAGAGCGGAGCGGCGTGGCCCTTCTTCCCGGTAGCCGAGAGCACGAAGTCACCCACAACCTCCCGGTGCTGATCGAATCGGTGAAGGGGCTCGGGCCGATTCGGGTTTCGGTTGCGGCAAACTTGGGGGAAACGAGACTCCGCGAGCTTTGGAAGGCTCATGGCGGCGGCGAGGCGACCTTCCATGGCGACCTGTATCCGATGCTGAAATCCTCTCGTGCGGCTCTCGTGTGCAGCGGCACGGCGACTCTGGAGAGTGCGCTTTGTGGATGCCCGACCACCGTGGTGTATCGCGGGAGCAAGGCGATGGAGATTGAATACAAAATCCGGCGCCCCAACATCGAATTCATCTCCTTGCCGAATATCCTGCTCGGACGAAAAGTGCTCCCGGAGCTGATTCAGTGGGAGGCGAACCCGACGAAGATTCGGGAGCTGCTCGACGGGCTCATGGCCGACCCCAGCGAGCAACTCGCGGCTTTCGCGGAGCTCGAGACGATTCTCGGCCCCGCGAATGCGCTCGATGCGTCTGCGGAACTCCTGCTCAAGATGCTGCGAAGTTAAACGACTTCGGAGACCGCCGTCTCTTCGTCTTTGATCTCTTCAACATGCACGCGCAGGATGCGGCGACCGTCGCTTTCGGCGATGGTGAAGCGGAAGCCGTCTTCCTCGAGCGATTCCCCGACCTTGGGCTGCCGACCAAAGAGGCCGAAGACATAGCCGCCAATCGTGTCGAATTCTTCACTCTCGAACTCGGTACCGATGGTGTCGTTGACGTCGTCAATGTGGAGCTTTCCGCTGACGAGATAGCCCGATTCGTGGGCCGTGACCTCGGGGACTTCGTTGTCGTACTCGTCGGCAATCTCGCCCACGATCTCCTCGATGATGTCCTCGATGGTGACAATGCCCGCCGTCGCGCCGAATTCGTCGGCGAGGATCGCGAGCTGCACCTTCTTCGCCTTCATCTCGCTGAGAAGCTCGTGAAGATCCTTGTTCTCCGGCACGTGAACCGCGGGGCGGATGAGTTGAGACAGCGGAATATCGCCCTGACCACGCGCGAAGGCTCCGAGCAGATCCTTGGCGTGGACAATACCGATGATGTGGTCATCGCTTTCTTGGTAAACCGGGAATCGGGAGTGGCCGGTTTGCTCGACAAGCGCGGCAATCTCAGAAAGGCTTGCCGTGATCGGCACACTTTCGACATCCACGCGGGGAGTCATGACTTCGCGGGCCACGGTGTCGCCGAATTCGAAGACGGAGTGGAGCATTTCGCGCTCGTCTTCTTCAATCTCGCCCGATTCCTCGCTCGATTCGAGGATTTCTCGGATTTCTTCTTCGGCTTTGGAGTCGCTGCTAAAGCGGGCGTCCGTACCGAATCTCTGGGTGACAAGCCCGGCGAGTTTCATTGCGATGTTGCCGGGAATCTGGAAGAGGAACGTGAAAACGGTGAGAATTCCGGCCAGACCAAGGCTTGCTTTCACTGGGCGGGTCGAGCCGTAGGCTTTGCCGACGAGCTCGAAGAAGGCCACATTGATGCCCATCGCAGGGATGCTGAGAATGAGCGCGGCGAGAACCGATCCCCAAAAGAGATCGCCCGGAGTCGGCTCCTGCGGCACCAGGCCGATCTGGCGGCCAAACCAGGGGGCAGCCAGGAAGCAGAGCATGATGAGCCAGGAACGCATCGTCTGCGCCCCTAGCACCGACGCGGCGACCACGGCATCGCGCTTTTTGAGCAAGTCGCCGAGGGTTCGAGATTCGCGTGATTCCTCAGGGAAAGCCTTGACGTGGCTGGGCTTCAGGGCATCGACGGCGACATCGCCGGCAACGAAGATGCCGTTGAGTACCATCACCGCCACGAAAGCGAGGAGAAGAAAGCCGAGGTAACTCGGATTGGCCAACAGATCGAAGGCTTTTGTGCGGTCAGCAGCGTTCAAACCTTGGGCGAGGGCGATCACCGGAAGGGAGATCGCGATGAGGGCGAGAACCGCGGGTCGACCGCTGCCTGCCTGATTCATCCCAGGTTGAGAACGCCGCCTACGTTCGCTAGGGTCACTGCTCATAGGGCGTCGTTTTGACTATTGTATCACTTCGGCAGAATTCCGAAAATCAAAAGTCCAAGAATGACTCCCACCGTTGCACCAAGCGAGAGTTCGAAGATGCTGTGGAACTTGGCTTCCCAGCGGCTTTGGGCAATGATCGCGGCAAGGAGAATCGCGATGGCTCCCACGAGCACCTGGCCGGAAATCATGAGGACGCTGGTGGCGAGGAAGAAGCCAATCGCGGCGTGACCGCTCACGAGTCCGCCTTGGAGCACCTGGCCGCGTGAACCGAGGCCCTTGCCGATGATCGTGATGACCACGGCGGCCAGCACGCCAAGAATCAGCTTCCAGGTGGCGGACATGCCGATCCCTTCTCCGGCGAGACTGATGCGAATGCGCTCCAACTGACCATCGCCAACCGCAATCAGCGAGCCCACGATGATCGCCATGATCGTGGTGATGAGCACCGCTCCAGCCGCGATATCCTTGGCAAACTTGGCCAGAGGGTGGTAGTTCGGTGAGACGAGATCGACGGTCGCTTCGATGGCACTGTTGAACATCTCCGCCACAAGCACGAAGGTGATCATGAAGAGGAGGATCAGAATTTCGCGCAGGCCAAGGCGGAAGGCAATCGCGGCAAGCACGGTCACGAAGGTGACGTAGAGGTGAATCCGCATGTGCCGCTGGGTGCGGAAGGTGTGGACGATTCCTGTGAAAGCCACCCGGAAGGGTCCGATGAGATCGCGCCGTGCCATGCGTTCTGCTCTATGTACCCGGATTTTCACCGGGAGCGAAGGATTTGTTAGTGCGGCAACGAGTGCCAGTCGGCGTCGGTGGGAAGGTTGACGGAGGCAAGGATTCTGTTCTGGCGATCGACCATCTGGGCGCGCGCTTCTTCTTGCTCGTCGTCGAATCCGGCGAGATGAAGGAGTCCGTGGATCGCCAGCATTGCGAGCTCATCGACCACGCGCACTTTGCGACTCGTGGCTTGGGCACGGGCAAAGTCGATGCTGATCGCGATTTCTCCCAGCCAGTTCTCGAATCCGGGGAGATTCGGTGCGGGGAAGCTGAGGACATCGGTTTCGGCATCCACCTGCCGGGTCTCCCGGTTAAGCGACCGCATCTCCTCGTTCGCAAGAATGACCACCTGGAGCCCGGCTTCCTCGCGCTGGAGGTCTCGCAAGCCTGCTTCGAGGGCAAGCCGCATCGGGGCGAGCACCATGCGTTTTCCGGTCTGATTCAAGATCTCGATGGGCATGAGGGGCAGAGTACCGCTGATGTCCCGGTGCTGTCTTCAGCCACGGAGCTCCAGGGGTTGATCCTTTGTCGGTTTCGCAAAATTGGGGATTGGGGGGTGTCCTTTGTTTTGAAGCTGAGTGGTACTCAGCCCCTCCCGGCCGTTGGCCACCCTCCCCGAGTCGAGCTCGGAGAGGGCGTGGGCGTTAGTTGGTTGCGTGTGCAGAAATCCCGACCCTAAAGGGATCGGGGCACCCAATTCCTCCTGTTTGGGATCCGTCCCTTTCGCACCTGGGGACGACTGCCGCACTCGCCCTCTCCAAACTCCGTTTGGGGAGGGTGGCCAAAGGCCGGGAGGGGCGGGATGACCACTGACTTTCGCGTGAGCGGCCCCCTCCCTGCCCTCCCCCATCCTGGGGGAGGAATCCGTGACTGAAAGTTGGTCTCTTTCACCCGAACTTGGCCCCTTACAACCGACCCCCGCACACGCCCTCTCCAAACTTCGTTCGGGGAAGGGGGGGCTTGATGGATGCTTTGGTCGGAAAGATGTCTGCGAGCTACGTTCCGATCCGGCCGGAAACTGTGGGTGGGGAACCGCCCGTGGTGCCGCCACCTGTCGTCCCACCAGTGGATGTCCCGCCGCCCGTTGAGCCGCTTTGTTGAGGCAGATCGTTGTCGTCCACCATGTAGACCCCCTCGATCCTTGTGCCTTCGTACGAGTCGTCGTCCTTCTTGGTGCTGACAATGAAGGTCTCCGCGAGCAGATCATCGCCAATCGAGTTGATCACCCGGATGTTGCGCTGCGAACCCTGGCTGGAGAGCCGGAGCTGCTCCTTTTCACCATCATATTCCGCACGAAAGGCGTACAGCTCGCGCCACTTCATCGCTCCGAGTTCCTGGCGGGCAAACGGAGACCCCGTCACCACGGCACGACGCTGACCCTTGCGGTACCAATATTCAATCTTACTTGCAGTGATGGCGAGCGGATACTGGCGCAGGTTTTCCGGAGAGCGAATCTGTTCATTTTCGCGACGCCGGGCCTCTTCCTCCGGAGTGTCCCCGGTTGTCGGACGTGAGTTCGCGACATCAACCGGTACCAAGGGGCTGACCGGCGGAATTTGGGACTCTTTCGGCGCAGTTTCCTCGGGCTTGATGAGCATCGTCACCTTCTTGCCAGTGAGGGTGGCCTTACCGAGCTTGCGCTCAATCACGACCTTTTCGCAGTCCACATTGGCTTCTTGCCCGAAGTACTCGACATTGCCCTGAGCCGTGACGATTTCGTTCGTGCGATCGTGGGTCATCTTGTCGCTTTTGACAATCGTGTCCTTGTCGGAGCCCTTGGCGTTAATGAAGGTGGTGATGCCGTCCTTGTGGCTGGAGCTGTCGCTTGAAATACTCCAGCGGGTCAGGCCACGGCCTTCGACTTGAAGCGGGCCTGTCCAGGCGATCTTGCCCGTGGAGAGGCTGCCTTTGGCCAGATTCAGCTCCAATGATTCGGCGCGGGTGTCTCCGCCGTTGATCTTTCCGGTCACCGCGCCTTCAACCACAAGCGTGCGTGTGTTGTGGTCGTAAACGAAGCCCGCCGCCTGGAGATCAACCTTCTCGTTCCAGACCCGAATCCCTTCGCGGGCGATGATCGCCTTGGAGTAGGTGCCGTAAGTCGCCGCATTGGCGCTGAACTGATAGACTTTGCCGTCCTCGTCGTAGAACTTTCCGTCGTAGACCCCCTTGAGATCCACAAGACTCCTATCGCCCCGGATGACCGCTTCCTTCACTTTTGCTTCGGTGACGAGTCGGCTCCCGAGATAGCTATTGATGGAGAATCCCTCCATAATCACGCCTTCGCCGAGCTTGAACGGGGTGTTTTGGGCTCGGTAGGGGGCGAGTGCGTCGCTCTTCACGACGTCGGTCACCCACCGCACGGAGACAAATCCCACCGCACCTACCACGCAGAGCAGGATGGCGGTGAGTGCAGTGGAGCGGGCCGACCTAATTGAGAGTGACATTGACGTTGACTATTTGTTGGACGTCCGAAATCGTCAAGGGGGTGCTTCCGCTTCGCGCCCCGAGGGTCGCTTGGACGGTGTAGGTGCCCACGGGCAGCCAGAGTTTGAACTGGCCGAGTCCGTCCACCGTCGTGGTGCGGATCACTGAAGCTCCCTGGAGAACCTGAATTGTCGCGCCGGCGGCATTGGGGGCCGCAGTTCCGTTGACGTTGCTCGGAATCGGCGGCGGAGTTCCGCTCCCTTGCGAAGTCATCAGCACCGTGCCGACATCGACAAACCCGCCGACCGCGCCGCTGGGAGGATTGAAGAAGCTCGTGAAGTAACCCGTTGCGGTCACTCGGCCTTGCAATCCAAGGAAAACGCTGAGGGTCGAGCCACTGTAGGCGACGTTGGGAACACTGAATCTCCCGTCCGCCGCGCTCGTGGCGCTTCGGCCAGCGATGGTGATATTTCCACCACTTACTGGTGAATTTGTCGCCGAGTCACGGAGAATTCCTGTGACGATGACCTCGTCTGGACCAATGTAGATTTCGCCGAGATCACGATCGACGGTGGCCGCAGGAAACGTGAAGGTACGGACAATCGGTGGGCTCGTCGAGGTCGGGGCGTAGGTGACGGTCAGACTGGTCGCCCCGGCGGGAACGGAGAGGCTGAAATAGCCATCGAACGAGTCGGTTTGCGCCGAAACATCGCCAATCCGAACCGTGGCTTGAGGAGCCGTCGCCGACCCTGTTTCAATCCAGACGACATTGCCAAACACGTCGACATTGCTCGGAGCCACTCCTCCACCACCGCCGCCACATCCCAGGATGATGAGCAGGGCGAAGATCAGGGCCGCCCACAAAGTTTTGTTGGGTCGCCGGTTCATCGCGCTTCAATCTCCACAGTCATTGTCGAGGTCGTCGGCCAGAAGGCCAGGCCCGTGCGGGGCAGAGTCTGCGATCCGCCTGGAACCCCGTGAACCGTCAGATTCGCGCTTCCGATCCAGAATTGCGGCACAAACGATACTTGGGTGCCGGGAATCAAACCGCTCAGAGTCACCCGGTAGCGCGTTCCGCTCAGGATCGGCCGGACATCACGGTAGAGGTTTCCATGCTGGCTGAAGCTCATCTGGAACCCCCCTGGGCCAGTGGGAAGAGGATGATCTTCGACTCCGATTCCGGCTTGGGCTCCCGACTGCATGCCGAGCACGGCCTCGCAGTACTGGCCTTGGGTCGAGCGCACCTGGATATTCGCAATCCAAGTCGAAAGACCATTTCCGCCGCCCTTGCCAGTGTTGCCGGTATTCCCTGTGGTGACCCCTCCACCTTTGCGAAGCGCGGCAGGGTCGCGCAGTTCTCGGGCTTGGGCCAGAGCCTTGGTCAGGGTTTGCAGACTCCGTGACCGGGTGGCTCCGTTGCTGAAGACGAGCACCGCACCTTCCGAAGCAAGGCATCGAACAAAGTAGGCTTTCCCTGGTTCAAACGTCGTCGCGGGCAGCAGAGACCCGGCATCGGGGTTGCCAGGATCAGGGTTGAAAGTGAAGAAGGTGTCGCCCACCAGCACCCCGCGAGCCTCTGACCAAGGAACCACTGCTTGAGTGGTCGTGGTGGCTTGGACATCCAGTGTTGTGACCGCAGTCGAACTGGGCAGACTCACGAGATTCCATCCAGGCTGGAGAGCCACGCTGAGCGGAGTCTTCTCACTGGTGCGACCTTGGACGAGGATCCCCGAGGTTGTGGTGCCCCGCACGAAGTACCCGAGGCCCTGACGGAATTCGCCTTCACTCGGATAGAAATCGTAGCGAGAAAAGAAGGGATTCCACCGGGCGACAAGGGTCTGGTTGTCCGGAAGACTCAAGGTGTCGGCTGGGTTGGGGCGATAAGGATCGATCGGGAATCCAACGCCGACTAGACGATTTTCTCGGGCGAAGACAAACGACGTGTCGGAGGCTGGGCTGCGGAGATCCACCGCCATCGGGCCCTTGCCTTTGGCGATGCGTTGATCCACCAGAATCGAACTGCCCTGGAGCAATCGAATCCGCACCATCTGCGCGGCATCAAAGAGGCTGGCGTCAATCGTTGCGCCAAACGCGCCATCGGTGATCGGGATGGTCGAAACCCCGGCGGCGGAGTCCACCTGGAGCGAGAGACCGTTTTGGCCATCGAAGCCCACGAGCGTCCCGTAGAAATTCTTCGCCGTCGGAGCCGCGCCTGTCGCGATCGATCCCGCCGGAACGTAGAGCCGAACGAGCTTGCTTTGGAAGGGCAAATCAATCGCGACGCGGTACGGCACGTTCGCGCTCGTCCTCGCCGGGAAATTCGGTGCGACCGAGCCATAGCCCCCGGTCACCGACATCCGGTCGTCTTGCACCGCCGTGAAGAATCGCGTGAAATCGTTCCGCCAGTAGAGCGGGTAACTGGTGCCGTCGAGCAAAGTTTCGCTTCCCGCGCTGGATGTGCGGAAGGCGTGTAGGATCACCGCGAAGGGTCCGAAGTCGGCACTTCCTGGGGTCGGTGAAAGCGGAAACACCTCCGGAACCACCTTCAGGCCAGCATTCCGCCGCGTATCGAGAATCGCCTGACGAAGTGCCCAATCAGCGAAGCTCAAGCCTTCGATCGTCGCCCCCGGGGCACCGGCGACAGAGTTCAGCGTGGTCTGCCCCAGCTGAACCAGATCGACCTCGGTTTGATAGAGAGAGGGCGCAGCAAACAAGCTCTGATTGAACGACCGGATAAACGCGGGGTACTGGGTCAGCACCTTCGACCAGGCGGTTCCTGCCATCTTGTAGCGGAGCAAGTAGGCCCCCCCCGTCGATCCCCCCACTGGGAGCGGGTCGGTGAGGAGGTTGGGGGCGATAAAGCTCGGGGCCCCGACGCCAGGATAGTTGCTCCAGTGGTAGGAGGCACTGATGTCGTACAGGTTATCGAGGGTTTGCTCGATGGAATCAGCGGTGACGCTCGGAATGGATCCAGGAACACGAGCGACTTGCATGGTCGCGGCGCGCACGAGACCTTCGTTGTAGGCATCAAACGGCGTGACTTTGTCGGCCTGATAAGCCAGCAGCAAGCAGTGGATGAAGTTCACCGCCGTGCTTGCTGGGCTCTGGTAGACGGGGAATCGGATTTCCGGGCCGAGGGGGCCATTGACGACGTAAACGCCTCCCGCCACGGCCTGCCGGGCCGGGATATCCGCTTCGTAGCTGAGCACCCGGACGGTTCCGGCGGTGGCTGGCGGACCGAAGACTGCGGTCATCGCGGGTTCGGCGGCGGCAAAAACCTGCTGAAGATAGGCTCGGTAGTCGCTGGGGAAGGCACGATCCCCCGTCGTTTCAAACGCGAGGGTCAGTCCGCCTCCCGCTTCCGGCCCACGCGAGCCTCCGCGCACGGTCGGGAGAGGAAGCCCGCCTTGCGTCAAAGTCGCGCGCATCGGCACGCTGAACGGCACCGACGAAGAATCCAGGGCTCGGCGACGGGAGGAGAGCTCCGCCAGGCGCTGACCCACCTGCCTCGCCACTGCATCCACTCGATCTCCCATCGATTCCGGGGATCGCGTGGCCCCCACCTCGATCCGCAATGAATTCGCGCCCCCGCAGGTGGTCAGGAAAGCAACAAGGAGGGCGGCCGAAGCCGCCCTGAATCGTGAGTCAAGCATCAAGAGCAGAAACCTCTAGGGAATGAACGATCCAACCTTACTAATCGTTCGGCTGGAGTTCCCGTTGGCCACGCCCAGCACCACATAGTAGTATGTCCGACCTGCTTGAAGGGCTGGGCCTGTATAGGTTTGCCCGAGTCCGGTGGTGGGGTTCGATTCGGTATCCCAAATTTGGTTGATGCCTGCGGTCGGGAATTGATCGAAGAGGTACACGATGTAGCTCTGCGCTCCCGAGCCGTTGGCCCAGTTGAACCGGATCCCCGGGCCCATTCCCGTCAGGTTCAGCAGATTGAGCGTATCCACAACAATCCGGTTGCTCAGCGCACTCTCCGTGTTGTTCGAGAACTCCGGATAAAGCGCAGAGATCGTCGTGAGCGCGTAGCTGTAGGTGCTGCTCGGGTTCAGGCCGATATCGACGTAGTACGGGGCAAGCGGATCAAAGTAAAGATCGATTCCGGAGAGCGAACCACTCGCATTCGGAGCCCGATAGACGCCAACTCCAAACTTGTCGCCGAAATCATTGCGATCCCAGAACAGCTCGGTTTCCACGCTCATGTCGCTGCGAATCGAGCGGCTGGACGCGCTGAATTGCCGATCACGAGGATCGAACTTCTGCTTGACCCAATCGACGGCCCCGCGTTCACGAGAAGTCGGATGAGCAACCCAGGAGGTGGCACCGATGTTCTGCGGCGGATTCAGGAACGGCAAGCCTGCATCGCGCAGGATGAAGTTCTGGGTTCGCGTCGTGCCGGGAGTGACCGTGACGGTTGTCTGATCGCTTCGGAAGGTGCGACCGCTTGCGCTGAGCGTGTAGGTGGTGTTCCCGATCACGTCCCGCAAAATGTACTCGCCGTTGCGATCGGTGAGGGTGCGTTGGGAACTCCCCGATCCGAGGTAAGCAAACACCGAGGCACCGGTGAGGAGGAATCCATCGGCATCGCGCACCGTGCCGCGAATCGTTGCGAGTTGGCTTTCTGGGCCAACCACGATGTTCACGCTGCCCTGTTGCTGGTTCGCCGAGTTCACAATCACCGTGCGACCTCGATACCGGGTGCCGTTGATCGTCGTTTGGGCGAGAACGTCCACGTCGCCTTCCGGCATCTGGGTGAGGGTGAACGAACCGGTATTTGTGGTCCGCACCGTGGTGCCAAACGCGGTGACTTCTGCATCTCGAACGGGGTTGAAATCCACATCCACCACCGTTCCCGTAATGGTCGCCGTCCGGGTGAGGAGATCGCCTCCGCAACCGACCAAAGCCAGGGTAGCCACACCCAACATCAATCCAAACAAAGCTTTCATAGTCTTTGACTCAATTCCCTAACGTGTTGAGAGGGGTTCTGGTTACGGATTCGTTCCCTCTCAGCCAGAGAAATTGAACCCGAGTTCGATGTCAAATGTGTTCGACCGATAAGCGCCCGAGGTCAGGCTGGCGTCTCGGTTGCGAATGTTTCGGTAGCGATAGTTCGCGTTGAGAGCGAGGTTCTCCCAGATCTGGTAGCGGTAGCTGAACGCAAGGTCTGCTTCATCTTGCGGCAGATAGCCGCTGAGCCTCCCGGCGTTGATGAGCAATCCCAAGTTTTCGCGGTTGCTCAGTCGGTAGTCCAAGCCAAGATCGAAGCTCCAGGAATCCTGCTTGAAAGTACTCGTGCCGCCGGTGATCAGTGCCGTTCCCGTGAAGCGGTAGCTCAGCTTGCCGAATGATCCGGTGATCGATCCCGATCCCGTCGTCACGCTGCTCCGGACCGGGGAATCGAGGAATTCCGTGCTGCTCGTGCTGAGGTCGCCAGAGAGGATATGGCCATCGCCAAGATCAACATCGAGGCCTGCGGAGAGAGATTTCGACTCTGAGTTCGAGCTAAAGTTGCCCGAGGATCGGAAGATGATTCCGCTCAGACGCCCCGTGATGCGGTCGGTCATTTCCCAGTTGGCAAAGAGGTTGAGACTCCTGCCGTTGGTTGCCCCGACGCCGAAACTCGACCCGGCCCCTGAGGAGAATCCGTTGCCGTTGTATCCCGCCCCGTATCCCGTGTCGATCCCGGCCAGGCTACTCAGGTCGCCCGCATCGTTGTCACTGAAGCCGAGACGCGCGCTGAATCGGTCGCTCGGATTGTAGTTTGCGGTGAGCGAGAGTTCTCGGCCTTGGCCGGAGTCAGTATCCGTGCTGATCCAGCTGAGCGACGAGCCGGCGGTGAACTGCCACTCCCGGCTCCTCGAGTAACTTGCCTGGAGTCGCGTAGTGGTGAGATCCGCCGGCTGAGTCCCGCTGACTTTTTGCTGGCTTCCTCCGAATTGGAGCCGCAGACCGCCCCAGGTGCGCGAAGTCTCCAGGTTCAGACTGTCCACGTCGGTTTGGTTCGTGCCGGTTCGCGATTTAGTTCGAAGAATCGAGAGTCGGAGCGGGAAAGCTCGCGTGGCCTCGCGGGTGAGGTCGTAGCTGACCTCAGAGCGCGAGAATCGGCTCCGGGTCGGCGTGGCCGTGCTCCCGGTAAATCGGGTGATGCTCGAATTGAGATAGCTGAAACTTAGACTTCCGTTCTTCGTGCTCGCGTGGCGGAGAGTGAAATCGCTGGCGTCTTCGTTGCGCAGGAATCCCGCCGACTCGACACTGACGAACGTGCTCGGCACCGTCCGCGTCGACGTGGTGGCCGTCCACGGGCCGCGTTGATAGCCGAGTCGCGCGCTGCGCGCCGTTCCTGAGCTGGGCGTCGGGGTGTTGGTGGTGCGACCCGTAGCCTGGCTCAGTTGCAGATTCGTCCCTGGCCCAAGGTTCACGGTGTAGTCAATGCCAAAAACCTCGCGATCGCCGGTACTTGAGGATGTCGGGCGGGGCGTGTAGAGCACGTCGATCTGATTGGTGGCGGGCATGAATCGGGTGAAGTAGAAGATCGCCCGATTGCTTGTATCAAAGGTGTAGTCCACCCCTTCGGTTTGCAGGACACCATCCACCCGGATCACGACCGGTTGGTCCAGCAGAGGTTCGAATTGCAGGAAGTACGGCGTGGAGGGCGGGCCGAAACCCTGAAACTTCTCAAGCCGGGTGGAAAGGTCGCCCGAGGATCCACTTTTCTGGCGGAGACCGGTCAGGCCGATCTTGCCCCCTCGACCCAGGTTGTAGTTGACGACTCCGCCTTCTACTCGACCTCCGCCGCCGCTGAAATTGAGAGATTCGTAAGTGGCAACAATCGTGCTCGTTGGCGGAATCAACTTTGCTTGCAGAGTTTGGCGATTGACAAAGGTGATGGAGCCAATTTCGTAGTCGATCGTGTAATCCTGACCGAGGATTTGGGCAACGCCATCGACTTCAATCCGCTCGCTCCCTCGGATGACCTGGCTGCTTTGGAGATAGTAGGGGCCTGCCGAGTTCGTGCCTTGAATCGTCACGGTCCGGGCTTCGCCACGGGAGTTGGTGCGCACCAGCCCGATCTCGAATCCGCCGGACTTGTAGCCGAGCTGGAGTCCGTTGACGCTTCGTCCGTATTGGACAAACCGGTTCGTGCTCGGGAGTCGGGCGGTCACGTCGCCCAGTTGCCCCGACCACTTTCCACGCTCGGTGAACAGACGGTACCGACCGATCTGGGGGTCTTCGAATCGAGCATCTTGGAGGTTCGCGTCCAGGTTGAGCCAGCCATAGATCCCCCGGCTCTCGACGCGCACATATCCCAAGTTGGTGAAGCTTTGGTCGCCGAATCCCCCGGCGTTCGTCGTGTTGTAGGCCGTCCTGTCGCCACTGACCTGTCGGAAGGAATAGGCGAGGCGTCTCTGACCGAAAAGTTTAGTGCGCTCGATCAGGGTGTTGTCGAGCCAGCGTCGGAACTCCTCGGTGGCGGAGGGCTTTTTGTCCGGGAGATTTTCGACTTTGGGGGGTGGGGGCTGGGTTTGACCCTGGGCTGTTTGAGGCGGCGACTGTGGTTCGGACAGAGAAGGAGTGCCCGCCCCTCCCGGCCTTTGGCCACCCTCCCCAAACGAAGTTTGGAGAGGGCGAGAATCGGGAATTTGCTCCCCGGTTTCCAGGGTCACAGGAGCCAATTCCGATGGGGTGTCTGGTTGGAGAAAAGCGAAGGTATCCCCACTCAACTCCCGAATTTCGCCCTCTCCGAGCTTGACTCGGGGAGGGTGGCCAAAGGCCGGGAGGGGCGAAACAGCCGCCAACGCTCTGTCGGAGTGTGCGAACCCCAAAGCAACCGACCCGCCCAGTAGCCACACCGCCAGGCCGAATCGAACGACACCGCTACTCAAGGCAGGCACGCAGGGCGTCGATGTTGGCTTGGGCGGCTTTGGCGAGTTCCTCGCGCTTTGCCCGGATGGCCGTCGCCGTGCGCTCCCGATCTTTGATGAATGTTTGGAACCCATTGAACAACCGATCCGCCGTCAACCCCTGGATACTTGGAGGGCTTGCGTAGCCGAGAGAGTTCGCAAAAGCGGTGACTTTCGGATCGTAGCTCACCATGTAGCTGGGGACGCCGACGGTTGTTGCGAGGATTCCCGCATGAAGCCGCATTGCGACCACGGCTTCCATCCGCGAAATGCGCTCCTGCATCTGAATCGGGTTCGAGACGCCCTTGAGCTCCGGCACCTTGCCGCCGTGAACCTTGGCGATCTCCTGGATGATATGGGCGTCTTCAGCTTCGTCCAAGGCGAGCATGACCGGCACGTAGCCGTTGTTGGAGAGCAACTTGACGAACTCGGCGAAAGTCTTGATGACGGCCTTGCTCTTATCTCTGCCGAATGGTCGCGCCGAAACGCCGATCGTCTTCATTCCCGCGACGCCAAAGCTGCTCGATTCTTCGCTGCGCGGGGGTTCCGGGAGAAGAAATGCGTTGTCGGCGGTGACTTTGGGGACACCCTTGATTCCGAGTTCCTTGAGCGCACCGACCGAGGCGGCGTCACGGACACAAATCATGTCGGCAGATTGGAAGGCGGACGCGGCGAGTCGCTTGCCCATCCACCGATTCAGCGGGCCCACGCCCTGGCCGAGCATGATCACTTTCTTGCCGGCTTTTTTGGCATCCTTGACGAGGGAAGAATAGTAGGCCACGCTGCGCACGCTTGTGACATCTTGGAAAATGCTGCCGCCGGGGAAGACCAGCGCATCGCATTCGGCGATCGCTTCTCGCACTTTGGCCAGATCGGTTTTGCCTACGCCGCTGTAGCCGTGGAGTCGATTGAGCCGTTCGGGGTTTCCGCAGATCACGCGGAACTTGTAGTCATCGGGGATTGCGCTCACAAAACCGCGCAAGATGGCATCGTCCCCTAGATTGCCTGACCCAAAATATCCCGCCAAAAGCAGCTTTGCCATTTACTCAGAACCCCGTGCTCGCAGATCCGGCCAGACCCTCTGCGCCACAAGAATAACGAGCACGCCGAGTATACATCCCGCCACGAGTCCTGAGAGGATTCGGGCCACGCTGAGGTGGATCGGGGTGTGAAGGTGGCACATCGTGTTGACGATGCTGGTCTGCCCAATCGCTCCGACGGCGAGGAGGAGATAGGCGACTGGCTTTAGCGCATTCGGGTGCCCCGATCCCTTCAGGGTCGGGATGGGGGTCTCGGTGTGGGAGGCGGAAGCAGGGGAGGAATCAGCCCCTCCCGGCCTTTGGCCACCCTCCCCAAACGGGGTTTGGAGAGGGCGAGATTCGAGGGTTTGTTCCCCAGTGCCGAGGGTTGGGGTTCCCGATTCTTCCTCAGAAGACACCAACTCTCCCGACTCTGAACGGATCGGGGCACTTGGGGAGCGTTGTTGGGCCACCAGGGCGAGCCAGGCTCCGACAACGAGAGCAGGGTGACCGATCAGGAACTCCTTCGTCCGGGGACGTACAAACAGCAAACGATCCAGCAGATCACGGAACTGGAGTTCCAGGCCACTCACGGCGGCGGGGTTGTCGTTCCCGGTGCGGGCGTTCATGAACATTAACACGCCGAGCCCGACAATGCTCGCAACCAGCGATCCCCAGAGCACCGGGGTTTCGCCGATCTGCTTCCACGATTTCAGCCGGAACGCGAGGATCAAGCCGACGATGAGAATCGGCAGGAACACCGAGAGCTTCACCCCGGTGAAGATGTCGAGGTGGAGCATGTATTTGAGCCCCGTCAGATGCCCCGCAACCTGAAGCCCCCCGACGAAACTGAACGCAGAAATCCCCGCGATAAAAAGCCAAACCGGACGGCGATCCTTTTCCAACCACCACAGATATCCTGCTATCGGGAAAGCGATGCTTGCGGCAAGCGCGGTGTACTCGCGGAGGGAGGTACTGATCGTGGCCAGACCAAGCAATCCCGCACCGACCACCGTCATACTCTGCACCAGTCCAGCCGAAAAGAGGCGACTCGCGACAAACGCCATCACCGGCACCGTTGCGAGACCCAGGATGAGTTTGAGGAGCGAATTCGACTCCGGCATCGCGAATGGCCGGGCTGCCTTCAGCGTCAGGCCATCGTGCTCCAAGCCCTGCCGGATTTCGCGCAGAAGCTTGTTGAACTCTCCCAGTGGCTGTTCGCCCGATGCACTGGCTGGTCGCACCAGGAGCATGCGGATATTGCGCTCGCGCGCCGCTTTGACATACCGCTCGACGATCGCCGCCGGAGCCATGCGCTGAAGCTCCGCCGCTTGAGCGGCATGGAGTCGCACGGTTTGATCTTGAAGCTTGCCGACAATCTTGCTCTCGCCGCTCGTTTTGCCAAACTCCGCGGCAACGTAGATCAAGCCATTGGATTCGAGGCTTTGAATCGTGTGGTTCACCAGCTCCCGGTCACCGAGAACCGCATCGCCGAGCGGGAGATAGTATTCCGCCCCGTGGCGCTTGAGCTCGCCCAGGTTCCAGTCGATGCTCCTCGGACTCGTGCCGATGGGATTTGCGATGCGTCCGACAATTGCAAGGCCCGCATCGCGCACGAGCTTTGCCTCAGCCGGATCAACTCCCAGAGTGATCGAACGCAAAAACTGCGGATCATCGGTGAGCAGCCGTTGACGGGGCACCGCGCCACTGAGTCCGCTTTGGAGCAGTTTTTTTCCTGTTCTCGCCTGGTAAGCACTCTGAATCCACTCCAGATCACTCGCCCGACCTGTGATCAGGAACTCGTTGCTCGCCAGCCCTCGGGTGGTCTGAGGCGAAGGGGTCACCGAAACTTGCCCAGAGGAGATCAGATCCCCGGCGGTCTTTTCGTTGAGAGCAATCGCCTTGACGCCGATCTCGCTGAGTTCGGCGAGTGCATCTGGGACCGAAACTCCTTGCGAAAGGGCAAAATCGCGCACGGTGGCGAACTCGACAACCAAGGAAACCGCTCGATTGCTCCGCTCGGCTTGCCATCGGGGGATGAGATTGATGCCCGCCAGAATCGCGGTCACGATGAGGCTCGGCCAAAGCAATTTGAGCCAGAGCGCGTTCAACCGATCAATCTTCAAAATCTGTGTCCTCCTCGATCTTGCTGCCGTGCAAGACCTTCTCGCGCCCACCCAGAACAAGCACGGTGATCATGCCCGCAAGGAATCCCCCCGCGTGGGCCCAATTGGCGACGCCGGGCTGCGGGAAGATGATCTGCCACGCAAACCACATGCCGAGCAGCACCCAACTTGTCACCGTGAAGGGCAGGAAGATGAACGGCGGGATCACCACGCGGATCTGGCTCCCTGGGAAGAGCAGGAAGTAAGCGCCCAGAACTCCTCCAATGGCACCGGAGGCTCCGACGGTCGGGGTGTCGCTTCCTGGGTTCACATAGATGTGTGCCGCCGCCGCGCAGACGCCCCAGAAGAGATAGTAGAGCGCGAACCGTCCGCCTCGAAACGCCGACTCCACGCTCGGCCCGAAGGCGGCGAGGAAAAGGACGTTCCCGACAATGTGCGCCAGGCTCCCGTGGAGGAACATGCTGGTGAAGGTTTTCGCCATCTCTACCGGATCGCCGTTCGGCGAGAGGGCGAGCAGCACCTGACGCGGGCGCATGGCGAGGTCGGCAAACGCGAGGTTCGGGCCGAAGAGTCCGCCCCCCCGATCCCACACGTAAATCAGCACGTTCAGCCCGATCAACGTCCAAACAAGGACGGGGATTTCGCGCGTTTTGAGGTTGTCGCGAATCGGGATCATACGGCTACGGGCTATGTTACTGGAAACTCACGGCCTGAGACCGTCAACACCTTTGCGACGCTTATTGATCCACAAAAGCCCCGATGGCCCCTGGCCCTCCAGATCGATTGGCTTGACGAGTGCCTTCGCGCCCTCCGTTTTTCGCGTAGGAGAAGCTGGCGGGGTAGCTATCTTGCCCGTGACCATCAAAGAAAACCCCAAGGGTCAGAGCCGCCATCCGCAAGGATCCTTGGGCGACTTCGTTGGCTCGGCCAAGGGTCGTCGGGCCTTTGGTGAGGTAGCTGTCGTCTCCGGCAAGATCGAAGAATCCGCCAATGCCGTTGGAATTCCCGGCTCCGAGCGAGAGCCCGGCGCCATTGTAGGTGTCATTCCCCGCGCGCTCCAACAGGAGTCCGATGCTGAAATCGTGACCCGCTCCCTGGCTCATGTTGATGAGAGCGTCGTATCGGTCGCTGCCTTTGTCGTCGACCAGGTAGCCAATCCCGAAGTGAGCCGCCGAGCCTTGGACGTACCACGTTCCCGTGTACTTGTCGTTCCCATCAGCATCCCAGAGAGCCCCGAGGCCCATCCAGTAGCCCACTCCCTGACCGAAGACCCCACATGAATAGGTGTCGTCCCCACGCAGATCGTGGAGCAGGCCGATTCCTCCGGCGAGGCTCCGACCGTTCACATAGTCAAGCCGAACCCCGTTGCCCGCGCCCTGCGCCATGCTGACGTTGTGCTCGGCACTTTGAGGGCTCGGGAAGTCCTTGACCGCGTTCTCGGCGGTGTAAAGGTCATCCCCGGCCCGGTCGATCAGCCAGCCGACTCCGTTCGGGAGCCCGACGCCCTGAACCTGGTTGAACCCTGAGTAACGGTCGTTGCCTTCTGCGTCTTCGAGAATGCCCAGCCCGAACATGCCAAATCCGATGCTGTCGGAATAGGCGTCGTAGATATCATCCCCGCTACGATCTTGCAGATACGCCACGCCAAACATGCCTGATCCGAGCCCGTTGGCGGCGGAGCGATAGAGATCTCTTCCCGCGAGATCGAAGAGAAAGGTCATGCCAAAAGCCGCACTGGCCGGGCCTTGTTTTCCTCGTTGAGCGGCACGAGTTTGACCCTCGCGCACCGGTTTTCCGACGTAGCCGAGGTCGCTGACATACTTGTCGTCGCCAGCTGAATCAATCACCGCGCTGAACCACGACGAATCGTTGCCCTGGGTGGGATTGTTGACGTAGGTGTCGTTGCCGCCCGTATCGATGGCGAGGAGAATCGCGCCGGTGTGCCGATTTTCCTTGCCCCCGCTCAGCACGATGTCGCCCCACTGGGTGGCGATGCGCCATTCGTAGCTCGCGCTCGCATCGACTGAGGCCGCGAGAGTGCTGGCTTCTTGCATTGCCGCCGCTAGATCCTGCGCCGCTGCGATGAGATACGCCATGTCGACGCGATCTGCAAGGTTCGTCCACTCGCGGTAACTCACCGGATTCGCTCCCTCCCAGGCGCGCTCCTGCGTGAGTTTCTTCAGCCGAGTGAGATCCGTGCCAGAACCCCATGCGGCTCGAATCAGGGCCTCGTTGTCGAGCATCGATTCAAGCACCGTGGCGGCTGCCGATTGAACCTGGTTCGGGATTCCTTCCGGGGGCGTCGGCTCGCCCGTGATGACCCCGCGCTGTCGCAGGCGCATGAGGGTTCGCAGCAGGGCACCGGGAGCCTTGGAGCGGTTGATTGCGCTCAGGGCAGGATTGCCGAGAAGGTCGCGCCGGGAGCCATTTTCGGTGAACCGGCCCGCCATTGCGACAATTTTGTGAGGCGAATCCACGGCGAGAATCACCTCTTGCTGGGCCACTTCCATCAGGAAGGGGATCCGCCACGGATCGCCCTGGCACGTTGTGACGAAGGGGCTCTTGTACCGCCCTTCTTCGTAAAACCGCTTCACACTGGGGTCAAGTTGGGCGGTTTGTGCATTTAATCCCCCGACACCCAGCGCGAGAGTCACCGCGTTGTCTAAACTTGCAACTGGTTGACCAAGCGTCACCGTGCTCAACGTGATCCAAGCGGCCAAACTGTTTATCATCTTTCTTCTCTGCGGACTTGCGGGCTGGGCGGCAGCCTCGCAAGAGACGCCGGAGGTGTTGGTTCCGCCTCCCGCCATCGAATTCGATCGCTGGCGGTCGGTGCGGGAAACCGAGTCCTGGGAAAAGTACCAGGTTACGTTCCCCTCTGCGATGGTGACGCCCTACGAAGAGAACAATTCCGTCCGGCTCGACTGTTTTGTTCCCACTCAACGGGTAGGACGCGCCCCGGTCGTGATTCTTCTCCACTTTTGGGGTGCCACCGATCAGGCGCTCGAGGAAGAGATGGCGACGGAACTCGCTCGCAAAGGGATCGCCTCGATCCTCATGCCGCTCCCGTATCACCTGAGTCGCACTCCGAAGGGCACAAGGAGTGGCGAGTTGGCGATTGTTGCCGATCCCGACCAACTCCGCAAGACCTTGATTCAATCGGTTTGGGATTTGCGCCGCGCGGTGGACTTCATCGGGACGAAGTCCGAGCTTGATCCGAACGCGATTGGCCTCACCGGAACGAGTCTGGGCGCAATCGTGTCGTCGCTCGGCTTCGCCGTTGAGCCGCGGTTCAAGTGCGGGGCATTTATGCTCGGTGGGGCCGACCTCGCGGCAATTATGTGGAACTCCAGTCGAGTGGGGTTGCAGCGCGAACAACTTCGCGCGAAAGGCTTCACCGAAGAGATCATGCGCGAGCAACTTCGAGATGTCGAGCCCCTCACTTACCTTCGCAAAGATGATCTGAGGCCGAGCTATTTGATCTCTGCGCGCCACGACAACGTGGTTCCGAAGGTGTCGAGCCAGAGGCTCCGCGACGCCCTCGGCAACGCGCAAGAACTCACTCTGGAGACCGGTCACTATGGCGGATTTCTCGTGCGCGAGCAGCTTCTTAAGTCCGTGGCGAACTTCCTCACCTCAACGCTGCGTGGTCAGCAATTCAGTGCGCCTTCGTCGTTCTATTCTCCGACTATCCGATTCGCCCTGATCCTCGAACCGACGGTGGGTTTGCAGGTCGGAGCGGGTCTCGATCTGTGGCGTCTGAACGAGACAAGCGATGCCTTCGCTGCCGGATTCGTGACTCCACGGGGTCTGAGGGGCTACTTCGGATTCCAGCTAGGAGGAGGCGTCTCGATGGGGATCACCTTGGCCCCGCAGAGAGTGAACCCAGCCTTGGTGTGGAGCACGGTGTTTTGAGCGACGCGGTTCTGGCGGCGCTCGACAACGTCGAGCAAACGTACTTTTCGCTTGCCCGGCTGCTCCCCGGAACGACGATCTCTCAGCGACGAGGCTATCGACTTGCCCGTTCGCCGCACCGACTCAGTTTCGGGAATTTCGCCGCTGCGTTCGATGGATCCGTGTCGGTCGAGGAGACTCTCCGCGATCTGCGCGAAGATGCCGGCCACCCCTGCGGTCTCTGGATCTATGTCGCCGAAGATTGGGCCCCTGAGGGGTTGATCAGCGCCTTGATCGCCGAAGGCTACACCGTTCGTCAGACTCTGAGCCAGCTCACGACGTCCTTGCCGGGTCAGCCATGGCGCGGGCTCGTCCCTTGCGAAACCGCCCACACCAGGATCATCGCTGCCAAGTTCATGGCCGAGCAGTTCTTCCCCTCCGCCCCCGCGAAGGCAAAATCGCTGGTCGCTCATGCCACGGCGTCTTCTGCTCACCACTTGCTGAATTTCGAACTCCACATGCGGCCTCTCGCCTCGATGATGTTGTCGGAGTCGGAGCAATCCATCGGGCTCTACAATCTGTGTGTCGCTCGAAACAAGCGCAAACTGGGCTACGGAGGCCAGATGGTGAGAGCCGCCATGTCGATGGCCGCTCAACAAGGCAAGCCCCTCGTGCTCCAGTGCCACGGCAGTCTTCGTGGGTGGTACGAATCGCTTGGGTTCGAGTACGTGGGTGAGTTCTTAGCGTTCCAGGCGGGTGCCGGCGCCCTGCCCGATGTCATTGCTTGAAAGGCCCGGCAGAAATTTACTTTCCGAAGCAGAAATTTCTGAAACTCACGGATTCCCGGGGCGTGATATAATCAATGGTGAAGTCTGAGCGGTCAGGCTTCACCAAATCCTGTGGAGGTAGGCCGATCCGTTTGACGAAATCCGGGTTCACACTCGTTGAAATGATCGTCGTGATTGCAATCATCGCAATCTTGGCGGCCCTGCTCGTGCCAACGTTTGCCGCAGCAAAGCGCGAGGCCCATCATGTCGCGTGGGCCGAATCGGCTCGGCAAGTCGGCATGGGCATCAACCTCTATCAAGCCGACTACGACGACACCTACATGCTCGCCCGTCAGTCGTTTGCCCAGGATGCGAGTCCTCAGACGGATCGCACGTGGGTTCAAGGCGTGCTGCCGTATGTTGAGGAGTTCAACCTCTTTCTCTGCCCCGTCGATATGACCCGGGCGCGCCCCGCCGTCACGTTCGATCCCGATCTCACCGGGGGCGATTCGGTGACGCGATACTACGAGGCGTCTCAGCGGAGCAATCTGGGCTACAACTTCACCTATCTTTCCCCCGTGGTCGACCAAGGCAAGGGGTGGACAAGCTTCCCACGCCAGGGCGGACAAATCGCCACTCCGTCCGAGACTCTGATGCTCGCAGATTCAGCCTGGGAGATCAACGACGGCAAACCCAGCGGTGGCGGGAACTATCTCATTGTTCCCCCGTGCCGATTCGCGGCCGGAGAGAACAAGCCGCGCGATTCCTTCGGATTTGAGGGCACTCCCAACGAGCAGTTTTTCACCGGTGGACGCGAATGGGGCAGCGGCACCGCAAGTGGCCTGCCGGGTGGCGGACTCTATCCTTGGTTTGAGAGCAACATCACGACCGTTTATGCGGACGGACGCATGGCTCGTGTTCCCATCGCGCGATTGACCCAAGGTTGCCAAGTCCGATCAGATTGGCAAGGTCTGATTCTCGACTCCCAGCGGTATCTCTGGGACATTCAGTAGCCCGAGTTTTTCGGCACCGCTATTCCCAGGGACGCGGCGATTTCCACGCCCATAATGAGGCCATCACTCCTGCCCCGTGGCAGGGATAGGACGATCATGAAGGTCAGCATTATTGGTGGCGGCGGACGCGTGGGCTCCGATGCCGCATTCGCATTGCAACTCGGCGGCATCGTAAAGGAAATCGCCCTCAACGACGTGAACCAAGACCTCGCCGCTGGTGAGGCTCTTGATCTTCGCCACGGCGCTAGCCTCCTGAACAACCAAACGTTCACGAGCGGCGACTACGGCGTGGTCGCGGGCAGCGACTGTGTGGTCATCACCGCCGGTCTGCGCCGCAAGCCGGATGAGAGCCGACTGGATCTCATCAACCGCAACGTCGGTCTATTTAACGGGATCCTCGACGAGCTGAAGAAGGTCAAGCTGAACGATGGAGCGACTATCCTGGTCGTCAGCAACCCGGTGGATATTCTCACCCATCTCACCGTTCAGTCCGGCATCGTTCCGGCGAGCCAAGTGCTCGGCCTGGGCACGGTTCTCGACACCGCTCGATTCCGCAGCCTGCTTGCTGACCACTTCGGCGTCGGCGCGTTCGATGTTAAGGCTCTCATCCTGGGTGAGCACGGCGATTCGATGGTTCCCATCTGGTCGAGCGCGGCGATCAACGGCGTGAGCCTGCGATCGATCCCGGGTTACACCGACGAAAAGGGTGCCGAAATCTTCGAGGCCACCAAGAAGTCGGGCGCAACCGTCATTGCCCAAAAGGGCGGTGCCGGGCGAGCGGTCGGCGTGTCGATCAAGGAAGTGGTCGAGGCGATGGCCCTGAATAACCACAAGGTTCTGCCCGTGTCGGCGGCGCAAAGCGGCAAGCTCGGGATCTCCGATATTTCGCTTTCGCTCCCGACGGTGGTCGGCCGACATGGCGTCGTGGAAATCTACGAGCCCGCCGTCAACGATTCCGAGCGCGAACTGCTCCACAAGAGCGCCGAGGCCCTCAAGGCCACCCTCGCCCTGGTTCAAGGCTGATTCTCAGGTCTCACCTCCAAACCCCCAGCAGATACATCTGCCGGGGGTTCTTCGTTGCGAAGCTCAGCTCTCTCACACGAACGGATCAAGCCCGGAAGTGAAGTCGCTGGGCACGAAGAGCCTTTGGTAAGTCTGGATGGCAAATCGATCCGTCATCCCGGCCACATAGTCCACCGCACCCTGAACTCCGACAAACCCATCGGGCAAATTTCCTGGTTCGGCGAAATGTAGGAACAGTGCTCGCACGACATGTTTGGCCTTGGTGACCTGACCCATCGGGTGAGGGTCACGCAGGTAGACGTGCTCGAAAAGCCACTCCTTCAGCGCGTTCATCGTGCCGATCATCTCACTCGAAATCCCGATGGCGTCCCGATCCTCACTGTGCGCGATCACATCCATCACCATCGCCGAGATTCGTTGTCCCTGCGTGTCCCCGAGGGCTTGGAACTCCTCTGGGACGCCATGAATCACTCCGCTTCGCAGCGCATCGTCGAGGTCGTGGCAGAGATAAGCGATCCGGTCGCTGATGCGTACGACCGCCGCCTCCAGCGTGGATGTCGGCTCGCCATCATGGGCACTCAGATCTTTCCGCCCCTTGCTGTGACCGCCAATGCCCGCGCGGACTTCCTCGCTGAGATTCAGATTCGCGAGCACGTCCAATATCCGGAGGCTGTGCTCGTAGTGTCGAAACCCCTGCGGAACCCCCTCGACCCCGGCGAAGCTTTCTTGGAGCACCGCATCCAACGCTTGCTCGCCTGCATGACCAAACGGGGTATGCCCCACATCGTGCCCAAGGGCGATGGCTTCCGTCAGATCCTCGTTGAGGCGCAGAGCTCGGGAAACGGTGCGAGCAATCTGGGACACCTCGAGCGTATGCGTGAGGCGCGTGCGGTAGTGGTCCCCGCTCGGGGCGATGAAAACCTGGGTTTTGTGTTTCAGCCGACGGAAGGCCTTGCTGTGGAGAATCCGGTCACGATCGCGCTGGAAGCAGGTGCGGATCGGATCGTGGGGTTCGGGACGAGGGCGACCCGCGCTTTCCGCCGCAAGCATCGCGCGGGGGCTCAGGGTCGCACGCTCGCGCTCCTCAATCATCAACCGGATCGTATCCACCACTGGGGAAGACGAACCGCGCTCTCCCCAAGGAGCGAGACCCGGGGAAAGAAGAACTGTCTGGGGGAACCGCTCCCTCACGTTCGGACTCGCCGGAGCGCGAGGCGTCGTCGGTGAGAGAGGAGGATTCTCCCCGTTCGAATCAGGTGCCGGCTATTGAACTCGCCCTTTCCGAGGATGAGACTCAAAGGCAAGAGGTACGCCTGTCCCTCCCGGCCCTGCTCAAACGAAGTTTGGAGAGGGCGAGTGCGGGGGTCGTCTCAGGGTACGAAAGTGTGCGATCCCAATGAGCAACCCCCTGGAAGGTTCGAACTTTGTGAACAATGTCAGGAGCCTGGTTCCCGGTTCCCCAAGAATTTCGACCTGTCACCTCAACCTCGTGCCAAGATTCACGTAGTCTTGGAGGAAAGAGAATTCGATGTTAACGCTTTACATCGTGGCGGCAATCTTAGGGGGAGGGCTTATCTTGCTCTCAGCCCTTGGCGGATTCGGCGATCATTCGTTTGATGCTGATGCCAATACCGATATCGACACCAGTCACGACCTGACCGATGTCGCCCACGCGAGTTCGGACTTCTGGCTCCCGTTCTTCAGCATGAGGTTCTGGGTCTACTTTGTTGGGGGATTCGGACTTTTTGGCCTTGCCACAACCCTCTTCAACGTGACGGTGGAGCCGATTCGGATGTTCGCCTCGCTCGCGACCGGACTGCTCGCCGGAACCATCGCGGCTTATCTGATGCGCTGGGCGCGTCGCGATGACACTGACTCCAGCGTGAAGGAAGCGGATTTCCTCGGTGTCACAGGCACGATGGTCGTGCCGCCGACCAACGGAGAGCCGGGCAAGATTCGCGTTTCCGTGAAGGGTGACCTCATCGACATGCTCGCGCTTCCGCTGGAGGGAGCCAGCATCGCGAAAGGCGACGAAATAGTGGTCGTCACGGTGGAAGGAGACCGGGCCGTCGTCGCCAAGGCTTCGGATTATTTGAACTCGTAAGGAACGTTTTGTAAGGGAAAACTCAGATGCTAGATCTCACCAAGTACGCAATGTCCGCCGCGATTGGCGCCGGGGGGCTTCTTGTCCTCCTGGTTCTGATTGCGTGGATCGCCAAATCATTTCTCAGGATTGCTCCGCCGAACCAGGTGCTCGTGATCTCGGGTGCCTCGGGGAAGAACCAAGGGGGCCGCGAAGGCTACAAAGTAGTCTTCGGCGGCCGAGCCTGGAGCTTTCCGATCATCCAAACCGTGAGCACGATGTCGCTCACCACGATGGAAGTGCCGATCGGCGTGCGCAACGCGTACTCTCAGGGAGGCATTGCCATGAATGTCGAGGCGATTGCCAATGTCAAGATCAGCAGCGACGAACGGCTGATCGGCAATGCGATTGAGCGATTCCTGAATCGGGACACCAACGAAATCCGCCGCGTTGCCAAGGAAACGCTCGAAGGTCACTTGCGGGGCGTCGTCGCGAACCTCACGCCGGAGCAGGTGAACGAAGACCGCCTGACCTTCGCGGAAAAGCTCGCGAGTGAAATCGAAGGCGACCTCAGCAAGCTGGGTCTCCACCTCGACACGCTCAAGATTCTCCACGTCAGCGACGAAGTGGGCTATCTGGATGCCACAGGCCGCAAAGCCATCGCCAACATCGTCCGCGAGGCTGAGATTGCTGAATCGGACTGGAAGCGCGATGCCGAGCAAGCCGAGGCCTCGAACATGGGTCGCTCCAATGTGCGCCGATCCAACGCCGACACCAAGATTGTCCAGCTCACCAACGACCTGCGCCGGATCCAAGCTGACTTGGAATCGAAGATCAACTCGGAAGAAGAGCGCACTCAGGCGGCGGCGCGAGAGGCTCGCGCGACCGCCGAGCACGAGCTGCAGGCGATTCGTGCGAAGCTCGAAGGCATTCGGATGCAGGTCGAGCGGGTGATTCCCGCTGATGCCCGCCGTCAAGCGGAGGAATACAAGGCACGTGGTCAGGCGGCGGTCATCCGCGAACGCGGTGCTGCGGTTGGTCAAGCCCTGGATCTCACCTATGAAGCCTGGAAGGAAGCCGGGCCGAATGCTCGCCAAATCACTCTGATCGAAGGCCTGGAATCGATCCTCGCCACCGCCGCCCAAGGCGTGCAAAAGGTGAAGATCGAGAATCTGAGCATGATCGACAGTGGCGACGGCGAGACGCTCAAGAACTATGTCGCGGCGTATCCCGCGATGCTCGCGAATATCTTTGCTGCCGTTGATGCCACGGTGGGAATCAACATTCCCGACACCATCGCCGGCCGCACGACCGCCACGGAGGAAACCCGATGATCGAAATCATTTTCATGGTGCTCGGCGCGGTTGCGCTGCTGATTGCTCTGTTTCTGCTCAGCCTCAAGAGCTTGCTCTATCTGTGCCAGCCGAACGAGGTGATCATCTTCAGTGGCAGCAAGCGCCGGGTCGGAAACCGAGTGCTTCCGTACTTCATCGTGCGGGGTGGACGCCGAATGCGCAAGCCGTTCATCGAGCGCGTGGACCGCATTGATCTCACGAACATGATCATCGAGCTGGAAGCGCGCAACGCCTACACGAAGGGTGGGATTCCGGTTCATGTTCAGGGTGTCGCGAACGTCAAGATCGCAGGTCATGAGCCGCTCTTGAACAACGCGATTGAGCGATTCCTCGGCAAAACCCGAGCGGAGATCATGTTGATTGCGAAGTCGACGCTCGAAGGTTCTCTTCGCGGCGTTCTCGCCACGTTGACTCCGGAGCAACTCAACGAAGACCGGAACCTCTTCGCCGAGCGATTGGTTTCGGAGGTTGAGCAAGACATGACGGCTCTCGGGTTGATTGTGGACACCCTGAAGATTCAGAACATCACGGACGATGTGAAGTACCTGGATTCGATTGGTCGCATTCGCAACGCGGAGCTGATCTCGGCGAGCCGTATCGCTGAAACGATCGCTCATGCCGACTCCGAGGTGCGTCAAGCCGAGAACTACGAGCGCGAGGTTGAATCCCAGATCACGGCCAAAATCGCGATTGCTCAAGCAGATGCGGAGAAGCGTCTGGCGGACGCAGTGTCTCGCCGCGCGGCGGTGGTTGCGGAAGAAGAAGCTGCGGTTGCCGCACTTGTCGCAAAGGCGAAAGCCGATTTGGACGTGCAGCAAGCGCGTTTGGAGCAGGTTCGTTTGCAGCTCGAAGCCGACGTGGTTCAACCCGCCAAGGCGGAGTGTGAAGCCATGGAGCAGATCGCCAAAGCCCAGGTCGCCCCGATCATCGAGGATGGCAAGGCTCGCGCCGATGCCTTCCGCCAGCTGAGTCGAAGCTGGTCGAACGCCGGCGATCAGGCGCGGGAAATCTTCCTGCTGCAGAAGATCGAGCCGATCATCAAGCAGGTGACGGCGACGATCAGCGACACGAAGATCGAAAGGGTCATGGTCATTGATTCGCCCGCTGGTTCGGGGGGATCCGATCCGCGCAAGCTTTTGGCTCTGAATGAGCAGGTGAAGGAGCTTTTCGGGATCGATCTCGCGGAGAAGCTTGGGCAACTCGGCGTCCCCGGGCCAAGAGTCGAGGTCACGGTGCCGACGCGAGGCGTCGAGCCGCCACCCGCTCCGGGCGAACCGGACTGACGGAAAATGAACCCCGGCGGAATCAATCCGCCGGGGTTTGTTTTGTCTGGTTTTGGGGCGGGAATGAGTGGTGCGCGGCCCCTCCCGGCCTTTGGACACCCTCCCCAAACGGAGTTTGGAGAGGGCCGAAGGCGAGAGTTGGTCTAAGTAGCCAAAGTTCGGTGAAGAGGACCAACTTTCAGTCACGGATTCCTCGCCCATTCTGGGGAGGGCCGGGAAGGGGGCCGCTCACGCGAGAGTCAGTGGTCATCCCGCCCCACCCGGCCTTTGGCCACCCTCCCCAAACGGAGTTTGGAGAGGGCGTGTGCGGGAGGCGTCCGCTGGTGCGAAAGTCATCGAGCCCGAACAGGAGGGACTGGGTGCCCCGATCCCCTCAGGCTCGGGACTCTTGTACAAGCAACCGATCTTCGCCTACGGCCCTCTCCGAGCTTGACTCGGGGAGGGTGCCCAACGGGCGGGAGGGGTCGCTCACCACTTGCTCTCAATCGACACCTGCCCAAGCCTCAATCAGCCAACGCCGAACTCACCCGAAATCTTGAGTCCGCCGAGGTTTGCGCGCCAGGGCGGCGGGTTTGGTGAGAGGAGCCGAGCGGTTGTAGACGAGCCGCTCACGAAAATCGTTGAACACGCAGATGCTTCGGAGGCCATGCAGGCGCACGATTTCTTGGGCCTGCTCGTAGCGACCAGGGTTGAGTTTGCCATCTTGGCAAATCCTCTTCTCAGAATCAAACCGGGGACAATCGCGACAGTTCATACTAGAGGGGTGATGGGAGTCACTTCACTTGTTCTTGCCACCGTGCTCGCTCAACAGGGCCCACCTGCCGACCTGCGCACGATTACTTTCAAAGACGGTGTGTTTACCCTAAAAGGCCCGGAAGGAACCGAACAAGTTTCTACCTTACCTGCCTTTCGAGCGATGAATATGTCCACCGGTCAGTTGTGGCTCCCCGTGGCCGACAAGGTGCTGACCTTCACCAAAGACGGTGTGGGGATCCGGCACAAAGGGAAGACGTCCACCACGAAGTACAACACGGTTCCGACCTCGGATCGACTCTTCACAGCCGAAGAGATTGCGGCGACGAAGGAGGCGGTCAAGGCAGGCACCCGCAAGCTCGAAGTCAGTGCGATTTCTGGCTGGGAGAAGGTAGGCGATACGGTGTATCTGATCCTGCGATGGGATGGGGTGAAAGACAATCGGCCTTGGCTGGAGGTGCTGATGGAAGTGAATTTGAAAGGTCAACCGAGCGCGAAAGCTCTCGCCAAGCTCCCGGCCACCACCACGGCGGTCGGCCGGGTGAATGATAAGTTGATGGCGGAAAACGGCATTCTCTTCTCCCCGGTTCAGGATGCGGAGGGGCTGAAAATGGCGAGCTATTCCTTGGCCGACAACAAGCTCGATCTGGCTCCCATGGCACCAAATCGGGTGACCGATGCCCGATTCATCGAGGGCAGCTTGAGTGGCGTGGCCTGGACACGGACCGGCGCGGGAACCTGGCTGGTCAGTCTGCTGGACCGCGAGCGCAAGTCGGCGGAGGTCGTTTCTGAGATTCGGGGAAACATGCTTGGCCTGTATGCCCCGTCGATCCTCTATTTCGGTCGGCGGGATCAGAGAGTGTTGCTGAACTTGACCTCGGGCGCGGAGTTGATCGTGCCGAGCAATGTGGGGATGCAGAGCGTGACGGCGGGAATCTTCCTCTGGACTCCGGCTCAGAACCCGACGGCAGGGGTGCTTTACTCGCACGGAGGCTTCCGCACGCTCGAACGCTGGTCGGCTCCGGCTCGGCGGTAGAGGATCGCCTTGATCTTCCGAGCTGTCTATCGGTGGTTTGACGGTTTCCAAGGCGGGGTCGTGGAGATTGACGGTCAACCGTATTTATTCGACCGCAGGGCAACGGGATACAGCCTCGCCGTTTTGTCGGGAGCGGAAGCAGATTTCTTGTCCACCGAGCCCTTCCCGATGCTCGCGGAGTACGGGAATCCCTTCGGCTCTTATCCCGAGATTTGCGTCACCGAGGGGATGCTCGCACTTTGCCGGAGCAAAGCCGCCACGCACGTGATCAAGGATATTTCGACTCGCTCCCAGGAGAGCCTGATCGAGATTGCACCAGAGCCATTCTTAGCATCCTCCATTTCGCTGTGGTGGGAAGAGGTGGATCGGGATCCGCTTTTGGTTCTTGGCTCTAGACCGGAACTCATAAGGTTTGAAGTGGTGCTGCGGCACGGGGCGTATTCAAACTTCTTGCTCGCCGCAGGAGAGGGGCCGCGAGCATATCTGCTTTCGCCGATCGATGATGAAGCGGAGCTGTTGGTCTCGGAGGCGCCACTAAGTTGGCTCGATTCTGCTGTCGATTGGGAGGCGGAACCGTTCATCAACGACGGAGGACTCCTCCAGTTCGCCGATGTCCGCCCAGCCCACCACAGTCCGCATCCCGAGTCCAAGGTGATGGTCACGCATGTCGGCCGCTGGGCAGAGGATGAAACCGCGGTGATCGATCTTCGCCCGTTGGCGGATACGGCGTTCCCCCGCCCCATTGGATGAGACCGGTTTGCTCGGCACCGGGTGTCTCTTTTGCGCCTCAAGTTCCCGTAGACTAAGTTCATGGCAACGAAAACTTGGGCTCAGAAAAGGGAAACCGGGAATCCAGAGGTCGTGGTCATGGAAAAGTCGATGTGGGGACTGGCACCTGGGACGAAACTTCTCATCTCCACGCCGAAAGAGGTTGAGTCGGCCTTGCTGACCATCCCTCACGGAACCACTTTGAGCCTGGCGGAGCTTCGGGCAAAGCTTGCGGAAGATCACCAGGCAGACGCAACGTGCCCGATGACAACAAGCATATTCTTGCGAATCGTCGCGGAACACGCGATGGAGCAGGTCGCTCAGGGTGTCAAAATCGAGGATGTCGCGCCCTTCTGGCGTGTGATCGGGCCAAAAGACAAGATGGTCGCCAAGTTCACCTTCGATCCTTCGGTGATTGTGGAACGGCGATCTGCGGAAGGAATCGACAGAATCTGAGGCAAAGGAGACTCAAATCAAGCTGAGTTGCTTGACCCGGAGATACGCCTGAACCAGGGCCGTCGCGAGATCTTGGGGTTCGGCCTCGATGTTTTGGTAGCCGAGGGTGCGCAGGGTGGCTTCGGCTTTTTGTCGATCGCTGCGGTACCACAGAGCGGCGGCTTGGTCGAAGAGGATGCGCTCGCTGTTCACCGGCTCGACCAGAGAGAGTTTCCACTTGGGATCGCTGACCCGGACAACATAGATCAGGTGCCGTGAACGCACCAATCCCAGGGCGGCGCTGAGTTCCTTGGCTTGATCTTCGTTCTCCGCGTCGGTGAAGACGATCACGAGGGATCGTCGCTTCCAACGCGAGGCCAGATAGCTGAACGCACCGAGGTAGTTGGATTGAACAGGTTCGGCTTGGATGTCGAAAACCGCGTCCAAAATCGCTCCAATCTGGGCCTTGCCTCGCTTGGGGGCGATGTAGCGCTGGACTTCGTCGTTGAACAGCAGGAGTCCTGTTTGGTCGTTGGCCCGCTCGGCCGCATGCATCAGGAGGAGAGCGGCATCCAGGCAGAGATCCAGCTTGCGAACGCCATCAATCTCGCTGAGCATGTGACGACCGGTGTCCACGCAGATCATCACCGCCTGGTTGGTTTCTTGCTCGAAGTTGCGCACCACGAGCTTGCCGCGTCGAGCCGATGCTTTCCAGTCGATGGTGCGGTAATCGTCGTCGTTGTACTCGCGGAGTGACTCGAACTCCATGCCGAGGCCCTTGACGCGAGACTGGCGCATCCCGAGCAAGGACAGGTGTCCGCTTTGCTTGAGGAGCTCGAATTCTTGGACTGCTTTCACGTTCGGGAAGACGCGAGCGGTTTCTTCATTCCCGATCGCGACCTGGACTTCGGCGAGGCCAAGCGGGGCAGCATAGCGGATGTAGGTGCCCCGAAAATCCCATCGTCCGCGGGATTGGGGGATCGCGGTGTAGGTGAACTCCGAAGTCTTGTAGCCGGGAAGTTTCAGCACTTGCTCGTTGCCTTCGGCCAGGCAGTTTGCAGGGACTTCATCGCGGACGCGAATGCGGTGCGGCGTGTTCGAGGCGTTTTCGACGAGGACGCGCACCTGGTTATTCGCACGGACGCTGAGAACCGGGTCGGTGAACCGGCTCACCACGAAAGGATGTTGGCGCAGCGCGACCTTCCCGGTGATCCACCACAAGGCGGCGAGGAGGAGGTTGTAGGGCAGGACGAGCTGCTCCAGACCCGGCACGACCAACCCTGCGAGGGCGAGGGGAATCCCCAAGGCCACCAGGGCCCACAGGCGTTTTGTCGGGATGATCATGACGCGGCGTGCCAGGTACGATGATACTCGTGAATGATCGCTACCTGGTGCTGACGCCGGAGAAGGTGGTGATCCGCTATGACCTCGTCGGAATCGGGCCTCGTGCGCTGGCCCATATCATCGACCTTCTGCTCCTGATTTTCGCCACGATTGCCGTCTCGATCGGTGTTGGTTTTCTGGGTGCTCTGTCGGCGGGATTGGCGAGCTTTGTCTCGAGTTTGGTCACCGCGTTTGCTTTCTTCATCTACTTCATTGCTTTTGAAGGGGCGGCAGGCGGGCAGACTCCGGGCAAACGGGCTTTGGGGATCCGGGTGATTCATGCCGACGGAACGCCGCTCACGTGGCGCGGTGCGATTATCCGTAACGTGATTCGGGTGGGTGATCTCCTGCCTCCGCCGTATCTGGCGGGATTCCTCACGATGTTCCTGAACGAGCGGTCGCAGCGCCTCGGCGATCTCTTTGCCAATACCGTGGTCTGCCGAGTCAGTGAAGCTCAACAAGGGTTCACCCCGGCCCCGCACCGAGCGGGGGTTCACCAGCTGGAGTCGCTCGTTCCCGAGCTTGATCGGATGACCCTGGCCGAATACTTTGCGATCAAGCGACTGTGCGACCGATGGCCTTACCTTCCACCCGAGGAACAGGTTCGGTCGATGCAGGATATTTGGGAGCCGTTCCGGAAGGAACACAAGATCGAGAATGTCTCCGGCGTTCACCCGATTTACATCATGGAGGCCGTCGTGATGAAGTACGGGCGGCTCAAAAAGCTTGTCTGATTTCGACCGAAAACGCCTCGGGGAAACCGCAGGGGAAATCGGGGGAATTCGTGGGGAGAAATGGGGGGAAGATTTGGGTGGGGAGAACCCCCCTTGTTTCCCCCCTGGTTATCCACGGGCAACCTGGAGAGTGAATAGACCTCTTTTGGAGTGGTTACTCCATCCAAACCTGCTTCTATCGAGCGCATTTTGTTCTCACGCCCGAGTTATTCGAACGATAAATACAATAAGAGATAGAGTAATACTCTTTACTCTTTATAAGAGAGAAGGGGGGAAAGTCGGCGCGTGGCGGTGATCTTGGAGCGGCTGCGGCTGCACGATTATCGGAATATTGCGGCGGCGGAGATCGAGCTTTCGCCGGAGTTCAATTTGCTGGCGGGCCAGAACGCGCAAGGCAAGACAAGTCTGTTGGAGGCAATCACGCTTCTCTCGCTCGGACGAGTGGTGCGGGGGTCTCGGGATACCGAGGCGATTCGGGAAGGGGCGGAAGCGGCCAGCGTTTTCGGTGAGATTCAGCCGACAGGAACGGCGCTCGGTATGGAGTTGTTCCGGGGACGGAAGAAGCGGGCCTTGCTCAACGGGCTGGGTTTGACCAGAGCCAGTGACCTGCTTGGTCGGCTACCTTCGGTGTCGTTCTGGGCAGGGGATTTGGAGTTGGTCACGGGCGAGCCAGCCGGGCGTCGACTGATGATGGACAGCGAGCTTTCGCAGCTGTACCCCTCGTATTTCCGGCATCTGGCGATTTACAAGCGGGCTTTGGAGCAGAGGAATGCGCTTCTGAAGATTGCTTCGGATCGGTTTGTGGGGGAAGAGCAGTTTGAAGTTTGGGAGGCTCAGCTGGGGGAGAGCGGGCATGAGCTTCGGAGTTTTCGGGTGGAGTGGTGCGAGATGCTGGCCCCTTTGGCGGCGGCGGCCCATGGCGAAATGGCTCCTGGGGAAGCCCTCTCGCTGATCTATCTTCAGAAGGATGAAGAGCCGGATTTGACTCTGGCCCTGGCCCAATCGCGGGGTCGAGATATCGCTCGGGGATCGACTTCCGTGGGGCCGCATCGGGATGACTTGGAGATCATGGTGGGGGGGCGGCTGGCTCGGCAATTCGGGAGCCAGGGTCAGCAGCGAACCTCGGTGATCAGCCTCAAAATTGCGGTTCTGGACTTGGCGAAGCAGATCATCGGATTTCCGCCGCTCCTGTTGCTGGATGACATCTTCAGCGATTTGGATGAGCACCGTCGGGCCAGACTCGTGCACACGGCGTTGACCCACGGAGGTCAGGTTGTTGTGACATGCACGGAAGCCACCCAGGCTGGAGGAGAACTGGTGGGAAGATCGAAAATATTCCGCGTGAGTCAGGGTCAGGTTCAGGCAGAATAGGGCACCGAAGGGATTGCATGAGAAAGATCGCCGATATGCTCGCCAGTGTGTTCGAGAGCCCGCAAGTGCTCCGAACCGTGAGCGCGCAACGCGTGATGAAGCACTGGCCGGAGGTGGTTGGCCCGATTCTCGCCGCGCAATCGGAGCCGGATGTTTACGAAGACGGCACCCTGTGGGTGACGGTGAAGGGCTCGGCGTGGGGTCAGGAGATCCGCATGCGACAGGATCAGATCCTGTTTCGACTCAACGAATTGGCGGAGCGGGACGGGCTCTTTACGCAGATTCGGGTGACTCAACGGGGTCGGAAAGAGGAGATTCGGTGATCGAGGGGAGCGATGGGGCGTCGTCCCGAGAATTGGCCGAGTTGGCTGGATGAATTTCGCCATCGTCCGATGGTGCTGATTGCCGTCGCTTTGGCGAGCGGCTTGGCGGTTCCCTTTGCACCTTGGGTGGTTCTCTTCGGGTTATTCGCGTTCGGCGTGGCTGTTTCGGGAGATCGCAAAGGGCTTTGGGGAAGTTTGGTTCTTGCTTTCCTGGTTCTGGGAGTGCTGATCCGGCCACCTGGTGTGCTGGAAATGCCCCTGGAAGCCTCTGAGGCTCGATTTGCGCGGTGGACCGGGCAGATTGTGGTCAGCAGTGTTCCGTTGCCCCGAGCGGGCGGTCTGCAGGCCTATGCGCAGGTCGATGGGGAACGGTTGACCGTGCGTTTTCCCTCCGGATTTGAGGTGAATCGTGGGGATGTGGTGACCGGGGAAGGAGAGATTGGGCCGCCATCGGAGTTCGCGGGATACGATTTGGGCTCTCATGGGTTGCTGGTCTTGGATCGGGCCACGGTGGATCAGCGCGGGCCTCCGATGTGGCGGGTAGGCGCGGCGTGGCATCGGAGTTTTGTTGATTCGGCCGCTGGGGGGTTGTCGGAGGAATCGTCGCGGACGATGGCGGCGATGGTCTTCAACGAGACCAGTGGGTTGCGGCTTGACGACTGGGAACAGTTTCGGCGCACCGGCTTGATCCACATTTTGAGCGCCAGCGGGTTTCACGTGGCCGTGGTCGCCGGATTGATGCTCGTTTTGCTCTCGCTGTTGCCGGTTCCGCGAATTGTGCAGTTGATCGTGCTGGGGTTGGTTTTAATCACCTACGCGGCAGCAGCGGGATTTCGTCCGCCGATCGTGCGGGCCGTGATGATGTCGGGGTTCACCTTGGGGGCCCATTTCTGGCGTCGAGAGGGTGATGGGCTCTCGGGGTTGGCCGCCGCAGTTGTGGGGTCGTTGCTGATGGATCCGGCGAGTGTTAATGATCTAGGATTCCATCTCTCCGTTGTTTCGGTGGCGGTCTTGGTGACCTACGTGTCGGCGGACTTTGCCTCGCGGCCCTCGTGGCGTGAGTTGGTGAGCTTTGCGTTTCGCGCGAGCTTGGCCTCAACTCTCTCGACCCTGCCGATCATCTGGTTTGTGTTTGGGGAGATCACTCTGTGGGGAGTGTTGGTGAGTGTGCTCCTGCTTCCGGTGGTTTCGATTCTGGTGTGGTTAGGGGTCTTGGCTTGGCTGGCTGGGATCGTGGTCCCACCTCTTGGTGACTTACTTTGGCATGGTCCGACCGATTGGTTGTGCGTGGCGTTTCTGAGGGTCGTTGAGTGGGGCTCTGAGTTGCCTGGTTCATCCATCGTGCTGCCCGTGTTGCCAAGTGGTGCGATGGTACTGTTCCTTTTAGCCGGGGTTCTGATGTGGAGGTCGCGTGAACGGCTGGCGAAGTGAGGGAGCATTCATGCTCGGATTGGGATCTCTCTTGTTCGGCGTCGGCGTGGTGATGGTCGATCAGCCGAAAGGGTCCGACCGAATGGTGGCCTTGCAGGTAGGGCAGGGGGACTGCACCGTGATCCAAATTGAGGGGAGGACGGTGCTGATTGATGCAGGGCCGGCAGGGCCCCAATTTGACTCGGGGCGAAGAGTGGTGTGGCCTGCTCTGCGCCGACTAGGCGTCCATCGCATCGATCTGCTGATCCTTACGCACCCTGATGCGGATCATGTGGGGGGCCTGGAAAGTCTCTCTGAACTTGTGCCGATTGACCAAGTGGTGATGGCGGAAGCCTTTCGGTCCCACCCGATGGTGACTGAGTACGCGAACTTGAAATTTCGGTTTGTGCGGAATGGGGAATCTGTCAAGGTCGGGGATGCCGATTTCGACTTTCGGAGCTACGCGTACGGATTCGGAGACAACGAGTGGTCTCTTATGACGAAGGTAACGTGGCGTGGGAGCACAGCCGTGTTTACGGGAGACGCGGGCTTTGTCGAAGAGAGCGCGCTTCTGGAAGACTGGTCTGGCGTCGATTGGTTCAAAGCGGGGCACCACGGAAGCGATGAATCGACATCCTCTGCGCTACTGCAGGCCTGGAAGCCGAAGACCGTTGTGGTGAGTTGTGGACGCCGGAATCGGTTTGGGCATCCCTCGGCGCGAGTGGTTAGGGAAGCCGAAGGTGTTGGTGCCCGGGTTCTGCGTACTGATTTGCAAGGTCACCTGGAGTTTAAACCGACTCCGAACGGGTGGCAGTTCACGAGATCCTGGTCGAATCCGTGAACTGCCACCGTTTGGTGGACCTTAGCTCGAGAACAGAGCGAGGCGCTCGCGGAGTTTGGCGATTTTGTCTTCAAGGGCTTGGGCGGCGGCCCGCTCGCGCTCGACGACTTCTGGCTTTGCCCGCTCGACAAACGCGGGGCTTTGGAGCCGCTGATTGAGTTTGCCGAGCTCTTCGTTCGCCTTGGTGATCTCGCGATCGAGTCGGGCGAGTTCCTTCTCGGTATCGACCACACCCTCCAGAGGGAGATGGAAGTCGATGCCAGCGACCGTCGTGCTGACGAACTTCTGCCCCTCCGGCTTGCCCGGGACCAGCTCTTGAACCCATGCTTGGCTCGCGACGACCTTCTCACCTCCGTGGAGCGCGCCCTCGAAGTAGACCTTGGGGATCGACTTCATGGCGGCAAGCCCGAACTCCGCTCGGAGGGCGCGGAGGCCGCGCGTTGCCTCGAGCCAGTTCTCGATCTTGGAGTCGATGGCGGGGTCCCACCATGCGGTGAGGTCACTTGGCCAGGTTTCGGCCATAAGGAACGGCTGCTTCCCGGGGATCGGGAGCATTTCGTAGACCTCCTCACTCACAAACGGCAGGGCGGGGTGGAGCATCCGGAGGAAGTCATGCAAGCACTTGACAAGCACGCGCTGTGGGATCGCCCGAGTCTCCGGATTCTGGAGACGCGATTTGCTGACCTCGATGTACCAGTCGCAGAGCTCGCTCCAGAAGAATCGGTAGAGGGCTCCGAGGGCATCTTGCATCTCGTAGCTTTCGTAGGCTTGGCTGACCGTCTTCTCACACTCCGCCAATCGGTGGAGAATCCAACGATCAAAGTCCTCCAGTTGGTCAAGTGGCCCGGGAGTGTAGCCGTCCAAGTTCATGGCGACGAACCGGGAGGCGTTCCAGACTTTGTTGCAGAAGTTTCGGGCGTCCGTGGTGCGTTCTTCGCTGTAGCGCAGATCTTGATTTGTACCAGTCTGTGCAAGAAGAGTATAACGGAGAACATCTGCACCCTTGGTGGAGATGACGTCCATGGGGTCGATGCCCGTGCCCAGCGACTTGCTCATCCGCTTTCCATCTTTGGTCAGCACGGTGGCGTAGATGTACACGTGCTTGAAGGGGATCTCATCCACCAGGTCGAGGCCCATCATGATCATGCGGGCCACCCAGAGGTAGATGATGTCTCGCGCTGTGACGAGCACGTTGGTGGGATAGAAGGTCTTGAGATCTTCGGTTGTCTCGGGCCAGCCGAGTGTGGCGAACGGCCAAAGTCCACTCGAGAACCAAGTATCGAGGACATCATCCTCTTGACGGACGATTTTGGCTTCGCCCGCCTTTGACTGGGCTTCCTCCCAACTGGTGGCGGCAAAGGGAGTGCCATCCTCGGTGTAGTAGATGGGAATTCGGTGACCCCACCACAGCTGGCGGCTGATGCACCAATCGCGGATGTTGTTCATCCAGTCCAGATAGACATCCTTGAACCGCGGGGGGAAGAATTCGATTTCGCCTGATTCGACCACTTGGATGGCGCGGACGGCGAGCGTTCGCTGATTCACGAACCACTGTTCACTGGCCAGGGGCTCGACGATTTCGCCGCTGCGCTGGCTGATGAGGATGGGAATCGTGTGATCCTCGATTTCCACGAGGAATCCTTGTTCTTCCAGGTCGGCGACCACGCGCTTTCGGGCTTCTGTACGATCCAGGCCGGCGTAGATTCCTCCGAGTTCCGTGACTTTGCCCGTCTCATCGAGCATTCGGAGCAAGGGGAGGTTGTGCCGAGTGCCGACTTCGAAGTCGTTCGGATCATGGGCCGGGGTGATCTTGACCGCGCCGGTACCGAATTCAGGATCGGGATACTCATCGGAGATCAGGGGGACCAACCGATCGGTTAGAGGGAGTTGCAGCTCCTTTCCGATCAGCCCTTCGTAGCGCTTGTCGCTGGGGTGCACCGCGACCGCGACATCCGCGAGCATAGTCTCCGGACGGGTGGTAGCGATGATGACCTCGCCGCTCCCATCGGCGAAGGGGTATCGGATGTGGTAGAGCTTGCCCTGGATATCCTTGCGTTCGGTTTCGATGTCGCTGACGCTCGTCTTCAGGATCGGATCCCAGTTGACCACGCGCATGCCGCGATAGATGAGGCCGCGCTCAAACCAATCAATGAACACCTTGTGGACGGCCGATGTATAGCCATCATCGAGCGTGAACCGGAGGCGCGACCAGTCGAATGCGCATCCCAGGGCCCGGAATTGCTCCAGAATCGTGTTGCCGCTTTCGTCACGCCACTCCCAAACCTTCTCAATGAAGGCATCTCGGCCAATCGCGACGGGATCGATGCCCTGCTTCTTGAGGTTCTTCCCGACGAGACTCTGGGTGGCGATTCCTGCATGATCTTGACCTGGGAGGATCAGGACGCGGTGGCCTCTCATCCGATGGTATCGGCCCAGCAGATCTTGGATGGAGTAGCACAGGGCGTGACCCATGTGCAGCGATCCCGTGATGTTTGGTGGCGGAATCGTGATCGTGTAGAGGGGAGCCTCGGGGTCACTATGGGGGGCAAAGAGGCCAGCCGATTCCCAACGCGGATACCATTTTTGCTCAGCAGACAAGGCATCGTAGCCTGTCGCTGTCGCGGATTCTTGTTCGCTCATGTCACTTACCTGTCGTGTAAGAGTGAGCCAAGTGTACCGAAATGTTTCACGTGAAACAGGGCTGGATTACTGGTGCAGGGCTGGGGTGGAGAAGACCTTTTCGATGGTCTCTTCGAGCCCGGGTTCGTCGATGGCGAGGTCTGAGATCGGAATTTGCGAGAACAGTTTCGCGGTGATGTCGGCGACATCGGCTGAAGACACTTCGATTTCGGTGATCCCATCGGACTGGGAGATCACGTTGCCGTAGGGGGTGAAGTCGAACTCTTGCGCGGTGGAGGTGATTCTGAGTCGTCGATGCCCCGACATTTCCGCCGAGAGGGCGGTGAGGGTGCCATCGTACACGAGAGTTCCGTGGTTGATGACAATCACGCGCTCGCACAGCTCCTCGACGTCCTGCATGTAGTGGCTTGTGAGGACGATGGTCGCCCCCGTTTCGCGGTTGTAGTCCTTGAGGAAGCTTCGAATGTTCCGCTGGCTCGTGAGGTCCAACCCGATGGTGGGCTCATCAAGAAAAACGACACTCGGGCGGTGGAGCAAAGCAGCGACAAGTTCGCACTTCATCCGCTCTCCCAGGGAGAGCTTTCGGACCTGCGTCGATAGCTTTTCCTCCAACTGAAGCGGTCCCACCAGAAGGTCGAGCCGCTGCTTGTAGTCGGCTTCCGGGATGCCGTAGATCTCCTTGAGCAGAGTAAAACTTTCTTGAGCGGGAAGATCCCACCAGAGTTGCTGGCGATTGCCCATCACCAGGGCAATCTGCTGAAGCATCTCAGGCTTGCGGTCAAACGGGGTGTGACCGTGAACCAGCGCGGTCCCACCGGATGGATAAAGAATGCCTGTGAGAATCTTGATCGTCGTGGTTTTTCCTGCGCCATTCGGGCCAAGGAATCCGACGAATTCGCCTTGCTTGATGCTGAAGCTGACACCCTTGACTGCTTCGACGACCTTGTATCTCGGATTGAAGAGTGCCTTGAGAGTTCCGGAAAAGCCAGGTTGCTTCTCGGCGAGACGGAATTCCTTCCGGAGACCGTCGACCTCGATCACCGCGCCCTCAAATTGTTTCACGTGAAACACCCCCGGGCGAGAACCCAGAGGACAAGACTCGCGGGAACTGAGGCGAGAAGGAAGGAGTCGATGCGATCCAAGATGCCGCCGTGGCCAGGAATCACGTCGCCGCTATCTTTCATGCCAACGGTTCGCTTCAACAGACTTTGGAGCAAGTCGCCAGCCTGACCGAGGATTCCGGCGACGGCTCCAACAGCAACGGAAGCTGTCCAAGGAAGATCGTCCCCAAACCCGTGAGACACCACGCTCCCGACAATCCAAGCCGAGAGCACGCAGGCGGCAAAGTTCGCAATGGCCCCTTCCCATGTCTTCTTTGGCGAAATCTTTGGGGCGAGTGGGTGCTTGCCAAACTTCTTCCCCGCAAAGTAGGCCGCAGAGTCTCCCATCCACAGAGGAATCGTGACGAGGAGCAGGAGATTGGGGGAGAAAAGGCGGGTGTTGTCAACGCTGACGTTGTGGAGCCAGAGGGCGCAGGCGATCGGGCCGGCGAGCCACGCAGCAATCAACATGTCCGGCCATGCCGCGGTTTGTCGTCGCACCCGTGCCCAGAGGGCCAGTGAACCCAACGTGACCGCGATGAGGGCGGCGTAGGGTGCTTTCATCCAGTGCTGAAGCGCCCAGACTCCTCCGACTGTTGCAAGTAATCCGGTGAGCAGGGGCCAAACATGAGGGTGCCCCAGCATTTTGCGAAGCTCCGTGGCTCCCAAAAAGGCGATGAGGGAGGCCAGGATATACAGCGGCCACTCGACCGTGAGGCACATGACAAGAAGCGCGAGGCCGCCGACGATGAAAGCAGCGCGCACTCTCTGTGCAAGATTGGCACTTTGAGCATAAACAAACCCGGAAGCGACACTGCCGGTTCCGGGTTCGTTCATGGACATAAGGAGCGAGTCCGTGCCTTACGGGTTCACGACGACTTTGATCGTGGTCGTGTAGGGTTTCTTGAGACCAAAGATATCGACCGCAGTGAGAGTCACGGTGTAGGTGCCCTCCCGGCGAAACTTACGAGTCACGCTCGCTCCTTCGGCATCAACTTGAATTCCATCTTCGCTGTTGAAGTCCCAGGTGTACTTCACCGGCGTCGACCCTGCCGAGCCAGAGGCGGTGAAGGTCACCTCATCACCAAAGGCCAGGTTGAGCTCGCGCACATCCGGTTCGGCAAAGACCGGGGTGTTGTCGGCGAGCACACGGAGCTGACCCAAATAGAACGTGGCCACAGAATCGCCGGAGAGAGAAATCGAGGTGATCTGCTTGTTGGTTCCATCGAAGCCATTGATTGCTTGCAGGGGAACGCCGACCGAGAACCATCCGCGCGAATCCCGCACGACGCTGGTGAGATCGATATAGGCTTCGGCGTTCTTGCCGTCGCTCGTCGTGACAACGACTCGCATTTTACGAAGACCGATATCCGATGTTGCGCCGCCACCACCGGTCGGAGGGCCTCCGAGGTCGGCACCAGCACCAGCCGCTCCGCCTCCGCCTCCTCCGGCTCGACCACCACCCCCAGCGCGGCCATCCCCACTGCCTGGAGGGCCACCTGCGGCGCCGAACCCGCCAGGCGCGCCAACGGGACCGCCGCTGTTGCCGGTGAAGCCCGGTACGTTCAAGGTGAACAGGAGCAACTTAGCCTTATCGGTGAAGGCGGTGCTCACATCAATCGGCTTGGTGTAGCGGATCACGCCCCCTTGGAAGTAGTTTCGGCTCGAAATTCGGATGGATCCGGGGCCTTCGAAAGCCATTTCATCGGTTTCGGCAATGGTGCCGCTGCCCCAGCCGCGCACTTGGATTCCTTGATCCGGAAGACTTCGCGTCGGTTCGTAAAGGTTTTGTCCGTAAGCAGTTGCGGCCACGCCCATCAGCGCGAGTCCGCTCGCCATTGCCATCCAGCTCTTCATGGTGTTTCTGTCCTGTTCTGCGCCTTGTCGGTTAGATTCGTTGAATGCTCACCGCGCGACCCGTTGTGGATAAGACGTCGATAACTACCCCACAGATTACACCAGGAGACTCCGCAACCTCAAATCTTGTGGGCAAGGTTGTGCGAAACCGCCTCAAAATGACGTCTTTATCCATCCCGAGCACGCTTGGCCAAGGGCCGCACATGCCGACATCTGTGATATACGCGGTTCCTCCGGGCAAGATTCGCTCATCGGCGGTCTGCACGTGGGTGTGCGTTCCCACCACCGCGCTCACTCGGCCTTCGACGTGAAAACCCATCGCGATCTTCTCGCTCGTGGCCTCCCCGTGGAAGTCGAGGAAGATGTGCGGGGTGTCGATTTGGTCAAGAATTTGATTGATCCCGGCGAAGGGGTCGTCGTAGCTATCCATGTAAACCCGGCCGCAGAGATTGATGACGGCCAGCTTGATGCGATCCACCGTCACATAGCACCAACCTCTGCCGGGAGTGCCGGCGGGCATGTTGGCGGGACGGATAATCGGACGACCTTCGTCCAGATAATCGTAGATTTCGCGCTTGTTGAAGGCGTGGTTGCCCAGCGTGATCGCGTCGACCCCCGCCTCAAAGAGGCTATCCGCGATGCTCGGAGTGATTCCCACACCAGAAGCACTGTTTTCCCCATTCACGATCACAAAGGTCGGATCGTGCTTGTTGATCAGGGTGGGGAGGCTAGAGAGCACGGCCTCGCGGCCCGGTTTACCAACGATATCGCCCAAAAAGAGGATGCGGTACTTGCTCAATCGGGTTGCCTCACGACGCGTGTCTTCACAGAGTGAGGATACTCGCATGATCGCCGCGCAGATTCGACCAGACTTTCCGCCTCGGCATCGGTGAGGGCGGAATCGGCGGGGAGCAGCCAAACTTCCTGGCCGCGACGCATCAGCCAGGCTTTGTGGATCTGCGGGAGGGTGCGGAGTTGCCGGGGCAAGGCTTCGTAATCGGGGATTCCGGTTCGCCGCGCCCCGAGCCGCGAGCGAGACGCATCCAGAGCAGCACAGACCGCGGCGGTGGTTAGACTGTTTGGGTTCTCGGTTCGGATCGATTGGAGGGCTTCGGTGTGGGGTCCAGCGGGGAGCCGGTCTTCCGCTACTTGAGCCAAGAGCGCGAGGGAGGCGGCCTCTCCTCCCGAGTGATCCAGAGCTTCCAGCAGGGATCGGGCGAGGAGCGCGGCTTCGATCGCGGAGGTGAGCAGGGGCTGACCACTTTCGCTGCGGGCAAAGAGTCGGCCAATCTCCTGATATTCCTCCGCCTCAAGGGGATGGGCTTGAACAATCGTGGCGGCCTCGCGCCCCAGGGCCCGAAGCAACGCAGGGCTTTGGGGAGCAACTGAGCATTCATCCGCCACGTCGATGATTCGATCTGGGTGAATTCGATCTTCGAGGAGGAGGTTGGTAAGCGTGAGCTCAGCAGCGAGGCGTCGATCTGGGGAGAATGAGACGATTCCGGCTTGGCTGGGGGACAGATCGACGAGTAAGTCGCAGCCTGTGGACTGCTCGAATGCGGCGATGTTTCGGCCCTCGCGGCCAATGAGCTTGGCCTTCAGGCGGTCGTCGGCGAGGGCAATGCTCCTCAGGTGAGGAGTGTTTTGGGTTTGCTCCTTCCATCTCGCCAGCACCTGGCCCCATGTGGTGGAGAGTGGATCAGTCATCGGTCAGTCTCTCCAGGTCGGGTACATGCGGTCAAGGGCCGATTCGATGATCTCCTCCTCGAATCCACGGCTGGCAAGCCAACGGGCGATCTTTGCCGGCGATTCTGCGCGCTGCGGGTCACGCTTCTCAATGATCTGGCACGCTCGCGAGATCTCGTCCGCATCTGCAAGCGAGTTGATCTGCTCCGAGATCACCTCCTCATCCACCCCACGGGCCTCGAGACGTTGCGCGAGGCGGGCTTTGCCATATTTCTGCCGGTCGATCGTGCGCTCTCGCTCCAACTGCGCGACGCCTTGATCGTCGAGATACCCGTAGGATCGGAGTTGTCCGAGAACGGCTTCGATCTCTGCTACGTCATGCCCACGCGACGTGAGAGCCCGCTCGATTTCTGAAACCGAGCGGGCTGATTTCTCAAGCATCTTCAGGGCATGCAGTAATGCCAACCCGAGACCTCTACTCCAGGGTGACCAGCGCTTCGGCCGCGGCAGGCTTCATCGACGAAGGAAGGCCAAGCTGGCCGCGCAGGATTTGGTCGATCTCGTCAAGAAGCTCTGGGTTTTGCTCCAGGAAGTTCTTGGCATTGTCGCGTCCTTGACCCAGCCGAGTCTCGCCGTAGTTGTAGTAAGTGCCCGAGCGATTCACGATGGTTCGCTCAACCGCGAGATCGAGAACGTCGCCTGATCGGCTGATACCCTTGCCAAAAATGAGATCGAATTCAGCTTGCCGGAACGGGGAGGCCACCTTGTTCTTGACAACCTTGACCTTGGTGCGGGCACCAACGGCCTCGGTGCCGTTCTTCAGGTACTCGCCACGACGCACCTCCAATCGGCACGAAGCCCAGAACTTCAGCGCGCGGCCACCAGGGGTGGTCTCTGGGTTCCCAAACATCACGCCGATCTTCTCGCGGATTTGGTTGATGAAGATGACGGAGGTGTTCGTCCGATTGACGCTCCCACCGAGTTTTCGCATGGCTTGCGACATCATCCGAGCCTGGATACCGACGTGGGTGTCCCCCATGTCGCCTTCGATTTCAGCCTTCGGAACCAAGGCCGCCACCGAGTCGAGCACCACAACATCCATCGCACCCGATTTGATCATGCTGTCCATGATCTCAAGGGCTTCTTCACCGGTCGTGGGCTGGGAGACGTAAAGACGATCCACATCGACACCCAGGGCACGGGCGTATTCGATGTCCAGAGCGTGCTCTGCGTCCACAAACAAGGCTAGTCCGCCGCGCTTTTGCGCTTCGGCAATGATTTGAAGAGTCAGAGTGGTCTTACCGCTCGATTCAGACCCATAGATCTCCGTGATTCGGCTGCGGGGCACACCGCCGATTCCGAGGGCAAGATCGAGGCTCAGAGATCCGGTCGAAATGGCGTCAATCGTCTCGGTCTGCGCCGAGTCCATGCGCATGATCGATCCTTTGCCAAATGACTTCTCAATCTCTTGGAGGGCGACCTGGAGCGCTCGCTCGCGATCTTGGGCTTGCTTGTTTTCGGGGGGCACTGCTTTGTTCTCCTGATTTACCAAAGTGGTGAACATCAGTATACATAAAGGATTCGCGATGATTGCAAGATGGGTCCAAATTCCTGTGAGAAATACCGGGCCGACGCCTCGCTCTCCCGCCTTTCCGCGTTTGACCTGATTGAATTACCAGACTTAGCCCCATTCTTGCCCCGCGCTTGCCTCAAAAACCACACGAGAAGAAAATCTTTTGGTATGTTAGGGAAGCGAGTCACTTTGACTTGCATGCACTCTGTTTTCAGGAAAGGTTTACAATGAGGAAATTCTTCGCTCTGAGCGCACTTGTTTGCGCCGTTTCGCCTGCGTTCGCTCTCGTTACCATCGCTACCCACGATGATCCGTCTGGTGTCAGTTCCAACCCGGTTTTCTCGGTTACCAATGCTCTGGTGTCCGGTAGCTGGACGCAGCCTGGTCTGACCCTCTCCATCCCGGCGAATGGTCTGGTCTTCAACAACGTTTTCATGTCGGCCAACATCGTTCGCACTGGCGCGAGTAGCCTCGGTGCCGGATCGGTGACGTACTACACCACCGACATCAACAATCCGATCTTCAAGATCACGCTCGACAGCGGTTTCATCGCCGAGCCGTTCCTGGTCAGCGGAAGCTATCTAGTTGCCAGCAACGTTCAGTTCTCCGGAACGGGCCTTGCCGGTCTCACGCCGATCACCGAAACGCAGTTCAGCTTCAGCTTTGCCAACCCGGTGAGCACGCAAAACGGAAACACTTACACGGCTTCCATGACGAGCTCGGGCAACCCGGTTCCCGAACCGGCGACCATGACCCTGCTCGGTCTGGGCGTTGCGGCTTACGCGGCACGCAAGCGCCGAAGCTGATTCCTGGCGGACACCTCTTCTATCGCCCTGATCCAACCGGATCGGGGCGATTTTTGTTGTTTGAAGAAAGGGTACAGACGGGAGAAACCTCCTCGAAGTCCCTCTCTCGCCTAGGACATTTACTGGGTTTAGGCCCGAATATTCTTAAGATTCCCGCATTCACCCCACAGATTCGGCGGGCTTTGGTAAGATGACTTCGTTCGAGCCGATTGCGGCACGTTCGATTGATTTTAGGAAAGGTTAATATGAGGAAGCTCTTTGCTCTCAGCGCTGCTGCGCTTTTCGTCACTCCTGCTTTTGCTGCCGTCACCATTGCGACGCACCAAGATCCGTCCGGCAACGGTGCCAACCCCGTTTTCACGGTGACCAGCACTTTGGTCAGTGCCACCTGGACGCAACCGGGTCTGACTCTCCAAGTTCCTGCCAACAGCCTCACGTTTAACAACGTGAACCTGGTGGCGAACATCGCCCGAACCGGAGCGAACAGCCTCGGCGCTGGCACGGTGACTTACTACACCAACGACATCAGTAATCCGATCTTCCAGATCACCATGGCCAGCGGCTTTGTTGCTGAGCCGTTCGGCATCGGTGGAAGCTACCTGGTTGCAAGCGGTGTGGTGTTCTCTGGTTCCGCCCTCGCTGGCCTGACCCCGATCACGAACACCCAGTTCAGCTTCAGCTTCGCCAACCCGGTGAGCGGTCAAAACGCCAACACTTACACGGCATCCATGACCAGCTCCGGCGACGTGGTTCCCGAGCCGGCAACCATGACCCTGCTCGGTCTCGGCGTGGCCGCCATGGCTGCCCGAAAGCGCAAGAGCTAAACTCCTCACGCGCGCCCAGCGTAGAGCGCAAAGCAAGCCGTCACTCCCCCAGATGGGCTGAGTGACGGCTTTTCGTTGTTTTCCTGCCAGGATTGCCGGGTTTTTGCTGTTCTTGCCTCTAACCCCGCATTTTCGTGGCCTCGTCCGCTATAGTTAATTCTGTCGAGGCGAGTGGCCTTGCAAAACGATTGAGAGGATGAATACTGGTTCCGCGAGCAGTTCTCGCTGTCCGATTCGTCTCGTCGTTTACGCCCCGTTCGATGCATGAGGGCTCCGGCTTTTCCTGCGAACACAACTTACTCTCTGACGCGAACAACAGGCGCTCTCTCGGAAACGGGGGGGCGTCCTTAATTTCGGGGTGCGCGATTTGAGGCTCAAGCGAGTTCCGTGTCGTATACTGGTGAGTCCATGCGACGCTGGCTCCTCTGCCTCTGGATCGTGATTGGGCTTGCCACGCTTGCCCAAGCCGAAGAGCCCGTCACCATTCGCATGATGGCGGCCACGCTCGGGTTGCCCTCTCCTAACGCTACCGACCCTAGGTCGCTCGCGCGGCGGGCGGTTTTTGAGGAATTCCATCGCCAAAACCCGGGGATGCGGGTGGTCAATGCCGGAGGCCTCGAGCTCCCGGGTGAGAAGGCGGAAAGCAACTTCTTGATGTCGATGGCGGGGGACACGGCTCCGGATGTCTTCTACGTCAATTTTCGCCAGTACTACAACTACATTGACCAAGGATTCTGCCGCCCGCTTGATGATCTGATTGCTCAAGATCCAAGCCTGATGGAGCGGGTGAACCCGACGATCCTCGACATCATCAAGAGCTACGACGGCAAGATTTACGCGCTGCCGTTCTTCCAAGTTGCGCAAGGGCTGTACTATCGCAAGGATCACTTCCGCGAAGCTGGACTCGATCCTAACAAGCCTCCGACCACTTGGGAAGAGTTCTACCAATACGCCAAAAAAATCACCGAGAGCACCCCGGGGCGCTCCGGATTTGCCTTCAGCGCGAACCCCCAGGGTCAGGCTTACCACTGGATCAACCTGATGTGGCAAGCCGGTGGCGAGGTTGTTCAAGAGGACGGGAAGAGCGGCATTTGGCGATCCAGCATCGCGACGCCTGAAGGTGTCAAGGCACTCGACTTCTACCGAAGACTCACCAAAGACACCTGGATCGGTGCAGATGGCAAGAAGCATGGCCCTGCCGCCTCCGTGATTGCCACCTATTCGCCGGACATCGCTGCGGGGAAGGTGAGCATGTGGTTCAGCTACTCGCAAGACGTGGTGCTCAACATCAGCGACATTCCTCCTTCGCTGATCGGGATCGCCCCGATGCCAGCTGGGCCAGCGGGAAGCTACAACGAAATCAATGCGGGAATGTGGGCGATCAACGCCAACGTGAAGGATCCCAAGAAGCTGGAGGCCTGCTGGAAGTTCATCGAGTTCTTCGTCAGCCAGAAAGCAGCCCGCGTCAGCACGGATAAGTTCGTCGACTTCGGTATGGCGAACTTGGTGAACCCAGGTCTGCTCAAGGAGTTTGGCTACGAGGATCTCGCAGCAAAAGTGGATCCCGGCTACGTGGAGGCCAACGAGAAACTGTTCAGCCGAGGCAAGCCGGAGCCCTACGGTCGCAACTGCAGCCAGGTCTACACCGTGCTCGATTCCGCCATGGATCGCGCGCGGCTTTACGACACCGATTCCATGACGATCCTGAAGGAGGTTCAGGCGGAAATGGATCAGGTGCTCCTGGGCTACACGCCGCCCGAGGTTCGGGCGCGTCAGCGGGCCTGGGCGTTGGGGATTCTGTTGGTCGCTGGATTGGTAGGTTCGGTGCTTGTCTATCGCGGGCTCAAAAAGACCAGCCAGGCCTTTGATGACATTCCCGATCGACTGCCTAAAGGGGCGGGGCGATGGAAGGTGGTGCGCTTCATCGGGCTTTGCTTGGCCCCCGCAGTGCTGAGTTTGGTGGTGTGGGCGTACTACCCACTGCTCCGGGGTCTGGTGATCGCGTTCCAGGATTATCGCGTGATTCAAGGCGCGCGATGGGTGGGACTGGACAACTTTATCGACGTCTTTACCCAACCAATCTTCTACAAATCGCTCCTGAATTCGTTCCTCTACGTTGCTCTCACCATCTTGATCGGGTTCTTTTTGCCGATCATCCTGGCGATCGCATTGAACGAAATTCCCCGGGCGAAGCTGTTCTTCCGAACGGTATTTTATCTCCCCGCGATGACGAGTCCAATCGTGATTGCCTTCCTGTGGCGGCAGATCTATGATAAAGCTCCGACGGGAATCTTGAACTCATTGATCGATGCTCCGCTGGCGTTCTGGGCAGGTCTAACTGGCCAGACGCACGTGCCTTTTGCCGCAGATTGGCTGGGCAATGAAAGACTCGCCCTGTTTGCGGTTGTGATCCCTGGCATCTGGGCAGGGGCTGGACCAGGGTCGATTCTGTATCTCGCCGCGCTCAAGAATATCCCCGAAGAGCGCTATGAAGCGGCCGACTTGGACGGCGCGAACTGGGTGCAGAAGATTGTGCGAATCACCTTGCCGGGCCTCAAGCCACTGATGCTCATCAACCTGCTTGGGGTCTTCATCGCTGGATTCAAGGCGATGGAGAACATCTTCATTCTCACCGGTGGCGGGCCACTGCGGGCAACGCGCGTGATCGGGCTCGAGATCTGGGAGAACGCCTTCATGTATCTCAAGTTCGGCTACGCCACGGCCGCCGCCTGGGTCATGGGCGCGATTCTCATCGGATTCACCATGGTGCAAATCCGTCAGCTGACGAGAATGAAGTTCACTGCGGCGGCAGGGAAGTAGGAGGCATTAGCTAGCAGAGCGTTTTTTGACGGGGGTTTCTTGAGTCTTGTCGGCGGTCTTAGCCGAGGCTTGCGGCAAGGTTTTCTCACCGGAGAGCCGCCGAATGTATTCATGAACCGCTTCGCTCACAAAACTATTGAGGCTGACGCCTTGTTCGGCAGCAGCTTTGTCTGCTCGGTGGTGAAGGGTCTTCGAGAGCCGAAGCGTGAGCCGACCGCTGTACTCGGTCCAGTCCTGCTCAGTTTTGGGTTCTGGGAACCGGCTTAGATCCTCATTCGCCATTACGTCGAGCATCATTTCTTCGAGCGCGGCAACCGCTTCCGCCTGAGATTCTCCATATCCGGGAATCGTCGAGCCAAGCTCTTCATAAAACGCCTTAAATCCGCCGTCATCCTCGGGCGGGAGCGGAATCACACGAATGGTGTAAGAGGCAATGAGCTCAGTCAGGGTTCTCATTTTCTTCAATCCATTTCACGGCCTTCACAATAAGCGAGAGGGAATCTGGCGCGACCTGCCCAGGGCGACCTCGATGATGCGCACTCAGAACTACAGTCTGACTGCCCCAATTCGGGTGGCTCTCGAGTCCTGGATGGCGCGCTTTTACGTGCTTCGTACCTTGCTCTACCGTAAAGCCGAGCCTTTCAAGCTCGGGCAATACTTCTGCGATCCGAAAGCCCGCCCTGTCACCACGCTTCCACTTCTCAATCAGAGGCTCTTTCCCCATTATAACGCCTTGACACCATATATGGTGTCACATTTCTCTCCCCTTAGCTCAATTTCGACTCAGCCCCGGACGAGGCCGAGGATTTCTTCTGTCTTTGCTTCCATCAGAGCCCGGTCGCCACGCGACTCGACGTTCAGGCGGATCACCGGCTCCGTATTGGAGCCGCGAAGATTGAAACGCCAATCCGCGAACTCGACGCTCAGGCCATCGGTCTTGTCGATGTCGCCATCAGAATATTTGGCTTCCACCGCGGCGAGAACGGCCTTCACATCTGCCACCGTCGAGTTGATCTCGCCGGAGCAGGGGAATTTCTCGATCATCGCACCCACGAGCTCGCCGAGCGACTTGCCCGACTTTGCCATCAGCTTCAGCACCAACAGCATCGGAATCATGCCGCTGTCGCAGTACCAGTGGTCGCGGAAGTAGTGGTGAGCACTCATTTCGCCGCCATAAACCGCGTTCTCGGCCCGCATCTTCTCCTTGATGAAGGCATGACCGCTCTTACACATGACCGCCTTGCCACCGGATTCCTCCACAATTTCCAGCGTGTTCCAGGTCAGCCGGGGATCATAGATGATCGTCGCGCCGGGATCATCAACGAGGATGGCCTGGGCGAGAAGGCCGACAATGTAGTAGCCCTCGATGAACGTGCCGTTCTCATCGAGCAGGAAGCAACGGTCGTAGTCGCCATCCCATGCGATTCCGAGATCGTAGCGATTCGCCTTCATCTCATCCTCCACCGGCTTTCGGCTTTCGGGCAGAATCGGGTTCGGGACTCCGTTAGGGAAGTGCCCATCGGGTTCGAACATCATCTTGGTGACTTCAAGCGGAAGATGAGGCATCAGAGCCTCCATCGCCACGCCAGCCGCGCCATTGCCGGGGCTCGCAAGAACCTTGAAATCCTTGAGCTCGCTGGGTGGGCAGATCTTCAGGAGGTGTTGCACGAAGTCTTCGTAACAATCCTTCTTGCTCACCGATCCCCCGCCGGGGCCAGCGGCAATTTCGCCTTGGAGCACGGCGTGAGCTTTGGCTTCGATGTCATACAGGCCGCTGTCTCCGCTGATCGGGCGACTTTCTTGGCGCACCATCTTCATGCCGTTGTATTCCGGCGGATTGTGGCTGGCCGTGATCATCACGCCGCCGTCATAGCCGTAGAAAGCGGTCGCGAAATAGACCATCTCGGTGCCGATCAGGCCGAGATCGATGACGTCGCAGCCCTCTTCGTTCAGGCCTCGGGTGAGAGCCTCTGCAAGCTCGGGGCCGGTCAAGCGGATGTCGTAGCCAATGCACACCGTCTTCGCCTTGGTCTCAATCCCATAGGCGCGACCGATGGCATAGGCGATCTCCGGATTGAGCTCGGACGGAACCTTTCCGCGAACATCGTAGGCTTTGAAACAAGGCAGATACTGACCCATAGCGAGCCCGCAGGTTACCCGGATCAATGGTTGAGGCTACACCAAGTCGGTGCTTATCGGGGGAGTCCGCGCAAGTCGGGCGACCCGGACTCGCCAGGCATCAACTCCGTCTCGACTCCCGTCAGAACCAGCCACGTGGGGCAACCTGCGGCGAGGCCGCAAGCGATGTCCGTATCTCGCCGGTCGCCGACCATCAACGCTTCCGCCGGGGAAATCCCTGTGCCAGCCAAGGCGAGTGAGATCATCGCCGGCTCCGGTTTCCCCATAACCAACGGCGTCACGCCCGTGCAGGTCTCCAGCGACGCGACCAAGGCCCCGGCTCCTGGCTGAAATCGGCCTCCTTCCAGTGGATAAGTCGCATCCCGGTTCGTGGCCACAAAGGTCGCCCCGCGCCGCACAAGATCCAAGCCCGCCGACATCATGGCGTAGGTGAAGCTCCGGCAAATCCCGACGACCAAGGCCTCTGCCGAATCGCACTCTTCAGCGGAAATCGCCTCCACGCCGGAATCATGCAGGGTCTGGAACAGGCCCAATTCGCCAATCCCCGCCACCCGAGAGACCCCATTCGAGAGACACCAGGCGGCCGCGACGTGGGTGCTCGAAATCACCCACTCCGGCTCGCAGGGGATCCCCTTCGCGTGCAACTTGTGGGTCACCTGATCAGGGCGAGCGGCGGAGTTGTTCGTTAGGTACCGCACCACAAAGCCCGCCCGGCACAACTCTCCGAGAACGTCGGCGGCGTGGGGGCAAGGCTCCGATCCACGGTAGACCGTGCCATCCAAATCGAAGAGATAGGCGCGCGGGCGGCTCACGATTCTCGAGCGATCACAAACCGGGCCACGGAGGCCATCACCGATGCTGCCGCTGAATCAGGAAGCGCGCAAAGGCTACGCTCGGCCTGTTTGATGTGGCTAGAGGCCAACTCTTGGGCTTCGCTCAGACTTCCTCGATCATGCATCCAGCCGACGATCTGGGCCAAGTCGGCTTCGGTTGACCCGTTGCCGAATTTATGCTCTGTAAACGCTCGCTCGTCTGCGTTGAGGAGGGGCAGCAGCAACAGAAGCGGGAGCGTGGCTTGTCCCTCCCGGAAATCCGTCGCCAGAGGCTTGCCGGTTTTGGCCGAATCGCCTTGGAAATCGAGCACATCATCCACGATCTGGAACGCCATGCCCAGGTGATGACCAAAGGCCGAAAGGGCTTCTGTGATCTCCTTATCTGCGCCCGCGGCCATGGCACCGACGCGGCAGCAGCACTCGATGAAGCTCGCGGTCTTCATCTGAAGAACGCTCATGTGGTCATCGGTCGTCAAATCGAACTGACCTCGGAGCTCAAGCTCTCGGACTTCACCTTCGGCAAGCTCCACCACCGCCGAGCTGACCGATCGAATGATTGCGAGATCGCCATCGGCAGCCAGAAGGGCCATTGCTTTGGCGAGGAGAACGTCTCCGCCGAGAATGCTCGCGGTTGTGCCGTACTGACTGAACGCCGTCGGAGCCCCTCGACGGGTCGCCGCATCGTCGATCACGTCATCGTGAATCAGGGTGGCCATGTGGATCATCTCCATACATGCCCCCAGCCGCACCAGGCGAGACTTATCGACGCTCAGACCAGTGGCCAGAGCCGAGAGATAGACCAGCGCGGGGCGCAATCGCTTGCCGCCCGCATGCAGGGTCAAGGCCCCCACATCCGCGACCAGAGAAACCTGTGAGGCCACCTGGGCCCGAAGCTCGGCTTCGACCTCCATCACCGCGCCTCCGAGCTCAAGCATCAGATCACGCGGGATTTGCTCCTGCAGTCGGTCGAAAAATGTGGTCGTACTCATTGACGCTCCGCCCAGTGCAAACAGATATTTCCGAGGCACAAATCTTTCATTCGGACATTATTGAATCCGGCATCCTTCATCTTTTGAGCAATCTCCTCGCGGCTCGCGAACGTGAGAATGCTCTTGGGGAGGTAGGTGTAGGCACTGGATTTGCCGATCAGTCGACCCAGTAAGGGGAGGCCGGAATGCATGACCTTCTCAATGACCGGCCCGAGGGGACCGCGCGGACGGGCCATGTCCAAGATTGCGATGCGACCGCCTGGCTTCAAAACCCGCGCCATTTCCTGGAGCGCGAGATTCATGTCCGGCACGTTGCGGAGACCCCAGCCAATTGTCACCGCGTCGAATTGACCGCTCGCAAAAGGGAGGGCGCAGGCATCCGCCACACTGAGCCGCGCGGTTCCTTGGAGTTTGGGGCCAGCCTGTCGCAGCATCGGTTCGCAGAAGTCGATCCCGGTCACGCGCCCTGATTCGCCGACGGCCTTCTGCGCAGGAATCAGGAAGTCGCCCGTACCGCAGCACACGTCCAAGACGCTTTCGCCTGGCTTGAGATCAAGTCGTTTGATCGCCGCCGCGCGCCACGCGTTGTGCTGGTTGAACGACATCAACCCGTTCACGCGATCATAAGAGCCCGCGATCTCGGCAAACATGGATCGCACGGCAACGCGCTTGTCTTCGCCCTGGACAGTCCACGGCGCGGGTTGGCTGGTTTCGGGCATAGGCCTGACTTCATTGTACGGTGAATGTCGGCGAATTTTCAATGATTTGTGAAAACTGGGCCAATCCGAAACAGAAACCAGGTGATTCCACCCTCCTTCAGCGACCGGAGAACTCCGGTAAGCCCTGATCGGGGTAATCGCGCCAGAGGCCGCTCTTGTAATTCGTCACCCGGCGATAGACCTCGGCATGGAGTGCCTCCACATCGGGATGATGTGAGGCCGCAGTGAAGAACCCCTCGTCCATCTGAGCCAGCGATTGAAACTCGATCGTCACGTGGAACTCTCCCAGGCCGTCGGGGCCAAAGCCGAATTTGCGACGCGACACCCGGAATCCCTCGATCTCACCGCGATTCTCAAGGAAACCCAGCCACCGATGAATCGCCTCCACCAGTTCATCCGCCGTGGCTCCTGGGGCCACATCCACCCAGATCTCGTAGAGGTTCATGGCTCATTCTGCCATCCTTCACCCCCTTCCTGGAACCCCAAACAGAACTTGGGGTCACGGAAAACCGTGACCCCAAGTCATCCCCAAACTCACAAGCCTAGTGGTACCGTGCGGCTGCTCCCATTCCAGGGACAACCAAAGCACCCAGCGAGACCGGCCGCAGGGTGCGACCTGTCCGTGAATGTCTATCTTCCAGCCACAGCTCTACGGCATCGAGGGAACTCGCCACCTGAGCTTGGAAAGCTGGATTGTTGCTCTGATCCATCGCCCGACGGAAATCTTCGGCGGCTCGGTGAAGCTCGCCCAGGCTCAAGTGAGCCATCCCTCGGGTATACCGATAACCCGGTTCATGCGGGTTCAGTTGGAGCAGGCGCGTCGTCGTTGTTATCACATCAGAAAAAGCACCACCGAGCCACTGCGCTTGCGCCAGTGTCTCAAGGGCACCCAAATGGTCAGGATCAGTCCTCAGAACCTCCTGACAGGAATCCATCGCGTTTCGCCAATCGAATGATTGCAGCATAAGCCGAACCGTCCCTTCTTCAAAGACAGCACGCTTCGCCTGCTGAGTCCGTCGCCTATCCGAAGAAGAAAAAGAAAAGGGCGGCCTCACTGTCGAACCCCACACCTTGGATCTCGGTGCGACCGCCTTGAGAACATCCTAGCGTATGGCGTGCCAATCGCGTACCTGCTAATCGTGCTGAATCTGCTTTTCATGCCGCATTCGCCTCCGAAACCTGGTTCTTTTGCGGGGAAAAAGGTGCGACCTTTGCCCGCAGAGTGAGAGGAAGTTTCTGTCGACCATCGGGGGTCGTCAAATTGAGTCCGTTGAGCAGGCCGACCGTGTCGTTTGCCCAGCGACGGGCTTGCTCGGTATCCTGAATCGGAATGAACGCCACGTAGTCGCCCTCATCGCGACGACACAGTCCGCCTGTGCCCGGGAGTCGGATGCGCAAACGGTGGGTCATCCGCTTGAGAGCGGCTTCAACCGCAGGCTTGCCATATTCATCCGCAAGCTCGGACCGACGGGGGACTTCAAAGTAAACAAAGTGCCCCGATCCTCCCGCTCGGACGGCATTGGCAAACTCCTGAGGGGTCATCACACCATGGGCCGATTCCTTCGTCGTATCAAGCCGATTAAGAGCTTGGGCGAGTTCGCTGGCGATCACGCGGATTGTCTCGTGCTTGGCGCGATCAATCCCTCCGACGCTGTGTGTGGAGGCGGTGAGGAACCCAATCGGGCCATCCGCGCCGAGAAGCGGGAACATCACAAAGCTACCGACACGGGCAAGGAGCGATTCCTTCCGATCAATACGGCCATCTTCCAGGGCGTCGAGCGCGACCACTTCGGGAGCACCGGTGAGAAGCCACCCACCGACCCCCGGCCCTTGGGCAAAGCTCATCTTCTCAAATACTCGATTGGTCGCGCCGGAGGAGCTCACGAGCGTGGCTTCCGTGCCGTCCAGCAGCCAGACCGCGAGATGGTCGAGGGTGACCGCTTCACTGAGCTCTCGGACAACCCGAGCAATCAGGTTCTGCCGACTCTCGGCTCCGAGCGAGACGCTGGCCACGCCATACATGAGTTCGGTTTCACGCAGTCGGCGGCGCTCATCATCCCGATCCAGCGCTTGCTTGACCAAGCCGCCCATTGCTTCGTTAAGCTCGTGAACGGTGGTAAAGGCTTCTTCGACTGCCGGGCGACTGGGGTCGAACAAGGCGACCAAGCCCACCGGGCGGCCTTTATGCTTCAGGAGAACGGTGGCGAGATGCACGAGTCGATCGGAGTCGCGCAGGCTTCGCATCTGCTTGTCCATTTCGTGTCGAATCTGGGCATCCCCGAGGCCGCTGGGGAATTCAAAAGCGCGGTCGCGGAGGTTTTCCGGAACTCTTCCCGTGCCATTGGCGACGACCAATCGGCGTTCGGCGGGATCCAAAGAGTAGAGAATCAGTCCCTCGACGGAGGCTTCTTCGGAGAGCTTCGCCGCCATTGCGCTCAGAGGCGAGTGAGTTGCCCCGTGCGCAGCGTTCCAAAGTTTCATCGAGAGCCGGTCGCGACGAGAAAGGCGTTCCAGTTCTTGCACATGGTCGCGGAGAGATTGGTAGCTCTCTTTGATTCGTCCGGTTGCCGGGTCGAGAACCGGCACTTCCTTGGTGACCTCGTACGGGATTTGGGTTTCCTTCACGATCACCTTCGCTTGATTGGTGAGAAGTCCGATGACGAGAATCCCTGCGGTGTGCAAGAGAACGGGGATCGTGAAGCCATCGCCGCCAAAGAAGTTGCTGGCGACCATCACCGTGGCAGCGACAAGCGGGGACATCGACGCGGCATCCGCCGCAAATCGCCCGGTCGCCCACAACATCGGAGCGAGAACAATGAAACCGTACCGATCGAGCGAACCCTGGGCGGCAAGAATCGTGGCGAGATACATCGCGTCCACCACGGCGATGATGCCGGAGGCTCCCGCGTTGCGCTTTTCCTTGAACTCCAGGCCGTAGGCGGTAAAGGCAAGGGCGAGAAAGCCAATCGACACCTGCCACCCAATCGGGCCGGTGAAGTCGGGCCATATCGCCGCCGCCAGCCCGACGCTGAGGGCGATCAATCCACGCAGAATGAGTTCAACCATGATCCTCTACTTGAGGTTTTCGGGCGAAAGAACCTCAACTGGAGGGTGAGGGTCTGGTGAATTTGTCGGGGGGCGTGCGTGTCGTCAGCTCTCGCCCGGGCTGCCCGCTCCCTGGTCAAGTGTCACGGATGTCCTGTCACAGCAGACTCCCGCAGGATGAGGGAGGAAGACCTCTTAGAATTTTCCTTCGTCTGCTGACTTTTGAATCTGCTGCAGCTCCTTGGACTCGCCCTCTCCGAGCTTGTCTCGGGGAGGGTGGCCAAAGGCCGGGAGGGGCTGGTTTCACGATGGCTTTCGTCCGGGCGGCCCCCACCCTGCCCTCCCCCATTTTGGGGGAGGAACGTGGTTGGGAGTTCTCCGTGTTGCATGTGCTGGAGCTTCTTGGACTCGCCCTCTCCGAGCTTGTCTCGGGGAGGGTGGCCAAAGGCCGGGAGGGGCTGGTTTCTCGATGATACTCGCCAGAGTTGGCTCACAATGCACGTTGCGCTATCTGCGAGTCAGGAACCTCTCCGCCACCGCGACTAGCCTCTCGTAGTCCTCGACCGTATCGATATCCGCGATGCTTCGGGCGTCTGCGCTGGGCACGATCAAGGCCTGGCCAGAGAAGGCCTTGCTCAGCCGAGACTCCGCTTCGGCGAGACTCACTCGATGGAAGAAATAGCGAACAAGCGGCACCAAGCCAAACCGCAGAAGCATCTTGAACTGACTCTTGCGGCTTTCGCTGATGCTCCGGAAGAGATCCGCGCCATGCTGAAATCCTTCCAAACTCGTGGCGAAGTACGCCCCACTCATCAAATCGGCGTCGCGCAAACGGATGCTCGGATTCGACCATCCCGGAAACACTTCCTCATAGCGAGCCCGCAAGCAAAGCCCGGCCGCGTACCACTTCGGCTCTTCCAGATTCCGGCGCATCTCGACTTCTGCCACGAAATCCCGGAGCCCCGCCGGATCAAGAAAGGGGGAGTCTGCGGGGAGAAACAGAATCTTGCTCGGATGGCCCAGCGCCGAGATCCCAGCTTGGGCGTTTTCGATTTGCCCCGTTGACTCCGGAACCCAATGGTCGTCGCCGATGACTTCGTGGACATCCTCGCCACTCACCACCGCGATCTGCATGAAGCCCGCTCCGCGCACCGCATCGAGCGTCCACTCGATACTCGTGCGACCCAGAACCTGGGCCAGAGCCTTGCGAGGCGTGCCGAGTCGAGTCGCGAGCGGATCAGGCACCAGGCCACCCGCCGGAATCACGACCCCCCAGTCCTTCAGGCTTACATCCATAGCCTCACCATCAGCACCCCGGTCATCACAAGCCCGTATCCCACCACGACCTTGCGAAGTGTTTCGGACTTTACCTTTTGGGCAATCCGCGCCGAGACATAGCCGCCAATCAGGGCTCCCGTCATCAAAGCCAGCGCGGGGATCAAGGAGACCAGTCTCTGCGAAATGAGCAGAACCGAGGCCCCGAAATTGATCACCACGGCAAGCCAGTTCTTGATCGCGTTCATCCGGTGCATGTCGTCGTGGATGTACAGCGACATGATCGCGAGCATCATGATCCCCATGCCAGCGCCAAAGTAGCCTCCGTAGAGTGCGACGAGAAACTGAAGCGTCGCCACCCAAAAGGGCGAAAGCGCAAACCCGGTCTCCGCCACTCTCTTCTTGATTTGAGGCTGGAAGGCGAGCAGAAGGGTCGCGACCAAGATCAAGAAGGGAACGAGAATCTTGAAGATGCTCTCCGGAGTGACCACAAGCAAGACCGAGCCGAGGAGGGAGCCGACAATCGTCGGGGGAAGGAGCAGCTTCAGCTCGGCTCGCGCATCCTTGAGGTGCTCACGGAATCCAAATGCTCCGGCAAGCGACCCCGGCCAGAGGGCGACCGCGTTGGTTGCATTGGCAATCTTCTCGGGCAAGCCCAAGGCGAGCAAGGTGGGGAAGGAAACGAGCGTTCCTCCGCCTGCAATCGAGTTCACGGCGGCGGCGATCATGCCGGCGAGGAACATCGCCCCAATGCCGAGCGGAGTGTCGATCACGATTCAGAACCAGGGGTCAGCAGGCTATACAACTGCTGAATGTGATACAGATCGTGTCCCGGAATGAAGGCAAGCAGATCGAATCCGCTCATCGGACCAGACTCCGGATGGTGCACCACCTGAGAGAGTCGGTCTTCGGGTGTGGTCTGGGCCAGAGCTGCCGTGCGGGCGCGCTCTTGCTGGAATCGCACGACGCACTCGATAAAGTCTTGCCCAGCATAGTTCTGATCAATCGCGCGTTGCCCTTCGTCGTGGGCCTGGATGGTCGCGCCGGGCGAGTTGATTGCGAGTTCCACCCGTGCCCTCAGAATCGGTTCCCAGTCCGCCAGGTGGGCGATGATTTCGCGCGGAGAGAATCGATCTTTTCCAAGATCAAGATCGTACAGAGATTCGGGCAGGTCTCGCGCCAGCTGGGCAATCAGTTCTCCCCCGGTGAGCAAGCCGGGCACGAGATAGCGGTGCTTCATCACCCGGTGTCTTACCCTTATTGACCAGGAACAGAGTTGGGAGAGCCCGCTCCGCGAGGTCGCGAGGCCCACGGTGCGAGGAATGCGGCGAGCAGACAGACGCATCCGGCGAGAAGATAAGGCGCGGCGCGCTCCCAGTCAAAGAGCACTCCACCGAGGAGTGGCCCGAGGGCAAACCCCACACTCCGTGCCGACTGAAGAACCCCAAACAACTCGCCTTGCCGATCATCCGGAACCTGCTCACTGCACAGGGCATTCACGGTCGGATTCGCGATGCTCACGCCGAAGGCATAGAGTCCGCTGCACACAAAGAGCAACGCTAGTCCCGGCGCGAATGGCGTCAATGCCAGCCCGAGGCCTTGGAAGGAATATCCGGCCACGAGAATCGTGCGTGGCTTGAATCGCTTGGTGATCAGGGTGAGCAACACGGCCTGGATGATCAGAATCAGAGCACTCTCGAAGCTGAAAAGCAAGCCGAATTCGAACGATCCGTACCCCCATTCCGCCTTGAGCAGGCGACCGAACGTGCCCTCCAGTGCCGAAAGCGAGAACCAAGCAATCGCCGCGAGGACGACGAGGGGAACCAGATGAGGGAAGGATTTCAGCAGGGCGCCAAAGCCGAACGGACGCCTTGTGGAGACCTCATCCACCGCCGGAAACTGACCTCGGAGGGCGACGATGACCACTCCCAGCGCGGAGAGGCCGCAGGCAATCCAGCCGAGTTGCGCGGATCCGATAGAGGAGGCGATCCAGCCCCCCAGACCCGGCCCGAGGATCATCCCAAAATTCTGCGCGGCGCTGAGCCGGGCGAGAGCCGGAGTGCGGTCTTCATGCGACTCCCCATCGACCACACTCGCCTGGGCGACGGCAATATTCGCCGCACCAAACCCGGCGAGAATCCGGCTGAGCAAGAGCCAAGCCGGGGCATCGGCCAGCGCATACAAGGCCATGCTGAGGGCACTCAGGCTGGTGCAGAACAGAAACACGTTCTTCCTGCCAAGTCGATCACTTCGTGCGCCCCACCACGGACTCACCCAGAACTGGATGACAAAGGTGCTGGCGAGAATCGCCCCAATCATCCACCCGGGAGCCCCAAGCCCTTCCGCCCGGAGCTGAATATCCGGGATGATCATCGCGAAGCCCATCATGTCGAGGGCCACGGCAATGATCAACGGCCAGCCGGAAACACGCACGGCCTCAGTCTAGCCCGGCGGTCGTTCCCCTAGACTCAATGGGATGGCATTACCACGCCGGTTCTTCAGTGCCGACCGGTTTGAAGAAGTAGCAACCGCTCGTCATTTCCTCTGGGGCCATCTGAAGATCGAGCTGGGCGGGAGGCATGTCGCTCGCTGCGGCGAGTTTGCTGTTGAGTTCCTCAAGCATCAACTTGCTGTAGCCAGGCCACACCTGTTCGAGCGTTCCATCGGCGGAGATCAAGAAGATGTAGACCGACTGCTTTGCCTGATACTGCTTGAACACCTCGATTTCTGTGTTCGAGAGCATCGGGTACGGAACCGAGAAGTCGGTTTTGTACTTTTTGCCCACTTGAGGATCTCCATCGATGATGCCGAGGAAAGCTACACGTTCCTCGAAATGCTCGGCGATCTTGTTGAAGAAGGGCTGAGATTCGATGCTGCAGGGGCAGCCGTCTTTGGTCATCACCAAGACTCCGGGCTTGTCGCCCCGAATTCCCGCGAGGGTTTGATCCTTGCTCTCCGAATCTTTGAGCGTGAATGAGGGGGCGGGTTCGCCCTTTTGCGCCTTGGCGGTCGCATTCATTTCGTCGGTCACCGGGTGGCGCGGTACCTCCTTCATGTTGTAGGAGTTGCTCTTGACCTCAGCAAAGCCGGAGTTCTGCGACTGCATCCAGACGGTGCCTCCGATGAGGAGGGCGACGATTCCACCAATGACTGCACCTTTCGGAAGGGCCATGCCTCTATTGTGAGCGAGGCTCGGCCTGGTTCAGACGAGTTCAGGGATAATGACTCTGTGAAGCCGATTTCGATTCTCTATTGCCAGGCCTGAAACTATATGCCTCATGCCGCCAGGTTGGCGGCAGCGTTTCAAGCCGAATTCGGTCTGGAGACTGAATACATCGCGGGGAGCGGCGGGATTCTGGAGATTCGGTATCAGGGTGAGATTGTCTGGACGAACAACGATCGTCGCGGCGTGAAGCCGAGCAACGAAGAAGCGATCGCCGCGATGCGACCGTTCGTTTCTCGATAACGGCAACCGGTATCCTCCGACGCATGCCAGCGCGATGGATCGGAGCCCACATGCCCACGAGCGGAGGCCTGCACAAGGCGGTTCGGGAGGGGAGCAAGATTGGGTGTACCGCCGTGCAGGTCTTCACGAATTCTCCCCAGCAGTGGGCAGCCAAAGCGATCACCTGCGATGCCGTCAGTGCCCTGGCTTTGGCGCTGGAAGAAACGGGCATCGAGCGTCGGCATCTTGTGAGCCACGATAGCTACCTCATCAATCTTTGCGCCCCGGATCTCGAGAAGCGTGAGCAAAGCCGCCAAGGCATGATCCGCGAAATTCTTAGATGCAATGAACTCGGTATTCCGTGGGTGGTCAGCCACGTGGGAGCGCACATGTCGCAAGGCGAGGAAGCGGGCATGAAGGCCGCCGCAGAGAGTCTGCTCGAGGTGCTTGCCGAGACACCCGATTTCGTCACCGTGCTCATGGAAACCACGGCGGGACAAGGGAGCTCGTTGAACTACCGATTCGACCAGATGGCGACGATGTTCGAGCTTCTGGGGAATCACCCAAGGGTGGGCGTCTGCCTCGACACCTGCCACATCTTTGCCGCGGGGTACGACATCCGGACTCCGGAGGCCTATGCCGCAACCTTTGCCGAGTGGGATCGCCTTGTCGGGCGCGACAAAATCAAGGTGCTCCATGTGAATGACAGTAAGAAGGCATTGGGCACGCGCGTCGACCGCCACAACCACTTGGGCGAAGGGGAAATCGGCGAATCCGCGTTCCGTTGCCTGGTTCACGATCCATTGTTCGAGGAGACCCCAATGGTCGTCGAAACCCCGGATGCTGTGCCGATGCATCAAGCCAATGTCGCCAAACTCTGGCAGTGGGCTTCTGAGGCCTCGCCGCTCTAACCTCCGCGCCTAAGGACCTGTTCTGTCAAGATGGATAGGCCACAAGTCCCAGCAATTCCACGGGGGCGGACTTCGCTTGCGAATCGCTTGGACATAATTGCAGATGGTAACGAGTACGTCTCGATGCCAGGACGATGCAGGAAGCATCGCTAAGCCGGTGTGCAGAGCGGGGCTTGGCGCCTACAGGGAACTTAAGGAAAGTTGTGGGTCCAACCAAGAGCCAAACTGCGAGCCGGTTCAGCGTGAATCCAGCGGAGTCCTTCTCTCTGGAGAACACAAAAACAATGAACAACACACTGAAGCTCGCACTGAGCGCAGTTCTTGGCGTTGCGCTGGTTGCACCGGCGTTCGCACAAGACAATTTCCCGGATGTTCCGGAAAATCACTGGGCCTACGGCGCCCTCGCTAACCTCAAGGACAAGATCGTCTTCGGTTATCCCGATGGATTCTATCGCGGCAGCCGAATGATGACCCGCTACGAGTTCGCGGTTGCTATCGACAAGCTGTGGAAGGCCATGATGGCTCAGTTTGACGACGTCAACGCGAAGATCGAAGCCCTCGAAAAGCGACCGACCGGCGGCGGCAGCGACAACAGCGACCTCGCCAAGCAACTCAGCGACCTGAAGAACCAAGTCAATGGTATGAAGGGCTGGGAAGGCAAGATCAATGAGCTCGACAAGCTCGTCAAGGAATTCCGCCCGCAGCTCACCGAGCTCGGCGTGAAGGTTGACGACATGATGAAGGATATGGCCGACGTGAAGGAGCGACTCGCTGCTCTCGAAGGCAAGAGCAACGCCATCAACATCGGTGGTTTCGTTGACCTCCTCATCCTTGCTGGTCACAGCAGCGACGACCTCCGCGGCCTCATGCCGGACGGATCGGTTGTTGGCGTCGGCGAAGGCAGCTACAGCGATGCTGTGGTCGGTCTCGATCGCGACATGAACATCTACCACTCCGCCTTCATCACCCTCAACGGTGGCAAGGGCGACGTGACCTGGGACGCCATCCTCAAGGTTGGCAACACCCTCGGTCTCGGCGACATCAGCACCTACAGCCCGGGAACCTTCAGCAGCGACAACGACACCGACATTGCGTTCGGCAAGTTCGCTGTGACCTTCAACAGCCAACTGGCTGGCCAAGGCGTCAAGGCACAAATCGGTCGAGTTGGACACCAAGTCAGCCCGTACATCCTGAAGCGAACCTCGTTCACCAAGGAGTACTACAGCAACGCTTGGCGCGACAGCGGTGACTGGTACTTCGACGGCGGCATCCTGGACTTCATGTTCGGCAACGTCAGCCTCAAGGTCTTCGGTGGCCAAAACAGCAACCTGAACACCACCAATGGTGCTGACATCAACCCGTCCAGCATCTACCAAGGCGTGCTCGGCCCGGTCGATCGCACCCTCGGCGTGCAAGTTCAGTTCCCGTTCGGCGAGACCGGTGCAGTGAACCTGGCTTACCTCTGGCAAGACAGCGACACCCGCGCTAACCTCGGTGGCTTCGGCGTCGTCAACCGACGAAACGTCTATGGCGCTGATGTCAACCTGACCTTCAGCAACATCAACTTCTACGGCTCGTTCGCTCAAAGCGTCCTGACCGAGAACACCACCACCCGACTGGATGACGACAACACCGCTTACGATGTCCGCCTGGGCTACAACTCCGGCGCCTTCGGATTCGGTGCTGGTTACCGACGCGTCGAAGCTAACTTCGATGCCGATGGTGACTGGGGCCGCACCGGTACCTGGTACAACCCGCGCAACGTCGAAGGCTTCAACGCCATGGTCAGCTTCAAGCCGTCCGACAGCCTCAAGCTGTACGGTAAGGGCGAACTGCTCCAAGGCGTCGAGAACGGCGCTGGCGGCTTCCTGGGCGAAGACGACGAGGCTCTGAGCCTGACCGTCGGACTCGACTACAAGCTCAGCAACTTCCTCGACCTCGGCCTGAAGTACGAAGACGTGAAGTTCGACTACAACGCCGGTACGGATCCGTATCAGCGATGGTTGACCCTCATGCTCGGCTACAGCGTCAGCGAGAATGCTAAGCTGTCCTTCACCTACACCTACAGCGACGTCGACTTCAAGGGTCGAACGCTGCAAGGTCGACCGGCTGCCAACCCGAACTTCGATGGCAACCGATTCAAGGGCGGCCTCCTGGCTACCCAACTGACCGTCAAGTTCTAATCAGAAGCTCGCTTCTGGTGAACGCTTAACGTTCAACCACCGATCCCTCGTGCTCCGGCACGGGGGATCGGCTTTTAAAGGGGTCTGATTCTCATGGGTCTCCGCATCGTCTGCATCGCAGGGTGCGTACTTGAGACCAAGAAGTGATGAGCGACACCGCGCCCCTCAAGAAGAGTCAGTCGATGCTGCTCATTGCGGCGGGCGTCTCTTTGGCGCTTTGGATGATTCCCGCGCTCCGCCCCCTCCTCATCCCCCTCATCTACTTCAACACCCACCTGCACGAGCTTTTCCATGCCTTGGCGGGGATTGCCACCGGCGGATCCGTTGGATATATCCACGTTTATGCCGATGGGAGCGGGGTGGCTCAGATTCAGGGTGGCAACCTCGTGCTCGTGGCGAGCGCCGGTTACCTGGGCACGGCCGTCGCAGGTGGCCTCATGATCGCGCAATCGCGGGCGGCCGATCGTGCGAAGAAATCGCTCTGGATCACTGCTGCAGCCATGGCGGGGTCATTGATCCTCTTTGTGCGAGGCGACTTAGTTGGGGTGATCTCCGGTCTGCTCTGGTCGGTGGCCTTGATCTTTGTGATCCCGCGGCTCAAGGCCGATCATCTGATCTTTGCCGGAAAATTCCTCGGTCTCCAACTCTGCGTGACGTCGCTCCATGCCTTCTTCGCCTTGATGGCGATTACCACGTCCAGCTCAGCGACCACCGATGCGATGATTCTTCAACAAGCCACCGGCATTCCCGCCCTCTTGTGGGCAAGCTTGTGGGCGATTCTTTCTGTTTTCAGTGTGTTCGGCAGCCTCAAGCTCGCCTGGAACGGGGCATCCGGGCCCCGATCCTAGTTGGTGCGGGGGTCGCGCAAGAACTTCACGTGGCCATCCAAGAAAAGGCGGTTTCGTCCTCCGAAATGAACGGCTTTGCCGCGCAAACCTGCAGGAATCGTGGGGTTGGTGGCAGGGAAGTAGGGATCAACGGCGAGCTCGGTATCTGCTTGCCCGGTCGGGATTCCGATAAACGGATTCGCTGCGGTTTGGAGATCGCCCACCGCCTGATCCGGCGTCTTGCCCCAGAAATTGTCTAAGGCCACGGGATCAGTAACTTGGTCAAATCGCCACATCCAAATGTAGGTGCCGTTTTGTGCAACTCTGGGCTCGGCTTTCCAAAGAGCCTCGGTGCTCGGACAAGTGAGGATCGATTTGGCCTGGTAGGGGGCGATCAATTCGACCATCCATCCCGCGCGGGGATCACTGGGGGGCCAGCCTGCCCACGGGCGGAATCCTCCTTCGCTCGTCAGCTTGAGGTCTCGTCGATCCGGCATCCGATCATCATGGTCGCTCAAGTAAAGCATCCAGACCGTGCCAAGCTGCCGAAGATTCGAGGTGCAGGTGGTCTTGAGCGCCGCTGCTTTCGCCCGCGAAAACACCGGGAACAGAATCGCGGCAAGAATTGCGATGATCGCAATCACGACAAGGAGTTCAATCAGAGTAAAGGCCCGGCGAGACAACTTACTTCCAGTCTATCTCTGCCGGGCCTTCGGAGTTCCCGCGATTGGGCTTACTTCAGGGCTTCTGCAACCGAATCCACCACGCGCTTCTGCACATCCGGAGCAATCGAGGGCCAAATCGGCAGGCTCAGGGCTTGGCTGGTGCACAGATCGCTGACCGGGAGTTCGGTCGGCGGCAGATTCTTGTAGACCGGAAGCTTGTCGAGGGGCACGGGGTAGTAGACAAAGCTGCCGATGTTTCGCTCGTTCAGGAAGGCTTGCACGGCGTCGCGCTTGCCGCCTTCGATGCGGATCGTGTACTGGTGATACACGTGCTTGGTGTAGTCGGCCTCGCTCGGCGTGATGACCCCCGGAACCGCTGAGAAATACTCGTTGTATCGCGCAGCTGCCGCCCGGCGACCTTCGTTCCATCGGTCGATATGGGGCAGTTTGGCCCGCAAGATTGCCGCTTGCAGAGTATCCAGTCGAGAGTTCGCCCCGACGGTCTCGTTGTGATACTTCTTTCGCGCCCCATGGACGCGGAGCATGCGAACGGTGTCGGCCAGTTCATCGTTATTGGTGACAAACAGTCCGCCATCGCCGAACGCGCCGAGGTTCTTGCTCGGGAAGAAGCTGTAAGCACCTGCGTCTCCAATCGTGCCGACCTTGGTGCCCTTGTATTCGGATCCCCACGCCTGAGCGACATCTTCGAGTACGAGCAGGTTGTGCTGCTTCGCCAGAGCCATCAGGGGATCCATGTCCACGGCGTGGCCGTAGAGGTGAACCGGAACAATCGCCTTGGTGCGCGGCGTGATCTTGGCTTCCACTTGGGCGACATCCAGGTTGAAGGTGTTCGGGTCGATGTCGACAAAGATCGGCATGGCGCGCATGTGGCTGATGCACTCGCCCGTCGCGAAGAAGGTGAACGGAGTCGTGATGACCTCATCGCCCGGGCGGATTCCCATGGCGTGAATGCCCAGCACCAAGGCATCGGTGCCGCTGTTGACGCCGACGGCGTGCTTCACGCCCAGATAAGCGGCGCACTCTTCCTCAAACGCCTTCACGTCGGGGCCCATGATGAAGGCGGTGCTGTCGATGACACGGGTGACCGCCGCCATGATGTCGTCGCGAATCTCGTCGATTTCTGGCTTCAGGTCAAGCAGGGGAATCTTTTCCAAGGTCATAAGGGAACTCCGTCTGCCCGTAAGTATTCCAGATGGTGAGATTGCTGGGCTGGGCGTTCTGCCGCGTCTGGCCCACGGCAGAACATCACGAGAATCGCGTTACTTCAATCGGACGACTTCGCTGGGGCCGCGTTTTTCGTAGACGTGGCCTTGGGAATCGGTGAAGGTGTCTGATTGGCTGAAGTCCATGACATCGCCGTAGGCACTCATCCAGCCGATTTGCCGCGCGGGGACCCCGGCGACCATGGCGTAGGCCGGAACATCCTTGGTGACCACCGCGCCAGCGGCCACGAAGGCACATTCGCCGAGCGTGGTGCCGCAGACAATGGTCGCGTTCGCGCCAATGCTCGCGCCGCGCTTGACCAGGGTGGTGGCGTAGTGTTCGCTCGTGGCGCGGGGGAATTCGCTCCGCGGGGTTTTGACATTCGTGAAGACCATGGAGGGACCGCAGAACACGTAGTCTTCCAGAATCACGCCCTCATAAAGAGAGACATTGTTCTGAATCTTGCACTTATCACCCACGGTGACGTTGTTGCTCACCAGAACGTTTTGGCCGATGATGACGCCCTTGCCGATCACGGCTTTGGGGAAGACGTGGCTGAAGTGCCAGATTTTGGAGCCCTCGCCAATCGTGGCTCCTTCGTCGATGTAGGCGGATTCGTGGGCAAAGAAGTTGCTCATGAGAGAAGATTGCTGGCGTCCTCCAGAACGCGGACAACGGTGATGGCAGATCGGCCGGAACTCCGAGAGGCTTCGCCGGTGGCGGCGCATCGCAGGAACTCCTCCATCTCCAAAGTGAGGGGAGCCGCCGCGCCTTCGAAGGCGAGCTCTTCGCCCTCGTCTTGGTTCGCGAGATTGGCGTCGATCCACTTCTTGTGGCGAGTGACAGTCTGGGCTATCTCATCATAGAAGAGCATCCCTTTGGAGCCAATCACGAGGGTCGACCGCTCGCGAGTGGGCCAGAGCCAACTGTTGTGAATGTGAGCTTTCACGCCGCCAGGGAAGGTCATGTGGACGTGAGTGTCGTCCTCGATTCCTGGGTTGAGGAAAGCATCGCCTGTCGCGAGAACTTGCGTCGGCTCGGCTCCAATCAGGTTCAAAACTACGGCGACATCATGAACGCCGAGGCTCCAGAGAACATTTTCGACATTCCGCGCTCGTCCCAGGCTAGCCCGACGAACGTGGATGGATCGAAGTTCACCCAGAGAGCCATTTTCAATCTGCTCTTTGAGAAAAGCGGCTGCCGGTTGGAAGAGGAGCAAGTGTCCGACCATGAGGGTTACGCCCGCCTTCTCCGCCTCATCGGCGAGGTGTTCTGCTTCCCGAGCGCTGAGAGTGACGGGCTTCTCAACGAACGTCGGCAGACCAGCGCGCAAGGTTTGCAATGCGACTTCGTAGTGCGCAGGGGCGGGAGTGGCAATCGCCACGGCTTCGGCGGTTCCCGCAGGAACCTCATCCCACGATCCGTAGACCGGTACCTCGAAGGTCTCGGTGAGAGTGGCGCGGCGAGCCTCATCGGCATCGACAATCGCAGCGAGGGCCCCGAGCGACTTGAGGGTCTTGCAGATATTCTGCCCCCACGCACCGGCTCCGATTACGACAACTTTCAAAGCAAAACCACCTTTTTGTTTTCGTCCGTCACGCTCTTGGTCGCGTTGCGCGTGTCGAACACGGCGGGTGCGAGATCAACAATGTGCTGGTAGTCCACGCTCGTGTGATCGGTCGTGATGATGACCAGATCGCTCGACTTCACTGCCTCATCGGTGAGATCGACACCCTTGTGCCAGGTGCCATGAATCTCGATTTCCGGGGCGAAAATGTCGTGGTAAGTGACCTCGACCCCCGCATGTTGGAGCATTTCGAAAATCTCCAGCGAGGGCGATTCGCGCCAGTCAGCAATATCGCGCTTGTAGGCCATGCCGAGGATGAGAATCTTGCTGCCGTGGAGTGCCTTGCTACTCTCGTTCAAGATTCGCTGAGCTTTCTCGATGACGAATCGAGGCATCGAGCGATTGACTTCGCCCGCCAAAGCGATGAACCGAGTGGCGAAGTTGTATTCGCGGGCCTTCCACTCAAGGTAGTGAGGATCGAGCGGGATACAGTGTCCGCCCACTCCAGGGCCGGGGAAGAAGGGCATGATGCCGAACGGCTTGGTATGGGCGGCGCTGAGGACTTCCCAGACGTTCAGGCCCATCTTGTCGCAGAGCAGGGCGATCTCGTTGACTAGAGCGATGTTCACCGCGCGGAAGGTGTTCTCGAACACCTTCACGAGCTCGGCGGCATCGGCGCTGCTGACGGTCACCACATGATCGATCGTGCGTTGATAGAAGGCTTCCGCGACCTGGAGCGAATCTGGCCCAACGCCGCCGACGACCTTGTTCGTGTTCTTGGTCGTGTACCGCTGATTGCCTGGATCCACGCGTTCGGGCGAGTGGGCAAGGAAGAATTCTTGTTCCGCTTTCAGCCCACTCTGCTCGAGAATCGGCTGCATGACCTCGCGGGTTGTGCCGGGATAAGTCGTGGACTCCAGGGAGACGAGTTGGCCGGGGCGCAGATACTTGGCAACTTCGCGGCTTACGGCCTCGACATATTGCAGGTCGGGAGTGAGGTTTTTCGTGAGCGGGGTCGGAACCGCCACGACGATGACATCGCACTCGGGAATGCGGCTGAAGTCGGTCGTTGCATGGATGAGGCCCTGATCCACCAGGGGCTTCAACTCTTCACTGGCAACGTCGAGGATGTAGCTTTCTCCCCGGTTCACTTCGGCAACTCGCGGCTCACTTCGGTCGAATCCGAGAACCTTGAAGCCAACCTTCGCTTTCTCAACCGCAAAAGGCAGCCCGACATATCCGAGGCCGAACACGCCGACAACGGCGGTGGTGTTGGCAATTTTGGTCAAAAGGGCGTCGGCGTGACTGTTCATCGGAGGGGATTCCACCTGGCTCATAACTCTCCACGGGGCCTCGCAAACCCCGAATGCTCCCGGGGAGAGGATACCAGTGAAGCTACCGGGTTCCCGGGCGGAGCCTCGCCGGTACTCCGACGTATGTCCCTGGTTCAATCAGGTCAGCAACCACCGCCGCTCCGGCACCCACTATGATCCCTGGCGCGATGCTTACCCCGGGTTTCCCGCACGATCCCACCCCCATGAGCACGCCCTCTCCGATGGTCACATTCCCCGAGAGGTGAACCCCCGGGGCAAGATGCGCGAAGTCTCCCACTGCGCCATCGTGATCGATGCTGCAGGAGGTGTTGAGAATCACGTGGTGGCCGATCTTGGTGTCGGGCTGCACCACCGCACCAGCAAAAATCACCGTGCCCTCGCCGATCGGGTGCGATGTGGCGACGACTGCGGTCGGGTGGATGAGTGTGGCCCACGGGAGAGCGAGGGTTTCCGCAAGTCGAGCTCGGGTGGAGTTGTCACCAATCGCCAGGATGAAATCCGCATCCGGATAGCTCGCAGCGAGAGGGAAGTCGCCGGGAATTGGAATCCCGAGGATGGAATCACCATGCCTCGACGGGTTCCCATCGAGGGCGGCAAGAACGTCGCGGCCCATGGCCTTTGCTGTCGCGATGACGACCTTGGCGTGGCCCCCGCTCCCCAGTACGACAATCGGGCGGCTCAAGGCTGATGGCTCCCCATGAACTCGGGCATTGTCACATGACCCTCGGCGGAGACGCCACTGCGTTTGAACACCGTGAGAACCGTCATCAAGAGGATTTTGAGATCCAGCGTAAAGCTCCAGTTCTCAACGTACCACACGTCCATCTCGAACCGATCTTCCCATGCGACGGCGTTCCGTCCATTCACCTGCGCCCAGCCTGTGACTCCGGGACGAGTTTCGTGGCGGCGCATTTGCCGCGGCGAGTACCGGTCTAGATACTGCACCAAAAGGGGGCGCGGGCCGACGAGGCTCATGTCGCCCTTCACCACATTCCAGAGTTCCGGCAGCTCATCCAGGCTGAGTTTGCGGAGGAGGTTCCCGAACTTGGTCATGCGTTGATCGTCGGGCAAGGGGGTGCCATCGGGCGCGGTGGCGTTGCGCATCGTGCGGAACTTCACCATCTCGAAGATGGTGCCATTCAGCCCCGGCCGTTTTTGACGAAAGAAAACCGGCGATCCCAGATTGACTCTCACCAACACAGCGAGGATGAGGATCAGCCAGGAGAAAACAATCAACACAAGTGTGCTCACGATCACATCGAACAACCGCTTGACGAGGCTTAATCGGGGGGAGCGGGGCATCAGAGCAAGTCTAACCTAAAGATTTCATCAAAACCCGTTCAATTACTGAACCTTGAGGATTTATATCCGACTATGGAAAAAGGGAATGGAGACCTCGCTCGTACAACCATGGTGACTTCCAGAATGATGCTGACCACGATCGTCGCCTCGATGGCAGCCGCCTTTGGCCTTGCCCAGACCGTCTATGTCGATGCGGGCGAGCATCCGACGTTGGAAGCTGCGGTTGGATCGTGCGGCATTGCCGAGCAGTGCGTGGTGACCGTCCCGGCGGGGATGTATCGGCTGAGAGAGTCAATTAATCTCTACAGTGGCCTGCGGATCGTCGGCGAGCCTGGTGCGATCGTCGATGCGGGCGAGACGAGATCCAAGATCGCCTTCTCCGGCACGGGAGGCGCGACCGAGGAAACCTCGGTGACCGAGCTGATTCCTGACGCCCCCTACTTGATTCGGGTCGAAGATTCCACCGATCTGCAGATCGGGGACATGTTGGAGTTCGGGACTGGCCTGGATTCTCACCCCAATGAACTGGTGGCAATCGAGCCCGGTGGACTTTTGCGACTTCGGCACCCGGTACCGCACTTCGTGATGCAAGGAGCGCGGGTGGCCGTGGTGAGCCCGTTGCATGCCGTGGAGATCAGTGGTCTCACGATCAAGAACACGAGCAATCCCTTTTGGTTCTCCTATGCCCGCGATTTGACGCTTTCGAACCTGCGGCTTGAGAACTCTGAACTTTATGCTGTGTTTTATCGTACGTTGCGCGGGCGAATTCGCGATTGCGTTGCCGTGAACGCGATGGGGGGAGGCTTCTTTGCTTCGAGCAGCACCGATGTGATGATCTCGAACTCTCGCGCAGAGAACCACAAGCTTGCCGGATTCTTCGTGCGGGGATGCAGCCAAGTGCATGTGGTCGGAAATCACGCGCAGAGCACCCACGACTACGCTCTGCCGGATCAAAGCGGAGACTCCTACACCTTTGTGAACAGCCAGTGGCTGACGGTGGCGGACAACGTCGGCGTGGATTCTTCGTGCTATGGCATGTGGCTGGATGGAGTCCGCGATGCGACGGTGGTGCGCAACAGCATCACGAACAGCTTCACACTGGGGTTCTACATGACGAACAGCCATACGTCCGCGCTGCAGCACAACAAGGCGCAGAACATTGCGAATGCTCATGGATTCGCGATCAGTGGAGGTGGGTCGCACGTGTTCACCAACAACACGGCGAGCAACGTGATCTATGGATTCCTGGTGCTCGATGCGAACGATGTGATCATCGGTCGGAACCTAGCGCAGAACGTCACCGAGGCCGAGTACATCCACAACGCCCCGGGGCTGATCCGTCGGTAAAAGAATCTGGAGCGGGCGACCAGAATCGAACTGGCGACATTCAGCTTGGGAAGCTGACGTTCTACCGCTGAACTACGCCCGCTTGTTGATCGAACTTAGTGTACATCAGGTCGTCGGTGGGATGTGCAAGATTTACCCTCGCGGCGAGAGACGACTGAGGCATTGTTCGAGGCGTAGAGGGAGGGGAGGCGATTGATATGGAACATCGGGCAATGGGCTCCGGGGAGATGCAAAGTGAACCTTGAGGAAGGGAACGACGGTCATCTGCTTCGATACGTGCTGAACTTGTACAATGAAGAGGACTGGGTTGTGATGGCTTACATCGGCGATTACCCCGTCGTCGAACTGGGAGAAGTTCCTTTTTTTCGGCCCCTTGCTACATCGTCGGATCGAGTCGCCCAAAGATTTGTCGATGGATTCGTTGGGATCCGATTTGATCCGATGCCGTCAGGCGTGGAACTCGTTGAGGCGGAGCTCGCGATCGGTGTACCCGTACACTGGGCGGTTTATGTCCAGGATCCGCGAAGTGGTTATGTGCCGTTGCTGAGCGAGATGAGAGACGGCTCAAAGGGTTCTCTGTCGCCCGGGATTATCCCAAAAGAATACTCTCAGGCTTTGCGGGAGTCGACTGCTGCCCCCCAGACTGACGGCAATCGTGCTCCGAGCCTTGATGCCAGAGATGAAGCCGGGGCGGGAGAGCAAGAGGTTTTCTGGATCAAGCGGATCCTGGAATTGGAGGAGCTGGAGGACTGGTTGGCCCTCGGCTATATCGGTACCTTTCAGGTCGACACTGGCGGATTCGTGGCATGTTTTAAGGTCATTGGTGGTTCGTCGCAGGTGATGATTGATCGATACTCTCCCTTCATCTGCATGCGCCGATACGACCAAGATGTGCTCTCAAGAGAAGTCTTTGACATTGACCTATTGCATCAAGCTGTCAGTCTATGGACGATGCAGGATGATCCGAGAACGGTTCAATCGCTGAGTAAAGACAACATGAGAGGCGCACGCCGTGGACACTTCATGCCGGGCTACGCGCCTACGGAGGAAGATTGACCGGGGGAGTTGACCGCGCACTTCGCGACCCGGGCTCAGGTTTAGGAGGTAACCGGGTAGGCTCGATTTTGTCGGGCGAATCCTGTATACGTCGCTGTCGCCTGAGAGAGGCAAAATGTCCGTCTACGCAAAAGGGCTGCTATTGATCATCGGTGCTGCGGTTTTTGTGCCGTGGCAAGTCCCCCCAGGCGAGGAGCCGCAGGTTTTTTACTATCCGTTAATTCGGAGTATTTCGCCCGTTTCTCGGAACGATGTGATGACGGCGCAGAACATCTCCAGCTTGCTTAAGCCCGGCAAGGTGGATGAGTGGAAGCGCGAAGCTGTCGAAGTCGGGCAACCCATCGAAAAGTATCGACACGACTTCAGGATGATCATAAGGCGGAACGGGAAAGATGAGATGCTCGTCCACTTCCCCAACATTGTCGTCGTGGAGGGAGTTGCCTACAAAGTAACGCGGAAGCAGTACTGGTCGATGGTCGAAGATGTTTGGGGCGTGATGCCGGAAGACCTGCGTCTCAGCTCGCTTCCGGAGCTCTCATTTGATGAATGGCCCCGGTCGGTTGCTCGGGAGAATAGTTCCGAGTGACACACGACGTCGCTGCCCGGATTGATATGCCTGCCGGGTCGAGGCTGGTGGATCTCTTCACCGCATTCACGCGGTTGCGCGATGTAGATGCTGCGTCATTCTTCTTCGGACTGTGGGAAGTCACGGTTTACTGCGAGGGATACCTTTGCTTCGAAGGGGTAACTGAATATGTTGAGGAAACGATCCTCCAAGGCCAAGCACCGTACCGAACCCCAACTTCCATCGGTGACTGGACTCGCATGTTTACAGTGGATGGTCACACGTTGCTCCGCTACAGTCTGTACTTGTATGAAGAATCAGACTTTGTTGCGAGGTTGCTCCGGGAGCCGGGGAACGATAAGCCTCACTGTGAGATTCACTTTACGGAGGAAGATGAGCTGTACGTGGTCTGTTTTGATGCAGAGTTTTCGCGAATATTCCACGATGCCCGTGAGTGGTTATCGCACTAAGGATCTGGCTAGACGGCAAGGTTTGCTCTACCGATGATCAACGCCGCTCTGCTGATTGCCTTGCACACCAGGCCCGATTTGCATGCGCGGCCAGAGCCAGTGGTCGAGATGCCTGGATACCGCCGTCTCACCGCCATGGGGCAATGGGCGAAATGTCTGAAGGTTCCTGAATTGAGCGAACCGCTGGTGTGGTACCGCGGGCACCAGTGTCGATTTGTGAGCGCGGAAGGAGGATCAGCATTTCGTCTGTCACCGATCTCCGGCAAGGCCGAAGAATCGTGGGATCCGCCGCGCCGAGTCCCCGGTGGATTCGAGAATCTCGCCGATGCTTGGTGGTCAGGCCGCGAATTGGTCGTGCTTCAATATCTTGCTGAAGGCTTTGCCCTCTATTGGCTCCGAGATCAGGAATCATCGCCCTACCGGAGGGTGATTCTGCCAGACGAACTGACGCGAAAGTTCAGCTTGCTCGGCGGGCCCACCTTTCTCGCTTCATCGACTGAATCATTGCTTCAAATTGAGTACTACACGAAAAAGAAGCAGTTCAACACAGCCCTCGTTTCCTTCCGGCCGGATGGGGCGATTCGATACGAGATTCGGCCGTTTGGATGGAAAGGTAAGTTTGGCGGGAAAGACTTGATTGCGTGTGACGGGCTCTGGTGGGGAGGAGAGCTCTTGGTTCGGGACTACGTTACACAGATCGTCCGGCCCGACGGAGTCGACGTGGTAACGCGGGAGGATTTTCAGAGAATTTGGTTCCAGGGAGACAAAGGGCGCATCTTGCGCTTTCCGCTCCCCGAGGGGCGGTGACCCCCATCGCGAGCACGTTCTGTTCGTCATTGGAACCTGAGGTGTATCGCGTGGCGTTGAGTTCGAGTAGCCATGTCGGAAAAGTCTGCTGACCGAACAACCCGCCGTCTGATGATCGCAGTCTTCGGGCTTGGCGGAGGACTCGGGTTCATTGGGGGCACCCTGTTTGGGTTTTGGCTGGTCAGTCGGAACGGCCTTATTCGAACGGACGAGGCGGTGTGGCAACCGGTCGAAGGGGTAACCGCGACGCTCGATGGGCGCCCGATTCCGATTCGGTCGTTTTATACTCATGAAGGGTATCAATTTTTTGATTTCGGGGACACCCACCAGTGGCTCTTTGACGATGACAACGAGAGGCTCTATGTCGTGGGCAACGATATCGAATTGACACAGCGGGATGGACGGTGGATCGCTCGTGGCCTGCCGCTATGGAAGATGACCATGGAGAATGCTAAGATCGATCACGACCCTCAGCTTTTCCTGAAGCAGTTCACGCGACTCCGCATTATTCGCTTCCTGAACACGAGCAAAGAAAAAGTTGAGATCACAGTGGATTTCCGGCAGAAATGAAAGGGTCTGGCTTGGAGTTTCCGACACCGCCCGCAACCCCAGCAAGCCCGAATCAAGGACGGGGAACGCGGGGCATTATTGAAGCAGTCATCGCAAGTGCTTCTGGCTACGGCTTGGCTCTCGCCAATGCGAGCCCGGTTTTTGGCGTCCAAGTACCGGGCGTGTCTTCTCGAGCGACGCTCGTAGGATTGGGAGTTGTGATTCTCATTCACTGGCTCGCTGCCCTCAGGATCAATTTGCGTGTGTATGTCGCCGTTTGCGCGGTCTTTGCGTTCGGGCTGACGCTGCCCGCCTTCCGCCAGCAGGATGGCAGCCTGGCCCTTACCGATCTCACGATGCGATTCGCAGCGGGGCAGGAGGTGACTCTGCCGGGGCCACTCTACTTTCTTGGCCTCTGGTTCACCTTCCTGTGCCCACCCTTGATGGCGGTATGTGTGATGGTGATGATGAGGCAAAGGCGAGCCGCGCAGGTCGGGGAGGATCGGGCGTGATGGGCGGTCTGCTGATGGCCTTGCTGTGGGTGGTGTTTTGCTCGCCGACCTTCACCTCATTGGGTTGGGAGATCGGCAAGATGTTGATTTTCGGCCCGTATCGCGACGAAGTCATTCGGGAACGCGAAAAGTGGTACCAGATCATGTTTCCGTTCATGTGGAAACACGGAGCACCCCTCGGCGCAGGCGGGTGGATTGGGTTTGGAGTCGTCCACGAATTCGGTCTGAGGGAAACCGAGCACGCGATGATCCTCTATCCAACTGGGGCCGCTCTCGCGTGCTGGATGCTCGCGGAGGCTTGGCGGATGATCCAAGTCAAACCCACCAAGCCTCCCGAGGTTCTTTAGCCTGGGAGCGCAATGCGCCTCAGACTGACCGGCTCTTTCGCCGACGAAGCATGGCCACGGCGGGAGCGAGCAAGAGCATCGTGGCGGGTTCCGGTACGGCCTCGATCGAGTAGTTCCACGACGCGGTCTTCGATTCGTTCCCACTAGCTTTGGCCGTCGAGAAAGTCTCGAACCGATAGAGCCCCGCATTCAGGTTCAGAGTTTCATCCCAAGTTGAGTTGGGGAGCTTGACGAGGAAGGTCTGCCAGGAAGATCCGTTCCAGAAGTACCCGTACATCTGACTCGTGACCAGGTTTGCCGGAAGCTCTGAAGCCAGCGTCCCTTTGAAAGTCAGGGCTTGGGCGCTGCTCAGGGCAATATCCACCGTGAAGGCGTTGCCGGGGTTCAGCGAATCGACCTCCGCCGTGCAGCCCACACTGGAAATCCCCAAGTTGATGCTTCCGTTGGACTCGAGCTTCGTCGCGGAAGATGCTGAGCCGGTGATCGCGTAGCTTTGGGTGACGTTCCACGTCGCAGTTCCGGTCCAGTTGTTGTTCGTCGGGGGATAGTAGCCGCTCACAGTTTGGGTGCCGACCAGCGCCGTGGAGTCGCTCAGATCCAGGGTGTTTTCGTTGTTCGTGAAGGTCTGGTCGCTATAATCGGCGGCATATCCAATAAAGTAGCGAGCTTGGGTTTCTGAGAGGCGACTGGTGACAGCGAATTGCGCGTGGGCTGCACCGGCAATCATCGCCAGCGACAGCAACACGAGAGATCGGGATGTGATTTTCATGTCCACTCCAAAAGTCGTCGGACACCGGGGAATCATCCCGGAAATCCGTGACAGTCTCTACTGTATCAAAAAAATCGCAAGTTGTCAAGCGAAAGACTATTTGCCTACCCCCGTATAGAGAATGGCCCGCAAATGTACGGGATTCTGGGGCTTTACCCCGGAAATTCGTTCAGGTCACCGGGGAAATCAACAACATAAAGCCGCAGGCCGAGCCTGCCCCAGGTGTCCTCGCCTCTCGACGACGACGCAAGAACCGCTAAGCTCCCCCAACGGAAAGAGCTTCCATCAAGAAAACCGGCCCCGCATGAAGCGAGGCCGGTTTTTGTTCACCCTCGATGACGGCTCAGAACATGGGTGGCGGTGCGCCCGCTGGCGATTGGCGCAGTTCTGAGACACGAGCGGCGATATCGCTCTTTTTCACACCCAGGAATCCCGTTCGTAACCCGTACTGCTTCATGCGGTTGCTTGCGAGTTGTTGCATCACGATGTAGCCAATGATGCCGCAGCACAGGGCCGAGTTCAAGCCCATGAGAACCGAGGCAATGATCGCACCCGAGGACTGCCAGTCGAGCCCGAATCCAATCTTCTTGTTCTGCGGGAAAGTCGCGATCGCAACGCCGACCCCGAGGAGCACGACCAAACCCAATATGAGAATGCTCGATCCCAGATCATCTCCTGTTGCCTGAATGATTCCATTGATGATCACGGCCACAACAATGTTGCCGGCAAAGACCCACGAGAGCCCGTGATATCCCGCCCCCAGGGCCTCCAGCTTATCCGCCGAGCCCCCCGGTGGCACATTGACCGCGTCACGCGGATACGGCGACTGCCCTTGAAACGGAGGCATCGATCCCATGGTGAGCGCATCGTACCTGGGCCGATCGCACGATTGATATCGCTTGTGTCCTCAAAGGTGACTCCCAACAACACAGAGACATGGCCACCTGAGTAGGCGACCATGTCTCTTCTGGCGGCGACCAATGACCGCCCTCGATCATCGGTTCGACGGTGAATCAGTTCACGGTGACGGTGATCGTTTCGGCGACGCTTTGGCTGCACTGCCCACTTCCTCCGCCGATTCCCGCAATATTGATCACGTAGGTGCCAACGGGTGTTGTCGGTTCGGCGAAAACGTGGAATTCGGTCGCGTTGAATCGCTCGGCATCCATGCCAGCAGGAACGTTGTTCGTTCCGTTGCTGAGAACGGCACCGGTTGTCGGTGTCGTTCCCGTGTTAATGGTCACAACGCCGAAGCTTCCGCGTGTGACAGTCACGGTGTCTGCGGCGTTGAGCGCCCAAAGATTGCAAATGCCGTTATTGCATCCCATCAGTGCGACGGAGGCGAACGTAGCGAAAACGCAAGAGGCGAGAGCGAATTTTCTCATAGGAAACCGCACGTTACCTGAAGTTGCGATAAATGCAACAACCTTCGATACAATTTTTTAATCGAAATCTGTATAGTTCTGATTCACTTGCGCCAGGCTTGGGTCGTTCTCGATTTGTAAGTCCCAACGCCGAGAATCTCCACAAAGTGGAGGTTCGAGGCGTTGGGGTGAGCGGACAGGCTCCGATCAGATACACTAGCTCCCCGAGGGCGAGCCACCCGTCACAAGTTGGGGTGAGCGGACAGGCTCCACCTGCGGGCGAGCTTCAGGGCGCCACGGGATCACCCCAGCACCGTAAAGCTGAGAGGGGGCAGGGTGAACTGGTTGTCGTGGATTTCGATCGGTGCGGGGACGAGGGCGGTGGGGTTCTCCCAGGTGTTTTCCTGCTTGGCGTCTTGCCCGCCGAACATTGTGCCGGTGCTCCCGAATGCGCCGGAAGTGGGGTTGAGGCGCACCACCATCTCTTCGTCCATGGATCGGTTGACAAAGCAGCCCCGGAGCTGATCTCCCACGCGAAACACCGAGCAATCGAGGTAGGGAGTGTTCAGTCGATCACCGGCATCGTACGCCGCGACATCCACCCAGGAATCCACTCGGCTCGCACCTTGAGCGGCCGCGCTGATGAGCTGGAAGGGATAGTAGATCGTCTGCTTGAGCAGCCCTTCTGGGCGAGTCAGCATCGGCGCGATGATGTTGACCAGTTGCGCCTGGCAGGCGATTTCGAGAAAGTCGCACTGCCGGATAAAGGCGTTGAGAATTGTCGCCACGACCAGTGCATCTTCGAGGTTGTAGACCTCCTCGATCAGGGCGGGAGCTTCCGTCCAGCCTCCGTCCATGTGCATGGCCTTGTACCAAACATTCCACTCATCAAAGCTGAGCTTGATCGGCTTTTTGCCTCGCCGCTGTGTGCGCACGATGCGCTCCAGAGCGCGGTAGTCCTCGATCATTTTTTCGATGAACAACCCTTCGGCGAGAAACCAAGGCGTGTTGTCGTCGCGGTTGTGACTGTAGAGGTGGCACGCGATGAGATCGACATCATCTCCGCAGATCTCCAAAATCTCCCGATCCCAGGCGAGATAGGTGTCCATGAAGCACCCGCTCGATCCGCTGAGAATCGTTTTGATGCTGGGGTCCATCCCTTTCATGAGGCGAGATGCCGCGCGGGCCTTGAGGGCGTACTCCTTCGCCGGAACCTGACCGGCCTGCCAGGGTCCATCCATCTCATTGCCGAGGCACCAATACTTCACGCCGTACGGCTCGGGTCGCGCGCGTTGATCGGCCCAGAAGGTGCCCTGCTCCAAGTTGGTGAATTCGACGAGTTCTGCGGCTTCCTTTGGTGTCCCCGTCCCCAGATTAACCGCGAGCATCGGCTCGGTCTGGATTTTCTCGCACCAGTCGCAGAAGTCATCCGGGCCGAACTGATTGGTTTCGATGGATCGCCAGGCGAAGTCTCTGGTGCGCGGGCGCTCGTGCTTCGGGCCGACGGCGTCTTTCCAGTCGGCGAAACTCACGTAGTTGCCGCCGGGGTACCGAATTACCGACACGCCCATCTCTTGGGTCGCTTGCATCACATCCTGGCGATACCCCTCGGGGGTCGCCGTCGGGTGGCCCGGCTCGTAGACTCCGGTGTAAACCGCCCGCCCCATGTGCTCTAAAAAGCTGCCAAAAATCGTGCGGGGAATCGGGTGGACGCCTCGGTGGGGCTGGACATGGACAGTCGCGTGGATCACGGGGTTCAGCTTACGCGAAAACCGAGATCCTCAGACAAGGTGGGAGGGAGAGAACTGGAGCGGGCGATGAGAATCGAACTCACGTGGCCAGCTTGGAAGGCTGGAGCTTTACCATTAAGCTACGCCCGCTCAACAGAAAACCCATTTTACCTCGGGTGGGCGGCGTGCCATTCAAGGACCCGGAAGACGGGTGGTTTCAACCCAGAATCCCCGCTGAACCGGCAAACCTCAGGACTACGAAACCCCCCAAGCCCAACCGACGTTATAATGAATGAACAACTGGGGGCGACAGGCTTCGACAGGGCTGGATCGCTTCAGAGTTGCGAGCCGTGGCGCCGTTGGCCACGTAAAAAGCGGCAAAAAAGTAAAAGCGGATAACAATTTCGCCTACGCTGCCTAATTGAGCAGCGCGTCAGCCAAGAGGGTGTTCTCCTCGCTTGAAACTGGCGTCGCAAATGAGAACTCGCCTCATCGGCTTCTGTTCGGAGCTGACTGGTTAAATCAACCGAACTGAGCGACGGGGTAGCGATGCCTTCTCGAGAACCCCGCGCCGAGAAAAGTATGGAAGGAGACGCTCGTGGATACTTTGGGGACGACAGCTTTGGAACCGAGTTCAATTCTCGGCGCCTCCACCAAGTTCTCTCGCTGAGCCGGGCTCAGCATCACCCTTCAACGCCACTGAACCAAGTCGAGACTGGTTCAGTGGCGTCTTGATTTTTTCAAGTCAGCGACTTCGGAACGCGGCCTCTGCGACCTCGCCCACCGTCGGCATGCTGGCCGTCAGGCGCGGCTTGACCTCCTGATTCAGCGACTCCGTGAGCAGCTTTCCAACTTGCTTAACGGCAGAATCGGTTGCTTTTCGCATCGCCGAAGAAGCGCTGAAATCAGCCGCGCTGTGGGCTTTGCCATCGGCGCGCTCGGAGTTCACTTCGGCCAAAACCGCACCCTTGGCGGTCAGGATCTTTGCGTAGATGGTCACGCGAGCGGTGAACCCACCGGCACTGTTGTCTTCCACCACGGATTCTGTGTTGATCTCTAGCAGGAAGGCCGCACCGAAACGCTGGTAGGCAACCTTTCCGGCCTGGGTGCCGGATTGCGTGTAGGAGGTCTTGAAGTCTCCGGCCAGATCCTCGCTCACCACGGGGTACTTGCCGTTCAAAAGCTCCTGTCGAATTTTGGATTGAGCAAGCTTTGCGACCGTCTCTGCTTGTTCACCGGTGCCGCGCCCCACCACGATCACCGAGGGAGGCAGAGGGGCGACGGCCGTGACTTGAGTGTCGTCGGTCTCAGCAGGGATGGCCTCGGCCCCACCAGCCGGAGGGGTCAGGGTCGGAGGCTGCTGGCCTTGTCCCTGGGGAATCAGGAAGACGGGGGTCTGCGGGCGGGTATCGGGAATGGCCCCCGACTTGGCCCACGCCGCCATCTTCGTCTTCACATAGTCATACAAGCCGCCCATCGAGATCGGGTTGCCTGCTTCCCCCGCGATACCCCGGGCGAGATAGTAGGTGAAGAGTCCATGGCGCAGTTGCGGGAGCTCAAGCGACGTTTGGTCCGGCAGCGACGAAGCCATGACGACCGTGCCAGAGAACGGCGTGAGCATCGTGTTTGCATTGCTTAACGCCATCGAGCGCGTGCCGCCGGAGTAGCAAGCATCGAGACTCAACACGACGAGCCGTGCCTTTGTTCCATCGCGCATGAGGCGGCGGAACTCACTGATATCAAGGAAGGAGTTGAGGTCTCCTGCCTTGAAATCTTGCGGAAACAGCATCGTGCGACCGTTGGATGGGTGCGGAGCCCCGTGGCCGGAGAAGTGGAACCAGACGACATCATTCTCGTCCGCAGCCTTCAACGCCTGGGCCACCCCTGCCTGGATGTTCGCCAGGGTCGGAGCTTTGCCCGATCCACTCAGCAAGAGCACGTTGGTTTTGGCCGACTCTCCAAAAACATCGGAAATCAGCTGGGCGTCGTTGGTGGTGTACCGCAAAGTGTCTCCGGGGAGAATCACCCCGGCTGAGACAATGTGGAAGTCCACATCGCCTTGAGCCATGACCGAAGCGGCCGCCAGTGTTGTGATGAATGTCAAAGTTTTCTTCATAAATTTCTCCTTTCCCTGCCTCACAAGCAGAAGTCAATATCGAATGGTTTGCCGAAGAGCTTGTCGAACGTAGCCAATTGCGATCCTGTGAACATCGCGCGACATCTTTCGTGATACTTTTTGTAGATGGGTCGCTCCTTTTCCGCAAGCACCTTGTCTTGTCCCGTCTGAAGCGGATCAGGCTCACTTGACGCTCTCAAATGCATGAGATCCGCTTTGAAGGGATTCACCATCTTCTTAAGCTCTTCCACTTGAGGCTCTGTCAGTTTCAGCGATTCAAAGATTCGGTTCTTGTAAAAGGCTTCTGGCCCGAGGGTGTAGAACACCAGCCACGCATCCACCTGGCTCCACCGAGAATGAATCTTCGGAAAGACCTTTTCCCGATAAGCGAGAACGAGTGGATTGATCTGCGTTCCGTGGTAATCGATCCGCGATTGAACCCATCGCGCCATCGCCTCCTCGGATTCGAACTTCTTATCCCTCGCTTCCTCAAAGATGCGTTGCTCCATGTCCTTTGCCGATTGCAGAATCACTCGTTCGTAGAGGAGCATGCCCTCCTTGTCGAGGCCCAGTTCGGCGGCGATCACCGGCTTGATCAGCACCATCTTGTAGATGCGTTCGATCTTGCCGATGAAGGCCTTCTGAATCGCGGAAATCTCGGGTGGGGGCGGCTGCGTCTGGGCTTGAGTGGCCAGGCAGCACGCACCGATCAAGATTGCCGCGAGGGTGCGCCTAGCCATCGGCCCGCGCGATCCTGATCGCCAGGAACTTCTCGCCTTTCACGCTCTTGCCCCTGGGACTGGTGATCTTGACGAGGCTCGTATCGGCTTGAACATCGACGATTTCGCCTTCGCCCACCGGGTCATCTTTGGGCACGAATCCCGGCAGATCCTTGTCGGGCACATAGCGGAAGACCATGTACTTGTCACCCTTTTTGGCGCGCTGCTTGCGGCCATGCCCGATGACAAATTCGCCCGGCTTGCCCTTCCGCTCCCTGGCTTCCACCTCTGGGCTGAACATGGGAATGAACGACTTGGCGATCGTCTCGGCGGCGCGAATGGAGGCCTCGGAGAAGAACGCGATCGAGACCTGATTCGCATTCCCAAACCGGCGCTCACCGGCTGAGTTCACGACGTCGAGAATGTCGCTTGTTTCGATATCTATCAACTTGGCGGACACGCGGACAATCGCGGCATTGTTGTCGCCCAGTGGTCGATACCCTTGATCCGTCACTGTATAAGATTTCGTCTCAAAACCGATCACGCTTCCGACGATCAAATAGTCAGCCTTGAGGAACTTTCCAAGGGCGAGAGATCCTCCGGTGTTATCAACAAGTTCCTCGGCAGAAAGCTTGATTTCAGCCAGAGCTTTGTCCATATCGCGACGAGCGGGAAGCCGCATTTCTGGATACTTGTCTTTCAATTGCTCGGTCAGGTGATCCGCCACCGATGCGCCAAAAGCCGCGACTACCGAACTCTCGGCAAATCCTGCATTCTGAAGCTCTTTGGGGAACCCGAAGGGAGCAATCGCGACCACCGGTTTGGGGTAGTCGATCTCGTCAAAGGTGGGAAGTCTTAAAGCAGAAGCCGAAGCGGCAGCAACAACAAATGTGCTCAGGAGCACGGCCTTTGTTCCGATTTGGAACAGGGGGGCTCGGGGGCGGCGATCAATCATAAGTTCTCTCAAATGCGCACTCTTTCTGCGATGAGAAAGGGTTGCAAGGAACTTACGCCTTGATCAAAAAGGTGTTACTCTTCGGCTGGGCCTGAGCGACAGAAGACTCCACGGAAATCCGTGAACTACTCTTCGCCAATCAGTCGACGATAGGTCGCGATGACCTTTTTCACGTAGTTCTGAGTCTCGCGGTAGGGCGGCACTCCACCATGTCGGCGAACCGCTCCCGGGCCAGCGTTGTAGGCGGCGAGAGCCAGAATCAAACCTTCAAAGTCGTCGCCTGTTTGCTTGGAATACTTGTCGATGTTTCCGCGGAGGAGCTTGACCGTGCCGTAGATGTTTTGCTCGGTGTCGTAGCTGTTGCTGACCCCGAGTCCACGAGCGGTTCCTGGCATCAGCTGCCCCAAACCTTGGGCTCCGGCGTGGCTCCGAGCGGCCGGATCGAACCCACTTTCCGTGAGCACGAGCGCCATGATCAGGCGAGGATCCACCCCGTAGTGGACGGCGTACAGAAGAATCGTTTGCGCAATGTGATCGGCTTGCGTTTGGCTCAGGCGCTTGTTTTGCTTTCGGATAAACGCGCTGTATTCCGGCAAAACCGCCAGGGTCTCCGCGCTCAACTGCGGCGTGCCTTTTTGCACGACTCCTTGAACCGGCGGAATGTCTCCAGGCATCCGCGCAGGGCCGCCCCGCGAGGTCGTGCTGTTGCTGCTGCGCGTGTTGCGGGCCGTGCGCTGGGCTTCCGCTTTGGCCTTGGCCTCGGCTTCCTTTCGGGCCTTTTCTTCCTGAGCTTTGCGGTGCTTGTTCTCGTGCTCTGTCACCGGATAATCGGCGATCGCCGTGATCAAGCTCGCTTCAATCGGAGACGAATCGGTCTTGCGATCCGCTTTGATGATCAGGCGGGCGAGAGTGTTTGTGTTCTTGAGCCAAGAGGGCGCATCGGTCGCGGTGACGTAGAGTTCGCGCTTCGTATCCGGATTTTCGAGCACCAGGAGCTGGCGTCCATCGACTTCGAGGAATCCACGGATGAGGCCGCGCACTTCCACCACGCGCTGCCCGACAAAACTCTCCAGCGCGGCCGGGGAGGCGGCTTGGGTGATTCCGAATTGCTTGCGCGATTGGAGATACTGGGTGAAGGTCTGGGCAGAGCTGAACGATGCTCCGGCCACGGCCAACCCCATCAAGAGCCCGGTTCGAAGAGTCATCGTCTGCGTCCTCGGAAAAAGCTGGCGGACAGGGTGGGATTCGAACCCACGAGGGGGCTATCGCCCCCTACCCACTTAGCAGGCGGGCGCTTTCGGCCACTCAGCCACCTGTCCGTGCCGCACATAATACCATGATCGGGACGCCATCACCACCCCCGTAGGTTCATCAAGGGACCTTGACAAGGTGAGAGGGCGATCTCGTCCCCCGCAAAAACCTAAGTCGACGTGTTCAAGCAACACGGCGTCAGTTCTCGCTCGCGCTCACTTCTGTCTCGCCCCCGCGATCCATGATGACGCGAAGATCAAGGCTGCCACTCCCAGCGGCCACCCCATTTGCGACCACGCCCCTGCCCAAACCAATCCGGGCGAAACCGTTTGTCGCGGCATTTGGACACCTTGGATGATTCCGGCAAGAGGAAATGAAAAGAGGAGCCAGACAAGCGCGTTCGTCGGGCCCATCATCATCCAACTTCGGCAAAACGACGACCAGGTTTTTTTCAAGTCTAACCGAGGCTTTTGAAACCCAAGAACCATCGCCACGGGGCCTGCGAAAAAGAGCGTAAGGGGAAAGCCGAGAGAAAGAAAAGAAATTTGAAACGGATCGATCTGGCTCTGCCAGAACGCCTTCCAAAGCAAGGTTCCCGCGAACCAGAGGCAAGCCACAATCGGAACCCCCAGAGTTCCGATTGCCAGTGTATAACCTGCATCACCTTCTGGTCTTGACGCTTCTCGCGCATGCGCACCCTCCCGCATTCCTCTATCCTACAACATCGCGCCGCAAAAGAAAAGAGCCCACCGCTCCGGGAAGGCGGTGGGCTCAACCATTGCAAGTAAGAAGTCAGCGAATGCTATTGGGAAGCGCGCAGAGCGCGGTCGAGATCTTGGATGAGGTCATCCACGTTCTCCAGCCCGACACTTAGGCGAATAAAGTCGGCCGTGACACCAGTCGAGAGTTGCTCGTCCGGAGTCAGCTGTTGGTGAGTGGTTGATGCCGGGTGGATGACTAGGCTCTTGGCATCGCCGATGTTCGCGAGCAAACTGAAGATCTCCAGCTTGTCGATGAACTTGAGAGCGGCTTCGTAGCCGCCCTTGATGCCGAAGCCCAAGATCGCGCCGAACTTCCCTCGGGTGTGATACTGCGCCGCACGATCATATCCTGGGCTCGACTTGAGCCCAGGATAGTTCACCCAGCCGACCAGCTCGTGACCCGCCAGGAACTCAGCGACCCTGAGAGCGTTTTCGCAGTGTCGATCCATTCGCACGTGCAGCGTTTCGATGCCCTGAAGAATCTGCCATGCATTGAACGGGCTGATCGCCTGGCCCTGGTCGCGCAGACCCTGAACTCGGGCCTTGAGGGCAAACGCCACATTGCCGAGACCAGGGAAGTTGCCAAAAACTTCCCAAAACTTGAGGCCGTGGTAGCTCGGGTCGGGTTCGGTGAAGTTCGCGAACCGACCGCTGCCCCAATCGAAGTTGCCGCCATCCACGAGAATCCCGCCGATGGAGGTGCCGTGCCCGCCGAGGAACTTGGTCAGCGAGTGCACCACAATGTTTGCCCCGTGATCAAACGGTCGCACCAGGTAAGGCGTGGGAACCGTGTTGTCGATCATCAAGGGGATGCCGTTCTCTGCCGCAATTTTGGCAACTTCAGCAATCGGGAATTGGTCCACTCGCGGGTTCCCCACGGTTTCGCCATAGAACAGCTTGGTCTTGTCGGTAATCGCCGCGCGGAAGCTCTCCGGATTCTGCGAATCGACAAACTTCACCTTGATCCCGAGCTTGGGCAGAGTGTAGTGGAAGAGGTTATAGGTTCCACCGTAAAGCGAGGAACCCGAGACGATTTCATCGCCTGCTTCGCAGATCGTGGTGATCGCGAGGAATTCCGCTGCTTGTCCGCTGGCCGTGGCGACCGCCATCACTCCGCCTTCTAGAGCCGCCACACGCTGCTCCAGCACGTCGGTCGTCGGGTTCATGATGCGCGTGTAGATGTTGCCGAACTCTTGGAGACCAAAGAGTCGAGCTGCGTGGCTGGTGTCGTCAAACACGTAGCTCGTGGTCTGATAAATCGGCACGGCTCGAGATTTCGTGGTCGGATCCACGTTTTGCCCGGCGTGAAGGGCCAGAGTCTCGAAGCTCTTTTGAATACCGCCAACGGTGGTTGCCATAGAGTGCAAGGTACCAGGAAAGACTCATAATCTGCGGCGTGCGATAGGCCTGCAGGTTCATGCGGGAAAGCCATATCGTTTGTCGAGCCTGATTCTGCGAATATTATTAGTCAAATTGATGTCTGCCCCAAAACTCGTTTTGAAGCTCCGTGGGACCGCATCGTTCCAAGCTCCGGTATTCTCCTTATCCACGCGATGCTCGTTCACTTTGGCGTTGATCTCTTGCTCCCGGAATGGCAGGAAGCCGTTGTCTGTATTGGCACCTTTGATAGTGTTCACCGAGGACACCGCGCTCTCATCGAACGAGCCGTGGAAATCGCCGCCACCGAGCGCGTTCCCAGCGTCGTCGTCACCTTCGATCGACACCCTGCCGCGATCCTCGCCCCCGAGAAGTGTCCGCCTGCCATCGCCACTTTGGAGCAAAATGTCTGGCGAATGCGCGAAGCCGGGGCGAGCGTCTGCGTTATCCTTGCCTTCGATCATCAACTCGCCCAAATGTCAGCGACTGAGTTTCTGGATCACATTCTCATCAGCAAACTCCGGGCGAAACAGCTGGTCGTCGGGCACGATTTCGCCCTCGGCAAGGGCCGAGAGGGAACCACCGCCTGGCTCGCCCAACACCTTCCCACCGAGGTGCTCGCGCCTGTAACCCACAACGGAGAACGGGTCAGCAGCTCCGCCATCCGTCGGGCCATCGCCGAGGGGCGGGTCGCCGATGCCGCCGAGATCCACGGACGTCCGTACTCCGTGCGCGGCGTTGTGGTGAAAGGCCAACAACTGGGCCGCACAATCGGATTTCCCACTCTCAATATCGCCCGATCCAGCGCGCAAATCGTTCCCCAAGACGGCGTCTACGCGGGGATTGCCCACACCCGCGCCGGAAAATTCGCGGCCGCGATCAGCGTCGGCATGAGGCCCGTGGTGCAGGGCACCGCGCGCACCATCGAAGCCTATCTCCTCGACTACCCCGGCGAGGAGCTCTATGGCCAAACCGTCGAAGTCGGGTTCCACCATCACCTGCGGGATGAGTGGTCGTTCCCTGGCCTTGAGGAGCTGAAGGTTCAAATTGAAAAGGATGTTGCCGATACAAAGGAACGGATGAGCCCCTATTTGAATTCAAAATAAACGAGGAATCGCCCATGAGTGAAACCGCAACCCAAATGATCTCCGCGCTCGTGATCGAAGACGATGCCGCCATCCGGCACATGCTCAGTGCTGCTTTGCAGGGCACCGAGTTCCATCTGCACGAGTCCGCGACAGGGAAGGCGGGCCTGGAAAGTGTGGCGCGCAAGCAACCTGAGGTGATTCTCCTCGACCTCGGTTTGCCCGATCAAGATGGCGTGGCCATCGTGAGGAATCTGCGCACCTGGTCACGCGTTCCGATCATCATCATCTCCGCCGAGGGGGACGAATTTCGCAAGGTCGAAGCCCTTGAGGCCGGTGCGGATGACTACGTCACCAAGCCCTTCGGGGTCAACGAGCTCCTTGCCCGCATGAGGGTGGTTTGGCGGCGAGCCAAAGAGAGCGGTTCCCCCCAAGAGCAGCCGATCGTTCGATTTGGCGATGTTGAATTCGATCAAGTAGCACGGAGCGTGACGAAGAACGGCGTCAACGTCCACCTCTCTCCCATCGAGTTCAAGCTCCTGACCATGCTCGTGGCTCACGCCGGAAAAGTAGTAACCCATCGACAAATCCTGAACGAAGTCTGGGGGAGCGAGTATTCCGACGAGGCGCAGTATTTGCGCGTTTATGTCGGCTATCTGCGCAAGAAGCTGGAAGACGATCCGTCGCGCCCCAGCCTCATTCTCACCGAGCCACGCATCGGCTATCGACTTCAAGTCGATTCGGCCCGCGCCTAATCTTCTTCGGCCAGTTTTGGATGGGCACGGGGAAGGGTGACCGTGACCGTGCTTCCACAACCACGCCCATCACTTTCGGCGCGGACGCTCCCTCCGTGGGCTTGAACAAGCTGATCGACAATAGAGAGCCCCAAACCAAGGCCCGCTTGTCGGCGTGGCCCGGCTGCGGGAATCTGCCGGAATCGGTCAAAGACATGGGCCAGCTGGTCTGAAGGAATGCCAATTCCATCGTCTTGCACGGCCACTTCAACCGTCTCTCCTACATCACGGAAAGACATGCGGATCGTCGCTCCCTTCTCGGAATACTTCAGGCTGTTGGAGATGAGATTAGAAAAAATCTGGATGAGCCGCAGCGCATCGCCCCTCACATAGCACTGACCCTCCGGATCGGGTCCGATGAGCGTTTTGTTCTGCTGACGCGCCGTCGCTTCATGGGCGGCGAGGACATCTCCGGCGATCTCATGAAGGTCAATGATCTCCATGTGCATCTTGAGTTGCCCCGTCACGATGCGGCTCATGTCAAGCAGATCCTCGACAAGTTGCGCTTGCTGTCGAGCCGCCTTTTCGATGGCTTCCATGCCGTCCGTCAAGCTTGCCGCCTCCGGTTTAGCCTTGAGAATCTCTGTCCACCCGATAATCGAGGTCAAAGGGGTGCGAAGCTCGTGCGACAGAGTCGCGACGAATTCATCCTTGCGTCGGCTCTCTTCCTCGGCGCTGCTTCGCCTCACTCGTTCTTCCAGGAGCAAGGCTTTTTGGGTTTCCTCAAGTTGCTTCCGACTCGTGGAGTCCTCGACAAACAGAGCCATTTCCTCTCGATCTCGGTCGGGGAAGAGGCGAAACGTGAAGGTCTTTTCCGTCGTGGTGTCGGTCACCTCATGCTGTTCAAAGCGTCCGGTGGCCATCGATTCCCGCAGAGCATCGTGAATCCCCGCAAGTAGCGCTGGGCTGAGAACCTCAGCCAGTGGCTGACCAATGATCTTGCCTGGGGAGGAACCGACCAGAGTGGCAAACGCGGGGTTGGCCGTCGTGATTTGACCACTGGATCCGTAAGTGACCAGGCCGTCAGTAATTCGGTTGAGGACGCTCGCGAGTTGGTTCTGTGAAGCCTCCGTCTGAGCCAGGGCAACAGAGGCCTGGCGTCGACGAACGAGCAAGCCGTTGCTGAGAATGGAGATGAGCACCCAGATCGACGCAATCCCGACGACGGCAATCCATGAGGAGATGTCGGGGACGTAAAAGCTGAATTCAGGAGGCAGAATGTAGTACACGCCGAGGGCCAGCCCAATGAGGCTTGCCAGCAACCCGGGCCACAAGCCCCCCAGCGTCGCGGCAATCACGACGGGCAACGTGTAGAAAACGAGGTGCGACTTATCGCCCGCGTACTCGCGGATTCCGAACCGGAAGAGGGTAATCACCCAGGGCAGAACAAGAGCTGCGGCATAGGCCAGCCGAAGGCTTTGTCCACGATTCTCGCGATCCATCGCCTCATCAGTACCCGTTTTTGTCCGAGATTCGTGCGATTTGCATTCGGATCGTGAGGATTTGCCCGTTTTCCCGGCACGCCTTGCACCGAGTTTCGTGACGGGGTAAACCCCACGCATGTCTTTGCGCATTGCTTTCGTCGGCACGGCCCACATCCACACCCCAGGATTTCTGAACGCTCTGAAGGAACGAGAGGCCACTCTCGTCGGGATTTGGGATCACGATGCTCCTCGGGCCGCAGCGAACTCGGAGAAGACGGGCGCGCCGATGATGGCTCTCGATGATCTGCTCTCGCAGCCGAACCTGGATGGCATCATCATTTGCAGCGAAACCAATCGGCATCCCGAACTGGTGGAGGCGGCGGTTCAGTTGGGCAAGCCGGTCTTTGTCGAAAAGCCGATGGGGGCAAGTGGCCGCGACTCTCGAAAGATTGCGAAGCTGTTCGAGGAGTCGGGGTGTGTTTTCCAAACCGGCTACTTCTCACGGGGGATGCCGCAAACTCAGACTCTGCGCAAGCTGCTGGCCGAGAAGGCGTTTGGCAACGTCACCCGCGTGCGAATGAGCAACTGTCACAGCGGAGCCTTGGGCGGCTGGTTCGACACCGACTGGCGCTGGATGGCGGATCGAGAGCAATCGGGCGTGGGGGCATTTGGGGATCTCGGAACTCACGTGCTGGATCTCATGCTCTGGTGCTTCGGCGAAGTCGAGGCGGTGACGGGCACGCTGAGCATGGGCACGGCACGATACGAGGGGTGCGATGAGTACGGCGAGGCGATCATCAAGTTCAAGAGTGGCGTGATTGGTACCTTGGCGGCGGGATGGAATGACGTTGCCGACCCAGTCCGTGTGCAAGTTTGTGGCACGGAAGGTCACTTTATCTGGGGATCCGAAGTGAAGGTCGCCGGTGCGGATGGCAAGTTCGCAGAGGCGGTTTTGGAGCCCGGCATCCCGGCCGGCCTGAATTCGTTCCTGGATCATCTGGAGGGCAAACCCGCCGAACTCGTCACCGCCGCCGAGGCCGCCGAACGCGATCGGGTGATGTCCGCCATCTACGAGGCCGCCGAAGGTTCCAAGTGGGTTAAGTTGTGATTTGAGGGCCGCTTCGCTGGGTGATGGACGAGAAATGTTATTGTTGATGACTCAAACTTTCTCATAAGACTCCTCCCCCATCCTGGGGGAGGGCAGGGAGGGGGCCGCTTACGCGGGAGTCAGTGGTGATCCCGCCCCTCCCGGCCTTTGACCACCCTCCCCGAGTCGAGCTCGGAGAGGGCGAGTCCAAGAGTTGGTCTGATTGGCAAAGCTTGGGCGAAGAAGACGAACTTTCAGTCACGGAATCCTCCCCTATCCTGGGGGAGGGCAGGGAGGGGGCCGCTGACGCGGGAGTCAGTGGTGATCCCGCCCCTCCCGGCCTTTGGCCACCCTCGCCAAACGGAGTTTGGAGAGGGCGAGTGCGAGAGTCGGTCTGAGTAGCCAAGTTTTGGCTCAGAACGATAACTTATGCCTACGGATTCCTCCCCCATCCTGGGGGAGGGCAGGGAGGGGGCATTTTGCGCGGGAATGCGTGGTGATTCCGCCTCTCCCGGCCTTTGGACACCCTCGCCAAACGGAGTTTGGAGAGGGCGAGTCCAAGAGTCGGCCTCAGAGGCTAGCCTTACAGAGTCCAAGCCACAAGCACCAATCCGCTGGACTACCAGGACAACCGAACCAGAAACCGGCTTACTTGGAGCCGGGAACCGGGTCGGGTTCGTCGGATCCGGGGATGAAGGGTTCGTAGTGGGCTCCTTCTTTCCCGATTAGCTCCGGATTGATCACCACTGCGGTGGTTTCGTTCATCTCCTTGGTCACTCGATGGCGATATTTGAAGAGCTTGTCAATCTCTTCCTCGATCATCAGCGTGTTCACCAACTTGCGGAACGGCCCACCAGGCGGCGTGTAAGTCACGGTGTCGCGCAGGATGGTTTCGCCCTCAGCATCAATGAATTCGTGACGATGTTTCCAGCTTTTGAACGGAGACTTGATCGCAGTGTCCGTGAATTCATGGGGAGGGCGGACGCCGTGAATCTTCGCCTTCCACACAATCTTGAGGCCAAATTTCTTGGTCTGAATAATGTGGATGGCCCCGTCCCGGACGGCATTGTCCTTGCTCAACAGAGTCACCTCCTGCCCCGGAGGCGTGAGGATTTTCAGGGCGTCGGCTGAACTGTGGAAGTCCCAGACCTTCTGCACCGGCGCCAAGATTCGAGTTTCGTAAACCTTGGTAACCATCTCCTTCAGTGTACGAAGAAATCGTTCACTTCAGAAGCAAAACTTAGCCGTTTTTCCGGGAAGATGAGCCATTCAGCAGCCGTACGATCCGTCCGGATTCTCGGGCCGGCGCAACGCCATCAATCGATTCTCGCTGCTGAACCCGAATTGCTCGTAGAGAGTGTGGGCATCGCGCGTCCCCAGCGTGACCAAACGGAGATCCCGGACCTCTTCATGGGCGAGGCATTCCGCCATCAAAGCCTTCCCAACTCCCTGGCCGCGATGTTCGGGATCGACCATCACGTCGCAAATCCAGGCGTGAGTTGCGCCATCGGTGATGACCCGGGCAAATCCCACCTGCTCACCCTGAAGAAACGCGCTCAAGCAAAGCGACCGATCCCAGCTCCGGCGCGCGGTTTCTTCAGGGCGATGGCTGGCCCAGTAGGAGTCTCGAAGCCACTGCAGGACACGGCACTCATCCATGCGCGTGCGATCCCAGGTGAATTCGAGGCCATCCATCCTCCGATTTTGCCCGAAGTCAGTATCGTACGGTGATCGGAACCACGGCTTTGATCACCAATCGGTTCTGGAAGGAATCTGCCCTGGGATCGCCAACGAGCACGAAGTACTCCGCACCTTTGCCGCCGCTCAAACGGTAGCTCAGATACCAGTTCCATTGGTTGTCCTCGTAGACCGCTCGTCCGCCCACGGCTTCAAGGCGATTGAAGTCGTAATTTGCGGAGATGATGTACTGAGTTTGCCAAGTGGTGTGGTCGATGAACTCCGCCCCCGCATTGATCTGCAATCGATTCAAGGGCCGCCAGCGGAAGTCGAGCTCGTAGCTCTCGAAGTTCTCGTTGCGGAACTTGCCTTTTTGATATTCCAGGCCGATCCCGTTGTACGGATTGTTGTAGGGATAGCCCAGGCCGAGCTCGAGCGAGTGGTCCGCGAACTGTTCGAATTTGTCCCACTCAAGGCTTCCGCCAATCGCAAGACCGTTCTTCAGGTTGACGCTCCCGTAAAGATCGATCCCGTCGCGATAGAAGTCGCCGCCGTGCCGCACATAGCTCCGACCCCCGAATCCGTACTCAAAGGAGTTCACCGGCCCGCTCGATGGAGTTGCGTCCGCATTGTAGAAAAGGCTCGCTCCATAGAAGTTGCGCTCGGAAGCAAAGCCAAGCCACGGATTGAAGTCGGCACTCACCTGCGTGAAATCGAGGCTCATGTACTGCGAGCCCTTGTTGTACGAAAGGCCAAGGCCGTTGCGCATTCCGCTCCCGCGGTTCTCATCGTCGGAAACCTGGTTGGTGCTGTAAACCTCCAGATCGCCCACGCGGTCGAAGTAATTCAGCATCACGCCATTGCTGTTCCGGCCATCTTGGAGGTTGCCAACGTAAGCGAACTGGAACTGCTGCTCGGGTCGCGGTCGAAGGCCGAGCGAGACGACATTGGCGATCTGGTTGCCGAAGTCAAACGTACTCAGGGCACCGATGGTCAGATCGTCGCCAATCGTTCCGTAAAGCTTGAGACCGGTGTCGAACGAGCGGATGCGTTGCGAGGCAAAAAGTCGCTGCTCGAATCCTGTTCGGATGTACTCGCCTCCTTCTTGGAAGAACGGGCGGTTTTCGCTCGCGAGTCGCTCGAAATAGCTGAAGTCGAGCGAGAGGATGGACGACTCGATGTTCCGGAAGTCCGGATTCACCGTGCCAACAAGGGACAGGGTTTCGCCGATGCTCGTCTTGAAGTCAAGTCCGGCATCGTTGATCGGCTTTTCGCCTTCCTGAACCCCGGTAACTCCGTAGGGAAGCAGGTTCAGCACCCGGCTCCGGTCGACCGGAGGAACTTGAACGCCTTGCCAAACGGGAATGTTCTCGGCGCGATTGTTGGTGAACTTGTAGGCGTAGGTGTTGCTCTTGTTGCTGCGGAACCAGTTGACTTGGAATCGCATGTCTCGGACACCGACGGGCGGCATGTTCATGATCGCCCAGGGGATCCGCATCTCCGCCTCCCAACCGGTCTCGGTGAGGCGACCATTTGCCAAGATCTCGCCCAACCACTCAGTTTTCGCCGCGCGGCCTCCGCTCAGGTTGATGCTGGTCGCGCCGTTGGAGTTGGTGCCGAATGTGTTGAAATTGCTTGCGTTGCCGAACGGGTCAATGTCGAGCCGTACGTTGTCGTTCCCGCTCAGACCGACGTTCTGTCGGTACTCCTGGCGCACCACCTTTCGCGGATCGGTCTTGAACCGGGCGGCCAGATAGATCGCCGTGTCGGTATAGACCAACCAGAATTCGCCGAATTCATCGGAAGCCAGGTTTGTGTCTTTGTCGCTGAATCCCTCGCCTCGGGCCTCCGCCGGGTACTCGTTGGGCTCAATCTTGCCGTCAATCACCGGGGGCTTGGCGATTTTCGTTGCCTTCAGATCGGGCTGAGCGACCGCTCCCGCCGACAACGTCAACACCATCGCAGCGCATACGATCCCCTTGCGCATCCATAACTGTCCCAACATAGTTCCCACGGTCACTACAGTTATGGTGAAGGAAATGTTTCCCGTCCCTTAGGTGTTTGGGCCTTTGAACTATAATAGAACTCGTCAAGCGCATGTGGAATTGGCTTCCCGCGTTGCTCCTTTTGGTCGTCCAGGGTTCTGCGAATCCTGAGGCGTTGCAGCAGCGTGCCGATCTCCTTCGCTACCTGGCGAGCCATCCCCAGGTCTTCAGCATCTCTCTGAAGGCAGTTCAGGAGGTTCGAGCAGAGGAAGCGAGCACTCGCGCTGATTCAAATCGAGCAGCCACGGTGCTTTCCGGTGGCGTTTGCTTGTACCCCTACGACACGGTTCTTGCGATCCCGTCCGGGCTCGGAACGTGTATGAATCCGCGAGACGGACCCCGCGATCCTCGCGCCTAGTCGGCGCCCTTCCTTTTGATCGCTCCGAGGTGCACTGCGCCTCCTTGTCGGGCGGAGCTCCGGCTCCTCACCCCACCCCCATCCGACACAACCATGCTCAAGTATTTACGAAAGTGGCTCGACACCAGCCACAAAGATGTTGCCAACCTCCTGCCGACGGTCGAGAAGATCAACCTGCTGGAACCGAAGTACGAACCGATGGATGATGATGAGCTCAAGGCTCAGACCGACATTCTGCGTGGTCGTCTCGCCGCTGGCTCGACGCTCGAAGAAATCCTCCCCGACACCTTCGCTATCGTGCGTGAAGCGAGCCGCCGTACCCTGGGGATGCGCCAGTTTGATGTGCAGTTCATCGGCGGCATCGTGCTCCACCAAGGCCGCATTGCTGAAATGCGCACCGGTGAAGGCAAGACCCTCGTCGCCGTTGCTCCTATGATCCTGAACGCCCTCGGCGGAAAGGGCGCCCACCTCGTGACCGTCAACGACTACCTTGCCCGACGCGACGCGACATGGATGGGGCCGATCTATCACTTCCTCGGACTGACCGTCGGGATTGTTCAGGGCCAAGCTGCCGACACGGACGAACTCGGGGGAAGCTATATCTACGAGCCGGGCTATAAGCACGAAGACCCGCGCTACAACAACTTGCGTCCGTGCAGCCGACGCGAAGCCTATCTGGCTGACCTGACCTACGGCACGAACCACGAGTTCGGATTCGATTACCTCCGCGACAACATGGCCTTTGATCTCAACGGTCTGAGCATGCGCGAACTCAATTACGCTCTGATCGACGAAGTCGACTCGATTCTCATCGACGAGGCCCGAACGCCGCACATCATCAGCGGCCCGAGCCAGGAAGACGTCAGCGTCTACAAGATGATCAACGAGATCGTGAAGCACATGAAGATCGAGGAGCACTTCACGGTCGACAAGAAGAGCCACAGTGCCAGCTTCACCGAAGAGGGCATGGATTATCTGGAAGAGGCTCTTGGGATCGACAATATTGCCACGGAGCCTCGGATGTTCCACCACGCCGGCGCGGCGATCAAGGCGTATGGCTTGTTCGAGAAGAACGTTCACTACGTGGTGCGCGGCAACGAGGTTGTGATCGTCGACGAGAACACCGGGCGGATGATGTTCGGCCGCCGCTACAGCGATGGTCTGCACCAAGCGTTGGAAGCAAAGGAAGGCGTTCAGGTTCAACGAGAAAGCCAGACCGTCGCCGTTATCACCTTCCAAAACCTCTTCCGCATGTACGACAAGCTCGCGGGCATGACGGGAACGGCGAAGACCGAAGAAGACGAGTTCCGAAAGATTTATGGTCTTGACGTCGTCGCGATTCCGACTCACCGCGACATGATTCGGAAGGACAACGAGGACATCGTTTTCAAAACGATGGATGCGAAGTTCCGAGGCGTCGCGCGGGAAATCCTGCGGCTCTACGTGAAGCAACAGCCCACGCTTGTTGGAACGCGCTCGATCGAAATGACCGAAGTCGTCTCCAGCCGATTGACCGGAGAGAACCTCCAGAAGCTGATGCTCACAGACTACATCCTGGACAAGGTGACCAACGAGAAGAGCCTCAAGTCGCTGGAAAAGGAATCGGAGCCCCTGTTCAAAACGCCGCTGAATCAGCTCGAAATGAAGCTGATCAAGACGGTGATGCAGCAAGGAGGCCTCACCACCGATCCGATGGGCGACGAGATCATGACGTGGTTCCTGAGCAAGCACACGCTTGGCGGAGAGGAAGCGCGCACCCGTTTGAGAGAGGCACTTTCGCACGGCGTGGAGCACAACATTCTCAACGCGAAGTTCCACGAACAAGAGGCGCTTATCATCAGTGAGGCCGGCCGAAAGGGCGCGGTCACGATTGCCACGAACATGGCTGGTCGAGGTGTCGACATTCTCCTCGGTGGCCGGGTGCATGACGATGAAGTCAGCCGCGCTCGTGAGCGTGAAGAAGTCGAAGGCGGCCTCATCACCGAATACGACGACACCTTCCTCAGCTACCGCCGCGGTGGGGTTGAGCGAGCGGCTCCTCCGCTTCCGCTCAACGATACCGAGCGCCGCGAGGCTTCAGAAGAGGTTCGCAAGCTTGGCGGTTTGTTCATCTTGGGCACCGAGCGTCACGAAAGCCGACGCATCGACAACCAGCTTCGAGGTCGTGCCGGTCGCCAGGGCGACCCGGGCGAAAGCCGGTTCTTTGTCTCGCTCGAAGACGAGCTGTGGCGCATCTTCAACAAGAACATGATGGAGAACCCGGTTCTGAAAGCCTGGCCCGACATGGAAGAGGTGCGCGCCAAGTTCATCAGCGGCATGATTCTGAAGACGCAAGAGCGGATTGAGAACCACTACTTCGAAGCTCGTAAGCACATCCTGGAGTACGACGACGTTCTGAACGCCCAGCGCGAGACCGTCTATGCCCAACGACGGGGCATTCTCCTCGGTGCCGATTGTCGGACTGAAATCAAGCAGGGCATCGGAAGCTTCATCGCGGAAACGGTGGAAAATGGCTTCTTCTTTGATCCCGACACCGGTGAGCGCGGCTACGACCACACAAAGGTCTATGAGCGGGTCAACGAGATGATGCCGCTGGTGGACCACGTGAGCCCCTCGGAGTTTGCAACTCTGACTCCGGGTCAAGAGATGGTGGACACCCTCAGCGAGATCGCAGCTGAAGAATATGATGCGAAGCTTGCCCGCTATGGCGAGGAGGTCTTCAAGGAACTTGAGCGCATGGTGATGCTCCGCGCGGTCAATGACGCCTGGATGGAGCACCTGCAGATGATCGACTATATCCGCGAGGGTATTGGCCTGCGAGGCTACGGTCAAACCGACCCGCTGGTGGCTTACAAGAAGGAGACCTTTGATCTCTTCCAGCACACCAAGAAGCAGATCCGCGACCAAGCGGTGCGGATGGTATTTGCCGCGCAAATTCGTGTCGAAGAACCTGCGGTGGAGGCTGCCCCGACGCCGGAGAATCCTCTGACCATCACGCCCGATGCCCCGATGGCGATGCTCGCGATGGACACCGAGGTTCAGCCAAAAGAGATTGATGTGGACTCGATTGACTGGAGCCGGGTTGGTCGCAATCTCCCCTGTCCTTGCGGAAGTGGCCTGAAGTTCAAAAACTGTCACTATCCGATCCTGCGTCAAATGGGCAAGATCTGATAAGAGATCTTTGGCGCTAGTCTGACCTGGATGACCCCCGAGAGTGATCTCGGGGGTTGATCTTTTCTGAGCGAGACGATATCCTCATGATGAGGGAGAGATGTTCTGTACGATCCAGCGAGTTCATCGAAGAGTGGCACAGGGAAGCAATGCGCCGTTCCTGGCCACGGTGAACGCTGATTCTCGTTTGGTTTCGTCGCTTGCCGTGTGCAAGTTTCCCACTTCATCGCCCCCGAAGCCCACTGTCAGCGGCTTCGTCGAATTTCTCGCGACACGAATGGCTGCGATGTTTGGGGTCGATGCACCCGACTGCTGGCTGATCCGCCCTGCACCCGAAGACAGCTTGGACTTGGAAATGCTCGGCATTTTCGCCCAGGATGAGTTCGGGTTTGCATCCGAGTTCCAGCCGGATCTTGCGACGATGAGCACCGGATTTGCTCACCAGGTTTGTGACTTCGGTTCTGACGTTACAGAAGCGGGCATGAGCTTGTGGGAAGCTCTCGTTTTCGACGTGCTGTTTTTGAATAGCGACCGAACTCCGGATAATCCCAACACCGGTCTCCTGATGGATGGGTCACCTTTCTTCTTTGATTTTGGTGCAGGGCTGTTTACTCCGGACACAAGTAAGCGGTCGTTGGAAGCAGGATTGACGACAAGTCGAATTTCTGAGCGGGCACGAGAGCATTTGTGCTTTGAGCCGCTTCAGATGGCTGGACAACGTGGATTCGAGTTTCCCGATCCGGAATTCGTTCATTTGTGGGTCGGGCAAGGCTTGCGCGACTCTCGCACTCTCATTGCAGATCTGCAACAAAACGAGCAACTGATGACGTCAAAAGTTCTACAAGAAACTCTGTCGTTGACCGATTGGTACCTCAATGAACTACAGGTTTTGATGCCTGACTTCGTTCCGACCCTTTCATACATCCTGAGCCAATGAAACTTCACACGATTCAGTACATCTCCAATCATGTCACTGGTGATCGGATTACTCTGGGCGTTCTTGGCTTGGACGTGGACAACCGGTGTGCGATCGTCCGTCGCGTCGGCTCCAGTGTCACGGGGTTCGAACTGGTTGATCAGCTCCCGGCCACGATCTCGCAATTCTGGAAACTTCTCACAAAGACCGTCGAGAATACAGGGAAAGACGTGCCCACCCAAGAGTGGGTGGCGGGCATCGAGGGACTGTTTTTCGACAAGGGGATGTCGTTTGTGATTGGTCAGACGGTCTCTTTGAGCGGCGAATCGCTTGAAGAGGCGCTTGAAGAGTATGTCGGCATGATGCAACGGCCTGGGTTATCGTCTTCTGCTGAGGAGGGGCATTTCCCCGCGGCTCAGCGAGCGGTGAGAGAGGCTCAGGTTGGATACGGGATTCCCGAAGCTGATCAGTAAGGCAACCCGCCCTGCTGATACGCTCGCATGAGGAGGAAATTCTCGGGCAAGGGATCTGTGCGTGGAGACTTCAGCACTCGGTTCGCCTCATCGACCACGCTCGGTTGCCCCGTGAGCGGATCCAGTAGATCGCGCCGCGTGACCGCCGAAAAGCGCTTTCGAAGCTCCGCTTCACCCACCTTTTCACTCGGCGGAGCAAGCAGGGAGACAATCGCCGCCTGCAAGGAGGCATCCGTCAAAAAGGCCGACTCCACAGAAGGCACCATGGCTCCGACAACATCCCAAGCCACGGCAATCCCCCCGGCGTTCGCATGCTGACGCATCGCATCGCGCATCCGTTCGGCGTTCCAATCCTCCACAGGAACAGCAAATGGATCCATTCCCCACGCTGATTGCAGAGACCCGCGCATCGCCATCATCTGTGTTTCCAGGGCCATCCAGCCCTCGTCGCCTGCTTGGGTTAGTAGTTCGACCCAGGTGCGCGTCAATTGCAGCGTGGCCTTTTGGTCATAGAAATCTTTGACCTCGGCGCGGTGCTCCACCAACTTTTCCTTCATCCAGTCGATCTCGCCGCCTCGCGCGATGATGGTGAGAATATGATCATCGGCATCGTCTCCCACGCGTGCGGTCGCGACCAGCCGCTCGACTCCAGCGGTGGCAAACTCTGATTGAACCGCTGCGGCGATCTGCTCTCGGAAAGAAATGGTCGCAAGAGTCTGCGCGAGATCGTTCCGCTGATCTTCCGTGATGCCGGGTTCGCGAGAGAGCTGAACCGCCTGCTCTGCGGCGAGCAACACGCCGGGAGCGGAGTCCATTTTTTGCAAACCCACACCAGAAGTCACCGATTTCCCGGCGATTTCGATGCACTCCTTGGCCGCAGCCACCGCCTCCGGAAGCTTGCCCTCCAAGGCCAACAACCGCGATCGGAGCACCAGCGCACTCACGCCCTGCTGATAGAACATGCTTGCCGAACCAGGATCATCGCCCTCTTGCGGCGTGGCCGCCAAAACCGCTTTGCGATACTCCTCCAGCTGTTGAAGCATCACCGCCCGATCTTTGCTGCCTGCGGGCAGCGACCATTGTTGTCGCTGGGAGAACGGATCAGCCAACGCATCGGCCCACAGGCCATCCATTGGCAAATCTGCGGCCACAAACCGCCAGGCGTCCCAGGGGACTTCGCTTTCTGGCTTCGCGCCGACGGCCCCCAGCTGCGATCGCACGTCGGTTTCCGTCGAGACTTCTTTGGCCTGCGGCGCACATCCGACCAGACCCACCGCCAGAAGCACCGCGAAAACCGGCCCAAACTTCATGCCATCGAGCATACTCAGGAAACGTAGACAAGAGTTGATCCTGCATGAGAAGTGCCCCGACGAATCCCCACGTTCAAGAGCGTTTGAAGCAGCTTCCCAAGAACCCGGGATGCTACATCTATCGCGATGAAAATGGGTCGATCCTCTACATCGGTAAAGCCGTTGATCTGAGAAGCCGGGTCAGGAGCTATTTTCGCGCCAGCACCAATCACTCCACCCGAATCGCCCGGATGGTGCATCGCATCCGCGATATCGAGTGGATGGTTGTTGAGTCAGAACTGGAGGCTCTGGTTCTCGAGTGCAATCTCATCAAAGAGCATCGCCCGCCTTACAACGTCCGCTTGCGCGATGACAAGAGCTATCCCTACATTGCTGTGACCAAGGAGGCGTTTCCTCGGGTGATCTTCACCCGGAATCCTCGGCGGGGATTCGGTCGCAGCTTCGGGCCGTACACCAGCGCGTGGCAAGTTCGACAGACTCTCCAGGTTCTCCACAAGGTGTTTCCCTTGATCCCGTGCGGCAAAAGCTGGAGCGGGAAGGCCGAGCAACGCCCCTGCCTCTACTATCACATGGGCCAGTGCATGGCTCCGTGCGCGGGGATGAGTGATCGGGCGGAATATGGCGAGGTTTTGGTGCAAGTCACCCGGTTCCTGGAGGGCAAAGAGGATGGCGTGATCCAGGATCTGGAGGCTCAGATGCACCAGGCCGCCGAGGATCTGGAGTTCGAAAAGGCCGCAACTCTCCGCGACCGCGTCGCCGCCCTTCAAAGCGTTCAGGAGCGCCAAAAAGTGATGAGCGATGATGGCCAAGACCGGGACGTCATCGCTGTGGTGCAAGACGAGCGAGGCGCGGCCGTTCAAATGCTCTACATCCGCCAAGGCAGGCTGATTGGGCAGCAGTACTACACGCTCGATGGCAGCAAAGAGGCCTCGCCGACCGAAGCCGTGCAGGAGTTTGTGAAGCAATACTACGCCGACGCACCAGAAATCCCGCGCGAGGTTTTGCTCCCCGTCGAGATCGAAGAGCGGGCGATTGTTCAGCAGTGGCTCCGTCAACGGCGCGGCGCGGCGGTCACGGTGGAAGTGCCCCAGGGCGGGGAAGGGCTGCGCCTCATCGACATGGCGGCGACCAATGCGGAACTCGCCCTCCGCACGATGGCCCTGGAACTCGAGCAGCAGGAGCAATGGGGCGAGCAAGCGATCCAACAACTCACCGAAGCGCTCGATTTGCCCACCCCGGCCATCCGGATCGAGGGGTACGACATCTCGAACATCCAGGGCAAGATGCCGGTCGGCTCGATGGTCGTCACCGACAATGGGGCTCCGGCGAAGGATCTCTACCGCCGATTCAAGATCAAGTGGAACCCGGAGTCTCCGAACGACTTCGCGATGATGAACGAGGTGCTGATGCGACGCCTCCGCAAGTTTCTCGATGGCGATGAGAAGTTCTCCCCCTTGCCGGATTTGATTGTGATCGACGGTGGCAAAGGCCAACTCCATGCCGCGTTGAAGGCGCGAGATCTCCTCGGGCTCACGGTGCCGATGGTGGGTCTGGCGAAGAAGCAGGAGATTCTTTTTGTGCCCGTGGTCGATGCGCTCGGGGGCCGGAATCTGGAGGATCTCTCGGCGATTGAGCGGGAGTATTCCTACCGCGAGGTGGTTTTACCGCTGACCTCGCCGGGGCTGATGCTGGTGCGCAAGCTCCGCGACGAAGCCCACCGATTCGCCCTGACCTACCACCGCAAGCTGCGGGATAAACGGATGTCGGGCTCGGTGCTCGACGAGGTTCCGGGGATTGGGCCGAAACGTCGACGGATGCTCCTGCGCACGTTTGGCTCGTTGGAAGCGATCCGCCGGGCAACGGTCGAGGAAATCGCCGCGGTGCCGACCCTGACGATGCGTCAAGCCGAGACGATCAAGGAATACATGAAGTCGGACGGGCTGTAACAGCTATCCGTCAAAGCACCGGAAATGTGCGTTTATAGCGGATATGGAGTATCATAGAGACAGAAATGAGCCTCTCGCCTGACCGGCGTCTCGCGCCTTCCGATTTCACGAAGGAGGAACAAACTCTGCTGGATTCGATCCTGGCAGGGGAAAGTCGGCCTGTGCTTCTGGACGCGAAGGGTGAGACGGCGGATCTTCCGCCCGCTCTCGCGGAGTTGTTCGTCGGTATTGCCCAAGCCATGAAGCGCAAGCAGGCCGTCTTCCTGATGCACGAGGACGAGGCGTTCACCACCCAGGCCGCCGCAAACTTCCTCGGGATGTCGCGCCAACATTTGGTTCGGCTTTTGGAGGCAGGTGAGCTTCCGTTCCACTTTGTGGGGACGCACCGCAAGGTGTTCTTCAAGGATTTGGTCGCCTTTCGGCAAGCCCGAATCACCAATCGACGCGAAGGTCTGCGACAGTTGACGCGGGACATGGTCGCCGAGGATTGCTATGATTAACAGGAGCATAGCCGCTTACATCAGTAAGATCCCATTCTCATAAACGCTCTCGAATGTCGCGACTAGATCGTCCCGACGTCCGTTCCGAAGTTGATGGCTGGCCCAGCCGGCCGCAAAGTCGGCTGCTTGAATGTGAATCGCATTTTTCGAATCCAACTCTTGAACGAGCGGAACAACCAACCCGCCACGGTGCCGAAAATCTGCCTCGAACGACGACGCAATCTGCCGGAGAGCTCGATTAATTGTTGGCAGAGTGTACGCACTGTCTTGGTCGAAGCTCCAGTTCATTCTGAGATTCCGGAATGGATCGTCGTCATATGGCTTCGAGTTCAGAAAGTCCGAGAACACGGCATGAGTTCGGATATCGAGCTTTTGTATGTTCGTGAACGCATTCTTGGGTCCGAAGGCTGAAAGAAGCTCCCTTGCCAACGCTTCCCCTGAGAATTCTTTGTCAAGGGCGTCATTTTCCCTTCCGTGGGTACCTGTTAGCTCGGCGATCTTTGTCCCAATATTTGCAAGCGATGTCTGCCGTGCGATTGCCAGCGTTGCCGTCTCAAATTTGACGATCCGCCGCTCCTCTGGCGAGGCATCACCCCCCAATTCACTCTCCGCTACTTTTCCAACATTTAGAAACCCTTGGTACGAAGTAATTTGGAGCTGGGAGCCCCGGATCGTTTGCATGGCCCGAGACACCAAGCCGGAATATTCGGATCGAGGGTAGATGGACTGTACATCCCGCCACTTTAATTCGGTAGCGTTGCATTTATCGCGAAACTCCAGAACCCACGAGCAATCAGCGGCGTCGGGAACTGTGGCCTCAAGAATAAATCTACCAGTCTCAGTCTTGGCAGAGGATCCATCACCATACCGCACGCTTGAAGTGGTAATTAGTCTACTCATTGCGGCATATTCTGTTCCATTCATGGAGTGAGGGGCCTCAAAGTGGGCCATGTTTATCCACTAGCTTGTGTGGGTTTCCCGTCGGGCCGAATCGCTGTGCGACGCTAACAAAGGGACCCCGGCGACCCTCCGGTACACTCGGAGGCCTCTCATGAACCTCAAAGACACGCTCAACCTGCCTGACGCAGAGTTCTCCATCCCCATGAAGGCGAACCTGACCCAGCAAGAGCCGACGATTCAGGCTCTTTGGAATGAGATTGGGATTTATGAGAGAATCCAAGAAGCCCGCAAAGACGCCCCCGTCTACCTCCTCCACGATGGGCCGCCCTACACCAACGGGCCAATCCACATCGGAACCGCGCTGAACAAGATCCTCAAGGATTTCGTCGTCAAAAGCCGCACCATGATGGGCTTCCGATGCCCCTATGTGCCGGGCTACGACAACCACGGGCTCCCGATCGAACAGGCCGTGCTCAAAAAGCTCCACGAGCAAAAGATCGATCCCGACATCCTCACCCTCCGCAAGGCCTGCCGCGAACATGCCCAGCACTTCATCGGCGTGCAGAACAACCAATTCCGCCGACTCGGCGTCTTCGGCATGTGGGATAAGCCTTACACCAGCATGAACTTCCGCTTCGAAGCGGAAATCATCCGGGTGTTCAAGCGACTCATCGAAGGTGGCTATGTCTACCGAGGCCTGCGCCCCGTGCTCTGGTCACCGACCAGCCGCACCGCCCTCGCCGATACGGAAATCATTTACAAAGAAGGCTACACCAGTACCTCGATCTATGTGGCCTTCCCGCTGAAGGAAGACAAAAGCGGCACGTTCGCAGGGCTGAGCAACGTCAGCTGCGTCATCTGGACGACCACCCCGTGGACGATCCCCGCGAACCTCGCGGTGGCCTTTCACCCGCATCTCACCTACGTGGTGGCTAAGGTCGGAGATCAGCACTTCATCGTGCTCGAAGATCTCCTCGCCCACACCGCCGAGAAGGCAGGCTGGAGCAGCTACGAAGTCGTCAAGACCTTCCAAGGCCGCGAAGTGGAGTACGACGTCTTCGCCCATCCCGTGTTCGGTCGAGATTCACTTGCCGTTCTGGCGGACTATGTCACGACCGAAGACGGCACGGGAATCGTCCATACAGCGCCTGGTCACGGGCGCGAAGACTTCATCACCGGCCAGAAGTATCACCTCGATGTCCTCTGCCCCGTCGATGAAAAAGGCGTCCTCACCGAAGAAGCAGGCGAGTTCGCCGGAACCTACTTCAAAAAGTGCGATGAAGTCGTGGTCAACCGACTTCGAGAACTCGGCGCGCTCCTCCACAGCGAGCCCTTCACCCACAGCTACCCTCACGCCGAGCGCGATGAGCAGCCGGTGATCTTCCGCGCGACCGAGCAGTGGTTCGTCCACATGGACGCCCCGTTCCACCTCGACCCGAGCATCACGCTGCGTCAGAAGATGCTCCAAGAGATCGAGAAGGTCACGTGGCACCCCGAGGGGTCGATCAGCCGCATCCGCGCGATGATAGAGAATCGCCCCGACTGGTGCGTCTCGCGCCAGCGACCTTGGGGCGTTGGTATCCCCATCGTCTATGGAGCAGAGAGTGGCGAGCCTGTGCTTGACTCGGTGGCGATCGAGTCGATTGCGAACTACGTGTCGGAGCATGGATCCGATGCCTGGTACGACGCTGACGCATCCGCCATGCTCCCAGCGGGGTACAAGCACCCCTCAACGGGCGAAACCAGCTTCCGTAAGGAGGTCGATGTCTTCGATGTCTGGTTCGACAGTGGTTCCACTCACCTTGCCGTGCTGGAAGGCAATGTCGAGCCGAGCTGGAAGGAAGATCTTCCCGCAGACCTCTACCTCGAAGGCAGCGACCAGCACCGAGGCTGGTTCAATGTGTCCCTGATTCTCGGGACAGCTTGCCGGGGTCATGCCCCCTACAAGAGCGTCCTCACGCACGGATTCCTCGTCCTCAGCAGTGGGGAGAAGATGTCCAAGCGCAAGGGCAATGTCATCGACCCGGTGGAGGCGAGTGACCGAATCGGCGCGGAAATCATCCGCTACTGGGCGGCGAGCGTGAACTATGTCCACGATGCCCCGGTCGGGGAAGATCTCTTCCAAGCTGCCGGCGAGAGCTATCGCACCGTGCGCAACACGCTACGATTCCTCCTGAGCAATCTCAGCGATTACGATCCTGCCGATCAGGGCTCGCCGAGCAAGATCGACCGCTGGATTGTGCAAGCGGCCGACCAGTTGGTCGAGAAAGTGCGCAAAGCCTACGAGGAGTTCGACTTCAAGGAAGCGATGAGCCTGACGCACAACTTCTGCGTCAACGAACTTAGCCGGTTCTATCTGGATGCGATCAAGGACGTGATGTACGCCGATGCCAAGGCCTCGCCTCGCCGACGCGCAGCCCAACACGCGTGCCACGTTGTGCTGGACCGACTCGTCGGCCTCTGCGCGCCGATCCTTGTGCATACCGCCGAGGAAACGTATCAGCGCATCCCCCACATCCAGACTCTGCCGAGCGTCCACATGGAGACCTTCCGGGCTCCCGTTTCGACGCACGATGCCGCGCTGAACCAAGAGATTACCGAGCTCCTGGCGATCCGCACCAAGGTCTTCGCGGAGTTCGAGCTCCAAAAGGCGAATCTTGGCGTCAAGAACACGCAGGAAATTGAGGCGGACCTCGTGCTTCTGGCGCATGAAGCCAAGGTGCTTCAAGGCTTCGGCGATGATCTCGCGAATCTCTTCAAAATGGCGGATGTCCGGGTGAAGAGCGGCGATGGTTTCTCCGTCGGATTCAAGGCGAGCAGCTACCTTGAGTGTTCGCGGAGCCGGCTCCGCCGCGCGGATGTCGAGATCGTGGAGATCGACGGCGAACAAATCCCGCTCAGCAAGCGTGACCGCGAGGTTCTTGGCGTCTGATGCATCGGTCGTTCCGGGTGTTCTTGCTCACGGTCTTCCTCCTGGTGGGGGCGGATCAGTGGCTCAAAGCGTTCAGCCGAAACGCCGCCGAATGGACAGAGGGGCGCGTTTTCATGCCCCTCTGGCCCGGGGTTTTTGAACTCAAACTGGTCTACAACGAAGGCGTCGCCTTTGGCCTCGCCCAAGGGGCCGGAGTCTTCCTGACCCCGATCGCCTTCGGCATGATCGGCTACACCGCTTGGCATTCGTGGAAGAAGCCGGAGGAGACGAGGCTGATCCGCATCCTTCTCGCGCTCCTCTGCGCAGGGGCGCTCGGCAACCTCATCGACCGACTCTGGATGGGCAAGGTGACGGATATGTTCTGGTTCCGGCTCATCAACTTCCATGTCTTCAACATTGCGGATGTCTGCATCACCTTCGCCGCGATTCTCATTCTATGGCTCGCCCTGCAAGATGCCTTTAAGCCGAAAACGGCGGTCACCGAGCCCGCCATGAGTCCCGAAGAGTCTGAAACCCCCAAGCCTTCCGCCGAGTAACCCCGATCAGAACAAGAAATGAGACGCATTCCTGTATCTGGTTCGGGTTGGATCGTGCTTGCCGCCGCTGCGGTGCCGATCGTGATCGCCTCCTCCAAGCCTCTGGCCAAGAAGATCGGCCGCGGTCTGGAGAAGCTGGGCAAGAAGCTCGCGGAATCGGCGGAGGAGATGGAAGAGAAGATCTCCGAAACCGTCGACAAGGTCGAGGAAAAGCTGGACGATCTCGTGGAGACGGCTCAAGAGAAGGCCGACGCGGTCGCGGAAAAGCTTGCCGACAAGGCTGATGCCGAGTCGAAATCGGAGCCGAAGGCGGCAACCACCGATTCTGAGCCCACCACCGAGGAGCCCCAGCCGAAAGCGGCTCCCAAAGCCCGCCAAACCAAACCCCGCGCGGCAAAGACCGGCGTGACCGCCAAGAAGTCCACCGCCAAAACCGTCAAGGCGCGACCGAAGCGGAAGTCGGCCGACGATTCCCAAGCCGAGGGCTAGTCGCTGGTCAGGCAAACCAAGGCTGCCCCGATCCTATGTAGAAGGGGCATCTCGCTCAAGCCATCTACTCTTGCTCACGCCCTCTCCGAGCTTGACTCGGGGAGGGTGCCCAACGGGCGGGAGGGGCGGCAGTCCACAGACCTTCAATCGACGCCCTCTCCCAAATCTCCCCCGACGGGAGTCGGTGGCGGGCGAGTCCAAAAGTCGTCCGCTGGCTCCGAAGTTTGTGCTCTCAATCACGCCCCGGCTGCTCTGATCCTCTGAGGAAGAGGAATCTTGCTCAAGCAACCAACCCCCGCACACGCCCTCTCCGAGCTTGACTCGGGGAGGGTGCCCAACGGGCGGGAGGGGCGGAACACGACACGCCTTCAATCGACGCCCTCCCCAAAACCTCAAGTGAATTGTGAGGTTTTGCCCCTTGTGCTCCTGGTAATTCTGCCGATACCCAGAGCAGGATGCAAAGAGGTCTTTATTCTGCGGCTACTGGCATGTCCGTCGCTGAGCGATGGATGGATGTCATTAGCCACAACCTCGCGAACGCCTCCACCACCGCCTTCAAGCGCGATGTGATGGTGTTCAACGAGGGATTCGAGCGCCTCCTTGCCAACTCCGGCGGAGAGGGAGAATCCATCGGACGACTTGGCGCAGGCCCTGAAGTCAAAGGTGTCTTCACGGTCTGGGAAATGGGCGGCATCGCCCCCACCGGCAGCGATTTCGACGTGGCTTTGGCCACGGAAAACGGAATGTTCCAGGTTCGATCCGGCAATGGAAGCGTCAGCTTCACCCGCGATGGAGCCTGGGCTCTCAGCCCGGAGCGCACCTTGGTCACCAAGAACGGCTCCGAAGTCCTGGACGCCGAAGGCCAGCCCATCACGATCCCGCCTGGTCAAATGATCATCGGACGCGACGGGGCGGTTGAAGTCAACGGCCAGCGAGTCGGCCAGATCGCCGTCTTCACCGGTGCTTTCTCCAAGAACGGAAATGGCGAGTACGCCAGCAACAACGCCGTTGCCATGACCCCTGATACGGTGCAGATTCAGCAGCGCTTCATCGAGAGTTCGAACGTGAATGCGATCGAAGAAATGATCTCGATGATCAAGCTGAACCGAGCCTTCGAAATGGCCCAGCGCAGCGCGCAAAGCCAAGACGAATCCACCGGACGACTGATCCAGATCCTCCAAGGACGCTAAACGCACGCTGGACCGACTTCAGGGATAAGAAGTCGGGAGCGCGAGACCACTCAGACGCAGTGATCTCAAGCAAGCACGTCTACGGAAGGGCGCGGATCGCTGAAAAGCGAAAAAAGGAAACGAACCGCCCTTATGATGCGAGCATTGAATACCGCGGGAACCGGAATGGTCTCCCAACAGATGAACTTGGACATCATCGCCAACAACTTGGCGAACGTCAACACGACCGCTTTCAAAAGCCAACGTGCCGAGTTCCAAGACCTGATGTACCAAACCTTCCGGGCCTCTGGAGCGGCAACGGGCGGCGAAAACCGCGTGCCTCAGTCCGTCCAGATCGGTCTCGGTTCGCGCTTTTCTGCTTCTGCCACCACGTTCACGAACGGGAGTCTGCTCACCACGGGCAATGCCTCTGATGTGGCGATCAACGGTGCCGGGTTCTTCCAAGTTCAGCTCCCGAGTGGCGAAACCGCCTACACCCGAGACGGCTCGTTCAAGCCCGATGCAAACGGCCTCCTCGTCAGCAGCGATGGCTACGCCTTGGTGCCGAACATCACGATTCCTCCTGGATCGCGGGCTCTTTCGATCTCTCCAGAAGGGGCGGTCAGCGCGATTACTCCCGGAAACAATGAGCCGACCGATCTTGGCAACATCACGGTTGTCATGTTCTCCAACCCTGCCGGACTCTCCCGTGCTGGACAGAACCTCTATCTCGCCGGTGGATCCAGCGGAGAACCCCAAGAAGTCACCCCTGGACTCGAAGGCTCCGGCACTCTGCAGCAGAACTTCCTCGAAGGCTCCAATGTGCAGGTGGTGGAGGAAATGGTGAAGATGATCACCGCTCAGCGCGCCTACGAAATCAACTCAAAGGCGATCCAAACCTCCGACGACATGCTCTCGATTCTCAATAACTTGAAGCGCTAATCATGACTCTTTCCCTGCATCGCTCTCTCCTCTTCGCCGGCTTGATTCTTCTCGCCGGAGCGGTTCGTGCCGAGGCACCGCCGACCGTGGCGGTTCGCATCGACGGCGAAGGCTATCTCCGATTTGCTCGCAATGGAGAAGTCGTGTACGCCCGATCCGCCGACCTCACGATCAAAAATGGTCGCATCGCTTCGACCAGCGGCCCGTGGGTTCTTCCCGCCGTGCCTGTCGAAGGAGTGCCGACCAAGCTGAGCGTCGATTTGCAGGGCAGAATCCTCGGAACATTCGGCTCCGAAACCCGAGAACTCGGGCGACTTGTCCTTGCCAATTTCGACGACGAAACCCGTCCCGTGGAGAGCGATGGCTTCTACAAGATGTTCGCCCCCGTCAAACTTGGCGAACCCGGTGAAGGGCTCTTTGGAGTGATTCGCACGGGTGCCACGAACGCGATTGTCGTGCATCAGCCGAGTCCGATCCCGGCCGATCCTGATTCGACCGAGGTCATTCAGATTGAGAACGCACTGAGTCGAGCTTCTGGCCCAGTGATCAACGGACTCCCGGCCTTCACCCCCGATAGCGCGTTTCATCGCAACGGAGGCATTGAGATCGTGATCGGCACCGATGCCGAAGTCGAGGGCACGATGATCCGTCTCGAAAGCATCGCTCAGATTCACGGCGAAGCCACCCAGGTGGCGATGCTGCAAAGCCTGACAATGGGCAACGTTCCCGCGCTCGGAGCGGCGCGCATCTTCGACCGAACGGCGATCATGGCTCGGCTTCGACAGGCCGGACTGGATCCCCAAAAGGTCCGCATCGTCGGCCCGATCCAAACGAAGGTGGTTCAGGCGACACAAACCGTCACCCATGAGCAGTTTATTCAGGCCGCCGAGCTCGCGGCCCAGAAAGAGTACGGCGACTTCGTGGCGGAATCCCAACGACCGATTTCTCCCATGCCTGCCCCCAAGGGCACGCTGGAACTCATCACCGAGAAGATCCGCCCCAGCGGTGCGACTCTCAGTGTCACCATTGCCGTCCACGTGAACGGCAAGCGAATCAACAGCCGCACAATCACGCTGGAAAACCGCGCGATCCCCCTCAACATCGAGGTGGGCAGCTCGGTGAGCATCATCGTCCGAAGCGGCGATGTGCGCGTGGAATCCACCGGCAAGGTCAAGAAAATCGACCGACTGACCGGCCAAATCACGGTGACTCTCCCCACAGGCAAAGAACTCGTGGGACGCATGACGAAAGATCAAAAGATTGAGGTGAAACTATGACCAGATCCAACATTTTCATGGGAATGGCGGTTGCCGCCATCCTCGCGACCAGCGGAGTGGCGGAAGCTCAAGATCCCAGCGGGAAGACCGCTGACGGGGGCAAGGAGAACGCCGGATCGATCTACACCACGTCGGTGAATCCCTACATCGACCGAGTCGCTCGGGCGAAGGGCGACATTCTGATGATTGTCATCAACGAGCGCTCCACCTCGAACTTCACCGCGTCCACCGAAGCGACCAAGGGCGATTCCAACCAAGTGAGCATGGATCTCGTCAAGGGCTTTCTCGCACGGCTCATCGGGCCACTTGCGAGCGCCGGAACCAGTAGCACGGCGGGAGATGGCTCCACGAGCCAAACCAGCCGCATGGCGACCCAGATGTCGGTGATCGTGAAGGAAGTTCTGCCCAACGGTACGATGATCATCGAGGGCACGCGCACCCTGGTCACGAACAAGGAAACCCAAACCTTCGTGCTCAGCGGCATCATTCGCACCGCCGACATCACCCCGCAAAACACCATCGATTCCTCCAAGATCGCCGAGGCGGAAATCCGCATGGAAGGCAAGGGCCTGGTGAGTGATCGCCAGCGCAAAGGAATCCTGACTCAAGTGCTGGATTGGTTGTTCTGATGAAGTTTTTCAATCTGAATTGGTCTGATCTCAAGGCGATGCTCGTGGTGAGCCTGGCGGTTCTCGCGGTGATTGCCACCGCCCAAGCCACCGATCCCGGCCCTGCTGTGCAGCCACTCTCCGAGAAAGAGCGACAAGAGCAGATTCGCCGCGCGGATGAGCAAGCGCGCAAACGACAAGAATCGATCCGTGCCGCCGAGGCCAATGGAATCTCCGTCGAAGCCGGTGCGATCGGCGGCTTCCGCGGTGCCCGGTCCAACGTCATCATGGGCTACGGCATCGTCGTCGGACTGAATGGAACAGGCGACAGCAAGCAGGTCGAAGTCACGTCGATTGCCATGTCCAACGCGATCTCTCGCTGGGGCACCGTGGTCGATCCGAAGAACTTCCGGAGCAAGAACATCGCGATTGTCAGCGTCACCGCTGAGCTGCCGCCGTTCGCTGCTCCCGGACGTAAGATCGACATCACCGTGCAAAGCCTCGGCGACTGTAAGAGCCTGGAAGGCGGCGTCCTGCTCCCGACCCCCCTCGCCACAATGACGGACTACTCGAACGTTTACGCGATGGCGGCCGGAGCGGTGAGTATCGGCGGCTTCAACGCGGGAGGCGGAGGAAACAGCGTCCGCAAGAACCACCCGACCGTCGGTCGCGTCCCCGAAGGCGCGGATGTCCAGAAGTCGGTGCCAACCCAGTTCGTTTTCAACGGCAACACGCTGTATTACGATCTCGATAATCCCGACTTCACGACGGTTAAGCGCACCGCCGACAAGATCCAGGAGACCTTCCCCGGACTTGGCGTACAGGCGGTCGACGCGGTGACCATCGCGATCACCATCCCGAGTGCGGACGACGCGGTCTCCGTCATCAGCCAGATCCAGAAGATGGAAGTGATGGCGAATAGCGAACCGACGGTGGTCATCAACGAGCGCACCGGCACGATTGTCATCGGTGGCAACGTCCGACTCGGCCCCGCTCTCATCGCCCACGGATCGCTCCGAGTGCAAATCGAGACCGAGTTCATCACGAGCCAACCGGGGCCGTTCAGCAATGGTGAAACCACCATTGTCCCGAGTACCCGCACCGGAGCCAGCGAAGATGCCCCCGAAGTCGTGGTTGTTGCCCCCAACGCGACCCTCGACGACCTCGCCAAGATCTTCCAGGCAATGGATGTCTCGGCCCGCGACATCATCGCGATTCTGCAGGCTCTCGCTGACCAAGGCGCCCTCAAGGCAAGGATTCGCATCCAATGAGCCAACTGAGCCTGAACCCCTCGACGAGCAACCCGAAGCTCCGCGCCGACTTCGCCCGAACTCTCTCCGACAAGGTGCAGGGAACCATGGGCAAGCCGGGATCGGAGCAGCATGCACGGCTTGAGGCGATCTACCAACCTCTCATGAGCGAAGGCAAGATCGACCTCGACAAGCTGCCGGAGCCGGCTCAACGCGAGCTTCGCAAGCTCCAGAAGGCGAGCGAAGATTTCGAAGCCTTCTTCGTGAAAGGCCTGATGAGCCAGATGCGACGCGTGAAGTTCGGCGAGCAAGACTCACAAGTCACTCAGTTCGCCAAAGACATCATGGACGACGCGATGGCGAGCCAAACCGCCCGAGGCGCAAGCAGCATCGGCATCGGCAAAACGGTCTTCCTCAGCATGGGCGAGACCATCGTGAAGCAAGCCATCGGACAGATGGCTCGACAAACTCAATCCGGCGCATCCGCCGGGCAACCCAGCGTGACGACCGGGGAACCCTCGCGCTAACGACCCAACGATTTACACCTGACGGAACACAACGAGAAACGACCTATGGCGAAAAAGACGAAAGAACTGGAACGACTGTGGTGGGACTGGCTTGGTACCGCCGAACGCCTCTTGAGCACCCTCCACGAGCAAACTGCGGCTCTCACGATGCGTCAAGTGGAGCGGATCGAGCGGCTCCAACCGGAACTCGATGGCCTCATGGACCTCATGCAGTCCATTGATGAGCAAGCGGCGACGGCCGCCCGAACCCTGGCAAGCGAGCTCGAGTGCGAACCCTCCCTGAAGGGTCTGGTGGCTGCGCTGGAAAAGGCCGATGGCATGCAACTTCAGTCGATCGCCAACCGGGTGATCGTCGCGGGACGCAACGTCCAGCGCGTCATCGACAAGAACAAGGCCCTCATCGAGAACGAGCTGGCCTACGTGAACGGCACCATGACGGTGATCGCTAACGAGGTCACCAAGGCCGAAGGGCCCTACGCCGGAAAGAGGACTCAGGCAAATGTTCTGATGAACCAAGCCGCGTGACACCGACAATGAAGAACTGAGGCAAAAGATATGAGCGGTCCGTTTCTCGGGATCAATATGGCGTCGGGGGCTCTCCGGAATTTCCAGAGGGCCATCGACACGGCGGGTCACAACATCGCCAATGTGAACACCCGTGGCTATTCGCGCCAAACCGTGGAGTACGGAACCCTGCCCCCCCTGAACTTCTTCAACAAGGGCTGGAAGTCGGTCGGACAGGGCTCAGTGATCACCTCGGTCAACCGCATCCGCGATCAATATCTCGACCTTAGCCTCAATAACTCGCAGAGCCAACACGGCAAATACTCGTCTCTCGCGACTGGTCTCAAGCGGATCGACGCCATCTACGGCGAACCTAGCGACAGCGGAGTCTCCGCCGCCCTTGATAAGTTCTTCAACGCCTGGAGTGGCCTCGGCTCAAACCCGAGTGACGCTGCCGCTCGTGCACAGGTGAGAATGTCCGGTCAGGTGCTCACCGACCGAGTGCGCAACCGATTCCAAGATCTCTCGGTTCTGCAAACTCGCACCCAGAGCGAAATCCAGGGCACGATGGATCAGATCAATGGTCTGGCCCAGCAAATCGCCGCTTTGAATACCCAGATCACGACCGCCGCCGCGAGCGGGGGATCCCCCAACGACCTGATGGATCAGCGCGATCTGGCTCTGAGCGATCTCAGCAAGCTTGTTAACGTCACCAAAGAGAATTTCCCTGACGGTTCCTACGCCGTTTATGCTTCGGGATTCACCCTGGTGCAGGGAAGCCAAGCCCGCGAGTTCCCGAACAGCTACAACGCGACCAACGGAACCGTCACCGATGGCGTGCTCACCTACACCCTCAAGGGTGGAGCCCTTGCCGGACAGCTTGCGTCGCTCAAGGAAGTTGAGACGCAAAAGGGCAACCTCGACACCCTCGCGAACACCCTGCGCACCCAGATCAACACTCCCCACATGACCGGGATCAACGCCCAGGGCAACACGGGAATTCAGTTCTTCAACGATGTCATCGCGGGTCCGCAGAACGGAGCGATTGACTTCAACCTCAGCGCGGATGTCCAAGCGTCTCCGAATGCGATTGCCGCCGGTCTCACCGGAGAACCAGGCGACGGCAGCCTCGCCGCCATGTTCGCCGGGATGCGCGATTCGAGCCAAGCCGCCCTTGGCAATGTCAGCTTCGGCAAATTCTTCCAAGATGCCGTGAACAAGGTCGCGAATGACGCTGCCTACGCCGATTCCGCCCTGGAAACCGAGGAATCGATCATGGCTCAGATCAGCCAGCAACAGCAGGCGGTGAGCGGCGTGAGCATTGATGACGAGATGGCCAACCTGATGAAACTCCAGCGGTCGTACCAAGCTGCCGCCCGAGCCCTCACGGTTTTTGACCAAGTAACCGAAGATTTAATTGGCATGCTCCGAAGGTAATGTCCTGAATCACCGTTTTTGAATGACCTGCCCCCAGTGAATCCGACCTAAGTGAACCCGCCATGAGAGTCAGCACTCCTTACCAGTTCGAGAGCTACAGCAGCGCGATCCGGAAGTCTCAAGCCGAGTACTTCCGCGTGCAGCAACAGGTCACGACCGGCAAGAAGTTCCAATACTCCAGCGAGGATCCCCTCTCCGCCAGCCTCAGCATGAGTGCGAGGAGCCTCAAAGGCCGATTCGAGCAGTACGACAAGAATCTTCGCGGTGCGAAGGACTACATGCAGCGCGGCGAGCAATCAATGGGCGAGATCGCCACGGTGCTCAAGCAAGCCAACGTCCTCGCGATTCAGGCATCGAGCTCCAGCCTCGATTCCAACGCGCTGCAGAGCCTGGCGACTCAGATCACGAGCCTGCAAGAGACGTTGGTGCGCCACGCCAACGCCCAGGGCGCAGGCGGACAATACATCTTTTCCGGTCACAAAACCGACACCAAGCCGTTCACTGTCGCTGCGGGGGCTCTGACGTTCAACGGCGACACCAATGTCATTCGTGCCGAGGTTCGGGCAGGTGAGCAGATGCAGATCAATCTGCAGGGCGCGGACACTTTGGTGGCCGACATCTACACCGCTCTGGAAGACCTGAAAACCCGTGTTCAGGCCGGGGACACCATCAATATCTCCGGAGTCAGCCTGGAAGAGATTCAAGGCCTCCACGACCAAGTGAGCGGTGTGCGCGCCGAGCTTGGCAACAAACTCCAGACCATCGAAGCCCTGAGCAGCGAAAACACCCGCCGCACCGATGATCTGACGAAAGAGATTTCCGACCACGAAGAAGTTGATCTCGCGGATGCCTTCACTCGGTATCAGCAAGCAGAAACCGCCTACAGCGCGGCTCTGCAGATGGCTTCTCGCGGAATGCAGTTAAGCCTCATGGACTTTATGCGATGACAGCAACGCACATGATCGAGACAACGCGGTTCGGAGCCCTGGAGTTCGCCACTGAGGACGTGGTGGAATTCTCCGATGGATTGGTGGGCTTTCCGGATGTCAAGCGTTTCGTCCTGATCCAGCATAAGGAAGGAAGTCCTTATCGTTGGCTCCAATCTCTCGACCTCGGCGATCTCGCCTTTCTGGTCGTGGATCCCGCCGTGTACGTAAGCGAATATGCTCCCGATATGCCCCGAAGTTTCGCGGATTCTCTTCAAATGCAAGAAGACACCCCGCGACTCGTCTATACTATCGTGACGATTCCTCGGGGACGGCCAGAGGAGATGACTTTGAACCTGGCCGGGCCTATTGTGATCAATCTCGCGACACAACGCGCCGCGCAGATCGTCCTGGAAGATGACCGCTTCCCGATTCGATTCAGCGTGTTCCAATCGTGGGCGTCAGGCGACGAGGCAGCTTAGCACGGTCTTCGTGCTAACCTGCCAGCTAGCCAAGGAAGGCAACAATCATGCTGGTTCTGACACGTAAAGTCAACCAAAGCATCATCATCGGCAACGATATCGAAGTCGTTGTCCTGGAGGTGCGTGGCGAACAAGTTCGGATTGGCATCAAGGCCCCGAAGGACGTCGCCGTCCACCGCCAAGAGATCTTCGTCCAAATCCGTGACGAAAACCAAGCCGCCGCCGGCACCGACCTCGGCGACGTCCCCGATCTCTGAGCCACTCCCCTGCGGAGCCTTTTCTGCAGACTTCTCCCTCCGGGATGGGGTGCTGTGACAGGACATCCTTGACACTTCTCCAGGATTGGGGAACCCGTGCTTGAAATACCACACACACCGCCCAAACTTGTTTCCTGGGACGGAATCTTGGACTCGCCCTCTCCAAACTCCGTTTGGGGAGGGTGGCCGAAGGCCGGGTGGAGCGGGATGACCACTGACTCTCGCGTGACCGGCCCCATCCCTGCCCTCCCCCAGGATGGGGGAGGAGTCCGTGACTGAGAGTTGGTTATCCTCGCCCAACCTTAGATTCTAAGACGAACTCTTGGACTCGCCCTCTCCAAACTCCGTGTCAAGTGTCAATACATTCGTGACACTTCGAGACAGGACATCCGTGACACTTTGAGGTCGTCGAGTGTGGCCAGTTTGACGTCGCAGAAGTAGACTTCAAGCACTCCGGTGGTGTTGCACTCACGGATGGCGATGGTTTGTCTGGCAAGGCCTTTGCCTGCTCTGTAGCCTTGGCCTTTGAACTGAAAGTAACCATCCTGTTCAGTTCTGCGAATGAAAGATCCTTCCGGATAGTTTGGTTCCGGTAAGGCGGAGGGTCTTTGTCGCGGTGAGGGTCGATAAAGGCTGCCAGGAAACTTTTGGTCAAGGGCCTGGTGAGGTCGCTGCCAGTTGTAGAAAGTCCGGAACTGCTCCAACCTTTGCTCTGCCTCCTCAAGAGTAGGAGCATACAAGTCAGGCCCCACTTCTTGCTGCAGAGTGCCATGAAAGCGCTCCACTTTGCCTTGTGTTTGAGGGTGGTAAGGCCGTCCGTGCGTAGGCCGGATTCCGAGCCGCAGGAGCATGGCATCCAGTTTGGAAAGCCTCCAAACGCCTCCACTGCCAAATGCAGGGCCGTTGTCAGAGAGAACTTCATGAGGGAGGCCAACTTCACCAAAGAGACCCCAGAGGGTCTCCCAGACGCTCACGAGCCGCTGGTCAGGAAGAGCTCTCAGGGCCAAGCAGCAGCGCGTTGCGTCATCCAGAATGCTCAGAATTTCGTAGCCCTGCCCACGTCTTTTGAGGCCCTTAAAGTCCATCTGCCAGAGTTCGTTGCTCTGGCTCCGCTCAAATCTCTGGAGGACTTCTTCGGGCATGAGTTGCTTCGGTTGGGAGTATCCATGTCGCTTGAGGATACGGGCCGCCGTTCGGGGGTGGAGCGAAGCATCGAGAAGGGCGCAAAGCTTCAAGGGACCAAAAAGAGGGTAGTGCTTCTTGAGAGCAAGCAACGCAGCGACCACCTCCGGTGCAGTCTCAAGAGGACTGGTGTGGGGGCGCCGCGAGTGCTCGCGCAATTCGTCTAGACCAACCTCTTTGGCTCTGCGAATCCAGCGGTACGCCGTCTCCCGGCTGACCCCCGCCAGACGAGCAGCCAACGCCACACTACTGCCTTCAACCAGAACTCGATGAACGAGTAAAAGACGCGAATCCATAACCGACCAACCCGAGAAAGGCATGTGTCAACAATGTCCTGTCTCGAAGTGTCAAGGATGTCATGTCACAGCACACTCCGTTTGGGGAGGGTGGCCAAAGGCCGGGAGGGGCGGGATGACCACTGACTCTCGCGTGAGCAGCCCCCTCCCTGCCCTCCCCCAGGATGGGGGAGGAGTCCGTGACTGAGAGTTGGTTATCCTCGCCCAACCTTAGATTCTAAGACGAACTCTTGGACTCGCCCTCTCCAAACTCCGTTTGGGGAGGGTGGCCGAACGCCGGGAGGGGCGGGATCACCACCTACTCGCGCAAAAACTGGCCCGAGCTCACCCTCGCCGAGTGACGGCAACCGACTCAACCAACTTCTGCGCCGCCTTGACATTGCTCGCGTGTCCGCAGCGCTCCCCGACCACATCCAGGTGAGCAACCGGCACCCCGCTGAGCGCCAAATCCCCGATCAGATCGAGCAGTTTGTGGCGGGTTGGTTCATCCGCAAACCGGGGCTCGTTCAAAAAACCGCCGCGACCAATCGCCAAACAGGATTCCTCGCTCAGACCCTTCCCAAGCCCTGCGGCCCTGATCATCGGAAGCTCTTCCTCCAAAACCACGGTGCGGGCGGGGGCGATTTCCTGGGCATACGTCTCGGTGCTCCAGGCGAGCTCCACTTCTTGTCGCCCATGCTCGTAGCCATCGAGCTCAAAAATGCAGCGCCACCAACCCTCACCCCGGCCGATGGCGATCTTGATGGGGAGATCTTGCAGGAAAATGCGGGCGAACGGGCCCTCAATCTCCAATGTCCCGCAGGGAACCATTCCGGCGGTCTGGATTGCGCTGACGTAGGGCAGGGAACAGCCGTCACATGCGGGCAACTCGCCACCATCGACCTCGATTTCCGCATCCGTGATCCCCATCCCAGCAAGGGCGGAGAGCACATGCTCCACGGTTCCCACGGATCCGAGCTGGGTGCATCGCCGCGTATCGGTGACTTCGCTTGGGTGCGCGTCGATGACTCGTGCTCCTACCCGAAATTGAAACCCGCTCGATCCCGGATGGAGCGTCACCGAAACCGGCTCGCCAGAGTGCAACCCTGGGCCTTCAATCTTGATCGAATCGGTAAGGGTGAACCGGGGATAGCTTTTTGTCATTTGGTCTCCGTTTGAGCGGACTTCAGGCTTGCAAGCTCTCGTTCGAGGGCGCGAAGCCGTTGGTACATCTCTGGAAGACGAGCCTGGAGGGCCATAGAGCGCATAGCATGGGCGATTGGCATCGCGGGCAGACCGGCATATTGGCCAGGTTCGGTGACATCGCTGACCACGCCAGTACGGCCGCCCAGCACAACATCATCACCAACCTTGACGTGGTCGCTGAGTGCCGCCTGTCCCCCCATGACGACCCGGGATCCAATTTCGGAACTGCCGCTGATCCCCACGTGGGCGGCCATCACCGTGTGCTCGCCGATGGTGACGTTGTGGCCGATTTGTACAAGGTTATCAAGCTTCGTTCCCTGACGAACCACCGTTGCGCCACACGTGGCGCGATCAATACAAGTATTCGCGCCAATTTCTACATCACTCTCTAGGATCACCTGCCCCACTTGAGGGATTTTTGCTCGGTGGGTTCCTGTCCAAGCAAACCCAAATCCGTCCGCTCCCAGCACACACCCGGCGTGGAGGATGCACCGATCTCCCACTGTCACGTCTTGAACCAGGGTGGCGCGGGGATAAAGAATAGTTTGAGCCCCAACGCTGCATTGATCTCCGATGTAGCAATGAGGGTGAATCACCGCGCCTGGCCCGACGCTTGAGCCAGCCTCGATGACAACATAGGCTCCGATTCTCGCGGTCGGGTCGATGCTTGCCGATTCCGAAATCACGGCGGTCGGGTGAATCCCTTCAGCGAGAGGCAGGGGCCGATCCATGATTCCGAGCACCATGCCGAAGGCTTGCCGAGGATTCACGTGACGAATCACCGGACACGGGAGCGGTGGAGTCTCCACTGGCACAATGATCGCTCCAACTTTGGCTGATAAAGCTTTACTTAGGTAGCTCTGATCACCGGCAAAGGTGATGCCGTGGGGATCTTCCATCCCGGCAGGAACCGGTCGGTGGATGACCACATCGGCAGGGCCTTCGAGTGTTCCCTTGATCATCTCCGCGAGGGTGCCTAGTTGCCAACTTCGTACTGCTTGATCCATGCAATGAATTCCTTTGTCTTGTTTTGCGCGCCCGCCGGAGTCTCGCTCAGCACCCATCCCCGCGATTCTGCGAATAGTTTGGCTGATCGTTGGATCTCCTCTCGTGACCACTTGGCGCGGGTTCCACCAGGGAGATCCAGGTTCTGGCCACTCGCTCGCGGGGCACCGTGGGAAGCACTGAGTCCCGGAAGCCCGGGAAGGTCGCGGATGAGGCTACTGAACCCGTCATCGAGGTTCCCCAAGGCATCGTTGACGGCAGCCCGGGCATCCGATTCCGCCTGAGCCTCGGCGCGAGCCAAAGCCTGTTTGGCCTCCTGAGTCAATGCCGCGTCCGCGTCGGAATGGCGTTTCGCCAGAGCCGCCAGAGCTCCCTTGCTCTGCGCATCGAATTCTTGATCGAGCGTGCGGAGTTCCTGACGCAGACGGGCCACGCGGGCTTCCTCAAGGGGAATCTGTTCTTCCAGCATGCCTCGGGTGCGCGGTGGACGACCCGTATCCGGGAATCCCACTCGGCCCGAGAGGTCAAGCAACAGATCCCCGCGGCGCTTCGCATAGTCCTCGAACAGAGTGAGAATGCCCGCGATCACTTCATCCCGCTCGGCCACCCACTGCTGGGCCGCGTCTTCTCGACGAGCCCGGGCATCGCGTGCGGCTTGAGCCCTGGCCACTCTGAGGAGGTCGGTTCGAAGTTGCTCCAGCGCGGTGGCACGATTCTGTCGGAGTCGCGCCTGAGCCTCCCGCGCCAAAGATTCCGCCCGAGACTCTCGGATGAATTCTGGTTTGGAGTCAGGAAGTGTGTAGGTTTGTGCTCCAGAAGATGAAGATTGTGTGGATCGAGGCGTGTCAATTCCCGCGACAACAATGGCGTCTTGAGGCACAGCACTTGCATCGATCCACACTTTCGGTGGCCTGGCGCAACCGCTAAGAGCACCGAGCAAAACGCCGAGGCAGAGAATTCCCATGCCTCGGCGTCTGCCGATCCCGCGCAGGCTCTTAGCGAGCTGCGTCAACCGCTTTGATCGCGGCATCGGTGAGGTCGTTTGCACCATAGACCGCCACGTTCGACGGGAAGACCACCGAGTAGCCATCCTTCTTGCCGAGGGCTTGCACTTGGTCGCGCGCCTTGCGGAGCACGTCGTCGATCTTCTGATCTTGAAGCTCGCTCAGTTCCTGAGAGAACTCTTGGTTCCATTGTTGCAGGAGCTGTTGGATGTTGTTGCGGCGATTGTTGAACTCACTGAGCTGAGTGCGCTCGGCTTCCGTGATGTTTTGCTTCACCATCAGAGCGTTGTACTGCTTGCCGTCCGCAATGATCGCATCCTTCACCTTTTGAAGTTCCGACTTCTCGGCGTCGGTCGGGTTCGCCTTGAGCGTCAGATCGCGCAGCTTGCCGGCTTGATCCATGCTCAGCACCTTGTGGGTGTCCACAAACTCGAGCAAGCCTTGGCGGAGGTTGAATTCGGTTTGCATATCGTCGCGGATCTTCTTGCCAGTGGCCGAATCAGCGAGGATTTTCTGCATGTCCACCGTGCCGAACTTTGCCTGAGCGGGTTGGAAACCGCTGACGGCCATGCCAAGCACAAGGGCACCTGCCACCAGCCAGCCGGCCATGGCAAATCGCGGGGTTGAGGTCTGTTTCATAAGTTCAGTGTTGTTTCCTTCTCTCAAAAGTGCGCCTCAGAAGCTGGCTCCAAAGACGAAGTGGGTTCGGGAACCGCCTTCTTCATTGAACGCAAAGTCAATACGAATCGGGCCGATCGGAGTGCGGAAGGCCACGCCAATTCCGTAGCCGAGTCGAAGCTTGGCGGACTGAGATTGCTCGAAATCGGTGAATTCACCATAGCCGCCCCAGGCTCCGCCGTAGTCGGCAAAGCCCACCACGTTGAAGCTCCGTTGCAGGGGATATCGGTACTCCAGCGTCGCCAGGAACGAGTTCTTGCCCCAGAATCGCTGGTTCGGATAGCCCCTCAGAGAGTTCACGCCGCCCACGAAGAGCTGCTCGAAGAACGGCACGGTTCCCGCGACATAGCCATATTCGGCCTTGAATGCAATGACCGGGCGCGGATCGCTGAACGAGATGTCCGTATCGCCCTCCTTGCGTTTCGGTGCCTTGCTCCAGTAGTGTCGATATTGCAAAGAATTTCGCACAAACATAGACGAACCAAGCAAATCTTGGAACTGAGCCACGTTGCCGCCGATCTTGGTGATCTCGCTGTATCCTGGCTCGACGGTGAGTCGGAGCGAGCTTCCTTGCACGGGCTCAACGCTCGGAGCGGTTGTGTCAATTTCACCCGTCAGCTGGAGGCTGATCAGGTTGCCATCTTGCTGGACATAGTTCTCCGTGGTGGAGGTCGTCAGGTTCACCGTCTTAATGTTCTGCGCGGAGAGACCAATCGAAGTGCGGTACTTGGTGCCGTACGGTCGGGCGAGCGAGACGTTGAAACCGGTGCGACGCTCGTCGAATCGATCCTCCGTACCATCTCCTCCGATAAACCCGTTGCCGGTAAAGTTGTACACAACGCGGCTAAACAGTCGAACGTTGAGCGATGTGTCCTTGCTGTCGTAGAACCGGTCGCCGTAGGCCAGAGTCGCGCTCGGGCCGCCGCCGACGGTGGCTTGCTCCAGCTGAACACCCACCGTGCGACCGAGTCCTCGGAAGTTCGAGTCTCCGTAGCTGAGGGTGCCGACCAATCGGCTTTGGGGGTCAAGGGCGACACCCGCGTTGATCTGCGCGGTGCGGGCTTCTTTGAAGTCGATGATGACGTTGACCACGTTGGCCGCGTCGCCGATCTCTCGGCTTGGCTTCAGATCTTCGAACCAATAGGTGTAGTAAAGCTCTTCAAAATCGCGCTGCAATTTCTCGATGTTGAGCGCGTCACCAGGCCTAGATTTCATGATCCGGCGGATCGTTTGCTCCTTCGTTCGGCTGAGGCCACGCAGCTCGATGTTGCCAATGCGGGTCTCGAGAATTTTGATGTTTAGAGTGTTCTCGGATTCATCAAGGGGGCCGATCTGCTCGAAGTCAACAAAGTATCCGGCGTCGGAATAGAGCTTTCGGATGGCGGTCGAGATCGGCTGGGCGCGGCGATTGTTCCAAATCTGGTTCATCTCCTGCGCATCGGCGACGATCTTGGTCAGAACCTCATCGGGAAAAACCGAGTTGCCCTCAATCCGGATCTCCTTGACCAAGCTGTATTCCGCCACGCTCACCAGCAGATCGACTTCACTCTCGCCGACATTGCTCGGGATGATCTCAACCTTTTTGAAGAACCCGAGGCTGAAAATCTCGTTCTGGTCACGCTCGATGTCGGTCGGAGCGGCGAGGCGACCTGGCTGAAGCCGCATCGGAGTCGTGATCGCCGCTGTGTTGATGAGGCTATTGCCTTGCACCACCACATTGCGCACGGTCCGTGCGCTTTGAGCCATCGCGGTTGCGGCCAGCACCACGAGGAGTCCAACTAAACTTGCTTTTCGTACCAAAACCCGCTCCGATCTACCTAGATCAGCAGTTTAGACGGATGAGCCTTCCCCCCGTTATCTTTCGGGTAGGCCCTGGGGGAAAACTTGGTGGATAGCCGAACTTTTCGGTTCAAATCTTAGAACTTGGTCGACCAACTCAGGCCAGCACGCCACGGCACCTTTTCGTCAAATCCAAAGGTGAACCGCACTCGGCTAAGGAATCGGTCGCGCGTAGGAGGGCGGTAGCTCAGGCGAACATCGTAGCGAAGCTCGCGATTGTCGATCCGGGTCACCTGGCGGCTGGCCTCCAGAATCAATCCCTTGCCCAACGTCTTGCCTCCTCGGATGATCGCGCCATCGAACGGGTTGTAATCCAGGAGCAAGTAGTCGAGGCTCAATGCCTCGGCAAACTGAGCGGTCAAGCCCTGCGTGAGGCTCGGAAGGGCTAGCGTGAACAGACTATCGCGCAGATCGTTGCGGCTGCTCTCGCCAATCGCGGATCGCACGAGGGATTCGAGGAACTCGCGTTGGCCCACGATCGCCTGGATTTGCTCGGTGGTGAGGTCTGGCGGGTCGCTTGTGCCGCTGATATTGATCCCCTGCGGATCGAGCAGATCGCCTCGGATTTCGAGGTTCAACGTGTAGCTTTCGAATCGGTCGGCGGTCTGTCGTACCGTGACCACCGTGCGGCCTTCGAGATTCACATCAACCCGGGGATTGCCTCCGATTCCTGCCGTGATCACCACCGTTCCGCCTTCGAGGTTCACGCGGCTTGCCGGGAGAAGAATCGTACCGCTCTCGACCCGGAAAGGAGCACGGATCGAGACGCTCTCCAGGGACCCCGTGATCTCCGACCGACCCTCAAGCTTGAGTTTGCCGACGGGCAAATTCAGTTCAGTGCCGGGGTTGAGGATGACGACCAAGTCCTTGAATATGGGGACAATCGAGCCGGGCTCTTTCGGAGTGGTTTCTGGAAACTCCGGTGGGAGGTTGATCTTGAGGTTATTCACCTCCACGTTGCCCGCGATTTCCGGGCTCTCGAAGGTGCCGCCGAGGGTGATTTTGCCGTTGGCTTCGCCAGTCGTGGGATCCTTGGCCACCGCGTAGGTGACCTCTCCAGTCGGCGTCGGAGGCTTAGCGAGCTTGAGCTTTTCTTTCACGCCAAAGTTCTCCAGATTGATCTCACCGGACAGTCGGGAATCGAGCAAGGATTCCCGCGAGAATCCTTCGTCGAGGAGAGCCGAGAGATCGGCGCGCACGGTACCCAAAAGTCGCCCGCCCAGAGAGCTTGTCCCTTTGATCGAACCAGAGATGTTGCGTAGATTCGCGACATCAATCACCATTTCGAGGCTCTCCAAGGCTGTTTCAACGTCATTGAGGGCGAGCCGGGAGACACCGTCCTGATTGGGGAGCCACGTCGCTTTCCCGTTGACCTGCCAGGCCCCGGTGCGACCTTTCGCCGAGAGCATCCCTTCGATCGTGCCGGCGGTGCGGTTGAAGTCAAGCGCGCTCACTTCTTGAACCTGCTTGGTCGGGTCGATGGGCGGTTCGAGGAAGCGGCGGAGCTCGCTGACATCTCGGGCGGGGAGGGAAAGGTTGATCTCCGCGTCCTCTTTCGCCTCGCTTTCTTTAGCGAGTGCATTCAGCGGAATTCTCGATTGGATCAGACCTTGGAGTCCTTCCCACCGCCACAGTCCGTTGGCGGTGATGACTTCATCCTCCAGCACAATCTCATCGCTGGAGATTGAGCCGTTGATTGTGTTGATGGTGCCATCGTTCCCACGGGTGGCAAAGGAATCGGCATTCAGACTTGCTCGGCCCGTGATCGCCTTGCCCTGCTGATTCATCACGAAGGTGGAGTTGATGCTCGCTTCGAGTTGCGGCGTGTCCTCGAGCAGGCCGAGAAGAGGCGCGGGATTGAGCTTCACGATCTCTCCGGCAAGGGTGGCTTCGGTGATC